>CAWAAT010000008.1:0-106022 GCA_963780175.1 uncultured Actinomycetota bacterium | reverse complement strand
TGGACCTCTTTAGTGCCCCAGAGTTCTGAGCATCTTCGCGGTGGCCTCGGGGATGACGGGTTGGGCTTGTGAGTTCCTGGTCGCCGACGCTAATGGTGACGTGCTGCAGCGGGCGGAGGGTCTTGACGATCTTGCGGATGCTCCATCCTGATCGGGCTTGGAGGTCGCGGGCGACCGCCAGGGCGGTGAACACGATGGTGCAGGTGGGCCTCGATCGCGTCGCGTGTGCGGACGAACATCGGCCGGGCTGCGAGGTCGGTCTTGGACATCCGGAACGACTGCTCCACGTGCCACAGGTCGTGGTAGCTGGCGATGACCTCGGCCGCGGGCATGACGCGGCGGGGATGTTGGTGACGTAGCCCTTCAGCCCGACGAGCGCACGTGCCCGCTCCAGGAGGCGGCTCGTCGAGGGTGGTCTTCTGCCCGCTGGTCTTCACGAACCGGGGCTTCTTCGCAGGGCGGCGTCCCTCGATGACGTCCGGGCGCGGTTCTCCTGCAAGGTGAGGGTGTGCCCGTCGCGGACGGCTCGTTTCCTCGAGTACTGCCAGACCGCCCGCCACGACTGCGGGTGCTGGTCGGGGTGCCAGACCGGCTCGCGGCGGGTCTTGACCCGTTCCGGGTCGGGCTTGTGGCGGCGCATGGTGATGGTGTCGATGACTTGGCCGTCGGTGAAGCTGTCGCCGTGCCAGTGGAAGTGTTCGGCCAGGTCGTGGGGTGCCTTCGTCACGCGGGAGCCGACGATGAACCGGAGCCCGGCCTCGTCGATCGCTGTCAGGTTCGTGTTCGAGAGCATCCCGGCGTCGGCGACCACGACCATGTCGGCGACCTGGTTGCGTTCCTGGAAGGCGGTCACGACCGGGATGATGGTGTGGGTCTCGGGTTGGCTGCCCTCGAAACAGGCGATCTCCAACGGGAAGCCTGTGCGGTCCACCAACAGCCCAACCACAATTTGTGGGTCGACCCTCCGCTCCTTGCTGAAGCCAACTTTGCGGAGGTCGTCCTCGTTCTCGGCCTCGAAATACAGCGTGGTCACGTCATACATCAACAAGCTCACATCACCGCCAGCGCCGGACCACACGTGCTCGAAGCAGGCTGTCTGGACCAGTGGCCGGTAGTCCTTGGCCGCGCACCGTTTCAGGGCTCGTTTCACCGTGGACAGGTGGACCGGTTCCACCCCGAGGTCCTTGATGACTCGCAGGCTGTCGAGTTTCGAGGTCGGCTCCACCAACCGTGCCAGTACCAGCTGGAAGAACGCCTCGTCGTCCACGACTCCGAACCCGAGCCGGTCCCACGAGCCGCGGATCACGTCGACCAGCAGCTGCGACGCTTTGCCCTCCACCACCGCAGCACCGGCGCGGGGACGTCCACCGGTTCCGGGGTCGAAGTCCAGTTCCGGCTGGTTGGCAGCCAGCTTGACCCTGCCAGCATGCATCAGCGCCGCCAACTGGGCATCGGTGTGGGCCGAGCCGAGGTGCTCCACGATCCTGCGCTGCCCATGCTTCTTCTCCACGATCTGCACGGCCGTGGCCCCGGAAGCAGTCTTCACTTTCCGCAGGAACGGGCTCATAGCGCTAATTCTACCGAGGTTCTTAGTGCCCCAACCAGCACAACCAAAGCCCCCTGACAAGCGCCTATGTCCTCATAGTCACCCGAAATCCGACCTAGAGGTCCCAACTCAGGCAAGGGTTCCCCCGGGTCGTGGAAGTTTTCGTCAGTCTACCGGACCGACCGCGCGCGACCCTGGGGCAACGGCGGCTCAGCTGGGGCGCAGGAGGGGGAACAGGATCGTCTCGCGGATGCCTGCACCGGTGAACATCATGATCAACCGGTCGACACCCATCCCCATGCCACCCATCGGCGGGGCTCCCTGTTCCAGGGCGGCGAGGAAGTCCTCGTCCAACTGCATGGCCTCGGGGTCACCGGCGGCCGCGGCCAGCGACTGGACGGTGAGGATCTCCCGCTGGATGATCGGGTCGATCAGCTCGTTGAAGCCGGTGGCCCGCTCGACGCCGCCGATGATGAGGTCCCAGGCCTCGATCAGCCCCCGCTTGCTCCGGTGCCGACGGGCCAGTGGCTGGGCCACTTCGGGGAAGTCGCAGACGAACGTCGGGTTCACCAGACCGGGCTCGACGAGGTGCTCGTAGAGTTCCATGACCAGCTTGCCGCTGTCCAGCTTCGGGTCGAACTCCACGTCGTGTGCCTCGGCATGAGCCCTGAGCACCTCGACCGGGGTGTCGACGTCCACTGCCTCGCCCAGGGCTTCGCTGACCGAGTCGTAGATCGGCAGCCAGACCCATTCGGCGTCCAGATCGATCACGGAGCCGTCCGGGCGTTCGATCTGATGGATGCCGACGATGTCGGCCGCGTCCATGATCATCTTCTGGGTGAGGGCGGCGATGCTCCTGTGGTCACCCCAGCTCTGGTAGGCCTCGAGCATGGTGAACTCGGCCGAGTGGGTGGAGTCGATGCCCTCGTTGCGGAAGATCCGCCCGATCTCGTAGACGCTCTCGACACCGCCCACCATGGCCCGCTTGAGGTAGAGCTCCAGCGCGATCCGCATCGTCATGTCGATGTCGAACGCGTTCAGGTGGGTGTGGAACGGCCGCGCGGCCGCCCCTCCGTGGATGAGCTGCAGGGTCGGGGTCTCGACCTCGAGGAAGCCGGCCTCGTCGAGCGTGCGCCGGAGGCTCTTGGTGATCGCCGAACGCACCCGCACCATGTCTCGGGCCTCCGGCCGGACGATCAGGTCGGCGTAACGCTGACGGACGCGCGCCTCCTCCGACAGGTCTTTGTGCAGGGTGGGCAGCGGGCGCAGCGCCTTGCTGGCGATCTTCCAGGCGTTCGCCATCACCGACAGTTCGCCGCGCCGCGAGCTGACCACCCGGCCACGAACCCAGATGAAGTCACCCAGGTCGACGTCGCTCTTCCACTCGGCAAGCTCCTGCTCGCCAACCTCAGCCAGTGAGACCATCACCTGCAGGCGTTCACCGCTGGACGCCTGGTCGAAGCCGTCCTGCACGGTGGCGAAGCACAGCTTGCCGGTGTTGCGCAGAAAGACCACCCGTCCACCGATCTCGACCACGTCCTGGGTCTCCTGCCCCGACTCCAGGTCGGGCCAGCCGGCCCGCACCTGGGCGAGCGTGTGGGTGCGTGACATGTCGACCGGGTAGGGCTCGCGTCCTGAGCCGATCATCCTGGCCCGCTTGTCGCGACGGATTTGCTGCTGCTCAGAGATCTCGGACGCGTCGAGGGCCGGGCTGGTCGTCTGGGAGGGCTGGTCAGTCACCGGGTCAGCCTAGCTGGCGTCGTCGGGAGCGGCATCCCTGCCTTCGACGGCCGGCGCCAGCTGGAACCCGATGAGTCGCTCCCCCGCCCACCGGGCCCGACCGCGGTCTCCGAGGTTGAGTCTGGGCACCACGGCGGAGGCGATGATCAGGGTAGCGCGTCGGCCGTCGTCGAACTCGAGAGTGACCTGCCGGACGACCTGACCTCCCAGACTGGTCTCCCCCCGCTCGACGACGGTGGCCAACCCGGCCGCCATGGCGCCCAGCGGGACGATCGGCTCCCGGTTGCGCACGGCCAGCACGACGAGCAGCACCGGCAGGCCCACCAACATCAGGAAGACGACGATGACCAGGACGATCTGGAACACACCCATTCACTGCCTCATTCGCTGCGGTGACTGTCCTGCGGGCCTGGACCCAACTCGGGAACCCACCCGGTCAGCCGGTCGCCGGCGAAATGCACCACCCCCGCCTGGCCACGGAAGATTACCGCGGCCTGGCTGGGGGTGGCCATCAGCTCACGCTGGTGGGCATCCGCGAAGCGGAAGGCGACCCAGTGCTGGACGCCGGTGCCGCACGGGACCTCCCGCACACCCAGCACCTGGGCGCGGGCGGCGCTGACGGCGGCGGGGTTGCGCGCGTTGCCGGCGGCTCTCAACACCAGGACGATCACCGCCAGGACCAGCAGGAAGACTGCCAGCAGGGCAGCCATCGGCAGCAGGGACATCAGGGATCAGCTCCTGGCACCCAACACCAGGGTCGCATTCTCGTCGAGGCCTGCCAGTTTCTCGTCGGCCGACTGGTCCTTGGGACGCAACGCGATCTTCAGGCCGTAGGTCACGTCACCTGCGGCGGCCATCGCCTGGGCGACCTCGGCGGCTCCCAGCAGCGATCCGGCCGGTGCGACGCTGGTGCCCGCCAACGGCAGGTGCTGATCGGCCCATGGCCCTCCGAACGGGGTTGCCTCACCCGAGCAACTGGAGAACCCGACATGACGCAGCCAGCCGGCGGCGGCCGCCGCCTTGATGTGGTCGAGGGCGGTGTCGGCGCTGCGTCCCTCGATGGCGCTGCGCGCCCAGTTGATCACCATTCCCCAGCTGACCTGGGGCGCCTCGGCCGATACCCGGTCGAGGATGGCCAGCTCGTCGGCCAGGCTGAGGTAGCCCTTGTTCGGTTCCTGGCCCTCGACGTGCGCGTCGCAGTGCTCGACCCACAACTGCACGCCACCCCAGTCCCAACCGGCCAGCTCGAGCAGGGAATCGGCGAAGATGGTGGCGATGGCCTTGCCGGTGGGTGCGGAATGGATCTGCACGGCCTTGATCGGGTGGCCCTCGGCCACCAGACGCGCGACCGCGGCCGCCTCGCCCCGGGCCCATTCCAGGGCGCGCTGGCGGCCTTCCTCGTCAGGCGAGGCCAGACCGAATTCGGGGTCCGTGGCGTTGTGGCCGGTGGTGCCGGGCACGCCCGACACGATGGCGGGCAGGTCGTCGGGGGTGCCGACCGGCCAGTCCAGGGAGTCCGCGTAGCCCAACTCGAGACCACCCAACCAGTCGCGTTCCATCAGCCCCTCCATGAAGGCCCGGCGGCCCTCATCGTCGGCAGGCCAGACGTTGTATGCGGACGAGAACAGCTTCATGATCGGCTCCCTTTGATGATCGGTGTCCTCAAGTCTGGCATGGACGCCTGCCCGGGGACGGGTCGATCGACCGGCTGGCTGCGCGGATTAGCGGCAACCGGTTCCCCAACGGCTTGAGTGAGTGCTCACTCACATGTAGCGTTGCCGATCGTGCGCAGAGCAAACCCCCTACCACCCGACGAGCGTCGGCAGGCCATCATCGAGGCCAGCCGCCCGCTGCTGATCGCCAGCGGCGGCCAGTTCACCACCAAGCAGGTCGCCGAGGCCGCCGGCATCGCCGAGGGCACCATCTTCCGGGTCTTCGACACCAAGCACCACCTGCTGGTCGCCGTCATCGAGGACACCCTTGACCCGACCGCGCTGTGCCATCAGATCGCCGACCTGCCCACCCAGTCGAGTCTCGAGGAGCACGTCACGCACCTGCTCGAACTGCTCCGCGGCCGGATCGACACCACCAGCGCGGTGATGGCCGCGCTGCATGCCCTGCCACTGGGGGACGGCGAGTGCACCCGCACCCAGGTGGGTCACGACTCGTCGGCCCACACCGAGCGCGCCACCCGGCTGCGGGAGGCCATCGCCGCGTCCCTGGAGCCCTGGGCGGACCAACTCCGACTGCCACCCGACCAGGCGGCTTCCCTGTTGCGGGCGACCGCCTTCGCGACCAACCATCCCTTCCTCTCCGACAACCTGCTCACTGATCCGGCCATCATCGCCGAGGTCCTCGTCCACGGCATCCACAAGGACTGAAACCGACATGCTCGTCACACTCATCAACCGCTTCATAAAGCCCTACGCAGGGTTGCTGGTCGGCGTCCTGATCTTCCAACTCATCGCCACCGCCGCGTCGCTGGGGCTGCCCACACTCAACGCGCAGATCATCGACGAGGGTGTGGCCAAGGGCGACACCGACTTCATCCTCCGGCACGGCCTGATCATGCTCGGGGTCAGCCTCATCCAGGCTGTCAGTCAGGTCGCCGCGGTCTACTTCGGCGCCAAGGCAGCCATGAGTTTCGGACGCGACGTCCGCGCCGCCGTGTTCAACCGGACGCTGTCGTTCAGCACCCGCGAGGTCAACCAGTTCGGCGCCCCCAGCCTCATCACCCGCACCACCAACGACGTCCAGCAGGTGCAGATGCTGGTGCTGATGACCTGCATCATGATGGTCTCCGCGCCGATCACCATGGTCGGCGGGGTCTTCATGGCGCTGCGCGAGGACCGCGCCCTCAGCTGGCTGATCCTGGTGGCCGTGGTGCTGCTCGGGTCGGTGATCGGCGTCCTGGTCTGGCGGATGACGCCGCTCTTCCAGGCCAACCAGGCCAAGATCGACACCATCAACCGAGTCGTGCGTGAACAGATCACCGGCATCCGCGTGATCCGCGCCTTCACCCGCGAGCCTCTCGAACGGCAACGTTTCGACGCCGCCAACAGCGACCTGATGCGGCTGGCCTTCGCGATCGGCAGCCTGTTCGCCGTGCTCTTCCCGTTCGTGATGCTGGTGATGAACCTCGGCAGCGTCGGGGTGATGTGGTTCGGCGCCATGCGCATCGATGCCGACCAGATGCAGATCGGCCAACTGACCGCCTTCCTCACCTACCTCATGCAGATCCTGATGAGCGTGATGATGTCGACGATGATGGTGATGATGGCCCCCCGAGCGGCCGTCTGCGCCAACCGCATCATGGAGGTGCTCAACACGCGGTCCAGCGTGGTGCCACCGACCAACCCGGTCACCGACCTGCCCGAGACCGGTACCGTCCGGTTCGAGGACGTGGAGTTCGCCTACCCGGGCGCCGAGGAACCGGTGCTCTCGGGTCTCACCTTCGACCTACGCCCTGGCCAGCTGACCGCGGTGGTCGGCTCGACCGGATCAGGCAAGTCGACTCTGGTCAACCTGATCCCCCGGCTGTTCGACGCCACGGCTGGACGCGTCCTGGTGGACGGTGTCGACGTCCGCGAGATCGACCCCGACCTGCTGTGGTCGCGAATCGGGCTGGTGTCTCAGAAGCCGTATCTGTTCACCGGTTCGGTCGCGTCCAACCTGCGCTACGGCGATCCGGACGCCACCGACGAGCAGATCTGGCAGTCACTGCAGATCGCCCAGGCCGCCGACTTCGTCTCCGAGATGGACGGGCAGCTGGACGCAGCTATCGCGCAGGGAGGCACCAACGTCTCGGGAGGCCAGCGGCAGCGGTTGTCGATCGCCCGTGCGCTGGTCAAGGAACCCGAGATCTACGTCTTCGACGACGCATTCAGTGCCCTTGACGTGGCCACCGACGCCCGGCTGCGCGCCGCCCTCTGGCCACGGACCCGCGACGCCGCGGTGCTGATCGTCGCGCAACGAGTGTCGACCATCAAGCAGGCAGACCAGATCATCGTCCTGGAACACGGCCGGATCGTCGGCATCGGCGACCACGACGAACTGATGGAGACCTGCCAGACCTACCGCGAAATCGTGGAGTCGCAGCACAGCATCGAGGAGGCCGCGGCATGAGCAACAAGAACCAGCGAACCGAAGCCGGCCAGCCGAAGGCCGCCAACGAGCGCCCCAAGCACGGTCCGCGCGCCATGGGCCACGGCCCGATGGCCCAGCACGTCGCCGAGAAGGCGGTCAGCTTCGGCCCATCGCTGCGCCGACTGCTCGCCATGATGCGTCCCGAACGGGTGCTGTTCAGCTTCGTCGTCGCGATGGGTGCGGTCTCGGTGATCGCCTCCGTGGTCGGCCCGAAGATCCTGGGCAGGGCCACCGATGTCATCTTCAGCGGGGTGATCGGACGCCAGTTGCCTGCCGGCCTGACCAAGGAGCAGGCCATCGAGATGCTCCGGGCCTCGGGCCAGGGGCAGTTCGCCGACCTGCTCGGCGGCATGGACGTCGTGCCCGGCCAGGGCATCCAGTTCGACCTGCTCGGCGACTGGCTACTGCTCGCCCTGGGGCTGTACATCGTGGCCGGGCTGCTCAGCTTCCTGCAGAACTTCCTGCTCAACCGCGGCGTGCAACGCACCGTCTACCGGATGCGTGATGACGTCCGGGCCAAGCTCGACCGGCTGCCGTTGCGCTACTTCGACGAACAGCCCCGTGGCGAACTGCTCAGCCGCATCACCAATGACATCGACAACGTCTCGCAGACCCTGCAGCAGACCCTGGGGCAACTGCTGAACTCGATGCTGACGCTGATCGGCGTCACGGTGATGATGTTCACCGTCAGCCCGATGCTGGCCTGGCTGACGCTGGGCATCGTCCCGATCGCTGGGGTGGTGTCGGCGCTGATCGGCAAGAAGGCCCAGAAGCAGTTCGTGGGAATGTGGGCAGCCACCGGCCAACTGAACGGCCACATCGAGGAGGCCTACACGGGTCACTCACTGGTCAAGGTCTACGGCCGTCAGCGCGAGGTCAATCAGGTCTTCGCCGAGACCAACGACAAGCTGTTCGACACCTCGTTCAAGGCGCAGTTCATTTCGGGCATCATCATGCCGGTCAACTTCCTGATCGGAAACCTCAACTACGTGGTCATCGCCGTGGTTGGTGGCCTGCAGGTGGCGAACGGACGGATGCCGCTGGGCAACGTCCAGGCGTTCATTCAGTACTCCCGGATGTTCACCCAGCCGATCACCCAGATCGCGTCGATGGCCAACCTGCTGCAGTCGGGCGTCGCCTCGGCCGAGCGGGTCTTCGAGGTGCTGGACGCGACCGAGATGAGCCCGGAGGTGGACGGCGAACTGCCCGCCCACGTCGAGGGTCACGTCGAGTTCCGGGATGTCGACTTCAGCTACACCCCCGAGCGTCCGCTGATCACCGGGCTGAACCTGGAGGCCCGGCCGGGGCAGACCATAGCCATCGTCGGGCCTACCGGCGCGGGCAAGACCACGCTGGTGAACCTGCTGGAGAGGTTCTACGAGATCCAGGGCGGCCAGATCCTGCTGGACGGGGTAGACATCACCTCGGTGCCGCGCGCCAGGCTCCGCGAGCAGTTGGGCATGGTGCTGCAGGACACCTGGCTGTTCGGCGGCAGCATCCGCGACAACATCGGCTACGGCAAGCCGGGCGCCACCCCCGATGAGGTGCTGGAGGCGGCGCGCGCGGCCCACGTCGACCACTTCGTCCACCAGTTGCCGGACGGCTACGACACCGTCATCAACGAGGAGGGGACGAACGTCTCGGCCGGTGAGAAGCAGCTGATCACCATCGCGCGGGCGTTCATCGCCGACCCGGAGGTGCTGATCCTCGACGAGGCGACCTCCAGCGTCGACACCCGCACCGAGGTGCTGGTGCAGCAAGCGATGGCCCGGTTGCGCTCGGGACGCACCAGCTTCGTCATCGCGCACAGGTTGTCGACGATCAGGGACGCGGACGTGATCCTGGTGATGGACGAGGGCGCCATCGTCGAGATGGGCAGCCACGACGAGCTGATCGCGGCCAGAGGCGCCTACTACGACCTGTACCAGTCGCAGTTCGCGGCGGCACTGCACGCCGACACCTGAGCCCTGGGGCGCAGGGGACGCGAGGCCGCCGACAGCCGCTCCCGAAAGTACCGTCCGCTCCCGAATATTCGGGAGCGGATGGTCTTTCGGGGAGCGGGAACGACCGGACGCGTCCTCAACGTCAGCGCTGGCCGGCGTCCCGACGATCGAGGACGCTGGCCAGCTGCGCACAGGCGTCCTGGCCGAGGACTCCGATGCCGCGATAGAAGGCCGTGGTGGCCCCCTGCTCAACCCGGCGGAAGAACTCCGGCGCCCATGCCAGCAGGTGTTCGCTGCAGAAGTCGCGGTGGGCAGCGACGAACTCGTCGGCCTCGTCGTTGTTGCCGGACTCGGCCGCGTCCATCGCCCGGGTGAGCAGGGTGGCGCAGAACTCCAGCTCGAGGCTGATGTGGTCGTCCGGCTCGCGGTTCAGGCGCGGCGCCTGCAGCCCGAAGCGGCGATAGAACTCGCGCACCTGCAGGGTCTGCGCCTCGAAGACGAGCCCCTCGGTGGAGCGGTAGACCGACTCCCACGGCGTGGCCAACATCTTGCCGGGGCCGATCACGAGCAGAAAGAAGTCCTCGTGCACGGCGTCGGCGTCCTCGCCCGTCCGGGCCGACTCGGCCAGCAGGTCGAGTCCCTCGGCGGTGCGCTCGCCGCCGGCCAGCGGCCAGTCGGCGAGCATCTCCGGCGTGCCGCACCCGGTCGAGGGATTCCTGGTCGGGCGCAGCGGCGAACAGCCGACCAAGAACTGTCCAGGTCGCCGCCCAGGCGTCCCATTGTTGTGGGCTGGTCATGATGCTCGGCCTCCTGTGGTCGACGACGGCGTCGTCCCATGGTAGATGCTGAACCATGACCATTCACTCCAGCCACCCGTTCGCGGTCACTCAGCCGGACGCGGGGCGCCAGTTCCGAGGTCGGCTGGGCGGCCGGGTCAGCCTGTGGACGACCGGTCAGGGTGCCGGCCGCGTCGGACTGACGGTGACCTCGCTGCTGGTTGTCGGAGGCGAGCCCTGGCGCCTGGTCGCTGCCCTCGACCCGGACGCCGAGTTCACCGACGCCCTGGTGGCGTCCGGACGTGCGGTCGTCACCCTGCTGCAGGCCGAGCAGCTGGGGCTGGCGGAGGCGTTCGGCGGCGGCCCGGCCCCGGGTGGTCCGTTCCGGATCGGGCAGTGGCTCGACACAGCCTGGGGCCCCAGACCCGAGGGCGGGTTCACCTGGGCCGGCGTGTCGCTGGAGTCGGCCAGCCCGCTGGGCTGGTCGCTGCTGGTGACCTGCGCCCTGGAGCACGTCGAGATCGCCGCAACCGACCGTCCGCTTCGCCACGAACGGGGACGATACCTGCTCGGGCGATCTGACTGACGCCCCGGGCGGCGAGCACCCCGGCCGGCCCCGGCTAGTCTGGGCTCACCATGGACAGTGAGATCTTGGCCTCGGAACGAGCCCACCACCGGCGATTCCGGCTCATCTACCGCATCGTCGTCGGGGTCGTCCTCGGATCCGCCGCGGTCGGGTTGGTGTACGCCGCGTTCCTGACCAACGAGCGCTCCGGCTGGGCGGTGACGATCGGGGTGGGGGTGATCGCCCTCGGTGTGCTGGGCGTGTCGTGGCGGATGGACCGAACGGATTCCGATGGGCTGGTCACCACCGGTCCGTGGTCGTACGGGCAGGTGTACTCGGGCTCGCAGCGGCAGGACATCTGGAACTCCATGGGCAAGGTCATCGTCCGTAACCAGATGGGATTCAAGCGGATCACCGCGTCGACCGCGCTGTGCGAGCGTCCCGGCAGCTTCCTGTTCCGCAAGGGCGTCCACCTGATCGACGTGCAGGATTCCCACGATCATCCCGGCTGGTTCGTGGTCACCGTCTTCGCCAGCCCCGACCTACCCACCACCATCACGGACTTCGGACGCGGAGCCGGCATCAACAGCGCACTGCTCGCTGCGGTGCCCGGCCACGTCAAGCCGGGAGACCCTGCGCTGGAGTGAGCAGACACCTTGTTCGCGGGAGTGCGGCAGGATGGTAGCCATGGATTCCGAACTGCTGGCGGGTCGCTACGAGCTGGTGGCCCCCGTCGGCAAGGGCGCCACAGGTGAGGTCTGGCGGGGCCTTGACCGGCTGTTGCGCCGCCCCGTGGCGATCAAGCTCGTCGACCTTGTCACGGCTCGCGACCCGGCCATGTCTGACAGGTTCCGCCGTGAGGGGGTGGCGATCGCCGGGGTCAGCCACGACTCCATCGTCAAGGTGTACGACACCGGGACCGACGAGCACCGCGGCTGGCTGGTGATGGAACTGCTGAGCGGTCCCAACCTCAACGCGCTGGTCAAGGAGAGCGGCCCGCTCGGCTACGCAGTGGGCATGCCGCTGCTGGCCAGGGTGGCCGAAGGCCTGCAAGCGGCCCATGACGCCGGGATAACCCACCGTGACGTGAAGCCGGCCAACATCGTCCTGGACGCCCCGATGGCCCCCGACGGCACCAAGCCGGATCTGAACTCCTACCCCGAGCGGGGCAGGCCGGTGCTCGTGGACTTCGGGATCGCCCACATCGTCGACGATGCAGGGACGCAATTGACGCGTCCGGCCACGGCCATCGGCACGGCCGCCTACATGTCACCGGAGCAGGCCCGAGGCCAGCAGGTGTCGTCGGCGTCCGACGTCTACTCGCTGGGATGTGTCGCTTACCACGTCTTCCTGGGACGCCCACCATTCACGGGGGAGAGTTCCTTGGCCGTGGCGCATGCCCAGGCCTTTGACGCCCCCGTACCGCTCGCCGAACTCAGCCCGGACGTCCCACCGGCGCTGGACACCCTGGTCGCGCGCATGCTTGACAAGGACCCCACCCGGCGCCCCACCGCACGGGATGTGGCGGACGAACTGCGTCTGATCGCCGCAGAGCCGCAGATGGCACCCACCGTCGCGCTGGCCGCGACCCGAACCGCTCTGCTTGCCGACGCCGACCCGCCAGCAGGTTTTCGTCATGCGGGCCGCTGGTCGGTGGGGCTGCTGATCGTGGGGCTGGTGGTGGCGTTGGCCTACTCGTGGTTCGCCAGGGACCTGCCAACACCCACGCCGGGTGCCACCGTGACCATGACCACCACGGCCACCCAGAGCACTCAGACGCCGACGAGGTCGACCACCATCCGATCGAGCGGCGCCCCCTCGTCCCTGCTGCCCTCGGTCACCTCGCAGTCCCCCACCGCGTCGGTACCCACCGGCACAGGTGCCACCACCAGCGCCCCTGCCACCACCGCCAGTCAGGCCCCGACGTCCGCTCCACCTGGTCAGGGGCCCAGCGCCGCGCCCACCACCGCAGCGCCGACCACCTCGTTACCTGTCAGCCAACCGAGCCAGATCGCTACCCCGGCCGGCTGAGCAGGAACTCGCCGCACGACGAGTTGCCGAGATGCGCCAGGGAGGCGTCCATCGCTCGAAACGATCGCCGTCATGCCCCCGAAGAGGATCAAACTTGCACCGTCACAACGAAAGGATTCCCATGGAAGCCAACCTGACCAAGGTCTTCGACCAGATTGTCGCCCGTAACCCCGGCGAGGCCGAGTTCCACCAAGCCGTGCGCGAGGTCTTCGACACCCTCGGACCGGTCATGGAGCGCAACCCCCAGTACACCGAGGCTGCCGTTCTCGAGCGCCTCTGCGAGCCCGAGCGGCAGATCATCTTCCGGGTGCCGTGGGTTGACGACTCAGGCAAGGTGCAGATCAATCGCGGCTTCCGCGTCGAGTTCAACTCCGCGCTCGGGCCGTACAAGGGCGGGCTGCGGTTCCACCCGTCGGTGTACCTGGGCATCATCAAGTTCCTGGGCTTCGAGCAGATCTTCAAGAACTCCCTGACCGGCCTGCCCATCGGCGGCGGCAAGGGTGGCTCCGACTTCGACCCGCACGGCCGTTCGGATGGCGAGATCATGCGGTTCTGCCAGTCGTTCATGACCGAGCTGGCCCGTCACATCGGCCCGATGACCGATGTGCCCGCCGGTGACATCGGTGTGGGTGGCCGCGAGATCGGCTACATGTTCGGCCAGTACCGTCGCATCACCAACCGCTACGACGCGGGCGTCCTCACCGGCAAGGGCCTCACCTGGGGCGGGTCGCTGGTGCGCACCGAGGCCACTGGTTACGGTCTGGCCATGTTCACCGAGCGAATGCTGGGCACTCGCGCCATGAGCTTCGACGGTAGGCGTGTGGCGGTCTCCGGTTCGGGCAACGTGGCCATCTACGCGATCGAGAAGCTGCAGCAGCTGGGCGGCAAGGTCGTCACCTGCTCCGACTCCGCCGGTTACGTCGTCGATGACAAGGGCATCAACCTCGACCTGCTCAAGCAGATCAAGGAGGTCGAACGCGGCCGCGTCAGCGACTACGCGATTCGCTCCGGCGCCACCTTCGTGCCCGGCGGTTCGGTGTGGGACGTGCCGGTCGACGTCGCGTTGCCGTGCGCCACCCAGAACGAACTCGACGGGGACGCGGCGGCCGCGCTTGTCGCCAACGGCGTCAAGGCCGTCGCCGAGGGTGCGAACATGCCCTGCACGCCGGAGGCGATCGCAGCCTTCCAGAAGGCCGGCATCCTTTATGCACCCGGCAAGGCGTCCAACGCCGGTGGCGTGGCCACCTCAGGTCTCGAGATGCAGCAGAACGCGTCCCGTGACTCCTGGAGTTTCGAGTACACCGAGGACAAGCTGGCCGCCATCATGGCCAACATCCACGACACCTGCTCGGAGACCGCGGCCGAATACGGTCGTGCGGGCGACTACGTGATGGGCGCCAACATCGCCGGCTTCATCAAGGTCGCCGACGCTGTCATCGCCCAGGGCTTGATCTGATCTGAAACGATCGTGCCGGGTTTCCTGCGCAGATGGCAGGTTACCCGGCACGATCTTGTTCGGTTGGCCGTCAGAGGGCCTCAGGCCACCCGCGCAGATAGTGATCGGCCCACGCGAGTCGTGCCTGCCGCACCAGGAACGTCGCACCGGTGGCGCAGATCGCCACCCCGGCGTAGGCCAGGGCATGCCAGTCGTTCTGCGGCCGGTCGGTGATGGCGGCAATGAACACGCCGTATGCCGCGATCAGCCACATGATGATCGCGATGGTCATCAACCCCACCAACGCCAGCTTGCGTGGCTCCTGGCGGGGAATCCGGGCCTCTCCGGCCTGCCGCAGTCGTCTCGACGCGCCATTGGCCACCAGCCACACCGCACCCACGAACAGCGCCGCAAAGACCACGGTGAACCCCACCTGGCCCCACGTCGCGCCTTGGGCCACCTGGCCGGCCACCATGCCCACGCCACCTGCGACCGCGCCGACGCGCAGTGCGAGTACCGGCCAGGAGTCCCGAAATCCGGGACGCATCAGCGGCGGCGCCCCGTCCCGAACAGCGAACGGGCGATCTCGCGGCCGGCCGAGCGCGCGAACTGCTTGAACGCACTTGAGCTGGCGACCTCCTCGATCACCGACTTCTGACGCCGGGCCGAGGTTCGGGGACGCGTCGCGGTCGGTTGCCGGGCCTCGGCCTGCGCCTGGGCGGCGGCCTCCCGCTGGGCCTGGGCCTCGGCAGCGGCCGCGCCCTCCGCCAGCTTGCGGGCCAGCATCTCCTGGGCCGAGTCGCGATTGATCTCCTGCCCGTACCGAGCCATCATCTGGCTGCCGGCGATGAGCTGGTCCATCCGGACGGGGTCGGTGGGTCCCATCTGCGAGCAGGGTGCGAAGATCCGCGTCCAGGCGACCGGGGTGGGCGCGCCGTCGGGGTCCATCACCGTCACGACGGCCTGGCCGATGCCCAACTGGGTGAGCAGTTCCTCGAGGTCGTAGCTGGAGGTGGGGAACGTCCGCACCGTCGCACGCAACGCCTTGGCGTCGTCCGGGGTGTGCGCCCGCAGTTGGTGCTGAACTCGGCTGCCCAGCTGGGCCAGCACGTCACCCGGCACGTCCTTGGGCGTCTGGGTGACGAAGAACACCCCCACCCCCTTGGAGCGGATCAGCCGGACGGTCTGGGTGATCTGGTCGATGAACGCCTTGGACGCGTCATTGAACAGCAGGTGCGCCTCGTCGAAGAAGAACACCAGCTTCGGACGATCGGTGTCCCCGACCTCGGGCAGGTCCTGGTAGAGCTCGGCGAGCAACCACATGAGGAACGTCGAGAAGAGGGCCGGCCGGTCTGCCAGGTTGGGCAGCTCGAGCATGCTGACCACGCCTTGGCCGTCCGGTGCGGTGCGCAGCAGGTCGCGGGTGTCGAACTCGGGTTCACCGAAGAAGATCCCGGCCCCCTGCTGCTCCAGGTTGACGATCGTGCGCAAGATCACACCGACCGTCTGGGTGCTCAGCCCGCCGATCTGCTTGAGGACGGGCTTACCCTCGTCCGAGTCGAGGTACTTGAGCACCGCGGTGAGATCTTCGAGATCGAGCAGCGGCAGCCCCGCCTCATCGGCGAAGTGGAAGACCAGCCCCAGGGACGACTCCTGGGTCGCGTTGAGTCCCAGCACCTTGCTGAGCAGGATCGGGCCGAAGCTGGAAACCGTGGCACGCAAGGGGATTCCCCTGCCCTGCCCGCCCAGCGCGTAGAACTCCACGGTTGGGGCGCTCGGCGCCCAGTCCTGGCCGTTCTTGGCGGTGCGGGCCAAGAGCTTTTCGTTGGGTGTGCCCGGGGTGGCCAGGCCGGACAGGTCACCCTTGATGTCAGCGGCGAAGACCGGGACGCCGGCGCGCGCTATCTGCTCGGCCATCACCTGCAGGGTGATCGTCTTGCCGGTGCCGGTTGCCCCGGCGACCAGTCCGTGCCGGTTGAGCATGCCCAACGGTATGCGGACGCGGGCGTCGGGCACCGGAGTGCCGTCCACACTCAGGACGCCCAACTCGATGGCGGGCTCCTCGAAGGTGTAGCCCTGACGGATGGTCTCGATCGCGGCGGCAGCCTCGTCGCCGGCCTGCGAGGTCTGGTTGGACATGCCCCCCAGCATGCCATGCCACCAGGCGGTTCGCGGTGAACCCGGTGGCCACTAGGATGCCTACGTGATCTTCAAGGGAGTCGGCGACGGACGGCCCTACCCCGACCACGGCTACACCCACCGCGACTGGGCTGCCCTTCCGCCGCAACAGGTCAGGCTCGACCAACTGATCACCACCAAGCGGACCCTCGATCTGGAGGCGCTCCTCGAGGAGGACTCCACGTTCTACGGTGACCTGTTCGCCCACGTGGTCGCCTGGCAGGGTGAGCTCTACCTCGAGGACGGGCTGCACCGCGCCCTGCGAGCCGCCCTGCAGCAACGTCCGACGGTTCATGCCCGCGTCCTCGACATGTCGTGAACGCGTGATCAAGTAGGCTGTGGCTTCGAAGAGGCCACCATTGGCCGGACCATTTCGGGAGCAGGCAGTGAAGAGTTCGTGGCGCAGGTGGACGACACCCCTCACGCTGCTGATGCTGCTCGGACTGCTCGGGTGGGGTCTGTGGTGGGGGTGGGGACAGCTGACCCGTCCCCCGCAGATCGCCCCGCCGCCACCCTGCGTGACCCAGTCGGCCTCGGTGCTCGCTTCCGGGCAGGTGACGGTGCGGGTCTACAACGGGGGTCAGACCGCCGGCCTGGCCGGCCAGATCACCGAGCAGTTGAAGAACAAGGGCTTCGTCACCAAGGCTCCCTCCAACGCCGACGAGGCGGTGGCGGGCACGATCGTCATCGGCGCCTCCATCGATGCCCCGGCGGTCGTGCTGGTGGCCGGGTTCTTCCCCGAGGTCGAACTGCGCGCCGACGGCCGCACCGACGGCACGGTCGACGTCCTGGTGGGGGACGCGTTCGCCGGCTTCAACGACGCGGCTCCCGTCGAGATCGGGGTTCCTGGTGGCACCGTGTGTCTGCCGGGCGCTTCCGGTTCGCCGGTGCCGGCGCCCTGATCAGGTGCCCGTCACCCGCCACTGAGCGAGGCGTCCACCCCGGCCGATCTGCACCAGCCGATCCTCCACCTTGGCCCGATGCTGGGCAGGGGTGACGATCAGGAGCGCGTCGCGAGCCTGCAGCGTGGTGTGGCCGTCCGGTGAGAACGATTCGCCGTCGCGCACCAACTGGGCCACCACCACGTTCTCGGGCAGCCGCAGTTCGCGGACGCTCACCCCCGGCAGGCGAGAGTGCTCCGGCACGGTGATCCGCAGCAGGTCTGCGTCCTGGTGTTCCAACGGGGCGACCTCGATGTCCACGTCAGAGGCGGCCAGGGGATCGATGAGCCCCAACCTGCCGGCCACCCATGCCAGGGTCGGCGCCTGTAGCGCGGTGAAGACCACGACGAAGACCAGCACCAGGTCGAAGAGCAGCGCCGCCTCAGGGATGCGTGCCGCCAGTGGCACGGTGGCCAGAATGATCGGCACCGCTCCCCGCAGCCCTGCCCACGAGATGAACGACTGCTCACGCCAGGCGATCCGGAACCACACGGCACAGGCCACCACCGACAGTGGCCGGACGATGAAGGTGAGGAAAAGGCCCACCATGACGCCGTCGCGGACGGCCTCGACGGTGATGCGGCTGGGCGTGGCCAGGACACCCAGACATGATGAACAGGCCGATCTGGGCGATCCACCCGACACCCTCGGCGAACGACCGGGTGGCATGTCGGTGCGGCAGACGTCCGTTGCCGAGCAGCACGGCCGCACAGTAGACCGCTGCGAAACCCGAGACGTGCAGCTGGACGCCCGCCCCGTACGCGGTCAGCGCGATGGCCATCGCTGCGAGTGGGTAAAGACCCGGTGACGACAGCGCCAGACTTCGCATCGCCGCGACCCCGATTGCGCCGACGAAGACCCCCAGCAGGACACCACCGGCCAGTTCGAGCACCACCAGCGCGGCCAGCCCAGCCGCCCCTCCGGTGGGCGGGTTGCCGAGAGCCAGGGAGGTGCCGGCGGCCACCAGCAGCACGGTGGGCGCGTCGTTGAACCCGGATTCACCCTCCAGCACCGCCTTGACCCGGTGCGGCAGCGGCACCTGACGCAGCACCGAGAACACCGCTGCCGAGTCGGTGGGAGCTGTCACCGCCCCCAGCAGGAACGCCACCGACCGGGGCAGGTCCGAGCACGTAGTACCCGAAGACGCCCACCAGGCCGATGCTGATCAGCACGCCGAGGGTTGCCAGCAGACCGGCCAGCCCAAGCACGGGTTTGATGTCCGACCACTTGGTGGTCAGGCCGCCCTCAGCCAGGATCAGCGCCAGGGCGATGAAACCGATGTCGTGGGTGAGCAGGGCGTCCGAGAACGAGGCCGCCGGCCCGGAACTGCCCAGCACCATGCCGAGCATCAGGAAGAGCAGCAGCGCGGGTAACCCGAACCGTGAGCCGAGGCGGGCTGCCGCAATGGCCAGCAACACCACGCCCGCTCCGATGAGCAGACCGAGGTCGAGGCTGAGCATGACTCATTCTGTCAGGAGATGTTGCGTCCCTGCGTCGTGGGCTCGTCGCTTTCGGGGGGCGGTTCGATGATGGGCAGGTGTTCGGTGCCCCAGATGCCGGACGCCGACTCCGGGCCGGTGCCCGCCTCCGGCTCCGAGCGCGGATCGTACTTGCCGGAGTCGGCCAAGGCGGCCCGGGCCTGAGCCATCGAAAGACCAGTGAGCTCGAGGAGATCGACGACCACGGCACGCAGCAGCGACATCAGGGTGGTGCTGCGCCAGTCATCGGCGTCAGGAACGAGCTCGACCGGGTCGAGACTGCTGGCCAGTAGCAGGGCCTCGTCGCGGGCGGTGGTGGGACGCTGCCAGTCACGCACGCCCACCGAGACCTGTTCGAGCAGGTCGGCGACGTGCCACATGGGGTTGGCCAGCTCGGGCATCGGGCCGACCTCGATCACCATGCCTCGCGCCTGGCGCTGCATCATCGACAACGTGACGTGCAGACGTTCGGTGAGATCGAGCATCCGGTCCATCTCGGCGAGCACATCGCGCGATCCGAGACCCGCCGGGCTGATCGCCGCCGTCTCCATGGCCGAGTCGAGAGCCTGGCGTCCGTCGTTCAGCGACTCGCGCAACGAGGTCAGCTGCCCGGCCAGCTGGGCGATGTCCTCGGCGTCCCCGTCCAGCAGGGCCTTGCTCAGTCGGCGTAGGGTGCCGGCGATCTCGGCGATGATGAACGCCACATAACGTCGCGGGCGGGTGATGATGCTGCTCGGCAGGATGGCGGTGGCCACCAGGGCGACACCGGCACCGACCAGTGCGTTCAGCCAACGATCCAGTGGTCCGCCACCACCCTCGGCAGTGCCCAGCACGATCATCGAGGCGACCACCACCGAGTTGATCGCCGTCTGGAAGCTGACCAGCTCAGAACGGTCGAGGAAGCGTCCGATGAGCGGGGTAGTGAGCAGGAGCAGGAACAACTGCCACCATCCGAAACCCCAGGCGTTGGCGACCAGTCCTCCGATCAGGACGCCGGTGCTGGCACCCAGGCCCACCTCCACCACCTTGCGGGGTTGCCGGTTGCGCGAGAGGCCCATGCACACGAAGGTGACGATCGGGGCGAAGATCGGCATGGTGTGGCCGAGCAGTTCCCTGCAGAGCACCCACGACACGGTCGCGAACACCGCCATCTGAATGTTGGGGACCAGTGCACCCTTGACGCGGATCTGGCCGCTTCGGGCGTGGGCAGCGAAGTAGGACGACCAACGCGTCCACACCGATTCGCTGCCAGTCTCACTCACGCGGCCCAAGCCTACTGTCACCTAACCCTGGCGCGCTCACCTGTAGCGTCGCTGTCATGAGCGGAATCCAGCTGTTCGAGCAAGGGCCGGCGGCCGACCCGGGACAACCCCACGCCCATGAGTTCACCGACCCCGCGCAGACCGAGCATGCAGTGGTCGAGGCACTACTGGCCGGGCCGGGGCAGTTCGCCAGCACCTGGCTGCGGCTGACCGTGCGCTCCCAGTTGGCCGCGTGGCGGGCCATCAACGCCCGCGCACTCGCCACGCTGGCGGCGTTGACCGCTGCGCGACTGTCGCAGGCCCAGTCCGCCGGCGAGGGCGTGGACGTCCCCGGCTGGGTGGCCCGGGCGATCGAGGCGGCCCGGGCCACCGAGCTGAACCAGGACGTGCTCACCCAGGCCTGGCTGGCCGAGTATCACGATCGGGGTGTGCGTGCCCGCGCGGACGCGTCGCTGGCCGCCGGGGCGGGCCAAGCGGTGCTGGGCAGTCTGCTGATGGCGGCCGAACTGGACGGCGACTCGGTGCGCGTCCGGGCGTTGATGCGCCATTCGTCTGGGCCCGATGAGGTGCGCGAAGCACTCGTGCAGGTGGCGGAGGCGCTGGTGGCCGAACTCGGCGAGGCCACCGGCGGCGATGCCCAGCAGGTCTTTCGCGCTCTGCTGGCCGGGTAACGCGCTCTGCTGGCCGGGTAAAGACGAGAACCCCCGGTGGGAAACCGGGGGCTCATCTCACCATGGCGGTGACGGAGGGATTTGAACCCTCGGTGGCTTGCACCACACCCGCTTTCGAGGCGGGCTCTTTCGGCCGCTCAGACACGTCACCGCCATCCAGCCTAGAACATCCGGGCCTGCCCTCGCCACTCGGCGACTTGACTCACGAAAGATGATCGCGAACGGGAGCGCTTGCCTCAAATCTGGATGATCGCGAAACGCGGGTGCGTGTCGCGGCGGTGGGAGGGGGGCGCTCCGGTTCGCTCACGTTCGTGAGGGAGTTGTCGATGGCGACCAGGCGGGATCTGACCAAGGCCTATGCGCGGGAGTACCAGCGGGCAGGCAAGAAGGCCAAGGGGGTGATGTTGGACGAGTTGTGCGCAGCGACCGGCTGGTCGCGGGTGAACGCCCGCCGCGCGATCCGCCAAGCCGCCAACCGGAAAGGGCCCGCTGGTCAGGTCAAACGGAAACCGCGGCAGCGGAAGTACTCCTACGACGCGTTGAAGGTCCTGGAACAGGTGTGGACGCTGGACGGTGAGCCGTGCGGGAAATACCTCGCCCCGGTCATGGACGACACCCTGGAACGGCTGGTCCGGTTCCGTGAGCTCGGCAAAGTCGCCGACCGGATCACCGAGGATGTGCTGGCCGAGGTGCGGGCGATGTCGCCGGCCACGATCGACCGCTACCTGGCACCGGTCAAAGCCACCCGCTACCCGGAGTCGACGTCGACGACCCGGCCGGGCCTGATCCTGCGCGCCTCGATCCCGCTGCGGACCGCGATGGACGGGTTCCCCGCCATCGGCGGCTACCTGGAGATCGACACCGTCGCCCACTGCGGGCACCGCAACGAGGGCGACTACCTGGTCACGATCAACGCGACCGACCCCTACCTGGGCTGGGGGATCACCCGGACCGTGCGCAACAAGGCGTTCCTTCACATGAAAGCCGGCATGGACTGGATCCTCGCCCACTATCCGCTCCCGCTGGCCGGGGTCGATTTCGACAACGGCTCGGAGTTCTTGAACTGGGCCATGATCGCCTGGTGCGACGACCACGCCATCCCCACGATCACCCGATCCAGGCCCTACCAGCACAACGACAACGCCCACGTCGAGCAACGCAACGGTGACTGGGTCCGCAAACACGCGTTCCGGTACCGCTACGAAACCGCCGCCGAACTCGACGACCTGAACCTGCTGCTGGACCCAGGTCATGGCCCGCAAGAACCACCTCCTGCCCTGCGTGAAAGCCGTCGGCTGGACCGAAACCCGTTCCGGGCGCAAGAAGCGGATCTATGACAAACCGGCCACCCCGTACGCCCGCCTCCTGGCCAGCGGCGCGCTCACCGGTCCGAAAGCCGACCGGCTCTCCGACGTCCACTACGAACTGAACCCCGCCGCCATCACCCGCAAGATCAACACCATCCAAACTCGCCTGATCGAATCCGCAGCGGCCCGCAACACCATCACCAAGTCACGATTTCGCGATCAGAATACGTGAGGCACGCGCTCACCCTTCGCGATCAACTTGACGTGAGGCAAGACGCTCGGCGGCCTCCGGTCACCGCCGTCGGTCCCACGTCAGCGGAGCTCGGCGAAGAACCCTCGCAGCTGTTGCTCGGCCTGTTCGGCCATCACGCCGCCGACCACGGCGGGCCGGTGCAGCAGCCTGGGGTCGCGGAGCAGGTCCCAAAGCGAGGTCACCGCCCCCGCCTTGGGGTCGAAAGCCCCGAAGACCACCCGCTCGATCCTTGCCGCCACGATCGCGCCGGCGCACATCACGCACGGTTCCAGGGTGACGACCAACGTGCAGCCCGACAGACGCCAGCCGTCCCCGAGCACCTGCGCCGCGCGCCGCATGGCGACGATCTCGGCGTGCGCAGCGACGTCCGCGCGTGCGACTCCCGCTCATTGGCGGCGACGGCCAACAGTTCACCAGCGCTGTCGAGTACCACCGCACCCACCGGCACCTCACCGCGCTCGCACGCCTCCGCGGCTGCCTCCAGGGCCAGCCGCATCGCGGGGTCCCAACGGCTCACCCGATCAGTTCACCGCCCGCTCGAACGGTGCTGACATCTTCATCAGGTCGACCATCTGGCGCACCAACTGGTCGGAGTCCTCGTCGATGTCGCCGGCGATCTGCTCGAGGTCCAACTCGCTGACGCCCTGGTCGACCAGCATGGCAAGGTCGCCGACGGGCTCGGAATCGGAATCGGGATCGGGGACGTCGATGCCCAGGTAATCCACCACGTCACGCGCGATCGGCCAGTCGTTGGCGGCGACCGAGTCGTTCAGCAGCACCTGGACGGTGCGGCCGCGTACCCGGCAGAGCACGAAGAACTCCCCTGCGATCGAGACCACCGCGAGCGCCCCGGCGTCACCGGGCAGCCGGCGCAACTGGTCGATCAGCTCATCGAGGTCGTTGGCGAGTTGCGGGAGCCAGTTCGCTGGCCACCGGGACGCCGTCCTCGCGGTACAGGGCCACGACGAAGTCGATCTCCTCGACCGTGGCGTCCTCGTAGTCGTCGTCGTCATCGTCGTCATCGTCGTCGTCGGGCTCGTCCAGCTCGTCGTAGTCGTCGGAGACAATGCCACCGTCGAGATCGCTGTCGTCGTCGAGGCTGTCGACCACGTCGGCAGCATCTTCGAGTTCGTCGTCGACGGACGGCTCGTCAGTGGTGTTCATATCCTGGCTCCTCAATGTCACCCGGCGTACAGCCCCCATCGTGTCAGATCGAGCCGAGAAGCGAAAAGCCAGGGGCAACTTTGGGCACCGCCTCTGCGTCCGGCCAGGCCCTGTGCCAAGGTGGACCCCGTGGAACTGAAAGTACTCGACCACCCGTTGGTGGCACACAAGCTGACGTGCCTGCGCGAGGCCAGCACCAGCAGCCCGACCTTTCGCGCGCTGGTGGACGAGTTGGTCACGCTGCTGGCCTACGAGGCGACCCGCGGTGTGCGGGTGCGTCCTGTCCACATCACCACGCCGGTGGCCGAGACCGACGGGGTGACACTCGCCGACCCCAAGCCGTTGGTGGTCCCGATCCTGCGCGCGGGGTTGGGGATGCTCGGCGGCATGACCCGCCTGATGCCCACCGCAGAGGTGGGTTTCGTGGGCATGATCCGCGACGAGACCACCCTGCAACCCTTCACGTACGCCGAGCGCCTGCCTCAGGACTTGTCGGGTCGGCAGTGTTTCGTACTCGATCCCATGTTGGCCACCGGCGGCTCACTGGGTGGCTGTGTCCAGTTCCTCGCCGCCCGCAAGGCCGATGACGTCACCTGCATCTGCCTGCTGGCTGCCCCCGAGGGGATCGAGAATTTCCGGAGCCTGGTCGACGGTCTCCACATCACCACCACCCTGGTGGTTGCCCAGGTGGACGAACGGCTCAACGAGCAGGGGTACATCGTCCCGGGGCTGGGTGATGCCGGCGACCGGCTGTACGGCAGGGTCGACTGAGCAAGAGCTCAGTCCTGATCAGCGGAGTCGTCAACCTCGACGACCGGCGCATCGCCGTCGTCCTGATCACCGGCGTTCGACTGCGCGACTCCTGAGGCTGTGGGGCTGTCCGTCTCTGACGCCCACGCCTGCGCCGTGCGGGGTGCCAGCGGGTCGGCGAAGCCGGACTGCGTCCCGCCCAGGGTTGCCAGCATCTGACGGACGTTCGACAGCTGCGCGGTGATCGAGTCACGTCGCGCCGTGGCGGCGGCCAGTTCGCGCTCCGAGTGCTGACGGATTCCCTCGGCGCGACGCTTGGCGTCGGCGAGCGTGGCGGACGCCTGCGACTGGGCGTCCCGGACGATCTGATCGGCCTCGTGGCGGGCCTCGGTGGTGACCAGCGCGGCCTCGTCGCGGGCCCTGGTCAGCTCGTCGGTCGCCATCTCGACCTGTCTGGTCTTCTGCTCCAGGGCGGAGTCAAGCTCGTCCATGGCCTGGGTGCGGCGTTCGGCCAGCGTCCGTTCGAAGTCGGCGGACGCGGCGGCGGCCTGGGCGCGCTGCGCCTCGTACACGGCCTCAGCCTCCTCGCGGCGAGCGGTGGCCTCGGCGTCCGCCTCCTCGAGCATGCTGTCGGCCCGCTGCCTGGCGTCCTCCAGGGTGCGCGCCGCCTCCGCCCGAGCACGGGAGACCACCTCGGCGGCCTCCCGCTGGGCGTTGGACGCGGTATCGGCGGCGGCCTGGGCGGCCCCGCTGGTCAACTGCTCGGCCTTCTCACGGGCGCTGCGGCGCAACTCGTCGGCCTCATCCTGGGCCATCGTGAGCATCTGCCCGATGCGTTCCCCGAGGTTGGCGAAGGTGGGGGGCACCCCGGCGTCGCGTTCGGCGCGCATCTCGACGAGCGCCTGCTCGAGCATCTCGACCCGCCCCGACAGGTCGGAGACCTGCTGGTGCGCCTTGGTGTTCTCGACGGCCTGCAGGGCATTCTCGTCGTGGGCGCGAGCCAGATCGGCCCGCAAGCGATCGACGGAGGACCGCAGCTGGGTGACCAGATGGTCCACTTCGGTAGGTTCGTAGCCCTTGCGGACGAAACGGAAACCTGGCTCGGTCATTCGTAAACTCCTTGGACGCTGGTGTTGCCGGGGCTGTCGGTGGTCTCGTTGACGTCGGGTGAGTGGTGGTGGACTGTGGGCACGGGCACTGCCAGGGCCTCGATGACCCCGGAGAGGTAGCCGAGTTCACGGGCGATCGAGTCGCGGCGCCCAGCCAACCGGGCGACCTCGGAACGCGCACGTTCCAGCATGGCTTCGGCCTCGGCTCGCACCCGATCGGCATCGGTCCTGGCCTCCCTCAGCAGTCCGACGGCCTCCGCCCGGGTGGCGCTGGTCTGCTCGAAGGTCTCGTGGCGCAGCCTCGTCAGGTCGGCGGTGAGCTTGTCACGTACCCGCCGGGTACTCTCCTCGGCCTCGGCGAGCCTCGCGGCTGCCCGGGTGGTGACGGCCTGGGCCGCACGCTCCGCAGCCTCCAGCCGACTCGTGGCGACCTGCTCGCTGGCGGCCAGGGTCGCGGCGGCGTCCGCCTGGGCGGCGCGCAGGGTGGCGGTGGCCTGGGCGTTCAGCTCGGCGCTGCGGGCCTCGGCGTCCTTGAGTCTGACTCGGGTGTGATGGGTGTGCCGGGCCAGCACCACCTGCAACTCCTGATGGACGCGGCGACGGTGCTCCGCAGCCGATGTGCGGGCCTGCTCGGTGATCTGGTCGGCCTCGGAGCGGGCGCCGGTCAACAGGTCGTCGATCGCCTGCCTGGTCCAGTCCAGCTGCTGCTGAGCCTCACCGGTGAGCCGCTCGTACTCAGCCTGCGCCTCGGCGCGACGCTGGCTGGCGTCCGCCTCTGCGGTAGCGGTGATTTCGGCGGCCGTCGTCCGCGTCTGGGCCATCAGGTCCTCGGCCTGACGAGCAGCAGCCTGACTGGACTGGGACGCCCTGCGGGCGAGTTCCGCCGCCTCGGCGCCCGCCTGGTCAAGGATCCGGCGAACCTGCTCATCGGCCTGGGCGGCCTGCTGACTGATGCGCGACTCGAACTCCTGGCTCTGCGCGAGGATCTCTTGTCGGGACGCGGCCAGCTCGTCGGTGGCCTGCTGACGCAGGGCCGACGTCTCCGCCTCGGTGCGAGCAACCAGTTGGGCAGCGGAGTCCTGCGCCTCGGCGGTCAGCCGATCGGCCTGGGTGAGGGCCTGCGCCAAGGTGGTGTTGGCCTGTTCCTCGGCGCTCGAGGTGATCAGGTCGGCCTGCGCCAGGGCCTCATCGATTCTCGCCTCGGCCTCGACCCGTGCCCGGACGAGTTCCCGCTCGGCTTCGTCTGCCAGATCGACGGCACGTTGGTGTTGGCGGGCGATCTCGGCGTGCAGCCGCTCGATGTCGACGTTCGCCGCGTCGGCGTCCTGCCGGCGCTTGATCGCGAACTCCTCGGCTTCCCGTCGAACCTGGTCGGCGAAGTCCTGGGCCATCTCCAGGATGTGCGAGGCACGACGACCGATGTCACCCTCGAGGGTGGCACTGTCGTCATTCACGGACCGCATGGGACCATCCTTCCACCAACTCGCTGCGCGCCCAGCCTGCCCGCGTGGCGACCGCCGTCCGTCACCAAGCCTCAGTAGTAGTAGGGGAAGCCGGACCAGTCGGGCGCGCGCTTCTCGAGGAAGGAGTCACGGCCCTCCCGGGCCTCGTCGGTCATGTAGGCCAGCCTGGTGGCCTCGCCCGCGAACAACTGCTGGCCCATCAAACCGTCGTCCGCCAGATTGAAGGCGTATTTCAGCATCCGCTGGGCGGTGGGCGACTTGCCGCAGATCTTCCGGGCCCAGTCCAGGCCCACGTCTTCAAGGTCGGCGTGCGGGACGACCTTGTTGACCATTCCCATCCGCATCGCGTCGGTGCCGGTGTAGGTCTCGCCGAGGAAGAAGATCTCGCGCGCGAACTTCTGGCCGACCTGGCGGGCCAGGTACGCCGACCCGTAGCCGCCATCGAAGGACGCCACGTCGGAGTCGGTCTGCTTGAAGCGGGCGTGCTCGTCCGAGGCGATCGTCAGGTCGCAGACCACGTGCAGGCTGTGCCCTCCCCCCGCGGTCCAGCCACTGACCAGACAGATCACCACCTTGGGCATGAACCTGATGAGGCGCTGCACCTCAAGAATGTGCAGCCTTCCGGCTCTGGCCCTGTCGACCGTGGACGCGCCCTCACCCGAGGCGTACTGGTAACCGGACGAGCCGCGCATCCGCTGGTCGCCGCCGCTGCAGAAGGCCCAGACACCGTCACGCGGGCTCGGGCCGTTGCCGGTCAGCAGGACGCAGCCGATGTCGCTGGCCTGGCGGGCGTGCTCGAAGGCCAGCAGCAGTTCGTCCACGGTGTGCGGGCGGAAGGCGTTGCGCACCTCGGGTCGGTCGAAGCCGATCCGTACGGCAGCAACTTCCCTGGCCCGGTGGTAGGTGATGTCGGTGAAGTCGAAACCTGGGACCTCGTCCCACAGTTCTGGCTTGAACGGGTTGGCGGAAGCGGCGCTGCTCATGGGTCCAAACTACCGGGGCCCATCAGCCTGCCGGTAGCCTGAGACTCACATCGACCGAGGAGGCCCGGATGCGCCGCTGCGCCGTGATCGGCAGCCCGATCGCCCACTCGTTGTCGCCGCTGCTGCACCGCACCGCCTACGCGCAGCTGGGCTTGTCCGACGAGTACAGCTACGACGCCTTCGACGTCTCCCCAGGGGCTCTGGACGCCTTCGTCGCCGGCCTGGGCCCCGAATGGGTGGGGCTGTCGGTGACCGCCCCCCACAAGCAGGCACTGCTGGCCCACGGCCAACCCGACCCGATCGCCGCGGCACTGCGAGCCGGCAACACCCTGATCCTGGGCGTCGATGGGGCGCCCAACCGCGTCCACAACACCGACGTGACCGGATTCCTGTCGGCCCTGGGCAGGGCCGGGATCACCCAGGTGTCGACCGCCGTCCTGCTGGGCAACGGCGCGACGGCCCGCAGCGCGCTGTGGGCGCTGGGACAACTGGGAACCACCGAGGTGGTGGTCGCCGCCCGCGACGAGTCCCGGGCACGCGCCAGCCTTGACGAGGTGGCCCAGTTGGCCGCCGTGACGCTCAGCTACCAACCATTCGGGCGCCCGGCCCGGCTTCCCGAAACCTGGGGTGGACGGGCCGAGCTGCTCGTCTCCACGGTCCCCGTAGAACTGCCGAACGATCTCGCCGCCGCCCTGGTCGGATCCGCGCGAGCGGTGTTCGAGGTGGTCTACAACCACTACCCCTCGTCCCTCGACCGGGCTGCCGCCCAGGCGGGGGTCACCGCCCTGGACGGGCTCGATCTGCTGGTCGGTCAGGCGATCGACCAGATCAGGTTGATGACCGGACGCGACGCAGACCCGGAGCCGCTGCTGGCAGCCTGTCGCGCCGAGGTGCTGCGCAGGCTGGGCGTCCAGGAGTCGTGAGCCGGTGATCGTCTGGGACAGGCCCCGTTGGCTTGAACTGCGTTCCGGTCATCTCGACCGGGCGCACCATCTGGTGGACGCGGTGCTGGTGCGCAGGCGCGCCGGTCGGCGCCATCCGGTGGAGGACTTCCTGTTCGACTACTACCCGCTGCGTCCGGGTCAGTTGCTGGCCTGGCATCCCGGGCCGGGAGTCGGTCTGGCGGACGCGCCCGAGTACGCCGACCAGCGCTTCTACAGCGTCGATGCGCATGGGGTGACCAGTCTCGACCTGCCGGGCTTCGTGGCGAGGCGGGCCAGAACCATCTCCGAGGCGGGCGAGCTCGAGAGGGCAGTCGCCGGACGCCCGGCGCGTTTCGGCTGCTTCGGCATGCACGAGTGGGCGATGGTCTACGGGCTGACACCTGATCAGACCCGCCACTCGTACCTGCCCCTGAGGTTCGCGCCCGACGAGGTCAGGCGGGTGGTGGACGAGGTGGGAGTGCGGTGCAGCCACTACGACGCCTTCCGGTTCTTCACCGATCAGGCCCGCCCGCTGAACAGCTTCCAACCCACGCGCGCCACCCAGTCGGCCTTCGACCAACCCGGTTGCCTGCACGCCAACATGGACCTCTACAAGTGGGCGGGCAAGCTGCTGCCAGCGATCGACTCCGGCTTGCTGCTCGACACCTTCGAGTTGGCCAGGGACATCAGGACGCTCGACATGCAGGCCAGCGCCTACGACCTGACGAGCTGGGGTTACCCGCCGGTGCCCGTCGAGACCCCCGGGGGACGTGCGGCCTACGTGAGCGCGCAGCGTGGCTTCAGCGTCCGCGCCCACGTGCTGCGCCAGCGGCTGCTGCAGATTCTGGCCATACTGGGCGCTGAACGCTCGTCCACCGATCTGGTGGACAGCGACGGTCAGGGGAGGACCTGAGATGGCACGCACGGGCTCACGAGAGCGACTCCCGCGTCCTGCGCTGGCACTGAACCCGACGCCGGGACTGACCCTGGGGGCGATGGCCATCGGTCTTGTCCTGCTGTGGCTGGCCTGGCTGGGCGGACGGCAGGACGGTTGGGCCGCGCTGGTCTGGGCGTTCCCCGGTGTCTACGTGGTGGCGCAGCCGGTGCGCGGGCTGGTGCGCGGGCAGGACAAGAAGCTGACTGTCGGACTGCACTCGATCGACCTGAGCGGCCTGCGCAAGGTCACGGTCTACGAACGTAAGACCTTGGGTATCCGGCACGCAGTAGCCGTGCTCATGCTGAGTCACCGGGTGGAGGAGATCTCGGGGCTGTTCCTGTCGACGGCGTCGTTCACCAGACTCGTCGAGTGGCTGGGCGGCATGGTGGAGGTGCTGGACGGGCTGCGGACACCCCGCCAACTGTTGGCCGAACGCCCCGACCTGGTACCAACGCGTCCGGCGATGACCAAGAAACAACGCTGACCCAGCGGCAAGAACGCCAGGCACGACGAAGCCCCCCGCCTGTTGGCGGAGGGCTGTCGGTACTGGCGCACTCGGAGGGACTCGAACCCCCAACCTTCTGATCCGTAGTCAGATGCTCTATCCATTAAGCTACGAGTGCAGGCCCCGTGGGCAGTTAGTTACTGTACCGCATCCCGTCGACCACACAAAACCGGCTTGTCAGCCCCGGCTCGGTGGACGGCGATCAGGGCTGGCCCGTCAAGGGCGGAGGCGGCGGGATTTGAACCCGCGATGGGGTTTAAGCCCCAAACCCGCTTAGCAGGCGGGCGCCATAGACCGGACTAGGCGACACCTCCGTGTTGACTGGCCAGGACGCGTCCAAGGCCAGGCGACTGCTCAAGGCTAGCGAGTCCACCCCCCGACCGCAAAGTGGCAGGCTCACCCAACCGGTTCTGGCCTCGCGCGAAAGCTGGGCGATCAAGGGTCCGAGGTCGGATGCAGCCGCAACCCCGGGCGGCTATCGTCATTGTCACGTGCGCACGCACTGCGCCTGTGCATGCCCACCCGAGCCGGAAGGAGCCGATGGTGACACTCCCGCCGGAGGACCGGGCCTTTCCCGAACCACGACGGGGCTTAGATCCACTGGGTGACGGCTCTGGTGAACTCGGACGTCCCGACGGCCCCCAGCGGGGCGCCGGTGGCACCTACGGCAGTCCTGCCAGAAGGGCCGCCGACGACCTGCCCGCAACCCCGGCCCCGCCGTCGGCGGACGTTCGTCCGCCGGCCCGCTCAGTTCCCCCGGCCTCCTCGTCGCCACCCCGGACCGCAACTCCACGGCGAGCTGCGCCTCCACCGCGCCCGGTCTCCGCGACCGGCAGCTACCCCGCGCGTAACGACCACCAGTTCCGGGGCGCGATCGTCCGCACCATCGCCGGCACATTCGTGCCGGGGCTGGGCCTGTTGGGCACCCGGGCCCACCGGCTGGGTGTCGCGATTCTGGCGGTGGTCGTGGTCGGCTCGGGCATCCTGGGCTTTGCGATCCTTCGCGACCCGCTGATGGCTGCGGGCAACATCCTGGCGTCCGGGTCCATCCAGGGCATCGGGATAGCACTCGCAGTGGCCGGCCTCTGTTGGGTTGCGGTCATCATCGGCACGTACCTCATCAGCCGTCCCCGGAAGATGACCCAGCAGCAACGCACCATCGGTGCAGCCGTCGTCGGCGTGATGTCGCTGCTGGTCAGCGCGCCGACAGCGGTGGGCACCGCCTACTCGCTCCAGACCGCGAACCTCTCCGGGGGACTTTTCCAGTCGGAGGACGACTCCCAGTCGCAGACCCGTCCGTCACTCGAGGTCGGGAGGCGTGACCCGTGGGCAAACAAGGAGCGCGTCAACCTGCTGTTGCTGGGCGGTGACTCGGGCGCGGGACGCGACATCGACCTGGGCGTGCGCACCGACACTATGATGCTCGCCTCGATCGACACCCGGACAGGCGCCACCCTCATCATCCAGCTGCCCCGAAACCTCCAGGGCGCACCCTTCCCTGCCGGTTCGCCGCTCGCCGCACAGTTCCCCTACGGCTTCGACAACGGCGGCGATTCCATGCTCAGTGCGGTCTGGAACGACGTCCCGAACATGCTGCCTGACATGTTCACCGACACCGACTACCCCGGAGCGGACGCGCTCAAGTGGGCGGTCGAGGGTGTCACCGCGCTCAAGGTCGACTATTTCGTGCTGGTGAACATCGACGGGCTGGTCAACCTGGTGGACGCGATGGGCGGCGTCCGGCTCAACGTCAACTTCCCGATCGCCAAGGGCGGCAGCACGGACGCCTACAACTGCGGCGAGGAGGGCTGGATACCCGAGGGTCCCAACCAGTTGCTCAACGGCACCGACGCCATGTGGTACGCGCGCAGCCGGTGCAACTCACCGAACGCCGACTACAGCCGCATGCAGCGACAGTCCTGCCTGGTCAATGCGGTCATCGACCAGGCCGATCCGGCGGGCATGGCCGTGCGGTACGAGGCCATCGCCAAGGCCACCGGCGACATGGTCTCGACCGACATCCCGCAAGAACACCTGTCCGCGATGGTCGAACTGGCCAAACGCGTCCAGAACGCCCGGTTCGTGCAGCGGATCACCTTCATCGACGGTGAGAACGGCTACTGGTCTGCCTACCCCGACTTCGATCTCATGGCCTCCCAGATCTCTGCGGCCCTGGTTGCCATGTCGGCACCTCCCGCAACCGAACCTGCCACCAGCGAGCCGACCCAACCCGCCGGTGAGGCACCACCGGCCGAGGTGCCGGTCACCGACCCGGCCGCACCTGCCCAGCCGTCGGCCTCTGCCAGCCAGAACCCCGTCGAGGACGTGACGGACGCCTGCGCGTACCGTCACGAGGAGCCTCTGGAAGGCGTCCTGATTCCCGACACGGTGCCGATCTACACCCCGCCACCCACCGAACCCGCCAAGACCCCGTGACTGCTGAGAACTGGCTCAGGACTCGAGGGCGTGCAGTCTCCGTGCGATGTCGGCGGTGATGGCGGCCATCCGCTCGTCGGCCTCGCCGCCCGGGCACTGGATGTAGGTGCGGTGGACGCGCCCGGAGGCGATCACCAGGCGTGAGCCGTCCGGCGTCGCCGACACCGAGTCCACGTCTATCCACGACCCCCTCTTGTCGTAGCCCGGCCCGGTGACCTCGAAGCCGTCCGGGGACAGCACGATGTGGACCGTCCGGGATGTCATGAATGCCGCGGTGGTGACCGCGAGGACGAGGCCGGCCAGCGCGATGAGCGCCCCGACGACGATCATGGCCGTGCTGCGAGGGTCTCGCCAGCCGGCCGTCAGCAGCCCGATCCCGCCGACCACGGCAACGAATGCGAGCGCCCACGCCCGGGCGGGCGTCCGCGGACGCAGGGCGTAATAGGAGGAGTCAACGGCATGGGGGACGGTAGCCATGACATCTCCTTCCCGTGCACTGCGAGGGCGGCGAGAGTGGGATTCGAACCCACGGAGCTTTCGCTCGGCCGCTTTCAAGGCGGCTGCACTCGTCCACTATGCGATCTCGCCCGAGGCAGGACTCATGCTAGCCCACCCCACGGCGCTACACGGATGGCAGGCTGGGGGCATGTACGCAATCACCCTTGAAGGATTCGGTGGGCCGGAGAAGATGCGCTGGGCCGAGGTGCCCACCCCGAAGCCCGCACCCGGCGAGGTGCGCATCAAGACCGTGGCGGCGGGGCTCAACCGGGCCGACCTCCTGCAGCGCCAGGGCTTCTACCCGCCGCCGGCCGGCGCGTCCGAACTGCTCGGACTCGAGTGCTCGGGCGTCATCGACGCTTTGGGTGAGGGCGTCACAGGCTGGCAGGTGGGCGATGAAGCTGTCGCGCTGCTGTCCGGTGGCGGCTACGCCGAGTATGTCGTGGTGCCGGCCGGCCAGGTGATCCCACCACCCCAGGGCATCGACCTGGTGAGCGCTGCCGGCATCGTCGAGGTGGCGGCGACGGTGCTGTCCAACCTTGACCACGTGCACCTGGCAAGCGGTGAACGCTTTCTCGTGCACGGCGGAGCGGGGGGCATCGGGACGTTCGCGATCCAGTACGCCAAGGCGCTGGGAGCGAGCGTCGCCACGACCGCATCGGCGGCCAAGCTCGACCACTGCCGGAGGCTGGGCGCCGACATCGTGCTCGACTACGCTGACGGCTGGTTGACCGAGCTGATGATGGCCACCCAGGACCGCGGAGTGGACGTCATCCTCGACATCATCGGGGCCAGGTACCTCGACGACAACATCTCGGCGCTGCGTCCCGACGGGCGACTGGTGATCATCGGCATGCAGAAGGGCACCAAGGCCGAACTCAACATCGCCAAACTGCTGACCAAGCGGGCAACCGTGACCGCCACCAGTCTGCGCGGCCGTTCGGTCGAGCAGAAGTCGGGCATCACCCAGCAGGTTGCCGAGAGGGTCTGGCCGATGATCGGCTCGGGGGCGATCGTCCCGGCCCCCGAGACCCGCATTCGGCTCAAGGACGCACCACAGGCGCACGAACTGCTGGCCTCGGGCGCCGTGATCGGGAAGGTGATCCTCACCGTGGGATGAGGTCGAGATCGGCATAGTTATGCCTTCGTGCGAATACTCATCTGCTTCCCTTCGCCGAATCCCGTTTCCCATGAGGCATAACTTTCAGTTAGGCTGACCCTCGTGTCCAAGGTTCTGACTTCGCTTCCGGCCGGCGAACGCGTCGGCATCGCTTTCTCCGGCGGTCTCGACACCTCTGTCGCCGTCGCCTGGATGCGCGAGAAGGGGGCGATCCCCTGCACCTACACCGCCAACATCGGCCAGTACGACGAACCCGATATCGACTCGGTACCCGGTCGCGCCCTGCAGTACGGCGCTGAACTCTCCCGTCTGGTGGACTGCCGCCAGTCGCTGGTCGAGCAGGGGCTCGTCGCTCTGCAGTGCGGCGCCTTCCACATCCGGTCGGCGGGCAAGGCCTACTTCAACACCACCCCGATCGGACGCGCCGTCACCGGCACCATGCTCGTGCGGGCGATGGCCGCCGACGACGTGTCCATCTGGGGTGACGGCTCCACCTACAAGGGCAACGACATCGAGCGGTTCTACCGTTACGGCCTGATGGCCAACCCGCAACTGCGCATCTACAAGCCGTGGCTCGACACCGCCTTCGTCACCGAACTCGGCGGCCGCGACGAGATGAGCCAGTGGCTGAGCGAGCGTGACCTGCCCTACCGCGACTCCAAGGAGAAGGCCTACTCCACGGACGCCAACATCTGGGGTGCCACCCACGAGGCGAAGACCCTGGAGAACCTGGACGTCAGTCTCGAAACTGTTGAGCCGATCATGGGCGTCAAGTACTGGGATCCGGCGATCAGCATCGAGACCGAGACCGTCACGCTCAGCTTCGAGAACGGCTACCCGGTCGCCATCAACGGCGAGCGGTTCGACGACCGCGTCGCCCTGGTGATGAAGGCCAACGAGATCGGCGGACGCCACGGTCTGGGCATGAGCGACCAGATCGAGAACCGCATCATCGAGGCCAAGAGCCGTGGCATCTACGAGGCCCCCGGCATGGCCCTGCTGCACATCGGCTACGAACGCTTGCTCAACGCCATCCACAACGAGGACACCCTGTCGAACTACCACACCGAGGGCGTCCGGCTCGGCCGGTTGCTCTACGAGGGCCGCTGGTTCGACCCCCAGTCGTTCATGATCCGGGAGTCACTGCAGCGCTGGGTCGCCTCGGTCGTCACCGGCGAGGTCACCGTGAAACTCCGCCGGGGTGACGACTACACGATCATGAACACCACCGGCCCCAACTTCAGCTACCGGCCCGAGCGGCTGAGCATGGAGCGAGTCGAGGACGCGGCGTTCGGCCCGACCGACCGCATCGGCCAGCTGACCATGCGCAATCTCGACATCGCCGACTCGCGCAGCAAGCTCGAGCAGTACGTCGCCCTCGGCCAACTCACCGGCGGCGACACCCAGCAGCTGATCGGTCAACTGGAGTCGGGTGGCCACGAGGACATCCCCGAGGCCCGTCCAGCGTCCGACGCGGAGCTCTCCCTCGACCGGGCGGCCATGGAGTTCGGCACCGACTAGATTCGCACCTGGTGAGCAGCTCAACCTCGGACCCGATCGACACCCTGGCCAATTGGCTGGACGGGGCGCGTTCTGCCGTCTTCTTCGGCGGCGCGGGCGTCTCGACGGCCTCGGGCATCCCCGACTTCCGTTCGGCGGCCGGGCTGTACGCGCGCGCCAACGTCGGACGCACCCCCGAGTACCTGCTCAGCCACCAGTGCCTGATGGGCGAACCAGAGGTCTTCTTCGCCTTCCACCGGGCGAACCTGGTGCACCCCGAGGCGCTGCCCAACGCCGCCCACCGCGGTCTGGCAACCCTCGAGGCCCGGGGGCGCCTGGCAGCGGTCGTCACCCAGAACATCGACGGCCTGCACCAGGCGGCCGGATCGCGCGTCGTCCATGAGCTGCACGGTTCGGTGGCCCGTAACCACTGTCTGGGCCCGGCGCGCCACAGATTCGCCCTCCGCGAGATACCGGATCTGCCCGTGGTCCCGGTCTGCCCACGCTGCGGGGCCATGGTGCGTCCCGACGTGGTGCTCTACGGCGAGGTGCTCGACGAGGACGTCGTCGACCAGGCTGTCACCGCGATCGAGCAGGCCGACATGGTGCTGGTGGGCGGCACGTCGCTGGCGGTCTTTCCGGCCGCCGGCCTGCTGCGTCACTATCGCGGACGTCGCCTGGGGCTGGTCAACCTCGGCGAGACCCGGATGGATGAGGCGGCCGATCTGGTCATCCACGCGCCGATCGACGAGGTGATGGCTGAGGTCTGTCATCGGTTGTTCGGTGACCAGACACGCATGTCGTGATGGCAAGCGACGGGCACGTCCCCGGCTTGAGGATCATCTAGGCTTACCGGAGGCCGCCGGTCACCCCCGCCCGGCGGCGTGACCGAAACGAGACCCCCACGATGACGCTCACCCCCGAAGGAACACGTGCGCCCGCGTGTGTTGAGAACGCGGACCTGTTCCACAATCCCCTGCTCGAGGAACCGGAGCGCACCGGCAGCGGTGACCATCGACGGCAGACGTCGCTGCTGATGCGAACCGCCGAGGCTCTCTGCCTGGGCTGCCCCCTGATGATCGACTGCCTCTACCGGGCCGTGGTGCACCATGACATCGCCGGGTACTGTGCCGGGACCACCCAGCAGCAGCGGACGGCCATCCGACGCCGGCTAGGCCTCGCGGTCGATCGCGAGGGACTCAACTTCGCGGAATCCGGCAAGGGTCTGAAGGTCAACTACGACGAATTGGTCCGGCTGCGCAATGGCGACCCGGCGGCCTCGTTGAGCTCGCTCGCGCAGCGACTCGGCTGCTCGGTGTCCACGGTCAAGCGGCACCTCAACAAGGCCCGCCGCACCGAATCTGCTCTCCCCGACCAGCGTCCGGCCCCAGCGCTGCCCAGCAGGAAGCAGGTGCTGGAGGCCTGTCGCGACGTGCTGAGCGAGCCCTCGCCCCGCGGCCGCAACGCTGCCTGAGCGTCAAAGGCCCTGCCCAGGGGGCGGCCGGCTCTGCCCAGGGGGGTCGTTCGAAGACCGTAGAGCGCACCCCGACCCCCGCCCAGGGTGATCGCGCGGAGCGCGGGGGCCCAAGGCTTGGACAGAGGTCGAGAACGACCCCCAGGGCAGAGCCGGCCCCAGGGCAGAGCCGGCCCAGGGCAGAGTCGGCCCTGACCAGGGGGTCGTTCGAAGACCGTAGAGCGCACCCCGACCCCCGCCTAGGGTGATCGCGCGGAGCGCGGGGGCCCAAGGCTTGGACAGAGGTCGAGAACGACCCCCAGGGCAGAGCCGGCCCCAGGGCAGAGCCAGCCCCAGGGCGTCGCGCGTAGCGCATGACAGTCATTCGTCTCGGTGTGTCAATCTGGAGGTCATGAAGTTGTCACCACGAGATGCAAGCATCACCCCATGACATGGCGTCCCACACTGGTGGCACTCGACATTGACGGCACCCTGGTTGATCGGCGAGGCCACCTGCCGAAAGATGTCCGGGCCGCCGTCCAGCGTGTGGTGGCGACCGACACCCCGGTGGTGCTCGCGACCGGCCGAGCCTGGCTGGACGCCCGGCCGGTGGTCGAAGCCCTCGGCCTTCCGCCCGGCCCGGTGATCTGCTCCAACGGGTCGGTGATGCTGGAGTTCCCGCCGCTGGTGCAGCACCGGCTGGCCACCTTCGACCCCGCCCCGGTCATCGAGCAGATCATGGCCCTGGCTCCCAACGCTCGAGTAGCGGTCGAGGAACTGGGCGTCGGATTCCGGGTGAACAGGCTGTTCCCGGACGGCGACCTCCAGGGCCGCATGACCATCGAGCCCCTGGACGAGTTGGCAGCGCAACCGGCCACCAGGGTGATCGTCCGCGACCCGGACGCCAATGAGCACGACTTCATCGACCTGGCTGCCTCGATCGGCATGCACGGTGTCAGCTACTCGGTGGGCTGGTCAGCGTGGCTCGACATCGCCCCGCAGGGCGTCAACAAGGCCACCGCACTGGAGGTGGTCTGCGAGCAACTGGGGGTCTCCTCCCACGACGTGCTCGCCCTGGGCGACGGTCGCAACGACATCGAGATGCTCGCCTGGGCCGGACGCGGCGTTGCCATGGGGGACGCGCCGTGGGAGGTCCAAGCGGCTGCCAGCGATGTGGCGGCGAACTTCGAGGACGGCGGCACCGTGCTCGAGCTGGATCGCTGGTTCGCGTTCGCCCGGAATCGCCATGAACCGGCACGCCGCAGCGCGTAGGCAACTCCAGGAAACACTCTGTAAAACAACTAGCCAACGCCCGAAAGCATGGTTATCCTGACAGAGCACAACCTAGCGAGCCCCTCAGCAGCGGCCAGCACGGAAGACATCGTAAGTCCCGCGCACGCAGGCTGATTCCTGAACAGGAGTACCCGATGGCCCAAGGCCTGGCAGAGCCCGTAGCACAGTCCGTCGCCCAGACGCGTCCCTTCTCGATGCGGGACAAGCTCGGTTACATGTTCGGTGACTTCGGAAACGACTTCACCTTCATTCTTCAAATGATGTTCTTCATGATGTTCTACACGAACGTTGTAGGCATCCAGCCGGCCCATGTCGGTCTGCTGTTCCTGCTGGCTCGCGTCTTCGACGGCTTCACCGATGTGGGCATGGGCCTCATCGTCGACCGGTTGCCCGTCAAGCCCGGTGGCACCAAGTTCAAGCGGTGGATCAAGTTCGTCGCGATCCCGGTGGCGGTGGCGTCGGCGATGATGTACATGAGCTTCGCCGCCGGATTCGAGAGCTACACGACCAAGGTCGTGTACATGGCCGCCACCTACTTCCTGTGGGGTTCGGTCGCCTACACCGCGATCAACATCCCCTACGGCTCAATGGCCTCGGTCATCTCGTCTGATCCCGACCACCGCGCCCAGCTGTCGGTCTTCCGCTCCACCGGCGCCAACCTGGCCATGCTGGCGATCTCGACCGTGCTGCCGCTGTTCGTCTACACCAAGAACGCCGAGGGTGTCTCCGTTCTGGACGGCCCGCGGATGACGCTTGCGGCCGTGGTCTGCGCGGCGCTGGCGGTCGTCTGCTACGCGCTCTGCTTCTTCAACGTCGAAGAACGTGTGGAGGCCCGACCGAAGGCGGAGGGCGAGGGCGCGGGCATCGGCAAGATGCTGGCCTCGATCACCACCAACAAGGCCCTGCTGACGCTGATTCTGGCCGCCCTGCTGCTGCTGCTCGGCAACCTCTTCCTGTCCGGAATGCTGGGCTACACCTTCCTGGCCTACTTCGGCAACGGCAAGCTGCAGGCGGGCGCCTCAATGGCCGCACTGCTCCCCACTTTCATCCTGATTCTCCTGGCCCCGTTCTTCGGCAAGCGGTTCGGCAAGGCCGAGACCGGAGCCGTTGCCATGCTGGTCGCTGGGGGGATGTTCATCGTTGCGTACCTTCTGAAGATCACCAACCCGGTGCTGTGGATCGCGCTCTACGCGATCGGCAGCTTCTGTGTCGCGATCTTCAACTTCCTGGTCTGGGCGTTCATCACCGACGTCATCGACTACCAGGACGTCCGAACCGGTCAGCGTGACGACGCCACCGTGTACGCGCTGTACTCGTGGGCCCGCAAGGTCGGCCAGGCACTGGCCGGCGGTCTCACCGGTGCCGCGCTGGGCTGGATCGGCTTCAGCGTCGCGGACGCCAAGGCTGGCAAGCAGCAGCCCCAGGAGGTCGTCGACGGGATCTATGCGTTGGTCAACCTCGTTCCCGGCGTGTCCTTCATTCTGGTCGGCCTGGTGCTGTTCTTCCTCTACCCGCTGAAGAAGAAGGCCATCGCCCAGAACGTCGAGATCCTCGCTGCCCGCCGGGCGGGTACCCGGGTCGCGGCTGATCCCCTGGCGTAATCCAGGCATCGCCAACCAAGTCCAAACAAGCCAAGCGGCCCGCCGGTGAACACCGGCGGGCCGCTTGTTTCGCGTCCGGGGATCAGATCCGGACGACCTCACCCATCTCGGGGACGACGGCGATGATGCCCAGCCGGTCGTGGATCTTCCGGGCCAGCGCCTTCGCCGCCTCCAGTTCGCCGTGGACGCAGTAGACGGTCGAGGGACGGGGGCTCATCTCGGTCAGCCAGTCCATCAACTCGGACGCGTCGGCGTGCACACTGAACTCGTTGTCCTGCAGCATCTCGGCGCGCACCGGGATGTACTTGCCGTACATCTTCAGTTCGGTTGCGCCGTCCATCAGGATGCGCCCACGGGTGCCCTGAGACTGGAACCCGGTGAACACCACCGAGTTCTTCGGATCGGGCAGCATCGACTTGAGGTGGTGCACCACGCGTCCGCCGGTCGCCATGCCCGATGAAGAGATGATGATCGAGGGCCTCGCGGGTTCGTTGAGCTTGATCGAGTCCTCCTTCGAGCGGGCCTCTCGCAGCGTCGGCAGGTTGATGAACGGGCGCCCGCGGAACTCGGGCCCGATCTCATCGGCCATCGCTGGATCGAGGTAGACGCTCAACGCGGCCAACCCCATCGGCGAGTTCATCCAGATGGGGATGTCATCGGGGATGCGGCCGGCCTCCATCATCTGCTGAATGGCGAGCAGCACCACCTCGGAACGGTCGACGGCGAATGCGGGAATGAGCACATTGCCGCCGCGCTTGATGGTGCGCCGGATGAGGTCGGCGAACGCCTCGTGCTCCAGGTCGGGTTCGGGATGCTCTCGGTCGCCGTAGGTCGACTCGATGAGGACGGTGGGGGCGCCGTCGGGCGTCTCGCGATCGGCCAGGACGGGGTGGTGGTGGCGTCCCAGATCACCGGAGAAGACGATCGCGTCCTCCTCGGGGTCGGCGTCGTCCAACCACATCCGGATCGAGGTTGAGCCCAGGATGTGCCCGGCCCGCCACATCCGCATGGTGAGGCCCCCACCCAGCGGCAGATCTTTGTGGATGTCCACGGCCTGGAACAGCGGCAGGGTCGCCTCGACATCGTCCTGGGTGTAGAGCGGCAGCGGCTCGGCGTGCCGGGAGTAGCCGCCACGAGCCGCCTCCTGCGCCTCGATCTCCTGCAGGTAGCCGGCGTCCCGCAGGACGATCTCGGCCAGACGGATGCTGCCCTCGGTGGCGTAGATGGGCCCCCGGAACCCCTGCCTGACCAGGGCAGGCAGGTAGCCGCAGTGATCCATGTGGGCGTGGGTGAGCACGATCGCGTCGATGGTCGCCGGGTTGGTCGGGAAAGGCAGCCAGTTGAGGTCTCGCAACTGTCGACTGCCCTGGAACATGCCTGCGTCCACCAGAATGCGGCGGTGGCCGGCGTGGGTGAGCAGGTACTTGGAGCCGGTGACGGTCCCGGCCGCGCCGAGGAAGGTGAGGCTCAGATGCTGTGTGGCCATACCCCAGCTTGGCGCGTCCAGGGGCCTGCCGCGCGGATTTCGGCCACTCGGGGCCGGCAGCCGGCCCTGCCCATCGCGCCTGCAGCCAGCCCTGCCCATCGCGCCTGCAGCCGGCTCTGCCCTGGGGTCGAGTCGGCTGCCGGCTCTGCCCTGGGGGTCGTTCTCGACCTCTGTCCAAGCCCTGGGTCTTCGCGCTCCGCGCGATCACCCTGGGCGGGGGTCGGGGTGCGCTCTACGGTCTTCGGACGACCCCCAGGGCAAGGCCTGTGACGTCCTTGCAGCGGGCCAACGTGCCTGTGGTCATGCCAAATCGCGCCAAGAGGGGCGTCCCGCGGCGTGTCGCGCCTGTTCTTCGGCGTGTCGTCCACGATCGCATGACCTCAGGCATGGCTCACATCAGAGGCTGGGCAGCGAGGACCGGGTTCGCTGAAGGTGCCATCAACCGGCGCGGGCGTGACCAAGGTCCTGACCATTCGCCGCCAGCGGCTGCCAGAACCCAGTCGGACAGGGATCGGAGACGTTGCCCACCGAAACCGTCAGGACCTTAGTCACGCACGCCGCGGCGGACAGACAGGGCGCTGGAGACATGGAGGCAACGGAGAACGTCAAAGGTTCTGCCCAGGGGATCGTTCGAAGACCGTAGAGCGCACCCCGACCCCCACCCAGGGTGATCGCGCGAAGCGCGAGGACCCAAGGCTTGGACAGAGGTCGAGAACGACCCCCAGGGCAGAGCCGGCAGCCGGCCAGACCACCACGGCAGAGCCGGAGCCCAACTGAACCACGCCCGCACAGAGCCGACCGCGTCTAGCGGGCCGCGAACACCTCGAGGCCGCCGAGGTAGGGACGCAGCACCGCTGGCACCGTGACCGAGCCGTCGGCGTTCTGGTAGTTCTCCAGGATCATCAGGATCGAGCGGGCCATGGCGCACAGCGTCCCGTTGAGGGTGGCGACCGGACGCGTCCCCGACTCGTCGCGGGCCCGGATGTTCAGGCGTCGGGCCTGGAACTCGGTGCAGTTGGACGTCGAGGTGATCTCGCGGTAGCGCTGCTGGCTGGGCACCCAGCCGTAGCAGTCGTACTTGCGCGCCGCACTCAGACCCAGGTCGCCCGAGGCCACGTCCAGCACCTGGAAGGGGATACCCAAGGAGGTGAGGAACTCCTTCTCGTACCCGAGCAGGCGTTCGTGCTCGGCCTCGGCGTCCTCGGGACGGCAGTAGACGAACATCTCGAACTTGTCGAACCAGTGGACGCGGAAGATGCCGCGGGTGTCCTTGCCGTAGCTGCCGGCCTCGCGCCGGAACGCCGGGCTGAACCCGGCGTAACGCAGCGGCAACGAGCCGGCGTCGAGGATCTCGTCACTGTGGTAGGCAGCCAGCGGCACCTCGGCTGTGCCGACCAGGTAGAGGTCGTCGCGCTCGAGGTGGTAGACGTCCTCGGCCGCCTGCCCGAGAAACCCGGTGCCCTCCATCGCGCTCGGCTTGACCAGCGCGGGCGGAATCATCGGGACGAAACCCCACTCCAGCGCCTTTGCCAGCGCGTACTGCATGAGAGCGAACTCCAGCAACGCGCCCGGGCCGGTGAGGAAGTAGAACCTCGACCCCGAGACCTTCGCGCCCCGCTCCATGTCGATGGCCCCGATGATCTCACCGATCTCGAGGTGGTCACGCACCGTGATTCCCTCGGACGCGAAGTCGCGCGGCGTGCCAACCGTGTCGATGACGTACAAGTCGTCCTCGCCGCCGGTGGGCACCCCGTCGATGACGATGTTGCCGAACCGCTTCATGACCTCGTCGACCTGAGTCTCGGCGGCAGCCACGGTGACAGACAGTTCCTTGACCTGGGCCGACAGCACCTTGGTGCGGGCCAGCAACTGGGCCTTCTCGTCACCCTTGGCGCGGGCCACCTGGGCGCCCAGCGACTTCTGCTCGGCCCGGGCCGACTCGAAGGCGCCGATGGCCGCCCGCCGAGCCTCGTCGGCGGAGATCGCCTCGTCCACCAGGTCGACGGACTCACCACGGGCCAGCTGGGACGCTCGAAGACGATCTGGGTCGGTGCGCAGCACCTTCGGGTCGATCATGGCGCACACTCTACCGAAGCCACGAGTGGCCGCTTTCCGCGTAGGGTTGTCTGAACCGACGGTTGTCTGAGCTACCCGGCTGCCCGAACTGCGAGGAAGGATGCGAGATGGTCAACGCCGACGCTGGCGTCCAGCAGTCTGCTGAGCGGCGGGTGGTGGTGGTGTTCAACCCTGCGAAAATCGGTGATGAGCCCAGTTTCCGGCGGATCACCACCCGGGTGGCCGCGCAACACGGCTGGCCGGAGCCGACGTTCCTGGCCACCAGCACCGAGGACCCCGGCCACGGCATGGCGCAGCAGGCCCTCGACTCGGGGGCGACCCTGGTGCTGGCTGCCGGTGGTGACGGGACGGCCCGGGTGGTCAGCACCACGTTGAGCCACACCAAGGTGCCGTGCGCGATCCTGCCGCTGGGCACCGGCAACCTGCTGGCCCGGAATCTGGAGATTCCCCTCGACCTCGAGGATGCCCTGCACGTCGCCTTCACCGGCGTGCCGCGAGCCATCGATCTGGCCCAGGTGGTCGTCGACCATGACTCCGCGAACGCCACCAGGTTCACCGGCATGGCCGGCGTCGGGTTCGACGCGGCCATGATGCGTGACACCGACGAGCGCCTCAAGCGGATCGTCAAGAACGTCGCCTACGTGGTCGCCTTCACCAAGCACATGACCGCGCCGCCGCGCCGGGTGAGCGTCCAGGTCGACTACCAACCCGCCTTCCACCGCAAGGCGCTGCTGATGATCGTCGGCAACACCAGCAGCCTGCAGGGGGGCATCGTGCTCTTCCCCAAGGCCAGACCGGACGACGGCCGCCTCGACCTGCTGTTGGCGGCGCCCACGAGTCTGGGGATGTGGGCCCGGGTGGCGAGCGCGGTGTTGCGACGCATCACCCGCAACAAAGCCGTGGACTACCGCTCGGGCACGAGGTTCGTCCTCAGCCTCGACGAGCCGACTCCCTGGGAGGTGGACGGCGACACCGAGGGTGAGGGTAGCCACTTCGAGTTCAGCGTCGATCCAGGGGCGCTGCTGGTGGTCACTCCCCGACCTCGGTGAGGTTCAGACCCGGCCGCCCGTCCCCAGACCGCGCACCCAGGTGAGGGCGTCACGGTAGTCGGCGTCCCGGCCTCCGAAGGGCACCTTGGGGGCCTTGCGGTCGGCCCGCGGGTAACTGCCCAGGAAGACCACGTCCTTGCAGATGCGGTGCAGACCCATCAGCGCCTCGGCCATCCGCGAGTCGGTGACGTGCCCCTCGGCGTCCATGCTGAAGCAGTACTCGCCGAGGGTGGTCTTGGTGGGACGCGACTCGATCCTGCACAGGTTGACTCCCCGCACCGCCAGTTGCTGCAGGATCTCGAGCAGCGCGCCGGGATGGTCCTCACGCATGTAGGCGACCATGGTGGTCTTGTCGTGACCGGTGCGCTCCGGGCTGGGCCCGGGACGGGTGACCAGCACGAAGCGCGTGACCGCCGACTCGTTGTCGCTGATCGCGTGCGCCAAGCTGACCAGGCCGTACATCTCACCGGCCACCGGGGCACAGACCGCCGCGTCGAAGCCGGAAGCCGGGTCGCAGACCGTCTGGGCCGCACCGGCCGTGGAGCCGCGCTCCACGACGATCGCCTCAGGCAGGTTGGCGTCCAGCCAGCCGCGCACCTGCGCGATGGCATGCGGATGGCTGATGACCCGGCTCACCTGGTCGAGCCGGGTGCCGGGACGCACACACAGGTCGAAACTCACCGGGATGATGACCTCGGCGACGATCTGCAGCGGCGACTCGGGCAGGGCCAGGTAGTCCAGGGTGGCACTCACCCCGCCCTCCACCGAGTTCTCGATCGGCACGAGGGACGCGTCCACCTCGCCGGTGCGCACAGCGTCCAGCGCCCGGGCCACCGTCGGGAACGGCGTGCTCGGGTGCTCGCCGAGGGTCATCAAGGCCTGGTGGGTGAAGGTGCCCTCGGGCCCCAAGTATCCGCGCATGAGCGACAGGCTAGCCGAGCCCGGCGCTGACCGGCGCTCGTCCAGCGTCCAGACTCCACCCGGCAGCTTGCCCGAGCATGCGAGATCACCGCAGCAGCTTGCTCATCCGACGGTCGGCGAGCGGTTTGCCGCCGGTCTGGCACTGCGGGCAGTACTGCAGGGACGAGTCGGCGAAGCTCACCTCATGAACCCTGCCGCCGCAGACCGGGCAGGCCTCACCGGTGCGGCCATGCACCCTCATGGCGCTGCGTTTGTCGTCCTTGAGCGCCTCGGGTGGCAGTCCCCGGCACTGCGCCAGGGCCTCGCCCAACACCGTGGTGAGCGCGTCGAACAGCACCTGGCGGCGCTGGTCGTCGAGCGACGAGGCAGGGGTGAACGGGCTCATCCGCGCGGCGTGCAGGACCTCGTCGCTGTAGGCATTGCCGATGCCGGCGATGATCCGCTGGTCGCGCAGCACGCCCTTGAGTTGGGCGCGGCCCGCGGCGTCCAGAATCGTGTCGAGGCTCGCCCGGGTGAAGGACGCGGCCAGCGGGTCGGGGCCCAGACTCGCCACCGCTGGACACGTCGGCGGAGTTGGCCACCACGTGGATGGCCAACCTGCGTTGCGTTCCGGCCTCGGTCAGGTCGAAACCGGATCCGTCGTCCAGCACCACGCGAAGGCTGAGCGGCCCCTTGCCCGGGCGGGCGGGCGCGGCCGGCTGGACGTCACGCCACGTCAGCCAACCGGCCCTGGCGAGATGGAAGACCAGGTGCAGGCCCTGGGCGTCGATGTCCAGGAACTTGCCGTGTCGGGCGACGTCAGTGATCTCGAGCCCGATCAGCGCGTCCAGTGGCGGTTGGAAGGTCTTGAGGGCGGCGAAGTCGGCCAACTGGATGCGAGCGATCACCCGGCCGGCCAGTCGCTGGTCCAGCCAAGCCCGCAGCGCCTCCACCTGCGGCAGTTCAGGCATGCTGAGGCCCCCTCTACTCCGGTGACAGCTTGTCGACGACGTCGGCCAGGGCGTCCTCGGAGCCGACATTGCCGGGGAAGACCACGTAGGGGATGCCGCGTGCCGGGCCGTCCATCGGCTCCCACAGCGAGACGATGCCGGGCAGCATCGGCCCGCGGGCGAAAGCCCTGGTGATGCCCAGCCCCCGGCACGCCACGTCGCTGGAGGTGATGCCTCCCTTGGCGACCACGAACCGCGGCGGATAACCGGCCAGCACGCGTTGGGTGACCTCGACGACGGCGTCCGAGACCTTCCGGGCCAGCGACAGCGAGTCGTCGGCGTCGCGCCCCGTCACCAGGGAGCGTGAGGTGCGGACGACCACGTTTCCGCTGGGCAGCAACGCCAGCGCGCGGTCGACCAGATCACCGAGGTGGGCGTCCCGACCCTCACCGAGCACCGTGGGCACGTCGATCTCGAGTTCGGCGGGGTGCCGGCGGGCGCGCAGCACCTCGAGCTGCCGAGACGTCTGCTGGACGTGCGAGCCGACCATGACGAGCCCGCCCACCGAGTGCTCCGCGAAACCACCCGCCCGGATGGCGGCGATCTCGTCGCGTTCGAGCGGGGGGCGGACGTCCTGGCCGATCCGGGCGCGCACGAACGGCGGCCCGACCCGGTACAGAAACCTGCTGCCCTGCTGCTCGGCGGCCTGCAACGCGAGCGAGAGTCGGCGCAGGTCTGACTCGTCGACGATGTCGCAGACGATCGGCTGGCGGTTGTGGGCGCCGCGCAACTGGCCGACGACCGCCGACAGGTCGGTGCGCAACCGCGCCAGACCGATCTCGATCACCTCGCTGGCCTTGACTCGTCCGCCGGTCTTCTCTTCGACCCACTCGGCGAGCCGCGAGGAGGTGTACCCGAAGGTCGCGTCGCGGGCGAACTCGGTCTGGCCCACCGGGGTGAAACCGGCCGCCAGACTGCCCGCGTAGTGCACCCCGGCGACGGTCACGCGTCCCGCCTCACCGAACGCGGGCACGATGACGATGCCGTCAACCTCGCCCTTGCCGCGCTCGCTGATGCAGTCGGCCAGCACGTCGGGTTCCAGCGGGAAGTGCCCGCGCATGGTCGAGTCCGATCGGGACACGAAGTCGACCTCGACACCGGCGCTCTCGGCAGCCTGGAAGGCCGCCCGGGCGACCTCGCGGTTGCGCTGCGCCGCATCGTTGGCGTCCAGGCTGCGGGAGTTTGTCATCACGTAGACGGCGGGGCGCTGCTGGGCCAGCGCCCACGCGAACGATTCCACACTCCAGTCGGTCAGCACCGGCAGGTCGGCCACCGACTGGGTGCCGGTGGGGTCGTCGTCCAGGACGATCAGGACCCGCGTCTGGCCGGCGGCGTCCCGGACCTCTTGGGCGGTCACCGAGACGGGCGTCCGGATACCCGGCGATGAGTTCGTCGAGGCTGATGGGCATGGGGCTCCTGACGCTCGAATCGACAGATGTCTACACCCTACGGCCAGCGCCTCGTCCCTGAGGGCCCACCGACTCAGGCCGTGATCTCCAACTGCCAGTCGCCGGGACGCCGGGTGTGCGGCCAGGGCGTCTGCGGGGCGTCCAGCGCGGCGGCCAGCCGCGTCAGGTAGTCGTCCCGGGAGATCTCGCTGACCCCCAGGCTGGCCAGGTGGGGGGTCTGCCACTGCACGTCCAGCAGAGCGGTGCCGTCTGGACGCGCCCGAAGTTGGTTGACCAGCCTGGCCAGCGCCACCTTGGACGCGTCGCGGCCCAACGCCGGATCGTGGAACATCGACTCGCCGGCGAACAGCCCGAACAGGCTCACCCCGTACAGGCCGCCGACCAGGCGTCCGGCGGAGTCCCAGGTCTCGACAGAGTGGACGACACCTCTGAGGTGGGCCTCGGTGAACACCCCCCGGATCTGCTCGTCGATCCAGCCGTCGGGACGCCTCGGGTCGGCGCACCGGGTGAGCACCTCGTCGAAGGCCTCGTCGATGGTGGTGGTGTAGCGCCGCGCCGACTTGAGCAGGCTACGGGTGACGCGCAGGTCGTCCAGCTCGAGGACCCCGCGGCGCATGGGTGACCACCATCCGGTAGCCGCATCGAAATCGGCCTCGGGCAGCGGCATCGGGAACGCCCCCGAACAGTAGGCGCCCAGGGTCATCGGCAGGTCGAACTCGTCGCTGAACGCGATCAGGTCCTGCCCGGGCCACTGCTCGGGCGGGCCGAACACCTGCATCACCATTCGACCAGTTTCTCACCGGCCGCCGACAATGCGGGGGAGGAGATCAGCTGCGCGGCCAGGTGGGCAGCGTGGCCTTGCCGGTGGTGTTGTTCATCACACCGGCCAGCGAGCCGTACCAGGCCAGGAACGCGGTCACCAGGCCGAGGAAGCCGCCCACGGTCGTGAGCGTGGTGCATGCCCGTCAGGTCTCCAGCGGTGAGGAAGATGAAGGTGACCAGCAGCACACTGAACGTGGCCAGCAGGATGCCGTTGATGCGCCAGGTGACCGCCCACATGTAGGCGGTGAAGATCGTCCAGCCGAGCAGGAAGATCCCCACCCCGGTGAGCTTGTGCTCGCTGCCGGCGGGGAAGAACTGCGGGTTGACCGACAGGTACCAGAACGACATCCAGAACGCGCCGTACGAGCAGAAGGCGACCGCACCGAAGGTGTTCTTCTTGAGGAACTCGGCGAGCCCGGCGAAGACCTGCACCAGACCGCCGTAGAACAGCGCCAACCCGAAGACGACGGGCTTGGCCTCGGCGTCGACAAGTCCGGCGTTGAAGACCGACAACACGAAGGTTGTCAGCGCGAAGGCGGCCAGGCCCAGCGGGCCGGGGTCGGCGAGGGCGAGGGTTCTCGTGGCGGCGGCGCCAGGCTCGGTAGTCACGAAGATGACACTACCGGCCTGATGGCGCGGCGTTGCAGTTGGGTCTGATCAGCGCGTATGCCGCGGCACCCACTCGGTCAAGGGGTTGCCCACGTAGAGCTGACGGGGTCGGTAGATCTTCTGCCCAGGGGTGTCGTGCAACTCTTTCCAGTTGGCGATCCAGCCGGGCATCCGGCCCATCGCGAACATCACGGTGTACATGTTCAGCGGAATGCCGATGGCCCGCAGGATGATGCCGGAGTAGAAGTCGACGTTCGGGTAGAGCTTGCGCTCCACGAAGTAGTCGTCGGTCAGAGCGACCTCGGCCAGATCCTGGGCCAGGCCGAGCAGCGGGTCCTGAATCTTCATCGAGCCCAGCAGCCGGTCGGCGGCGTCCCGCAGGATCTTCGCGCGCGGGTCGAAGTTCTTGTAGACCCGGTGCCCGAATCCCATCAGCCGACGGCCGTTGCGTCTTGTCCTTGACCTCGTCCAGGAACTCCTTGGCGCTCAGCCCCTCGCGGCGCATCCGCTGGAGCATCTGCACCACCTCGACGTTCGCACCACCGTGCTTGGCCCCCCACAGCGCCACCACTCCGGCCGAGCAGGACGCGTACAGGTTCGCCTCACCGGAGGCCACCATGCGCACGGTCGACGTGGAGCAGTTCTGCTCGTGGTCGGCGTGCAGCACCAGGAACATGTTGAGGGCGTGGCTGACCTCGGGGGACGCCTCGTAACGCCGGTAGGGCATCGAGAACATCATGTGCAGGAAGTTGTCGACGTACTTCAGGTCGTGCCGGGGGTAGATGATCGGTTCTCCGACGCTCGACTTGTACGAGGCCGCCGCGATCGTGCGGACCTTGCTGATCAACTTGGCGGCGTACTGCTGAAGGGTGGCATCGTCCCCGATATCGATCTTGGGACGCTCGTGGGTCGACAGCGCGTTGATCATTGCCGACATGATCGCCATCGGGTGGGAGTTGGTGGGGAACGCTTCGAAGTGCTTCATCATCGACTCGTGCAGCGCCGAGGACGCGGTGAGCTGTTCGGTGAACTGCTCGCGTTCCTCCTTGGTCGGCAGGTGCCCGAAGATCAGCAGGTAGGACGTCTCGACGAAGCTGCTGCGCTCAGCGAGCACCTCGATGGGGATGCCGCGATAGCGCAGGATACCCTCGTCGCCGTCGATGAACGTGATTGCTGAACTGCACGAACCGGTGTTCACGTAGCCGTCATCGAGAGTGATATATCCGGTGTCGGATCGCAGCCTGCTGATGTCGATGGCGCGCTCACCCTCGGTGCCCACCAGGATCGGGAGCTCGTAGGTTTTGCCGTCCAGCTCGAGTCGCGCGAACTGCGTCATGGGGATTCCTTCCTCACACTGTGTCGTCCCCATCGTCGCGGCTGGGCGGGGTTCTTGGGGACCATTCCGCATTGCGGGCCGTTGCGTCCATGATCGTGCCGACTCTCCCACCGTCCACCTCAGGGCGAAATCCGGGCCGTGATCGTCGTTGTTCGGCGCATTGTCGCACTAGCGTGGACTCATCGCCTCACTCCAGGAGCCCGCATGCCCGACAACGATGACATCGGCAAGTCGATCATCGCCGCAGCCCCGCTCAGCGCACCAGGCACGGCCGGACGCGTCCTGCGCTACATTGTCGATTTCGCGATTGACGGCACCGACCAGCTGCCCGGGGCGCGCGTGACGGCGGGACGCCACCTGGAGCGCAAGGGGTCGGCCGAGGAGGCCATCGACTCGATCATCTACACCCACGCGGCACTGTGTGGGACGCAGGGTTTCGTCACCAACCTGGGCGGGTTCGTCACGCTGCTGGTCGGGGGGCCCGCCAACCTTGCCGGTGTCGCGCTGCTGCAGAGCCGGATGGTGGCCGCGATCGCCCACCTGAGGGGCTACGACCTGGACGACTCCCGCGTCCGCCACGCCGTGTTGACGACCTTGCTCGGCAAGCGGATCGTCGACGACCTGGTGGCCAGCGGCGACCTGCCCGGCAGCCCGCTGGTGATGGCGACCGCCCCTGGCATCGACCGCCAACTCGAGCAGGCCATCGCCCAGCGGGTGACGACGGCACTGCTCAGCTCGCTCGGCGGCAAGCAGGCTGCCAGCTTCCTGGCCAAGCGCATCCCGGTGATCGGCGGTGGCATCGGGGCCGTCACCGACAGCTGGAACACCGTGGCCGTCGGACGCTACTCGCGCGAGCAGTTCATCAGCCGCCGCCCTGTCCCTCGTCCGGCCGACGGCCAGTGACCACCGACGGCCCTGACCCGAGTGCTCAGTCCCGGTACACCCGCTCGACCCGCGCCGAGATCAGGCAGGTCACCTCGTAGTTGATCGTGCCCATCAGGTCGGCAACCTCATCGGTGCCGATGAACTCCTCACCCTGCGCCCCGAGGATCACGACCTCATCCCCCACCGCCGCGGGGGCGGACGCGCCCGCCACCACCGGTCCCAGGTCGAGCATCGTCTGGTCCATGCACACCCGACCTGCAACCGGGCGGCTGCGTCCGCCGACGAGCATGCGTCCCCGGTTCGAGTTGAGCCTGGAGTAGCCGTCCGCGTAACCCACCGGCACGGTCGCGATCCACGTGTCGACTGGGGCCGTCCACGTCCGCCCGTAACCGACGGTCTGTCCCGCGGGCACGACCTTGACGAAGCTGACTCGTGACCTCCAGGTGATGGCCTGACGCAACTCGACCGGACGCGGGGTGGCGTGCGCGTCCGGGTAGTAGCCGTAGGCCATGATCCCGGGACGCACCATGGTGGCCCCGCCCAGGTTGTGGCCCAGCAGCGCGCCCGAGTTGGCGGCATGCACCAGCGACACGGGCGCCAGTCGGGAGGCTGAGCGGGCGTCCTGCACCTGCTGGACGACGGCGGCGAACCTGGCGAGTTGGGCGGCGGTGTACTCATCCCCGGCCGGGCTGTCGCTGATCGGCAGGTGGGTGAAGATGCCGGCCAGCTCAAGCCCGGGATCGCCGGCGACCCGCATCGCCAGTTCGACGGCGTCCTCAGGCTCGCAGCCGATCCGCCGCATGCCGGTGTCGATGGCCAGGTGCACCGGGTGGGACGCGCGTCCTGCCTTGCCGGCGGCTCGAGCTGCGGCGTCGATGGTGTCGGCGTCCACCACGGTGAGCGCGATGTCGGCTGCGATGGCCGCGTCGAGTTCCTCGGGAAAACTGGGGGCGAACTTGAGGATGGGCAGTTCGATGCCGGCCTGCCGCAGTTCGATGCCCTCGGGGGTGGTGGCCACCCCGAACGCGTCCGCCAGACTCTGGTCGGCCAGCAGCCTGGCCACCGCGATCGCACCGTGCCCGTAGGCCTGGGCCTTCACCGCCACCAACACCTGGGCGCCGGGCGCGAGGGCGCGCACCTGCCGCACGTTGTGTGCGATGGCGCCCAGATCTACCTCGACGTGCGTGGCGTAGAGCATGGCGTCAATCTTGGCACCGGTCAGTCGCCGAGGGTGGCGACCATCACCGCCTTGATGGTGTGCATCCGGTTCTCGGCCTCGTCGAAGATCACCTGTGCGTTGGCCTCGAAAACGTCGTCGGTGATCTCGAGGGCGTCCATGCCGGTGGCCTCGAAGACTTGGCGTCCGACCGTAGTGCCCAGGTCGTGGAAGGCCGGCAGACAGTGCATCACCCGCACCTGTGGGTTGCCGGTGCGGGCCAACAGCTTCGCGTTCACCTGGTAGTCGCGCAGGGCCGCGATCCGGGAGGTCCAGACATCCTTCGGCTCACCCATCGACACCCAGACGTCGGTGTAGATGATGTCGGCGCCGGCGACCCCGGCGTCGACGTCATCGGTGATGGTGACGCGGGCGCCGGAGTCGGCTGCCAGTCGACGGGCCTGCTCGGCGACCTCGGCCGGGCTCTGGAACTCGGCGGGCGCGACGATCCGAACGTCCATGCCCATGAGCGCGCTGCTGACCAGGATGGAGTTGCCGACGTTGTAGCGGGCGTCCCCGAGATAGGCGATCGAGACCTGGTCGAGTGGGCGTCCGAGGTGCTCGGTGATCGTCAGCTGGTCGGCCAGCATCTGGGTGGGGTGCCACTCGTTGGTCAGCCCGTTCCAGACCGGCACGCCGGCGTGCGCGGCCAGGTCTTCCACGCGCTGCTGCTCGAAACCGCGGTACTCGATGCCGTCGTACATCCGTCCGAGCACCCGGGCTGTGTCGGCCACCGACTCCTTGTGGCCGAGCTGCGAACCGGACGGGTCGAGGTAGGTGCAGTGCGCACCCTGATCGTGGGCGGCCACCTCGAACGCGCACCGGGTGCGGGTCGAGGACTTCTCGAAGATCAGCGCGATGTTGCGTCCGACCAGCCTGGGTTGCTCGCGGCGCTCGCGTTTGGCGGCCTTGAGGTCGGCCGAGAGTTCGAGCAGGTGCGCCCACTCGTCGCGGGTGAAGTCGAGTTCCTTCAGGAAGCTGCGTCCAAGCAAGTCCGGCATGCAGGGAGTCTAATGGCCCGGACTGGGGACGACAGTCCCGGGCGCGCCGTGGGGGCTGGGTAGGCTGGGCCCCATGGCGGGACTGATCACCTTCGTGTGCCTGGGCAACATCTGCCGCTCGCCGATGGGCGAGCGGGTGGCCATCACCTGGGCCGAGCGGGCCGGGCTCGAACTGAGCGTCGACTCGGCAGGCGTCAGCGACTGGGAGCGGGGCAACCCCATGGACCCGCGGGCGGCCCACGTCCTGACTGCGCACGGGTACCCGTCCGGTGAGCACCGGGCCAAGCAGGCCACACCCCAACTGATCGCCCAATCCGCGATCGTGCTGGCCTTCGAGCCGTCACACCTGACGCAGCTGCGTCCCCTCGCCACCGACACGTCGAAGCTGCACCTGGTGACCGACTTCGACCCCGGCGCCCCCCGCGGCAGCGGCATCGACGACCCGTGGTTCGGGTCGCTGAGTGATTTCGAGGCGACCCTGGCCGCGATCGAGGCGGCCATGCCCGGCATCATCGCCCGCGCCCGCCTGCTGGCCCAGTAGATTCCGGCGAAGAACGGGAATACGGCACGTCAGATCGTGTTTTACGGCACCAAACCCTCCGGATGAACCAGCTGGCGTGCCATATTCCCGATTTCCCGGCGGTACCGGACAGACCAAGCCTCACGCGGATAACTGGGCTGAGCCTCAAACCGGGAGCGCGACGAACCGGCCTGCCCCCTGGCCGACGCGGATAGTCTTGGGCCATGACCCTGTTCCTGATTGGCGGCGGTCCCTCGCAGGCCGTCGCGCCCGTGGTGGAGGAGTTCGTGGCGGCCGCCCGTGAGCGGGGCAACCGGATCGCCATCGCCCTGCTCGGCTCCGACGCCGAGGCCGCGCCCTTCCTGGACACCTATGCTGACCCGATCACCGCGGTGTTCCCCGAGGCGCTGATTGAACCCATCTGGCTGACCGACGAGGACGAGGGCCCGATCGCGTGGCCGGCCGAGCCGGAACAGTTGGCCGGGCTGGTGGTCGCCGGCGGCTGGACACCGGGATACCTTGAGGCGCTGACGGGTTGGCGCGAGATGATCTCGACGCTGGTTCGCCGCGGCGTGCCGTACCTCGGCTGGTCGGCGGGGGCGATGATCGTCAGCCGACATGCCATCGCCGGTGGCTGGCAGCACGCCGGACGTCGCATCGCCCCCGAGATCGCCGGCGAGGGCAGCACCGAACTCGACATCCGCGAGGGGCTGGCTCTCATTGGCCCCAGCATCGAGACGCACGCCGACGCCCAGTACCTGGTCGGACGCGCCCTGGCCGTCCTGCAGGTCGGCCCGATGCGCTCCGTGGCAGCCATCGACGAGGACACCGCCCTGGTGATCGATGTCGCGTCCGGACGCACCAAGGTCGTCGGGGCGGGGCGGGTCACCTGGGTCAGCAACGACGACGGGCAGCTCAGCGTCCGCTTCGAACCGCAGGACTGAGGCGAACCCTCGTCGGAGCGGATATGGCAGGCTAGGGGCATGCACATCCTCGTGGTTGACGACGACCAGGCGGTCCGCGATTCGCTGGCCCGGTCACTGCAGTACGGCAGCGGCTACGAGGTCTCGACCGCAGCGGATGGGCTCGAGGCGCTGGCCAAGTTGTCGTCCCTGCGTCCCGACGCCGTGGTGATGGACGTGATGATGCCGCGCCTTGACGGGCTGGAGACCACCCGGATGTTGCGCCAGTCGGGCAACGACGTGCCGATCCTCATCCTGACCGCCCGGGACGCCGTGGGCGACCGGGTCGACGGTCTGGACGCCGGCGCCGACGACTACATGGTCAAGCCGTTCTCGCTGGAGGAACTGACCGCCCGCATCCGGGCGTTGACCCGGCGCTCCCGTCCCGAGCAGGACGCCACGGCCGAGACCTTGGTGTTCGACGACCTGACGATGGACCTGTCGACCCGCGAGGTCAGCCGCAAGGGACGCCGCATCAGTCTGACCCGCACCGAGTTCGCGCTGCTGCAGACGTTCATGGAGCACCCGAGGCACGTGCTGGAGCGCAGTTGGCTGCTCAACGAGGTGTGGGGCTTCGACTTCACCACGACCGCGAACTCGCTGGACGTCTACATCGGCTACCTGCGCCGCAAGACCGAGCAGGAGGGCGAGCCGAGGCTGATCCACACGATCCGCAACGTCGGCTACGTCCTGCGTGAAACTGCCCCGTGATCGGGGTTCGCGAGCTGTTGCGGCGACGCACGGAGCGCGGAATGTCGTTGCAGGGACGTCTCGCGCGCATCACGGCGTTGGGGGTCGCCCTGGCGGTTGCGTTCATCGGCATTGCCACCTATCTGACGGTGCGCCAGTCGATGTTCGACCAGCTCGATCAAGAACTCGTCGAGGTCGCCAGCTATGCGGCGGGCCCGATCAGCAACGACGTCGAGGGGCTGGGCGGGCTGAACGCGTCCGCCCTGCAGTCGGCCAACGTCAGCCTGATGCTGGTGCGGGCCGACGGAATGGTCTGGCGGGTGACGGGCATGCGCGCGAGCCTCAACCCGGGAGTCGATGAGATTGCCATCGCCCGCACCCAGCAGGGCGCGTCCACCCGGGCGACGACCGGCAACGACGGCTCGCCCTACCGCGTGGTGGCGGTGCCGTTGACCACAGAATCGGGACGCTACGCGATCGTGCTGGCGCGGCCGCTGGGTGGGGTGATCGCGACGCTGAACACCATCGGCACCCGCATCACCCTGACCGGCATGGTTTTCATCGTGCTGGCCGGCTGGATGGGCTTCTACTCCGGACGCCAGCTGATGCGTCCGCTGAAGGAGCTGTCGGCGGCCGTCACCCGGGTCTCGGAGACCAACGAGCTCGCCCCGATCGGGTCGTATACCGACGACGAGCTCGGCGAGTTGTCGCGCAGCTTCGACACGATGATCCACACCCTGGCCAGTTCGCGCGACCGCCAGAAACGTCTGATCGCGGACGCCGGCCACGAGCTGCGTACCCCCTTGACGTCGATGCGCACCAATGTGGAACTGCTGGTGGCCGACGAGAAGGCGGGCATGCTGCCAGAGGGGGCGAGAGCCGAGATCCTGGCGGACGTGGCCGCCCAACTGGGCGAGTTCGCGTCCCTGGTCGGCGATCTCGTGCAGCTGAGTCGCGACGACGAGGTGTCACCGAGCCCCGAACCCCTTGATCTGGCCGACGTGGTGGCATCGGCGGTCGAGCGGGCCAAGCGGCGCGGGCCGAATCTCGAGTTCGACGTCTCGCTGGAGCCGCTGTTCATCGTGGGTGAACCCGACACCCTGGAGCGGGCGGTGACCAACCTGCTCGACAACGCCGTCAAGTTCGCCCCGCCTGCGAGCACGGTGCACGTCCGGCTGGCCGGTGACGAGCTGAGCATCTGGGACGAGGGCCCCGGCATCGCCGAGGAGGACCTGCCCAAGATCTTCGACCGCTTCTACCGATCGAACAAGGCGCGCAACACTCCGGGCACCGGTTTGGGCCTGTCGATCGTGGCGCACACCATCAACGCCCACGGCGGCACGGTGGAGGCGTCCAATGAACCTGGCGCGGGGGCGAAGTTCATCGTCCGGCTGCCTGCGGCGCCCCCCGAACTGCTCGATGAGGATGCCTTCGACCCGTTGCTGTGAGGTTGGACGACGCTGCGGCGGCTCGTCACCCGCGCTCAGCTTACCTTTGCACCGTTTCAACACAGTTGTCCACAGATCTGTGCACACGCTGGGGATAAACCACAACCGTGTAGTTACACCGCTGTTCTGAAGCGGGGAGACGGAAGGTGCCTAACCAGACTCACAAACTGGGACGCGTCCCGGCCGCAGCGGTCGTATGGTGGGGCTAGTGCGACGGCGCACTGCATCCCCGGTGTCGTCAGATGAAGGCAGGAACGATGACCACTCCCGTGTCGGCCGAGGCCCAGGTGATCGCCAACTTCAAGGCGCAGCTGAAGGCGCTGATCGATGGTGAGTACGAGGCCCTGGGCGAGCTCATGAGCGAGGGCTACACCCGCACCCACCTCGACGGCAAGACCATCACCAAGCGACAGTGGCTCGACCGGTTGAGCAGCGGCGAGATGGCCTACCACTCCTTCGAGGAGGTTGAGACCAAGGCCGAGGTGGACGGCTCCCGCGCCACCCTCGAGAGCCGCACGATCTGCGACGCCACCCTCTACGGTGAGCGAAAGAAGTGGCGGCTGCACCTGCGCCAGCATTTCCTCAAGTCGAACGGCAAATGGCTGGTCACCCGCTCGGTCGCCACCTTGTGGTGAGCTGGCCTTGTCGGACGCCTCGGTCATGATGGGCACATGTCTCCAAGCAGGCCGGCGTCCCGAAGTAGGCCGGCGCCACGAAGCAGACTGGCCCGTGAGCTGACGCGTCCGGTCAGGCGTGTCGAGGCTAATGACGAGCCGCGCGACAACTCCGATTGGCCTTTCATCATCCCGGCCGTGCGCCAACTGCTGACCCAGGGCCTCGACCTCGGCCCGGCCACCGTGCTGGTCGGCGACAACGGCTCCGGCAAGTCCACCATCGTCGAGGCGATCGCCGAGGCGTACGGCCTCAACCCCGAGGGCGGCTCGACAGGGGCGATGCACACCACCCGGCGCACCGAATCACCCCTGGCCCAGCACCTGCAACTCACCAAGGGCGCGACCGCCTCACGGGGCGGCTACTTCATTCGAGCCGAGACCATGCACGGCCTGTTCAGCTATCTCGAGGGTGTCGGCGTGGGCCCGCGTCTGCATGAGCGAAGTCACGGAGAGGCCTTCCTCGACCTGATCGAGACCCGGTGCTTCGGGACGCAGGGTCCGCGTCCGGGACTGTACGTGTTCGACGAGGTCGAGTCTGCGCTGTCGTTCAGTTCAAGCCTGCGGGTGCTGGCGACGCTGGCCGAACTCGGGGCCGCCGAGGGCGTGCAGCTTCTCATTGCGACACACTCCCCCGTGTTGGCCGCCCTGCCCGGGGCGAGAATCCTGCAACTGGACGCCGACGGGTTCGCCGAGCGTGACTGGGCCGACCTTGACCTGGTGATCGGGGAGAGGTTCTTCCTGGCCGACCCGCAGGCTTACCTGCGCCGGCTCACGCGTCCGGACTGAAGCGGGGTTTGGTCAGCATGACCGCACCGGCGATGTGCCCGGGCGGGAACGGTTCCGGTGGCGGGGCCAGCCGGTACCCGGCGCGCTGGTAGAACGCGATGTTGGCGGTGCTGCGTCCGCCGGTGAACAGCACGTACCGGTTCACCTGGGCCGGGGCCAGTGCCTCGAGCACCCCGATGAAGACGCTGCCGATGCCGCGTCCGGCCAGATCGGGGGCGACCATCAGGCGTCCCAGCTGCCAGTCGGCGCCCTGGTCGGTCTGGTTCTCGAGGCGGCCACGCCCAGCCGCCACCAAGCGGCCGTCGGCGGTCCGGACGACGATCGTGGTCCAGGTGCGCGTCCAGGCCAGCACCTCGTCGTGGCTCTCGGTGAGGGCGGGCACGTCGAGGGTCTGGTTGATCAGGGCCTGCGGCACCCAGCAGCAGCGTTGCAGCACGACCAGTTCACCCAGGTCGTCGGCACCGAACAGGGACGCCCGCGAGCCGGGCAGCAGACCCGCGAACGCGTCCGCGTCCAGCCCGGGCTGCCCCTGCGAACCGCCCACGACGACCTGCCCGAACACCTCTGGCTCAATCCTCGTCGTCCGTGGACCGCTGCAGGCGCCCGGGCGACTCCAGGAAGTCGCCGACGATGTTGGCCGCAGACTTGGGCCAGGTGAAGTAGCGGACGGCGATGTTCATCATCGCCGACACCCGGTTGCGCCCGCCCAACAGGGTGGCCAGGTGCACGACCACCCACATCAACCAGGCGACGAACCCGGTGAACTTCGGTCCCTGCGGCAGTTGGACGACCGCCGCGTTGCGTCCGATGGTGGCCATCGTGCCCTTGTCGTAGTAGCTGAACTCGGTCAGCGGTTGACCGGCGACCTGCGCGATGATGTTGCGCGCCGCGAGCTCGCCCATCTGGATGGCCGGCTGGGCGAGTTGCGGTTGCGGATCGTCGGGGCACAGTGCCGCGTCCCCGATGGCGTAGACGTCGGTGTGGCCCAGGACCCGCAGGTCTTTGCCGATCAGGACGCGTCCGCCGCGGCCCTGCGGCAGGCCCCAGTCGGCGACCATCGGGTGGGCGCCCACCCCGGAGGCCCAGATGACCACGTCGCAGTCGAGCCTCGAGCCGTCGGCGAAGTCGACATGATCGGGTGCCACCTCCTGCACCGCGGTGGCGAGCCGCACGTCCACGCCAAGACGCTGGAGTTCGCGTCGGGTGTAGCGCTGCAGGCGTCGGTCGAACGGCCCGAGCAGCCGGTCGGTCATCTCGACCAGCACCACATGGAAGTTGTCGACGCCCACCTCGGGGTACAGCACCGGTAGCGCCTGGGTCTTCATCTCGGCCAGCGAACCGGCCATCTCGACCCCGGTGGGTCCTCCGCCCACCACGACCGCGCAGAACCTCTTGTTGGGGTCGGCGTCGGCGGCCATCAACTCGAGGCCCGAGAAGATGATGTCGCGCACCTCGAGCGCCTGAGCGCGGGTGTAGATGAGCTTGGTGTGCTCGGCCGCCCCCGGCACACCGAAGTAGTTCGGGCCGACGCCGGGGCAGACGATCAGCGTGTCGTAGGGCACGGGGGCGCCGCGGCTGACGATCACCTGCTTGGCGTCGACGTCGATGCCGGTGACGGTCGCCCGACGAAAGTTGGCAAGGTGGCTGCGGTCGTTGCTGGCCCACCGGCGTAGCGAGTAGGTGACGTCGCCGGGGTTCAATGCCCCGGTGGCGACCTGGTAGAGCAGCGGCTGAAAGGTCGTGTAGGCGTGCCGGTCGATGATGGTCACCTCGTGGCCAGCGCTGGTCAGTGCGCGTGCGGCGTGCAGCCCCGCGAATCCGCCGCCGATGATCACCACATGCGAATCAGTCATGTGGTCAATTGTCGGGCCCGATGACTGGTCTGCTGTGCCGCGAGTGAAAACTGTCGACCCTGACGGCGACTGCTTGGCCCGGGGCGACCGCTGGTGTTCAGTCCGCGGCGCCGGGACGTTGGCCTGTCACCGCGGGCACGATGCGCGCGAGAGCCGCCTCGATCTCGGCGGCGCACGCCCGGGCGCGGGCCATGCCGCGTTTGTAGGGGTCGGAGATGTCCCAGGTCATGGAGTCGGGGCGGGCCGCGGCGTGCGCCTGAGCGACCAGCTCAACCCCTGTCGCCGGCCAGTACAGCCGAGAGACGGCGTCGGCGAACTGATTGAGCCCCATCACCCGGCGGGCGAACTGCGGCCACTCGTCGAGCACCCGCATGTGCTGGGCGAACTGGAAGGTGAGCACCACATCCGCCTCAGCGACCAGGTCGCTGCTGAGGGTCTGGCTGACGTGCCCGTCGGCCGAGCCGCCGTGTTCATGCAGGATCGTGGCCATGCCGGTATCCATCGGACGCCCGGGATAGCCCGGAATTCCCGCGCTGGCAAGGTGAATCATCGGATAATCGGCGAGCAGTTGGGCTGCCCGGTGTTCGGCGTAGGGCGAGCGTGCGATGTTGGCGGTGCACACGAACAGGACGCGCAGCGGCTGCGGCACAACTGCGGCGGGTGGGGTCTGGTCAGCGGTGCTCACCTGTTCATCCTAGGTGGCCGCCCGGGTGCCCTGCCTGAGCGCGGGCCGACCGAAACCGTCCTGTCACCGGTGCGTGCTAGTTTGCCGAACATAAGCGTCGGCACAACAGGGAGCAGCACAGTGAAGGTCGTCATCACCGGAGGAGCCGGCTTCATCGGGTCGAATCTGGGCCTGGCCCTGCAAGCGCATCCCAAGGTCGACAAGGTGCTGGCCTTCGACGACCTGTCCACCGGCTTCCGCTCCAACCTGGACGGCACCGGCATCGAACTGGTCGAGGCGACAATCCTCGACCCGGACGCCCTCGACGCCGCCTTCGAGGGTGCTGACGCGGTCGTTCATCTGGGGGCGCGTCCCTCGGTGCCCCGTTCGGTCGCCGACCCGGTCGCGTCCCACCACGCCAACGCCACTGGCACTCTCGAGGTGCTGCAGGCCGCCCGCCGCGCCGGCAACATCCACGTGATCGTCGCCTCGTCGTCGTCGGTGTACGGGGCGAACCGCGAACTGCCCAAGCGCGAGACCATGCGTACCGTGCCGATCTCGCCGTACGCGGTGAGCAAGCAGGCCACCGAGTCGTACGCGATCGCGTTCGGTCACACCTACGGCCTGCCGGTGCTGGCGTTCCGGTTCTTCAACGTGTACGGGCCGCTGCAGCCCGCCGGGCACGCCTACGCCGCGGTCATCCCCGCGTTCGTGGACGCGGCCCTGCGCGGTCAGCCGCTGCAGGTGCACGGCGACGGTGAGCAGACCCGCGACTTCACCTTCGTCGGCACGCTGAGCAGGGTCATCACCGACGCGGTCGTCCGCAAGGTCACCGACCTCGACCCGGTGAACCTGGCGTTCGGCACCCGCACCTCGCTGAACTCGCTGATCGACGAGATGAGCGACCTGCTCGGGTTCCGCCCGGCGGTCGAGTACGTCGCCCCGCGGGCCGGGGACGTCCGCGACTCGCAGGCCGACAACTCCCGGCTGCGGGCGCACTTCCCCGACGTGTCGGCGGTGCCGTTGCGCGACGGGTTGCGGGCCACCATCGGCTGGTTCCGGACGCTGCCGGGCTACCAGAGGTAGTCCGATGCCGACCCTCCGCGCGCCGGCTGCCCGACTGTCGCTGGACGGCGGCGGTGGGCCTGCAATGAAGTGGGCACAGTGAGATGGGCCGCAGTGAGGTGGACTCCGTGAGGTGGCTGCTGCTGGCGATCGGATGGCTGTGCACGCTGGGCGGTGCCGCGCTGATGGTGCTCTACCACTTCCCGCACCTTCAGCTGACCAGCACATATGCGGCTATGGGCGTCCCGCTGATCCCCTATGGCGTGCTGGCCTGGACGCTGGCGACGGTGCTCTTCGCGTTCGCGGCCAGGCGTCTGATCAAGGCGGTGGCGGTGCTCACCTTGGCCTGCCTGGTGGTGCAGGTGTTCTGGGCCCGGCCGTACTGGCCGCTTGCGCCCGCGGCGCCTGCCGGCGAGTCGCTGGAGTGCTCACCATGAACCTGCGCTGCGATGAGCCGGCCCTGGTCGATCTGGTGGGCGTGGTCGAGAGTGCCCGACCTGACATCGTGGTGCTGCAAGACCTCAGCCAGCAGGGCTGGGACTACCTGCAGACGACGGCCTGGCTGACGGCCCTGCCCCGGTATTCGACGCAGCCGAAGGACCAACCGCTGGCCGACGGGAGTGACCCCTGCGGTCCCGTGGTGTTCGCCACCGGGTCGGTGACGGTGAGGTCAGCGGCGTACGCCGCGCAACCGGTCCTGACCGTCGACCTGCCCGCGGCGTCCGGCGTGCCAGCAATGTCGGTGACCGTTGTTCCCGTGTCGCTGCCCACACCGTCAAATGGCCTGGAGCCTTGGCTGCAGGGGTTTCGCTGATCTGGATGCGGCGATCGCGTCCCTCAGCAGGACTTCAGAGCCGGCGTCACCACACCGCTGCTGGTGGTCGGGGACTTCAACGCGACCCGCGAGCATCTGCCCTTGCGGCAACTGATGGCCGAGCACGATCTGGGGGACGCCGCTGAGCAGGCGGGTGCGGGCTGGCAGCCCACCTACCCCGCAGGACGCCGCATTCCGCCACTGTTCGCCATTGATCACATCCTGCTGAGCCCGTCGCTGACAGCCAGTAAGGTCACCGCCTTCGGTGTCGCCTACGGCGCCCATCGCGGGCTGCTCGCGGAGTTGCAGCCGGCCTGACGGGCAGCTCAGAACAGTTCGACGTCGGCCAGGGTGAGCGTCCAGTCGCGCGGTGCGGGCGGGCTGGCGGCAAGCGGACGCGTGGTCAGCTGCGGGCCCTGACCGGGCAGTGGCAGCAGACCGGCGTGCGGCCCGGTGCGTAACCCGATGGCGTAGTCGGCACCGGTCTGCCGCAGCATCCGGGCGACCAGCAGGGCGCCGGTTCGCCGGTGGGGCACGAGCTGTTCGATGACCGCGGCCTCGACCGCGTCCCCCCGGCGACGCAGTCGGAAGACGATGCCGCCTTGGGCAGGGTCGTCATCGTGAGCCAACAGCAGGCGGTAGTGCAGCGGGGCGAAGGCCGTCCGCCAGGCGAGGTAGGCAGGCGTCCGGTCGGTGCGAAACCCCTTGCGAGGAGCATGTTCGAGCAGCTGCTGGGCCAGCGAAGGGTCGGTGAACGCGGCGGCCGCGTCCAGACCCACGCTGCTCGGCTCCGACCAGATGGACGCGGCGACCCGCGAGGTCACCATCCGCACCAGGGCACGCGGGCCGGACGGCAGCACCCCGACCGGCAGTTGCCTGGCCAGGCTCCAGCCCATCTTCAGGTAGCCGGGGCGGCTCTTGTCGTTGGGGGTGTTGAACACGATGCCTTCCCCGTCGCGGGTGAGGTCGGCGACCGCCCGCAGGGTGAGGGTGCGGAAGATGCCGAGCCCCTGGTAGTCGGGCAGGGTGGCCGTGTCGACGGCCCGCAGCCCGGTGACCGGGCGTCCGGCGGCGTCCAGGAACCGCCAGCGCAGGAACGTGCGGTACCCGACCACCCGGTCATCATGCAGCGCCACCCAGGCAGGCGAGATGCCGAACGCGTTCTCGCGGTGCTTCCAGTGCAGGAAGGCCTCGTAGTGCCGGTCGTCGGGTTTGCCCAGGGCGGCCCGCAGCAGGGGGATGACCTGAGGGTCGTCGGACTGCTCGGCCCGGCGTACCACCAGGTCGTCGGCCTGTACCGGTCTCACGTCGCCTCCCGAGGGACTGTGTTCACACCGCGCCGTTGCTAAACTGCGCCAGATCAAGGGGTTTTCCTCAACTCAGGCTAACCCACGACCGGCAGGAGTCGCCCGTGCCTGGTTCGACGTCGTCCGGGGCTCGCGTCCGCGTGCTGTGGCTGATCAAGGGGTTGGGGCCGGGCGGCGCCGAGCAACTGTTGCTGCTGGCCGCCAAGGTCGCCGACCACCAACGGTTCGAGTACCGGGTGGCGTTCGTGCGTCCCGACAAGACCCATCTGGTGGCCGAGTTCGAGGCGCTGGGCGTGTCACCGGTGAGGTTGGGTGCCACGCGACCCGGACGCCTGGGCTGGCTGCTCGACCTGCGCGACCTGCTGGGTGAGGTGGACGTGGTGCACTCGCACTCCCCCGTGCTGGCCTCGGTGGCCCGGGTGCTGGCGTGCACGCTGGGCAGGCGGCGGCGTCCGGCGATGGTGGCGACCGAGCACAACGAGTGGACGAGCCACCGCCTGCCGACTCGTCTGGCGAACGGGCTGACCGGGCTGCTGGACGCCCACAGTTGGGCGGTGTCGCAGCAGGTGCTCGACACCATGTGGCCGATGCGCCGGCGACGCAGCGAGGTGCTGATCCACGGCATCGACACCGAGTCGGTGCCGGTGGCCGCGGGCGTGCGCGCCCGGGTTCGCGCCGAGCTGGGGGTCGAGGACGACCAGGTGCTGGCGATCACGGTCGCCAACCTGCGCAAGAACAAGGACTACCCGAACCTGCTGCGCGCGGCTTCCGCTGCCCTCGGACGCGAACCCAGGCTGCGGTTCATCGCCGTCGGACAAGGGCCTTTGGAGGCGGAGATCCGCGCGCTGCACGCCGAGCTCGGGTTGGGTGATCGTTTTCAGTTGCTGGGCTACCGCCGCGATGTCGATGAGCTGATGGCTGCCTCAGACCTGTTCCTGCTCGGGTCGGCGCACGAGGGTCTGCCGGTGGCCATCATGGAGGCGTTCGCCGCCGGGTTGCCGGTGGTGGCGACCGACGTGGGTGGTGTGCCGCAGCAGGTGCTCGACGGGGTGCACGGCTACGTCGTCCCGGCCCACGACTCGCAGGCCCTGGCGGACGCGCTGGTCAGGCTGGCGGGCGACGATGCGGGACGCGCCCAGATGGCGTCCGCGGCTCGGGCACGCAGCAAGGACTACGACATTCGGCGGGCGGTCGGGGCGCAGCAGCGGGTGTACGCGCGGCTGGCCCGTTAGCCGCTGGCCCCCAGGGCCTTCGCTACCCGGACCATCTGCCCGTAAACCCTCTCGGGCAACAGGTCTCCGACGAGTTTGGCGGCGAAGAACGCGTCCGGGTCGGTGCGCCGAACGGGCACCCGGCGAAGCCGCATCGGGTCGACCCCCGGCAGGTTGCGTCCCAGTTCACCGGTGGACGCGCTGCGGAACCGGGCGCGCAGCGCAGGTTCCATCGCTGGCACCCGAACCCCCCACGGGTAGGTGAAATGCTGCGGTCGGACGCCCAGGTGGCGCTCGACGGTGTCGCTGCACGCGTCCAGGTCTGCCTCGGTCAAGCTCTTCGGGCCGGACGTGGCGGTGGGTGTGGTTGCCGATCGTGCACAGACCCGAGGCCACCATCTCGTTCAGCTGAGGCCAGGAAAGGCCGCGTCCGGCCGGGCCGGTGGCGGTGGCACCCTCCCAGACCAGCGGCGTCTTCACGTACGCCGAGGCCAGATAGACCGTGAACGGCAGCCCGCGCCCGCGAAGCAGCGGCCACGCGTTGCGGTACACCTCCTCGAAGCCGTCGTCGAAGGTCAGCACGAAGCTCGGCGAGGCGTCGCCCGCGTCCAGCCGGTCGAGGGCCGCGTCCAGCGAGACGACGTCGTGGCCCGACAGCCGGTCCAGCTGCCGGACGAACGCCTCGCTCGAGATGTCGAGTTCGTTGGAGGTGCCGCCACCGATGCGGTGATAGATCAGCAGCGTCGCCCCGGACGCCGGTCGCCTACCGGCCAGCGCAGCCAGACCGGATTTGGCGACCAGCCGTGCCCCGCTGCTCAACCCACCCATGTCGTGCCCCTTACACCCGGGCGCGGACGCGTCCACGCCGCACGGTGGTGACTGCCGATGGGGCTAGCGGCAGCGCCAGCAAGACCAGGAACAGCGGAAGCATCAGTGTCCGCTGCCGGGCCACGATGCCGAAGTTCGAGAATCCCGAGAAGGCCAGGATGAACACGAGACTGTAGATCGCAGCGAACGCCACGAACGGGTTCTTGATCAACAGCCGGGGCACCCGCACCAGCCTCGACCGGAACTTGACGAACAGCGCGATGAGGGCCAGACCCTCCACGCTCTGCGCGAGCATCGTGACCCCGCGGGCCTCCCACGGGAACGGGCGAACCAGCAGCGTGGCGATGGCCGCCGGCACTCCGAGCGGGTTGGTCAACGGCACGGGGGTGAATGCGGAGCCGCCCATCCCGGTCTGTCCGCTGGCCCAGCCGATGGAGTCGGTCACCGCCTGGGTAGTGAGGTCTTCGATGCCCAGGAAGTCGGCCGACTGAGTGGTGAGAATGGCCGCGGCCACCCCGAGCACGGCGATCCCGGCGGCCTTCGACAGCACGTTGATGGCCTGGTCACCGGCCGGCCGGAAGAGCTGGGCCACCAGCAGCGAGGCCACCAACAGCACCGTGATGTGCGGGCGAATGAGCGACGTGCCCATCGCACCCAGAATCATCAGGGTGAACGCCCACGGCTGGTGGGTGAAGAACTTGGCGGCGCCGAGCACCAGTACCCCCAGCCACAACATCAGCCAGGCCTCCTTGCCGATGCTGGACGGCCAGAACAGCAGCGACGGCAGCAGAAAGACCAGGGCCGCGTAGAGCCGGTGGTGGCCACCGGGCACCGCGATGCGGAAGGCCCGGTAGAGCAGGTAGACACCCCAGTAGGCGAAGGACGCGAAGATCAGAAACCCGGCCAGCGGGGCGGGTCCGATGATCGTGTAGACGGCGGTGGTGATGAGCTCCAGGTTCTGGGTGCCCATCTTGCCGTCGGCCTCCCACACGACATATCCCTGTCGCCACAGGACGTGCTGGTAGGAGGCGTATCTGTTGTAGCTCGCCGCGTCACCGGCCCCGTTGTAGAGCACGAAGACCGTGAAGTAGCGGGCGAGACTGCCGAACAGCTTGAGCACCAGGCCCAGCCCCATCAACCCGACCATCCACGGGTCGTCCTCGCGCTTGCTGACTCGCCACAGCAGGATGATGTTGACCGCCCCGACAAGCGGTGCGACGATCATCGACCCCCACACGTTGTACGACTGGGTTTCGAAGGCCCAGGCCAGCGTCCCGGCGTAGAGCCCGACCAGGGCGACGCCCAGGACGATCAACCATCGCTGAGGGGACGTGACGAGGTTCACCGGGCGCCTAGTCGTGCCTGATAGCCCGACGTGGCCTGCGGACGTGATTCGCCACTGCCGGGGCAGGTGGCGTCTCGCTGTTCAGGCCATCGACGCCGGGCGCTGGGGCCTCAAAGCCTCCGGGCGCTGGGGCCTCGAAGCCTGAGGTGGAGTTGGCTTGGACAGCAGCGGGCTCGACAGTAGCGGGCTGGCCTTCTGGAGGCGAAGCCTTCTTGCTGCGCTTCATACGGCCGGTGCGCTTGTCGCCGTATCCGTAACCGTAACCAGTGCCGTAGCCGTCTTCTGCACTCACGGGAGCGGCGATCACCACGACGCCGGCCACCGGCACGTGGAAGCGTCCGAGCAGTTCGGCCACGCGCTGGGCAGCGGTCGCGGTCAACCGGCCGCTGCGCACCACCAGCAGCACTGTGTCGACCAGCGGCAGGATGTCGAACCCGTCACTGGCACCGAGGATGGGTGAGGCGTCCACGATCACGATGTCGGCGATCTCGCGAGCTGCCGAGATCAAGGGGGCCATCCGGCTGGTGAGCGTCGCCGGCTGCTCCAGTTGGGTGCCGGCGGTGATGATGCCGACGCCGTCGACGCTGGTGGGACGTACGAGAGCCAGCAACGTGCCCGGCACGGGGCGGACGAGGTAGTCGGAGACACCGGCGCCCTGCGGCACGTCGAACAGCTCGTGCAGGTTGGGTGAGCGCAGGTCTGCGTCCACCACCAGGACGCGCTGACCGGTCTCAGCGAAGCTTGCAGCGATGTTGGCGACGCTGGTGGTCTTGCCCTCGCCCGCCAGGGCCGAGGTGATCATGATGACCTTGGCGGTGGAGGCGGATGGGGGTGGATAGGTGGCCGAAGGCTGTTCACTCTGCCCCCACAGGCCGGCCGCCCCCCCGGGCAGACCCCGCGCCGAGGCGTCGAACTGCAGCGGCGTGCTGGCCATGTGCAGCAGCGCCGACCGGGCGGCGCGGTAGCCGTCCGCGTAAATGCCCAGTGGGGCCTCGTGGACGACGATGCTGGCCGCGGCCTGCTCGGAGCGTGGCAGCTTGGGGATCTCGGCGATCACCGGCAGCCCGGTGGCCTCGTGGATCTCGTCGCGGGTGCGCAGCCGGGCGTCCAGGTGGTCGAGCACGATGGCCAGCGCCAAGCCCGAGGAAGAGCCCGATGAGGGCCCCGATGGCCGCCCGCAGGTTTCTGCTGGGTGGCACGACCGCCCCGCCGGTCGGCATGTTCGGGATCGGCGTGGCCTCCTGCAGCACAGTCAGCTGGGTAGACGTGCCGATGTCGGCGAAGTAGCCGATGGCCGCCTGGACGAATGCGTTGGCCCGGTCCGCGGCGACCTGGGCCTCGGCGTCAGTGGACGAGATGGTCATGGCCTGGGCCGAACCGTCGTAGTTGACCGACACCTGCTGGGCGAGTGCCACCGGGTCACCGGTGTAGCCGAGTTGCTCGGCCGCGCGGATGGGCACCTCGCCGGTGGTGATGAAGAGGGCGATTCGTCCCGATGGGAGCTCCGGCCCACTCCCTCCGCCCCCGCCCACGAGCAGCGTGGCGGTGGCGGTGTACGAGCTGGCCGGGGGCTTGTCGGACGCATCGGCTGGTGTGACGACGAACATTATCGCGCCGGCCAGCAGCGTGCAGATCAGGATCACCCACCAGCGTTGCCGGAAGATCTTGAAGTAGTCACGCAGGGTCATGCTGGTTGCCCCGCTGTCTCTGTCACGGGGAGCTTCGCGGTGGGCAGCATGCGGTACACCTTCCAAAAGGGCGTGGTTGTCCAGAGTCTAGGCGATTGGCACAGGAGCCGACAAAGTAGTTGTCATCCATCGGGCCCAGGTGACCGTTGGGTGGGTGAGCAGTCTGAGCCGTGATGACAAGGCCGCTCAATCTGCGATGATGGTCGAATGACGGGGGCAACTGATCGGGCCGGGGCGCGCCCGGGGCTGCGCATCGCCCACCTGACGACGATCGATATGAGCCTGGCGTGGCTGCTGGGCACCGAGCTGGCAGAGGACGTCGCGTCCGGTCACACGGTCTTCGGCATCAGCGCACCGGGCCCCTACATCGAGCACGTGAAAGCGCTGGGCGTCACCCACGTCCCGGTCACCCACCTCACCCGATCGTGGAACCTTCGCAGCGACCTGCTCGCCTTCGTCGAACTATTCCGGACGATCAGAGCGTCTGCGAGCTCGACGTGCTGCACACCCACAACCCCAAGACCGGCGTGATGGGCCGCATCGCCGGCCGGCTGGCCGGCGTCCCCGTGGTGGTGAACACCTGCCACGGACTGTGGGCGCGTCCAAGTGACCCGCTGGCCAAGCGGGCGTTCGTGTACGGGCTGGAAGCCCTGGCCATCCGCTTCTCCGACTACGAGTTCTTCCAGAACGCCGCCGACGCCCGCACCTTGCGGCGCGTCCTCAAGCGCGGCAAGTGGCAGGTGGTCGGCAACGGCGTCGACCTGGAGCGCTTCCGACCCGACCCCGAGGGACGCGCCCGGGTGCGCGCCGAGTGGGGGGTGGCCGACGATGAGATCGTGGTTGGCACGATCGGGCGACGCGTCCGCGAGAAGGGGCTGGCCGAGTTCGCCGAGGCCGCCCACCGCCTGGGCGACGGGCCAGCGTTCGTCTGGGTCGGGCCCGCGGACGACACCGACGCTGCCGTGAGCGTTGAGCACCAAGACGCTGTCCGGTTCGTTGGTGAGCGCACCGACATGCCGGCCGTCTACTCGGCGCTGGACGTCTTCGTGCTTGCCTCCTACCGCGAGGGCTTCTCCCGGGCGTCCATGGAGGCCGCCGCCTGCGGTCTGCCGATGGTGCTGACCGACATCCGCGGCTGCCGCGAGATCGGACGCGACGGGGAGCACCTGCTTCTGGTGGCCCCACAGGACGGGGACGCACTGGCCCGCGGGATCGAGCGTCTGCTGGACGACGAGGACCTGCGCGTCCGGCTGGGTGGGGCTGCCCAGGACCGGGCCGATGAGGAGTTCGACCAGCGGCGGGTGGCGCGAACGTCACTGGACATGTACGCCAAGCTCCTGCGCAACAAGGGCGGGACTGACACCCCAGCCGAATCGCGGCGCCCGCGGAGGGGAACACAGACTGATGGCTAAGGCGCGCGCCGAAGAGACTGGCCCGCAGAGCGGTTGGGCTGTGTTGCGGAATCTCACCCGCAAATACCGCGGACGCATGTTTCTGCTGGGGTTCACCTCTTTCGCCGGGGCGATGTTGGAGGCCGGTTTTCTGGTTCTGCTCACCAGCACCGTTCTGGCTCTGGCAGCCGGTCGGGAGAGCATCGCACCAGGGCTTGGGCGTTCCTTGTCGACCACGACAGCTTTGGTCCTCTCGGCGTTGGCGATCGTCGTGCGGCTGGCACTCAGCTTGACGACCGTGCGCATTGGGGCTGCCCTCGGGGCAGTGGTGCGCACCGAACAGCGGTTGCGCATGGCAGATGCCTACCTGGGCGCCGACTGGGGGGTGCAGCAGGGCGAGGCCGCCGGCCGGCTGCAGGAGCTGCTCACGGGCTTCGTCGGGCGCATCAGCGGAGCGGTGAACGCGCTCACTCAGGCCATCACCTCATCTTTGAGTCTGGTGGCTTTCCTGTCTGCGGGAGTGCTGGTGAACCCGCTGGCGACCCTTGCCGTGTTGGCAGCGTTGGGCTTGCTGGGTCTGGGGTTGAGCCCTGTGCGCAATCGCATCCGCGCACTCGCCAAGGTGTCCGCCTCAACCGACATCAAGTTCGCGACCACCGTCGCCGAGTTGGGCGCCCTCGGTCAGGAAATGCAGACGTTCGGGGTGCGAGATCGGTTTGCCGCCCGGCTGACAGAGGTTGTGTATGCGTCTTCCGAACAGCAGCGTCGCATCCAGGTGCTCAACGGCACGTTGTCGCCGGTCTACACCTTCCTCGCGTACACCGCGGTGATCTCGGGGGTGGCGGTTCTGAAGGCGAGCGGGTCAGGCGACCTGGCGGCCATCGGATCGATCATGCTGCTGATGCTGCGTTCGCTGAGCTACGGCCAGCAACTGCTAGCCGTATCGGGCGCGTTGTCCGCAGCACTGCCGTCCCTGGAACAGGTCGAAGAAACCATCGGCAACTACCGGTCGAACCGAGCCGATGACGGCGGCTCGCTGCCTTCGGCCGTCACCCCTGTCCAGTTCCGGGACGTGACCTTCGCCTACACCGAGGACCGTCCGGCGCTCGCCGACGTCGACCTGGTCATCGAACCCGGCGAGATGCTCGGGGTGATCGGCCCGTCGGGAGCCGGCAAGTCAACCCTGGCGCAGCTCGTGCTGGGGTTGCGTCGACCGACTGAAGGGACGATCGCGGTGAGCGGCGTCGACCTTCGCGAAGTCGACCGCTCATGGTGGACGCGCCGGGTCACCTTCGTGCCGCAGGAACCCTTGCTGTTCACCGGGACGGTCGCGGAGAACATCCGGTTCTTCCGCGAGGGCTTCGACGATGAGGCACTGCGCCGCGCGGCAACCCAGGCCAACGTGCTGGACGAGATCAACGGACTGCCGAACGGCTTCGACACGCACCTTGGCGAACGCGGCAGCCAGCTCTCCGGTGGGCAACGGCAGCGACTTTCGATCGCCCGTGCCCTGGTGGGGCAGCCCGAGTTGCTGGTGCTGGATGAGCCAACCTCCGCCCTGGACGGTCAGAGCGAGGTGTTGATTCGAGCGACCCTCGCGGGGCTGCACGGCAAGGTAGCTGTCATCATCATTGCCCACCGAATGTCGACCCTCGACTTCTGTGACCGCATCGTCGTGGTCGAAGATGGCCGCGTCACCGCAGTAGACACACCCGAGGCTCTGCGCGAAAGCAACGAGTTCTATCGCAAGGCGTTGGCTGCGGCCGGCATCGTCTGACCATGAACCGTGGATTGAGGATAGACGTGAGTCGCGGAGCGCGAGCCGTGTTCATCTACCGGGGCCAGCTGGACATAGAGCGATCCCGGATCGCATTCCTGCTGGATTGTGCGGCGGAGGCTTTTGAGAGCGTGGACGTCGTCCATCTGACTCCCGGTCTCGGGGCAGGCGAAGACGCTTGGAGACCACTGGTCGAGGGCAAGCCCTCCGTGCGTTCACTGAGGACCATCGATTCCCGACTCACCCGGCTTCGAGCCGCCAAGTCGGAACTCAGGCGCACAATCCCCCGCACCTCCTCCGTGATTGCCGTGGGCTTCAGTGCAGGCGCGTTCCTACCGCCGGGGCGGTGCGATGTCTGGTGCATCAACGGCATTCCTGAAGAACGATTGCTCAGCCGTTCGGGGTGGCGCGCACGTGCCGCTGTCGCCGCAGCCTGGTGGTTCGGACGTCGAGTTCATGCTCGGAGGCATGTGGTGGTCTCCGAGCCAATGAGTCGGCTGGTGAACTCAAGACTCAACGCCAAGAGTGTGACGGTGGTTCCGAACACTGTCGACACGGGCGTTTTCGGCGTCCACCACATGTCGGCCCCCACTCACCTGACGTATCAGGGCGGCGGGTCTCCGTGGCAGGGACTCGATCGACTGAGCCTCGTGTGGCAGGCCATCCATCGGCTCGATTCAAGCTTGCGATTCCGAGTCATCAGTCGTGACCCACGTGCGAGGGTTCTCCTTGAGGGCCTGCCGGACGAGGTTGCTGAACTGGTGGCCTCGAGCGACCCCGGTCAAGTAGCACAATGGCTGGCTGAGGCACGACTCGGCTTCCTGTACCGTGCCCCGAACCTGGTGAATCAGGTGGCGTGGCCGATGAAGTTCGGGGAATACCTATCCGCTGGTGCACCGGTCGTCGTCAGCCGCTGTGGCTGGGACATCGAAAAGCAGGTGGAGCAGTCTGGCGCGGGCATCGTGGTCGACTGGCATGCTTCGCCGGAAACGGTTGCCGAGGCCGTTGTTTCCTACCTCGAATCGATCGGCACAGCGCGTCCCCCTGGCGTCGCCGACGCGGCCTCGTACCTTGACGCAAGCCGCTGGAAGGAAGGAGTGGTCCGTGAATTCGCAGGCGCTGCCGACGGGATCTGAAGGCTCCCGAGAGTCGAAGGGCAAGATTGCGGTCGTCCTTGGCACCAGACCGGAAATCATCAAGCTTGCCGAGATCGTGACCTTGCTGGGAGATCGCGCCCTGCTCATCCACACCGGCCAGCACTGGGACCATGCGATGTCGGGTTCTTTCATGGCCGAGTTGGGTCTGCCGACGCCCACCGCCTCTCTCGCCGTGGGCGGTGGCTCCCGCGCCAACCAGATCGCCGGCACCATCCTGGGGGTCGATCAGGTGCTCTCGGATCACGACGTCGCAGCGGTTGTGGTTCAAGGTGACACGAACACGGTTCTGGGCGGAGCTATCGCGGCCAACTCAAACAATGTCCCGCTCATCCACGTCGAGGCGGGCCTGCGCAGCTTCGACCGACGAATGCCGGAGGAACACAACCGAGTCGCGACTGATCACCTCGCCGACTTGTGCCTCGCCCCCACAGAGCACAGTAGAGAACTCCTGCTTCGAGAGGGCATTCCTGACGACCGAATTGTCGTCACCGGCAACACCGTCGTGGCAGCAGCCCAGCGTGCATTGAACCACGGCAGCGGAGCGGCGCTGAGCCGGCTTGAGAGTCTGGGCCTGGCTGTGGGCGAGTATGCCCTGGCCACGATCCACCGTCCCGAGAACACCGATGGGCCGCAGGAGTTGAGCACCGCGCTCACCTTGCTCGGAGAGATCTCGCGTACTGTCTGCCCGATCCTGATTCCCTTGCACCCAAGAGCTCGTCAGAGAGCCGAGGCTTTCGGGCTGCAGGCACTGCTCAACGACCTCGTGGTCGTCGAGCCGCTTGCCTACGACGAGTTCGTGAACCTGTCAGCCAACGCCGCGTTCACGATTTCCGACTCCGGTGGAGTGCAAGAGGAAGCCAGTGTGTGGAAACGACCTGTTGTCGTTCTGCGCCGGTCAACGGAACGGCCCGAGGTCATCGGTACCTTCGCCCAGCTGGCAAAACCTGACCACACACTGGTGGAAACCGCAGCCGCGTTGTTCTCCCGTCGTGTGGAGATGGCGGAGAGACTACGAAAGACACCTTCCCCCTATGGTGACGGATCAGCTGCGCGATTGTCCGTTGACGCGATCTTCAGGTTCCTCAACGTTGTGGACGGTCAGCAGCAGAGAGCCTGAATAGCGTCCGGCACGCCTACAGCATCAGCACGCGCTCGCGCCACGAGCCGATCACCTGTCCGACTCTGTTTCCAGCGATCCACATCCAAGCAGCTCGTCCTTGAGGTGTCGCCAGAGTGGGCAGCCTCAACAGGAGCAGCAGCCATGATCGGGCACCCGCCAGACGGGGTGGGCGCGGGAGTCCTGCGTCCACCAGCATGCGTGCTATTCGCGGCCTGTTCTGGCCGTAGGCGAGCCCCTGCCGCCAGAGCGCCCGGGGCGAATCACGGTATCGGTAATGAACGACGGCGTCCGGCAGGCCGACGATTTGGTGGCCATGGCGCCAGCAGCGAAGAGACAACTCAATATCCTCGCAGGCCCGCAAGTCCTCCCTCATCCCCCCGAGTTCGTCCCAGACTGCGTGTCGGATTCCCCAACCAGCTCCACGAATGCAAGGAAAGATGCCGTAGAAGGTTCCGACAGGCTCCTCAATCGAGCGACCTCGAGTGTTGGCAAGCCAAGAAGGATTGAGTCTGTCGAGCTCATGCGGGCCAGTGACTACTTCGTACTGTCGTAGCGCTTCGCCAATGGCGGCGAGCCAGCCCTGGGCCACCACGTCGTCTGCGTCACAGAAGGCGAGGGATTCCCCCTTCGCAGCACGCGCACCGACGTTTCGACCGTAGCTTTGACCCGCTCGTTCATGGGCCGCCACCAAGCGAATGCGGGTGTCCTGCGCAGCACGGTCCCGGACGATTCTCGCGGTCGCGTCCGTGGAACGATTGTCCACCACGATCACTTCCCACTCGCCGTCCCAGTCCTGCGCCACGAGAGCGTCCAACTGAGCCGGCAGGTGCCGTTCCTCGTTGTGAGCGCACACTATGATTGAGACTTCCACGATCTAGACTCCAAGTCATCGAAAGACGCTTTGGCTGACCAACGGGTTGGTCAGTGTGCGGGATTTCGCGTAGTCAAGTCACTGAAGGTTAGCAGAGCCAGAATCATGGAGGTGCGAGCGTGACCGTCCTCGACTTGCTTGAGTCCGCGGCGGCCACGACCCCGGAGGCCCCCGCTGTCCTTGGCGTGGAACCCGGCAGCACCCTCACCTATGCGCAACTTCTGGATCGCGTTCGGACGATCGGGGCGAGCCTGCGGGCGTTCGGAGTCGGCCGGTCGGACGTAGTGCTGGTCAGCATGCCGAGTGGGCCGGAGTTCCTCGTAGCGATCGTTGGCGTCATGAGTGCGGCGGTGTGCGCCCCCGTGAATCCGTCCTACACCGTCGATGAACTCAAGCGGCTAGCCTCGGACGTTGAGGCTGTCGCGATCGTGGTCGAGCCTGGTGAATCGGGTCCTGCGGTCCAGCTTGCCGCGGGGACCGGGCTCCCCCTCCTGTCGTTCGAGCCCGAACCCTGCCGGTAGCGAACGCTGCCCCGCTCGACAACCCTGGGGCAGACGCGGTGGCCCTCCTGTTGCACACCGCCGGAACCACCGCGCGTCCCAAGCAGGTTCCCCTCACCCACGGCAACCTGACGGCAGCGGCGCGCAACGTCGTGGCTTCGCTCAGCCTGACCAAGGCAGATCGATGCCTCAACGTGATGCCGTTCTTCCACAGCCACGGGCTCCTGGGGGCCGCGCTCAGCACGCTCGCGGCAGGGGGCAGCATCGTGTGCACCCCGGGCATCAACCAGCGCCGCTTCTTCGAGTGGGCGGAACGGTTCGAGTGCACGTGGTACACCGCTGCCTCAACCATCCACCGTCTCGTCCTCGAGTCAGAAGGATCGTGGAGCGGTTTTCGCCTCATGCGCTCAGCCTCCGGCCCGCTGCCACCACAGCTGGCCAGGCAGCTGGAAGCCCGGTGTGGAGCCCCCATGATCGAGGTCTACGGCATGACCGAGGCGTACCAGATCGCCGCCAACCCCCTTCCACCAGGTGAGCGGCGCTTCGGCAGCGTCGGTCGGGCAACGGGCACCGACATTGCGATCCTGGGCATCAACGGAACGGTCCACGCGGATGGCGAGGGTGAGATTCTCGTGCGGGGGCCGGCGGTGTTCCGGGGCTACTCATCTCCCATGGGAGCCAACGACGGTGCATTCATCGACGGCTGGTTCCGCACCGGAGACCTCGGCAGACTCGGCTCGGACGGTTACCTCACGATCACCGGACGCGCGAAGGAGCAGATCAACAGAGCTGGGGAGAAGATCTCGCCTCGCGAGGTGGAAGAGGCGATCCTTGATCACCCCTGTGTGGCGGAGGCTGTCGCGTTCGGGGTGCCCGACGAGATGCTGGGCGAGGACATCGTTGTGTGCGTGGTGTTGGTGGACGGGGCCACACTCGAGGTGCCCGCGCTGCGCAACGAGCTGGCGTCACGTCTCGCGGCGTACAAGATCCCGCGTCGCATTCTCCCGGTAAGGAGCATCCCGAAGAGTGACACGGGCAAGCCGCAACGGCGCTCGCTCTCGCAGGCCTTCGCTGAAGGACGCCTCCTCGAGAGTCCGCAGGGAACGACCGATGCAGTTGGCGCCTACAGCCCGACTGAGGAGCGGCTCGCCCACATTTGGCAGAGCGTCCTCGGTTTGCCCTCGCCTGCCTCACGAACGGATCGCTTCTTCGACATCGGTGGTGACTCCCTCGCCGTCATGGAGATGGTGTTCTGCATCAGCAACGAGTTCGGGGTCGATCTCCCCCTCGTCGACGTCCACGCGGTTCCGAGGCTGGACGAGCTCGCTCGCCACATCGAAGAGCTCATGGTTGCGGGGCCCTCTGACGCGCTGCTCGTCACCTACCGGACGGGAAGCAGCGCGACCAACGTGGTGCTGATCCCCGGGCAGGCGGGCCACGCCGTCGGCCTCGACCTGATCGCAGACGCGATCGGGGCAGGACCAGCCATCTACCTGTTCGACTACCCAGGGCACCGCCCGGGGCAGGAGCCTGCCCGCACCATCGAGGCCATCGCTCAGAGGCTGGTCAACGAGATCGAGCGCGCAGGGTTGGCCGGCCCCCTGGTGCTCTACGGCAACTCGATGGGGGGGTGGGTGGCACTCGAGGCGGCCCGCATCCTCGATTCGAGGGAGCAGAGACCTGTAGTTGTGGGTGTCGGTGACATGTTCAGCCCCTGGTTCAACACGCACAAGGCCGGGCGCCGTCCAGCCCTGCATCGCAGGCTCACCAACCTGCTGCGGCGCCTCCGGCGAAGCTTCGAGCGCGCCCGATTCGTCAGGCCAACGGTTGGCGGCGAAGTACCTGCTCAGCAGCGGCTGGTTGCCGTGAGTCATGCCTCTTCACTGGCCCGGCGGGCATACCGGCCGCACCCCTACGCAGGCGACCTGCTCGTGGTGTCGACGGCACCCCGAGCTCAGAAGTTCGGCGAGACCCTCGGGTACGACCGGCATGTCACTGGTCTGATCACGACGCTCGAGGTCGCAGGTGGGCACAGTGAGATGCACCGACTGCAGGCGAACCCGATCGGCCAAGGGCTGCGCCGCTACGCGGTCTGATGCCTGCCACGGCCACCTGACGTCGAAGCCACCAGGAGTTCCTCGAAACGCTGCGTGACTGCGTCCGGATCGACCTCAGGTCGGTGAACGTGCGCCCACGCGGCGTCCACGAGGCGCAGGTAGAGTTCCTCATCTTCCCAGAGCGACCTGACCGCCGCCGCCCAGGCGTCGATCGACTCCAGCGGGACACTGATCCCGCCGTCCCCGATCGCCTCGACCAGGGCGGGCACGTCACCGACGATCACCGGGATGCCGTTGGATTGCGCCTCCAGGATGACCCGCGGACGATTGTCCACCCGGTACGGGACGAGGAGAACGCGGGCGTCACCGTACAGGTTCGGGCCCGGCGGAGCGGCGCGTCGGAACTCGACGTTGGGGAGCGATTCGGTGTGTCGCTGCACGTCCGCCAGTTCCTCGCCAGACAGGGGCCACGACTCCTGCACCACGAACGGAATCTCGGGCAGCCTTGCGGCCAGCGCCCACACGATGTCGCCACCACGGCTGCGCGCCGGGTTGATCGCGAGCGCCACGCGGCGAGTCGACTCCGTCCGGGTGATCGATACGTCCACGACGGAAGGGACGAATGCGCACTCGAAGCCCTGTGCCCGGAGCCGCTCCGCGAGTGACTCAGCGTTTGCGACCAGGACGTCGGGCACTGCCCCCGACTCCAGGTGACGGAGACTGTCGTCCTCGCGAACGTAAAGGATCGTGGGAACCCCGGCAGCCCTGCAGGTCTCGTGGATGAGCCGCCACGCCCACCGTTCGACACTGTTGGCGACGACGACGTCGGGCCGGACGCTCGTCAACGCGTTCGGCAGGGCATTCTGCGGGACCGGCGTCACCTGGTGAGGCAAGTCGCCGATCATCGTTTGGGTCGTCCGACGACCGAGCCGCGTCCGCAGCCACGTTGCTGCAGACTCAAGGCGTGTTCCTGCCACTCGAACGGAGGCGTCCGAGAGATGGCCATAGAGCCACCGCGTCGCGGGTGCCCGCTGGTCGTCGTCCACCAAGAACCGCACGGTGTGGCCACGGTGGACAAGTTGGCCGGCCAACTCGCGTTGGCTTCTGCCCGAGCCGCCCACGGTGGTTCCAGAGATGAACAGGAGTCGCATGTTCACCACCACCACGTTCGTGTGCGAGCTGCACCCTTGAAGCGCCCGTACTGGCGAGCGGCCCGTCTGATCCAGGCTCCGCGGCGGTCTCTGCGCAGCGCAAAGGGGAGGCGGCTCAGGAGCCACCACACGTCCATGCCCAGTGCACTGATTGGTCGGCGTCGGACGCCATTGTTGGCGAACTTGCGGTACAGCTGAGCCTCGGCGGCGCCGTAGCCAACCTCCTGCCGGGCCATCGTTCGAAGGTTCGGACGGAACCTGTAGTTGACCACCGCGTCCGGCAGGTACTGGAATCTCGCGCCGGCCAACTGCGCCCGCCAACAGAAATCCACATCGTCCGCCCCGCCGACGAAGTGCTCGTCGAAGCCACCCAACTGGTCGAACAGGGAGCGCGTGACCGCGAGGTTGCAGAGGTGTCCGGCAGGAAGGAAACCCAGATGCACGTAGGTTCCGGCACCACGCGCGCCACGCCATTTGAGTGTGTCCGGGTCGTTGAGTTCGCGGTAGTCGAGGTAACCCACCACTAAGTCATGGCCGGCGACGAGAGCGTTCCACATGCGGGTCATCCAGTGCGCGTCAACCACGTCGTCCGCATCGCAGAACATCAGGCACCGGCCACTGCTGGCCTGGGCTGCAGCATTGCGTGCCGCGTTCGCGCCAGGGCGGCTCACCGTGAGGACGCGCAGGGGAAGGTGATCGGCGAAGGTACGCGCGAGGTCTGCGGTGCCGTCAGTTGAGCCGTTGTCCGCAACGATCACCTCGAAACCGTCAGTGGGCTTCTCCGCTTTGGCGAGCGCCTGCAGTTGTTCGGCGAGTGTCGCGGCCCCGTTGCGGACGGGAATGATGACACTGATCTCCGGTGTCACCATCATCCGATCGTGAGGTCTGCGTGGTGTTCGGCGAAGGCGGCCTCGAACATCTCGAGTGCGTTGCCTTTGCCAGTCCCCTGGGTGGCGTACAGGTTGTGGTAGACGATCCCGCCAAAGACCGAACCGGCGAGGCCGGGTCCGCGGGTAGATGTTGGTTCGAAAAAGTGCAGCGCACGCCCACCGCCGAACTTGACGATCATCCGTTGCGAGAGAGCCTCGCCCACGTCCAGGAACAGTGGGGCGGAGCGGTCGAGCTGTGCCAGCGTCCCGACCGGTCGAAATGTGAGCCCGAACTCGTGGACCACCCGCGTCCGGGTGACCAGGAAGCTCGGGTGGATGAAGTTGCGGTGCAGGTGAGCGCCGGCGACCTGTGCGCCAGCCTCAAGCGCTGCAATGCTCTGCTCGAGCCAATCGGGTGCGACGGGGAACGCGTCGACGTCGAGGACGGCGAGGTACTCGGTGTCCACTCCGGCGACCGCAAGGTCCAACGCCACACCGTGGCCGACGTTGAGTGGGAGGAGCAGCGTGCGGATTCCCTGACGCCCTGCAAGGTACTCGCGGGAGCCGTCCGTGGAGGCGTTGTCGACCACGACGACATCGGTCCCGGATGGGGACATGGCCTCGATGGCTGCCAGCGTCCGACGCAGGAAGGGAAGTGAGTTCCAGTTGACAGTGATGACAGTCACGCCCGGTCGATAATCGCGGGGGTGACGTACCCGGCGGATCGCGGCGATGCTCGCCCCACCCACCCGAACGAGGCGCGCCTTGGAGGCGCCGCGGCCTGACTTCAGATTCATGCCTCACTCCCGTCGATGTCGCGCACGGCGGCCCGCAGCCGCTCGCCAGCGTCCCGCCATGCGGCCAGGGCGGCGTCGTCAATGATGCCGCTCGCGGTTCTGCTCACCCCACCGTGGTGGTAAACCACCCCTCCGGTTGTCATCCCCGGCAGCCCGGACACGAGGTTCTCCGTCGGGTCGACGAAGAACACTTCGTCGGCGCGGAGACGGCGGGTCATGAGCTCGGCGGTGTCCCACGCGTTTTGCCCCCAGCGTGCGGTTTCGCTGGTCACACCCGGTGGGATGAACGCTTGATACGAAAGCCTCCGCCGCACAAACTCGGCCGTGTTTACGGCCGAGTACACGGGGTGGACGAAGTTGCGGGACGACCGCAGCCCCGCGAGGACGGCGCGGCCTTCGCGCACTGGGGCGACTGCGGCCTCGAGCCAATTGGGCGTGAGGGGGATGGCGTCCGAGTCGAGGGTCACGGCCACCTTCGTCCTTGTGGCGCAGACCGCGAGGTCTAGGGCCACGCCGTGCCCGGCATTCGCGCGCAGCAGCATGGTCTGAATGCCGGGCCACGATCGGAACAGCTCCCTGCTACCGTCCGTCGACCCGTTGTCCACGACCAGGATGCGGGTTAGCGGAGGAGACAGCTGCTCGACGGCCCGGATCACATCGGATGTGACGTCCTTGGTGTTCCAGTTCACGACGATGACGGTCACACCCTCCTGCAGCGACCGGATGCGACGGAGCGCCACCTGACGGGCGACTTTCGCCGCGATATTCCACGGGCGGCGGGCCGCGATATCCTCAAGGGCCGTGCGCTCCCACGCGGGCTTCCTCGCGGCGTCGGGGCGGATCAAGGCGACGGCCGCAGCGAGGCCACGGGGCAGCGATCGGAGCGCCGGAGCGGTCCACCTGGTTGGGGCGTTCATGAGCCGATCCTACGGGGACGGAACCGTGCAGGGACGCGCGTCTTCGAGAGGTCCATGGCGCGGTGATCGCCATGAGCTGAAACTCTCGGCTCGAAGCTGCAGAGCGGAAGCTGGCACGAGCGCAGGGAAAAGGCCATCATTGCAGGCATGACTTCAGGGATCCCCTGCACCGTGACGATCTTGACCTACAACTCGTCAGCGACGCTTCCGCGGGCACTTGAGTCCGTTGCCGAGGTCCTGGAGGTCATTGTCTCCGATGGTGGATCAACAGACGGAACCCGTGAAATCGTTACGCGCTTCGGCAGGACCTTGATCGATCAGCCAGCATCGTGCCAGGGCCCGAACAAGACACTGGTTGATTACGGGGGCGCCCGCGACCACATGCGAATGTTCGCAAATCAACCCTGGATCATGCAACTGGATTCGGATGAGTATGCCAGTGCGGAGTTGGTAGAAGACCTCCGCAGGGTCTGCCGACTCGAGGGTGGGCCGAACCAGTACAACATCGAAGCACGATATGAGGTTGACGGACGCCTGATCGACTGCGCTACCACATACCCGATGCGATTTCCACGCCTTTACCGCGGGAGTGCGTGCGAAGGCTACATCGGCGTCACCGACGAATATGCGGTTGTCTCGGGAGAGAGGGGAGAGCTCCGTTCGTGGTTCGTTATTCCGTACCCGCCCTTCGGGTTGATGGTGCGGAAGTGGGTCCACTACCTCAACGTGGATCGCCGCGAATACCGCTCGCTGGATCCGGCCGCGCTGATGAGGCGGTCGGCGATGCACAAGAGTTCCGTGCGCTGGTTCCTGCGCGACTTCCGTTCGAAGCGATCTCGCGACGTGTGCCGCAACCCCCTCCCACTCAAGATCGAGGTTTCACGGCTGGCCTTCTACGTCGCCCGGTACGCGGTCACGATCTTCGAACGGTGTCGCCGTGCTCTCTCGCGATCCGCCTGAGGAGCCAGCGGCAGCATCACGTCCCCTCAAGCTTGCTAACCCGATGAGAGCCCTATGTGCCCGCATTGTCGATGCGCCCGGAACAACCCGCGCCATCTGGTATGTCAGTCTCGTGATGGGCGACTGCGGAATGCGTGCGAGTTCGCCGGCAGTTGCTCGGAGGCGCCCGCTGGCGTCTGCTCGTTGTCGGCCACTCATTCGAAGGTACGCACTGTTCGCCTGCATGAACATTCCGAACAGTTGCGTACGCTCGGATCTGTCGTTGTACTGTAACCCGATCGACTGAAGGGTCTGGCGCCGCTCCAGGAATGCGTCGATCGCATCCAGCCGCGACTTGAAAGACCTGTTCGCCCCCGTGATGCTTCCGGGGCGCTGCCGGTACATGTACAGCTCGGCAGTCGTATGGGCCACGCGTTCGGCCCTCAGAAGGAGTCGGTAGGTTGTGAACTCATCCTCGTGCAGACGGCCAATCGGAAAGCGAATACCCTCGAAGAGTCGCCGGTCGTACAGCTTGGCACAGGCGATGTTCGCATCGCTCAAGTGCTCACGGCGTCCTTCGACCATGTCACGCACGACTTCTGAACCCGCCTGAACAAGTGAGTCCCCTGCGAGCATGCCGGCTGCCTCCTCTTCAGACGCCAGTCTCGTAACGGCGCACATCGAGATCTCCGCCTGGGATGCATCCACCAACTCCCGCAATGACCTGAGACACTCCGGATGTATCCAATCATCGCTGTCGACGAAGCTGACGTGAGAGCCGATGGCCAGATCCAACCCTGCGTTTCGGGCCGCGGAAAGCCCCTGGTTGTGCTGGTGGACTGCCACGATTCGACTGTCGGTCAGCGCCAACGCATCACAAAGTGCACCCGATCCGTCCGTCGATCCGTCGTCAATGAGGATGAGCTCGAAATCCGAGTAGGTTTGAACGAGTATCGAGGTGACGCACTTCGTTATATATTCTTGAACGTTGAATACCGGCACGACGACACTGATTTCCGGCTGCATTATCGGCCCATCGATAGATGCTTGGCTTCCGTCAAACGAGGCGACATCAGTGACTATCACTTCGAGGTCGGGCCTGAAAGGAGACGGCAGCGAGTGCGTGCTCGACGTGCCTCCTGTCGCTGTCGCACCCAACCGCGACGGTTTCGGCCGACGTTCGCTTGCCTGTCTCTGGCACGATACGACGATACACTGCCGCCAATCAGCTTCTGCCGCGGTGGCCTGACCCCGTCCATTTCCGTCCCCTCGTTGTGTCTCGCTGGTGCTCACATCCTCGGGAAGAGAGTGGTCACAAGTGTCGGACAGGATGAGGTTCACAAAGAAGCCATGGTGTGCGCAAGCCCGGGAAGGCCGATAGAACGCTCGCCGACGGCGGGGAACCACAGTGTCCGGCGGCCTTGATGCGAGAGAGACCTGCGGGTCCCGCCGCACAACCGCTAGGTCTGAGTAGAATCGATCAACGCCCGCACGATGAGTGCCTGAACCTCAACAGCTTCTACTCAACCTCCGACACTCAACGCTCGGCCAAGAGGACGAACGGAGACGCAGCCCTTTTCATGCACATCATGCTGATAGCCGAACATTTCTATCCGGACACCGACGCAACAGCCAACATTCTTCATCACTTGTGCAACTTCTTCGTCGAACAGGGACATCAGGTCACAGTCGTTCGAATCATTGACAACTCGAAGCCCTACGAAGAAACGCTCCTGCCCGGGATCACGGTCCTACGTATCCCTATCGACCGGAGCAGCCTGAAGACCAAATTCCGACGGCTTCTTCGAAGTGGAAGGATGTTCTCGGCCGCTCTCCATTCCGCAGTGTACTTGCTGACCGCCGTTCTAAAGAGAATGTTCTCCGCCGACCCGTTCCTGTTGGAGCAGGCGCTGAGTGCGAGAGCCCTGATCCGGGTTGCGCGTGAAACCTCTGCTGACGTGGTTGTCACCACTTGCGATCCATTCTGGACTCACAACTTTGGACTTCTTCTGAAGCGTTGGTGCAAGCTTGGCTGGACGATGTACATGCTTGATCCGTACTTCGATAACCCGACACGCGACCAGTCAGCTTCCGCGTCTGCTCGACGACTTGCCGAGGAAGAAGTAATGGTGAGCGCCGCTGACACAGTGATAGTGACCCCCGGGATATATGCCAGCTATTCCAGATCACCACTGCGCAGATACCTTGACAAAGTGAAGCCCCTGGAATTGCCGATGGTTCGCGATCTGACGTCTCAGACGGACATTCCTGTGCCTATCGATCAGGATTACGTCAACTGCTCCTTCGTTGGACACCTCTACCCAGAATTGCGCGACCCGAAGTTCGTATTCGAAGTGTTCAAGAAGATCGAGGACCCGCATATCCGCCTGAACTTCATTGGAGGCGTCTACGGCGAATTCCCGCAAGGGTACCTTGAGGCCTTGACTGAACCACTTGGTCAAAGGCTGGTCTTCCACCCAACGGTCGACCCCGACACGGCAGTCGCGTGCTTACGTCAGTCGAATGCACTTGTCCATATAGGAAATCGTGGGACCGACATGTTTCCCAGCAAGTTCCTAGACTACTGCAGCACCGGAAGGCCCATCATCAACTTCTACTGGTCGGACGACTGTCCGACCCTGCCCATCGCGCGAAGATACCGGTTGTGTCTGAACATTGCCATGAGTCAGGATGCCAGCGAATCGATTGCGAGAGAAGTCGAGGCATTCATTCTCGCCAATGCATCACAACGAATGACGTATGAGGAAGTTGCACACGACCTTGGATGTCGTAGCAGCGACGAGGTGGCTGCCGATTTCCTCAGGTTTCTCGAGTCGAACCTTCACAATCGGCGACGCCGCGCTCGCATGCCACGTCCACTGGTGTAACGTAGAGTCACATTTGAACGATCAAATATCACTACTGCCCCGTCTTGTAGACGTCGCCATGGCCTCTTCCAGGATTGATTTGAACTTTTTGTAGACGCGTTCTGGCATGTAGTCCTCATACAACCGCGTCGTGAGTTCGGCTGGGACTCGACGTCCGTGACTCGCGAGCACGAATGTGGTGAGTTTCCTAATCTGCTCATCGATCAGTTCATTGTCCAAAACGGGACTCTTCAACTGCAGGCCAAGGTGCAGTGGGTAGCGACCAAGGAAGCGCTCGGAAGTATCGTCGTCACGGGTAAACACGTTCAAAATGGGTTGACCGGTCCCCACAAGGTCGTAGCACTTCCCCGGAAGCTGATTATTGGCCTCGTTGCCGATGTTTATCAATACGTCCATCTCCCTGTTGAACGCCAAGGCCTCCTCCAAAGGCATGGGGGTGTGCCAACGGACCTGATTGCAGTCCGATAAGTACTTATCTCGTAACGCTTCAGCCTCGTGACACCACGTGGTGATCATCAAATGAAATATGAAGTTATGGGGGGACCTTGAAATGAGACGGAATAGCGAAGTTGGGTTTCATACTGCTACGTCTTGCAGACTTCCTGCGTAGAGGAAATGCACCTCGTCCGACTCCCGGGAGATAGCGTCCTCACTTTGCCCCTGAACTCGTAAGTTGGCGAGCGGGAGAGTCCGGGTCTTGTGTCTGAACTGCGTGAATTCGTTGTCGGTGTTATCCTTGTCCAGTTCTGGGGTTACGATGACCAAACTAGCCGCTTCATAGATTGCCCGTTCCGTCAGAACCATGGCTGCACGATCTGACGAATGGCCCACGTAGGTGGAGTATGGATCCATGAACCATGGAATCCAAGGAGTCTGGGTCCTACCCAAAACACCCTCTTGCATTAGTCTAAGCGCAGAGAGTTGGGGGCCGATGGGTGACGTCACTGTGACCAAGGCGGCGTAATCTCTTGATTCAATCAGTTTCTTGAGCCTTAAAGGCTCCCAATGCGGTAGCAACTGGGCCAGCACCCGGGCCGCATGAATGCGAGCGTTTCGTAAATATCCTCGAAGTACAGCTCTGGGGCGTCCTGGTCGCGGTCTTAATATCTCCTTGGCGGAATATGCAAGGAGTTTCTTCTCGAACTTCCTGCGGGCGGCATATCGAAAGACCGTGCAACCTTGAGAACTGTCGCGCCACCTCGCTTTGTTATTGATATTCGCACAGTAGATGTCTACGTCGAAGTCCTCTGTGAGAAGGGGCAGTAGCGGAATAAGTGCGTTAGTGTTCGAATCTGCGAATGGTTCGAACGAGTGGATGTAGATGAGTATGCGTCTCATTGAAGGATCGTGCACCTTCCTCGCTCGCCCGGGCATGCCTCAGGTGATCCCGAGAGCTGCTATCCATGGCCGCGTAATCCTGCCCGTCCGTAGAACTCCACATACCAGTCCGTAAACCGCTGCAAACCCTCACGAAGCGGAGTTGAGGGCTCGAACCCGGTCGCTTGCTGCAGCTTCGTGGTTGAAGCGTACGTGGTGATGACGTCCCCCGGCTTCAAGGGTTCATACACCTTCTCAAACTCGACCTGTGCGCCCAACGACTCACTGAGGCATTCCTCGAGGGTGGTGATGAAGCGCATCAACGGTTGAGGCCGGCTGTTCCCGATGTTGTAGATCACGTGCGGCGAGTCCTCGGCAGGTACGTGCCCCAGCAACCGCAGAATCGCCTCGACCACATCGTCGACATACGTGAAATCCCTGGACAGATCATGTTCCGCCTGCCCGTCGTTGTAGACGTGGATGGGCTCACCGGCAAAGTACTTGTCCACGAAACTGAAATAGGCCATGTCTGGGCGCCCCAAGGGCCCATACACGGTGAAGAAGCGCATGCCGGTGGCACGAATCCCAAAGAGGTGACCGTACGTCTGGGCCAGCAGTTCGTCAGCCCTCTTCGTTGCTGCGTAGAGCGACACCGGCTCATCCACCCGATCCGACTCCTCGAACGGTACTTTCGTGTTCCCGCCGTACACGGAGCTCGATGACGCATAAAGCAGGTGCTTCACCGGCTGGGCTCGGCAGGCCTCCAGAACGTTGAAGAACCCGACGATGTTCGACTGGATGTAACTTCTCGGGTTCTCCAGCGAGTACCGGACGCCAGCCTGGGCAGCTAGGTGGATGACCTGCGACGGCCGAAAGTCGGCCCACACCCTTGGGAGAAGTGCCTCATCGACGAGGTCACCTTGGACGAAACTGAACCCCGGCAGTACCGATAACTCTCGCAGCCTGGCCAGCTTCAGATCGACGTCGTAATACTGGTTGAGGTTGTCGACGCCGACCACCCTGCGTCCACGCGACAGCAGTTCGCGGCTGACGTGGTAACCGATGAATCCGGCGCAGCCCGTGACCAGGCAGACGTCATCTGCGGACGCCGCGGTCGGGTTGGGCGCTGCGACGTCCTGATCTGTCACCCCGTCACCTCCAGACTGGGCCGGCCAACCGAGTGGTACTCAACCCCTGCCTGCGACATCGCCTCAGGTGAGTACAGATTTCTTCCGTCGTACACCAGGGGCGTCTTCATCAGCCGTCGGAAATCCTCCGGTGCGATCTGCCTAATCTCGGGCCACTCTGTGAAGATGAAGCACACGTGCGCCCCGTCGAGCGCCTCGTCCGGAGTCTCGAGGTACGCGATCTGGCCATGCCCGTAGGCCCCCGTCGGGAACTGCCTACAGAAGTTCGCTGCGCCGGCCGGATCGAACGCCCGAACGTCGGCGCCATGCTCCAGCAGCAGGGGGACGTTCTCCAGCGACGGGGCTTCTCGCAGGTCGTCCGTACCGGGCTTGAACGTGAGACCGAGCACCGCGACGCGCAGACCCTCGAACGCGATCAGCCGCTCCGATGCCATCCGGAATAACCGGGTCTTCTGGGCGCTGTTCACAGTGATGGCCGCCTTGACCGTGTGCAGGTTCGTGCCGTGATGCCGCGCGAGCCAGTCCAGAGCTTTCGTGTCCTTGGGGAAGCACGACCCGCCGTACCCGACGCCAGCGTTCAGGAACTTCGCGCCAATGCGGTCGTCGTAGCTCATGCCCAGCGCCACGTCGTCGACGTTGGCGCCCACCAGTTCGCACAGGTTGGCGATCTCGTTCATGTACGAGATCTTTAGGGCCAGGAACACGTTGGATGCGTACTTGATCATCTCGGCCGATCGTCGACTCACCGAGACGATAGGCAGTCCGAACGGCTCGTAGATCTGGCGGAGCATCGTCTCGGCCCACGGGCTCTCCGTTCCGATGACCACGCGCGCGGCGTGCAGGGTGTCGCGCACTGCGGAACCCTGGGCCAGGAACTCGGGGTTCGACGCAACCTCGACGCGGACGTCATTCACCAGGAAATCCCGAATGAATTGCTCGACCTTGTCGTTGGTGCCGACCGGGACGGTTGACTTCACGACGACCAGGCACTCGTTGGTGATGTTCTCGGCGATCTGGCGAGCGACCTGCGCGATGTACGACAGGTCTGCCGAACCGTCCGGACGCTCGGGCGTACCGACCCCGATGAAAACAGCCTCAGCGTCCCGGTAGGCGGACGCGTAGTCAGAGGTGTAGGTGATGCGACCGGCAGCCCGGTTGCTTCGCATGAGATCCTCGAGACCCGCCTCGTAGATGGGCGACTCATCGCGGCGAAGCATGTCGAGCTTCCTCTCGTCGGTGTCTACGCACGTGACCTGATGGCCCACCTCAGCGAAGCACACCCCCGCCACAAGGCCCACGTAGCCGGTGCCCACCACCGTGATCCGCATCAAAGACCCTCCGTCTGTTTGCTCAGAGCCTGCGCGCCCACCCCGACCGCGACTGAACCACCTGTGCGCGGCGACGAACTCGAGGCTCCACTCACGCCCGGTTGCCTGTTGATTGATGCTCTCACATTCGATCGTCGGCGCCACAGAGAATCTCAGCGACCGCTGGCTTTGTCGAGGCTTGTCATGCTAACTTGGCATCAACTGTCAGATCTGACTTGGGGGAATTGTGAGTGCAACCGAGGACATGAACGTCGCTGCGGAGCCGACGAAGATCCAGCGCCGCACTCTGGCCAAGGGTCTGGTCTGGGCCGTCCCGGCAGTGGCGGTCGCGTCCGCTGCGCCCGCCTACGCGATCTCGGGGAACCCCCCTGTCACCGTGCTCAGGCCTGCAAGCAGCCTGGGAACTCGCTGCAAACCGGAGTTCACCAAGGGGTACACCTTCACGGTCCGTCTAACCAACACGACGGACATTGACGGTGTACAGGTACAACACCTACCACCTGCCCATCTACATCGTCCCTACTTCAGCACATCTCGCCAGTCATCTTCGACTTCGACTCCGCGAGGTCGCACGCCAGGCGTTCCCCCGGCACCCGACTCCCTCGTGCGCCTCGGTGGGCACTGTCATCACTCTCCTGCCAGGGGAGACCAAGTACATCGCGGTCGACGGTGGCGCGACGGGTAACAGCGCAAACACCAGCGCCAGTGGTGTCCTGTGGTTCGCATGGGGCCACAAGACCGCGGCGGGCACCGATCTGGATCACTCCTACACCCCCAGCCCTTGGCCCGTTGCTCCGGCGACCACGACCACCCCGCCCTACGGCGAGGGCTGGACGGGGCGCTCGTTCAGCATCGCTGCGACTCCCCGCCGTGCGACAAGAAGAACAACTGCATCCCGACGTCAACGCCAACGACGACGACCCCGACAGTTCCGCCCACCGCTGCGCCCGCCGCGGCGCAGGCAGACGGACACTGCAGGCAGACGGCCCTGCAGGCAGACGCCCCTGCAGACGACGCCCCTGCTGCAGAGCCCTGAAGACGCCCCTGCGACAGACGCCCCGCTGGTGACCGACGCACCCCTCGAAGCGGCTGCCGAGCCGGTCGTCGGTCTTAGCTGACAGCTCACGATTGATGGCCCGCCACGTCACACTGGCGGGCCATCATCGTCTCTACTGACCACCGCAGAAGGGTGCCATGGAGTTCCTCATCCCGGTGCCGGACAACGACTACTACCTGTGGCAGATGCTGGTGCAGATTGCCCACTTCCGCGAGCTGGGTTACGAACAGGACGCCCACTACCTCGTGGTGTACTTCGGCGGTCAGCCGTCAGATCGGCTCCGGCGCCTGTTTGAGTCCGATGATCTCGGTTGCTACATTCACGCCTACCCCGACACCCGTGAGGACAAGTCGTACAGCGCGTCGATGAAGCCGTGGCTGCTGGCCCAGTTCTTCGACCAGTTCCCGGACCAATCCTCGAAGGTCTTCAACTACCTCGACCCCGACGTGATGTTCACCAAGCCGATGGACTTCACGCCCTTCGAGCAGCCCGATGGACGCTGGTACGGCTCGGGCACCCGCAGCTACACCGGCGCACAGTACATCCGTGAGAAGGGCGAACAGCTGTTCCTCGAGTTGTGCGAGATCGCGGACGTCTCCCCCGAAGTCGTCCTGGCGCACGACCACAACTCGATCGGGGCGCAGTACTTCATCAAGGGAGCGGGGGCCGACTTCTGGCGCAACGTCGAGCGCAAGTCGGTGACCGCCTACCGGCACATGATTCAGACCGCCGACAAGTACAAGCCCGAGGGCCACGAGTTCCCCATCCAGGCCTGGTGCTCAGAGATGTACATGCAGCAGTTCGAGACGGTTCGGGCGGGCTTCACCCCGGTTGCCGACGAGCGACTGCAGTTCCACTGGGCGGACGCCGACGCCTCGACCTGGACCGAGAAGGCCTACTTCCACAACGCCGGCCAGACCCAGGAGACCGGACGGCATTTCTGCAAGATCACGTGGCAGACGTCGCCCTTCCACAAGCAGATCACCGTCTCGCCGGAGTCGGCCTCGTCCCGCTACGTCGACCTGATCAGGCGGACAGAGCAGATGTTCCCCGACCTGGTGTGGGAGTGACGTGACAACCGGACCCGAGGACCAAGATGCTGACGACTACGTCCGCCTTCCGACCCCCGACCTGGCGCTGCTCCACCGCGACGGCTCACCAGCGAAGCTCGGGGACCTGGCAGCCCGTAAGCCGGTGCTGCTCGTGCTCGTCCCGGCGCCCTCACCCGCCCGAGCGGACACCCTGGCCCGGACGTTCGACTGGTCGTCCCGGCTGTCCCGCGTCCGGGTGGTTCCGGTGATGCCTGACCGGCGGCGCCCACTCCTGCCACCGGGAGTCCCCGATGACGTGTTGTTCGACCCGGATCTCAGACTCGCGGGCATCTACGGCTCGGCAGGGCAGCCATCAGCTGTCCTGCTGGGAACCGACGGTCTGCTCGCAGGAGGGCCCATCCTCGGACTTGAGGCCATCGATCGATTCGTCGACGACATCGCCCAAGCGCTGGCAGATCCAGGGGCTGGCGACACTGGCGCGGGACACCCGATCCCGATCTCGGCCAAATGCATCACCTACGGCCGCGTCGAGTTCCTCGAGGAGTCCCTGGCCTCGTTCCTACAGCAGGATTACGAGGGCGAACACGAACTTGTGATCGTCAACGACTACCCGCTGCAGAGGCTGCACTTCGACCACCCACGCGTCCGCATCATCAACCTCGATTTCACCTTCCGGACGATAGGTGAGAAGGAGAACTTCGCGGTCAGCGCGTGCCGATACGACACGATCGCGGTGTGGGACGACGACGACATCGCCCTTCCCAAGCATCTGTCGAACATCAACCGTTACATGCGCGGGCACGACCTGCTGCACTGGCAGCGCGGGGCTGCCTGGGTGGGGGACGGCATCCGGGCGCTCAGGTCGCTCGGGAACTCGGGCATCGTCTACAGCAGGCGCTTGTGGGACGAGGTCGGCGGTCACCCGCATGAGAACGCCGGGTACGACGTGACGTTCGTCAACAGACTGCTCGCAGCCGGCGCGGCTGTGGTGCTCGCCGAGCCCCCTGCCCGCGACGTCAGCTGGTTCTACCTGTGGGGCAACGGCTCCTACCACATGAGCGGGCTCGGCACCGACGACGGGAGCCGGCCCCACGTCGTCCAGAGGCACTCAGACCACATCGAGCAACTCAGGCAACAAGGGCTCATCCCGACCGGCGACGTGGAACTCGTCCCCAGGTGGCGGCGTGACTATCGGGAGGCCCTGAAGACCTACTGCGACGAGCACGTGCTCTGACGCGTCAAGGCGAAGTGGAGGTGATTGTGTTCGACGACACAACGCGATGTGTTGCGGTGATGGCCCACTTTGATCCTGACGCGCAGCTTGCTGACCACACCAAGCGCTTCATTGAGCAGCTCATCGGTGTGTGCGACAAGGTGATCCTGGTGACGACCAGCGGGCTCGATCCGCGAAGCCAGCTCTGGGCCGAAAGCCAAGCCCCGCTGACTGTGATCGAACGCCCGAACGAGGGCTACGACTTCATGAGCTATCGGACGGGTCTCGAGGCCGCAGCGCTGTCTGAGGCTACCGAACTCGTAGTGTGCAACGACAGCTTCGTCGGAATGACGTCCTCGCTGCGTCGTATCTGGCGAACCATGGCCCGGAAGCGGTGCGACTTCTGGGGCATAACCATGAACGCCGAGATTGCGCCGCACGTCCAGAGCTATTTCATGGTCTTCCGGCCGGGCGTTGCCATGAGTGCCGCCTTCCGGTCCTTCTGGAGCAACGTTCGCGTCCTGCCCACCAAGACGGATGTGATCCACGCCTATGAGATCGGACTCAGCCAACACCTCATTGCCGAAGGGTTCCTCCCTGCAGCATTCTTCGTGCCGAGTACACGCGAAACGTGGAGAGCGCTCGAGCGGCAGCGGTGGTGTTGGGACCCGAATTACTTTCCACAGTCGCTACGAAATCAGTCAAGACTCACCAGAGCGGCCATCGACAGCTACAGATCCTGGAACCCAACGATCCTTCTTGCCGACCACGTGTTGCGGCATCGACTTCCGCTGCTGAAACTCCAGGTGCTCCGAGAAGACCCTGCGCAGCTTGGCGCCACCGGTCTTCTCGACAAGTGCGAGGCACGATTCCCTGACCTCTTCTCCGGAGTTCGCGCCTACGTTGAACGAACGACGCGATCGACGGGTGGACCCCCACCGGCACGCAGCCAGCAGGAGTTCTTCGAGCACGTGCGCTATCGATGAATTGAACCCCCGGCCAAGTGGACGCTGAGGTCAATCAAGCGGGTCGGTCTGTGATATTCTTAGAAAACACTTAGTTTATGGAGGTTCGATGCGTCGCTGGGTAGGTACGTTGCTGATGGTTACGGCGCTGTTGGTCGGCCCGCTCGGAGCCTCCGATGCGAATGCCGCTGGCAAGGCCCCCTCAAGTAAGGCCCCGACGGTGCAGCGGCTGAGCTCGTACTTCAGCCTTCCGGCAGGTGGCCAGACGGTCACCATCACCGGGTCCGGTTTCAGGAAGGCGACCAGCGTTTCGTTCGGCGACGTGCGCGTCACCCCGACGGTGATCTCCGACTCCTCAATCAAAGTCACGGCGCCTAGCCATCAGGTTGGGACGGTTGATGTCCGGGTGAGCGTGGGTTCGGTGACGTCACAGGCGGGCGCCATGAGCAAGTTCGTTTACCACAATCAGGCGCCGGTCGGGGCGACAGTCACTCCTGTCACATACGTACCTAGCCTATCCGTGTGCATGTCAGGCGGCTCCTGCTCCCCCATTGCATCCACCACCTCGGGCTTCACGGGAAATGTCACCTGCCTTGTGACGAACAGCGACTATGGTCCGCTCGGCTTCGTCTGGAGCCAAGGAGGCAACGACAGCTTCCGGTTGAATGTCTCCTACAGCGGCACCATGCTTGAGATCACCTGCGACGGCGTCGTCGGCGGCACCACCAGGTGGCCCAACTGAACCTGGCGCCACCCAGACGGTGACCGCTTCAGTTGTGCACAAACAGGACTTTGTTGATCTTCACGAAACTGGCGTCAGGAAACATCCGCTTGAAATCCTCGACGAACGTGCCGTCCGCTGCATAGGTGGTTCCTAGCGCCACTTCTTTGCCCTTGGAAGCCTTGAACGCGAACGCTCCCATGTCGATCTGATTGAAGTACGGCTGGCAGACGAACAGCTGGTAGCCGTAGTGCGAATGGACCATGTCCCAGTAGATGAAATCAGGATCTGATTCCATAACCTTGTTCAACTCTTCGACGAGCACCGGCATGTAGTAGTTGTCGTCCCCGGTCATGACGACGTAGTCACAGTCACTGGCCTGCTTGCCCATCTGGCGAGGGGTGTGCCCCCAGTCGTTGAACCGCTTGCCGGTGAACATGTGCCTGATGTTGGGATGGTTCAAGGGCGCCAGGATCTCAAGCATGAGGTCGTCGGCTTCGTTGTCTATGACGACCGTCGCCCGCCAATTGTCGGCGGTCTGGACGATGAGGGAGCCCAGCATCTCCTGGACCTCGTTGTACCGGTTGAACGTCGGGATGATGAAGTCAATCGTCCTGGGCATCACAACCTCAGATCAGACTCGCCCGCCTCCAGCACGTACTTGAGGTCATACACCACGTGCCCGGCCTCGCGTCCGAACCGGTGCACCCCGGCCGCCCCCAGCTCACGGAACTGCCGGTGCGCCACCGCCAGAATGATCCCGTCATAGGCCCCCGCCTCAGGCTCACCCACCAGCTCGATGCCGTAGTGCGCCCGTGCCTCGTCGGCGTCCACCCACGGATCGTGCACGTCAACCCGCACCCCGTAATCCTCAAGCTCGGCGATGATGTCGACCACCCGGGTGTTCCGCAGATCAGGAGTGTTCTCCTTGAACGTCAACCCCAGCAGCAGCACCCGCGCACCCCGCACCGCGATACCCGCCTTGGTCATCGCCTTCACCAACTGGGACGCCACGTAGGAACCCATCGAATCGTTCAGCCGGCGTCCGGCCAGAATCACCTCAGGGTGGTAGCCGACCATCTGCGCCTTGTACGTCAGGTAGTACGGGTCAACCCCGATGCAGTGCCCACCCACCAGACCCGGCCGGAAGTTCAGGAAGTTCCACTTCGTCCCGGCCGCCTTCAACACCGCCTCGGTGTCGATCCCCAACCGGTTGAACAGCACCGCCAACTCGTTGATCAACGCAATGTTCACGTCACGCTGGGTGTTCTCGATCACCTTCGCCGCCTCGGCCACCTTGATCGACTCGCGCCTTGTGCGTCCCCGCCGTGATCACCAACCGATACAGCCCGTCCACGAACTCGGCCGTCTCGGGGGTCGAACCCGACGTCACCTTCATGATCGTCGACACCCGATGCTCCTTGTCGCCCGGATTGATGCGCTCCGGTGAATACCCGACGAAGAAGTCCTCGTTGAACCGCAACCCGACACCGACTCCAGCACCGGGACGCACCGCTCCTCGGTCGCCCCCGGATACACCGTCGACTCGTAGATCACCGTGTCACCCTTGCGCAGCAGTCCGCGCGATCGTCTCGGTGGCCGACAGACACCGGCGACAGGTCGGGCTGCTTCGCCGCGTCGATCGGCGTCGGCGTCGTCACGATGTAAACGTTGGCGTCCACCATGTCGCCCGCGATCGACGTGAACCGCAACCGGCTCGCCTGCAGCCAAGCTCGTCCTCGCTCACCTCAAGGGTGTGGTCGCGGCCGGCCCGCAACTCCTCGACGCGACGTGGGTTGATGTCGTAACCGACGACGTCCAGCTTCTTGCCGAACTCGACCGCCAGCGGCAGCCCCACGTACCCCAGCCCGACGACGGCAACCGTCGATTCCTCTGGCCGCATCACAGGTACCTGTCCCCCGGCTTGCGCGTCCGCACCACCCTGCACGGGACGCCGACCGCCACCACGTAGCCCGGTAGGTCCCTCACCACTGCTGCCCCGGCCCCTACCACGGTGTGCTCACCAATGGTGATGCCGTGAATCACGGCGGCACCCACCGAGATGGTTGAGAAGTCACCGATCCGAACGCCTCCGCCGGTGGCCGCACCCGGCGCCAGACTCCCGAAGCGTCCGAGAACGGAATCGTGGTCGATGGAGGAGTTGGTCGCCAGGAAGGAGTGCTCCCCCACAGACGATGAGCTGCCGATAACTGCGCCAGCGAGCAGTACAGTGCCTGCCCCAACCACGCAGTCTCGGCCGACCACACCGAACGGGTGGATCGCCGAGACGAACTCGAAATCGGGGACGACCCGTTCGATCCGCTCGACCACCTTCGACCGCACGAAGTTGTCGTCCAATTGCTACGACCCCACCGTCGAACCCCACCTCGTCGCGCAGTCGACGCAGGTCTGCACCCACACCGAGCACGGGGTAGCCGTAAACCGACGTGCCCGCAGGAACCCCATCGTCGATCAAGCCGACGATCTCGTGATCATCCGGCTCGCTCCAGGGCATCGATGGTGTAGCGCGCGTGGCCTGATGCGCCGTAGACGACGATTCTGCTCAAGATTCCTCCGTTGCTGCTTCACTAGCCTTGTCGGAACCCAAGAACCTGGTCATCGTCGCCTCGCCGTCCGCACTGACCCCCCGTCGCCTCAGCACAACGCCGACGGTTCCCAGCAAGATGTGCATGTCGAGCCAGAAGGAGCGTCGATCGACGTAATCGACGTCGAGAGCCAGCTTTTCGTCCCAGCTCAACCCGTTGCGTCCCTTGACCTGCGCCAAACCAGTGACGCCCGGGCGCACCTCGTGGCGTCGGGCCTGCTCGGGGGTGTATCGCTCCAAGTACTCGACCAGCAGCGGACGCGGGCCCACCAGGCTCATCTCGCCGCGCAGCACGTTCCACAAGGTGGGCAGCTCGTCCAGACTCGACGCCCGCAAGAACTTCCCCAGCCGGGTCAGGCGTTCGGCATCGGTAACATGCGTGGCGTCCGGCAGCAGCATGGTGCGAAACTTGACCAGCTCGAACACCTCGGCGTCCTTACCGGGGCGAGGTTGGCGGAACAACACCGGACGACCCATGGTCACAAGCACCACCACAGCGGTGCCCAACTGGACGGGCGCCGAGACAAGCAGTCCCATGCTGCTCACTGCCACGTCACTGATGCGCTTGAAGCGATCGGTAGCCTCACCCACGACTGAGGGCCCGCTGTTCGGTCGTAGGTGCGGTGACAGGGCGTTGAAGTGGTCACCCGCGAACGAATCATCTGCCGCCCGAGCACCTGTTCGACGGCCCGCTGGTCGAGGACGCTGGCCGCGTGCACCTCACTGGGTGCCATCTCGGGAACGGTGACCCGCCTGATCAGCGCGTGATCACTCGGCTCGCCCTCCTCGAGGGCACTGAACAGCACCTCGTGCAGCTTCTCGCCGTGCCGCAAGCCGGTGTAGGTGATCTCGATGTCGGTGCGGTGCGACTCCTCGATGAGCCGTCGCGCCACGTCGACGATGCGGATCGGTTCGCCCATGTCGAGCACCATGACGTCGCGTGGGCGTCCGATCGCCCCAGCCTGCAGGACGAGTTCGCACGCCTCCGGGATGGTCATGAAGTAGCGGGTGACGTCGGGGTGGGTGATGGTGACCGGGCCGCCACGCTCGATCTGCGAGCGGAAGGTGTGCAGCACCGATCCGCGCGAGCCCAGCACGTTGCCGAAGCGCACCGACAGGTACCGGACGCCGTACTGCCCGGCGTACCACGACGTCAGGCGTTCGGCGATCCGCTTGGTCTGCCCGAGCACGTTGGTGGGGTCGGCGGCCTTGTCGGTCGAGATGTTGACCAGGGTGTCGACGCCCGTCTCGTGCGCCGCGTCGAGGACGTTGAGGGTACCCCGCACGTTGGTCTTCCAGCCCTCGAGCGGATACATCTCGAGCATCGGCAGGTGCTTCAAGGCGGCGGCGTGAAAGACCACCTCGGGCTTGTGGTGACGGAAGACCTGCAGCAGGGCGGCCTTGTCGCGGATGTCGCACAGCACCATGTCGTCGGTATCGAGCAGACCGACCCCGTAGATCGACAACTGCAGGGCGTGCAGGGCCGACTCGTCGCGATCGAGCAGAATCAGCTTGCTGGGGGCGAACCGGTGCACCTGACGCGAGAGTTCCGAACCGATCGACCCGCCGGCCCCGGTGACGAGCACGACCTTGCCGGTGATGTAGTCGGAGATCTCGCTCAGGTCGGTGCGGATCGGGCGGCGTCCCAGCAGGTCTTCGACGTTGAACTCGCGCAGCTGGCCGAGGCTCACCTGGCGGTGAATCCGTTCCCTGACCGGCGGGACGACGACGAGTTTCATGCCGGCGTCGCGGCACTGCTGAGCGAGGGTGTCGATGAGTTCACGGGACGCTGCGCTGATCGCCAGGATGACCACCTGGGCGCCGGTGGAGCGCGCCATCTCGGGAACGTCGGGGCCGCGTCCGAGCACCCGGTAGGAGCGAATGCGCCGGTACTTCTTTGCCACGTCATCGTCGATGAACCCGACGATGCGGTAGGGGGGGTCAACGGCGTGGTCGACCAGCCGAGCCACATCGTGGCCGTCCTCGCCGGCCCCGTAGACCAGGGCAGCCGGGATAGTCGGGGTCGAGGCAGCGTGGTTGCGGGGGTTGCGCTTCCAGTCACGCTCGAGCCCGCGGTACAGCCAGCGTCCGAAACCCATGAACAGCAGCGCAAGGGGCGGAACCAGCAGGCCGACGCCGTTCGGGAAAGCCGGGATAAGACTGAACACCACACCGAGGGCCACGGCGATGACCGCGACGTGCAGCGCCAGACTGGACGCCTCGTCGAAACTGCCGACCCGCGAGCGTCCCATGTAGAGGTGAAATCCGTAGCCGCCGGCCACGGTGAGCACGATGGCTGCGAGCACGTAACCCAAGATGGCAGCCCAGCGCGCGTCCGAGAGCCCGAAGTCGTACCGAATGGTGATGAACAGAACGAGGGCCATCACCCAGCTGAGCGCATCCCAGCTCGCCACCATTGCGCGCCGGTAGGTGATCGGCAGTTTCGACATGTACAGTGCACCCCCCGGCAACGTGTGTCTTGCCTTACGATAACCCTTCCCCGGCAAGGGTGGGAAATCTCATCATGGCAACCAGGAAATCGCTTCAAGGGTGTGTTGAGCCTTCTGCGCCGCGATCAGGGGGCGGCAGATCGCGCACCCAGAGCTCTGAACCCGCTGACGATCGCCGTCAGGTGCCGGTCGATCGTGCCTGCCGCGGACGCGGCCGCCGCGTCCCCCCGCCGATACGGGTCAGGCACTCCGTCGTTGATCTGGGCGGTGCGGTTCCGCCAGAGGTGCTCGACCAGCGTGTCGAGTGTGACGTCGTCGGGCAGTCGTGTCATTTCGCGGGCGACGTGACCGATCACGAACGCCTTGCGTCCCAACGCCGGCCACTCGTCGAGGATGTAACGGCGGTGGTCGGTATCCATGGTGATGATCAGGTCAGATGCGGCGACCAGTTCGCGGGTGAGTTGCCGGGCGCGGTGCGCGGTCGGGTCGCCGCGGCCGGCAACCAGTGCAGCCATCGGGGGGTCGATTCCCTCGCCGACCAGGGCCCGGATGCCGGCGGAGTTGAACGTCACTCCCGCAGGTGCGTCCCGCTGCGCGACGACGTCGGCGTAGGCCGAGCGGCAGATGTTCGCGGTGCAGACGAACAGCACCCGGTAGGTCGGTGCGCTCTCACCAGCGCCAGCCGTGACGTTGACGGTGGCCTGGGCAGGGCGACGGACGCTGCCCAGCAGGCCAGGTATGTGCGTGTCGAGGTCGAGCCACGAGTTGCCGGGGTGGAACCCGCTGGCCTTGATGCGCTTCAGGCTGAGCACGCCATCGTCCGCCGGCGACTCGGTGCCGCCGGACGCGGGGCCGGCGATCGCCTGCACCCTGCCGGGGTCGGCGCCGGCGAGCTGAAAGATGCGACGAGCCACCTCGGCCCAGCTCACCACGGGCCCGTCGCCGGTGATGTTGTAGACCCCGGCCGGGGCGCCGGCGTTGAGCAGGTGGGTGATACCGGCCGCCAGTTGACCTGCGAAGGTGAGGCGTCCGTACTGGTCGCCGACCACTTCGGGACGCTGGCCGCGCCGGGCGGCCGTCACCATCTGCTCGACGAAGCCCTCGTCGCGCCCGAACACCCAGCCGGTGCGGATGATCAGGTGGCGGTGCACGCCGGCGGCGACGAGTTCACCGGCTATCAGCGTCTGGGCGTGCGGGTCGCTCACGCTGAGATGGTCGTCCTCGGAGTGCTCAGGGGCGGAGCGATCGAAGACGCAGTCGGTCGAGATGTGCACATAGCGCAGGTGGTGGCGACGAGCGATGTCGGTGAGCCGGTGGGCGCGGGCTGCGGCCGTCCGCCAGTTCTCGCGCGACCCGGTTGACTCGGCCAACCCTGCGCCGGTGTCACCGTGAGCGTTGATGATCGTGTCATAAGCGGAGATGTCGACCGGCTCGGACGCGTCCACGTCGAACGCGGACGTAGGCAGCCCGTCGGCGCCGGGAAGTTCGGCCGCCAGGGCACGGCCGAGCCGACTCTCGATGCCGACGACCAGCGCCCGACGAGACGCGACGGGTTTGGCGTCTGCCAGCATGGGATGGAACTTGTCTCGATGGGCGACGATCGCCTGATGGCGTCCGATGGGCCACGGGATGGCGAGATCGGGATCGAACAGGTTGACGGCGGAGGCCCGGCTGCGTCCCTGAGGGGTCCAGTGGTGCTCGAGCAGGTAGGTGAAGGTGGTGTCGTCCTCGAGCACCTGGTGGGCGTTCGCGACTCCGCGGGGGACGAAGACCGCAGTGGAAAGGTCGAGGTCGCAGGTGACGGTGCGGCCGAAACCCTCGCCGGCCCGCAGGTCGACCCAGGCGCCCATCGCCCGACCCTGCACGACGCTGACCAGCCGGTCCCACGGTTCGGCGAGGAACCCGCGCGTGGTGCCGCGGGCGACGACATGGGTGATGTTGCGTTGCACCGGGTCGAAGTCGGGCAGACCGAGCGCGACCATCTTGGCGCGATGCCAATCTTCCTTGAACCAGCCGTCGTCGTTGTACTGCAGGCCCAGACGCACGATCAGCAGACCCGGGATCTCGGTGGTCTCGATCTTCAGGTCGCGCATCGCAGCTTCCTTCGCGTCATCCTTGCGAGAGCCGGTCGATGACCCGCTGGGCGATCGCGGCATGCGCCTCGGCCGACAGGGCTTCGCCGTTGCCGAGCCCGGGCTGGCCCAGGTCGACGAACGTGCCCCCGACCGCCTCGACGCCGTCGCGGATGCTCTGTGAGTGCAAGGTGAGCCAGTAGGGCGCCGGGCCCGCCTCGGTGGTGACCGGTGAGAGGGCGACGATTTGGGTGCCGGGCAGTGACGCGCGAAGCGTCCGGTAGTAGTCGGCAGTCAGGGCGGTGATGCTGAAGTCGCCGTCGGCGAAGCCGCCGAAGGTGACCACAACGTCAGGCTGCGACTCCACCACCTTCGGGATCGTGCCTTCGAACGTGGCGCAGGGCACGAAGTCGCACTGCCTGGGGGTGGCGAGGTAGCCGCGTCCCGGGGACGACAGGTTGACCACAGTGGTCCAACCGAGCTTCTCGGCGACCGGGCCGACCCACGTCTGCGTGGACGCGCCGAGCGAGTACGAGTCGCCCACGATCACGACCGTGCGGGGGGTCACGGGTGTCGACGACGGGGTGGCGCTGCTGGTCGCCGAGGAAGGGGCCGGGGTGGAGCTCTGGGCTGGCGAGGAGTCTGTGGCCGGCGACGCTGTCGGCGGGACGGTCGTTGACGACTGCGCGGGTGCAGGCGTCGCGGTCACGCGGCCCGGTTGCCGAAGCGCCGCGACGCTCAGGCCAACAGCCAGAAGGGCCAGGACGACCAGTCCGACGATGCTGAGACGCGTCGTGTCGCGAGGGAGTCGCATGGCCTCACTTCCGTGTTCGCAGGGGTCAGTTGCCATTCGTGTGGCCAACGTCGTTAGGTTACTGGCGTAACCACGCCGTATTCTAGGCCCGAGGATGATAGCGCGTCCCACCAACGTATCGGTTGAAGACTCCCGAAGCAGGACGAGGGGTCGCTGGTTGACAAGGATGACATATGGAGCTGCAGGACTACCTCAGGATCGTCCGGCACTACTGGCGCAGCTTCCTCAGCACTGCTCTTCTCTGCATCAGCCTCGCGGCGGGCTTCACCCTGCTGCAGAGCCCGACGTACACGGCCTCGTCCTCGATCTTCCTCAGCGTCGAGGGTGGTGGCACGGCCGGTGAACTGTCGCAGGGAGCGAGCTACGCCGAGCGGCAGGTCAAGTCGTACGTCAACGTGGCGACCACCGCGATGGTGTTGCAGCCCGTCATCGACGACCTGGGTCTCGAGCTGACCCCGGCCCAACTCGCGCAACGGATGACGGTGTCGTCGCCCACCGCCACGTCGGTCATCGACATCGCCGTCAACGACGGCGACCCTGAACTGGCCACCAGAATCGCCAACGCCGTGGCCGCCAGCCTGCAGCAGGCGGTCGTCGAACTGACTCCTGAGGGCCCCGATGGCACGGGAATGGTGGCTGCCAGCGTCATCGACCCTGCGGTGGTGCCCTCGACCCCCACGTCGCCGCGTCCGGCGAACAACCTGGCGCTCGGGGCGCTGCTGGGCATGCTCCTCGGTTTCGGGCAGGCGCTGCTTCGCAGTCTGCTCGACACCCGGCTGCGTTCGGCGGAAGACATCGCCCAACTCACCGACGCGCCGGTCCTGGCGTCCATCGGGCACACGGAGCCCTATGGTGAGCGCGCCGCCGACCCGAACGGTGCCCAGTGGGCTCACGCGGAGGCTTACCGCCGGCTGCGCACCAACGTCGGGTTCGTCGGGCTGGGTGGCGAGCGTCGCCCCTCGATGGTGGTGACGTCGTCGCTTTCCAACGAGGGCAAGACCGAAACGGTGGTGAACCTGGCCCGGGTGCTCTCGAAGGCCGGAGATTCTGTACTCCTGATCGACGCGGACCTTCGTCGGCCGTCGGTGGCCAAGAGGATGAAGCTCGACAGTGAGCTCGGGCTGTCAGACGTGCTGACGGGTCGTGGCTCGCTGAAAGACCTCACCATCAACGTCGATTCTCATTTCGCAGTGTTGCCCGCGGGGACGGTGCCGCCCAACCCCTCCGAGCTGCTGGGCTCCGAGGCGATGGCCCACCTGCTGGCGACCGTGGAACGCCAGTACGACTACATCTTGTTCGACACCCCACCCTTGTTGCCGGTCACGGACGCGGTCGTGCTGGCGGCCCAGACCGGGGGTGCGATCGTCGTGGCACGCTCCGGGGTGGTCAGGCGTCCTCAGCTCGAAGCGGCGTTGGACCTGCTGGAGGCCGGTTCGGTCACCCTGCTCGGGTTGGTGCTCAACGACGTGCCATCGACGCGCACGGGCGGCTACGGGGGCTACGGGGGCTACGGGGGCTACGGGGCTTATTACACGAGCCGGGACGCGGTCAAGGCTCCCGATGAGACGCCTGCGGTCGTTGAGAAGCCCACGGACTCCGGCAGCCTGGTCTGGAGCAAGGCTCCCGAGTTCCCTGAGGACGCCACCGACACCCCGCCACGTGGGATCCCTCCGGTGCGGGCGATTCCCCCGGCAGGGGTGTACTCGTCATCCCCAGAGTCCGCATCGGCAAGGGGGCTCGAGTTGGCGCGGGCAGCGTGGTGATCCGGCGAGTTCCTGCAGACGTCACCGTGTTCGGCAACCCGGCCAAGAAAGTGTAGGACGATGCGAGCGGCCACCATCAGCCATCTGGCTCACTACCTGCCCGAGCAGTCGTCACCCATGAGGAGCGCGGCGCGACCCACCCCGACTGGGACCTGAAACGGCTCTCTGAGACCGTGGGGTTCGATTCCGTCCACGTCGCGGCTGCCGACCAGTTCTCCAGCGACCTGGCGACCCTGGCGGCCCGGCAAGCTGCTGGCCGACCCCAACGCACCCACCCCCGACTACGTGATCTGCTGCACCCAGACGCCGGACTTCCCGCTGCCGACCACCGCCTGCATCGTGCAGGACCAGCTGGGGCTGCCCACCTCGAGTCGGCGCGCGTCGACGTCAGGTTGGGGTGTTCGGGTTACGTCTACGGGCTGGGGCTGGCCGAAGGGCCTGGTGTGCGAGCGGGCAGGCCGACCACGTCCTGCTGCTGACGACCGACGTCCTGACAAAGGTCGTCAACCCCGACGACAAGGCGACCGCCCCGATCTTCGGCGACGCCGCGACCGCGTCCATGGTGTCGGTGGCCGAGCAACCCGGCATCCACGAGTTCGTGTACGGCACGGACGGCACGGGGGCGGGCCAGTTACCAGTGCCCAACGGCGGCCTGCGCGACGGCAGCACCATCAACCCGGACAGCAGCGTGGAGGCCCGCGGCCTGGCGTCGCAGGGCTTTGATCTGTACATGGACGGCGCGTCCGTGTTCAGTTTCACTATCAAGGTCGTCCCGCCGCTGGTGCGAGACACCCTAGACAGGGTCGGCTGGACGCTCGATGACGTTGACCTGTTCGTCTTCCACCAGGCGAACGCGTTCATGATCAACTACCTGCGCAAGAAGCTGCGCATCCCGGTCGAGAAGTGTTGGCTCGAGATGGAGGGGGTCGGCAACACCGGCCCGTCGACCATTCCGCTGGCTCTGTCGGAGGCCGTGGAGGCCGGACGGCTGCACGCCGGCGACAAGGTGATGATCGCCGGTTTCGGAGTGGGACTGTCTTGGGCAGGAGCGACGCTGACATGGTGACCACCCCTTACGCGCGGATCAAGGCGATCTCGTACGCCCTTCCCGAGGGCTACGAGGACAACGCCTACCTGGCCGCGGAGTTCCCGGAGTGGAGCGCCGAAAAGATCGCCAAGAAGACCGGGATCAACCGCCGACACGTCACCGGCAAGGACGAGTTCGTCTCGCACCTCGGTATCGCGGCTGCTCAACGGCTTGTGGCCGAGCACGGCGTCGACCTGGCCAGGATCGACCACCTCATCATGTGCACCCAGGGCAACGATTTCATCATGCCGGTGACCGCCGCTCTGGTGCACGCCGCGCTGGGGCTGCGTCCCGACTGCGGCGCCAACGACATCAACCTGGGGTGCTCGGGCTAC
>CAWAAT010000007.1:0-228041 GCA_963780175.1 uncultured Actinomycetota bacterium | reverse complement strand
CGGACGCGACCCGCGGCGAGCCAGTTGAACGCCACCCGGGCGACCACCAACGGCCACCGCTGCAACACGATCCAAACCAGCCACCGTGGCAGCCGGATGGCGGCTCAGAGCCGCTCGCTCCACCCCAGCCAGCAACCCCTCCCAGCCCTCAGACAGATCCGCGCGGCGAGCCGCGGTCACCATCGCCAGCACCGTTCGAACCTGCTCGAGCGACAACCCCAGCAGACGAGTGCAGTGCGGTGTTCAGTTCCCCGACCTGAGAACCTGCAGAGGCGTGCTGCTCCGTGACGAGGCCGGGCGACCGTGGGCAGCGAACTCCCACCGCACCCGTCCCGCTGCCGCTGGCCGCCCAGCACCATGCGGCAGGTGCGGGCGACCTCGGCCCAGCTCGGCCAACGCCACCACGTCGCCGCCCATTCACCAGAGCAACCGCCTCGACGGACCGCGGACCGGCTGGTCATGGCAACCTCAAGCAAGTTCCTCGCCACGTCCAACACCAGCCGTGCTCCCGCACGCAACGTGTCCCGGTCCAGACGGTCCCAATCCCAGGACGCCAAGATGGCCTGGACACCAACAGCAGAAGACACTGGGCAGCCGTGTCAGCGCCGACCAGGATGGGGGGCCTCGGCCACCGGTCACCGTGCCAGGCCGGGACCGGACGCCTCCACCTTCAGCAACAACTGCGCGGGCAGTGTGCTCGCCGCCAACACCCACCACACCGTCCCCGCTGCCACGCGGATCCCGAAGCCGAGAGTCCACGCACCTCCAAAGCCCGCTCCACCAGGAACGAGATCCGAGCCAACGATTGGGAGTCCAGGTCACTGGATCGCCCCCATCACCTCCGCAGGAGACGTCGCGCTCGCCGCTCACCAGGCAATTCATGATAGAGCTGCCCCCTTCCGGGATCACGTCGATGCCCAGGGGCATGAACTGCTTGCCGCCGTTGAGTCGGCACTCGGACCCACGACACGGGGCCCAGCGACCGCAGCCACCCAGGACGACAAGCTGGGGGTGCATCCGGGCCGGAGGAGCCTTCCATCACGAAGGCCGCTCGGAGCTCGGCCTAACAGCTCTCGACCCAACCTGATGGTCAGCTGCGGTGACGGCCTCCACCAGCGCCCGGCAGACGCGGGTGTGGAGGTGACTCCCGGCGACGACGGGGTCACTTACCGGTTGCTCGATGACCGCGACTGCGTCAGGATGCGGCCGGCGAGGGGCTGGGGAGTGGGCTGTCACCGCGACCCGCCTGATGCCGATCAGGACGGCGAGCTGTTGCACTACATCAACTCCGGAGCCTGGTCGAAGTCCTGCTGGACCGGCAATCGGCTTCGTCGCGGCTGACGGCCACGATCTCTCGCTCCACGATCGGGGCTTCAGCAGCCAGTCCCCGTACCCTGGTCAGCGAAGAACGTCCCAATGGGCCCGGCGATCGACCCGGGTCGCGGTCCACCGATTCACCACGATGCCGGCGAGCTCGAGGCGAGGGTTGTACAGCGTCCGCACCGGAGGCGAATCCGTCTGCATGATCTCGGCGATGGCGTTCACGCTCGACGACCTGGGTTCCGTGACAATCACAGCAGTCGAGGCGGCGGCCAGCGCGTTCACCGTCAGCATGTCCAGGGATGGTGGGCAGTCCACCAAGACGCACTCGGTAGCGCTGGGGCAGCGCACCGATGACTTCTCGCAGCCGCGACTCGCGACCCAAGCTCTGGTCAGATGCACGAGCCGCCAGCCCTCTCTCAGCAGGCAGAACGTCAACGGGTCCCCGAGACTCCTGCGGCAGGAGTGATCGCCAGGCTGACGGCCGCCGGCAGATCAGCGGGCCTGCATGGGGCGAGCAGATCCGCCAGGGTCAGGCGGCCAGCAGTGTCGACACCGAGGATTGTCGATGCGTTGGCCTGTGGGTCGGCGTCGATGACCAGCACCCGGCCACGGGACGACAACACCGTGGCCAGCGCTGTGGTCAGCGCGGTCTTTCCCACGCCACCCTTCTGGTTGCAGATCGCCACAACCGGCGCCTCCGCTTGATCCATGCTCGACTCCCTCTCCCTTGCCTCTGCCCACATGAGTGGTCCGGATCGGCCAAATCACCAGCCATCCACAGGACTGTCTTCATGGATGCTGACTTCGCCGTACCTGCCAGCGACGCCGCACCAGCTGTCACAAGGGATGTGGGTGCCGTGGCGCACGTTGCGCCGGACTCGCCAGCCGAGCCGGCGAAGCTGGCCTCGCCGGATCGGCTGGCCAAGAGGGGAGTTGCGTCAGGCGACGGCTGCGGCAGCGGCCGTTCGTAGTCGGTCCTGCGCGAGCAGCACGTAGCTCTGCGTCGTCGCGGGACTTGAGTGCCCCAACAACTGCTGCGTCGACAGCAGATCGCCCGTGGTCCCGAAGACTGTGGTCGCGAACCGGTGCCTCAACTGATGGGCCGACCATTCGCCGCGGGCAGCCTTCCTGATCAGCCGGCCCACACGGTCAGGAGTCAAGGGCTTGTCGGGCTCGTCCGAAGGGAACACCCACCCTGGTGCCTCCAACAACCGCTCAGCCAGACAATCAGGCAACGGAACCACCCGGTCCTTTCGACCCTTGCCGTGGACCACCAAGGACCAGCCGAACATGTCATGCAAGACGTCTCTGCGATGGACCTGGGCGATCTCCGCCCTCCTGAGACCAAGTTGAGCCGCCAGGTCGATCATGAGTCTGACGCGAGGCTCTGCTGCCGCTCGTGCTGCCTTCCAGGAATCCTCGGGGACTGGGCGAGGACGAGGTCCTGGACGTTTCACGGAAGGAAGATCATCGGCGGGATTCTGCGAGCAGTGCCCATGTTTCGCCGCCCACGCGAAGAAGGTGCGCAAGCAGGTCCGCATGCTGCGCCGAGTCTCCGTCGACCACTGTTGACTGGCCAGCCACGCCTCAAGCCCACACTCGGACACTGAATCGGGGCCGCCCGGGAAGCCGCGCGCGAAACGGTCAAGCTGATAGACCCGCGTCTGTACGGTTTGGGGCGAACGATCGGCTGCCCCCAGATGAGCAACGAAACCAGTGACCGGGCCCGCCCACGCTTCAGAGAACCCCACCATGCCTGCACCATGCCACCAGCAAACTCGTCAAGGTCACTTACCCACAGGCCAAAATTGGGGCTATTGTGTTATCCACAGCGGAGCCGGCGCCACTCCGCGAGGTCGACCAACCGGCCTCGATCCTCGGGTCCAGGGTTCGATCCCCTGTGGGCGCACCACTCCTCGGGCGAACGGATGATAGGGGTGTGACCAGCCCACCTTGAATACCGGCGGTCGGGCGCTGTTCGCCATCATCGTGGTGCGGCAGCTCAGCCCGCTTGATGAGCCAGCCCGCATCGGGTGCACGTCGCAGACGTACTTGCCTCAGCAGGACTGGTGATATCGCCCTGGCGGGATTGGCCGTAGGGTCGTCGGCATGAGCCCGCTCGACGCCGAGATCGACGACTACCTGACCCGTTACGCCGCCACGCTGACGGACTTCGACTCCGAGGCCGCAGCCAGCCTCTGGAGCACTCCGGCAATGATCCTCGATGATCGTTACACCGGCGTCGTCGAAGACCGTGACACGATGGCACAAGGCCTCGAACGGGGGTACCCCCTCTATCGAAAGCTCGGCTTGGCCTCTGTCAGCCATGAATGCTTGGACGTCAGTCAGCTCACCGACATGATCATGCTTGTTCACGTGCGCTGGAAGTTCTACGATGCCGACGGCACCCAACTGACTGACAGCACCGCCTTCTACATCGTGCGCCGTGACGACGACGGACTGCACGCCTGCGTCTGCGTCCAAGTCGACGATGCCGAGAAGATCCACGCCCTCGCCACCGAACGAGGAACCGATCTCTCCGACTGGTCCCAGTAGCCCTGCTCTTCAACGCCGCCGATCAGGGCAATCTGCGCACCTTCATGGCCGCCGCAGCGCCACGATACCGAGCAGTCAGACCACCTTGGGGCAGGAGCCTCGAGAGTGGCGGCGACATCACCGTGCGTCCGCCCGGTGGAAGCCAAGGCGGAACCTCAGCGGCCGATCGTCGCAGCCCTCCGGGCCAGTCGCTCGTCGAACTTGGTGCGGTTGATGATCGCGCGGGTGTGGGTGCCGCTGCCTATGGGGCCCGCATCATCGGTCAGTTCGACGGAGAAGGACACCAGGCGGGGCTCGATGGCAGTGACGGTCGCTTCCGCGCTTACCGTCATGCCCACCGGGGTGGCGGCGGTGTGGTCGAAGCTGACGGCGACACCCACCGACATCTCGTCGTCGTTCAGGAAGAGGGCAAGAACGCCCATCGACGCGCACTCGGCGAGCCCGACGAGGTATGCCGTGGCGAACACGCGCGGCATGCCTGCCAGATCGGGGGCGGGCAGAGGCAGCTCCGGCACCGTCGTCCGGTCATCGACCACCAGCGAGATGCGGTGGGTGGCGCCCACCTCAAGCCCGGGATAACCGAGGGTCATTCCCGCAGTCTATGGGCCGGTCGCATGGCCGATTACCGCGCGCCGGGATCAGCCGACAGGGTCGCGACGGAAGATGTCCAGGACGGCCAGGGTCACCAGCGAGTTGCTGCGACGCAGGCCGGACGGGCCCCAGTCTGCGTAGCTGCCGCGGCTCGCCACCCGGTCTGCGGTGATCGTGGTGGGTGCCTCCAGCGGGAAACCGCCGTCGGGTAGGCGTTTTGCTTCCAGGATCCGCAGTGCGTCGCGGCACCGTGGGTCGCCGAGGCGCCCCAGGTCGGCCATCACCTGCAGGGCGAACAGGACGTCGAAGAACTGGATCGGGTAGTGGATCCGGTCCGGGCCCGGTCTGCCGGCCCACTCCGGGACGATCAGGCTGCCGTCGCCCCGGTGCCACAGCAGGCGTCGCTGCAATACCAGGTCGGCCACCCGTTGGGCCGCCTCGAGTGCCGGCGCGTAGGCGTGGGCGGTCCCGTACGCCCACAGTCCGCGGGCCGGGATCAGTGACTCCTGGAACGAGGAGTGGCTGGCCGCCACGCGTTTGTCGCAGTTCCAGCCGCCGTCGGGCCACTGCCAGTCGATGAGTCGGTCGACCACCGCTCGGGTGCGCTCGTCCTCCAGCCCCAGCCTGACGGAGTACCAGATCGCGTTGCCGTCCATGGATGCGCAGTGCCGGACCCGGTCCTCCTGCCCGGGATGGATCGCCGTCATGGGCGGTTCGAGGAAGTGCTTGGAGAACAACCAGTCGTGGACCCGAGTCACCAGCGGCCGCAACCGCTCGTCACCGGGCGGGTAGTCGATCATCGCCAGACAGGTCAGCGTCCAGTGCGGGCCCTGCCACTTGCGGTAGGTGTGCTGCAGCGTCTTGGCGTCCTGCTCGAACACCCGCAGCAGCGCCTCTGGCCATCGGGGAGTCGGAGATCCTGGCCCGCAGTGCTCCTGGCCTGACGCCGACTCAGGATCCAGACCTGCCAGCAGGCTCGCCTTGTAGGCGACACTGGCTCATCCGAGGAGGCCAGCGACTCGATCAAGCGTTTGGAGGCAGCGCTCCGCTCAGCGCGCGCTGCCGCGGTGAGCTCCACAACCGCCATCGTATGCGTGCCGAACACGCGTTTTGGGGAGTTGAGCACCCCAATCCTTGCGGCAGCGTGTCCCTTCTCACCGATCTCGTGTTTGTGCACGCCTCCGGACGCCGCTCTGCGCCGTTGGCAGCGACCACCTCGGCTAGCCGCGTCGCCGCTCCGCCGGTCGAACGGCGTCGCTCCGCCCTTGCTCGCAGGGTCATACTGGTCCGGTGACTTCTTCGGGTCGCGAGGACGAGAACGCCTCGCTGCGATACTCCCCACCGGTCGATCTCAGCAAGTACGCCTGGCTGTCCATCGTCGCGGCCCTGCTGACCATCGGACTGAAGGGTGGCGCGGCGTGGCTCACCGGTTCGGTCGGCCTGCTGTCGGACGCTGCGGAGTCGCTGGTCAACCTGGTTGCCGCGATCATCGCCCTGATCGCCCTCAAGGTGTCCATCAAGCCTCCGGACGAGAACCACCCCTTCGGCCACAGCAAGGCCGAGTACTTCTCGGCGGCCGTCGAGGGAGTGATGATCTTCGTGGCCGCGGCCTTCATCATCGCCACCGCCATCGAGCGGATGCTCAATCCGCGGCTTCCCGAGCAGCTCGGCCTGGGCCTGGCCATCTCGCTGGTCGCCTCCCTGATCAACGGCGGGGTTGCTCTGGTGTTGCTGCGCAAGGGCAAGGAGGTCAGCTCAGCCACCCTCAACGCCGATGGCAAGCACCTGTTGACAGATGTCGTCACCTCGGCAGCCGTGCTCATCGGGGTCGGCCTGGTCGCCGTGACGCAGCAGCCGATGCTCGACCCGATCGTTGCGCTGCTTGCCGGGATCAACATCCTGTGGACCGGATTCGGACTGATCCGCTCGGCGGTCGACGGGCTGATGGACGTTTCGTTGCCCGAGCAGGTCAACTCCGAGGTCCTGGCGGTTCTTGATCGTTTCCGGGAGCCCGGCAAGGTGGACTTCCACGCGGTGCGCGCCCGGCAGGCCGGGAACCGGCAGTTCCTGGCCTTCCACATCCTGGTGCCCGGCAACTGGAGCGTCCAGCGTGGTCACGACCTGACCGAGGACGTCGTCGATGCCCTTATCGAGGCTGTGCCGCAGATCAGGGTGACTGCGCACCTCGAGCCGATCGAGGACCCGAAGTCCTATGCCGACGAGGCAGATTTTCTTACATGACAAGCCATCCCTTGCCAATTCCGCCGACCGGCAGCGTGCCGGGATGGGACGAGTACTTCCTCGGTATCGCGGTCGCCGTTGCCACGCGGGCCAAGTGCCGACGCCGCAAGGTGGGTGCCGTGCTGGTGAGCGCCGACCGACGGATCATCGCCACCGGCTACAACGGGGCGGCATCCGGGCGTCCGGACTGCCTGGAGGGCGCCTGCCCGCGCGGCCAACTCGACTACAACCAGATCCCCGGGCTGGGTGACTACGACCGTCCCGGCACGCCTGGTTTCTGCATCGCAATCCACGCCGAGGTGAACGCGTTGTTGTTCGCGACCCGAGACACCCGCGGGTCAACCGCCTACATCACCGACGAACCCTGCCCGGGCTGCCGCAAGGCGCTGGCCGCGGCAGGGATCGTCCGAGCTGTCTGGCCGCTCGGGGTGTTGGACGCCGACATGCTGGTCGACTGGGGCGTCCAACACTGACCCGAGTTGTGGCTCTGGGACTAGTTCTTGACGTCGTCGTACAGGTCGGCGGGATTGATGAGACGCGCCGGGGCCTCAAGGGCCACCTCGGGGGCCGCCACGGCCTCGTCAACCGCGACTTCCTCGTCAACATGGGGGGTCTCGTCGGCGACGAGCACCTCATCGTCCAGCAACCCGGACTCGGCGACGTGTTCGTCCGTGACGCTCATCGCCGACTCGTCTGCCGCGGGCAGCTCCGCTGGCTGCTCACCAGCAACAACCACCTCATCGGAGGCTCCCGGCTCTGAGGCGTCCGGCTCTGAGGCTTCGGGTGCGCTGACTTCCGGCTCGACTGCCTGCTCGGCGAGTTCGTCGGATTCCTGCTCGTCGGAAACCACCGCTGCGATGCCGTAGTAGGCGTACAGCTGGGACTCCTCATCGGCGTCCAGGTGCTTGTCCGGGTCGACGCGGGGGGCGTCCTTCACCTTCTCCGCGGTGTAGGGGACGGTGATGGTGCCGTCGGCCGCCACTGCCCGTTCCAGCGGGACGAAGGTCTCCTTGAGACCGAACCAGCCTGTCTTCACCGTGATCCAGCTCGGCTGGCCGGTCATGTCGTCCAGATACACCTGGCCGATGCTGCCAATCTTGTTGCCATCGACGTCAACGACGTCCGAGTTGAAGAGTTCGTCGTAGTTGTTGTCTGCCATGATCGGCTCCCTTTCATTCAACAAGACGGAGATGTCGCGTTTGTACTTCCGGTCGTCAACGCGATTGACCATCGACTTCCTCGGTGAGGGTACCGCGTTCAAGTCGCAGCCAACCACGCCTGTGGAGGTCAAACGTCAGACTCAGCTGATCGGTGCGCATGACCACAGTCGTGATGATCACCAAGGCTACCGCGACACAGCCGACGCCGAAGAGCACCGTCGACTGCGGTCCGGCATGTCACCGAGCCATCCCACCAACGGTGAGACGAGGGGTGTGACGCCCATGATCACCAGTCCCCACAGGGCCATCACCCGTCCGCGCATCTGGGGGGAGGTGCTGGACTGCACCATGGTGTTCGCCGTGACCAGCACCGTGATGGTGGCCAGACCGATGGGTATCTGCAGGGCGGCGAACAGTTCGAAGGACGGCGAGAAGGCAGCAGCCAGATTGAACAGCGTGTAGCCGGCCATGCCGGCCAGGATGAACCGAAGTCGCGGGCGTGCCCGACCGGCTGCCCACAACGCTGCCAGCAGAGCACCGACGCCCATTGCAGAGCCGAGGATGCCGTACTCACCGGGCCCGCGTCCGTAATAGGCGGTGGCCATCACCGCGTTGGATATCTGGAAATTGAAGCCGAGCCCACCGACCGCGAAGCCGCAGGCCAGCAGGATCAGCAGGTCCGGGCGGCCCAGGGCGTAGCGGAAGCCCTCGCGGGTGCGGCCTCGGCCCACGGCGATCGGTGCTGGATGGAGTTCGTCGGCACGCATGGACCCCAGAGCGATGATCATCGACAGGTAGGCGAGGGAGTTGACCAACAGAACCGCACCGGTGCCGAGCAGGGCGATCAGGATGCCCGCCACCCCGGGACCGATGAGTCGTGCGGTGTTGAAGCTGGCCGAGTTGAGTCCGATCGCGTTGGGCAGGTTGCCGGCTGGGACGACCTCGCTGACGAAGGACTGGCGGGCCGGGTTGTCGAAGCTGAAGGCCAAACCGTCACAGAATGCCAGTGCGTAAACCATCCACAACTCGATCTGGCCGCTCAGCACGAGAGTGGCGAGGACCATCGCGTCGATGCCCATGATCGTCTGGGTGATCAGCAGAATCCTGCGCTTGGGGAATCGGTCGGCCACCGAACCAGCCATCGGTGCAAGCACCAGTCCAGGAGCGAACATGACCGCAGTCACCATGCCGAGGGCTGACGCACTGCCCCCGGTCAACTCCACAAGCACGAGCCATGACAGGGCAGTGCGGCCCATCCACGTGCCGATGTTGCTGATCAGCGCCCCGGTGAAGTAGTACCGGTAGTTGCGCACGGCGAGCGAGGTGAAGGTTCTTGTCATGACGAATCGCCACGTTACCCTGCGGGCGAGACGGGACCCTGCGGGGAATCAGGCCCGCGGCAGATCACAGCCCGCGCAGGAAGTCGGGATTGTCATCCGGTGGGCGCGGAGGCTGCGTAGGCCCGCGGCCGGGCCCGAGCGGGCGGCCAAGGAGCAACCAGGCAAGTGGGCCAACCCCGGGAACACCGATAACCACGACGGCCCACAGCCATTTGGGCATCCGGCGCACCTCCCAGGACTTTGCCTGGGCAACCTCAATCGTGCAATAGATCGTCAGTGCGATCAGCACAATAATCGGAATCACGCGGCCCATGAGGTCAGTCTATGCGAGGCCCACAACGGGTGCCAGCCACCGATGGGCCGGGTTGGCGGGCGGCTGGTGAAGCCGGTTTAGCATGGCGTAGTGGCCAAGCGACTGCGCGTCTGTCAACCCGATGAAACGGTGCGGCTGTTGCCAGGAGCCTTGGCGGGGGAGTATGTGCTGGCTCCCGTGGCCGACTCCAGAACCGCGCGGCTGCTGCAGCCGGAGATACCGGTGAGCGAGCCAGATGCTTCGGTGGTGCTCACCACCTCGGGCTCGACCGGTTCACCCAAGGCGGTGGTGTTGTCGTCCTCGGCGATCACCTCCGCAGCGAAGGGGTTCCGGGAACGCTACGGATCGTTCACGTGGACCTGCGTGCTGCCCACCCACTACGTCGCGGGGCTGATGGTGGTGGCCCGCGGGCTGCTGGACGAGCAGTTCCTGGGGTCCGGTGTGCGCACCGGCAATCCCGACCTGGCTGACCTGCGTCCGGGCCCCGGGCCCAACGCGATCTCGATGGTGCCCACCCAACTCGTCCGTGCGCTGCGTTCGGCGCGGTTGACGGCCAGCCTGGGCCGCTATGACCTGGTGCTGGTGGGCGGTTCGGCCACCCCGAGCGACGTCCGCACCCGGGCGAGGGACGCCGGCATCAGCGTCCTGACCAGTTACGGCATGAGTGAGACCTGCGGAGGTTGTGTCGTCGAGTCGGTGCCGCTGCCGGGTGTGGACGTCGCGCTGGGGCAGGACGGTCGGATCTCGATCGGGGGCCCGATGGTCTTCTCCGGTTATCGCGGCGACCCTCGGGCGACCGCCGAGACGCTGGTCGATGGTCGAGTGCTCACCCATGACCGTGGGGAGTGGACCCTCGACGACGGCATCCGCCGCTTGCGGGTGCTCGGACGCTGCGATGACGTGGTGATCACCGGAGGGGTCAACGTCGACCTCGGCGAACTGCACCAGCAGGTCGACGCCCTCGCGGCCGGGGAGTCCGCCGTGCTGGCGGTTCCCGATGAGGAGTGGGGTGCCCGGATCGTGTTGGCGATCACCAAGGGAAGCCCCGACCTCGCCTGGTGGCGAGAAGCCCTCCGATCCCGGTGCGCACCGGCCGCACTGCCGAGGCAGTTGCTGGTGCTCGACGCGTTGCCACGCACCAGGTCGGGCAAGGTCGATCGCCTGCGACTGCGTGAACTGGCCGCCTCGAGGCTCGAGCCATGACGGCGCACCGTTCGCTGTCTGGCAAGATGGGACGCTGGACTCCGAGGTGGAACGGGCTGACGTCAGATCAGGGGGTTGCGTAGTGACGAGTCTGGCCGAGTGGGTGGAGGGCGCCCGCTTGCGGACGCTGCCCGCGGCCGTCGCGCCCGTGCTGGCCGGCAGTGCCGTGGCGGTGTCCTACGGTGGTCTGCAGCCGTGGCGAGTCGTCCTGGCGGCTCTCGTGGCTCTTGCACTGCAGGTCGGCGCCAACTACGCCAACGACTACTCCGACGGAGTCCGCGGAACCGACGAACACCGGGTGGGCCCCCAGCGCCTGGTCGGTTCGGGTGCCGCCGAGCCCGGCCGGGTGAAGTCGGCGGCTGTCGCGTCCTTCGGCCTGGCTGGATTGTTCGGGCTCGTCCTGGTGTGGTTGTCGGGCCAGTGGTGGCTTCTCGGGGTCGGGCTGGCCTGCGTCCTCGCCGCCTGGTACTACACCGGAGGAGCCCGCCCCTACGGCTACCGCGGTCTGGGGGAGGTCTTCGTCTTCGTGTTCTTCGGGCTGGTGGCGACGGCGGGCACCACCTACGTCCAGTTGGGACGCACACCCTGGCCCACCTGGACAGCCGCCACCAGCATGGGGGTGCTCGCCTGCATGGTCCTGGTCTGCAACAACCTGCGTGACATCCCGACCGACCGGTTGGCCGGTAAGCGCACCCTGGAGACCATGCTGGGCGACCGGCTCAGCCGCTGGTTCTACGTTGCGCTTGCTCTGATCGCCGTCGTCGCAGTGGTGCTGACCGCCGCCGGCACCACCTGGCTCGCCCTGCTGGGGCTGGCCATGTTGGGCTTTCTGGTGCCTGCCACCAAGGGAGTCATCACGGGTGGCACCGGCATTGCGTTGGTGCGCACCCTCAAGCTGACAGGTCTCGCTGAGCTCACCGCAGGCGTCGGTCTGTTCATCGGATGTCTGATAGGAGTCTGAGCATGATGGGCCTGATCGACGAATTCGTCGTGTACTCCATCGACCTGCGGGTGCACTTCCGGGGCCTCGACGTGCGCGAGGGGATGTTGATCCGACGAGGCGACCGCTGGAGCGAGTGGAGTCCGTTCACCGAGTACGCGGACGCCGAAGCTGCCACCTGGTTGGCGGCCGCGTTGGAGGAGCAGGACCCTGTGCCGGTTCGAACGCGAGTGCCGGTCAACGTCACCATCCCCGTGGTCTCTCCGCGCCGAGCGGCAGCCATGGTCGTCGCTTCGGGTTGCCATACGGCGAAGGTCAAGATCTCCGACCCCCAGTCGTGCCTGGACGACGACCTGGCACGGCTGGCCGCGGTGCGCAACGCGCTGGGTCCGGACGGGGCGATCCGGGTGGACGCCAACGGCGCTCTGAGCGTCGATGCCGCAGAACGAGCCCTGGCTGCCATGGCGCACATCGGGCTGGAGTACGCCGAGCAGCCCTGCGCCTCCGTGGAGGAACTTGCGGAGTTGCGCCGCAGACTGAGGGACTCGGGGATCGAGGTGCGCATCGCCGCCGATGAGTCGATCCGGCGCGCCCAGGACCCCCTGCGGGTCGCCGAACTGGGTGCCGCGGACGTGGTGGTGCTGAAGAACCAGCCGTTAGGCGGATGGCGACGCTGCCTGGAACTGGCCGATCAGTTGGCCCTGCCGGTGGTGATGAGTTCGGCCCTGGAGACCTCGCTGGGCATCTGGGCGGGGCTCCAGACGGCGGCGGCCCTGCCCGATCTGGAGTTGGCCTGTGGGCTGAACACCGTGCGGCTGCTCACCGACGACGTCGTCTCCGAGTCGCTGGTGGCCTGCGACGGATACCTCGAACTCGGTCCCCGTCCGGTGCCGGAACCAGGTTGTCTGGCACGGGTGCGTGCTCCCCGGGAACGCGCCGCGTGGTGGCGGGCTCGTCTGGAGCGTTGCCTGGGCCTGCTTGACGCAGGAATTGCTCGGTGAGTTCGCCCCGGCTGGGTGCCGTCATCGCCGAGAGCCTGGCCGAGGCCGGCATCACCGAGGTCGTGCTGTGCCCGGGCTCGCGCAGTACCTCGATCGCGATGGGGTTGGTCTCGCCGGCCGGCGCAGGACGGCTCCGTCTGCACACCCGCACCGACGAGCGGGTGGCAGGCTTCCTGGCCCTCGGTCTGGCGAGGGCCACAGGTGCGGCAGCTGTCGTCGTGACGTCTGGCACCGCGCTCGGCAACCTCATGCCCTCAGTGATGGAGGCACGGTTGTCTGGCGTTCCGCTCGTGCTGGTGACCGCCGACCGACCGGCCACCCTGGTCGGCAGCGGGGCGAACCAGACCACCGAGCAGGTCGGCATCTTCGGCCGCCACGTGGTCGCCGACCTGCATCTGGCAAGCACCGATGATGACCCCGTCCGGTGGCGTGCGGGGCTGGGACGCGTGATGGCGGCGGCTCGCGGGCTGCGCACCCGTGATCCCGGACCGGTGCACGTCAACGCCGCTTTCACCGAGCCGTTCGTTGGCGAGGCCGATCTGCCACCCGCCGCGCCCCCGCTGCAGGTGAGCGCGCTACGTCCTGCGGCAGTGGTGGTCCTGGATCGCGGCCCGGCGACGGTGGTGATCGCCGGTGATGCCGGGGTGGCGGTGGGACGTCGAGCCCGCGAGTTCGCCGAGGCCGCCCGCATCCCGCTGTTCGCAGAACCGTCCAGCAACGCCCGGTCGGGCGACTGCGCCGTCGCCGGCTACCGCCTGCTGCTGGACACCGATCTGGGCTCGCGCATCGAACGCGTGGTGCTGTTCGGGCGCCCCACCCTGTCCCGGCCCATCACCCGGCTGCTGTCGCGCGCCGACGTCGAACTGGTGGTCGTCAGCGACCGCGCGTCCTGGCCGGATCCTGGGGGCCGGGTGAGTGTGGTCTGTGACGACGTCCGACTCGAACCGGCCGACGAACGCTGGCTGGAGGCGTGGCGAAGCGCCGATGCCCCGCTGCCGGCCGATGCGACGGACCTGCCGATCAGTGGGCCAAGGTTGGCCGCCGAAGTGGTGGCGAGCGTGCAGGGCAACCTCGTCCTCGGGTCGTCCAACCCCATCCGGGACGCCGACCTGGCGCCCGATCCGGCACGATCCGCCGACCTGCTGGGCCAACCGGGGTCTGTCGGGGATCGACGGGGTGATCTCCACCGCGATGGGTGTGGCGTTGGGTACCGAACGTCCGACCACGGTGCTGCTGGGCGATCTCGGTTTCCTGCACGATGTGGGGGCACTGCACGTGCCCGCGTCCCAACCGGTGCCCGACCTGCGGGTCGTGGTGGCCGACGACGACGGCGGCGGAATCTTCCGCACCCTCGAGGTCGCCGACAGCGCGTGGTTCGAGCCGTTGTTCGCGATGCCGCACGGCCGCGATCTCGCCTCGATCGCGTCCGGTTTCGGCTGGCCCACCCACGCGTTGGACAGCCTCGACGAGGTCCGCCGCCAGTTGCTGCGTCCGATCAGCGGCATCGAGGTGCTGGTCGTGAAGATTCGGACTCACGCTCGCGCCGCCGGCTGAGCTCTCGGGGATCAGGACTGGCTGCGCAACCAGTCCCGCAAGGCCATCGTGGCCCGGACGTCGTCCTCGTTGTAGTCCAGGACGCGTTGGCGCGCATCAGCTCTGACCCGTTCGTCGCTGCCGTGCGTCGCCTCGACGAACCAGGTCTGCGAATTCAGACCACCAGGGGTGTCGTCGCGCCAGCTGAAGCCTGCGGCGGCGTGGGCAACAACCTTGAGCCCAAGTCCGTTGGCACCGAAGAAGTTCCTCCGCACGGTCGTGAACAGGTCGACGTGGCAGCCATGCAGTAGGTCGATGGCCTGCGTCAGCGTCTGGTCGGCTGACGAGTTGGACAGCCTGGCCAGGTGGACCATCTCGTAGTCGGAATAGTGGTAAACGCGGGCGTCCGGGTGCTGGGTGATGATCCCGATCAGCCAGTCCATCGCGCGGCGGGCCAGCTCGATCTCCTGGTGGCTGTCCAGATCGGTGAAGCTGGCGAATGCGTGGTAGGTACCGCGGTCCTGCGGATCGGACCTGTCTCGCAGCAGGAATCCCCACAGATAGATGCGGTCGGCCGCGGAGGTTTCGATGTCCCAGTCGATCTCGATGTCGCCGACGGGCAGCGTGATCGGCTCGCTGCTTGTTCGTTCCAACGCGACGCCGCTGGACATCATTCGCGCCCGGCGGGCGGCCAGCCGCAATCGGTCCTCCGCGCCATCGCGGTGGCGCACCTCGGGCAGGTAGCGGGGTAAGAGGGCGTCCAGATCGGCCTGCACGAGGTCGTGCAACGAGTGGACACCGAGGCTGCGCAGCACGCTGATCTCACGAACATCCAGCGGGGACTTGTCGATGCGAAGGCTGAGGTCGTCGGTGCCCAAGCGGGGGGCGCACACCGACCACCACTGGCACGAGGCACACTCCCGGATGGCGATCGGGGCGACCATCGGCCGCGGGTCGGACGGGCCACCGGTTCGCCTACGCGCGCTCTCGGCAACCTTCACGCGGAAGTCGTGCTCGTGGTCGTAACGTTCCAGGGGCGATCGTGACTTCCAGCCGTCCGGGGAGGTGCGCGAGAAGGTCCGGATCTGCTTGCTCGTCAACCTCACCCAGGCGATCGCCAAGGTGGCATTGAGCGTGCGGCTGGGTGCCAGCGCGAGCGCTTCGACTCCCTCCAGATCGGAATCGGTGAAGAACGTTCGGCGCAGCAGGTCGTTGCCGATGATCCCGGCCAACGGTTCCCCGGCAGCCTGCCAGTCCGCGGCCTCGAGCAGTCGCCAGAAGTGGGCGACGTGCAGCTGGTCGTCCTCGCGCCCGGTTCGCAGCCGGGCGTCTGTCAGGTCGAGCGCCGCCGAGGGATGCGGCGTGGTGATGGGGCTGCCGGCCACCTGCGCGGCCCTGCTGTGGCGCTCCAGCATGCGCTTGGCACGAATCTGCACAGGGACGTACCCTGGCCGACCGTCGGGACGATCGGCCCCGCGCACCAGCACCGGCGGGCTGCCGCGGCGGTGGCCCTTGCGGTCGACGGGCAGCCGTGGGCCGAGGATGATTGGCGCAGCGGCGCGGACGGCGTCCCTGGTCGCGTCCTGGCCGAGCGTCCAGTCCTCATCGGCGAGTGGTCGCAGATCGACCGCTCCAGTCAGTCGTGCGAGGGCGTCCGTGGTCTGGTTGACGAACGCCCGGCCACCGAAGAGGTCGTGCTGAACGTCGCTGCTGCCGCGCACGCCGTAGCCGGAGGCCCCTTCGGGCAGAGTCGTCGTGACGTCGTAGTAGTTCTGCACCTTGACCGGGCAACGGATCGCCGCGTAGGCGTCCAGGAGGACCGTGGTGTCGTCAGAACTCACGACTTCCAGCCACGGTGCATCGCGACGATTCCGCCTGTCAGGTTCTTCCACTGGACGCGGTCCCAACCCACCTCGCGCATCAGCGCCGCGAGGCTCGGCTGGTCGGGCCAGGCCATGATCGACTCGATCAGGTAGTCGTAGGCCGGGGCGTTGGACGAGACGGGCTGGAAACGGGGCATGACCTTGCCCATGTAGAAGCGGTAGGCGGCCCGGAAGGGTGCCCAGGTCGGGGTGCTGAACTCGGCCACTACGATGCGGCCGCCCGGCTTGGTGACGCGTCTTAGTTCGGCCAGGCCCGCTCGGGTGTCGTGCACGTTGCGCAAGCCGTAGCTGATGGTTACGGCGTCGAACGAGTTGTCGCCGTAGGGCAGCTGCAGCCCGTCGCCTGCCACGAACAGCAACCCCGGGTAACGGCGGTGGCCCTCCTCGAGCATGCCCAGGGAGAGGTCCGTGGGGAAGGGCACGGCCCCGGCCCGTGCGATCGGTTCGGACGAGGTGCCCGTGCCGGCCGCAAGGTCGAGCACGAATTCGCCGGGCTGCGGATCGATGGCTGCCAGCACCGCCCGCCGCCAGGCCCTGACCTGGCCCAACGTCATCAGGTCGTTCATCAGGTCATAGCGTCTGGCGACCCCATCGAACATGTCGGCGACGGCATCGGGCTGCTTGTCCAGGTTGGCTCGTTGTGGCACCCCACTACCTTGCCACAATGCGACCCCCGGAGGGATGGGGGTGGGTTCCGGGTCGCGATCCCCGGCCAGGAAGAGGTGAACGCGCGGCCCGTCACAGCGGGACCGCGCGTTCACCTCAGTGCAGCACTCAGAGTGACTCCTCCGCCAGTCCCGACATGTCGCCGGTGATGGTGAGGGTCTTGCCCTTGGCCCGGTTGTACAGCCAGACGGCTGCACCCACCGCCAGCCACACCACACCTGCGATCTGCGCCTGGGTGCCGGCGTTGATCAGCACGTACGAGATGATCAGGAAGCCAACCAGCGGGAACACCAGATGAGTCAGATAGTTCTTCGATCCCTTGCGCTTGAGGTAGAACCACGTCACCGCCAGGTGCAGTAGCGCGAACGACGACAACGCACCGAAGTTGACCATCGAGCTGATGAGCCCGATCTGGCCGACGAAGAACAGCACCAGCACCGCTGACAGCGCCCCGACGAACAGGATGGCGTAGCTGGGCACCTTCTTGGGGTTGATGTGGCGCAGGAACTTGGGCAGGTGGCCGTCGCGGCTCATGGAGTACAGCAGCCGGGAGGTGGCGGCCTGGGCAGCCATCGCGTTCGCGATACCCACGGCCAGCACGTTGCAGGCGAAGAAGGCGTTCATCCAGCCGGTGTTCGAGATGGCGGCGACGATGTCGAAGAAAGCGTTGCCGACCTTGTCGTCGGCAAGCGGCTCGAACGGGCCCGCCAGCATGGACGCCAGCCAGGTCTGGCTGATGAAGAAGAAGGCGGCGATGATCAGACCCAGAACCATGGCCTTGCCGGGAGCCTTGTTGCCGCCGGTCGCTTCCTCGGACATGGTCGAGATGCCGTCAAAGCCAAGGAAACTCAGCACCGCGATCGACAACGCCGAGGCCAGCAGAGGGGCCGTCATGACTTCGGGATTCCAGATCGGCGTGATGGACCATTCTGCGCCAGGCACCGTCCCGCCGTTGAGCGCCCGGATCGCCAGGAAGAAGAAGACGGCGATGAAGGCCAACTCCATGACGAGGAAGATCCGGTTCATCATCTTCAACGACGACACGCCCGACATGTTGATCACGACGTTGATGGCGACGAAGATCAAGGCCCACATCCAGCGCGGCGTGCCGGGGAAGATGCCGATCATTGACTCGGCCGCGAACACGTACAGCAGCGTGGGCACCAGCAGGTAGTCCAGCAGCATGAGCCAGCCGGCGAAGAAGCCGAGATGCTGGTTCATGCCGCGGCCCACGTACGAGAAGACGCCGCCGGCCAGCGGGAAGGCCTTCGCCATCTGGGCGTACGAGAGGGCGGTGAAGATCATTGCCACGACGCCGATGGTGTAGACCAACGGCACCATTCCCTGCGCCTCGTTGAAGACGGTGCCGAAGATGGCCCAGGGGGCGATCGGTACCATGAAGATCAAACCGTAGATCAACAGGTCGAAGGTCGACACAGATCTGGACAGTTCCTGGCGGTAGCCGAAACTCTCCAGTTGTTGGGTCGGCGTGAGGTCACGCAAGCGCGTGGAAGTGGGCTCCTGCGCGGCAGAAGTGGTCATTCGTGGGTCTCCTTGTTCTCGACGTCGGTGAGGAAGGCGGCGATCACAGACCTGAACTCCTCAGGCTTCTCCAGGTGGCTGCAGTGACTGGCATCGGCGAACACGTGGGAACGTACATCCGGGATGTGCTCGACGAACGGCTCCCAGACGATCGGCTGCGCCTCGTCGAACTCGCCGGCGACGACCAGGGTGGGCACCTCGATCTGGGGCAACCTGTCGATGATGGTCCAATCGGCCATCGTTCCCACCACGTGGAACTCGTTGGGGCCGTTCATGGTGTGGTAAACGGTGGGATCAGCCTCCATCGCCTCCAACGCGTCCAGGTAATCCTGCGGCATCTCGGCCATCCGCACCACATGGCGCAGGTCGTACTGGTGCGAGGCTGCGATGTACTCGGGGTTCTGGTAGTCCTCGGTTGCCTCGTAGCGGCGCAGGGTCTCGCGCAGGTCGCTCGGCAGGTCGGCGATGAGGGCGTCCGCGGCCTGCGTCCACAGGTCCATGGCCGCCGGGGAGTTGCAGATCGCCAGCGAGGCCAACCCGACGGGACGTCGGACCGCTATCTCGGCGCCCAGCATGCCGCCCCACGACTGGCCCAGCACGTGGTAGCGGTCCAGCCCAAGTGCCTCGACCACGATGTGGAACTCCTCGACGAAAAGGTCCGGGGTCCAGAAATCCGCGGGCGCGTCCGGGCGGTGGGTGGAGTTCCCGCAGCCGTATTGGTCGTAGAGCACGACCATGCGTCCGGTGAGGTCGGCCAACTCACGGAGGTTCTTGAGGTAGTGATGGGTGAATCCGGGACCGCCGTGCAGGACCACCAGTGGCAGGGCCCCCTCGCGCGGATGGTCAGGGTGTGTCACTGAAACCCAGGTGAATCCGTCCTTGAACGGCACCTCGTGGTCATGGCGGGTAGACATGTGGACCCCTTTCTGCTGTGGACGTCGCGAGCCGCTCCGATCCTGGATCGTGCAGCCTGTTGGATCATGACTCAAAAGGACTGACGTGCGGACCTTTGTCACATGTCGAGACCGTGGGACGCGCCCGGCGAGTGTGCGGATTGTCCCGACAGGCAGGCCGGTTTCCGGCTAGGAAGGGTGCCATGACCGGTTCTGCCCAGTCCGCGCCCGCCCCTGGTAATCGACCGGGCCCACTCACTCCCATCGACGCTGCTTCGGGGAAGGTCGCTGAGGTCGCCGATCGGCTCTTCACCGCTGTCGCTGTGGGCGAGTACCTGCCAGGAGCCAGGTTTCCCACCGAGCGCGAACTGGCCACCCAACTGCTGGTGTCCAGAGCGACCGTGCGCGAGGCCCTGACGCGGCTCGCGGAGGCCGGGGTGATCGAAACCCGCCGGGGCAGGGGCGGCGGCTCGTTCGTCCGGGCCAGCACCGGCCCGGGTGCCGCGGTCGCCGTGCAACGCTCCCTCGAGGGACGCTGGGACGAGATCGTTGATGCCATCGAAGCCGTCAGCAGGCTGCAGGAAACCATCGTCAGGGCCGCGTCCGAGAACAGGACACCCCAAGATCTCGAGATGTTGCGGGCTCGCCTGGCGACCTTCGCATCGGCCGACTCAGGGCGAGCCAAGCAGCAGGCCGACGAGGCACTGCATCTTGGCATCTGCCTCGCTGCTCACAATCGCACGCTCACCGCCATGCTGATCGATCTGGAACGCAAGATCTCCATCGTGGGTCCGGGGCATCTGTGGGGTGGCGTTGAGGACCAGGAGCCGATGGAGGCGCAGGCCCTGGCCGACCACGAGGAACTGGTCCGCCTCATCGGTGAGGGTGACGTCGAACGCAGCGGTGCCCTGGCTCGCAAGCACGCCCACATCGACCTCGACCTGTTGAAGTCGGCCCGGCGCCGGGCGATCATGGAGGCGGAGAACGCTCACATCAGTTCGACGCCGTAGCTCTCCAGGATCGACCGGGGCAGTTCCATGCGCGCGGTTCGCAGGGGGTCGACGATCTGGCTGACAGCCAGATCGCCGGTCAGGGACAACAGCATGAGGCTCTCGGTGGCGTCCATACCGGTGCTCTCCACGAGGAAGTCACACATCATGCGGGTGGCTTCGGTGACCGCCTCATCCAGGGTGGTGCGGGAGGCGATCGCGATGACCTGATCGCCGGTCACCAGGAACGGCAGCGGATAGGGTCGACCCTTGATCACGTCGACACGCAGGGTCACCTCGGCCGCGATCTCAAGACCACTGACGGACACCTCGCCGTCACCCATGGCGGCGTGGACGTCACCGACCGCCAGATTGGCACCAGGCACGTTGACCGGCAGGTACAGGGTCGAGCCAGTGGTGATTTTCTTGGTGTCCATGTTGCCGCCGTGGTCCTTGGGAGATCCGGTGGGCACATCCTCATCGGCAGGTGCGGTGCCGATGACGCCGATCATGACGTTGGTGGGGAAGCTGATCGTGTCGTTGAACACGACTTGGCCGTCGACGACAGGGATCCGCCGGGTCCGCTCGACGGTGGTTCCGGGCAGAGCCCCGTAATCGGGGTGGGTCGTCATGGTTCCGAGCGCCGCCGTGACGATGTCCACCACCTCGACCTTCAGGGTGTCACCGGGCTCTGCGCCCCGGATGGCGATCGGGCCGGTCGCCGGGTTCACGCATTCCCAGCCGATGCTGGAGAAGAGCTGATCCTCCGATTGGATCGTGTTCGAGAAACAGTCCATCGTCTCGATGACCAAGGTCTCGCCCGGATCGACCACCGCGACGGCGGGGTTTCCTGGGGCCATCGTCAGGACGGCGGTGGTGGATGCAATGCGGTGCATGGGTTACCTCTCATCGCTGAAGGTCATGTGACCAGACCGCTTGAGCCTAGCGGGTCGGGTTGGTGTCGTCGGGTGCCTGCAGCCCTGACGCTCGCCGGTTGGCCCGGATGTGCAAGGCGTTGTCGGCACCCGCCACAATGGGTCCATGGCCAAGCGCGAGACGGTCCTTGTTGTGACCGACCTGAAGAAGAAGTACGGCGACCACGTCATCGTCGATGGGTTCAACCTGACGGTGAGCGCGGGTGAAGCCGTCGCGCTGACTGGCCGCAACGGTTCGGGCAAGTCCACCGTCCTGCGGTGCCTGATCGGCGCCGATCGTCCAAGCGAAGGCCGCGTGGAGGTGTTCGGACGCAAGGTCAGCGAGACGGACCCCGCCTTCCGGCGCGATGTCGCCACCGTGGTGGATGACCTCGACTTCTTTCCCGATCTCTCGGTCGTCGAGCACCTCGACCTGCTGGCTCGCGCCCACGGCCTGGCCGAACCTGACGCCCTGGTCGACGAGGTTCTCGAGGAGGTCCAGTTGGTGCCACAGTCGGGTCAACTGCCCGGGACGCTCTCCAGCGGCCAACGCCGGCGGCTGGCGCTGGCGACCGCTCTCGTACGACCCAAGAAGCTGCTCGTCATGGATGAGCCGGAGCAGCGCCTGGACGTCGAAGGTGTGGCTTGGTTGGGCGCCCGTCTGAAGCACGAGATGTCGAAGGGCCTGGCGATCGTCATGGCCAGCCACGAGCCCTCGCTGGTCAACGCGCTCGGTGCCAGGATCGTTCGCCTGGGTCAGGCCTCCCAGGTCAGCGAGTCGCAGGTGGAGCCGGAGTACGAACTGTGAGCCGCAGCAAGCGTGGTCGGCGGACGTCTGCTCCCAAGCAGCAGCCCACGCCGGCGACTGAGTCGGCGCCCGAGGCGGTAGCCTCACCGGAGGCCGCCTGGGAGCAGGCTGCACCGTTCGGGGACGTGGAAGACTTCGAGACCGGCCTGGCCGATGAGCGCCAACTTGCGCTGCTGATGAGGGACTGGCGCAAGGGTCGCGCCACCCGGAGCGTCTGGGACGTCATCACCGACGGATACGTCACGCTCTTCTCCCTGGTGGTCATCCTGGCCATGATCGTCAGCGGCATCATGTCGGTCCAGCAGTCCGCAGCCGGGTGTGAAGACACCGGCTGTGTGACCGCGCGTGGACTGTTGCCCTGGATGACCCTGTCCGGGGTCGTACTGCTGGGCCTCACGGCCTCACGCATCTTCGGACCGGTCATCGCCTCGGCCGCCGAGGGTTTCTGGCTGCTGGACGCCCCCGTACGTCGCGCCAGAATGCTCACCCGGCGCCTGTGGAGCGTGGTCATCGGAGCCGCATTGCTGGGCTTCCTGTTGGGGGGGCTGGTCACGGTTCTGAGCGGGCTGACCCTGCAGGCCGTGGTGGTCTGGGCGCTCGCCGTCGGGACGGCGGCCGCGGCCGTGGTCGCTTTCGCCGCCTACGAGCAGGCCGCCGAGCGCACCGTCGTGCTGGCTGTCCTGCAGGGTTTGGCCGGGCTGGTCTCGACCGGCGTTCTGCTGGCCATGGTGGCGGTCTCCTCCGGGTGGATCGCCGTGCCGATCGACCCAGCGGCCACGGAGCGCCTCGGACTGGTGGTCGGGGCTGTGGCTGGCGTGGTCCTGGTGGTCGGATTCATCGTGGCCCGATCCAGCCTCGACAACTTCCGTCGGGCTCGTTTGGTGAGTGGTGGAGACCTGCTCAGCGGCATGCAGGGCGCCATGTTCGCCCTGGACTTCGGACTGATGCGCGACATCCTGATTGAACGTCGCTGGGTCGCCAAGGGTCACGTCCACCCCGTGCCCGGACGCGGCTCGGGACGCGCGGCGCTCGTCTGGCGTGAGGTGGAGCGACTTCTGCGAAACCCGCGTGGCGTGCTCGTGCTGCTGATGAGCGCGGTGGTGCCGTACGCGCTGCTGTCCATGGGTCTGGGCAACCTGACGCCGGCCCTGTCGGCGATCGTCCTGATGTTCGTGATGGTGCCGTTCTTCGACTCGTTGCGCGTGCTCACCCGCACCAAGGGTCTGGCTCGCGCCTTCCCGATGTCGACGTCAGACCTCAACGGGGCAATGACCGTCGTGCCAGCGGCCCTGGCCGTGGTCTGGGCGCTGGCCGTGACCCCGGCGTTCGCCTTGATCGGGGGGAAAACGATCACCCTTGCGGTGCTTGGCACTGCCTTGGCGAACGGTTTCGTGACGGCTATCGCGGGCTACGTTGCGGCGATCCGCTGGATGAGCGCCAAGTCGGCGGACTACTCGATGCCTATGGTGGCCACCGGGATGGGTGCCATGCCGCCGGGACTGGCGTTCAACATCATCCGGGGCTTCGACGTCATCGCGCTGATCACACTGCCGCTTCTCATCGGCTGGCCCGCCTACGTGTCGGTCGGCATCGCCGCGGTGTGCTACATGGTGCTGCGTTCCGGCGGGTTCAATACCCAGGAGATGATGGAGCGTAACGAGGAGGCCAAGCGCGAGATCGAGGCGGCCCGGGCAGCGAAATCGGCGCCTGACTCGGGCCGCGACAAGATCACCTACACCCGTAACCAGTCCCGGGCTCGCTGAGCTTCGCGGAGTCGCTGAGCCTCGAGCTCACGAATCACCACGCAGTGCCATCCGCATGGGCGCCAGCTTCGCCTCGGTCTCGACCAATTCTGCGTGGGCATCAGAGGCGGCCACCACGCCCGCGCCGGCGTACAGCACCATTCGTCGGGGGTCCCCGGGAAGCAGTTGACCACAGCGCAACGCCAGCGCCCATTCCCCGTTACCCTGCGCGTCCATCCAGCCGACCGGCCCGGCGAAGCGCCCCCGGTCCAGGTGCTCGTGGGCGGCGATGAGTCGGCGTGCCACGTCTGTGGGGGAGCCGCAGACCGCTGCCGAGGGGTGTACGGCCCGGGCCAGCATCAATGTGCTGACCTTCTGGGGCGAGATGCCGCAGATGTCGGTCGCCAGGTGCATGACGTTGGGCAGCGTCAGCACATAGGGTGCCTCAGGAACGTGCATGCTGGTCAGATGCCTGCCCAACGAGTTGACCACGGACGCGACTGCGAGGCGGTGCTCCTCCAGGTCCTTCGTCGAACTGGCCAGCCTCGCCGCCTGCTGGAGGTCATCCACCTCTTCGACGCGGGGGATCGTGCCGGCCAGGACCCGTGAGGTCGTCAGGCCAGCCTCCCTGCGCACCAGCATCTCCGGAGTCGACCCGACTAGCCCGTCCATCAGGTAGTTCCAGCACCCTCCGTAGTTGGCCAGCAGCAGCCGAAGCGGCCAGCGCGGGTCGATGGGTTGGGCGGCTTCGGCGACGATGTCGCGGGCCAGCACCACCTTGCTCGCCTCACCGGCGCGGATCCGGCCCGTCATCTCGCGCAGGACCGCCATCCACGCGGTCTCGCTCAGACTGCCCGAGCCGAACCGCACGTCCACCGGCGCGGCAGGTGAACAGGCCCGTGGCGGCAGCTCGGGAGAAACCCGGTCGTAACCGATGGTGGTGAGCCACGACTGGCCGGCGCGTCGGCCGATGACGATCTCGGGGACCACCAGAACCGAGGAGTACCCGGTGTTGCCGGGGTCGAAGCAGAATGTGCCGTACGCGAGCGGGCCGGTGCCGAAACGTCCCGGCATCTCGGTCTCGTTCTCGATCGTCCGAAGAAGTTGGGTCCACCACTGGTCTGCTGCCCGCATTGAGGTGGTCGGGAATCTGGCTACCGTGCCCAGCGCGACGAACCCGTCGGTACCGCGAAGGAAGGCCGCGTCTCCTGGGCCGAGATAGTCGACCAGCGCTCCGGGATCGTCGATCGAGACAGTCGCGGCGTGCAGACGAGATGACCCCGGGTTCACGATCACCCTCGGATGCTACTCGACGGGTGGCACGGTACCGACATCCCCGGGGTCGGGGTAGGTTTGCGGAGCCGGGTGGGCGGGACGCTAGACTCACCGAAGATTCGGGCAAGGAGGTGCTGAGGTGTCGGAATCCTCACGTTCAATCGCCGTCGCTGGGCCGCGCGCGTCCGCGATGACGTTGCCCGTACCCGATGGCGATCAGGACGCGGACGTCATTGTGGTGGGCGCTGGACCTGCGGGGTCCTCGGCAGCCACCTTCCTGGCCAGGCAGGGGCTGGACGTCCTGCTGCTCGAGAAGTCGCACTTTCCGCGAGAGAAGGTCTGCGGTGACGGCCTGACCCCGCGTGCGGTGCGCATGATGGTTCGCCTCGGCATCGACACCAGCCCGGAGGCCGGGTGGCACCACAACTTGGGTCTACGTATCCACGGTGGGCGCATCCAGCCCTTCGACATGCCGTGGCCCCAGTTGGCCGATTTCCCGGACTACGGTCTGGTCTGCCCACGGTCCACGTTCGACGATCTGCTGGCCGGCGTGGCGGTTGAGGCTGGGGCCCGCTTGAGCACCGGGGTTCGTGTCACCGGGCCGATCGTCCACGAGCGGAGCAACCGCGTGCTGGGGGTCACCGACTCAGCCGGACGCAGCTACCGTGCGCCGGTCGTCGTGGCGGCTGACGGGAACTCCGCACGACTGGCCGTGCAGGTTGGACGCGAACACGACCCGAACCGCCCGATGGGTGTCGCGGTGCGCAGCTACTACACCAGCCCCCGACACGACATGGACTGGATCGAGAGCTTCCTCGAACTGTGGGACGGTGAGCCCGGCAAGTCGAACCTGCTGCCCGGCTACGGCTGGGCCTTCGGCCTGGGCGACGGCACCGTCAATGTGGGCCTCGGAATGCTGAACACGAGTTCCGCATTCGGCAAGACCGACTACCGCGATCTGATGCGGCGCTGGCTCGACAACACCCCCGAGGAGTGGGGCTTCCGGGAGACCAACCGGCTGGAACCCATTCGAGGCTCGGCCCTGCCGATGGCCTTCAACCGCCAACCGCTGTACCGCGACGGGCTGGTTCTGATCGGTGACTCGGGTGGGATGGTGAGTCCGTTCAACGGTGAGGGCATCAGCTACGCGATGGAGTCCGCTGAAATGGCTGCCCGGGCGATCGCCGACGCTCACAGCCGAGGCTTTGGCAGCCGTGGCGCGGAATTGGCCTTATCGTCGTACCCGTCCCAGGTCAAAGACGCCTGGGGTGGCTACTACCGATTGGGCACGATCTTCGTGAAGCTCATCGGTAACCCAAAGGTGATGCATCTCTGCACCACGTACGGACTGCCCCGCCGGCGATTGATGATCCTGGTGCACAAGTTGTTGGCCAACCTGACTGACAGCCGCGACGGGGACGTCTATGACAGAGTGATCAACACGCTCTCCAGAATCGCACCCCCGGTGTGAATCTTCGGCTTGGCTAGGTAAGAATAGGCGTGGCGGCTGCACAGTGGGGTCAGTCGACCAGCTTCCCCGGGACGAACCGGGGCAGATCCCCACGAAGGAATCGAGTGGAAGGGCGGGGCAGGCATGAACGCCTACATCCCCATCGCAGGGCTCGTCGCCCTGGCCACGATCTTCGTAGTCATTGCGATCCCATTGAGTACGGTCATCGGCCCCAACCGGTACAACAAAACCAAGTACGACTCTTTCGAGTGCGGTGTGCAGGCCACGCCGCAGCCGGTGAACGGCGGTCGTTTCTCGGTCAAGTACTACGTGACGGCGATGCTGTTCATCATGTTCGACATTGAGATCGTCTTCCTGTACCCGTGGGCGGTGGCCTTCGACATGCTGAGCCCGTTTGCCATCATCGCCATGATCATCTTCATCGTGGAGGTTTTCGTGGCCTACTACTACGACCTCCGCCGCGGCGGCCTGGACTGGGACTGAGACCGGAAGGAATGATCTGATGGGTCTGGAAGACAAGGTTCCGGCAGGTGTGCTGCTGACCACGGTCGAGGCGATCGCTGGCTGGACGCGCAAGGCGTCCTTCTGGCCGTTGACCATGGGGCTGGCCTGTTGCGCGATTGAGATGATGCAGTTCGGCGGCCCTCGCCATGACGCCGGCCGATGGGGGCAGGAGGTCTTCAGGGCCTCGCCGCGTCAGGCCGACCTGATGATTGTTTCTGGGCGGGTGAGCCACAAGATGGCCCCGGTCGTCCGCCAGCTGTGGGACCAGATGCCCAACCCCAAGTGGTGCATCTCGATGGGCGCGTGTGCCAGCACCGGAGGCATGTTCAACAACTATGCGATCGTCCAGGGCGTCGACCACCTCGTCCCGGTCGACATGTACATACCGGGGTGTCCGCCCCGTCCCGACATGCTGATCGACGCGATCTTCCAGCTGCGTGAGAAGGAAGTGCAGTGGAACCCGATCGGCGCCAACCGCACCAAGCAGGTCACCGAGAACGAGCAGGCCGCCATCGAGTCGCCAGCCCTGATCGAGCGGAAGGGGCTCATGCGATGAGCGATCAGGACAAGTCGTCACCCAAGGGCGAGATGCTCGCCCCCGAAGCCAAGCAGAGCGGCGACCTGAGCCCCGAGCGCTTGCACGGGCACCTGGGCCAGTTGCTGGCACCAACTCCCGGCGATGCCCCGGTCGTCGCCGTGCTTGAAGGGATGTGGGGGCCCGGCACGGGCTCGGGCGACACATCCGGATTCTCAGGAATGCGCCGGGTTTTCCAGCTGGGTGGCGAAACCACCCCGCCGTTCGGTGGCTGGTTCGACGACGTGGCCGACCGGATGGCTGAACTCGTCCCGCACTTCGCTTCCCGGGTGCTGGTCTGGCGTGACGAGATCACGTTCGTGGTCCTGCGCGAGAAGCTGCTCGAGCTCGTCAAGGTGCTGCGTGACGACCCGGGGCTGCGGTTCGAGGGTTGCATGAATGTCTCGGGCGTGCACTACCCGAATCAGGTCGGGGCCGAGTTGCACGTGGTCTACCAACTGCTCAGCTACACCCACAACCGCCGAATCCGTCTCGAGGTGACGTGCCCGGTCGACGACCCGCACATCCCCAGCGTGGTGCCCGTCTACCCGTCTATGAATTACTTCGAGCGCGAGACGTGGGACATGTTCGGCGTCATCTTCGACGGACACCCCGGGTTGACGCGCATTCTCATGCCCGATGACTGGGTAGGACACCCGCAACGCAAGGACTACCCACTGGGTGGCATTCCCGTTCAGTACAAGGGCGCAGTCGTGCCGCCCCCGGACGAGCGCAGGAGTTACCAGGCATGAGTGACAAGACCAAGCAGGGCTATGGCGTCCCGGGTGCCGAGGACGTTTTCGCAGTACCCGGTGAGCCGGTCGCCGATCAGGCTTACCTTGCCGGCGGCAGCGACTGGGCGCAGATCATCGAGTCGCAGCGCGAACGCGCCGACGAGATCATCGTCATCAACATGGGCCCGCAGCATCCATCCACCCACGGCGTGATGCGGCTGGTGCTCGAGATGGACGGCGAAACGGTGATGAGCTGCCGTCCCGGCATCGGCTTCCTGCACACCGGAATCGAGAAGAACGCCGAGTACCGCACGTGGACGCAGGGCTCCACCTTCTTCACGCGGATGAACTACGTCTGCGGCATCCACAACGAGGCCGTTTACTCGATGGCCGTCGACAAGTTGCTTGGCATCACCGATGACATCCCCCGTCGCGGGCAGCAACTGCGTGTGCTGGCCATGGAGACCAACAGGATCGCCTCTCACCTGACGGCGACCGGCGCCAACGCGCTGGAACTCGGTGCGTCCTCGGCGCAGGAAGTCGGCCTGCGTGAACGGGAGAGGATCCTGGAGTTCACGGAGGCGCTGACCGGGCTGCGAATGAACAACGCCTACATCCGTCCTGGTGGGGTGCAGAACGACCTGCCCGAGGACGGCATCGACCTGCTCGATGAATTGATCAAGCAGATGAAGCTCAACATTCCCGAACTTCCTGGCTTCATGCTGGACAACCCGGCCTTCAAGATGAGAACTCAGGGCGTCGCCTACCTCGACCTGAGCGCCTGCATGATGATGGGCGCCACGGGGCCGGTCCTTCGCGCCACCGGCTACCCGTGGGACCTGCGCAAGACCCAGCCTTACCTGACCTACGACCAGTACGACTTCGACGTCCCCGTCGAGACCAGCTGCGACGCCTATGGTCGTTTCAAGGTCCGCTGCGCGGAGATGATGCAGTCGATCCGTATCGTCGAGCAGGTTCGCGACCAGTTGGTCGAGAGTGCCGGCGAGCCATACCGGGTCCAGGACCCTGAACTCGAGTGGCCGAGCGAGCTCACCGTCGGAGCCGATGGCCAGGGCAACAGCAACGAGCACATCAAGCACATCATGGGCCAGTCCATGGAAGCCCTCATCCACCACTTCAAGAAGGTGACCGAAGGGTTCAGGGTTCCTGCGGGACAGGTCTACGTGGCCATCGAGGGCCCCGGCGGAGAGTTGGGTGCCCATCTGGTCTCTGACGGCGGGACGCGGCCCTACCGCGCCCACATGCGTGACCCAGGCTTCGACCACATCCAGTTGCTGCCCCTGATGTCCGAGGGTGCGATGATGTCCGACCTCGTCATGGCCGTGGCCAGCATCGACCCTGTGATGGGTGGCGTCGATCGATGACGAATCTGAAGCTGACAAGGAGCGATATCCGATGAGTGGGCACGATTTCGTCTCGGCTTTCGACGATGCGTCCGGCATCGACACAGCCGACAGGACGACCAACATCACCGACGAGACCATCGCCGAGATGCGCCAGATCGTCGCTCGGTACCCGGAGTCGCGGTCGGCACTGCTGCCGATGCTTCATCTGGTGCAGAGTGTCGACGGGCGGATCAGTGACGCAGGCGTGCAGGCCTGCGCTGAGCTTCTGGGCATCTCGAGCGCGCAGGTCAACGGAGTGGCCACGTTCTACTCGATGTACAAGCGGCGTCCGGCCGGCAAGCACCACGTCGGGGTGTGCACGACCTCACTGTGTGCGGTGATGGGTGGCGACGCACTTCTGCAGCAGATGAAGGACAAACTCGGAGTCGACGAGGGCGAGACCACCAAGGACGGCATGTTCAGCCTGGAGAGGCTGGAGTGCAACGCAGCGTGCGACTTTGCCCCGGTCATGATGGTCAACTGGGAGTTCATGGACTCCATGACCCCCGAGAAGGCCAATGAGCTGATCGAGAACCTGGCGGCCGGCAAGGAGGTCCACTCCACCCGTGGCGCCCGACTGACCAGTTGGAAGGAGGCCGAGCGCGTGCTCGCAGGCTTCCCCGATGGCCTGGCCGATGAGGGGCCCACCGCCGGGCCCGCATCGCTGGCGGGCCTACGCATTGCCCGTGAGCGCGGCTGGACGTCTCCTGAGGCTCCTGTCGCCGTCCAGCCCGAGGGGGGCGAGGTCAAGTGAGCGTCGACGTTCTGACTCCGAATCTCACGGAGAGTTGGGACCAGCCGGAAGCCTGGAAGCTGGCCAACTATGAAGCGCGGGGCGGTTACCAGGCCGCCCGCAAGGCGCTCGGCATGGCCTCGGGTGACATCATCAACCTGGTCAAGGACTCGGGTCTGCGTGGCCGTGGCGGTGCGGGTTTCCCCACGGGTGTGAAGTGGAGCTTCATCCCGCAGGCCAACCCCAACCCGAAGTACCTGGTCATCAACTGCGACGAGTCAGAGCCGGGTACCTGCAAAGACATGCCGCTGCTGATGGCCACCCCCCACACTCTGGTCGAGGGCATCATCATCAGTTCGTACGCGGTGAACGCCCACCATGCGTTCGTCTACGTGCGCGGTGAGGTGCTGCACGTGATCCGGAGGCTGCAGAAGGCCGTTGCCGACGCCTACGAGGCCGGCTACCTGGGCAAGAACATCTTCGGCGCCGGCTACGACCTTGACATCGTGGTGCACGCCGGTGCCGGTGCCTACATCTGTGGCGAAGAAACCGCCCTGCTCGACTCGCTCGAGGGACGCCGGGGTCAGCCCCGGCTGCGTCCGCCCTTCCCGGCGGTGGCCGGCCTGTACGCCTCACCGACCGTGGTGAACAACGCCGAATCAATCGCCTCGGTGCCGGCCATCCTCACCAACGGGGCCGACTGGTACAAGCTGATGGGCAGTGAGAAGTCGCCGGGCTCAACGATCTACTCCTTGAGCGGTCACGTCACTCGTCCAGGCCAGTACGAGGCGCCGCTGGGCATCACGATGCGGTCCCTGTTGGAGTTGGCCGGTGGTATCCGCAAGGGTCATCACCTGAAGTTCTTCACCCCGGGCGGCTCGTCCACCCCGATCCTGACCTCCCAGCATCTCGATATCCCCATGGACTACGAGGGGCTGGCCGGGGCGGGATCGATGCTCGGCACCAAGGCCCTGCAGACCTTCGATGAGACTACTTCCGTGGTGCGCACCACGACGCGCTGGGTGGAGTTCTACAAGCACGAGTCCTGCGGCAAGTGCACGCCGTGTCGTGAAGGCAGTTGGTGGCTGGTGCAGACACTGCGCAACCTCGAGGCAGGCCACGGGCATCCCGGCGATGTGGAGAAGTTGCTCGACGTCTGCGACAACGTCTCGATGAAGAGCTTCTGCACCCTGGCCGATGGCTTCGTCGCCAACGTCACCAGTTCGATCAAGCACTTCCGCGAGGAGTTCGAGGCGGGTTATCACACCCCGGCGTGGGAGTTGTTCCCCTATGAGAAGAGCCTGTACTTCCCGTACGAGCGGGAACAGATCACGGTGAGTGAGGTGGCTGGCCAGTGAGCACCGACCAGAAGACCGGCGCCCAGGTCGCCAATCCTGATCTGGTGACCGCGACGATCGACGGAATCCAGATCAGTGTTCCCAAGGGGACGTTGGTCATCCGGGCCGCCGAGAACATCGGCATCGAGATCCCCCGGTTCTGTGACCACACCCTGCTGGACCCTGTTGCCGCCTGTCGGCAGTGCATTGTCGACATCCCGGATGCCGGCAATGGACGTCCGATGAAGCCCCAACCGGCGTGCGCACTGACGGTCATGCCGAACATGGTGGTCGAGACCGCCGGTTCCAACGAACGGGTGGCCAAGCATCAGGCGGGCATGCTGGAGTTCCTGCTGATCAACCACCCGCTGGACTGCCCGATCTGCGACAAGGGCGGCGAGTGCCCCCTGCAGAACCAGGCCATGCGACACGGCCACGGCGATTCCCGCTACGACGGCCTCAAGCGCACATACCCGAAGCCGGTGAACATCTCGGCGCAGATCCTGATCGACCGTGAACGATGCGTCCTGTGCCAGCGCTGCACCCGTTTTGGTACGCAGATCAGTGGTGACGACTTCATCTCACTGTCCGAACGAGGCGCGCTCAGCCAGATCAACATCTACGCGAATCGTCCGTACGAGAGCTACTTCTCGGGCAACATCGTGCAGATTTGTCCTGTGGGCGCGCTGACGAGCGCCGACTACCGCTTCCAGGCCCGCCCGTTCGACCTGGTCAGCACCACAACCACCTGCGAGAACTGCGCGGCCGGTTGTGAGCTGCGCAGCGATCACCGACACTTCCAGGTGAAGCGCAGATTGGCCGGCAACGATCCCGAGGTCAACGAGGAGTGGAACTGCGACAAGGGTAGGTTCGGATTCCACTATGTGCGTCAGGATGATCGGCTGACCCATCCCCTGGTGCGTCGCGATGGCGAGTTGGTGCCGGCCAGTTGGCCGGAAGCCATCGACATCGCTGTGGCCGGGCTGCAGCAGGCCGGCGCTTCGGTTGGCGTGCTCACCGGGGGGCGCCTGACCCTGGAGAACGCCTACGCATACTCACGGTTCGCCCGTGCAATCCTGGGCACAAACTCCATCGACTTCCGTTCCCGTCCCTACGGCTCTGACGAGGCTGGCTTCCTGGCCGCACATGTGCTCGGTCGTTCGCTGGGCGAGTCGGTCACCTACGCCGAACTGGAGAAGGCCAAGAGGGTCGTTCTGGTCGGCTTTGAACCCGAGGACGAGTCACCGATCGTCTTCCTCCGGTTGCGCAAGGCGTGGCTCAAGAACTCGACCAAGGTCATCGCCGTCGCCCCGTTCCTGACAAACGGTGCCGCGAAGATGGGCGCCACCCTGGTGCCGGCTGGCCCCGGCGAAGAAGTCGCCGCGCTGGCGTCGATCGACAGCCAACTGACCCATGACACCATCCTGCTGGTGGGGGAGCGGGCGTCCCTGTCGCCTGGGTTGCTCTCCAAGGTGGCCCTGATGGGCGAGCGAGGCGCCCGTTGGGCCTGGATCCCGCGGCGCGCCGGGGAATTGGCAGCACTCGAGGCTGGTTGCCTTCCCGATCTGTTGCCCGGCGGCCGTGCGGCCTCCGACGCCACCGCTCGGGTTGACCTGCAGGCGGCCTGGGGTGTGGGGCGCCTGCCCGAGACCAAGGGTCTGGACTCCGAAGCCATGGTCGCAGCGGCTCGCGAGGGCGGCCTGAAAGCCCTGATCACCGCGGCCGTCGACCTGGACGACTGGGCGGATCCGGTGGCTGCTCGCGCGGGGCTCGCCGGTGACGTCTTCGTGGTCAGTCTGGAGCAGCGTCGCAGTTCGGTGACCGAACTGGCCGACGTGGTCTTCCCGGTCGCGACCCTCGAGGAACAACAGGGCACCTTCATCAACTGGGAGCACCGCCTGCGTCCTGTCCGGATGGTCAACACCAAGGCCGCCAGCGCGATGACCGATGTGCGGGTGCTTGCCGCCCTGGCCGATGCGCTGGGCTCAGATCTGGGCATGCGCACCCCGCCGCAGGCTCTGGCCGCTCTGGATGAGGTCAGCGACTGGGATGGCGTCAAGCCGCAGTTCGTTTCGGCCTCCGCGACCGATCAGGCCTCTTCCGAAGCTGACGGTCTGGTGCTGGCCACCTGGCGAACCGCCCTGGATGATGCCAGTTGCCTGGACGGTGCGCAGAGCCTCAAGGCAACCGCACCGCCCAGCGTCGCCCGGATTTCCCCGGCCACGGCTGGTGTCCTGGGCGTGGCCGTCGGTGACATCCTCCGGCTGGAGGGCGCGGCAGGTCACGTCGTCCTGCCTGCCGCCATCACGGAATCAATGGTGGACGGTGTCGTGTGGGCACCGATGAATTCTGGCGTCCCGCTGTTGGGGACGCTGCAGGTCCGCCCCGGTGATCGGGTGCGGCTGGTGGTCGACAGAGCTGCAGGAGGTGTGGCATGAGCCCACTATTCGGTAACGACCCCTGGTGGATCGTCCTCATCAAGGTGGTGGGCGTCTTCGTACTGCTGCTGACGTGGACCATCTTCAACGTCTGGTTCGAGCGTCGCGTGCTTGGCAAGATGCAGAACCGCAAGGGCCCGATCATGAACGGTCCCCTCGGTCTGGGTCAAGCGCTCGGCGACGGCGTGAAGTTGCTTTTCAAAGAGGACTTCCGGCCGGCCCGGACCGACGCCTTGGTGTTCAACCTGGCACCGATGCTGACCGCGGTCGCCGCCTTCGCGTCCTGGTCGGTGATTCCCTTCGGAGGCGTCGTCAAGATGTTCGGTGTGGAGACCCGGTTGCAGGTCACCGACCTTCCGGTGGCCGCGCTGCTGGTGATGGCTATCGCCGGCGTCGGCTTCTACGGCTTCGTGCTGGCGGGCTGGGCATCCAACGGTACCTACTCGCTGCTTGGGTCGATGCGGGCCACCGCACAGGTCGTCAGCTATGAGATCGCGATGGGGCTGTCCTTGGTGGCGGTCTTCATGTACGCCGGAACGATGTCCACCAGTGAGATCGTCGCTGCGCAGCAGCAGCCGATCAACATCTTCGGTTTCACTCTGCCCTTCCCGAGTTGGTATGCGGCCATGCTGCTGCCCAGCTTCCTCATCTATTTCGTGTCGATGTTCGGCGAGACCAACCGCCAGCCGTTCGACATGCCTGAGTGCGAGTCCGAGCTTGTGTCCGGACACATCACCGACTACTCGGGCTTCCGTTACGCGCTGTTCTTCCTGGCCGAGTACATCAACATGGCCACGGTGTCGGCTGTCTCGGTGACGCTGTTCCTCGGCGGCTACGGCGCTCCTTGGCCCTTGACTGGCACCTGGTTCGACCAAGGCTGGTGGGGCATGGTGTGGTTCATGCTCAAGGTGCAGACGATGCTGTTCGTCTTCTCCTGGGTGCGTGCTGCCGTACCTCGCATCCGATACGACCAACTGATGGACCTGGGCTGGAAGGTACTCATCCCGGCGAACCTGGTGTGGATCACGATGCTGGGTCTGGGCCGTGGTGCGGCGCTCCACCAGTGGTGGAGCGAGCCAGTCTTCATCGGGACGGTGGCGGTCTTCCTGCTCATCGTGCTGGGCGCGATCTGGTTCAGCGGCCAGGAGGACAAGGACGACCATGATCTCGCAGACGAGGACGTGGAGTTCGACGCCTTCGCCGGTGGCTATCCGGTTCCACCGATGCCCGGAGCGAAGTACATCTCGTCGGTGGTCTCCTCGACCGCCTCTGAATCCCCCGATCAGGAGGCAGACGTCCCGCGTCGCGCCACCGTGACCACGAATGGAGCTGATGCCTGATGGGCGCCTGGTCAGGATTCGGCATCACTTTCCGAACGATGTTCCGAAAGACCTTCACTCAGGGCTACCCGCAGAAGGGTCAGGAGAAGGTCACCGCTCCCCGCTTCCACGGGCGCCATCAGCTGAACCGCTGGCCCGACGGACTGGAGAAGTGCGTCGGTTGTGAGTTGTGCGCTTGGGCTTGCCCGGCCGACGCCATCTACGTCGAGGGTGCCTCCAACACCGATGAGGAACGCTACTCACCTGGTGAGCGCTACGGCCACGTCTACCAGATCAACTATCTGCGGTGCATCCTGTGCGGATACTGCATCGAGGCGTGCCCGACGCGAGCATTGACGATGACCAACGACTTCAAGATCTCGAGGCGCACCCGTGAGTCGTTGATCTACGAGAAGCACGAACTGTTGGCCCCACTGCTGCCCGGCATGGAGGAGCCCCCGCATCCGAGGCGCCTTGGTGATGACGAGAAGGACTACTTCCTCGGACTGCCGGCCACCGGCCAACTCGACACCCGTACCGGCCCCACAATCTCGGTGACCAAGCCCGTCAGCAAGGAGGCGGAGAAGTGATTCCGCTCATCACCGCCCAGCAGGTTGCCTTCTGGGTATTCGCACCGCTCGCCGTGGCGGGTGCGCTCGGCATGGTGCTCTCGCGCAAGCCCGTCCACTCGGCATTGAGTCTGGCTGGCATGATGGTGGCCCTCGGCTGCCTGTACGCGTCGCTGGATGCGCCGTTCCTGTTCGTCGCCCAGATCATCGTCTACACCGGCGCCGTCATGATGCTGTTCCTGTTCACGATGATGATCGTCGGTGTTGACACGACTGACTCGTTGGTTGAGACCATCCGGGGCCAGCGCGTAGCGGCCGGAATCTTCGTGTTCGCACTTGCCGCCCTGCTGGTCGTGGCGGTGGGACAGGGGATCGTCACGGCGGCCACCGGGCTGGAGGTTGCCAACGGGCAGGGCAATGCCCAGGGTGTGGCCCAGTTGGTGTTCGGCCCCTTCGTGTTCGCCTTCGAGGTCACGGCAGCTCTGCTGCTGACAGCTGCAGTCGCGGCGATCGTGTTGGCGCACGGCGAGCCGCTGAAGAAGCGCCAGACCCAGCCCGACCGGATGCGTCAGAGGACGCGCGAGTTCGCAGAGTACGGCAAGGACCCCGGCCCGCTGCCATCACCTGGCGTCTACGCCCGCAACAACTCGATCGAGTACCCGGCGCTGTTGCCGGACGGCTCGGTCGCAAAGAACTCGATTTCGCCGACCTTGGCGGTGCGAGGCGTTGCCGTCGTCGACAACGACGGTCTGCGTGCCGCGCACCGGGCAGCGATCACCAAGTTCGTCTCGGTGACCGACGAGTCACGGGGTACCGATGTGGCCACCCAGATCGCCGCTCAGCTTGACGACTCACCCTCGGCGGGACAAGCGGCAGAATCACCCGCCAGTGTCGAGGCCAGGAAGAGCAGCGACACCGAGGAGTTGGAGCGATGAACCCGAACGCCTACCTGGTGCTGTCAGCGATCCTGTTCTCCATCGGCGTGCTCGGATTCCTGATTCGCCGCAACGCTCTGATCGCGTTCATGTCCGTTGAGCTGATGCTCAACTCCTCCAACCTGGCCTTGGTGTCCTTCAGCTACGCCAATGGCAACCTGCTCGGTCAGGTCGGTGCATTCTTCGTGATGGTTGTGGCGGCCGCTGAAGTGGTCATCGGCCTCGCCATCATCATGATCATCTTCCGGACCCGACGCTCGGCCTCGGTCGACGACCAGAACCAGCTGAAGTACTGAGGGGGCATCGGTGAATCTCATGGAAATCGTCATCCCGGTTGAGGCGACCGGGCTGTTCCAGTCTGCCTGGCTGATGATCGCGATCCCACTGGTGGTCGCGGCCATCCTGCTGCTCGGCGGCAAGGCGACCGACGCGTGGGGCCACTGGCTCGGCGTCACGGGCGCACTCGGCTCCTTCGTCGTTGCCGCGCTTCTGTTCGTGCAGATGCTCGGGGCGGACGTGCCTGATCGTGCCGTCCACGTGCCGATGTTCGACTGGATTGTCGTTGGCACGCTCGACCTCAAGGCCGCCCTCCTCGTCGACCAGTTGTCTATCCTGTTCGCACTCCTGGTCACTGGCGTGGGCTCGCTGATCTTCATCTACTCCGTCGGCTACATGGCCCATGATCCGAGGCGTAGACGGTTCTTCGCCTTCCTCAACATCTTCATCGCAGCGATGCTGACACTGGTGTTGGCCGACAACTACGCGTTGCTCTTCGTCGGATGGGAAGGTGTGGGCCTGGCCTCCTACCTGCTCATCGGCTTCTGGCAGCAGCGCCACAGTGCGGCGCTGGCCGCCAAGAAGGCCTTCGTGGTCAACCGCATCGGTGACCTCGGACTGCTCCTGGCGTTGTTCAGCATGGTGGCCCTGTTCGGGTCTGTGAACTTCGCCGACGTCAACGAAGCCGTCTCGAGTGCGGACGCCGGTTGGCTGACCGCGATCGGTTTCTTCCTTCTGCTGGCGGCCTGTGGCAAGTCCGCGCAGGTTCCGTTGCAGTCCTGGTTGTTGGACGCCATGGAGGGCCCCACCCCGGTGTCGGCACTGATTCACGCGGCGACCATGGTCACGGCCGGTGTGTACCTGGTGGTGCGCAGCCACAGCATCTACGAACTCACCGATGCAGCGTCACTCGCGGTCTGCATCGTAGGCGTCGTCACGCTGTTGGCTGGTGCCTGGGTCGGGTCGACCAAGGACGACATCAAGAAGGTGCTGGCTGGCTCGACGATGAGCCAGATCGGGTACATGATGCTCGCGGCCGGTATCGGACCGGCCGGTGGCGCCTTCGCCATCTTCCACCTGTTCACCCACGGGTTCTTCAAGGCCAACATGTTCCTCGGTGCAGGCTCGGTCATGCACGCCATGAACGATGACACCGACATGCGCCACTTCGGTGGGTTGCGCAAGGTCATGCCGTGGACGTTCATCACCTTCGCCATGGGCTACCTGGCCATCATCGGCATCCCGCCGTTGTCAGGCTTCTACTCCAAGGACCACATCGTTGTGGCCGCCTGGGAACGCGCCTGGTACTTCGGTGCACTTGCCATGATTGGTGCAGCCATCACGGCGTTCTACATGACGCGGTTGATGATGATGACCTTCTTCGGCCAGAAGCGCTGGGCGAAGGACGTCCACCCGCACGAGTCGCCGTGGTCGATGGTTGGCCCGCTGGTCGTGCTGGCGATCGGTTCGGCAGTTCTCGGTATGGTTCTCAACAACGCCATCCAGCACTGGCTGGCACCGCCCACCGGGCTCCATCCGCATGACGCCTCCCTGTGGCACGTCCCCTGGCAGGGTTGGGCAACGCTGGCCCTCGTCGCTCTCGGGGTGGCCGTTGGCTACCTCATGTACCGCAACGAGATCAGTTTCGAACAGCCAGCCACCAAGAACCCGCTGGTGTACGTGGGGCGCAACGACCTGCTCGCAGACAAGTTCAACGATGCTGTATTCGTTCGCGGCGGTGGCCAGGTCGTTTCGGCCTTCACCGCAGTGGACGACATCCTGGTCGACGGCGGGGTGCGAGGTGCCTCGACGCTGGCTTCCGGAATTGGTGGCGCGCTGAGCCGACTCCAGTCCGGATACGCGCGAAGTTATGGCCTGACGATGGTGCTCGGCGCCGTCATCGTCAGCGCCGTGTTGATCCTCGGCCGGCTGGCCTGAGGGGAGGAGCACTGATGGATAACATTCCTATGCTCACCATCCTCGGCGTGCTGCCGTTGATAGGTGCGTTGCTCACCTTCGTGGTGCGTGGCCGGGCGGGCAAACAGCTCGCCATGGCGGCGGCCTTGGTGACCCTGGTGTTCGGTTTGCTGGTCTTCTTCAGCAGCGCCGAGGGTGACCTGGCCGAAACGATCTCATGGATCCCGCAGATCGGCGCGTGGTATGCGCTGTCCCTGGACGGGATGGGCCGCGCGATGGTGTTGCTCACCATCATCCTGGTCCCCGTAGTCCTGCTCGCGGAGTGGCGTATCGACGACGTGCAGGCCGATGCGCACGAACTCCCCCGCTGGGGCGGCAACGTCTTCGGTGCGTTTGCACTGTTGCTCGAGGGGTTCGCGTTGTTCGTGTTCATGTCCGCGGACGTCCTGCTGTTCTACCTCTTCTTCGAGGCGACACTGATCCCGATGTTCTTCCTCATCCAGGGCTGGGGCGGACCCAAGCGTGGCAAGGCCGCGATCAAGTTCCTGCTCTACTCCCTGGCCGGCGGTCTGGTCATGCTCTTCGCGGTGATCGGTGTCTACGCCGCCACTGCCACTGCTGGCCAGCCGAGCTTCCTGATCGCAGACGTCGCCGGGATCGAAATCGGTGGGTCGCTCGAGAAGTTGCTGTTCATCGGATTCTTCTTCGCCTTCGCCGTAAAGGCCCCGATGGTTCCGGTGCACTCCTGGCTGCCGGACACCACCGAACAAGCCACCCCCGGCGCGTCCACTCTCTTGGTCGGCGTGCTCGACAAGATCGGCACCTTCGGGATGATTCGTCTTTGTCTCGGCATGTTCCCCGAGGCGAGCGCCTGGGCCACACCCTTGGTCGTGATTCTGGCCGTCGTCTCGGTAGCCTACGGCGCGCTGATGGCTATCGGCAGTACGAACCTGCTCCGCCTGGTCGCCTACACCTCGGTAAGCCACTTCGGCTTCATGGTGCTGGGCATCTTCGCCTTCACGTCAGCCTCGCTCAGCGGCTCCATGTTCTACATGCTCGCCCACGGCTTCAGCTCCGCGGCGATGTTCTTGGCCGTCGGATTCCTGCTCTACCGGCGTGGTTCGGTCGAGATCGCGGACTTCGGTGGCGTGGAGAAGGTCGCCCCCGTGCTGGCCGGCGTCTTCCTGATCTCGGGTCTGGCCACGCTGGGGCTGCCGGGGACGGCGAACTTCGTCGGCGAGTTCACCATCATGACTGGCGCCTGGCCGCGTCAGATGGTCGCGGTTGTGGTCGCGGTGCTCGGCACCGTACTCGCCGCTCTGTACGTGCTGTGGGCCTATCAGAGGGTCTTCACCGGAGACGTGACCGCTCAGGTGACCGAGCATTTCTCCACTGACCTGGACCTGCGCGAGAAGCTCGTGGTCGCACCGTTGATCGGCCTGCTGTTGGTCTTCGGCTTCTACCCGCAGCCGCTGATGGACGTGGTCAACCCCACTGCCACGGCCACCATGACGCATGTTGACATGAGCGATCCGGAACCCGGGTCGATGGGAGGCAAGTGATGATCGAGGACTTTCTCCCGGCCGGACCGGTGCTGTTGATGCTTGTTGGGGCCACGATTGGCGTGGTCCTCGAGGGGGCGGTTCCGCGACTGGTGCGAGGCACGGTGCAGGCGGCCTGGACTCTGCTGACGTTGCTGGGCGCGCTCGGCTGGACGCTCGTGAACTGGAGTTCGGGCACCGCGACCCTGGCAGCCCAGGGGTCGTTGAGTCTCGACGGCCCCAGTTGGGTCACTTGGACGCTGCTGCTGGTGTTCGGTGCCTTGTCTGCTCTGCTGTTCGCTGAACGGCGCGTGGGGGGAGGCGAGTCCCCCTTCGCTCCCAGCGTCTCGGCAGTCCCGAGTTCGCAGGCCGAACGTGAGGCCATCGCCGCTCGTCAGGAGCACAGTGAGGTCTTCCCGCTGCTGCTGTTCTCGATCTCCGGCATGATGGTGTTCGCTTCGTCGAACGACCTCCTGACCATGTTCGTGGCCCTGGAAGTTTTCTCCTTCCCGCTGTACATCCTGGCCGGTATGGCGCGGCGTCGGCGGCTGCTCAGCCAGGAGGCCTCTCTCAAGTACTTCCTGCTCGGCGCCCTCAGCTCAGGAATCTTCCTGTACGGCGTGGCCCTGCTCTACGGCTACTCCGGTTCCTTCCACTTCCGCGACATCGACCTGGCGATCCAGTCCAACGCGCAGTCACCATGGCTTCTGCTGGCCGGGCTCGCTCTGGTGGCCGTCGGTGTGCTGTTCAAGCTCGGCGCGGTGCCGTTCCACAACTGGGTTCCGGACGTCTACGTGGGTTCGCCGACGCCGGTGACCGCGTTCATGGCCGTGTGCACCAAGCTTGCGGCAGCGGTCGGACTGCTGCGCGTCCTGTACGTCGCTCTCGGTGCGCTGCGGTGGGACTGGCAGCCCGCCCTCGCGGTGGTCGCAGTCCTCACGATGCTCGTCGGTGCTCTGGTCGGTTTGATGCAGACCGATGTCAAGCGGATGCTGGCCTACTCCTCGATCGCCCATGCCGGGTTCATCTTGGTGGGCATCATCGGTGCGAGCACCATCGAGAATGGACTGGTCGACGGCCGCATCGGTTCGGTGTCTGCCGTGTTGTTCTACATGGCCGCCTATGGTCTGGCGACTCTCGGAGCATTTGCGATCCTCACACTCATCCGTCGCTCGGGCAGCGAGGCCACCAGCTTCACGGCATGGGCTGGACTCGGACGTCGCAACCCCATGCTGGGCGTGCTGATGACGATCTTCCTGCTGAGCATGGCCGGCATTCCTTTGACCGCCGGTTTCATCGGCAAGGTTCTGGTCTTCGTGGCGGCCTGGTCCGGTGGTTACTCCTGGCTCGTGCTGGTTGCAGTGGTGGCCAGCCTGATCACCGCTGGGTTCTACTTCCGGCTGATCTGGGTGATCTTCGGGCAGGACCCGAACGCCGAGACAGCTGTGGTCAGCCCCGGCCTGGGCACCCAGCTTGTCATCTGGCTGGGTGCGCTCGGCACGCTGCTGCTGGGTGTCCTGCCCGGTCCGTTGATGGATCTGGCTATCAACGCCTCGGGTTTCCTGCGCTGACGTGTGGGTGTCCCCAACGATAGGAGTGTTGTGACGGCGACGACGGACGATCAGTTCGCGGCCATCATCGCTGACTACCTGGCTGTTTTCGAGGACCGTCTAGCAGTTTCGGTTGTCTCGAAGATGCCGTTCGTGACAGAGGCCGCCGCCCATGTGGTGGGGGCCGGGGGTAAGCGCTTCCGGCCCGCGCTCGTGGCGACGGCGGCTCTCTGCGGGCGGGAGCCTGACGCGGAGCGCCTCATCAGCGCAGGTCTGGTGGTGGAACTCACCCACGTGGCCAGTCTTTACCACGACGACGTGATGGACGAGGCGGAGCTACGGCGCGGGGTGACCAGCGCGAACCGGATGTACGGGAACCTGCTGGCGATCCTGGTGGGAGACTACCTGTTCGCCCAGGCGTCCAGTCAGGTGGCCACTCTGGGCGCGGAGTACGTCGAGATTCAGGCCCGGACGTTCGCGGAGTTGGTGGAGGGCCAGATCGCCGAGACGCTGGGTCCCGGTCCTCAGGAAGATCCAGTCGATCACCACCTGAAGGTACTGGCCGGTAAGACCGCCTCGTTGATCCGTACGTCGGTGGTCTTTGGTGGGATGGTTGGCGGCGTCTCTGAACGGGCGTTGGCCGCCCTGGCGGATTACGGATTCGAGATCGGAATTGTCTTCCAACTCTCGGATGACCTGATCGACGTGGTCTCAGACACCACCGGTAAGACCCCGGGCACCGACCTGCGTGAGGGCATCCCCACGCTTCCGACGCTTCTGCTGCGAGCCTCGAGTGACCCAACCGACCAAGAACTGGTCCGGCTGATCGACGCCGGCCTGGATGATGACGCCGACCTGGCGCGCGCGCTGGCTGGTCTGCGCGCCAGCCCGGTGATCGGGCAGGTTCGCGCCGAGATCGCCCGTCGTGCGCAGGCGGCCCGCAGTCACCTGGCTCCGCTCGATGAGAACCCGGCCAAGCGGGCCCTGCAACGCATCTGTGACGAAGTGGTCATCCGCTCGGCCTGATCTCACAGCTTCGCAGGCTTCACCAGATGTGCACGCGCTGCGACGGGTCCAGCCACATGGCATCGCCCGGAACAGTCCCGAAGGCCTCGTGGAACTGGTCGATGTTACGGACCGTCTGATTGCAGCGAATCTCATCCGGCGAGTGCGGGTCGGTCGCCAGGCGCTCCTTCATGGCCTGCGGACGCATCATGGTGCGCCAGGACTGGGCCCAGCCGAAGAAGAGTCGCTGCGCTGCGGGGATCTGGTCGACGGGCTCGGGCTCCTCATGCCCGACGGCGATCTGCCATGCTGCGAATGCGATGGCGAGCCCACCAAGGTCACCGATGTTCTCTCCCAGTGTCAGTTCACCGTTCACCTTCACGTCAGGGACGGTGGAGGGGGACAGTTGGGCGTACTGGTCGACCAGCGAGGCGGTGCGCTGCTCGAAGGCCGCCCGGTCCTCGTCTGTCCACCAGTTCCGCAGCCGACCATCCCCGTCGCAGGTGGACCCCTGGTCGTCGAAGCCGTGACCGATCTCATGCCCGATCACCGCACCGATGCCGCCGTAGTTGACGGCGTCGTCGGCGTCCGCGTTGAAGAACGGCGGCTGCAGGATGGCCGCGGGGAAAACGATCTCGTTGCGCAGCGGGTGGTAGTAGGCGTTGACCGTTTGCGGGTACATCAGCCACTCCTCCGGGTCGATGGGCCCGGACAGTTGGTTGATCATGTGGTCGAAGGCGAAGCTGTCCGCCCGCAGGACGTTGCCGATCAGGTCGTCGGGCACCAACTCGAGCGCGCTGTAGTCGCGCCACTTACCCGGATAGCCGATCTTGGCCTTGAACTTGGCCAACTTGTCCAGCGCCTCGGCGCGGGTCTCGTCGGTCATCCAGTCCAGCGTGGCGATCGAACGCCGGTAGGCCTCCAGTAGGTTGGCGACCAGTTCGTCGGCCCGGGCCTTGGTGGCGGGCGGGAAGTGCGCGTCCACGTATATGCGGCCGATTGCCTCGCCCAGCACGCCCTCGACCAGGCTGATGCCACGCTTCCACCGATCCCGAAGTACCGGGATACCCTGCAGCGTCCGGCCGTAGAAGTCGAAGTTCTGCTCCACGATGGCTGACGAGAGGTAAGGCGCCAAACCATCGACCAGGTGCCAGCGTGCCCATGCCCGCCAGTCGTCCAGGTTCTCCTCGACCACCAGCCCTGCGACCTCGGTGAGGAAGGTTCGCTGGCAGTTGATGACCTCGGCGACCGCGGACGCCGGAAGGTCAGCACCTTTCAGGAAGTCGTCCCAGGCCATCCCGGGAGCCATCGAGGTGAACTCCTGCCAAGTCTGGGGAAAGTACATCTGAACCATGTCACGGGTGCGCACCTTGTCCCAGTGGCAGGCCGCGATGCGGCCCTCCAGGTCGAATGCCCGACGTGCCTGCTCGTCGGGTTCGGGCACCCCGGCCAAATCCAGGATCTTCACCATGTGGGCCTGGTAGGCCTGCCTGATTTCGTCGTGCTCGTCGAGACGGTAGTACTCCTCGTCCGGCAGACCGATGCCGGACTGGCCGGCGAAGATCAGGTAGCGTCCGGGGTCGCCGGGATCCGCATCATTGTCGACGTCGATCAGAGCGGTGATGCCGTGACGCACCGACCAGCCCCAGAAGCGCGCCAGCGCGGCCACGGAGTCGATCTGGTCGATCATCGCCAGCAGGGGGCGAAGCGGGTCTGAGCCCAACGCCTCTACGGCATCGAAGTCCATGTAGGACGCGTAGAGGTTCGCAATCCGGGCCTCATCTGGCTCATCACTCCGCGGCTGGCATCGATCCACGATGGCCCTGACCGCTGCCTCGGAAGCCTCCCGCAGTTCGTAGAAGGCTCCCCACCCACTACGGTCCTCCGGAATCGTGGCGGTGGCAATCCAGCCACCGTTGACGTGGTCGAAGAGGTCATCGGCGGGACGCACGCCGTGGTCGAAGTACTTGGGGTTCAGTGCAGGGCTGCTCACCCCGCCCAGACTACCCAACTCATCCTCGAGTGCGCGTCAGCCGACCAGCCAAGTGTTCTCACCTTCCAGCAACGACTGCAAAGCCTCGGTTGGCTGCTGCACGTCACCGCCGGCGGAGGCCAGCTGCTGGCGTCCCAGGTCATCGAAGCTGGGCCGCGACACCTGGCGGAAGATGCCGATCGGGCTGCGCCTGATGTGTCCGGTGTCGGTGAGCCTGTTCAAGGCGAACGCCCGGGTCGGATCGTCGCTGTGGGCGTCATGCACCAGCACCCGTTCGATGCCCACGTCGCTGACGGCGGCCAGCCGCAACGTTCCCGAAGCGTCGGCGAGGACACCGTAGGTGCCGCTGGGAGTGATGATCGGTTGTCCATGGGCCAGGTTGATGATGCCGTCCTGACTGGGGTCGGTCAAGTCGTCCCAGGCGCCATCATTGAAAATGGGGCAGTTCTGGTAGATCTCGACCAGCGACGTGCCGCGGTGTTCGAAGGCCGCCTTCAGCACACTGGACAGATGGGCTCGGTCAGAATCGATGCTGCGAGCAACAAAGGTCGCCTCCGCACCCAACGCCAGCGAAACCGCGTTGAGGGGTGTGTCGATCGAACCCGCGGGACTCGACTTCGTCACCTTGCCAAGCTCGCTGGTGGGGGAGTACTGGCCCTTGGTGAGACCGTAGATGCGATTGTTGAACAGCAGGATGGTCAGGTTGACGTTGCGCCGCAGCGTGTGGATGAGGTGGTTGCCACCGATCGAGAGGGCATCACCGTCTCCGGTGGCCACCAGAACGGCCAGATCGGGACGGGTCATCGCCAGTCCGGTGGCGAGGGTCAGCGCCCGGCCGTGGATCGAGTGCAATCCATAGCTGTTCACGTAGTAAGGGAACCGGGAGGAGCACCCAATGCCCGAGATGACCACCGTGTTCTCGCGCGCGATGCCGAGCCCGGGGAGCAGCCCCTGCACCGTGCTGAGCACCGCGTAGTCACCGCAGCCCGGGCACCAGCGCACCTCCTGGTCCGAGGTGAAGTCTTTACGGGTGAGCGGACTGAGGCTCAGCGGCACTCCGGCCAGTCCGCTGTCGGGTTGGGTCATCGGCTCAGCCACGGTCGGCCTCTTCCACCTGGGTGAGCAGGTACTCGGTCAGTTCGCCCACGGACAACGGGAGACCGCGGACTCTGGACCACGGCTGCGCGTCCACCAGGTAGCGGGCCCGGAGCACGGTGCTCAGCTGGCCGAGGTTCACCTCGGGGACGACGACCCTGCGGTCCTGCTTGAGCAGCCCACCCAGATTGGCCGGCAGCGGGTTCAGGTGGCGCAGGTGGATCTGGGCGATGGGACGGCCCAGCTCGCGGACGCGTCGCACGGCCGCCGTGATGGCCCCCCAACTCGATCCCCAGCCGATCACCACCACCCGGGCCGCGCCACTGGGATCCTCAAGTATCGCGTTGGGTACCGCGATCCGGGCGATGTGTTCGGCACGCAGTTTCACCATGGTGTGATGGTTGTCGGAATCGTAGCTGATCGCCCCGGTTCCGTTCTTCTTCTCCAGGCCACCCAACCGGTGTTCCAGTCCGGGGGTCCCGGGCACCGCCCACGGCCTGTCAAGGGTGTGTGGGTCACGCTGATACGGCTCGAAGTCGGAGGTGCCGTGGGTCGTGGTGGTGAAGCCGGGGTCGATGCGAGCAAGCGAGGCAACGTCGGGGACGAGCCACGGTTCTGAGCCGTTCGCCAGATAGGCATCACTGAGCAGCACCACCGGTGTGCGGTGCGTCACGGCGATCCGGCTCGCCTCGATCGCCGCGTCGAAGCAGTCTGTCGGCGACTGGGCGGCTACCACCGGAACGGGGGACTCGCCGTTGCGTCCCCACAAGGCCTGGAGCAGGTCGGACTGCTCGGTCTTGGTGGGCATGCCGGTCGATGGGCCAGCGCGCTGGACGTCGACGATGACCAGGGGGAGTTCGGTCATCACGGCCAGGTTGATCATCTCCTGCTTGAGCGCGAAGCCGGGGCCCGACGTGGTGGTCACCCCCAGTGCGCCACCGAAGGACGCACCCAGGGCGGCACCCACCGCGGCAATCTCGTCCTCGGCCTGAAAGGTGTGGACGCCGAACGACTTGCGCCTGGCGAGCTCGTGCAACAAGTCGGAGGCCGGGGTGATGGGGTACGCGCCCAGGAACAGTGGCAGTCCCGAGAGTTGTGCTGCGGTGATCAGCCCAAGCGCCAGGGCCTCGTTGCCGGAGACCTCGCGGTAGTGTCCCGGACGCTGGATGGCGGGGGCGACGTCGTAGCGAACCGCGAACGTCTCGGTGTTCTCGCCATAGTTCCAGCCAGCCTGCAGAGCAGCGATGTTGGCGTCCCGGACTGTGGCGTTGTCGGCGAACCGGTGGTGCAGCCATTCCATGGTAGGCGTCAGGTCGCGGCTGTAGAGCCAGCTGACCAGGCCAAGGGCCAGCATGTTACGGGTCCGCCCGACTGCCTTTCGCCCCAGCCCAAAGTCCTTGACCGCCTCGGCGGTGATCGCCGTCAGATCGAGGTCGACCACCTGCCAGGGTTCCAGAGAGGCGTTGGTCAGCGGGTTCTGCTCGTACCCGGCGTGGGCCAGGTTGCGGCGAGTGAACTCGGCGGTGTCGGTGATCAGGACGCCACCTCGACGCAGCGCCGGCAGATGCACCTTGAGCGCGGCAGGATTCATCGCCACCAGGACATCCAGATCGTCGCCCGGTGTGAAGATGTCAAAATCGGCGAAGTGCACCTGGAAGCTGCTGACGCCACCGAGACTGCCTTGCGGCGCGCGGATCTCTGCCGGGTAATCGGGCAACGTCACAATGTCATTGCCCTGACGAGCAGCGTCGGCGCCAAACCGGCCCCCGGTCAACTGCATGCCATCGCCGGAGTCTCCGGCGAACCGGACGACGACCCGGCTGACCTGTTCGGACACCGGCAACCTCCTGATGGTCGGCCCGGCCGGATCGCAGGGCGCTGCACCCAATGTAGTGGTGCCGAGCAACGTCGCGACCGTGTTATCAGCTCAAGGGATAGGCTGTCTGCCATGCCATGCCAGCCGACGTCGCGGCGCAGGGGCCTGTGACCACGTGAACGGCGCGCTCGCGTCCAAGTGGGATGCCCTCGTCGAGGCTTGGCGGGTCAAGAACGTCCGCCGGGGCTTCCTGGGCACTGTGCTCATCGCCCTGGGCTCGCTCTCGCCGGCCTACCTGCCGCGCAACTCCCTGTGGTGGCAGATGCTGTCGGACGCCCAGGTCAGCGGTTGGCCCATCCGGCTGGTCGGCACCGTGGTGACGATGGCCGGGCTCCTGCTGCTGCTGGATGCCTGGTTCAGGCTGCGGCCACGGCCGGGCTCCAGCCCGGATGACGAGTATGCCTACCACCACGTGCGGCACTGGGCGATTCTGCTCATCTGGGGGGCACCCTTCCTGTTCGCCCCGCCGATCTTCAGCCACGACGCATACAGCTATGCGGCCCAGGGATGGCTGGTGCACAACGGCATCAACCCCTATGACGCCGGACCGGCCGTCCTGCCGGGGGCGTTCGCCGACCAGGTTTCCTGGGTGTGGCGCGACACGCCTGCGCCATACGGGCCGCTCAGCCTTCAACTGCAGCATCTGGTGGTCGACCTGTGTGGATTCCGTCCCTACATCTCCGCGGTGGCCATGCGCGCGCCCGCGGTGATCGGGGTCGGCCTGATCGGTCTGCTGATTCCCAGGATCGCCCAACGCCGGGGTGCCGACCCCGCACTTGCGGCCTGGTTCGCCACCTTGAACCCGGTGCTCGTGATCGACTTCATCGGTGGTGCCCACAACGACTCGCTGATGATGGGTCTGGTGGTGGCAGCGCTGTGGGTCTCGGCGCTGCCGACAGGAAAGCCTCTCAGGATGGGTGGACTGACCCTTGATGTGCATCGATGGGGCAGCGCGTGGTGGTTGTTGGGCGCGGTTCTCATTGGGTTGGGAGCGGCCATCAAGCAGCCGGCCATTATGGCTGCTTATGCTCTGCCCTTGATGGTGCGCCCGTGGCCCGACTGGCGGGTGCGCGAGGTCGGGATCGCCGGCGTCCGCGTGTTGGTCAGCTTCGGCATTGCGGTTGGTACATTCGCCCTGGTGTCACTGGCCACCGGACTGGGTTTCGGCTGGGTCAACGCCGTGAACGTGCCCGGCAAGGTGATCACGATCGCCCCCTTCACCGTCCTGGGGCAGGCGATTCAGCTCGTGCTGAACCTCTTCGACCTGGATCCCACGGGCTGGGCGGCCATCCGGGCGTCCCGGACGGTTGGCGTGGTGCTGGCCGGCCTGGCCATCGCCTGGATGGCCCTCACCATCGGCAGGACTCGTCCGATGCGGTTCCTGGCACTGGGATACCTGACCGCAGCCCTGGCCCTACCGGCGGTCCGCAGTTGGTACATCTTGTGGGGCGGGTTGCTGCTGCCGCTGGCCCGGCTGCCGGAGAAGGTGATGAATGCGGCGGTGTGGACGACCGTGGTGCTGCTCTGCTACAACGGCATCAACATGTCCTGGCGCAATGACGCCATGGCCCTCGGGTTCGCCGCCGCCGGCGGTATCTGGTGGCTGGCCCGAACCCACCAAGGACCCACGTTGCCCAGACCTAGGAGACGCTCATGAACGACGTGCTCGTCGACGTTCACGAGGGGGTGGGTTTGCTCACCCTGAATAGACCGGCACGCATCAACGCCCTGACCAGGTCGATGATCGAGCAGTTGGGCGGCCAACTCCGCGAATGGGATCTGGACTGGCACATCGGACGCGTCGAGTTGCGAGGTGCCGGGCAACGCGGTTTCTGCGCAGGTGCGGACCTGCGCATTTTGCGGGATGCTCTGGTGGCCGGACACAACGACGAGGCCCTGGATTTCCTGGACGCCGAGTACGAGCTGAACGAGCTCATCGCGACGTACCCGAAACCGGTGACTGCTCACCTCGTGGGCATCTCGATGGGCGGCGGGTTGGGTCTGGGGATGCACGCGACACACCGCGTCGGAGAACCGGGGACTCGCTGGGCGATGCCCGAGGTTGCCATCGGGCTGTGGCCCGACGTGGGGGTGTGCTTCGAGCTGTCGGCGGCCCCCGGCCGGGTCGGTGAGCACCTCGCGATGACCGGCGAGACCATCGACGGAGCCTCAGCGTTGTGGGCCGGACTGCTCGACGAATGCCCGGGCGTAGACCCGGGCGCTTCCTACCTGGCCGGAGCCGGGTGGATCGACGAATGCTACGACCATCAGGAGGCAGTCGACATCGTCACCGCCCTGGAGAGCCATCCGCACCCGGACGCCCGGTCCTCGGCCGCAGTCATCAGGACGCGCAGCCCGCTGTCGGTGGCGGTGGCGCTGCGCGCCGTTCGCCGGGCCCGCGAGCTGCCGGACGTGTCCGCCGTGCTCAGCCAGGACCGGGTTCTCGGCCGCGCCTTCATGAGCCGGCCGGCCGACTTCGTGGAGGGTGTCAGGGCCAAGCTCGTCGACCGGGACTTCCGGCCGCGCTGGCGACATGCTCGACTGGAGGACGTGACACCGGCCGAGGTGGAAGCGTTGTTCTCAGGTGTTCCGCAGTCCGGTTAGGTGGTAGTCGACCAGCACCGGGGCGTGATCGCTGATGCGGCCCTCGTAGGAGGCCTCCTTGTCCGTGCCGGCCGTCACCGCCCGGCGGGCCAGTCCAGGAGTGGCCAGGTGGTAGTCGATTCGCCAGCCGGCGTCCGAGTCGAACGCCTTTCCGCGCCAACTCCACCAGGAATACGGCCCGTCCTGCTCGGGGTGCAGGCTGCGCACCACGTCCACCAGCGTGCGGGGCGAGACGATGGTTGTGAACCAGTCGCGCTCGACCGGCAGGAATCCGGCTGTGGTCTGGTTCGTATGCCAGTTGCGCAGGTCACGCGGAGTGTGGGCGATGTTGAAATCGCCCATGACCAGGTACTCACGTCCACGAGCCGTAGCGGCTCGCCGCGCCCAGGTCAGCTCACGGGCGAAACCCGCCAGAAACGCCATCTTCCGCTCATGGCGGGCGAACGCGGCGGCCGAGGACGTACCCTCGCGCCCGGCCACCGGGGAGTCCCCCTTGGGCACGTACACGCTGGCCACGGTGATCGGTGCCTCAGTCAGGTCGACCTCGATGTAGCGGCCCTCCGAACCGAAACTGCGCAACTCGCGCGCCAGCTTGTGAGGCATTTCGTGGGGGGCCGGGACCGGCGTGTCCCCCGGGGACGAGACGACGGCGTGCATCCCCCAACTGCGGATGGCCAAGGGGGCCTCGCGAGTCAGAATCGCCACCCCGTTGCGTCCGGCCAGTGTGCCGGGATCGTAGGACGCGTGGTAGCCGCCGAAGGCGGCGTCCGGCAGCGAGTCGATGGGACAGCGCACCTCCTGCAGGGCGATGACATCGCAGGCGCGATCCTCGAGCCAGTCGGCAAGCCCTCGCCGGTGGGCAGCCCGGATGCCGTTCACGTTGTGGGTGGCGATCAGCATGACGGACAACTTACCGGTGCTCGCGGGTAGGCTGCACTGCGTGAGCGCCCGACGTCGACCCGACCGTCACACCGAGAACAAGGGCCTCCGCAGCAGCCCTGCTGTGATCGCCGTGGCAGCGTGGTGGACAGCGGCATTACTGGCGATTGCCGGCTGGCAAGTGCTCAACGCGTCCATGGCCGAACCGCACCGGCGGGGTCTCGAGCAGTTCGGCATCTGGCTGGTCGGCTTTGCGGCCCTCGCCTCGGTCATCGGTTGGGGAGCCTGCATGGGCTCGGTGCTGCGTGACTCGGGTCGAGTGCGCGCAGGCGCGCTATGCCTGCTCCTGCTACCCGTGCTCGGTCTGGTGGCAGGCTGGGCAGCCTTCTCCTCGACGGTCATTCGCCCGGCTGACCCACTGATGGCGGCTTGGCTGGTCGCCTCGGGTCTGCTGCTTGTCATCGGGACGCTGCTGATCGTCCTGCCGGAGCACCTGGGGACGAACTGAAGCGGATGCGGTGTGCCAGTATCGGCTCATGGACATCGAGACCGTGGAGGTCACAGGCATGATCCGGTTGGGCCAGTTCGTCAAGTACGCCGGGCTGGCCGAGTCGGGGGCGCACGCAAGGGAGCTCATCTCCGCTGGTGACGTCGAGGTGGACGGTCAGGTGGAAACCCAACGGGGCCGCCAGTTGCACGGTGGTGAGGTTGTGACGGTCATCACCGAGGCCTTCGAGCGATCCCTTCGCGTGGGCTGACATGGGAGTGTGGGACGCACTTGGCCGGGGCGCAGCGCTGGCATACACCCTGGTCATGTTGGTAGTGGTCACCCTGCTGGTGGCCCGGACGAGTCGACGGGTGCTGGGCATCAAGGTCTCGACGATCCGCGCGCTCCTGGTGAGCATGGCCGTATTCCTGGCGGTGGGCTCGCTCGCACCGCTGCTCGGCGCGGTTCCCAGTACGAGTGAGCCCTCGAGCAGCACCCTTGTCACCCTGACCGTGCTCGGGATCGCGATGGCGCTGGGGGCCTTCGCCCTGGGCCTTCTCTCTCTCATGGTGCTCGAGGTCGTCATTCCCACCGGGTCGGCCCCGCCGCTTCGTGTGCTCCTCACGGGGTGGCGCCCTCGATTGCGCCGCACCGGTCGCTACCTGCGCATCCTGAGCATCCTGGCGAGGTACGGGCTGAACGCCCCGCTGAGGGGCGTGCGCAACGCCGGGCCCTCGACCGCTGAGGCAGTGCGCCGCGCGATGGAGGACGCCGGGATCACCTTCGTCAAGCTGGGGCAGATGTTGTCGACCCGTGGCGACCTGCTGCCATCCGATTACATCGAGCAGTTCTCGAAGCTGACCACGCAGGCCGAACCGCAGGACTTCGAGCGGATCAGGCCGGTGATGCTGGCAGAACTCGGTTCCCAGTTCGATCGGCTGGCTGTCACGGCGGAGCCGCTCGCCTCCGCATCGGTCGCTCAGGTGCACGCCGCCGTACTCGACGGCGCGGTGCCCGTGGTGGTCAAGGTGCAGCGCGCTGGAGCCGTCGAGCAGACCCAGCTCGACCTCCAGATTCTCAACCGGCTGGCCCGAACCCTCGCCCGCAATGCCGAATGGGCGCGAGACCTCGGGGTCCTCGAGATCGCCAATGGCTTCGCCGAGTCGGTTCGTGAGGAACTCGACTACCTGGTCGAGGTCGACAACATGGCTGCCCTGCGTCCGGCGCTGGTTGCCGGGGGCCTGCGCGTGCCTCAGGTTCATGCCGGGTTGTGTACCAGCAAGGTCATCGTGATGGAGCCGTTTGACGGCCAACCTGTCTCGCGGGCCGGTGGGCTCATCGCCGCACTCGACCCGGAGGTCCGGCGGGCGTCCGCCGAGAAGTTGCTGCGGGCAGTCGTGGGACAAATCCTCGATCGGGGCATCTTCCACGCAGACCTGCACGCCGGCAACGTGCTGATCTGGCCCGATGGTTCGGTGGGGCTGCTCGACTTCGGCTCGGTCGGGCGACTGGACGCTTCGGCGCGCCGCAACCTGGGCTTGCTGCTGTGGGCGGTGGACGCCGACGACCCGGCGTTGGCGACTGACGCGCTTCTGGAGTTGCTCGACCACGGCGACAAGGTCGATCAGCGCGCCTTGCAGCGCAGCCTCGGCTCCCTGATCACGCGGTTGCGCGGCGCCTCGACCGGAGGTAGCCTCGCGTTCTTCCAGCAGGTCATGAAGGTCGTCCTCGAACAGGGTATGAGCGTGCCGCGCAGCATCGCCATGGCCATGCGGTCACTAGGCTCGCTGGAGGGCACCCTGAAGCTGATCAATCCCGAGCTCGACCTCATCGGCAATGCCCGCGACCTGGCCCGTGGCGTGGTCGGCGACCTCTCACCCGAGGGAGTGCGAAGGCAGGCGGCGAATGAGGCCATCCGTTTGGTGCCGTTGCTCACGCACCTGCCGCGCCGCCTCAACCGGATCTCCGACGATTTGGCGACCGGTAGTTTCACCACCAATGTACGGATCGTCTCGCACCCCGACGACCAGGCATTTTTCACCGGACTGGCCAACCAGGTGGTCGTCGCGGTGCTCGCGGGCTTCGCGGTCCTCGGGGCGGTTCTGCTGCTCACCTCTGAGACGGGTCCGATGCTCGTCGGCTACCGGGTGCACGACCTTCTCGGCTACCTTTTGGGCTTCAGTGGGTTCGTGCTGGCCCTTCGGTCGGTGGCGATGGTCTACGGTCGGCGTGCCCCCGACTGGCCTCAGCGGTAATTGACGAACTGAACCGCGAAGTCGTAATCGGCCTCTTTGATGAGGCGCTGGACGGTCTGCAGATCGTCCCGGGACTTCGAGCTCACCCGGAGCTCGTCGCCCTGGATCAGGGCCTTGGCTCCCTTCGGCCCCTCGTCGCGGATCAGTTTGGAGATCTTCTTCGCGTTCTCCTGCGAGATGCCGTTCTGCATGCTCGCCGTCATGTGCCACGTCTTGCCGGAGAGCTTCGGGTCGGTGGCCTGAACCGACTTGAGGTCGATGTTGCGTCTGACCAGCTTGGACTGGAACACATCCCAGATGGCCTTCACCCGCTCCTCGCCGCTCGAGACCATGGCGATCTCGTCGCCGGACCACTTGATCGAGGAGTCGGTGCCCTTGAAGTCGAAGCGTTGGCCAACCTCCCTGGCGGCCTGGTTGAGCGCGTTGTCAACCTCTTGCCGGTCGACCTTGCTGACGATGTCGAAGGAACTGTCGGATGCCATGCACCCATCCTGCCAGCCCTCTGGTGGCGGACCGTGATGCGAGCGGATTTCCCAGGTGCCCGATGCTTCTGCTAACGTCATGCCTCGCTGGACACCAGCAACGGCAGGTTGCCCGAGTGGCCAAAGGGAGCGGTCTGTAAAACCGTCGGCACAGCCTACGATGGTTCGAATCCATCACCTGCCACCATCAGTCCCCGGACCGCAGGCCGGGGACTTGTTGTTTTGTGGCGGCCGCGCACTCACTGGACGTCGCGGCAGCTTGCCCGTGTCGAGTGCGGCGTGCCCGTGTCAGGCTTGGCCACGGTCGTCGATGCCCTGGCCGAAGTTGGGGTCGAGGTCAGTCGGTGTATCGGGGCGTGGTGGCCAACTGGCGCGCGATCTGGGCCGCGAGTGCGACGTTGCGGCGGTAGATCTCGGTGTTGACCCGCCACGCCTCTGCACCGGCTGCTTCCTCAAGGCTCATCAGCAGAACCTGGGTGTCGTCCTCGCCGTCGACTCCGAAGCGGGCTGCGATCGAGGACGCCTCCGCCACACGCCTGTCGTAGTCGGAGAGTTGGAGCTCGGACTGGATCGGATTGGCGATCAACAACGCCTGGGTCAACCCCAGCTCGTCACGGGCGGCGGCAATGGCGGCGATCTCGGAGGAGTCCTCGACCCGGTGATCCACCGGCAGGCCGCTACTTGCGACGTAGAAGCCCGGGAATTCGCCCGTGCGGTAGCCCAGCACCGGGACGCTCAACGTCTCCAGTCGTTCCAGGGTGGCGGCCACGTCCAGCATGGGGCGCACTCCGGAGGCGACCAACACGATGGGGTGCGAGGCCAGGGCTGTCAAGTCGCTGGATTCCTGCAGGGCCGTGCCTGCCTGGTGGATGCGGTGCACCCCGCCAAGGCCGGTTGTTGCGACAACCTTGATCCCGGCCCGGTGGGCTAGATGGACGGCGCCGGCGAGCGCGACGCCACCGTTCAGGCGCTTCGCCTCGGCTATGGGCAGATCTCTGATGGATACCCGGGACGCCGAGGTGTCATTCGCCAGCATTTCCAGTTCGGCGTCGCTGAGGCCGATGACCGCGTCACCATCGACCACTCCGATCGACGCAGGGACGATGCCGGCGGCCGTCAGCTGTCCCTGGACGGCGAGCGCCGTCTCAAGGTTGAGCGGACGCGGGAGCGCGTGTGTGATGATTCCGGTCTCCAGGGCTACGATCGGGTAGCCATGATCGAGGGCGTCCTTCACCAAGGGGCTGAAGCGGATGGTCATGATTCCTCCAGTGTGCGGCGTGGGGGCGTCGGTCTCTCCCGATTCTTGCGTATGGCACGAACAGGTCGGGCACCAGTGCCTGCGTTGTGGTCCGATTTGAGCCGGGGGCCGGTCATCCGATACATTGGTGCGTCGGCTGGCCCCGATAGCTCAGATGGTAGAGCGCGTCCTTGGTAAGGACGAGGTCTGCGGTTCGACTCCGCATCGGGGCTCCGTTGGACCGGGGACACCGCTACCGCGCGATGTCGCTACTCGGCCTCAACGTAGGGCGGGATAGCTCAGGCGGTAGAGCAAGCGGCTCATAATCGCTGTGTCGCGGGTTCGAGTCCCGCTCCCGCTACGACGACACACGGGCACGACGGCTGAAGAAGGACCATCATGGCGAAGAAGGCTCAGGACATTCGTCCGAAGATCACTTTGGCGTGCACGGAGTGCAAGGACCGCAACTACATCACCAAGAAGAACCGGCGCAACAGCCCGGACCGTCTGCAGTTGATGAAGTTCTGCAAGCGCGAGAACAAGCACACCCTGCATCGCGAGACCCGCTGAGGTTTCGCTGACTCCAGGCAAGGAGCGGCCGTCTGCTGGTGCAGGCGGCCGCTCTTGCGTGTGTGGTCCGCTAGCGTGGTGTGATGCCGATCACCGCTGACCATGTTGGTCGCTCGTACCCTGTCGTCGGACCCTATCGGGTGAGCCGCGCCAAGATCGCCGAGTTCGCCACGGCGCTGGGGGACCGCAACCCCGCTTACTTCGACGCGGACCTGCCGATTGCCCCGCCCACTTTCGCGGTGGTGATCGCCGTGCAGGCCTGGGGACCGCTGTTCGATGATCCGGAACTGGGGCTCGCCCTGCGACGAACGGTGCACGCAGACCAGCGGTTCGACATCGTCCGGCCTCTGCACGAGGGGGACGACGTGCTGGCGACTCTCACCATCGACCGGGTTCGCAACCGTGGCAACACCGACATGATCACCGTTCGGGTGGCTCTGAGCGCGACAGATGGCGAGCCGCTGGGCGTCGCCACCAGCCAACTGATCCACACCAGGCAGGAGGCCCTCTGATGCTCGATTTCTCCACGGTCGCAGTCGGCGACGAACTCCCGGCCCTCGACCTGCATCTGAGGCGCTCGGACGTTGTGCGGTACTCGGGTGCCTCCACCGACTTCAACCCCATCCACTTCAACGACCGCAGCGCCCGGGCCATCGGACTGCCCGGTGTCGTGGCCCACGGCATGTGGACGATGGGGGCTGCGCTGCGCATCGTCACCGACTGGGTGGGTGACCCGGGACTGGTCGTCAGCTACTTCGTCAGGTTCGTTGCGCCCGTGGTGGTGCCCGATGATGACCTGGGTACCAACGTGCTGGTCAGGGCCCAGGTGAGCGCGCTTGGTGACCAGACGCTGACGGTCACGATCGAGGCCACCTGCGGGGACGCCAAAGTGCTGGGCGCGGCCAGGGCAGAGGTCCGGCGACCGGCATGAAGAATCACTTCACCGCCCCTGAGGACGAGGACCCCATGGCTGTCACCTCGTGCAGCCTTGAACGGGTCAGCGCCGAGTTGCCTCAACGGGTTCGAGGCACCTCCACCGCACTGGCCGATCACACGACTTTCAGGCTGGGCGGCCCAGCCAAGCGTCTGGTGCGCGCCACCACCGATGACGAACTGGTCGACGCTGTACACGAGGCCGACCGGGTGGGGGAGCCCATCCTTGTGCTGTCCGGCGGATCCAACGTGCTGATCAGCGACCAGGGTTTCGACGGGACTGTGGTGCTCGTCGACACTCATGGATTGGACGCCGAGGTCAGCGACTGCGGGGGAGCCTTCGTGCGGGTCAAGGCCGGCGAGGTGTGGGATGACGTCGTCGCCTACAGCATTGAGCAGGAATGGGCCGGCATTGAGGCGTTGAGTGGGATTCCCGGCCTGGTGGGGGCGACCCCCATCCAGAACGTCGGCGCTTACGGCCAGGACGTTTCCCAGACCGTCGCCAGGGTCCGCACCTGGGATCGCCTCACCGGCGGCTACGCAACCTTCACCTGGGACCAGTGTGGTTTCGGTTACCGCGACTCGCTGTTCAAGGCGTCCCGCGACCCGCACGCAGCCACTGGGCGCTACGTCGTCGTGGAGACCTGGTTCCAGTTCAGACTGGCGAGCCTTTCCGAGCCGGTGCGCTACGCCCAGCTGGCAGAACGGCTCGGTGTGCAACTCGGCGCCCGGGTGCCGGCCAGCCAGGTGCGTGCCGCAGTCCTGGAGTTGCGAGCTGGCAAGGGGATGGTGCTGGACGCCCATGACCATGACACCTGGTCGGCCGGAAGTTTCTTCACGAACCCGATGGTGGACCCCGCAGTGGCTGACCGCTTGCCGGCGCAGGCCCCTCGGTTCGTGCAGCCCGATGGTCGCGTCAAGACCTCGGCCGCGTGGCTGATCGAACAGGCCGGTTTCCCCAAGGGGTATCCAGGCAGCGGGCCGGCCCGCCTGTCCAGCAAACACGTGCTGGCCCTCACCAATCAGGGCGGTGCGGCGGCTGCCGACGTCGTCCTACTGGCCCGGCAGGTGCGTGAGGGCGTCCGGCAGCGTTTCGGCATCGAACTTGTGCCCGAGCCTGTGCTGGTCGGCCTGGAGATCTGAGCCAAGCTGCCCCTCGGACGGCGCCCAGCGGTCCGCAATCCGAGGGGGCGGTTGGCCGCAATGTGGCTAGCTGCGGCCTACAGGACCGCAGCCATCGAGCGTGCCACGTGCGCCGCGTTGGCCTGGTTCAGCGCGGCCACGCAGATGCGGCCGGCGTCGGTGCCGTAGACAGCGAACTCCTCGCGGAGCCGGATCATCTGCTGCTTGGTCAAGCCCGAGTAGCTGAACATGCCACGCTGCCGGGCGATGAAGCCCATGTCGATGCTCGCACCGGCTGCCTGCAACTGCGCCACCAGTGACTCGCGGATCCCTTGGATGCGCCCGCGCATGCCGGCAAGTTCCTCCACCCACAGTGCGCGCAGCTGGACATCGGCCAGCACGGTGGCGACCAGCAGCGCGCCGTGGGTGGGTGGATTCGAGTAGTTGGTGCGCACCACGATCTTCATCTGCGACCGAACCCGGGACGCCTCCTGGGTATCGGCGCAGACAACCGAGAGTGCGCCCACTCGCTCGCCGTACAGGCCGAAACTCTTGCTGAACGAGGTCGCCACCAGGAAGCTGGCGATCCGCTCGGCGAACCTGCGAACCACCCAGGAATCCTCCTCGACACCGTCAGCGAAACCCTGGTAGGCCATGTCGATGAACGGGACGAGTCCTTGCCGGTCGACAACGTCGATCACCGAATCCCACTGCTCGTGGGTGAGGTCGTAGCCGGTCGGGTTGTGGCAGCAGGCATGCAGCACCACGATGGTCCCGGCGGGCGCGGACGCCAGGTCGGCAATCATGCCGTCGAAGTCCACGCTGTGCTGGGTGGCGTCGTAATAGCGGTGGCTGGCAACCTCGAAGCCGGCCCTGGCGAAAAGCGCCTGGTGGTTCTCCCAGGATGGCGAGCTGATCAGGACACGGGCCTGTGGGTCGACCCAGCGCAGGAAATCCGCTCCCACCTTGAGTCCTCCGGTGCCTCCCAGCGCCTGGAACGTGACGACCCGGTCTGACGCGAGCAGGGGTGAGCCGACGCCGAAGGCCAGCTCCTTGACGTCGCTGGTGTAACTCCCCAAGCCGTCTATCGGCAGGTAGCCGTGGGGCTTCGGGTGCTCTGCCAACCGGCGCTCGGCGATCTCGATGCAGCGCAGCAGCGGCAGGCGTCCGGTCTCGTCCTGGTAGACGCCAACCCCGAGGTTGACCTTGTTGGGACGGGAATCGGCGTTGTATTTCTCGGTTATCCCGAGGATGGGATCGGCTGGGGCCTGCTCGACGGCGCTGAACAGCGACATAGTGGTACCTTTCGACTGCACCAACGCTAGCGCCTCGGTGCGGTTTCGCGTTGTCGAGCTCAAACGAGTACACTCCTGTACTTGGTTGCGTCTGTGTTCGGCGGAACCGAAGGGCAATAGCTCAATTGGTAGAGCACCGGTCTCCAAAACCGGCGGTTGGGGGTTCGAGTCCCTCTTGCCCTGCGAACCGGCTGTGGGCGCTGGCGGGGCACCCGCGTCAGTTCTCAGAGACGTTCCAGACCCGAAGTGCTGGAGCGGAGTGTACTTCCGTCAGGGTGCACACAACATTGGTGGAGGACGAGCGAGTGGCTGACAGCAGCGGGCCCCAGGGGCGTGACGTGGATTCTGAGGAAGAGTCCGCCGCGTCGTCGACCCCTGTTGAGGACGCCGACGAGCTGAGCCCCGATGGGGCCAACCTTGTCCGGACGGACCTGGCTGGACCTCCCGCGGCGGTAGAGGTAAGCCCGGACGAGTTGGACGCAGAAGAGCTCGCCGATCCCCTCGAGGACACCGAAACACCGGACGAAGCCGATCCCGAGGACGTCCAGATCGACGACGAGGCGCAGTTGGCGCACGCCACCTCGGTGGCTCAGCGAGCGAAGTCGTCCAAGCCTGTCAAGCGAAACCAGACAGTTGCTCCGGTCAAGAAGTCAGCTCCCACACCAAAGAGGGACGACGCGAACACCGTGGCCAGGACGCGCACCACACCGGTGCAGTTCACCCGACAGTCCGTGGGCGAGCTGAAGAAGGTCGTGTGGCCGACGTCCACCATGTTGCGGCAGTACTTCGTCGTGGTGCTGGCCTTCGTCCTGTTCATCATGTTTTTCGTCGCTGGCCTTGACGCCCTTTTCGGCTGGCTGCTGCTCCAGTGGCTCGGCTGATCGACGAAGGAGGAGACCATGTCCACAGATCCCCAAGAAGAAGTGACCAGCCCCGCTGAGGTCGAGATCGACCTCGAACAGGGTCTGGACGAGGCCGATTCCTCGACCGATGAGATCGAGATCAACCTTGACTTCGGGGACTTCTCCGAGCCGGACGAGGCCGATGCAGGACTTGACCTCGGCCAGTTCGCTGAGCCCGCGGAGGACGACTCGGACGAGGAATCGGACCAGGCCTTGGAGAAGGCCCTCGAGGAACTGCGCGCGGAGCTGCGCTCGAAGCCCGGCGACTGGTACGTCGTGCACACCTACTCAGGTATGGAGAACCGCGTCAAGCAGAACATCGACGCACGGGTGGTCACCCTCAACATGGAGGACTACATCTTCGAGACCCTCGTCCCGACCGAAGAGGCCGTCGAGATCCGCAACGGCCAGAAGAAGACCGTGACCCGCACGTTCATGCCCGGATACGTCCTGGTGCGCATGGAACTGACCGACGATTCCTGGGGTGCCGTTCGGCACACCGCGTCGGTGACCGGCTTCGTCGGTCACGCCAACAACCCGGTGCCGCTCGACCTGGACGAGGTGGAGCGGATGCTCACACCATCGGTGCAGGCCAAGGTGGCGGCCGCCGGCCAGGCGCCGAGCAAGCGGCGCAAGAAGGTCGAGGTCGTCGACTACCAGGTGGGCGATTCGGTCACGGTGGTGGACGGCCCGTTTGCCGGTGTCCACGCCACGGTGACCGAGATCAATCCCCACAACCAGCGCGTGAAGGCCATGGTCGAGATCCTCGGTCGCGAGACCCCTGTCGACTTGACCTTCCCGCAGATCCAGAAGGTCGTCTGACCGGGATCTGTCGCCGTCCCCCGTGGACGGCAATCGCCGGGAACTCCGTTTGCCGAACGGCTCACCCGGCCAACAAGAAACAGTGAGTGGAAAAGGACCCAGAATGCCTCCCAAGAAGAAGAAGGTAGCGGCGATCGTCAAGATCGCCATAAATGCCGGTGTCGCCACGCCGGCTCCTCCGGTCGGTACCGCGCTCGGTCCGCACGGCGTCAACATCATGGAGTTCGTCAAGGCCTACAACGCCTTGACGGAGTCCCAACGTGGCACCGTCATCCCGGCCGAGATCACCATCTACGAGGACCGCACCTTCACGTTCGTCGTGAAGACACCGCCGGCCTCCGAACTGATCAAGAAGGCAGCCGGTCTGTCAAAGGGATCGGGCAAGCCCAACAAGGAGAAGGTGGGCAAGATCACCAAGGACCAGGTCCGCGAGATCGCCACCACCAAGCTGCCCGACCTCAACGCGAACGATGTCGAGGCGGCCATGAAGGTCGTCGAGGGCACCGCCCGCTCCATGGGCGTCACCGTCGAGTGAGCCCCGCGCCGGCCTACGTCGGTGCACCCTGACAAAACCCACCTGGCAGGATGTGCGATCCGGACCAGGACCTGGTGGAACAGCCTACGAGGCTGACGGAAAGGAACCAGACATGAAGCACAGCAAGCGCTATCGCGCTTCGGCCGAGCTGCGGGACGGCACCCAGCTCCACACTCCCGAGGAAGCCCTCGAGATTGTCAAGAAGTACCCGGTCGGCGGCTTTGACGAGTCCGTCGAGGTGTCGATGCGACTCGGAGTCGACCCGCGGAAGGCGGACCAGATGGTTCGCGGCACGGTCAACCTGCCCCACGGCACTGGCAAGACGGCAAGGGTCCTCGTCTTCGCCCAGGGTCCGAAGGCAGCGGAGGCCTTGGAGGCAGGTGCCGATGAGGTCGGGTCTGACGAGCTCATCGAGAAGGTGGCCGGCGGCTACCTCGACTTCGACGCAGTGGTCGCCACCCCTGACCTGATGGGCAAGGTCGGCAAGCTCGGTCGAGTCCTCGGCCCGCGTGGACTGATGCCGAACCCCAAGACCGGCACCGTCACCATGGACGTCGCCAAGGCGATCGGCGACATCAAGGGAGGCAAGATCGACTTCCGCGTCGACCGGCACGCCAACCTGCAGTTCATGATCGGCAAGGCCAGCTTCACCGTTGAAGCGCTTCTCGAGAACTACCGGGCTGCCATGGATGAGGTCTCCCGCCTCAAGCCGAACACCTCCAAGGGCCGCTACGTGCGGAAGATCACCGTGTCCACCACCATGGGCCCAGGCATTCCCATGGATCCGGTCGCGTCCAAGCCCGTCAAGGAGACGTCCGCCTAGTCTCGCCGGTGAACAAGTTCGACACCACCCCCGTTGGCGCCCACCAGCGGGGGTGGTTCGTTTTCGTCACTCGATTTTGTCCCGCTGCGCACAACGACTAATGTGTTCAGAGCCGAAGACCGCCGGTAGTTGTACTTCAAAGTCCGCAAGGACGCCTGCGCAGGTTGACCAGCTGAAGGCTGCCGCAAGGTGGCCTCGACGCCCCGGAGCCTGCGCCCGGGGCTTTTTTCGTCCCGGGGTGGAGTGCAACCTCGAGGTCTTCGACACCGATATGAAGTGGGAAGGAGACCCAATGGCGAGGCCTGACAAGGCAGCCGCGGTCGAGCAGATGAAGGACAGCTTCTCCAGCTCTGCCGCCGTCGTGCTGACCGAGTATCGCGGACTCACCGTCAAGCACCTGAAGGACCTTCGTCGGTCCCTCGGTGAGGACGCCAGCTACGCCGTTGCGAAGAACACTCTCGCTCTGATTGCCGCCAAGGAGGCTGGCGTCGAAGGACTCGACGCCCAGCTGACTGGTCCGACCGCGCTCGCCTTCATCAAGGGTGACGTGGCCGCGGTGGCCAAGAGCTTGCGTGACTTCGCAAAGGCCAATCCGCTTCTGGTCATCAAGGGCGGTGTTCTCGAGGGCAGGGTCCTCGACGCCGACCAGGTCAAGAAGCTCGCCGACCTGGAGTCGCGCGAGGTTCTGCTGTCGAAGATGGCAGGGGCCATGAAGGCATCGCTGAGCAACGCCGTGGGGACGTTCGCGGCGCCGCTGAGCCAGGCTGCGCAGCTCTTCGGCGCGCTGCAGACCAAGGTAGAGGAAGATCCCTCAGCCATTGGTGGAGCAGGAACCCCAGCTGTGGCGCAAGACCAGAAGTCGGAGGACGCGGAAAGCGTCGCTCCCTCGGCGCAGGCCGAGGACACTGCCGGAGTTCCGGCAACCGAAGCAGCCGATGCTGCTGAGGCCACCACTGACGCGGCGGCCGACGCTGCATCGAACGAATAGGAAGGACGCCCAACATGGCGAAAATGAGCACCGAGGAGCTCCTTGACCAGTTCAAGGCGATGACCCTCATCGAGTTGTCCGAGTTCGTGAAGGCGTTCGAGGACGCCTTCGACGTGAAGGCCGCAGCTCCGGTGGCCGTGGCGGCCGCTGGCCCTGCTGCCGAGGCCGTTGAGGAGGTCGAGGAGAAGACCGAGTTCGACGTGGTCCTCGAGTCGGCCGGCGAGAAGAAGATCGGCGTCATCAAGGCCGTTCGCGCGCTGACGAGCCTGGGTCTGAAGGAGGCCAAGGACCTCGTCGAGGCCGCGCCCAAGGCCGTGCTTGAGAACGTCAAGAAGGACGAGGCCGACAAGGCGAAGGCGGCTCTTGAGGCTGAGGGAGCCACTGTCACGCTCAAGTGATCGAGTCGCGCGCCGGGTGACGGCGGGCGCAGACAGTTGCAGGGGGTGGGTCGCGTTGCGGCCCGCCCCCTGCTGTTCGCATGGCCTGTGCCGAGAAACAACGATGGGAAGGGCCCTATTCGGGCGCTTCCCATCGTTGCGGGGGTGGGGGCCGCAGGCTTACGGGCGAGGCGGCCGGGGGTGGTCTGCTGATCAGGGCCAGGCGCCCTCACTGGTCGGCTTGATGACGGTGCCGGGCCTTTCATGCCGCGATTCCGCGGCTTTCCCGTTGACCTCTGATGACAGAGGTTCGGGAGGTCCTGCCACGGCAATGCTGACAGGCAGAAGAAGGGCAGTGGCCGCGGCGACTGCGGTCATCAGTCGGGCAATGCGACTCGCGTGCATCCTCACCTCCAGTGCTGTCTTGACGCTGATACTAGACAGGACTTGACTGGCGTGTCAAGATTCTCTGGTCGGGACTTGACAGGATGGTGGCAGTCAGGCGTCGCCTGACCCACCTTGAGGGATGATTGATCAATGCAAGAGCTGGGTGAGCGAATCCGCGAACTCCGCATGTCGCGCGGTCTGTCACAAACGGCGCTGGGTGAGGGTCGCTACAGCGGCAGCTACATCTCGCACATCGAGAGCGGCCGCAGGCAGCCCGGCGCTGATGTCCTCGGGTTCATCGCAAGCCGGCTGGGGATGCCCGTCTCCGAACTCCGGCCGCCGGGCTTCGGGGCCGCAGACGTCGACGTCGCGACGCTGCTCTCTGCTGCGCGGCGGCTGCTCGAGTCCCACCGATGGGATGAAGCGGTGCGCACCGCCCAGCAGGCGTCCCGTCTGGCCTCAACGCTCGAGGAGGACTCCAGGCGCTGGGAGGCGGACTTTCTGCTGGCATCGGCGCTGATGTCATCAGGCCGATACGACGACGCGGCCGCGCTGGCCGTGCTCCTCGCCGAACGCCCCGTGGTTGCCGGGGCCGATGACCTTCGCGCGGAGGCCAGGACGCTGGCCTCGCGGGCCTTCCGGGCCAGTGGACGTCTCGCTGACGCGGCGCAGCAGGCCGCGTCAGCGGTGGCAGATGGGCAGCAGGGATCCCGCGCTCTGCTGTCCGCCGCCTTGATCGCCCAGTTGGGTGCCCTCGTGTCTGCCGGTCGCTGGGAGGATGTGGACCAGGTGGAGACACGACTGGGTAAGCTCATCGATCAGTTGGACGGCCCTGATTTCGTGAAGGCGGCCTGGGCGCTGGGCAACACGGCATTCTCGCGCGGAGACCAGGTGACAGGACTGTCGTGGCACTCACGGGCGGCCGAACGCTGCGATCCGCGGATCGACCCCAGGGTCTGGGCACGGCTGCACCTGTCGACCGCACATTTCCTGCTGCTCACTCAGGGCGACCCGGCGGACGCCCGAGGCCATTTGGAGGCGTCAGCGCCGATCATCAGGTTGCTGGGTAACGCCGGTGACGTCGCCGACCTGCGTCTCGAGCAGGCCAAGCTGCATGGCCGGCTAGGGGAGCACGATCAGGGCGTCTCCCTGCTGAGGCACTTGTGCGAGGAGTCTGCGACGTTGGGAGATGTCCGGTTGGAGGCGGAGATTCGTGAGGCCTTGGCCGAGGCCCTGGCGGGCGTGGGGGACGCGCCCGGGGCACGTGTTCAACTCCGGGCGGCGGCCGTCTGCTTCGAACGTGCGCAAGCTCCGCAGCGTGCACTGGAGATGTGGCATCGATACGCGGACTGTGAGGTTTCCGGCTCATCAGGAGCCGACTCGCCGCAGCCGTGACCGCGCTTGACCTCGGGCGCCCGGACTGCTGCAATGGTCCTAGCCGCGGTGCCGAACAGACGGGATATAGAAGTCCGGCTCGACGCCCGGGTTCTCTTGAGGGGCAAGGCTCTCCTGCCGAAGCCGTCGCGGGTCAGTGTTGGCCGTTGCATTTGCCCAGAGGGCGAAGCTTGCCCTATAGTCAATGTTTGCCCCATTGCGTTTGGTGACCCATGCTTGACATGGGTCGTTCAGCATGCAACAAGAGAACCTCAGCGAGTTCTGGAAGGACCACATCTTGGCCACCTCGCGCACTGCGTCGAAGAACACCAACGTCATCTCAACCAGCGGGCGGATCTCCTTCGCCAAGATTGCCGAACCGCTCGCGGTTCCCAACCTACTGGATCTGCAGATTGACTCCTTCAACTGGTTGATCGGGAGCGAGGCCTGGCAGGCGAAGACCGCTCAGGCGCTGGCCGAAGGTCGAACGGACATCAACCCGAAGTCGGGTCTGGAGGAGATGTTCGACGAGATCAGCCCCATCGAGGACTTCAACCAGACGATGTCGCTGAGTTTCCGCGACCATCGTTTCGAGGACCCCAAGCACACCATCGACGAGTGCAAGGATCGCGACACGACCTACGCGGCCCCGCTGTTCGTCACCGCCGAGTTCATGAACAACGAGACCGGCGAGATCAAGAGCCAGACGGTATTCATCGGTGACTTCCCCCTGATGACCGACAAGGGCACCTTCGTTATCAGTGGAACCGAGCGTGTCGTTGTCAGCCAGCTCGTCCGCTCGCCGGGCGTCTACTTCGAGCAGACCCCAGATCGCACGTCCGACAAGGACATCTTCACCTGCAAGGTGATTCCCTCCCGGGGTGCGTGGCTGGAGTTCGAGATCGACAAGCGCGATCAGGTGGGCGTGCGGTTGGACCGCAAGCGCAAGCAGAACGTGACCGTGTTGCTCAAGGCCCTGGGCTGGACCGAGGACCGGATTCTCCAGCAGTTCGGCGAGTACGAATCCATGCGCATGACGCTGGAGCGTGACCACGTCACCACGCAGGATGAGGCGTTGCTCGACATCTACCGCAAGCTGCGTCCCGGTGAGCCGCCGGCGCGCGAGGCGGCCGAGCAGTTGCTCACCAACTACTACTTCAGCCCGAAGCGTTACGACCTCGCCAAGGTCGGGCGCTACAAGATCAATCAGAAGCTCGGGCTCAACCTGCCGTTCGACCACCAGGTGCTGACCATCGACGACATCGTCGCGGCGATCGACTACATCTGCGCACTGCACGAGGGCAAGGCTGAACTGCCGCGGGATGGCGACAAGAGCATCATCGTCGAGGCGGATGACATCGACCACTTCGGCAACCGTCGGCTGCGCACCGTCGGCGAGTTGATCCAGAACCAACTGCGCACCGGCCTCGGCCGCATGGAGCGGGTCGTTCGTGACCGCATGACCACGCAGGACATCGAGGCCATCACTCCGCAGACATTGATCAACATCCGTCCGGTCACCGCAGCACTCAAGGAGTTCTTCGGTACCTCCCAACTCAGCCAGTTCATGGACCAGAACAACCCATTGGCCGAGCTGACCCACAAGCGCCGTCTGTCCGCACTGGGCCCCGGCGGCCTGTCGCGTGACCGTGCCGGTATGGAAGTCCGTGACGTCCACCCGTCGCATTACGGACGCATGTGCCCGATCGAGACCCCTGAAGGCCCCAACATCGGCCTCATCGGTTCGCTGGCCTCGTTCGCCCGGGTCAACGCCTTCGGTTTCATCGAGACGCCGTACCGCAGAGTGGTGGACGGCAAGGTCACCGACCAGATTGACTATCTGACGGCAACCGAGGAAGACCGCTACAACATCGCGCAGGCCAACGCGGAACTGGACGCCAACGGTCACTTCATCGACGACCGGGTCATCGTCCGGGTGCGGCACGGTGACGTCGATGCCGTTCCGGCCTCCGAGGTCGGCTACATGGACGTGTCGCCGCGCCAGATGGTTTCGGTGGCCACGGCGCTGATCCCGTTCCTCGAGCACGACGACGCCTCGCGGGCCCTGATGGGCGCCAACATGCAACGCCAGGCTGTGCCGTTGCTGCGTAGCGAGGCGCCCTACGTCGGCACCGGCATGGAGTACCGAGCCGCCGTCGATGTGGGCGACGTCACCCTGGCCACCAAGCCCGGTGTCGTGACCAGCGTCTCGGCCGACCTGATCGAGGTCGCGAACGACGACGGAACCTACCAGACCTTCCGGCTGGAGAAGTTCCGTCGCTCGAACGCCGGGACCTGCGTCAACCAGCGCCCGATGGTGCGGCCCGGAGACCGTCTTGAGGCCGGTACCCCGTTGGCCGACGGTCCCTGCACCGATCAGGCCGAGCTGGCCCTCGGGCGCAACCTGCTCGTGGCCTTCATGCCCTGGGAGGGACTCAACTACGAGGACGCGATCATCCTCAACCAGCGGGTGGTGAGCGAGGACCTCCTCACCTCGATCCACATCGAGGAACACGAGGTGGACGCCCGCGACACCAAGCTCGGGCCTGAGGAGATCACCCGCGACATCCCCAACATCTCTGACGACATGTTGGCCAATCTCGACGATCGGGGCATCATCCGGATCGGCGCTGAGGTCGGCACCGGGGACATCCTGGTCGGCAAGGTCACGCCGAAGGGTGAGACCGAACTGACCCCGGAGGAACGGCTGCTGCGCGCCATCTTCGGAGAAAAGGCTCGGGAGGTGCGTGACACCTCGATGAAGGTGCCGCACGGTGAGTCCGGCACGGTGATCGGGGTGCGAGTCTTCGACCGCGAGGAGGCCGACGACGAGTTGCCCCCCGGAGTCAACCAGATGGTCCGGGTGTACGTGGCCCAGAAGCGCAAGGTCCAGGAGGGCGACAAGCTGGCCGGGCGGCACGGCAACAAGGGTGTCATCTCACGGATCCTGCCTGCCGAGGACCTGCCCTTCCTCCCCGATGGCACACCGGTCGATATCATCCTCAATCCTTTGGGCGTGCCCTCACGTATGAACGTGGGTCAGGTGCTGGAGACCCACCTCGGGTGGATCGCCCACTCGGGTTGGGACATCGGCAACGTCGAGGGCGAGTGGGCCGACCGGCTGCGCGCCGTCGGGCTCGGGTTCGTGGAGCCGAACTCGCGACTGGCCACCCCGGTCTTTGACGGAGCGGACGAGGACGAGATCGGTGGGCTGCTCGCCAACGGGCTGCCCAACCGTGACGGCGACCGGATGGTTGATCCCGACGGCAAGGCCGTGCTGATCGACGGTCGCAGCGGCGAACCGTACCCCGAGAAGGTCGGCGTGGGGTACATGTACATGCTCAAGCTGCACCACCTGGTGGACGACAAGATCCACGCCCGTTCCACCGGCCCCTACTCGATGATCACCCAGCAGCCCCTGGGCGGTAAGGCCCAGTTCGGTGGGCAGCGGTTCGGTGAGATGGAGGTCTGGGCTCTGGAGGCCTATGGCGCAGCCTGGGCACTCCAGGAGATGCTGACCATCAAGTCCGATGATGTGCCTGGCCGCGTCAAGGTCTACGAGGCGATCGTCAAGGGTGAGAACATCCCTGAACCCGGCATCCCTGAGTCATTCAAGGTGCTGGTCAAGGAGATGAAGTCCTTGTGCCTGAATGTCGAGGTGTTGAACAGCGACGGCGCGATCGTCGAGCTGCGCGACAGCGAGGACGACTACCGCACCGCGGAGGATCTGGGGATCGACCTCAGTCGCCGCCCCGGTTCCGATTCGTTCGCGATGGTCGACGAAGTCTGATCCCTCAGACCCCTACACGCAAAGACCAACAACCCAATAACGGGAGAGACAACGTGCTGGACGTCAATACCTACGATCAGCTGCGCATCGGCCTGGCGACTGTCGACCAGATTCGCGAGTGGTCATTCGGCGAGGTGAAGAAGCCGGAGACCATCAACTACCGCACCCTGAAGCCTGAGCGTGACGGCTTGTTCTGCGAGAAGATCTTCGGCCCCACTCGCGACTGGGAGTGCTACTGCGGCAAGTACAAGCGGGTGCGCTTCAAGGGCATCGTCTGCGAGCGTTGTGGCGTCGAGGTCACCCGCAGCAACGTGCGGCGTGAGCGGATGGGCCACATCGAGCTGGCCGCACCGGTCACCCACATCTGGTACTTCAAGGGCGTGCCGAGCCGACTCGGTTACCTGCTTGACATTGCGCCCAAGGACCTGGAGAAGGTCATCTACTTCGCGGCCTACATGATCACCATGGTCGACGACGAGGCCCGGCACCGTGACCTGTCGAGCCTGGAGGCCAAGGTCGGTGTTGAGCGCACCCACATCGAGAAGCGTCGGGACTCCGACATCGAAGCCCGAACGGTCAAGCTCGAAGAGGATCTGGCGACCCTGGAGGCCGAAGGCGCCGAGCGTGACATGCGCAAAAAGGTCCGGGACTCGGCCGAGCGCGAGATGAAGCACCTGCGCGACCGTGCGCAGCGCGAACTTGACCGACTTGACGCGGTGTGGGCGAGGTTCAAGTCGCTCAAGGTGCAGGACTTCGAGGGCGACGAGGTGCTCTACCGGGAGATGAAGAACCGGTTCGGCAAGTACTTCCAGGGCTACATGGGCGCCGAAGCCATCAAGAAGCGCCTCGAGTCGTTCGACCTGCGCGCCGAGTCCGAGTCGCTGCGCGAGATCATCAAGACGGGCAAGGGCCAGCGCAAGACCCGTGCGCTCAAGCGGCTCAAGGTCGTCCGGGCTTTCCTTGACACGGGGAACTCGCCCCTGGGCATGGTTCTGGACTGCGTCCCGGTCATTCCGCCAGACTTGCGTCCGATGGTCCAGCTTGACGGTGGCCGATTCGCCACCAGCGACCTGAACGACCTGTACCGTCGCGTGATCAACCGCAACAACCGGCTCAAGCGCCTCCTCGATCTTGGTGCACCCGAGATCATCGTCAACAACGAGAAGCGCATGCTGCAGGAGGCCGTCGATTCGTTGTTCGACAACGGTCGTCGTGGACGTCCGGTGACCGGACCGGGCAACCGCCCACTGAAGTCCATCTCCGACATGCTCAAGGGCAAACAGGGACGTTTCCGCCAGAACCTGCTTGGCAAGCGCGTGGACTACTCGGGTCGTTCGGTCATCGTGGTCGGTCCGCAGCTCAAGTTGCACCAGTGCGGCCTGCCCAAGCAGATGGCCCTCGAGTTGTTCAAGCCGTTCGTGATGAAGCGGTTGGCCGAGCAGAATTTTGCCCAGAACATCAAGAGCGCCAAGCGCATGGTGGAGCGTCAGCGTCCGCAGGTATGGGACGTTCTCGAAGAGGTCATCAGGGAGCATCCAGTGCTGCTCAACCGTGCGCCGACGCTGCACCGCCTCGGCATCCAGGCCTTCGAACCCCAGCTCATCGAGGGCAAGGCCATCCAGCTGCACCCGTTGGTGTGCGCAGCGTTCAACGCCGACTTCGACGGTGACCAGATGGCAGTCCACCTGCCGCTCAGCGCGGAGGCCCAGGCCGAGGCCCGGATCCTGATGCTGTCGAGCAACAACATCCTCAAGCCGGCAGACGGCCGCCCGGTGTCGTTGCCGAGCCACGAGATGATCATCGGGATGTACTACCTGACGATGGAACTCGACGGTCTGCCGGGTGAGGGACGGGTGTTCAGCTCCACGTCGGAGGCCCTGATGGCCTACGACCTGGGCGAGATCGACATGCGTTCCAAGATCAAGGTTCGCCTGCACGACATCGTGCCTCCGGAACGGCTCGCCAACCAGGTGCGTCCCGACGGCTCGATCCTGCTGGAGACCACTCTCGGCAAGATCACCTTCAACAGCGCGCTGCCCGAGGACTACCCGTTCTTCGAGAAGCGCGTCGGCAAGAAGGCCCTGAGCGCCATCGTCAACCACCTGGCCGAGACCTACCCCAAGACAGTGGTCACCGAGGTCCTCGATGGACTGAAGGACATGGGCTTCAAGTGGGGTACCCGTTCGGGTGTCACGGTCTCGATCGGCGACGTCCAGACCCCGCCCAACAAGCCACAGATCATGGCCGGCTACGACATCCTGGCCGCGAAGATTGACAAGCTGTACGAGCGTGGTGCAGTGACCGAGGACGAGCGACGCCAGGAACTCATCAAGATCTGGACGGACGCCACCAGCGAGTTGACCAAGGCGATGGAGAACAACTTCTCCGTCACCAACCCCATCTACATGATGGTCAACTCAGGTGCCCGCGGCAACATGACTCAGATGCGCCAGATCGCGGCCATGCGAGGCCTGGTGGCCAATCCCAAGGGTGAGATCATCGCGCGCCCGATCAAGTCGAACTTCCGCGAGGGCCTGACGGTGTTGGAGTACTTCATCTCCACCCACGGTGGCCGCAAGGGACAGGCCGACACCGCACTGCGGACCGCTGACTCCGGTTACCTGACCCGTCGTCTGGTCGACGTCTCCCAGGACGTGATCATCCGCGAGGAGGACTGTGGCACCGAGCGTGGCATGACCAAGACCATCGCCGTCCGTGACGAGTCGGGTGCGCTGCGCCCGGTGGGCGCGCTGGAGACCAGCGTGATGGGCCGCAACCTGGCTGTGGACGCGGTCAGCGACGACGGTGAGGTCATCGTGCCTGCTGGCACCGACTTGGCCGACGAGCACATCCCGGTGCTGCTCGCTGCGGGCATCGTGAGCATCAAGGTGCGTTCGGTGCTCTCCTGTGAGGCCTCCACCGGTGCCTGCTCGATGTGTTACGGCCGCTCGTTGGCCGACGGCAAACTGGTGGACGTGGGTGAGGCCGTGGGCATCCAGGCCGCCCAGTCGATCGGTGAACCCGGCACGCAGCTGACGATGCGAACCTTCCACACCGGTGGTGTGGCCGGCGACGACATCACGCTGGGCCTGCCCCGCGTCGTCGAACTCTTCGAGGCCCGAACCCCGAAGGGCAAGGCGCCGATTGCAGAGGCCGATGGCCGGATCAAGATCGAGGACACCGACCGCGGACGCAAGTTGGTCATCGTGCGCGATGACGGCCAGCCCGATGTCGAGTACCTGGTGCCGCGCCGGGCGCGTCTGGAGTTCGAGGACGTCGATCGTGTTCGCCACTCCATCGCCGACGGCGACCGGGTCAGCGTCGGCGATCAGTTGACTGCCGGCACCATCGATCCGCAGGACGTGCTGCGCGTCCAGGGTGTGCGCAAGGTGCAGGAGCATCTGGTGGCCGAGGTGCAGCGGGTGTACGCCACCCAGGGCGCCCCGATCCACGACAAACACATCGAGATCATCATCCGTCAGATGCTGCGGCGCGTGACGGTGATCGACTCAGGCGACACCGAGATGATGCCGGGTGAGTTGATCGACCGGAAGAGCTATGAGCAGGCCAACCGAACCGCGTTGACCGAGGGCGGTCGTCCGGCCGAGGGCCGACCGGTACTCATGGGCATCACCAAGGCCAGCCTGGCGACTGACTCGTGGCTGTCAGCGGCGTCGTTCCAGGAGACCACCAAGGTGCTCACCGACGCGGCCATCAACGGCAAGTCCGACCACCTGCTGGGCCTCAAGGAGAACGTGATTCTGGGTAAGCTGATCCCGGCCGGCACCGGTCTGGAGCGGTACCGCAACATTCGGGTCCAGCCGACCGCGGACGCCCGGGCCCATGCCTACTCGCTGAGCTATGACGCATTCGACTACGACTTCGGTTCCGGGTCGGGTGCGGCTGTTCCGCTCGACGACATGGACTACCGCGATCTGCGTTGAGCATCCGGAGTTCCCCACCGAGAGTTGGTCATCTGCCGTGGTGGCAGGTGACCAACTTCAGGTGGTTTGATGGGCAAGCCGGTCTTCGACATTCATTTTGACCCTTGGTTGGAGTGTAGGTAGACTGGCGAGTCGTGTCCGGCATGTCCGGCACCATGTGCGTACCCTGGCGGTTGAACTGGGCACCTAATCGTTGCGAGGAGCCCGGGCCAAGTGCGGAGTTCGCACGGCGACCCCCACCCGTCCACGGGATAACGGTGGTTCAGTGGCGGAGCGGCGGAGTCGCAGCCAGGGAAGTAGAGACAACGAGGCGTGTGTCTGAAGTTCGGGTGCTCGCCACACAACCGGAAAGAGATACCAGCAGGTGCCCACAATCCAGCAGTTGGTCCGCAAGGGCCGCACTGACAAGGTCAACAAGAACAAGACACCCGCGCTCAAGGGTTCGCCCCAGCGCCGGGGAGTGTGCACTCGCGTGTACACCACGACCCCCAAGAAGCCGAACTCGGCGCTGCGCAAAGTCGCTCGTGTGCGCCTCAGTTCGGGCATGGAGGTGACCGCCTACATCCCCGGCGTTGGTCACAACCTGCAGGAGCACTCGATGGTGCTCGTCCGCGGAGGACGTGTCAAGGACCTGCCCGGTGTCCGTTACAAGATCGTGCGCGGCGCTCTTGACACCCAGGGTGTCAAGAACCGCAAGCAGGCTCGCAGCCGCTACGGCGCGAAGAAGGAGAAGTAATGCCTCGCAAGGGTCCGGCGCCCAAGCGCCCCGTGATCATTGATCCGGTCTACGGTTCCCCGTTGGTGTCCCAGTTGGTCAGCAAGATCCTGCTGGACGGCAAGAAGACCGTCGCCCAGAGCATCGTGTACACCGCACTTGAGGGCGCACGTGAGAAGACCGGCATTGATCCGGTGCAGACCTTGAAGAAGGCACTCGACAACGTGAGGCCGGCCGTCGAGGTGCGCAGCCGTAGAGTCGGTGGCGCCACCTACCAGGTGCCGGTCGAAGTGAAGCCCGCTCGGTCCAACACCCTGGCGATGCGCTGGTTGGTCGGGTACGCCCGTGCTCGTCGTGAGAAGACGATGTCTGAGCGCCTGATGAACGAGATCCTGGACGCGTCCAACGGTCTGGGTGCCACGGTCAAGAAGCGCGAGGACACCCACAAGATGGCCGAGGCGAACCGCGCCTTCGCCCACTACCGCTGGTGACAAGCTGAGGGGTCGCCCTCGTCAGAGGGCGACCTTTCGCATGTCCGGCTCCGGTTGCTCGCAGTCGAACACCAAGTGATCATCTCCCAACCAGAACAAGTCACATAAACCACAAGAATTAGGGGATCCCGTGGCCCTCGAGCTGCTAACCGACCTGCACAAGGTGCGCAACATCGGCATCATGGCCCACATCGATGCCGGTAAGACCACCACCACCGAGCGCATCCTGTATTACACCGGCATCACGCACAAGATCGGTGAAGTGCACGACGGCGCCGCAACGATGGACTGGATGGAGCAGGAGCAGGAACGCGGTATCACCATCACCTCTGCGGCTACGACCTGTTTCTGGAAGGGCTACCAGATCAACATCATCGACACCCCTGGCCACGTCGACTTCACGGTCGAGGTGGAGCGTTCGTTGCGCGTGCTGGACGGCGCCGTCGCGGTGTTCGACGGCGTGGCGGGCGTGGAGCCTCAGTCCATGACCGTGTGGCGCCAAGCAACCAAGTACGGCGTCCCCCGCATCTGTTACATCAACAAACTCGACCGCACGGGTGCGTCATTCGACCACTGCATCAAGACCATTCGTGAGCGCCTCCAGACCACCCCGGTCAAGCTGCAGTTGCCGATCGGCGCCGAGGCAAAATTCCTGGGAGTCGTCGACCTCGTCGAGATGGTTGCCAAGACTTACCGCGGCGAGACCACCCTGGGCGCCGACTATGAGGTCGAAGAGATCCCGGCCGACATGGTGGACGCGGCCGCCGCCGCTCGTGCCGAGATGCTCGAGATCGTTTCGGAACACGATGACGTCTTGATGGACCTGTACCTGGAGGGCACCGAGCCCACCGTCGAACAGCTCAAGGACGCCATTCGCCGTGGCGTGCTGGCGAACGCCTACACGGCAGTGGTGTGCGGCACCTCGTTCAAGAACAAGGGGGTTCAGCCCTTGCTCGACGCCATCGTCGACTATCTGCCGGCCCCTGTTGACGTGCCCGCCATCGAGGGTTTCAAGCCCGGGCATGAGTCCGTCCTCGTCGTGCGTCACGCCGAAAAGAACGAGCCGCTGTCGGCGCTTGCCTTCAAGATCGCGGCCGACCCGCACCTGGGCAGGCTGACGTTCGTCCGCGTCTACTCCGGAGTGCTGGAAGCCGGCACGCAGGTGCTGAACTCCGTCACCGGCAAGAAGGAGCGGATCGGCAAGATCTACCAGATGCACGCCAACAAGCGCCAGGAAGTCCCCTTCATGCCGGCCGGCAACATCTGCGCCGTCATGGGCCTGAAGGCCACCGGCACGGGCGACACCCTGTGTGACCCGGCCAATCCGGTGGTCCTGGAGTCCATGGACTTCCCCAACCCCGTCATCGAGCAGGCGATCGAACCCAAGTCGAAGGCGGACCAGGAGAAGCTCGGCACCGCCATCCAGCGTCTGGCCGAGGAGGATCCGACTTTCCGCGTCCACACCGATGACGAGACCGGTCAGACGATCATCGCAGGCATGGGCGAGTTGCACCTCGAGGTGCTCATCGACCGCATGAAGCGGGAGTTCCACGTCGAGGCCAACATCGGCAAGCCCCAGGTCGCCTACCGTGAGACCCTGCGTCGCGCGGTTCAGAACGTCGACTACACCCACAAGAAGCAGTCGGGCGGCTCAGGCCAGTACGGCAAGGTCATCATCAATCTGGAACCGCAAGAGCCGGGCAAGGGCTACGAGTTCGTCAACGCCGTGACCGGTGGACGTATCCCCAAGGAGTACATTCCGGCGGTTGATGCGGGTATCAAGGAGGCCATGCAGTTCGGCGTGCTCGCTGGCTACCCGGTCGAGGACATCAAGGTCACCTTGACCGACGGGGCCTACCACGACGTCGACTCCTCTGAACTGGCGTTCAAGATCGCCGGTTCGATGGTCTTCAAGGAGGCCGCACGCAAGGCTGACCCGGCCCTTCTGGAACCGTTGATGGCCGTCGAGGTGACCACTCCCGACGACTACCTGGGCACGGTGATCGGTGACCTGAACTCGCGTCGTGGTCAGGTGCAGTCCATGGACGAGCAGCACGGCAACCGCGTTGTGCGGGCGCTGGTGCCGTTGGCCGAGATGTTCGGCTATGTCGGTGACCTCCGTTCGAAGACGTCAGGTCAGGCCACCTACGCGATGGAGTTCCACTCCTATGGCGAGGTACCCCGCAACATCTCCGAGGAGATCGTCGCGAAGGCTCGCGGCGAGAAATGACCCCGGATGCGCGGTGGGTCGTGCCCGGCCCACCGTGTTGCCGACGGTTTGACTCTCGGCGAAGTTAGGGCGAAACTTGGTAAGGTTCGTGGGTATTGCCCGCGGGTCCTGACCACATTGCAGGACAACCAAACTGCGGGAAAACCCACAGTCAAGAACAGGTGTGCCACGCAACCAGCGTGGCGACAAACCAGAAGGAGCCCAAGTGGCAAAGGCCAAGTTCGAGCGGACCAAGCCGCACTGCAACATCGGCACCATCGGCCACGTCGACCACGGCAAGACCACGCTGACGGCGGCGATCACCAAGGTGCTGCACGACAAGTACCCGCACCTCAACGCCATCTCGGCGTTTGATTCGATCGACAAGGCGCCCGAAGAGCGCCAGCGTGGTATCACCATCTCGATCGCCCACGTCGAGTACCAGACCGAGAAGCGGCACTACGCGCACGTCGACTGCCCCGGCCACGCCGACTACGTGAAGAACATGATCACCGGTGCCGCTCAGATGGACGGCGCGATCCTGGTCGTCGCCGCGACTGACGGCCCGATGGCCCAGACCCGTGAGCACATTCTGCTGGCCCGCCAGGTGGGCGTGCCCGCCATCGTGGTCGCCCTGAACAAGTGCGACATGGTTGACGACGAGGAGCTCATCGAGTTGGTCGAGATGGAGGTCCGCGAGGCCCTGTCCGATCAGGATTTCGACGGTGACAACTGCCCGGTCGTCCGGGTCGCTGCTTTCCCGGCCCTGAATGGCGACGAGAAGTGGAGCGCCTCGATCCTCGAGCTCATGGATGCGGTGGACGATTACATTCCGCAGCCCGCTCGTGAGACTGAGAAGCCCTTCCTCATGCCAGTCGAGGACGTCTTCACGATCACCGGCCGTGGCACCGTGGTGACCGGTCGCATCGAGCGCGGCATCGTCAAGACCGGTGAGACCGTGGAGATCGTCGGTCTGCGTCCGACTCAGACCAGCACCGTGACCGGTGTCGAGATGTTCCGCAAGATCCTTGACGAGGGCCGGGCTGGCGACAACGTCGGCCTGCTGCTCCGCGGCACCAAGAAGGAGGACGTGGAGCGCGGCATGGTTGTTGTCAAGCCGAAGAGCAACTTGCCCCACACCGAGTTCGAGGGCAACGTCTACGTGCTGACCAAGGAGGAAGGTGGCCGTCACAAGCCGTTCTTCTCCAACTACAGCCCGCAGTTCTACTTCCGGACCACCGATGTGACCGGCACCGTGTCGCTGCCCGAGGGCACCGAGATGGTCATGCCCGGCGACAACACCGACATGAGTGTCGTCCTGCAGAAGCCGATCGCCATGGAAGAGGGCCTGAAGTTCGCCATTCGCGAGGGTGGTCACACCGTCGGCGCCGGCCGCGTCGTCAAGATCATCAAGTGACGAACTGAACTGAAGCTGCCAACAGCATTGCCCGCTCCCACAGGGGAGCGGGCAATGCTGTTTTCCGGGCCACTTCTCGGTTGGTCTACGCTTGCGTCATGTCGCCGGAGCGCAACGAGGTGAACGAGCCGGTGCTGGAGCCCACCGCGATCCTGGACGGGCGCCCGGGGGTCTCGTCAGCCAGCCGGACGGTGGCCTTCCTCCTGGACGACCTCATCCGCATTCCGGGCACCAGCATCGGCATCGGCCTGGACGGGTTGGTCGGCCTCGTTCCCGGGCTGGGAGACGCCAGCACGACCACGGTGGCCGGGCTGATTCTGGTGGACGCGGTGCGCAATCGCGTGCCCCTGCCCGTCCTGGCGCGGATGGGGCTGAATCTGGGGGTGGACGCCGTGCTGGGAGTGATCCCCGGGCTGGGCGACCTCCTGGACATCGCACACCGCGCCAACCGCAAGAACATGCGTCTCTTGCAGCAGTCCGTCACCAAGCGTCAGGAGACGCGCCAGAACTCGGTGATCTACCTGGTCGTGGCTCTGACGCTGGTGGTGGGTACCTTGGCCGTGCTGGTCGGGGCTCTGCTGTGGGGCCTGTGGCTGATCTGGCGTCTGGTCACCCCCGGATGACCAGACGCCGAGCCGTTCACTGCTGCACGTAGTCGATCAGGTGATTGCGCTCCTCGGTCAGAGTGTCGAGGCGTGCCTTGACGACGTCGCCGATGCTGACGATGGCAAGCAATCCGCCGTCGGTGTCGACGACCGGCAGGTGCCGGATGCGAAACTCGGTCATGGTGGCTGCCAGATCGGCGGTGTCATCATCAATGGTGCAGACCTTCACGTCTGCCGTCATGATCTGCTCGACCGGCATGGCCCGGATGTCGGCATCCGACTTCGCCATCTGCTGCACGATGTCCCGCTCGGACACGATGCCCACCAGGCGGCCCTCGTCGAGGACGACCACGGAGCCGATCTGGTGCTCGGCCAGCAACTTGAGTAGGTCGGCCACCGTGGCGGCCGGAGAGATCGCGACCACGTCGTGGCCCTTGCGCTTAAGGACATCTTGGACTCGCATGGTCAAAAGGTAGTGGCGCAACGGCGAAAACGGAAGGGTGTGGCCACCCAGCCGATGGTGTTCCGCCGATTGAGTGGATCCGACGACGTCCTGCGGCGAATCCGGATTCGTGTCCGAGGCTGAGCTCATCCTCCTCACGCCCCCGGACGTATCGCCCGCTAGGCTGTCGGATCGTGAGCACTCCAGCCCGAACCCGCGTCGCTCCGAGCCCCACCGGTGACCCACATGTCGGCACCGCCTACATGGCCCTTTTTGACAAGGCCTGGGCCAGGCGCACGGGAGGCCAATTCGTCCTGCGCATCGAGGACACCGACCGCAACCGGCTGGTCGCGGGATCGGAGCAGCAGATCTACGACTCGTTACGGTGGCTGGGACTGGATGCGGACGAGAGCCCGGAGGTGGGCGGGCCTTATTCGCCCTACAAGCAATCTGAGCGTCTGGCCACCTACCAGCCCTACGTCAAGCAGTTGTTGGAGGCTGGTCATGCGTATCACTGCTGGTGTTCAGCCGAACGGTTGGCCGAGATGCGCGCTGCTCAGCAGGCCAGCAAGCAGGCCGATACCGGCTACGACCGGATGTGCCTGGGCCTGACCCGCGAACAGCGTGCCGCCATGCCGGGCTTCAGCCCCACCCCGGTGGTCCGGATGAGGATTCCGGATGATGTGGAGTTGACCTTCACCGACCTCATTCGTGGTGAGGTTCGTGCCCCGATGCCCGACGATCAGGTGATCCTCAAGGCCGATGGCTTCCCCACTTATCACCTAGCGGTGGTGGTTGACGATCACCTGATGGACATCACCACGGTCGTGCGAGGCGAGGAGTGGATCAGTTCGACACCCAAACACCGACTGCTCTACCGCTGGCTGGGGTGGCCCGAGCCTGAGTTCGCCCACATGCCCTTGCTTCGCAACACCGACAAGTCCAAGATCTCCAAACGCAACAACCCCGCCGCCCGGCTGTTGTGGTTCCGCGAGCAGGGCTACCTGCCCGAAGCACTACGCAACTTCCTGCAGTTGCTGGCGTATCCGCCGGCTGCGGGGGAGCAGGAGATCTCCAGCTTTGAGCAGTTCGTCGACGAGTTCGACTGGTCCAAGATCAGCACAGTCGGGCCGATCTTCGACGTCAAGAAGCTGGACTGGCTCAACGGGGTCTACATCCGGGCCCTCGATCACCACGAGTTGGCCGAACGGATCGTCGCCCACGCACTCGAGACGGGGCAATGGACCCAGGTGCCCGAGCGTGGCCGTGAGATTGTTAACGCCGCAACTCCGCTGATTGCCGAGCGGCTGGTCACGTTGGCTGAAGCGCTGCCGAAGCTTGGCTTCCTGTTCACCGCAGATCACGAGCTGGTGATCAATCCGGCTGCCTTGGCGAAACTCGCCCCTGACGCCGCAGAGGTACTGGCAGCAGCAGCGAGCGCGCTGACCGGGGTCGACCAGTGGTCCAGCGAGGCGGTGGGAACTGTGTTACGTCAGGTGCTGGTGGAGGGTATGGCGCTCAAGCCCAAGTTCGCTTTCGCCCCAGTGCGAGTTGCGATCACCGGCGAACAGGTCTCCCCGCCACTGTTTGAATCGATGGAGATCCTGGGACGTGAGTCCTCCCTTGCCCGACTCCGCACTCTGGGAGGTGTCTTGTGAGTCCAGATCGTGGCCCCACGAGCACGGGCGCCCCACAGCAGATGCGGGTCGCGGTGGTGGGTCAGGAGCGACTGCCCCCGGGTAGGTGATGCACTTCTGCGCGCCGACGACCGGGGCTGACCCGAGGCGATGGGTGCTTCGACGCGAGGGACTGTGAGGGCCTGTGGCTGCTGTCCAGCGGGCGCGGGGCGGTGCCGATAACCGCGCGGAGGGCAACTCGCTGCTCGGCGAGAGCCTTGTTCCACTAGCCACAACCCTGGAGGCGAGGAAGTTCGCTCGCGGTCCAGATACGCTGCTGGGCGCCGTAGCGTTCAAGCAGATCCTGACCGTAGTAGAAATCGGAAATGCTTGCTCTCGGAGGACCTGACGGTGGAGGCATACTCAGACCCCCGCCCGCCCGGACCCGCTCACCGCCAGGGAGCGGCAGGTGCTCGCCCTACTGGCGGAGGGGATGAGCAACGAGACATCGCCACCCGGTGCATCGTCAGCCGGGGCACTGTGAAGGGAGATCTGGCCTCGCTGCAATCCAAGCTGGTTGCCATAAATCGAAGCCACATTGTTGCCAGACGCATGGCGCGCTTGGCGCTTGCCGGATGCTCGCGCGCCGAGGATGAGCCAGACCGCAAGAAGCCGATCCCGATGGCACGAGATCTGCATGATGGTCGCGGCAATCGCTGGCTTGATCTTCGCTGACGCTGGGCGCTGAGGATTCGCGGTCAGTGGACGATCTGCAGGCCTGGGTGTCGTCGCGTCCGAGTAGAAGCACGCGATCAGATGCATGGTGCCATCGCGGTGGCGCCACTCTGGCAGCCGGATCGCCTGACAGCGCAGCGGTCCGATGCCTCACGATCTGGCGCGCCAAGAGGAGCTCGGCCGTCGCGGATTGGCTGTCCGGTAGCTGGCGGCTCGATCAGCGCGTTCCTCGCGATTCTTGTCCCGGTCCTATTGGTCGTGGTCGCGGCCGGGTACGCCCTGCCCATAGATCGGGTCGCGAACCGGCAAGCCGCACAACTGGTGATATCCAACCACATCCCTCGCTCCAAGCGTGAGCAGCCGACCGTCGCAGTTCGACGATGCACAACCGTGCTGGCAAGGATCGCGGCCGAGCAAGGAGCTACCCTGACTGCCGGCCCCATCGATGACCGCTGGCAGCTGGAACTCGTGCTCGTCGGATCTCGGAGGATCGCCGACCCTTGTGCGGCAGACGCACCTTTGCGCGTCAGCTGGGTTCGGCATGATCGCGCTGTCGGAGCGCCTTGCGTTCCTGTTCCCCGATTTGAACTGGACCTGCGGAACGTGCCATCATAGACAGGTTGCTCCTTTGGGGTGACTGTGCGCGCGGGTCGGGTAAGGCAGCAACAGCTGCTGAGACTGGTCGGTGGACAGTTCTCCGGGGGCAGGCTTCTGGTGGTCAGGTTCGTCCGTCCTGGAAGCCGCACTCAGCTGGACGTGGGCAGCGCCCACTGTGTCGCCGGACACCTCAAGGGGTGGCCGGGGCAGGCTGACAGGCATCTGAACAGAGGGTCTGAACTTGTGCGGTGATCCGTGCGCGACACACCCGACCACGGGGGTCGAGCAACACGGCGTTGACCAGCCATGTTGGAGGCAAATCGGGCCGTTTTCCGGTCCCGCTCCGGCGGGTCGGTCACCCCGAACCATCCGGTTACAGACGTAGCAGGGACGAGTAGAAGGAACAACCGTGGCGGGACAAAAGATCCGCATCAGGCTTCGGGCCTATGACCATGAGGTCATTGACTCGTCGGCGCGCAAGATCGTCGACACCGTCACCCGGACGGGTGCCAAGGTTGCCGGCCCAGTGCCGCTGCCGACCGAGAAGAACGTGTGGTGCGTCATCCGCTCCCCACACAAGTACAAGGACAGCCGCGAGCACTTCGAGATGCGGACCCACAAGCGGCTCATCGACATTCTTGACCCGACCCCCAAGACGGTTGACTCGCTCATGCGACTCGACCTGCCGGCTGGTGTCGACATCGAGATCAAGCTCCCGTGAGGCCTGCTGACATGACGAGTGAACGAAACGTGAAGGGGCTGCTGGGCACCAAGCTCGGCATGACCCAGCTGTGGGATGAGAACAATCGAGTGGTCCCGGTGACCGTCATCGCGGCAGGGCCCTGTGTCGTCACCCAGGTGCGCACCCCCGAGACTGACGGCTATTCAGCCGTACAGCTCGGCTTCGGCGCGTTGCGCGCCAAGTCGGTGACCAAGCCGGTGGCCGGCCACTTCGAGAAGGCCGGGGTAACCCCGCGCAAGCACCTGGTGGAACTGCGGACGTCCAGCGCTTCCGAGTACACGATCGGTCAGGAGATCTCTGCCGATGTGTTCGCTGGCGGCGACGTCGTGGACGTCACCGGCGTGACCAAGGGCAAGGGCACCGCCGGCGTCGTCAAGCGTCATGGCTTCAAGGGCCTGCGGGCCACCCACGGTGTCCATCGCAAGCACCGCGCCCCCGGCTCGATCGGTGGCTGCTCGACCCCAGGCAAGGTCTTCAAGGGCATGCGGATGGCTGGTCGGATGGGCGCCGAGAAGATGACCGTCCAGAATTTGACCGTCCATGCGGTGGACGCGGAGAAGGGCCTGCTGCTCGTCAAGGGCGCAATCCCCGGCAACAAGGGTTCCCTCGTGGTCGTGCGCACCGCTGCCAAGAAGGGTGATGCCAAGTGAGCGAGACGCTGAAGGTTGACGTCCTCGGCGCCGACGGCAAGAAGTCCGGCACTGCCGAACTGCCTGCCGATCTGTTCGACGCCTCGACCAACGTGCCGCTGATCCACCAGGTTGTGGTGGCCCAGCAGGCTGCCGCCCGTCAGGGGACACACTCCACCAAGACGCGTGGTGACGTTTCCGGCGGTGGCGCCAAGCCGTGGCGCCAGAAGGGCACGGGCCGCGCCCGGCAGGGTTCGCGGCGGGCTCCGCAGTGGACCGGCGGTGGCGTCGTCCATGGGCCGCACCCGCACGGTTACGCCCAGCGCACGCCGAAGAAGATGATCTCGGCTGCGTTGCGCGGCGCGCTCAGTGATCGTGCTCGCGAGGGTCTGGTCTTCGTCATCGACGATGTCGTGGCTGGGGATGTCCCCTCGACCAAGCAGGCCGCTGTTCGGCTGGCGGGGGTCGGTGACTTCGTGCGCTACCTGGTGGTGCTCGATCGCTTCGACACCGTCGGCTGGATGAGCCTGCGCAATCTGCCAGGCGTGCATGTCATTATCTCGGACCAGTTGAATGCCTACGACGTGGTTGTCTCGGACGCCGTGGTGTTCACCAAGGCCGCTCTGGAGGCTTACATTGCCGGCCCCGTGAAGGGGAAGTCGGTCAAGGCCATGGCCACCGAGTCCGAGGCCGAAGCCATTGACGACCAGGAGGACGAGAAGTGAGCGAGATCAAGATCCGCGACCCGCGCGACATCCTGCTCGCGCCCATCGTGTCCGAGAAGAGCTACGGCCTTCTGGACGAGAACAAGTACACCTTCATCGTTGACCCGCGAGCCAACAAGACCGAGATCAAGATCGCGGTCGAGCAGGTATTCGGCGTCAAGGTGGTCTCGGTGCACACCATCAACCGGCAAGGCAAGACCCGTCGCACCCGCTACGGCACTGGTCGTCGCCCCAACACCAAGCGAGCGATCGTCAGTGTCGGTGCCGGTGACCGGATCGACATCTTCCAGGGCCCGACGGCCTGAGCGACAGACAAGGAACGACGAGACAGATGGCTATTCGCAAGTACAAGCCGACCACACCCGGTCGCCGCGGTGCGAGCGTCTCCGACTTCACCGAAGTCACCCGCTCGACGCCTGAGAAGTCGCTGGTGGCTCCGAAGTCGAAGACCGGCGGACGCAACAACCAGGGTCGGATCACCACCCGGCACATCGGTGGCGGACACAAGCAGGCTTACCGGCTGGTTGATTTCAAGCGCTATGACAAGGACGGCGTGCCGGCCACGGTCGCCGAGATCGAGTACGACCCGAACCGGACGGCGCGTCTCGCGCTGCTGCACTACGCCGACGGCGAGAAGCGCTACATCGTCGCCCCAGCCGGACTGCAGCAGGGTGCCACGGTGGTCTCCGGGGTGGGGTCCGACATCAAGCCCGGCAACAACCTGCCGTTGCGAAACATCCCGGTCGGCACCACGGTGCACGCTGTGGAGTTGCGTCCGGGAGGCGGGGCCAAGATGGGACGCTCGGCCGGGGCCCAGATCCAGTTGGTTGCTCGTGAGGGTAAGACTGCAACCCTGCGCATGCCCTCGGGTGAAATGCGCATGGTCGACGTCCGCTGCCGCGCCACCATCGGTGGGGTGGGCAACGCAGAACAGTCGAACATCCACTGGGGCAAGGCGGGGCGCATGCGCTGGAAGGGCGTTCGTCCTACCGTGCGCGGCGTTGTCATGAACCCGCACGACCACCCGCATGGTGGTGGCGAGGGTCGCACCTCCGGTGGTCGTCATCCGGTCAGCCCCTGGGGCAAGCCCGAGGGTCGTACCCGCGACAAGAACAAGGCCAGCAACAAGTTGATCATCCGTCGCCGCAAGGCCGGCAAGAAGCGCTGATTGGGAGCTTGAGATAACATGCCACGCAGCCTGAAGAAGGGCCCCTTCATCGACGAGCATCTCGCCAAGAAGGTCGACGCCCAAAATGAAAAGGGCACCAAGAGCGTCATCAAGACCTGGTCTCGTCGCTCGATGATTGTGCCGGACATGATCGGACACACCATTGCGGTGCACGACGGTCGCAAGCACGTCCCGGTGTTCGTCACCGAGTCGATGATCGGACACAAGCTCGGGGAGTTCGCGCCCACACGCACCTTCCGGGGACACGTGAAGGACGACAAGAAGAGCCGCCGGCGCTGAGGCCCGTGCAGACAAGGAACTGATTCGACTATGAGCACCAACAACGAGCGACCCAGCCGTCGCCTTGCCCTGCTCGGGGATCGGCCTGGCTCGTACGCCATCGCACGACACGTGCGGATGAGCCCGACGAAGGTACGCCGGGTCGTTGACCTGGTCCGCGGGATGAACGTCAGCGACGCCCTGAATACGCTGAGGTTCGCCCCACAGGCCGCCAGCGAGCCGGTGTACAAGGTGGTGGCGTCCGCGGTCGCCAACGCCGAGACCACCGCCTCGCTCCGCGCAGACGACCTCTACATCTCGCAGGCCTTCGTGGACGAGGGTGTCACCATGCGTCGCATGCGCCCCCGCGCCAAGGGGTCGGCCAGCCGCATCTTCAAGCGCGCCAGCCACATCACCGTGGTGGTTGAGCCGCATGACAAGCCGGTGGCTGCCAAGGCCCCCAAGAGCAAGGCCGCGAGCAAGGCGGCTGCCACCCCGACCAAGAACGATGCGAAGGAGGCCTGAGCATGGGTCAGAAGATCAACCCGATCGGCTTCCGCCTCGGCATCACCACCGACCACAAGGCTCGCTGGTTCGCCGACAAGCAATACGCCGATTACGTGGGTGAGGACGACAAGATTCGTCGGTACCTGCACAAGACCCTCGAGCGCGCGGGCATCAGCTCGATCGAGATCGAGCGGCGTAGTGAGCGCGTCACCATTTTCCTGCACGCTGCGCGTCCTGGCATCGTGATCGGACGCAACGGCGCTGAAGCCGAGCGCGTTCGTGCCGAGCTTGAGAAGCTCACGGGCAAGCAGATCCAGCTGAACATCCTCGAGGTTCGCAACCCCGAGACCGACGCCCAGCTGGTTGCCCAGGGCATCGCAGAGCAGCTCGGGGCCCGCGTCGCCTTCCGTCGCGCCATGCGCAAGGCTCAGCAGACCGCGATGCGCGCCGGCGCCCAGGGCATTCGGGTGAAGTGCTCGGGACGTCTGGGTGGCGCCGAGATGAGTCGCTCGGAGGGGTACCGCGACGGAAGGGTTCCGCTGCACACCCTGCGTGCCGACATCGACTACGGGTTCTATGAGGCAAAGACCACCTTCGGGCGGATCGGCGTGAAGGTCTGGATCTACAAGGGCGATGTGGTGGGCACTCGCGCCGAGCGTGCGGCCCAGAAGGCTGCACGTCAGGCAGCTCCCACGCGCGGTGGAGGTGGCCCGCGTCCCAACAACCGTCGTCCGGGCCGTGGCGAGGGTCGCGGAGACGCTCGCGGCGGGGATCGTCCGGACCGCGGGGGACGTCGTCGTGCAGATGACGCCCGCACCGAGGCCACGAGTGCCAACGCCGACCAGGGCGCCCAGGCAAGCGCCCCCGTCACCGAGAGTGCAGGAGCCTGAGCATGCTGATTCCTCGTCGTTTGAAGCACCGCAAGCAGCACCGTCCCCATCGCGACGGGATGGCCAAGGGTGGTACCGCCCTGAACTTTGGTGACTACGGCATCCAGGCGCTGGAGTCGTCCTACCTCACCAACCGTCAGATCGAGGCGGCTCGTGTTGCCATGACACGCCACATCAAGCGTGGCGGCCGGGTGTGGATCTCGGTCTACCCCGATCGCCCGCTGACGAAGCACCCTGCCGAGTCCCGCATGGGCTCGGGTAAGGGCTCGCCTGAGTTCTGGGTGGCCAACATCAAGCCAGGACGGGTCTTGTTCGAGCTGTCCGGCGTAACCGAGGAAGTGGCCCGTGAGGCCCTGCGCCTCGCGATCCACAAGTTGCCCTTCAAGGCTCGGTTCATCAAGCGGGAAGCAGGTGAGAACTGATCATGGCCGACACCAAGGCACTCTCTGCCGCCGAATTGCGCGGTCTGTCCGGCAAGGAACTCAACGAACAGGTCGTAGCCCTCAAGGAGGAGTTGTTCAACCTCCGGTTCCAGTCGGCGACTGGCCAACTCCAGTCCACCGCTCGGCTGCGTGAGGTGCGCAAGGACATCGCACGCATCTACACCGTGCTTCAGGAGCGGAATCTGGGCATCATCGAGGACCCTGATCAGAAGGTTGAAGCATGAGCGACACGACTACCGAGCGCGCCGGACGCAAGACCCGCGAGGGCGTGGTCGTGTCCAGCAAGATGGACAAGACCATCGTGGTTGAGGTCTCCGACCGAGTGAAGCACCCGATGTACGGCAAGGTCATGAGCCAGAGCACCAAGCTGAAGGCGCACGACGAGCGCAACGAGGCCGGTGTCGGTGACCGCGTCCGCCTCATGGAGACTCGTCCGTTGTCGGCTACCAAGCGCTGGCGCCTGATCGAGATCGTCGAGAAGGCCCGCTAGTCCCGTCCTGGCAAAATCCAGGGCGCACAACAAGTTCCACCAGGCCTCCGTGACGGGGGAACCGGTGGGGCAGAGGAGAAGAAATGATCCAGCAGGAGACGCGACTCAAGGTCGCTGACAACACGGGTGCCAAGGAGATTCTGTGCATCCGCGTTCTCGGTGGCTCGATGCGTCGCTACGCCGGTCTCGGTGACACGATCGTGGCCACCGTGAAGGACGCCATTCCGGGTGGCAACGTCAAGAAGGGCGACGTGGTCAAGGCCGTTGTCGTCCGCACCGTGAAGTCGTATCGGCGTGCCGATGGTTCCTACATCAAGTTCGACGAGAATGCGGCCGTCATCCTGAAGAACGATGGGGAGCCCCGCGGAACCCGCATCTTCGGGCCCGTCGCCCGCGAGCTGCGTGACAAGAAGTACATGCGCATCGTGTCGTTGGCACCGGAGGTGATCTGAGTGAAGCTCAAGAAGGGTGACCGCGTGAAGGTCATCGCTGGCAAGGACAAGGGCGCTGTGGGTGAGATCCTCGCCGTATTCCCGCTTCAGGACCGGGTCCTCGTCCAGGGCGTCAACATCATGAAGCGCCATGTCAAGGACTCCGCGGACCCGAACACCGGGCGCACCACCAAGGGCGGTGTGATCAGCTCCGAGGCTCCGCTCCACGTGTCGAACGTGCAGTTGGTGACCAAGGACGAGGCAGGCAATGAGGTCGTCACTCGCGCGGGCTACAACCGCGTTGACGCGACCAAGAAGCGCTCCGATGGTTCGGAGTACACCGGGACCCGTGCTGTGCGAATCGCACGCAAGACCGGGGAGGAGATCTGATGGCGAAGAAGTCCGAAGCCGCTGAGAAGCCGGCAGACGTCGTCCGGGCGTCCGCACCTACCACTCCTCGGTTGAAGCAGCGCTACCGTGACGAGATTCGCGAGGCGCTCAACAAGGAGTTCTCGTTCGGGAACGTCATGCAGATCCCCGGGTTGACCAAGATCGTGGTCAACATGGGTGTCGGTGAGGCTGCCCGTGACTCGAAGATCCTGGACGGCGCTATCCGCGATCTGACCGCCATCACCGGCCAGAAGCCACAGGTCACCAAGGCGCGCAAGTCGATCGCCCAGTTCAAGCTGCGCGAGGGTCAGCCCATCGGCTGCCACGTCACCCTGCGCGGCGATCGGATGTGGGAGTTCGCCGACCGTCTGCTGTCGGTGGCGTTGCCCCGCATCCGCGACTTCCGGGGTCTGAACTCCAACCAGTTCGACGGCCACGGGAACTACACCTTCGGTCTCAACGAGCAGGTCATGTTCCACGAGATCGACCAGGACAAGGTCGATCGCGTCCGGGGTATGGACATCACCTTCGTGACGACTGCGGCGAATGATGTCGAGGGCCGGGCCTTGCTCAAGCAACTCGGCTTCCCCTTCAAGGCTGTGGACGACGCCAAGCCCGTCAGCCACCGCAGCAACGTCAAGTTCAAGTCGAAGTCGGCCGCCAAGGCCGCTGCCAAGAAGAAGAAGTGAGGCTGTAAATGGCCAAGACTGCTCTCAAGGTCAAGCAGGCACGCAAGCCCAAGTTCGCGGTTCGCGGGTACTCGCGCTGCCAGAAGTGCGGGCGCCCGAAGTCGGTGTACCGCGTCTTCGGTTTGTGCCGCATCTGCCTGCGCAACCTCGCCCACGCAGGCGAGTTGCCCGGCGTGACCAAGTCCTCCTGGTGAGCGAACTCACCAATCCATATCTGACGCGGCAGGTCCCTACCGGGAAACCGCTGCGAGAAAGAGGCTGACAAGCCATGACGATGACTGACCCGATCGCAGACATGTTGACGCGTCTGCGCAACGCGAATCAGGCCTACCACGACTCGACCACGATGCCGCACTCCAAGATCAAGGTGAGGATCGCTGACATCCTCAAGCAGGAGGGCTACATCGCGGCGTACGAGGTTGTCGATCCTGCGCCCGGCGAGGTGGGCAAGAGCCTCACCATCACGCTGAAGTATGGCGAGGACCGCACCCGCTCGCTCGCCGGCCTGCGACGCATCAGCAAGCCCGGGTTGCGGGTCTACGCCAAGTCGACCAATTTGCCCAAGGTGCTGGGTGGCTTGGGGGTCGCGATCATCTCGACCTCCCAGGGCCTCATGACCGACAAGCAGGCGCACCAGAAGTCCGTGGGCGGCGAAGTCCTCGCCTACGTCTGGTGAGCGGACGAGACTGAGAAGGAGGAACTGAGATGTCACGAATTGGCAGGCTTCCGATCGCCGTCCCGTCCGGTGTCGAGGTGACCATCGATGGTCGCGATCTGCAGGTCAAGGGCCCCAAGGGCTCCCTGGCCCTCAGCGTGTCGGCCCCGATCACCATCGACAGGAACGACGAGGGCCAGTTGGTCGTCGAGCGTCCGGATGACGAGCGTGTTTCGCGTTCGCTGCACGGCTTGACGCGCACCCTGGTCAACAACATGGTCATCGGTGTGACCGACGGTTACGCCAAGACCCTCGAGATTGTGGGCGTAGGGTACCGCGTCGTGCAGAAGACCCCCCAGCAGGTGGAATTCGCACTGGGCTTCAGCCACCCCGTGGTCGTCAACGCGCCAGAGGGCATCACCTTCGAGGTGGAGACCCCGCAGCGCATGACGATCCGCGGTATCGACAAGCAGGCTGTCGGTGAGGTCGCCGCGAACATCCGTAAGATCCGCAAGCCCGAGCCCTACAAGGGCAAGGGTGTGCGCTACAGGGGCGAGCACGTGCGCCGCAAGGCCGGAAAGGCTGGTAAGTGATCATGGCTATCTCGCTGCGTGTGCGCAAGCACACCTCAGACAAGACCGCCTCTCGCGAGCGCCGGGCGGCCCGTGGCCGCAAGAGGATCTTCGGTTACCCGGAGCGTCCCCGCTTGGTGGTCACGAAGAGCTCCCGACACACCCTGGTTCAGGTCATCGACGATGTCGCGGGCCGGACGCTGGCCTCGGCCTCCACGATGGAGCCCGAGCTGCGCGCAATGTCCGGCGACAAGTCGGCCAAGGCGATCAAGGTTGGCGAGCTGATCGCCCAGCGCGCCAAGGACGCAGGTGTCGAGCAGGTCGTCTTCGATCGCGCCGGCCATCAGTATCACGGCAGAATCGCGGCGCTGGCAGATGCGGCCCGCAAGGCCGGCCTCGGACTCTGAGACACGACGAAAGGTATATGAGCGATGAGTGAATCCCAGCGCGGCGCCAGCCGCCAGGGTGGCGAGCGTCGTGGCCGTGATGATCGCCGAGGCCGTGACCAGAGCAATGACCGAGACAAGCGCGACCAGTACCTCGAGCGGGTAGTGGCCATCAACCGTGTCGCCAAGGTCGTCAAGGGTGGACGTCGGTTCAGCTTCACCGCGCTGGTCGTGGTGGGTGACGGTGAGGGTACCGTCGGCGTGGGCTACGGCAAGGCCAAGGAGGTGCCTGCGGCGATCGCCAAGGGCGTCGAGGAGGCGAAGAAGCATTTCTTCAAGGTGCCGCTCGTCCAGCGCACCATCCCGCACCCGGTGCAGGGTGAGAAGGCTGCCGGTGTTGTCATGCTGCGTCCGGCTTCGCCCGGCACCGGCGTGATCGCCGGAGGCTCGGCTCGAGCGGTGCTGGAGTGCGCAGGCATTCACGACGTGCTGGCCAAGTCGCTCGGCTCGGCGAACGCGATCAACGTGGTGCACGCCACCGTGGCGGCACTCCATTCGCTGGAGGAGCCCGAGCAGGTGGCCAGGCGCCGCGGCAAGTCAGTCGAGGATGTCGCTCCGGCGGCTCTCCTCAAGGCGCGCAGGGAGGCAACACAGCATGCCTGAGTTGAAGGTGACCCAGATCAAGTCCGAGATCGGTGAGAAGCCGGCCGCGCGCAAGACCTTGCGTGCGCTCGGGCTCCACAGGATCGGCGAACAGGTCGAGCACATGGACCGCCCCGAGATCCGTGGCATGGTGCGAGCAGTGCGCCACCTGGTCAATGTGGAAGAGGTGAAGTGACTATGGCGCTCAAGGTTCATCACCTGCGCCCGGCGCCCGGCGCCCACACCGATCGCAAGCGCGTCGGGCGTGGTGAGGGTGGCAAGGGTGGCAAGACCGCCGGCCGTGGTACCAAGGGCAGCGGTGCACGTACCAGCGTCCCCGAGAACTTCGAGGGCGGGCAGATGCCGCTGCACATGCGGATCCCGAAGATGCGCGGTTTCCAGAACCCGTTCAAGGTGAGCTATCAGGTTGTCAATCTGACCAAGCTCAGCGAGTTGTTCCCCGCTGGTGGTCAGGTCGGCGTGGCCGATCTGGTGGCCAAGGGCGCGGTTCGCGCGAACAAGTTGGTCAAGGTGCTCGGCGCCGGCGAGGTCTCGGTCAAGCTTGACGTGACCGCGGACGCCTTCTCGGCATCGGCCAAGGAGAAGATCGAGGCAGCGGGCGGTTCGGTCACCGAGAGGTGAGCTGAGGTCCAGGAGTTGAGCTGGCGGGTGATCCTATCGGGGGTCACCCGCCAGTCTCGTTTTCGGTGCCACGGTCCCGGCGTGGAAAGCGAATAGGGATCAGCCGGTGGTCTTGGTAGGCTACGGGAGTTGCGCGAAGCGCCTGTCTTTGTCGTGCGCTGCGACGCCCAGCCCATCGAGTCAATGAAAGAGGGAACCGGATGCTCTCCGCCTTCCTCACCGCGTTCCGGACGCCGGATCTTCGCAAGAAGATCCTTTTCACCTTGGGAATTCTGGTGATCTTCCGGCTCGGGTCGACCATCCCCACACCGAACGTCGACACGGCGGCGATTCGGACGTGCGCGGCCAACGCCACCTCAGGTGACCAGGCCGGCATCTACTCGATGATCAACATGTTCTCGGGCGGCGCCTTGCTGCACCTGTCGATCTTCGCGCTGGGCATCATGCCCTACATCACCAGTTCGATCATCCTGCAGCTGCTGACCGTGGTCATTCCGCGGCTGGAGACCCTCAAGAAGGAGGGCAGCCAGGGCCAGCAGAAGATCACCCAGTACACCCGTTGGTTGACCATCGTCCTGGCGGTGCTGCAGGCCACGTCTTTCACCATGCTGGCCGTCAACGGCCAGTTGTTCCGCGACTGCACTCAGGACATCGTCTACAGCAGCGAGATCTTCCCGATCGTCGTCATGATCCTGACGATGACCGCCGGCACCTCGATCATCATGTGGTTCGGCGAGTTGATCACCGACCGGGGCGTGGGCAACGGCATGTCGGTGCTCATCTTCACCCAGATAGCCGCCCGGTTCCCTGCATCCATGTGGAACATTCGCAACGGTCAGGCCGACCCCAATCGGGGACTTATCATCATGCTCATGGTCATCGCCATCGGCCTACTGGTAATGGCCGGGGTTGTCTTCGTCGAGCAGGCCCAGCGGCGGATCCCCGTCCAGTACGCCAAGCGGATGGTGGGCAACCGGCTGCTCGGGGGCTCGTCCACATACATCCCGCTCAAGGTGAACCAGGCCGGTGTCATCCCGGTCATCTTCGCCAGTTCGATCCTCTACCTGCCGGTCCTGGTCACGATGTTCTCCTCGACCGGGCCTGTCGCGGAGTGGATCGCGGTCAATCTGGCCACTGGCTCGGGCCTCTACTACAACATCATCTTCTTCGTGTTGATCGTGTTCTTCGCCTACTTCTACGTGGCGATCACCTTCGACCCCGTCGAGATCAGCGACAACATGAAGAAGTACGGAGGGTTCATCCCCGGAATCCGCGCCGGCAAGCCTACCGAGGACTATCTCGCCTACGTGTTGAGCCGCCTGACCGCTCCGGGCGCCCTCTATCTGGGTATCATTTCCCTCATCCCGTCGGTGGCGATCCTGTTGTTCAACGCTGATCAGAACTTCCCGTTCGGCGGGACCAGCCTTCTCATCATGGTGGGTGTCGGCCTCGACACCGTCAAACAGATTGAGAGCCAGCTTCATCAGCGGAACTACGAAGGATTCCTCAAGTGAGATTGCTCATCATGGGGGCGCCCGGGGCCGGCAAGGGCACCCAGGCACCAGGAATCGCCGAGCACTACGGCATCCCAGCCGTTTCCACCGGCGACATCTTCCGTGCCAACGTACGCAACAAGACGCCTTTGGGGCAGCAGGTGGCTGCGATCCTGGCCGCCGGTGATTACGTTCCGGACGAACTGACCGAGCAGCTCGTCAGTGACAGACTCGACCAGCCCGACGCGGCCGGTGGCTTCTTGCTCGATGGCTTCCCGCGGACAATGCACCAAGTGGACGCCCTGGACGAGTACCTCGCCAGCCGGGGCCAGCGGCTGGACGCGGTCCTGGTTCTCGCCGTCGAGCCAGAGGACCTGATCCAGCGGTTGGTCAAACGCGCGCAGATCGAGGGACGAAGCGACGACAACGAGGAGACCATCCGCCACCGGATGCAGGTCTACCTGCAGGAGACCTTGCCGCTGATCGACTTCTACGCCGAACGCGGCCTGCTGATCGAGATTGACGGCGACGGCGAGATCACCGAGGTCCGGCGGCGCGTCATCCATGCCCTACGAGACAGCGTAGTTGAGCAGGCGCCGATCGATTCGGTTGAGACGGAGTGACTGCCCGGGGCATCGAGATCAAGTCCTCGGCACAGATCGGCAAGATGCGCCGCGCCGGACTGGTGGTTTCGGACGCGCTGGGCGCCATGGGCGAGGCGGTACGTCCGGGGATCACCACCCGGGAACTGGACGCCATCGCCCGCAGCGTACTGGGCGACCATCGAGCGACGAGTTCCTTCCTTGGCTACGGTTCTGAGTGGGGTTACCCGCCGTACCCTGCCACGGTCTGCATCTCGGTCAACGAGGAAGTGGTGCATGGCATCCCTGGCGACCGTGTGCTGGCGTACGGGGACATCGTGTCGATCGACTTCGGCGCCATCGTGGATGGGTGGCACGGGGATGCTGCGCGCACGTTCACAGTGGGCCAGGTGTCGGCCGACGCCCTCGAACTGATCGAGGTCACCCGGGACGCGATGTGGCGGGGCATCCAGGCAATGGCCTCGGCTGTCAAGGTGGGCGACATCAGTCACGCCATCCAGCACCGCGCAGAACAGGCCGATCGCGGTTTGGGGATCGTGCGCGATTTCACGGGGCACGGCATCGGCACCGCCATGCACCAGCCACCGGACGTGCCCAATTACGGCAAGGCCCGACGAGGGCCTCGGCTGTCAACTGGCGTCTGTCTGGCCATCGAGCCGATCTTCACGCTCGGTTCGCCGGTCGCAGTCACCTTGGACGACGAGTGGACGGTAGCCACCAAGGACGGATCCTGGGCTGCGCACTGGGAGAACACCGTCGCGTTGGTCGAGGACGGCATCTGGGTTCTTACCGAACCTGACGGCGGACGCGCGGAGCTTGCGGCCCGGGGCGTCCGGGTGTCGGCGCTGGCCGGCTGAGACCCGGAGGCAATCTCTGCGAGGGGCTGCCCCTTGCGGCCCCGGTGCGCCCCGAGGTTTAGGAGGTGAACACCCCCAGGACAGGGTTCCACTGGGTGATGGAGGCCGATTCGAGCACTCCTCGGGAGGCCATCGGGTCTGCGTCGATCAACTGCTGGACGGTGGCTGCGTCCGGGGCCTCGAAGATGAGCAGTGCGGAGTCGCGTTCGGTTCCAACGTAGGGTCCGGACGCCTTGAGCTGGCCCGAGGCGACGAGGGTGGCGAGGTAGGCGCGGTGTTCGGGACGAACCGCAGCCACGTCGGCGTCAGCGCGGTAGAGGTACTGCACGGCAAAGTAGGACATAGCCACAGCCTATGGCCGCCCGCAACGCGACACCATCGGGCAGGGGTCGATTTGGGCACTGGCGGCGAGACAGGGTAACATCGAATGTCGGTCACTTGGGACTGCCATGCCTGCTGGCATGCAAGCCCGGGCGGTGACACGTCCACACAAACACGTAGATCGGGAGTGAATGGCGAAGAAAGAGGGAGCACTCGAACTTGAAGGCGTGGTGGTCGAAGCCCTGCCCAACGCGATGTTTCGCGTCGAGTTGGACAACGGGCACAAGGTGCTTGCCACGATCAGCGGCAAGATGCGTCAGCACTACATCCGGATCCTCCCGCAGGACCGGGTGGTTGTCGAGTTGTCTCCGTACGATCTGACCCGCGGACGCATCGTCTACCGCCACAAATAACCAAGGAGAAGCTCGAATGAAGGTTCAGCCGAGCGTCAAGAAGATCTGTGAGCACTGCAAGGTGATTCGTCGCCGCGGTGTCGTCCGGGTGATCTGCACCAACCCGCGGCACAAGCAGCGTCAAGGCTGATCGAGACAGGCGCAGCACAACACAACTGAATACATCATCAACGTGAGAGCAGGCGACTCAAGACTGAGTCGTGGCACACCCCCGGACGAAGGCCGGGGACCTGGAGCCGGAAAACTCCGGCAGGCGATCCGGGAACGCCTCACGCCAGACACCTTCGCATGCGGACGCCTGAAGCGTCGGGCATGACTTCAATGAAAGGTAACCGCCACATGGCACGCCTCCAAGGTGTCGACCTTCCGCGCGAGAAGCGTCTGGAAGTCGCACTCACCTACATCTTCGGCATCGGCAAGACCCGAGCAGCCGAAACCCTGGCAGCCACTGGGATCAGTGGGGACATCCGCGTCAAGGATCTGACCGACGAGCAACTGGTTGCTCTTCGTGATCACATCGACGCCAACTATGAGGTCGAAGGCGACCTGCGGCGCGAGGTTGCTGCAGACATCCGCCGCAAGATCGAGATCGGCAGCTACCAAGGCCGCCGGCATCGCAGCGGATTGCCTGTTCGCGGTCAGCGCACCCGCACCAATGCCCGCACCCGCAAGGGCAAGAAGAAGGCCGTCGCGGGCAAGAAGAAGGTCCGCTAACCCTCTCGGGTGAGCCCCACTACCAAACCTGCCAAGGAGAACAACAGACTTATGGCTACTGCAGGCCGCAAGGGCGCCGCTGCCGCCAAGACAAAGGTGCGGCGCAAGGAAAAGAAGAATGTGGTCGCCGGACAGGCCCACATCAAGAGCACCTTCAACAACACCATCATCACCATCACCGACACCACCGGCGCGGTCATCGCGTGGGCCTCATCGGGCACCGTCGGTTTCAAGGGCTCGCGCAAGTCGACCCCGTTCGCTGCGCAGATGGCTGCCGAGGCAGCAGGGCGTCGTGCCATGGACCACGGCATGAAGAGGGTCGACGTGTTCGTCAAGGGTCCCGGCTCGGGCCGTGAGACTGCGATTCGCTCGCTCGGCGCGATCGGGCTCGAGGTTGGCACCATCTCGGATGTCACCCCGATGCCGCACAACGGTTGCCGTCCGCCGAAGCGTCGTCGCGTCTAACCCCCTCCCGAGCCACAGAAAGGACTGACCACACCATGGCCCGTTACACCGGACCCATCACCAAGAAGTCCCGACGCCTCGGGACCGACCTTGTCGGCAACGACAAGGCCTTCGAGCATCGTCCCTACCCGCCGGGCCAGCACGGCCGCGGACGGACCAAGGACTCGGAGTACCTGCTCCAGCTCAAGGAGAAGCAGAAGGCGCGCTACGCCTACGGCGTGCTCGAGAAGCAGTTCCGTCGCTACTACCAGGAGGCCGACCGCCTGCCGGGTCGTACCGGTGAGGCTCTGCTGCAACTGCTCGAGTCGCGTCTGGACAACGTCATCTACCGCGCAGGCTTCGCCTCGACACGCCGTCAGGCCCGCCAGTTGGTGAGCCACGGCCACCTGCTGGTCAACGGCAAGCGCGTCACGATTCCGAGCTATCGCGTGAGCCCGCTCGACATCGTCGACGTCGCCCCGAAGTCGCTCAACGCAACCCCGTTCGTGATCGTCCGCGAGACCTGGGGCGAGCGCGAGGTGCCGGGTTGGCTGACCGTCAAGCCGAACCGCATGCGGATTCTGGTGCATCAGTTGCCCACCCGGGAGCAGATCACCATCGACGTCAACGAACAAGCGATCGTCGAGTTCTACTCCAAGTAGGCCAGCAACGGGGCGGGGAGAGGTTCCCCGCCCCACACATCGCGCCGTCAAATAGTGGGCGGCGCGGGAAGGACATCACATGCTCATCGCACAGCGCCCGAGCCTGACCGAAGAGATAGTCAACGAGTCGCGGTCCAGGTTCTTCATCGAGCCCCTGGAGCCTGGCTTTGGCTACACTCTGGGCAATTCACTGCGTCGCACCCTGTTGTCGTCCATTCCGGGCGCGGCTGTGACCAGCATCAAGATCGAGGGCAATCAGCACGAGTTCAGCACGCTGCCGGGGGTGGTCGAGGACGTCACCGAGATCATCCTCAACCTCAAGGAGCTGGTGTTGACCAGCGAAGAGGACGAGCCTGTCACCATGTACCTGCGGAAGTCGGGTGCTGGTGCGGTGACCGCGGCTGACATTGCGGTCCCGGCGGGTGTCGAGGTGCTCAACCCCGAGATGCACATCGCCGAGTTGAACGACAAGGGCGCCATCGAGATGGAGCTGACCGTCGAGCGTGGGCGCGGTTACGTCTCGGCTTCCCAGAACAACAACCCGGACGCCGAGATCGGTCGGATCCCGGTTGACTCGATCTACTCGCCGGTGACGAAGGTCACCTACAAGGTCGAGGCCACCCGCGTCGAGACTCGCACCGACTTCGACCGGCTCATCATCGACATTGAGACCAAGCCGGCCATCACTCCTCGGGATGCCATGGCCAGCGCCGGCAAGACGCTGGTCGAACTCTTCGGGCTGGCACGTGAGCTGAACGTGGACGCAGAGGGTGTGGAAATCGGTCCGAGCCCGGTCGACGAGCAACTTGCTGCCGATCTGGCCCTGCCGGTTGAGGACCTCAACCTGACCGTCCGCTCGTACAACTGCCTCAAGCGCGAGGGAATCCACAGTGTGGGCGAGTTGGTCAGCCGCAGCGAGCAGGACCTGCTCGACATCCGCAACTTCGGTTCGAAGTCCATCGACGAGGTCAAGGCCAAGCTGGCCGAACTTGGCCTGATGCTCAAGGACAGCTCGCCCGGCTTTGATCCACTGGCCGCAGCCGACCAGTTCGCCGCGGTCGAAGGCGACGAGGACGACGAGTTCATCGAGACCGAGCAGTACTGATCCCTCACAATATCTGGAGAACTGAACTATGCCCAAGCCAACGAAGGGTCCCCGCCTCGGCGGCAGCCCTGCCCATGAGCGGATCATCCTGGCCAACATGGCCAGCCAACTGTTCGAACATGGCCGCATCACGACCACCGAGACCCGAGCACGTCGGGTTCAGCCGCTCGCCGAGCGACTGATCACCAAGGCCAAGCGTGGGGATCTGCACGCGCGTCGCCTGGTCAGGCAGACGATCACCAGCACCGACGTCTTGCACGTCCTGTTCACCGAGATCGCACCCAAGATGGAGGGCCGCGAGGGAGGTTACACCCGGATCACCAAGGTTGGTCCGCGCAAGGGTGACAACGCCCCGATGGCCGTCATCGAATTGGTCACCGAGCCGGTGAAGAAGTCCGAGCCCAGGAAGTCGGTCGCCAAGGAGGCCGAGCCGCAGGCTGTCCTTGAGGAAGCCCCGGCTGCCGAGGTTCCTGCCGAGCAGGAGGACACCAGCCAGGCCGACGATGTCGAGGGCGTTGAGGCTTCGGCGACCGCTGAGGACCAGGCGAAGGCCTGATCTGCCTAAGCTCGTCACTTCCGTGCCGCGTCCCCTCAGCGGGGGCGCGGCACTGGCGTTCCCGGCGCCCGACGCGAGCCAACGAGTCGAGGAGGACGGTTGCTAGGCTCAGGGCAGTCAAGATGTGGAGGTGGCATGGCCGGTCTGCGGATAGCCCAACTCGCCAACTTCGTGGGCCCAACCTCTGGCGGGATGAAGGTGGCCATCAATCACCTTGGAAGGGGCTACGCGGCGGCGGGGGCTGAGCGCGTCCTGATCATCCCGGGGGCCCGGGATCAGACGGACCAGAGCGAGGCCGGACTCGTCATTCAGGTCAGGGCGCCGAAGGTGTCGTCCACCTACCGGATGATTGTGGAGCCGTGGCGGGCGTTGCGCGTCCTGGAGGAGTTCGGACCCACGTCGGTGGAGTGCTCCGACAAGTGGACGCTGTCGGTGGTGGGCGGGTGGGCCAGACGTCGAGGAGTTGGATCGGTGTTGTTCAGCCACGAGCGACTCGAGGATATGCTCGCCGACTGGACACGCCTCCCGGTCGGCGTCGGGCCCGTCGTGGCAGCCATGAACCGTCGGTTGGCCAGGTCTTTTGACACCGTCGTTGTCACGTCCGGCTACTCCGCGGGTGAGTTCGACGGCACTGGCGCCAACCTCCAAAAGGTGCCGCTCGGTGTTGATCTTGAGACCTTCAACCCCGACAAGGGATCACCACCCAGCGGGCAGACCACCGTCCAGCTGTGCTACGTGGGGCGAATGTCACGAGAGAAGCACCCCCAGTTGGCCGTGGCCGCCGCGGTGGAACTCCATCGGCGCGGGCTCGACTTCCAGCTCAACATGTACGGCACAGGCCCGGACGAGCCGGCGTTGCGCAAGCAGGCAGGTGACGCTCCGGTGGTCTTCTGCGGGTTCGTCAAGGGACGCGAGGAGGTGGCCAGGCGGTTTGCGAGCTCCGACATCTCGCTGTCGGTGTGCCCGACGGAGACCTTCGGGCTCGCGGTGCTGGAGGCGCTGGCGTGCGGAACGCCGGTGGTGACCGCTGACCGGGGTGGGGCTCGTGAGCTGGTGGACGAAACCAGCGGGGAGAGCGGACGCCCGGACGCGGCTGGGATCGCCGACGCCATCGAGCGGTTGATCGCCCGCCGCTCGCCCGAATTGCGGGCTGCAGCCCGGTCACGCGCGGAACGCTACGACTGGGCCACATCGGTGCGCCGCATGCTGGAGATCCACGCAGAACTGGCCGGGGGTGCCCAAGGGCCCAGTTGAGCCGTCAGGTCAGGTCCACCCGGTCAGCCGGTGCAGGACGGCCTGGTTCTCCGGAATCAGCTGGCGATATGTCGCGTCCGGCTCACGGTCAGGGATGTCGACGTGCACCTTGGCGGGAGCCTGTCCGCCGGACCCGCCGTGCTGCAACGCGATTAGGTGTGCGGAACCCCTGGTCGCGAATCTGCAGGGGGTCATGAATGAACAGCTCGTTGCCCATGCTGAGAAGTGTGGTCCGTGCCTCGTCGAGGCCGAACACCCTCTTGCGACCATGTCCTTGAGGATCCCCGGTGCGACGCTGAAGATGGCCGTTGCTTGCGAGTCTAGGGCTGGCGTCCCTGGTCGAGACACGGGCTCCTGCCAGCCCAGAATCGACACTGCCTCCCGCCCTGTGGCAGGCCGGGAGGCAGTGTCGATCAGTGAGTGGTGCCAGTGGGTTCAGCGCAGCCCGAGCATCGAGGTGCACGCGGGCCAGGCGCCCCAGCCCTGCACGGCGAGCACCTTCTCGGCGATGGTGATCTGCTGCTCGCGAGAGGCAAGATTCGCGGTCGGGGCGTAGGCGCCGCCGCCAAGGCTCAGCCATGTGGCGGTGGCGAACTGCAGGCCGCCGTAGTAGCCGTTGCCGGTGTTGATGGCCCAGTTGCCACCCGATTCGCACTGCGCGATCGCGTCCCAGACGCTGCCGCTGGCGACCGTCGGTGCGCCAGCCCCGGTGGTGCTGGTGCCCACGGTGACCTGGCGGGTGACCGGAGCCCTCAAGATCTCCTCACGGACGACGCTGCGCGACTCCTCGACACCGTCTACGGCGACCACCTGGTAGACGACCGACTTCTCGCCCTCGACGCCGGCCGTGTCGACCCGGTTGGTGCCCTGGCTGAGGCTGGAGTCCTCGGTTGTGACGGTCTCGTAGTCGATCACCTGGGTCTCGATGGCCTCGGTGACGGCAACCCGATGCACCACCACCTGAAGACCGGCACTGAGCGCGGTCTCGGCGGCCGGGTTCACCCGGTCGTGCTCGGCGAGGGTGATGCCTTGTTCGGACAACAGGCCGGCCACGTCCTCGGCGGTGGTGCGGGCGTTGACAACACGTCCGTCCACGGTGATGCGGGTGTCCTTGGGGGTCACGGCGACCACGTTGAGTCCCTCGCGGCCCAGGGGAGTGGACCTGTCGACCGAGAGTCGTGCGTCCGGGTCGTGCAGGCCGATCTCGGCGAGCACCTCGTCCAGGCGCAGCGCGGTGGTCCAGACTGTGGTGGTCACGCCGTCCACATCTACGTTGACCTGCCGGGCGAACCGTACCTCGACCGTGCTGCCATCAGAGATCTTCTCGGATGCCGCCGGCATCACCAGGTCGCGGGCACCCAGATCGATGTCCTGGGCGTCCAGTGCGTCCTGCACGGTGTGACCCCAGACGTGAACCTGTTGGGCCTGACCGTCCACGCTCAGCGTGATGGCCTTGTCATACGCGGCGGCAGCACTACCCAGGCCGAGCGATGAAGCGGCGAGCACGCCGACGAGCGCAAGTGTCAAAGGCTTCTTCATGGGTTCCTTTTCTTTCCCGGAGATCCGGGGTATCAGTACCAGCCGACGGAGTAGGAGTGCGCCAGGGCGGCTTGCCAGCTGCCGTAGCGTCCCTTCACGTAGGCGTCACCCCAGGCGAGAGCCACCACGGGGTCGCTCCAGTTGGGGCCGATCTTGGAACAGGGCAGCGCCTGGGTGAGCCCGCAGGCTCCGCTGGTGGGGTTCACGGCGGAGGGGTTCCAGCTGGACTCTCGCATGACGAGGATCTCGACGGCAGAGTAGTCGGACGGGGAGATTCCGGCGGCGGCCATCCAGTCGGCGTGGCTACCGGAGTAGCTGGCCGTGGCGGAGGATACGGTGGCCGCCTTGGTGCCGACGGTGACCTGTTGGTCAACGGCCGGGACGATGACGTCCTCGCGGGTCACGGCCCGAGACTCCTCGATGCCCTCGACGTACACGACCTGCCAGACCACGGCCTTCGTGCCTTCCTTGCCCGCAGTGGTCACCGTCTGGGTGCCTTTGGTCATGGATGCGTCCTCGGTGGTCTGGGTCACGTAGTCGATGACCGCTTCCTCGACGACCTCCTTGACCTCGACCCGTTGGACGTTCACCTGCAGGCCTTGGCTCACCGGGGTGTCGACGGAGTGGCTGACCCGGTCGTCGGAGTCGACGGCGATGCCGTTCTCGTTGAGCAGGCTCTGCACGTCAGCTGCCGTCGAGCGGGTGGCAATGACCGTGTTGCCGAGGGTAATCTCGACGTCCTTCGGTGTCACCGCAGAGAACGCCAGACCCTCGCGTCCCAGCGGGGTGGAACGATCGACCGACAGGCGTGCGTCGGGATCGTGCAGGCCGAACTCAGCGAGCGCGTCGTCCAGGGTGGCGGCCGTGGTCCAGAAGACCCGGACGGTGCCGTCGATGTCGACTGTCACCGGCCGTGCGAAGCGCACGTCGATCACGGTGCCGTCGGAGATGGGGGCCTCTGCCGCTGGCGAGACGAGGTCACGCGCGGACAGTGCGATGTCGGAGGCCGCCAGGGCGTCCTGGACAGTGGCGCCCCAGACGTGCGCCTGCTTGAGTTCCCCGTCCACCGACAGGGTGATCGCCTTGTCCATGGCGCTGGCCACACCGCCGGCGCCGATGGAAACCAACGCCACTGCGCCTGCGATGACTGCAACGAGGGGCTTCTTCATTCGTAGATCTCTCCACTGTGGGGCTGCCGCTGGGGCAGTGCGGGCCGGGTGAGACCCACAGGTAAGAGTCTAGGTCAGTCTCTGAGAAAACGCCAAGAAAATCTAAGAAAGGTGACAACTTGCCTAGTCAAGACAGGAAACAAAGAAGCCCACGCTCCTCAGGTTGAGGTGCGAGGGCTTCTATGCGACTGCGGGGCAGTCAGCAGATCACTTGGCGGAGGCCTTGGCGAACCGTGCCGCCACGTCGTCCCAGTTGACGATGTTCCAGAAGGCAGTCACGTAGTCGGCCTTGACGTTCTTGTACTGCAGGTAGAAGGCGTGCTCCCACATGTCGAGCAGCAACAGCGGCACGGAACCGGCCGGCAGGTTGTTTTGCTGATCGTAGAAGGCCAGCGTGTTCAGGCGCCCGGCGATCGGGTCGAAAACCAGGGCACCCCAGCCGGATCCCTGGATCGACTTGGCGGCCTCGCTGAACTGCTTCTTGAAGGCGTCGAAGCTGTCGAAGTACTCATCGATGGCTGCGGCCAATTCGCCCTCGGGACGCTCCGGGGCGTTGGGGGTCAGATTCTTCCAGAAGACGCTGTGATTGGCGTGACCGCCAAGATTGAAGGCGAGGTCCTTCTCAAGCTTGCTGATGGCTCCAAAATCGCCGCTCGCCCGAGCAGCCGCCAGCTTGTCCAGCGCCGTGTTGGCGCCGTCCACGTAGGCCTGGTGGTGCTTATCGTGGTGAAGTCGCATGATCTCGCCGCTGATGTGCGGCTCGAGTGCGCCGAAGTCGTAGTCCAGATCAGGCAGGGTGTAGATGGCCATTGTCGCTCTCCGCTTTCTCTTCCGTGAGGGTCTGGGTCCCGACGAACTGAAGGGCCGGGTCTCGCTGTCAGGTACAGCCAGACCCGGCCCCAGAATATTCCTCAGAGGCTCAGCTTGTCAGGTCGCGGACCGCGTCCTTCACGTCCTCGCCAGCCTGCTTGGCCTTGGCCTTGGCCTGGTCCAGCTTGCCCTCGGCCTCGAGTTTCTCGTTGTCAACAGCGTCGCCGACGGTTTCCTTCACCTTGCCGACGGCTTCTTCTGCCTTGTTCTTGATGTCGTCGCCGAGACCCATGGTGGTTCTCCTTCGGTTGGGTGGACTTCCTGGCTCCACGCTAGATGCGCAGCCATCGCAGTGTCGGGATTCGAGTCAGCTCACCTGCGAGTTCGCTCAACGCGAAAGACCCGGAATCCCTTCGCCGAGGCCACCCGTTCGGTGGGCCAGCCCTGCTCGATCAGCCACGCCTGCAGCGAGTCAGCCCCCAGGTTCCGCCCGACCACCAGCCAGGCCAGTCCGCCGGGCCGCAATCTGGGCAGCCACGTCGTCAGCAACTCGTGCAGGGCCTGCTTGCCGATCCTGATCGGTGGGTTCGACCAGATCTCGTCGTAATCACCGTCAGGCGGCAGGACCTCGGGACGGGCTATCCGCAGCCGTTCGGAAACGCCGAAACGCTCGGCGTTCTCGGTGGTCAGCCGCAGGGCGAGGTCGTTGACGTCCACCGCGTCCACCTGGGCCTCGGGGCAGTGGGTGGCCAGCGCGATGGCGATCGGCCCGAACCCGCAGCCGAGGTCGAGCAGTCGGCGGGTGCCCTGCGGTGGGGCTGCAGTGGCCCGCAGTAGCACCTGGGTTCCGATGTCCAGCCGGTGCGCGCTGAAAACCCCGGGCGCCGAGATCAACTCGTAGTCACGTCCCCAGATCGAGGCGTGGACGACGTGTCGGGGTTGCTCGAGTTCGGGAGTCTGGAAGTAGTGGCTCATTGCGGGTTCGTCCCGTCCAATTCGCGTCGTGATCTGGCCTCCCGTGACCGTTCGGCCAGCTGTGCATCGGGTGGGTAGCCGACCTGCTCCAGGCACAGGCCCTCCGGACGCATGACGTGCACCTCGCCGTGGCGTTGGGGGTGCGCCATGACGCGGGCCAGCCAGTCGAGGTCGCGGCGCGCCGAACCTACCGCCCACAGCGCGCCCATCAGCGAGCGCACCATGGAGTGGCAGAACGCATCGGCTTCGACGGTGCACTCGATGGTGGCGCAGGCGTCATCGAGCCGGACGACCTGCAGGTGGCTCAGGTGCCGAATGGTCGTCGCACCATCCCTTCGACGGCAGAACGGGGCGAAATCCCGCAGCCCCACCAGCAGGTTCCCGGACTGCTGCATGGCTGCCACATCGAGCCGATCGTTCACCCTGGTCACTTGATGACGCAGCAGCGGGTCGGGGTTGGAGTCGGCGTCCCAGAGGCGGTAGACGTAGCGGCGCCAGAGCGCCGAGAACCGGGCGTCGAAGTCGTCGGGCGCGCGGCAGATGCGGCGAACCACGACGTCTTGAGGCAACACCCGGCCAAGGCGCCTGGCCAAGTCGTCGGGGTCGTGCCCGACGGGGACGTCCACGTGGGCGACCTGACCGCGAGCGTGTACACCGGCGTCTGTTCGCCCGGCCACTGTCAGGCCGGCAGGCTCCGACAGGCGCAGCACCTTGGTGATCCAGCCCTCGAGCTCACCCTGCACCGTCCGCAGCCCGTGTTGGGTCGCCCAGCCGTGGAAATCCGTGCCGTCGTACGACAGGTCCAGTCGCCAGCGTTCCAGATCGCTCATGGCGCTCTCCGATAGGCCAGGTCGGTGACCGGACGTCCGTCGGCAATTCCCCGGGCCTCGAATTTGGTGATCGGCCGGCTCGCCGGACGTGGTGCCCATCCCCCTGAGTCCCGGTACTCGTTCACCAGCCCGGGAGTGGCGTCCAGCACGTGACGCATCTGCTGGGCGTAGTCGGGCCAGTCGGTGGCCAGCAGCCATCGGCCGCCCGGGGTCAGGCGGCTGGCCGCCAGTTCGGCAAACGAGCGACTCACCAGGCGGCGCTTGTGGTGTCGCTTTTTCGGCCACGGATCGGGGAAGTAGGTGGCCAGCTCACTCACCATGCCCGGTTCGATGAGCTGGCTCAGGCCCTGGACGGCGTCGAGCATCAGCAGCCGGACGTTGTGCAGACCCGCAGCACTCAGCTTGGCCAACGTGGAGGCCACCGCAGCCTCGTAGACCTCGAACGCGATGAGACTCGCGTCCGGGTTTGCCCGAGCGCTGGCCACCAGGGCGTCCCCGGTGCCGGAGCCGACCTCGACCATGAGTTCGGACGCGCCAGGGCCCACCGGACGTCCGAACGTGCCGTGCCAGTCGATGCTGGCCCCCGCGGCGATCGATGTGCTGAGCTCACCGGTCGGCACGTCCACGACGTAGCGATCGGCGAGCAGTTCCAGGGCCTGACGCTGCGAGGGGTTCATCCGGGAACTGCGTCTCACGAAGGACACCACCCCCGGGCTGGCCCCTGACCTCTCCCTCAATGGCGCTTCCGGCATGCAGGACAGACTACTGGCCGATGGCAGAATGGCCCGATGCGCGCACTACTCAACGTCCTGTGGCTCCTGCTCGGCGGCATCTGGCTGGCAGCCGGCTACTTCATTGCAGGCGTGATCGCCTGCCTGCTGATCGTCACCATCCCGGCGGGCATCGCCTCGTTCAGGATGGCTCGTTACGTCCTGTGGCCCTTCGGTACCCTGGTCGTCCGCAATCCGCGATCGGGGCCGGGATCGACCGTGATGAACGTCGTCTGGTTCGTCACCGTCGGCTGGCTGCTGGTCGTCCTGCACATCATCACGGCGCTGACGCAGGCGGTCACCGTCGTTGGCCTGGCCAACGCAGTGGTGAGCCTGATGATGATCCCGGTGACCGCCTTCCCGTTCGGCAAGGAACTCATTGACGTGGACGACCCCCGCGCGGCTGGTCTGAGCTCGCTGGTGGCGATCCGTTGAGACACGCCACCAGCGAGTGACAGATCACTTCTTCATGTACTCCTGGGCGATGTTGGCCGGCATCAGGTCGTAGCCGTAGAAGGCCCGCTTGAAACTGCCGGTGCCCCGGGCCAGACCGCGCAGGTCGATGGCGTAGCGGCTCAATTCGCTCTGCGGCACCAACGCCCGGACGCTGGATTGTCCAGAACCGGCCGAGTCGGTGCCAAGCACCTGGCCACGACGGTTGCCGAGGTCGGTCATCACGGCACCCAGGTACTCGTCGTTGACAGTCACGGTGACCTGATCCATGGGCTCGAGCAGGGCGATCGTCGAGGGGGTGGCAGCCTCCTTGAGCGCCAAGGCGCCCGCGGACTGGAATGCCATGTCGGACGAGTCGACGGAATGGGCCTTGCCGTCGTAGAGCGTGACCTTGATGTCGACAACCGGGTGACCCGTGAGGGTGCCCTTCTCCATCTGAGCGCGGACGCCCTTCTCGACCGATGGGATGAACTGACGGGGGACCGCGCCACCGACGACCTGATCGATGAACTCGAATCCCGCGCCCCGCTCGTTGGGCTCCACCCGGATGTCGCACACCGCGTACTGGCCGTGCCCACCGGACTGCTTGACGTGGCGACCGTGGGCGGTGGCGGGTGCGATGAAGGTCTCGCGCAGGGCAGTGCGGATCACGTCCGAGGCGATGTTCACCCCATAGCGGTCCCGCAGGCGACTCATCACCAGGTCCTGGTGGGCCTGGCCCATCGTCCACAACAGCAGCTGGTCGGTGCCTTGCGCGCGCTCCAACCGGATGGTGGAGTCCTCCACCACCAACCGCTGCAAGGCCCCGGCCAACTTGTCCTCGTCATTGCGGCTCGCTGCCCGGATGGCCACCGGAAGCAGCGGATCCGGTAGCAGCCACGGCTCGATGACGCGGACCCGGGCGGGGTCGCACAGGGTGTCGCCCGTCTCTGCGGTGGCGAGTTTGGCGACCATGACGATCTCACCCGCGATGGCCATTTCCTTGGGATGCAGCTCCATCCCGAGCGGGGCGGTCAGCAGACCCACCCGCTCCTCATCGTCATGGTCCGGGTGGTGACTGTTAGCAAGGCCCGTGAGTCGCTCACGGTGGCCAGCGACGTGGACGGCGGAATCGGGTCGCAGCGTTCCGTTGAAGACGCGCACCATCGACAATCGGCCCGCGTACGGATCAGACGTCGTCCTGATGACCTCGGCCAACAAGGGCGCCGAGGCGTCAACGTCGCCGGGCTCCACGGGCTCGCCGGCCAGGGTCGTGACCACGGGGGCCTTCCACCGTAGCGGTGTCGGGAAGCCGCGGTCGATGACGCCGATGAGCTCCTCGATGCCCACCCCGTTGGTGGTCACCGGGATCACCGGGTGGAAACGGCCCAGGTAGAGGGCCTTCATCAGGTCGCCGACCACCTCGTCGATGGCCAGTTCGTCGCCCTCGAAATAGCGCTCCAGCAGTTCGTCGTCCTCGGACTCGGTGATGATCGACTCGACGTACTCGGTGCGGAAGTCCTCGATGGCAGCCAGTTCGGAGTCGGAGGCGTTGCGCCAGCTGCGCTGTCCGGTGGAGTAGTCGTGCACCTTGCGGCTCAGCAATGACAGGTTGCCGATGATCTGGTCGTCCTCGCCGACGAAGGGCAGATAGGCGGGGTGAACGCCTGCGCCGAAGAGTTCCTGACACTGCTGGACGGTCTGCTCGAAGCTCGCACGCTCGGTGTCAAGCTTGGTCACCACGATGGCTCGCGGCATGCCCACGCTCGCGCATTCGGACCACAGGATCTGCGTGGTGGTGTCGATGCCGTCGGCCGCGCTCACCACGAACAACGCGGCGTCGGCTGCCCGCAGGCCGGCCCGGAGCTCGCCGAGGTACTCGGGGTTGCCGGGTGCGTCAAGCAGGTTGATCACCGTCGGACCATGGGTGATGGTAGCCAGCGTCAACGCGGCCAGACGTTCGGGGTCGTCCTTCTCGCCGCGATATCCCGCGATGCGGGTCTTGATCAGGTTCTCGAACAACGTGGTCTTGCCCGAACCAGCCGATCCGACCAGGACCACGTTGCGTAGGTCTGCCGGAGTGGTCACCCTGGGTGCTTGTGCGCTCGTCTTTGAACTCATGCACCAACATTGCCCGCAGGATCCGTCCGCCGCAAGGATTCCGGCCATCTGGTGCTGGTTTGCGTCCGACGCCGTCTTGACCATTTCAGAGGAGACCGTTATGATGAGCAACGGTCGTCCCCGCGCGGAGTGAAGTTGCTTCGGGTCCCAGGAAGAATGGGGACGCCGTTTCTAGCGTGTTCACGTGGCGTAAGTTGCGTGTTCCCCAGTCTAACTTGGAAGACGGACAACCGTGACTACCTATAGCCCGAAGCCTGGTGAGGTCACCAGGAATTGGCTCGTGATCGATGCCACTGACGTCGTGCTCGGCCGCCTTGCCACCCACGTGGCCACGCTGCTGCGCGGCAAGAACAAGCCCACGTTCGCCCCGCACTTCGACGGCGGCGACTTCGTCATCGTGGTGAACGCCTCGAAGGTTGCTCTGACGGGTAAGAAGGCCACCGAGTCGCTGCGTTACACAGTGTCGGGTCGTCCAGGTGGCCTGCGCAGCCGCACCGCCGGCGAACTGCGCGATGGCGACCCACGCGCGCTGGTCGAGAAGGCTGTCTGGGGCATGATGCCCAAGAACCGGCTGAGTCGGGCCCAGATGGGCAAGCTCAAGGTCTACGCCGGCCCCGAGCACCCGCATGCCGCGCAGCGTCCGCAGCCCTACGAGATCACCCAGGTCGCGCAGTGAGCGCGCAGAACCCCAAGGATTTGACCGTGTCCGAGACACAGACCGAAGACATCGAAGCCACCGAGACAACCCCGTTCATCGACGAGGAGAACCGCGAGATCGCCTACCGCGCTGACTCCTCGTCGGCCGGCCAGGCTGCATCGTCCGCCCGTCCGGCAGTCGTCGCGCCCGGCTACGGCACGGGACGCCGCAAGCAGGCCATCGCCCGAGTCCGGCTGGTGCCGGGCAACGGACAGTGGTCGATCAACGGACAGACCCTGGAGGCCTACTTCCCCAACAAGGTGCACCAGCAATCGATCAACGAGCCGCTGGTCACCGCCGCAGTGGTTGGCTCTTACGACATCATCGCCCGCATCGGGGGTGGCGGCGTGACTGGACAGTCCGGTGCACTGCGTCTGGGCATCGCCCGCGCACTCAACGCCATCGACACCGAGGCCAGCCGACCCGCCCTGAAGAAGGCCGGTCTGTTGACGCGCGACTCCCGCGTCAAGGAGCGCAAGAAGGCCGGACTCAAGAAGGCCCGCAAGGCGCCGCAGTACTCGAAGCGCTGATCACCATCGACAGAGCCCGACAGCCGGTCATCCCTCGGGGTGGGCGGCTGTCGGCCGTTGGGGGCCGAGTCGCGCCCGGCAGGGGTTTCGGCTGGACTAGATCTTCCTGATCTTCACACTCGAGACGACGTGGTCCGACCCCTTGCGCAGGATCGCGGTCGCACGATCCCTGGTGGGTTCGATGTTGTTGACCAGGTTCGGGGCGTTGATCTCGTCCCAGTAGGTGTGCGCCCTCGCCAGGGCCTGCTGGTCGGTCATCTTCGCGTAACTGCGGAAGAAGCTGTTCGGGTCCTGAAAGGCGGTGTCGCGCAGCGCCATGAACCGGGCGACGTACCAGTCCCGGATGTCATTGGCGTCGGCATCCACATACACCGAGAAATCGAAGAAGTCGCTGACCGCCAAGGCGTGCGCGTCACCGCGTCCGGGCAGAGCCGGCTGCAACACATTCAACCCCTCCAGGATCAGGATGTCGGGACGTTCGACGCGGATCGTCTCGGTCGCCACGATGTCGTAAATCACATGCGAGTACACTGGGGCGCTCACCAATGGAGCACCCGACTTGACCTTGATGACGAAATCCAGGAGGGCGCGTCGGTCGTAGCTCTCGGGGAAACCCTTCCTGTCGAGAATGCCGCGTTCCTCGAGCACTGCATTGGGCAGCAGGAAACCGTCGGTGGTGACCAGCGTGACCTTGGGGTTGCCCTCCGAGCGGGCCAGGAGTTCGCGCAGCAGTCGGGCCGAGGTCGACTTGCCCACGGCCACCGATCCGGCCACCCCGATTACGAAGGGTGTCCGAGCGGCGTTGATCTTCAGGAAGCTGTAGGAGTCGGAGTACAACTGGTCGTGGCTGATGCGGTAGAGATTCAGCAATTGGGCCAGCGGGAGGTAGACCTCCGCCACATCAAGCGCGTCTGTCGGGTCTTGCAGACCGCGTAGCCTCAGGATGGTCTGGCTGTCCAGCTTTACGCCGTTGTCCCGTGCCAGCTCCGACCAGGCTGCCCGCGGCAGGTCCACCCAAGGGCTGGTCACGGTTGTCCTTGTTGGCGAGCCATTGTGCAAGCCTAGCGGGAGGGTCCGTAGACTCGAGCGCATGTGCGGAATCATTGGTTACACCGGCCCCCAGGACGCCCAAGATGTCATCATCTCCGGGCTTCGTCGGATGGAGTACCGAGGGTACGACTCGGCCGGCATCGCCCTGGTGGCGGACGGCCGACTCGTCCTCGCCAAGAAGGCCGGCAAGCTGGCCAATCTGGAGATCGAACTCGAGGCCCAGCCTCTTCCGGCGTCCCATCAAGGAATCGGCCACACCCGCTGGGCCACCCACGGCGCACCCAATGATGCCAACGCGCACCCGCACGCCTCCGCCGACAACCGGGTGGCCATCGTCCATAACGGAATCATCGAGAACTTCGCCCAGTTGCGCGCCGAACTGGCCGAGTCAGGCGTGGAGTTCAGGTCGGAAACTGATTCGGAAGTCGCCGCCCACCTGCTCTCACGAGAACTCAGGACGCATCCTGGTCTGTTGGCGGCGATGTGTTCGGTGGCCAATCTGTTGCAGGGCGCGTTCACCCTGGTCGCCATCGACGCGCAGCAGCCCGATCAGGTGGTCGCCGCGCGGCGGAACTCGCCGCTGGTGGTGGGGGTCGGCAGCGGCGAGAACTTCGTCGCCTCCGACGTGCTGGCCTTCATTGCTCACACCCGCGAGGTCGTGGAACTGGGGCAGGACCAGGCCGTTCTGATCACCCCGGACACGATCACTGCCGTCAACTTCGATGGCTCCCCGGCCCAGACGCAGCGCTACCACGTCGACTGGGACACCTCCGCGGCGGAGAAGGGCGGCTTCGACTGGTTCATGCGCAAGGAGATCTTTGAACAGCCTAAGGCCGTGGCAGACACGCTGCTGGGACGTTACAACGATCGCGGCGAACTGATGCTGGACGAGATGCGCGGCATATCTCCCGAGGATCTGCGCCGCGTCAACAAGATCGTCATCGTGGCCTGCGGCACCGCCTACTACGCCGGAATGGTCGCGAAATACGCCATCGAGCACTGGACGCGGGTGCCCTGCGAGGTGGAGGTGGCCTCGGAGTTCCGGTACCGCGACCCGATCATCGATCCGCAGACCCTGTGCGTGACGATCAGTCAGTCCGGAGAGACCGCCGACACCCTGATGGCGATCCGTCATGCCCGCGTGCAGGGCGCCAAGGTCATCGCCATCTGCAACACCAACGGGGCGACCATCCCGCGCGAGTCCGACGCGGTGATCTACACCCACGCGGGTCCCGAGATCGGAGTGGCGTCCACCAAGGGGTTCCTCACGCAGGTCGCTGCCTGCTACCTGCTCGGCCTCTACCTCGCCCAGGTGCGGGGCATGAAGTTCTCCGACGAGATCCGACTGGTCACCAGTGAGTTGGAACGTGTGCCGCAGATGATCCAGCAACTGCTGGATTCGGCCGAGCGCGTCTACGAACTTGCCCGTGAGATGGCTCACGAGAACGACTTCATCTTCCTGGGACGCCACGTCGGATTCCCGGTGGCCCTCGAAGGCGCGTTGAAGCTCAAGGAGATCGCCTACCAGCACGCCGAGGGGTTCGCCGCGGGGGAGTTGAAGCATGGCCCGATCGCGATCATCGAACCGGGGATGCCGGTCTTCGTGATCGTCCCGCCCCAGGGTCGCGACCAATTGCACGACAAGGTCATCAGCAACATCCAGGAGGTGCGGGCCCGTGGTGCGCGGACCATCGTCCTGGCGGAGGAGGGTGACTCCGAGGTGGAGCCGTACGCGGACGAGATCATCCGGCTGCCCAGGGTATCGACGCTGCTGCAACCCCTGCTCGCGACGGTTCCGTTGCAGTTGTTCGCCTGCGAGTTGGCCACCACGCTGGGTCACGACGTCGATCAGCCCCGAAACCTGGCCAAGTCGGTGACCGTCGAGTGATCGTCGGGGTCGGGGTGGACATCTGCCGGGTCGACCGGGTGGAGGCGATGCTGAATCGTCGCCCTGGTTTGATCGACAAGCTGTTCACCGCGGCCGAGACGCGGACACCGGAGGGCACCCCTCGGCGAGTGGAGTCGCTGGCAGCCCGGTTCGCGGCCAAGGAGGCCTTGGCCAAGGCGCTGGGCTCACCCGGCGGACTGTCCTGGCTGGACGCGGAGGTGACCACCTCGACCTACGGTCAGCCAGAATTCCTGGTGAGCGGTACCGTGGCGGCCAGAGCCACTGCGCTGGGAGTCGTCAGCATCCGGGTGTCGTTGAGTCACGACGCGGGCTTGGCAACCGCATTCGTCGTCTGTGAGGGGGAATCGTGATCGGTATCCACAGTGTCGAGCAGGTTCGCGCGGCCGAGCGGCAGTACCAGCAGAGGCATCCCGACGCCAACCTGATGCAGATTGCTGCCGAGAAGGTCGCCCTTCAGGCCCTGCAGATGTCTACCAGCGGACCCATCCTGGTGGCAGTCGGACCGGGCAACAACGGCGGGGATGGTCTCTACGCTGCCCGTTTCCTGGCTCGGGCGGGACGGCAGGTTTCCCTCTGGCTGATCTCAGGCCATGGCCACCCGGGCGGTTTGGTCGCCACCCGCCAGGTGGGCATCCGGACCCTGGACGAGCTGGCGGTGTTGCGCGTCCTGCCAGATGTCTCACTGGTGATCGACGCGATGACCGGCATCGGCGGACGCGCCGGACTACCCCGCCGCGTCGAGTGGTTCGCTGAGGCGTGCCAGACCCTCGCCATCCCGGTGCTCTCCGTCGATCTGCCCTCGGGACTGGCTGCCGACGATCATCATCGCCCGGAATCCTGCATGCAGGCCACCCGGACCGTCACCTTCGCCGCCCCCAAGCTCTGCCACGTGGCGCAGCCGGCCGCCAGCTTCTGCGGTGAGGTGGAGGTTGCCGATATCGGCCTGCGGATGCCCGACTCCGACATCAACCAGATGCAGCGGGTTGACGTCGCCCGGTGGTGGCCGTGGCCCACCCCTTACGCCGACAAGTACTCCCGTGGGGTCTTGGGCATTGACGCCGGTTCGCAGGGTTTCCCGGGCGCTGCCGTCCTGTCGGCCACGGGGGCGGTCTACTCCGGCGCAGGTATGGTGCGGTTCACCGGTCCCTCCCGGCCCGCCGAGGTGATCTCGCACCGGCTGCCCTCGGTGACCCTGGGGCCGGGACGCGTCCAGGCCTGGATGGCCGGCTGCGGATGGGGCGAGGAATCCAGCGCGGAGCGACTGGCCCCCATTCTGGAGTCGGGCCTGCCGGCCGTCATCGATGCAGAAGCCTTGGAGCACCTGCCCGCGCGGTTGCCGGCGGGCTGGTTGCTCACCCCGCACGCCGGCGAGCTGGCGACCCTGCTGGGTATCAGCAGGCAGGACGTCGTCAACGATCCCATCGGCGCGGCTCGCAGTGCGGCCGCTCGTTGGCAGACCACCGTCCTGCTGAAGGGCTCGACGCAGTATGTTGCCGAGCCTTCGGGACGAATCACCCTGGCAATTCCTGGCCCTGCCTGGACCGCGCAGGCGGGCTCGGGTGACGTGTTGGCCGGGATCTGCGGGACGCTGCTCGCCGCCGGACTGCCGGCCTGGAAGGCTGCCGCATTGGGTGCGTCAGTCCAGGCGCTGACGGCAGCCCACAAGGCCGGCCCGTATCCTGCGGGAGTAGTTGCCACGGCTCTTCCCGAAGTGATAGCGGGGTTGGCGGCGGTAGTGGGCGATCAGAGAATGCTGGCGGGGGACTTGACTCCCAATTCGATCGCCGTCGAGTAGTACGCGAGCAGTTGGTCGCTGATCCGGGGCCAGGTGCGGTCGGCAACCCTGGCGCGCGCGACGCGTCCGAACGCGGCCCTCTTGAAGTCATCGCCGACCAGGTCGGCGACCCGACGGCGCATGTCGACCAGGTCTCCCGGCGCGTACAACCAGCCGTTGCGTGAGGGATCGATGAGGTCGATCGGCCCGCCACGGCGAGGGGCGATGGTGGCCAGTCCGCTCGCCTGGGCCTCCTGGATGGCCTGCCCGAAGGTTTCAAGTTCGCCGGGATGGACGAAGAGGTCGAGGCTTGCGAGATGGCGCGGCAGGTCGTCGCCGCCCTTCATCCCGACGAAGACTGCTTGGGGGAGCCTGGACTCGAGTTCGGGACGCACCGGCCCGTCGCCGATGATCACCAGCCGGGTTCCCGGCAGGTCGGACAGCGCCGCAAGATCTGCCACCTGCTTCTCGGCGGCCAACCGCCCCATGTAGCCGATGACAACCTCGCCCTCGGGTGCCCAGGAACGATGCAGCGCGGGGTCGCGCTTGCCGGGGTGGAATCGGGCGGTGTCGACCCCGCGTCCCCACACGTCCACCCTGGCGAACCCGTGATCGATCAATTCGTCCCGGGTGTAGGTGGACGGTGCCAGGTTGATGGTGGCCATGTTGTGCACCTTGCGCAGGTGGTGCCATAGCAGCGGTTCGGCCGCGGAGTAGCCGTACTGGGCGGCGTAGCGCGGCACCTCGGTCTGGTAAAGGGCCACGCTGGGCACGCCCAGGCGAGCGGCTGCCAGCACGCCCTTGTAGCCGAGCACGACCGGTGCTGCCAGGTGCACGACGTCGGGAGCGAAATCGGCGAGGTGCTTCTCGACCTGCGCGGTCAAGGTGGCCGACAGGCGCATGTCCGGGTACCACGGCAAGGTCACGGACGCCGTGGTCGTGACCGGGAAGCCCGCGTAGCTCTCGGGCACGCCACGGGGGTCGCTGGGTGCGATCACCATCGCCTGGTGGCCGCGTCGCCGAAGGTGCTCCAGCATCCTCAGCACGGAGTTGGTGACTCCATTGACCGAGGGGAGGAAGGACTCTACGACGAATGCAATACGCACACGTTGAGTCTACCGGGGGAACCATCAAACTCCCTACGAGAAGGTTGCGGGGTTGCCAACCCCCGGCCAACACTGTCTGGACACCCCTGTGAGGGCGGAGTAAAATTGCGACGTTTGGCGTTCGAACGCCGTCTTGAGTTGTGAAGGAGCCTTGATGGCCCACACCCCGTCCCGCAAACCCCGAGCAGAAGAGTTGGCCCGAAAGCAGCGCATCCTGGAGCGCGCCCAGCAAGGCACGTCCTTTGCTGATCTGGGACTGCCGGGTGTGCTGGTGGATGCGGTGGCAGCGGAGGGCATCACCAGCCCCTTTCCCATTCAGGTCGCGACCATTCCCGACGCGCTGGCAGGACGTGACCTGTTGGGTCGTGGTCAGACCGGATCGGGCAAGACTCTGGCCTTCGCGCTGCCGTTGATCACCCACCTCATGGGGCAACGTCGGCAGGGCAAGGCGCCTCGAGCTGTGGTGCTCAGTCCCACTCGCGAACTGGCGATGCAGATCTCCAATGTCATCGCCCCGCTGGCGCGCAAGGCCGGGCTGTTCAGCATCCTGGTCGCCGGAGGCATGAGTTACACGCCCCAACTCAAGGCTCTCGAGCGCGGCGTCGACATCATCATCGCCACCCCGGGCCGGCTCATCGACCTCTGCGAGCGTGGTGCGGCCGACCTGGGCCAGGTGCAGGTGGCAGTGCTGGACGAAGCCGATGAGATGTGTGACATGGGATTCCTTCCCGAGGTCACCGCACTGTGGGACCGGATTCCGGCCGAGGCCCAGCATCTCCTCTTCTCCGCCACCCTCGACGATGAGGTGGCGGGACTGGCCGAACGTTACCTGCGCGACCCCGTCGAACACGGTGTCGATCCCACAGGTGCTTCGGTCGCGACCATGGACCACCAGATCTGGACGGTGCACCCGACGGACCGGCTGGAGATCGTCAGCCAGGTGGCCAACCGTCCGGGCCGAACGCTTGTGTTCGTGCGCACTCAACTGGAGGCTGACAAGGTGGCGGCGACTTTGCGGGCCCGCGGCATCATGGCGGGATCGTTGCACGGCGGACTGCGTCAGGGCGCCCGAACCCGGGTGATGGACGCTTTCAAGCGCGGCGACCTGCCGGTGCTGGTTGCCACCGATGTGGCTGCCCGTGGCATCCATGTGGACGACGTCTCACTGGTCCTGCAGGCCGACATGGCCCATGACGCCAAGGACTACCTGCACCGTGCTGGACGCACGGCCCGCGCCGGGGAGACCGGACGGGTGGTCAGTCTGGTCGCGCCTCGTCAGCGCCGCAGCATGGAGCAGATCTCCCGCCAGATCGGACTGGATGCCCGGCCCCAGCGGGTGCGTCCCGGCGACGAGATCCTCGACGAGTACGGCGCCAAGCAGCCCCGCAGGGGCGCCATCGACGACCCCAGCTACGAAGACCTGCTCGAGCCACGTCGTGGCCCGAGCAGGCCGCATCGTGGGTTCGCTGGCGGCTCGCGCAACAAGCGTGACCAGCAGCGCGGACGAACCGATCAGGATCGCGGCCGCAACCAGCGGTTCGGACGTGGCAACCCTCGCACGTAGACTGGCACGCCGTGATCAATCGGGGGGACGACTTGGCTGCAGGACTCGCACTACGTGTTGCCCGGTCTGGCGATGGCCCGGCCATGTGGGGCATCATCATGTCGGCCTTTCGTGCCCGGCCAGCCCTCGACCCACCGGCCGACGCCTTGTCTGACACCGTTGCGGACATCGAGTCGCGGATCGTCGATCAGGTGGGCATCATCGCGTCCGACCCCTCAGGCGACATCGGCTGCCTGTTCATGTCGACCGACCCCCACATGGATCCGCCCACGGCCACGTTGCATCGGGTAAGCGTGTTGCCCGAAAGCCGTCAGCACGGAGTGGCTTATGCCATGGCGCGGGCGGCCGTCGATCTGGCCTTGGACGCGGGCATGCGGCGGATGCAGCTGATCGCCCGACGCGAACTGCCAGGCGTGATCACGTGGTGGGGTGGCCACGGATTCCAGGTTGTCGAGCACGTGGACGAGTACCGGTCGAGGTTGGCCATGGCCCTGCCGGCCCGGATCGAGGTGCCGAGCGCCGAGTCCATGCGACGACTGGGGGCTGCTCTTGCCGGGGTACTGCGCGCCGGTGACCTGATCGTGGCCAGCGGAGAGCTGGGCGCGGGCAAGACCACGTTCACCCAAGGCCTGGGGGAGGGGCTGCAGGTGGCCGGCCGCGTGACGTCGCCCACCTTCGTGCTGAGTCGCGTCCACCCGGCCACGTCCGGGCGTCCGCAACTGGTGCACGTGGACGCCTACCGGCTCGCCACCCCCGCGGAACTGGAGGACCTTGACCTGGAGGCCTCGATGACGGAGTCCGTGACCCTTGTCGAGTGGGGTGCGGGGCTCGCCGAGCGACTTGCCACCGAGCGGCTGGAGGTTGACATCGAGCGCAGTGGGGAGCCCGACGACGAGACGCGCGTCGTGACCATGCGAGGAGTCGGCCCGCGCTGGGCGTCGGTCGACCTGTGGCAGTTCGTCGATGAGTTGGAGGAATCGTGAGGCGCTGGACTCTGGCCATCGACACTGCAACGGGGGTCAATGTGGGACTGGCCCGGGAGGGCCGTCCGGTCGACACGCGCACCGAGGAGTCCTCGCGTCGCCACGTCGAGGTTCTGCAGCCGCTGATCGACGACCTGTTGGCCGGCAACGGGTTGCGGCCGGGCGATCTCGACCTGATCGCCGTGGGCATCGGCCCGGGCCCTTTCACCGGGCTGCGGATCGGAATCGTCACCGCCCGCACCCTGGGGCTGGTGGCTGGGGTCGAGGTTCGTGGCTTCGGAACCCTGGACGCCATCGCCCTGGGCGCCGTGGCGCCGGGCGATTTCGTGGTGGTCACCGACGCCCGACGCAAAGAGCTCTACTGGGCACGCTACGACGCGTCCGGACGGCGGGTGCAGGGCCCCGAGGTTGCGCCGCCCGAAGTGATACCCGACCTGCCCGCGTGCGGCCCGGGTGTGGACGTTTACCCGGACATTTTCGCTGACCGGTATTTCGAAGGCGCGCCCAGGCGGCTGGACGCGGCCCTGGTCGCCGCTCACATCCATTCCCTGCCCGATGAGGGGCTGGAGCCCGCCTACCTGCGACAGCCGGATGCGGAAACACCGCGGACGCGAAAGTCAGCGCTGGCCGTTGGACGGCTCCGCCTGCCCAGGACTCAGGTGACACGATGATTGTCTCGACCGCGAACCGGGATGACCTGGCTGCGCTGCTCGACCTGGAGGAAGCGGGATTCGTCGGCTCGCAGCGATGGAGCGCTGAGTCGTGGGAGGCCGAGTTGGCCAACACTGACCGCCTCGTTCTGGTCAGCCGACAGGCTGGGGAGGTGGAGGCCGTGGCCTGCTTCAGCGTGCTGGACGACACGGCCGAACTGCTCAGGGTGATCGTCACACCAGCGAGCTGCCGTCGAGGCGTGGCCCGCCGACTGATAGGTGTGGGCCAGGAATGGGCGCGCGAAGCCGGGGCGGACCGGATGCTGCTCGAGGTGCGCCACGACAACAACGGCGCGCTGGCGCTCTACGGCGTGACCGGTTTCGCGGCGATCTCGCGGCGTCGGGACTACTACGGCCCGGGAATCGACGCACTCGTCCTGGAGTGCCCGTTGCCGCACCACCAACTGGTAGGCATGGAAAGGTGGCTGGCGTGACTGGTCCGCTGGTGTTGGGTATCGAGTCGAGTTGCGACGAGACGAGCGTCGGAATCGTCCGGGGCACCGAACTGTTGGCCAACGAGGTGGCCAGTTCGGTGGACCTGCACGCCCGCTTTGGAGGGGTTGTCCCAGAGGTGGCGTCCCGCGCGCACCTGGAGGCCATGGTGCCGACATTGCAGCGTGCCCTGACCGCGGCCGATGTCGACCTGTCTGAGGTGGACGCCATCGCGGTCACAGCCGGCCCCGGCCTGATGGGCTCGCTGGTGGTGGGCCTGTCCGCTGCCAAGACGCTGGCCTCTACGCTGCACAGGCCCTTGTACGGGCTGAATCACCTGGTCGGCCACGTGGCGGTCGACATGCTTGACCACGGTCCGCTGCCAACCCCGGTGATGGCCTTGCTGGTCTCTGGAGGACACAGCCAGATTCTGCTGGTGCGTGACATCACGGGTGACATCACCGAGATCGGCACCACGATCGACGATGCCGCCGGTGAGGCCTATGACAAGGTGGCACGTCTGCTCGGCCTGGCCTACCCGGGTGGACCTGTGATGGACCGCGAGGCCCAGTCCGGTGATCCCCGGGCCATCGCCTTTCCCCGGGGGCTGACCGCGCGGCACGACCTGGAGCGACACCGCTTCGACTACTCCTTCTCGGGGCTGAAGACCGCGGTGGCCCGCTACGTCGAGCAGCATGAGCGTGACGGCGAGCAGATCAGCATCCCCGACGTCGCGGCCAGTTTCCAGGAGGCGGTGGCCGATGTGCTGACAGCCAAGGCCATCGATGCCTGCCGCGAGTACTCGGTGGGCCACCTGGTACTCGGCGGCGGAGTGGCCGCGAACTCCCGGCTGCGCACCTTGATGGCGCAGCGGGCGGACGCTGCCGGCGTCGAGTTGCGTCGCCCGCGGCCTGGACTGTGCACCGACAACGGGGCGATGATCGCCGTGCTGGGGGCCGCAGTCGTCGAAGCGGGCCGGGCCCCCAGCAGTCTGGACATCTCGGCGGACTCGGGGATGCCCGTGACCCGGGTGGTGGCCTGAGTGGCGTACGCGCCGGAACTGACCACGCTCGGTTTCGTCCTCTCGCCGGACCGCCGGTGCGTGCTGATGGTGCACCGCACCGCACGCCCGGATGACGAGCAGTTGGGCAAGTGGAACGGACTGGGCGGCAAGCTCGAACGTCATGAGGACGTCTGGTCGGGCATGGCCCGCGAGATCCGTGAGGAGGCCGGCATCGACGTGGTGGCCATGCGCCTGCGCGGCACGGTGAGCTGGCCGGGTTTCCACGCTGACGGTTCAGATGTGCTGGGATTCATCTTCGTCGTCGACGAGTGGACCGGAGAAGTGCCGGCCGGCAACGCCGAGGGGGTTCTGGCCTGGCAGCCGCTGTCGGGGCTGGCCGACCTGGCGATGTGGGAGGGAGATCGGTTTTTCCTGCCGCAGGTGTTCGACCCCGCGGTTGAGCAGTTCCACCTCGTCATTCCCTACCTCGACGGCCGGCCGCAGGGCTGGTCCGGGGTGGTCCGGTGAGGCACCCGCTGCTCACCGTCGAGGGGGCCGAGGCGCTGGCGGCGGCCATGGCCGAAAGTGAGCCGGACTCACTGGCAGCCGCCAGTCGGCTGCGGGCACGCTTCTCCCCTGAGGTGGCAGCCGCTGCACTCACCCAGGCCAGCCTCCGCAGGCGAGCCCGGACGAAGTTCGGTGCCGAGGCCCAGCTGCTCTGGTTGACCCCGGACGGCCTTGAGCAGGCCTCGCGTCCCGAGGTCGCCACTTGGCGCGCCCAGCGATTGGTGGCGGCCGGCGCTCGACGAGTGGTCGACCTCGGCTGCGGAATCGGGGCCGACGCTCGCGCGTTCCTGGCGGCCGGGCTTGAGGTGAGCGCCGTCGAACTCGATCCGGCATCCGCCGAACTTGCCCAAGCCAATTTGCCCGGGGCCGAGGTGCTGGTCGGGGATGCCACGGCGCTCGCCGAATCCCTGCTGGCGCAGGCCGATGACCAGACCGCCGTGTTCGTCGATCCGGCCAGGCGAGGAGACCGCGGTCGAAGTTGGCGCGTTGAGGACCTCAGCCCGTCGTGGTCGTTCGTGACGCACCTCCTGGCGTCCAGGGAACTGGTCTGCGTCAAACTCGGACCGGGATTCCCGCGCGAGTTGATCCCTGACGGGGTCGAGGCATGCTGGGTCTCCCACCGGGGGGACGTGGTCGAGACGGGACTGTGGCGCCTGCCGGGGGCCGGTCCGTCGAGCGCGGCGGTCATCCTGCCGGGGGCCCACCGGATCGAGGCGGGGCGTGATGCGTTGCCGGTGCGCCCCCCGGGTCGGTATCTGCTGGAACCGGATGGGGCGGTCATTCGGGCGCGCGCATTGGGCGAGATCAGCGCGGGAGCCTGGCGGCTCGATCGGGATGTCGCCTACCTGTCATGCGACGAACCCCTCAGCAGTCCGTTCGCCACCTGCTTCGAGATCCTGGAGACGATCGACGCGGGGGAGAAGTCGCTGCGCGCCTGGGTGCGAGCGCACCAGGTGGGCGTTCTGGAGATCAAGAAGCGGGCCATCGACGTCGACCCGGCGGCGCTGCGTCGTCGGCTGAAGCCTTCCGGACCGAACCATGCGACCATCGTGCTGGCCCGGACGACCGAAGGTGCTCGAGGGCTGGTGGTGCGTCGAACGGCCCAGGACGCAGGCCGGCCCGATGCGTCGGGCGCTGTTCCTGACGGGGGCATCGCCCAGCACGAGGATTTTGGCACTCAGCTTGTCTGAGTGCCAACGGGCGGTCTAAGGTGGTGCTTGGCACTCGACCAGTTCGGGTGCCAACGATCGGTACGGCACCCGCGACGACGTGCCGGTCGGACCTGCTCGTGACACTTAGACAACAGAAAGGGGTTTGAACGTGGCAACCACGATCAAGCCGCTCGAGGACCGTATCCTCGTCGAGCCTCTCGAGGCTGAGACCACCACTGCTTCCGGGCTTGTCATTCCTGACACGGCCAAGGAGAAGCCGCAGGAAGGCAAAGTCGTCGCCACCGGTCCCGGTCGCATCGACGACAACGGCAACCGCGTGCCCATGGACGTCAAGGTCGGTGACGTCATCATCTTCAGCAAGTACGGCGGCACCGAGGTGCGCTACAACGCCAAGGACTACCTGCTGCTCAACGCGCGCGACATCCTCGCCGTCGTCGAGAAGTGAGGCATTAGTCCATGGCAAAGCAACTCCAGTTCGACGAGGAAGCCCGTCGCTCCCTAGAGCGCGGCGTGGACATTCTCGCCAATACCGTCAAGGTGACGCTCGGGCCCAAAGGCCGTTACGTCGTGCTCGACAAGAAGTACGGCCCCCCGACCATCACCAACGACGGCGTCACCGTGGCCAAGGAGGTGGAGCTGAGCGAACCGTTCGAGAACCTGGGTGCCCAACTCGCCAAGGAGGTCGCCACCAAGACCAACGACGTCGCCGGCGATGGCACCACCACCGCCACCGTGCTGGCCCAGGCTCTGGTGCACGAGGGACTCCGTGCCGTCGCTGCCGGCGCCAACCCGATCGGCCTCAAGCGTGGCATCGACAAGGCCGTCCAGGCGGTCATCGACGAGTTGCGCAACGCTGCCCGGGAGGTCGACAACACCGACGACATGGCCAACGTCGCCACCATCAGCTCTCGCGACGAGGAGATCGGCGCCATCATCGCGCAGGCCTTCGACAAGGTCGGCAAGGACGGCGTCATCACCGTCGAGGAGTCGAACACCTTCGGCACCGAGCTCGACTTCACCGAGGGCATGCAGTTCGACAAGGGCTACATCTCGCCCTACTTCGTCAGCGACCAGGACCGAATGGAGGCCGTTTTCGACGACCCCTACATCCTGATCAACCAGGGCAAGATCTCCAACATGAACGAACTGCTGCCGATGCTCGAGAAGGTCATCGCAGCCCACGGCCAGCTGGTGATCATCGCCGAGGACGTCGACGGCGAAGCCCTGAGCACCCTGGTGGTCAACAAGATCCGCGGCACCTTCGCCTCGGTCGCGGTGAAGGCCCCGGCCTTCGGTGACCGTCGCAAGGCCATGCTGCAGGACATCGCGATCCTGACCGGCGGCCAGGTCGTCGCCCCCGAGGTCGGTCTCAAGCTCGACCAGGTGGGTCTGGAGGTGCTGGGACGCGCTCGCCGTGTCGTGGTCGCCAAGGACAACACCACCATCGTGGACGGCTCCGGCTCCCCCGACGAGGTCAAGGGACGCGTCGAGCAGTTGCGTGCCGAGATGGCTCGCACGGACTCCGACTGGGATCGTGAGAAGCTGGCCGAGCGGGTAGCCAAGCTCGCCGGTGGCGTCTGCGTGATCAAGGTCGGTGCTGCCACCGAGGTGGAGCTCAACGAGAAGAAGCACCGCATCGAGGACGCCGTCTCGGCCACTCGCGCGGCCATCGAGGAGGGCATCGTCGCCGGTGGTGGCGCCGCACTCGTGCATGCCGGCAAGGTGCTGGATGACCTGCAGGGCGCTGACCAGGACGAGCAGATGGGCGTCCAGATCGTCCGCAAGTCGATCGTCGAGCCGTTGCGCTGGATCGCGGAGAACGGCGGTCAGCCCGGCTACGTCATCGTTGCCAAGGTTGCCGAGTTGGGTCCGAACGAGGGCTACAACGCCAAGACCGGGGTCTACCAGAACCTCATCGAGGCCGGCGTCATCGACCCGGTCAAGGTGACCCGGTCGGCTCTTGCCAACGCCGCGTCGATCGCCTCGCTGCTGCTCACCACCGAAACCTTGGTGGTCGAGCTCAAGGAGGAGGACGAGGAGAAGGCTCCCAGCCACGCTCACTGAGTCCCACGTACCACCTGTCTGCGGACCTGCCCCTCGGGGTGGGTCCGCAGTCGCGTCAAGGTGGTGGACTAACATTCGTCCCTGTGCAGCACACGCAGCGCTCAGAGCTGATCGGCCTGGCCGGCAGCGTCCTGCTGGCCGTTGCCGCCTGGCTGGCGTCCCCCTGGGGACTGGGCTTCGCCGGACGCGACAATGTGCTGGCCACTCGATGGGCCCACTCGTTGCCCGCCGCCCTTGGCGTGGGGTTGCTGTTCGTCGGCTGGCTGGGTCTTCGACACGCCACCGTGAGTCGCCTCTGGCGGAGCTTCGCCCTGTGGTCGGCACCCCTGATGGCCTGTCCACCTGTGTTGAGCAAGGATGTCTGGGCCTACCTTGAGCAGGGCTGGATCGTCCTGCAAGGTCACAACCCGTACCTGACCGCGCTCAGTACCATCGGTGGGCCGTTCGCCGATCGGGTGGATGCGTACTGGCAGGCCACGACCACGGTGTACCCACCGCTTGCGCTGCTCGTCTCCGCCGGCGTCGTGGCGCTCAGCGGAGCCGATCCGTTCTGGTCCCTGCTCGCCATGCGGGTTCCGGGGCTGCTGTCCGTCGTCGTGACCGGGGTCTGCCTGCCGCGGATCGCCAGGGCAGCCGGGCAGCAGCCTGGCCGGGCATTGTGGCTTGGTCTGATCAATCCCCTGGTCATCGTGCACTTCATCGGGGGCGCGCACAACGACGCCTGGGCGGTTGCCTTGGGGGTGGCGGGCATCTGGGTTTCGCTTCGTTGGCCGGGCTGGTGGCCAGCGGGTTGCCTTCTGGTGGGTCTGGCGATGGCGGTCAAGCAACCCCTCGGACTGGCGATGGTTGCGGTCGGCTTGGTCGGTGTCGCGGCCGGGCCGGGAGCCACCGCCCTGGACGCCTGGCGAGGCGTCATCTGGAAGGCTGCCTGGCGGCTGCCGCTTGGACTGATCGCCACCCTGGTCGGGTTCGCCATACCGACGTTCGCCAGCGGTTGGGGGATGGGGTGGGCCACCGGCACCGGTTCGCCCCAGTCCGCCGGCAGTCAATCCATCGCCCATACCGTCGCGGCCACCCTGCAGTTGGTCACCGGTTGGCCGATGGCCGATGCCGTAGCGGTCGTCGCGCCCATCTTCCTGGCGGCGGGCGTCGGCATCATCGCTGTCCTCATGTGGCGCTACGGCGCGCGACGTCCCATCACCTTCACCGCGCTGGGCCTGGTGGCCTTCGCGTTCACCTATCCCAGCCTGCAACCCTGGTACGCGCTGTGGGGCGGCGTGCTGCTTGGCGCGGTCGTGCTCGGACGGTCGGCGACAGCCTGGGTCTGCGCCATCACCGGTTGCCTGCTCATCACCAGCGTGCTGCTGGACTACGCAGGATTCCCGATTCCGGTTGCCCAGGGCATCGCCCTGGCGGCAGCCTGGCCGCTCGCGCACTGGGCCAGGGTGGATAGACTGGCGTCTCCAGCCGATTGACCGAAGGGACCCGCGTGTCGGACCAGCTGACGCCTGCAGGTGTGCCAACAATGTTCGAGGCCCTGGGCCTGACGTTCGACGACGTCCTGCTCCAGCCGCGCGAGTCAGACGTGATCCCCAGTGAGGTCAGCACGACGTCGCGGCTCAGCCGACGGATCACCCTCAACGTGCCGTTCCTGTCGGCTGCCATGGACACCGTGACCGAGCAACGGATGGCCATCGCCATGGCCAGGGAGGGCGGCCTGGGGATCCTGCACCGCAACCTCTCCATCGCTGATCAGGCCCACATGGTTGACCAGGTGAAGCGGTCCGAGGCGGGCATGATCGACGAGCCGATCACGATCAGTCCGGACGCGACCATCGGTGAGGCCGACGAACTGTGCGGCACCTACCGCATCAGCGGTATCCCGGTTGTCGACAAGGACATGGTGCTGCTGGGCATCATCACCAATCGCGACATGAGGTTCGAGACCGACCCCAGCCGGTTGGTCGGGGCGGTGATGACCCCGATGCCGTTGGTAACTGCTCCGGTGGGGACCTCGAGCGACGAGGCGCTCGCCCTGCTGGCACGCCACAAGATCGAGAAGCTGCCGCTGATCGATGGACGGGGCCGCCTCAAGGGCCTCATCACCCTCAAGGATTACGTGAAGTCGGGCAAGTACCCCAACGCGGCCAAAGATGAATTGGGGCGCCTGCGGGTCGGTGCGGCAGTCGGCGTGTTCGGCGACGCCTGGGAGCGCGCCATGGCCGTCATCGAGGAGGGCGTCGACGTGCTGGTAGTCGACACCGCGCACGGTCACTCCCGCGCCGAGATGCAGTTCATCCAGCGGATCAAGAACGAACGAGCGGCTCGCGACGTGGACGTCATCGGTGGCAACGTCGCAACCTACGAGGGGGCGAAGGCGCTGGTCGAGGCCGGCGCGGACGGCATCAAGGTGGGGGTCGGGCCGGGTTCCATCTGCACCACCCGGGTGGTTGCCGGGGTCGGTGTGCCGCAGATCACCGCCATCCACAACGCGTCACGCGCCGCACGGCCGGCGGGGGTGCCGATCATCGGGGATGGCGGGCTGCAGTACTCCGGTGACACCGCCAAAGCCATCGTCGCCGGCGCCGACACCGTGATGTTGGGCTCGTTGTTGGCCGGCTGTGACGAAAGCCCCGGGGAACTCGTTTTCATCAACGGCAAGCAGTTCAAGAGCTACCGGGGCATGGGTTCGCTGGCCGCCATGGCGGGCCGCGGGCGTCAGATGAGCTACTCGAAGGATCGGTATTTCCAGTCCGATGTCACCAGCAACGACAAGATCATCCCCGAGGGTATTGAGGGCCAAGTGCCGTATCGGGGACCGCTCGGACAGGTGCTCTACCAGTTGAGCGGCGGTCTTCACCAATCGATGTTCTACTGCGGCGCCCGCACCATCGCCGAGTTGCAGGCCAACGGACGTTTCGTCCGCATCACCGCCGCAGGCCTGCGCGAGTCGCACCCCCACGACATCCAGATGACCGTCGAGGCCCCCAACTACGCCAGCAGGGACTGAGCGTTACTGGGCCGCCCTGAGAAGCGCTCGGGCGGTTAGGCTGATGATCGAACCACCGATGAGGTGGCCGTGCGAAGGGGGTAACACATGGGAATGTTCGACAAGATCAAGGACGCTTTGACCACGGACGACGAGGAACGCGCCGCCAAGGCTCAGGAACTCGCAGACAAGGCGCGCCAGCAGGCTGAGGCCGTTGCTGACAAGGCCGAGGAGCAGGCTGCTGCCGCCAAGGCCAAGGCCGAGGAAGCGGTTGCCGCAGCGCAGGCCAAGGCCGACGAGGCTGCCCGCAAGGCCGGGCAGGTCACCCGTGACGACCAGGCTCAGGCTGCTCTTCGTGCCGAGGAAGCCAACGAGTCCGCCCGCGCAAAGGCTGACGCTGAGGCCGCAGCAGCCAAGGCAGAGCAGGACAAGGCCGCTGCCGAGGCCGAGGCCGTCCGAGTTGCTGCCGAGGCAGAGGCCGAGGCTGCTCGGGCCGCCGAGCAGGAAGCTGCGCGAGTGTCTGCCGAGCAGGAAGCCGCCCGCCTGGCTGCCGAGCAGGAGGCCGCCCAACTGGCTGCCGCCCAGCAGCGCACCTACACCGTTGTGCCCGGCGACACGTTGTCGGGGATCGCCGCGCAGTTCGGCGTGAACTACATGGACATCGCCAACCTCAACGGCATCGAGAACCCTGACCTCATCTACCCGGGTCAGGTATTCCGCATTCCGTGATCGTCCGACTCTTGAGTTGAGCTGACTTGTCCCGTCCCTGGTGGGCGGGGCAAGTCGTCTGCACGCCCAGCGGCGGACGTTGGCGCGGGGCCGGCCGGTGGACGCTAGATTGGTCTGGGCGCCGGCCCTGAGGAGGAATTCCATGTACGACATCGGACGCAGCAAACGAGCAGCTCGGGCATTTTCGCTGGACGACGTGGCCATCATGCCCACTCGGCGCACTCGGGGGATCGAGACGGTCGACCTGGAGTGGCGCATCGACGCCGTCAGCTTCAACTTCCCGATGGTGGCCGCCCCGATGGACTCGGTCATGAGCCCGGCGACCGCCGTTGCGTTCGGCAAGTTGGGGGGCCTCGGCGTGCTGAATCTGGAGGGTCTGTGGACCCGCTACGCCGATGCGCAGCCGGTGCTTGACGAGTTGGCGGCCATCGAGGACCACTCCGAGGCCACCCGGCGGCTGCAGCAGGTCTACGCCGAGCCGATCAAGGCTGAACTCATCACCGAGCGGCTGCGTGAGATCCGGGACGCGGGAGTGCCCGTGGCTGGTTCGCTCAGCCCGCAGAACACCCAGGAGTTCGCCCACGCTGTCGAGGGAACCGGGCTCGACTTCCTCGTCATCCGAGGTACCGCGGTGAGCGCTCAGCATGTGTCCAAAGGGGCCGCCTCGCTCGACCTGACGCGCTTCATCTACGAGCACGACGTGCCGGTCATCGTGGGCGGCTGCGCCACTTACCAGACCGCGCTGCATCTGATGCGCACCGGCGCGGCCGGTGTGCTGGTCGGTTTCGGCGGTGCTGCCACCTCGACCAACGCCCACGTCCTGGGCATCGAGGTTCCGATGGCCACCGCCATTTCCGACGTGGCCGAGGCCCGCCGTGACTACCTGGACGAATCGGGCGGTCGCTACGTCCACGTCATCGCCGACGGCTCGATGGGCTACTCGGGGGACGTGGTCAAGGCGCTGGCCTGCGGGGCGGATGCCGCCATGCTCGGCACCCCGCTGGCCCGGGCGTCCGAGGCCCCCGGACAGGGCTGGCACTGGGGGCCTGAGGCCTGGCATGAGAGCCTGCCTCGTGGGCGTCGGGTGGCCGTCGAGCGAGTGGGCAGTCTCGAGGAGGTCATGGTTGGGCCTTCGCACACCCCGGACGGCACCATGAACATGGTCGGCGCCCTGTGCCGGGCCTTGGCGTCCACGGGCTACACCGAGGTCAAGTCGTTCCAGCGCATCGATCTCATCGTGCACTGACCATGACGACGGGCCATGACACGACGCCTGAGGAACTGCTGCGCCTGCGCGGCAGCATCGACAATCTTGACTCGGCGCTGGTGCACATCATGGCCGAACGATTCAAGATCACCCAGCGAGTCGGCCACCTGAAGGCCGAGATGGGTCTGCCGGCAGCCGATCAGGCCCGGGAGTTGCGCCAGATCGCCCGGCTCCGGGCGCTCGCCCAAGAAGCCGAGCTGGACCCGGAGTTCGCCGAGAAACTGCTCGAATTCATCGTCAGCGAGGTCGTGCGGCACCACGTCCAGATCGCTGACTCCCGCGAACCGTGAGGCAGCGGAGCCACGAACTCAGGCTATGACGTCGCCCTGGTGGACGGTGCTCGGGATGCCCACCACGACCGCGCCCGCCTCGACGTCCTTGACCACCAGCGCGTTTGCACCGATCTTGGCGTCATCACCGACGGTGATGTCACCGATCACCTTGGCGCCGGCGCCGATCAGGACACGATTGCCGATCGTCGGGTGGCGCTTGAACCGGCCCCGGGCTCGTCCGCCGAGGGTGACCTGGTGGTACATCAGGACGTCGTCGCCGATGATCGCCGTCTCGCCGATCACCACACCCATGCCGTGGTCGATGAAGAACCTCCGACCGACGGTGGCGCCAGGGTGGATCTCTATCCCGGTCATGAAGCGGGCGAACTGGCTCACCAGCCGTGACCCGAAGCGCAGGCCGGGACGCTGCCACATCCAGTGGGCCACCCGGTACATCCAGATCGCGTGTACCCCCGAGTAGAGGATGGCGATCTCGAGCTTGGACCGGGCCGCCGGATCCTCACGTTGGGCGGCGGCCAGGTCCTCGTTCACGCGGGAGGCCATCAGACGGATGGTCGAGAAGATGCTCACTGCACCATCCAAGCACCCGTGGGGGTGCTCAGTCGACGAGGTCCGCCCACAACGGTGTCGACAGGTAGCGTTCGCCGAAGTCGCAGACGATCGTGACGATGGTCTTGCCGGCATTCTCCGGACGCGCGGCAATCTCGAGGGCCGCCCGGACGTTGGCGCCCGACGAGATCCCTGACAGGATCCCCTCCTGGCTGGCCAACTCTCGCGCGGTCTCGATGGCCACCTGCGAGGGCACCGTCACGACCTCGTCGAGCACCGAGCGGTCGAGGGTGTTGGGCACGAAGTTGGCCCCCATCCCCTGGATCTTGTGCGGTCCGGCCGTTCCCTGCGACAGCAGCGGCGATTCGGCGGGTTCGACCGCGATCACCTGGATGTTGGGGTTCTGCTCCTTCAGGAAGCGTCCTGCACCGCTGACGGTGCCGCCGGTGCCCACTCCGGCGACAAAGATGTCGACCGTTCCCTCGGTGTCGCCCCAGATCTCGGGGCCAGTCGTCTGGTAGTGGACCTGCGGGTTGGCGGCGTTCTCGAACTGGCGTACCAGCACAGCGCCCTCGCTGGCACCGATCTCCTCGGCCTTGGCCACCGCACCCCGCATGCCCTCCGAGCCCGGCGTGAGAACAAGTTCGGCACCGAAGGCTCGCAGCACCGCCCGGCGTTCCTTGCTCATGGTCTCCGGCATCGTCAGTATCACGCGGTAGCCGCGGGCTGCGCCCACCATGGCCAGAGAAATGCCGGTGTTTCCGCTGGTGGCCTCCACGATCGTGCCCCCCGGGGCCAGTTGGCCCGACTTCTCTGCGGCATCAATCATCGCGACGCCGATCCTGTCCTTGACCGAGTTGGCCGGGTTGTAGAACTCCAGCTTGCCCAGCACGGTCGCATCCAGACCCTCGGTCAGGCGGTTCAGCTTCACCAGTGGGGTTCGTCCCACCAGAGCGGTCACGTCGGTGTAGATAGTCATGGTCGTGACAACTCGCAGCCGCTGTCGTTTCATTCCATGCCCCCGGGGGTAGGGGAGGTTCTAGACTCTCGCGCATGGCCCCACGTCCCGTCATCGTCATCGACTTCGGCGCCCAGTACGCACAGCTCATCGCCCGAAGAGTGCGTGAACTGAACGTCTACTCCGAGATCATGCCGTACACATCTTCGGTCGCGGACGTGCTGGCCCGTCAACCGCAGGCCGTCATCCTCTCGGGTGGTCCGCAGTCGGTCTACGTGCCTGGCGCGCCGCAGGTCGACCCGGGCCTGTTCGAGGCCGGGATGCCCGTCCTGGGTATCTGTTACGGCTTCCAGGCGATGGCCCAGGGGTTGGGTGGGGTGGTGGAACGTACGACCACCTCCGAGTTCGGGCGTACCAGCCTGAGCGTGGACGCCGCGTCCCGGTTGACCGAGGGGCTGCCTGCGACGTTGAGCGTCTGGATGAGTCACGGGGACGCGGTCACCCGCGCGCCAGCGGGGTTCCGGCCGGTGGCCCACAGCGCCGGTGCGCCAGTTGCGGGGTTCGAGGACGCCGGACGGCGCCTCGCCGGCGTTCAGTGGCACCCCGAGGTCGCCCACAGCGAGGCCGGCCAGCAGGTGCTGGCCAACTTCCTCTTCAGTGTGGCGGGCTGCACCCCCGACTGGACGAGCGAGAACTTCGTGGCCGAGCAGGTCGCCGCGGTTCGTGCCCAGGTCGGCGAGCGCAAGGTGTTGTGCGGACTTTCGGGTGGGGTGGACTCGGCGGTGGCCGCAGCGCTGGTGCAGCGAGCCATCGGTGATCAGCTGACCTGCGTGTTCGTCGACCACGGTCTGCTGCGCAAGGGCGAGGCCGAGCAGGTCGAAACGGACTTCGTTGCAGCGACCGGCGTTCGTCTTGTCGTCGCCGACGAGCGGGAGCGCTTCCTGACAGCACTGGCCGGGGTCACCGACCCCGAGACCAAGCGCAAGATCATCGGCCGGGAGTTCATCCGCAGTTTTGAGGCGGCGGCCCGCCAGATCGCCGGCGATGCCGGCGTGGACTTCCTGGTCCAGGGCACGCTGTACCCCGACGTCGTCGAGTCGGGTGGCGGTGAGGGAGCGGCGAACATCAAGAGCCACCACAACGTCGGAGGGCTTCCCGACGACCTCCAGTTCACCCTGATCGAGCCGTTGCGCTCACTGTTCAAGGACGAGGTGCGGGCCGCCGGGCTTGAATTGGGACTGCCGGAGGCGATCGTCTTCCGCCAGCCCTTCCCTGGGCCGGGGTTGTCCATCAGGATCATCGGGGAGGTCACCGCTGACCGACTCGAGTTGCTCCGCGAAGTGGACGCCATTGCGCGCGCCGAACTCACCGCGGCGGGTCTGGACCGGGAAGTCTGGCAGATGCCGGTCGTTCTGCTCGCCGACGTCAACTCGGTGGGCGTGCAGGGCGATGGACGCACCTACGGGCACCCGGTGGTGCTGCGTCCGGTCAGCAGTGAGGACGCGATGACCGCCGACTGGTCACGGCTGCCTTACGACGTGCTCGAGCAGGTCAGCACCCGAATCACCAACGAGTGCCGCCAGGTCAACAGGGTGGTGCTTGACATCACCAGCAAGCCGCCGGCCACCATCGAGTGGGAGTGAGCCCCTGCGACATCATTCCGCGCTGATCAGTTATGGCGGCTCAGCAGCAGGATGAGAGATCCCAAGCCGATGAGCACGACGGCCGTGATGATGCTCAGCGTCGCGAGGCTGAGGCCCATTCCGCCGGTGCCCAGGAGGGCCACCGTCGCCACGGCGATGAACAACAGGCCCCAGACGGTGCTGGTGACGTTGGGACGATTCATCATGGCGCGCCGACCCAGACGTCTGAGGAGGTGACATTCAGGACGATGGTGAGCACGGGGTCGGCAGGGGTCAACTCATGCTGGAACCTCACCGTTCCGTCGCCGGTGTGGACGGCATCTGGCAGGCCGACCACCGAGCCGGTGTAGCGGACCTGCACGTGCACGTTCTCGTCGCTGGGCAGGCCCAGGGCCACGGTGGACGACACTCCGACGATGGTCCAGGTCGAGTCGGTGACCACATCCAGGTTCGCCAGATCGAAGGCGTAGGCGGCGTCGGTGAGGACGAGGTCCCGCAGGTCCGACTGCTCGGCCGGGGCCACCAACTGGCGCACCGGTCGAAGAGCGAGCAGGGTGGCAACGACCAGCGTCACCGACAACACGATCCCGCACAGCACGAGCAGGACCGACCTGCCCCGCCATGCCGTGAGCACCAACCCGATGCCCACCACGAGCAATGCGGCGGCAGCCGAAACGACCATGTTCCCGGGACTCGTCTCCCAGGTGAGCCCAGCGGCCAGTCCGGCCGCGCCCAGCACCGCCAGCGCCAGCGGCACAGTTGACGGCCGAGGCGACGATGCTCCTGCGCCAGGGCCTCGGGGGGTGATCGGAGTATGGCTGGATCGGCTGCTCAGGGCTGGTGTCGAGCCGACCACAGCCATTGCTGGACCCAGTGTGCCCAGGGTGCGCTGCCGGGCTCGCGAGCCCAACCAGACCATCAGGGCCAGCACCGCAATCGAGGGTGCCCGGATGCCGATCGCAGCGCCGAAGGTGAGGGACAGCAGCACACTCAGTCCCGCGGCCCAGCCCACCACCACTCGTGGCGGCAACTCGTGCCAGTGCGTCCCGACTCGGTCCAGGGGCGCACTGCCAGTCCGGTCGTCGCGGGTCAACAGCCAGCTCGCCACATAGAGGATCAGGCCCAGACCCGAGCTGAAAGCGGTGATCACGAACAGCACCCGGATCAGCAGGACGTCGACCCCGAGCCAGGCGGCGAGCGCGGGACTGAGACCAGTCACCTTGCCCTGGGAGGGCACTCGTTCGAGCGCCAAGAACTGCGCGGCCCAGTCCCGGCGGGTCTGTGGGGCGGCGGGACGCAGTGGCCACCGCTGGAACGGTTGCGGGGCACGGGTCGGCATGGGACAAGTCTGGTCTGCCAGCAGGCGGAATCGTATGGGTGTCGACCCGGAACGAGCCCCGAATCGGGTGTTCTGGGGGAAAGCTCGGGGCCCTCACCGGTGGCAAACGGGCCTCGGGCGTGTGACTCTGGTGGGGTGACGAGTTCTGCGCACCCAGGCCCCCTTGACACGAGTGGCGGTCACTCGGCCGGTGCCACGGCTCCTACGAGCATCAGATATCCCCAGCCACCCGCCTACTGGTCGAGAGTCGAACCACCTGCAGCCCCCCCGGCCAAGGAGTCCGCGTCCGGGAGAGCAGCGGCAACCCAACCTCGGATTCCGCTGTACCGCGACCGCCAGAACGCCTGGGTTGGCGGAGTTGCCAGTGGGATCGCGAAGCACCTGGGCTGGCCGGTGTGGCTGGTCAGAGCAGGCCTTGTGGCGCTCACCCTGAGCAGCGTCCTGACCGTCGCCGTGTACGGCGTCTTGTGGATGGTCATGCCGGAGGCACCCGCTCACTGCCAGCCGCCGGGGCTGCAGGCGGCGAGCAACCAGGGCCTGCGCGTCACGACACCGCAGCCGAGCCGCCGCACGAACGCGTCCCGGGTCACCGCGGTGTTGATGATCGCCTTCGGGGCACTCCTGCTGGGTCAGTCGCTGGGCTTGGGGGTGGCTGGAGCGGTCTTCTGGCCGGCCATGCTCGCTGCGGTTGGCGTGGCCCTCGTCTGGCTGCAGGCAGACGCGCCCGAGGACACCGAGTCCGGGCCGTCCGGTCTGCCCCAGTGGATCGCCCCGCTGCTCGGGACCAAGAAGTGGGCCGCAACCTTGCGGGTACTGATGGGTATGGGGCTGGTCGGGGCGGCGCTGTGGATGATGGCCGCCGCGCAGATCGGTGTCAGCCAACTCCCGGTGGTGTTGTGGGTGTCCGGGCTCACGCTGGCCGGTGTCTCCGTGGTGGCTGCTCCCTGGGTGTTGAGGTACCAGCGCAAGTTGAACACGGTCCGCGAGGAGAAGCTGGTGGCAGACACCCGCGCCGATCTGGCCGCCCACCTGCACGACTCGGTGCTGCAAACCCTGGCACTCATCCAGCGCCAGGCCTCGGACCCCCGCCAGGTAGCGTCCCTGGCTCGGCGTCAGGAGCGCGAACTGCGTTCCTGGTTGTACGCCGATGCCCCGACTCCTGGCACGTTGCACAGCGCACTGGTTGCGGCCGGCGGTGAGGTGGAGGACGAACTCGGCGTCCCGGTGGAGGTGGTCTGTGTGGGTGACATCGACCTGACGAGCGACCTTCGCGCCATGGTGCAGGCTGCTCGCGAGGCGATGGTGAACGCCGCGAAGCACTCCGAGGCCGATCTCATCGACGTCTACGCCGAGGTCGATCGGGACGAGGAGCCCCCGCTGGTGCAGGTGTTCGTCCGCGATCGTGGCCGGGGTTTCGAACTCGCTGAGATCGCGGATGACAGGATGGGCGTGCGCGGGTCGATCATCGGACGCATGGAGCGTCACGGCGGGTCGGCAACGCTACGTTCTGCGCCCGGTGAGGGCACCGAGATTCGATTGGAGATGAAGGCATGAGCCTCAGCGAGACCGAGCAGACTCCGGAGCACGAGGGTCCCTGGCGCGTCGTGCTCGTCGACGACCACGCGATCTTCCGGGCCGGAGTGCGTCACGAACTGGCCAAGGCGGCCAGCCAGGTGGAGGTCGTCGGGGAGGGCGAGGACGTGGCCACCTCGGTCAGCGGCCATCAGGCGAACCCTCCCCGACGTCGTGCTGCTCGACGTCCACCTGCCCGGCGGCGGTGGAGTGGAGGTGGTCAAGCAGGTGCACGCCACCCACCCCGAGGTGAAGTTCCTGGCCCTGTCGGTGAGTCGACGCCGCCGAGGACGTCATCGGCGTGATCCGGGCGGGCGCCCGCGGCTACGTCACCAAGTCGATCTCCACCGCCGATCTCGTCGAGGCCATCGGGCGCGTCGCCACCAATGACGCCGTCTTCTCGCCGCGGCTCGCCGGCTTCGTGCTGGACGCGTTCTCCGGCTCGATCGACGTGGCCTCCATCGACGAGGATCTCGACCGGCTCAGCCAGCGGGAACGCGAGGTGCTGAAGCTGATCGCCCGCGGCTACTCGTACAAGGAGATCGCCCGGGAGCTGTTCATCTCGATCAAGACCGTCGAGACGCACGTCTCCAGCGTCCTGCGCAAGCTGCAGTTGAGCAACCGCTACCAGCTGACCAAGTGGGCCACCGACCGCAAGCTGGTGTGACCCGCACGACAGCTGTGTGACCCAGAACGACAGAAGGCGCCCGGCGCATGGCCGGACGCCTTCTGAGTCAGTTGGCCTGAGATCAGGCCTTGTTGGTGAACTTGTTGTAGAGGAAGGTCACCAGGAACCCGCCGAGGATGGCGATGATCCAGGTGATGGGGTTCCAGAAGCCAGCCAGGCTGATACCGAAGAGCATCGACGAAATCCATCCGCCCACGACAGCGCCCAGCACTCCGAGCATGATGGTGACGAGCCAACCGCCGCCACCGCCGACAACTGCCTTTGCGATGAGGCCCGCAATCAGGCCCAACACGATCCATGAGATGAACATCATGGGCCCACTCTATCGAGCCGGTGATTGAAGCTGAAACACCTGCTCGTTTGATCCGGGAGGGCTCAGGGTGTCCACCGACGCCCTTGGGCGGGCGGCTGACGGCCTTGGGCGGGCGGATATCGTGGGAAGGCCATGAGTCAGCCAGACCTTTTCGCCGCGTTCAGCCCCACCACCGCCGGCCCCGGGACCACCCGTTCGCGCGCAGCGAGCCTGGTGGACGGCCTGAACGAGCCTCAGCGAGCGGCGGTGGTGCACGCCGGTAGCCCGGTGCTCGTGGTCGCCGGCGCAGGTTCGGGCAAGACCCGCGTCCTGACGCGACGGATCGCCTACCTGGTGGGGGAACGCGAAGTGCACCCGGGCTCGATCCTGGCCATCACGTTCACCAACAAGGCGGCCGCCGAGATGCGCTCCCGGGTCGTCGAACTGGTGGGCAACCGGGCGCGGGTGATGTGGGTCTCCACCTTCCACTCCGCATGCGTGCGCATCCTGCGGTCCGAGATCGACGCGCTCGGCTACCGGAAGACCTTCTCGATCTACGACGACACCGACGCGAAGCGGCTGATGACACTGGTCGCCCGAGACCAGAACCTCGACCCGAAGAAGTTCCCGCCACGCTCGCTGCTCAACTGGGTGGGCAACTGCCAAGAACGAACTGATCAGTCCAGAGCAGGCGGCGGCCAAGGCTTCCTCCGGGCTGGACCAGGTGCACGCCGAGGTGTACGCGGACTACGACAGGCGACTCAAGGCGGCCAACGCGCTGGACTTCGACGACCTCATCATGAAGACCGTGCAACTGTTGCAGCAGCACCCGCAGGTGCGGGAGGCCTATCGGCGGCGCTTCCGGCAGGTTCTGGTGGACGAGTACCAGGACACCAACCACGCCCAGTACCTGCTCATCAAGCAGTTGTGCGGCGACCTTGGACCAGACGACGGACTGCCACCGGATGCCCCCCGGATTGCTCCCGGCGAGTTGATGGTCGTCGGCGACTCCGACCAGTCGATCTACGCCTTCCGCGGTGCGACCATTCGCAACATCCTGGACTTCGCCGACGACTTCCCGGGAGCCCGCACCATCCTGCTGGAGCAGAACTACCGGTCAACCCAGACGGTGCTGTCCGCCGCCAACGCGGTCATTCAGCGCAATCCGGGCCGTCCGGCCAAGCGGCTGTGGAGCGACGCCGGCGATGGCGAGAAGATCACCGGTTACGTGGCCGACACCGAGCACGATGAGGCCCGATTCGTGGCGTCCGAGATCGACGACCTGGTGGACAAGGGACAGGGCCGGCACTCCGACATGGCGGTGTTCTACCGGACGAACAACCAGTCCCGGGCCTTCGAGGAGGTCTTCATCCGGGTTGGGCTGCCCTACCGGGTCGTGGGCGGCGTCCGGTTCTACGAACGCAAGGAGATCCGGGACGCGATCGCCTACCTGCGGGCGATCGCCAACCCCTCCGACGACGTGTCCGTGCGTCGCATCCTCAACGTGCCCAAGCGCGGCATCGGTGATCGCGCCGAGGCGAGTCTGGGAATGCTGGCTGCCAGCGAGCAGATCAGCTTCGCCGAGGCGGTCGACCGGGCCGAGCAGGCTCCGGGTCTGGCCTCGCGATCGCTCAACCAGATCAGGGCATTCGCTGCCATGATGGCGGACTTCCGGGCCATGGTGAGCGCAGACCTGCCCGCCAACGAGATCCTGGAGGCAGTGCTGGCCAGATCGGGCATGCTCGAGGAACTGAAGGGCTCCTCGGACCCGCAGGACCAGACCCGGGTCGAGAACCTCGTCGAACTTGTCAAGGTCGCCCAGGAGTTCGTGGCCCAGGTCACCGCACAAGACCTCGTTGCGGCCGGGGACGATGAGCTGGCCGCCGAACTGGTGGCCGGTATGCCCGAACCGGACGCGTCGTTGCCGGCCTTCCTTGAACGGATCGCGCTGGTCGCCGACTCCGACCAGATTCCCGACGACGGTTCGGGCGTGGTGACCCTGATGACCCTGCACACCGCCAAGGGCCTGGAGTTCGACACGGTCTTCCTCACCGGCATGGAGGACGGCATCTTCCCCCACATGCGGGCCATGACCGATCCTGGCGAACTCCAGGAGGAACGGCGGTTGGCCTACGTCGGCATCACGCGAGCCCGCCAGCGGCTCTACCTGAGTCGTTCGGGGGTGCGCACCGTCTTCGGACGCCCGGCGTACAACCCGGCCAGCCGGTTCCTCGACGAGATTCCGGCGGATCTGCTCGACTGGCGGAGGCTGGCGCCACAGGTGGCCAGCTGGGCATCCCGCTCGGCGGAACGAACCGCCTCCAGTCAGGCGGCGTTCGCCTCGGGAACGGTGTTCGGCTCCGGACGCGCACCGGTGGGCAAGCCACTGGTGGCACTGGCCGCCGGTGACCGCGTCCTGCACTCGACGTTCGGACTGGGCACGGTAGTTGCCACCAGCGGCACCGGGGACGCGGCCAAGGCCGATGTCGACTTCGGCTCGACGGGTGTCAAACGACTTGCTGTGAAGTACGCGCCGATGGAGAAGCTCTGAAGGCCTCCCGGTAGGCTGCTGGCGTGGACCTATACGAATATCAGGCCCGAGACCTCTTCGAGAGCCATGGCGTCCCAGTGCCGCGAGGCATCGTGGCACGTACTGCAGATGAGGCCGAGCAGGCTGCCGTTGAACTCGGCACCGCGGTCACCGTGGTGAAGGCCCAGGTCAAGACCGGTGGACGCGGGAAGGCCGGCGGCGTCAAGGTCGTCCGGTCCCCCAAGGAGGCCCGTGAGGCCGCGGAGCGAATCCTTGGCATGGACATCAAGGGGCACACCGTGCACGCGGTCATGGTGGCCGAAGGCATCGACATCGCCGAGGAGTACTACTTCTCGCTGTTGGTCGACCGTGCCGAGCGCCGGTGGCTGGCGATGTGCAGTGTGCAGGGCGGCATGGACATCGAGACCCTGGCGTCCGAACACCCCGCGGCCCTCGCCCGGGTGAGCGTCGATCCTCGAGTGGGACTGGATGCGGCCAAGGCTGCTGAGATCGTCGAGGTGGCAGGTTTCGAGCCTGCCGACCGCGCGGCGGTCGCCGAGGTGCTGGTCAAGCTCGGGGGAGTCTTCGTCGCCGAGGACGCCACCCTGGTGGAGGTCAACCCGCTGGTCAAGACGAAACAGGGCCGCATCCTTGCCGCGGACGGCAAGGTGAGCCTGGACGCCAACGCCGACTTCCGGCACCCCGATCACGCTGCTCTGGAGGACATCTCGGCCACCGACCCGTTGGAGTTGGCAGCCGCCGAGCGCGACCTCAACTACGTCAAGCTGGATGGCGAGGTGGGGGTCATCGGCAACGGCGCGGGTCTGGTGATGAGCACGTTGGACGTCGTCGCCTACGCCGGTGCCGACCTGCCCGGCTCACCGAAGCCGGCGAACTTCCTGGACATCGGTGGCGGCGCGTCCGCCCAGGTGATGGCCGACGGTCTGGGCATCATCCTGTCCGATCCCCAGGTCAAGTCGGTGTTCGTCAACGTGTTCGGCGGGATCACCGCCTGTGACGAGGTCGCCAACGGCATCAAGCAGGCCCTGCAGATGCTCGGCGAGCACGCCACCAGGCCGATCGTGGTGCGACTGGACGGCAACGCGGTCGAGCAGGGTCGGGCCATTCTCGCGGAGTTCAACCATCGGCGGATCGTGCTGGCCCAGACCATGGATGAGGGTGCGCGGCTGGCCGCCGAACTGGCCGTGACCAGCGACAAGGAGGCCTGAGATGTCCATCTGGCTGGGGACCGAGTCCCGGATCATCGTGCAGGGCATGACCGGTTCCGAGGGACGCAAACACACCCAACGGATGTTGGACTGCGGCTCGACCGTGGTAGGCGGGGTCACCCCGGGCAAGGGCGGCACGAGCGTCGACTTCGACGGCGTGCAGCTGCCGGTGTTCGGCAGCGTGACCCAGGCCATCGAGGCCACCGGGGCCAACACCTCGGTGGTCTTCGTGCCGCCGCGGTTCACCGGTGGGGCAGTCTCGGAGGCCATCGATGCTGGACTCGACATGGTCGTCTGCATCACCGAGGGTGTGCCGGTGGCCGACTCCGCCCGCTTCGTCAATCAGGCGTTGGACGCTGGCGTGCGCCTGATCGGCCCGAACTGCCCCGGCATCATCTCGCCCGGCAAGTCGAACGCAGGCATCATCCCCGCCACCATCACCGGGCCCGGCCCCATCGGGCTGGTCAGCAAGTCGGGCACCTTGACGTACCAGATGATGTACGAGTTGCGAGACATCGGGTTCTCGACGGCCATCGGAATCGGTGGCGATCCGATCGTGGGGACCACCCACATCGACGCGCTCGCCGCGTTCGAGTCAGACCCGGAGACCGAGGCGATCGTCCTCATCGGTGAGATCGGCGGGGACGCGGAGGAACGCGCGGCCGCCTACATCGCCGAGCACATCAGCAAGCCGGTGGTCGCCTACGTAGCCGGGTTCACCGCCCCCGAGGGGCGCACCATGGGTCATGCCGGAGCGATCGTCTCAGGCTCGTCCGGCACGGCGCAGGCGAAGAAACTGGCCTTCGAGTCGGTTGGGGTGACGGTCGGCCGCACGCCCAGCGAGACCGCGGAACTGATGCGCACCATCCTGCGCGGGACATGAGGTTCAGAAAACGAGGCAACGAGCCGAGCGTCCGGGTCAGGCGCCTGGAAGCAGCCGGACCCCAGGCTGCCCCGTGGCGTCTGCCGTGGCCGGTCATGTCAGTGGTCGCGGCGTTTGTGACCGCAGCCGCGAGTTGGCTGCTGGTCACCGGTTTCTGCGTGTTGGGATGGATCACCGTCCCAGCGATCAAGGCGTCCGCGGTGTTGCAGCTGGGCACTCAGGGGTGGCTGCTCGCGCACGGGGTGTCGGTGGCGCTGCCCGGTGCCCAGGTGTCCGTCGCGCCTTTGGGGCTGACCCTGATCGTCATCGCCGTGGGCCTCGGAGCCTGCCACCAGGCAGTCACTCACTCCCATCCTCCCCAGGCCGGCGTTCTGGGTGTCAGGACCGTCCGGATGGGCCTGGTCTTCGGGCTGGTCTACCTGGTCGTCATCGGGATCGCGCGCAACTGGACCGAAGGACAACGACTCGCCCAGCCGTCCCTGCTCGGGGCGATCGTTCTGGTGTTCGGTCTTGGTCTGGTGGGCAGCGCTCGAGCGCTCGGCTGGGGCCCGGCACGGTTGCCCTGGTGGACGCGGGCGGCCGGCTCCGCTGTGCTGGCGGGGTTGGGCGTGATGGTCGCCAGCGGAGCCGCCGTGGTGGTCACCGCGCTCGTGTCGGGACGAGACCGCGTCGCCATGGTGCATGACGCCCTCGAGCCGGGCGTGCTGGGCGGCGTCATGCTCCTGGCGGCCCAGTTGGCTTGGCTACCGAACTTCGTGCTGTGGGGTGGCGCGTGGGCCGTCGGCGCGGGTGTCCAGTTGGGCCTCCAGACAGTGATCTCACCGGCCCAGAGCTTTGTCGGCATGTTGCCGGCCATCCCGGTTCTGGGAGCGGTCCCGCCGGCCGGCCCGATGCCCAAGGCGGCCCTGTTGTGGCTGGCCAGCGGGGTGGCGGCGGGTGCGGTGGCCGCCTGGTTGTTCGTCAGGCAGGCGCAGCGCTGGGGCCAGCTTCGCGGGCGACCGTTGGGCGTCGACGTGACGGCGATAGCCGGTGCACTGGTCGGCGTCGCGTGTGGGCTGGCCTTCACGCTTATGCAGGTTCCGGCCAGCGGCGATCTGGGCAGCGTCCGACTGGTCGATCTCGGCGCCAGGCTGGGTGCTGTGACCATCATGGCTCCCACATCCATGGGACTGGCAGGGATGATGACCGGGGCCGTGCTGGGTTGGCGGTCACGGCCGAAACCTGCTGACGCCGAGGCGGGCCATAAGGTCGCCGAGCCCTCGACACAGGACTCAGAGGTCCTCGACGAGGCCGACCTGCCCACGTCCGTGGTCGCGGGCCGGAAGACCGACCCAACCGCCGGCGGGTAAGCTGCGGGCGTGACGTGTCGCGTGGTGGTGCTCGTGTCAGGCTCTGGAACCTTGTTGCAGGCACTGCTCGATGACAGCGCACGGCCGGACGCCGACTTCGACGTGGTGGCGGTGGGCTCCGATCGGCCGGACGCCTTCGGGCTGGATCGTGCCGAGCGCGCCGGGGTACCCACCTTCGTCGTCCCCATGCTCGCCGACCGGGCCGAGTGGGACCGTCAACTCACCGACGCCGTGGCGAGGTTCGAGCCCGACCTCGTGGTCAGCGCGGGATTCATGAAACTCGTTGGCGCAAGGTTCCTGTCGCGGTACGGAGGACGGTTCATCAACAGCCACCCCGCGCTGCTGCCCAGCTTTCCGGGCATGCACGGCGTCCGGGACGCGCTGGCCGCCGGGGTCAAGGTCAGCGGCACCACCATCTTCATGGTGGACGAGGGGGTCGACACCGGCCGCATCCTGGCCCAACGGGCTGTCGAGGTCGCCCCGGACGACACCGAGTCGAGCCTGCATGAACGCATCAAGGTGGTCGAGCGCGAACTGCTCGTCCAGGTGGTCAACGAATGGTCGAAGGAGACGCATGTCTGAGCTGCAACCGATCGCCAGGGCGCTGGTCTCGGTCTATGACAAGACCGGTCTGGTCGAACTCGGCCGCCAATTGGCGGCAGCCGGCGTCGAGATCGTCTCGACCGGCTCAACCGCAGGCCAACTGGCCGCAGCCGGCATCCCGGTGACGCCGGTGGAGGATCTGACGGGTTTCCCGGAGTGTCTCGACGGCCGGGTGAAGACCCTGCACCCGAGGGTGCACGCCGGCATCCTGGCCGACCGTCGGCTGGCCTCCCACCGAGAGCAATTGGACGAGTTGCAGATCGCTCCGTTCGACCTGGTGGTGGTCAACCTCTACCCCTTCACCCAGACGGTGGCCTCCGGTGCCACCAACGACGAATGCGTCGAGCAGATCGACATCGGCGGGCCGTCCATGGTGCGGGCAGCAGCCAAGAACCACCCGAGTGTGGCGGTCATCACCTCCCCCGACCAGTACGCCCGGATCGGCGAGGCGCTGGCGGCCGGCGGGACCGACCTGGCTACTCGGCAGCGACTGGCCGCGCAGGCGTTCGCCCACACCGCGTCCTACGACGTCGCTGTGGCCACCTGGATGGGCAGCGTGCTCACCGACACCTCCGCCGGAGACGGCTTCCCGGCCTGGTTGGGCCGGGCGTGGACGAAGGTCGGCACCCTGCGCTACGGCGAGAACGCCCACCAACCGGCCGCGCTGTACGCCCAGGAGTCCGGACCGGCCGGCATCACCCAGGCCGTCCAACTGCACGGCAAGGAGATGAGCTATAACAACTACACTGACTCGGACGCGGCCTACCGCGCCGCTTACGACTTCTCTGGGCCGGCTGTTGCGATCATCAAGCACGCCAACCCGTGCGGCATCGCCGTGGCAACCGACATCGCCGAGGCGCACCGCAAGGCGCACGCCTGCGATCCGATTTCGGCGTTCGGCGGTGTGATCGCCACCAACCGTCCGGTCAGCCTCGCGATGGCCCAGCAGGTCGGCGAAGTGTTCACCGAGGTGATCATCGCCCCTGACTACGAGGAAGGCGCCCTCGAGGTGCTGGCGGCGAAGAAGAACATTCGCATCCTCAAGGCGTCGCCCTACACCCACCCGGCCCGCCAGCTCACCACGATCTCGGGCGGCGCACTGGTGCAGTCCCCGGACAGCGTCGACGCGGCCGGCGACGATCCGGCGAACTGGCGACTGGTCAGCGGTCAGGCGGCCGACGAGGCGACCCTGGCCGATCTTGAATTCGCCTGGCGGGCGGTTCGGGCCGTCAAGTCCAACGCCATCCTGCTGGCCCGAGACGGCGCCTCGGTGGGCGTGGGTATGGGGCAGGTCAACCGGGTCGACTCCTGTCGGCTGGCAGTCGAGCGGGCGGGGGATCGCGCCGCCGGTTCGGTGGCTGCCTCGGACGCGTTCTTCCCCTTCAGCGACGGGCCGCAGATCCTGCTGGACGCCGGGGTGCGGGCCATCGTCCAGCCGGGAGGTTCAGTGCGCGATGACCAGACCATCGAGGCCTGCCGTGCCGCAGGCGTCACCATGTACGTCACCGGCACCCGGCACTTCTTCCACTAGGAGCTAGCCATGACAGCACAGCGCATCGACGGCAAACAGGTCGCCGCCCAGGTCAAGCAGGAACTCACCGTACGGGTGGCCGACCTACGCCAGCGGGGCGTCGTGCCAGGTCTGGGTACCATCCTGGTGGGTGACGACCCGGGCAGCCAGCTCTATGTCGCCGGTAAACACCGAGACTGCGCCCAGGTCGGCATCGAGTCGATCCGCGTCGACCTGCCCGCGGACGCGTCCGCCCAGCAGGTTTCCGAGGCGATCCAGGGCCTCAACGAAGACCCACGATGCACTGGCTACATCGTCCAACTGCCGCTGCCCGATCACCTGGACGACAACTGGGCCCTGGAGTTGATCGACCCGGCCAAGGACGCCGATGGTCTTGCGCCCAGCAATCTCGGACGCCTGCTGCTCGGCCAGCCGGCCCCCCTGCCGTGCACACCACGTGGCATTGTCGAACTCATGCGGCGCTACGAGGTGCCTCTGAAAGGGGCGGAGGTCTGCATCATCGGACGCGGCACAACCGTCGGGCGGCCGCTCGGAGTACTGCTGACCCGCAAGTCGATCAACGCCACGGTGACCCTGTGCCACACGGGCACGCGTGAGGTTGCCGAGCACACCCGTCAGGCCGACATCGTGGTGGCAGCTGTGGGACGGGCCCACCTGGTCACCGCCGCGATGGTCAAGCCCGGTGCGGTCCTCGTCGACGTCGGGGTCACCAGGGTGGACGGCAAGCCGGTCGGCGACCTCGCACCGGACGTATGGGACGTGGCCTCGCTGGTGACGCCCAATCCCGGCGGGGTGGGCCCCATGACCCGGGCGATGCTGCTGGCCAACGTGGTAGACCTCGCCGAGAGCCACCGCTGAGAATGACGGAGTCCTCCGGGAGGGACCCGACGTCGCGTGAGGGGCTCAACCCTTGGGCCCTGGTGCTGGTGCTGGTGTTCTTCCTTGTCGGGGTGGTACTGGTGCTCGCCCGGCACTGGCGGCGCGGATCGGTGATGATCGGCGGCTCGATGCTGATCGCCGGGCTGGCGCGCCTGGCGCTGCCCGATCGGCTGGCCGGGTTGCTGGTGGTGCGCAGCCGGGCGTTCGACGTCGCGCTGTGCCTGGGCGCCGGCAGCGCGATGATGGTGCTGGGAATGGTCGTCCCCGGCACGTACGTGTGACGCGCCGGGGACCAACCTGCAGTACTGGGCTCAGATCAGGCCGAGCTCGGTGACCGCCTGCTTCTCGTCCAGCAGTTCGGCGACCGAGGTGTTGAGACGATCCTGGCTGAAGCCGTCGAGGCTCAGACCCTGGACGATCTCGTACTTGCCGTCCGTGACCACACACGGGAATGAGCTGATGATGCCCTCGGCGACACCGTAGGAACCATCGCTCGGCACCGCCATCGACACCCAGTCACCCTCGGGGGTGCCCAGGATCCAGTCGCGCATGTGCTCCACTGTGGCGTTGGCGGCCGAGGCGGCCGAGCTGGCGCCACGAGCCGCGATGATCGCCGCGCCGCGCTGGGCGACCTGCGGGATGAAGGTGCTCTCGACCCACGTCTGGTCAACCATCAGGCCCGCGTCCTGTCCGCCCACCAGGGCGTGGAACAGGTCGGGGTACTGGGTGGAGGAGTGGTTGCCCCAGATGGTCATTCGGGTGATCTCGCCGACGCCGACATCGAGCTTCTTGGCCAGCAGGGCCTTGGCCCGGTTGTGGTCGAGACGGGTCAGAGCGTTGAAGCGCTCGGCGGGGATGTCGGGAGCGTTGCTCATGGCGATCAGCGCATTGGTGTTGGCCGGGTTGCCGGTCACCAGGATGCGGACGTCCTCGGCGGCCGACTCGTTGAGGGCACGGCCCTGCGCGGTGAAGATCGCGCCGTTGGCGCTCAGCAGGTCGCCGCGCTCCATGCCGGCCTTGCGCGGCATGGCACCCACCAGCATGGCGACGTTGGCGCCGTCGAAGACCTTCTTGGGATCGTCTCCGATGACGACATTGACCAGGTTCGGGAATGCGCAGTCCTCGAGTTCCATGACGACGCCCTCCAGGGCCTTCAGGGCTGGGGTGATTTCCAGCAGTCGCAGCTCGATCGGACGATCACCCAGCAGCGCACCGCTGGCGATCCGGAAGAGCAGGCTGTAACAGATCTGACCGGCTGCACCGGTGACAGCCACCTTGACGGGGGTCTCGCTCACGAGGATTCCTCTTCTCGACGATGGGTTGTAATCCTGAGCCCAGATTAGTGCAGTGGGTTCTCAGTGTGTCGTCGGGGAGGTCAGTCCAAGCGGATCATTCGAAGATGACCGTACGCACCCCATCGAGGAAAATCCGCTTGGACGCAAAGAGCCGCACTGCCGAGGTCAGCGTCTCGGACTCGAGGCCCTGCCCGATGCTGGTGAGTTCGGTGACGGTGTGGCTGTGGTCCACCCGCTTGACGTTCTGTTCGATGATCGGGCCCTCGTCCAGATTGGCGGTGACGAAGTGGGCGGTCGCCCCGATCAGCTTGACCCCGCGGGTGTGCGCCTGACGGTAGGGGTTGGCGCCCTTGAAGCCGGGCAGGAAGCTGTGGTGGATGTTGATGATCTTGCCGGCCAGTGCGTCGCAGAGTTCAGGGGAGAGGATCTGCATGTAACGCGCCAGCACCACCAGATCGATACTTTGCTCGGCCACGACCTGACGGATCCGGTCCTCGAAGTGGTGCTTGTTCTCGGGCAGTACCACCTGGGAGGCGAAGGGGATGCCGTAGAACTCAGCGAGCGGACGCTGGGTCTCGTGATTGGACAGGACGAGCGGAATCTCGATCGGTAGATCGCCCGAGCGCTGGTGGAACAACAAGTCGTTCAGGGGGCCGGCCACCTTGCTGACCAGCACCAGGGTGCGCACCGGGCGTCCTGCCTCATCCACCTGCCAGCTGGCCCCGAACCTGTCGGCCACCTCGCCGATGGCTCGCCGGAAGTCGTCCGGGGACGCCGGCATGTCCATCTCGACCCTCATGAAGAACCGTCCGGTGTCGGTGGAACTGAACTGCTTGAGTTCGAGGATGTTACCCGCGCAGGCCACGATGGCGCCGGTCACGGCATGAACGATGCCCGAGGTGTCATGGCAGGAGAAGGTCAGGATCAACTGGTGCACCTGCGAAGCCTACCCGGGCCCCTGCTCGACCTTGTGGACGCCCGCGCGCTGCGCCATCGCACCGCGCTGATCGGGGTGGACGCTCATCAGACAATCCGGCTGGCCCGTGCCGAGGCCCGCGACCCTGGGCGGTGATGAGGCGTCGCTCATCACTCCTGCCCCGGTGGCTAAGCCGCTAGATTGGACCCACACCGCCAACGAAGGGGAGCGTCCATGGGCAAGATCAAGGTAGCCGGAACCGTCGTCGAACTCGACGGCGACGAGATGACCCGGATCATCTGGGGATTCATCAAGGACCGGCTGATCCTGCCGTACCTGGACGTCAACCTGGAGTACTACGACCTGGGCATCGAGAATCGCGATGCCACCGACGACCAGGTGACCATCGACGCTGCGAACGCCATCAAACACCATGGTGTCGGCGTCAAGTGCGCCACCATCACCCCCGATGAGGCGAGAGTCGCCGAATTCGGCCTCAAGAAGATGTGGCGCTCACCGAACGGCACGATCCGCAACATCCTCGGCGGGGTGATCTTCCGAGAGCCGATCGTCATCAGCAACATCCCCCGACTCGTGCCCGGCTGGACCAAGCCGATCGTGGTCGGCCGACACGCCTTCGGCGATCAGTACCGCGCCACCGACTTCGTGGTGCCCGGCCCCGGCACCGTGACCATGACCTACACCCCCGACGACGGCTCGTCCCCGATGGAATTCGAGGTCGTCAAGATGCCCGAAGGTGGCGGGGTCGTCATGGGCATGTACAACTTCACCGACTCGATCAGGGACTTCGCCCGGGCGTCCCTGAGTTACGGGCTGCAGCGCGGCTACCCGGTCTACCTGTCGACGAAGAACACCATCCTCAAGGCCTACGACGGGGCGTTCAAGGACATCTTCGCCGAGGTCTACCAGAACGAGTTCCGCGCACTGTTCGACGAAGCGGGGCTGACTTACGAGCACCGCCTGATCGACGACATGGTCGCGTCCGCCCTGAAGTGGGAGGGCGGCTACGTCTGGGCGTGCAAGAACTACGACGGTGACGTCCAGTCCGACACGGTCGCACAGGGTTTCGGTTCGCTGGGCCTGATGACCTCGGTTCTCATGACCCCGGACGGCCAGACCGTCGAGGCCGAGGCTGCGCATGGCACCGTGACTCGCCACTATCGCCAGCACCAGCAGGGCAAGCAGACCTCCACCAATCCGATCGCGTCGATCTTCGCCTGGACCGGCGGTCTGAAGCACCGCGGCAAGCTCGACCGCACCCCTGACGTCAGGATCTTCGCCCGCACCCTCGAGGACGTCTGCATCAGCACCGTCGAGTCGGGGAAGATGACCAAGGACCTGGCGACGCTGGTCGGCCCGGAGCAGTCATGGCTCAGCACCGAGGAGTTCCTGGCTGCGCTTGACGAGAGGCTCGCCCACCGCCTCGCATAGGATGACCCCTGTGATCTCCCATGTCTGACCTGTTCGTGTCCATCGGTGTCATCTTCCTGCTGTTCTTCATCGGTGGACTGTTCTCGGCCGCTGAGATGGCGCTGGTCACGCTGCGCGACAGCCAGGTTCAGCGACTGCAGACCAGAGGAAAGCGCGGCCGGGCGATCGCCGCCCTGACGCAGAACCCGAACCGCTTCCTGTCGTCGGTGCAGATCGGCGTGACGCTCGCGGGCTTCCTGTCGTCGGCCTTCGGCAGTGATTCGCTCGCCGGCCGGTTCCTGGCACCCTGGCTGGTGGAGCGCGGACTTTCGCAGGGGGTGGCCGGTGTGCTCGCGGTCATCCTGGTCACCGGCGCGATCTCGTTCTTCTCCATCGTCATGAGCGAACTGACGGCGAAGCGGCTGGCCATGCAACACCCCGAGGAGTTCGCCCTGGCGCTGGCGCCGATGGTCAGCAACATCGCCAAGATCGCCACCCCCCTGATCTGGCTGCTCGACAAGTCGACCAACATCATGGTCCGCGTGCTCGGCGGCGACCCGGAGGCGGGCAAGGACGCTGTCACCGAGGATGAGCTGCGCTCGATGGTGGCCAACGCCGACATGCTGGGCGATGAGGAACGCCGCATCGTCGATGACGTGTTCGACGCCGGGGACCGCAGCCTGCGGGAGGTGATGGTGCCCCGCACCGAGGTTGATTTCCTGCCCGGCGACATGCCCGCGTCCAAGGCCATGCGCGTCGTCCAGGACAACCAACACTCCCGATACCCGGTGTCTGACGGCTCGCCCGACCAGATCGTCGGCTTCCTGCACGTTCGCGACCTGATGAGTCTGGACACCGCGACCAGACACACCCCCGTGAAGCAGCTGGCACGACCCGTGCTCAGCCTGCCCGAGACCGTCAAGGTGCTCAGAGCCCTCACGGAGATGCGGCGCGCCTCCTCACACCTGGCGATTGTTCGCGACGAGTACGGCGGCACCGCCGGAATCGTGACGCTGGAGGACCTCATCGAGGAACTCATCGGCGACATCACCGACGAGTACGACGTGCTGGACGAGACCACTCTGCAGCATGAGGAGGTCTCTGACTTCGAGGGCCTCATCAGTCTCGAGGACTTCGCCGACAAGACCGGCTATCTCATCCCTGAGGGTCCCTACGACACGCTGGCCGGGTTCTTCATGGCCACCCTGGGACGCGTCCCGGTGCTGGACGATGTCATCCAGGTCGAACTCGAATCCGCTGAGCCTGCCGACAGCGAGGTCGGCAGTCGGCTGCGTGTCTCGATGCGGGTATCCGAGATGGACGGGCGCCGGATCGCCTGGATCGACATCGCCAGGCTGGAGGGCAACCCCGAGCACGCCCAGGCACACCCCAAGGACGCGGAGTCGCACCGCAAGACTCCCGACGGCAACGAACGAGCCCGTCGGGAGGACGCCGAGCTCCGTCGTCGGCTGGCGCAGGCCTCGCAGGCAGCGGACGCGGCCACCCCCGGCATCTGAGCCGCCGATTCGACCACACGACAACGCCCCGCCCCAGCTGACTGGCGGGACGGGGCGCGACTGACGCGGCTGGTCGCCTCAGACGTCCAGCATCTGACCCGACAGGAACTCGGAGTAAGCCGGCAGGTCGAGCTGGCCGCTGCCCGAGACACCGATCAGGACTACCTGACCCGAACCGTCGTTCTCCGCGGCCCGCAGGTGGGCCAGGGCGCCGGCGATCGCGTGGTTCGACTCGGACGCTGGGATGATGCCCTCGGCCCGCGCGAACAGCACCCCGGCGGCGAACGCGTCCCGCTGCCTGATGGCCACCGCGTCCAGCAGTTTCTGGTCGTATGCGGCGCTGACCAGCGGGGCCATGCCGTGGAAGCGCAGTCCACCGGCGTGCACCGGGTCGGGCACGAAATCCGCTCCCAGGGTGTACATCTTCAACAGCGGCGTCAGGTTCGCCGTGTCGCCGAAATCGTAGCGGTACTCCCCCTTGGTGAGTGAGGGGCAGGCAGCCGGCTCGCATGCGGTGATGTGGACGTTGCCCCGTCCCTCGAGGTTCTCGCGGATGAACGGGAAGCTGATTCCGGCCAGGTTCGAGCCGCCGCCCGCGCAGGCGAACAGGTGGTCGGGGAGCCGCTCGCCGGCAGACTCCAGTTGGGCGAGGGTCTCCAGGCCGATGATGGTCTGGTGCAGGGCGACGTGGTTGAGCACGCTGCCCAGGGAGTAGCTGGCGTGCGGATCCTTGGCGGCCTCCTCGATCGCCTCGCTGATGGCCATGCCCAGTGAACCGGTGGTGTCGGGGAACCGCTCACGCAGGGCGCGTCCAGTCTCGGTGCGATCGGAGGGGCTCGGGGTCACCCGGGCGCCGAACGTTTCCATCTGCATCCTGCGGTAGGGCTTGGTCTCGTAGCTGTTGCGCACCTGCCAGACATCGCAGGTCAACCCGAAGACGTTGCAGGCGAACGCCAACGCGGCACCCCACTGGCCGGCTCCCGTCTCGGTGGTGAGGCGGGTGATGCCGGCTTCCTTGTTGTAGTAGGCCTGGGCGACAGCGGAGTTGGTCTTGTGGCTACCGACCGGGGAGGCGCCCTCGTACTTGTAGTAGACGCGGGCCTTGGTGCCGAGCGCGGCCTCCAGCCGGCGCGCCCGGTACAGCGGGGCGGGTCGCCACAGCTTGAAGATCTCGCGCACGGCATCCGGGATCTCGATCCAGCGTTCCATGCTCATCTCCTGGGCGATGAGGGCCGGCGGGAAGATCGCCGCCAGATCCTCGGCCGCCGCCGGCTGCTGGGTGGCAGGGTTCAGCGGCGGCGGAGGGGGAGTGGGTAGGTCAGGGGCCAGGTTGTACCAGCGAGTGGGGATCTCATCCTCGGACAGCAGAATCTTGGTGCGCGCATCGCTCATGGGGACGAGGTTAGCGGCACGGGAAGCGATGCCACGGTGGCGTTCAACTGATGGCGTGCACTAGGGTGCCGTCCAACTTACCTGGAGGTTGTGCAACATGCGCGTCCGACACCTTGCCGCCGGAACCCTGGCACTGATGGTGGTCGGGTGCGCCGCACCGCCCACCCCCGGCACGGGACCGGTCTCGACTGCGCCCGCCTCGGCGACCGGTGTCGCCAGTTCGTCGATCACCCCACCCGATCTCAAGGCCTGCATGGTCGCCGACGCCAGCGGCTTCACCGACGGAGCGTTCAATCAGAGCGCCCACCAGGGTCTGCTGCGCGCAGGGGCGGAACTGGGCGTCCAGACCGGTGAGATCCAGTCTCCGAGTGAGGCAGACTACGCCGCGTCCATCCAGTCGCTGGTGGCCGCCGAATGCGACCTCATCACCGTGATCGGCTTCAAGCATGCGGACGCCGCAGAGGCTGCTGCGGTGGCCAACCCGCAGGTGCAGTTCCTGTTGGCGGACGCCATGCCCACGACTCCGCAGCCAAACCTCAAGCCGCTGCTGTTCGACCCGACCGAGGCCGCCTTCCTGGCCGGCTACCTGGCCGCGTCCCAGTCTGCGACCGGCGCAGTCGGCGCCTTCGCCGCAGTGCGGAACGCCGACGTGCTGCTCTTCCTCAACGGGTACGCCCAGGGTGTTGCCTACTTCAATCAGGTCAAGGCCACCCAGGTGAAGGTGCTCGGTTGGGATATGGGAGCACAGGACGGTCAGTTCATCTCGTCCCTGATGCCCGATCAGGACGTGGCTGCCGGCAAGACCACCGCCCAGAACCTTGTCGCCCATGGTGCCGATGTCATCTTCCCGGTTGCCGGCCTGGCTGGCACCGGTGCGCTGCAGGTGGCCCAGGAGTCCGGAGGACAGGTGCGGGTCATCTGGGCCGACACCGACGGTTGCCTGTCGAACCCGGGCTTCTGCCCGGTCATCCTCACCTCGGTATTCAAGGGGCTGGACGTCGCGGTGTTTGACGCCATCAGACACGCGCTCGAGGGTGAGGTGGACAACACTGCGTACCACGGGACGCTGGCCAACGCCGGGGTGGGCCTCAGTCCGTTCCACGAGTTCGACGATCAGGTGGGCGGCGCGCTCAAGGCCGAACTTGAAGGCGTTCGCAAGGGATTGGTGGACGGCACGATCCAACTCGCGGCGGCCGGTTGATCTCGTGCCTCGGACGGCGGCGGGTTAGAGTGCTGTGGCTCGGCCCGACACCGCATGAGGAGTTCCGATGAACAAGCTCACGACCGCGTTCGCCGCTGTTTTGCTGGCCACGGCTCTGGCCGGCTGTGCTGATCCTCCGATGCCACCGACCCCGGCCACCCAGGAGGCTCCGGCAACCGTCGCGCCGGCCTACCGGGCCTGCCTGATGACCGACGAGGGCCCTGCCGACGCCGGTACCCCGATCCAGCAGGCACGTGCTGGTCTGGAGCGCGCCCGCGTCGAGTTGGGTGTCGAGGTCGCCCAGGTGGCCGCGAACCCCGCCACCTACGCCAGTGCACTCCAGAGTCTGGTGGACGCCGGCTGCCAGACCGTCATCGGCCTGGGAGCGGACACGTCGAACGCCGTGGAGGCTGCCGCCAGGACCAACCCGGGGGTCAGGTTCGCACTGGTCGACGCGACGCCGAACTCGACGCCGGCCAATCTGCGTCCGGTGCTGTTCAGCAGCCACCAGTCCGCCTTCCTGGCCGGGTACCTGGCGGCGTCCAGGACGACGACCGGTTCGGTCGGTGCCTTCGGCGGGCTGAAGGTGCCCGAGGTGACCATCTATCTGGACGGGTTCGTCCAGGGTGTCGCGCACCACAATCAGGTGAAAGCCACCCAGGTGCGGGTGCTGGGGTGGGATCTGGTCGCGCAGGACGGCACCTTCGTGCGGTCTACCACCTCGGCGTGGAACGATCCCGAGGCAGGCAGGGCGGCAGCTGCCTCGCTGGCCGAACAGGGTGCCGACATCATCCTGGCGGTGGCCGGCGACTCTGGGCGTGGCGCACTCGAACTCGCGCAGCAGAGCACTGGTCTGCAGATCATCTGGTCACAGACCGATGGCTGCATCACCGAGGCCGCCTTCTGCGACCAGGTGCTCGGCTCGGTGGTCAAGCACCGCGACACGGCCATCCTTGAACTGATCAGGGCAGACCAGAGCGGACGAGCGGGCGCAGGGGTCTTCACCGCCGCGTTGCGCAACGACGGCACCGGACTCGTGGCGGCTCGCCCAGGCGCCTTCGGCGAGGCGACCTCGGCCGAACTGGACGCGTTGGCAGAAGAGATCGTCCAGGGCACGATCGAGGTCACCTCACCCGCAGCGATCGGGTGAGCCATGACGCTGAAGTCGTCGTACGCGCGTTCCAGCGTTCGGACGTCGCGTTCATCCCGGCTCGAACCGGTCATCAGGACTCCTTCAGCGCCGCAGTCTGCCTGCGCTGAATCGTACGCGGCAGCCGACGAAGGCTAGTGGTAGCCGACTAGGTGTTTCATGTGGTTGGTGGGCCCGGTGTCAGTCGGAATGCCAGACTGGGACCCATGACCGATTGGAACGCCCTGCGCCAGGCCGCACATGAGATGACCAGTCGCAGCTACGCGCCCTACTCGCACTACCGGGTGGGGGCGGCCGCACTGGTGGACGACGGCCGGCAGGTGCGTGGCTGCAATGTCGAGAACGCGTCCTACGGGCTCAGTCTGTGCGCCGAGTGTGGGTTGGTCAGCGACCTTCTCGCCAGTGGCGGGGGCCGACTTGTGGCGTTCTGCTGTGTGGACGCCAGAGGGGTGCCGATCATGCCGTGCGGCCGGTGCCGCCAGTTGCTGTGGGAACACGGCGGCGCCAATCTGCAGGTGTTGAGCCGCGACACCGTACTGACCATGGCTCAGTTGCTGCCCATGGCGTTCGACGCCGACGTGTTGGGTGGCCAGGGGTGATCATCGCTGCAGCGGACGGCTCATCGCTGAACAACCCTGGACCGGCCGGCTGGGCCTGGTACGTCGACGACGACTGCTGGGCGGCCGGTGGCTGGCCGGTGGGCACCAACAACATGGGTGAACTGCAGGCGGTACTCGATCTGCTTCATCAGACCGCGGGGGCTCCCGAGGAGCCCTTGACGGTGCTGTGCGACAGCCAGTACGTCATCAACTCGGTGACGAAGTGGATGCCCGGGTGGAAGCGCAAGGGTTGGCGGAAGGCCGACGGCAAGCCGGTGCTCAACCAGGAGTTGCTCAAGGCGCTGGACGCCGCCCTGGTCGGACGCGACGTCAGCTTCGAGTGGGTGAGGGGGCACGCCGGTCATGACATGAACGAGGCGGCGGACGTCCGTGCCCGGGCCGCCGCCACGGCCTTCCAGAACGGTACCCCCGTCGACGGTGGGCCCGGCTTCCGAGGGTGCGGCTCAGCAGGGGCCCGTCCGGCACCGGCCCACGAGCCGGTCGTGGTGGTTCCGCCGGCACCCGAACCAGCTCCCGACCTGTTCAGCATCGAGCTGCCCGAGCCCGACGCGGACGACATCCAGGTAGTCGTCTCGCAGGAGAAGGAACTGCTCACCGACAAGGTGCGCAGCGATGCGGGGCGCGTCCGTCACTTGTTGCACCCGCAGTTCACCGAGTTCGGCCCTTCGGGACGCATCTGGACGCGCAACCGGCTGCTCGCCGAGATCGGGCCGATGCCGATGCGCGTGCGCTACGAGCCGATCGGGGCCGAGCGGCTGGCCGACGACATCATCCTGCTGCGCTGGCGCGCCGTCAGCGCCCACACCGAGTGGTTGCGATGCTCCATCTGGCAGCGGCTCGGTGGCTCCTGGCGTCTGCTGTTCGCCCAGGGGACTCAGGTGCCGGCCTGACGCCTGGCCTGCGTTCACGGCACGACACCGGCAGGCGCCCATCCGGGCCTGAGCCCTAGACTGTTCGGCATGTCCGCTCACATCCTTGCCACCGCTGCCTGGCCCTACGCCAATGGGCCTCGTCACATCGGGCACGTCTCCGGTTTCGGGGTGCCCTCTGACGTCTTCGCGCGGTACATGCGAATGTCGGGCAACCAGGTCCTGCTGGTTTCGGGCTCGGACGAGCACGGCACCGCCATCCAGGTGAAGGCCGAGTCTGAGGGACTCACCCCGCAGCAGGCCGCCGACAAGTACCACGGCATCATCGTCGAGGATCTGCAGGGCCTGGGGCTGAGCTACGACCTGTACACCCGAACCACCACCGCCAACCACGCGGCCGTGGTACAGGAGATGTTCCGTCGGCTGTACGACAACGGTTACATCGTCGCCCGCACCCTGATGGGGGCCATGTCACCGTCCACCGGTCGCACCCTGCCCGACCGCTACATCGAGGGCACCTGCCCGATCTGTGGTTTCGGCTACGCCCGCGGCGACCAGTGCGACAACTGCGGCAACCAACTCGACCCGCTCGACCTGATCAACCCGAAGAGCCGCATCAACGGCGAGACCCCGGAGTTCCGCGCCACCGAGCACTTCTTCCTCGACCTGCCCGCTCTGGCGGACGAGTTGAAGTCCTGGCTGGATTCGCGCGTCGACTGGCGTCCCAACGTCCTGAACTTCAGCTACAACTACGTCAAGGAACTCAAGCCCCGCGCGATCACCCGCGACCTCGACTGGGGCGTCAAGATCCCGGTCGAGGGCTGGAACGACGAGGACCTCAAGCGCATCTACGTGTGGTTCGACGCCGTCACCGGGTACCTGTCGGCGTCCATCGAGTGGGCAAGGCGGATCGGCGACCCCGAGGCCTGGCGCAAATGGTGGAACGACTCCAACGCGCGCTGTTACATGTTCATGGGCAAGGACAACATCGTCTTCCACTCGGTCATCTGGCCCTCCATGCTGCTGGGAGTCAACGGCCAGGGGAGCCGGGGAGGGACGCCCAGCGAGTGGTTCGGCACCCTCGACCTGCCGACCGAGGTGGTCTCGAGCGAGTTCCTGACCATGAAGGGTTCCAAGGTCGACACGTCGCACGGCCACGTCATCTACGTGGGAGACTTCCTGCGCGAGTTCGGCCCCGACCCGTTGCGGTACTACATCGCCGTGGCCGGGCCCGAGGCGCGCGACACAGACTTCACCTGGGATGAGTTCGTCCGCCGCAACAACTCCGAACTGGCCAATGAGTGGGGCAACCTGGTCAACCGGTCGGTCGCCATGGCCAACAAGAACAACGGCGCCATTCCGCCTGCCCACGACCTGCAGCAGGTGGACACCGACCTGCTCGCCGCCAGCAAGGCAGCCTTCGATGTGGTGGGTGCCCTGCTCGAGCAACGCAAGTTCAAGCAGGCGATCAGCGAGGCGATGCGGGTGGTGAGCTCGGCCAACGTCTACCTGTCGCTGACCGAGCCCTGGAAGATGAAGGACGACCCGCAGCGTCGCGACACCGTTCTGCACGTTGCGCTGCAGGTGGTCAGTGACGCCAATACGCTGCTAACCCCGTTCCTGCCGCACGCCTCGCAGAAGGTGCACGAATTGCTCGGAGGCGAGGGCATTTGGGCTGCGCAGCCCGAGATCAGGATCGTCGACGAGGGGGAGGGCACCACGTCCTACCCGATTCTCACCGGCGACTACACGAGAGAAAAGGCCCGCTGGGAGTCGCGTCCGATCGTCGCGGGAACCCCGCTCGCCAAGCCTGTTCCGCTGTTCCGCAAGCTGGAGGACGCCCTGGGCCAGACCGGTCCGGAATGGGCGCCGATCACCTGACCGGGCGCCGGGGCTGCCTCGTCGTCTCAGGGGTCAGCCGGGCAAGCGCGGAGGCGATCTGCTCTGGGGTGGCGTTCACGTCCGCTGGATCCTCGAAGGCGTCGGGCACCCCGTCGGCGTCCGCGTCCAGCCGGTCGAGCAGCGCAACCTTGCGGTAGTGGCGGTTGCGCGGGATGAGGATGGCGCTGGCCACGATGGCCGCCAGCAGGGACGCGCTCAGGATGCCCACCTTGCCGATGTCGTCCATCAGGCTGCCCTGACCGAAGCTGAGCTCGCTGACCAGCAGTGAGACCGTGAACCCGATGCCGGCGATCGCCGAGAGGCCCAGGACGTCGATCCAGGACAGTTCGTCGTCCAGATCGACCCCGCGGAACCGGGTGGCCAGGTAGGTCGTACCGGTGATGCCGATCATCTTGCCGATCACCAGCCCGGCGATGATGCCCACAGCAATGGGGTTGCCGAGCGCACTGGTCAGACCGGCCCAACCTCCCACCGCCACCCCCGCAGAGAAGAAGGCGAACACGGGCACGCAGAAACCCGCTGAGACCGGCCGGATGTAGTGCTCCAGCATGTGGGCCAGGCCCTCGTGCCGGGACTCGCGGCCTCGCGGGTGCACCGGGATGGTGAAGGCCAGCAGCACGCCGGCGATGGTCGCGTGGACGCCGGAGTTGAGCAGCAGGGCCCACGCGACGGTACCGACCGGCAGCAGCAGGAACCAGGAAGAGCCCAGGTTGTGGCGGAACCAGCGTTCCGAACGGTTGGCGATCACCCCGTAGACCACCACCACCGCCAGTGAGCCGAACAGGTAGCCGAGGTTAAGTTGGGAGGTGTAGAAGATCGCGATGATGGTGATGGCGATCAGGTCGTCGACGATCGCCAGGGTCAGCAGAAAGGTGCGCATCGCAGCGGGCAGACTGGAACCGATGACTGCCAGCACGGCCATCGCGAAGGCGATGTCGGTGGCGGTCGGGATCGCCCAGCCGTTGAGCCCGTCGGGGTTACCCAGGTTGATGACCGCATAGATGATCGCCGGGATCGCCACGCCTCCGAAGGCGGCCGCGACCGGGATGACCGCACGTGCCGGATTGCGCAGGTCGCCGGCCACGAACTCCTGCTTGAGTTCCAGACCGGCCATGAAGAAGAAGACCGCCAGCAGCCCGTCCGCCGCCCAGTGGCCGATGGACAGCTTGAGGTCCAGACCGAGGAGCTCCCCGCCGAGGTAGGTCCCTCGGACGGTGAAGTAGGCGTCCTGCAACGCGGTGTTGGCGAACAGGATGGCGAGCAGCGCGGCGATCAGCAGGAAGATCCCGCCGATCGACTCGGTGCGCAGCAGGTTGCTGATGCGTTGCCATTCCGGCCAGGAACCACGGGAGAGGGCGTCGGGGCGAATCGGTTGGGACATGGGCGCTCCGGGCGTTCGAAGGTATGGGCGCGGCGACCTCGCCACGGCTGACCAGACTTCCCAGCTCACCGTGTTCCACTGTATCCGAAGCGCCTAGTGTTGATCGCGTGCTCAACCATCGCGCGACCAGCCAGTGGCAGCCGAGTGCCCACGTGAAGGGCACAATCGACGATGCCCGGCAGATCCTGGCGGAGGCGGCAAGCGTCGTGTTGTTGACCGGAGCAGGAGTGTCGACCGATTCGGGGGTCCCCGACTACCGGGGGCCGAGAGCCATTCGGGCCACCCCGATGCTGTACTCGGAGTTCGTCGGCAGCCCGACGGCCCGGCAACGCTACTGGGCCCGCAACTTTCAGGGCTGGGCGCAGCTGTCCCGTTCGGTACCCAACCAGGCCCACCGAGCTGCGGCAGCGTGGGAACAACTCGGACGACCCAGCGCCCTGGTCGGGGTGATCACCCAGAACGTCGACGGTCTGCACGAACAGGCGGGCAGCCGGCGGATCGTCACGCTGCACGGACGCTCGGCGGACGTAGTGTGCCTGGGTTGTGGGCAGGTCACCCCACGCGCCCAACTGCAGCCGCGCCTGATCGAGGCCAACCCGGGCGTCCCCCAGATGAGACATATCGAGCACGCTGAACTGCGCCCCGACGCCGACGCCGAGGTCGGTGACTGGAAGGGTTTCCGGGTGCCCGACTGTCTGGTCTGCGGCGGTGTCCTCAAACCCGATGTGGTCTTCTTCGGTGAGTCGGTGCCTCGACACCGGGTCGCCACCGCCACCGCGTGGTGTCAGGGTGCGGACGCGCTGCTCGTCGCAGGGTCGAGCCTGACGGTGATGTCGGGCCTACGGTTCGCCCGCCAGATGGCCAAGCAGGGCAAACCGGTCGTCATCATCAATCACGGCGCCACCCGGGCCGACGACCTGGCGACCGTGCGACTCGACCTCAACGTGGGGGAGGGTCTGGCTGCCTTGGTCGCAGACGTGTGACCTGAGAACCGGGCTGCCCGGCCCGAGCACCGTGTCGAGCCGCGGGGCGCCTGTGAGGTGCCGTGCCACAATGACGGGGTGAACCTGAGCGCAGCCGACATCGAGACCGCCGCCGCGAACCTTGCGGGGGTGGCGCGCCGCACCGAGCTGGTTCGCAACGCTCGACTGAGCGACCTCACCGGCGCCGAGGTCCTGCTGAAGCGCGAGGACCTGCAGCCGGTGCGATCCTACAAACTGCGCGGCGCCTACCACGTGATGAGCACCCTCACCCCGGCAGAGCGGGCAGTGGGCGTGGTGTGCGCGTCCGCCGGCAACCACGGTCAGGGAGTCGCCTACGCCTGCGCCCATCTGGGCATCAGGGGACGCATCTTCTGTCCCACCACCACCCCGCGCCAGAAGCGCGACCGGATGCTGTCCATCGGCGGCACCTGGGTCGAGTTGGTGTTCGTCGGCAACACCTACGATGAGGCCGCCGCGGCAGCCCAGTCCGAGGCCGAGGCGACGGGAGCCGTGAAGGTGCACGCCTTCGACGATCTGCGCACCATCGCCGGTCAGGGCACGGTGGCTCCCGAGATCGTGGATCAACTCGGCCTGGCACCGGACGTACTGCTGGTGCCGGTCGGCGGGGGAGGGTTGTTGGCCGGCTGCCTGACCTGGTTGCGGGAACGGTGGCCCAGAACGCGGGTCGTGGGCGTCGAGCCGGCGGGCGCGGCCAGCATGCAGGCCGCGCTGTGGGCCGGGCGTCCGACGAGGTTGGACGTCATTGACACCTTCGCCGACGGCGTTGCGGTGCGAACCGCCGGGGAGGTCACCTTCCCGATCATCAAGCGGATGGGCTGCGAGTGGGCGACCGTGGCCGAGGGGCAGATCTGCAGCGAGATGCTCGACCTCTACCAGGTGGACGGAGTAATCGCCGAGCCGGCGGGGGCGCTGGCCTCGGCGTCGCTTCGCAGCCAGGTGCAGGTCGAGCCCGGGCAGACGGTCGTGGCCATCGTCAGTGGTGGCAACAACGACGTGTCGCGCTACTCCGAGATCGTGGAGCGCTCCCTGGTCTTCGAGGGTCGCAAGCACTACTTCCTGGTGTCCTTCCCTCAGGAGCCGGGTGCGCTGCGACGATTCCTCAACGACGTGCTCGGCCCTGACGACGACATCACCCTGTTCGAGTACGTCAAGCGCAGTAACCGGGAGGTCGGTCCGGCGCTCGTCGGCCTCGAGCTGGGCGACCCGACGTCGCTGCCGGCGTTGCTGGCTCGCATGCAGGCATCCCCGCTCCAAGTGGAGGCCATCGACCCTGACAGCCCGTTCTACCGCTTCCTGGTGTGACGTCCACCGCCGCTGGCACCGGGCAGGACGCCGGTAGCCCGGGGGTTAGGCTGTGCGCGTGAGTACTGCGTGGGAGACGATGGACGGCAACGAGGCTGCTGCGCGGGTGGCGCATGCCCTCAGTGAGGTCATAGCGATCTACCCGATCACCCCGAGTTCGGCGATGGCTGAATCGTCGGACGCCTGGAGTGCTGCGGGTCGGACGAACCTGTGGGGCCAGGTGCCCGAGGTCATCGAGATGCAGTCGGAGGCGGGAGCCGCCGGCGCGTTGCACGGTGCGGTCACCAAGGGAACCCTGGGCACGACGTTCACGGCGTCCCAGGGCCTTCTGCTGATGATCCCCAACATGTACAAGATCGCCGGTGAACTGACCCCGGCCGTCATCCACGTCGCCGCCCGAACGATCGCCACCCACGCGCTTTCCATCTTCGGTGACCACTCCGACGTGATGGGCTGCCGGATGACCGGCTGGGCGATGCTGTGCGCCTCGAGCGTCCAGGAGGCCCACGACTTCGCCGCTGTCGCCCACTCGGCCACGCTGCGCAGCCGGGTACCGTTCCTGCACTTCTTCGACGGCTTCCGCACCAGCCACGAGGAGAACAAGATCCGGGTGCTCGATGCCTCTGACCTGCGCGCCCTGGTGCGCGAGGACGACGTGCTGGCTCACCGCGCTCGCGGTCTCACCCCGGACGCCCCCGTCATCCGGGGAACGGCCCAGAACCCGGACGTCTTTTTCCAGGCCCGCGAGGCCGCCAACCTCTTCCACGACGCCGTGCCGAGCGTGGTTGCCGAGGTCTTCGAGGAGTTCGCCGAGCGGACCGGACGCCGGTACTCGCTGGTGGAGTATCACGGCGCCCCGGACGCCGACCGCGTGGTCATCGTGCTGGGGTCGGCCTGGGGGACTACCTGCGAGGCTGTGGACGAACTGCTGGCCCGCGGTGAGAAGGTGGGTGCGCTGACGCTGCGCCTGTACCGGCCGTTCCCGGCCTCCGAGGTGATCGCCGCCCTGCCCGCCGACCGTCCGGCGGATCGCGGTGCTGGATCGCACCAAGGAACCGGGCAGCGCCGGAGAGCCGCTGTTCGCCGACCTGGTGATCGCCGCCGCCGAGCACTCGGACCACTTCGCGGCGGGCATGCCGAAGCTCATCGGCGGTCGCTACGGGCTGTCGAGCAAGGAGTACACCCCTGCCATGGCAGCGGCGGTCTTCGGGGAACTGGCGGTCGAGCAACCCAAACCCCGCTTCACCGTCGGCATCACCGACGACATCACCCACCTGTCGCTGAGCGTCCCGGACGACTTCCGGGTCAGCTCTGAGGCGCTCACGGCGGTCTTCTACGGGCTCGGCTCGGACGGCACCGTCGGCGCGGCCAAGAACACCGTCAAGATCATCGGATCGGACGAGGGACGCTACGCGCAGGGCTACTTCGTCTATGACTCACGCAAGTCGGGCGCGACCACGGTGAGCCACCTGCGGTTCGGCCATGCGCCGATCAACTCCGCTTACCTCATCGACGCCGCTGACTTCGTCGCAGTGCACCAGTTCGACCTGCTGGCCCAGATGCGCACCATCGACCTGGCCAAGCCGGGGGGCACGGTGCTGATCAACTCCGGGCACGGCGAACGCACCTGGGACGAGCTGCCGGTCGAGGTGCAGCAGTTGATCATCGACCGGAACCTGTCGGTGTGGGTGATCGACGCCGCCGAGGTGGCCCAGCAGGCCGGCCTGGGCAAGCGCATCAACACCGTGATGCAACCGTGCTTCTTCTACCTCTCAGGGGTGGTGCCCCGCGAGGAGGCCATCTCCCGCATCAAGGCGGCGGCGGAGGCCAGCTATGGACGCCGTGGCCGCACGGTGGTCGAGCGGAACTTCGCCGCCATCGATGCAGCGGTCGCTGCACTGCGACCGTTGGCTGTGCCCGATCAGGCCGGCGGTGCCCTACACCGGATGCCGCCGATGCCGGCGAGCGCCCCCGATTTCGTCAAGCAGGTCACCGCGGTGATGCTGCGCGGTGAGGGCGACCTGCTGCCGGTCAGCGCGATGCCGGTGGACGGCACCTGGCCCAGCGGCACCGCGAAGTTCGAGAAGCGCGGCATCGCCGAGGAGATCCCGATCTGGGATCCGAGCATCTGTATCGACTGTGGCAAGTGCGCGATCGTCTGCCCGCACTCGGCGATCCGCATCAAGGTGGTTCCCGACGCCAAGCTGGCCGGGGCACCCGAGGGATTCGCGTCGAAGCTGTACAAGGACCGCAACCTCAAGGAACACCAGCTGATCGTCCAGGTTGCCCCGGACGACTGCACCGGTTGCGGGGTATGCGTCGACATCTGCCCTGCCCGCTCGAAGACCGAGGTCAAGCACAAGTCGATCAACCTGGAACCGCGCCGCGAACACCTGGAACGGGAAAGGGTCAACTTCGATTACTTCCTCGGGCTGCCCGATCTCGACCGCTCCAAGGTGCGCCACGACCAGGTCAAGGGCGCGGCCCAGCTGCAGCCGCTGTTCGAGTACTCGCTGGCCTGTTCCGGATGCGGCGAAACCCCCTACATCCGTACCCTCACCCAGCTCTTCGGTGACCGGCTGATCATGGCCAACGCGACGGGCTGTTCGTCCATCTACGGCGGCAACCTGCCGACCAGCCCGTTCACCACCAACGCGGACGGCCGCGGACCGGCCTGGAGCAACTCGCTGTTCGAGGACAACGCCGAATTCGGGTTGGGCATCAGGCTGGCCTGGGAGATGCAGAACTCCCACGCCCGGCGGCTGCTCGGCGCGCTGCGCGACCAGCTGGACGCCGGTCTGGTCGCCGGGCTGCTGGACGCCGACCAGTCCACCGAGACCGGCATCGCCGAGCAGCGCGAGCGGGTCGCCGTCCTCAAGGCGGCCCTGGTCGAGCCTGGACGACCCTGCGGCAGCAACGCTGCTGAGCCTGGCCGACGAACTGGTGGACAAGTCGATCTGGATCGTCGGCGGCGACGGCTGGGCCTACGACATCGGCTACGGCGGGCTCGACCACGTGCTGGGTTCGGGACGCAACGTCAACGTCCTGGTGCTCGATACCGAGGTGTACTCCAACACCGGCGGGCAGGCGTCAAAGGCCACCCCACGAGGTGCCCAGGCGAAGTTCGCGTCCGCGGGCAAGGGCTCACCCAAGAAGGACCTGGGGATGATCGCTCAGGCTTACGGCAACGTCTTCGTCGCCCAGATCGCGATGGGCGCTAACCAGCAGCAAACCGTTCGCGCGCTGCTGGAGGCCCAGGCCTGGGACGGACCCAGCCTGGTGATCGCCTACTCCACCTGCATCGCGCACGGCATCGACATGCAGACGTCGATGACCCACCAGTCGGACGCGGTCGCCACCGGCTATTGGCCGCTCTACCGATTCCGTCCCAGCCAGGAGGCGGGCAGCACGCCGCTGCACCTGGACTCCAAGGCACCCGTCGGGTCGGTGTCGGACTTCATGAGCAGCGAGGCCCGCTACTCGATGCTCAAGCGCTCGAACCCCAAGCGGGCCGCCGAGCTGTTCGAGCTGGCCCAGGCCGACGCCGATGAGCGCTGGCGCTACTACAGCCAGATCGCCGGTGTACAGCGCGTCCTGCCCGGTGATCCGGTTGGCCCGCCCGATCCCGGACCTGCAATGTCGAACAACGCGAGCCCCGAGGAGGACCAGTGAGCACTGTCGACCTGACCACGAGCTATCTCGGGCTGGACTTGCGCTCACCGATCATTGCGTCATGCAGTCCGCTGACCGGACGCATCGAGTCGCTGTTGGCGCTGGAGGCCGCTGGTGCCGGAGCTGTGGTGCTGCCCAGCCTCTTCCAGGAGGAGGTGGAGGCCGAGGAACTGGCCGCCTCCGATCTGATGGACACCGGCGACGACTTCGCCGAGTTCGCCTCGGCGCCGCTGCCCGACATCGACATCGACAACCTCGGGCCCAACCGGCACCTCCGGGCCCTCCGCGAGGCCAAGGCCGCGCTGAGGATTCCGGTGATCGCCAGCGTCAACGGCACCCGACCCGGTGACTGGGCGAGCTACGCCCGGCTGCTCGCCGAAGCCGGCGCCGACGCCATCGAACTCAACCTGTACTCGGTCAACACCGACCCGGACGAGTCGTCTGCCCAGGTGGAGGACCGCTACCTGCGCATCATCGAGTCGGTGCGCGCGGGCATCGAGGTGCCGCTTGCGGTGAAGCTGTCACAGCACATCACCGGCCTGAGCCACTTCGCCCGCCGTGCACAGGACGCCGGCGCCGACGGGCTGGTGCTCTTCAACCGCTTCTACGGCGCCGAGATCGACCTGGACCGCCTGGTGCTCGCCAGCAGGCTCGCCCTGTCGCAGCCCGACGAGCTGCGACTGCCGCTGCGCTGGATCGGCGTCCTGCGGGCTCAGCGTCCCGACCTGTCGCTGGCCGCGACCTCGGGGGTGCACAGCGGTGAGGACGCGCTCAAGGCGCTGCTGGTGGGGGCGAACGTCGCCTGCACCACCTCAGCGGTGCTGCTCAACGGGGCGGACCACCTGCGCGAGATGCTGGCCGAACTCGAGTCGTGGCTGGTCGAGCACGAGTACGAGTCGGTGCGTCAGTTGCAGGGTTCGATGAGCGCAGCGAACGTGCCGCATCCGGGGGAGTTCGAGCGGGCCCAGTACATGAAGGTGATCACCTCCGCCCTGTGACCGCCGGGCCAGCTGGGACCGGTCAGCCGACCGCGCCAATGGCGACGTCCCACACCTGGGCCGAACGCTCGACGATGATGCCGCCGGCGGTCAGGAACGGGTCGTCGGTCAGGATGTCGAGAGCAGCCTGGGGTGAGTCTGCCGCCAGGATGATCAGCGCACCCTTCGGTTCGGACACCGCGCCGGAGGCCAGCACGATGCCCTCGCTGAGCAACGTCCGCAGGAAGTCACGGTGGATCTCGCGGTACTGTGCGCGGCGTTCGTCGGCTGTCTGGTCGTAGAGGTAGCGCACGGCAATGGTTGTCATCCCCCGACCGTACCCCGCTTCAGCGCTCCTCGTCAGACCCCAGAGGCCAACGCTCGATCAAGTGGCAGTTGCCGGCCTCGTACCAGACCAGTTCGAGTGCCTCGGCCCGGCAGAGCACCGGGATCGCGTCGCCCAGCAGGTGACGGGTGGAGGTGAGCGACACCTCGGGTGACGCCAGGTCGAGCGTCAGGTGCGGGGCCGGATCGGGTGCGCCGTTGGGGATGATGTCCGGGTGGGCGTCCCAGACCCTGCGCGTCAGGGTCCGGAAGTCTGCGTCCGGCTCGGGAGGTAAATGGATGCACCCGTTGGGGAAAACCCGGATGCAGCGCAACGCGAAGTCGAAGGGGGCTGTCGACGCGGCGATCGCTGGCGATGGTCGTCGCTTGACCAGCGCTGAAGCGGGGCCAGTACAGTGATGTGGGCGTGCCGGAAACCGGGGTCTGCGCTGACGAAGCGCACGTCGTAGTGTCGGGTTCGCCGCACGATCCATTCCTCGAGCTCCGGGACGCCGACCTGCACCACGGCGTGCCCGCGCCACTCGTGGGGCAGGGAGCTCTCAGGCATCCACGATCTGGCAGAGGACATCACCGCTGCCCACGGATGTGCCCGCCGCTACCAGCGACTGCACCACACCGCCGCGGTGGGCGCTGATCGGCAGTTCCATCTTCATGGCCTCCAGCACCACGATCAGATCGCCCTCGGCGACCGTGTCTCCCTCGGACACCGCCGTCTTGGCGATGGTGCCCTGCATGGGGGCGGTGAGGTCGTCGCCAGACGGCTCGCTGGCCTTCGCCCCGCGCGCTCGGCGCACCGGCTTCTTCGGCTTCACGGGCGCGGCGCTGGCTCCCAGGTTCGCCGGCACCTTGACCTCCAGGCGACGACCGTTGACCTCGACCACCACCACCTTGCTCGGCACCTGCTCGTCCGGCTCACCCAACTCACCGGCGTACGGCTCGATCCGACCGGTGAACTCGGTCTCGATCCAGTTCGTGTAGACGCCGAACGAACCATCGGCGGCTGTGAACGCCGGGTCGTCCAACACCAGTTGGTGGAACGGCACCACGGTTGGCATGCCGTCGACGATGAACTCGCCCAAGGCCCGGCGCGCGCGCGCCAGTGCCTCGGGTCGGCTGGGCCCGGTGACGATGATCTTGCCCAGCAGCGAGTCGAACGCCCCGGGGACGGTCATGCCCCGCCGGTAGCCCTCGTCTGTTCGCACACCCGGCCCACACGGCGGCCGCCAGCGGGTCAACGTGCCGGGCCCGGGCATGAAGCCGCGCCCGGCGTCCTCGGCGTTGATCCGGAACTCAAGAGAATGGCCCACCACCGGCGGATCGCTGCTCGGCAGATGGGCGCCCTCGGCGATGTTGAACTGCCAACGCACCAGATCCCAGCCGGTGACCTCTTCGCTGACCGGGTGCTCGACCTGCAGGCGGGTGTTCACCTCGAGGAAACTGATGGTGCCATCGGTACCGACCAGGAACTCGCAGGTGCCGGCCCCGATGTACCCTGCCTCGCGCATGATCGCCTTACTGGACGCATACAGCCGCTCCACCTGGTCGTCGGTGAGGAAAGGCGCGGGCGCCTCCTCCACCAGTTTCTGGTGACGCCGCTGCAGGGAGCAGTCGCGGGTCGACACCACCACGACGTGGCCGTGCTGGTCGGCCAGGCACTGGGTCTCGACATGCCGGGGCCGGTCAAGGTAACGCTCCACGAAACACTCGCCGCGTCCAAAGGCGGTGACCGCCTCCCGCGTGGCCGACTCGAACAGCTCCGCGACCTCATCGATGCGTCGGGCCACCTTGAGGCCACGCCCGCCACCGCCGAAAGCCGCCTTGATCGCGATCGGCAGACCGTACTGTTCGGCGAACGCGATCACCTCGTCGGCGTTCGCGACCGGGTCGGGGGTTCCCGGGACGAGCGGCGCGCCCACCTTCTGGGCGATGTGGCGGGCCTTCACCTTGTCACCGAGCGCGTCGATGGCGGCAGGCGGCGGGCCTATCCAGGTGAGCCCGGCGTCGATGACGGCCCGCGCGAAGCTCGCGTTCTCCGAGAGGAAGCCGTAGCCGGGATGCACGGCGTCGGCCCCTGCGCGCAGCGCGACGTCGATCAGCTTCGCGGAGTTTAGATAGGTGTCGGCCGGGGTGGCCCCGTTGAGCGCGAACGCCTCGTCGGCCAACTGGACGAAGAGGGCGGCGGCGTCCGAATCGGCATAGACCGCGACCGAGGTGATGCCGGCGTCCTTCGCGGCCCTGATGACACGAACCGCGATCTCGCCTCGATTGGCCACCAGCAGCTTGGTGATCGTCATGCTCGGGAGTCTAGGGGTTCTAGGCTGTCAGACATGGCCACTCCTGAGTTCATCCTGGCCCAACGTGCCAAACTCGGCAATCATCCGCTGTGGCTGCCCGGGGTCTGCGCGGTGGTGCTGCGGCCGATCGATGACCCTGCCGAGGTGCTGCTGGTCAAGAGGGTCGACGACGGCACGTGGACCCCGATCAAGGGGGTCATGGATCCGGGCGAGACCGTGCCGGAGTCTGCGGTGCGGGAGTGCCTGGAGGAGACCGGCGTCGAGATCACCATCGATCGGCTGGTGAACGTGGGCGTCATCGGGCCGGTCACCTACTCCAACGGGGATGTCACCACGTACCTCGAACACACCGTTCGGGCGTGCTGGGCCGGCGGCCAGGTTCGGGTGGGCGACGATGAGTCAAGCGACGTCGGGTGGTTCAGGCTGGACGATCTGCCGGAGCCTATCCCGTTGGCCGATCTGGCCCAGATCCAGGTAGCCGTGGACAACCCGGCAGACGTCGTGCTGGAAGGGATGCCACGGTGAGCGTGCCGCACTCGAGGGTCTGGCGTAACGGCCAGGTTGTCCTCGAGGACTTCACGCTGGAGGACCTCGACGTCCAGTTGGCAGACGACGCCAACCTGGTCTGGTTCGACCTGTGCAACCCGAGCACTGAAGTGCTCGAGAACCTGGCCCGCGAAATGGCGTTCGACTTTCACGTCGTCGAGGACGCGCAGGCCCAGGGCGAGCGTCCCAAGGCCACCCGGCACGACCGTCACCTGTTCGTGCAGGCCTACGCTGTCCGATTGGTTGACGCGCCCGGCTATGAGAGCAGACTGCGGGCCCACCAGATCTCGGCGTTCGTGGTGCGCAACGGGCTGATCACCGTGCGTCCGTGCGAGGACGTTCCGCTCGAAGCGCTCCTTCAGCGCTGGGACGAGGATCGCGAGCTGGTCAGCTATGGTGCGGGGGGCCTGCTGCACGCCCTGTTGGACGTGATCGTCGACGGTCAGGACGTGGTGATCGGCGCGCTCGACGAGGGCATGGAGGCCCTGGAGGACATGCTCTTCGATGACCGCCCACAGACCACGCAAGTCTCGCGGGAGGCCTACCGGCTGCGCCGGGAGTTGGTCGAGATCAGGCGGATTGCGCTGCCGATGCGCGACGTGGTCTCCGTGGTCATCAGGCATGGTCGCGAGTATGGCTGGTCCGAGAACCTGCGCGGCTACTTCGAAGACCTCTACGATCACGTGCAGCGCGAGGCGGAGTGGACCGAGTCGCTGCGCGATCTGGTCGGAAGCATCTTCGAGACCAACCTGTCGTTGAACGACATGCGACTGAACGTGGTGATGAAGAAGTTGTCGGGCTGGGCGGCGATCATTGCGGTCCCGACGATGGTGACCGGCTGGTTCGGCATGAATGTGCCCTACCCCGGATTCAGTGACCCCCTCGGTCTGTGGCTGGCGGCGGGCATCACCGTGGCCTCGGTGGTGGCGCTCTACCTGACGTTCAAGCGCTACGACTGGTTGTGACGCCACAGACTGTGCCAGGCCACGCCCTGGTCGAGCAGCATCTGGCGGACCAGCGGCAGCGATATCCCGACCACGTTGTGGGGGTCACCGGTGATGCGGGTGACGAATGCGCCACCGAAGCCGTCGATGGTGAATCCGCCGGCCACTCGCTGTGGTTCCCCGGTGGCCGCATAGGCGGCGATCTCGGCGTCGGTGAGGTCAGCGAACGTCACGCCGGTCTCAGCCACCCTGACCTGGTGGCGGATGTCGTCGGGACCCAGCACCACGGCGACGTAGTGCCCGGTGAACAAGATCCCCTGACGGCCCCTCATCCGGTACCAGCGCACCACGGCGGCGTCCTGGGTGCCGGGCTTACCGTGCAGGCGTCCCTCGATCTCAAGCATCGAATCGCAGGCCAGCAAGACCAGCGGTTCATCGAGTGCGTCAGACTCACGCAACGAGGCGAGAACGGCCTCGCCCTTCAATTGTGCGAGGGCAGCGGTGAGGTCACGAGGCCCGGAGATGTGGATGGAGTCCTCGTCCACCTCGGGGACGATCACCTCGGGATCCAGACCGGCGTTGCGCAGGGTCTGCAGCCGGGCGGGTGACCCCGAACCCAGGATCACCCGCCGTGGCTGTGGAACGGTTACTGGCTTGGGCACAGCACCATGCTAGGGGCTGGCCTGCCGCTGTCAGCTGAAGAGGCCGCCGAGCAGGCCGCCCAGCCCACCTTGCTGGGGGCGCTGCTGGGTGCCACCCATCATTCCGCCGATGATGTCGGCCAGCCCCATGCCGCCACTCTGCTGGGCCTCGGTCTTGGCGGCCTCGTAGCCGTCCTGGTAGCCGCGCTGGTAGTCCTCGCTCGGCCGGGTGTCCTGGGGTCCGCTGCGGCCGAGGATGCTGTCCAGAATGCTGCCACCCTGTTGCTGCTGCTCCTGCTGGCGTCCGGCTTCGATCTGGCGGTTGCCCACCCGGCTGGCCAGGTAACTCAGCACCAGGGGAGCGAGCATCGGCAGCAGCCGCTGGATGAGACCGGCTTCGCTGCGCGTGCCCAGGTTACGGGCGGCGGTGGCCGGGTCGGCACCCAGGACGTGCTGGACGATCTTGGTGCCGTCGGTCTGGTCGATCTGGTTGAGGTCGATCTCGGTGTCGAGCAGGTTGCTGCCCTGGTGCTGCTTAAGGGCAGCGGCCAGCGAGCGCTGGCCGAGCGGCTGGGTCGAGTTCTGCTGCAGCCCACCCATCAGTGAGGCGATGGCCTCACCTGCTGCCTGTTGGATGGTGTCCGGGTCGCTGCCCAGTTGAGCGGCCAACTGCTGGATGGGCAACTTGCCTAGGATGTCGTCGATCGCTGTCATGGTGTGCTCCTCACTGGCCAGAACCGTGTGGCCCGGCCGCTGGTTTCCATTCAAGTGGATGGTTGGTGGGAGCACCGGTCGATCGTCAGATTTCACCGCTGGGCGAACAGGCCCCTCACCAACGCATCGACTCAGCGCAGGCTGCCGGTCCAGGCCTCCGGGCCGTGGACGAAGGGCTGGCGTACCCGGCGCCAGTAGGAGTTCCAGCCGCCCGCCAGGGGTCGGTCGGTATTGGCGCGCGCGGGCCCCGGTTCGGCCAGTTCGGCCGCCAGGACGACGGCGGCAGCGGCCAGTTCCTCGTCGCTGGGACGGCCGCGCAGCACACTGAAGACCGGATCGCTCATAGCGGGATGTTCCCGTGCTTCTTGGGCGGCAGAGCCTCGCGCTTGGTGCGCAGCAGACGCAGGAAACGGATGACCTGCGAGCGGGTCTCGTGCGGGTAGATCACCTGGTCCACGTAGCCGCGCTCGGCGGCAGCGTATGGATTGGCCAGCGTCCGGTTGTAGGTCTCGATGAGCTCCTTCGTCAGGCCGGCTGGGTCTGCGGATGACGCCAGTTCTTTGCGGTACAGGATGCTGACAGCCCCCTCAGCCCCCATCACCGCGATCTGGGCGGTCGGCCAGGCCAGGTTCACATCGCAGCCCAGATGCTTGGAGCCCATCACGACGTAGGCGCCGCCGTAGGCCTTCCGGGTGATGACGGTCATCAGGGGCACCGTTGCCTCGGCGTAGGCGTAGATCAGTTTCGCCCCGCGGCGGATGACGCCGCTGTGCTCCTGCTCGACCCCGGGCAGGAACCCCGGGACGTCCACGAACGTGAGCACCGGGACGTTGAAGGAATCGCAGGTGCGCACGAATCGGGCGGCCTTCTCAGCGGCCTTCGTGTCGAGCGTGCCGGCCAACACCATCGGCTGGTTGGCGACGATGCCGATGCTGCGTCCCTCGACGCGGGCGAACCCGCAGATGATGTTGGGCGCGTACAGTTCCATGACCTCCAGGAACTCGTCATCGTCGACGACGGTGCGGATGACGTCGCGCATGTCGTAGGCGTGCGCAGGGTTGTCGGGGATCAACGCGTCCAGCAAACGGTCGTGGTCGGTGAAGTCCAGGTCGGCGGCCTCGGCGAACTCGTAGACCGGGGCGTCCTCGAGGTTGTTCTGCGGCAGGTAGGTGATCAGTTCCCGGACGTACTCCAGCGCGTCGGCCTCGTCGGCGGCCAGATAGTGCGCGTTGCCCGACCTGGTGTTGTGCGTGCGTCCACCGCCGAGGTCTTCCATGGTGACGTCCTCGCCGGTGACGGTGCGGATCACATCGGGACCGGTGATGAACATCTGACTGGTCTGGTCGACCATCACGATGAAGTCGGTGAGGGCGGGGGAGTAGACGTGGCCGCCGGCCGCCGCGCCCATGATCAGGCTGATCTGGGGGATGACACCGGAGGCGTGCACGTTGCGCAGGAAGATGTCGCCGTAGGCCGCCAGCGAACCGACACCCTCCTGGATGCGGGCACCGCCGCCCTCGTTGATGCCGATGAGGGGGCAGCCGGTGGTGGTGGCGAAGTCGATGATCTTGGCGATCTTGCCGCCGTACACCTCGCCCAGCGATCCGCCGTACACCCCGACGTCCTGGCTGAACACGCACACCGGACGGCCGTGGATCGCGCCGACACCGATGATGACACCGTCGCCGTAGGGGCGCTTGGCATCCATCCCGAAATCCCGGCTGCGGTGTCGGGCGAACTCGTCCATCTCGGAGAAGCTGGCTTCGTCGAGGAGCGCGAGGATGCGTTCGCGGGCGGTCATCTTGCCCTTGGCGTGCTGCTTGTCAACGGCCTGGGCGCCCGCAGCGTGGACGGCCTGCTCGATGCGGGTACCCAGATCGGCCAGCTTGCCGGCGGTGGTGTGAAGGTCGACGTCCATATCGAACAAGATAGCCGGGCAGGTGTTCGAGGCGGCAGGTTAGGCTGCGATCCATGCCCGCGACTCCTGCTGCCAGCGCCGAACGGATCCAAACCCTGCTCGGGCCGGGGTCGCCGTGGCGGGTCAGCTGCGTAGCCGAGACAGGTTCGACCAACGTGGACATGGCTCATCGAGCGCGCGCTGGCGAGCCGGCCGGCCGCGTCCTGGTCGCCGACCATCAACGCTCCGGGCGGGGACGCTTCGATCGGGCATGGCAGTCTCCCCCGGGCACGTCAGTGGCTACTTCGGTGCTGCTGCGGCCGACGCGTCCCGCCCTGGACTGGGGCTGGTTGTCGTTGCTGGTGGGCCTGGCGATCGCCGACGGCATCAGGTCGCTGGGCGCAGGGGAGCGCGTCACCTTGAAGTGGCCCAACGACGTGCTGATCGATGAGTTGAAGGTCTGCGGAATCCTGTCCGAGATGGTGCACACCGACCTGGGCCCGGCCGCGGTCTGCGGGTGGGGGATCAACATCTCGATGTCGACTGCCGAGCTCCCCTTCTCGCGGGCGACCAGCCTGCTGGTGGCTGGGCTGCCCACCGACAAGAACCATCTGCTCGCTGCGATCCTGGAGCGGCTGGCCGATCTCGCGAATCGCTGGGATGAGGGCCACGACCTGAGCACCGAGTACGCGTCCGGTTGCGCCACCATCGGACGCCAGGTGCGCGTCCACCTCGATGAGCAGTCCGAGCACGGACCGTCGGAGACCGGGCGGGCCGTCGGCGTGGGACCCAACGGGGAACTCCTGGTTGATCTGGGTGAGTCCGGTGTTGAGGCGTTCTCGGCGGGAGACGTCGTCCACCTGCGCTGAGAATGGCCCGCAGCTCGGAGCCTGACGCAGGAGACCCGCTGGCCTGGTGCAGCCAGCGGGTCTCCTGCGTCAAGCCTGAGAAGTCAGGCGGTGGTCGGGTGCCTCAGGCGGCGCCGAAGATCATGTCCGGGATGAACAGCACCAACTGCGGGAAGAGGATCATGATCACCACGACCGCTATCACCGCAGCCAGGAAGGGCAAGGATTCCTTGGCAACGTTCTCGACTCTGGTGCCCATGATCTGGGACGTCGTGTAGAGGGCGATGCCGACCGGGGGAGTCATGATTCCCATGGTGGTGACAGTCATCATGATGAGACCGAAGTGCACAGGGTCCACTCCGATGTCGACCATGACGGGCACCAGGATGGGGGTCATCAGCAGCGCGATGACGGTCGTCTCGATGAACATGCCGGAGAACGCGAGGATGACGACCGCGATGAGCATCATCAGGATGGGGCTCTCGGTGACACCGACGAGGAAGGCCGACATGTTCTGCGGAACCTGGTCGTAGACGATGCCGTACCCGATGGTGCCAGACATGGCCACCAGGATCATGACGATGCCGATGTCCTTGCTGGTGCTCTTCAAGGTGTCCACGAACGTCTTCCAGTTCATCTCCCGGTAGACCACCACTCCGACGAAGATCGCGTAAAGGCAGGCGAAGGCACCGGACTCCGATGGAGTGAACACGCCGAAGCGGATTCCTACGATCAGGATGATCGGGAAGAGCAGGGCCCAGATGCCGTCGACCAGCGCCCTTCCGATCTCGCCGATGGGGGCGGGCTTGGTGCGCTCGGGCAGATAGCCGCGCTTCTTGGCCGTCAACCTGATGGTGACCATGAGCGCGATCATCATCATGATGCCGGGGACGAAACCGGCAGCGAACAGCCGTCCGATCGAGACGTCACCGACCGAACCGTAGATGATCAGGCCCATGCTGGGCGGGATGGTCGCCGTGATCAGCGAAGTCACGCCATTGACCGCCGCTGAGTAGCCGCGGGCATAGCCGCGCTTGGTCATCTCGGGACCAAGAACCCGGCACTCCATGGCGGCGTCCGCGTTGGCGGAACCGGACACCCCACCCATCAGGGTGGACAGCACGCAGGAGATCTGCGCAAGGTTGCCGTACATGTGGCCCGTCAGGGTGTTGGCCAGCTTGACCAGGCGATCGGTGATGCCGGTGTTGTTCATCAGGTTGCCGGCGAAGATGAACAGCGGGATGGCCAGCAGAGTGAAGTTCTGTGACGATGCGACGACCTTCTGGGTCAGGATCGAGAAGGGCACGTCGGGGCTGGAGAGGAAGAAGATGGCGCCGGATACGCCGATCGTGAAAGCCACCGGCATGCCGAGGGCCAGCAACACCAGGAATGCAACTGCTGCAATTGCCATCAGAGAGCCTCCTTGCCTTCCGAGACCAGCGGGTCATGACGATTCATGTAGAGCTTGCGAACGTAGGTGATGATCAGCAGCACCGAACCCACCGGGGCGCTTGCGGTCGCCCACGAGTAGCTGATGCCCACTGTCTGGTAGAGACGCTTGACGTGGTCGATGGCCAGCTGTGTGCCGAAGTAGGCGATGACGAGCAGCAGGGCGATGGCCATGGCTGCAAAGATGTAGTGCAGGACCTTCTGCACGGTCACAGGAAAGCGCCGTACCAGCATGTCCACCTTGATGAACCCGACGGTGCGCAGTGCCACGTCGGCGCCCAGGAAGACGACCCAGGCGAAGAGCAGCATGGCCACGTCCTGCGCCCAGTTCAGAGGGAACCCCGCGAAACGGCTGAGAGCCGACACGAAGATCAGTCCGGTGATGATGGCGATGAACGCTGCAACAACGTGTTCTTCCACGTAGCAGAAGGCATCGTAGATGGCTGACAGCCGTTTCATGGGGTTACCTCAATCCCTGGATCAGGACTTGCCGATTTCGGACCAGATCTGGTCGCGAAGTTCGGTGTAGCCGAGCTTGTCGTAGGCGGCTTGGGCGGCCTCGATGAACGGGGCCTTGTCGACCTCGTTGATGGTCAGGCCCTTCTCGACCATCAGGGCCTCGAACTCGGCACCCGTCTTGACGACCAGTGCGGCATTCTCGGTGGCTGCGGCCTTGGCCTCGTCAGCCAGGATCTGCTGGTACTCCTCGGGCAGCGTGCTGATCCAGGCCTCGCCCACCATGATGAAGTTGGCCAGCTGGAAGTGCTCGGTGCGGGTCATGATCTTGGCCACCTCGAAGGTCGAGGACGGGTAGGCCGAGGTCGACTGCACCTCTACGCCGTCGATCTGCTTGCCCTGCAGGGCGTTGTAGGCGTCCGGCCACGGCATGGCAATCGGAGTTGCTCCCAGTGCCTTCACGGATTCTGCCCACACAGGTGCACCCGGGGTGCGAACTCGGACTCCGCTGAGGTCAGCGGGAGTCTTGATCTCCTTGTTGGTGTAGAAGTTCCGCGGTCCGTCGTACCAGTTGTAGGCGAGGATGCGGATGCCGTTCTCGGCGAACTTCTCGTCAAAGGCCTGGAAGGTCGGAGACTCGGTGATGGCCTTCACGTCGTCGTAGTTGTCGGCGATGTAGGGCATGCCGATGATGCCGATGTCGGGAACGTAGTTGCCCATGCGCCCGCCGTCGGTGAGCACGGCCACGTTCACACCTTCGATGGCCTGCTCGATGACGTCCTCATCGCTGCCCAGCTGGGCCGACGTGAAGACGTTGATCTTGATGCCGCCCTCGGTCTTCTCCTCGACCGCCGTCGCCCACGCCTTGAAACCGGTGACCATGGGGGAAGTGTCGGAGAGCTGGGTGGACATCTTGAGTTCGTATACCTTGTCAGGCTTGGTGCCTGCGTCGGCACTGCCGCCCGAGGACGACGTCCCGCCGCCGCAGGCGCTCAGGAGCCCGACGGCGAGGACGGTCGCGACCGCGGCTGTTGCGCCTCGGGTGAAACCCCGAATTGCCTTCATTGTGTGTTTCCTCTCTGCAGAGGCCCTGGGGATCGTCCCGCAATCCTCCACGATGCGGGCAGCCACGGGCCAGTCTCTTGATCGGTCATGCACTCTGCCGAAAACGCCAGATTGAGTTGGTGTTGTTCATAACGAATTGGTCACGAGTGCCTTCCGGTGAGGTCGAAGCCGGTCACCGATTCCCAGGGAGGGACAATGGAGTCATGGCCGTCGAGTTGTACAAGGGTGAGGAACTGGTCACCACGACCCGTCCGCACGCCCGGGTGCTGGTCTGGCCGATCGCGCTGTTGATGGTGCTGTCGGCACTGGTGGGAGTGGGGATCGCCGTTGTACCGCTCGAGAACCGGCCCTGGGGCCAGGACGTCGTCGCCGGAGTTGGGGCCCTTCTGGCCCTCATCCTTGTTGTCCGCCCGGTGCTGCGGTGGGCCGCCACCAGCACGACCTTGACCACCGACCGGCTGATCGTTCGGGGCGGGCTGCTGCGCCGGAGGAGCCAGGATCTGCCGCTCAACCGGATCGTGGACGTGGGCTACACCCGGACCGCCGGGGACTGGGGATTCGGTTCAGGGACGCTGCTGATCACCACGCTGGCGGGCCATCGGGTCGCATTCGACAACCTGCCGCGCATCAAGGCGATGCACGAGGCCGTCAGCGAACTGGCCACCGCCACCATCCCGGCCGACCCGTGGCACTGATCGCGATGGCCGGACTGCCCGGCGTGGGGAAGTCGACGCTCGCCCGTGGACTGGCGCAGCGGTTCCCGGCCGTGCTGGTCAATGTGGACGACGTCGAGTCGGCCCTGCTGCGAGCGGAGTTCGAGCGGTCCTTCGCCACCGGGTTGGCGTCCTACCTGGTGGCCGAACAGGTGGCCCGGGCCAACCTGGCGCTCGGGCAGCACGTCATTGTCGATGCGGCCAACTACGTGACCTGGGCCCGTGCGATGTGGACGTCGCTGGCCGGGGAGTACCGCGTCCCGCTGCTGTTCGTCGAGGTCGTCAACACCGACCTGGCACTGCACGCTCAACGGCTGTCGGGGCGTCCCATGGTGCCAGGGCTGCCCAGACTGACCTTCGATGACGTGGTGGTGCGCTACGCCGAGACCGAACCTTGGGGACGCGAGCCTCGCTGGCTGGTCAACACCGCAGGCGATGTTGACCATGACCTGGTGTTCGGGCAGGTGGCTGCCGCGCTGGCGAGCGGGTAGGCCTCGCCCAGGCCTCGCGTTCCGGTCTAGGATGTGCGCTCAACCCACCGGGAGGAACCATGCAGCTCACAGTCCACGGCCAAGCCACTGCGGCCTTCCCGCCCGAGCGCGCAACGGTTCACCTGGCGTTGGGCTTCGAGGGCAGCGACTCTCAGCAGGTGCTGGCGGCCACCACCGCGCTGGCCACCGAGGTCGCGTCCCATCTGGCGGCGTTGCGCAGCCAGCAGCCCTCGCCGACCACCTGGTCGGCGGTCCTGGCGATCGGGACGCGGAGTTGGCGGCCTTATTCGCAGGACGGCGTGGTGCTGCCGCTGCGTCACGCGGCCTCGTGTGAGGTGAAGGTGAAGTTCCGAGACTTCGCGGCGTTGAGCAGGTTCATCGATGCCTGGGGTGGACGCGAGGGGGTGAGCGTCGGTGCCGTCGAGTGGACGCTCACCGAGGCGTCCAGGGTTCGAGAGGAGGACCGGGTGCTGGCCCGCGCGGTGGAGGCTGCCCGGTACCGGGCCCAGACGATGGCCACGGCGGCGGGATCGGGACAGGTCAGGTTCCTGGAGGTGGCCGATCCAGGTCTGCTGGACCGCGGCGCGCAGACAGAGGCCGCCTCTTTCGCGATGTCGGTGCGCGGGAAGGGGGCGGCCGGCGGTGAGGGCGTGAGCCTGGTCCCGGAGGATGTCGAACTGCAGGCCAGCGTCCACGCCCGATTCGCCGCAGAGCCGTGACCCCCGGTTGGGCTCAGAGAACCTCAGGCACCAGTTGTTCGATCAGCAGCCCGCCGGTGGCCGGTTCGTCGCTGGCGGTGAACCTGGCGACCCGTGCCCCGGCTCGCTCGGCAACCGCACCGCGCAACACGCCGTCCACCCAGTGCAGCGCTGCACCGTCGTCGGCCGCGTAACCGCTCGGCAGATCGCCGTTCGCGACGGCCTCGGTGAAGACGGGCTGGCGCTCGGCCTCCCCGTTCCAGTGCGGGCAGAAACTTCCCTTCAGCAGACCCAGGCCGTGCGGCCACGCGCGGACGTCCCCGAAGGAGTCCGTGACGCACCCCTCGTACCAGCACGATCCGCCGGCCGACAGCCCCCCGAGCACCAGGTCGCGTCCACCGGACATCCGCTGGATGATCGCTCGGTCTACTCCGTGCACCTTCCACAGGGCGATCAGGTTGGCGGTTGACCCGCCGCCGACCACAATCAGGTCAGCCTCCGTTAGCCGGGCAACCGAGGCGGCCGCATCCTGCCATAGGGTGAGAACCATCGTCCGCACACCGAGGGCGCCGTAGGCGGTCAGGAACTTGCGGATGTAGGTCGGGTCGTCGGCGGATGCGGTGGGCACGAAGCACACCATGGGTGCTCTTCTGCCGGTCAGCTCGACCAGGAACCTGTCGAGGTTGGTCGGCGCCCCGTCGGATGACATCGAGAACCCGCCGCCGCCCATGGTCACGATGTGCGTCGTCATGGGCTCATCATGGCATGCCCGATAGGCTGGGCGGGTGACTCGAACCACCAGCATCGGGGTGATCGGCGGCGGACAACTCGCCCGCATGATGTACGCCCCCGCGATCGCTCTCGGTGTCCACCTGCGGCTTCTGGCGGAGGGGCCGGACGTGGGTGCTGCCCGGGTCATCAAGGACGTGGTAGTCGGTGACTACACCGACGAGGCCACGGTGCGGGAGTTCGCGGCCGACTGTGACGTCATCACCTTCGACCACGAGCACGTTCCCACCCGAATCCTGCACGGGCTGGTTGCCGACGGCAAGCTGGTGCGGCCCGGCCCGGACGCCCTGGAGCACGCCCAGGACAAGCTGCTCATGCGGCAGAGGCTGACTCGCGCCCTGGACGCCCCGGCCCCGGTCTGGCGGCACTGCCCGGACGCGGCTGCCCTGCGCGCGTTCGGTGATGAGATCGGCTGGCCGATCATCGCCAAGGCGTCCCGCGGCGGATACGACGGACACGGCGTCTGGAAGTTGGCCGGCCCCGCTGACTGCGATCAGCCGTTCGTCGAGTCCAAGGACGAGTCGGCCGGTGAGGTCGTCGAGATCATCGGTGAGGAGTTCATCGACTTCACCCGCGAACTGTCGGTGCTCATCGTGCGCTCGCCGTCGGGGCAGGCGGTCGCCTACCCGGTCAGCGAGAGCGTCCAGCAAGCAGGGGTCTGTCGCGAGACCATCACTCCGGCGCCCGACCTGACCGACGAGCAGGCCACGTCCATCACCCGGTTGGGGCTCGACATCGCCGACGAGTTGCAGGTCGTCGGAGTGCTGGCGGTGGAACTCATGCAGCGACGCGACGGTTCCGTCGTGGTCAACGAGTTGGCCATGCGTCCGCACAACACCGGCCACTGGACGATCGACGGGGCCCACACCAGCCAGTTCGAGAATCACCTGCGCGCGGTGCTCGACCTGCCCCTGGGCGACCCGCGCAGCCGTGACCCCTGGTGCGTCATGGTCAACGTGCTCGGCGGCACGATCACCGACCTGACCAGCGAGCTGCTGCACTGCTTCGCGCGCGACCCGAGACTGCGGGTGGAGTTCTACGGCAAACAGGTCACCCCGGGCCGCAAAGTTGGGCATGTGGTCTGCTACGGCGAGGATCTGGACGAGGTGCGTGCCCGTGCCCAGCACGCCGCACGCTATCTCATGGGCGAGATCAGGGAGGGACGATGAGCGCACCGTTGGTCGGCATTGTGATGGGTTCCGATTCGGACTGGCCGACGATGGAGCCGGCCGCCCAAGCGCTGGCGGAGTTCGGCATCGGCTACGAGGCCGACGTCGTCTCGGCGCACCGGATGCCTGAGGAGATGCTCGCCTACGGACGTGCGGCCCACTCCAGGGGATTGCGCTGCATCATCGCCGGTGCCGGTGGGGCGGCCCACTTGCCGGGGATGCTGGCTGCGCTCACCCCGTTGCCGGTGATTGGCGTCCCGGTGGCCTTGAAGTACCTGGACGGGATGGACTCGTTGCTGTCCATCGTCCAGATGCCGGCTGGGGTTCCGGTGGCCACGGTTGCCATCGGCAATGCACGCAATGCCGGTCTGCTCGCGGTCCGCATCCTCGCCTCCGGTGATCCCGAGCTCACCCAGCAGATGCTGGCCTTCCAGGACGAGCTTCGTTCGATGGCCCAGGCAAAGGGCGCAAAGGTCCGGGCCCACACGAGACCGACCCGAAAGGAATGACCAGATGACCAAGGAATTCGCGCCCTACATCAACTTCCCCGGCACAGCCCGCGAAGCTCTCGAGTTCTACCAGCAGGTGTTCGGGGGCGAGATCGACGCCACCACCTACGGCCAGTTCAACGTCGTGCCCGCCGACAACCCCGCGGCCGACAAGATCATGCACGCGGCCTTGCGCTCCGAACTGGTGCTGTTGTTCGCCTCGGACGCGGTACCCGAGGCGGGCGCACCGGCCAGCACACCTGGCAACAATGTGACTCTCGCCGTGATGATCGACGATCCGGAACTCGGGCGAACGATTTTCGACGCGCTTGGCGTGGGCGGACAGGTGGAGATGCCCTACGAGAAGCAGATGTGGGGCGACATGTACGGCGCGGTGACCGACAAGTTCGGCATCCCGTGGATGGTGGACTCCTCGGACCCCAACGAACCCCAGGCCTGATCGTTCGGACACCACGAACTTCCCGGTGCGATCGGGCTACGAGACGTTCGCGGGTTCGCTGTCAGCCCGCCTGGGTGTTGCCACCAGCTTGCCGTGCGGGTGGATCAAACCACATCGGCCGGATGATCGAGATCGACCCTCCACCTTGTGGGGCAGGTGCGTGACAGAGGGCCTGACGAATCCCCGCCGCGGCCAGCTGCCGGGCACCGGACGAGCGTCAGGCCCGCGGCAATCAACGCGCTCGGGCGAAACCGTCAGGACCTCTGTCACACCGAAGCGCCAGCACTGCCAGGGTCTGGGCAAGAACCAGTTGCGGTTCGCGGCGGATCTGGGTAGGGGTGAAGCGCAGCACGACCCACCCAGCCGCCACCAGGGCGTTGTGTCGCGCGTGATCGGCTTCGAAGCTCTTGGCCTGCGCATGGAACTCCCGGCCGTCGACTTCCACGATCACCCGAACAGCTTCGAAGGTGATGTCAGGAATCACCTTGCGACCTTCGAGGTACAGCGGCCTGTTCCCGACCCAGCCACCGATTCCCGCCGTCCGATACAGGTCCTGCAACTCCATCTCAGGAACAGACCAGGGGTTTCCGAGGGCGCGCTGCAGACACTCCGCTCTCTTGTCGACCCCTGGTCGGTGCGCAAGCAGGTCGTTCGCGCGCGCGAGTGACGCTGCACTGACGGCCCTGCTGCGCAGGGCATGGCACAGCGGTTCCCAGGCGTCGTCGGCGGCAAGGTCGAGGATCGTCAGTTCCGTCACGGTGACCTGCCCGGCGAACCACGGCCGGCGGAGGTCCACCGGGATGCGGCGTTGATGCAGCCGAACGCCCTTTGGTGGGTTCTTGATGTGAGCAGTTGAGAGGTCGATCTTGTCGACTGGGCACTGTGGCCAGAACGTCACGCGGGCGGCTGCCCGAGCCATGAGCACGCCCTGTGGTTGCCACAGGAGGGCTGCCCTCGCCTGCACGGCGGGATCATCTGCAAGGTGAGCGGCCACAAGAACACCCGGATAGAGCCGGACCAGTTTTCCAGCCAGGACGGCGCGGCTCAGCTTGTTGCGCTCAGAGCGGAGCAGCGGGGTCTGGATGATGCCGCCGCCTTCGGCGAGTGCGTAATCGACTGACATGCCCAGAGGATGTGCAGTCAGCCCGGAAACCGCCAGAAGTCCTTGCGACTGTGGACATCTCGGCGTGACCAAGGTCCTGACGAACTCCTCGGGCGGACAGAGTCCTGACCCGGTCCAGCGCGATCCCAGGGCCAGGAGGCGGCTGAGGCGGAAATGATCAGGACCTTGGTCACGCGTGCGGCGGCTCAACCGGCCGGGGATCAGCCCGACATACCCCGAGCCATGGCGACCAGAACGTCGTCCCGCGGTCGGTCAGCTCAACCCCCGGGTCATGGACGGCCGTCGTCCAGCACCCATCACGAGGGGTAGGTTCAGCCGACGAAGCGATCCAGCTGGGAGGTGTCGCCACGCGAGATCTCGTCGAAAAGTGCGAGCGCGTTCTCTCGGTCCCAGATGATCACCGATGCCCCCTCCGGCGAGACACCGGCGGGATCGGAGATCGGCACCATCAGCGACAGGCCCTCGTCGCCTGCGATATTCACCAGAGCCTGGGCGGCCCCGATCAGGTCTGTGGTGCCGGTGTCGTCCCCCCGCCTCAGCATCTGGCCGGCTGCCTGGTTGAGACGCCAGTAGCGGACGGGGTTGATCACACTGGCCGGGCTGGCGGCCTTGGTCACCACCTTGCCGATGATCTCGCGCTGTCGTTCGGCGCGCCCGATGTCGCCGCGCGGATCTGCGTAGCGCATCCGGACGTAGGCCAGCGCCTGATGTCCGTCCAGGTCGCTGCAGCCGGCCGGAATGTCCAACCCGGAGTAGCTGTCCTGCAGCGCCTGCTCGGGGCAGACCTGCACGCCGCCAACGGCGTCCACCACATTGGCGAAGCCGTCGAAACCGATCTCGAGGTATCCGTCGAGACGCACCCCGGTGACCAGTTCGACGGTTTCGCTCAGCAGTTCCGGGCCGCCGTAGGCGTAGGCGGCGTTCAACTTGTCCTGGCCGTAGCCGGGAATGGAGACATAGGAGTCCCGGGGCAGGCTGACCAGAACCGAGCGGCCCTGACGAGGGTGATAGAGCAGCATGATGGTGTCGGCGCGAACGGCCGTCAGGTCGTCGTCGCCCGGGACTGGCTGGTAACCGGGCCCTGGGTCGCGGGCGTCGCTGCCCACCAGCAGGGTCGCGGTGCCGGGCTGCGCGGCGGGGCGCTCGGTCGTCGGTGTGGCGTCGACCTCGCTCATCTGCCCAAGCGCCGTCAACGGCGTGGCCACCAGAAAAACCAGCCAGGCCAGCAGTAGGAACAGAGGCAGCCGAACCAGGCGCACCGGTCGGGGGGTGCCGCGGCGCCTGGTGGACCCAAGGGTCATCGCTGGGCGCGAGGGTTTCGGCGGGGCGACCGGACGCTGAGCAGGGGCCTCCGGTCGTTCCTGGAACCCCGGTGATCCTCGTAGCTGCCGTGGGTCTGGCCGCGGCGCGGGATGGCCACCCGCAAGGGATCGAGGGGCGGCCTCGGAATCGTAGGTTGGAGTCACGATACGCGGCCGGTCTGCGGGGGTCGCCGGTGCTGCATCAGGGGACTGGGCCGGGGTCGACGACCGTCCGGGCGCGGATGACTCGCGGCCGTAAAGCCAGTCAAGGTCGGCCTGACGCTTGTCCGGACGCTCAGTCATGGACCACAGGTTACTCGTGGGCCGCAGTCACCTCAGTGGAGCCGCGCCCGCTCCTGCGCAGCCACCGAGGTCACCTTCTGGTCATCGCCGCCCACCACGACGAGCGTTGACCCTCCGCCCAGGATCGGAGCCACCAGGGCCCGGCATACGGTGAGCCAAGGGTCGGTCGTGGGGATGACGAGTTGCCGTTCCGTTGACGGGCCGACTGCGGCCAGGTCGTTCCAACTGAAAGCTCGGTGGTCGGCGAAGCAGGTGGGACGCGAGGCCGGCACCTTCCAGTGCACGTCCGGTTGGCTGAGCACCTCGGCGTAGTCCGTGACTCCACGGGGTCGCTTCCCGAAACCCGCACCCAAGGGGTGCAGCGAACATGCGATCGTCTCGACCCCGGGTACCGGGTGGGTGTCATCGGGGCCGACCACGGCGGCGTCCACCAGGTCTGACGACTCGAGCCCGTCGCGACCGGTGGCCAGCACCTCACCGCCCAATTGCCAGGTGGCCATCGCCCACACCAGCCCCACCCAATGACCCGGATGACTGATCAACACGGTGTTGGCGACCCGGGGGAACTCCTCGACGTCCATCGACACCAGCAGGTTGGCCGACTTGTCGACCCAGTTGGCGAAGCTCCGCCCCGACAGTTCGGTGCGGAATCCCAGATCGAGGTCATACCAAGTGAGCAGCGGACGACTGCCGTCGGTGGCCACCCGGCGCTCCAGCGCGGCCACCGGATCGGTGGCTTGGTGGGGAGGTGGGGACTGCAGCATTGGTTCATTCTAAGTGCCCTTGCCGATGGGCGCAGCCTCACTGCCCAGTCTCGAGCGGCCAGCTAGATTGGCGGCATGCGTTATGTGGTGATCATGGCTGGTGGTTCGGGGAAACGACTGTGGCCCTTGTCGCGGCAGGGCGAACCCAAGCAGTTGCTGGCGTTGTTCGACGGTCAGAGCCTGCTTCAGCTGGCCTATCAGCGGGTTCTGCGGGTGGTGGGCCCGCAGCAGGTGCTGGTCTGCACCGGTGCGGCCTACGCCGACGTTGTCGCCTCACAGTTGCCGGGGCTGTTACCCGAGAACCTGCTCGGTGAGCCCGAGGGACGAGACTCGTTGAACGCCGTGGCCTGGCCTGCTGCCGTGCTGGCTGAACGCGATCCGGAGGCGGTCGTGGCGGTGGTGACGGCAGACCAGTTGATCAGCCCGGTCACCACCTTCGTCGCCGCCCTCGAGGCAGGTTTCCGGTTGGCCGAGGATGACCCGGACGTACTGGTGAGCTTTGGGGTGGTCCCGACGAGCCCGCACACCGGCTATGGCTACCTGGCGCGTGGCGCTGACCTGACCGGGTACGGCACCGCCAGCGTGGTGACCGAGTTCAAGGAGAAACCCGATCTGGCCACCGCTGAGCGTTACCTGGCCTCGGAACGTTACTGGTGGAACGCCGGCATGTTCGTCTGGCGTGCCCAGACGCTGCTCGACCAGCTGGAGGTCCTGCTGCCGGCGACCCACGCCAAGGTCGTGGAGTTGGCTCGACATCCCGAGCGGCTGGCCGAGATCTACCCGGGGCTGTTCAAGACGTCGGTCGACTACGCCGTGATGGAACCGGTCTCGCGCGGCGAGGCGAGCGCCCACGTCGCCGCCATCGCCCTGGACATCGAGTGGGCGGACGTCGGCAGTTTCGAGGCCCTGCACGAGGCGTTGCCGCACGATGAGGACGGCAACGCCGTGGTTGGCACGGTTGTCGTCAGGGGGTCCTCCGGCAATCTGTTGGTCAACACCCAGCTTGACACCGTTCTGGCGGTGGTCGACCTGCACGACGTCGTGGTGGTCCGCACCCCCAAGGCCACCCTGGTCGGTGCACTGTCCGCGTCCCAGCAGGTCAAGGATCTCGTCGAGCAGGTCGCGTCCGACGTCTCCGCAGAACTCGCCTGAAGGAGCACCGATGATCGACTACGCCAAGAGGATGCGCGTCCCTGCGTTGATCGCGGTGCTCGGGGTGATCGCCCTGTTCACGGTGATCGCCATCGGGTATTTCGTCTTTCTCGTCAGTGACGGGATGGCGCTCACCGAGGCGGCCAGGCTGGCCGGATCGAACTCCCCGTCGCTCATTTGGGTGTTCGTCGGCGTGGCGCTGGCCCTGTCGGTGGTATTGGGGCGACCAAGCGTCGAGAAGGCGGGCAGGCTGGTGGGCGCCGCGTCCATCGTGGTCATCGTCGCAACCGCGATCGCACTGGTTTTCTGGGTGCTGGGGCTGTTCGGCGGCCTGACGCTGGGAGCGCTGCTCGGTGCCCTGGGAGGACTGGTGGAGACCGCCGCCAAGGCCGCCTGTGCCGCGGTGCTTTGGCGGCTGCGAGGCTTGGCCGACGAGGAGGCCGCCCGGGTGGAGGCCAGCGTCCCGAGCACCGGGGACGGTGGCCAGTCACCGGTCTGGAACCCCCAACAGGCGATCGGACTGCAGTGGAGTCGCGCCGGGGATGCTGCCAGCGGGGCCTTGGCGGCCTCGGTGGCCCAGCCCGCGGCGTTGCCGCCGGCCCCGGAGCCGGTCGTTGAGCCTGCGCCGCGGCGGCAACTGTGGTCGCGCGGCGGAATCGCGCCCGAGCAGTTGACCGCAGCCCCAGCGGAGGCCCCGTCCTCGCGGGCCCTGGACGTGACGCCTCAGGTTCCGTGGGCCACGGCCGCACAGGCGGCCGACGGATTGCCGGCAGGCCCCGCAGAGGTCTCGTCTCCACCCGCCGGGTCACCAGCCCGACGGGCACCGGACTGGACGCCCGCACCGCGTCCGCAGGAGCCGAACGCGTAGCAGATTGCGGTCACCTCGACAAACTTGACGCGCGGTGAAACACAAGGGTGTAATTTCATCAGTGTCGTCCCTCCCGGGGGTGGGTCTGGACGTCGAGAGGAGTGGGGATGCAGGTCTTGCTGGCACTCGTCGACAACACAGCAGAGGGTGTCCTCGCGTGGCAGGAGCAAGCCCTGTGCGCGCAGACGGACCCAGAGGCATTCTTCCCTGAGAAGGGTGGCTCCACCCGTGAGGCCAAACGGGTCTGTCAGGGCTGCGAGGTTCGCTCCGATTGCCTGGACTACGCACTCGGCAACGACGAGCGCTTCGGAATCTGGGGTGGACTGTCCGAACGGGAGCGCCGCAGGCTGAAGAAGCGCGCAGTCTGAGGTCGGGCATGGCCCAGCCGAGTAGTCTGCATGGGTGATGGACCGGCCAGATGACATGTGGGCCTGGGCTCATGAGAAGCCCGTCGAGCAGCCCCCTTCGGTAGACGCCAGCACGGTGGCGGCCGTTCTGGTTGCCCACAACGGAGAACTGTGGCTGCCGCGCACTCTCGTCGCTCTGGCCAGACTGGACGCCCGGCCGGGTCGGCTGGTGGCCGTCGACGCGGGATCCACCGACGGATCGCGGGCGTTGCTCGACAAGGGCCTGCACGACGGTTTGCTGCATTCGGTGATCGAGGGACGTCCCGAAGAGGGGTACGGCGCCAACGTGCGGCTGGCCCTTCAGGCGATCTCCGAGGACGGGTTCATGCCCCGCCTGTTGTGGTTCCTGCACGACGACTCCGCGCCTTCGCGACATGCTCTCACCCAGCTGTTGCAGGCCGCCCAGGAACCCGATGAGCAAGGCCGGTTGCCCGCCATCGTGGTGCCCAAGCTGCTGCATCCCAAGCGGCGCAACCACCCCGACCAGATGAGTGCGGTGGGGGAGTCGATAGCTCCCTCGGGTGCACGCGTCCTGACCGTGGAGCCGGGCGACATCGATCAGCACCAAGTCACCCCCGCCCCGGTCCTGGGAGCCTCCACGGCAGGAATGCTCGTCACCATGGACGCCTGGCGGGCGCTGGGCGGATTCCAGGCTGCAGTCCCGTTGTTCCGCGACGGCGTCGACCTGGGTTGGCGGGCCAACGCCCAAGGTCTGTCGGTGCGCACCTGTCCCAAGGCATCGGTGCGCCATGTCGAGGCGGGACGCGTCGGGCTGCGCGACTCGGTGTTGGCCCCAGATTCGGCCCAGGCAGACCAGGCCGCCGGCATGGCTGTCGTCGTCATGCACTCAGACAAACCGGAACGCACCATTGCCCGGCTGAGCGCCCAGTCCGTCGTGCAGGCGGTGGGCTACCTGCTCGGCAAATCCCCGCGTCTGGCCGCAGGGCAGTTGCGTGCCGCCGCTGAGATCCGGCGCAATCGTGCCCATCTGGTGGAAGCCGCCCGAAAGTCGACGTCCGCCGGTCGCGACCTGGTCACCGAAGGTCTGCTACCCGACCGAGGTTGGGGCACGCGCAGGTTCTTCGACCGGATCGCCGGGGCGATCAGTGATCAGTACTACGACCTGATCGAGGACGACGACGGGGGCATGCTCGACGAGCTCACCGGCGACGACTTCGCCGGGGGACGACGCCGGGCGCGCCTCCTGTCGCCGGCCATTATCGGGTTGATCGCCATGTTCGTGGCCAGCATGGTGGCAAGCCGTCACCTGCTGACCACTGGCCTGCTGTCCGGCCCGGGTCTGCTGCCGGCCCCCGCCAACCTCGCCGACGCCTGGGCGAACTGGAGTGCGTCGGCACCCGGTGTGGTCGGGTCGAACGCTGCATGGCTGGGTGTGATGGCACTCGGGGCCACGCTTTCCTTCGGACAACCCGACTGGTGGGCGACCTTGCTGGTGCTGGGGGGTCCGGCTCTCGCCGCTTGGGCGGCGTTCCGGTTCCTCAGGGGCATCAGCGGGCATGGCTGGTGGACGCCCGTGCTGGCGTGTCTGTGGGGGACCCTGCTGCCGCTGGTCGGCGCCACGGGGCAGGGGCTGGTCGAGATGACCGTGCTGGCCATCGCGCTGCCCACCCTGGGGATGATCGTGCGGCGATGGGTGATCGCGCCCAAGACGGGTGCCGAAGGACTCAGGGCACCCGCCGGCGTCGCCCTGATCGGTGGGGTGCTGGCGTCCTTCATGCCCTGGGCCTGGCTCATCGCGGTGGCGGTGGGCGTGTTCATGGCGGTTCGTCACCAGGATCGCCGCGGAGCGCTGGTGGCTGGCCTGGGCCCCCTGCTGCTGCTCGGCCCGTGGTTGCCCCGACTGCTGTCCGAGCCAGGACGTCTGCTGCTCGGAGTCGACCCTGCCACCCGGGTCGCCGGCACCGCCCCCAGCGCCCTGCACGTGCTCACGGGCGGGGCTCAGCTGCCGGCCGCGCCACTTGCCCTCGCCATGCTCAGCGTCGCCCTGATCTGGGTGGTGGGGGTCTTCGGGGCGATCCGCGCCGACGATGCCGATCGCCTCGACCGCGCCGCGCTGCTCGCGGTCGCCGTGGTCTCGCCGGTGTTGGGCGTTCTGGTGACCAGGTTCGTCGTGCGGGCGGCCGGAGTGGGAGTTCGGCCTGACCCCACCGGCTGGGTGCTGATCGGGCTGTTCGCGTTGCTCGTCTTGGCTGCACACGGCATCGGACGGAGCCCCGAACGAACCGTCGACGACAGTGCGGAGGATCTCGTCCGGCGTCAGGCCACCATCCGCAGGCGCAGCGCGTTGGGTGCCGGCATGGCCGCTGCGCTGCTGGCTGCCGGTGGCTGGTGGGTCGTCGGTGGAACCGCTCAGTTGTCCCGAGGAGCCGAGGTTCTGCCCACGTACGTTCTGGGCGTCCAGGAGTCCGCGCGTGAGTCCCGCACCCTCATGGTCGACCTGAGCAGTGGTGCCGCGCGGTTCAACGTCACCTCCGCCACCGTTCCCGCCTGGGGCAGCGCCGAGACCGCGGTGCTGTCGACCAGTAACCAGGCTGCCGCGGCGTTGGAGCAGGCCGCCCAGCAGTTCGCGCAGGGGCAACCCTCTGACGACCTGGCGCGACGGCTGGAGGCGTTGGGGATCGCCCACGTGTGGTTACGTGGCGCGACCCCGGAGGCCGTATCCAGTCTCTCGTCGGCACCCCAAATGGGGGTCGCGCCACACGACAAGGACTCGGTCATCTTCACGGTCACCACCCAGCCCAGCCGTGCGCTGCTACGCACCGGCGGCCCGGACACAGACCAGTCGATCCTGGACGCCATGGTGCCCAGCGCAGCGTCTGATGCGTTGATCGTGCTCAACGAACCGGCCGACGCCGACTGGCAGGCCGAGATCGACGGCGTGGTGTTGCCCGTGGTCGAATCCGGTGACTGGCGACAGGCGTGGGCAACGGAGGGCCGAACAGGGACGTTGACCTACCGACTCGACGCGGACGTGCTGGGCGTCGGCTGGCAGGTCGTTGGCCTGCTGCTGCTCATCGTGCTGGCAGCCCCCACCGCGCAGAAGGGCCACTCTCCTCGTCGAGCGTTGGCCCCCCACCCGGGCCGCAATCGAGGGAGCACTTCATGAACGCTCGCCGCGGGCTACCCGAAGACGAGCCATTCGCGTCTGACGAGACCGAACTGGAGATGAGCGCGGTGCGCCGCGGTCTGTGGCTGGACGACTTGCAGGATCCGCGCATTCCACGCCGAGCCAGCCGTGCTGCAGACGACGAGCCCGATCTCTCCACGGTGGACCTGCAGCCGAGCCAGCCTGCGTCCGGCACCAAGGCCAAGCCCGACAAGCCATCTCCGGCCAAGGCCAATCCGGCGAAGACCGGCCCCCCCAAGAACGAACACGCACGAACCACGGCGGGCAAGACCAAGCCCGAGAAGCCTGAGTCGGCAGCGACCGGACTGAGCCCCCGCACGAGGCTCGCCGCGACCATCGCTGCCCGGACGCCGGGGCTTTCCCAGGAATTTTCGACCGACCAGCGCTGGCGCAACGCCGTGGTGGGTGCGGCGCTGCTCGGGTTGGCAGTGTCATTCGGGATCGGGGCGATGCCCGCCCAGCAGGCTTCGCTGCCTGCCACCGTGCCCTTGGTGACGGCCATCAGTCGGATCTGCCCGGCGACCGACACAGTCGGCAGCACACTGCTGGCGGTCAGTTCATCGGGTGACATCAGGACGCGGGTCATCACCCAAACCGAGCCTAAGATCCAGGCCAGCCCACTGACGCTGCCCGCTCAGTCCGAGCCGGTCGTGATCACCCCGACCGAGGCCCAGTCCAGCGTCACCGGCGGCAGTCTGCTCTTCGTCGGTGAGCAGGTGTGGTGGGGTCGGTGTCGCTCCCCGCTCGCCGACCAGTACGTCCATCTGCCGGGTGGCGCGGACGCGAGACTCGTGATCGTCAACGCAGAACCCGACCCGGCCCTGATAGACGTCACGCTGAGCGGACCCAGCGGGGAGATCACCGGAGAGGGGCTGCGGGGCGTCACCGTTGAGGCCAACTCCACGCTGAGCATCGACCTCGCACGGTTTGCCGCCGACGTCGACGCACTCGGGGCGCGAGTGCGCAGCAGTGTGGGCCGGGTGACTGCATTCGCGCAGGTGGCGCGTCCCTCGGGCGGCGACTTCGCGACCAGCACCGAGCAGTCGACCGCCCTGGTGATTCCCGCCATCCCGGCAGACGCCACCAAGACGCAGGTGCTGCTCACCAACCCCGGCACCACCCGCAATGTCGTGACCATCGAGGCCGTCGGCGAAGCGGGGCGCTTCGCCCTGCCGGGCTTCGAGTCCTACGCGCTCAACGCCCAGCGGACGGTGGCAGTCGACCTGACCGAAGCCATCGGCGGGGTTCCGGTCGCGCTGTTGATCAGCGGGCGTGATGCCTTCTCGGCAACCGCCGTGGTGAGTGTGGGCAACGACTTCGGCATCGAGGATGCCCAGGTCGACGACCAGTCGATTGCCCGGCAAGACCTGGTGGGTGTCGTTCCAGGCTCGGGGACGTTGCAGGTCGCCAACCCTGGAAACGGGGAGGCGCTGATCGTGGTCGACTGGGGCCCGGGTCAGGCTCTGGCCAACCGGACGATCGCCCCCGGTTCCGTCGTCACCGTGGATGTCCCCGCAGGCGCCCAGAGCGCTCGGGTCACATCCACTGCGCCGGTTGCCGCCGCGATCATGTTCAGGTCAGGGTCCCAGCCGGGCTTCGCCATCGCCCAACTGCACCCCCGAGCCAGGTCGCAGGCGTCCATGCCGATGGAGGTCAAACCAGGGATGGGTCGCTGAGCGGGTCTCAGTAGTCCTCGTCCACCTGGGGATCAAGGTCGTGCATGGACCGTCCGGTGAGGGCGGAGAGCTGCTCGACGAGAGTCACGTGCACCAGGTCGCGCAGGTCGTCCCGGTCGGACGCACGGCGCTCCAGTGGGCGGCGGAAGATGACGATTCGCGCAGGCCGCTCGGTCGTTGCGTCGATTGCCGCTGCCAGGGGCACACGGTCGAGCAGCGCCCAGTCGAACGCGCCACTGGGTACGTCCTCCACGCCGATGTCGACGCTGGTCAACGCCTCCGGGCAGGTCTGCATCAGCCGCTGAACCGAGGCAGTCATGGAGTCCAGGAAGAACTCGGCCGAGCTCAGGCGGCCTGGCACGCGCACCACGCCCCGAGTCAGGGGATTGGGCAGTGCCAGCGGGCCGCGGACCCCTCGTCCATGTCTGTCGCGGCGCTTGGTCATGGGTGAACTCTAACCGGGCGATGAAGACACGACGTCCCCCAGCGAGTCAATCTGGGTCTGCCTGAAGGAAGGGGGTTAGCGTGGAGCGGTGATGAACAGGCAGTGCTCGCACGCCGGGTGCCGAGGACAGGCGGTGGCCACCCTGACGTTCGTCTATGTGGACTCGACCGCAGTGCTCGGCCCGCTGGCCTTGAAGGCGACGCCCGGTTGTTACGACCTGTGCGCGACGCACACTGCCAGCATGACCGCACCCCTGGGCTGGGAGGTCATCCGGTTGACCGAACCCGAGGTGTCCACGCCCTACCCCGATGACGACGACCTGTTGGCGCTGGCCAACGCGGTCAGGGAGATCGGGCTCGCTGATTCCCCCGCGGTGGGTCGGATGCGTGACCCGGCAACGGTGGTCGAGCTGGGACGTCGGGGCCATCTGCGAGTGATCGCCGATGCCTCCCGAACAGCCGTCAACTAGGCTGGCCAGGTGAATGCAGCCGGCGTCCCGCAAGCAGTCCCGATCAGACCCGAGAACATCCGCATGGTGGCTTTCGATCTCGACGACACCCTCGCAGAGTCCAAGTCCGCGCTCACCGACGAGATGGCCGAGGTGCTGACCAACCTGCTGGCCGTCGTCCCGGTCTGCATCATCTCGGGCGGACGCTACGAGCAGTTCGTCAGCCAGGTGCTGGCCAACCTGCCCGAGGAAGCCGATCTGAGTGACCTGCACCTGATGCCGACGTGCGGCACGCGCTACCTGCGGCACGACGGTGGCGAGTGGCGCGAGGTGTACGCCCATGACCTGACCGAGGACGAAAAGGCCCGAGCCCGGGTGGCGCTCGAGCAAGCTGCCCGTGACCTCGGACTGTGGGAGGACGAGTTGCTCGTCAACGGTCCGCGGATCGAGGATCGTGGTTCCCAGATGACCTTCTCTGCCCTGGGTCAACAGGCGGCGGTTGCCGACAAGAAGATCTGGGATCCCGACGGCAGCAAGCGGGAACGGTTGAGGGCGGCGGTGGCCGAGCGGCTCCCCGACCTCGAAGTTCGGGCGGGCGGGTCAACGTCCATCGACATCACTCGCAGGGGTGTGGACAAGGCGTATGGCATCACGGCGCTGGCCGAGCAGACCGGCACCGGTTTCGACCACATGCTCTTCGTCGGTGACCGGCTGATGCCTGGTGGCAACGATTACCCGGTGCTTGAATTGGGGGTGGCCACTCACGGCGTGAGCGGGCCCGAGGAGACGATCGAGTACCTTCAGGAGATCATCCCGCAACTTGGGGACGCTGCCGAGCGAGGAGGACATCATGCCCATTGAGGGTGGGGTTGACGAGTTGGGTCTGACCAGGCAATTTCTTGAGATCGCGGCCTGCCCGGCCTGCCACAGCGGGTTTGCCGTCGACTACGAGGCAGCCGAACTGGTCTGCGTCAATGCCGGTTGCGCGCTGGCCTACCCGGTACGCGACGGCATTCCCGTACTGCTGATCGACCAGGCGCGCCGCACGAACTGAGGGATGGGCCATGAGGATCGAGTTCGACGAGACAAGGCTGGACGATCCGGACGTCCTGGCCCGCTACGACGAGCAGCTACGACACCTGGCCCGGGCCGGTGCCCGGATTCGGATGGAGGCGGCCGACGTTGCGCTGAGCGCTGAACCCGAATTGCAGCCCCGTGGGGTGGTGGTGGTCGGTGCCGAGGCTCGGCTCGTGCGCGCCGTGCTGGAACCCGTCTGTCCCGTCCCGCTGGTCGCCTGGCCATTGCCGGGACTGCCCGGCTGGGCTGGTCCGTTGGACCTGGTCGTGGTGTTGGCCAGCGAGCAGGCAGCCCGAGGCAACCTCGCGTTGATGTCGACGGTGGCCGAGGCCACCCGTCGGGGTTGTCATCTGCTGCTGGCCGCCCCCGGGGACGGAATCCTGGCCCAGTCGGTTTCCCGACGGGCCATGGTGGTACCGACCACCACCGAGGATGCGACGGCGGCAGCGGTGGTGGTTCTTGCCCTGCTGCACCAGATCGGCCTGGGTCCGGTGGTGAACACCGACCATGCCGCCGAGGCCGCCGACATGGTGGCCGAGCAGTCCAGCCCGCACCGGGACCTGTCGACCAATCCCGCGAAGGATCTGGCCTGCGGGCTGGGGGACGCTGAGCCGTTGATCTGGGGCGGCAGCGTGCTGGCGGCCCGGGCCAGTCGCCGAATTGCCGAGGCCATCAGGTTCTACTCCGGACGCCACGCGCTGGCCGCGGACGCCGACGAGATCGCCCAGGTGCTGCGGCACGTGTCGCCGCGTGATCCGTTCAACGATCCCTTCACCGATGACGAGCAACCGCCGCCGGTGCTGGTCGTGCTGGACGACGAGCACGCTGGTGACATCGGAGCGCACCAGGCACAGCAGTTGCGGCAGTTGGCCGAACGCAGCGGGGTGCGGGTGTGTCACCTTGGCGCCGGCACCGGCAGCGATGTTGACCGCTACGTGACGTTGCTCATGCAGGGGCTGTACGGGGCTAATTACCTGGGGGTCGCACTGGGTACCCAGCCAGGACTGGTGAACTGACGCGTCAACGCAGCGGTCGAAGGGGGCGGGTGCGTGGTCAGCGGCTAGGCTTCGGCCCATGGACTTCCGCGTTGCAGACCTGGGTCTGGCCGCTTTCGGCCGCCGTGAGATCGCCCTAGCCGAGCACGAAATGCCCGGCTTGATGGCCATGCGAGAGCGGCACGCCGCGTCCCGGCCGCTGGCTGGCGCCCGGATCGCGGGTTCGCTGCACATGACCGTGCAGACCGCCGTGCTCATCGAGACGCTGGTGGCCCTGGGGGCTCAGGTGCGCTGGGCGTCCTGCAACATCTTCTCAACGCAGGACCACGCGGCAGCCGCGGTTGTGGTGGGCCCGCACGGCACCCCGGATGACCCCCAAGGCGTCCCGGTCTACGCGTGGAAGGGCGAGACGCTGCCCGAGTACTGGGCGGCCACCACCGAGATCTTCCGTTGGCCCGACGGCCAACTCCCGACCATGATCCTTGACGACGGCGGGGATGCCACGCTGCTGGTGCACAAGGGTGCCGAGTTCAGCGGCCGCGTGCCGCAGGCCGGCCCGGAGGACTCCCACGAGTACGGCGTCATCCTCGACCAGTTGCGCGCAACCACGGACATCGACTGGGACGCCATCGCCGACGGACTGCTGGGTGTCACCGAAGAGACCACCACTGGCGTCCATCGGCTCTACCAGATGGCCAAGGCCGGCACTCTGCGGTTTCCCGCCATCAACGTGAACGACTCCGTCACCAAGTCGAAGTTCGACAACATCTACGGTTGCCGTCACTCGCTGATCGACGGCATCAACCGTGCCACCGACGTGCTGATCGGCGGCAAGACCGCAGTGGTCTGCGGGTACGGCGACGTGGGCAAGGGCTGCGCACAGTCGCTGCGAGGCCAGGGCGCGCGGGTGCTGATCACCGAGATCGACCCGATCTGCGCGCTGCAGGCGGCCATGGACGGCTACCAGGTCGTGCGTCTCGACGACGTGGTGGGCACGGCCGACATCTTCGTCACGGCCACCGGGTGCTGCGACGTCATCACCGCCGAGCAGATGAGCAGGATGAAGCACCAGGCCGTCGTGGGCAACATCGGCCACTTCGATGACGAGATCGACATGGCAGGGCTGGAGTCCTGGCCGGGTGTGGTGCGCGAGCAGATCAAACCCCAGGTGGACCTGTGGCGGTTCTCCGACGGGCACGCCATCCTGGTGCTGTCCGAAGGACGTCTGCTGAACCTGGGCAACGCCACCGGGCACCCCAGTTTCGTGATGAGCAACTCCTTCACCAACCAGGTGCTCGCCCAGATGGAACTGTTCAACCGTCCCCGGAACTCGGCCGGTGAGGACCCCTACCCCTTGGGTGTCCACGTGCTGCCCAAGCATCTGGACGAGGAGGTGGCCCGGCTGCACCTCGACGCCCTGGGAGTCCGGTTGTCCACCCTCACCGGCAAGCAGTCGGACTACCTCGGTGTTCCCGTGGAGGGGCCGTACAAGCCCGACAGCTACCGCTACTGACGCCGAGTCGGCGATGATGCATCTGGAGGCCGACGTGGTGGTCGTCGGGGGTGGCTCCACCGGTGTCGGAGTGGTTCGCGACGCCGCGATGCGCGGGTACCGGGCCATCCTCGTGGAACGGGCAGATCTGGGGCAAGGCACGACCGGACGCTTTCACGGCCTGCTGCACTCCGGGGGCCGCTACGTAGTGAGCGATCCGCAGTCGGCCGCCGAATGCGCCCAAGAGAATGCCATCCTTCGCCGCATCCATTCGGAGGCCATCGAGGAGACCGGTGGGCTGTTCGTGGTCACGCCAACCGATGACCCCAGCTTCGCCGACCAGTTCCTGGCAGGCGCCGCCGCATCAGGCGTGGTCGCGCATGAGATCAGCGTCCCGGCTGCGCTGCGGCGAGAACCGCTTCTCAACCCCGGCATCACCCGGGCGATCGAGGTGGGTGACGCCTCGGTGGACGGGTGGCAGCTGGTCTGGGGTGCAGCCCGCTCGGCCATCGCCCACGGCGCCCGGGTACTCACCTACCACCAGGTCACCAACATCGAACGAGTCGGCGAACAGGTCTCTGCGGTGGTCTGCCGGGACCTCAAGGCCGACCGTGACGTTCGTATCTCGTGCGGGTTCGTGCTCAATTGCACGGGACCGTGGGCGGGACGGGTGGCAGCGCTGGCCGGTTGCCGCGACGTCAACGTGGTGCCCGGTCGAGGCATCATGGTCGCGATGAACCACCGCCTGGTGAACACGGTCATCAACCGGTGCGTCTACCCGACCGACGGCGACATCCTCGTCCCGGTGCACACCGTCTGCATCATCGGCACCACCGATGTGAAGGAGGATGAACCCGACGCTCTGCCCATCCCCCGCGCCGAGGTGCAGCAGATGCTGGACGCCGGGGAGCAGCTGGTTCCCGGATTCCGGCGGGCCCGCGCGCTGCACGCCTGGGCAGGTGCCCGCCCGCTGATGAAGGAGGAACGGGTCGACGAGCAGGACACCCGGCACATGAGCCGCGGCATGGCGGTGCTCGACCACTCGCGGCGTGACGGGCTGGGCGGCATGCTCACCATCGTCGGGGGAAAGCTGACCACCTACCGGCTGATGGCAGAACACCTCGTGGACGCCATGGGGGAGCAGTTGGGTGATCGGCGCCCCTGCACCACCGCCGCAGAACCGGTCCCGGGCAGCGAGTCGGGCAGAGGTTACCATGTCACCCACCGCCTGGCGAAGCGCGAGGACGACCGTCTGGATGACCCCATCATCTGCGAGTGCGAGTTGCTGAGCCGAACGGAACTGGTCGCCGCACTCACCGAGCAGCCGGCCGCCACCCTGGACGACATCCGCCGACAGACCCGACTGGGCATGGGCCCCTGCCAGGGTGGATTCTGCGCCAGCCGGGCTGCCGGCATCGCCTGTGCCGAGAAGGTGGTGGACGCGTCCAGGGCCACCGGGCTGCTGAGGCTCTTCCTGGCCAACCGGTGGATCGGGTTGTGGCCGATCCTGGCCGGTGACCAGGTGCGTCAGGCAGCCCTGGACTACTGGATCATCTCGGGCACCCTGGACGTCGACCACCTGCCGCAGCCGCGCGAGGCGGTCACGCTGTGAGCGACGTCGTGGTGATCGGCGCCGGGCTCGCCGGGTTGAGTGCAGCGCTGCGGTTGGCCCAGCGGGGCAGACGCGTGACGGTGGTGGCCACCGGCGAGGGGGGCCTGCAACTGTCGCAGGGCACCATCGACGTCCTCGGACACGCCCCTGATCGGCTGACGCGTCCCTGGGACGGGTTCGAGTCGCTGCCTGCCGAACACCCGTACACCCAGCTGGGTGCTGAATCGGTTCGTGAGGCCGTCCGGTGGTTGCGCGATGAACTCGGTCCCGAACTCCTGGTGGGTGGCCTTCAGCAGAACTACCTGCTGCCCACGGCGGTAGGTGCCCTGCGTCCCACGGCGTTGGCCCAGCCCTCGATGACCGCTGCAGACGGCGCGTCCAGCTACGCGGTCGTCGGGGTCCGCCAGCTCAAGGACTTCCCGGCCGACCTGCTGGCCGGCAATCTGGGCTGCGCCGCTGCCTGGATCGACCTGCCGGCCCGCCCGGGGGAGCCCGATCCTTCCGGCCTCGCCTACGCCCGTGCGCTGGAAACCCCGCAGTTCGCGGCACGGTTCGCCGCGACGGTGGCAGCTGCGGCACCGGCGGGCGACGTCGTGCTGCTGCCGGCGGTGCTGGGAACGCGTCCCGGAACCTGGCGCCGCATCGCCGACACCATCGGACGCCCGGTGGCCGAGGTGCCGCTGCCCCCGCCGTCGGTGGCGGGGCTGAGGTTGCGGGACGCCCTGATGGCCAGGGTGCGCACCGAGGGCGTCCGGGTGATCGTCGGCGCCCGAGTGACCGGCTTCACAACCGACGGTGTCCGGATCGCCTCGGTCCGGACGGCAGCAGCCGGCGGGCCCCGCGACCTGATCGCCACCGACGTCGTTCTGGCAACCGGTGGCTTCGCCAGCGGTGCGATCGAAGTCGACAGCCGGGGTGTGATCAGCGAGACCGTCTTCGGGTTGCCGCTGAGCGCCAAGGACGCGAACGTGTTGATCGGGCCGGACTACTGGGCGCCGCACCCGCTGTTCGCGGTAGGAGTGCGCACCGATCTGTGGGGCCGCCCGGTGCATCCCGACGCCACGGTCGTCCACCCCAACCTGTACGCGGCCGGCGACATCATCGCGGGGGCGCAACGGTGGGTCGAGAAGTCCGGGGACGGCATCGCGGTCGCCTCGGCCGTGCGGGCCGCCGACAGCATCAACGGAGGTGCGCAATGAAACCCACCTCACGATCCGGGCACGCGCAACAGCTGCGGGAGCGGCTCAACAGCGAGCTCAACAGGCTCAGCCTCGACCACTGCATCAAGTGCACGTTGTGTGAGCAGAGCTGCCCGGTTGCCGCGGTGACAGAGCTATTCAGTGGCCCCAAGTTCGTCGGGCCGCAGGCCGAACGGTTCCGGGACGCAGAGTCGGTCGACCACTCGGTCGACTACTGCTCCAGTTGCGGCACCTGCACCGTGGTCTGCCCCCAGGGGGTCAAGGTGGCCGAGATCAACTCGTTGGCACGGGCGGTGATGAAGGCCGAGCACGGCGTCCCGCTGCGTGACCGGCTCATCACCCAGACCGTGCTGATGGGCCAGGTGATGACCCCGGTGGCTCCCCTCGCCAACGCGGTGCTGGGCAACCCGATGGCGCGAATCATGATGGAGAAGCTCGTGGGGGTGCACCGGGACGCACCCATGCCGACCGCGCGTCCGACGTCTCTGCGGGCGTGGCTCGCGTCTCGCCCAGCACCGAGCAGTCGGCCCAACCGTGGCCCAGTCGTCTTCTTCCATGGTTGTGCCGGCGGCTACTTCGAGGTGGACGCGGCCATCAAGGCCATCCAGGTGCTGGAGCACATCGGCTTCGAGGTGTTGGTACCGGCCCAAGGGTGCTGCGGCCTGGCCGAACAGAGCAACGGCCTGTTCGAGCAGGCGTCCGCGTCGGTGCGCAGCCTGGTCGCCCAGCTCCGCTCAGCGGGGGCAGAGCTGACCATCGTCAGCACCGCGGGCAGTTGCGGCGGCATGCTCAAGCACGAGGCGCACGAGATTCTCGGTCTGGCTGACTCCGACCTGCTCGAGGTGGGGGCCCGGACGCGCGACATCTCGGAGTTCCTGATGGACCTGCACGAAGCCGATCAGTTGCCGACCGACTTCCTGCCCATCCACCTGCGCGTTCCGTACCACCAGCCCTGCCAGGTGCGCAGCCAGGGGATGGGCGCGCCGGCGGCCGACCTGCTTCGACTCATTCCCGGCCTTGAGGTCGTCGAGAGCGGGGCGACCTGCTGCGGCATCGCCGGCACCTATGGGCTGAAGGCCGAGAAGTACGAGATCGCGCAAGCGGTCGGTGAACCGCTGTTCGAGATGGTGCGCGAGACGCATCAGGGTGTGGTGGCCTGCGACACCGAGACCTGCAGATGGCAGATCGAGAAGTCGACCGGCGTGCGATCGGTGCACCCCATCGTGCTGGTGCACCGCGCCTACGGGTTGGGCGCCTGACGACGGACGGCCCGGCTCAGCGGTCGGGACCCTTGTTCTTGCCCGGCTGCATCGACTCCCAGATCTCCTTGCACATCGGGCAGACCGGGAATCGCTCGGGATTGCGCGTGGGTACCCAGACCTTGCCGCACAGTGCGATCACTGGGGTGCCCATCACCTGCGCCTCGGTGAGCTTCGCCTTGGGGACGTAGTGGCTGAAGCGCTCCTCGTCGCCTTCCTCATGGCGTTCCTCGACGCGCTCCTGTGTAATGGTCTGTGAACCAGGGGCCAGTTGACTCATGCACCCAGTCTGGCACGGGCCGGAACCCGTGCCAGACTGGCACGGTGATCCGGTCAGCTCGAGCCCCTGCTGGACGAGGCGGCCAATCAGGTCTCACCGTCACCCTGCTCGGTGGGGCCCTGGCCATCGCCTTCGAGGCCTACGCCGTGCTCACCGCGATGCCGGCAGCAGCCGAAGACCTTGGACGCCTCGACCTGTACGCCTGGGCGTTCACCGCCTTCGTCATCGCGCAGGTGCTGGCCATCGTGCTGGCGGGCCGGTTGGTCGACCGGATCGGCCCGGTGCTGCCGCTGGCTGCTGGTGTGGCGGTATTCATGGCGGGGCTGATCGGTGCTGGTTTCGCCGGCGACATGACATGGCTGCTGGTGTTCAGGGCTGTCCAGGGCTTCGGCGCCGGGTCGACGAACCTGGCCTTCATGGTGGTGGTCGCCCAGGCCTACGGCAAACACGAACGTGCCTGGCTGATGAGCCTGCTGTCGTTGTGCTGGATGCTGCCCAGCTTCCTGGGGCCACCCATCGCAGCCTGGATCACCACCCGCCTTGGTTGGCAGTGGGTCTTCTTCGGAGTCGTCCCGTTCCTGGCGCTCGTGGTGCTGCCGGGGGTGCGTCCGCTGTCGGCACTACAACGCCAGCGTCAGCCTCAGGAAGGCTACGAGACCAACCCGGTGCCGGTGTGGGCGGCGTTCGCTGCAGCGACCGGCGCTGCGCTTCTGCAGGTGGCGGGTCAGCACCTGGGATGGCAGGGGATCGTGGTGGCGGGCCTCGGCCTGGCTGCCCTGCTGGCGGGTCTGCCCCGGCTGATGCCGGCAGGCTTCCTGCGGCTGCGTGTGGGTCTGCCGGCGCTGATGTGGACGCGCGGTCTGGCCACCGGTGCCTTCTTCGCCGCAGAGAGTTTCCTGCCGTTGGTGCTGATCCGGCTGCACGGCTTCGAGCTCGGAGCGGCCGGACTGTTCATCGCGATCGGTTCGACGGGCTGGACGCTCGGCTCCCTGGTGCAGGCCTACCAGGGTCTGCGGATCCGCCGTGATCAGATCATCGAGGTCGGGGTGGCCGCCCTGCTGTTGGGCCTGGTCGTGATGGCGTTGGGGGTCTGGTCGGCGTGGCACTGGAGTGTCCTGGGGTTCGCGCTGGCGCTCGCCGGTCTGGGCATGGGCCTGCTGGTCGCCAGCACGTCACTGGCGAACATGCAACTCAGCGAGGCTCATCTCATCGGCCGCAACACCTCGTCCCTGCAAGTCGCCGAGGGCATCGGCAACAGCCTGGTCACCGGCCTGGCAGGCTCGTTCTTCGCCGCCCTGCACCTGGACTCCGACGCCACGGTCGTCTTCGGACCGATCTACCTGCTCTGCGTGGTGGTGTGCGTCCTGGCGCTAGTGGCCACCGGACGCATCGGCTCGGTGCGCAACGAGTCCGCGGGCGTGGGGTAGGGCGCTACCGGCCTTGCCTCGGCATGCGATGCTGGAACGGTGAGCACTGACCCCAGCATCTCCCTGCCTCCCGCCGGATGGTATCCCGACCCTGCAGATGTCGGGAGTCACCGATTCTGGGACGGCGGCCGGTGGACAGATCGCACCCGCGCGGTGGCTCCCCAGCAGCAGACCGCCTACCCTCAGCAGCAGGCCGGCTACCCCCAACAGCAGACCGGCGATCCCCAGCAGTGGGCCGACCAGAGGGAACCGTACGAGTATGCGTCGCGCACCACCGGACCGGTGACCGTCGACGGAGTTCCGCTGGCGGGTTGGTGGGCCCGGGCCGCCGCTGTCACGATCGACATCCTGGCGTTGGGGGTGGTGGTCGCGGTCGCGGCGCTCCCGTTCTACGAACCCCTGGTGACCGGCTTCGAGGCTTGGATGAACGACGCGATCCGGGCCGCCCAGGTGGGCGGTGTCATGCCCGACTACACCGACCCCGTCTATGGGATCGTCGGGCCCTACACCTCGCTGTCGATCCTGACCATCACCATCAACTTCATCTACTCCGCGGGCCTGCAGATCTGGCGTGGCGGAACCCTGGGCATGCTGGCCCTGGGCCTCCGCGTGGTTCCGGTGGGGCGCGGACGCGACCATCACGGCCTCTCCGCGGGCACCGCCGTGGTGCGCAATCTCGCTTACCAGGGGCTGGCGATCCTGTGGGTAGCGTGGCTGGTCGATGTGCTGCTGCCACTGGCCAACGCCAGGCGTCAGACGCTGCACGACATGGCCGCTCGGACGCAGGTCGTCAAGATCCGCTGACACCGGTAGAGTGACGTGGGTCAGCGTGGATCTTCTGCAGAAGGAATGTGGCCGATGAGCGACGAGTCGTCCCTTTACACTCTGGCCGAGTTGCTCGGCATCGCCACCGAGTTCTGGGACTGGAAGGGACGACACACCCAGGTTTCGCAGCAGACCATGATTGCTGTGATGGCAGCCATGGGAGTGGACGCCTCGAGCGCTGAGAAGGCTGATGCGGCCATCGTCGAGCACCATCTCAAGCCTTGGCGACGCGGGTTGCCTCCGGTGGTGGTCGCCACCGAGGGTGCCCAGACCCACGTCGAGGCGCACGTGGTGGAGGGTCATCCCGCGCAGATCAGGCTACGGCTTGAGACCGGCGAGGTCCGCTACCTCGGCCAGCGTCCGCACACGGTCGAACCCCGTGAGATCGATGGTGTGCTCATCGGTGAGGCGAGCTTCCAGGTCCCGGCCGACCTGCCCACCGGTTACCACCGTCTTGAGTTGCTCTCCGACGACCGTCAGGCCGAGGCCACGCTGATCGTCACCCCGCGTTTCCTCGGTTTGCCGGAGCATCTCGGCAAGCGGCGGCTGTGGGGATACGCCGCCCAGTTGTACAGCGTGCGGTCGAGCGGGTCGTGGGGCATCGGAGACCTGACCGATCTGTCGGACCTGGCGGTGTGGTCGGCCACCCAGCAGTACGCGCACTACGTCCTCATCAACCCGTTGCACGCGGCCCAACCCGCGCCGCCGATGGACATCTCTCCCTACCTGCCAAGCTCTCGGTTGTTCCTCAACCCGATGTACATCCGTCCCGAGGCGGTTCGCGAGTTCGCCCAACTCGACGACGCCGCTCGTGGCGAGGTCGCCGGCCTGCGCGCCCAACTCGACGATGCGTTGGCCGGTGAGGAGTTGGTCCAACGCGACATCCCGTGGCGGTACAAGCGCGAGGCGTTGTCCATCATCCATCGCTGCGGCCTGCGTCCGGCTCGACAAATGGCATTCGAGGACTTCAAGCGTCGCCACGGACGCCGGCTAAGAGATTTCGCCACTTGGTGCGTGCTGTGTGAGCTCTACGGCAACGACTGGCGCCAGTGGGACGAGGACCTGCGCCGGCCCAGCTCGCCCAAGGTCGACAGGCTGCACGACGACCACCTTCCCGAGATCACCTTCCACGAGTGGCTCCAGTGGGTGGCCTGGGAACAGCTCAGCGACGCCCAACAGGCAGCCCAGGATGCCGGCATGTCGGCTGGCATCATCACTGACCTGGCGGTGGGGGTGGGCGCGGCGTCCGCGGACACCTGGATGATGAGCGACGTGTACGCGCATGGCATTTCCGTCGGGGCCCCCCCAGACGGGTACAACCAGCTGGGCCAGGACTGGGGGCAGCCGCCGTGGCGTCCGGACAGACTCGCCGACACCGCCTACGCACCGTTCCGCAGCATGTTGCGGACCGCCCTGGGACATGCCGGCGGTGTGCGCATCGACCACATCCTCGGGATGTTCCGACTGTGGTGGATCCCCCAGGGTGGTTCGGCCCGCGAGGGCACCTATGTGCGCTACGACCATGACGCCCTGATCGGCATCATCATGCTGGAGGCCCAACGGGCCGGAGCCTTCGTGATCGGCGAGGACCTGGGCACCGTGGAACCGTGGGTTCGCGGCTACCTGGCCGAGCGTGGCATCCTCGGCACCTCGGTGCTGTGGTTCGAGTACGGCGACGATGGCCAGCCGGTGCCGCCCGAACGATGGCGGGAGTACTCGATGGCCTCGGTCGTCACCCACGACCTGCCGCCGACCGCCGGTTACCTCGCGAATGCTCACGTCAAACTGCGCCACGAACTGGGGCTTCTCACGGAGTCGTTGGAACAGGAGGAGGCCGCCGCTGCCCGCGAGCAGCACGTGTGGTTGAACCGGCTGACCGAGCGAGGGCTGCTGCTCGACGACACCGACGACGAGGTGGAGGCCCAGGTGCTGGGGCTTTACCGCTACCTCACCGCCACCCGATCACGGGTCTTGAACGTGGCATTGGTGGACGCCGTCGGTGACCGTCGGATCCAGAACCAGCCGGGCACCAAGAAGGAGTACCCGAACTGGCAGATCCCGTTGTCGGGGCCGGACGGTCGACCGCTCATGCTGGAAGAGTTGTACGAGATGGAGCGCCCGATGCGGCTGGCGGCGGTGATCAACGGGTTCAGCCGAGTGCCGAACCCGTGGCGTCCCACCCTCAGTGTGTGACGAGCACCCCGGCGTCGTGTAGTTTCTCGATCACCTGAGGGACCCGATCCGGGCTGACCGCAGCCGACAGGTTGAGCAGTACCGTGGTGTGGTAGCCGAGGCGGGACGCGTCCAGGGCTGTTGCCCTGACGCAGTGGTCGGTGGCCAGCCCGCAGACATGAACTCGGGCCACTCCGCGGGCGTTGAGCCACTCGTGCAGACCTGGTCCCTCGAGGGCGCCGCCGATCGTTCCCTCGAAACCGGAGTAGGCCGCTGAGAGGGCACCCTTGTCGAAGACGGCGTCGAACGGCAACCTTGCCACGGCAGGATGGAACTCCGCCCCGGGCGTCCCCGCCACGCAGTGCCGCGGCCAGCTGTCCACGAAGTCGGGACGGTCGCTGAAATGGTCATCCGGGTCGACGTGCCGGTCGCGGGTGGCGATCACGTAGTCGTAGCCGCGCGCTCTGGCGCGATTCAGGTCGGGACCCGCGAACGCAGCGATGTCGCGGGCCACCTGTGCGCCGCCGGCGATGGGCAGCGAGCCCCCTTCGCAGAAGTCGTTCTGTACATCTACGACAATCAAAGCGGTAGTCAAGGCACTGCCTCCCGTGCTCTCGGCCCCCAAGGGACGGTTCCTGAACCGAGCATATCGGCCGGCCCGTCACAAGTTGGCTGGCGGCTGGCCCACGAGGTAGACGTTGTCGAGACTGCTGCCCAACTGGTCGAGGTAGACCGTCGGGATGGCCTGTTCAGCCTTGCTGATCTTGAGTCCGGCCAGGGGAAGTTCGGCTCGAGCCCGCTCGTGGCGGTCGCGCGCCGACTGCAGCGGCTCGGCACCGACGATCTCTCCGTTCCTGACCAGGTCGACCATCACCATCCGGTCGTTGGAGTCGGGGCGGGGCTCGATGTCGACGCCGATGATCTCAGCGGTGGCTCGTCCGTCCTCGCCGATCTGGCGCATCGCGGTCTTGCGTCCACCGATGGTCCCCTTGTTCTGCGACTTCTTCGCAATCGGGCGCTGCGGGGCACTCGGGTCGTCCGAGTCGGCCCGGCTGACGATCTTGTAGACCATTCCGCAGGTCGGGTGACCCGAGCCGGTGACCACCGAGGTGCCGACGCCGAAGCCGTCCACCGGGGCGCCACGCAGGGCTGCGATCTGGTATTCGTCCAGGTCGTTGGTCACGAGGATGCGAGTCTGGTGGGCTCCCAGCGAGTCGAGCAGTTTGCGTACTCGACGGACCTCGGTGGTCAGGTCGCCAGAGTCCAGCCGGATGGCGCCCAACTTACCTTCGGTCAACCGCACGCCCAGCTTGATGGCCTCGTCGACGTCGTAGGTGTCGACCAGCAGGGTGGTGCCGACCCCTTGGGACGCCAACTGGGCGCGGAAGGCGTCCTCCTCGGTGTCGAAGAGCATGGTGAACGCGTGCGCCGCGGTGCCGCTGACCGGGATTCCCCAGCTGCGACCGGCCTCCAGATCAGAACTCGACCCGAATCCGGCCACCCACGCAGCCCTGGCTGATGCCACCGCGGCCCACTCGTGCGTACGTCGACCGCCCATCTCGATGATGGGGCGTCCCTCGGCGGCCAGCGTCATGCGGGACGCCGCCGAGGCGACCGCTGAGTCGTGGTTGAAGATCGACAGCATCAGGGTCTCGAGCAGCACCGACTCCGCGAAACCGCCCTCCACCACGAGCACCGGCGAGCCGGAGAAGAACAGCTCTCCCTCGGCGTACCCACGAATGTTGCCGCCGAACCGGTAGTCCGCCAGCCACTGCGCCAACCCGTCGTCTGCGATGCCGCGTTGGCGCAGGAAGTCGATCTCCGCTGCCCCGAAGCGGAAGTTGCAGACGGCCTCCAGGGCGCGTCCGGTCCCGGCCACCACTCCGTAGCTCCGTCCCTCCGGCAGCCGGCGAGGGAAGAGTTCGAAGGTGCAGCGCCGGAAGGCCGTCCCGGCACGCATGGCCGCCTGGATCATGGTCAGCTCGTACATGTCCGTCAGCAGTGCGGTGGAGATCATGGTTGGAGCCTAGGACGCAGCTTGGACCGGTGGGCCACAATGGGCACATGGCCAGCGAATCGACACCCGTGCGTCCGGTGGGCGACACGGTCGTTGACGACCGACTGGGCCACGACCGGGCGACCTCGCAGCCATGGGTGACGGTGGTCTGGGACGACCCCGTCAATCTGATGAGCTACGTGACCCACGTGTTCACCAGCTATTTCAACTACTCCCGTGAGCGTTCCGAGCGTCTCATGATGCAGGTACACATGGAGGGTCGCGCGATCGTGAGTTCTGGCTGCCGTGAGTCGATGGAGCGTGACGTGCAGGCCATGCACAGCTACGGACTGTGGGCCACCATGGACAGGGCCGACTGATGAGGGCGTTTCGACGCTGCCACGACGGGGTGGCCTGTGAGTTCGAGCCGGCGGAGGTCGACCTCTTGGAGGGCCTGCTGCGTCAGCTCATCGAGTTGTTGATGGACAACTGCCCTGGGGTCAATGGTCCAGGAGCGCACGGGCCGGCGCCCGACGTCGAAACCGAGGACGACATCTTCGCCCGACTCGAGCATGAGATGGCCGCTGACGGCGGCGACTACTTCGATGACGAACCGAGTCTCGACCCGGTGCTGCAGCGGCTGTTCCCCGACCCTTACCCGCACGACCCGGTCGCCAGCCACGACTTCCACCGATTCACCCACACCGCCCAGATGGATGACAAGGTCAGCGCCGCTCACCTGATGCTCACCGACCTGCGGGCCTGCCAGGGTGAGGGACGCTGTGCCGTGCCCAGGCCGCACACCACGGCCTGGCTGAAATCGCTGACCAACGTGCGGTTGGCGCTGTCGGTGAGGCTCGACATCACCGACGCCGAGGACGCCGACCGATTGGCTGAACTGCCCGACGACGACCCCCGCAACTGGATCTACTCGATCTATGAGTGGCTGGGCTGGGTCCAGGAGTCATTGCTGGCCGCGGGGGAGTGACGATTACAGTTGGCGGGGTGAGTGACGCGTCCGAACTTCCCATCGGCATCTTCGACTCCGGCTTCGGCGGATTGACCGTTGCCCGGGCAATCGTCGACCTGCTGCCCCACGAGGACATCATCTACCTCGGTGACACGGCCCGGACGCCCTACGGTCCGCGGCCGATCGCGGAGGTGCGGGAATACACCCTGCAGTGCCTCGACTGGCTGGTCGACCAGGGTGTCAAGGCCTTGGTGATCGCCTGCAACACCGGTTCGTCTGCCGCGCTGAGGGACGCCCGGGAACGCTACGGGGACCTGCCGATCATCGAGGTGATCCTGCCGGCGGCCCGCAAAGCGGCAGCCATCACGCGTGACCGCCAGGTGGGCGTGATCTGCACCGAGGCGACCGCGACGTCGCGCAGCTACAACGACGCCCTGGCTGCTTCGCCGGTGAGTCTGGTCACCCAGGCGTGTCCCCAGTTCGTTCCGTTCGTCGAGGCCGGCGTCACCTCCGGGGACGAATTGATGCGCGTGGCGCAGGAGTATCTGGCGCCACTCAAGGAATGCGGCGTCGACACGCTGATCCTGGGCTGCACGCACTACCCGTTGCTGTCGGGGGTGATCAGCTACATCATGGGCGATGAGGTGACGCTGGTGAGCAGCGCCGACGAGTGCGCACGGTCGACCTTTGCGCTGCTGCAGCGCCGAGGCCTGCTGCGTGAGGGGGATCGCCAGGCGGCACGGAGTTTCGTGACGACGGGCGATCCAGAACGTTTCGAAGGGCTGGGACGTCGTCTGATGGGCGGATTCGTCAGCGGCGTCCAGCAGGTGGAGCTGGGTTGATGGTGGTCGGCGTCTGATAGGACGCGGGGGCGTCCAGTTCGTCGGGACCGTCAGCTCGCAGGAGGTCCTGCGGGCCCTTGGCCGGACGCTCGAAGATCAGTTCCAGGCTCTGCAGATCCGGCAGGGTGACGATCTGCAGGAGCGGCCAACCGTGGACGGCCTTGGCGCGCACCAGTTCGTGGTAGTCGCGGTTCGGCCGACCCAGGATCCCGAAGCTGACGGTTTCGAAGTCGTACTCGTACATGATGCGACCCTACTGGCAGGCTGGGCCGCGTTCCGGCAGTCGGAACGCGGCCCAGGTGGAGACCTCAGCTGTTGATCAGGCCTTGGCGCGGCCGGCCGGCGGTTTCGCCGAGCGACTCGTGTTGCTCTCACCCAACGCGCGGGCTGCCACTTCCTCCAACACGTGCACGTAGGTGTGCCCGGTCGCCCGTGTCATGGCCAGTTCGCAGGGCCGGTTGCATGACAGGTAGAGCTGCGCGTCGAGAGCTGCCACTGCGGCGGCCTCATCCCTGGTGGCGGTTGCGGTCAGCTCCTCGTGCAGCAACCCGCGGTCGCCGGCGAACCCGCAGCATCGCCAGCCGTTGGGGACGACCACTTGGTCGGCCACCAGCCCGGCCAGCATGATGAGGGCCGAATTGGCGCCCAGCCGGGTGCTGGAGCAGGTCGGGTGCACCACGGCGAGCTTCGCGCGAGCCAGTTCGGGTAGGTGCGGGGCGATGTGCTCGGCGGTGTATACGGTTGCGTCCACAACTGTGGCGTTGGCGACCCCCTGCTTCATCAGGGCGACGTGGATGCCTTCGGTGCAACTGACCGTGTCACAGACTATCGGACGACGCCAGCCGTCGGTCGCCTCGCCGAGCACGTCCACGAGCCGCTCACCCATGATGTGACCTCCCGTGGTGAGCCCCTTCGACTTCCAGGGCGTGGCGCAGCACAACCCACCGATACCCTCGGGAACTCCGAGCCGGACCCCGACGCTGTCAGCCAGCCTCATCAGCGCATCCGCCACGCCGTTGCCGCACTCATGGCCGGTGCCGAACATGGTGCCCACGCAGGCCGGCATGAAGATGGCGTCCGGTTGGCTGACCTTGACGGCCCGCCTGGCCGGCCCCCCACCGGGCAACTCCGGGGACAGGGTGGGGATGATGTCCTCGCTGGTCAGCTTCCGGGCCACGCCCAGTGCGCCGCGGACCAGCGGGTTCGGCACATGGTCGACGACCGTCATGCCCACCGAGGCCACCCGGGAGAACGGGCCCCACACCTTGGCTACCTGCGCCCATGCCAAGTCCAGCGCCTTGGGAGCACGCTCGGCACGCAGGTCGCGCACCAGATCGCCGGTGTTGATCTGCACCGGGCAGGCGGTCTGGCACATGCCGTCGACGGCACAGGTCTGGACGACGTCGTACGTCTCCTCCTTGAGCAACTGCTCGGCGAACGCGTGATCACCGTTGGCCTCAGCTGTGGCGATGGCCCGCTGGACGACGATGCGCTGACGGGGAGTGGTGGTGAGGTGCTGACTGGGGCAGACCGGCTCGCAGTAGCCGCACTCGACGCAGTCGTCGATGACCGAGCGCACCGGAGCGGTCTGCTTGATGTCCTTGAGGTGCAGGTTGGGGTCGTCTGTCAGGACTGCCCCGGGGTTGAGGGCCAGGGTCGGGTCGCAGGCCCGCTTGACCTGCCACATCGCGTCGTAGAGGTCGTCGCCGTACTGGCGGCGAACAAACGGAGCCATGATGCGGCCTGTGCCGTGCTCGGCCTTCAGGGTGCCCTGCTGGGCCAGCACCAACTGGACCATGTCCTCGGTGAACGCCTCGTAACGGCGCATCGAGGCCGGGCCGTCGAAGTCCTCGGTGACCAGGAAGTGGATGTTGCCGTCCTTGGCGTGACCGAAGATGACGCCGCCCTCGTAGTTGTGCCGGTCGAACAGCACGTGAAGCTCCGAGCAGACTCCGCCCAGCGCGTCCACCGGCACCGCGATGTCCTCGAGAAGGGCGGCGGTGCCGCTCGGCCGATTCCGTGCGATCTTGGTGTACAGACCCTTGCGCATCGTCCACATCTGCTCACGGCGACCAGAATCGCTGGTCATCTCAGGCGACGCGTCCAGGTCGAACGAACCGAACTGGGCGCTGCCCCGACCCGACCGCTCGGCCAACTCGTCGGCGGTGTCTCCCTGGTATTCGACCAGCAGGGCTGCCTGGCGTCCCAGCTTCAGGCCCTCGGGCAGCACAGCCGCACCTTCGGCCCCCATGGCGATCATGGATGCCGAGTCCAGCAGTTCGACCACGTCGGCGCCGGAACGCACCAGCGTCGGCAGCGCGTCGGTCGCGGCGTCCAGCGAGGAGAACAGCAGCAGGCCGGTGGTGGTCAGGGGGTGCACCGGGACGGTGTTGAGGGTGGCCTCGGCGACGAACCCGAGGGTCCCCTCGCTGCCGATCATCAGGTGCTCGAGGATGCGGGCGGGGGAGTCGAAGTCGATGAACGAGTTCAGCCCGTAGCCCATCGTGTTCTTCATCGCATAGCGGCGGGTGAGGTCGGCAAGCGTCTCGGGTGCACGGAGCTGATCGCGCAGCTTCTCCAGCACCTCGACCAAGGCAGGTTCGGTGGCGCGCAGCTGGTCATCGGCGTCCGCGGCCCCGGTGTCGATGACTGTCCCGCTGGGCAGGACGACGGTCATCCGGTTCATCGTCTTGTAGGTGTTGGCGGTGACACCGCAGGTCATGCCCGACGAGTTGTTGGCGATCATCCCGCCAATGGTGCAGGCAATCTCGGAGGCAGGGTCCGGGCCGAGCTTCACCTTGTGGCGAGCCAGCCGGGCGTTCACCTCACGGATCGTGGCCCCGGGCTGCACACGGACGCGGGCACCGTCGTCGAGCACTTCGATGTCGCGGAAGTGCCGACGCACGTCCAGAGTCAGGCCGCTCGACAGTGCCTGGCCCGACAGGCTGGTGCCGCCCCCGCGCAGGGTGAGTGGCCAGCCGCACCGCACAGCCACGGCCATGGCTGCGGCCACCTGGCGGGCGTTGCGCGGGCGGGCGAGGGCCTGAGGTGTGGCCAGATAATGGGACGCGTCGACGGCGACGGCGATCCGGTCGAGCGCGCGTGTGGTCAGCCCGGCGTCCTCCCCAAGGGCTGCGGCGAGCTGCTCAAGGACGCCAACCGGTGCGTCAGCCAGGCCGACACGGGAACTGAGGGTGGTCATGACTGCTCCTTCGACGATGAACGAGAAGACCGGTGGCACCTTCCGGGCACCGATTGGTTAGACCATAGCTCGCGACGATCAGGTGCGCGCAGTGGGGCGGGTATCGGCTATCGGCAGGATCGCGTAGGCCGTCCTGATGTGCTCTTCCATGAGGTCTGCAGCGCGCTCGCCTTCGCCCACGGCGATGGCCTCGAAGACGCCGCGGTGTTGGCGGAGGAGGTCTCTGCGGAACGCCTGCCAGTCAACCATTTGCTGGCTGGCCAGCTTGATGGGGGCGGCCAGCGACTGGCGCACCGCAGACGTGAGGACGGCCATCAACTGGTTCCCGGCGAGCTGGGCGATGGCGATGTGGAAGGCCGTGTCCAGTGGGTTGAACTCGTCCAGCTCCATGTGCTCGGCCTCCATGCTCACCAGGAGGTCTGCCAGGGTGGTCAGGTCCTCCGGTTTCGCGGTGCGTGAGAGCAGACCGACGCTGGACCGCTCGAGTGTCACTCGCACCTCCACCACGTCATCGATGGGGAACTCGGCCAGTGCCACGTGCATCTTGAGCAGTTTGCCGAGTGCGACGCCGTGCTGACCGGTGATGCGGGTACCACCCTCAGGGCCGGCGCCCACGCTGGAGGTGATCAGTCCCTGGGCGGCCAGGGTGCGCAGCGCCTCACGAACTGCCGATCGGCTGACCCCGAGTTGGGTCGCCAGGTTGCGCTCGGCGGGCAGCAGCGAGCCGACGATCAACTCGCCGCTGAGGATGCGCTCCTCGATGTACTGCTGGACGACTTCGTGGGCTTTCACTGTTGCTCCCGTGCATCCTTGCCCCGCGTTGGAAACCAGCATGCCGCAAGGTGCCTCAGTGTGTCAGGACTCTCTTGACATTGGTTGGACCAATCGACATGATGAGTGCGTTAGCCATCCTGCGAACAACGGAGTTTCCGCGATGCAGTTTCAACCCGACATTGCCCCTGTCAATGGCAGTCTCATGCTCTCGGCACTGGTGGCGCTGCTACCACTGCTGACCGTCTTCTTCACCCTCGGCGTGCTGCGGTGGAAGGCGCACTTCGCTGGCCTGGCCGCCGTGGCAGTGGCCATCCTGGTGGCAGTCTTCGCCTTCAAGATGCCTGCTGGCCTGGCCGTCCTGTCGGCCACCAACGGCGCGGCCTACGGCATCGTGCCGATCACCTGGATCGTGCTGACCGCGATCTGGATGTTCGAGCTGACCGTGCAGTCGGGCCACTTCGAGGACCTGCGATCCACGTTCCACGTGATCTCGGATGATCCTCGCATCCTGGCCATCCTGATCGCGTTCTGCTTCGGCGGGCTGATGGAGGCCCTGGCCGGATTCGGCGCTCCTGTCGCGATCACCGGTGTGATGCTGATGTCCATCGGCTACCCGCCACTGAAGGCGGCCCTCACCGTGCTGCTGGCCAACACCGCCCCGGTCGCCTTCGGTGCCATCGCCACCCCGATCATCGTCGCCGGTAACCTGACGGGAATCGACTACCGAACGGTCGGCGCCTACGTCGGCCACCAGACCCCGGTCCTGGCGTGGTTCGTGCCGCTGCTGCTGGTGCTCATCGTGGACGGCTTCCGCGGCCTCAAGGAGGTCTGGCCGGCTGCCCTCGGAATCGGGCTGTCGTTCTCGGTCGCGCAGTGGGTCAGCGCCACCTGGCTGTCGGTCGAACTGACCGACGTCGTCGCGTCCCTGGTCGGCCTAGCCGTCGGTGTTGGCATTCTGAGATTCTGGACGCCCAAGGGCACCAAGGAAGCCGCTCAGCGGCTGGTGCAGATGAAGAGCGACGAAGCCGCCGCCGGCTTCCACACGACCACCGTCGTCGAGCAGAAGGAAGTCCAGCCCGTCACCAGCGCCAAGACCATGTGGGCGCTGTTCCCCTACATCCTGGTCGTCATCATCTTCTCGGGCGCCAAGCTGGTGCCCGGGATCAAGAAGTGGCTCGCATCGACCGACATCAAGATCCAGTGGCCGGGTCTGTGGGACGGCGACACGGCGCTCATCCTCAACAGCGCCGGCCAGGCAAGCGCCACGACGACCTACAACTTCCAGTGGCTCAGTCAACCCGGGCGCCCTGATGCTCATCACCGGCCTCCTGGTCGCCGTGTTCTACCGTATGTCGCCGGTCCTCGTCGCCCAGATCTTCGGCCGCCAGGTTTACAAGCTCCGCTGGACCTTCCTGACGATCGGTTCGGTGCTGGCGCTGGCCTACGTCATGAACGCTTCGGGTCTGACCATCACCATCGGCACCTGGATCGCCGGCGCCGGTGCGGCGTTCGCCTTCCTGTCGCCGATCCTCGGTTGGATCGGAACCGCGGTGACCGGCTCTGACACCTCGGCCAACGCGCTGTTCGCCACGCTGCAGCAGACCGCCGCCAACAACATCGGCATCGACGAGACGCTGCTGGTGGCCGCCAACACCTCGGGTGGTGTGGTGGGCAAGATGATCAGCCCGCAGAACCTGGCGATCGCGGCGACCGCGGTTGGTCTGGTCGGCAAGGAGTCCGACATCTTCCGCCGGGCGATGCCCTGGAGCCTCGGACTGCTGGCCTTCCTCTGCCTCCTGGTCGGGCTGCAGTCCACGCCCATCCTGTCCTGGATGCTCCCCTGATCGGCTGACCCGAAAGGAATCGGCATGACGACAACCGTCGCACTGTTCGCCACCTGTGCGAACGACGTGATGTTCCCCCAGACCCCGATCGCCACCGTCAAGCTGCTCGAACGCCTCGGCTGCAAGGTCGAGTTCCCCGAGGAGCAGACCTGCTGCGGGCAGATCTTCACCAACACCGGCTACTACGACGAGTCCGACCGGATCGGTGCGGAACTTCCTCAAGGCCTTCGAGAAGTACCAGTACATCGTCGGGCCCTCCGGCTCCTGCGTCGGTGCGGTGCGCCACCAGCATGAGATGTTGGCGCGTCGCTCCGCCGGGGATGCCGTCGGCGACCGGGTGGCAGCCGTCGCCGCCCGCACCTACGACATCAGCGAGTTCATCGTCGACGTCCTGGGTCTGACCGATGTGGGGGCCTACTTCCCGCACCGGGTGACCTACCACCCGACCTGCCACTCGATGCGCATCGCCAAGGTGGGAGACAAGCCCTACAAGCTGCTTCAGGCCGTGCGTGGGATCGACCTGATCGAACTGCCGGACGCCGACCAGTGCTGCGGCATGGGCGGCACGTTCTCGCTGAAGAACCCGGACGTGTCGGTGGCCATGGCGGGAGACAAGGCGCGCAACGTCGCGTCCACGGGGGCCGAGTACCTGGTCGCCGGCGACAATCTCTGCCTGTTGAACATCACAGGCGTCATGAACCGCACTCACGCGGGGGTCAAGCCGATCCACCTGGCCGAGATCCTCGCCCACACTGAAGGGGATGAGTGATGTGACCACCGACAAGCAACGGCTTACTCCCGCTCCGCCGCCCGGCGAGTACATCGACTCACCTCGGTTCCAGATAGCGGCCAAATCGGCGCTGAACAACAGCCAACAGCGCGCGAACCTGCGTCATGCAACGCGCACGATCCGCAACAAGCGCCTCAGGGTGGTCAGCGAGCTCGAGAACTGGCAGGATTTGCGGACCGCCGGCGAGCAGATCAAGACCAGGGTCGGGCGTCATCTTGACGACTACCTGTTGGCGTTCGAGGAGAACTTCACGAAGGCTGGTGGCACCGTCCACTGGGCGCGGGACGCCGAGGAGGCCAACCGCATCGTCGTGGATCTGATCAAGAACACCGGTCAGCATGAGGTCGTCAAGGTCAAGTCGATGGTCACCCAGGAAATCGACATGAACGAGGCCCTGGAAGAGGCTGGTATCGCGGCGTGGGAGACCGATCTGGCAGAGCTCATCGTCCAACTCGGCCATGACCGTCCCAGCCACATCGTCGTCCCGGCGCTGCACCGCAACCGTGCCGAGGTGCGCGAGATCTTCCTGGAGGAGATGGGACGCTACGGCACGCCGCCTCCTGAGGGCCTGGACGACGAACCCGTCCACCTGGCAGGGGCAGCCCGCGTCCACCTGCGTGAGAAGTTCCTGCGCGCAGTGGTTTCGACCTCCGGGGCCAACTTCCTGGTCGCCGATTCCGGTTCGCTCGTGGTCGTGGAGTCCGAGGGCAATGGCCGGATGTGCCTGACGCTGCCGGAGGTCCTGATCTCGGTCGTCGGCATCGAGAAGATCGTGCCGACCTTCGAGGACCTCGAGGTCTTCCTGCAGTTGTTGCCTCGCAGTTCCACTGGTGAGCGGATGAACCCCTACACCAGCGTGTGGACCGGCGTCACGCCTGGCGACGGACCGCAAGAGGTGCACGTTGTGCTGGTCGACAACGGGCGAACCAAGGCGCTTGCCGATCCGATCGGTCGGGCCGCCCTGCGCTGCATCCGTTGCTCCGCCTGCCTGAACATCTGCCCGGTCTACGAGCGGGTGGGTGGGCATGCCTATGGTTCGGTCTATTCGGGGCCCATCGGGGCAATCCTGAACCCCCAATTGCGTGGGACCGCATCGGAGATCGATCGGTCGCTGCCGTTCGCCTCGACCCTGTGCGGGGCGTGCAACGACGTGTGTCCGGTGCGCATCCCGATCGCGGATCTGCTCGTACACGAACGGCACATGGTGGTTGAGGCCAAGAAGAACGATCCGCCGCACATTCCCCACACCGCTGAGCCCCAGATGATGGCGGCAGCTTCCTGGGTGATGAATGATCACAAGCACCTCGAACTGGCGGGCCGCGGCACCATGGTCGGGTCGCTGGTGTTCGGCAAGCTGCTGGGTATCAAGCACTTCGGTGCCATCCCTGGGCCGTTGTCGCGCTGGACGGGCGCACGTGACGTGCCGATGCTACCTGCCCAATCCTTCCGTCAGTGGTGGAAGAAGAACCGAGGAGGAAACCGGTGAGCGCGAAGGACGAGATCCTGGCCAAGGTGCGCACTGCGCTGCGCGACGTTCCGCCAGGCGACATCGAGACGGATGCTCCGGTGAAGTGGCGCCACGGCCAGCCGGTGAATGTCAAGGACGTGCTGGGCACGTTCGCGGAGCGAGTGGCCGATTACAAGGCAGGGGTTGTCGAGTGCTCGCTCGAGGCCGTGCCGGAGAAGATCGCCGAAGCTCTCACGTCGCACGCCGTGACATCCTGCGTTGCCCCGCCCGGTCTGGACGCCTCCTGGAAGGCTGCGATCAGCAAGGCAGGTATCAAGCTGGTTGTCGATCAGAGCGACGCGCCGCTGAGCAACAGCCAGCTCAACGAGTTGGACGCAGTGGTCACCGCTTCGGCGGTGGGCGCAGCTGAGACCGGGACGATCGTCCTGGACCATTCGGACGATCAAGGCCGGCGGGCGCTCAGCCTGGTACCTGACGTGCACGTCTGCGTGATCCGGGCTGATCAGGTGGTGTCCGGTGTTCCGGAGGCGGTCGCCAGGCTTAAGGCGTCGGTGTTCAATGGTCAGCCTCTGACCTGGATCAGCGGCCCGAGCGCCACCAGCGACATCGAGCTGAGGCGGGTCGAGGGTGTGCACGGTCCCAGGACCCTGCACGTGATCATCGTCAAGTGACGTGACTCAGGGCCGGTCGGTCGATCCGTGGAGGGATCGACCGGCCGGCCTTGGCATGTCCGCGGTTGGCGTGGTCGGCCGGTCTACGACTCTGGGGGTAGTTTGGTGGGCGTGCCAACTGCTGAGCGAAGTGATGGACGCCGCCCCGACGAGTTGCGGCAGGTGAAGTTCACCCGAGGGTGGCTCGACCACGCCGAGGGTTCGGTGCTGGTGGAGTTCGGTCGCACGAGGGTGCTGGTGGCAGCCTCGGTGACCCCTGGCGTGCCCCGGTGGCGCAAGGGCTCGGGGCTGGGGTGGGTGACCAGCGAGTACGAGATGCTGCCGCGAGCCACCAACACCCGCAACGACCGCGAGTCCCGCAAGGGACGCATTGGTGGACGGACCCACGAGATCAGTCGGCTGATCGGCCGGTCACTGCGGGGCGTCATCGATTACGCGGCGCTGGGGGAGAACACCATCGTCATCGACTGCGACGTCCTCCAGGCTGACGGCGGTACTCGCACCGCGTCCATCACTGGCGCCTATGTCGCCTTGTCGGACGCGGTGTCCTGGTTGCGTGATCGCCGGTTGCTCGTCGGTGAGCCGCTCACAGGTTCGGTGGCAGCCATCAGCGTGGGAATCGTGGCCGGCCAACCGATGGTCGACCTGTGCTACACGGAAGACTCGACCGCGGAGGTGGACATGAACATCGTCTGCTCGGGAACAGGTGAGTTCATCGAGGTCCAGGGCACCGCTGAAGGCGTGCCGTTCAATCGCGGGCAGTTGGATGGCCTGCTTGACCTGGGGCAGGCTGCCTGCGCCGACCTCACCAGGCTGCAGTTCGAAGCCCTGTCTGAAAGGAGACTGTGATGGCAGCTCAGGTGGTGTTGGCCAGCAGCAACAGAAAGAAGATGTCTGAGCTCTGTCGAATCCTCGACGAGCAGGGGCTGGACATCGAGGTGCTGTGCTCCAGCGATTTCGAGGACTTCCCCGAGCCTGTCGAGACCGAATGGACTTTCGAGGGCAACGCCCTCATCAAGGCGCGGGCGGTGGCGGCCCACACGGGGCTGCCGGCCCTGGCCGACGACTCCGGGTTGTGCGTGGACGCGCTGAACAAGATGCCGGGGGTACGCTCCTCCCGCTGGGCGGGCCCCGCTAAGGAGGACGTCGCCAACCTGGAGCTCGTGCTGGCCCAGATCGAGGACGTGCCTGCCGAGCGGCGGACCGCCTCGTTCGTGGCCGTGCTGGCCCTCGTGCTGCCGGACGGTCGGGAGTTCACGACGCGAGGCGAGATGCCCGGCGTCATCGCGCAAGCTGCCAAGGGCGCTCGCGGATTCGGTTATGACCCCATCTTCAAGGCGGACGAACAGCCGGCGACCGAGTCGGGCAAGAAGCGCACCAACGCAGAACTCACCAGCGCCGAGAAGGACGCCATCAGCCACCGCGGCAAGGCTATCCGGGCCATGGTTCCCGTGCTACGCGAGGTGTTGAGCCCCGAGGGCCCCAGGCGGGCCGAACCTGACCCTGGAGAGGCATGAAGCAGTATCTCGACCTGTTGACTCACGTCCTGGACCGCGGGGTGCACAAGGATGACCGAACCGGCACCGGGACGCGCAGTGTCTTCGGCCACCAGATGCGTTTCGACCTGCAGGCGGGTTTCCCGCTGCTGACTACCAAGAAGGTGTTCACCAGGGGCATCTTCGGTGAGCTGCTGTGGTTCCTCGCAGGATCCACCAACATCGCCTGGCTGCAGGAGAACAACATCCACATCTGGGACGAGTGGGCCGATCCGGACGGCGAACTGGGCCCGATCTACGGCTACCAGTGGCGCAGTTGGCCCACCCCGGACGGCAGCCACGTCGACCAGATCGCTGCGGTCATCGAGGCGATCCGCCACAACCCGGACTCCCGTCGCCACATCGTGTCGGCGTGGAACGTCGGCCAGATCCCGCAGATGGCGCTGCCGCCGTGCCACGCGTTCTTCCAGTTCTACGTCGCCCCGCCCGCCGACGAGTCCGGTCGAGGTCGGTTGAGCTGCCAGTTGTACCAGCGCTCCGCCGACCTGTTCCTCGGGGTGCCGTTCAACATCGCGTCCTACGCGGCGCTGACGCACATGATCGCCCAGGTGTGTGACCTCGAGGTGGGTGAGTTCGTGCACACCCTGGGGGACGTCCACATCTACGACAACCACCTCGACCAGGTGGCCGAGCAGCTCAGCCGATCCCCACGTCCCCTGCCGAGGCTCTGGTTGAACCCGGAGGTCCGCAGCATCGACGGTTTCACGCTGGCCGACCTGAAAGTCCTCGACTACGATCCCCACCCGGGGATCAAGGCCCCGATCGCGGTGTGAGATGAAGCTGATCGCAATCGCAGTGGTGGGCCGCAACAGGGTGATCGGGGACGGAGAGGACCAGCCGTTCAAGTTCGCAGAGGACTGGGCCCGGTTCAAGCGGGTCACCACGGGTCATCCGCTGATCATGGGACGCAAGACTCACGACGCGATGGGCCTGCTGCCAGGTCGAGCCAGCATCGTTCTCACCCGGCAGCCGGACAAGCTCGACTTCCCGGTGGGGGTTGACGGCCAGCCTCGGGGGTACGCCGTGGCCAGCCTCGAGGAGGCCATCGAGGTCGCCTCGAGACTGGACGGCGAGGTCGGCTTCGTCATCGGTGGCGGCCAGGTTTACGCACTGGCCTGGGACCGGCTCGATGAACTCGATCTCACCGAGGTTCATGACGTGGCGCCGGGCAGCGTTGTCCTGCCGAAGGTGGACCCTGAAGAATGGGTGGAGGTCTCTCGCAGAGCCAAGGGCCCCTTCGACTTCGTCCGCTATGAACGGAGGCAACTGAAGTGATCAACCTCGTCGTGGGCGATTCGGTCAGCTTCTCCAAGACCATTGCCGAGTCCGACGTCTACCTGTTCGCCGGTATCACCGGCGACCTGTCGCCCAACCACGTCAATGAGGAGTACGGCCGGACCACCAGGTACGGGGGACGGATCGCTCATGGAATGCTGGTCCTGAGCCTGGCCTCGTGCACCTCGACCATGATGCAGGCCAAGGCCGCCCAGGCGTGCGTCAGCTACGGCTACGACCGAGTGCGATTCCTGGCAGGGGTACTCATCGGTGACACCCTGACGGTGACGTACTCGATCACCCAGATCGATCAGGCGAGTGCGAAGACCCGGGCGAGCATCGAGATCCACAACCAGCGAGGCGACCTGTGCGCGGTGGCTACCCACATCCTGAAGTTCTTTGACGGGCCGCTGCCCTGATCTGAGGGTTGATCATGCGCCCCAGCCCTTCGGTTCTGCACCTCGACCTGGACGCGTTCTACGCGTCCGTCGAACAGCGCGACAAGCCTTCCCTGCGCGCCAAGCCGGTGATCGTCGGCGGTATCGGTGCACGAGGGGTGGTCGCCACCGCCAGCTATGAGGCACGGGTGTTCGGCGTCCGGTCTGCCATGTCAACGTCCGAGGCTCGCAGACGCGCCCCGCACGCCGCCTACCTGGCGGGCCGCTTCGACGCCTACCGCCAGTCGAGCCGCATCGTCATGGCGTTGCTGCGCGAGTACAGCCCCGTTGTCGAGCCACTCAGCCTCGACGAGGCATACGTCGACCTGGCGGCCGGCGGAATCGCGACCGACGATCTTCATGCGTTGGCTCAGCTGATTGCCGACCTTCGTGCCGAGATGACCCGACGAACCGAGGGACTGAGCGCCTCAGTTGGCGTCGGATCCAGCAAGCTCATCGCCAAACTGGCCTCGGAACAGGCCAAACCGGACGGCCACCTCATCGTGGCCAGCGGGTCGGAACTCCAGATGATCACCGACCTGCCGGTGCGCGCCGTGCCGGGAGTGGGGCCGGCCACCATGGAGAGGTTGTCGCGTCTGGGGATCGCCACGGTGGCCGATCTTCAGCGAGCCTCGGAGAAGGAACTAGTCCGAGAACTCGGATCTGCTGCTGGCGCGGCGCTGCACGAGATGGCCTTCGCTCGCGACGACCGCGAGGTTCAGGCGACGCGAGAGGTCAAGTCGATCTCGGTGGAGGACACCTTCGCCGAGAACCTGGTGGCCGACGCCGAGATCGCGGCGGTCATCGACCAGGACGCGCTGGTGGTTGCGGAGCGGCTGCGCAAGGCGGGACTGTTCGCCAGGACCGTGACGATCAAGGTGCGACTAGGGGATTTCACCACCTGGACGCGGTCGCGGACCCTGAACGGAGCCACCGACTCCCTCGAACGGATCAGGACCGCGGCCCAGGATCTGCTGGCTGGGTTGGAGACACCCGGAGGCGTCCGGCTGCTGGGCGTGGGGGTGGCCAACTTCACCACGGCCGCGCAGGAGGAGCTGTTCTGGGCGCCGGAGGCTCCCAACCCTGTCGACGAGCAGGTCGTCCGCGGAGTGCCGAGCATGAAGCGGCGCCACGGGCTGGAGCATGCCTGGCTGGCCGGGATGGATGTGGAACACGACGCCCACGGACGAGGCTGGGTCTGGGGGGCCGGCCTCGGGGTGGTCACCGTGCGGTTCGAGGCAAGGCTGACCGGGGTCGGCCCGGTTCGGACGCTGCCGGCCGCCGATCCGGGGCTGCATCCGGTCGGCCCGTTGCCGATGGCCTGGGATGTGGAGGAGCCGGATGCTGGCTAGAACCGGGCCAGGGTGGGCGCCGGTCCCGTGGTGTGGGTCGGGATCAGCAGGACGGCGCCGTCGAGTTCGTGGGCGCGGCTCGGATCGACCGCCTGAGCGGTCGTGACTGCCAACACGGACCGGTCAGCGCCGACGAAGGCGCAACTGGTCGGGTTGGCGACCGGGAGGTGCCATACCAGGTCGATCCGCCCATCCGGGGTGTACCGCACGACGCGTCCGCCGTTCCACTTGGCCGACCAGAAGCATCCCTCGTCGTCGACGGCACCACCGTCGGGCAGGTAGCCCTCCGGGTCGCGCGCGAACACCCGCGGATTGGAGATGTCGCCATTGGCTGAGTCGAAGTCAAACGCCCAGATGACGCGCGGCAACGAGTCGGTGTAGTAGAAGGTGCGCTGGTCGGGTGACCAGCCCAGCCCGTTGGACGTGGTGACCCCCGCCATCTGCTCGCTCACCCCGCTGGCGTCGTAACGGTACAGGGCCGAGACGGGGTCCAGCTCCGCATAGGTCATCGAGCCGAACCACACCCGGCCCTGCGGATCGGTCTTGCCGTCGTTCAGCCGGTGGGTCTCGAGGGGGTAGGACGCAGCCCAGAGTCGACGCCACTCGGTGAGGTTCGCATCACTGTGCCACAGGCCGTCCTGGAAACCGGCCACCCAGCCGCCGTCGGCGTGGGGGACGACGAATCCGGCCATCTGCGGCAGGTCGACCGACCGGACCTCGCTGCCGTCCAGGGTGGAGGAGTGCAACTGGCGTCCTGTGATGTCGACCCAGTGCAACCGATCTGCCTGCCAGCACGGCCCTTCCCCTAGTGAACTCCGGATTGAGGTGGGCAGTGCTTCTGGTGTCAGCGTCTGCTCGAGCATGGGTTGACCCTACTACGATGGTGTGCGTGATCGATGAGTATCTGTCTCGCTACACCGGGCGCCACCGCGAGTTGATGGAAGAGCTGGCCGACCTGGTGCGCGCGCTCGTGCCCCAGGCGGGGGAGACCATGTCCTGGCAGATGCCCACCTTTACCCTGAACGGACCTCTGGTGCATTTCGCTGCCGCGAAGAATCACGTCGGGTTCTATCCCGGACCCGACGGGGTGGAGTTTGTGGCTGCCGAGTTGGACGAACTCGGTCTCAAGCACAGCAAGGGCGCCATTCAGCTGAAGCTCGACCAGCCCCTGCCGCGGGATCTGATCACCCGCGTCGTGCTCTTCCGGGTGCAGCAGCAGGAGTCCAAGGGCCGCTGAGGTCACCTTGTCGGATGTGGGGGTGAAAACCTCAACGGCCCGGACGCCGGGTCGGCCGCCGCGCACAATGGAGGCATCCAGGTAGAGAGGCAGCATCATGTCCGACGAAGTGATCGTCAAGAGGTTGTCGGCCCAGTGGGCTCTCGTGGTTCACCAGCACGTGGCGACGGGCGATATCAGCCAGGGGATGGCTGAGGCGTTCGAGCGACTCATGGCGCACGCCCAGGCGAGTGGGGCGCAATTCGCGGGCCCGCCGTTCAACCAGTACCCGGAGCCCCCCGGCCCTGACTTCACCTTTCTGGTCTGCATGCCCGTGCTGCCCGGGGCGACAGCGGGTGAGGGCGTCAGTGTTGAGGAACTCCCCGGTGGTGAGGCTGCGACCCTGCTTCACCGAGGGCCCTACGATCAGGTGGAGCCGTCCTGGCAGCGCCTGATGGAGTGGGTCGCGGCCAGCGGTCGCCAGCCGGCCGGCCCCGTCAGGGAGGTTTACCTGAACGAGCCCGGGACGGTACCGCCCGACGAACTGCTGACCGAGATGATCGTGCCGCTGGCCTGAGGTCACTGGGGGGTGTCTGGCACGCGCGATCGCGTCATGGCACAGGTGTCGTCACAACGCCTGTAGCGCCTGGGTGAAAGCTGCGATCGTGGTGTCCACCTGCTCCTCGGTGTGTGCGGCGGACAGGTACCAGCGTCCGCCGGGCAGGGTGAACTGGTGGCGACGGAGCAACTCGACCAGGAGCTTGTCGTAGCGTCCCCAGTCGGCCTGGACGTAGTCGTGAAAGCTGGCCAACCGGTCGATGCCGAGCGCCACCTGCGCGACGGAGCCCGCCGCATGTGAGGTGCCCTGGACGCCCGCAGAGGCCATGGCGGCTGCGAAACCGGCCGCCAGTCGGTCCGCGAGAGAGGTGACCCGGTCGTGGGGGGCATCCTCGATCAGGGCGCGCAGTGTCGCGTGCGCAGCCGCCAGGGACACCGGATTGCCGTTGTAGGTTCCGGCGTGTGTGACACCCTGGGTCACCTGGTCGATGAGGTCACCCCGACCGGCAATCGCAGCGAGGGGGAAGCCGTTGGCCAACGCCTTGGCGTAGACGCTCAGGTCTGGTTGGACGCCGGTCCAGCTCTGGGCGCCATGCAGCCCCATGCGCACGCCGGTGATCACCTCGTCGAAGATGAGCACCGTGCCGGTGTCCGTGCAGAGCTCCCGCAATCGGGACAGGTAGTCGTCGTGAGGACGCAGCACACCGCTGTTCATGAGGATCGGCTCCACGATGACTGCTGCCACCGTTCGACTGCTGAGCAGAGCCTCAACCGAGTCGACGACGTCATACTCGGCGACCAGGGTGCTGGACATGGCAGCCTGTGACTGGCCCCGGGTGCCCGGCACTTGGGCGGTGGCCTGGTCGGCGTCGGGCCCGCGATAGTTCACCAGGACGGCGTCCTGCCACCCGTGGTAATGCCCGGTGCACTTGACGATCTTCTCCCGCCCGGTGGCGCCCCGGGCGAGCCGCAGCGCAGACATCACAGCCTCGGTGCCGGTGTTGCTCCACAGCACCCGGTCCACCCCTTCCAGCAGGTCGACCAAGAGTTCGGCCACCTCGTACTCCCAGTGGTGGCTGGAGCCGAAGGTGACGCCCAGGCCCACCTGTCGGCTCACCGCCTCGGTCACCCGGGGATCGCAGTGGCCGAGGAAGATCGGGCCCCACGCGCAAACATAATCGGTGTAGGTGTTGGCGTCGATGTCGGTCATCGACGAGCCGCTGGCAGAGGCGAAATGCAGCGGATGCGGGGGCATCGAGGCTCGCAGGCCGGTGCTCACACCACCGCCCAGCACCTTCTTGCTGCGCTGCCAGGCGGCCCACGATGCGGGCCAGCTGTCGATCAGTGTCTGATTGTTCACAGTTGGTCCCCGTCGGTTGAACGCGAGCTGCTGGATTCAGCCTATGAAGACCAACGTAGCCTCAACACAGG
>CAWAAT010000006.1:0-145081 GCA_963780175.1 uncultured Actinomycetota bacterium | reverse complement strand
CGCGGTCGATCCAGCCACGTGGCCCGACTTGGTCGAGGCGGGGCGACAGGCTGTGGCCGCCCTCGTGGTGACTGCTCTGCCCATGGTGGGAAACAAGGTGCGTGCCAACCGCCGACGGGATGATCAGGGCAGCGAGCTGTCCATCGCTCTGCTGCAGGCCGCCTACAGGTTCCGGCCGCAGCCTGACCTGAAGGATGGTGGATGGGCGGCCTACGCCTGGAGCATCTTGGATCACACGAACAGGAGGGGGGTCGATGCTGCTGGCGTGCGACGCCCGCGCGCCGAGACTCTTGCTGCACAGGTTTGGACGGGATCGTTCGAGGGACTGGACCTGGAGCGGACTTGGTCCGCGCGGGACCGCTCGGTCGAAGACCAAGCCCTCGACTCAGTTTCGGCAGCCACCCTGAGGGAGAAACTGGATGCGCTTCCGGCTGCTGAGCGCGCGGTGGTGGTGGGCCGGCTGGAGGGAAAGACCCACGCCGCGATCGGGGAGGAGCTCGGCGTCCAGGCGTCAACGACGCGAAAGAGGCTTGCGAACGCTTGGAAAAGCTGCTCGACATCCCGGCCGATGCAGGATCTCGCACTGAGGCGACCCCGTCGCCGCCCAGCCATCAACACCCGGCCCCGACACGACCTCGGCCTACCGACCTCGAGCGCTGACCTGCTCGAGGACTGGCACCGCTACGCCGTCCCCGCCTTCATCGACCGGATGAAAGCCCGCCTGAAGAACCAGTGCGACGACAGCCACCCCAGCTGGCCCGCCCGCGGCCGCCACGCCCGCCTCCTGAACGAATCCGACACACGCCTGCGTGCCTACGGCAGCGACGTCACCACCCTCACCCAGCAACTCGCCCAGCACCACCGGGCCGCCCTCCTGGCCGAACCGACAGCGCGCCCCAACCTCCGCCTGGTCGACGGCAGCCAGGTCGACCCCGACACCGGGGAGATCCTCCGATGACCCCCCATGCAGCCCTACGAGCTTGACGCCTGGCTCGGCGACACCGAGCTGACCAGGGACCAGCGCGAGGACTTCGAGCGGAGTATCGACATGATCGCCGCCCGCTACCCGGGCCGGGACCACGGACAGCATCCCGACGAGGAGATGATGGGGGAGGCCATGAGTGGCGCGATCAGGGTGCTGCTGGGCGATGACACGCTGGAGGGTCTCGCGCAGGAGTGGTCGCGGGCGCGCGTGGCTGAGCGGGAGGCCATGGGTCGGCTGACGGGGGCGGTCATCGCTACTGCGGATGCTGGGGTTGCGGAAACGGTGATCGCCGAGCGAACGGGCCTGAATCGCCGCTCGGTGCGGATGGCTGTGGCCTTGGCCGTTATGTGGCGGGGTTCTGTCGCCGCTTCGTGAGTTCCCTGATGATCGGGCGAATCGTCCCGTGGGTCGATCCCCAACTGACACAGCCTCGTTCGCACGCTTAGCGACTCCGGGCTGCGTAAAACCACTTCAGTCCTCGCTGTATAGTTCAGCGCATGCTGACCATTGCTTCTCGCCTGGACGTGATGAACCGGTTGGGCCGCGCGCTGGCCGACCCGACCAGGTCCCGGATCATCCTGACGCTGCTCGACCGGCCGGCCTACCCGGCAGAGCTGGCCCGCGATCTGGACCTCACACGCTCCAACGTGTCCAATCATCTGGCGTGCCTGCGCGACTGCGGCATCGTTGCTGCCGAACCCGAGGGCCGCAAGACGCGCTACGAGATCGCCGATCCCCACCTGACGCAGGCGCTGACCGCCCTGGTTGACGTCACCCTCGCGGTTGACGAGAACGCCCCGTGCATCGATCCTGCCTGCTCGGTGCACGGATGCGACGCAGCAGAGGCGGGCGCGTGATCCTGGCTGCGGTCCTGCAGGCAATCGGCCTGTTCATCGCGACCAACATCGACGACATCATCGTGCTCTCCTTGTTCTTCGCCCGCGGCGCGGGCCAACGCGGGACGACCACCCGCATCTTGGTCGGCCAGTACGTGGGGTTCGCCTGCATCCTCGGTGCCGCTGTGCTGGTGACTATCGGAGCCGGAGCATTCCTGCCCTCAGCAGCTATCCCGTACTTCGGGCTCATCCCCCTGGCCCTCGGTCTCTGGGCTGCATGGCAAGCCTGGCGCGGAGACGATGACGACGATGACGCCAAGGTCACGGGCACGAAGGTCAGCGCGTGGACCGTCGCAGGAGTCACCTTCGCCAACGGCGGAGACAACATCGGCGTCTATGTCCCCGTCTTCCTCAGCGTGGAACCCATCGCAGTGGTCGCCTACTGCCTCGTCTTCCTCGCGCTCGTCGCGGTCCTGGTCGTAGTCGCCAAGTTCGTTGCCACCCGGCCGCCGATCGCTGAAGTCCTCGAGCGCTGGGAACACATCCTGTTCCCCATCGTCCTGATCGGCCTCGGCATCGTCATCCTCGTCAGCGGAGGAGCGTTCGGTCTCTGACGGAGCCAAAGCGAACGAGAGAGGTCGCCAGGCTCGACGCTCCGGTATAGGGATCCCTGTGCGGGTTCATGCTGCGCAGCAGGAGAGTTTGGTGATGTCGGTGGTGAAGGTTTGGGCGGTGAGTTTGAGGCCTTCGGCCATGGTCAGGTAGGGGCTCCAGAGGTTGGCGACCTGGTCGGTGGTCATGCCGGCCTCGAGGATGTAGACGCCGGCGGCGGCGAGGTCACCGGCGTCCTGGGCGAGGGCGGTGATGCCGATGATGCGGCCGGTGTCGGCGTCGGTGACGATCTTGATGAGCCCGCGGGTGTCACGGTTGACGATGGCGCGCGGGACGTGCGCCAGGGGCAGGACGCGGCTGTCGCAGCGGATCCCGGCAGTGCGGGCCTGCTGGTCGGTCATTCCGACGGAGGCCAGGGCGGGGCTGGTGAACACGACCCGGGGCAGGTGGCGGGAGTCGACCTCCCGGCCGGCTCCGGTGAGGGCGTTGTCGGCGACCAGGGCGCCGTGGGCCGCGGCGACGTACACGAACTGCGGGTGGGCGGTGACGTCACCCGCGGCCCAGATCCGCGGGTTCGTGGTGCGCAGGTGGCTGTCGATGATGACCTCGCCGCGCTTGCCGGCGCGCACGCCGATGGTGTCGAGGCCGAGCGTGCCGGTGACCGGGCGGCGGCCGGTGGCAACGAGGAGCTCGGCCGCGCGGAGCTCGTGTGAGCCGTCGGCGGTGGTGGCGGTGACCGTGACCTCGCCGGTGGCCGGGTCGCGGCGCACCGCGGTGGGCACCGCGCCGCGGATGATCTCGATGCCTTCGTCGGCGAGGACTTCTTCCAGGGCGGTGGCGGCCTCGGGTTCCTCGTGGGAGGCCAGCCGTGAGCGGACGAGCATGGTGACCTGGGCACCGAGGCGGGAGAAGAGCTGGGCCTGCTCCATGGCGACGTAGCCGCCGCCGATGACCAGCAGCGACTCCGGGACGTGGCTCCTGCAAGGAGCGGAACCCCACTTAGGTCACTCCGGCGGCGAGGCGTGACGCCTCGCCGGGTGTTCTCAAGGGACCGACAGATCCGAGGAAAGACAGCAGATGTCGATCGGAGTGAGGGTCAGGAACCCCTGAGAACACCCGGCACCAGCATCCTTGCGCGTCCGTCGCTGGCGTGGGTCGAGGACCCTCGAGAACACCAGCACAAACAGTCTCACTGTTCGGGGCCTGTGAACGACACGACCCCGCCGGGCCCAACCACCGGCCAGTGACTCCGCACGACGGGCATCGTCTTCCTGGACGGGGGACCCTCGTCCCCGTCGACAGACAGTGACGCGCAGACACTCCCGCTCATCGCCACCCAGAGACCGCAACCAACGCCACGGTCGGGCGAACCCACGCTTGTGCGTGATCCGGTGCCACCCAAGACGAGTCACCCGCGTGGCAGGTCCACGCCTCGGCCACCAATTCCCTGAACCGGGCCAGCCTCGCCCGGGGGAAGCTCGACCCCAGAGCCCACCGATCTCTTTCACGAGCCATCACGCTGAGCCGGATAGCGGCGAGACCCGGAGCCTTCTCCCACGGCCACCGTAGCGACCACCACCCGTCACCAGGAGGCACTCCAAGTCATACAAGCCCGAAATCCGGCAAGGTGAGCGGCCCGCCCGCGTGCGTCAGCCATGCTGGTGACGAGAGAGATAGTGATCCGAAGGAGATGCCATGAGTAGCGAAGACGATCGATCCTCAGAGCGGGCGTCGCATCAGGGGACAGGCCACACTTCACACGATCGTTCGGGGAAGGCCAGTGACCCCGGCCTGGGCACTTACGTGCGTTTCGGTCTGATGATCTTGACCTCTTCAGTGGTGATGTACATCGTCATGTACCTGAACACTTACTCGATCGACCACGTCTTCTGGAGTTGGACGCGGTTCTTCATGACGATGATGTCCGCGGCGACCATGACTGTCGTCATGTTGACCTTCATGCTGGGGATGTACCGCAACCGGATGGTGAACGCGGTGATCGTGGTGGGAGCTGTCGTGGTGTTCGGTGCGGGCCTTGCCCTGGTCCGCACCCAGGCCACCGTCGGCGACGTCGCGTGGATGCGGGCGATGATCCCGCACCACTCGATCGCGATCCTCACCAGCGAGCGCGCCCACCTCGAGGATCCGCGGGTCCGTGAGTTGGCGGACTCGATCATTGAGGCGCAGCGCAAGGAAATCGAGGAGATGAAGGCCTACATCAAGGAGTTGGAGTAGGGGAACGGGCTCCCGGTGCAGGCGGCCGAGGCGACGCGCGATGCTCGGCGACGTCCCGTGCACCAGCCCGCGTGGTGATCGTGGAGGGCGATTCCGTGCACGGGCCGCAACCCGAACGCGTGGTCAGCGAGGCCGATCTGCTGGTGGGGGCGCGAGTGGAGGGCTTGGAGGCCGCCAGTTGACCAGCTCTGTGAGGTGCGATCGGTGGCGGCATGGAGGGAGCTGAGGAACGCCGACAGATAGTTGGCGTGGGTCTTGCCACTGACCGGAGCGCGCGTCGGCGATTTGTGCGTTGGACCGGCCTCTCGGCGACGGGGCCGAGCACCTCCGCCGTGATCGAAGGCATCATGATATTGGTCGCTGTGGCGTTCATCCTGTGGACCTCGGTGGTGCTTTCCTCAACCCGCTCCAGTTGGAGAACGTGGGCGTCGGGCTGGCATTCGGTGGTCGCGTCCGCCGTCAACGGCGCCGTCGCCGTCGCCGTGGTCCTCATGCGAGCCGCATGCGCCGCTTGATCAGGCTGACTGCTGACGGAAATACCTGATGACCGACCTGTGGACCTCGGCCCGGAGTCGTGCCGGGTGTCATATGGAAGCGGACGTTCTGCCTACTGTCTCCTGGACGACGCGGACGGCTTGGCGTCAGCTCGCAGGCCACCCGGACGAGGGCGTGACGCCGGCGCAATGAGCGGCTGTCCGGTCAGCGTCCACAGCGGAGGAGCGGGTGTCACGGTCTTGCCCTCACCGCCCCGATTGGTGCGTTTCCCTGGGGAGGGTGAGTCGCAGGGTGGCGCCGGTGCCCTCCCCGTCGCTGGTGGCGGTGAGGCTGCCCCCGTGGGCTTCGGCGAGTGCTTTGGCGATGGTGAGCCCGATGCCGGATCCGCCCTTGTCGGCCTCCCTGGCGGCGTCGCCGCGGTAGAAGCGCTCGAAGATGTGCGCGAGTTGTTCGGCGGTCATGCCTTGGCCTGTGTCGGCGACGCTGATGGTCACGGCGTCCGGGGTCGAGGTTGACGTCACGTCGACTCGTCTCCCCTGGGGGGTGTGTCGGAGGGCGTTGGTGAGCAGGTTGCCGAGGATCTGGGCGACGCGCTGGGGGTCGGCTCGGACCGGCACGTCGTCGACTCGGACGGTGAGGGTGACGCCTTTGGTGTCGTAGGCGTGCCTGGCCTGACGGATCGCCGGCTCGACCAGATCGGTGAGCGGTTGCACGCTGGTCTGGAGTTCGATGCGTCCTTCTTCGGCTCGGGACACCTCGTCGAGGTCGCGGGCGAGCCGAGTGAGGCGTTGGGCTTGTTGCTCGACGACGGCTTGGGTGTTGTCGTCCCAGGTGAGGACACCGTCGGCGATCCCTTCGAGGTGGGCGTTGAGGGTGGCGATGGGGGTACGCATTTCGTGGGCCAGGTCGGACAGGAGGCGCCGGCGGGTGTTCTCGACGTCGCCGAGGCGGTCGGCCATGGTGTTGAACGTGTCGCCCAGGGTGCTCAACTCGGGGCCGCCGCCCGTGACGGTGACCCGGGCGTCGTAGTCGCCACGGCTGAGCCGGCCGGCCGCCTGGGTCAGGAGCTCGACGGGATGGCCGATGCGGCGGGTCAGGTACCACGAGATCCCGAGGGAGGCGGCGAGCGCGACCAGCAGCCCGACGGTGAGGGAGATCATGCTGGCGTCGGCGAAGGCGCGTTCGATGTGGACGATCTCGGGAGAGTCGGGCGGGTGGCCCGTGTCCAGGAGGTGGGCGTGGAACAGCGGTGGCCCGATGATCGCGGCGGTCAGGCCGGCGCTGGCCACGATGGCGAACAGGACGATGGCTTGGGCGACGAACAGCCTGGTGCCGAGCCGCCACGCTGCGATCGCCTCAAGCAGGCGGGTCACCCTCGTCCCATCCGGTAGCCGACGCCGCGGATGGTGGTGATGTAGCGCGGTTCGGTCGGGTCGTCGTCGAGTTTCTTGCGGAGGTTGGCGACGTGGACGTCCACGACGTGTTCGTCGCCGACCCACGCGGTGTCCCACACGGCGTCGATCAGTTGGCGGCGGCTGAGCGCGACGCGGGGTTGGGCGGACAGGACGTCGAGGATGTCGAACTCGGTGCGGGTGAGGGCGACGGGGTGGTCGCCGATCCACACTTCGTGGCCGGCGGCGTCGATGCGCAGGTCGCCGAACACGCGCTGTTCCTCCACCGCGGGGGCGGCGGCGGGTGGGCGGCGGGGGCGCCGCAGCACGGTCTGGACGCGGGCGACGAGTTCGCGGTTGCTGAACGGCTTGGTGAGGTAGTCGTCGGCCCCCACGGACAATCCGATGAGCCGGTCGACCTCGTCGCCGCGAGCGGTCAGGATCAGGATGTAGCAGTCGGAGAAGGTGCGGATCTGGCGGCACACCTCGATGCCGTCGAGGCCGGGCAGCCCGAGGTCGAGCACGATGACGTCGGGGTCCTCGGCCCTGGCCTGGTCGAGGGCCTCGGGGCCGGTGTGGGCCTGGCTGACCTGGTGGCCTGCGCGGGTGAGGTAGGACGCGATGACGGCGGCGAGTGCGCGTTCGTCATCGACGACCAGCACCTTGGTCGGCAGTGCACCTTCGCTGTTCATGTCAGCCAGTATGGCCGCGGCCGGCGCGCCGGCGGTCGGCGGGGTCGGGCTCTCGCGCGGGTCTTGATGCGATCTTGAGACAGGTCCCGGTCGGACGATGATGGCAGCGCCGGGATGCTGTGTCCAGCCCGTGTTCGAGCCAGCGCTGGACGGGCCGCCGTTCGGTCTCGACCGGGGCCTCGTCGTGGAACCGTACGGCGCCTCCTATCGAGGAGTCACTTCGCGTGACGTCGTACCGTGCTGTCCGTGCCGTAGCCATGACACCCTGCGATCCGCAGGTGGGTGCCCGGAGCGTCCTTTGCCGGGAGCTGGCCCTCGGTGTGCGGCGCCTGCTGCGCAGCGCCGTCCGACGGTGGATGCGCTGTCCAGCCTGGGTTGGTGGCGGCCTGTCGCTAGCGTGGGGGTGGTCGGTCTGGGTGCGGCGAGCTCGGTGGCCGCGGTGCCGCGTCCGGACGCCGTGGGCGCCCCGCTGCCCGTGGCGGAACTGCGCGGCGTGCAGACCAGCCGCGGCGAGACTCGCGTACCAGGTGGGCCGATGCTTGCTGCCGGAACCTGAGCCTGGGCGACGGCGGCGCCACGCAGGCGGCCGCAGCGGCAGGAGGAACTGGAAGACGGCGGAGCGCGATGGACTGGGAGACGTGGGTCCTCATGCTCGCTGCGCAGCATGGCCGGCTGCTGGGCAGTGGTCCTGTTGGGCATCCGCGCGCTGTTCCTGGCGGGCGGAAAAACGCCTGAGCCGCGATTCCGCGATGCACCCGAGAACGACGCCACCGCCGGGCGCTCGCAGCCTCGGGCTTCGGCCGAGCCGCCGGCCCGGACCGACTCCTCCTCAACGTCTCGAATAGCACCCATCGAAAGGCACCCATGACTGGCATGTCCCGACGCACGCTCCTGCTCGGCGGACTCGGCCTCGGCGCCGCCGCCCTGACGGGCTGCACCTCCGCGCCGGCCGCCGGCCCCGTCCCCTCCGCGTCTGGCCCGATGCCGACGCTCCCGCCGGCCACCCCGAGACCCGGGCAACGGATCGTCGAGCAGGTCTTGACCGCCAAGCCTGTGACCCTCGACCTCGGCGGACCCACCGTCCCTACCTGGGCCTACGGCGACACCGCGCCCGGTCCGCTCGTGAGGGCTACCGCGGGTGACTTCCTCCGGATACGTCTTGACAACCAGTTGCCCGCGGACACCACCATCCACTGGCACGGGATCCGGCTGCACAACAAGGCCGACGGTGTCCCCGGCATGACGCAGGACCCGGTCCCGGCCGGCGGGTCGTTCACCTACGAGTTCACCGCTCCGGATCCCGGCACGTACTTCTTCCACCCGCACGTCGGCGTCCAACTCGACCGCGGCCTGTACGCCCCCCTGATCGTCGACGACCCGAACGAGCCGGGAGCCTACGACGCCGAGTGGGTGGTCGTGCTGGACGACTGGGTCGACGGCACCGGCCGCACCCCCGACGACGTCCTCGCGAAGCTGATCGCCGACGGGGGCCCTGCCCCCAGCGGCGGCATGGGCGGCATGGGTGGGATGGGGGGCATGGACCACGGCGGTCACGGTGGCGGCAACGCTCCGCAACCGTGGGGGGATGCCGGCGACGTCACCTACCCCTACTTCCTGATCAACGGACGCGTCCCCACCGCACCCGCCACGTTCGAGGCCAAGCCGGGCCAGCGCGTCAGGATCCGGCTCATCAATGCGGCGTCCGACACGATCTTCACGGTCGCGCTCGGCGGCCACCGCCTGACGGTCACCCACAGCGACGGCTTCCCCGTGGAACCGCAGGAGGTCGACGCCCTCTACCTCGGCATGGGCGAGCGCTACGACGCCCTCGTCACCCTCGACGACGGCGTGTTCCCCCTGGTGGCTCGTCCGTTCGGCAAGACCGAGGGCGGCCAGGGCTTGGCCCTGGTCAGGACCGGTTCGGGTCAGGCCCCCGGCCCCGACGTGTCGCCCGCCGAACTGGCCGGGCGCATCCTGCTGGCCACCGACCTGCGTCCCCACGAGTCGGTGAGGCTGCCTTCACGATCGCCGGACGCCACCGCGCACATGTCGTTGGAGGGGTCGATGAGCCCGTACCGGTGGGGCATCAACGGGGCCCCGTTCGGGCAGAACCAGCCGCTCACCGTGCGTGAGGGGCAACGGCTGCGGCTCAACGTGATGAACATGACGATGATGACCCACCCCCTGCATCTGCACGGGCACACGTTCGCGCTGCCGACAGGGCTACGGAAGGACACGGTGCTGCTGGCGCCGATGCAGTCGATGGCGCTCGAGCTGGACGCCGACAACGTCGGCGACTGGATGGTCCACTGCCACAACATCTACCACGCCGAGGCCGGGATGATGATCGGCCTGCTCTACCGCGGCTGAGCGGGAACGTTGACGCGACCTTGACGGTTCCCACAACCAGACCCGACCTTCGTCGACCAGCCTCGTTGGTGTAACGATCCGACCGACGCCAAGGAGTCCCTGCCATGAATCACGACCACACCGACCATCGCGCCATCCCGCCGGCCGGCAGCGACCCGTACGACCGGTTCGCCGCCGACCCGTTCGCGCCGACCACCCCGGCACCGCCCGTTGGGCAGCCGGCCCCTACGGCCCAGCCCGTGCGGCACCGGTGGTGGATGCACCTGCTGATGTGCGCCCCGATGCTGGCTGTCGTCGGATTCCTCGTCGCCACCGGGGCGGCGGGCGGCGGCGCCATCGGCTACGCCCTGCTGTGCATGGCGATGATGGGCGCGATGATGCTGTTCATGAACCAGGGCTCCGCTGGCGGCCACAAGCATTGACCCCGACACCCCCACGAACCCCATCGCCGAGCCACCCCGATCCCCCGAGTGGCTCGGCGATGGCCCGTCCGCCCTGACAGGAGAATGTGATGAACCTGAACTCCACCGCCGAGTCGGTCGTGCTGCACGTGGGTGGCCTGCACTGGGCCACCACCGCCCACGGCGTCGAACAGACCCTCCTGACCCGGCCAGGCGTGCTGGCGGTCGACGCGAACGCGATCTCGCAGACGGCGACCGTCACGTTCGACCCGACGCGGACCGACGTCGCCGAACTTCAGGGCTGGGTGCGCGAGTGTGGCTACCACTGTGCCGGCGAGTCACTGCCCACCCACGTGTGCGTTCCCCGCATCGAACCGGCAGGTCATCCCGGCGGGCACGCAGCCCCGGACGCCCACGCGCGGCACGGCGGCCCCGGAACCACGGTGCCGCACGGTCATGGGGGGCACGACCAGGCGGCGAGCCACGCCGCGGGGGTGGTGATCTCGCCGCATGACGCGATGGGTCACGGCGGTCATGGGGGGATGTCGATGGACGCCATGGTCGCGCGACATGCGCAACCGGTTCCTGGTCGCGGCGGTGCTGTCGGTGCCGATCACGCTGTTCTCCCCGATGGGCCGCGACATGCTCGGCTTCACGGCTGCCGGCGCCGTTCGGGCTGCGCGACGACGTGTTCGCCCTGATGCTGTCGCTGCCGGTGGTGTTCTACTCGGCCTGGATCTTCTTCGACGGCGCCTTCCGGGCGCTGCGGAACCGGACGCTGGACATGATGGTGCTGGTCGCGGTCGCGGTCGGCGCCGGCTGGCTGTACAGCCTGTGCGTCACGCTCACCGGCGGCGGCGAGGTGTTCTACGAGGCCGCCGCGGTGCTGACCACGTTCGTCCTGCTGGGGCACTGGTTCGAGATGCGGGCCCGCGGCGGCGCGAACGACGCCATCCGCACGCTGCTGGACCTGGCGCCGCCGATGGCGACGGTGATCCGCGACGGGGTCGAGGTCGAGGTGCCGACCGCCGAGGTGCTGGTCGGTGACCTGCTGCTGGTCCGTCCCGGCGCGAAGGTCCCCGTCGACGGCGTCGTCCGGGAGGGCGAGTCCGAGGTCGACGAGTCGATGGTGACCGGGGAGTCCCTGCCGGTCGACAAGACGGTCGGTTCGGCGGTGATCGGTGCGTCGATCAACACCACCGGCACGCTGCGGGTGCGAGGCCACCAAGGTCGGCGCGGACACCGCCCTGGCGCAGATCGTCGCGCTGGTGCAGGAGGCGCAGAACTCGAAGGCCCCCGGGCAGCGGCTCGCCGACCGGGCCGCGTTCTGGCTGGTGCTGGTCGCCCTCATCGGCGGCGCGGCTCACCTTCGCGGTCTGGCTGCTGGCCGGCGCCGTCGGTGCAGACGGCGATGCTGTTCGCGATCACCGTCGTGGTCATCACCTGCCCCGACGCCCTCGGCCTGGCGACGCCGACCGCGATCATGGTCGGCACCGGGCTGGGCGCCAAGCGGGGCGTGCTGTTCAAGAACGCCACCGCCCTGGAGACCTCCGCGCCGGATCGACACCGTGGTGATGGACAAGACCGGCACCCTGACCAAGGGCGAACCCGAGGTGACCGAGGTCATCGCCGTCGGCGGGCGACCCCGCAGCTGCTGACCTGGTCGCCGCGGTGGAGCGCGAGTCCGAACACCCGCTCGCGGCCGCCGTCGTCGCGCCACGCCGACGCGCGCGGCGTCGCGACCCGTGACGGCTGACCGAGTTCCGCAACGTGCCCGGCCACGGCGCCACCGCCGTCGTCGACGGGCGCCGGGTCGCGGTCGGCAACCGGCGGCTGATGGAGTCCGCGTCGGTGTCGACCTGGCGGCGGCGGGCCCGATCCGCGACGGGCTCGCCGCGCCAGGGCCAGACCGCCGTGTTCGCCGCGGTGGACGGCCGCGTCGGTGGCGGTCATCGGCCTGGCGGACGCCGCCCGCGAGACCTCCGCCGCGGCGGTCGCGGCGCTGCACGACCAGGGCGTGCGAGGTGGTCATGCTGACCGGCGACAACCAGGCCACCGCCGAGCGGATCGCCGCCCAGCTGGGCATCGACACGGTGATCGCCGACGTGCTGCCCGGCGACAAGGCCGCCCAGGTCGCCGAGCTGCAGACGCCAGGGGCGGGAGGTGGCGATGGTCGGTGACGGTGTCAACGACGCCCCCGCCCTGGCCCAGGCCGACCTCGGGATCGCGATCGGCGCCGGCACCGACGTCGCGATCGAGACCGCCGACGTGGTCCTGATGCGCTCGGACCCGCTCGACGTGCCGACCGCCCTGCGCATCGGCCGGGGCACGCTGCGCAAGATGCGGCAGAACCTGGGCTGGGCGGTCGGCTACAACGTCGATCGCCCTGCCGATCGCCGCCGGCGTGTTCGCCGGCGTCGGGCTGATCCTGCGCCCCGAGATCGCCGCCCTGTCGATGTCCGGCTCCAGCCTGATCGTCGCCGTCAACGCCCTGCTGCTCAAGCGGCTGCGGCTCCCTGACGAGCACCACCGCCGACCAGGCACCCCGGCCGCGCAGGCTGCGTCGGGATCTTGACGCGACCTTGATCCGATCCTGCCGATCCGGACACGAGACCCACCTAACCTGACACCAGAAGCGGTACCCCTGGGGGGTATCAGGACAGGGTGAGGTGGTTGTGATGAGTTGGCTCGTCATCGGCGGCGCGGTGGTCGTCACCGGGTTGTTGTGGTGGTTCTTCTTCGGTCCGAAGCGGGCCGGGCAGGTGAGCCTGGAGGACGGCGTCCAGGTGGTGCGGGTCACCGTGGACGGTGGCTACAGCCCGGACGTGATCGAGGGCGTCCGCCCGGGCGTACCGGTCAGGCTCCTGTTCGACCGGCAGGAGAGCGGTGAGTGCACCTCGCGGGTGGTCATGCCCGACTTCAAGGTCAACGCAGCGCTGCCGGCGTTCCGGACCACGGCGGTCGAGTTCCTTCCCACCGAAGCGGGGGAGTACCGCTTCGCGTGCGGGATGAACATGGTGTCCGGGGTGGTCCGGGTCAGCGGGAGCCCCCCGGCCGATACCCACGGCGGCGGCACCGTGGTGGAGCAGGCCTCCCGGCCGGTGGACGGACCGACCGCGGCCGGCGGCGACCGCCCCCGACGCGGAGGCGGAGGAGGCTGAGCGTGCCGCCGAGATCCGCGACCTGACCCGCCGCCTGCTGGTGGGTGCGGTGCTGACGGCGCCGGTGCTGGTCGCGGTGATGGCGGTCGAGCTGTTCCGGCGCGACGTGGGTGCCCGAGTTCCTGATGAACCCGTGGCTGCAGCTGGCGTTGATCGCTCCGGTGATGTTCTACACCGGCTGGCCGATCCACCGGACCGGCTGGCAGGCGCTGTCGCACCGGACCGCCGACATGAACTCGCTGATCACCCTGGGCACGGTCGCCGCCTTCGGCTACAGCCTGGTGGTCACCTTCCTGCCCGGGCTGCTGCCCGACGACGCTGCGGCAGGTGTACTACGAGGCCGTCGGGGTGATCATCACCCTGATCCTGCTCGGGCCGGCTGCTCGAGACGAAAGCGAAGGCCGGCACCGGTGAGGCGATCCGCGCGCTGATCGGCCTGCAGCCCCGCACCGCGCGGGTCGTGCGCGACGGTGCCGAACTCGAGATCGGCGTCGATGAGGTGCGTGGTCGGCGACATCGTCGCTGATCCGGCCCGGCGAGAAGCTGCCCGGTCGACGGCGAGGTGATCAGCGGCTCCTCCGCGGTCGATGAGTCGATGGTGACCGGCGAATCCATCCCGGTGACCAAGTCCGTCGGCGACACCGTGATCGGCGCCACCATCAACACCACCGGCGCCCTGCGCTACCGGCGCCACCAAGGTCGGCGCCGACACGATGCTGGCCCAGATCATCAAGCTGGTCCGCGAGGCCCAGGGCTCCAAGGCGCCCATCCAGCGGCTCGCCGACAAGGTGTCCAGCTACTTCGTGCCCGCGGTGATCGTGATCGCGGTGTGGACCTTCGTCGCGTGGGTGCTGGTCGGCCCGCCGCCGGTGTTCATCTTCGCGCTCGTCGCCGCCGTGTCGGTGCTGATCATCGCCTGCCCGTGCGCCCTGGGGCTGGCCACCCCGATGTCGATCACCGTCGGCACCGGCAAGGGCGCCGCGCACGGCATCCTGATCCGCTCCGCCGAGGCGCTGGAGACCGCGCACAAGCTGCGACGACGATCATCCTCGACAAGACCGGCACCATCACCAGCGGCGTCCCGGCCCTCACCGACGTCGTCCCCGTGACCGACGGTCGATGAGGACCGCCTCCTGGCCGCTGGTCGCCGCGGTCGAGCGCGCCTCCGAGCACCCGCTGGCGGCCGCGATCGTGGCCGGGGCGACCGAGCGCGGGCTCGCCGCTGCCCGAGGTCGACGAGTTCGAGTCCGTCACCGGCCAAGGGCGTGACGGCGCGCGGTCGACGGGCGGCGCGTGCTGGTCGGCAACCGGCGGCTGCTGGACGCGTTCGGGGTCGGACGCGGCCGTCGCTGCTCGCCGCCCACGACCGGCTGGCCGCCGAAGGCAAGACCGCCGATGCTGGTCGCGGTCGACGGACACCCCGCCGGCGTCGTCGGCGGTGGCCGACACCCTCAAGGACGGCTCCGCCGGCGGCGGTCGCCGCCCTCCAGGCCCGCGGCATCGAGGTCGTCATGATGACCGGTGACAACCGGGCACACCGCCGCCGCGATCGCCCGCCAGGTCGGCATCCGCCGCGTCGTCGCCGAGGTGCATGCCCGACCACAAGGCCGCCGAGGTCCGGCGCCTGCAGGCCGACGGCAAGGTCGTCGGCATGGTCGGCGACGGCATCAACGACGCCCCCGCCCTCGCCCAGGCCGACGTCGGCTCGGCGATCGGCACCGGCACCGACGTCGCGATCGAGTCCTCCGACATCACCCTGATCTCCGGCGCCCTGTCGGGCGTGGTGACCGCCGTCGACCTGTCCCGGGCCACCATGCGCAACATCAAGCAGAACCTGGTGTTCGCGTTCCTGTACAACATCCTCGGCATCCCGATCGCCGCCGGCGTGCTCTACCCGGCGTTCGGGATCACCCTCAGCCCGATCATCGCCGCCGCCGCGATGGCCCTGTCGTCGCTGTCGGTGGTCGCCAACGCCAACCGGCTCCGCCGGTTCACCCCCCGTCCACTGGCTGCCACCACCCAGGTGGCCGGCGTCGACCCGCTCGTCGAGGTCGGCGGCAGCGTCGAAGCCTCACACCACACCCAACGAAAGGAAACCACCATGTTCGGCCTGTTCGGCAAGAAGAAGGACACCACCACCGCCAAGGTCGTCGACCCCGTCTGCGGCATGAAGATCAACCCCGCCGACGCGGCCGCCACCCGCGACCACGACGGCACCACGATCTACTTCTGCTCCACCGGCTGCGCCGAAGCCTTCGACGCCGACCCGCACCGCTACGCGCATGGACCCTCCGGCGCCGGCCACCACTGACCCGGGCGCTGCAACACCCGCAGCCCAGCGGAGCGCGTCGGGCCCACGGACCCGACGTGCCCTGCTGGGCCGGCTGCGGCGCATCGAGGGACAGGTCCGCGGGATCGCCCGGATGGTCGACGGCGACGCCGACTGCATCGAGATCCTCACCCAGGTGGCCGCAGTCACCCACGCCCTCGAAGCCGCAGCCCTGATGCTGGTCGACCAACACCTCCGCGACTGCCTGCAGCGGGGGGCAGCCACCACCCTGGCCGACGAGCAGACCGAACAGGTGGAGCAGGCCCTCCGGGCCGTCGAACGGCTGCTCCGCACTTGAAGCTGGTCCTGCGTGTGAAAAGGGCGGGTGGGTCGCGAACGCGACCCCCCGCCCTTGCGCGTCACGCCTCCGTCGGGCCGCCCGCGGGGGCAGGGCCTCGATCAGGCTGTGCCGACCGGTCGGCCGCCCGGCAGGTCATACCACTCCTGCAGCCAGTCCTGCATCTGGGCGATCTCTGCCAGTTGGGCGTCTCGGATGTCGCTGCACAGGGTCAGCAGTTCGTCGTGCTCGGCGTTCGCCAGGCACTTCTCGGCCTCCCGGATCGCACCCCGGTGGTGGCGGATCATCGACCGCAGGAACGCGACCTCGAACTCCTCGCCGTCCAGGTCGTGGAACCGGTGCATCGACTGCATCCCAGTCATGTCCGGCTCGTGGGAGATGCCGTACCAGTCCTCCAGCCACTGCTGCATGGTCGCGATCTCGGCCGACTGGGTGGCCACGATCGACTCACACGTCGCAGCGAGCTCGTCGTGGACCGCCTTCTCGACGCACATCTCGGCCATCATCACCGCCATGTGGTGGTGGTCGATCATCCCGGTCAGGAAGTCGACCTCGAACCGGGCCGCCTGATCGGACGCCGCCGGTGCGCTCGCCTGCGCCGGTGGTGCGGCCGCCACCGCCACCCCGGTCAGGGCGCCGGTCGCCAGCAGGGCCGCAGTCAAGCCGGACGCCACCCGTCGGGTCAGGTTCGTGTGTTCCATCATGCCTCCCTTGGTTGTTCGCCTCAGGTGTGAGGATGGGCATCGACGCTACCCACCGGGGTTTCGCGGCGTCGAGCCCCGGATCGGGGTTCTTGGCCGAATCTTGAGGTTTTCGCCAGGCACCCCCGCCCAGTTTCATCGGCTTCTTGACGTGATCTTGGCTGCCGCTCAGGGGGCCCTTGACCCCGGCCCGCGACAGTGGGAGCCGGCGTGCCACGCGGGTGCGTCGCTTGATGGAGGAGTCTCGCCGTGTGGCCGGTGTTGTTCTCAGTGTTCGGAATCCAGATCCAGTCGTACGGGGTGAGCAAGGCCCTCGCGGCGCTGGTCGCCGCGTGGCTGCTCGGCCGGGCCTTCCGCCGGCTCGGCTTCCCGGTGGAGCAGGCGCACTCGCTGGTTCTGTGGGCGGCGGTGTGGGGGTTCGTGGCCGCCAAGGTGTACTTCCTGATCGACAACCGCGCCCAGTTCAGCTGGCACCTGCTCGGTAGCTCGGGGTTCGTCTGGTACGGCGGGCTGATCGGCGGCATCCTCACCGTCGTCGTCCTGACCCGCCGCTACCAGCTGCCGCTGGCCAGCGTGGCCGGCGCGACCGCGATCCCGCTGTCGGTGGCGTACGGGATCGGCAGGATCGGCTGCTTCCTGGCGGGCGATGGCACCTACGGCACGCCGACCGACCTGCCCTGGGGGATGGCCTTCCCGAACGGCGTCGTGCCCGTGACCGTCCCGGTTCACCCCGCCCAGTTGTACGAGGCTGCCGGCGCGTTCGCGATCGCCGCCGTGCTCTGGCTGCTCGCCCGCCGCTGGCTGCCGCTGTCAGTGTTCGGCGGCTACCTCGCCCTCAGCGGGGCCGCGCGACTGCTGGTCGAGATCGTCCGGGTCAACGACCGCGTCCTGCTCGGCCTCACCGAAGCGCAACTGTTCGGCGTGCTCAGCATCATCGCCGGCGTCATGCTGATCGCGGTCGACCGCCGGCAGCGGACCCCCGAGCCCGCCGCCGCACACCCGGTCGAGCCGGCACGCGTGTGATCCACTCGGTGAGACTGGCCACGCCCGCGATGACGACCCTGCGGACCGCACGGGACGCGTCATGGGCCCGGCAGCGGTGGCCGCGTCACTGGGCACCGCTGGTCGCGGCGGGGGCGGCGGGTGCGGCGGGGTTGATGACGGGCACGGGTGTCGCACCGCTGGGCTGGTGGCTCGCCCCACCGCTTGGCGTCATGGTGCTCACCGTCGCCGTGCACCGGAGCACGTCGCTCCGGGCTGCGGCTGCCGTGGGGCTGGCCTACGGCCTTGGCCTGTCCGGACCAACCCTGGGCTGGATGGCCGCCATCCACCCGGCCGCCCTGGTAGGGCTGCTGTTGCTCTCCTCCAGCTGGTCTGCGGTCACGGCCGTGCTGGTCCGCGCCGCCGGCCGGAGCCGCGGCTGGCCCGTACTGGCAGCCCTGGCCTGGTTGGGCGTGGAGTTCCTCGCCGCCCGCGTCCCGTTCGGCGGCTTCGGCTGGCTGCGGCTCGGCTACACCCAGATCGACTCGCCCCTGGCCGGGCTGTACCCCTTCATCGGGGTGGCCGGCGTCAGCTTCTCCGTGGTCCTCACGGGACAGCTGGGCGCCTGGATCCTGCTGGGGCCCTCCAGGCGGCGCCTGGCCTGGTCCGCGGCGTGGCTGGTCGTCGTCACCGGCGCCGCCACCGCCGGTACCGTGACCCCGACCCCGCCCCCTGACGGCGTCGTCACCGCGGGCTGGGTCCAGGGTGGCGCACCCGGCGGCGGCGTCTACGGCCTCGGCCCGCCTCGTACCATCACCACCAACCAGGCACGGGCCACCCGCGAACTGGCCGCCGCGATCGACGCCGGCCGCCTGCCGGCCCCCGACTTCGTCGTGTGGCCCGAGAACGCCACCGACCTCGACCCCGACACCGACCAGCGCACCGGCCAGCTCGTCGAGCAGTCCGTCGCGGCCGTGGGGCGTCCCGTGCTGGTCGGCGCCATCCTCGACGGTCCCGGACCCCGCCAGCGGCGAACCGCCGCCCAATGGCGCGAACCCGACGGCCGGATCGGGCCCACCTATCAGAAACGCTCGATCGTCCCGTTCGGCGAATGGATCCCGTTCCGAGACGTGCTGCTGCCGCTGATCCCTGCCCTGCGCTACGTCGGCGCCCAGTCCGTGGCCGGCACTGATCCGGGTCTTCTCGACGTACAGCTCCCCGACGGACGCTCGATCACCCTCGGCGTGCTGGCCTGCTTCGACGTCGCCTTCGACCCCGTCGTGCACGACCTCGCCACCGCGCAGGCCGTCATCGTGCAAAGCAACAACGCCATGTACCAGGGCACCGCCCAGATCGAGCAACAGTTCGCCATCACCCGGGCCCGGGCAGCGGAACTGCGCCGCGACACCCTCGTCGTCACCACCAGCGGCATCACCGGACTCATCGATCCCACCGGGCGGGTCACCATGAAGGTCACCGAACCGGGTCCCGCCGTTGGAGTGGTGCAACTCGGCCTGCGCACCGGGACCACCACCGCCAGCTGGCTCGCCACCCCCCTGGAGGTCACCGCGACCGTGGCCGCCGCGCTCTGGATCACGGCGCTCACGCTGACGCCTTCGCCGCGCAGGCGCTTTCATCCCTTGGTCGGATCTTGACCAGAGCCGGGCCGACACCACACCGACGTCACGCACCCTCGACGGTATGGACACCAGCCTGACCGACCCCCCGGCATCTACTCTGGCCGCCGACAGCGTCACCGCGGCCACCCCGTGGCGGGCCCGCGCCGCCGGGGCGTGGGCGGCCACCCGAGCCACGTTCGGGGCCCTGCTCGGGCTCGCACCGCATGTCCTGCACCACGTCGGGTTCCTCGCCGGCGCCGCCCTCCTGACCGGCGTCGTGGGCAACACGGTGCTCTACGCAGCCGGGATGCTGCTCAGCATCCCGATGCTCAACCGCCTCCGGAAACGGTTCGGCACCTGGAAGGCGCCAGCGCTGGGGGCGATCGCCTTCACCAGCCTGTTCACACTGTCCGCGTTCGTGATCGGGCCCGCCCTCAACCCGACACCCGTCGCACCCCAGCCCGCGGCGACCACTGGCCCCACCGGCCAGCCGCTGGAGGAACACGACGGGCACCACCCAGACACGAACCAGACCAGATCTTGACCCGGCCTTGACCTCCGGCTCATGCGCTGGCTGCCACGCTGGACGATCGTGACCACACCTCGCCTCGTCCCTCCGGTGGCCACCCCATGAGCGGGGGTCACCATCACCACCCGGGCATGATGGGGTGGACGCCGACGTGCGCGTCTCCCGGACGGCCCGCTCGCGACACTAGTGCTGTTGGCCGTCGTGGCGGCGATCACCATGGCGGGCTTGGTGTGGTTGTGGCCCACGGAACGGGTGTTGCCGGAGGGTTCGGTGCTGACGGCCGAGGGGATCGTGCCCGTGCGCGGGCAGATCACCGCGATCGAGCCGTGCCCGGCGGCCCCGGACGTCCCGGCGACCGGGCCGGACGCCGGCGTCCAGCACGCCTGCCTCGTCGCCCAGGTCGAACTCGACCGCCGGGCGGGCGAACTCGTGGACGTGGAGCTGGTGGGAGTGACCGCGTGGAGCGGCCTGCAGCCCGGCGACGGCGTCCACGTGGCCGAGGTCGGCGCCACCGAGGGGGTGCCCGGGGGATGGTCGTTGATCACGGTTGACCGGATCCCGGTCCTGGCGATCTTCACGATCTTGTTCGTGGTGGCGGTGCTGGTCGTCGCCGGCCGCAAGGGCTTCTTCGGGCTGCTGGGGCTGGTGGTGTCCGGGGTGGTGCTGTTCGGGTTCATGATCCCGGCCCTCACGTCGGGACAGCCGGCTGTGTGGGTGGCGATCGTGGGGTCGACCGCCATCATGTTCGTGGTGCTCTATCTGGCCCATGGGGTGTCGTGGCGGACCACGTCAGCGTTCGTCGGCACCTGGTTGAGCCTGTTGGTGACCACCGGCCTCGGCGCGCTGGGCGTCTCGATGGCCCGGCTGAGCGGCATCTCCAGTGAGGAGACCCTCGCGCTGACCAACCTGCTCGGTGACCTCGACTTCCCTGACATCCTCACCTGTGGTCTGGTGATCGCGGGCCTGGGCGTGCTGAACGACGTGACGATCACGCAGGCGTCGTCGGTGTGGGAGGTCCGGGCCGCCGGGCCGCACCTGAGCCGGGGGCAGTTGTTCGCCTCGGGCATGCGGATCGGGCGTGACCACATCGCTTCGACGATCTACACCATCGTGTTCGCGTACGCCGGCGCCGCGTTGTCGCTGTTGCTCCTGCTGTCGTTGTACGAGCAGCCGCTGAACCTGCTGCTGTCGACCGAGCAGTTCTCCGAGGAGATCATCCGCACCCTGGGCAGCGGCATCGGGCTGGTGCTGAGCGTGCCCCTGACCACCGGGGTGGCCGCTCTCACCGTCGCCGGCGCGGCTGGGGCGGCTCGCCGATCGGGTAGAGGAGCCGACGACCCCGAGCGGGCCGCCCCGGGCCCCCGGCGAGCGATCTAGGTCAAGGTATGGCCAAGCTTCGTTGCGCAGCCTTGAAAGACGGCGGGTGCCCCGCTTCCCTCGGGGGTGCGGCCGATTGTCTGCGAGAAACAGGAGAACCATGAGCGCAACACCGAAGTGGGTCACGATCGTGATGGGCGCCGCGGTAGCGGCGACCATGCTGGGGGCGTGCTCGGCCACGCCGGCGGCCACTCCCAGCCCAGCCTTGACGACAGCAGGGTCAGCGAACCCGGACAATGCGGCCGCCCACAACGAGGCAGACACGGCGTTCGCGCAGATGATGATCGTGCACCACCAGGGTGCGATCGAGATGGCCGACCTCGCCGCCCAGCAGGCCCAGAGCGCGGACGTCCAGGCCCTGGCCGAACGCATCTCGGCGGCTCAGGGCCCCGAGATCGAGACCATGAGCGGCTGGCTTTCGGCGTGGGGCGAGGATCCGATGCCGGCCGACAGCGACATGGCCGGGATGGACCACTCGGGCATGGACATGGACGGCAGAAGCCAGGAAGAGGTGATGGCCGAGCTGCGAGGCTTATCGGGCGCCGACTTCGACCGGCAGTTTCTCACCTCGATGATCGCCCACCATCAAGGAGCGATCGAGATGGCCCAGACCCAACTCGCCGACGGCCGGGACCCGCAAGCCATCGAGCTGGCGCAGAAGATCATCGCCGACCAGGAAGCAGAGATCGAGGAGATGCAGGGATTGCTCGCATCAGCGTAGGAACCCGACCGTGGCGAGGGGCCGGCAGGTGCTGCCGGCCCCTCGCCCTCGGACGACCGCACATGCTGTTCTCAGGCCAGACGAGATCTTGAGGCTGCCTTGACCGGTCCCCCCGGTGAGGGGAACCACCATGGTCGTCGTGAACACGACGAACAACACTTGGGCCCGGGTCGGCCACCAGACCGACCGGGCTGCGTCGCCCATGGTCACCCTGGTAACCGCAGAGGCCTGCCACCTCTGTGAGGACGCCCACACGGAACTCCTGAACCGCGCGACCCAAGGGCAGCTACTGCTCGACCAGGTGGACGCCGAATCACCGCAGGGCCAGAAGCTCCTCCATCAACACCGCCCGGCCATGTTCCCCCTCGTGCTGCTCGACGGCGCGTTCCTCAGCGCCGGACGCCTCCCGCGCCGCAAGCTCGACCGCGCCCTCGCGGCACGGAAGGCCTCGTGATGGGCTCGGAACTCCTGGCAACTGGCAGCATCCTGGCCGCCTTCTTCGCGGGCACGGTGGCACTGTTCGCACCCTGCTGCATCGTCTTCCTCGCCCCGTCGTACCTGGCTGCTGCGGTCAAGAACAACCGGTGGCGCCTCCTCCCGCTGACCTTCGTCTTCGCGGCAGGCCTGGCGCTCGTCCTGGTCCCGATCACGCTCGGGGTGAGTCTGCTGGCCGGTGCGATCGCCAAGTACCACGTGATCCTGTACTGGGCCGGTGGCCTGCTCATGATCGGCCTCGGCCTGCTGGCCCTCAGCGGCCGGATGTGGTCGATGCCGTCGATGCTGCGCGCCCCCGACACCACCCGCGGCGACACGGCGACCTTCTTCAGCCTCGGCGTGTTCTCCGGGATCGCGTCCAGCTGCTGCGCCCCCGTCCTGGCCGGCGTGATGACCCTGTCCGCTCTCTCCGGCAACCCGCTCGGCGGCCTGGTCCTCGGGCTGGCGTTCGTGTTCGGCATGGTCATCCCGCTGCTCGTCATGGCACTCGTGTGGGACGCCGCCCGCCTCAACGAACGACGCTGGGGCCGGGCGAAGCCCATCAGGGTGACCGTCGCCGGCCGCAGCCTGCACACCAACAGCGTCAACCTGCTCGTCGCGGTCGCCTTCGTCAGTCATGGGCGTCTGGGTCATCACCCTCGCAGGCTCCGCAACGATGACCGGGTCGGGCACCTGGGTCCAGCTCGCCGCCGGCGACTGGATCACCCAAGCTGCTCAGGCCGTCCTCGGCTGGCTTGCCCCGGTCCCTGAGCCCGTCCTCGGCCTCGCCTTGTTGGGGCTGGCCGGGGTGTTCGTGTGGACCACGCTCCGCGACCGCCGCCGCGACGCGCGCCAGGGAGCCGAAGAGCACGCCGACGCCGACCCCACCCTGCCGCACTGCCACAGCACGACCGACGCCGACCACCCGATCGCCGACCACGACACCGCGAGGAACTGACGACCATGCCCAGCAACCAGCGCACCACCATCAGCCGCCGGCAACAGCTCCGAGACCAACGGGCACGCGAATCAGCCAAGGAGACCAAGCGTCGCCGCCTGTTCAGAATCGCGACCGGGCTGCTGACCACGCTCATCGTCGCCCTCGTCGGGTTCGGCCTGTGGAGCGCCCGCCCCGTCGAGGGTGGCCCGTCCGGCCAGGCGCCCGCGTTCACCCTGCCGACGACCGCGGGCACCACCGTGTCCCTGGCCGACTACCGCGGCCAGCCCGTGCTTCTCTACTTCAACGAGGGCGCCGGCTGCGGCTCCTGCACCCAGCAGATGGCCCTCATCGAGCAGGAGCCGGGCTTCGCCGCAGCCGGCATCACCGTGCTCCCCATCGTGATGAACACCGCCGCCCAGATCCAGCCCGACCTGGACCGCTTCGGCGTCACCACCCCCTACCTGCTCGACGACGGCACGGTCTCGAAGGCCTACGACACCCTCGACAAGGGCATGCACCCAGGCCTGCCCGGGCACGGCTTCGTCCTGATCGACGCCGACGGCAACAAGCTCTGGCACGGCAACTACCCCTCCATGTGGCTCGACCCCGCCGAACTCCTGCACGAAGCCACCAGCCGCCTGTGAACGGGCGCGAACGCTGCGCCGCCGACCTTGTAGCGATCTTGACCGACCGCAGACGGGCCGCACGCCGTTCGACGCAGCACCATGGACCTAAGGCCAGCTCAAGAAGGGAACCAATGATGATGTGGGGAGACAACAGCGGCTGGGGGATGTGGTTGGGAATGGGGATCAGCACGCTCATCCTCGTCGTCCTGATCGCTCTGTTGGTGTGGTCCATCAGCAGGATCGGCCGCGTCGAGGCGCCCAGGCCCCAGCGCGAGCGGCCGACCGCGTTGGAACTGCTGGACGAACGCCTCGCTCGCGGGGAGATCGAACCCGACGACTACCAGCAGCGCCGACGGATCCTCAACGACCAACGCTGAACCCTGCCGGGGGGGGCGCCGACCCGCCCCCCTGCATGCCACGAACTACCCAAGGAGCGCACCGTGACGAGGACTACGATCAGGAGAGTCAGCACCTTCGGGGTGAGCGGTCTGACCTGCCCGGACTGCCTCGTCCTGCTCATGGAGCGCGTCCGACAACAGCCCGGGGTTCGGGAGGTGACCGTCGACCTTGAGCCTGCGGGTGAATCGTCCCTCACGATCGCCCCCGCGGAGGCCGTGAGCGCCGAGGAAATCCGAGCCCTGGTCGACGAGATCGGCTTCGACTACATCGCCCGCCGCAGTCACCGCCGGCCCCTCCGGGGACAGGACGCTCGCTCGTGATCTCCCCTGATCCACAGCAAAGCTGGCGGACCCGAGCTCACGCACCTGCCCTGACGCCCGCCCTGGACAGAGCACCAGCATGAGCGCCGACCACGCCCACGCGTCGTAGGGCACCCATCGCAGCAAGCTCACGATCGCGGTCGGGATCACTGCCGCCATCCTGGTCGCCGAGGTCATCGGCGCGTGGTGGACCAACAGCCTCGCGTTGTTGGTCGACGCCGGTTACATGCTCACGGCCGCGTCGGGGCTGCTGATGGCGCTCATCGCCACCAACCTCGCCCTGCGGCCACCCACCCCCGAACGCACCTGGGGCTGGCGGCGCGCCGAAGTCCTGGCCGCTGGCGCCCAGGCCGCGGTCCTGCTAGCGGTCGGGGTGTATGCGTTCGTCGAGGGTGTTCGGCGCCTGTACACACCCCCGGAGGTCACCGCCGGCGGGCTGCTGATGTTCGGCATCGCCGGTCTGGTCGGCAGCATCGTCTCGATGCTGGTGCTCAGCTCGGGCCGCGGTGCGAACCTCAACATGCGCGCTGCCTTCTTGGAGGTCGTCAACGACGCCCTCGGGTCGGTGGCAGTGATCATGAGCGCGGTCGTGATCGCGCTGACCGGCTGGACACGGATCGACGCGCTGGCAGGCATGCTGATCGCGGGCCTGATCGTGCCGCGGGCGATCACCATCCTGCGGGAGGCGGGGAGCATCCTGCTGGAGTCCACTCCGGCGGGATTGGACCTTGACGAGGTCCGTCGACACATCCTGGAGGTTCCGCATGTGGTGGGGGTGCACGACCTTCACGCCTCCACCATCGCCACCGGTCTGCCGGTCCTCACCGCACACGTCGTGGTCGAGGACGCCTGCTTCGCCGAAGGCGCCGCCCAGATGCTGGGCGACCTTCAAGCGTGTGTGGCCGACCACTGCGACGTCAGCGTCGAGCACTCCACGTTCCAACTCGAACCACCCACCTACAACGACTTCGAGCACGTTAGGCATGACTGACCCCGCGCCGGCACTCCTCAACACAGTGACGCCCCGCCGGGTCGTGCCGCCCCGTCGTCTTCGGGTCAGATCCGGACGGCACCGCACATCGGCTCATGTGCGCGAGGTCACGACCATCGACCTCGCCGTCCGCTGCTGGTCGCCCCCGAGCCACAGAATAGCGAGACCCCGTGTGGTCCGGGGCGGTGGGCAGGTGGTTGAGGCCGGCGGGCCGGCACTGCCCACCGGAGGATCAAGGCAACCCGCGCCAGCGCGGGATCGGTAGGGTGAACAGACACGAGGGTTCCTCCGTTCGCTGTGAACGACACGACCCCGCCGGGCCCAACCACCGGCCAGTGACTCCGCACGACGGGCATCGTCTTCCTGGACGGGAGAACCCTCGTCCCCGTCGACAGACAGTGACGCGCAGACACTCCCGCTCATCGCCACCCAGCGACCGCAACCAACGCCACGGTCGGCGAACCCACGCTTGTGCGTGATCCGGTGCCACCCAAGACGAGTCACCCGCGTGGCAGGTCCACGCCTCGGCCACCAATTCCCTGAACCGGGCCAGCCTCGACCGGGAGAGTCGACCCCAGAGCCCACCGATCTCTTTCACGAGCCATCACGCTCAGCCGGATAGCGGCGAGACCCGGAGCCTCCTCCCACAGCCACCGTAGCGACCACCACCCGTCACCAGGAGGCACTCCAAGTCATACAAGCCGGTTTAAGACAGGCCGCCGGCTCCCCTCATGCGCGTAGCCGTTTGCGTCTCCGGGCCACCGAAGCAGCTGTTCGACCCAACAGCTGGGCCACCTGTCGAGCAGTCAGGTCGGGACGCAACACCAGCGCATCCTCTTCCGGGGTGAAGGTTCCCGATCGGGTCGCAGCCACACGATCCGCTGCCGCGACAGCTCGAGCAGCAGCGTTGATCTTGTCCCGCTGCGTGTGGCTGTAGATCACCGCGCGACGCTTGTTCCGGTCCCGGTTCTCCTCCGCATACACACGGTCCCGAGCCACCGCAGCAGGGTTCCGTCGACGCCACCGCTTCATCACCACCGCATGCACCGACCGCCCCACCAGCTCGGCCACCTCGACATCACTCGCAGGGCCGTCCAAGAGGGCAAGCTCGTCCGGAGTCCACCTCTGGCGACTCACAGCAACACCCGCAGGACGAACAGACGCACTGCACAGCGGACCACGGTCGGCTCCTCGGAATTGGGGGCGTCAGCCAGAAGAGACACCAACAGGGTAGGCCCATCAACGAGAACGCCGCGCGAGACTGGGTGCGAGCCAACACTGACCGTCAGTCGCTCATCGCGGCATGACCGGCCGAGGCATGATGGCCGTGTGACTGGGCCGAGGCAGACGCGACAGGGTGCTGAGCACCAGCGACGCTCCGTGGAGCGTGGAGCAGTGGCCGTGGGGCTGGCAGGGCTGGCCGCCTTCCAAGCAGCCCTTGCGATCGGGACCCCTTGGGGCCGAGCCAGCTACGGCGGCGCTCACATCGGCGTGCTTCCCAGCCGCCTCAGGGTCGTGAGCGCAGGAGCCGCGCTCCTCTACAGCGGACTCTCTGTCGCGATCGTGAGTCGTCGCACCCCGCTGAGGGTGCGCCGCCATGTCCTGACCGGAATCACCGCACTGATGGGTGTGGGTGCCGTCCTGAACGGCATCTCGCCTTCCTGGCCCGAGCGAGCGACGTGGACTCCCACAACCGCCCTGCTGGCAGCACTGGCTTGGCGAGCTCGCCGGGACGGCTGAGACGTTCCTCCGAGCGGCATTTCCGGATGTTCGAGGATGGTGGCACCCAATTCGTCCCTGCGAGTCCCGCCGAGCTACTTCGCGAGGAGATGGTCCAAGTGTCGGCGGACTGCGGGCCAGTCACCGTCGGTGATCGAATACTGCGCCGTGTCGGTCACTTCACCGGTGCGCATGATCCGGTCGTTGCGGATGCGTCCCTCGAACACCGCCCCCAGCCGCTCGATCGCCCGCCGCGACGGATGGTTGAACCAGGTCGCCCGGAAACACACCCGCCGGCAGCCCCACTGCTCGAACGCGTGGGCGAGCATCAGCAGCTTCGCCTCCGTGTTCGTTCCGGTGCGGTGGGCCGACGCCGCCTGCCACGTGTAGCCGATCTCCACCGCCGGGACAGTAGGGAGCGGATGGCAGTAGGTCGTCACGCCGACAAGCTGGCCGTCGGCGAGCCGGCGGAGGGCGAACGGGAGCATAAGTCCGCGCTCAGCCAGGTCACGTTTGGCCTTGACGTCGGCCGCCACCGTCTCGGGGGCGGGTGCGGAGGTGTACCACAGGTCGTTGATGTGGCCGTCCTGCACTGCGGCGCGCAGTCCCTCGATGTGCACGTCATCGAGCGGTTCAAGGGAAACAAGGTGCCCGGTGAGAGTCGTCGGCGTGAGGAATTGCATGGTCAACACCTACCGGATCGCGCGAGCTCTGGCTGCCATGCCGCCCCCGCGGCGGCAGATCCGGTAAAGGGTCTTCCCGGCTGGTGCCGGCCAGCGCGGCGGTGGTCAAGGGCTGCCAGCATGCCGCCCGAAACCGGCGTGTTCCGCGCACGCTGCTAGTTACGGGCGTCAGCTTCGGGGGGTGGAACCGCTTCGAAGCGTGCGGATGTAGTTGCCCCCTGCGTCACCGCCATGTTCAGGAGTCTGGCGCGAATGGTTGTTGGAGTGGCTGTCAGGTCGACTGTGGCGACGCGGAGTGCGTGTTCGCGCATGGTCGCCGTCACGTTGATGTCTGGGGCTTGATCGGTGGAGGGGTAGAGCAGTAGGCCGTCCGCGTGGTCGGCGGAAGGGTCCCCGCGGCCGGCTTGGGTGTGCAGGTATGCGTACAGCTGGTACAGGTGACCGGAGTGGAGTCGTGGTTCGTGGTGTTCGGCGTGGGTGGACAAGGCGCAGGTGAACTTGGTGTCGATGATCAGCCGGGTTCGGTCTGGGCGGTCGAGGGTGATGTCGGTTCTCATCGCAGGGAAGAGTGGGTCGAGGGGGCCGTCGCTGGGCCATGAGAGGTGCCGTGCCCCGACTTGCCAGTCGGGGAGGTTGACCCGATAGAAGTTGCGGATGGCCTCTTCGTAGAGTTTCCGAAGAGATCCCTGGGAGTAGTCCAACGGGTTGACGTGTGACTGGCCGGCCGCGTGGGTAGGGAGCAGGGTGTCGATGACGAGTTGGGCGGCGGCCATTGTTCTGCGGTCGTGGCGGTCGTAGTGGCCGTAGACCTCCCGGCGGGGTGTGTCGGGGTTGGGGCGGTCGAGGCGGACGCCGGAGCGTTCGAATCGTGAGGCCAGTGCGAGACATTGGTTGGCGATGTGGGGATCGATCCGGCTGCTCCCCAGACGACGGCCGGCCTGGGCCAGGGCTGCCGCGATGTAGCGGTTTCGGGCAGTGTCGACGGTGAGGTGATCGAAGCGGCACAGGACATGGCCGCGTTGCAGGTGTGCGCCGCGCGCGGTGCCGAGGTGATCGATGCGGTCGCGGACGGCAGTGAGCACCTCGTGGCGTTCGACATAGCCCACGCTGAGGTTGCGGCGCAGGGCTCGGTCGGCTTCGCCGCAGAGGATTCTGGAGGCGAGCTCGACCAGGCCGGCGGGGTTGGTCTCAGCTAGGACACGTTCTTCATCGTGAAGGTGTTCGTAGAGCTGGCTGGCGTACAGGAACAGCAGCCACAGGTTGCGCACCGGTATCGACGTGCGGCCCTCACCGACCTGAACGCCGATCCGGTCGTCCTCACGAGGGGTCACGGACACGAGCTCAGGAGAATGTCGGCGAGGTTGTCGGCCACCGTGCGGTTGTCGAACCAGTACTCATGCAGCAACGGGCGCACGGATGACTCCACCTGATCCACAAACCATTCGCGCAGGTCGGTGACGGACTCGGTGGGGGTGAAGAAGCTGTGCCCGATCACGAAATTCGGGCCCAGGGTGGGTTCCTCGGTGATCTTCTGGTTCAGTTCGGTGACGCCCTTGGCGAGGGCGTCGGCGAACTCCGCGCTGCCCGCGGCGCTGGTGTGGCCCATCAGCCACGTCTTCCATGCCTGGTTGTACTGCGGTCGCAGGGTGACGAACGCGAAACGGCGCCGTAGGGCCAGGTCGACCAGGGCCAGCGACCGGTCGGCGATGTTCATGGTGCCGACCACGTACAGGTTGGGGGGCAGCCAGAAGCCGTCCGGTTCCATCCCCGGGGTCTCGTAGGTCAGGTGTATGGCGTCAGTCACTGATCGTTTACTGGCCTCAATCAGAGTCAGGACTTCGCCGAGGGCGCGCGCCGGGTTACCTCGGTTGATCTCCTCGATGACCATCGTGTACTTGCCGGTGCGGTCGGTCCTGGCGCGATCGGCCAGCCTGATCAGGGGCCCGTCGACAAGTTTCAGACCGGCCGCCCCGGTGTCGTCGGTCGTGGGACGGTAGCCGCGGACGAAGTCCTCATACGATGTGTTCGGATGGAACTGGAGGACCTTGACTTCGGGGGCGGACCGCCGGCCGGCGAGAATCCAGCCAAGACGCTGAGCGAGCCACGTCTTTCCCGTTCCAGGTGCCCCCTGGAGGATCAGGTTCTTGGTTCGCTGGAGCTGGACCAGCAATCGTTCTAGGTCCGGGCGGGGGAGGAAACATCCCTCGCTGACCAGGTCGTCCAAGGTGTAGGGCGTCGGCACGGCCGGTTCGGTGGGCAGTTCAGCCTGTGGTTCATCGTCCTCCTCGACGGTCGCACCGTCCTCGGCGACCCCTCGGGTCTCCCACGCACGGATCGAAAGCTCCGGGATGGTATGCACCGACGATTCCGGTTTGGCCAGGTAGGCGCGGACCTCGTCAAGCATGGCGAGGTAGGCGTCGGCGGCGTCGGGAACGTGGGGGTTCTTGGGAGGCTGGATCCCGGCTTCGGCGCGGAGGAGCTCCCTGGTGTTGCCGTCCATCGGACAGAACCAGTACGGGCGGGCACGGTACAGGGCGGTGGCCAGTGTCCAGTTCGAGGCGTCCAGCGCCGGGGCCAAGGCTGCCGCGAACGCCTCTCGAGCGTCCGGATCCGCCGGGTTGTCTGCCCACCTTGTTGCTGCCGCGAAGGCCTCCCACAGCAAGTCGATGGCATCCCCGCGATCCTTCGCCCATCCGAACAACCAACCGTTCTGCGGATGGGTGACAGGCACGCCGTCGAACCGGCCGGGAGCCATCAGATCCAGACCCAGCGCCTCAGCGACGTCTTGAGCGATGCGTTGCCGCTTGGGCAACGGGGTGGGTCCCAAATTGAATATCGCCATCAACGTGCCCGGATCGATATCCGCCAGAACCCCGGTGCTACCGTCGGCGAACTTGTCGTGCCACGTGCCCTGACCATGCTTCGCCCGGATCTCACGCGCCAGGTTAGCCAACCGTGGCCGTTGGTCCCGCTGCTCCAACAGTGCATCGACCACCGCCTCGAAGAACGGGATCCACTCAAGGTCCGCTGCTTGGTCAGAGACCGCCACCTGCGCGTTCGCGGGACCGTAACGGTCACTCCAGAAGGGGTCAGCCAAGAACCATTCGATGTCCTGGACCGCATCGTCGAAGATGAACGCCTGAAGCTGCTCGGCCCACGGCCCCTGGGAAAGGCGCCACATGGCCTTCAGGCTGGTGTAGAAGTACCAGTCCCGGGGTGGCGCGACTTCTTCCCAGTCGACGTAGACCTGGTCCTCGCCCACACGAGTGATGACCCCTCGTGCCTTGATCCGGTTCACTGATACCGGCCGGCCATGATTCTCAAACGGCAGACCATGACGCTGCACGAAAGACGACTTGATCGCGATCCGATCGTCGGGACGCATCGACTGCAAGTAGGCCACTTCGATGTCACTCGGGTTCGCGACCTGCCACACCCCTGCTTCAAGGAAGCGTGATGTCTGGTCGATCCCGTCCACCACGGCGCCCACCAGCCATGTCTGGCCCGGGGCGGCGTCATCGCCGTGGGAGCGCGGGCGGTAACGCTTGGACGCCTCGCGCCAGGTGTCGTAGACCTCGTCCTCGGTAATGGTTCGGCCCTCGGGGCGAACCACCCAAGAAGCGCGCTCGACGTTCTCCGCGAGCCCCATGACCTTCAGGTGACTCAGTGCCCAGCTGGCCCGATACTCGGCCAACGTCTGTCGCCCGGGCCCCGGCGCTCCCAGCTGTTCCGGCGTAAGATCCATCCGCTCGACCGCCGCACGAATCAGCGCCAGCCTGTCGACTGGGCCCTCGAAACCGCGCAACGCAGTCAACGTCGGCCAGTAGAAGGCACGAACCGAGGGAACCGACTCAACCATGGGGGTGCTCCTTCGCGAGACCAGACCAGGGCAGCAACCGCTGAACCTCGACACATCACCCGGCCCAACAACGATCATGGCACGCGCCGCCACGTTGTGGTCATAAGACTCTAAGGAGGTCAAGGCAAGAGATTGAGGAGCGCAAATCCCGATGCTGGTGGCGCGCGAGCCAGACTGGCCGCCACGTCATGCCCACGACGTCCGCTTCGTCGAGGATGGCCAGCGGCTCGTCTGGCCGCTGCTTGCCGGAACTTTGCCGCAGGCGGGACCTGCAGCTGCCGCTCCAGTCGGCGAGGTGCTTGTGGACGACCAGTTGTCGAACAGGTTGTGGCGTGGTCGTCGCCGCGGGCACCGAAGGGCCTGAAGGTGAGCCGACTCAAGGTGCTGAGGGCTCCAGAGCCGCGGTGATGCTTCCACACGCTTTGAGGCGCTGGCGCCCCCCGGCGACGCCCCAGCCCGCACACGCCGCCGCGGAGGGAGATATCCCCTCCTCACAGCAGGCCCTTCGTCGTGTCGAAGCGCAGGTCGTCGAGGTCGACGTAGAATGGGACTTCCTCTTCGTTCGTCCTGGTCCTAGACGACGCGGGAGTCCGCAAATAGTCCGCAAGACACCTGAAAATATCCGTCGCGTGCCAACGCTGCTAAACAGCATGAATGCCCGGCTGACAAGGGATCGTAGAGGTCTTCAACGGTCGTCAATTCTGGCCAACCGCCCTAGGATCGCTCTCGTAAAGCGTAGGTCATCGGTTCGAATCCGATAGGTGGCTCCAGTGAAACACCTGGTCAAAGGCGATCGCCCCGCGGGGCTGGGCGCCCCCATCGGTGATCCCGTCTTGGCTCAGGACGCGTCGGTGGCTCTCGCCACGGCGAGGAACGTGGAAACAGTCAGCGTCGCCCGGATCCGCGACGTTCAGGCGTCGTGGGCCCCTGAAGCCCTTGCCTCGCGCACGGCGCCACCCTGGCCGCCAGCAGGCACAGGCAGCTGGCTCTGGAGCGGGCTCGGCGGCTTGTACGATGCGCTCATGGCCCGACGCACCCTGATCTTGGCTGCCGGGGTCGGCTCCGGTCACAACCAGGCTGCCAGCGCCATCGAGGCTGCCCTCGCCGATCTGCCTGCCGCCGGGCAGGTCAACCGGATCGACATCCTTGAGACCACCAACGAGATCTTCCAGCGGCTCTACGACGACGCCTACTTCGCTTTGGTCAGCGAGGTGCCCTGGCTCGTCGGCTGGGGCTACGACAACCAGGACCCGCCGTTCAAGCTCGGCCCACTGGTCCAGTGGTGGGAGCGGTTCAACACCATGGCCACCGTCCGGGCGATCCGCGACTACGACCCCGACGTGGTGATCTGCACCCATTTCCTGCCGGCACGTTTGGTGTCGCTGTTGATCGCCCGACGCCAGTTGCGTGCCACGCTCGCCATCGTCCCTACCGACTACGACTTCCAGGGTCTGTGGCTGACCTCACCGTTCAGCCACTTCTTCGTCGCCCGCGAGGAGACCGCCGTCTACCTGGCGGGCATCGGCGTTCCCGCCGATCGGATCAGCGTGTCGGGCATCCCTGTGCGTGCGAGCCTCGGTGACGCTGTGGACGATGGTGAGGTGCGGCAGCGGTTCGGTCTCGACGCCGGGCTGCCGGTCGTCCTCATCTCCGCAGGTGCCGCCGGCGGCAGCTACACGCTCAACATCGTCAGGCAGGTGTCGCGCAGCAAGCGCGACTTCCAGGCGGTCGTCGTCTGCGGACGCAACGAACAGCTCCTGGCTGACGTGTCGGAAGTCGCCGCGGCCCACCCGAACCGGTTCCGAGCGCTGGGTTTCACCACCGAAATGGCCGACCTGATGCGGATCGCCTGCCTCTTCGTCGGCAAGCCGGGCGGGTTGTCGTCCTCGGAGTGCATGGCCGCGGGCCTGCCCATGCTCATGATCAACCCCATCCCCGGTCAGGAGGTCCGCAACGCGGACTATCTGCTGGAAGCGGGTGCCGCGGTGAAATGCAACTACACCTCCACTGTGGGGTACAAGATCGACTCGCTGCTCTCCGATCCACAGCGGCTGTCCAGGATGGCGGCCAACGCCCGCCGGATCGGCCACCCCGAGGCAGCGCGGACGGTGGCGGAGGACTCGCTCGGGCTGACTGACCGTCCACTGTGGATCAGCCGGGACGCCCAACGCTCGATGCAGCAGGCCGGCAAGGACGGTGTCGCGGTCGAGGACCTTCCCGCCGTCAACCAGCTCCGGACCCTCACCGACCCGCAAACCGGTACTTCCGTCGCCGTCGTCACTGCTGCCCAGCTGGAGCCCGTGGAAACCAACGTGGCATCGCGCTCACTCGAACTCGTGCTGCCGAGCGTGATAAACCTGCTCGTGAAGCCGGAGAGTCTGGACCTGGCGTTGGCGGCCAGATGGCTTCTGGACGGCGAACCCAAGCGGGAGTACGGGCTGACCTGACCCCGAAGCCGGGCGACCACCTCGGTACTTCTCCACTCCACTGCGGTGCGCTTCGAGCATCATGAGCCGGAGGGCCTTGTTCGACTCAGGCGCGTCTCGCAGCGAGACCACACGCGATCCACAGCATTCCCACAGTTTGGGCGACAACGATGATTGCGTGAGCACCCAGACAATGAACCACGAGACCGAGGCGAGACCAGAGGGCCATCGGCCCCGCAGATCGGCCGCATCCATGGATGCCGACGTCAGCCTGCGCTACCGGCGTCAAGCGCGTGACCGGCAGCGCAGTACCGGCCTGATCGACGTCGTCACTGTGCTGCTGTTGGTCATTCCGGTCGGCATGTGGCTGGCCCAAGGCGGTGTGACGGGCCTGACGAGCGTTGCGGGATCTCTTCGTGAGGTCGGCGTGGTGACGGGGCTGGTCGCCACCTCGATGATCTGCGTGATGCTCCTGCTGGCTGCCAGGATCCCGTTCGTCGATCACGCCATCGGGCATGACCGCGCCCTGCTTCGCCACCGCCGGTTGAGTTCGGCGGCCGTGGCCCTGCTGGTGGTGCACGCGCTCGCCCTGATCATCAGCTATGCACTGTCAGACCAGGTGGGGTTGGGCCAGGAGCTCGCCGGCCTTTGGGCGGTCCCGGACGTTGCTCTCGCCTTCATCGGGCTCGGGATGTTCGCCCTGGTGGCCGGCACGTCGGCCGCTGTGGTCAGGCTTCGGTGGCCACACGAGGTCTGGTTCGGCGTCCACCTGATGAGTTACGGTGCGGTGCTGGTGTCGTTGCCTCACCAGTTCTCGGTGGGTGGGTTCTTCGCGGCCGGGCCGAGCCGCTGGTACTGGGCCGCGATGTTCACGCTGAGCTTCGGCGCCTTGCTGGCACACCGCGTCTTCGCCCCGATGTTCGCCAGCCTCGATCATCGGTTGCGCGTCGTCCGCGTCGAACGGATCGCAGCGGACACCGTCAACATCTACCTGACCGGACGCGACGTCGCCGGTCTCGGAGCTCACGCCGGACAGTTCTTCGCCCTGCGCTTCCTGGCGCCAGGGCTGTGGTGGCACGCCCATCCCTTCTCCACCTCGGCCGAGATCACCGATGACACCCTGCGCTTCACTGTTCGGGCACTGGGCGACGGCACCACGGCCCTGCAGCGGGTGAGGCCAGGCACCCGGGTCGCCTTCCAGGGGCCCTACGGCGTATTCAGTGACACGGCCCGCACCCGCGACGGCATCGTCCTGATCGGCACGGGCATCGGCATCGCCCCGATCCGGGCCCTGCTCGAAAGCACCCACATGGTGCCCGGACGTGCCCTGGTCGTGCTGCGGGCAGGCAGTCTCGACGAATGCTTCCTGCTCGATGAGATTCAGGAGCTCTGCTGGAGGAAGGGAGCACAGTTGGAGGTGCTCATCGGGCACCGCGACAGCCGTGGCGGGTGGGCGCCGCGCGAGTACCCCTGCAGTGTCCGTGACCTTGCTCCCTGGGTTGACGACGCAGACGTCTTCGTCTGCGGTCCCGGACAGCACACCGCCCGCGTTGTTGCCGATCTGCGGAGTTGCGGCGTCCCCACGAATCAGATTCACGATGAAAGGTTCAGCTTGTGAGTACCCGTTCCGCCATCGCATCGGTCCTTGCCTCCGCGGGGGTTCTCGCGCTGGGTTGGCAGGCTGCCGGTGGGCTTGCAGCACTCAGTCCGTCGGGTGTGCAGACGTCCAGCGTCACCTCGGACGGTGTGACCCCCCAGCAGCAGTCGCCCACGGCAGCGACCAGCACCGAGACCCAGCTGCCCACCCCCGCGGCGAGCGCCCAACCCGAACAGGGCACGACCGGCGGCTACCTCGATGGCAGCTACACGGGCCAATCCGTCGCCAACAGGTTCGGCACGTGGACCCTCACCGCAACCATCAGCGGAGGACAACTGACCGACGTCCAGGCCACCTCCACCCCCCTGGATCCGAAGAGCGAGCAGATCTCGAGCCGGGCGATCTCGCAACTGACCTCAGCCGTGATCGCCGCCCAGAGCGCCGAGGTCAGCACCATTTCGGGTGCCACGCTGACCAGCCAGAGCTACCTCACGTCGCTGCAGTCGGCCCTCGACCAGGCGGGGTCCTGAGATGAAGCCCGTCATCCTGTCCACCGAGCGCCGACTGGTCTTCTCGACCATGGGAACCGTGGCGTCCCTGTCCACCGACTCCGATCTGCCGGAGACCACCCGCGCGGCGCTGACGGAGCTCTTCGGGGAGTTCGAGCAGCGGTTCAGCCTCTTCCTGCCTGAGACGGAGGCCAGTCGCGTGCATCGCGGCGAGCTGGCGCCCGATCAGGCCAGCGAGGAGTTCCAGTCTGCCTTTCGCGTCGCCAGTGACTGGCAGGGGCGGACGAGGGGGGCCTTCGACCCCCGGTCGCCCGGTGGCGGGATCAACCTGACCGGGGTGGTGAAGGCGCTGGCCATCCAGCGGGGCGGGGCCCTGCTGGACGCGCATCACCTGCCGGGTTGGTGCCTCAACGTCGGGGGTGACGTGCTGGTGGCCGGCACCGATCCGGCCGGACGTCCCTGGACCGCCGGGATCGTTGACCCGCTGCACCGGGACGCGCTCATCTCGCAGTTCACACTCGCCTGGCCCCGGCGGGCCATCGCCACGAGCGGAACCAGTGAGCGCGGCGAACACGTCTGGCGCTCGAATCGCGACTTCAGCCAGGTAAGCGTGGTCGCCGACGACATCGTGACTGCGGATGTGCTGGCCACCGCGCTGCTGGCAGGCGGGTGGCCGACGCTGGAGGAGACCCTGGTGGCCGAGGACGTCGAGGTGCTCGCGGTCACGGCCGATGCCGAGCTGCACGCCACGCCCGGATTTGCCGGTGACCAGCAGGACGCACCCGAGCAGCTGCCCATCGAGCGGGTCTGGCCCCCTGCCTGGGGGCCGACGCCCGCGGCCAAACATGCCCCCGGAGTGAGGCTGCCTGAGGCGTGTCTATAGATTGGTCGTCGTGTTGGATTGTGTGATAGTCGGAGCAGGCCTCGCGGGCCTCACCGCGGCCGCCGACCTTGCGGGTCGCGGCAAGGATGTCGTCGTCCTGGAAGCACGCGATCGTGTCGGGGGGAGAATTGACACGACCGACTGCGACGGCCTGGCCGTTGAGACCGGCGCCCAGTGGATCACCGCGGGCAATGAGACCATGCGTGAGTTCATCGAGGCAGCGGGACTGCAGCTCGTCGCGCCCGAGGGCGGCGCACTGCTCATCCGGGCCCAGGGTGGCGTCTTTCGCAGCGAACCTGCTCCCGATCGTGTCCAGGCGTTGACGCCGTTCGAGATCGCCGACCTCGGTCAGGGAGTGCTTCGTTTCAGCAGACTGGCCGAGCGGGTCGAGTCAGACCCCACCTGGGCCGCCGCGAATGTCGCGTGGCTGGGTCAACCGCTGACGCGATGGGTGAAGACCAACCTGCGCACCCCCGCAGCCCAGCGTGACTTCGCGGCCGTGCTGGCCAGCATGACCGAGAGCGTGGATGCCGAGGTCTCGCTCGGGGATGCCCTTGCGGTGAGTGTCAAGGGCACCGACCTTGAGGGGCTGTTCACCGTGAGCGGTGGGCTCACCCTGTTCCGGGTCGCGGGGGGCATGCACCAGGTGGCCGAGTTCATCGCAGCCGGTTTGGGTGAGGCCGTCAAGCTCAATCAGGTGGTCAGTGGCATCGATCACGGGACGGATTCGGTGAGCGTGCACACCGAGTCGGGGCAGAGCTACCAGGCCCGGCGGGTGCTGGTCACCCTGCCTCCGTGGTTGGCGCTGCGACTGGATTACAGCCCTCCGCTGCCTGCCTGGCGCCATGAGGTCGGCGGCCGGACCACCGCGGGGCACGTCATCAAGGCGTGCGTGATCTATCCCCGCCCGTGGTGGCGGGAGCGCGGCCTCAGCGGACAGATGAGCGCCGACCAGGGGGCCATCCGAGTCACCTTCGACGTCTCCGATGCGCAGGGCCCTGGAGTGCTGGTCGGTTTCTTCGAGGGTGTCGAGGCGGCCGCCATGTCGAAGCACACCGCAGCCATCCGCGAGGGTGCCTTCATCGACTCCCTCGCGTCGGTGTTCGGCGAGGAGGCCCGCCAGCCGCACCTGTACGTCGAATACGACTGGGCAGCCGACAAGTTCACCCGTGGTTGCCACACCCCGCACTTCGCGCCGGGCATCTGGAGCGTCAACGGACAGATGCTCGCAGAACCGGCCGGCCCCATCCACTTCGCCGGTGCGGAGTACGCGGGTCGAGGCAACGGATACCTCGAGGGCGCCGCCAGATCGGGTCGCGAAGAGGCCAGGACGATCCTGCGCTCGCTCTGATCCACCCCCGGACGTGTCCACCACACGCTGATCCCCCCGGCCGGCCGGACGAACATCGCAAGGCCCCGCCCCGCTGCGAGGGTGATCGCAGCAGGGCGGGGCCTTGTCTCGTTGGTCAGATGGCTGACTCGCCGTGCTCCCCGGTGCGTACCCGGACGACGTCCTCCACCGGCTGGACCCAGACCTTGCCGTCCCCGACGGCGCCGCTTCTGGCGGCCTGGCAGATGGTGTCGACGATCATGGCCACGTCCGCGTCCTTGGCCAGCATGTCAACCCTGATCTTGGTGATGAAGTCGATGGTGAACTCCTCGCCCCGGTAGACCTCGGTGTGGCCGCGCTGGCGCGCGTATCCGCTCACCTCGGTGACGGTCATGCCGCTGATCCCTCGCTTCGCCAGCGCGATCTGCACGTCGTCTACAGAGTCTTCCCGCAGGATGGCTGTGATGAGCTTCATGCCGAAACCTCCTCGGTCGTCCTGGTCGCCTCATCCAGGGGCACCAGCAGGGTCTTGCGGACGTTGTAGCTGGTGTACTGCACTTTCGACAGGTCGTAGCTGGTCTCGGCGTGTTCACCGATGTCGATGCCGCTGGTCTCGGCGGCTGGGCTGACGCGCAGGCCTATCGTCCTCTTCAGGAGTTGCGCAATCAGCCAGGTCATCGCGAAGGAGTACACCAGGACGACCCCTGCCCCGATGCCCTGACGGCCGAGCTGGGCCAGCCCTCCGCCGAACAGCAGTCCGGCCGTGTCCGGGCTGCCGGTCAGCGCGCCGTCAGCGAACAACCCGATGGCAAGCGTGCCGATCAGGCCGCCGACCAGGTGGACACCGACGACGTCCAGGGAGTCGTCGTAGCCGAACCGGTACTTCAGCGACAGGGCCATCGAGCAACCGACGCCCGCCAGGGCGCCGATCGCGATCGCGCTGATCGGGGTGACCACTGCGGCGGCCGGGGTGATCGCCACGAGTCCCGCGACGACCCCGGAAGCGGCGCCCAGCGAGGTGGCATTGCCGTCCCGGACGCGTTCGGTCACCAGCCAGGCCAGCATCGCCGCGGCCGGAGCGGCCAGGGTGTTCACCCAGGCCAGACCCGCCAACGGGCCTGCGCCGAGCGCTGAACCGGCGTTGAAGCCGAACCAACCGAACCACAGCAGTGCTGCACCCAGCATGACCAGTGTCAGGTTGTGCGGACGCATCGGAATCTTGCCGAATCCGATCCGCGGCCCGAGCACCAGAGCCAGAGCCAGCGCCGCGGCGCCGGCGTTGATGTGGATCGCTGTTCCGCCCGCGAAGTCGAACGCCTTGACCTGGTTGGCGATGAAGCCACCGGACTCAGCCGCCAGACCGTCGAAGGCGAAGACCCAGTGGGCCGCCGGGAAGTACACCACGCTCGCCCAGATGGCCGCGAAGGCGCACCACGCCCCGAACTTCATGCGGTCGGCGACCGCACCTGAGACGAGTGCCACCGCGATGATCGCGAACGCCGCCTGGAAGCCCGCGAAGACGAGGGCCGGAATGGTCCCGACGGTGGCGTCCATGAGGGCGGAGAGCCCGAGGAACTGGAAGGGATTGCCCACCAGGCCACCCACCGAGTCGCCGAAGGCCATCGAGTAACCAAACCCGACCCAGAGCACCCCGACGATGCCGATCGTGACCATGGACATCATCATCATGTTGAGCACGCTCTTGCTGCGCACCATGCCGCCGTAGAAGAAGGCCAACGCCGGGGTCATCAGCAGCACCAGTGCGGCACTCACCAACACCCAGGCGGTGTCGCCTGCGTTGATCTCGAGAATCGTCATGTCCCACAGACTGCCGTCCGCTCGTTGCGGTGGCGTTGTAGCCAGGTAACGACGAGGTGACCGAATTCGGGCGGGGGTTACGACTGCGTTTCAGCGTCGTGTGGATCGCGACCCTGAGACTCAGCAGTGCGCCGGCTCGATGCCACGGGCGGTCTTCCGGACGCTGGTGGCCAACTCGGTCAGCGCCCCCTTACCGATCTCGGGGTCTGGGGAGGCGTATGAGGCAGCCATGGCGATGCCGACCTCGGTGCCGTCAGCCAATCGCATGATGCCGAACTGGCGAACCAGGGTGTCCCCGTTGACGGCCCGTCCCCAGCCCCCCTTCGAGTAGCTCAGGGGCTGCACCTGCAGTCCCCAGGCGCTCTCGGCAGGGTCGTTCATCTTCGACAGCACCGGGTGAACCTTCACGAAGTCGCAGAGCATCGCTCCGGCCAACCTCGACTGCGCGTCCAGCGCCCACTGGGTGTCCAGGTAGGGCGCCTCGCTGTTGGCCTGCGACTCCGAAGGGACGAGGGTTCGCCAGTCCCCGAAGCTTTGCAGCGCCCGGGTGGTCTTGTCTGCGGCCTGTTCGCCAGAGCCCAGGAACGCCCACAAGGCGTCGTCGGCTGCCGCCGAGTCGTCGGCAAGCGCCTTGTTGAAGAGGTAATCGCGCTGTTGTGGCTGGCGAGCGTCCCCCAGCACGGCGAGAGCCATCGGCACGTCGATGGTGGCGAAGGCTTGTCCGCCACGTAACCGCCCGCCGTACCAGGTGTCCTGGTCGTGGCGCAACGGTTGCGCGACCTGACTCAGCGTCAAGCCGATCAGGACGTCATACTTCTGCTCTAGCCGCTCGATCGCCGCAGTCAACTCGGGAAGAACCGGCGCCGGGGAAAGCTGCGGAGCAGACACCAGGGCAGTGGGCAGGCCGATGGGTTCCGGGCTCGTCGAGCTTCCGGGGGATGGTGGGTTGCCCGTGTTGGGACGGGTCGCGCCGAAGGTGATGACGGTCAGCATGACGACCAGGATGCTGAGGACCAACACACCGACCGGTGCCTGCCACCACCAGCCGAGCCTGTCGCGCAGGCCCTTGGCCTGGCCAGGACGGGTAGCCTTGGACGTGGTCGATGAGCCAGGACTGCTCACGGTCACCTCCAGTGGGCGTTGGTTTCAGACTTGCGGATGTGTTGCCAACACTAGAGGCGCGGAGCGCACACCTGGGTGCGGGGTGAAGCGGTGGGAGTCGGATGTACTGCACGAATTGTCTGTCGTTGGTCGGTCCGTACGACCGCGCCTGCGCGCAGTGCGCGGCCGATCTCACCTTTCCTGGTTCGGTCCGGCTGACCGACCCCCGCCGTCTGCTTGATCAGATCGGCGCGCCGGACGCACCCTCCGCGGGCGGTACCGCTCACGCACTGCCGGGCATCGCGCCAAGCAAGACGCCGGGGCCTGTCGTCCCCCCGACGCAACCTCCAGTAGTGGTGCCGGCGGCCTCGGGTGCCGACGCAGAGGCGGTCAGGGACGCCACCCGCCTCACCGCCGGCGAGGTCGAGTCGACCGGACCGGGATGGTGGCACGGCACCAAGGCCGGTCTCAAGCGGGTGGGCGAGAGGGCGGCTGCCGCCAACAGGGAACGCCGGGCCCAAACCCCGAACCCGGTCGCCCCCAGCACGCCGGCCATGGCCGCGGCCCAACCACTGGTGAGGGTCGAACGCGAACCCGGCGAGCTGAACATCTGGGACGACTACGGGATGGCCGACACCTCGGAGGAGTCCCTCGGCCGCTCCGGGCCGCCGCTGCGACCGGTCAGCCAACTACTCGGGGCAACCGTGGTGCCATCGGCCAAGGTAGCCGGGATCCTGGCCTTGCTGGGAGTGGTCCTGTTGGTGCTGCTGGTGCTCGCCGTCCGGTTGCTGACGCTGGACTCGCGGGTGGCGGCTGGGGCCGGGCAATCCGCCACTCCCGCAGCGCCCGGCAGCGTTGCGCCGGTCGATCCCGCGCCCGAGCAGGAGACTCCAGCCGCCGAGCCGCCGGCCCCCGAACCGCCGGCCCCCGAACCTCCGGCCCCGCCGCCCGGCAAACAGACTCCGGCCATGCTGCCGGGCGCCAAGGAGTGCGACCCGGGCCTCTGGGCGGGTCAGCAGACGTCCTGCGCCCTGGCCGCGGAGGTGGCTGGCCAACTGCGTCTCGACATGACCGGCAGCGTGGTCATCGAGGCGTTCAGCACGGCCTCGAACCGCACCTACCGGCTGGAGTGTGTCGCGGTCGACGGGATCACGTGCACGGGCCTGGACGGAGTTGAAGGGCTGTACGTCTGGATCGTCACCGAGGGCTGATACGGTCGACCGGGCCTGATTGCGGCTCAGACATCCTTGTGGGGACGCCGGACATCGGCGAGTGTCGCGCCGCCGTCGGAGTCCGACAGCTGCGACCAGCTCGAGTCGATCTGGAACTCACTGAACGCCGAGGTGGGGAACCAGCACTGGATCTGGTCGGCCTGGCCGGGCTGGGACGCCCAGGCGAGTTCGGCTGCCAGGGTCGGGATGCCCGGTGAGTGGCCGATCACCAGCAGTCCGGTGACGTCATCCTCGATCTCGCCGATGCGCTGGCGGATGAGATCGGCAGAGCCCAGATACAGGGCTTCCATGAACTCCGCCGGAACCGGTTCACCGGTTGGCGTGCGCAGGCCGAGTTCCTCGTAGGTCTGCCGGGTGCGCGCCGATGACGAGCAGAGCACCAACTGGATGCCGCGGCCGGCAAGTTCCAGGCCCGCCTCCCGGGCCTGTGCACGGCCCCGCTGAGACAGCTCCCGGTCGAAGTCCCCGTTGACGTCGTGAGCCTTCGCCTTGGCGTGGCGCATCAGGAAGAGCGTGCGGGTCATGGATCTACGGTAGCTGGCCAGACGTGGTCACGGGCACGTGGCCACCGCGAGATCGCGCACGATGGCGGCGTCCACGCGGTGCTCGAAATCGCGCCAGGGGCCCTCGTCGCGCACACTCAGGCCCGCGTCGGCCAGCATGGCGACGAGCTCTGCGCGCGACAAGGTGAACGTGTTCCACGAGATGCCCAGCGCACCGCCCGCCTTGAGCTGGCCACGCCACACCGGGAGGGCCTCCGCCAGCAACGCCCTTGGGGTGCGCTCGCGATGTCGGGGTGTTCGAGGCCCGCGTCCCTCGTCGCCCGCGGCGGTCGCAGCGCCGTGCACCACCCCGTAGGGTGCGTCGGTGACGATCGCATCGAATCTCTTACGGCCGAACAGCGTGGCCGAGTCCCGGGTGTCCCCGGTGAACACGGTCATGTTCAGCGTCGGCAGGTGTGGGCGTGCCGGCTGGTCCTGGGTGGCATCCCCGAGGCGGGCCTCGGCGTCGAACCGCTGGCCGACCGACCGGCCGTCCCGGCGGACGGGGGACACTCGGGCGGAGTGTTTGATCCGCTTGGTGCGCAGGTAGGTCTTGAGGTAGCTGGCCAGGGCCTCGAAGGCCTTGTCGTCGGCCTCCACCCCGAACCCATGGTGGCCCGCCTGCCAGGCTGCCAGCAGGGTGGTGCCCCGGCCTGCCAACGGATCGAGCACCTCCAGAGGGCCCGGACTCCGCACTTGGCTGAGCGTCAGGTGCAGCAACAACCGGGTGAAACTCTCGTTCGTCTTGCCCTGGTACTTGGGGATCGTGACCAGATCGTCGTCGGTAACCGACAGGTCGGGCACGTCGAGGGGCCGGAGCAGATCGCCCTGCTTCTCGAATGTCACCAGCTGGGCGTGCTGGGCACCGAGAACGGACAGGTCCACGTCGTCGGTCACGAACTGCAGCGCGTCCGCGCCGCCCAGTCTGGTCTGGTGAATCTGGGAGGCGAAGGGTGCGGTGATCGCCAGTTCGGCTGCCGCCAGGGCGGGCGTGGCCTGCCGATAGACCCGGTTGGCGGACGGGCTCAGCAGCATCAGGTAGGTCGGCACCAGTCCATCGTGGCACGGGCGGCCTCACGAACGGCGCCGAAGTTTTGGCCGAGCGCCCAGCGGCAACCGACATGCGGGAGTGTTGTCACCCACTCCCGGCAACCTGGTTAGGGTATGCTAACCTTTCTCTATGAAGTCGGTGGTGACGCGGTTGTGCGATCGCTGCCTCGACGTGTGCGATGCCGAGGAAGCCGGCTGTGTGGCAATGGGACGCCTCGAGTGCGGTCAGCGCGGCGTTATCGCCGGATTTCGCGAACACAGCGACATGACCATCAGCAGGCGGTTGTTCGACCTGGGCTTCGCCCAAGGGGTGGAGGTCGAGTTGGTGCGTCGTGCCCCGCTGCGTGACCCGCTGCTCTTCCTTGTCGGAGGCAGCGAGATGTTGCTTCGTCGCAGCGAGGCCGACCGCATCGTGGTGCGAGTGGCCTGAGATGACGTGCCATGACGCACCCGCCGGTGCGACAACTGGGCACGCCGCGCGACGCATCGCCTTGGTGGGGAATCCCAACGCCGGCAAGTCCACCCTCTTCAACGCGCTGACGGGCCTGGGCGTCAAGGCTGCCAACTACCCGGGCGTCACCGTCAGCAAGTACACCGGCTCCATCAAAGTGGGCCACGAGGACATCGTCCTCGAGGACCTGCCCGGCTCCTACTCCCTCGATCCCATCAGCCCCGACGAACAGGTCGTGGCGCAGGCCCTCGACCTGCACAGCGGCGAGCGTCCGGACGCGCTGGCCGTCGTGCTGGACGCGACGAGCCTGCAACGTTCGCTGGGTCTGCTGGCCCAGGTGCAGCAGCTGGGGCTGCCCACTCTCGCCGTCCTCACCTTCAGCGACGAACTGGCCCGACGCCAGGGAGCCCTGGACGTCAAATTGCTCTCCCGGGCGATCGGACACCGGGTCATGGTGGTCACGTCGGGCAACCGCGCCCACCTGCACGACTTGAGGCTTGCCCTCGCCGACGTGGAGTCATGGCCCGCGCCTGCGATTCCCGCGCCCACCGATCCGCGGCACGTCACGGGTTGGATCACCTCGGTGCTGCGCAGCGCTGGCTTCCAGCCGCCGATGGTCGACGCCCGGACGCGGCGCATCGATGCCGTGCTGCTACACCCGGTCTGGGGAACCATCGTCTTCTTCGCGGCAATGGTGAGCTTCTTTCAGGTGATCTTCACCCTGGCCGCGCCCCTCCAGGGACTCATCGAGTCGCTGTTCGGGTGGCTCGCAGAACGTGTGCGGGCCGGCATCGGCATCGACTGGCTGGCGAGTCTGCTTGCCGACGGGCTGCTGGGTGGGGTCGGCGGCGTGCTGGCGTTCCTCCCGCAGATCGCCCTGCTGTTCGCGATGATCTCGCTGCTCGAGTCGACCGGATATATGTCGAGGGTCGCCTTCCTGATGGACCGGGTGATGGGCCGGGCCGGCCTGGAGGGCCGGGCGTTCGTTGCGATGCTCTCGTCGGTGGCCTGTGCGGTGCCCGGCATCATGGCGACCCGGACGCTGCCTTCCGCCCGTGACCGGATCGCGACCATGATGACCGCGCCGCTGATGACGTGCTCGGCCCGGCTGCCGGTGTACGCGCTGCTGATCGGGCTGCTGGTACCGGCGGACGTCCGGTGGGGGCCCTTCGGGTTGCAGGGCCTGGTGATGTTCGCGCTGTACCTGCTCGGGGCGCTGGCCACGATGTCGGCAGCCTGGGTCTTCAAGCACCTGCTGCACGGCAAGGGGCCGGCATTGCCGTTCTACATGGAGATGCCCAGTTACCGACTGCCGTCGCTGCGTGAGATGGCGCGAGCGGTCTGGGACGCCTGCGCCGGATTCGTGGCCCGGGTGGCGGGCATCATCCTGGGCATGTCGCTGCTGCTGTGGGCCCTGCTGGCGCTGCCGGTGGCCTCGCCGGAGGCGATGTCGGCGTCCGGGGTGAACGTGGGCGATCCCGTGGCAGTGGCCACCTACCAGTTGGACAACTCGGCGGCCGCAGCCCTCGGCAAGGCCGTCCAACCGGTGTTCGAGCCGCTGGGCTTCGACTGGCGCATCACCGTCGGGCTACTCGGAGCGATGGGTGCCCGGGAGGTGTTCGTCGCCACACTCGGCCAGATGGCCTCCGCGCAGGACCCCGAGAACCCGCGGGCGGCACTCGAACAGATGGTCTGGACCTCTGGCGCGCACGCCTCCGAACCCCTGTTCACCGCGGGTGTGGTGGCCGCGCTACTGGTCTATTTCGCCTTCGCGTTGCAGTGCACCTCGACGATCGCGACGTTACGCCGCGAGTCCGGGGGCTGGAAGTGGCCGACAATAGCCTTCCTCTACATGACCGGCCTGGCCTGGGTGGCCGCCTGGCTGGTGAAGATGCTCGTCACGGCTCTGGTGGGCTGAGATGGACCGCAGCGTCGCTCTGCACGCCGAGTCCGTGCCCAGCGATCCGACGGTGCTGCGCTGGGCTGTTTCCGATGGGCTACCAGGCACCGGACGCCTGGTGGCAGCCCCGGGGGCGCTCGGTGTGCTGCTGGGCCCGGCCGGGCCCATCGTCCGGGCGGTGGCCGAACGCGGCGCCCTGTGGACGTGGCTGGCGGACGCCGAGTGGCCGAGGTTCGGCGTGGCCGTCAGGGACGCGCTCATCGCGGCCCTCGAATCACCCGACCAGTGGTGCTTCGATCCGGCCGACGACGAGGTGCTCCTGCTGGTGGCACGTGACGTCATCGAGGGCAGTCTGGGCGACTACATCGCGTCCCACGGCGGGCAGATCAGCGTGCTGTCGGCCACCGACCATCGCGTTGAGGTGCGACTGTCGGGCACCTGCGCGAACTGCCCGGCGGCCGGTCTGACCCTGCACCAGCGCCTGGAACAACAGCTTCGGCAAAGGACGGGCGATCAGAGCGTGGTGTGTGCCGAGCCAGCGGCAGCCCACTCCGGGCCACGCAAATCTTGGCTGAGCCCACGACAACGCTGGATGACCGGCGAGGGGATCTGAGGCCGGCCATCCAGCGTTCGTGACCTGTTCAGGCCAGATCGACCTTATGGTGCTCGTACGGGGTGCCCTTGGCCCGCTCGATGGAGGCCCGGATCTCAGCCTCGGCGGCCTCGCGTCCCACCCAGGAGGCGCCCTCGACGCTCTTGCCCGGCTCCAGGTCCTTGTACACGGTGAAGAAGTGCTCGATCTCGAGCAGCATGAACTGGGGCAGCTTGTCGAGGTCGTCCAGATAGTTGCGACGGGTGTCCGCGGTGGCGATGCACAGCACCTTGTCGTCGCCGCCCATCTCGTCCTGCATCTGGAACATCGCGACCGCCCGACACTCGATCAGGCAACCCGGGAAGGTGGGTTCGGCGACGATCACCATGGCGTCCAGCGGGTCACCGTCCTCACCCAGCGTGCCTTCGATGAATCCGTAGTCGTACGGGTACTGCGTCGAGGTGAACAGCGTACGGTCCAGACGGATGCGTCCGGTGTTGTGGTCCATCTCGTACTTGTTCTTCGTGCCCCGCGGGATTTCGACCGTCATGTCGAACGTGATGCCGACCTGCGGGTCCACATTCGTTGTGCGGAAGTCGTCGCTCACCTGAACCGTCCTTAGGATGGGAGTCTCACCGCCTAGGCTATCGGGTCGGGAGGTATCCAGTGGTATCGAGCGCACGGCATCACCCGAACCGGTCATTCCCCTCGTGGCTGGGATGGTTGTCGTTTGGCCTCGCCTTGGTGACGGTGGGCGGGCTGGTCGTTCTCGGCGTCGGGCCCATCGCCCGGGGCCAGGGCTGGCTGGTCGACGGCGGCCAACCAACGGTCGATCCCCGCGTCATCGAACGGCTGCACCCCCAGCCCGCCCGGCTGGGCGCGGGTGTCGTTGACGCCGCACCGGCGCAGTCGGCGGTGCCGGCCGATGCGGAGCGCGTGCGGCAGACCCTGTCCGCGAACCCGCCGGAGGTCCCCGGACGCTACGGCGGCGCGGTGGCCGATCTGGCGGGAGGCCCGTTGGCGTACGACCTTGCCGCGGAGGTGCCGTTGGTGCCCGCATCCACGCTCAAGGTGATGCTCGCCGTGGCGGCACTGGACGCGTTGGGCCCCCAGCACCGCTTCAGCACCACGGTCGTCAGTCCGACCCCCGATTCCGTCGTGCTGGTCGGGGGAGGCGACCCGTTGCTCGCCTCCACGACCGCGAGCTACGAGTGGTCATCGACCCTGACGCTGCCCACCACGGCAGACCTGGCCACCCGCACGGCTGCGGAGCTGCAGGCCCGGGGGATCACCCAGGTGAGCCTCGGCTACGATGACACGTTGTTCGCGGGGGCCCCGTGGCATCCGGATTGGGGGACCGCCGACCGGACGTACGTGGCACCCGTCAGCGCGCTGGTGGTGGACGAGGGCGCGGGTTCGCCCGGTCTGGACGCGCCGTCGCTGACCGCTGCCCGGGTGTTCGCCGCCCAACTGCAGGCGGCCGGGATCACGGTGAGCGGCGAACCGACACCGGCCGCGGGCGCGCGTGGCCAACTGATCGCCGAGGTCGCCTCGGCGCCGTTGGCGCTGCTGGTGCAGGAGTTGCTGGTGCACTCCGACAACTCCATCGCCGAGGTGTTGCTGCGGCACCTCGCGCTCGCCAAGGGCCAACCCGCCACCTTCGAGGGCGGCTCGGCGGCGATGACCGCCAGTCTGATGTCCTTGGGGCTGTGGCGAGACGGCCAGCGCATTGCCGACGGCTCCGGGTTGTCGATGAACAACCGGATGACACCGGCCGGGTTGGTCGCCGGGCTGCAGTTGGCCGCTGTGCGCGACGATCTGGCTGGGGTGCTGGCCGGACTGCCGGTCGGATGCGCCACCGGCACGCTGGCGACAAGGTTCACCGACGCCCGCAGTCTGCCCGCTCGCGGTCAGGTGCGTGCCAAGACCGGCACCCTCGACCAGACCTCCGGGCTGGCCGGATACACCCCGACCGTGGACGGTGGCCTGGTGGCTTTCGCGTTCATCGGCAACGACCTGCCCACCGATGGCGACGTCCGGGCCTGGTTCGACCACGTCGCAGCGGCGTTGGCGGGCTGCGACTGCGTTGCCTGACCGCCCGTTCACCCGCGGCTGCGGCTGGACGGGGCCCGTAGTCTGGGCCCATGAGTGAGCTACCGGCCATCAACTGGGACGACGCCGAGCGGGTCGGCCTGGAGTTGGTCACGGCCGGGCCGAGCGTGAGTGCTGCGGAGCGTGCGCAGATCGTCCGCCAGCTTCGAGACCTGGCGCCCCGGGCGGCCGGCATCATCACCGAGGCATCAGGCCTGCCGGAGTCGGGGCAGGCGAACGAACTCGTGGTCGACCGACGAACCATCCTGCGGGCCAACGTCGCGACCGCCCGCCAAGTGCTCTCCGAGGTGGGCGCCGAGCCCGGGGGGCCGCTCGCCGCGGCGGCCGGCCGCGCACGAGGCGCGTCGCTCGGCGCCGTCCTGGCGTTGGTCAGCTCACGGGTTCTCGGCCAGTTCGACCCGTTCGGCACCGAACCGACCCTCTACCTGGTGGCCCCCACCATCATGGGGGTCGAGCGCCAGTTGGGGGTCAGGCCGGCCGACTTCCGGATGTGGGTGGTGCTGCACGAGCAGACCCATGCCGTCCAGTTCGCCAATGCCCCGTGGCTGCGCGACCACCTGATCTCCTGCGCACGGGGCATCATCGAGTCTGCCGACGAACCCGTCTGGCACGACATCGGGAGCCGTCTCGACCAGTTCAGGGCCGACCGTCAGCAGGGCCGTCCGGCCAGTCTGGTGATGGTCAACGCACTGTCATCCCCCCAGACGGTCGCAGCCGTGAACCAGGTCACCGCGGTGATGTCGCTGCTCGAGGGCCACGCCGACCTGATGATGGACCGGGCCGGCAGGGCAGTCATCCCGAGCGTCGCCACCATCCGTGCGCGATTCGACGCCCGACGCGCGCGCGGCGGAATCGTCGGCCTGCTGAACAAGCTGATGGGGATGGACGCGAAGCTCGCCCAGTACGCCGACGGTGCCCGCTTCTGTCGCAACGTCGTGCGCGAGGGGGGAGTCGACCTGCTCAACCGGGGGTTCAGCGCCCCGGAGGCGCTGCCCAGTCTCGACGAACTGCTCCACCCCGAGCAGTGGTGCGAACGCGTGGGACGCCATGGCCAGACGTGAACTCGGCCCGGACGCGCTGCGCGTCGTCCAGGCGGTCAGCGGCTGGCTGACCGTCCCCGGCCAGCCGGTGTTGGTCGCCTGTTCGGGTGGCGCCGACTCCATGGCGCTCGCCGCGGCGGTTGCCCACCTGTCTCGACGCGTCCCCGAGTTGGCCGGACGCGTGAGCGCCCGGGTGATCGACCATGGGCTCCAGCACGGCTCGGGCGTGGTCGCCGAGACGGTTGCCGCCCGTCTGGCGTCCCTGGGGTTGCCCTGCGAGGTCCGTGGGGTCGACGTGGACCCGGACTCGACAGCCGGGCTGGAGGCCGCGGCGCGCGACGCCCGATACCTCGGGTTGGCCGCCGATTGTTCGCCCGGCACACTGGTGCTGCTCGGTCACACCCTCGACGACCAGGCCGAGACGGTGCTGCTCGGGCTGGCGCGAGGGTCGGGGACGCGGTCCATGGCTGGCATGCCGCCACGATTCACCGACCCGGCCACCGGGGTGGATTTCGGGCGCCCGCTGCTGGGGCTGCGTCGCGAGCACACCGCACAGGCGTGCCAGCAGTGGCTTCTGCCGATCTGGTACGACCCCCACAACTACAACAAGCGGTTCACCAGGGTGCGCGTGCGCACCAGCGTGCTGCCCACCCTCGAGGCCGAATTGGGGCCGGGTGTCACCGAGGCGCTGGCCCGCACGGCGTCCCTGGCCAGGATCGACGCCGACGAACTGGACGCCCAGGCCGCCGTCCGCCAACCGCCGCCGGGGGAGGGGCTGGCGGTGGCACTGCTGCAGGAGTTGCCGGAGGCGCTGGCCTCGCGGGTACTGCGCGGCTGGCTGATCGCAGGAGGCGTGGCCGAACCCTCGCACGCACACGTCCAGGCGGTGTGGAGCCTCGTCGAGGCCTGGCGCGGCCAAGCGGGCATCGACGTGCCGGGCGACAGCCGGGTCGTCCGCAGGGACGCGACGCTGTGGCTGGTGGACAAGGGGCGGGCTGCGGGAGCCGCGCCGGACGGTTAGAGTTGCCACGTGCATGCCTCAGACATCTCCCAAGACCTGGCCCACGTCCTGTTGACCGCAGAGCAAGTCCAAGAGCGAGTTGTCGAGATCGCCCGGCAGATCGATGCCGACTACGTGGGACGAGAACTCCTCATGGTGGGTGTGCTGAACGGCGCCATGATGGTGATGTCCGACCTGACCCGGGCGATGAAGTCGCACTGCAGCGTCGACTGGATGGCCATCTCGTCCTACGGCTCGGGGACGAAGAGTTCAGGGGTGGTGCGCATCCTCAAGGATCTGACCGCCGACATCAGCAAGCGCGACGTGCTCATCGTCGAGGACATCGTCGACAGTGGGCTCACGCTCAGCTACCTGATCCAGAACCTGCGATCCCGGGGCCCGGCCAGCCTCGAGGTCATGACGATGTTCCGCAAGCCCGACGCCATGACCACTGAGGTCGACCTTCGCTACGTGGGCTTTGACATCCCCAACGAGTTCGTCGTTGGTTACGGGCTTGACTACGCCGGACGCTATCGGAACCTGACCGATGTGGCGACTCTGGCCCCGCACGTCTACGCCTGAGCGGCCCGAGTCGGGGCGGCCCGCGAGTCGGGTCGCTCGCATTCTGCTGGTCGTTGTGTTGGTGGTCGCGATCGCAGCAGGCTGGGCGCTGCTGGGCAGCGGAGTGCTCTCACCCGGCGTTGCCCCTGCCGGGTCGAGCCCCTCGACAATCGGCCCACCTGCGCCGGTCGCGGCGGGCTCCGACATCGACGAACTCCAGGTCGGTCAGTGCCTGCAGTTCGTGGTGGTCGCCGATGTCACCCCCGACCCGGTCGATGGCGCCGTCCCGATTCGGCACCGGGTGGTGGACTGCTCCCTGACCGGGGGATTCCTGATGATCGTGGCCTCACTCGCCGAGGGTCCGGCGATCTGCCCCGGCGCCGATCTGGTCCAGTACTTCCAGCGCGGCACCCTGGGCGAGGCTGTGCGCACGGTGTGTCTTGCGCCGGTCTTCGAGGTGGGTGCGTGCTATGCGCCGGCGGGGGTCCTCGAATGGGCCCCGGTGGCCTGCACGGACCCTGCAGCGCACTTCAGGGTGCTGAGTGACGTCCCGGGCACCGGGGACGTGGCCGCCTGTCCCGACCCCGAGAACGTGTTCGTCCTGCCCGGCCCCCCGCCGGGCAGGGTCTACTGCCTGGTCGCTCCGCAATGACCAGCGACCCCGGGCGGGACGGGCCCGAGGAGGCCACCCGAACGCGTCCCGACGTTCGTCCGGCTGGATAGAATGGGCTGCGCCCGCGTCGTCGAGAGGGATACCCACATGGTTGAGTCCAAGAGGAGTGCCCGCCGTGCAGTCAAGGAGTCGGTGGAGCCAGCAGACCTCATCGACGGCCCACCGCTCACGCCGCCGCCCGGCTATGACCCCGAGCGCATCGAGGCTGCGATCCGCGAGTTCCTGATCGGGATCGGTGAGGACCCCGAACGTGACGGTCTTCGTGACACGCCCGGACGCGTTGCCAGGGCCTGCGCCGAACTGTTCGCCGGGTTGGGCAAGGACGCCGCGCCACTGCTCGCGACCACGTTCGACGTGTCACACGATGAGATGGTGCTGATCAGGGACATCGCGTTGCAGAGCTTCTGCGAACATCACCTGCTGCCGTTCCACGGCGTCGCCCACGTCGCTTACCTGCCGCCCGACAGCGGCCGGGTGCCGGGGCTCAGCAAGATCGCCCGACTTGTCGACCTCTACGCTCGGCGCCCTCAGGTGCAGGAGCGCCTGACCTCACAGATCGCCGACGCCCTGGTCGAGCACCTCGGTGTCAGGGGGGTGCTGGTGGTCATCGACTGCGAGCACCAGTGCATGACGCTGCGAGGAGTGCGCAAGCCGGGCAGTCGCACCACGACGTCAGCGGTCCGCGGGCACATGCGCAATGCCGCCACGCGGGCCGAGGCGATGAGCCTCATCGTCGGGTGAGCGTGGCCAGTCGCACGCTGGTGATGGGCGTGGTCAACGTCACTCCGGACTCCTTCTCGGACGGCGGCCGTTGGGCTGCCCCCCACGAAGCCATTACCCACGCTCTCGAATTGGTCGACCAAGGGGCCGACCTGCTGGACATCGGGGGCGAGTCGACTCGCCCAGGGGCCCGGCGTCCCGACCTGGAGGAGGAGTTGTCCCGGGTGCTGCCTGTGGTCCGGGCGCTGGCGGGACGCGTCCCGATCAGCGTCGACACCATGCGTGCCGAAGTCGCCCGACAGGCGATCGATGCGGGGGCCCAGCTCATCAATGATGTCTCGGGAGGGCTCGCCGACCCCGGGATGCATGCCGTGGTGGCCCAGTCCTGTGTCGACTACGTGTGCCAGCACTGGCGGGGACACGGTTCGGTGATGAACGACCGCGCCCACTACACCGACGTGGTCGGCGAGGTGATCGACGAACTGCAGATGCGCGTAGAGGCGTGCCTGGCTGCCGGAATCGCGGCCGAGCGGATCATCATCGACCCCGGCCTGGGTTTCGCCAAGACCGCAGAGCACGATTGGACGCTGCTGGCCAGCCTCGAGGCGTTCACGGCACTGGGCCATCGAGTGCTGGTGGGTGCGTCCAGGAAGAGGTTCCTGGGGCAGTTGCTGGGCGGTCGGGAGCCGTTGGGACGTGACGGGGCCACCGCCGCCGTCACGGTGGTCTGCGCCCAGCAGGGCATCTGGGCGGTGCGCACCCACGAGGTGCGCGTCCAACGTGACGCGGTGGCGGTCGTTGATCGGCTGGCCGAGGTCCGGTTCGCCCTGGAGCCGTGAATCGGGCTCGCTCCTCGGTCGCGTGCGGGCACGGCCTGTAATCTCGAGGAATGGGAAGCGATGAGCGGGACACAACGATCAGCCTCCGCGGCCTACGGATCAGGGGCTTCCACGGGGTGTTCAATTTCGAGCGCGAACAAGGTCAGGACTTCATCGTCGACCTCGACGTCCACATTGACATGCCACTGCGCGACGCGATCGACCAGACCGTCGATTACTCGCAGTTGGCCAAGACGGTGGTGGGCATTGTTGGTGGACCGCCGGTGAATCTGATCGAGACCTTGGCTGCCAGGATCGCGGACGAGGTGCTGGAAGATCCCCGGATCCGCAAGGTGCGGGTGTGCGTCCACAAACCCCAGGCACCCCTCGATGAGTCATTTGACGATGTTGGCGTGGCAATTGTGAGGAGCAAGCATGTCTGACGGATTCCCGATAGATGTTGACACCTTGGGCAATCTCAAACCGCTCAACCAAGTGGTGTTCAGTCTCGGCTCGAATCAGGGGGATTCCGTTGAGATCCTTCAGGAGGCGGTCGATCGACTCGGCGATACCCCCGACCTCATCCTGGTCGACATCTCGCCGGTGTACCTGACCGCCCCGGTCGGCAACACGAACCAGGAGGACTTCTTCAATCTGGTGGTGATCGCCGATTCCACCTTGGAGCCCATCACCCTGCTGGAGCGTGCCCAGGCCATCGAGAATGCTCTTGGACGTCAGCGTGATCCGCATAATCCCGGGGGACCACGCACCCTTGACATCGACATCATCGTGGTGGGCCGGCGCGTGAGCCAGACCGAGGACTTGGTGCTGCCCCACCCCCGGGCCCATGAGCGGGCATTCGTTCTCGTTCCGTGGCTCGATATCGAACGCCGCGCAGAACTGCCGCAGGGCAGAGTTGATGATCTCGTTGCGACCATGGACACCTCGGGAGTTCGAAAACTCCCGGACGTCCGAATAGTCAAGGGCTGATAATCCGCTGGCCTGCGCTAAACTCGTGCCGTCGATCGTGTGATTGACGAGATCATGCGAGGAGAAGCCAATGGCTCAGCGGGTTCAGGTATTTCTGATTGATGATATCGATCAATCGCCGGCCGAAGAGAAGGTGGAGTTCGCCCTCGACGGAACCAGCTACGAGATAGACCTTTCTGCGTCCAATGCTGCCGCGTTGCGCGATGCCCTGGCGCCGTATGTCGGCGCGGCCCGCGCAACGGGCGGACGCCGCGCGCGTCCCAAGGCTTCAGCCAGAGGCAATGCCGGCGCGTCCGAGATGCGCGCCTGGGCGGCTGCCAACGGCTTCGAGGTCAGCGCCAGGGGTCGGGTCCCCTCAAACGTGAAGTTGGCCTTCGAGGCTGCCCAGCGCTGAGCGCATCCGCCGTCGGCGAACGGTGGCATGCCCGGTCTGAGGCGGGCGTTGAGACGACGGAGGGCGAAAGGCGGCGGGCGCAAGGCCAGTCGTCCGAGCCACCCAAGCGGGGTCCACGTTGTGGTCACGTCCTAGACTTGGCTGCAAGCCGTCAGCTGGCTGGCGACTACGTGGGGCTCATCCGGGCCAACTTGAGGAGTCGAATGTTCGAGCGTTTCACTGATCGCGCGCGCCGAGTGGTGGTGCTGGCCCAGGACGAGGCCAAGCTGCTCAACCACAACTACATCGGCACGGAGCACATCCTGCTCGGCCTCATCCATGAGGGTGAGGGAGTCGCCGCCAAGGCACTCGAGCAGATGGGCATCTCTCTTGAGGCTGTTCGCGCCCAGGTCGAAGAGGTCATCGGGCACGGTCAGACCCAGCCCACCGGGCACATCCCGTTCACCCCGCGCGCCAAGAAGGTGCTCGAGTTGTCGCTGCGCGAGGCGCTGCAGATGAACCACTCCTACATCGGCACCGAGCACATCCTGCTCGGCCTCATTCGCGAGGGTGAGGGTGTGGCAGCGGACACCCTGATCAAGCTGGGCGCCGACCTCAACCGCGTTCGCAACACCGTCCTGCAGTTGCTGAGTGGTTACCAGGGCGCAACGGAGGGCCAGCCCATCACCTCGGGCGCTCCCGAGGCGGGCGAGTCGCCGCGCGGCAGCGCGACCGTCCTGGACCAGTTCGGACGCAACCTCACCCAGGCTGCCCGCGAGAACCGGCTCGACCCGGTGATCGGCCGGCACACCGAGATCGAGCGCGTGATGACCGTGCTCAGCCGGCGCACCAAGAACAACCCCGTGCTGATCGGTGAACCCGGCGTCGGCAAGACCGCGATCGTCGAGGGTCTGGCGCAGCGCATCGTCCGCGGCGAAGTCCCCGAAACCCTGCGTGACAAGCAGATCTACACCCTCGACCTGGGCGCGCTGGTGGCCGGCAGCCGTTACCGCGGCGACTTTGAGGAGCGCCTCAAGAAGGTGCTCAAGGAGATCAAGACCCGCGGCGACATCATGCTCTTCATCGACGAGATCCACACCCTGGTGGGTGCGGGTGCGGCCGAGGGTGCGATCGACGCGGCGTCCATTCTCAAGCCGATGCTGGCCCGCGGTGAACTGCAGACCATCGGTGCCACCACCCTTGACGAGTACCGCAAGCACATCGAGAAGGATGCCGCGCTGGAGCGCCGGTTCCAGCCGATCCAGGTGGCCGAGCCGACGATCGCCATGACGATCGACATCCTCAAGGGACTGCGCGATCGCTACGAGGCGCACCACCGCGTCACCATCACCGATGAGGCGTTGACGGCCGCCGCCAACATGGCCGACCGCTACGTCCAGGACCGCTTCCTGCCCGACAAGGCCATCGACCTGATCGACGAGGCCGGCGCGCGGATGCGCATCCAACGGATGACCGCACCGCCCGACCTGCGCGAGTTCGACGAGAAGATCGCCGCGGTGCGCATCAAGAAGGAATCCGCGATCGACGCCCAGGACTTCGAAAGCGCTGCCGGTCTGCGTGACACGGAGAAGCGGCTGCTGGCCGCCCGCGCCGAACGTGAGAAGGCCTGGAAGGACGGTGACACCGACTCGCCGGCCGTCGTGGGCGAGGAGCAGATCGCCGAGGTGCTCGCCAGTTCGACTGGTGTTCCGGTTGCTCGGCTCACCGAGGAGGAGTCCAGCCGGCTGCTTCGCATGGAGGATGAGATCGCCAAGCGTTACGTGGGCCAGAAGGACGCCGTCCGGGCGCTGTCGCGTTCGATCCGGCGCACCCGCGCCGGCCTGAAGGACCCGAAGCGGCCCTCCGGTTCGTTCATCTTCGCCGGCCCCTCGGGCGTCGGCAAGACCGAGCTGACCAAGGCGCTGGCCGAGTTCCTGTTCGGTGACGAGAATGCCCTGATCACCCTCGACATGAGCGAGTACTCCGAGAAGCACACGGCGTCCCGGATGTTCGGTTCGCCTCCTGGCTACGTCGGATACGAGGAAGGTGGCCAGCTCACCGAGAAGGTGCGCCGCAAGCCGTTCAGCGTCATCCTTTTCGACGAGATCGAGAAAGCCCACCCCGACATCTTCAACTCGCTGCTGCAGATCCTCGACGAAGGTCGCCTGACCGACGCCCAGGGCCGCGTGGTCGACTTCAAGAACACCGTCATCGTGATGACCACCAACCTTGGTAGCCGCGACATCTCGAGGGGTGTCTCCCTCGGCTTCTCGCGGGCCGGTGACTCCGAGACCAGCTACGAGTCGATGAAGGCCAAGGTGAGCGAGGAGCTGAAGCAGCACTTCCGCCCCGAGTTCCTCAACCGGGTGGACGAGACCATCGTCTTCCACCAGTTGAGCCACGAAGACATCGAGCGCATCGTCGACCTGATGATCGCCCAGATCGAGATCAGGCTCGCCGATCGCGACATGGGTATCGAACTCACCCCGGCGGCGCGCATGCTGATCGCCAAGCGCGGGTTCGACCCCGTGCTCGGGGCCCGTCCGCTGCGCCGCGCGATCCAGCGCGACATCGAGGACCGGATCGCCGAGCAGATCTTGTTCGGTGAATTGACGGCGGGTTCGATTGTTGTCGTGGACGCGGTGCCCGGCGCGAACGAGAAGTCGATCGACGCGTTCACCTTCGTCGGCGCGCCACGAGTGAGTGTGCCGGACGTGCCCGAGCTCATCGAGGCCGGCCCGGACGCGAATCAGGGCTGAACCAGCTCGACCACCAGCGGGGTCCTCCTTCGGGAGGGCCCCGCTGTGCTGTCTTGCGATCGTCGTCGGCGGCGCTGCTGACCGGTGTGGTTGAGGAAACGTAGGAATAGGGGGGGGTGTCTGAGGCGACGAGCGTGTGCCCTATGATCAATCAACTTTGGATGGAAGGGGCCGTGCCAATGATGGCCAGCTCTTTGAATCGACGATCGTTCCTGAAGTGGTCGGGTGCCGTTGCTGGCACGACCGCACTGGTGGGAACCACCGTCGCCAGTTCCAGCCGGTCCGCGGCGGCCCCCGGTGACGGCAAGGCCGACGTCGACTCGACCGTGTGGAACGTCTGTTTCGTCAACTGCGGATCTCGCTGCCCGCTGCGCCTCCAGGTCAGCGACGGCGTCATCGTCCGGTGTCTGCCCGACAACACCGGTGATGACAGCATCGAGAACCGCCAGTTGCGTGCTTGCGTCCGGGGTCGGTCCATCAGAAACCGGGTCTACAGCCCTGACCGGGTGAAGAAGCCCCTCGTCCGCCGCGCGGGAACCGAGCGTGGGGCCGGGCAGTGGGACGAGATCTCCTGGGACGAGGCGCTGGATCTGCTGGCGGAGAAGATCAAGTACACCATCGACACCTACGGCAACGAGGCCGTTTACCTGCAGCACGGCTCTGGTGTGTTGGGCGGGGCGATCGGCGAGGGCGGACCTTTCGGACGGCTGTTCAACTTGCTCGGAGGCTCGCTGAAGCGGTACGGCAACTACTCGTATGCCCAGGTCGCGACGTGCACGAACTTCACCTACGGCAAGTTCCAGGATCCTGGTGATCCCAACGAGGTGCCGTCCAACTCGTTCGAGGATTCCGCCGAGAACTCCAAGCTCGTCGTGATGTTCGGCAACAATCCGCAGGAGACCCGCATGTCTGGCGGCGGCATCCTTTACACCTCTCAGTACCTGAAGAAGAAGGGCGTCAGGGTCATCGTCATCGACCCCATCTACTCCGAGACCGCGCTGGTGCTGGCCGATGAGTGGATTCCCATCAAGCCGGGTACTGACACCGCGTTGGTGTCGGCCATCGTCCATGTGTTGATCTCGGAGAACCTGCACGACCAGGGCTTCCTCGACACCTACGTTCAGGGCTTCGACGAGGAGCACATGCCCGAGGGCGTCCCGGCCGGCAACTCCTACAAGAGCTACATCCTGGGCCTGGGCCCCGACGGCCTTGAGAAGACCCCTGCCTGGGCTTCGCAGATCACCGGCATCCCCGAGCAGACGATCGTCCGGCTGGCACGCGAGATCGGACACGCCAAGCCGTGCTCCATCACCCAGGGGTGGGGTCCTCAACGGCACATGAACGGTGAGAACCAGGCGCGGGCGATCTACACGCTCGCCGCTGTCACCGGCAACGTGGGCATCAACGGTGGCGGCTCCGGGGGCCGCGACGGCTTCTACTGGCGGACGACCAAGATGTTCCCCGCCGGCACCAACCCGGTCAAGGCGACCATCCCGCTGTTCCTGTGGACCGACGCCGTTGTCCGCGGTGAGGAGTTGACCGCCACCAAGGACGGCATCCGGGGGGTGGATCGCCTGCCCACCAGCATCAAGTTCCAGTTGCAGTACGGCGGCAGCAAGTTCGCGGGCCAGCACTCCGACATCACCCGGACCCTCGAGATCATCAAGGACGAGTCGCTCTGTGAGTTCATCGTGGTCTTCGAGAACATGATGACTCCCTCGGCCGAGTTTGCGGATCTGGTGCTGCCCGACACCTTGGGGCCAGAGCGCTGGGATCTGGGCCACAGCGAGTACTGCGGTGACATGGCCTATTACATGTTCAATGAGAAGGCCATCGAGGCGCCGTTCGAGGTGCGCGACTCCTACGACGTCTGCGTCGAACTGGCCAAACGGCTGGGGGTGGAACCGGGGTACAGCGAGGGACGCACCCGTGAGGACTGGACGCGATGGTTGGCCGCGGAGAACCAGAAGGCACGCCCGGACTTCCCGTCCTGGCAGGAACTCAAGGATTTGGGCGTCCACCGCTACAGCACCCCCGAGAACCACGTCGTCCCGATGCGCAAGTTCCGCGAGAACCCTCAGGCCAACCCGTTGACCACCCCGTCCGGCAAGATCGAGATCTTCTCGACCGAACTGTGGAAGATGGCCAGCACGTGGACGTTCGAGGAGCCCTGGAAGGGCGACAAGATCACCGCCCTGCCGGAGTACATGGACACCTTCGAGAGCGCCGTCGAGGCCAAGACCAACGAGAACTATCCGCTGCAGTGCATCGGGCACCACTTCAAGGGACGCGTCCACTCCACGTTCGCGAACCTCGAATGGCTCAAGGACGTGCACCCGCAGCGGCTGTTCATCAATCCCGCGGACGCCGATGCCCGTGGCATCGAATCCGGGGATCTGGTCGAGATCTTCAACGATCGGGGCCGGGTGCGCGTCCCCGCGTTCGTGACCCCACGCATCATGCCCGGGGTGGTCTCGCTGCCGCAGGGGGCCTGGTATCGCAACGAGGCGGGTGTGGACGTGGGGGGCAACATCAACACGCTGACCACACAGCACGCCACGGCCTATGCCAAGGGCAACCCGCAACACACGAATCTCGTCCAGGTCAAGAAGCAATGAGAAAGGCATGCGGATGACTACATCCACGGACACGTCGCTCAGTCGACGGTCCTTCATGAAGTGGTCCGGCGCGGTAGCCGGCAGCACGGCACTCGTGGGGTCCATCACCCATCTCGCGTCACCCACCGTGGCCGGAGCCGTCGACGGCGAAGGCATGGCGGACGCCGACAAGACGGTGTGGAGTGCCTGCACGGTCAACTGCGGTTCGCGTTGTCCCTTGCGCCTCCAGGTCAAGGACGGCGTCGTGGTGCGGGTGTTGCCCGACAATACCGGCGACGACAACTTGGGCAGCCAGCAGGTGCGGGCGTGCGTGCGTGGGCGTTCGGTGCGGCACCGCATCTACAATCCTGATCGTCTGAAGACCCCGCTGAAGCGTAAGGAGGGTACCAAGCGCGGCGAGGGCCAGTGGGAGGAGATCTCCTGGGACCAGGCGCTGGACGAGATCGCCGACAAGATGAAAGCTCTCAAGTCCAAGTACGGCAATGAGACCTTCTACATCAACTACGCCACCGGGACGCTGGGGGCAACGATGGCGTGCGGCTGGCCCCCGGACGCGACGCCGTTCGCCCGCATGATGCGAGCCTGGGGTGGCTACCTCGATCACTACTCGGACTACTCGACCACCGAGATCACTCAGGCTTACCCGTACTTCTACGGGACGTGGGTGAACGGGAACTCCTTCGACGACGCGGCCAACTCGCGGCTGCAGGTGTTGTTCGGCAACAACCCGCTCGAGACGCGCATGTCGGGCGGCGGCCAGTTGTACGTCACCCAGCAGACCAAGAAGGCGGCAGGACTGCGCACCATCGTCGTCGACCCGCGCTATTCCGAGACCTCGGTGGCGTTGGGCGACGAGTGGGTCGCGCTGCGCCCGGGCACGGATGCCGCGCTCATTGCGGGCATGATCCACGTGATGCTCACCGAGAACCTGCACGACCAGGCGTTCCTCGACAAGTACAGCATCGGCTTCGACGAGGAGCACATGCCCGAGGGTGCGCCGGCCAACGCTTCGTACAAGAGCTACGTGATGGGCCTTGGCCCCGACGGGGTCGAGAAGACCCCGGAGTGGGCCGCAGCCATCACTGGCGTCCCAGCGGCCGACATCGTTCGGCTGGCTCGTGAGATCGCGACGGCCAAGCCGTGCGCGATCACCCAGGGCTGGGGGCCGCAGCGGCACGCAAACGGCGAGAACACCGCTCGGTCGATTTTCCTGCTGGCCACGGTGACCGGGAACATCGGCATCGCCGGCGGCGGGACGGGGGCTCGCGAAGGCGCCCAGTCGCTACCGATCACCCAGGTCTTCAATTCGGGCCTCAAGAATCCTTCAACCAAGATCATCTCGGTTTTCTCGTGGCTGGACGCTATCGACCATGGCCCCGAGATGAACACCTTCAACGCTGGCGTGGGCGAGAAGCCGGCCTCCGGTGGCCGTTCGCTCAAGGTTCCGGTTGACGAGAACGGGGTGCCCACCAACGTCCAGCTCGAGGTCCCCATCAAGATGGTGTGGAACTACGCGGGCAACTCGATCGTCAACCAGACCGGTGACAACAACGCGTCCATCGCGATCCTGCAGGACGACACCTTGTGCGAGCTGATCGTCAACTGCGACATCCAGATGACGGTTTCAGCCCGGTACTCGGACTACGTGCTGCCCGGCACGTCGACCGCGGAGGAGTTCGACATCCACCCCGGTTCCAACGGCGGCCCGATGGCGTACGGGATCATCTCCAGCCAGGCGATTGAACCGCTGTATGAATGCCGATCGATCTTTGACATCTGCGTCGAGTTGTCCAAGCGGCTGGGAGTTGAGCAGGAGTTCACCGAAGGCAAGTCTCGTGAGGACTGGCTGCGGGCGACCGTCGAGGCAACCCGTGCCAAGGATCCGGACGTGCCTGACTACGACGCCTGGAAGGAAATGGGCCTGTTCCGCAAGAACAAGGGCCCGGTCGTCTCGCTGAAGACCTTCCGTGATGATCCCGAGGCCAACAAGCTGACCACCCCGTCCGGCAAGATCGAGATCTATTCCGACCGACTGGCTGCGATGGCCGAGAAGTGGACGTTCGGAGACTTCCGTCCCAAGCTGCCCGGCGATGTGCTCACGCCGCTGCCGGAGTTCGTGGCCACCTGGGAGGGTTCTGAGGACGCCAAGTCGAACGAGAAGTATCCCCTGCAGATCATCGGGCACCACTACAAGCAGCGGACGCACTCGACCTGGGGCAACGTCGACTGGATGCAGGAGGCGCATCCTCAGTCGGTCTGGATCAACCCGATCGATGCGAAGGAGCGTGGCGTCGCCAACGGTGACCTCGTCTTCGTCTTCAATGATCGTGGCACGGTCAAGATCGCGGCCAAGGTGACCGAACGCATCGCGCCTGGGGTGTTGTCCCTGCCTCAGGGTGCCTGGTTCAACCCGCGTACCGACGCGGGTAGTCCCTCTGGCGGTGGGGACCACCCGGTGGACATCGCCGGCTCGGTCAACACTCTGACCTCCCTGCACCCCTCGCCGCTGGCGAAGGGGAACGCAGTCCACACCACCCTCGTTCAGGTTGAGAAGGCCTAGGAGCTAGATATGTCCGACAAGTTGGGTTTCTATTTCGACCAGACAATCTGCACGGGCTGCAAGGCGTGTCAGATTGCGTGCAAGGACAAGCACGACACCCCGTTGGGGGTGAATTGGCGTCGGGTGGTGGAGTATTCGGGTGGTTCGTGGCGGATGGATGGTGATACGTTCTCGCATCGGATCTTCAGTTATTACACCTCTATTGCCTGCAACCATTGTGAGAATCCGGTTTGTGTGCAGGTGTGCCCGACCACGGCGATGACTCGTCGTGAGGATGGCACGGTTTTTGTTGATGATTCCAAGTGTGTGGGTTGCCGGTATTGCGAGTGGGCGTGTCCGTATTCGGCTCCGCAGTTCAATGCTGAGACCGGTCACATGACGAAGTGTGATTTGTGTGCGGATTATCGGGAGTCGGGTCAGGATCCGGCGTGTGTGTCGGCGTGTCCGTCGCGGGCGTTGGATTGGGGTCCGTTGGAGGAGTTGCAGGCGAAGTATCCGGGTGGGTCGGCGGCGATTGCGCCGTTGCCTGATCCGTCGATCACGCAGCCGAATTTGGTGATCAAGCCGCATCGGGATGCCCAGCCGGCTGGCCAGGGTACGGGTGCCATTGCGAATCCGAAGGAGATCTGATCATGAATCTTGGCGAGTTGCCCATGATCGTGTTCACGGTGGTGTCGCAGATGTGTGTGGGCGCCTTCATCGTGTTGGGGTTGGTGCAGACCGTGGGGTCGGCGAGGTTTTCGTCGAAGGCGGTGGATCGGTTGGCTGATCCGGCGTTGTTCGCTATTGGTCCGGCGATGGTGGTGGGTCTGGTGGCGTCGATGTTCCACATGCATGATGTGACGAATGTGTTCAATGTGGTCCGGCATTGGCAGACGAGTTGGTTGAGTCGGGAGATTCTGTTCGGTGTCGGGTTTGCCGGGTTGGGTTTCTTGTTCTTCCTGTTGCAGGCGTTGAAGATCGGTTCGGCGATGTTGCGGCAGGTGCTCGCGGTGGTGACGGCGTTGCTGGGTGTCGGGTTGGTGGTCGCGCAGGCGCAGATCTACTACTCGCTGGTGACGGTGCCGGCCTGGAATTCGTGGGCGACCTGGGTGCAGTTCTTCGCGACGACGTTGTTGTTGGGTGCGGTGTTGGTGGGGACGGCGTTTGTGTTGGTGATCGCCCGGCGTCAGGCGCGGGTGGGCAAGCCTGGTGTTGAGGTCGTCTCGGGTGAGCTGTCGGGGTCGTACGTGCAGCGGTTGAAGGACTTCTTCGCTGATCGTGGTGTCGCCGATGCGGAGACGCGTGCCGAGGTGGAGCGGTTGATGACGGGCAGTGTGCGGGGTGTGGTGATGCTGGCCACGGTGGCAGCCGGGGTGTTGTTGGTGGCGATGCCGTTGTACGTGAGTGGTTTGGCCGGCATGGGTGAGCACGGGTTGGTTTCTGCTGCCCATTACGGGACCGGGTTCGCTGTGGTGCGGTTCGCGTTGTTGGTGGTGGGCGCGTTCATGTTGGGGTTGCTGGCGTTCTACTACGCCGGTTTCGGTGTGAAGAGGTTGCGTCTGCTGGGTTACCTGATGGTGTCCGCGTTCGTGGTGCTGCTGATCGGGGAATTCATGGGTCGCTCGCTGTTCTACGAGGCCATGACCCGAATCGGGATCTGAGAGTGGCTGATTTCCAGCCAGCCGACAGGGGGTCCGCCGGTTCGCCGGCGGGCCCTCGCCGCTTCAGTCCGTGGTCACCCGAGCCATGAGCGGAACCGAGCAGAAGCCCGTGGCTGCGGGCCACTCACTGCTGAAGTGGGCCGCCCGCGAGCAGGACGCCACCGTGCGAATGGTGTGCGGGCATGCCGCCGAGCGGGTCGTCGCCGGACGCGACGAGGTCGTGGTGGCCTGGCGAGGGTGTCTGGCGCAGATCCCGGCCGCGCTGCCCTTCGAACTGCTGGTGCAGGGGGTGGCAAGGGTGCTGCTCGACCACACCTGGTGTGAAGCGCCCTGGGCGTGCGACTGGACGGGCCTGGCGACGGTGGCCCACGTGAGCGACCGACTCGAGGTCGTCGCCGAGCCGCCCGAAGGGGCCCGGCGACCGAAGCAGGTATTGGATGCCGACGCCATGCCCGTCCTGCGACGCCGGTCGCTCGTCGGGCTCGGCGCCGTGGGTGAGGCCGGCGACCCGGAACCTCCCGATCGAGGCACCGCCCAGCAACGTTTACGTGCTGCCGTCCGGGGATTGGCCGCCGACCTGCCCCCTGCACTCGAGCCCGAGGAAGGCTGGACCAGTGGTGCGCTCGACCTCGTCAGCGAGGGCTGCGTGGCCTGCCGGGTCTGCGTCCGCAGTTGCCCCGAGCAGGCGCTCGCATTGGAGACCGGCAACGGACGCGCCGGGCTGGGTTTCGACCCGAGCCTGTGCACCGGGTGCGGCAAGTGCCTGACGGTTTGCGACGCGCGAGCCTTGGCTGAGCGTGGCCGTCTGGGGCCGCCCGCCCTGCTGATGGGCCCCGTTCTGCTCGAGCTGTTCGAGATCAGGACGTGCACCCGCTGCCGCAGCCCGTTCCGCGGCCTCGGGGAGTACTGCGCGGTGTGCCAGTTCCGGGTGGCCAATCCTTTCGGCTCGACGACGCCACCAGGTTGGGTCCCGGGCAGCTGAGCTGTCCGATTCCGGGGGCAGCCGGACGTCCGGCGCCCTACGCTGCTGTCAGCAGACCGTGAACGGCCTGCAGGGCAGGGAAGAACGCACAGTCGAGGAGGCGCCATGACGACGGCCGATGCCGGTGCAGCCGTCCGCCCCACGATCACGCTGTGGGAGAGCGCCGGTTCACAGATGGAGCCGATCGCCCTGCGCTTGGCCGAGATTCTCGAGGTTCCCATCTACGGGCAGGCCGTCAGTTCGGACGACATTGCGCGCGCCTTTGATGGGGAGACCTCCGGCGCCGAAGATCTGACCCGGCTGCTGCAGAGCCTCGGACCCGACTCGGCGATGCAGGCCGCGCTGTCAGGGGCCGAGCTGAGCAGTCTGCGCGATCAGATCTCGCTCAACACCCGGGCCGTCGAACGTCACGCTCGTGGCGGTGGCATCCTGCTGGGACGCAACGGCGCCTACATCCTGCGCAACTGGCCCAACGTCCTCAACGTCTGGCTGGACGGGCCCGAACACCAACGAGTCAACCGGGCCGCCGAACTGGCCCACCTGCCCTCCGAGATGGCGGCCGTCCGCCTGAAACTCGAGGACGACGCGCGGGTGTCCATGTCGGTCTTCAGCTACGGGTACGACCCGCGTGACCTCGAGTATTACGACCTGGTGGTGAACACCTGTCGGCTCGACGTCGAGCACGCCGCCCGGCTGATTGCGGCAGCTGCGGTGGCGCTCAGAAGGCGGTTGGCGCCGTAATCGAGCGGGCGCGCACACCGTCTGGCCAGAGCCGGGGGTGAAGTCCTGGCGCAGGTGGCACCGGAGGCCGTGGCTGATCAACACCCAGGTGGCCGCCGACCAGCGGTCCGGACGCGATCGTGCCGCAGACCGGCGGGACAGGTTGGCGATGCCGCGCACTTTCGAGCAGCGCAGGGCAGATGCCCTGGTCTTCTTGGTCAGTGGAGGCAGCCCGGCCGTCCAGCAGGCTGAGTCGCCGAACCCTGGGGTGGGCGGCCGCGAGACCGCGGTCTGCCCAGAGGCGGAGGACACCGACCCCTCGCAGCAACTGCGGCCTGCTGGAGGGGGTGAGGTGGCGCCCCCGGACCGCCCGGGATGCTCAAGGCCCGTTGGGTCCGACGTCGGCCCGGGCAGGGGCGAGGTCAGGGCGAGTTCGCCAACTGCCCACTCAACTCTTGAGGTCCCGGCCGATCAGGTCGAGGGCGGTGAGGACGTCCTCGAGAGGCAGCTGCCCCGGGGCGGACCCAGCGTCCCCGAGGGTGGCGAAGGTGGCGCATGAGCCGAACACCTGACCGGACAACCGGGTGATGGCCCCCAGCGGCCCTGTCGACATGGTGATCAGCGGCACCCGTGACGACTCCACGCACTTCGCAGTGGCTGCCAGCAGCGCGGCGACGTCCGCCGGGGTGTGCGGCTTGACGGCGAGCTTGGCCACGTCCGCTCCGAGCGAAGCCATTGCGTCGAGTCGGTCGGCGATCTGGGCGGCGCCGGGTGTCCCGGTGAAGTCGTGGTGCGAGGCGACCACCGGCACCCCGCTCGCCCGAGCGGCTTCGATGCACCGCTTGGCAGCGGGGTTCACGTACTGCACGTCGACCAGGTCAATCGTCCCGCTCGCGCAGACGTCCGCTATCAGGTCGCGGTATGCGTCGCTGGTGGGGTGCCAATCGCCGCCCTCGTGCTTCGTGCGGGCGGTGAACAACAGCGGGCGGTTCCCGATGATCTCGCGCAGTCGGGCGGCCATCGCCGTCACGATCCGGTGGTCGTCCCGGGCGGCGAATCGGTCTACCCGCCACTCGACCATGTCGGCCCGGCTGGCGGCGACCCGCTTGGCGGCTGCGACCAGCCCGGGCTCGTTGGCGTCCGTCAGCGGGATGATCACCTTGGGACGCCCAACGCCCAGCTGGACGTCGCGCACCTGCAGGACGGGTCGACGTGGGGCCGTGTTCATGGCGACACGCTAGCCGCTGTGGCAGCCTGGCGTGATGTCCGGACGCACTTGACGGGCGGCGCGAGCAGAGCGCACCGCCCGTCAACGTGGTCTGGCAGCCTCAGGGGCCGCGGGTGATCAGGTCAGGGAAGCAGCGTCAACCGGTGCAGGAAGGCGGCCATCGCGTCCCGCGCCACCGGCGTTGTCGGGCGATAGGTCTTGTCCGGCCAACCGGTCGAGACACCCTTCGAGTACAGCCAGGCCATCTCCTTGAAGAATGCGTCACTAGGGGTTACGTCCGCGAACGGTGACGTGGTCGGAGCCGTGTAGGCGGGGCTGCCCTTGAAGCGGTACATGAACGCTGCCATCGCGTCGCGATTCACCGGGTTGCCGGGCCGGAAGGTGCCGTCGCTGTAACCGGTGGCGATGCCCTTCGAGTGCAGCCAGGTCATCTCCTTGTAGAACTGCGTCGTCGGCTGGACATCGGTGAACGGCGATGTGGTCGGCGCGGTGAAGGCCGGCTTGCCGGCGAGCCGGTAGAGGAACGCCGCCATGGCATCGCGCGCGATGGGCTGCCACGGCCGGTAGGTGAGGGTGCCTTCCGGCTCGACCCATCCGGTCGAGACGCCGCTGTCTGCGAGCCATTCGACGTCGTCCAGGAAGAGCATCCGGGGCGGGAAGTCTATGAACCTGGTGCTGACGAAATCAGCGAAGGATGCCTGCCCGCACGTCATGTTGTAGTCGTAAGAACCGTCGGTCCACTGGGAGAGGTAGACCGGGCCCCCTGAGAAGCTGGCCGACACGCAGCGCTCCTCTGCCTCGGCCGGGTAGTCCAGAAGTCCGACCGTGGCCCAAACCGGCACCCCGGGAAGCTGCCAGGAATCGGTGATCTCCATCCAGCCACTCAGGTACGAGTAGAGCCCGTAGCCGTAGCCGGCTTCGTCGAGTGCCCGCATCAGGCCGGCCAGGATGTACCTGTTCTCCATACGTTGAGCCGACGTGGCGCTCGGCCACGGTTGGGCCGGTCGAGGCTCGACGTCGATCCAGACCACGCCGGGCTGCCAACCCGCCTTCGTCAGTGAAGCGGCAGCCGCACGGCCCTCCGCGTACCCGACGTTGCGAAGCCGGTCGGCTCGGTTGGCACTCGGCCAGGGACCAACGTCGGCGTAGGTCTCCAACTGCCCAGCAGTCGGGAAGGTGGCAATGGTGTAGGCCTGCGCCGGGATGCCGTTGTCGCGCGCCCAGCGGACCTGCGATGCCAGGCAGGGGTTCTCGGTGAAGGCGAGGCCATTGGTGAGCCCGACGATGACGAAGGACGTGTTGGTCGGAGGCATGGGTTGCCCGTTCGGGCACTGTGGCCACGACATGTCGTAGCCGTACTGTGTGGCCGCGTTGACTGTCGCGGTCGGCACGAGCGATCCGATGCTCAGCAATAGGGCGAGGGCCAGGAACCGCGCGAGAGCGCTGACGGTCCTGCGATGGGGGGAAGAATGGCGATGAAGGCCAGCCATGGCGCACCTCCGTTGTGTGCCTTTCGGGAATGTGCGGTCAGTATCACACAGCAACTCGCCGCATTCCGGCAGGCGCGAGGCGGTCGGCCCGTCGAATCGCGTGCTCAGCCGACGATCAGGTCGGCCAACTCCCAGGGGCGGTTCGCCGCCCAGAGTGCGGCCTCCTGTTGGGCCCAGGTGTCCCACCAGGGACGGTAGCCTTCCCCGTCGCGATCCAGCGCCCGTTCCCGGCGCTGCTCGGCGGACATCTCGTACCAGATGGTGCTGGACGCCAGCGGGGCACTCCTTCGACTGATGGCTCCACATCCCTCGACGATGATCGGCAGATCGGGGTCGAGATCGACCCATCCCGACGTCACACCCGCAGTCCAGTCCCAGGTGGGGTGCCCGGGGGCCTGAGGCCGCAGGATGCTCTGCCAGACCCAGTCGGACGCCGCTGCCAACCCGTGCCAGCCGGGGTACGCGTCGTCCAGACTGACAAGTTGTATGCGCCCAACCACCGCCTCGAGCCGGGCGTGCAGGTCGTGGGCGAGAGTCGTCTTCCCGGCGCCCGAACCGCCGTCAACCAGCACGACCATCCGACGCCCGGCGGCGGCCACTCTGACCGCGGACACCAGTGCGTCCCAGTCCGCGGGCAGATGGAGATGGCTCGCCATCAGGACGTCCAGCCTACGAACCAGAAGGTGCCCGCCCACAGTGCCATTCCCACAGCGAGACCACAGAGCGCGAGGCTGATCAGCACGCCGACCAGATCGGGCAGCCCCACGGTGGACGCCCGGGCCCAGGTCCGCTTTCGGTCCGCCCCGAATCCGCGGGCCTCCATGGCAGTGGCCAGCTTCGTCCCGCGCCTGATCGCGAACACCAGCAGCGCGAAGGCCATGGTGGCGAACCTGCGCAGCCGGCCGTGATCGCCCAGCCCGCGAGCCCGGCGGGCCAACGCCATGGTGCGCCAGTCCTCGGCGAACAGCCCCACCATCCGCACCCCGGCCAGGGTGCCCAGCACGAATCTGGACGGCAGCCGAAGCAGCTGCGCCATCCCATCGGCCATCCGGGTCGGGTCTGCGCCGCCGATCAGGATCACCGCCGTGCTGCCCAGCACCAGGATGCGCACGAAGACGGCCAGCGCCATCATCAGGGAGCGGTCGCTGATGCTCACCAGCCACCACTGGAACCAGACGTGACCACCCGGACGGCCGTACAGCGCCATGCTGATCGCGCCGATCGGGGCCACCAACAGCAGGGGCCAGGTGCGCTCCCACAGCTGGCGAGCTGGCACCCCGGCAACGAGGAAGACCACGAGCTGGCCGACCAGCATGGTGGTGGCGCTCACCCAGTCCAGTGTCACGAGGATGGGCAGGGAGGCCAGCACCGCCAAGCCCAGCCGGGTCACCGGGTTGAGCCGGTCGAGGGCGTTCGGACGGCTGCCGGCCTGCGTGACCGTGGTCATCGGGTCGACCCCAGTTCGATCCGATGCTCGGCGAGCACCTCGAGGTAGGCGGGGTCGTGAGTGACCGAGACGATGGTGCGGCCCTCATCGAGGATCTGACGCACCAGCCCCACCAGGTCGAGCCACGTGTTACGGTCCTGGCCGAAGGTCGGCTCGTCCAGGAAGATGAGGGCTGGGCTGGTGGCCAGCACCGTGCCCACACTCAGCCGCCGCTGCTCCCCGCCGGACAAGGTGAAGGGGTTGGCGTCCGCCAGTTCGGTCAGATGCAGGGACTCCAGCAGCTCGTCCACCCGGGCGTCCAGTCGGGCAGGCTGCCAGTCCAGAGCCCGCAGTCCCACGGCCAACTCCTCGCGCACGCTCCGCTCGACGAACTGGTGTTCGGGCTGCTGGAATACCGTGCCGATCCGGGTGAGCAGGTCTCGGCTGGTCCAGGTGTGCGGGTTGGCTGCCTCGGAACGGCGCAGGTTCCGCGCCGGTCGAAGAGATTCGGCGGCCTGGACGCGTCCCGCCAGCGGGGGCAGCAGTCCTGCGAGGGTTAGCGCGAGGGTGGATTTGCCCGCTCCGTTCGGGCCGGTGATCACCGTTGACACGCCAGCCGGGATCCCCACCGCGTGGTGGTGGCCGACAGGTTTGGCCATCTGGTAGCCGGTGACCAGGTCTTCACCCCACACCAGCGGCCCCCCGGCCGGACCCGTGGAGCGCTTGGTCAGACCCAACGGCGTCCCGGGGACCCAGACTCCGGCGGCCAGCAGTGTGTCGGCCTGGGCTTCGAGCACCTCACCGGGTGGGCCGTCCGCCACCATCCCGTCAGGCCCCAGAACGATGATCCGGTCGACCAGTTCTGCCCACACGTCGACGCGGTGCTCGACCACGATCAGGGTGGTCGTCCGGTCGGCCACCACGCGCTCGACCGCCAGACGCACCTCAGTGATCCCGGCAGGGTCCAGATTGGCCGTCGGTTCGTCGAGGCACAACACGCCGGGGCCGTCGTGGCCCTGCATGGCCAGCGCGGCGGCGATCGCCATGCGCTGCTTCTGCCCGCCTGAGAGCTGCCCGGTCGGGTGGTCGAGCGGCACGTGCAAACCCACCGCGGCCAGCGCGGCCCGCACCCGCGGCCAGATCTCGTCGCGCGGCACACCGAGGTTCTCGCAGCCGAACGCGACATCGTCGCCGACCTTGGCCAGCACCACCTGCGACTCGGGATCCTGCATCACCAGGCCGACGCGGCCCCGCGTCCGGGTGGGGTGTTTGCCGTCCACCAGCAGCCGTCCGGTCTCGGTGCCCTCGTCCGCGCTGCCCAGCACACCGGCCAGCCCGCCCAGCACCGTGGACTTGCCGGAGCCGCTGGCGCCCAGCAGCAGCACCCGCTCGCCGTCCGCGATCGTGAAGTCCACCCCGCGAACGGCCCAATCGGCGCGTCCGGCGTAACGCCAACCCCAGCCCTCTGCGCTGATCACAGCGTGGAGTTGAGGTCCCCGGCGCGTCCGGACGCGAACCTGCTCAACACGCCGGTGCGTGAGATGGCGCGGGTCAGTATCCAACCGGTCAACCCGGCCAGGATGGCGCCCGAGATGACGGTGGTGCTCAGGTAGATGCCGAGGAAGGCCGGGCCCTTCTGCAGGTTGCCGCTGGTGAACAACTCCAGCACCCAGGCGCCCACGCCCGCGCCGACGCCGGCCAGCATGGCCACCGGCAGGCTGAAGCTGCGGTACGCGAAGAGCAGGAACACCAGTTCTGCGCCGAGGCCCTGGGCGATGCCCGAGTAGAGCGTGCTGATGCCCCAGGCGTTGCCGATCAGGGCGGAGGTGATGGCGGCGATCAGCTCAACGAACAGCGCCGCCCCGGGCTTGCGGATGACGAGCATCCCCAGCGGCCCGCCCAGGAACCAGACGCCCGCAGCGATGCCACCCAGACCGGGGGTGATGGCGTCCATCGCCTGGAACCAGGCGTAGCCCACCGTGTTCCAGCCGAAGAAGATCAGCCCGCAGGCGACGCCCAGGACCGCAGCCACCACGATGTCAACCACCCGCCAACTGTGCCTCGCCGACTGCGCCGGCAGAGTCTCGTCGATGATCTCGTTTCTGGACATGTGCCCTCCTTGTGAACCGGGCACGGGTTAGGGTCGAATCTCGACCCGGAAGAGTGTCTCCCTGCGCTGGCATGATCCAGATCAGGTTCGACGGTCGAGGGCTCCGAGCCCTCCTCTCAGCCCGGCGCACCGGACTCCCGTGTTTCTGCCCCCATTCTAACCGACGCTGGTTACGGTCACGGTCATGAACGGGTGCTGGGACATACTGAGAGCCATGGGAGCTCAACTGGTGCCGCGGCGCAGACCGAGGAACACGTTGCAGCGATTCCTGGCCATCTGGGGTCGGGTGATCATCACCGCGGTCGCCCTGCTCGTCCAGGTTTTCATCTTCGTATTCATCCTGCTGCAGGGCAGCGAACAGGCACCCTGGGTGGGCACGGTCTCTCTGGTCATCAGCCTGGGTGTGCTCGCATTCATCCTGAACTCCCGGATGCAGATCGAGTACAAACTGGCCTGGGCGATTCCGATCCTGCTTGCGCCGCTGGTCGGTGGTGCGTTCTACCTGCTCTTCGGTTCACGCACCGGCACCCGACGCCAGATGGCCCGCTACCGCGCCAAACAGGACTTCGCCAGCCTCGACCAGACCGGGGCACCGGGGGCGCTCATGGTGCGTCCCGGCAGATTCGGTGAGGGACTGCCCGCGCTGGGCATGGTCACCGACGATCCTTTGCCGGTGGTGGACATCGACCCGGATGCCGCTCGTCAGATCAGCTTCCTCGAGAGCGGAGGTCCCTTCGTCGCATACCGCGACACCGAGACCACCTACTACCCCGTGGGCGAGGACGCCTTCGCCGCCATGCTCGAGGCGCTCGAGAGCGCGCAGCGCTGGATTGCCATGGAGTACTTCATCGTCTCCGAGGGCACCATGTGGCGGCAGTTGTTTGCCATCCTGGCGCGCAAGGCGGCCGAGGGTCTCGACGTCCGGCTGATGTACGACGATCTGGGGTCGATCTGGGACCTGCCCCACCGGTTCATCAAGGACCTGACGGCGGCGGGTATCCGCGTCCAGCCGGTCAACAGGTTCGGGCCGGGCCTCACCCTGCGGTACAACAACCGTGACCATCGCAAGCTCACCATCGTCGACGGACTGGTCGGGTTCACCGGCGGCCTCAACATCGCCGATGAGTACATCAACGAAGTCCAGCCCTACGGTCACTGGAAGGACACCTCGATCAGGCTGCGCGGGCCGGCCGTCTGGGGAATGACGACGCTCTTCTTCACCATGTGGGACCTGATCACCGATGAGCACACCGACCTGACCGCACTTCACCCGCCGGACGCCGAGGTGAACGCCCAGCCCGGAGGGCCGGGAATCGTCGTCAACTACGATGACACCCCCTTCGACGACCACTCGATCGGCTGGGAGGCGTATCGCAACATGATGTCCCGGGCCCATCGGCACGTCGACCTGATGACCCCGTACTTCGTGCCGACAAATGAAATGGTCAGCCACTTCGCGGCGCTGGCCAGCTCGGGAGTCAGGGTGCGCCTGATGACCCCGGGCGTCCCGGACAAGGCCTATGTGTACTCGGTCACCCGGTCGAACTACCGGGGGCTGGTCGAGGCCGGCGTCGAGGTCTACGAGTACGCGCCCGGCTTCCTGCACGCCAAGCAGATGGTCGTGGACGACGAGGTGGCCATCATCGGGACGATCAACTTCGACTTCCGCAGCTTCTACCTGCACCAGGAGAACGCGGTCTGGATGTACCGGACGCCGGCCATCGCCGCGATGAGCGCCGACTTCGAGCAGACCCTGGCGCAGTGCCGCCGGATCAGCCTGGCCGAGGTGCGAGCCGTCCCGTGGTGGCGCCGCGCGATCTGGATCGGATTGCGCACCTTCTCGCCCCTGATGTGACTTGGGGCAGGGCTGGAATACTGGGGTCATGACCACCGAAGCTCATGACCCCGGCCCCCGTGATGCGGCAGCGGGCGCCCTGCTCACCCTCGCCTGGTACGCCCTGCCCGATGTTGTTCGCTCCCGCCCGCTGCGCACCGCACTCAAGGTCGCCCTGCTCGCCGGTGGCGCGGCGTGGGTCGTTCCCTTCGTCAAGCCGTACCGCGAAGAGATCGTCGAACTCCTGGTCGACCGGGACTGGTCGGGCCGCGAGATCGCCATCGGTACGGGTGCCCTGGCCGCAGGCACGGGCTTGACAGTGGCCGCAGAGAAGGCCATCTTCGGCTACGGGGAGCGTCGCCGAGGCCGCGACGTCCAGCTCGCGCACACCGCCCCGGCGCTCGTCATGGCCCTGATGGCAGGGGCCAGCGCCCTGCTGCCAATGCCGGCTCCCCAGCAAACGCCGAAGCATTAGTACTTGTCAGAACAGTATTGACCCCAGCCCCTAGGCTGGACAGGTGGATTGGACCAACTACCGTGCCGCCCTGTTCGACCTGGATGGGGTCCTCACCCCCACCACCGACATACACATGCTCGCGTGGTCGCAGATGTTCAACGACTTCCTTACCGGTGTCGGGCACACCGAGCCGTACACCGAGGACGACTACTTCACCTACGTGGATGGCAAACCGCGTTACGAGGGTGTGGCGTCCTTCCTGGCCAGCCGCGGCATCGTGCTGCCGGCCGGCGACGCGTCCGACGCGGCGATCACCGACACCGTCGCAGGACTGGGCAATCGGAAGAACGAGTACTTCAACCGGGTGCTCGCCCGCGACGGAATCGACCCGTACCCGGGGTCGCTCCGGCTGGTCGAAGCACTGGCTGCGCGCGGCATGCCCATGGCCGTGGTGAGTTCCTCACGCAACGCAGAAGCGGTACTGGCGGCGTCCGGGCTGGCCGACTACTTCGACACCGTCGTGGACGGCACCACCAGCCTGTCCCTGCGGTTGGCCGGCAAACCGGAGCCCGATGGTTTCCTGCACGCCGCGCGCACCCTGGGGGTCGAGCCCGTCCGGGCGGTGGTGCTTGAGGACGCCCTGTCGGGAGTGGCGGCCGGTCAGGCCGGTGGTTTCGGGCTGGTCATCGGCATCGATCGGGGGGCGGGCTCGGAGGCGCTGCTCGATGCCGGTGCCGATCTGGTCGTGCAGGACTGCGAGGAGTTGCTGCCGTGAGCCGTGTGACCGTCGACCACAACCCGATGGACGACCTCCGGTTCCCACCGGAGCCGTGGCGTCTGGTCGAGACCCATCCGAGCCAGCGCGACCTGGGTCAGACCGAGACATTGTTCTCGGTGGCCAACGGCTACCTCGGCATGCGCGGCAACCCGGAGGAGGGCCGCGAGTCCTACCATTCCGGCACCTTCATCAACGGGTTCCATGAGACCTGGGACATCCGGCACGCCGAGAACGCCTACGGCTTCGCGCGCACCGGCCAGACCATGGTCAACGCGCCGAGTTCGCTGATGATCAAGGTGTACGTGGACGACGAGCCGCTGCTGCTCAGCATCGCCGACCTGCTGGAGTACGAGCGCTCCATCGACTTCCGGGAGGGCATCCTGCGCCGCAATCTGGTCTGGCGGACGCCGGCCGGTAAACGGGTGCGGGTGAGGTCCACCAGGATGGTCAGCTTCACCGAGCGTCACCTGGCGTTGATGACCCTGGAAGTCACCCTGCTGGACGGCGACGCGCCGGTGGCGATCTCGTCCCAGATCGTCAACAGGGAGGATTTCGACGAGATCACCGGTCGACGCATCGTCGGCAGCGACTCCGACCCGCGCCGCAACCGGGGGTTCGACCACCGCGTGTTGACCCCCGAGATGCACTGGCACAGCCCTCGACGAATGATCCTGGGCTACCGGGTCGCGAACTCCGGCATGACCCTGGCCGTGGGCGCCGACCACACCATCCGCACGGCCAACCCCTACGAAGAACTCGACGACACCTCGCCCGACCAGGGACGCAAGATCTATCGGATCGATGCCCGTCAGGGCCAGTCGATCCTCGTCACCAAGGCGGTCGCCTACCACACCTCACGCGGCGTCCCGGTGCGCGAGCTCAGCGACCGGGTCCGTCGTACCCTCGACCGCGTCCGGGACAACGGATTCGATCACTACAACGCCCGGCAGGCGAACTGGCTGGCCGACTTCTGGGCGCGCAGTGACGTCGAAGTGGGTGCCGGCCCGCGCGTCCAGCAGGCCGTTCGCTGGTGCATCTTCCAGTTGGCCCAGGCCTCGGCGCGAGCCGACGGGATGGGCGTGGCCGCCAAGGGGCTGACCGGGGACGGCTACGAGGGGCACTACTTCTGGGACACCGAGGTGTACATGGTGCCCTTCCTCACCCTGACCAGCCCCGAACAGGCCCGAAATGCGCTGCGCTTCCGGTCCATGCATCTCGACCACGCCCGCGACCGGGCTCGCGAACTGTCCACCAAGGGCGCGCTCTTCCCCTGGCGGACCATCAACGGCGAGGAGGCCTCCGCCTACTACGCCGCCGGCACAGCCCAGTACCACATCGACGCCGATGTGGCCTACGCCGTGGGTCATTACGGCGCCATGACCGGGGACACCGAGTTCATGAACCGCGACGGTGTCGAACTGCTGGTTGAGACGGCAAGGATGTGGGCCGATCTGGGGTTCTGGCGTTTCAACGGCAATGAGATCTTCGAGATCCACGGGGTGACCGGCCCGGACGAATACACCACCGTGGTCAACAACAACACCTACACCAACGTCATGGCGCGCTGGAACCTGAGGTTGGCGACCCGCACCATCCGCGACCTCGCCGCGCACGCGCCTGCGGCCTACCAACGTCTGGTGCACTCGGTCGGGCTGGACGCCGGCGAGGTGGCCGAGTGGGAGCGTTGCGCTGCGGGAATGAAGATCCCTTTCGACGAACGGCTGGGCATCCATCCACAGGACGACGCCTTCGTCGCCAAGGAACTCTGGGACCTGGAGAACACGCCGCCGGAGAGTTATCCCTTGTTGTTGCACTATCACCCGCTGGTCATCTACCGCTTCCAGGTGCTCAAGCAGGCGGACGTGGTGCTGGCCCTGTTCCTGCGCAGCAGCGAGTTCAGCTCAGAGGAGAAGCGGGCGGACTTCGAGTACTACGACCCGATCACCACCGGTGACTCCAGCCTCTCGGCAGTGATGCAGGCCATCATTGCGGCCGAGGTCGGGCACCAGGAGATGGCCCTGGACTACTTCTACTCCGGGCTGTTCGTCGACCTGGGTGACACCCACCAGAACTCCGCCGACGGCGTGCACGTCGCGTCCTCGGCCGGCACCTGGCGTGCCCTGGTCAGCGGTTTCGGGGGGCTGCGCGACGACGAGGACCTGTTGAACTTCGACCCCCGGCTGCCCCGATCCTGGAATCACCTCAGCTTCCCGCTGACCTACCGGGGCAGCCGCGTCAAGGTTGACCTGAGACGGCGGACGATCACCTTCACCCTGGAGACCGGCGAACCGGTGAGGCTGCGGGTCAGGGGAGTGGAGTACGAGGTGGGCGCCGAGCCTCTGGAGGTGAGGCTGGCCCACCAGGGTCTGTACCTGCCCGGGCTCGCCAGTTCGCACCCGGTCATCGGCGGTCGACGCTCCGACGGAACCCTCATCACCGCCGAGGTGCCCGAGGTGCCCGATCCGGAGCCGCGTGCCGAGACCCCGGCCGTCTGACGTGCCGTTGAGCGTCCCCGCGTCGTACCGAACCCGCGTTTTGGAGAGCGGGGTACGCGAATCCTTGCGGCACCGTGTCGTTGCTCTCCGATCTCGTGGTAGTGTACCGGCGGCAGACACGTTCCTGGGTCGGGCTCAGGACCTACGCGTCACAGCCGAACGACATCGTCGCTGCGCTGGACGAGTCGGTCCGCGACGAGGCTCGCCAGGGCGCCAGACGCCTGAGTCCGGTCGGACCAGGAGCCAAGCAGGACGTGCACCGGCACCCCGTCAGGTTGCCCGCGCACCACATCGAGCAGGGCGCCTCGGCACTGCCGGTTGGTGCCGTGCCACGACTGGGCGCGGGAGGAGCGCTGGGACGCTGGGTAGCCCGCCGCCCGCCAGGCGCATTCCCGGGTCAACGGGCAGTCCTGGCAGACCGGGTTCCTGGCGGTGCAGACGAGGGCACCGAACTCCATCACCGCGGCTGCCCAGCGGGCCGCCCGGTCGCCGGCGGCCTCGGTGAATCGCCAGGCCCTGTCGGTCTCGGCCGTGGTCAGATGGTTGGGGGCGGTGGCACTGCCCTGGTACACCCGGGTGAGTACGCGCCGCACGTTCGTGTCGAGCACCGGGACTGCTGCCCCGTGGGCGAAGGACGCCACCGCCGCCGCGGTGTACTGGCCAACGCCAGGCAGGCGACGAAGGTCGGCGAGGTCAGCGGGTACCTGCCCCGCGTGCTGCTCGGTGATGGCCGCCGCCGCGGCATGCAGGCGCAAGGCCCGCCGAGGGTAGCCGAGACGTCCCCACCGCGCCACTGCGGCCGAGGACGGTTCACCGGCCAGGTCCGACGGATTCGGCCAACGGTGCAGCCACTCCTGCCACAGCGGCAGCACCCTGCTCACCGGGGTCTGCTGCAGCATGATCTCGCTCACGAACACTCCCCACGGGCTGGTGCGTCGCCAGGGCAGCGGGCGCTCGTGCACGTCGAACCACCCGAGCAGGGTGCGGACGATGAGGCCGTGATCGAGCACCTCGCCAGCGTAGCCAAGGCCTCCCAGCGCGTGGCGAGTCGGTCACCGGCCCAGATCCGCCTAGCATGACGACATGCAGGGGTGGCTCGACCCGATCGGCCCGGAACCAGCCGGGACCTACTGGATCAGACGCGGCATCATCGCCGCCGTCCTGGTCGCGCTGCTGGCTGTGGCGACGTGGTCATGGACCCTGCCCAGCGACAAGGACGTCACCATTGCCCTGGGGCAGTCACCCAGCCCCTCCGCCAGTGCCCCCGCCAGCCCCGGGCCGACCACACCGGCGCCCACCGCCATCGAGACCAGCCCAACCTCATCCGAGGCGAACCCGAGCGCACCGGCGTCCGAGCCCAGCCCGAGTGTCCCCGAAACCCCGCCGGCCCCGGTGGTGTGTCGCCCTCAGTCGTTGACCCTCGAGATGACCGGCCCGGCCGAGGCCAGCAATGGCACCCCGGTGGCCTTCACCGTGGCGGTTGTCACCAGCCAAGCTGCCTGCGTCCTCGACCTGGCAGCTGTGGACGCGAATGTCGTCGTGACGTCCGGCAGCGACCGAATCTGGGGCGCAAGCGACTGTCCGGACTGGAAACCGGCGGGAACCCTGGAGTTGGCGCAGGGTCAGGGTGCCGGCTTCGAGGTGAGCTGGCCCGTCCAACGTTCGAACGGCTGCGAACTGTCACCTGCCAGGCTGGGTGCCGGCACCTACGTCGCGACCGTCACCGTGGGGTCGGCCCGCGCCCGGCACGTCATGCAGGTGCTGCCCTGACGGGACGCCGGCTACCGGCCCACAGTGTCGGTCAGCCGGGCCAGGCCCTCCCGGATGACCCGCGCCCTGGCCCGGCTCAGGCCCGGCACCTCGGCAAGCTCGTTCACCGAGGCGCCGAACACCGCCTGCAGGGAGCCGAAGTGTTCCAGAAGCTCACCTGCCGTGGTGGTGGTCATCTGTGCCGACTGTGAGACCAGCCGGAAACCGCGACACGTCAGGTGCTCGTCCAGATCGCCCGACGTGAAGCCGATCGCGTGGGCCACCGTCACGGGATCGAGCAGGTCTCCGGTCGGCAGGTGGCGCAGCACGTCGAAGCTGTACCGGCTGTCGCCGTCGGGGCGGTAGTCCAGTTCCAACAGGGTCGCCAGTTGGTCGATGCCGTGGGTCAGTTCGAACAGCTGCAACTGCAGCAGCCGACCGTCGACGCCGAGCGCCTCGATGTGGCTCTCCAGTTCCTCAGCCAGGCGTCGCATCATGGCCACGGGCTGAACACTCCTGACCAGGTCGCCGACCGTCACCATCGAGTCGATCTCCAGACCCGACAGGCGGCGAGTGGTGGCCTCCAGCCGCTCCCGGTAGCGAGCCATCGTCGCAACCGCCTGCTCGGCACGCACCAGGATCTGCTCCGAGGACTCGATGGGGTAACGCAGGCCCGCCATGAACAGGGCGATCGTCGACATCGCCGACGAGACCGTCACCACGGGGAGGTTCGACTGCAGTGCGACGCGGTCGGCTGTGCGGTGACGGGTGCCGACCTCGATGGTGGGCAGTTCTGCGGAGGGGGTGAAATGGACGCCGGCGCACAGGATCGTCGTCAGGTCTTCGTCGACCACGATGCCGCCGTCCATCTTCGCCAGTTCGCGCAGCGCGGTGGGGGTGAACTCGGTGTTCACGGTGAATCCGCCCGACGAGATCTGCTCGATGACCGAGTTGCTGCCCAGGATGATCAGGGCGCCGGTACGCCCGGCTCTGATGCGTTCCAGGCCATCTCGCAGGGGAGTTCCGGGCGCCAGGAGTGCGCGATAGCGCCGATAGCGCTCCTCGTCGTGGCCCAGAACCCGAAGCTTGCTCACCTGCGCCAGTCTAAGGGAGTGACCGGCCCGCGGTGCGGGTCCGCCGGCCGCAGATCAGTCATCCGGGTCGGACCGCAGACCCTTCTGCAGGCCGAGGGCCGCCAGCGCCTCGGCCACGGTGGCGACCTCCACGACCTTCAGGCCGTGCATTCTCGGCAGGCGGCTGTTCGGGTCGCGGTTGCCCGACGGTACGACCGCCAACTCGAAGCCCAACCGGGCCGCCTCGCCGACCCTGCGTTCCAGACCGGGGACGCGCCGCAGGTCGCCGGACAGCCCGACCTCGCCCAGCGCGATCACCCGCTGGTGGTAGTTCTGGTCGACGGCCGCCGAGGCGACGGCGATGGCCACCGCGAGGTCGGCAGCCGGATCGCTGATCCGGGCCCCGCCAACGGTTGAGACGTAGACGTCGCGCCGGGACAGTGGGAAGTGCGCCTTGCGTTGCAGCACGGCCAACACCATCGCCACCCGGGAGCCGTCCACGCCGTGGGTGATCCGGCGGGCGGGCGCGTCCTGGGGGACCGCCGCCACCAGGGACTGGACCTCCGACAGCATCGGTCGGCTGCCCTCCAGGGTGACGGTGACGCACGTGCCCGGCATCGGTTCGGCGTGCTGCGAGGTGAACAGCCCGGAGGGGTCTGGCACCTCGACGATGCCCCGATCCGACATCTCGAAGCAGCCCACCTCGTCGGCGGGGCCATAGCGGTTCTTGTTCGCGCGCACCATCCGGAAACCCGAATGGCGGTCTCCCTCGAAGGCCAGGACGACGTCCACCAGATGCTCGAGGAGGCGTGGGCCGGCGATGGATCCGTCCTTGGTGACGTGGCCGATGATGATGACCGCCATGCCTCGACGTTTGGCCACCCGCACCAGGGCGCCCGTCACCTCACGGACCTGGCTGACCCCGCCCAGCGAGCCGTCCGCCTCGGCGGTGCCGATGGTCTGCACCGAGTCGACGACCAGCAGGCTGGGGCTGTTCTGCTCGATGTGACCCAGCACCATGCCGAGGTCGGTCTCGGCCGCCAGATAGAGCTCGTCGGCAACAGCACCGATGCGTTCGGCGCGCAGCCTCACCTGAGCAGCAGACTCCTCGCCCGAGACGTACAGCGTCCGGTGCCCCGAGCCTGCCCAGCGGGCGGCCACTTCAAGCAGGAGCGTCGACTTGCCGACCCCGGGTTCGCCGGCCAGCAGCACGACGGCCCCTGGCACCAGCCCGCCACCCAGCACCCGGTCGAGCTCGCCGATCCCGGTGAGCGTCCGGTCGGCACTGCCGAGGTCGACCTCGGCGATCGGGATCGCCCGGTCGGTCGGCATCGACGTGCTGATCTGCTGCAGCTTGGGGGCGCCGCGTTCGGCGACAGAACCCCAGGTCTGGCACTCCCCGCATCGTCCGACCCAGCGCACCGTCGTCCAACCGCACTCGGTGCACTGGAAGTTCTCGGTCTTGGTGGCCACAGGTCAACCCTAGAGGTGGCCTGAGACAGAAAGTTCGACCCATCCGGGCCGGGCCAGGCTCAGACGCGCACCTTGCCGGTGCCGGGCACGTCGAAGACGACCGCCGAGACGCCGGGTTGGCCGTTCGGGTTGAAGAAATCGAAACGGATGCCGTCGAAGACCTCACCGATCGGGCAGCCCACCCAGTCCTCCACCCGCTCGCGCGAACCGGCGATCTCGATGGTGTCCAGACGCACGTCCCCGGCGAGGGCCGAGGGCAACACGTCGGCCGGTGACTTCCACTTGAGGAAGTAGGGCAGTTGGGGATCGGTCATGAGGCCCTTGATGCCGATCTGCTCCCACTCCAGCCGGCGACCGTCGGGGAACTGGCGAGAGCCCGGAACGGCCTTACGCTCCAGACGCTGCTCGTAGCCGGAGAGGTCCTCCACCGAGATCACCCAACCCAACCAGCCACCGCCCATCTCTTGGCGAGCCCGCACGGCCTGACCGTAGACGGCCTTCTCGGCGGCGGGATGGTCGAGCACCTCGACAACCTCGATGTATCGGCCCTCCGACAACGGCAGGATGTTGTTCCGGGTACCGAAGCGGGGGTGGAAGCCGCCGTCCTTGAACTTGCGACGCAACACCTCACTCAGCTCGGCAACGGTGGCCTGCAACCCCTGAGGGCTAGCGACGAAGGTGAGGTGGTCGACATGCATGTCCACATTGTGGCAAGGCCCACACCCATTCGCGAAACCGGGGTCGCTTGGCGGCGGCGAGGGTGCGGCGCTGCAGGTAGCGTGGAGCTGTGCAGTCGTGCGAGCCTTCCGGTCAGGTCCCGGGCCAGCCCGGACCGGCTGGTGTGCCGGGACGCCGAAAGTTGCCCAGAGTTGGGCTGGGCACATCCTCGGTCTATCCGGAGACCACCGCGAGCGCCTTTGAGGTGGCTGCCGCGCTCGGCTACGACGGGGTCGAGTTGATGGTCGGGATCGACCCTCCGAGTGCCGACATCGACTACGTCGCCAAACTGGTCGACTACCACCAGATCCCGGTGCTCAGCATCCACTCCCCGTGTCTGGTGATCACCCAGAACGTCTGGGGAACCGACCCCTGGCAGAAGCTGCGACGCTCGTGTGATGCCGCCCATCAACTCGGGGCGGACGTGGTCGTGGTGCATCCGCCGTTCATGTGGCAACGAGATTACGCGCGAGGATTCGTCGCCGGCGTCCGACAGTTGGCAGAGCAGACCGGCCTGACTCTGGCTGTGGAGAACATGTACCCGTGGCGCGCCCCCGGGGCGACGGTGTTCGGCTACGTGCCCGACTGGGACCCCACGGAGCAGGATTACGACGCGCTCACCCTCGACCTCTCGCATGCGGCCACCTCACGCGTCCGGTCGCTGGACTATCTGGACGCCTGGGGGTCCCGGCTCCGCCACGTGCACCTGACCGACGGTCTGGGCGCGGCCATCGACGAGCATCTGTTCCCGGGTCAGGGCGGTCAGGACGCCTGGCGGGTGGTCAGCGAACTGGGTCGGCGGGGCTACCTAGGCCACGTCATCCATGAGATCAACACTCGGCGGGCGCTGGATCGTGCCCAGCGTGAACAACAATTGGGGGAGAGCCTGGCCGAGACCAGGCGTCACCTGGCTGCCGGCGCGGCCCAGCGGGTGCGAGCAGACAGGGGCGGTCGTGAATGAGCTGCTGAGCCGGTGGGCCGGACGTGACAAATTGCGGGACGCCGCCGTCGGTTCGCCGGCCGCTCGCGAACTGGTGACCCGCTTCGTGGCCGGGGAACACCTCGACGAGCTGGTGCCGGTGCTCCACACCCTCACCGGTCAGGGGTTGATGATCAGCGTCGAGTACCTGGGCGAGCCAGTGACCGACCTCGAGGTGGCAGAGGCCAACCTGCAGGGCTACCTCGGTCTCATCGCGCGACTGATGACTGAGGGGTTGGCGCAGGGCGCCGAATTGTCCGTCCGGCTGGGTTGGCTCGGGCAGGAGTTGGGTGCCCACGCCCAGGGGTACGCGTTGGACGCTGCCCGTCGCATCGCCCGAGCCGCGAGCAATGCGGGGATGACGGTGACCGTCGACATGGCCGGGGCAGAGTTGGTCGCGTCCGTGCTCGCGATCTGGGGACAGCTGAGGCAGGACTTCCCGCGCACCGGCATCACATTCCAGGCCGCACTGCACCGCACCCCTTCGGACCTGGCAGACCTTGCCACGCCGGGCACCCGCATCAGGCTGTGCAAGGGCGCGTTTCGTGAGCCGCGCGAGTTGGCCCTGCGGAGCAAGCATGAAGTCGACCTCGCCTTCGTCCGGGGGCTGCGCAGCCTGATGGCATCCCAGGCGGTTCCCCTCATCGCCACCCACGACCCCCGGCTGGTGGCCATCAGCGAGGAACTGATCAGGCGGTCGGGGCGAGCAGACGACAGCTACGAGTTCCAGATGCTCTACGGTGTGCGTCCCCTGGAGCAGCGCAGGCTGGTCGACGTGGGACACCCCACCCGCTGCTATATCCCGTTCGGGCCGGGTTGGTTCGATTACTACCTGCGACGACTCGCTGAGCGCCCGGCCAGCGCGGCGCTGTTCGCACGTTCGCTGGTCGGCAAGCGCTGAGGTGGCGGCAACCGCGGTTCGCGGCCGACCCCATCTGGTGGCCGAGACCCTTATCGTTCTGGGGTTGTCGCTCGGTCGATCGGCCGTCTACTCGATTCTGAAGATCATCGACCGGCTCACCTACCAGGTGCCGCTGGCGCAGCAGACCTCGACGATGAACTCCTCCGTCACTCCCGACCGGCCGTGGCTCGACTTCGCCTACCAGTTGGCGGCCAACATCTTCCCCTTCTTCCATCCCATCCTGTGCCTGTACCTGCTGGCCAGGATCTGGGCGCCGCGGGACGCGCCGTGGCGCGCCATGGGGCTGGACGGCCGGAGCGTCGGTCGAGACCTCGCGTGGGGTGTGAGCATCGCGGCGGCGATCCTCGGCCCGGCCCTGGGCTTCTACCTGTTGTCGCGCGCCCTCGGCATCAACACGACGATCGTGATGGCCGACCTGGCTGCCGCCTGGTGGACGATCCCGATGTACTGCCTGGCCGCCTTCATGAACGGCACCCTCGAGGAGGTGGTGATGGTCGGCTACCTGTTCACCCGGTGGCGGCAAGCCGGCTGGCATCCCGCAGCCATGATCGTGGTCAGCGCCCTGATCCGGGGCACCTATCACCTGTACCAGGGCTTTGGCGGGTTCCTGTCCAACCTGGTCTTCGGGCTCCTGCTCGGATGGTTGTACACCCGCACCAGACGGTTGTGGCCGCTGGTGATCGCTCACACGCTGATCGACATCGTGGCGTTCGTGGGCTACTCGCTGCTGGCGGGCCGGGTCGGCTGGCTGTGAGCCACCGGTCGCAGGCCCAGCACGTGGCGACTCTGGGGCAAGCCTCTGGTCGGCGCTAGGCTGGCGCCCATGCGAGTTGGAGTCTTCGGTGCCACCGGTCAGGTCGGCAATGTCATGCGTGCGCTGCTGCTGGAGCGCAACTACCCGGTCGAGCAGATGCGGTACTTCGCATCGGTTCGGTCCGCCGGCCAGAAGCTGGACTGGCGCGGCACGGAGGTGACGGTGGAGGACATGGCCACCGCGTCCTTCGAGGGTCTCGACGTGGCGATCTTCAGCGCCGGCAAGACGGCGTCCCAACTGTACGCACCGAGGGTGGCTGCCGCAGGGGCGATCGTCGTGGACAACTCGTCATGCTGGCGCAACGATCCCGATGTGCCGCTGGTGGTGTCCGAGGTGAACCCGGAGGACGCCATCAATCCCCCCAAGGGCATCATCGCCAACCCGAACTGCACCACGATGGCCGCGATGCCGGTGCTCAAGCCGTTGGACGAGGCTGCCGGCCTTCGCCGTCTGATCGTCGCCACCTACCAGGCCACCTCCGGGTCGGGGCTGGCCGGCGTCCGGGCCCTGCGTGACCAGACGGTCGCCGCGGTGGGCCAGGACTTCGCCCGGTTGACCTTCGACGGACGCGCACTGGCCGAGGTCGACAACGCGCCCTACGTGGCACCGATCGCCTTCAACGCCATCCCGTTCGCGGGCGCACTCGTCGATGACGGGACGCTGGAGACCGACGAGGAGCAGAAGCTGCGGAACGAGTCCCGCAAGATCCTGCACCTGCCCGAGTTGGCTGTCTCCGGAACCTGTGTGCGCATCCCGGTGTTCTCCGGCCACTCACTGGCGATCAACGCCGAGTTCGAGCGCCCGATCAGCGTCGAGCAGGCCACCGAACTGCTGGCGCACGCCGCCGGTGTGCAACTCGTCGACGTCCCGACCCCACGCCAGGCGGCCGGGGTCGACCCCAGCCTGGTGGGACGCATCCGCGTCGACCAGTCGGTGCCCGGTGGGCGTGGTCTGGCCATGTTCGTCAGCTGCGACAACCTCCGCAAGGGCGCGGCGTTGAACGCCATCCAGGTCGCAGAGTTGATCGCGGCCAGGTCGTGACGGTGGCGCAGCGCACCGACCTGCCGGTCGTCATTCTCGGCGGCGGCGTGATGGGTGGTGCGCTTGCGTCCGGTCTGCTCGCCCGGGGTTGGTCGCGGGTGAGCGTCGTCGAGGCCAGCGAGGCGCGTCGGGCAGAGCTCGGGCTGATCGAGGGGCTCAAGGTCAGTTCCGAGGCCTCGGAGGTGGTTCCCGGAGCCGCGGTCCTGGCGTTGGTGGTCAAGCCGAAGGACGCTGCCGGGGCACTCGACACGGTGGGTGACCTGCTGGACGACGGGGCGCTGGTCATGTCGATGTGCGCTGGTGTGCCCATCGGCGCGCTGGCCGCTCACCTGCCTGACAGAACACCCATCGTGCGGGTGATGCCCAACACCCCCGCGCAGATCGGGCTGGGCATGTCTGCGCTGTCTGCCGGTGAGTGGGTGGGGGCCGACCACCTCGACCTGGCCACTCGCCTGATGCAGGCGGTCGGCGAAGCCATCGTGCTGCCCGAGGCGTTGCAGGACGCGGTGACCGCGGTCTCCGGTTCAGGGCCCGCCTACGTCTTCCATCTGGCCGAGGCAATGATCGAGGCCGGGGTTCAACTGGGTCTCACTCGCGACCAGGCGAGCCAGTTGGTGCGACAGACCATCCTCGGTTCGGCGCACCTGCTCGCGGCAGGTGAGCACCCCACGGTGCTGCGCGAACGGGTCACCTCGCCGGGGGGAACTACCGCCGCCGCGATTAGGGAACTCGAGGCCCACGGGGTGCGCGCCGCTGTGGCCGACGCCATCTGGGCGGCCCACGACCGAAGTCGGGGCTGACCAGCGGTCGCTGGTTTTCAATCGGTGGAAAGCGGCGGTAAAGTGCTGGGATGCGGCGAGGGCCGCTCATTACTGTTCCCGCGCTCTGCGGGCACGAAAAACCCGAAAGGCTCACTGTGGGATCGGTTATCAAGAAGCGACGCAAGCGGATGGCCAAGAAGAAGCATCGCAAGTTGCTCAAGAAGACGCGTATCCAGCGCCGCCGCGCGGGTAAGTGACTGGCTGCACTGACTGATCCTGCCCAACCTCGCCGCGCCTCATCAGGGCTGGCCCGGAAGGTTGTCGTGGATCTCCGCGTGTCCTAGTCATCGTCGCTTGCGCGTAAGGAGAAGTCTTGAGTGAGCATCAGAGGGTGGCCGTACTCGGTGAGTGCGACCCCGTCGGTCTCGTGGCTCGTTTCGGACCTTTGCGCGGTGTGCCGGGGTATGTCGTGTTCGTCGGTACCGGTCTGGGTGGGCCGCTGCAGCTCACCCTGGCCAGCCTGAAGGCCATCGCCGAGGCCTCCGTCATCATTGTGGGCCCCGGAGTCAACGAGGGCCTGATCAGCGAACCCGAGGTCGATCATGACCCGGATGCGGTGGTGCTGGATGCCGGCGCTGAACCCGATCTTGGCAAAGTCGCGCAGCTGGCCAGGTCGGGTCTGACGGTCGTCTGGCTGGTGGCCGGCGATCCACTCGAGGACGCCGACGCGTCCTGTCAGGCTGCCCGGCTGGGTGAACTGGGCTGTCGCATCGACATGGTGCCGGGACTGTCGAAGACGTCCATGGCGCTGACGTCGGCCGGGATCTGTCTGAGATCGGGAGTCTGGCAGCTGACCCCCTTCGACCAGTCGGACGCAGGGCCCGGCAGTCTCGTGGCTGTGGGCGGTGTTGAGGTGATCTCATCGGTGGCCGCGGCGGCCCAGCGAGCCGGGTTGGGGTCGGCAGTTCCCGCGCTGGTGTCGGTGGACTACGCCACCAGCGCCCAACGAACCGTTGACACCACACTGGGCGACCTGTCGCAGATCGCCGACCAATTCGTTGACCAGCCGACCGCGGTGGTGGTCGGTGCCGCTGCCGCGCGCAACCCACGCCTCAACTGGTTCGAGGCCAAGCCATTGTTCGGGTGGCGCGTGCTGGTGCCCCGCACCAAGGGACTGTCAGGACTGCTCGAACGTCGCCTGGAACACCACGGCGCCGTCCCCGAACAGGTGCCGACAACATCGGTGGAGCCGCCACGCAATCCCCAACCGATGGACAGAGCCATCCAGGGGTTGGTGGACGGACGCTACCAGTGGATCATCTTCAACTCTGTCAACGCCGTGCGCGCCGTCACCGAACGGCTTGCCGATCTGGGACTCGACTCGCGCGCGTTCTCCGGCCTCAGGATTGCTGCCGTGGGCAGCCACGCGGTGCAGGCATTGCGCAACTGGGGAATCATCGCAGACCTGGTGCCCGAGGGCGAACAGCGCAGCGAGGCCTTGGCTGCCGAGTTCCCGGTCTTCGACGATCTGCTCGACCCCATCAACCGCATCCTCATCCCGCGCGCGGACATCGCGGTGGACGCTCTGGTCGCCAGCCTGAATGAACTGGGTTGGGAGGTGGAGGACGTGGTCGCCTACCGCACGGTGCGGGCCGCTCCGCCGCCTGCCGAGATCCGGGAGTCCATCAAGGCAGGACGCTTCGATGCAGTGGTGTTCACGTCCGCCTCCACGGTGCGGAACATGGTGGGCATCGCCGGAAAACCACACGCCGACACGATCGTGGCCGCCATCGGCCCGGCCACGAAGGCGGCCTGCGAGGAGCACGGCCTGCGGGTCGACGTGATTCCACAGCGCCCTGGACCCGGTGAATTGGTGGACGCACTTGCGGAGTTCGCGGTCGCCCGTCGGGCCGCCCAGATCGAGCGGGGTGAGCCCACTCGTCGGCCGTCCCAGCGCAGCGGGCGTCGCCGGCGGTGACTTCGGGTGCGCCCCGGGTAGGCTTCGGCTGAGGGCCACGTTGAGCCGACGGTCGCCCGATGTCGAGAGACGTCGGGGCGTGTCCAGGTTCGGCTGGTCGAAGACAACGTGAGAGGAAGACTCCCATGCGTGACCCCGCCGGCCACGGCCCTGACCACGTCGAGCTGTGCATCATCGGTTCGGGCTCGGGACTGAGCCTGATCGATGACGACATCGCCGATTGGCAGATCGCCCTGGTCGACAACGGCATCGGCCCCACTGGAGCCTTCGGCGGCACCTGCCTCAACGCGGGGTGCATTCCCAGCAAAATGCTGGCACTGCCGGCCCGGTACGCCCTCGCCCCGGCCGAGGCCGAGCGCGTCGACGTCCGTCTGGAGTTCAAGGGCGCCGACTTCCACGCGATCCAGGCGCGCACGTTCGGACGCATCGATGCTGTCTCCTCGGGTGGACTGGCTCATCTTGGGACGCGCCCCAACGTGCAGGTGCTCTTCGGTCCGGCGGTTTTCGTCGACCCACACACCATCAGGGTCGGTCACCGGCAAGTGAGCGCCGACCGCATCGTGATTGCTGCCGGGTCGCGGCCGAGAATGCTCCAGGCGCCCGGTTTTGACGACCCGTACCTGCAGCCGTTCGTGCACACCTCAGCGTCCATCTTGCGGATCGAAGACCTCCCCAAGCGCCTGGTGATCATCGGTGGTGGCGTCGAGGCGGTCGAGTTCGGGCACATCTTCGCCGGGCTGGGTTCACACGTGACCATCATCGCTCGAAGCGAGCCCTTGCTGCGAGCCAAGGACGAGTCGATCGGCACTCGGGTGACCGAACTGATCGCAGGCCGCGTCCTGCTGCGGATGAACCAGCAGGTGACCGGGCTGGAGCCGGGTGAGGCCGGCGGAGTGGTGGTGAGCACCGAGGACGTCACGGGAATCGAGTACAGCTACGAGACCGACGCCGTTCTGGTGTGCGTCGGGCGTATCCCCAACGGCGACCAGCTGCGTCTGGAGCGGGCGGGCCTGAGGCTCGACGACGCGGGCCTGGTGGCGACCGATGAGCACCTGCGCACCCCGGTCCCGCACATCTGGGCGCTCGGGGACGTCTGTTCGCCGTGGATGCTCAAGCATCTGGCCAACGCGCAGGCGCGGGTGGTCAAGCACAACCTGCTGGCCGAGCGGGACGGCCGGCCACTGCTGGCGCGCGACGAACGGTTCGTCCCTCAGGCCATCTTCTGCGAACCCGAGGTGGCCACCGTCGGGAAGACCGAGGCCCAACTCGTCGAGGCCGGCATCGGATACGTGAGCTACGTCCAGGAGTATGCTGACGTCGCCTATGGCTGGGCGAGCAACGACCAGGATCACTTCGTGAAGCTGCTGGCCGACACTGCAGGCGAGCAGCTGCTCGGCGCCCACATCGTCGGCCCACAGGCCGCCAGCCTGATCCAGCCTCTGGTGTCGGCGATGAGCTTCAACCAGTCGATCGAGCAGGCGGCGCGCGGCCAGTACTGGATTCACCCTGCCTTGAGCGAGGTGGTCGAGAACGCCCTGCTTGGGATCTTGCGCGCCGCAGAGGAGCAAGGTGCATCCTCCGGTGAGACGAAGTGAGCAGGCGCGGTAGGGCACTGGTCTGCCTGGTGGGGTGTGTGGGGCTGGCGGGTTGCGCAGCCGCTCCGCCATACGGTGCCGCCTCGACGCTCAGCATCCGTCCTTCGGCCAGTGCTTCGTCGGCCACTGCTTCGTCGGTGACGCCCACCGCTTCGTTGGCAGTCCCCAGCGTCCCTGAACCCGGCAGGGAACTGAGCAGGGCTGAGCAGGCGCTCGCCTGCCTGCCGGCAGCCAGCGAACTGAGCCTGGCTCAACAGGTCGGACAGTTGTACATGATGGCCATCAATGAGGGTACCCCGCTCCAGACCGCCACCGCCCAGCTTCAGGCCAGCGGCGCCGGTGCGGTGATCCTGCTCGGGAATCGAACTCAGAGCCAGGCCCAGATCGCCGAGTACCTGCAGTCGTTGCAGGACGGCGCCCAGGCCGACGTCCCGGTGCTGGTGGCCGTGGACCAGGAGGGTGGGCTGGTCCAGCGACTGGCGGGTGAGGGCTTCGACGTCATCCCCCCGGCGATCGAACAGTCCAACTTCGATGACGCCTACCTGCGCACCCAGTGGCAGCGCTGGGGCGGCCAGTTGCGTGCCGCCGGCGTGCATGTCGACCTTGCGCCGGTCGCCGACGTCGTTCCGGCCGACGAGGTGGCCACCAACCAGGCGATCGGCCAGCTGCAGCGTGGCTATGGCGCCGACCCCGATGCGGTGGCCAGGTCGGTCGCCGGCGTGGTGCAGGGTCTGGCGGACGCGGGCGTGGGCAGCAGCGTCAAGCATTTCCCGGGCCTGGGACGCGTCCCGGAGAACACCGACCTGGCAGTGGGCCACGACACGGTCAGCCAGCTGACCGATGCGGAGCTGGCGCCGTTCCAGTCGGCCATCGATGCTGGCGTGTCGTCGGTGATGGTCTCCTCGGCGATCTACACCCGGGTCGACTCCGCCAACCCGGCGGTGTTCTCACCCGGCATCGTGACCGGGATCCTGCGCGAACGGATGGGCTTCGAGGGCGTCATCGTGTCCGACGACCTGGGGGTGGCCGCTGCGGTGGCCGGTTACCCGGTCGGCCGGCGCGGCCTGCTCTTCCTGCAGGCCGGAGGTGACCTGGTGATCGTCGCCGAGCCTCAGGCCGCCCAGATGATGGTGGACGCGACCGTGGTCGCAGCCCAGTCCGATCCGGCGTTCGCCGAGGCGGTGAGCGCAAAGGTGGCGCGGCTGTTCGCCCTGAAGGCCGATCTGGGCCTGATGACCTGTCGCTGATCAGCCGAACTGGCCGGTGATGTAGCGCTCGGTGTCCCTCTTGGAGGGGTTCGTGAAGATCTTCTCTGTCAGGTCGAACTCGATGAGGTGGCCCGGCTTGCCGGTTCCCTCGATGTTGAAGAAGCCCGTCTTGTGGGACACCCGCGACGCCTGTTGCATGTTGTGCGTCACGATGACGACGGTGTAGTCCTCCTTGAGTTCCTGGATCAGGTCCTCGATCGCCAGCGTCGAAATGGGGTCCAGGGCCGAGCAGGGTTCGTCCATCAGCAGCACCTCGGGTTGGATGGCGATCGCCCTGGCGATGCACAGCCGCTGCTGCTGACCACCCGACAGCCCGTTGCCCGGTGCGTCGAGACGATCCTTGACCTCTTTCCACAAGTTCGCGCCCTTGAGCGAACGTTCGACGACCTCGTCCTGTTGGGCCCGAGGCATCTTGCGGGCGTTGAGCTTGATGCCGGCGAGCACGTTGTCACGAATGCTCATCGTCGGGAAGGGGTTGGGCTGCTGAAAGACCATTCCCACCTGCTGTCGGACCCGCACCGGGTCGACGTCGTGGGCGTAGATGTCCTGGTCGTCCAGGAGCACCTGACCTTGCACCCGGCCGCCTGGCGTCAACTCGAGCATCCGGTCGAGGCTGCGAAGCACCGTCGACTTGCCACAGCCCGATGGGCCGATGAAGGCGGTCACCGCGCGGGGCTCGATCACCATGCTGACCCCCTCAACAGCCAGGAAGTCTCCGTAGTAGATGTTGAGGTCCTTCAACTCCATGCGTTTTGCCATCGTCGTGCTTCTGCTCTCTCGTCTCGGATCTCAGCGGTTGATCTTGGGGGCGAATCTCTTGGCGATGACTCGACCGATGATGTTCAGCACCATCACGATCAGCACCAGCACAAGGGCACCCGTCCAGGCCCGGTCGTAGAAGGCCTCCTGCGGTCGTCCAGGCCGGGTGTATTCGTAGTAGACGAAGACCGGCAGGGCAGCCATCGGGTTGACGTTGTTGACCGGCAGCGGATTGCTGTTCAGCGAATCGGTGAAGCCCATGGTCACCAGCAGGGGGGCGGTCTCGCCGATGATGCGGGCGATGGCCAGGATGACCCCCGAGATGATGCCCGAGATCGAGGTGGGCAGCACGACCTTCACGATGGTGCGCCAGCGGGTGACGCCGAGGGCGAAGGAGGCTTCGCGCAGGGAGTTCGGCACCAGCCGGATGATCTCCTCAGCGTTGCGCACGACGTAGGGGATCATCAGTACCGACAGGGCGATGGCGCCGGCCAGGCCGGACTTGGAGCCCGGGCCGAGCAGCGTGGAGAACAGCGCGTAGGCGAACAGCCCCGCGACTATCGATGGGATGCCAGTCATCACGTCCACCAGGAAGGTGATGGTGGTTTTCAACCAGCCCTTGCCGTACTCGACGAGGTAGATGGCGGTGAACAGCCCGATGGGAACCGAGAAAAGGGTGGCCAGGCCGGTGACGATCAGGGTGCCCTGGATGGCGTGCCCTGCCCCGCCTCCCTCGCCGACGATGTTGCGCTTCGACATCGTGAAGAAGTTCAGGTCCAGCCGCGGAAGTCCCAAGGAGATGGTCTCGAAGAGCAGTGATGCCAGTGGGATCAGCGCCAGGATGAAGGCGCCGGTGATGACGTAGCGGGCCAGGCGGTCAACGGCCCGGCGCTGTCCCTCGACGCTGAAGGCCAGGGCGTAGATGCCTGCGAGGAAGAACACCACGCCCAACACCAGTGAACCCGCGAGGTTGAACGAACCCATCAGGGCCAGCAGTGCGGAGCTGACCGCGATGGCGATCACCAGCAAACCCAGGTCGGTGAACCGGGGGAGTTGGCCGGCGGTCAGGTGCACGTCTGCTGATCTGAAGGTCTGCATCTGGCTGCCGGTCGCGTGACGCCGAGCGGCGCTCGCGGGGCGAGGTCGTCCACGTTGAGGTCGCTCACTTCTGGGCCTCCTTGGTGCGACGGGCGCGGGGCCTGCGGCCGGACGTGATGGCGCGTCCAGCGCTGTTCACCACGAACGTGATGACGAACAGCACCAGACCCGTGGCGATCAGCTGGGGAACGGCGAACCGATCGGCCTCAGGGAAGGCCAGGGCGATGTTCGCAGCGATGGTGTTGGGATTGTTGGAAGTCAGCAACTGAAAGCTGAAGGCACGTCCGGGCGACAGCACCATGGCCACGGCCATCGTCTCACCAAGGGCGCGACCCAGGCCCAACATGGCGGCCGAGACCACGCCGGAACGGCCGAAGGGCAGGACGACCTGTCGGATCATCTCCCACTTGGTGGCGCCGAGAGCAAACGATGCCTCCTCCTGCAGACCGGGGGTACGCAGGAAGACCTCGCGCGACAGCGAAGTGATGATGGGCAGGATCATGATGGCCAGCACGATGGCGGCGGTCATCATCGTGCGGCCGGTGCCGGATGCGGTGCCGCCGAAGAACGGGATGAAACTCAGGTTCCTGGTCAACCATTGGTAGATCGGCACCAGCAGGGGCGCCAGGACGCTGATGCCCCACAGGCCGAAGACGACCGAGGGGACGGCAGCCAGCAGGTCGATGACGAAGGCCACCGGAGTGGACAGCCTCTTGGGGGCGTAGTGCGAGATGTAGAGAGCGATGCCGACAGCCACCGGGACGGCCAGCAGCAGTGCCAGGAAGCTCGCCCAGACCGTGCCGAACAGGTAGGGGGCGACGTAACTCCAAGTGTTGCCGTAGTGCAGGTCTTCCTCAGTGCCGAGGAAGGCGGGCACCGCCTGAGTGATGAGGAAGGCCGCCACCGCGGCCAGGATCGCCATGATCAGTCCGCCGGAACCCACCGACAGGCCCTGGAAGACCGCATCGCCCATGTGTCCGCGGTCGCTGGTCAAGGATGAGCTGGGCGCCGGGTCATCCTTGACGACTTCTGCGCGATGTGCTGACATGCGGTCTCCGTGAAGCGAGAGGACGGGTGAGCGGTCTGACCCATTGGAAGGACGCCCGCCTCCAGCCTGCTGGCTGAGGGCGGGCGTCCAGACCTATTGGATCACGTGATCGCAGGTTGCGCGGTCACTTGATGGCAGCAGCAGCCGCGCGCACGCTGGTCGCCAGGGAGCCTGAGAGCGGGGCGTTGGCGGCCTGCGGGACAGCCGCCAGCTGACCCTCCTCCGAGACCATGTAGCTGATGTAGGCGTTCACGAGCTCGCCCATCGCCGGGTCGGCGTATTCCTGGCAGGCGATCGCGTAGGAGACCAGCACGAAGGGGTAACCGGAAGCGGTCCGGTCCAGGTTCAGGGCCCAGTCGTTGGCCTCACGGCCGGCGACCTTCTCAGAGGCGGCCACGATGGCGGCGGCGTCCTCGGCCTCCGGGCCCACGAACGTGCCGGTGCCATCCTTGCTGTACAGCGCAACCTTCATGCCCGAGGCCAGGCCCGACACGTCGGCGTAGCCGATGGTGCCGGCGCCGTTCTGGACGGCCGAGACCACACCGGAGGTCTGCGGGGCGCCCTCACCGCCGAGGGTGGCCGGCCAGTCGCCGGAAGCCTTGTCGGTCCACACCTCGGGGGCGATCTGGGCCAGGGTGGCGGTGAAGTTCTCGGTGGTGCCGGAGTTGTCCGAACGGTGCACCGGTGTGATCGCCAGGTCGGGGAAGGTGACGCCGGAGTTCAGGGCGGCGATGGCCGGGTCGTTCCAGTTGGCGATCTCGCCCCGGAAGATCTTGGCAGCAACCTCAGCGCTCAGCTTGAGTTCGCCCACGCCCGAGACGTTGTAGGTGATGGCGATCGGGGAGATGTAGACAGGCAGGTTGATCGGCATGGTGCTGGCGGCGCAGGTGGAGAAGGCGCCGGCCATCTCGTCGTCCTTGAGCGCCCGGTCGGAGCCGGCGAACGCGGCGGCGCCGTCCATGAAGGCGGTGCGACCGGCACCGGAGCCGTCCGGTGAGTAGTTGACGGTCACGCCAGGGTTGGCGGTCTGGAACTCGGCACGCCACACCTCCTGGGCGGCCTTCATCGAGCTTGCGCCGGTGCCCTGCAGCGTGCCGCTCAGAGTGGAAGTGCTGGCCGAGCCCGACGCGGCGGGTGCGGTGCTACCGGAACCGCCCTCGTTGGTGGCGCAGGCCGTCAGAGCCAAGGCAGCGACGGCGGCCAGAGCGGCGCCAGTACGCAGAGTATTCACTGTGATTCCCTCCAGGGATCGTCGTTTGTCCAAGGGCCGCAAGCGGCCTCTCACGTGGAAATCTATGAGATGGCGATGACGTCAGACCAAGGGCCAAGTGAACGGACGGTGAACGAAAGATGTACGTTGGGAGTCGGGCGCCGTTCAGGTCTCGTAAGTTGTCACAGTCTGGAGAGAAGATAGTCGGTTCGACTTGCACCCGTCGAATCGCCGGGATAGACCAGGGCGACCTCGGCCGGCTTGAGCACATGGCTGGGGGCAACGCCGAGGAAGTCGAACATGGCTGGCAGCACCGGACGGTGACCGCACACCACGACCGGCCTTTCGGAAGAGTCCGCGATCGCGCGCAGTTCGGCCATTGCCCGAAGTACGCCCGAGGGGTCTTCATGGGCGGATTCCTCACTGAGCGCGGGCATGCTGCGGACCTGCAAACCGGTGCTCTGCGCGTAGGGCGCCAGGGTTTTCATACACCGGGTGGAGCTGGAACTGGCCAGGTCGCCCACCTTGAAAGCCGCAAAGAGCCTCGACAGGGCCCTGGCCTGCCGACGTCCACGTTCGGTGAGCCGACGGTCAGGGTCTGGGCCCTTCCACTGTCGGCGGTTCATGGCCTTCGCGTGTCGGACGACCACGAAGGGTGGGGTCGAAGGGGTGCGTAAAGCCTCGGCCAGGACCGCCGCGTCCTCGGGGTAAGTGAAAAGTGCGATGGCGACCTGGGTGGGCACCCACTCAACGCGGTCCGCTTCCAGGTCATGCGGGCGGGGCGAGTCGTCGGCGGTGTCGGCGAGCCACCACTGCACGACCTTCGGTACTCCCTCAACGGTGTAGTGCGTCGGGCTCAGTTGGCGTATCAACCTGATGCGGTAGCCGGTCTCCTCGAGTACCTCGCGCACCGCCGTCACTGCCAGGTACTCGTCCGGGCTGACCTTGCCCTTGGGCAGCGTCCAGTCGTTGTAGGCCGGCCGGTGCACCACCAGCACTTCCCGAGCATCTGCGGCACCGCGGAGCACGGCTGCCCCGCCGGCCTGGATGGGTCCGCGCCGCATGTCAGTGCCTGCGCGTCGAGACGCGCTCTATCAGGAACTCCTGGATGTCGCGCAGCGGTTTCCCGTTCTCGTCGGTGGTCACCGGCGTCCAGTCCCGATCGGTCAACCGCCAACTCACTGTCTGGTCATCGAAGGCCAGCTCGAACATCTCGCCGATCTGGTGGACGTGCCCGGGCTGGCTGATCGACACGATGGCCTCAACCCGGCGGTCAAGATTCCGGTGCATCAGGTCGGAGCTGCCGATGCCGACCGACGGTCGTCCGGCGTTCTCGAACCAGAAGATGCGGGAGTGTTCCAGGAAACGCCCCAGGATGGACCGCACCCGGAGGTTCTCGCTGAGCCCTGGGACCCCCGGTCGGATGGCACAGATCCCCCGAACCCAGACGTCCACCGGGACCCCTGCCATCGATGCACGGTAGAGAGCGTCGATGACGGCCTCGTCGACGATGGAGTTCACCTTGATCCGGATCCTCGCCGGTAACCCGGCCATGTGGTTGGCGATCTCGTGCTCGATGCTCGCGATCAAACCGTTGCGCACGCCTCCCGGTGCCACCAGCAGGCGACGGTACTGAGTGTCCCTGGTCATGCCCGACAGGTGGTTGAACAGTCTGGCCACGTCGTCGGTGATGATCGGGTTGCTCGTCAGCAGGCCAATGTCCTCGTACTGGCGGGCCGTCTTCGGGTTGTAGTTGCCCGTCCCGATGTGGGCGTAGCGACGCAGGCCGTCGGGCTCGTCGCGCACGACCAGCATGAGCTTGCAGTGGGTCTTCAAACCGACCATGCCGTAGACCACATGCACGCCGTTCTTCTCCAGTTTTCTGGCCCAGTCGATGTTGGCCTGCTCGTCGAAGCGCGCCTTGATCTCGACGAGGGCCAGCACCTGCTTGCCGGCCTTCGCCGCCTCGATGAGGGCGTCCACGATGGGGGAGTCGCCGCTGGTGCGGTACAGCGTCTGCTTGATGGCCAGCACCTGAGGGTCTGCGGCAGCCTGCTCGACCAGTCGCTGGACGCTGGTCGCGAACGAGTCGTAGGGATGCTGGACGAGCACGTCCTTCTTGCGCAGCGCCTTGAAGATGTCGGCGGGCTGGCTGGTCTGAACGCCCAAGGACAGGTCGGGATGGGTCTTGGGCAGGAACCCCTTGTACGACAGGTCCTCGCGGTCAACGCTCGCCAGCCCGAACAGTCCTGTCAGGTCGAGCGGGGCAGGCAGCTTGAAGACCTCCCGGCTCGAGATGTCCAGCTCGCTGCGCAGCAGGGCGAGCATCGCGTCATCGATGTCGTCCTCGACCTCCAGCCGCACCGGGGGACGCCCCACCTTGCGGCTGAGCAACTCCTTCTCGAGGGCGAACAGGATGTTCTCGGCGTCGTCCTCCTCAACCTCGACGTCCTCGTTGCGGGTGACCCGGAAGGTGGTGTGCTGCAACACCTGCATGCCGCTGAAGATCTCGTCCAGGTGGTGGACGATGAGTTCCTCCAAGGGGATGAAGCGACCCTCTCCCAGCGCGACGAACCGCGACAGGATGGTGGGCACCTTGACCCGGGCGAACTGTCGGCCACCGGTGGTGGGGTGACGAAGCAGCACGGCAAGGTTGATCGACAGCCCCGAGATGTAGGGGAAGGGGTGGCTCGGGTCGACGGCCAGCGGGGTGAGTACCGGGAAGATGCGTTCGGTGAACAACACGTGCATGCGATGATGCTCGGCCTCGGTGAGTTGCGACCATCTCAGGATCCTGATGCCCTCGGCCTCCAGCGCCGGACGAACGTCACTACTGAACACGCGGGCCTGCTCGGCGACCAGTTCTGCGGTGCGGGCCAGGATCGCGTCGTGCAGGTCGCGGGGCAGGACGCCCCCCGGTGACGGCACCGCGACACCTGCGTCGATGCGTCGCTTGAGGCCCGCGACCCGGACCATGAAGAACTCGTCCAGATTGGACGAGAAGATGGCAAGGAACTTGGCCCGTTCCAGCAGTGGGACGCGCAGTTGGTCCTTGGCAAGGTCGAGCACCCGGTTGTTGAACGCGAGCCAGCTCAGCTCGCGATCGGAGTAGCGACCCTCGGGCAGGATCAGGTCGTTGGTCAGGGTGGCGGGCAACTCGGCCATCAATCCTCCTCAACCGGGCCGTAAGCGACGTCGGTATGGGTGACTTCGAATCCGGCGGTCCGGTACATGGTTACGACCCGGTCGTTGGCCGCCTCGACGTACAAGTTGATCAACGGGGCGCCCCGAGAACGCATGTGAATGATACCGGCCGCCAGCAGGGCCCGGCCAGTGCCCATGCCTGCGTGATCGGGGTGGACGGCCAGCACGTAGACCTCGCCCGTGGTGCGCTGGGGAGAGCTGACGATCTTGGTCCAGTGGAACCCCACCGGGGAGCCCGTGGCGTCCCGGGCCACCAGCAGATCGTCGTCGTGGTGCCAGTCCGAGGTCATCCGGGCGGTGAAGTCGGCCGCGGTCAACGTGCCCTGCTCGGGGTGCTCGGCGAAGGCCACCGAGTTTAGGGCGACGAGCCGGTCAAGGTCTTCCGGGCGGAAACGATCGATGGTGAGGCCCTCGGGCAGCGCGACCGGATCAAGCCTGGGATGCCGTGCCAGGTCAAGAGTCATGATCAGTAGGCCGCGGACGACGCCCAGCCCGAGCGCCCGGGCCAGGCCGCGTGCACCCGGCAGGTTTCCGAAGGCCCACCACGTGCGGGCCAGTCCTGAGCCGCGCACCCGCTCGGCAACCGCTCTGCCACGCCCCTGGCGTCGCCGGATTGGATCGACGACCAGTTGGACGCTGCCATCGCGCGTGTCGAGTTGGGCGTAGCCGATCAGCTCGGCGTCCGATTCCATCAACCAGTGGACCACAGCCCCACTGCTGAGTCCAGACAGGGCCATCCGGGCGGACTCGTTCAGCGGGGAGGCCAGATCGGCGTGCTCGGCGCGCGCGACGAGCACGCGCACAGCGGCCTGCTGCGCCTCGGTCAGGGTGAGGTGCTCGGTGATCATTGCTCGACCCTACGTCAGTGGGCGGCTCAGCGGCTGGCGGCGAACCGGTATCCGACGTTGCGCACGGTGCCGATCCAGGCGTCGTGCTCGGGGCCAAGCTTCGCCCGCAGCCGCCTGATGTGGACGTCGACCGTGCGGGTACCCCCGAAGTAGTCGTATCCCCAGACCTCGCTCAGCAGCTGCTCGCGGGTGAGGACGCGTCCCGGGTGTGCGACCAGATACTTGAGCAGTTCGAACTCGGTGTAGGTGAGGTCGAGGGGGTTGCCTCCGACGGTGACCACGTAGGCGTTCTCGTCGATCACGACCGGCCCCGCGCTGAGTGTCGAGTTGGATGGACCGATCTGCAGCAGCAATCGAATTCGGGCCTCGAACTCGGCTGGGCTGGCGTCGTCCAGGATGAAGTCGTCGAGATGCCAGTCAAGGCCCACCACCGACAGCCCGGCCGCCGGCAACAGCAGCAGCACGGGCCAGTTCGCGGTGGTGGCGTGGATCACCAGGCAGGTGGTGCGGGCCGCGGCGAGGTCGGCGCGGGCGTCCACCACCGCCATGCTCGTACGGTTGGTCAACTGCACGGCCTCGTCGCCGCCGCGGACCTTGTGCAGGGTGTGGTTGAGCAGCTCCAGCGCACCGGGGGGTGATGACGCGAGGGGGCCCGCGCCGGTCGGTGTCACGAAGACGATTTCAGCCACGCAACCCACCTTCCGGCATCCGGATCCCCACAGGACCGTGGTTCAGGATACCTTTTCCCAGTCCGCTGAGTCGAGGATGATGGTGAGCGGTCCGTCGTTGACCAACTCCACCTGCATGTGGGCACCGAACACTCCCGTTGACACCTCGGCGCCGAGCAGGCTGAGGGCTGCTGCGTAGGCGTCCACCAGAGGTTCGCTCACCGGCCCCGGTGCTGCCCGATTCCAGGACGGGCGTCGACCCTTGCGGGTGTCGGCGTAGAGCGTGAACTGGCTGACCACCAGGACGGGGGCGCCAAGGTCGGCGGCCGAGTGTTCGCCCTCGAAGATCCGCAGATCCCAGGTCTTTCTGGCCATCCGGTCGACGACCGTCCGGTCGTCACCGTGGGTGATGCCCACCAGGGCCACCAGACCGGGACGGGTGAGGTGCCCGGTGACCTGACCGTCCACCAGGACGCGCGCGGTGCTGGCCCGTTGCAGAACGATGCGCATCAATCAGTCGCCCTCGACCATGGTGAGCACCTGCAGCATGCGACCCAGCCTAGGACCAACCGGGTCCCAGAAGTCAGGCAACAGGGAGCGTCTTGCGGCGCAGCTAGACTTGCCAAGTGGCCCAGTTCACCGTGACAGTCCTCGCTATAGCGGCCGCCCTGGTGGGTGTCGTCGCGCTGGTGCTGGTGTGGCAGGTGCTGGCTGCTGACCGCCGGCAGTCGCCCAACGACAGTGACCCAACCAACAGGAGTTGACGTGGCCTTCCAGATTCCCGCAGACCTGAGCCCGGCGCTGATGCCGATCGCCTGGCTGGTTGGCCGTTGGCAGGGCAACGGGCACGGCAGCTGGCCGGGTGTGGGCGAATTCGAGTTCGGTCAGCAGATCGACTTCTCCACCAACCAAGGCCCCTACCTGCACTACCTGTCTCAGACGTGGACGCTGGACGAGGCCGGCCAGCCGGATGCCCCGCTCACCATGGAGACCGGCTTCTGGCGTCCTGGTGAACAGGGCACCCTGGAGGTCGTGCTCACCAGTCCCGAGGGCTGGGCGGAGGTCTGGGCGGGGTCTGCCCGGGGCGCGAGGATCGAACTCACCTCGGACGTGGTGGCGCGCACCACCACGGCAGAACTGCTCTACACCGGTGGGCACCGGCTGTACGGCAACATCGACGGCGACCTGATGTGGGCCTTCGACCGGGCCACCACCGACGTCGAACTTCAGCCGTACCTGTGGGCGAGATTGCGCCGGTCATGAGAGTTGATCTGATCGAGGGGCCGGACGCCGGGCAGGCCTGGCACTTCGGCGATCCGCTGGCCGAGCAACGCGGTATGGAGCAGGGCAGGGCAACGGTGGCGTTGAGCAGCCGTGAGGTGTTCTCGGTGACCGGAGACCAGCGCTTGACCTGGCTGCACGCGCTGACCAGCCAGGCGCTCGACGCGCTGGCCCCGGGCCAGGGCGCCGAGGCTCTCGTGTTGTCACCCACTGGTCAGATCGAGTTCGGCCTCTCGCTGGTCGACGACGGGACGACCACCTGGTGCTGGACCGAGCCGGGCGTCCGCGGCCCCTTGCTCACATGGTTGGAGTCGATGAAGTTCTGGACGCCGGTTGACCTGGCCGGCCGCGACGACGTCGTCCTGTGGTGGCTGGGGGCTGAAGTTTCCCAGCCCGATGAGGCTCTGGCCTCGCGTCCCTCGGCGATCGCGTCCGGACGCGAGGTGCTGATGGCCGCCGGAGTGCTGCCGCCCTGCCCGCTGGAGTCAGGCCAATGGGCACATGAGGCACTGCGCATCGCCGCCGGCGTCCCACGGATCGGCATCGACACCGACGAGCGAACCCTGCCGAACGAGATCGGACTCTTCGGAACTGCCCTTGACAAGGGGTGCTACCGAGGACAGGAGACAGTGGCCCGCGTCCACAACCTGGGACGCCCGCCGCGCCGCATCGTCCGGCTGCTCTTCGACGGTGATCTGCCTGCGGTGGGAACCTCGGTGATCAGGGATGGCCGAGCGGTGGGCGTGGTCATGAGCACCGCGCAGCACCACGAGTGGGGCCCGATCGGATTAGCGCTCGTCAAACGCTCGGTGCCGGTCGAGGCGGAGCTGGACGCCGGAGGCATCGCCGCGTCCCAGGACGTGCTGGTCGACCCAGACGTGGGGGAGCACTTCAGGCCGACTCTCTGAGGCCCCGGCCGCAGATCAGGGCAGCGGGGCGCGGTTTCGTTCGGCCTGCACCCCGGCGGGGACGCGTCCGTCGACGTTGCACGGCGTCCAGCCCTCGGTGCGCACCCATTCGCTCTTGCAGCCGGTGCACATGAACAGCGGCAGGTCGTCGTGCAGGCGCCCGGTGGAGATCCAGTTGCACTGGTGCAGGCAGGGGTTCTGCCTCAGTGGGGTGCTCATGGCACCATCATGACCAGTTCTGCTGCAGATTGCGACCGATCGGTTCGCTTACATGAGTCATGATCGGTCGCAATCCTTGCGGTCAGCTCTGCGAGGCGGCCTTGGCCCGGTTGCGCGTCTTGGCCCGGTCGTTGGCATTCAGCGCCACCTTGCGAATGCGGATGGCGGCCGGGGTGACCTCCAGGCACTCATCGGCGGAGCAGTACTCCAGCGACTGCTCCAGGCTCATCCGACGCGGCGGGATGAGGCGCTCCAGTTCGTCGCCGGTCGACTGCCGGACGTTGGTCAGGTGCTTCTCCTTGGTCGGGTTCACATCCATGTCGTCGGGACGCGCGTTCTCGCCGACCACCATTCCCTCGTAGGTTTCCTCGCCGGGTGCGACGAACAGTGTGCCGCGCTCCTGAAGGTTGAACAGCGCGTAGCTGGAAACCACGCCCGTCCGGTCGGCGACCAGCGAGCCGGTCATCCGATTACGCATCTCGCCCACCCAGGGGGTGTAGCCCTCGAAGACGTGGTTCATGATTCCGGTGCCGCGCGTGGCCGTCAGGAATTCGGTGCGGAACCCGATCAGGCCACGGGAGGGGACGATGTACTCCATCCGTACCCAGCCGGTGCCGTGGTTGGACAACACCTGGAGGGCCGCCTTGCGCGCCCCCATCAGTTCGGTGACCGTGCCCAGGTGTTCGTCGGGGACGTCGATGGTCATCCATTCGGTCGGCTCGTGCAGCACCCCGTCGATCTCCCGGGTGACGACCTCGGGCTTGCCGACGGTCAACTCGAACCCTTCGCGGCGCATCATCTCGACAAGGATCGCCAGTTGCAGTTCGCCACGGCCCTGTACCTCCCAGGTGTCGGGACGTTCGGTGGGCAGCACCTTGATGGACACGTTGCCCACCAGTTCCTGGTCGAGCCGGTTGCGCACCAGGCGCGCGGTCAGGTTCTTGCCCGACCTGCCGGCCACGGGTGAGGTGTTGATCCCGATGGTCATCGAAATGGACGGCTCGTCGACGTGGATGAGCGGCAGCGGACGGGGGTCGGTCGGGTCGCTCAATGTCTCGCCAATGGTGATCTCAGGGATCCCGGCGATGGCGATGATGTCGCCGGGGCCGGCCTCGTCGACCTGCACGCGGTCCAGCGCCCGGGTCATCAGCAACTCCGAGAGGCGCACGTTGGTCATTGAACCATCCCGTCGGCACCAGGCGACGGTTTGTCCGCGCTTGATGGTGCCCTCGACGATCCGGCACAACGCCAGGCGTCCCAGATACGGCGATGAGTCGAGGTTGGTGACGTGCGCCTGCAGTGGGGCGCCCTCGGTGTAGGTGGGTGCCGGGATGTGGTCGCGGATGGTCTCGAAGAGCGCCTCAAGATTGGGGGCGTCCGGCATCGCGGCGTCGGCCGGCTTGTTCCTCGAGGCGCGGCCCGCCTTTGCCGATGCGTAGATGATCGGGAAGTCCAGGCCGGCGGAGTTGTCGTCGTCCAGCAGGTCCATGAACAGCTCGTAGGTCTCGTCCAGAACCGCATCGATGCGGGCGTCTGGTCGGTCGACCTTGTTGATGACCAGGATGATGGGCAACTGCTTGGCCATCGCCTTGCGCAACACGAAGCGGGTCTGGGGCAGCGGGCCCTCCGAGGCGTCCACCAGCAGGACGACGCCGTCGACCATCTCGATGCCACGTTCGACCTCTCCGCCGAAGTCTGCGTGCCCGGGGGTGTCGATGATGTTGACGAGCAGGTCAGCGCCGTCGGCCATGATGTGGTGCACCGCGGTGTTCTTCGCGAGGATGGTGATGCCCTTCTCGCGTTCCAGATCCATCGAGTCCATCACCCTGTTGTTGACGTCCGAGCCCTCTCGGAAGGCGCCGGACTGCCACAGCATGGCGTCGACGAGGGTGGTCTTGCCGTGGTCGACGTGGGCGATGATGGCTACGTTGCGCAGATCTGAACGGATGGGCATCGGACTCCTGGTTGGTGTGGCAGATTCCCGCGCATGAAAATGCCGAACCCGATGGGGTTCGGCATCAGTGCACCCGTTGATTGTACGGCCCCGCAGCGAGTCCTCTGTCCAACGTGGTGCCGGGCTGGCCCAACTGCCAGAATCTGGTGTCAGCGACCAAAGAGCTTTGCGAACGGGTTTGCCGGCTTCGCGGCGGCCAGTTCCTCGGCAGAGTGCTTGCCGTCACACCACTGGCCCCTCGGCACACTGGCCTTGACCGCCGCGATGTGCTGGCCGCAGCCGGCCCAGGTGGTCTTGCCGCAGACCTTGCAGTTGACGGGACGACACATGATGGAACTCCTTGTCCGTGCCTGACTTTGTCAAGCCTACGATGAGGTTGCCGGCAGGTTGCCGGGCTGATGGGACTATTGTATACCCCTGGGGGTATGGTGACAAACATGACCGTGAAGAGAATCGTTATCGTCGGTGGCGTTGCTGGCGGAATGTCGGCCGCCACCCGCCTGCGCCGCCTCGACGAGCAGGCAGAGATCGTCGTCATCGAGCGCAGCGCGAACGTCTCGTTCGCCAACTGCGGCCTGCCATACCATGTGGGCGGAGTCATCGAACAACGCTCCAGCCTGCTGTTGCAGACCCCAGCCTCGCTCGGTGCTCGTTTCGGGATCGACGTGCGGGTGCGCCACGAGGTTGTGGCTGTGCACGCCGCGGAACAGCGTGTGGAGGTACGCGACCTGGCAGCAGATGAGCTCTACACCCTGGAATACGACGCGCTGGTGCTCTCGCCCGGAGCCAGGCCGGTGCGGCCGCCGCTGCCCGGCATCGAGCGCGCGTTGTCGCTGCGCAACGTCGAGGACACCGACGCACTGGTCGGCGCCGCCTCCACCGCCCGCACAGCCGCAGTCATCGGTGGCGGCTTCATCGGAATCGAGTTGGCCGAGAACCTCGTGCATCGCGGAATCGACGTCTCGCTCGTCGAGGCACTTGACCAGGTCATGGCGCCGATGGATCCCGAGATGGCCGCCCTCGTGCATGATCGCTTGCGTGAACGCGGTGTCAAGCTGCATCTGAGCGCCTCGGTCGTCGGCATCGGTGAGCACGACGTGACGTTGTCGGACGGCAGCGTGCTGCCGGCCGACATGGTGGTGGCCGCCATCGGGGTGCGTCCCGACAGCGGACTTGCGTTGGCAGCCGGGCTGAAGGTGGGCGAGCGCGGTGGTATCTGCGTCGACGACCACTTCCGCACCAGCGACCCCCACATCTACGCCATCGGCGATGCCGTCGAGAAGGTGGACGCCCTTGACGAGTCGGCGATCCTCGTGCCGCTCGCCCAGACCGCCAACCTGCAGGGACGCCGCGTCGCCGACGTCATCATGGGCCGGGAGTCCTTCGGGCGTCCCGTGCTCGGCACGGCGATCGTCGGGGTTTTCGGTCTCCAGGTGGCCTCGACGGGTTGGAACGAGAAGCGCCTGCGGGCCGCGGGCCGCCCCTACCGCGCCATCCACACCCACCCGGCGGATCACGCCGGCTACTACCCGGGCAGCGTCCAGATGTCGCTCAAGTTGCTGGTCGATCCGGCGACCGATGAGATCCTGGGCGCCCAGGGTGTCGGCGAAGCGGGTATCGACAAGCGCATCGATGTGATTGCCACGGCGATGACCGGTGGCCTGCTGGCCAGCGAACTAGCCGACCTCGAACTCGCCTACGCGCCGCAGTTCGGGTCTGCCAAGGACGCCGTCAACATGCTGGGCTGGATCGCGCTGAACCAGCGTGAGGGTTTGACCGAGTCCATCCAGTGGCACGAGTTGGACGCCGCCGTCGCCGCGGGGGCGACTGTGGTGGACGTGCGCACCCGTTCCGAACATCGGGCCGCCGCTATTCCGGGGTCGGTGCTGATTCCCCTGGATGAATTGCGCGGGCGGTTGAGTGAGGTGCCCTCCGGCGATCTGGTGGTGCATTGCGCGGTTGGTCTGCGCGGGTACCTGGCCACCCGGATCCTCGAGCAGCACCGCGAGGGACGCGACTGGGGACGCGTCCGCAACCTCGACGGCGGAATGCGCACCTGGCTGGCCGGCACGGCCGGCTGAGGGCCTCAGGCCAGCGAGAGGAAGAGGCGCTCCAACTCGGAGGTGTCGCCGTCCCCGCCGGTCACGCACTCCTTCAGGCCGGCCGAGATGACCGCGAACCCCGCGCGGTCGACGGCTTTGCTCACCGCAGCCAACTGGGTGACGATGTCCTGGCACTCTCGGCCGTCCTGGATCATCCGGATGATGCCGCCCAGCTGGCCCTGGGCTCGCTGCAGTCGCTTGACCACGCCCTGGAGATCTTCGGCGGGCAGTTGCATGGCCAGTTCCTCTCGTCGCTACCCCTGCAGGTATTCATGAAGGGTAGCGCGCCGGGTCATCCCCGGCCCGCCCCGCAACACCGGATTGCCCCACGATCAGGTCGACGGCTCGCCAAAGACCCCGGTACCCTCGGTAACAGGTTCACTGCACCAAAGACCTGGAGGAACACCGATGAGCCAGACTCCCGCCCCCAATTACCAGTCCGCCCAGCGGTTGGCCCCGCCGAACGGCGCAGGGGCGCTCACCCTGGAGGCGCCCGCGCCGCCGCCGGTCGTGCAGGCCACCCAGGCCCCTGAGATGGCGCCGCCGGTCACCGCTGAGCAACAGCCGGTGCTGGACGCTAAGGTCAGCCAGTTCATGTCGTCGGTGATGGGTGAGCGGGTCGGCAGCCCGGAGTTCAGCTCCCAGGCCGATGCCGTCCGCAGCATGGGTGACGCCGACATCAGGCGCGCCGCCGAGATGAGTAATCGCTTGCTGGACACCCCCATCAACGAGATGAAGTCGGGTGGGTTGTCCGAGGTGTCGAAGGTCTCCAGCACCCTGCTCGAACTCCGGAAGGTGATCGAAGACCTCGACCCCGGCGAGGTGGGCAAGCAGAAGAAGTTCCTCGGGGTGATCCCGTTCGGTGACACGATCACCGACTACTTCCGCAAGTACCAGTCGAGCCAGAAGCACCTCAACGCGATCCTGCACGCCCTGCGTTCGGGCCAGGACGAGCTGACCAAGGACAACGTCAGTCTCAACATGGAGAAGCAGCAACTCTGGGACACCATGAGTCGGCTCAACCAGTACATCTACCTGGCCGAACGGCTCGACAACCAGTTGTCGGCCGCCATCGCCGAACTCCAGGCGACCGACCCGATGAAGGCAGACGCGCTCAACAAGGACGTGCTCTTCTACGTCCGCCAGAAGCACCAGGACCTGCTCACCCAGCTTGCGGTCTCGATCCAGGGCTACCTGGCCATCGACGTGATCATCAAGAACAACGCCGAGTTGATCAAGGGTGTGGACCGCGCGTCCACCACCACGGTGTCAGCCTTGCGCACAGCCGTGATCACCGCCCAGGCCCTGGGCAACCAGAAGCTCGTCCTCGACCAGATCACCGCACTGAACGCCACCACCTCGGGGCTCATCGAGCGCACCAGCGAGATGCTGAAGACCAACTCGATCAACATCCAGGAGCAGGCGGCCAGTTCGACGGTCTCGATCGAGTCTCTGCAGAAGGCGTTCGCGAACATCTACGAGACGATGGACTCGATCGACAGCTTCAAGTTGCAGGCGCTCAACACCATGAGCCAGACCATCGGGACCTTGGAGGCCGAGGTCTCCAAGTCCCGCGCCTATCTCGAGCGGGCCCGCCAGTCCGACGCGCGGATGGCTGCCGCCGACGGGCTCACCGCAACCAGCTACGACCTGAGCTGAGAGGCCGCCACGATGGGGCTGTTCGCATGGTTGCGGGGTGAGCAGAAACCGGCTGACCCGGCCACTCTGGCGAGCCCGCCGCCGACGCGGGAGGACATCGAGGCGGCGCTGGCAAAGGCCGAGCGGATGGTGCTGGACGGGCACGCCCCCACCCCGGTGCTGGCCCGCGTCCTGCGCATCACCACGGTCGTCAGGGCGATCCTGCCCCGACTGGCCAACCTGGGCCTCGACTCACAGGACGCCTACACCGTGGTGGCCACCGCCACCGACTATCTGCCTGAGTCGGTGGCCGGCTATCTGGCGCTGCCGCGTGACTGGGCCGACACCCGTCCGGTGGCCAACGGGAAGTCCTCGCTGCTGCTGCTGGTCGACCAGCTCGACCTGCTGGGGCTGACCATCTCGCGGATGTACGACGCCGCCAACCGTCTGGACGCGTCCGCGCTGGTCGCTCAGGGTGCCTTCCTGGACGCCAAGTTCGGTGGACGAACCCGTCCCACCTTGCTGGACGACCATTCGCGGGCCAGCACCAACCCGTTGGACCTGTGACCGGGAGAAGACATGTCGAGCATGACGCTGCGGGAAGCCCTCGATCTGCTTGCTGAGGTGGCAATTGGTGCCGGGCTCGACCCCGAGCAGGCGCGCACCGAGGGCGTCCAACTGGCGGCGGCGGTTTCCGAACCGGCCGTCGGGGCCTACCTCGATTGGGCCGAACAACAGGATCGCCAACCCGACGCCCAGGAGTACTTCGCCGCGGCGTCCAGGGGACGCCGCTGGCGGGTCGGGCCCACCCCGTTGATGACCCAGTTGAGCAACACCCTGCCCGCCCAGGCGCGGGCGTACTCGTCCGCGCTGGGTCAGGTGATCGGGGCAGCGTGCACGCTGGGCCAACCCACCCCCGAGGTGGCCGGGCTGGCCGCCGCTGCCACCGCGGCCCAGTCCGGGGTATCTTCGGCAACCGGGCACGGCGTCCTCGACGCGAGCGGCCTACCTCCGGCCCCGCGAGGCCTCGACCCCGACCTGTTGTCGCGGCTGCAGCAGTCCCAGGACAGGCTGAAGGCGATGGAGCAGTTCAGCAGGGTCGGGGACGCGGCCTTCTCCGCGGTGCTCGACCAGTTGGCGGTCAACCAGGCCAGGATTGCCGAACTGCGCGACTCGCCGATCCTCCACCCGGCTGGTCAGCCGCCGGCCAGCGCTCAGCGCGGCCCCGGCACAACGGGTGCTCCTGGCATCCCTGGCGTGCCCGGACTGGAGTCGCTCGAGTCAGCCACCCGTGAGCCGGCGCCGGTGGCCACGGCCACCACGACGCCGCAACCCGAGCAGGCGGAACCGGCAGAACCCGAGCCCGAACGCAGCGTCGAGGAGTTGCTCGCCGAACTCGACGAACTGATCGGGCTGCGCGAGGTGAAGGGCGAGATCAAGCGCCAGGCGGCGGTGCTGCGCGTCCAGGCGCTGCGCGCCAAGGCCGGCCTCAAGGTGCCAACCATCACCCGGCACCTGGTATTCGTGGGCAATCCCGGCACCGGCAAGACCACGGTCGCCCGGCTCGTATCCGGCATCTACAAGGCGTTGGGACTACTGAGCAAGGGTCAGTTGATCGAGGTGGACCGTTCGGAACTGGTGGCTGGCTATCTCGGTCAGACGGCCCAGAAGACCTCGGAGGTGGTGGCCTCCGCGCTGGGCGGGGTGCTGTTCATTGACGAGGCCTACTCGCTGTCCGGCGACCAGTACGGCGAGGAGTCCATCAACACACTGGTCAAGGAGATGGAGGACAACCGCGACAATCTCGTGGTGATCGTTGCGGGCTACCCGCGACCGATGGCCATCTTCATCGCCGAGAACCCGGGGTTGGCCAGCCGTTTCCGCACGACGATCCAGTTCGTCGACTACACCGACACCGAACTCATCGACATTTTCCTGCAGATGGTCGACAAGGCCGACTACGACCTGGCCGCCGGTGCACTGGACGCCTTCACGTTCGACCTCGCGCGCCAGGTCCGCGACGAGACCTTCGGCAACGGCCGGTACTGCCGCAACGTGCTCGAGGCCGCCATCGGGCACCAGGCCTGGCGGCTACGCGACGAGACCGACCCGAGCCTCGACCAGTTGCGGACGCTGTTGCCCGCCGACGTCCTGGGTGGGGCAGCGATGGCACCCGGTGATGAACTCGTTCCGCCCATGCCCGACATCCAGGACGGCGACGACCAGGAGGTTGCACCGTGAGCGAACCGGACCGCACATCCACCAGATCGTGGACGCCGGATGGGCCGCCCTCGCCCGTGCCGGCACCCGTCAGAGGTGTCGCTGAACGCCGGAAGAAGGCCCCGCCGACGGCGACGGGCGAGCGACGCCCGATGGCCACGTCGACGGTGATCGCCTGGTGGCGCGTCGTGGCCATCATCGCTTGCCTTGCGGCTGCCGTGGTCGCGCCACTGGTGCTGAACAACAACCGGGCCTCGCTTGAGCGGGTCAACGATGCCAGCCAGCAGGTTCTGGTGCTCCAGTCGGTGCGCGGTGATGTGCTGTCGGCAGAGGCCGCGGCGAGTCAGGCACTGCTGCTCACCACCCCCGGCGCCCAGCCGGACGGTGGCTACGTCGCCCGGCTTGAGACCGCAGCCCAGAAGCTGGCCAGAGCCTCCTCGATGGCCCCGCAGGACGTCGACGCGCTGGCGGGGGCCAATCTGGCGCTCACCACCTACACCGCATCCCTGTCGCAGGCGATGACGAGCGGGTCGGTCGAGCAGCTCGGACAGGCGAGTCAGGGCCTGCAGACCGATCTACTGGGGCGGCTGGATGAGCAGATCTCGACCAACGTGGTGCGGCTGGAGGTGTCGACCTCCGATCAGCGCTGGCTGAGCGCGCTGGTGGCTGTGCCCATCGTGGTGCTGCTGATGGCCAGCGTCATCGTGGCGCGACGGACCCGGCGCGTGCTCAACCTGGGTCTGCTGGTGGGGTTGGCGATCTCGGTGGCGATCTTCGTCCTGGTCACGCAGTGGGTCACCACGAGCGCCAAGAGTGTGGGCGACGCCAGGTCGAGCGGGGTCTCGCAGGCCACCGCCGTTGCCCAGGCCTACTCGGCGGTGACCGAGGCGAAGGCGACCGAGGGACGCGTCCTGCTGGGCCTGACACCCGCGGAGCAGGGCACCGCCGCCTACACCGCGGCCACCACCCAGGCCGCCCAGCTGCTCGCCAAGTTGCCGAACGCCGCGACCGACAAGATGACCGACCAATTGGAGCAGATGGTCGCCACCCATGAACGGTTGGTGACTGCACCCAGCGAGCAACTCGCGACGTTGGCGGAGAGCGCCCAAGTGCCGTACGAGGCGCTGGTCACCTGGCTCTCGGCGCAGTCCGACCAGATCGGCGCAGCCCTCGACGAACAGCTGACCGGGCATGCACGCACCATCGCCAATTCGACGGGACTGGTCGCCGCGGGCATGCTGCTGGCGGCATTCGCCGCGGGCATCGGGCTCAGCCAACCCCTGCGGAGGTACCGATGAGTGCGGTCACCGCCCCCGTCGCCCCCGGGCGGCTCGGGGAGGCTGTCGACGTCCTGGCGTTGCGCGGCTATCTGATCGCACTCGACGGCTGGCTCGATGGCCGGCGTGCCGAGCTGGAAGCCCTCGATGAAGCAGTCCGGGCGAGCAAACACTCCGACGAACTGACCCCGGACATGGCTCTGGGTCTGCAGCTGTGGCAGGCCATCCAGAGCCGCTACCGGCGCTTGCTGCAGGTGTGGGACCGGGGTCGGGTGGCAACGAAGGAGCGCGAGCAGTTGGCGTCCCTGGTCTGGGGCCGACTCGACGACGACGCCTGGGGTGGGTTGGCGGCGTCCGGACTGTCCCTACCCGAGGCCTGCCGCATGTCGGACGCGCTGACCGGCCAACTACGCAGCCGGCTGCAACTCGACCCGGCTGGCACGCAGGCGGTCGGACGCCTGCGCGACCTGCGGGCCTCCATGGAGCGGCTACGCGATCAGGTCGCACTTGAGCCCCCCGCGTCCATCGATGCGGCACGTAGCCACCTCAACCAACTGGAGGAGCGCCTCGCAAGCGTCTCTGACAAGGCTGGACGCGGCGGCGACGTGGGTGGGCTGCTCGGTCCACTGGAGGCTGAGACGGCCACCTTCGAGCGTGACCTCATCGTCGGCGGAGTGCTGCGGCGCCAGCAGTCCGCCCGACCCTCGCCAACCGAACACGGGGGGGACGCGGTGTCCCTGGCGCAGCGTCTCGAACTGGCCGACCGGTTGCGCGCCGATCTGATCCTGCGCGGCCAGCGGCTGGACGACCTGGCGGCGAGAGTTGCGGCGACCGTACCCAACCCGCCCAGGTATGCGGTGCCGGACGTCACCGCGCTCGGCCCCGTCCCCGGCGCACCGGCCGAGCTGGAGAGCTACCTGCGTCGCCTTGAGCAGGTGGCCAAGGCCATGGACGTGGTGGAGCGCGCGAACACCGAGGCCCTGCGGGGCTCCGAGGCCCTCGGCAATGAGGTGATCATGCTGCGGGCCGAGATTCAGGGCCGCGGCACAGGTGACGCACTGCTCACCGGCCTGTTGGAAGCGGCCGAGGAGATGGTGACGTTGACACCCCAGCCCGGGGAGGCCATCGAGGCCCTGATGGAGGCGTGCAGGCTCTACGCCGACTGGGTGGCCTCGCGGGGTCCCGAGCACCGGGAGACGAACCGATGAAATGTACCCAGCCCGGCTGCCAGGGCACCGTCGTGGACGGCTACTGCGACTACTGCGGCATGCCACCCAACGCGCGTGCAACCACCTCACCTGCACCCGCTGCCGCGGCCAGGGGAGGCCAGTCCGGGACGCAACCGGATCAGGTCGTCACCCGGCCACCCGTTGCGCCCGCGGCGGCCCGGGCACAGACACCCTCGGCCGCACGTCCGAGTGCCGCCCCCCAGGCCTCGCTCGGCAAGCGCGGCGGGCCCTGCCCCCAACCGGGCTGTCAGGGCACGATCATCGACGGCTACTGCAACGTCTGCGGGAACCCGCCGGACGCCAAACCTGCGGCGTCGGGGTCGCGACTGCTCGGCACGACTCTGTCAACCACCGCCACCGCGGCCGAACTCGGCAGCGTCTTGCTGGGCTCGGCGCTGGTCGGGCCGAACGCGGGCCTGCGTCCGCTGCGCTCGGACGCGCACCGCCCCCGGACGCGCATCGGGGCCGGTATCACGACCGTGCCACCCGCCCCACCGGTCGACCCGTCCAAGGCGGTGATGAGCGATCCCGTGGTCCCCGAAGAACGCCGCACGTGCCCCAACTGCGGCGAGCCCATCGGGCGCAGCACACCCGAATCCCCGGGCGCCGTGCAGGGCACCTGCGCCAACTGCGGGACGCCCTTCGACTTCCACCCCACCATTCCGGCCGGCGAACTGGTCTCGCGGCAGTACGAAGTCGTGGGCGCCCTCGCCTACGGCGGGATGGGCTGGATCTACCTGGCTCGCGACCGCAACGTCTCGGACCGCTGGGTGGTGCTGAAGGGCTTGCTCAATGCCGGCGATGTCGACGCCCGGGCCGCCGCCAAGTCCGAGAAGGAGTTCCTGGCAGCCGTCGAGCACCCGCTGATCGTCGAGATCTACAACTTCGTCCAGTTCCAGGACGCCCGGTACATCGTCATGGAGTTCGTGCCGGGCCGCTCCATCACCCAACTGCTCAAGCAGCGCAAGGCAGCGAACAAGGGCGTCCACGACCCGCTACCGGTCGACTGGGCGCTGGCCTACACCATCGAGATCCTGCCCGCGTTCACCTACCTGCACGACAGCGGACTGTTGTACTGCGACTTCAAGCCCGACAACCTCATGCAGGTCGGCGACTCGGTGAAGTTGATCGACCTGGGAGCGGTCCGCCGGATCACCGACCAGTCCTCACCGATCTTCGGCACCGTCGGCTACCAGGCTCCCGAGGTGGCTGGCCGGGGACCGTCGGTGGCCAGCGACATCTACACGCTGGGACGCTCGCTGCTGGTGATGGCCGCCGAGTTCCGCGGTTTCCAGACCGAGTACGTGGACTCCCTGCCGCCGTTGAGCAAGATGGCGTTGTTCGCCGAGCACGACTCGTTCTACCGGCTGGTGCAACGAGCCTGCGCTCCGGTGCCCGAGGATCGCTTCCAGTCGGCCGAGGATCTGCGCGTCCAGGCGATGGGGGTGTTGCGTGAGGTGGTGGCACGCAGCGCTCCCGGCGCGGCGACCGCCTCGCACCAGTCCACCCTGTTCAGCCCGCCGATGACCGCCGGAGAAGGTCTTGAATGGACGCAGCTGCCCCAACTGCTGCCCGACCCGGCCGACCCGATGACCGGTTGGCTGGGCTCCATCACGCTGGACGATCCGCGTCAGCGGATGGGTGCCCTCAACGGGGCACCGCAGCGCACCGCCGCCGTGATGCTCGCCCAGATCGAGCTCGGGCTACGGATGGGTGACCGTGCCACCGCGGCCAAGGTCATCAGGGAACTTCTGAAGGCCGACCCGTGGGACTGGCGAGCCGTCTGGATGCAGGGCCTGGTGGCGGTGCAGGCCCGCTCCTGGCATGAGGCGCAGGCGCCCTTCAACACGGTGTACGCCCAGGTGCCGGGCGAACTCGCGCCGAAGTTCGCGCTGGCCGTCACCTGCGAGTTGGGCGAGCAGCCCGCGCTCGCCGAGGAGCTGTATGCGATCTGTGCCAGCACGGACGCCAACTACGTCACCCCCTCGGCGTTCGCGATGGCCCGGATCAGGCTGGCTCGCGGTGACGAGGAGGGCACCCTGGCGGCTCTCGACCTGGTCCCACCGACCAGCCGGGGCTACACGGACGCCCGCACCGCGCACGCCAAGCTGCTGCTGAAACGCAACGCCAGCATGGCCGACCTGGCCTCGGCGTGGCAGGCGTTGCATGCGGCCGGCCTCGATCAGATCAGCACGGCCACCCTCGAGATCGAGTTGCTCGAGAACGCCCTACGACTGCTCAGGGACAACAAGGCCACCGGCAACGTCATCCTGGGCGGCGAACCGGCGACCGAACGCAATCTGCGTCCCAAGCTGGAGCGGGCCTACCGCGACCTCGCCATGTGGTCCCGCGACGATGACGAACGCCGTCGCCTCATCAGCCAAGCTGACTCGACCCGAAGATGGAGCCTGCTGTGACCGACCCGACGACGCCTGCCGAGGTGGGCGAGGCAGCCGAGAACCCGACCACCACTCACAGCTGGGCGCAACCACCGGCACCAGCCGAGAGAGCTGCCGGCCGGGCCCAGCCGACGTCCGGGGCCCCTCGTACCCTGCACGGTGCAACCCGGGCGGCGCAGTGGCAACCCCCTGCGAGCCTGCCCGACCAGCCTCGGACCGAGCCGATCGTCGAGCCACCGCCCGCTGCCGCGCCGCCCCTGGGGTTCACCCCGGTGCGCACCTTCACTCCCACGGTGCAGGTCTGCCCGAAGTGCGGTGGCGACGTCGACTTCGACGGGTACTGCATGGTGTGCGGGACGAAGGCTCCCAGCGTCCGCGATCATTTCGAGGAGTCGCCGGCCGACTGGGTGGGTGGCGTGTGCGATCGGGGCATCCGGCACACCCGCAACGAGGACGCGCTGGCCGTGCAGGCGTCGCCCGGTCCCGGCGGACATGCGGTGCTGGTGGTCTGTGACGGAGTGTCGACGTCGACCGACTCCGATCAGGCGTCGCTGGCCGCCGCCCGCGCCGCCGCGGGGCACATCGTGGGCCAGGGGGGCTGGGACTGGGACCTTGCCGACATCCAGGAAGGCTCTGTCGCCCGGGCCCTGATCGACGGGGCAGCCCGGGTCGCCAACCAGGCCGTGCTGGACAACTCCGACCTGACTGGGCCGAACCCGGCGTCCTGCACGTTGGCGATCGGCCTGGCGGCCGGTCGACGGTTGGTTGCCGCCACGGTGGGGGATTCGCGGGTCTACTGGCTGCCGGACTCGGGTGCGGCCCTCCTGCTCAGCACCGACGACTCCGTGGCCCAGGAGCAGATTGCTGCCGGAATGGCGCGAGAGATCGCCGAGGGTGGCATCCACGGGCACGTCATCACCCGCTGGCTCGGACGCGACGCTCCCAGCCTCGAGCCCACCGTCGCCGGCACGCTCGCCGAGGGCCCCGGGTGGCTGCTGGTTTGCTCGGACGGTCTGTGGAACTTCGCGTCCGACCCCGCGGCGCTGGGCAGGATTGTCAGCCAGTTGGCTGCCGATTTCGAGCCCGAACCTCTTTCGCTGGCACGTGCGCTGGTGGCCTGGGCCAACGAACAAGGTGGCCACGACAACGTGACCGCCGTGCTGGCACGCATCGACGAGCCTCCTACGGTGAGCCCGGCGCCCCCGGTGGAGACGAGCATCGTCAACGAAATCCCGACGACCCGGACCCGTCCGACGCCAGCCGTCGGCACCACCCCCGCAAGCTAATCTGGCAGGGCGCAGGCCCGCCCAGATGAAAGGACGCCCCGTGGCTCAGTTCTCATCCACCGTTTACCAGAACGAGTTCCTGCCCGATGGCGGAACCGACGTCAACGCCATCGTGCGCGTCTCGGTGACCGGCGCCGGTGCGGCTGGTTCGGACGGGGCGGCCGGCGAGATCGTCATCATCGACTGCTCGGGCTCGATGGGGCAGCGGTCCATGATGGCCGCCCGGCAGGCTGCCATGGTGGCCCTCGACAACATCCTTGACGGAACCTACTTCGCCATCGTCTCGGGAACCCATGAGGCCTATCTCGCCTACCCGATCGTCCAGGCTGGACCAGGCATGGTGCAGATGACCCCGCGCGTTCGACGTGAGGCGAAGGAGGCGGTGAGCCGGCTGGTCGCCGACGGCGGGACGGCGATCGGACGCTGGCTTACGCTGGCCCTGGCCCTGTTCAACTCGATGGGCGGCCTGCTGGCGCAAAAGCATGCCCTGCTGCTCACCGACGGGGCGGACGAACACGAGACTCCCGAGCAGCTGGACGCGGCCATTCGCGCCTGTCAGGGCCAGTTTCAGTGTGACTGTCGGGGAGTCGGGACGTACTGGGTGGTCAGCGAGGTGCGCAAGATCTCGCGGGCGCTGATGGGCACCCTGGACATCATCCCGAACCCCTCGATGATGGCTGCGGAGTTCGCCAAAATCATGCAGACGTCGATGAACCGCGGAGTCTCCGCCGCCGACCTGAGAGTCTGGGTGCCCCAGGGAGCGCAGCTGCTCTTCGTCCGACAGGTCTCGCCGACCGTCGAAGACCTGACCTATCAGGCCCAACCGGTGAACCCTCTGACCGTGGACTTCCCGACCGGGGCGTGGGGTGATGAGGAACGCGACTACCACGTGGCCGTGCGGCTGCCGGCCAAGGCCGTGGGCCAGGAGCAGTTGGCGGCTCGCGTCCAGTTGGTGGTGGCCGACCAGCCCCGGACGCAGGGCATGGTCAAGGCGGTCTGGTCGAGTGACGACTCACTGACGGCGCAGATCAACAACGAGGTCGCCCACTACACCGGGCAGACCGAACTGGCCGTGGCCATCCAGGAGGGCCTGGCCGCCAAGCAGGCCGGCGACCTGTCGACCGCGACCAGCAAACTGGGCAGGGCCGTGCAGTTGGCTGCCGAAACCGGCAACCATGAGGCCACCTCCAAGCTGCGCAAGGTGGTCGACGTGGTCGATCCGGGCACCGGCAAGGTCAGGATGCGAACCAACGTCGACCGGGCTGACGAGATGGCGCTCGACACCGCGTCCACCAAGACCACCCGGACGCACCAATCCGGCGACGAACAGTCACAGGAGTAATCATGGCCCGCTGCCCGGACGGTCACGAGAGCACGACCACCGACTACTGCTCGATCTGCGGGACGCCGATGGGCGCCCGGGCGCAGCCGGCGGGGGCTCAGGTGCCGGTTCCGTCAGCCAGTGCACCCGCCCCCACGACGCAGATCTGCCCGGTTTGCCACTCGCTGGCCAGCACGGACGCGTTCTTCTGCGAAACCTGCGGCTACGACTTCCTCACCGGCTCGTTGCCCCGGGGCATGAGTCGCCCGGACGTTGACGAGGCAGCGGAAGTCGTCGTGGAACCGGGCGGGGCGGACCTTGCGGAGGCACAGCCCGACCCGGATCTAGGCAGCGACCAGCGCGAGGAGCAGGCTCCCGAGGCGGCCCGGGGTAGCGACGAGCCCGACGCGCCGGCCGAGCAGGCCCCTGCCGTGGTGACCACCTTCATGCTGGACGAGCTGCCGGGCCCGGCAGCACACGAGAACCCGCTGGTCGTGGAAGCCGTTCCCGCAGAACCGTTGCAGCCTCCGGCACGTCGCGGCGATGAACTCTCGTTGGGGGCTCCCGAACGGGACGTGCCGGACCCTGATGACCTCCGGCCCATCGCGGTGCCGGCACGCCCCGGGCTGGCTGAGCAGCAGCCGCCCGAGCACGAGATGAGCCGTCCAGTACCCGCCCAACCACCGGTGGCGCCTGCGGCTGGCCAAGGCTGGCCCTCGCCGCCACGACAGCCCGAGATTCCCGGAGCTGGTCGGGTCGCTCCAGTCATTGCCGGTGCGCCTGTGCCGCCCTCGAAGGCGGCACCGGCGCGATGGGTCGCCGAGATCTGGATCGACCCGGAGTGGTACCGCGTCCAGCAGGCCCCCGAGCAACTGCCCTCGCCGGGCCAGCCCGTGATCAGGGCGTTGCGCACCTCGTCGGTCGTCATCGGCCGGAACTCGCCCAGCGGACGTCCCGACCTGGATTGCGGGTCCGACACGGGGGTGAGCAGGCGCCAGGCCGTCCTGAGCACCGACGGCATTCGCTGGTTCGTCGAGGACCTGGGGTCGTCCAACGGCACCTACGTGGGCCAGGTTGACCAGCCGATGCCCACCCAGGCCATCACCGGGCGGGTGGAACTCGGCCAGCATGACCGCATCTACGTCGGTTCGTGGACGCGCATCGTTGTCAGACCGGCGCTGGTGCAGGAATCGGACCTCTGAGCCCTTCCTCATCGCGTCGGCGTGCCTGAGGTCATGCTGTTCCCGGCGACACGCCGAGCAGGCGCAGATTGGCCACTCCCTTCCCGGCGTGTCGCGAACGTAGGCATGACCCCTTCACCAGCGTGTCGCGTCCAATGGCATGACCACAGGCCCGCTGCTCGGGACGCCTACACTTGGCCAGCGTGGGTGAGCAGCAGCCGGTGAAGTCCGCGTCGATCGGGTCGGGCCATTTCGCGACCATGTTGGCCGCGATGGTGCTGGTCGTCGTCCTGTCGAGCATCGGGGCATCCAAGGCCGTCGTGTTCGGCCCCGTGATCACCGACGCGGCGTTCTTCCTCTTCCCGCTTGCCTACATCCTGGGCGACATGATCACTGAGATCTACGGGCCGCAGGCAGCCAAGCGGGCGATCATCACCGGATTCCTGGCTAACGGCTTCTCGGTGCTCATCTACACCGTCGTCATCTGGTTGCCGGGTTTCACCGACGAGTTCGGTCTCGAGAAGCAGCGCGGTCTTGAGGTGGCGCTCGGCCCCGTCTGGCTGGTGGTGCTGGCCAGCATGCTCGGCTACGCCGGGGGTCAGTCCACCAACTCGCTGATCATGTGGGCTGGCAAGCGCCGCAATCAGGAGTCGCGGCTGTACCGGCGGCTGGCCTCCTCGACCGGCGTCGGTGAGGCGGTTGACACGATAATCTTCTGCACCGTCGCTTCCCCGGCCATCGGCATCGACACCTTCGCGCAGTGGGCCAGCTACACCTTCTTCGGTTACCTGTGGAAGGTGCTCGTCCAGCTGGCACTGATACCGGTGACCGCCCGTGTCATCGGTTGGGTGAAGCGGAACGAACCCAGTTACGGGGCCTGAGACCGACAAGGCAACAATTGTATCCAGGATTCCTCGCGGGACGTTGGGTCAGCGCGCGCCGCACCCGCAGCCGCCGCCGCCTCCGCCGCACCCGCCGGCGGATTCCTCGAAGCCTGCGCCGAGGGTGATGAGCTTTGGCCGGTGGGTCTCATCCCACACCTGACGGAGCGCCTCGCTGAAGAGTTCGGCAGGTTGGGCGCCGCTGACGGCCCACTTGCCCTCGAACAGGAAGAACGGCACGCCCTCGATCTCGTAGGCGGCCGCCTGCTGCATGTCGGTGTGCACCTGCTCGGTGAACTCCACTCCGTCCAGCACCTCAGTCATCCGGTCGGCGTCCAGCCCGACCTCGGTGCCCAGCCGCAGCAGGGTGTCGCGGTCGCTGAGCAGTTCACCATCGGTGAAGTAGGCCCGCATGAACCGCTCGTTCGCCTCGTCGGCCAGCCCCTGGGTCTCGGCGAGCTTGACCAGCCGGTGCGCGTCCAGCGAGTTGGTGATCAGCGAGTCGCCCCAGTTGTAGTCCAGCCCCAGTTCGGCGGCGCGAACGGCCAACTGTTCGTTCTCGGTGATCACGTCCTCGACGCTGATCCCGTACTTGGCCACCAGGAAGTCGGTGGCGTCCACGCCTTCGCTGGACGCGTCGTCCTCGAGTTGCAGCGACTTCCAGACCACCTCAACCGCCTCGGCGTGCTCGAAACCCGCCAAGGCCTTGGCGAGTTCATGCTTGGCCACATAGCAGTAGGGGCAGACAACGTCGGTCCACACTTCAATTCGCATGACCCATTCCTACCAAGGCGCGCCAAGACCCCCGCCGACGACAGGTGAACAAATCGCCTCGGATGCTCGCCGGAGAGTTAGAGTGAGTCGGCAGTAGCCTCTTGCGACGATCTCGCGCAGGGGGCCTCGTTGTGTTCTGGGCCGAGGGTCCGGGGCCTAGGAAAGGGCCGAGAAGATGGCGGGCATCATCGTAGTGGGCGCCCAGTGGGGCGACGAGGGTAAGGGCAAGGCCGTTGACGCGCTCGGTGAGCAAGTCGACTACGTGGTTCGGTTCTCCGGTGGCAACAACGCCGGGCACACCGTGGTGGTCAACGGCGAGAAGTTCATCATGCACCTGCTGCCGGCCGGCATCCTCAACCGCAACGCAACCACCGTCATCGGCAACGGCGTGGTCATCGATCTCGAGGTGCTCTACCACGAGTTGGACGGGCTGTCCGCGCGCGGCGAGGCCGTCGAGCACCCTCTGATCAGCGCCAACGCCCACATCATCGCGCCCTACCACCAGACCCTCGACAAGGTCACCGAGCGGTTCGCGGGTAAGAAGCGCATCGGTACCACCGGACGCGGCATCGGCCCCACCTACTCCGACAAGGTCAACCGGGTTGGTCTGCGGGTGTCAGACCTGCTGGACGCTGACCTGCTGCACGACAAGGTCGTCGCTTCGCTGGAGCAGAAGAACCAGATCCTGGTGAAGATCTTCAACCGACGAGAGATCAGCGCAGACCTGGTCACCGAGCAACTCCTGAGTTACGCCGATCGCATCCGACCCCACGTCGTCGATGCCGCCCGGCTGCTGAACAGTGCCCTCGATGACGGCAAAGTGGTCCTCTTCGAGGGCGCCCAGGCCCATCACCTGGACGTCGACCACGGCACGTACCCCTACGTGACCAGCTCCAACCCGACCGCCGGAGGTGCCTGCACCGGCACCGGCGTCGGGCCCACCCGCATCGACCGGGTGATCGGCATCGCCAAGGCCTACACCACCCGCGTGGGCGAGGGCCCGTTCCCGACCGAGTTGTTCGACGCCGACGGCGAGAAGCTGCGCAGCATCGGCGGGGAGTTCGGGGCGACCACCGGGCGTCCCCGCAGGTGCGGCTGGTTCGACGCGGCCATCGTCGAGGTCGCGGCCAAGATCAACGGCTGCACCGACATCTTCCTCACCAAGCTCGATATCCTGAGTGGTTGGGACCAGATCCCGGTCTGCGTCGCGTACGACATCAACGGTTCTCGCAGCGAGGTCTATCCGATGACCCAGTCGGAACTCCAGGCGGCCAAGCCGATCTATGAGTTTCTGCCCGGCTGGACCGAGGACATCTCGTCGGTGCGCACCTTCGCTGATCTGCCGGCCAACTGCCAGGCCTACGTGCGCAGACTGGAGGAACTGGTGGGCTGTCGGATCAGCGGCATCGGCGTCGGTCCGGGCCGTGAACAGGCAGTGATGATCAACGATCTGGTCTGAGGCGAGCGACATGGCCGACTTGCAGACGCTGGCCGCCACCATCACCGGCACCGACCGCCCAGGCATGACCGTTCAGTTGATGGACGCGATCGCGCGCACCGGAGCCGAGGTGCTCGACTTCGAGCAGGTCGTCGTCCGCGAACAACTGATCCTGGCGCTGCTGCTCGGTTCGTTGCCGGACGACGTCTCCGAGCTCACCGACCGGCTGGCCGGCACCTGCGCCCGGCTGGGGGTGACGCTGCAGATCCGGGAGGGCGTCGGAGACAACCCGCCGCGTCCCAAGCGTGTGGTGGTGACGCTGCTGGGCCGTCCGCTGCTTGCCCGACACGTGGCCGCTGCCGCACAAGTCATCACCGATCACGGGGGCAACATCGACCGCAGCCGGCGGTTGTCCCGTCAGCCGATGACCACCATCGAGTTCTGGGTCTCCCAGGCCGAGGTGGCCGACCTGCGTCCGGCTCTGGCCCAGGCCGCAGCCGAGGCCGGTTTCGACGTCGCAGTGTCCCCGGCGGGGTTGGCCAGGCAGGGCCGCCGGCTCGTGGTGATGGACGTCGACTCCACGCTGATCCGTGACGAGGTGATCGAACTGATGGCCGCGCACGCCGGCAAGGATGCGGAGGTGGCCGCTGTCACCGCGGCCGCGATGCGCGGTGAGATCGACTTCGCCGAGAGCCTGCACCAGCGGGTGGCGACCCTGGCGGGGTTGCCGACCAGCATCTTCGACCAGGTCAGGGAGGCCATCCGGCTCACCCCGGGCGCTCGCACGCTGGTCACCACCCTGCAGGATCTGGGTTTCGCGGTGGGCCTGGTGTCGGGCGGATTCATCGAGGTGGTCGGTCCGCTGGCCGAGGAGTTGGGCATCCGGCATGTGCATGCCAACGCACTCGAGGTCGTCGACGGGATGCTCACGGGACGCGTCCTGGGCCAGGTGGTCGACCGAGCCGCGAAGGCCCGGATGCTCCGCCAATTCGCGGCGGAGGAGGGTCTGCCGTTGTCGCGCACCGTGGCCATCGGGGATGGGGCGAACGACCTCGACATGCTGGCTGCCGCCGGCCTGGGGATCGCCTTCAATGCCAAGCCGGCGGTGCGGGCCTCTGCCGACGCTGCGCTCAACCTGCCCTACCTGGACGCCGTGCTCTTCCTGCTCGGTTTCAGCCGCGAAGAGGTCGAGGACGCCGCCGCAGCCCGCGAGGTCGCCCCTCAGGTCGAGATGGTCCAGCAAACTGCGAGTCGTCCGCAGGACTAAACTCTGCCCGGTGAACGCCGACCAGAATCGTCTTCCCCTGACCGTGCTCGTCCTCGGCTCGGGCGGACGCGAACACTCGCTGGCCCGGGCCATCGCCGGCGACCCGGCGGTTGCTGCCGTGCATGTCGCCCCCGGCAACCCGGGGACCGCCACCTTCGCGGCCAACCACCCCATCGACCCCTGTGATCCGGCTGCGGTGGCCGCCCTGGCCGCCAGACTGGGCGTGGACCTCGTGGTCGTAGGCCCCGAGGCGCCTCTGGTCGCCGGTGTTGCCGACGCGGTTCGGGCTGCCGGCATCGCCTGCTTCGGTCCCAGCGCCGCAGCCGCGCAACTCGAGGGCTCGAAGGCGTTCGCCAAGCAGATCATGGCCGAGGCGGGCGTCCCGACCGCTGACTGCCGGGTCTGCCACAACGACGGCGATCTGGCCGCGGCGTTCGACGCCTTCGGGGCCCCCTACGTCGTCAAACACGACGGACTGGCCGCCGGCAAGGGCGTCCTGGTCACCGATGACCGCCAGGCCGCCCTCGAGCACGGCAGGGGTGCCGAGCAGGTGGTCATCGAGGAGTTCCTCGATGGGCCGGAGGTCAGCCTGTTCGTGATCACCGACGGTGCCTCCGCGCTGCCGCTGCAGCCCGCCCAGGATTTCAAGCGGGTGGGCGACGGGGACGCCGGCCCCAACACCGGCGGCATGGGCGCCTACAGTCCGCTGCCGTGGCTGGCCGCGGGCGTGGTCGAGCAGGTGATGACTGAGGTGGTGTACCCGACGTTGGCTCGAATGCGCGAGCTGGGTACGCCATTCACCGGGTTGCTGTATGTCGGTCTGGCGATGACCTCGCGGGGGCCGCGCGTCGTCGAGTTCAACGCCCGGTTCGGCGATCCCGAGACCGAGGTGGTGCTACCGCTGCTGCGCAGCCCGCTGGGTCAGGTCTTGTTCGCCGCAGCCACCGGCACCCTCGACCAGCATGGTCCACTCGAGTTCGACGACCGGGCCGCGGTCTGCGTCGTGTTGGCAGCCGAGGGCTACCCAGCGTCCCCGAGGAAGGGTGGCCACATCAGCCTGCCGCCCGACACGCAGGACGTGCACGTCATCCACGCAGGTACTGCTCTGGACGCCGACGCTCAGCTGATCGCCCATGGGGGACGCGTCCTGGTGGTGGTGGGCACCGGCGACGACCTCGCTGCCGCCCGGCGCGCCGCCTATGACCACATCGCCAGGATCAACTTTCCCGACGGGTTCTGCCGCACCGACATCGCAGCCAAAGCCATCTGACAAGGAGATCTCATGAGCGTCCCGAATGTGCTGGCCACCCGTTACGCGTCCGGCCAGATGCGCGCCATCTGGTCACCCGAGAACAAGGTGATGGCCGAACGCCGGCTGTGGATCGCCGTGCTGGAGGCCCAACGCGACCTGGGTGTCGACTTCGGAGGTGATGATCCGGACGTGGTCATCGCCGACTACACCGCGGTCGTGGAATCGGTCGACCTGGGCTCGATCGCCGCGCGGGAGGCCATCACCCGCCACGACGTCAAGGCTCGCATCGAGGAGTTCAACGCGTTGGCCGGGCACGAACACGTGCACAAGGGGATGACCAGCCGCGACCTCACCGAGAACGTCGAGCAGATGCAGGTGCTCGCCTCGTTGCGCCTGGTGCGCTCCCGCGTCGTCACGGTGCTGGCCAGGCTCGCCGAATTGGCCGTGCGGTATGCCGACCAGCCCATCGCCGGGCGCTCCCACAACGTCGCCGCCCAGGTCACCACCCTGGGCAAGCGGTTTGCCACCTGTGCCGATGAGTTGCTGATCGCGCACGCCCGCCTCGATGACCTCGTCGGACGCTACCCGGCGCGCGGCATCAAGGGCCCGATGGGCACCAGCCAGGACATGCTCGATCTGCTGGACGGTGACCTCGACAAGTTGGACGCCCTGGAGACCCGGATCGCGAAGGGCCTCGGCTTCGAGCACGTGCTCGACTCCACGGGTCAGGTCTACCCGCGTTCCCTCGACCTTGACGTCATCTCGGCGCTCGCCCAGACCGCTGCGGCCCCGTCCAATATGGCGACCAGTATCCGGCTGATGGCCGGCAACGAGTTGGTGACCGAGGGCTTCAAGGAGGGGCAGGTCGGCAGTTCGGCGATGCCCCACAAGATGAACACCCGCAGTTGCGAACGGGTCAACGGGCTGGCGGTCATCATCCGCGGTTACCTGTCGATGGTCGGCGAACTTGCCGGTGACCAGTGGAACGAGGGCGACGTCAGTTGTTCGGTGGTGCGTCGGGTGGCTTTGCCGGACGCGTTCTACGCCCTGGACGGACTGTTCGAGACGTTCCTGACGGTGCTGGCCGACTTCGGTGCCTTCCCCGAGGTGATTGCCGCCGAACTTGAGCGCTACCTGCCCTTCCTGACCACCACCAAGGTGTTGATGGCCGCCGTGCGCAAGGGAGTCGGGCGCGAGGACGCGCACGAGGCCATCAAGCAGAACGCCGTGGCTGTGGCCCTGGGCATGCGGGCCTCGGGCGCTCGCGAGAACGACCTGTTCGACCGGTTGGCCGCCGATCCGCGGCTGGGTCTGAGCAGGGCGGAACTGGACTCGCTGATCAGCGCACCCCTGCAGCTCACCGGGGCGGCGGACCGGCAGGTGGAGCGTCTCGTGCGGCGCATCGAACCCCTGGCCCTCGCCGATCGGCAGGCTGCGGACTACCGTCCCGGAGCAGTTCTCTAACCGATGCTGACAACCGGGGCGTCGCCCGACAGGTCCACCACAACGTTGGTCAGTCGCTCGACCGCATAGCCTGCGAAGGTGCCCACGGAGCCATCCGCGAGAATCCCCTCGCCGCTGGCCGTCGTGACGTAGTGCAGGGTGATCGTCGCCCGGTAACCGGTGTCGCTGCCCAGCCCGGCAGTGGGGACGGTGATCCCGGCTGCGGGATCGGCCGGGTTGAGGCGCCAGTCGATGGTGCCGTCGAGTACCGAACCGTTGGTGAAGACCAGCGGCCAGCCACAGGACGTCGGTGCGGAGCGCTCGGCCACGCAGCCGGCCAGCAGTGCCCGCACCTGATCGACCACCTGATCACCGACATCCGGCAGGACGACCAGATCGGCGTCGAAAGAGTAGGCGCCGCCGGTGTACCGGGTGAAGGACGTCTGGTCGGGCGGGAATCCCAGCAGTGGCAGGCCGGTGGCAACCGAGTAGTCGCCCGGCAGCGTCAGGACCTGGGGGGTGTTGTCGGGAATGGGCACCCCGTTGATGACGTGCGGTGCAGTCGGGTCGATGGCCACGGCGCTCAGCACGTCGTCGGCCTCGACCAACCAGCGTCCGTCGATCTTCGCGACGCGCCACAGGACGACTCTGGACACCCCGCCGATCTCAACGCTCGCCTGGTAGGCGGGCGCAGACCGGGTGCCAACGTTCACCAGATTCGGGTTGTGCGCGAACCCGCCGGCCCGGCCGGCGAGGGCCTGGTCACTGAGCAGGGGTTCGGTGCCCGGAGGTGGGGATGCGTCCAGGAACGCCAATGCGCCCGCGACGTCACTGGTCTCGAGTGCTGCCAGCAGGCCTTGCATGGCGCGCGCGCTGTCGGGGACGCGGTTGACTCGCAGCCACCAGACCAGCCCCAGCAGGGCGATCACGATGGGCACGGCCACCAGAAGTGTCAGCGTCCTCATGTGGCGTCGAGACCTTGATGAGGTGGCCGACGTCGTGCGATCAGATGCGGTCATGGTGGCTCCGGGAGGGCCTTCGAGGCCGGCTCAACGAGCCGAACGGCCTTGCCGTCCGGTGATTCTGGGCCAACCGCCGCGCCCGACCGTCCGGCTGCTCACCAGCCGTGACACTACTTGGCTGAACTCCCTCGCCGTGGGCGCTTGCTCGGGGTGTCCGGACTGGAACCAGGACAGGTCAAGATCGGCCGGGCGACCCCAGTTGCTGGCACGCCGCAGCTCATCGTCAACCGTCCGCGCGAGCACTTCGTGGTTGCCGAAGGCCAGCGCCCAAGGCAGGAGCCGATTGAAGGTCATCGGAGTCTGCTCGGGGGAGAGGTCCTCCGCCTTCAGGTTGGCGATCGCGTCCCGGAAGTCGTTCGCGCTGGTCCTGGCCTGGGAGCCGGTGTCCGACTGGGGGCCGGTGCGGCGGCCCTGTGAGGCCAGCAGGATTCCGGCGGCCACCAACATGAGTCCACCCAGCACCCCGCGGAAGTCGCCGGTGGCCAGCCAGCCGAACATCATGGCAACAGTGACGAGCAGGCCGGCGACCAGCATCAGGGCGCCCACCCAACCCCATGGGGAGTGCGGGGGTTGGGAGTCGTCCCCGATCCAGCCGCGAGCCCGCAGCTGTTCGGTCAGGGCCGTGTCTGCGCGCTGGAATGGTCCAGAACCGCCGGAGCTGATGGCACCCAGGGTGGTCGAGGACCGGGCCGGTTCATCCGGGTTTCGCGACTCGAACGGTAGCGTCAACAGAACGTGTTCAAAGGGGTGCAGGCCGGCAGGCTCGCGGGTGGTGCGGCGAATGACCCAGTCGTAGCTGGTGCCGTCCTCGTCTTCGAGTGCCGTGACGCGCAGGTAGCCTCGGGCGGCCAGATCGACCAGGGTGATCCTCAGGTCGCGGGCGTCGACGTCGCCGTCGCGAAGTGCCCCCACCATTCCGGGGGTCATACCTGGGGGAGCGGCCAGACTCCGGTCAGGTTCGATGAGCCCCGAGGACACCGGGGCGGCTGCCCGACCGGGCCGCGGACGCAGGCTGAGCACGACGACGAGCGCCGCGGCCAAGGCCACGGCGCCGACCACCAGGCCGAGCAGTTCGAATCCGGGCACACCCACCTCCGACCCCAACTCTAGGCGGCACCGGTGGGTGGTCCGGCCGGGCGCGCCGCTTTGGCGGGGCCTAGGCTGACCGGGTGAGCCAGTACGAAAACTTGGGACTGCCCCTGCTGCACGCCGGCAAGGTACGCGAACTCTACGCGCTGGATGACCCCGGTCGTCTGCTGATGGTCGCCACCGACAACGTCTCGGCCTACGACCACGTGTTGAGCACGCCCATCCCCGACAAGGGGGTGGTGCTGACGCAGTTGTCGGTGTGGTGGTTCGAGCAGTTGGCAGACATCGTCGACAACCATCTGTTGTCCACCGACGTCCCCGAGCAGGTTGCCGGCCGGGCGCTGGTGGTTGAGCGCCTGACGATGGTGCCTGTCGAGGCGGTGGCCCGCGGCTACCTGACCGGTTCGGGCTGGGCCGAGTACCAGCTGACCGGTACGGTGGCCGGCATCGCGTTGCCGGCCGGCCTGCGGGACGGTTCACGCCTGCCCACTGCGATCTTCACGCCCGCTCGCAAGGCTGCGGTGGGCGAGCACGACGAGAACATCACCTTCGAACAATTGCGTCACGAGGTTGGGGACGATCTCGCCGACCGACTGCGTGACCTGACGCTGGCCGTCTACGACCGCGCAGAGCAGATCGCCAGGCAGCGAGGCATCATTCTCGCCGACACCAAAGTGGAGTTCGGGCAGCGTCCGGACGGCACCCTCGTGCTCGCCGACGAGGTACTCACGCCCGACTCCTCGAGGTTCTGGGACGCCGAGGAGTGGTCCGCGGGCAGGTTGGTCAGTTTCGACAAGCAGTACCTGCGCGACTGGCTGGTGCGTGAATCAGGCTGGGACCGCAACTCGGAGGAACCCCCGCCGCCGCTGCCCGCCGAGGTGGTGGTTGCGACCAGGCAGCGCTATCTGGACGCCTATCGCCGGTTGACCGGCCGAGAACTGGCGGTGCGGTAGGCGGTAGGCTGCGTCCATGACTCGTGTCGTTGTCGATGTGATGCCCAAGCCGGAGATCCTGGATCCGCAGGGCAAAGCCGTCACCAGTTCGCTTCGCCGTCTGGGCTATCAGGGCCTGGAGGTTCGTCAGGGCAAGCGTTTCGAGGTGACCGTCGAGGGTGAGCTCACCGAGGCCCGGCTGGAGCAGATCCGTGAGGCTGCCGAGAAGTTGCTGGCCAACACCGTCATCGAGAGCTTTGAGGTGCGCGTGGAGGAGCAGCAGTGAGTCGCATCGGGGTGGTGACCTTCCCCGGAACCCTGGATGACCAGGATGCATTACGGGCGGTGCGGCTCTCCGGCGCCGAGCCGGTGTCGTTGTGGCACGCCTCCGATTCGCTGTCCGGCGTGGACGCGGTCATCCTGCCGGGCGGCTTCAGTTACGGCGACTACCTGCGCTGCGGGGCGATCGCCCGGTTCGCTCCGATCATGGACGAGGTTGTCCGGGCAGCCGGGGCGGGAATGCCGGTGCTCGGCATTTGCAACGGTTTCCAGGTGCTGTGCGAGTCTCACCTGCTGCCCGGTGCGATGATCCGCAACGAGGGCCGCAAGTTCATCTGCCGCCAGCAGAAGCTGCGCGTCGAGTCTATCGACACCACCTGGACCTGCGACTTCACCGTCGGCCAGGAGATCACGATCGTCCTCAAGAACGGCGAGGGGAACTTCCAGGCCGACTCCGAGACGCTGAAGCGCCTCGAGGACAACAATCAGGTCGTCTTCCGCTACATCGACAACCCCAACGGCTCGCGCAACGACATCGCCGGCATCACCAACGAGCGCGGCAACGTGGTGGGTCTCATGCCGCATCCCGAACACAGCATCGAGGCCCTCACCAGCGAGACGCGGGACGGGCTCACCTTCTTCAGTTCGGTGCAGCGGTTCCTCGCCCTGACGGTCTGAGGCGAGGCCACTCAGCGCAGCAGGCCGATCTCCAGGCCGTCCAGCTGCTGCTCGGGCTCCCGCTCTGAGTCGTGCTGGGAGCTGAATGCCGTAGTCGCATCGGTGCCGCAGAGCGCGATGATCTGCGCTCGGCCGCCCGGATGCCGATCGATCCAGTTTGTCAGGTCGTAGACCTTGGCGTCGACCACCGCCCAGCACGACTCCTGCGAGGCGTGCTGCTGCACGTCGGCCAGGGTGAAACCCCCGGCCTGCCTGCGCCCGATCGAGGCTGTCGAGGCCGGAGTGCCGCTGGAAGGCGAGGGCGTCCCGGTACCACTGGCTGGCAGCCAGGCGGTCACCCCAGGCAGCTTGCGCGCCACTGTGGCCGACCAGCACGGTCAGAACTAGGGTCGGGACGACCAGCGCGGCGGTGATCCAGCCGGTGATTCGCGCAACCAGGCCCGGGGCGGCGTCCCTGCTGAGTCTTTGCAGCACCCACCAGACGGATGCCGCGAGGCTGAGCAGCAGGGCCATGACGGTCAGCACCTCGGCAAGGTCGGCATGGCTGTCGGGCAGCCCGACGCGAGCCGCCAGCTGCTCGCCGGATTCCTTGGATGCCAGGACCGCCCCGGTGCCCAGGATCGTACCGGCAACAGCGAGGATCGCGTAGGCCTTGCGCAGCCGGGGCAGGAAGATCACCCCGAGCAGCCCAAGCGCCGACAGCGGAAGCAGGACCACGGCCCCGTGCACGATCAGTGGGTGGAGCGGCAGGCCGGCGATCGTGTCGAAGATGTTCAGCGGCAACATGCGTCAACGTTAGTTCATCGGTCAACTGCCGCCATCGGTCCAGAGTCGTGCAAGCCCCACGTCCGGGCGCGACCACTCTGACGACCGATGGACGCGCGGGGTTGCGGCTCGGCTAGCCTTGGGTCGTGGTTGACAATGTGCAGCGCGCCCGAGAGACCCCGGACATCGAGCAGCCCTGGGCTGCCCTCGGACTCAAGGAGGATGAGTACCAGAGCATCCGCGAACTGTTGGGCCGACGGCCCACCGGCGGTGAACTGGCGATGTACTCGGTGATGTGGTCGGAGCACTGCAGCTACAAGTCGTCGAAGATCCACCTCAAGCGGTTCGCGGCGCTGCCGCAGAGCACCCCCCGTGGCCCGTTGCTGGCCGGCATCGGCGACAACGCAGGTGCGGTCGACATCGGTCAGGGCTACGCCATCACCTTCAAGTCGGAGTCGCACAACCATCCCTCCTTCGTCGAGCCCTATCAGGGTGCGGCGACGGGCGTGGGTGGCATCGTGCGCGACATCCTCGCCATGGGTGCCCGGCCCATCGCGGTCATGGACGGCTTGCGGTTCGGCCCGCTGGATGCCCCGGACACCGCCCGCGTCCTGCCCGGAGTGGTCGCAGGAGTGGGAGGGTACGGCAACTGCCTCGGGCTGCCGAACATCGGTGGCGAGGTGTACTTCGACGCCAGCTACGCAGACAATCCGCTGGTCAACGCGCTGTGCGTGGGCGTCATGCGCCACGAGGACCTGAAGTTTGCCAAGGCCACAGGGGCGGGCAACAAGGTGATCCTCTACGGCGCGTCGACCGGCGCCGACGGCATCGGTGGAGCGTCCATCCTCGCGTCCGAGACCTTTGACGACACCAAGCCGTCCAAGCGTCCGGCCGTCCAGGTCGGCGACCCGTTCATGGAGAAGCTGCTCATCGAGTGCACCCTCGAACTCTTTGCCGCCGGCGTTGTCGCGGCCATCCAGGACCTGGGTGCGGCCGGCATCTCCTGCGCAACCAGCGAGTTGGCCTCGGCCGGTGACGGGGGGATGCACTGCGAACTCGACCTCGTCCCGCTGCGCGACAACACCATGACCCCCGAAGAGATCCTGATGAGTGAGTCTCAGGAACGCATGATGGCCATCTGCGAGCCCGACGATGTCGAACGTTTCATGGAGATCTGCGCCAAGTGGGACGTCCAGGCCACCGTCATCGGCGAACTCATCGAGGGTGACCGACTGCTGATCGACTGGCACGGCGAGCGGATCGTCGACGTCGACCCGCGCACCGTGGCCCACGAGGGTCCCACCTATGACCGCCCGCAGGCGCGTCCCGACTGGCTGGACGCCCTTCAGGCCGACCACGACAACTCCCTGCCGCGAACCGACGACGTCGCGGAACTGGCCGAAACGGTGCTGCGGCTGGTCGGCTCGCCCAACCTGTGCGACCGCAGCTGGGTGACAGACCAGTACGACCGGTTTGTGCGCGGCAACTCCGTGCTGGCCCAGCCCGAGGACGCCGGCATGGTGCGCATCGACGAACGCACCAACCTGGGCATCGCGCTGGCCACCGACGCCAACGGCCGTTACTGCCAGCTCAACCCCTACCTGGGGGCCCAGTTGGCGCTGTCAGAGGCCTACCGGAACGTGGCCGTCAGCGGCGCCCAGCCGGTCGCGATCACCGACTGCCTCAACTTCGGGTCGCCGGAGGACCCCGAAGTGATGTGGCAGTTCGTCGAGGCCATCAAGGGCCTGGTGGACGGCTGCCTGGCCCTGGGCGTGCCGGTGACCGGCGGCAACGTCAGCTTCTACAACCAGACGGGTGGTCGCAACATTCTGCCCACCCCGCAGGTTGGCATGCTGGGAGTCATCGACGATGTGCGGGCCCGCGTCCCGATGGGATTCGCCAACCCCACAGACGTCGTGCTGCTTCTCGGAGAGACCAAGGAAGAGCTGGGAGGCTCCGCATGGGCGGAGGTCGTCCACCAGCATCTAGGCGGTCTGCCGCCGTTCCCGAACTTCGCGGGCGAGCAGGCGCTGGCGAACGTGATAGCTCAGGCGTCCGCGCGCGGCCTGGTGACCAGCGCCCACGACCTCTCGGAGGGTGGTCTGGCGATCGCGCTGAGCGAGTCGTGCCTACGGCGCGGCTTCGGTGCGTCCATCACGCTGCCATCAGGCATGGACGCGACCACTGCCCTGTTCAGCGAGACCCCGGCAAGGGCCTTGGTCTCGGTCAACGCGGGCAAGGCGGAGGAGTTCCTGGCCGTGTGCGCCGAGGCTGAGCTGCCCGTGGTTCGGCTGGGTCAGGTGCTTCGGGCCTCAGAGCTTGAGGTGGTCGGCCTGTTCACCTTGTCACTCGACGAGATCAGTGAGGCCTGGCGGGCACCCATTCGGGCGGCGATGGCGTGATGATTGACGTTGCCGCGATCCGTGAACGGGTCAGCGCCGTGCTGCCCGGAGTTCTCGACGACCTGGTGCACCTGGTGTCGATCCCGTCTGTCAGCGCCCAGCCTGAGCACGCCCGAGACGTGGCCGCTGCAGCCGACACTGTGGTGGGGCACCTTCGAATGCTGGGTTGCGATCGGGTGAAGATCGTCCAGTCGGGCGGCCAGCCGGCAGTCATCGGCCACTTCGACGTAGACCCGCAGGCCCCCACCGTCTGTCTGTACGCGCACCTGGATGTCCAGCCGACCGGGGACGCGGCCGCGTGGACGTCCGAGCCCTTCACCGCCACTCAGCGGGGCGATCGCCTCTATGGGCGGGGTACCGCTGATGACAAGGGTGGGGTTGCGGCCCATCTCGCGGTGCTGAGGGCCTTCGACGGTCGGCCACCGGTGAACGTCACGGTGCTGATCGAGGGCGAGGAGGAGATGGGGTCGCCCACACTGGCCCGCATTCTGGAGGAGAACCGGGACGACCTCGAGGCCGACCTGTACGTCATCGCCGACTGCGGCAACTGGGCCGCCGGCCAGCCGGCCTTCACCGGCACCCTGCGAGGGGTGGTCGACTGCTTGGTTGAGGTGCGCACGCTTGAGCATGCCGTGCACTCCGGACAGTTCGGCGGGGCAGTTCCGGACGCGCTCACCACCCTGTGCCGGCTGCTGGCCAGCCTGCATGACGAGCAGGGCAACGTGGCGGTGGCCGGACTGGTGGGCAGCGATCACTGCGACGTGGACTATCCCGAACAGAACCTGCGTAGCGAGTCGAGTCTGCTCGACGGCGTCCGGCCCATTGGATCGGGCCCGCTGGCGGCCCGTACCTGGACGAAGCCCGCGATCTCGGTGATCGGGCTCGACTCCACCCCGATCGCGACCTCGTCCAACACCCTGATCCCTTCCGCCCGGGCCCGCATCTCGTTGCGAGTGGCGCCGGGGGATACCGCAGAGAACGCCTGGCAATGCCTCAGGGCGCACCTGGAGTCACATGTCGAGTGGGGTGCGCAGCTCCGCGTCCGCAACACCGAGCGCGCCGAGCCATGCGTCGTCCGGTCCGACCCGGAGGTTGCCGAGAAGGCGGAACGGGCCTGGCGGGAGGCCTTCGGCGTCCAGCCCCTGATGATCGGCACCGGCGGGACCATCGGAATGATCGCCGAGTTCCAGAACGCCTTCCCGGACGCCGGCGTGCTGTGCACAGCGGTGGCCGACCCGGACTGCCGCATGCACGGCATCGACGAGTCGTTGTACCTGCCCGACTGGGAGGCCGCCTGTCTCGCCGAGGCGCTTTTGCTGGCCGAGCTGGGGCAGTGAGCCAGTCCTGGGGTGAGTGATCGGCAGGCAATAAGCCTCGCCGTCAGCGATGCCCCGCCTCGAAGGGCAGGATGATCCCATGCATCTGCACGATCGAGTGACCCCGTCGCTGTCGGCGAAGGCGTATGACGGGTTCACGTCCGCCGCCTTCATGGGCCAGCGACGAGCGATCTACGCCCGGCTGGCCCGCGACGCAGGCATCACCGCTGGTGACCGGGTGCTCGATCTGGGGTGTGGCCCCGGCACCCTGACCCGGGCGGCGGCTGCGCTGGCGGGGCCCACCGGTCAGGTTATCGGCATCGACAGTTCGGCCGACATGGTCATCCACGCCCAGCAACGCGGCATCGACGCGCGCGTGCGGGACGCCGCCCGACCCGGTTTCTCCGATCGGAGCTTCAACGTCATCGTCTCGGCCCTCGCCCTGCACCACGTCGACCTGGCAGACCGGGACGAGGTGTTCTCGCAGGCCTTCCGGCTGCTGGTCCCGGGCGGACGACTCCTGGTGGCCGAGTTCGTGCCGCCTTTCGGGGATCGGGGGATGGCGGTGGCCAGGGATGTCTTCCATGAGGAGATTGCGGATGATCCCCGCGCCGACCTGGTCGACCGCATGGACCGGGCGGGATTCCGGCAGATCGAGGCGCGCTCGCGCGGGGTGCTGACGGTGGTTCGGTCCCGCAGGCCCCCCGCCACGTGACGCCCTAAGGCGCGAGGCGATCTCGAACCCACTTGCCGTCCAGCAGGCGGTACCTGATGCGGTCGTGCAGGCGGGACTTGCGTCCCTGCCAGAACTCCCAACGATCCGGGACGAGACGGTAGCCGCCCCAGTGCTGGGGACGTGGGGGATGAAGTCCGAACCTGGTCGTCACCTCTGCGACATTCTTGAGAAGCACGCCCCGGTTGGCTATGACATGCGATTGCGGTGAGGCCCACGCCCCGAGCCGCGAGTCGACGGGACGAATCGCGAAGTACGCGTCCGACTCCTCGGGGCTCACCTTCTCGACGCGCCCCTCGATCCGAACCACCCGCTCCAGTTCCACCCAGTGGAACTGGAGTGCCGCGAACGGGTTGACCGCGAGTTCTCGGCCCTTTCGCGACTCATAGTTCGTGTACCAGACCACACCAGCTTCATCGACGTCCTTGATCAACACCACCCGGGTGGACGGGCGTCCGTCTGCCCCCACCGTCGCCAGCGTCATCGCGTTCGGCTCCGGAACATCGGCCTCCTCCGCGTCGTGGAACCAGTCCCTGAACTGGGCCAGCGGGGCCGAGGCGGCCACCGACTCGTCGAGTTCGCCTCGTTCATAGCTCTTGCGCAGGTGGTGCAGTCGTCCCATGGGTTCACCCTAGGCCTCGGCTGGGACGCCGAACGGGCGTCCGGATCTTCCGGACGCCCGTGGCGCGTGTCGTTCAGCAGGTCACTTCTTGCGTGGCACCACAACGTTCTTGGGCTCGCGGCCCTTCATCACGTCGATGACGTTCTGCATCACCCGACGCTTGAGCTGGAAGTACGACTCCTCCGAGTAGTACGCCGCATGCGGGGTCAGAATGACGCGGTCGAGCGTGGTGACCGGATGTCCGGCCGGGATCGGCTCGGCCTCCAGGACGTCCAGCCCGGCGCCGCGCAGCTTCCCGGACTCGACCGCCCGGACCAGCGCGTCGGTGTCGATCACGCCACCGCGGGCGGTGTTGACCACGATGGCGCCGTCCTTCATCCTGGCGAAGGTGCCGTCGTTGAACAGGTGCTTGGTCGCGGCGATCAACGGCACGTGGATGCTGATGATGTCGCTGGTCGCCAGCAGTTCATCCTGGCTGACGACCGTGAAGCCGTCGACCTCGGTGGTGCCCTCAGGCAGCATCACGTCGCAGACCTGGGTGGTGAATCCCAGGCCGCGAGCCTTCTCGGCGCATGCCCGGCCGATGGCGCCGAAACCGAGCACGCCGAACGTCTGGTCGACGAATTGGTGGATCGGCATCGCCGAGGCCAGGTCCATCCGCGACTTGCGGGCCAGCGCGTCGAGGGCGGGCAGGTTGCGAGCGACCGAGATGGCAAGCGCGATGGCGTGGTCGGCGACCGACTGGGTGCCGTAGTCGGGCACGTTGACCACCATGATGCCGCGCGCCTCAGCCGCGTCCAGATCGATGGTGTCGACGCCCACGCCGTAGCGGCCGATGACCTTGAGTTCGGGAAGGAGAAAATCCATGACCTCGGCGGTGATGTCGGCGTACTGGACAACCAGGCCGTCCGAGCCCTTCACCCGCGGGTCAAGACCGGCGTCCTTGCCGCCGCCCAAGAAGAGGAAGTCGACCCCTTCGGCCTCTGCGACGCCCTGCTCGATGGCCCAGGAGTCGTGGTCAAGATCGGTGATGGTTACGCGCATGTTGGTCCCTTCAAGACACCCGATGGGTCGCGCCACCGCGACCGCCCGTCGAGTGCACACTCGACGCAGTCTGATTATCCCATATCCTGCATGGCCGTATCGGCCTGCCCGACTGCCTCATCACAGGCACCGCAGAATCGTAGGAGCAGGTCAGCACGGTCCAACCGGCGATTCGGCGGCCCGGACAGTGTCTGTCCGCGTTGTCCTTCCGGTGGGAAGGGCGGTCTCACCGGTGAGGCCAGGCCCACGTCCCACCACCCGGGGGCCCAGATCACCCCCATCGACCAGGAGGAGCAATGAGTCAAACACCGGCGGCCGCAACGGCCACCCTGCAGATTCCGGAAGCGCCCGCATCTCTGCGGCCGGGCGCAGGACCCGGCGGGCTGTTCAAATACCTCGGACCGGGCCTCATCATGGCCTCGGCATCCATCGGTTCCGGTGAGATCTTCTTCGCCACCCGAGGCGGAGCCATCTTCGGCAACGTGGTGCTGTGGACCTTCCTGGTGTGCGCCATCCTGAAGGGCGTGGTCGTCTACTCGGGCACTCGCTACATCACCCTCACCGGCGAGAGCCCCTTCGCCCGCTTCGGACAGATCATCCCCGGACCCAAGAACTGGTTCCCCGTGCTCCTCGGCATCTTCGCCGTAATCTCCTTCCCATCCTGGTGCGGCGGCTTCGCCGGTTTCATGGGCCAGTGGAGCGTGTGGACTTTCGGCTTCGGTGAGCCTAAGATCTGGGCCAGCGTGTGGATCCTGTTGGCCTTCAGCACGCTCTTCTTCGCCGGATATCAGTACATAGAGAAGTTCCAATCAGGTGTGGTCATCCTGCTGATCGTCTTCGTGATGGTGGCTGTCGTCGTGGCCAACCCCAACTGGTTGGACGTGCTGCGTGGCCTCATCCCGAGCATCCCGCAGGGCCACGCCGACTGGATCCAGGCCAAGTACCCCGAGATCGCGGCCAAGCCGATCTCGCTCGAGATGATCAGCTACATGGGCGCCATCGGTGGTGGCACGTATGACTACATCGGCTACATCGGCATGTACAACGAGAAGAAGTGGGGCATGCTCGCCCGCCCCGACCTTGACGAGATCCAGGCCAAGCTCATCACCCTCAAGGCCGGTGAGCGCATTCCGCTGGCCGAGGACGATCAGAACGCCGCCGAGGTCAAGGCCTGGGCCAAGGCCCCGCTGACCGACACGTTCGTCTCGTTTGTCGCGGTCTTCATCTTCTCGGCTGCCTTCATGATTCTCGGCAACGTCATCCTTGGTGCCGACGGCAGCCAGCAAGTGCCCAACGACAAGCAGATCATGCAGTTCCAGTCGGAGTTCTTCGCCCAGATCACCCCGGCGCTGGTCTACTTCTACAAGTTGGCGGTGTGGGCAGCGTTCTTCGGCTCGATGCAGGCCTCCGGCACCATGATGTACGCGCACACCTTCTACCAGTGCTTTGCGCCTGCCTTCCGGCAGGTCCGGGACGCCAAGTTCTTCAACATCCGGCTGCTGGTGGCCATCATCTACTCCGGCGGCGGCCTGCTGCTGGTCTGGACCGGCCTGTCATTCACGACCCTCGTCTCGTTCGGGGCGCTGATCGGCGGCGTGCTGTCGATCGGTCTGTGGGCGATCGCCATGCTGTACACCGACATCAAGTTCATGCCGAAGCGCTACCAAATGGTCCCGTTCACCCGGGTACTGCTGGGGATTTCCGGCGTTGCCATGACCCTCATGGGCGTCGTTGCGCTCCTTCAGTTCTTCAAGCTGATCTGAGCCACAACCGGTTTGCTCTTTCACGGCGGGGACCTGCGATGCGGGTCCCCGCTTCGTTTCGGGAAGAATGGAAACATGCGTCCTGCGATTAACTTGATGACCGCCATGAGTTGCATGGTGATCGCCGCCGGGTTCTTCAGCCGAAGCAACTGGTTGATCGGCTCGATCATCGGTCTGGTCGGGGTGTACTACGTCGCCCGGGTCTTTCTCAGCGACAAGTTCGCCATCTTCGGCGCCAGCCAGCCCCCGGTCGAGGTCCCAACCCCCGCCCAGGCCCCGCCCGTCCGTGCGGTCCCGTCCGACTCCCAGACAGTCGAGCTACGTGCCGAACTCGAGGCGCTGCTGGGTGACGTGAGAAGACGGATGATCTTCACCCGGTCTGTCTTCATGCTGTTGGCTGGGGCGGCAGCGATCCTGTTCTTCTTCAACTGGCAGTTGGCCCTCGCGCTCTGCCCATTTGCCGCTGTCTTCGGGTACCTGTACTTGCGCAACGCCAAGGCGGTCGCGTTGCTCCAGAACGGTCTGTGAGCACCTGCTTCCGCCGGCCGCGATAGACTCCTGCGGTGAGCACGCACGAGGTGTCAGATGACCGTCCACACGAGGAGTGCGGTGTGTTCGGGGTCTACGCCCCCGGCGAGGTCGTCTCAAAGCTGACGTACTACGGGTTGTTCGCGCTGCAGCACCGCGGCCAGGAGTCGGCCGGCATGGCCGTCAGTGATGGTCGGCGCATCATGGTCTTCAAGGACATGGGCCTGGTCAGCCAAGTCTTCGACGAGGCGACCCTCAGCTCGTTGACCGGTCATCTGGCCATCGGACACACCCGCTACTCCACCACCGGTGCTTCGGTCTGGCAGAACGCCCAACCCACCTTCAGGCAGGTTGCCGGCCACAGTCTGGCCCTTGCCCACAACGGAAACCTGACCAACACCGATGAGCTTGAGGCGCTGCTCGCCGAGGGGTCCACCGATGACGTGCCACGCAAGGAGTCGATGGACTCGTCCAACGACACCGCGCTCATCGCCGCTTTGATGGCCGCGCACCCCGAGTCTGAGTCCATCGAACGGATCGCGCTCGACGTGCTACCACGACTGGTGGGCGCCTTCAGCCTGGCATTCATGACCGAGACCGCCCTCTACGCTGCCCGGGACGCGCATGGCGTGCGTCCGTTGGTGCTCGGACGCCTGGAGAACGGCTGGGTGGTGGCGTCCGAGACCGCTGCCCTCGACATCGTCGGCGCCACCTTCGTGCGTGAGATCGAGCCGGGGGAGTTCATCGTCATCGACGAGGCCGGCCAGCGCAGCCACAAGTTCGCCACGGCCCGCCCCAAGGGCTGCCTGTTCGAATATGTCTACCTGGCCCGTCCCGACACCCGCATCGCGGGACGTCCGGTGCAGCCCACCCGGGTCCAGATCGGACGCCAACTCGCGATCGAACACCCGGCCGAGGGCGACCTGGTCATTCCGGTCCCCGACTCAGGCACTCCAGCAGCGCTCGGCTACGCACGCGAGTCGGGTATCCCGTTCGCGTTGGGGCTGGTGAAGAACTCCTACGTCGGACGGACCTTCATTCAGCCAACCCAGACGATCCGACAACTCGGGATTCGGCTGAAGCTGAATCCGCTGCGCGAGGTGATCGCCGGTATGCGGCTGGTGGTGGTGGACGACTCGATCGTCCGAGGCAACACCCAGCGCGCCCTGATCCGGATGCTGCGTAGCGCGGGTGCGGCCGAGGTGCACGTGCGGATCAGCAGTCCGCCGGTTGAATGGCCGTGCTTCTTCGGCATCGATTTCGCGACTCGCGCTGAACTGATCGCGCCCGGCCTCAGCGTTGCCCAGATCGCGCAGGCGATCGAAGCTGACTCGCTGGGATTCGTGAGCCTGGATGGCCTGCACGCTGCTGTAGGTCTGGACGCCGACAAGCTCTGCTCCGCGTGTTTTGACGGCCGCTACCCGATTCGCATCCCCCGCGCCGCAGCGGCCACGCTGGGCATCGACCAGGAGAGATCATGAGCCAATCCGCCTACGCCCGCTCCGGTGTCGACATCGAGGCCGGAGACCGGGCCGTCGAGTTGATGAAACAGCACGTGGCCGCAGCTACTCGTCCGGAAGTGATGGGCAGTCTGGGCGGGTTCGCCGGCCTGTTCGACGCTTCCGCGCTCAAGGACTTCCGCCACCCGGTGTTGGCCACCAGCACCGATGGGGTCGGCACGAAGGTCGCGATAGCCCAGGCGATGGGCATCTACCACACCGTGGGCTGGGATTTGGTGGGCATGCTGGTGGACGACCTGGTCGTCTGCGGAGCCGAACCTCTGTTCCTGACCGATTACATCGCCTGCGGACGAGTGGTCCCCGAGCGGATCGCCGACATCGTCCGGGGCATCGCCGAGGCGTGCGCGGCCTCGGGAACGGCCCTGATCGGCGGTGAGACTGCCGAGCACCCGGGCCTGATGGGCCCGGATGACTTCGACATGGCCGGCGCCACAGTCGGGGTGGTGGAGGCCGACGAGTTGCTGGGCGCGCACCTGGTGCGTCCGGGTGACGCGGTGATCGCTATGGCGGCGTCCGGACTGCACTCCAACGGTTACTCACTGGTCCGCCGCGTCCTGCTCGAGGACGCCAGGCTGTCGCTCGACGATCACGTCGACGAATTGGGGCGCAGACTGGGTGATGAGTTGCTGACGCCCACGAGGGTTTACGCAGCAGACGCTTTGGCTCTGATCCGTGGCGTCGAGGTGCACGCCATGAGCCACATCACCGGTGGAGGACTGGCCAACAATCTCGCGCGCGTCCTGCCGGAAAACGTGACCGCCCGAATTGACCGGGGAAGCTGGACGCCGCCCGCCATTTTCGGCCTGGTGCGGGAGCGCGGGCGCATCAGCCAACCCGACATCGAGGCCACCTTGAACATGGGTGTCGGAATGGTCGCCATGGTCTCACCCGACCAGGCTGACGCCGCCGTGCGGCTGTTGGTCGAGCGTGGGGTGGAGGCCTGGGTGTGCGGCGAGATCGATCAGCCTGCCGAGGCCCGGGTACTGCTGACGGGCAGCCACCCGGCCTGAGCCTGTCGCCGAGAGGTCGCGTTTGACTGGCTGGCGAGCCCCTTTGGTGCCATGCCGCGGCATTGGGTAGCCTAGGGGGCACGACAGCTACATTCACAATGCCGCGGCACCGCCGCGAGGGACAAAGCGAGGGGGTCGACCCGATATGGGGCGCGGCCGTGCAAAGGCGAAACAGACCAGAGTTGCCCGCGATTTGAAGTATCGCTCGGTAGACACTGATTTCGCCTCACTGGAGCGAGAACTCCGAGGCGAACTCGGTGACGATGAGGATGTGTTCGAAGAGATCCCGGAGCAGTATGCCGATCTGGTCTCCCAGTACGACCAGGACGACGTGGTCGCATTCTCTGACGAAGCCGAGGACGAGGATCGACGCTAGCCCACACCCTCGCGGGAGTCGGTGGCATGTGGACCGATGACCTGCTGCTGCCCGGTTACCAGGCGCGTTCGTGGGACGTCGCCGGCGCCGAGCGTGCCGACGGCGAACCGGATGAGCGTCTGACGGCGACTCTGGTGCGTCGCAACGTTCCCCGTCACCATCGCGCCGTGTTGTACGTGCACGGCTGGAACGACTACTTCTTCCAGACGCATCTGGCCGACTTCTGGAACAAGAGGGGCTTTGACTTCTACGCGCTCGACCTGCGGAGATACGGGCGCAACCTGCGTCCCGGACTGTTCGCCGGATACATCGGTGACCTGGACGACTACGCCAGTGAACTCGAAGAGGCGCACCAGTTGATCGGTGAGGACGGGCACGATCTGGTGACTGTCATGGGTCACTCAACCGGCGGGCTGGTGGCCAGCCTCTGGGCGGCGGGCACCGACCGGCTCGTCAACGGACTGGTGCTGAACTCGCCGTGGCTCGACATGAGTGGTTCACCGATGTTGACCAAGGCATTGCTGCCCCTGGTCAGCGGGGTGGCCGCCCGCAAGCCCACCACTGCCCTTCAGACCACCGACAGCGGGCTGTACTTCCGCAGCGTCTCCAGCGCGCTGGATGGGGAGTGGGACGTCGACCCGAACTACAAGTCGAACAAGGGCTTCGTGGTGCGCTTCGGGTGGACGCGGGCTATCCTGGCCGGCCAGGCCCGGGTGGCTGCCGGGCTGGGGTTGGAGACCCCGGTGCTGTCGATGATGAGCACCCGCAGCGACGACTCCTTCACCGAATGGGACGAGGCAATCAAGACCGTGGACGTCGTCCTGGACGTCGAGCGACTGGCGGCCGCGTCTTGGCGGCTGGGCCGGACGGTGACGATAGCGCGCATCCCCAATGGCATGCATGACCTGGTTCTGTCGCCGCATCCGGTGCGCGACGAGGTCTTCGCCGAAATCGCACGGTGGTTGAAGGTCTACGTCCGCTGAGCTGACGTGTGACTACTCGGGTGGCCAGGGGCGGGGTCGAACCGCCGACCTTTCACTTTTCAGGCGAACGCTGCTACCAACTGAGCTACCTGGCCGTGGCGACCCCGACGGGACTCGAACCCGCGACCTCCGCCGTGACAGGGCGGCGCGCTAACCAACTGCGCTACGGGGCCAGGTGTGTC
>CAWAAT010000005.1:0-86154 GCA_963780175.1 uncultured Actinomycetota bacterium | reverse complement strand
GCAAAGTCCTCTTTAACCCATTCTTGCAGTTGACGTTGTGACTTTGGAGAACGGGGGCATGTCGACGATTCAGGTTAGAGTGCGACAGTGATGCTAGAGGACCGCGATGAAATGTCCAGGCGAGATTTCAGACTCTCAGGAGGTCCTTGATGCCGCGAAGGATCATGCCGCCTTCAAGCATGGGGCATTGCAGGAGATTTTCGAGCGCGACTCCGATGAAGGTGGTTCCCGGCGCCGTGGCGGCCCCGGGACGGGGCGTTGCTGCGCGTCCCGAGTGGAGCCTTCAGAGTCGGTTCATGAAACCAGTAGAGGCGGGTGCTTCTTGCGCGTCGGCGATGAGACCCGCAAACTCAACTACGCCACTCGCCAGAAACTCCACTATGACTGCGGCACTGCCCACTTCGAAGCGTCCCCCGTGGCAGAGTGACGAGGTAAGAAGCTCTGGCATCCCTCTATCGGGAGTCCGGCCAACGCAGGCCGAGGAGGGCTGGGCGCCGATCACGCCGGCTCATCCGTTTCGGGTAACCGACGTCCTGCTCATGCCGCCTCGCACCCAACGCAGTGAGCCCAGCACACGGCCTCTGACCCGGTGGTCCGAAGCAGGGGCGGGCGCCACGGGCTCGCTGGAACGGTCGTCGGCGGAGGCGTCCACAATGCCAAGCCAAAGATGGAGCCACCATCACTGCGACCGATCACTTCGCGACTTGGCGCATCAATCGGTCGCACTGATCCCACGGGGCTACCCGCGACACCTGAGCGGCCCCCGAACGTCCCCTGAGGCTTCCCGGGGCTCACTTGCCCCAGGTCACGGCGCGGGAGAAGCTGGAGTCATGAACACCTACCTCACGCCCAACCCCACCACCAGTGAGACCCGCAACGCCTCGGTGCTGGCCCATCTGGCCGGGCCGGCCTCATCGTTGATCTCCGCCGGCTGGTTGGCGGTCGTCGGACCGCTCGTCGTCTGGTTCATCTACCGCGACAAGTCGCCCTTCGTGCGGGCACAGGCCGCAGAGTCGTTCAACTTCCAGGTGACGATGTGGCTGGCCGCTGTGCTGGGCGGATTGCTCTGCTTGACCATCATCTTGATCCCACTCGGCGTGGTGATGATCCTGGGAGCCATGATCCTCTCCATCCTGATGGGCGTCATCGCCGCCGTGAAGGTGGCCAACGGTGAGTCCTACAGCTACCCCTGGCACCTGAGCTTCCTGCGCTGACCAGCCACCAAGCCCACCACCCACCCCCAGACAACACGAATCGCGGCCGACCCCACCCGGGGCCGGCCGCGATTGGTGTCAAGAGAGAGTGCATCAGTCTTCGGCGAGAGTGACCTCCAGGCCACCAAGCACCGAACTGGTGAGGTTGTACAGGAACGCCCACAACGTGGCCAGCGCGGTCAGCAAGATCACGTTGACACCGCAGACCACGGCCGTGAATCCAAGCACCCGCCAACGGTCGATGTAGGCGCTCACCTGCACCTGCCCCGACCCGTCCGGGTTGCCGAGCAGCGCGTTCAAGGTCTCCTGCACCATGCCGAGCGCCCCGGACGCCTCGATCACCGACCACAGCATGGCCACCGCCACGAACAAGATGATGGCCGTCGCGATCGAGAACATCAGCGCGGTCTTCATCACCGACCAGGGGTCAAGCTTGGCGATGCGCAGCCGTGCCTTCCGGGCCGGACGCACACCAGCGCGGCTCGACTTCACCGTCCCCGTCCGGTCACGGCTGGGACTGCTCGCAGGCCGCGCCGCCGCTGGCTTTGCCGGCACAGGCTTCTCCACCACCGGCTTCTCCACCACCGGCCTCTCCGGCACAGGCTTTGCCGACACAGGCTTCTCAACCTCAGGCTTCACCACCACAGGCGTCACTGGATCAACCTTGGCCGGCTCGCTGCCTGCCGCGATGGAACCCGCAACTCCTACCGGAGCCACGTTCTGGGCAAACGGCGTCCGCTCACCAACCGTGGTCTTCTCCTCGTCAGGATCGACGTCCACCACCTTGGGGCTCACCACCGTGGCGTCGTCAACATCCACCGTGACAGGGACATGAGATCCGGTCTGTTCGGCGGCCTCAGAGTCGGAGGTCTCCTGTTCCACCGTGGTGCGCTCAGACTCACTCATCGGTTGCCTCCCCTTCGACGTCTACGTCGCCACCAACACTAACGTCATCAGGTTCCCCAGTCGTTTCGACGCCCTCGGTCACCGGCTCGACGTCCTCGGGACGCTCGGGGTTGACGGTCACCGCCACCACCTGGTCGTCGCCCTTGATGCCGACGAACTTGACGCCCATGGTGTCGCGTCCGGTCGGTGTCACGTCGGCCACCGAGCTGCGAATGACCTGGCCCGAGGTCTTGAACGAGATCACCTCGTCGTCCTCACTCACCACCAGCGCCGACACCAGGCCGCCGCGCTCGTCGATCAGCCGCATCGCCCGGACGCCCAGCCCGCCGCGATTCTGCGTCCGGAACTCCGACACCTTCGTGCGCTTGGCGTAGCCCTCATCGGTCACGCTGAAGACGAACTGGTTCTCCTCGTCCGCCCCTGCCGGAATGACAGCCATGCTCAGCAGTTCGTCGTCACCCCGGAACCGCATGCCGGTCACTCCCGAGGTGGTGCGACCCATCGGGCGCACCTGTTCGTCGTCGGCGGTGAACCGGATGCCCTGCCCCTTGCGGCTGATGAGCAGCACGTCATCGTCGCTGTTGAGCAGTTCGGCGCCGATCAGTTCGTCGTCGGGGTCACGGAAGTTCACCGCCATCAGCCCCGCCGCCCGCGACGAGTCGTACAGCGACAGCGCGGTCTTCTTGATCAGGCCCTTGCGGGTGGCCAGCATGAGGTATTCGGCGTCCTCGTAGCTGCGCAGGACGATGCCCTGGGCGATCCGCTCGTCAGGCAGGAAGCTCAACAGACCGGCCACGTGGCCGCCCTTGGCGTCCCGCCCGCCTTCGGGAACCTGCCACGCCTTGATGCGATACGCCCGGCCCATGTTGGTGAAGAAGACCAACCAGTCGTGGCTCATCGCCGTGAACACGGCCTCCACCTGGTCCTCCGAGCGCAGCAAGGCGCCGCGAACACCCCTGCCACCGCGCTTCTGGACGCGGTACTGGTCGATCCGGGTGCGCTTGATGTAGCCACCACGCGTCAGGGTGATGACCCCCTCCTCGTTGGGGATGAGGTCCTCGTCGCTCATGTCACCGTCAGCCGAGATGATCTGGGTACGCCGCTCGTCGCCGTACTTCTCGACGATCTCGGTGAGTTCGCTCGCCACGATCTCGCGCTGGCGCTGCTCGTTGGCCAGGATGTCGATCAGGTCGGCGATGACTCGCTCCAGATCGGCCAAGCGGTCGATGATCTTCTGACGCTCCAGGGCCGCCAGCCTTCGCAGCTGCATGTCCAGGATCGCCTGGGCCTGCACCTCGTCGATGTCCAACAGGTCTTGCAGGCCCTTGTTCGCCGCCTCCGAGTTCTGCGACCGCCTGATCAGGGCGATGACCTCGTCCAGCATGTCGAGCGCCTTGACCAGCCCCCGGTAGATGTGGGCGGACTTCTCGGCCTCGTCCAACCGGTACTGCGTGCGTCGCCGGATGACCTCGAGCTGGTGGTCGACCCAGTACTTGATGAACTGGTCGAGGCGCAGGGTGCGCGGCACCTCGTCCACCAGGGCCAGCATGTTGCAGCCGAAGGTGTCCTGCAACTGGGTGTGCTTGTACAGGTTGTTCATCACCACGCGGGGCTGGGCGTCCCGCTTGAGGACGATCACCAGCCGCTGCCCGGTTCGGGCCGAGGTGTCGTCCCTGATGTCGGCGATTCCGGTCAGCCGGCCTGCGTTCACCAGGTCGGCGATCTTCTGGGCCAGATTGTCCGGGTTGCACATGTACGGCAACTCGGTGACGACCAGGGTGGTGCGCCCTCGGGCGTCCTCCTCGATGGTGATCACCGCGCGCATCGTGACCAGTCCGCGTCCGGTGCGGTAGGCGTCCTCGATACCGCGACGCCCGACGATCAGTGCGCCCGTCGGGAAGTCAGGACCCTTGATGCGGGCCATCGCTGCTTCGAGCAGCTCCTCCGAACTCGCATCGGGGTGCTGCAACGCCCACTGCACCGCCTCGTTGACCTCACGCAGGTTGTGGGTCGGGATGTTGGTGGCCATCCCCACCGCGATGCCCGACGAGCCGTTGACCAGCAAGTTCGGGTAGCGGGCCGGCATGACTGTCGGCTCCATCTCGCGGTTGTCGTAGTTCGGCTGGAAGTCGACCGTGTTCTCGGCGATGTCGCGGACCATCTCCATGGCCATCGGCGCCATCTTGCACTCGGTGTACCGCATGGCGGCGGCCTGGTCGTTGCCGGGCGAACCGAAGTTGCCCTGCCCACTCACCAGCGGAGCGCGCATCACCCACGGCTGCGCCAGGCGCACCAGGGTGTCATAGATCGCCGAGTCGCCGTGCGGGTGGTACAGACCCATCACCTCACCGACTACGCGTGAGCACTTGTTCCAGCCACGGTCGGGTCGGTAACCACCGTCGTACATGGCGTAGATCACGCGCCGGTGCACGGGCTTCAAACCGTCGCGGACGTCAGGCAGGGCGCGCCCCACGATGACGCTCATCGCGTACTCGAGGTAGGAGTTCTGCACCTCGGTCTGCAGGTCGATCTGGTCGACCACGCCCTTGCGCGGCTCGACGATGGCGTCGATCACCTGCTCGGCGGCCTCTTCCTCGCTCACCGGGTTACCCCCGGGACGCAACTGGTCGCCGCCGCCGAGGATGTCGTCGTCCGCAGGCCCGCTGGGGCCCTGGGGGATGTCAGTCATTGTCTGGTTCCTTCTGGATCAGATGTCGAGGAAGCGGACGTCCTTGGCGTTGCGCTGGATGAAGCGCCGGCGTTCCTCGACGTCCTCGCCCATCAGGATCGAGAACATCTGGTCGGCGCGGGCGGCATCGTCCAGCGTCACCTGCAACAGGATCCGTCCGGTGGGATCCATCGTGGTTTCCCAGAGATCTTGCGCGTCCATCTCGCCCAGGCCCTTGTACCGCTGGATCGGGTTGATGTTGGGCAGCTTCTTGCCGGCGGCAACTCCGGCATCCCGCAGAGCGTCACGTTCGGCGTCGTTGTACGCCAACTCGTGCGCCGAGTTCGTCCACCTGATCCGGAACAGCGGCGGCTGGGCCAGGTAGACGTAGCCCTGGTCGATCAGCGGCTTCAGGAACCTGAACAGCAGAGTGAGCAGCAGGGTGCGGATGTGTGAGCCGTCGACGTCCGCATCGGCCATCAGGACGATCTTGTGGTAGCGCAGCTTGTTGACGTCGAAGTCATCGTGGACGCCGGTGCCGAGCGCGTTGATGATCGCCTCGACCTCCTTGTTCGCCCAGATGCGGTCGATCCGTGCCTTCTCGACGTTGAGGATCTTGCCGCGCAACGGCAGGATCGCCTGGGTGCGCGGGTCGCGTCCACCCTTGGCCGACCCACCTGCCGAGTTGCCCTCGACGATGAAGATCTCGCACTCCTCCGGGTTGGTGGAGGAGCAGTCCGCCAGCTTGCCTGGCAGGCCGCCGGCACCGAGCAGACCCTTGCGGTTGCGGGCCGCCTCACGAGCCTTGCGGGCGGCGATCCGAGCGGACGCGGCGGCGATCGCCTTGCGGACGATCTCCTTGCCCTCCGAAGGGTTGCGTTCCATCCAGTCGCCAAGCCGGTCGTTGACGACCTTCTGGACGAAGCCACGGGCCTCGGTGTTGCCGAGTTTGGTCTTGGTCTGACCCTCGAACTGCGGTTCGGAGATCTTGATGGACAAGATGGCGGTCAGGCCCTCGCGAATGTCCTCGTTGCCGACCCGGTCCTCCTTCTTCCGGATCAGTCCCCAGGTCTCACCCCACTTGTTGACGGTCAGGGTGAGCGCAGCACGCAACCCCTCCTCATGGGTGCCGCCCTCATGGGTGTTGATCGTGTTGGCGAAGGTGTGCAGCGAGCTCCCGTAGCCCGTGTTCCACTGCATCGCGAGCTCGACGCCCATCCCAAGGTCTACTGAGTGCGCCTCAACGTCGATCACGCTGGTCAGCGGTTCCCGGCTGCCGGTGAGGTAACGCACGAAGTCGACCAGGCCGTTGGCGTACCAGAACTCGTCACGGATTGGCCGGCCGTCGTCATCCACGTGGTCCCTGCGCCGGTCGACCATCTCGATGCGCAGGCCCTTGTTGAGGAAGGCCATCTCACGCAGTCGAGTGGACAGCGTCTCGTAGTTGAAGTTGGTCGACTCGAAGATCTCGGAGCTGGGGAAGAACGTGATGGTCGTGCCGGTGTCGTGGCTCTCTTCGAGGCGTTCCACCGGCGCGTCCGGCGTGCCCAGGGTGAAGCTCTGCCGCCAGTGGTAGCCGTCTCTGCGTACTTCGGCGATCAGCCGCGCGCTCAGGGCGTTCACCACCGAACTGCCCACACCGTGCAGACCGCCCGAAACCTTGTAGCCGCCGCTGCCGAACTTGCCGCCGGCGTGCAGGACGGTGAGCACCAGGGTGAGGCTGGACACCCCCTCGGTGGGGTGCATGGCCACCGGGATGCCGCGCCCGTTGTCGGCCACCCGGCACCCGCCACCGTCCAGCAGTTCGACGGTGATGCGGTCGCAGTGCCCAGCCAGGGCCTCGTCCACAGAGTTGTCCACAATTTCGTAGACCAGGTGGTGCAGGCCGCGCTCACCGGTCGAGCCGATGTACATGCCCGGACGCTTGCGTACCGCCTCCAGACCCTCCAGCACCTGAATCTGGGATGCCCCGTACTCGCCATCGGAATGCAGATCGGCTGCGTCGTCGGTCAACTCGATGTCGATGTCGGGTTCGCCGGACTCGTCGTCCTGGCCTGCCTGGATTGCCTGATCACTCACCGGCAGCCGCTCCTTCGTCGCTCGGGCAAGGCCTGAATCTGGACTCGTCCCAAGTACGAAATCCTACCATTGTGGGGCCATGGTTCCCATCTGGGGTACCCTCAGGCGTCCTTGAATGGGTCCTGAGGGCTCACCAGGACACCGTGGACGCGTCCAACGGGCAGCCGTGCGGACCCATACCAAGCCCGGGCCCCTTCAGCGGCCCAGATCGGAGATTTGATCAGCCGTAGGTGTCGCGCGGCCCGCGGCCGTCGCGCACCGAACGAGGCCCGTGCTTCCAGGACGGCGCCGCCGGGCCACGCACGTCGATGCGGACCACCGAACCCTCACCCAGCTCGGCGTTCAGCTTCGCGACGATCTGCGGCGCGAGCTGCCTCAGCACCGTCGCCCAGGTCGAGGACTCCGCCCTGACCACCAGCACCTTGTCGTCGAAACCAGCGGGACGGCAGTGCTCGGCGTTCACTGGGCCGACGATCTGCGGCCAGCGATCGAGCAACCGGCGCAACCCAATCTCGGTGCGCCAGCCTCGCCGCCCCACCAGAGCGTCCATGGCTCCGGCCAACGGTTGCGGATCCCTCTCATCAGGTCCGGACCCCGAGCGCTGCTCCACCGCCGTAGGCGCCACCCATCGCCGACGTTTCCCGATCGGACGCGGTGAGGGCAGGATGCCGGCCACGCCGTGGGCCACCCGCAGGGCAACCTCCACCCCGAGGGGGTCGTGGTCGGGTGCCAGCACCGGCTCGGGGGGAACCATCACATCGTCGAGGCCCTCGGGTGGTTCAGGCCGGGTCTGGTTCATCCCCGTCCACCCCCTCGTGGCTTGCGCGGGTGATGGTGCCCGCGTGCACCTCGAAGCGTTGCCCGCGCAGCACGTCGGGCACATCCCCGGGGACCGCGGCCGTGACCAGCACCTGTTCCGCCTGCCGGGCGGCGGCGGCGAGCCGCTCGCGACGGGTGGCGTCCAGTTCGGCGAAGACGTCGTCCAGGATCAACACCGCCTCGATACCGTCGGCGCGCAACAGATCGAAGGCACCCAGCCGCAGGGCCAGCGCCAGCGACCATGATTCGCCGTGCGAGGCGTATCCGCGAGCCGGCAGGTCACCGATCGACAGGCTCAGGTCGTCGCGGTGCGGGCCGACCAGCGTGAGACCACGGGCGCGCTCCTCGCCTCGACGTTGCGACAGGGCCGCACTGAAGGCCTCGGGCAGCTCGGCGGGGTCGGCGGGCAACTCGAAGCTGCCCCGGTAGGACGCCTCGGTCTGGTTATTCACCGGGGCGATCGCCGCGTAGGCGTCCCGGGTCGGTCCACTCAACTCGGCCAGGGTGTCGAGCCGCGCGGCCAGCAGTTCACTGCCCAGCCTCACCAGTTGGGTGTCCCAGATGTCGATGGTGAACTCGTCGTCGGGGCCCGGACGCGTCCCCAGCAATGACTTGAGCAGGGTGTTGCGTTGCCGAAGCACCTTGTCGTAGTCCTGTTTGACGCCCAGCATGCGGGGCCAGCGACTGACCACCAGGTCATCAAGGAAGCCGCGACGAGCCGCCGGGTCGCCCTTGACGACCGCGAGGTCCTCGGGGCTGAACACCACACTGCGCAGCGCCCCGAGCAGGTCGTGGGTTCGTGCCAGCGGGGCCCGGTTGATGCGCCCACGATTGGCGCGGCCGGGGTTGATCTCCAGTTCGAGCAGTAGCTTGCGAGGGTCGTCGCGGCCGGCGACGACCTCTGCGCGAACCACCGCCTGATCGGTGCCGGCCTGCACCAGTGGTGCGTCGGTGCTGACGCGATGCGAACCGAGCCGTGACAGGTACTCGATGGCCTCGACGAGGTTGGTCTTGCCCTGCCCGTTGGCTCCCTGGAAGATCGACACTCCTGGCGCAAGGTGCACGTCGGCATCCGTGTAGTTACGGAACTGGTGGAGCTCCAGCCTCGCGACGTACACAGCCTCAGTTGGGCAAGCGCATCAACATGATGACGTGCTTGTAGTCGTCGCGCGGTTCGCCGTCGAGAAGGTCAAGGCCCTGCACCAGGCACGGCTTGCCGGGAGCGGTGAACGAGAAGTGCACGTACGGGGTGTCGATCGCGGCCAGCGCGTCCGACAGGTAGTGCGGGTTGAACCCGGCAGCCGTCAACGCCAACTCGCCACCACTGATGTTGTCGACCTGGGCGGCCACGGCCTCGGAGGCCTGGGCCTGGTCGCCGGACGCGGCCTCCAGGGCGATCTGGTCGTCGCTGATGAGCATCCGCAGCGGGCTGTTGCGCTCCGCCACCAGCGAGACACGCTTCACCGAGGCGACGATCTCGTCGGTCTTGCAGCGCACGGCCACCAGCGGCTTGATGTCCATGAGGTGGCGAACCTTGGGGAACTCGCCACCCAGCAGCCGGGTGGTGAGCTGGCGGATGGTGCCTGCACTGGCACCCTCGAGACCGATCAGACCCTCACCCGCGTCGGTGCTCGACAGTGCCAGGGTGACGGTCTCGCCACCGGCCATCGAGCGGGCGGCCTCGCTGAGCACCCGGGCCGGCACCAGCGCAGCACCCTCGGCGCTGCTGCTGGACGGTCGCCAGGGAAGTTCCTTGAGGGCCATCCGATAACGGTCCGTGGCCAGCAGAGACAGGGTGTCGCCCTCGATCTCGAGGCGCACACCGGTGAAGACCGGCAGCAGATCGTCGCGGCCGGCGGCCACCACGACCTGGGTGACGGCCTGGGCGAAGACGTCGGAGGCGACGTCGCCGGTGGCGGTGGGCATGTCGGGCAGCGTGGGGTAGTCGGCCACCGGCAGCATCTGCAGGGTGAACCGCGCGGAACCGCACACCAGTTCGGCGCGCACCGAGTCGCTGGACAGGTCGACCGGTCGGTTCGGCAGGCTGCGGGCGATCTCGGCGAGCAGTTTGCCCGAGACCAGGGCCTCTCCCTCGTCCATGACCTGCGCGTCCACCTGAACCTGGGCGCTGGTCTCGTAGTCGAAGCTGCTCATCGTGACGCCGTTGGCATCGGCCTTGATCAACAGGCCGGCCAGGATCGGGACGCTCGGCCGGCTGGGCAGGCTGCGAGCTGCCCACGCCACGGCATCGGCCATCACGTCGCGTTCCATGCGAATTCTCACGGTGCCATCCTCACGTCCTCGGGGGCAGACCCTGAGCGAATCATAGCCAGAGTCTGGTGTGTTGCACCCATCTGTCGCCCGCCCCTGTCTGCGACCGGCCTGTCCCCAGCGTGCTACTTCTACTGGTTGACGTTGTATGTCTCTTCAGTAGTAGTAGTCACTGCTGTGCAAGGTGTGGAAAGCCGGCAACCTCACTGGTCAGATCGAATTTGTCGGTGTGGAAGGGCTGTGGATTCAGCCCACCGCACGAGTCGGGTCCTGTGGAGAGCGGCGGGGGTACGGCATCGCGTCCACACCTGTTCCGGTACACCGTGACGAACCGTCAACACCCTGGATGGGGTTATCCACAGCCTCAGTCCTGGGAGTTCTTGATGCGGTTGGTGAGCTCGGTGACCTGGTTGTAGACGCTGCGGCGTTCGCGCATCAACTGCCGGATCTTCCGGTCGGCGTGCATGACGGTCGTGTGGTCCTTGCCACCGAACTCCAGGCCGATCTTGGGCAGGGAGAGTTCGGTGAGCTCACGGCAGAGGTACATCGCGATCTGGCGAGCGGTAACCAGCGTCTGGGTGCGCGACGTCCCGGTCAGCTCGGTCTTCTCGATGCCGAAGTAGTTCGCGGTTTCAGCGATGATGGTGGCCGCCGTCACCTCGGTCTCGGGCCCGACCGGAATGAGATCCTTCAGCACCACCTCGGCGAGCGAGAGGTCGACGTCCTGACGGTTGAGTGACGCGAACGCGGTCACCCTGATGAGAGCCCCCTCAAGTTCGCGGATGTTGGTCTGAATACGCGAGGCGATGAACTCCAGCACCTCGGCAGGCACAGACAACCGTTCGGCAGACGCCTTGCGCTTGAGAATCGCGATCCTCGTCTCCAGGTCGGGCGGTTGGACGTCAGTGATCAGTCCCCACTCGAAGCGACTGCGCAACCGCGGTTCGAGTGCCTCCAGCGCCTTGGGCGGACGATCGGAGGTCATCACGATCTGCTTCTGGGCGTTGTGCAGGGTGTTGAAGGTGTGGAAGAACTCCTCCTGCGTCTGGATCTTGGACGACAGGAACTGGATGTCGTCGATCAACAGCACATCAACATCCCGGTAGGTGCGACGAAAGGCGGACGTTCGGTTCTCCGAGATCGCGTTGATGAAATCGTTGGTCAACTCCTCGGTGCTGACGTACTTCACCTGGGCATTCTGGTAGTACTCCCGGACGTAGTGGCCGATGGCATGCAGGAGGTGGGTCTTGCCCAGTCCTGAATCGCCGTAGATCATCAGCGGGTTGTAGGCCTTACCCGGGTTCTCGGCGACGGCGGCCGCTGCAGCGTGGGCGAATCGGTTGGAACCCCCGATGACGAAGTTGTCGAAGGTGTACTTGGCGTTCAGTCGGTCGGGATCGTTGCGCTCCGAGGCGGCTGCGAACTGTTCTGTGCTGGCAGCAGATGAGGGACGCCGGACGAGTTCGAGGGGTGGCACGTCAGGCTCGGCCGGCGGCTCCGGTGCACCGAGATCGAGTTCCAGGTCGGGCTGCACCGTCACCGCCAACTGCATCGTGCGGTGGAACGCGTCCGAGAGCGCCTGTTCGATCTCGCTTCGCTGATGGGTCTCGATGCGCCCGCGGGCGTACTCGCTGGGGACGGCGATGAGCACGACCGACTCGTGCACTGTCACGGGATGAGATGATCGCAGCCAGGCCCGGGACGTGGCGTCCGCCTTGCTGATGACGTGTTGCCAGGCCTTTTCCAGGGCGTCCGTCGACTGACGATCTGCCTGATCGGACACCTCACCACATCACTTTCCTGCTAGTCCCCCCGGTCACAGCATGGCTGCGGTGGCGCAGTCTGTGGCGGGTTCTCAACCCCACCACCACGATTGTCCACAGCCTTCTCCACACCGTTCCGCCGGGTCAAGGTGCGACACCGCACACGCCTGTGGAAAACTGTGGTTTCAGGCGTCAGACGCTAGTCACTTCATCCCTCACACGCAAGCCGATCGTGACCAATCTGGGACGCGTCCGGCGTGTCGGCTGGACTGCGCGACCATTAGTGGTGCAGGGATGGCTTTTGCCGATAGTGAACCGCGTGACGTAACATTGGTGAGCCGTTGCCCGCCCAGTCGCGGCCGGCCTCAAGACCTGCTTCGACCGAAGCATGCACGAAGGAAGACGGAGACTCCAGTGACCAAGCGCACGTTTCAGCCGAGCAACCGCCGGCGTTCCCGCACCCACGGTTTCCGGGAGCGCATGAGCACCCGCGCCGGCCGCGCGATCCTGTCTGCCCGCCGGCGCAAGGGCCGCATCGAGCTGTCGGCTTGAGCCATGCTGCCTGCTCCGTTCCGGATGCGTACGTCGGCGTTGTTCGACGAGACGGTGCGGAATGGCGTGCGAGCCGGGCGTCCGAGCGTGGTGGTACACGCCAGCCGGTCGAGCACATCCGGGGACGAGTCGGTGCGCGTGGGCTTTGTGGTGTCGAGGAAAGTCGGTAATGCCGTGACGCGAAACCGGGTCAAGCGGCGCCTGCGTCATCTGGCCTCCGCACTTCTGCGTGACACTCCTGCCGGGGTGTCGATCGTCGTCCGGGCCCTTCCGGAGGCGGCCACCGAGTCGAACAGACTGGCCGAAGACTTGGCGAGCGCCTGGCGCGGGTGCGTGCGGCGTCTGGTGGTTGCCCAGTGAAGCACCTGATGATCGGCTTCGTTCTGGTGTGGCGACGGTTCATCTCGCCGATGTACGGCGATGTCTGCAAGTACTACCCCAGCTGCTCGTCCTACGGACTTGAGGCGCTGAGGGTGCACGGGGCGCTCCGCGGGTCGTGGCTGACCATCACGCGCATCGGGCGTTGCCATCCCTGGGCGCACGGCGGATTCGATCCGGTACCGGGATCGAGCTTCGAGGCCGAGATGGCCGCCTACCCCGAGCGGTTCGGGGACAAACGTTCTGACAACAGTGAGGTGAGCTCCTGATGCACATCGATCCGATGATCATCCTTAATATCTGGACGGAACTCGGACAGGTCGGCAGTGCCATCATGCAGCCGCTCTACTGGGCGGTCTCAGGCATCATTGTGCTCGCCCACCGGTTGTGGTCACCGTTGTTCGGCGCCGACTCCGGACTGACGTGGACGCTGTCGATCGTCGTGCTGACCGTTGTCATTCGTACGGTGATGATGCCGTTGTACGCCAAGCAGCTGAACTCCTCGCGGGCGATGCAGGCGTTGCAGCCCAAGATTCAGGACCTCCAGGCCAAGTACGGGGCGGATCGTGAGCGCCTCGGCCAGGAGACCATGAAGATGTACAAGGAGGAAGGGGTCAGCCCGACAGCGAGCTGCGTCCCCCTGCTCATCCAGTTGCCCATTTTCTGGGCCCTTTTCAACGTCCTGAACGGTGCAGCACGGGGCACGGCCAGAGGCAAGTTCTTCGTGGACAATCCCGATCTGGTGACCTCGCTGAGCGACGCGTCGCTGTTCGGTGCCCAACTCTCTGGCACCTTCCTGCCACTCAACGGCTTCGGGGCCACTCAAATCATGGCCCTGGTCCTGATCATCTCGATGACACTGCTGCTGTTCTTCCAGCAGTTGCACATGATGCGGCGCAACATGCCGCCCTCGGCGTTCGAGGGGCCGATGGGCCAGCAGCAGAAGATGCTGCTCTACATGATGCCTGCGATGTACATTTTCGCCGGGGTCAGCATGCCGGTGGGTGTGCTCGTGTACTGGATGATCAGCAACCTGTGGACGCTGGCCCAGCAGTGGATCATCATCCGCAACTATCCGACCCCCGGCACCCCCGCCTACATCGAGTGGGAGGAGCGGATGGTCGCCAAAGGCAAGGATCCCGTGGCCATTGAGCGCGTCCGGGCCGACAAGGCTCGCAAGCGTCCCAGCAACTCGGGGCCTGCCACGGCGTCGGGCCGGACCGCTGAAGGTTCGGCCGGCGTGACTCGTCAGGGCGTTAATCGCAGCACCGTGCGCGGCGACGACAGCAAGCAGATCGTCCAGCGCCAGCAGGTGCAGCGGGCGACGCGCGCCACCCGCAAGAAGAAGAGTTGACCGGAACCACCCGGTAGTACCCCGGGCGCGCCCGCGCGTCCAGACCAGGAGAACCCATGGATAGCGACCAGACTGTTGCCGACGTCCAGCCCGTGCCCCCGGAGGCGCCGGTGGCCAGCGTTGATCCTCTTGACAACGAAGGGGACGTCGCCGCCGATTACCTCGAAGAACTCCTGGAGATCGCAGACCTCGACGGTGACATCGACATCTACACCGAGAGTGGTCGGGCGCACGTCTCGATCGTCACCGACAGCGATGTTCTGGTGGGACGCGACGGAGAGGTGCTGGAGGCCTTGCAGGAGTTGGCCAGGTTGGCGGTGATGACCGAGACCGGCAAGCGGAGCAGGCTGATGCTCGACGTGGCCGGCTTCCGTGAGAAGCGTCGCAGCGAGCTTCAGGGGTTGGCCACGGAGGCCATCGTCGAGGTGAAGCACAGCGGTGAGCCGGCACGCCTGAGCCCGATGAACCCGTTCGAGCGCAAGATCGTGCACGACATCGTGGCCGCCGCAGGCCTGCGCAGCGAGTCGGAGGGCGTGGAGCCCAATCGACGGGTCGTCATCCGAAAGGCCGACTGACGCGTGCTGCCGACCGCTGTCCAGGACGTGTTCGGGCAGAACGACGAGTCGATAACGCGATATGTCGATATATTGGCAAGTCGAGGAATTGACTGGGGTCTGATCGGGCCTCGGGAGGCAGACAAGCTGTGGGATCGACACGTCCTGAACAGCGTCGCACTGGTCGGGCTGGTGGGCCAGGGCGCGCGGGTGGTGGATGTGGGCAGTGGTGCCGGACTGCCGGGCATCCCGCTGGCCATCGCCAGGCCTGACTTGTCGATCACTCTGCTTGAGCCCCTGCTGCGCAGGTTCACCTTCCTGACCGAGGTGGTCGAGGAGTTGGGCCTTCTGGACAGGGTCACGGTCCTCCGCGGACGCGCGGAAGATCTTCGGTCGAGCTTCGATGTCGTCACCGCGCGGGCGGTGGCTCCGCTGGGCAAGCTGGTGGGGTGGACGCGGCACCTGATCACCCCCAACGGTGAGCTGCTGGCCCTCAAGGGCGAGTCGGCCGCTGAGGAGATCAGGGACGCTGCCAGCGTCCTGCGGGATGCCGGGTTTTCGGCCCAGTTGCTCACGGTGCAGGTTGTTGCCGGAGTGGGAACCACGCATGTCGTGCGGGTGCGCCCTGTCGCAAGCATCCGCTAACCTCGCTGGGGACAGCGGCGAAAGGGGTACGACACGATGGTGTCGGACAAAACCAAGCGAAGCGTTTCACGTGAAACGGACGAGGCACTGCCCCGGCCGATCAGCACGCGGACGATCGTGGTCGCCAATCAGAAGGGCGGCGTGGGAAAGACCACCACTGCTGTCAACATCGCGTCGGCACTGGCGCGGGGTGGACTGTCGGTGCTCCTGATGGACCTCGACCCGCAGGGCAACGCCAGCACCGCGTTGGGAATCGAGCATCGATCCGGCGCGCTGGGAACCTACGAAGTGCTCCTGCAGCACACCCCGATCGTGGACGTCGCCCAGCAGTCCCCCGAGTCCCCGAACCTGATGGTGGTGCCGGCGACAATCGATCTGGCCGCCGCTGAGATCGAACTCGTTCCCCAGGTGGCTCGCGAGCAACGGCTGAAGAAGTCGCTGGGGCGACATCTGGCGGCCCATGACGTCGACTACGTCATCTTCGACTGTCCCCCGTCGCTGGGGTTGCTGACCCTGAACGCGCTCGTAGCAGCCTCGGAGATCCTGATACCGATTCAGTGTGAGTACTACGCACTCGAAGGAGTCACGCAGTTGACCCGCACCATTCAGCTCGTTCGCGAGGAGCTGAACCCCGACCTCGAACTGAGCACCGTGCTGTTGACGATGTTCGACGCGCGGACGCGCCTGTCTACCCAGGTGGGCCAAGAGGTGCGCAATCACTTCCCGGACCAGACGCTGGTGACCCTCATCCCACGCTCGGTTCGCCTGAGTGAGGCCCCCAGCTACGGGATGACCATCCTGGGCTACGATCCAGCGTCGGTGGGAGCGAAGGCCTATCTCAAGGCGTCCCGGGAGATCGCGGAACGCGGCGCCGGCCTGGTGGCAACCCCGGCCCGAAGGGGGGGGCACGGGTGACTCCCCCACGCACTGGTGGGCTGGGACGCGGCCTCGGTGAGCTGTTCCTGCGCACCGACGTCGATGAACCGGGAACGCCACACAGGGCCTCAGCCGCGCTGCCGGACGGCTCCTATTTCGCGGAGATCCCGGTATCGGAGATCGCGCCCAACCCTCAACAGCCAAGGCGGAACTTCGACGAGGACGCGTTGTCGGAGCTCGCAGAGTCTGTCAAGGATGTGGGACTTCTGCAGCCCATCGTCGTGCGCCGACGTGACACCGGCTACGAAATCATCATGGGGGAGCGTCGGTGGCGGGCCCACAAGTTGGCAGGGTTGGACGTCATCCCCGCAATCGTGCGGGCAACCGACGACGCTGATCTGTTGCGGGACGCCCTGCTTGAGAACCTGCATCGTGCCCAACTGAACCCGCTGGAAGAGGCCGCCGCATATCAGCAGATGCTCGACGACTTCGGGTGCACCAAGGAGCAGTTGGCAAGTCGAGTGCAGCGATCGCGTCCGCACATCTCCAACACCATCCGGCTGCTGGCCCTGCCGGCGCCGGTGCAACGCCGCGTTGCTGCCGGGGTGCTTTCGGCGGGCCATGCGCGCGCCGTTCTGATGGTGGAGGATCCCCTCGTGCAGGAGCAATTGGCTCAGCGGATCGTTGCCGAAGGCTTGTCGGTGCGGGCGGCCGAGGAGGCTGCCATGCTCGCCTCGCGCGGGACGTCAGCACCCTCGCGCAACGTGCACCCTCCCAGAGAAGTGCCCGATCGAGTGCTGCAGAGCGCCAACGGGCTGGCAGATCGGCTCGACACCCGAGTCCAGGTCAGCATCGGCCCCCGCAAAGGCAGGCTGACCATCGAGTTCGCGGATCAGGACGACCTGGACCGGATCATGTCGATACTCGGCAAAGACTAACTGTTATATCGACAAAGCATTAAAACTGTAAAGGGCTTTATCGAGATCAGCTCAGCACGGCCTCGATGGCCTTCACCAGAGCGGCCTTGGTCTTGCCGCCCTGCAGGGAGTTGACCACCTGGCCGTTCACGAAGAACTGCAGGGTGGGCAGGGCCATGACGCCCTGGCGCATCGGGACGTCGGGATTGGCGTTGGTGTCGAGCTTGGCGAAGACCATGCGATCGCCGTAGGTGCGGGCGAGTTCGTCCACGATGGGGGAAAGCTGACGGCACGGACTGCACCAATCCGCCCAGTAGTCCACCAGCACGGGCTTGGTGGCCTTCAACACATCGGCCTCGAAGCTGGCGTCGGTGACCTCGATCACTGCCATGGCTGTCTGTTCCTCTCGTCAGGTTCGGATACTACTGCCGCGGCTGTGCTGCGACGGCCACGTCCGCCAGTGACGCGAGGAAGCGTTCGGCGTCCAGGGCCGCTCGACAACCGGTGCCGGCGGCTGTGATGGCCTGTCGGTAGGTGTGGTCCACGAGGTCGCCACAGGCAAAGACCCCCGGCAGATTGGTCCTTGTTGAGTCTCCCTCAACGAGGACGTAGCCGGCATCGTCCAGCATGATCTCGCCCTTGACAAGCTCGGATCGTGGCGTGTGACCGATAGCGACGAACAGCCCGGCCACCTCTAGTGAGCGTTCCTCACCAGTCTTGCAGTCGCGCAATGTGAGTGATTCCAGGTGGGAATCTCCTGACATGGAGACGATCTCGGTGTTCCACGCGGGGGTGATCTTCGGGTCGGCGAGCACCCGGTCGGCCATGATCTTAGAGGCGCGCAGTTCGTCGCGACGATGGATGAGGGTGACCTCGTCGGCGAAGCGGGACAGGAAGGTTGCCTCCTCGGCCGCCGAGTCGCCACCGCCCACCACGGCGATCTTCTTTCCCTTGAAGAAGAAGCCGTCGCAGGTGGCGCACCAGGACACGCCCCTCCCAGAGAAGGTATCCTCCTCGGGCAGACCCAGCCGCCGGTAGCCGGAGCCCATGGCGAGGATGACCGTGCGCGCGCGATAGACGTTGCCCTCGGAGTCCTCCACGAGCTTGATGTCGCGGTCGAGTTCGAGGCGCACCGCGTCGTCGGGGACAAACTCCGCGCCGAAGCGCTCGGCCTGCGCCCGCATCTGGGCCATCAAATCCGGACCCATGATGCCGTCCGGGAAGCCCGGGAAGTTCTCCACCTCGGTGGTGTTCATCAACGCCCCGCCAGCGGCGATCGAGCCCTCGATCACCAGCGGTGCCAGACCGTCCCGCGCGCAGTAGATCGCGGCGGTGTAGCCCGCCGGGCCACTCCCGACGATGATGACGTCTCGAACCGGGCCGTCCGTGGCCGGTTCCAGCGACTGGCTCGGTGCCTCGGTCATCGACCCCAGCTTGAGTCCGCTACTCAGACCGCCGACGAAAGGGTTGGACGTCATCATGTTGACCTCATCTCCAGTGGTGCTCACAGTCGACCAACGAAGTCGCCGACCGGGATATTCCATCACGGCACGCGTCCAGAGAGCCAACGAGTGCTCTATACGTCAATCTTGGGTGGACGGTAGAGTCTCGAATACTTGGCAATCAGCGTCATCGGTTGATGTAAGCCTCCGCTATGCCGGAGCGGTAGAGCGACGCGCCCACCGGCGGCAACTGCGTGAAGTAGACCATCACCCAGCGGGTGGTGACCGGCTCGTCGGGGCTGAGGCTCACCTGCAGGCCGGCGGCCGGATCGGAGGCGATCACCTGCCACTGGTCGACTGAGTCCATCGGTGGCGCGGACTCTGAGGGGTCCGCATCCCTCGGCACCATCAGTGACAAGACGTTGGGCTGGTTGTCGAGGATGAGTGAGACGCTGGCCACCGGAACCTCGCGTCCCAGGTCGAAAACCATGCCCACACCAGGCTTGAGCCCGCCGAAGACCGGGTTGTTGAGGTAGGTGAGAGTCCGCCAGACCGTCGATGCGTCCCCGTCGGCCGCCAACTGGGCCTGGTCGGAGTTCTCGTTCGCGTCCCCGCCGTCGGCCTGGGGATCGAAGTCGAACGCCGAGACGATGTCCACAGGTTCAACAAGAGCAGAATCCGACTGGCCGGCGCCGATCGTCGGCTGCGTACTCGGGGTCTGGGTGCAGCCGCGCACTTGCAGCACCACCAACGCCACCGCGACGAATGCGACGAGAGGGACCACCCAGCGCCGTCCGAGCGCGCCCACGGTAGCTCCCGGACGTTGCCTGGGCGGGGCCGCAACCGGACGCGGCCGGGGAGGCAGCGGTGTCGCGGGCTGCTGCGGGCCGACGACAGGTTGGGCTGAGGCCACCGGGACGTGGGCGGCGGGTGGCACAGGCCTCGGCGGTGACGGTGTGACCGCCGGCATCGGCTTGGTGGGTGGGCCGTCGTCGTGCCCTGCCCACGTCGACTGGTGGATGACAGCGGGAGTGGTCGGGGTCTGGGACATGCCCTGATGGCCACGGACAAGGTCTTCGAGTGACTCGTCGGCTGCGCCGGCCCCCAGCACGCCATCGAGGGAGTCGGCGATGTCGTCCGCGGTGCTCAACTGGGGGCCGACGAGCCCCAGTGCGCCGCGCAGAATCGCCATGGTGACCGCGGAGAGTTCCGGGTCGATCGGGGGGTTGAGTTCGTGCGGGCTCGCCCAGACCTGCTCGCTCGCGTCCCGGTTGGCGGCCACCAGACCTGCCAAGGGGGCTGGCGCGAGCCCCCAGTAGGGCCGCTGGGGCTCGGACGGCGGCACCGGCCAACGGGCGGTGCTGGCCGCGTACAGCAGCGCCCCCAGGCCGCGGGTGTCGACGGACTCCTGCTCCGACCAGCTCAGGGAGTCCTCCCCGGGCTCGGGCCGAAGGGCTGCGTCGATGAGGAACCCCACGATCTTCACGTTGCCGTTGGCGGTGATGATGACCGATTCGGGGCTGATGCGCAGGTGGAACAGCCCTCGGGCGTGGAGCGGGGCGAGGGCGGCGGCGACGTCCCGGACGATGCAGCCGGCCTGTTGGCCGGTCAGCGGACCGTGCGTCAGGAGAGTCGCCAGCGAGTCACCGACCGCGTACTCGCAGACCACGAACGACCATGGTTCCTGACCGGAGGCCTCAAGGGCGTCCAGCACCCGCAGGAATCGGGAGTCGGTCACGGTGGCTGCCCGCCGCGCTGCCTGCAGAATCCAGCCGAGGCGCTCGTCGTCGGGTTCGAGAAGGTGGATGAGTACCGGGCGCGACAGCACCTGGTCGGAGGCTCGCCACGTCATCACACCCCGACTGTGCGCCAGCAGCGCCTCAAGCCGGTAGCGTCCGGCCAGTACCAGACCGGCGGTGACCGACGTCAGGTCCAGTCGCCCCGTGGCCTCCGTGTCGTAGGCATCTTCCAGATCCATGTCACCACCTTCCCTGCCCGAACTACAGGTTCCCAGTCTGCCCCAGCAGGGCGCCAGAGCGCGCCTCGGCTCTCAGGCGTCTCGGCTCTTGTGTCGGACCGTTCGAACCCGCATGGCGGTGGCGACGAGCAGCACCGCACCGGAGGCCAGGATGATGAGCCAGGCCATCCGCCCGGCCTCCGTGCCGGTGATGATGAAGCTGGCGGGGTGGCCGACGGGGCGGCCACCGGACGTCACGAGCTGGGCGGTGACCGCGACCGTGCCGTTGCCGTGGGTCCGCGGGCGAACCCGCACGGTGGCGGACTCGGCTGGCTCCACCGTGAACAACTCAGAGTCATCGACCGAGATGCGCAGTGGGTTCTCGGAGTCGAAGTGGACGCGTACCTGCACCGCGTGGGAGGTGTTGTTGAGCACGGTGACCGGGAGCAGGTTGTCGTCGGCCGAGGTGGTCACCCAGTCGGTGATCAGGAGTTGGATCGCATCGGTGGACAGGATCGCGTCAGCAGGTGCCGTGGCGCGAACGAGCCAGTCGACCTGGCGGGTCGCGTCCCGTCCGAAGGCCGACGACCAGCCGTTCGCGATGATGCCCGCAAGGCGCGGTTCATCGGCCTCCTGGCCGTCGCTGCTCAGCTCGCGCCACGTGTCCAGCAGTTGGCCGGCCCGGTCGGTGGCCTCGAGCAGCTCGGGTGCGATCTCACGTTCGGGCAGGCTCGTCAGGAACGCTCCAGGTGGCTCCGGCTGCGCAGCCAACAGTGAGTCCAGGCCGATTCTGGTGCGCCACGGCTGGGCGGCCGACTCCAGGGCTGCCGTCTGGCTGGTGCTCACGACGTGGACGAACACTCGGCCCTCCAGCGAGCTGACCAGTTGCCAGGCCGACAGGCGTCCCTGCAGCTGGACGGGATCGTCCTGGTCGCTCTCGGCCGCAAGATCGGGGGTGACGGCGAGCAACCGGACGCCGTCACTGGCCTGCAGGGGGGCGGATCCCCCCAGATTGCTCGCCAGCACCAGCCAGGGGGCGGACGCGACGAGCGCTGTGACCGTGTCGGCGTCAACCTGACCGTCGGCGGGCCACACCACGAGGGGCAGCAGTGCCAGCGGGTGGCCGATTGGAAGCGCGGTCTCGGCTCGGTTGAGAACGTCGGGGCGTTGCGCGGCAGTGGCACCGAGCACGTCCACGGAGCCGTACAGAGTGCGGCCCAGGCGACCCTGGGCGGCGAGCGCCTGCAGCCGGGCGAGCCAGGCGGTGGCGGTGACGGCCACGTCGGGCGCCCCCGTGCGCAGACTCCCATCGGCCTGCAGGACGCTGTGGCCGGTGCTGAGCGCGGTCACCTCGTCGAACAGCGCAGGGTCGATGACCGTCCAGACGTCCGGTTGTTCGGCCAGGGTCAGCAGGTCGGTGAGCCGGCCGTCGAGTTCCTGGGCGAGTGAGTCGTCGGCGAAGACCGGTGGGCGGCTCTCGGCGGCGGCAAGCGGGAGCAGGGTGGGACGGTGACTGAGCACCACGATGGTGGTGATCGACGCCGGGGTGGCGCCGGGATAGGGCATCAGGGCGTGGGCCTGACCGAGTTGCCGGTAACCCTCGACGGCCGGGCGACCGAAGACCGATACGCCGACCTGGTAGGCAGCGTCCGGGACGCTCAACCACAGCTGCTCCGCGGCGTCCGGTCCGAGGTCGGCGCGCACGGTGAAGGACGCTGACGCTCCGGGGGCCAGCCCCTCTTCAGGGTTGACCGGCTGCCGAGCGGTCGCGGCGTCCATCACCTCGCCGGCCGGGTTCGTGCCGGCCACTGCTTGCTGCAGGCGGCCCAGTGTCGTCAACGGGGTGGCGTCACGCCACAGTCGCACCTCGACCTGGCGCAGAGTGTCGGAGGACTGGTTGGTGATGGTGCCGCTGATCACCAGTTCGCCGCTGGCGCTCAGCACGGTGGGGGTGATGGAGGTCAGGTGAACGGCCACCTCATCGGCGGCTCGGGCGTGGGCGGGTGCGCACTGCAGGGCACTGGTGATGGTGAACAGGATGACCAGCAGCAGGCCCACCAGGCCTGTCGTCCTGCGCTGTCCGCTCACCGCATCATCCTAGGCTGGCCAGCCGTTCAGCTCCGTGATGCCGGCACGTGCGAGCCGCCGTCCCCGAGCATCCGCAGGTCGGCCACGGCGAACACCAACGCCAGCAACAGGATGATGGCGATCACCCCGTAGGCCGCCGCGAATCCCGCGGTCCAACTGGTGGCGGCCAGCGAGAACAGCACCGCGGTGATCATGGCGTTCCCCACGGCCGTGCCGATCCGCTCGGCCACCTGCTTGACAGCGCCAGCGGTGCCGCCGACCTCGGGCGGGATGTCCTGCTGGCTGAGGGTCTGGTTGGCCGAGTTGACCGCGCCCACGCCCAGCCCGCACAGCACCAGGGGGGCGGCCATCCACAGAGGGTGGATGGCGATGCCCTCGACGTCCAGGAACTGGCTGAGCACGATCGCGCCGATGATGCCGATCAGGTAGACACCGAAGGCCGCGACGATGATCCTGCGACCCCGGTCGAGCACGTGCTCGCCCGTCCAGACCGACGACCATGCCGACGCCAGGGCGTTGGGCAGGCCGATCAACCCGACGATCAACGCCTCCACACCCAGGCCGTTCTGCATGTAGAGCGCCAAGACGGCGAAGATCGAGGTGCCGCCCAGGAACTGCGTGCCGGAGACAGCGATGCCGTTGGTGAACGACCGGTAGCGGAACAGTTGCAGGTCGACCATCGGCTCGCCACCCGACTGCTTGTAGCGCCTCTCCCACCACACCCAGATCACCAGCAGCCCGGCCCCGATGGCCAGCAGGCTGAACGCCACCAGCTGTTTGATCATGAAGGGCAGCATCAGGCACAGCACGGCGGTTGACAGCAGCGTGATGCCGACCGGGTCGAGGTCAACTCGAGTGCTGACGACTTCCCCGCGTTGCCGGGCCAGCCGTCGTGCCCGCTCCGACCCGAACGGCAGCCAGCGCAGGGCGAGGACGATGGTGACCAGACCGATCGGCACGTTCCACAGGAAGGACGCACGCCAGCCTGCGTCCGGGCCGAGCAGCTTGATCAGCAGCCCGGTCAGCGACGGTGCGACGGCCACCGATACCGAGACCACCAGGCCGAACATCGCGAACGCGCGGGCCCGTTGACGGCCGGTGAAGTACTGCAGGATCATGCCATTGACCTGGGGGGACGCCACGCCTGCCCCCACGCCCTGCACGATCCGCAACCAGTTGAGCTGCACCGGATCGCTCACCAGTGCGCACGCCAGCGAACCGGCGGTGAACAACGCCATGCCCAGGACGAAGACGAAGCTGCGGCCCAGCGCGTCCCCGACCCGTCCGGCACCCACCAGCACGATGCCGAAGGCCAGGGCGTAGCCCGACAGCATCCACTGCAGGTCGGTGGTGGTGGCGCCGATGCTCTCCTCGATGCTGGGCAGGGCCACGTTGATGGCGCTGATCGCCATCAGGGTGACCGCCAGGTTCGCCAGCAGCGGTATCAGGATCAGCCGTCGGTAGAAGAGCCGGTCGGTCCCCGGTACCCGGATCGGGCTCTCGTGGAACTTGGCCTCCTCACTCATGGGTCTGCTCGGCGCTCCACCATGCGAGCAGCTCGGCCCGGGCCCGGTCGGCCCCGAGCGGGCCGTCCTGGAGTCGACGTTCGAGCAGGAACTGGTAGGCCCGGCCCACGTCGCGTCCCGGCCTCAGACCGAGCAGCTCCATGATCTGGTTGCCGTCCAGGTCGGGACGCATGGCGTCCAACTCCTCGGCCGCCGAGAGTTCGTCGATGCGGAACTCGAGTTCGTCGTAGGCACGGCGCAGCCGCTCGGCCTTCCGCATGTTGCGGGTGGTGCAGTCGCTTCGGGTAAGGATGTGCAGCCGCTCCAACTGGTCGCCGGCGTCGCGGACGTAGCGGCGCACCGCCGCGTCCGTCCAGCCACTTGAGGCGCCCCCCGACGAACCCTCCGAATAGCCGTGGAAGCGCAGGTGCTGGTTGATCAGCTGGCTCACCGCCGAGATCACGTCCTTGGGGTAGCGCAGCGCGGTCAGCCGCTTGCGGGCCATCTTCGCGCCCACCACGTCGTGGTGATGGAAGGTGACCTTGCTGCCCTCGTAGGCCCGGGTCGCCGGCTTGCCGATGTCGTGCAGCAGGGCCGCCAACCGGACGACGAGGTCGGGCTGGTGGTCAGGGTTCGGATGCCCGTCCACCCAGTCGCGGGACTTCTCGAGCTCGATCGCCTGCTCCAGGACGGTGAGGGAGTGCTGGAAGACGTCCTTGTGACGCAGGTGTTCGTCGCTTTCCAGCTGCATGGCGGGCAGTTCGGGCAGCACGTGGTCGGCCAGCCCACTGGTCACCAGCATCTCCAGGCCGGGACGCGGGGCGTCGGTGAGCAGCGTCTTGCTCAGTTCGTCGCGCACCCGCTCGGCGCTGATGATCTCGATGCGCCCGGCCATCTCACGCAGCGCCCTGGCGGTTGCCGGGTCGAGCTCGAAGCCCAGCTGGGACGCGAACCGGCAGGCCCGCATCATCCGCAGCGGGTCGTCCCCGAAGCTGATCTCAGGGGCGGACGGGGTGCGCAACAGTCGGTCCGCCAGGTCGTCCAGCCCACCGTGCGGGTCGACGAAGCGCCACGTGTCGGGGCCAACTCCGGTCACGTCCAGAGCCATCGCGTTGACGGTGAAGTCGCGCCTGATCAAGTCGTCGGTGACGCTGTCGCCGAACGCCACCTCGGGTTTGCGGGAGTCGCTGCGGTAGCTGTCGGCGCGATAGGTGGTGACCTCGATCAGCCAGTCGCGGCCGTCCCGCTCGGCCTGGGCACTGATGGTGCCGAAGTCGCGGCCCACGTCCCACACGATGGAAGTGAAGGCGCGCAGCAGCCGGAAGGTCTCATCGGGGCGGGCCGATGTCGTGAAGTCCAGGTCATTGCCCAGTTCCCCGAGCAGGGCGTCACGCACCGATCCGCCGACCAGGTAGAGCTGGTGCCCAGCGTCCGCAAACCGGCTTCCCAGCTCACCGATGATCGGGCTGGCGGGCAGCAGCGTCGCCAGGGCGGTGGCCTGGAATCGGATCAGGTGGGACACGGCGAGCAATTCTACTCGTCTGTCGGGGAGGTGGACTGCACGGCGTGAGCGGTCCAGGTGGCGCCCACCGAAGCGGTCACGACGGCCAACAGGGCGAGCCAGTCGGTGGTGCCCAGCACCTCGTTGAGCAGCAGCCAGCCCGCCAGCGCCGCCACGGCAGGGGCCAGCGACTGCAGGATGCTGAACAGGGCCGGGGGCACCCCTCCCCACGCGATCATGTCGAGGCGATAGGGCAGCACCGAGCTGAACACCCCCACCAGGAGGCCCATCATCAGCACCGCCGGCGTCCACAGACTGGCCCCGCCCCCTCGCACGGCCGGCACCGCCAGCACCACGGCGCCGGCCAGGCAGGCCATCGTCACCAGGTCGGCGCCCGCCCAGTAGCGCGTGGCCCGCGTCCCCACGGTGATGTAGGCGGCCCAGCAGCAGGCCGCCAGCACGATGAAGAACAGGCCTCGCGGGTCGAGACCCTGGGGCCGGAAGCCGAGCAGTGCCACCCCGAGGCCCGCCAGCCCGGCCCACAGCAGGTCGAGATGACCCCGCGAGCCGACGATCGCCACCGCCAGCGGGCCGAGATACTCAATGGTGACCGCGATGCCCAGCGGGATGGTGGCGATGGCCAGGTAGAACGCCCAGTTCATGCCGATCAGTGCGGCTGTGTAGCTGACGGCGGCCACGACTGCCCGCCGGGACAGCGGCGTCCGGGGCGCTGACGCTCGGCGGCGCGCCCGTTGGACGGCCCCACCTAGGGCGCGCATGCCGAGCAGCACGGCTGCCGCGAAGCTGAAGCGCAGCCAGGCCGCCGTGGTCGGCGGCACCGCGACGAACAACCCCTTGCCCAGGGCTGCCCCGACCTCCACGGCCACCACCGATCCGAGGACGCAGGCCAACGCCGCTTCTGTCGACAGCTGACGCCTTGGTGGCTTCGCGTCCGTCTGGTTCACGGCGTGACCCTAGCCCGTGGCGGTGCGGTCGGGTTGCTCGAAGCGGGCTCGGCGGGCGGCCCGACGCAGCACCCGCAGCACTGACGGTCCGAGCACCGTGATCAACAGCACGTTGGTGATGGAGCGTCCGGTGTTCCAGCCCATCCCGGTGACCAGTTCCATCACCATGAACCGGTGCAGGTTCTCCAGCGGGCCGGCGGACGGGTCGTAGCCCTGCGGGCCCTGCCCGACGGCGAACGGCCAGAACGAGAAGTCCATCAGGATTCCGAACACGAAGCCGAGTGCCGCACCGTAGAGCGCGAGCAGGACGACCTCCGCACGTCCGGTCAGCCTGGGCAGCAGCCCGGCCCCCAACCCGACGAAGCCGGCTGCGAGCATCTGGTGCGGCAGCCAGGGTCCGACCGCACCGACGACCAGTGCGGACGCGAACAGCGTCGTGTTGCCGAGCACGAACCCGAACCCGGGGCCGAAGACGCGTCCGGCGAGGATCACCAGGAAGAAGACCGTCTCCATGCCGGCCGTGCCCGCGCCCAGTGGACGCGCCACCGCACCGAGCGCGGTCAGCACCCCCAGCAGCGACAGCGCCTTGACGTCCATCTCGTGGCTGGCCAGTTGCACCACCACCATGCCGAGCACCAAGGGCAGAATGGCTGCCAGCACCAGTGGGGCGACCGTGCTGGACGTCAGCACGCTGCCGGGCTTCAACAGCAGCGGCCAGCCGAACGCGAGCCCCCCCATCACAGCCGTGATCGCCAGCAGCACCGTCGACCAACCGCCGATCGGCAGTGCCGAGCCGCCTGCGGTGCGCCGCTCCAGCAGGACGATGTCGCGTTGCAGTGCCGTGGCGCTCATGCCCGGGCCCAGCTCTCGACGCGGACGACCTCGGCCGGGGTGAGCACCTGCCGGGGATGGAAGACCTTGGCCATCTGGGGACTGAAGGCGGGCGAGGAGGTCAACACCGATCGCGTCGGCCCGTCGGCCACCACGTCGGCGTCCGCCATGACGATGGCCCGCCCGGTGGTCGCCGCCGCGAACTCGACGTCGTGGGTGCTGATCACCACGCAGGTGCCCCTGGCGGCCAGGTCGGCGACGATTCGTCCCAGTTCGGCCTTCATCGCATAGTCCAGCCCGCGGGTCGGCTCGTCCAGCAGCAGCACCTTCGGCTGGGTCGCCACCTGGATGGCCAGCACCAGTGCGAGTCGCTGGCCCTCCGACAGGTCGCGCGGATGCTGGTCGGCGGGCACCTGGACGCCGAGGGCGGCCAGGGTCGCAGCCGTCGTGCCCGCAGGCACCCGTGAGTCCAGGTCGGCCTGGGCGCACTCGGCGGCGACGGTGGGCAGGTAGAGCAGGTCGCCGGCCGACTGCGGTACCAGCGTGACAAGGCGTCCCACCTGGTCGGCCGGCAGGTGCCGGGGGTCGGTGCCGGCCACCTGCACCATCCCTGTGCTGGGCACCGCGCCCTGGATGGCCCACAGCAGCGACGACTTGCCGGCACCGTTGCGTCCCATCAGAGCGCACACCTCACCTGGGGCGAAGTCCAGTTCGACGCTCTCAACGGCGAGCACGTCGCCGTAACGCACCCCCAGTGCGCTGATCCGCATCACAGGGTCGGGCTGCGGGGTCGCCGTCGGAACTGGCGAAAGGGGGTTGGCGATGGTGATGTGCTCGCGCTGCACCCGACGCCGGGCGTCCCGGACGCTGGTCGGCACCTGGTGCCAGCCGAACCGTCGGGCGAGTTCGGCCAGTGGCGGGACGACATCGCAGCGGGCCAGCACCTCGGCGGTCGGCCCCAGGTCGACCGTGCCGTCACCGGGCAGCCAGGCCACCTGGTCGGCCACTTGCATGACGCGCTCCAGCCGGTGTTCGGCGAGCACGACGGTCAGGCCGACCTCGTGCACCAGCGTGGTCACCGCGGCCAGCACGTCCTGCGCGGCGGTCGGGTCGAGGGCCGAGGTGGGCTCGTCCAGCACCACGATGCGGGGTTGGGCGGCCAGCACCGCCGCGATCGCCACCCGTTGCTGCTGTCCGCCCGACAGGTCGGCCAGGGGACGGCGGCGCAGGTCGGCGATGCCCATCAGGTCGAGAGTCTCCTCGACGCGCTTGCGCATCGCGGGGGCAGTGAGGCCGAGTTGCTCCATGCCGTAGGCGATCTCGTCCTCCACGCGGTCGGTGACGAAACCCAGCACCGGGTTCTGGGCGACGTAGCCGACCACGTCGGCAAGGTCGCGTGGACGATGGGTGCGCGTCGAGCGTCCGGCGACCCGCACCTCGCCCCGCAGCACGCCACCGGTGAAATGCGGCACCAGAGCGTTGATGGCACCCAGCAGGGTCGACTTGCCCGACCCGGTGCGCCCGACCACGACGACGAGGTCACCCTCGGGGATACGCAGGTCGACCTGACGGAGCACCGGACGCGTTGCACCCCGGGTGCTGCCGGGGGCGTCGTAGCTGATGGTGACGTCGTCGAAGACGATCATGACGTCCCCCTGAGCGGGGCGGGGGTGATGATGCCGGGCAGGGCAGCGAACGCCACCGCCACGAGCATCGCAGGGCTGAGCCGCGGCCAGGTCATCGGGAACACCCCGAACACCATCGCCGAGTCGGTGTTCACCAGCCAGACCGTCAGGGCGGCCGCGCCCAACCCGCAGGCCGCCACCAGGTACTCGGTGGTTCCCCAGCGGTCGGGGCGGTAACGGCTGATCGCCAACTCGTCCCCGGCCCGGTGCAGCCCGAACGCGCCGACGGCGACGCCGATCAGAAGCAACGGCACGGCCCACGTCCGGGACGACGGCAGGCCCAGCATCGCGAAGGTGGCGAAGGTGACCACCAGCGTGGCCCCCACCAGCAGCAGCGCGAGCCGCCCGTCGAGGCTTGCGCCGGTGCGAGTGCGACCGTATCCCCGTGACTCCATGCCGGCCGCCAGCGCCATCGAGCGGTCGACGGAGTCCTCGATAACCGGGATGATGATCGAGATGATGCCCCGGACGCCCGGGCGCACCCCACCGCGCAGTCGTCGGGCTCGGCGCACCCGCAGCACGGACTCCACCAGTTGAGGCGCGACGGAGATGGCGATGACCAGCGCGGTGGCGATCTGGTGGAAGGCGGCCGGCACGCTGCGCAGCGCCCGCCTGGGGTTGGCCAGCGCGTTGGCCGCTCCGATGCAGATCAGCAGGCCGGCCAGGTGGCCGGCGTCCACCGCGGTGTAGACGAGACCCTCGACGGTGACCGGGCCACCGAGCCGGATGCCGGCCGCCCAGCCTGGCAGGCCGATCTCGGGCAGCCGGAAGAGCACGGTGCCTTCGCGCAGGCCGCCGATGAGAATCTGGAAGACCAACCGCATTGCGATGACCACCCCGGCCAGCGCGAGGTACATCGTCAGCGAGCGCGCCCAGGGTTCCGAGGTGCGTCGCTGCAGGACGACGAAGACCACCGCTGCGCTCAGCAGCACCAGCAGCAGCGGGTTGGTGGCCAGGGTGATCGCCACCCCGGCACCGATCGCCCAGACCCACCACGCCCATGGATGGATCGCCCGGCCGACCAGCCGTGCCCCGGTGGGGACGGTGGCCGGCAGTGCGATGACCTCGGGACGCGGCAGAACCCTGGACATGGCTCAGCCCCGGTTCCGTCGGCGTCGCCACAGGCCGTAGCCGCCTACTCCGAGGAAAGCCACGGTGGCGGCGGTCGGCGCAGTGGCCCCCCAGCCCTGGGTCTGCGGCGTGGAGTCTGACGGGCCGGGGGCCTCGCTTGCGGGTTGCACGGCAGCTTCGACCGCTGAGGGCTGGAAAGGCGGCTGCTCGCCCACCGAGAAGTGCCACGCCTCGACGCTGCCCGGGACCCCCTTGTAAGAGCCGCCGATGGTGGCGTACTGCCACTGGCCCTCTGGTGCTTCGGCGCTGGGGCGCCACCACCAGTACCCCCAGTAGGGCTCATCGCCGCCCGGGGTGGCCAGGCAACGCTCGGGGCGTCCGGCGATCCGGCAGATGAAACCAGCCCCGGCGGTCTGGACGGTGGTCAGTTCGAGCAGCCGTCCCATCCCCGTCTCGGCGTGGGTGCAACCCGCCAGCACCTCGCTGCCCTGGTCGAGGACGTAGACGTAGATGCCCCCGTCGCTGCGGCACTGGGACGCGGGGTCCTGCGCGACCGCCGGCAGGCTGGCCGGACCGGCCAGCAGTCCGACGACCAGGCCCAGCGCCCCCAGCACGCCCAGCACCCGGGTCATGATTCTGACCGTCGCATCCGGTAGACCGCGAGGACGACGACCAGCGCCAGCAACATGCCGAGACCACCCAGCAGGAACCGGGCGCTGTTGTCGCGTCCGGCGCCCTCGCTTTCCTCGGCGTCTTCGCCCACGGACGTCAGGTCGCTGCCCGTGACGGCCACCAGCGACTGGGCGGTGGCGTACACGTCGGAGTAGCCGGCCCCGATCGCGGCCGGGAAACCACCGTCGGCCTCCTGCTGGGCGTACAGCCAGGTCAGTTGGTCGGTGGTGTCTTCACCTGCCAGTCGCAATGCAGCGATCGCCAGACCGGCGGTGTTGGCGGGGGAGTAGCTGCCCCAGTAGGGCCCCGTGGTGGGGCACAGCTCGGAGGTCTCGGTGCACTGGTTGTCGATCAGCCAGCCGACCGCTTTCCGTTGGGCGAGGCCTGCCCGCTCGTTGTCGTCCAGCAGCGACAGCGCCTGGGCTGCGAGCGCCGTGGAGTCGATGTCGACGCCGAAGTCGGGGAAGGCGAACGCGCCGTCGTCCTGCTGAGTGGCGAGCAGCGCGTCCACAACCGCGGCGGGCACCTGCGTGTCGGTGCGTTCCAGGCCGATCACCAGCAGAGCCAGGCCGTAGGGGTTGCTGGCCGCGTCACCCAGGTCGCCCTGCATCGCGGTCACCAGGTTGACGCCACCGAAGTTGGCGGCGTCCTGCCCGACCGCCTCGGCCAGGATCGCGGCCCGGGCTGCGGATGTGGGGGTGGACGCCAGTTCGCCGGCCTGGCCGCCGAGCCAGGTGACTGTTGAGGCGACGAGCTCGGGGTGCGCGTCGGCGGCCACCAGCGCCAGCACGCCGTCGATGGTGGTGGCGGGGTCGGGGGTGGAGCCGTCGAAACCCTTGAGGTACTGGTTGTCGGTGAACTGGCCGCTCAGCCAGTCCGCGGCCGCAACAACGTCGACGTCGGGGGCTGCGTGAGAGGTAGCGGGGGAGGCCAACGGGGCGAGCACCAGGCCAGCCGCAAGCCCGACAGCTGCCAGTGTGGTTCGAAAAGACATCCGGATCCTTCCTGGGTCGGGTCCGGAATGTCACGAGAACTGACGTGACCGACTCGCAGACCGCGACGAGTACTTGTGTGGTCTGATCGGTTCGGGCATTCCGACTGGGACGCGAGCGTCCATCACGGCTGCGGGTCAGCTCTGGAGTCTCACCAGATTCCCCCGCACCAATCTGGTTGGATCCTACGCCACCTGCGGTGTGCGGGTGACGCTCGTGCTGGTCACGGGTGCACGAGCGGGCTGGGCGCCTTCACCCCGGCGGCCTGGAACCCGGCCATCACCCGGGCGCGGACCTCACGCTCCACTGCCCATTGCTGGTTGGGTGGGCACTTGACGGTGATCGTGTAGATCGCGTGCTGGGCCTCGAAACGGGTCAGCCCCAGCACCGTCGGTGGCTCCAGCATCTGCTCGGCCCACTCGGGGTCGGCCTCCAGCTTCTGGCAGACCTCGGTGAGCAGCGGCAGGACGGTGTACGGGTCTTCGCTGAGGGCCACGGGGATGTGGATGTTGCCGGTCGACCAGCCCTGGCTGCGGTTGCCGAGTGTGACGATCTCGCCGTTGCGGACGTACCAGATCTCGCCACCGACATCCTGGATCCGGGTCGCCCGCAGCCCGAGGGACAGCACCGTTCCGCTCAGCGTCCCGATGTCGACGTGGTCACCGACGCCCAGTTGGTCCTCGAGCATCAGGAAGATGCCCGAGATGATGTCCTTGACCAGGCTCTGGGCGCCGAACCCGATCGCCAGGCCCCCGATGCCGGCCGAGGCCAACGCGGGCATGATGTTCACCCCCAAGGACTGGAGCATCATGAACACCACGACGATGATCACCACCGCGTCCACCAGCGAGCCCAACATGGTGCCGATGGTGCGCGTGCGGTGGGCCTGACGTTCCATGCTCAGCCCGCTGGCCTGAGCGATCACCGACGCTGCGCGCCCCGTCAGACCGGACGCGCGTTTCTCGGCCTTGTCGGCCGCCGCGTTCACCGAATTCTTGATGACGCGTTTCAGCAGGCCGCGCACGAGCAGGGCGAGCACGCCGATGATGGCGAGCTCGATGAGGGTCTGGGGCCAGACGAAGGTCATGGTTTCTCCGGAGGGTTCAGTTGATCAGCCGAGCATGGCGCGCAGCACGTCCTGAGAGACGCTACCCCGGCCTTCGTAGTCCATCACGGCGATGGCATACCGCCCGACGTAACCGATCGTCCAGGCATGCGACTTGGGTGGCACGTCGTTGGTGTACTCGGCGGTGCCGGACTTACCGCCCTCCAGCACACCGCGCAGGCCGGTCAGCGTGCCGCCCTCGACCACCGCACCCATCATGTCGCGCAGCATCGACGCCTCGGACTCCGTCAGGGGGGCGGCGGTCGGGGTGGGTTGATGGCCCACCACCAGATAGGGGACGACCGTGTGTCCGGCGGCCACCGAGGCAGCCTCGGCCGCCATCGCCATCGGCGAGGCCAGAACGTTGCCCTGACCGATCGTCGCGGCGGTTCGCACGACGGGGTCATCGCTGAGAGGCACGGCGCCGTAGAAGGCGTCAAAGCCTGTCTCGTAGTCGACGCCCAGCCCCAGGCTGGCGGCGGCGTCCGCCAACTCGGAGGGACCCAGGCCGCTTCCGGCGTTCATGAAGGCGGTGTTGCAGGACTGCTGCAGGGCCGTGCGCAGGCTGATCAGGCCGTTGAACGCCGCCGGGTAGCCCGGGTAGTTCGTGAAGACGCGGCCGTTCACCTCGGCCCTGGTCGTGCAGTCCACCAGCGAGTCGGGGGTGTAGCCGCGGCGGATCAGGGCCAGCGCCGTAGACACCTTCATGGTCGAGCCGGGCGGGTAGCGTCCGGTGGTCACGAACGGCTGGGCGCCGGCGGTCGGAGAACTGGCTGCCGCCAGGATCGCCCCGCTCGCGGCGTCGAGCACGGTGACCATCACCAGACTCGACTGGCCGGCCAGCAGGTCCTCGGCCCGCTGCTGGAGCGCAAGTTCCATCGTCAGACGCAGAGGCTCGCCGTCCACCGGGGCCAGCAAGAACAGCGTCCGGTTGGGCGGCTTGGGGGTGGCCTGGGCGCTGGGCGTGCTGGCGTCGGGGGAGGGGCTGGGGGGCGGCAGCTCGGCCAATTGCGGTTCACTACGCCGGATGGCGATCACCGAGTGGCCGGCGGTGCCACGCAACTGCTCGTCGTGGGTCTTCTGCAGCCCACTGAGGCCCGCCACGTCTCCCATCTTGACCTTGCCTCCGCTGGCCTCGATCACCTCGGCGGTGGCCTCGCCCGCGACCCCGAGCAGGCCCCGGGCGAAGGTGGGCGTGGGCGCGAGGGGAAGGTCGGCAGGGAAACCGACCGCCCCGGTGATCTGCTCGAGCGCGGGTGGCACCTGGCCCTCCCGCAGCACGATGGCCACCACGAACGCTTGCGGCCCGGACGCGGCCACCTGCTGGGCGTAGGCCTCGACGTCGATGCCGAGCAGGCCGGCCAGCGCGCGTGCGGACGCGTCGGTCTGCTCCGGGGCGACCCGGGTCTTGTCGATGCCCACCCGCTGCACCGGCCGATCCTCGACGATCGCGGCGCCGGTGGCGTCGAGAATCGGTCCGCGTTTCGCGGTCGTCCGCTCGTGGTAGAGCCGGGAGGTGGCGTCCAGGTCGGGGTGCACGATCGTGGGGTCCCACTCGATCAGCCAGCCGGAGCCGTCGTGCCGGAGGGTGGCGGTGCTGGTGAACTCCCATTCGCCGCCCTCGAAGGAGTAGCGCTGGTGCAGCTGCGTTGTGGCCCGGGTGCCCTGGTCCGTGTAGTCGATCCCGGTCACCTCGACGTGGGGCAGCAGGCCACTCATCAGACCGGTGACCTGCTGGTGGTCAACCTCGGCACGAGCGGGGTCGCCGGCCAATGGCAGGGCTGTGATCGACCCGGACGCGAGCGAATCGGCCAACGCCTCGGCCACCTCTTCCGCGCCCGGCGGCGCTTGCTGGCCAGGGGGCCGAGGGGCGCCCGTGCAGGCGGTCATCGCCATGACGATGGCAACCAGCAGAGCCAGCCGACGGTGCCTGCGTCCGGATGCCTGCGCCATGCCAGCGAGCGTAGTCGCAGATGGCCGGAAATCTCGGTGCGTCACGCCGCTACAGCCTACCTTTGAGGAATCGAGTACCGAGGAGGATCCATGCCCAGTTTGACCACTCGGGGTGTCCACCCCACCCATCTGCACTACACCGACACCGAGGGCCCGGGCCGTCCCATCGTCCTCATCCACGGCTGGCCGGCCTCGGAGAAGTCCTGGGACCGGGTCGCGGCCACCCTGGAGGATGCCGGCTACCGGGTGATCGCCTACGATCGTCGCGGTTTCGGGCGGTCCGGCGAGCCGCATGAGGGCTACGACTACGACACGTTCGCCGCCGACCTGGACGACCTGCTCACCGAGCTGGACGTGGTCGATGCGGTGCTGGTCGGGTTCTCGATGGGCGGCGGTGAGGTGGCCCGCTACCTGGCCAAGTACGGCACCGGGCGGGTGACCGGGGCGGTCTTCGTCGCGGCGATCACGCCCGCACTGGACACCAGTCTCGCCGACAACCCCGATGGAGGATTGAGCCAGGAGGCTGCCGCGGGGATGCAGGCCACGTTCCGCGATAACCCGGAGGTCTTCCTGACCGACTTCCTGATGAAGTTCTACTCGGTGCCGATTCGACGGGCGGACGCCTGATGGCGCCCAAGGAACAGGTCATCATCTCACTGGAGGTCGCCAACCAGGCCAATCTGCAGGCGTTGGAGACCAGCATCGGATTGTGGTTGACCGACTTCCGTGCGGATCTGGCGTCGGTGAGCGTGCCGACCCTGGTGATCCACGGCGATGGTGACCAGATCGTGCCGTTCGAGGTCAGTGGCAAGCGGATGCCGCAGTACGTGCCCCAAGCAGAGGTCACGGTGATCGCCGAGGGCCCGCACGGCCTGCTGGCGTCCCACCCTGATCAGGTCGCGGCCGCGATCCTGGAGTTCCTGGCCTGAGCCGCGACGACACAAACGGGAGTGAGGAAGGTCAGGCAGCGACTACGCTGCGTGATCTTCCACGATCTCGGACGTCAGCGGGCCGGACGCTCAAGCCTGCGATGACGTCGCCCAGCGGTCCACCCCGGCCTCGCCCGCATGCTCGTCGATCCGGGCGAGTTCCTCGTCGGAGAAGTCGAGGTTCGACAGCGCGCCAAGGTTGGCCTGCAACTGCTCCACGCTGGACGCGCCGATCAGGGTCGAGGTGACCCGCTGGTCACGCAACACCCACGCCAGGGCCAGTTGGGCCAGCGACTGACCGCGTTCGGCGGCGATCACGTTGAGGGCCCGGACGCGTCCAAGCAGGTCGTCGCGCAGCACGCGTCGGTCGAAAGAGCCGCCGCGGGCAGCCCGCGAACCGTCCGGCACGCCGTCGAGGTATCGGTCGGTGAGCAGCCCCTGGGCCAACGCACTGAACGCGATCACTCCCATGCCCTGGGCTTCGCACTGGTCGAGCAGCGAGCCGTCCTGGCCGGGCTGGTTCTCGATCCAGCGGTTGAACAGCGAGTAGCTGGGCTGGTGGATCAGCAGCGGCGTGCCCAGGTCGCGGGCGATCTCGGCTGCCTGCCGGGTGCGGGCGGCCGAGTAGCTGCTGACGCCCACGTACGTCGCCCGGCCCGAGCGCACCGCGTGATCGAGGGCCGACATCGTCTCTTCGAGTGGGGTGTCGACGTCGAATCTGTGCGAGTAGAAGATGTCGACGTGGTCGATCCCCATCCGGCGCAGCGACTGGTCGAGGGAAGCCAGCACGTACTTGCGGCCACCACCACCCTGACCGTACGGTCCGGGCCACATGTCGTAGCCGGCCTTGGTCGAGATGACCAGCTCGTCACGGTAGGGCGCCAGGTCGGTGCGCAGCAGCGTCCCGAAGTTGATCTCGGCCTGACCGGGCGGGGGACCGTAGTTGTTGGCAAGGTCGAAGTGGGTGATGCCGGCGTCGAAGGCCGCCCGGACGATGTCGCGTTGCGTCCCGAACGGGTGCAGGTCGCCGAAGTTCTGCCACAACCCCAGCGAGAGCGCCGGCAGCAGGAGCCCGGAACGCCCGGTGCGGCGGTAGATCATCGAACCGTCGTAGCGTGCGGACGCGGCCTGGTAGGAGATCCCATCGGTGAGCATGTGTCCCATTCTTCCCGGCGGGCCAAAGCTGGCCTCACCAGTGCCGCCTGGTCTGCACCGGGGGCGTTCCCCTCGCGCGTGAACCGTGCTCAGCGCAGGGCGCTCTGCCCCTGCCACTGCTCCCAGGTGTAGGTCCAGCACCCGATGGTCTGATGGGGTTGGACGGGGGCCGTGCTGCCGATGAACTCGGCAGGATCGCCGATCTCGGTGAAGCCGTAGAGCCAAACGGCGTTCTCCTCGCTCATCCCTGTGCAGCCGTGGCTGACGTTGACGAAGCCGTGGTCGGCATCCGCCCAGGGCGCGGAGTGGAAGTACTCGCCCGACCAGGTGATGCGCTGGGCATAGTTGGCGACGATGCGGTAACCCTCGGGGTCGCTGTGGGGCACGCCGTAGGTCTCGGAGTCCATGATCACCGGGTTCTGCTTGTCCATGATCACCTTGGTGCCGGTCATGGTCTCGTAGCCCGGCTTGCCCATGCTCACCGGCAGGGTCGCCACCACCTCACCGTTTCGCAGGCAGGTCAGGGCGTGGGTGTCGATGTTCGCCATCAGGACGCGCAGGTCACCGTAGATGTAGTCGGCGGCGGCGTCATGCAGGATCCAGGTGTCGCCACCGGGCAGACCGGCCGCCCGGACATCGACGTGCGCGCGTGACCCCGCCACCCAGTACGCTCGCGGCCGCCAGAACAGCGTGCTGGCATCGGCCCAGCCCCACGATCCCTCCTGGGGAGGTTCGGTGGTGACGGTGGCGGACTTCTCGATCGCGGCCCGCTGGTCGTCGTTGATCGGCAGGTCGAAACGCACCCAGATCGGCATGCCGTTGCCGATCGCGTACCCGTCGGCATATCGGAAGTCGACCTCGACGGCCATCGCCGGGTTCACGGTGGTGATGGCGGCCGCGCTGCGATGGTCCTGGCCTTGGCCGTCCTTGACCGTCACATCTACCTGATAGCTCGAGCGCACCAGCAGGGCACCACGGTCGGGGCGCCACTGGCTGCCGGTGACCGATCCCGGGATGGCCCGGCCGGTGGCATCGGTGACGATGACCTCGGCGATGTCGCCGTTCTCGACGGTGATGTCGATCGGCTCGTGGGGCCACATCCCGATCAGTCCGTGGGCGGAGCCGATCGTGATGACCGGGGTGCCCGAGTGGCCCGTGGTCGGGGTGAGGTCGGAGGGGGCCGCCGACGCGACTCGGGACTGCTGAGACGGGGCTCGCGTGGACGCGGGCGACGGGCTGTCGGCATCGGAAGGGGAGCTGGCGCAGCCCGCGAGCGCCAGACCGGCGGCACCAGCGAGTGCAGCACGTCGACTCATCAGCACATCGGCCATGGGTTCTCCCTTCGTCCCGGCCATTCTAGGTCAGCAGGCGTCGAATCCCCTGCGCGTGCGGCCGCGACCGGGCACCATGGGCCCATGGCGATTCGCGCTGTGCGGGTGGTGGTGCGCGGCTGGGTGCAGGGCGTCGGCTTCCGCTACTCCACGCTGCGGCAGGCCACTGATCTGGGGCTGGCCGGGTGGGTGCGCAACCGGGGGGACGGTTCGGTGGAGGCGTGGTTGGAGGGCCCGGCTGCCGACGTCCAGAAGATGCTCGAGTGGCTGGCCGAGGGCCCGGGTTTCGCCCACGTCGCCGGCGTGAGCAGGCATGATGAGTTGCCGGCCGGGTTGACCGGCTTCCGGGTGACCGCGGATGCCTGAGGGTGCCCAACCAGCCAAGTATCGGTAGCGTGGCCTCATGAGCAGACTTCTGGTCACCGGGGGTGCCGGCTTCATCGGTTCCAACTTCGTCCGCATGGTGCTGGCGAGCACCGATGACACGGTGGTTGTGCTGGACAAGCTGACCTACGCCGGCAACCCGGCGTCCCTGGCAGGCCTGCCCGACGACCGCTACGAGTTCGTGCACGGTGACATCTGTGACCGTGGTCTGGTCGACGAACTGGTGGGACGCGTCGAGGCCGTGGTGCACTTCGCCGCCGAGTCGCACAACGACAACTCGCTGAACAATCCCGAGCCGTTCATCACCACCAACCTGTACGGCACCTTCGCGCTGCTGGAGGCGGTGCGCAAGCACGACGTGCGCTACCACCACATCAGCACCGACGAGGTCTACGGTGACCTGGAACTGGATGACCCGGAGAAGTTCCACGAGACCACCGGCTACCGGCCGTCCAGCCCCTACTCGGCGTCCAAGGCCGGCTCCGACCACCTAGTGCGCGCCTGGGCCCGCAGCTTCGACGTCCGGGCGACGCTCAGCAACTGCTCGAACAACTACGGGCCTCGCCAGCACGTCGAGAAGTTCATCCCCCGCCAGATCACCAACGTCATCGACGGCATCCGGCCCAAGCTGTACGGCCAGGGCCTGAACGTGCGTGACTGGATCCATGTGGACGACCACAACTCGGCGGTGCTGCGCATCCTGGCGGCCGGCGAGATCGGCGAGACCTACCTGATCGGCGCCGACGGTGAGAAGAACAACCAGACCGTCATCGAGCAAATCCTGACGCTGATGGGTCACCCGGCCGACGCCTACGACCACGTCAACGACCGTCCCGGTCACGACCTGCGGTACGCCATCGACGCCACCAAACTGCGTACCGAACTCGGTTGGCAGCCCACCTACCGCGACTTCGACGCCGGCCTGGCCGCCACCATCGACTGGTACCGGGCCAACGAGGCGTGGTGGCGTCCGCAGAAGGCCGCCGTCGAGGCCAAGTACGCCGCCCAGGGCCAGTGAGGACGCGCACCATGGCCGAGATCGAGGCCGGCAAGCCGCTGACCGTCACGCAGACCCCCATCCCGGGGTTGCTGCGCATCGACCTGACGGTGCACGCCGACAACCGCGGCTGGTTCAAGGAGAACTGGCAGCGCGAGAAGATGGTGGCTCTGGGCCTGCCCGACCTCGGCCCGGTGCAGAACAACATCTCGTTCAACGGCGCGGTGGGGGTCACCCGGGGCATCCATGCCGAGCCGTGGGACAAGTTCATCTCGGTGGCCACCGGACGCGTCTTCGGCGCCTGGGTCGACCTGCGTGAGGGTGACAGCTTCGGGGCCATCTACACCTGCGAGATCGACCCGAGTGTCGCGGTCTACGTCCCCAAGGGGGTCGGCAATTCGTACCAGACCCTCGAACCGAACACCGCCTACACCTACCTGGTGAACGCCCACTGGAGCCCGGACGCGAAGTACACCAACCTCAACCTTGCCGACGAGACGGTGGCGATCGACTGGCCGATCCCGTTGGACGAGGCCATCCTGTCCGACAAGGACAAGGCCCACCCGCGGCTGGCCGACGTGACGCCGTTCCCCGCACCGGTGCAGGGCGGCAGGCGAGTGCTGGTGACCGGCGCCGACGGCCAGTTGGGACGCGAACTCATGCGCCAACTCCCGCAGGCCGGCTACCAGCCCACCGGCGCGGGGCTGCCGGATGTCGACATCTCCGATGCCCGCCAGATGGCCCAGATGGACTGGTCGGCCTACGACGTGATCATCAACGCCGCCGGTTGGACGAACGTGGACGGCGCCGAGACCGAGCAGGGACGGCCGGCGGCGTGGCTGGCGAACGCGACCGGGCCTGCCAACCTGGCCAGGGCGGCGTCCACCCACCACTTGACGCTGGTGCACGTCTCGAGTGAGTACGTCTTCGACGGCACCCAGGTGCCGCACACCGAGGACGAGGCCCCCAGCCCGCTGGGCGTCTACGGCCAGTCGAAGGCCGGTGGGGACGCGGCGGTCGCCGGGGTGCCGAAGCACTACCTGGTGCGCACGAGTTGGGTCGTCGGCGACGGCAAGAACTTCGTCGCAACGATGGCGACGCTGGCCGGCAAGGGCGTCGACCCAGCCGTGGTGGACGACCAGGTCGGCCGCCTGACCTTCACCGTCGACCTCGCCGCGGGCATCATCCACCTGCTGGAAACCGGAGCCGAGTTCGGCACCTACAACATGTCGAACACCGGGGAGCCGATCAGCTGGCACCAGATCGCTGCCAGGGTGTTCGAGCTGAAGGGCCACGACCCGTGCCGGGTGCGCGCCGTCAGCACCGAGGAGTACTTCGCCGGAAAGCCGGCCGCTCCGCGTCCGTTGAACTCCACCCTCGACCTGACGAAGATCATGTCGACCGGGTTCGTGCCCGCGCCGGCCGATCAGCGACTCCAGGAATACCTTGGGGTCAGCACCCCAACGCAGTCGTGAGAAGGGACATCGTCATGCGCGGCATCATCCTGGCCGGGGGCACCGGCAGCCGCCTGCACCCCATCACCGTGGCCACCAGCAAGCAGCTGCTGCCGGTCTACGACAAGCCGATGATCTACTATCCGCTGTCGACCTTGATGCTGGCGGGCATCAGGGACGTGCTGGTGATCACCACCCCGCACGACGCCGAGCCGTTCCACCGGTTGCTGGGTGACGGCGGGGGTTTCGGCATCAATCTGCAGTTCGCGGTGCAGCCCGAACCGAAGGGCCTGGCGCAGGCCTTCACCATCGGTGCCGACTTCGCCGGCCAGGACAGCGTGGCGCTGATCCTGGGTGACAACATCTTCTTCGGGCCGGGTCTGGGAACCCGGCTGCGGAACCGCACCCAGGTGGACGGGGCCTCCATCTTCGGCTACCGGGTCGCCGACCCGCAGGCCTACGGGGTCGTCGAGGTGAACGAGTTCGGGATGGCCATCTCGATCGAGGAGAAGCCGCTGAAGCCCCGATCGCAGCTGGCGGTGCCCGGTCTGTACTTCTACGACAACGACGTCGTCGAGTACGCCCGCACCCTGCGTCCCAGCGCGCGCGGTGAGCTGGAGATCACCGACATCAACCGCATCTACCTGGAGTTGGGCAAGCTGCAGGTCGAGGTCCTGCCGCGCGGCACGGCCTGGCTCGACACCGGCACCTTCGACTCGCTCAACGATGCGGCCAACTTCGTCCGCACGATCCAGGCACGCCAGGGTCTGCAGGTCGGCTGCCCCGAGGAGGTCGCCTGGCGCAACGGCTGGCTGGACGACGAGGCCCTGCTGAGACGGGCCGACGAGTTGGCCAAGTCGGGCTACGGCGACTATCTGCGCGGGCTGCTCAGCCAGCGGTGAGCTCGGACACCCAGCCTTCGCCGGAGTCTCCGGCACCGATGACGAACACCGATCCGCTGCCGGGATGCAGCGTCATGCCGGACGACCCGTCACCCACGGTGACGGCCCGGACGAGCTCTGCGGTCGTCGTGTCGAGCACCCAGACCGCATTGAGGGCCAGGCCGTAAGCGACCTGCCGGCCCGCATCGACCGCCACGACCGTGGGGCCGTTCGACAGGGGCACCGTCGTGGCGGTGCGCATGGTGGCGACGCTCACCACCGAGATCGACGCGTCTCCCGCATTGGTGACGTAGGCCAGGCCGGTGGCCTGGTCGATGGCGACGTCAACAGGGTCCACCCCCACGGCCAGCGCCTGGATCAGCCCTTGCGATGCGGGGTCGACGACCGACACCGTGCCCTCGGATCTGCTCACCACCCACACGTTGCCGGTGGCGGGGTCGACGTCCAGGCCGGAGGGTCGCAGACCGACGGTGACCACCCCCACCACCTGACGAGCGGCTGTGTCGATGAGCGACACGGTGGCGTCCACGCTGTTGGTCACGTACAGGGCGGTCCCGTCCGGCGAGAGCGCCAGCCGCAGGGGACGCGTCCCCACCGTGATGGAGTCGACCACCGAGGTGCTGGCGACGTCCACCACCGACACCGTTCCCTCCCCGCTGTTCGCCACGTACGCCGTGGCTCCGTCCGGGCTGATGACGACCCCGGACGGGCTGGCGCCCACCGCAACCGCCGCGACAAGACTGCCTGAGGCGAGGTCGTAGAAGGACACGGTGTTGTCGAACCGACTGGTCACCAGCAACTGTGCACCGTCCGGAGTGACCGCCACCGCCACCGGACGTCTGCTGACCGGGAAGGTTCGGGCTACCGCCGCCACGCCGACCGGCCCGCGTGTCGTGCTGGGCGTGGGGCCCGCCGTGGTCACGGAAGGCTCGACACTCCGGGTCGTGGGGCTGGCGCTCGTTGCCGACGGGCTCGGAGTCACCGGCTTGTTGCCCCCGCACCCCGTCACGACCAGGGAAGGCAGGAGCACCAGCGCCAGCGTGAACCTGCTAACGGTACGCCGACGAGGCCCGCCGAATGGTCCCGCGATCTGACGTGGCGTTGTCATCGCGACCTTCAGACCTCGAAGTGCACGACGTGCGTTTCCACGTCGCCGCCCATCAGCGTGGAGACCGTCACCAACGTGTAGCCCTCGGCCTGCAGGTCGGCGATGATGTTGGCAATGGCGGACGCAGTCGCAGGTACCCCGTCGTGCATCAGCATCACACTGTTGCGGCTCGCCAGGTCGAGGGTGTCCCAGCGCAGCGAGTTCGCGTCGGTGTACTCGTAGTCCCAGGTGTTGTCGGTCCACAACACCGTGGCCAGGCCGGCGTCTCCGGCGGCGTTGATCACGTCGTTGTCGTAGAAGCCGTAGGGGGGCCGCGACAGCGTGGGCCAGTCACCGGTCGCGTCCTCGATGGCGGACGCGGCTGCGTTGAAGTCGTAGAGGCTGTACCCGTACGTCATGAGGCTGTAGTCGATGTGGTCCCAGCCATGCACGCCGATCTCCATACCGGCGTTGGCCTTCCGGGTCACGGGGGCCGGATTGGCCCTGACCTGAGAACCGACATCGAAGAAGGTCGCCTTCGCCTTGGCGCGGGTCAACGCGTTCAGCAGGGTGTCGGAGTACGTGTCGGGGCCGTCGTCGAAGGTGAGGGCGATGCAGCGCAGCACGTCGCAGTCGTTGGTGGCGCTGATGGTCAGCGACAGCGTCCGGGACGCCTGCTTGCCGGCCGAGTCACGAACCGTGACCTGAACCGACGAGGTGGCGGCCGTCGACGGCGTGCCGCTGATCTGACCGCTGCTCGAGATGCTCAGCCCGGCAGGAAGTCCGGTCGCCGACCACTGGTACGGGGGCACCCCGCCCTGGGCCGAGACGGTTGCCCCGTAGGGGATGCCGGCGACACTGGTCGGAAGGGAGTTGGTGACCACGGACAGCGGTGCGATCACCGTGACGGCCAGAGTGGTCGTCGACGTGGTGTTCGAGGCATCGGTGACGGTGATGGCGACGTTGCGGTTGCCCACCGCGGTCGGGGTCCCGCTGATCCGGCCGTCGCTCGAGATGCTCAGGCCGGACGGTAGACCGGTGGCGCTCCAGGTGTACGGGGCGATTCCGCCCTGAGCCGCGAGGACGACGGAGTAGGGGGTGCCCGTCACGCCGCCAGGGAGCACAGTCGTGGTGATGCTCAACGGGTCGACGAACGCCCTGACCTCCACGGACAGGTTCGCCGACGCGGTCACGCTCGTGGCGTCGGTCACGGTGAAAGCAACGGGTGCTGCTGGGGCGGGGGCGGTCGGGGTGCCGCTGAGCTGGCCGTCCGGGCTGAGGGACGCCCAGGCGGGCAGGCCGGTGGCTGACCAGGTCACGGGAGCGGTACCGCCGAAGGAGGCCAGGGATGCGGAGTAGGGCACACCCACCACGGCGGCCGGCAACGCCGAGGTCACGACCCTCAGCTCGACGGGGCCGGGGTTGGCCAGTCGGTACATGAAGGTGGCCATCATCGACCGGGTCACCGGGATCCAGGGGTCGAACGTGCCGTCCTCGACACCGGTGGCGATGCCGTTCTCGGCCAGCCACGTCATCTCCTTGTAGAACTGGGTGGTGGGAGTGATGTCGCTGAACGGCGAGGTGGTTGGAGGCGTGTAGTTGGGCGATCCTGCGACCCGGTAGAGGAACGCGGACATCGCGTCTCGGTAGGTGAGCGTCCACGGACGGTAGGTGCCATCGGGCCATCCGGTGCTGATGGCTTCGGACTTCATCCAGCACATTTCCTTGTAGAACTGGGTGCTGGTGGTGATGTCGGTGAAGCATGGCGAGGTGGGCGCCGTGAAGGCCGGGGATTGCTTGTAGCGGTAGAAGAACGCGGCCATGGCGTCCCGGTCGACCTGCTGGGTGGGCCGGTAGGTCTTGTCATCCCAGCCTGTCGAGATGCCCTCGTCCCACATCCAGGCGATCTCGGTGTAGGCGGGATCGGTGGTCGCCACGTCGGTGAACGGAGAATCGACGGGTGGGGTGTAGGCCTGCGCATTCGCACCTGCCAGCACCAGGCACAAGGTGATCAGTCCGGTCAGCACACGCCGCAGACCCGTTCGACGCACTCCATTGGTTGCCATTGCACTTCCCCTGTTCGCAGACCGAATGCCGTTTCGAGTGTAGGGCACGGATACCCACATATCAGCTTCTGAGATGACGATCGCCGGCGGCCGCACGCCGCTCCGGCACCCTCAGCGCGCTGCGGGGTGCCCGGGATCTGAACTATGGTTGGACCGAACCTCTCGCTGCCAGGCAGCGGCCGAAGGAAGGGTTGGGACACGTGGCGATCGTCTTTGTAGCCGGAACCACCGCTGAGTTCATCAAGATCGGTCCCGTGCTGGCGGAGCTGTCGCGCCGTGGCCTGCCCTACCGCGTCTGGTCGACCGGCCAGCACGTCGAGGGCGTCACCCAGACGCTGGGCGACCTGGGCGTGCGCCAGCCCGACCGCCAGCTGGTCTCGGGACGTGCGCCACAGCTCGGTTGCCCGGGTCAGCCAGGTTCCCGGCTGGTTGGCGAACGTCGTGTGGACGACCCTTCGCCAGGTCCGGGCCCTGAAGCGTGAGGTGGGCCGCGACGGCATCGTCCTGGTGCACGGCGACACCTTCACCACCGTGATCGGTGCCGTTCTGGGCCGGCTGCTCGGCGCCGACGTCGCGCACATCGAGGCCGGTCTGCGCAGCGGCAGTATCCGCAGCCCGTTCCCCGAAGAACTCAACCGTCGCATCGTGGGACGTCTGGCCACCCTGCACTTCGCGCCCACCGAACGGGAACACGACAACCTCGCCTACCGGGTCAAGAAGGGCAAGGCAGAGGTCATCGTCACGGGCGCGAACACCGTGGTGGACGCGCTCCGGCATGCCCGTGGTGCCGAGGTGGCGGTTCCCGAGCTTCCTCCGGTCTTCGGGTTGATCACCCTGCACCGCTTCGAGCTGGTGCAGAGCAAGTCTGACTTCGAGGCCATCCTGCTGCGGTTGCGTGAGTTCGCCAGGACGCTGCCCCTGGTCATGGTGATCGGCAACTCCGAACGCGCCAAGATCGACGAGTACGGGCTCGAGCACGTCTTCAGCGACCGCTTCACCCGGGTCGACAAGCGGCCCTACTCGGCGTTCCTGGGAATCCTCATGCGAGCGAGCATGGTGGTCACCGACTCCGGCGGCCTGCAGGAGGAGTGCGCGGCCCTTGGCGTGCCTTGTGCGGTGCACCGCGAGCGCACCGAACGTCACCAGGGCCTCGGCGAGAACATCGTTCTCACCAAGTTGAACCTCGAGACGCTCGACGAATTCCTGGCCCACTGGCAGGACTACAAGCGGCCATCCACCGTTGACAAGTACCACCCGTCCGGGCTGATCGTCGACCGGATCGCCCGTTACGCAGCTGCGGGACGATGAGGGCTGTTGGCGTCTTCGGGATCGCCCTCGCCGGCTCCAGCCTGCTGGGGATCATCCTGCTCGGTGCGGTCGCGCGCTGGCTGACCCTCGACGAGAACGCCGCCTTCGTCGCGGTCTGGGGCGTGGTCTTCTCCGGCAGCAGCATCGTCTCGGTCATCGAACAGGAGGCCTCCCGCCAGGTCACCCTCTCTCAGGCCAAGGGCGAACCGGTCCCGGGCTCCGTCGGGCAGCTCGCCCTGATCGCGGTGCTCGGCGCGGCGGTGGCGCTCGGCGTCCTGACCATGCTGCCGCTCGGCTCCCGGGTCTTCGGAGGCAGCCTGTGGCTGGTGGCCCTCACGTTCGTCTCGCTGACCGGCTTCTCGGTGCAATTCCTGGTGCGCGGCATCCTGCTGGGACGCCGTAGCGTCGGGCGGTACGCGTTCGTGATCGTGGCCGAGGCCGGGCTGCGGGTGGTGGCCATCTTCACGCTGATGTTCCTCGATGTCGAACCGTCGGTCACCCTGGCGGTGCTGGCGGTCGTCGTCGGTTCGTTCGGCTGGGTCCCGGTGGTTCGTCACGCCTTCACCGGGGTGAACTGGACGCGCAACCGTGAACCGTGGCGGGTGGCCGGTCGACGGATCGGACTGCTGGCCGTGGCCAATGGGCTGCTGTCGCTGCTCATCACCGGGTACCCCACCACCGTCACGGCGGTCATCGGCAGCTCGCAGGGGTTGGCCGTCTTCTTCGCGATCGTGACGATCTCGCGCATTCCGCTCATCCTGTTGTCGCCGGTGCAGGCCCTCATCGTGCCCGCCACGACCAAGGCGCTCTACGAGGGGCGCGGCGACCAACTCCTGGCCCTGCAGGGCAAGATCCTGGCGGGGGTCATCGGTCTCGGCCTGGTCGCCGCTGCCGGCGGCTACCTGCTCGGGCCGTGGGCGGTGCGGCTGCTCTTCGGCGCCAACTACCAGGCCACGTCCCAGATGGTCGCGGTGCTGCTCGGGGTCACCGTCGTGCTGGCCGGAGCCCTGCTGCAGGCGGCGGTCTTCACCTCGCTGGAACGCTACTCGTTGACTCTTGTCACGTGGGGCGTGGCCGCCGCGGCCACGATCGCGACCATCGCCCTGACTCCCGGGGACGCGGCGGTTCGCGGTACGGCGGGCTTCATCGCCGCCTCGGTGGTGGGTTACCTGGCCTCGACGGTCCTGCTGCGTTGGGCGCTGGTGCGCGTCCACTCCGTGGCCGCACCGGCGGGCACGTTAGGATGACGCTCCGGTGCGGATTCGGGAGGGCAAGCTGAGATGTGGTTGACGATCCTGCCATTCGTCCTGATGAGCGCGGCGGTCGTGCTCGTGCCCGGCCTTGTGGTCAACGTCGCGGCCGGGCTGCGTCCGGCGAATGCGCTGGGCCTGGCGCCCCTGAGCAGTGTAGGTCTGGTGTCGGTGGCGGCGATCATCGCCGAGATCCTCGGCGTCGACTGGTCATTGCTGCCCGTCGTCGTGCTGAGCGTCGTGGCCGCGCTGGGCGTCGGCGGTCTGCGATGGCTGATCGAGCGGCGAACGGCACCTCCGAAGCCCTCCCGCGCACTCGATCCTTCGGGTGAACGGCCGGGGTGGTGGACGTCACCCACAACGTGGACGGCGGGCAGCCTGGCCATCGCAGTCACCCTGCTGGCCATCGACGGAGTCCGGTTGCTTGGCTCGCCCACGGCGTTCTCGCAGACCTACGACAACATCTACCATCTCAACGTCGTCCGCTGGATCCTCGACAACCGGAACGGCTCGTCGCTGGCGATCAACATGCTGACCGGGGACGGGCCAGCAGCGTTCTACCCCTCCGCCTGGCATGACCTGGCCTCGGTCGCGCTCATCGGTATGGGCAGCCCCGATGTCAGCCTGGGTAACAACGCGTTGATCCTGGTGGTGCTGGCACTGGTCTGGCCGCTGTCGTGCCTCATGCTGGTGCGCACCATCTTCCCGCCCACCCCCGGCGTGATCCTGTCCACAGGAGTGCTGGTCGGCTCCATCAGCGCCTTCCCCTACCTGCTGCTCGGCTTCGGCGTACTCTTCCCCAACTTCCTGGGACTGGCGCTGCTGCCGGGCGTGATGGCCCTGGCCGTGAGTCTGCTCGGACTGGGACGCGGCGAGAACTTCGGCCTGTACCCGACGCTGGTCCTCGGCCTGATGGGGATGGCCGGGGTCGCCCTTGCCCACCCGAATGTCGCCCTCACGATGGTCTCGGTCGTGGCCCCCGTGCTGGCCATCATCTGGGCGGCCGGCGGCCTCCGCGATCTTCGGGAGGGCAGGCTGCCGGCACTGGCCGCTGCGGCCCGGGTCGCGATGGTGTTCGCGTTGCTCGGCCTGGCCTACGTCTTGTTCCGGACGCTGCACGCCCCGTACAACTCGCTGTGGTGGCCGGTCAGCCGCAGCGTGTCACATGCGGTTGGTGAGGCGATCCTGCTGGCACCACGCGACACCCCGATCCCATACCTCGCTGCGGCTCTGTCGCTCGCGGGCATCTACGCCGTGCTGCGGAACAACCGGTACTGGTGGCTGCTGGGCTGCCACCTGGCGTTCGTCTTCTTGTGGGTCGTCGTCTCGGCGGCCACCGTGCCCGACTTCCGCAACTTCTTCGGGGCCCCGTGGTACAACGACTCGTTCCGGTTGGCCTCACTGCTGCCGATCACCGCGATCCCGCTGGCGGCATGGGGCTTCGAGTTCGCCCTCGGCAAGCTGCAGGGCGCCGTCGACGGCATCCTCAAGGGCGAACCCCCGACCTGGTTGTCGGGTGTGCTGGTGGGCGCCGGCGTGCTGGTGTTGCTGATCGGCACGCAGGTGCTCGGCAAACCCGACATGATCGCCTGGGTGCGCGGGCATTACACCGTCACCCCGGACGCCTCGCTGGTCGACACCGACGAGTACGCCGTGCTGCTCCAGGTTCCCGAGATCGTGCCACCCGAAGAGGTGATCGCCGTCAACCCATGGAACGGTTCTTCCATGGCCTACGCGCTCACCGGACGCAAGACCATCTTCACCCACGTGCAGTACCCGGCAGATCCCGACAAGGATGTGCTGATCGAGAGTCTCGACGACGCCACCACCAATGCCGAGGTGTGCGAGGCCTTGGGAGACCTGGGCGTCCAGTGGGTGCTCGACTTCGGCAACACCCGGCTGATCAACAACGAGAACCGGGCGTTTCCCGGATTCGAGGACCTCGAGGATTCGCCCGGATTCGTGCTGCGGGCCCAGAGCGGTCACGCAGCGCTCTATGAGATAACCGCGTGCGGTCTGGGGTGAGGGCCTCGCCAGGAAGATGACGCGACCCCTTCCCGTCCAGCGGGCAACGGACGTCATGTCGGGTAGATTGTTCGAAGGCGTCTAGGCGAGACGCAACTGGTTGTCTTCGACGGGAGTGGCATGGACGCGGACCTGGTGATTGTGGGGGCTGGACTTTTCGGTCTGACCGTGGCCGAACGGGTTGCCAACGACCTGGGACGCAAGGTGGTGATCGTCGAGCGACGCAATCACATCGGTGGCAACGCATGGTCCGACGTCGAACCGACCACGGGAATCGAGGTGCACCGCTACGGCGCACACCTGTTCCACACGTCGAACCAGAGGGTCTGGGACTACGTCAACCAGTTCACCAGCTTCACCGGTTACCAGCACCACGTCTACACCACCCACAAGGGCGTCGTGTTCCCGATGCCGGTCACCTTGGGCACCATCAACCAATTCTTCAACGCGGCCTATCGCCCTGACCAGGCCCGCGCGCTGATCAAGGAGCAGTCCCAGGAACTGGGCGACAAGGAGCCGGCCAACTTCGTCGAGAAGGGCATCCAGTTGGTTGGACGGCCGCTGTACGAAGCCTTCTTCATGAACTACACCGCCAAGCAGTGGCAGACGGCCCCGGAGGATCTGCCGGCGTCCATCGTCAGCCGGCTGCCGGTGCGCTACACCTACAACAACCGCTACTTCAACGACACCTACGAGGGACTGCCAACCGACGGCTACGGTGCCTGGTTGACCCGGATGGTCGACAATCCGCTGATCACGGTGCTCACCGAGACCGACTTCTTCGACGAATCTCACGAGTACTCCAAGTCGAAGGTCGTCGGCAAGGTGCCGGTCATCTACACCGGCCCCGTCGACCGCTACTTCGACTACGCCGAAGGTGAGCTGAGCTGGCGCACCATCGACCTCGACGAAGAGGTCCTCGACATCGGCGACTTCCAGGGCACCTCGGTGATGAACTACGCCGACCTTGACGTGCCGTTCACCCGCATCCACGAGTTCCGGCATTTCCACCCCGAACGTGACTACCCCACCGACAAGACGGTCATCCACCGTGAGTACAGCCGCTTCGCCAACCGTGACGACGAGCCGTACTACCCGATCAACACCGCCGATGACCGGGTCAGGCTCGCGAAGTACCGCGAGAAGGCATCCGCAGAACCGCAGGTGTTGTTCGGCGGGCGACTGGGCACCTACCTGTACCTCGACATGCACATGGCCATCGCGTCCGCGCTGATGACCTTTGACACCAAGTTGAAGCCCTACTTCACCCAGGGCGTCGAGCTGACCAGCGGAGGAGTGGACGCATGAGCACCCAGCAGGGAGCCCCCATCGACTGGACGCGAGTTGCCCGGATCGTCTTCCCGCCGGCGGGCGAGGAGGACACCCTGCCGCTCTACGTCGACTTCGGACGAACCGGGCCGATCAAGGAACAGGACGGCACGTACCGTCCAGTCGACCTTCGAGGCCGAGTATGGCCGGTGATCACGGTGACCTGATCCGCGACGACGGCACGATGTCGCTGCCGGCCGGGCTGCGGGTATCGTTCGCGACCGTCTTCAACGGGTTCCCCGCCAGCTACTGGCGCCAGTGGACCATCGCCACCAAGGTTCGTCTTGAGCTGAGCATCGACGGTGACACCAACGTCATGGTCTATAAGTCCAACGCCCAAGGGCGTTCCCAGCGGGTGGACGGCGCACGTACCGAGCCCGGACGCCACACCATCGCGTTCACGCTGCCCCTCGACTCGTTCACCGATGGCGGCTGGTACTGGTTCGACGTGGTCGCCGGTGACGGTGACGCCCAGCTGCTGAGCGGCCAGTGGTCGGTCAACGGCCAGCCGGTGCGTCCGGTCACGCTGTCGATCGGCATCACCACCTTCAATCGACCCGACTACTGTGCCCGGACCATGTTGACCATCGGCCAGTCAGACAACCTCGCCGAGATCGTCAAGCGTGTCTACGTGGTCGACCAGGGCAACCAGAACGTCAAGGATGACGAGCTGTACCCCGAGGCAGCGGCCTGCCTGGGCGATCGTCTGCAGATGATCTACCAGGCCAACATGGGTGGCTCGGGTGGCTTCTCTCGTGGCATGTACGAGTCGGTCAAGGCCGGTGAGACCGAGTTCCACCTGCTGCTGGACGACGACGTCAACGTCGAGCCCGAGAGCATCGAGCGACTTGCGATGTTCGCCAGCCTGTGCCGCCACCGCACCATCGTCGGCGGGCAGATGTTCGACCTGAACGAGAAGTCGGTGGCCCACTCCTTCGGTGAGGGCATCAACAAGTGGCGCTGGCTGTGGGGCCCGGTCGTGGACACCGAGAACCGCGTCGATCTCGCCGCCGGCGAGCCTGCGTCAGCGCGCTGCGCTGCACAGGCGCCTCGACGTCGACTACAACGGTTGGTGGATGGAACTCATCCCGGTCACCGTCATCGCCGAACTCGGCCTGTCACTGCCCATCTTCATCAAGTGGGACGATCTCGAATACGGCCTGCGGGCCCAGACCATCGGCGTCAACACTGTCACGCTGCCGGGTGCCGGGCTGTGGCACATCTCGTGGGGCGACAAGGACGACTCCCGTGACTGGCAGGCCTACTTCCATGAGCGCAACCGCATCCTGACCGCCCTGCTGCACTCCCCGTATGATCGCGGCGGCCGCTTGATCTACGAGCTCACGACCCTGGACGTCAAGCACTCGGTCTCGGCCGAGTACTACGCGCAGACCATCCGCCTGAAGGCCCTGGAGGACATCCTCTCGGGCCCCGAGCACCTGCACGCGACGATCAAGACCACGATGCCGCAGCTGCGTGCCCTGACCAAGGAGTTCAGCGACGCCCAGTACCAGGCCGACCCGGACGCCTACCCGCCCGTCTCGCGCCTGGCCAAGCCCAAGTTCAAGAAGAGCAAGCCAAAGCCACCGAATCCCGTGACCCTGGTGCCGTGGACGATGAAGACCCTGGTGCGCCAGATGTTGCCGCCCGACCAGAAGGCGCAGGAGAGCCCAGAGGCCGCGATCAGCCACGCCAACAGCAAGTTCTACGTGCTCAGCCAGTACGATTCGGCCCTGGTCACCAAGGCGGACGGTTCCGGTGCCGCGTGGTACCACCGCGACCCGAAGCAGTTGCGCAGCCTGATGGCGCGCAGCGCGGCTGCTCGCAGCCAGCTGGCGCTCAACTGGGACCGGCTGCGCAAGGAGTACCAGGAGGCGCTTCCCGAGGTCGTCTCGATGGAGGCCTGGGAGAAGACCTTCGGCATCGCACCCGGTGAGTCGAGCCCACAGACGCAGAGGGTGAACGCCCAGAAGGAGTGACGGTGGCGGCGACGAACGACGTCGAACTGGCATCCCAGCCGTTGCGCCATCCCGGACACAGTGTCGGATTGCTGGAACTGTTCCGGTGGCGCTTCCTGCTCAAGCTCCTGGTGAAGAAGGAGCTGCGGGTCAGGTATCGCGGTTCGGTGCTGGGCATGCTGTGGAGCTACGTCAAGCCTGCGGTGCAACTGCTGGTCTACTACCTGGCGATGGGGCAGTTCCTCGGCCTGGGACGCTCCATCCCGGGCTACGTGGTCTACCTCTTCAGCGGCATGGTGATGATCAACTTCTTCAACGAGATCCTCTCCAACACCACGAGGTCGATCATCTTCAACGCGCCCCTGGTCGGCAAGATCTTCCTGCCCCGTGAACTCTTCCCGGTGAGCAGCGTCTGGGTGGCCTTCGTTCACGTCGTGCCCCAGATCGTCGTGCTGGTCGTCGGCGCGTTGGTGATGGGCTGGCGTCCGGGCTGGGCGAACCTCGCCGGCGGACTGGTGGCGCTGTTGATCATCGGCATGTTCGCCCTGGGGGTCGGGCTGGCCTTCGCCGCGTTCGACGTTTTCTTCCGGGACGCCGAAAACCTCATCGAACTGCTGAGCATGGTGGCGATCTGGGTCTCCCCGGTCTTCTACCAGTGGAGCATGGTGGAAGCGGTCATGCCCTCGTGGCTGTTCACGCTCTATCAGTTGAATCCGTTGGCGATGGGGGTCGAGATGGCCCACTACTGCTTCTGGATGCCGGTGCAGGGGGTCATCCCGGCCGGTCAGACCGCCACTGACCTGATGCCCGATCACCGCGGAGTCCTGCTGGCGGGCAGTGCACTCCTGGCGGCAGTTGTACTGGCCCTGGGCCAGTTCATCTTCCACCGCCTCGAGGGCAAGTTCGCCCAGGAGTTGTGATGGCTGCGGCACCGGACGGTCTCGTGATGGCCGAACTGAAAAACCTGGTCAAGGAGTTCGACCTTCGGCACACCCGGTCGATCAAGGAGTACATGGTCTGGTGGGTGACCGGCCGCAAGGGCGACCTCACCGAGTCGTTCAAGGCACTGGACGACGTCTCGTTCACCATCCGGCAGGGCGAGTCGGTCGCCCTGCTGGGCTTCAACGGCTCGGGTAAGTCGACCACCCTCAAGATGGTCAGCGGGGTGATGCTGCCGGACTCGGGCACTGTCAGCGTCCGGGGGCGGATCGCCGGCCTGATCGAGGTCGGCGCCGGCATGCATCCCGACCTCACGGGCCGTGAGAACGTCTTCCTCAACGGGGCGATCCTAGGCATGACCGAGGAGCAGATCAGGGCTCGCTTCGACAGCATCGTTGCGTTCAGCGGCATCGAGAAGTTCATCGACACCGAGGTCAAGTTCTACTCATCGGGCATGTACATGCGGTTGGCGTTCTCGGTGGCGGTGCACTCCGACCCCGACCTCTTCCTGGTGGACGAGGTGCTCGCCGTGGGTGACGAACCGTTCCAGCGCAAGTGCATCGCCAAGATGCGTGAGCTGCGCGACTCCGGCCAGACGCTGATGGTGGTCAGCCACGACCTGGAGTTGATCAAGAGCATCTGTGAGCGGGGCATCGTGCTGCAGAACGGCAGGGTGATTCACGACTCCGGCATTGTCGAGGCGGTGGACTTCCTCCGCTCGACCATGTCTGACTAGGTGGGGGGCCGAGCGCGGAACCTGGGCGAGCCGGCCAGTTGCCTGTGTTTCCCGTGACAGAGGTCCTGACAGTTGCGTCGCGGACGACTGCCTGGCACGATTCCCCGCGCTCAGCCCCCGTCAACTGGTGCACGTGGTCAGGACCTTGGTCACGCAAGGGGCGGGGCTGATGGCTCAGGACAACCGGGTGCTCGGGTCGAGCTTGCGCATCCCGAGCGCCTCCTTCAGTGCCCTGATGGCGTTCGCGGCCTCCTTGCGTCCACCCCGGCGGGTGACAGCGCGACCACCGCGGCGGTGATGAGGAACGGCTTGAGCCGGACCGCGACGTTCGTCCCGTACCGGAAGTGCACGACGAACAGGTTGCGGTACATGAAGAAGCCCTTCCAGCCCGCCAGGTCCTCGTGCTGGACGAAGTCGAAGTGCCGACGCATCAGCGCGTCCCGCACGGCGTAGGCGGTGAAGCCCGCCCGCCGGGCACGGATCACGTAGTCACAGTCGTCGTAGAAGATGAAGTAGCTCGGATCGGGGTAGCCGATCGCGTCCACCACCCGCCGGTGCACCAGGAAACCCTCGAAAGCCGCGTTCTCGATCGTCACCCGCGCCGGCATCGAGGCCCGATCGGGGTAGCTGCTCTCGACCGTGGCGGTCTTGGGGCGAATGTGCAGCGGGTTGGTCAGGTCGAAGCGCACCGCAGCCTTCTCGACCAGCCGACCGTGCCGGTCCTCCCGGACGCAGGCCAGCACGTCGCCGCCGTCGGCCAGCATCGCCCGCAGCGCCCAGGGAGCGGGCCGCACGTCGTCGTCCATCAGCCAGATACGGTCGTACCCGGCCAGGTAGGCGGCCTTCAGCCCGCGATGGAAGCCGCCCGCCCCACCCAGGTTCTCACCGGTGTGGTCGATCACCAGCGGCAGTTCGGTGTGCCGGGCGAGCACCTCGGCGGTGGGTGCGTCCCCGGAGTTGTCGATGATGAAGACCGCATCGGCCCGCCGGGTCTGGGCGGCCAGAGAATCCAGCAGGCGGTCGAGAAGTTCGGCGCGCTGGTAGGTCACCACCACCACGGCGACCGACTCGTCCTCGGCTGGTGACGAGCGGGCGCGGGCCGGTGCGTCTGCAGAGGTCGTGGCTGGGCGAGCCAGGAAGCGTTGGTGCCCGGTGAAGTCGCCATGCAGCCCGTCGGCGATCGCCTGGGCCGACATCAGCAGCCGTCTCGGGTTGGGGCGCACCACTGAGTAGAACCACGCCGTCTTGGCCCAGAACGCCGCCGCAGGCAGGAAGCCGCGATGGGCGAGCAGGTTGACGGTGTTGTTGCGGGCCATGCAGTAGTGCTTGAGGTCGCTCGGCGAGTGGTTGTAGGTGGTGAGCCCGAGAATCATCGGGGTGCCCAGGTCGTCGGTTGCCGGGTGCAGGAAGTGCGCCTCCACCACGGTCGCTACCCGGGCTCCAGCGTCTCTGGCCCGCCACAGGTACTCGACGTCGTCGCCCCAGATGAAGAACTCGGCGCGGACCGTGCCGATCCGGTCGACGAGTTCGCGGGTGACCAGCACCCCGTTGAACGGGATCACCACGTCGGCAACGATGCCGTCGATGCTGACCCGCTCAAGATCGGCCAGCGTCCTGGCCACCGTGGCGGTGCCGGGCAGCCGGATCGGGAAGCAGAGTTCTGCTGGTCGCTGTTCGCTCAACACCGCCGGACCCCAGAAATCGAAGTCGCCGCGCCGGCTCAGCAGGATGTCCAGGCACTCCGGGGTAGGCAGCCCGTCGTCGTCCATCAGCCACGCCAGTTCGGCGCCCAAGTCGTGCGACCACTGCAAGCCGGCCTGGAATCCGCCCGCCCCACCCATGTTGGTGGCCAGGGAACGGGTCAGGACGCGGGGTTCGCGGCCGGCCAGATCGGCCAGCCACTGCCCGGTGCCGTCCGTGGAGGCGTTGTCGACGATCAAGATCATGTCCACCGCTGGCAGACTGAGCAACCGCTCCACCAGGCGTTGCAGCAGGGCCAACCGGTTGAAGGTGACGACCACGGCCGCCACGTCGAGGCCGGTGCGCTTGCTGCTCATCGCACGAGCCTACTGCCTGTCGTCCTGGTCAGAGCCGGACTCGCCCTGCTCCGCGTCGGGCGTCGGCGGCTTGGCCGACTTCTTGGTGGAGCGTTCCAGGGCCGCCCGGTGGGCCATCTCGGCTTGGGCCGGCATGCCGTAGGCGTGAGCTGTCGAATCGTGCATCTCGATGACCTTGCGGCGCAGGCGTTCGTTGAACTCGTGGGCGATCTCGCCGGGCCGTGGGCGCATCGGCAGCCCGAAGACCACGTGGACGTCGGGGCGTCCGGGACGCCACCGCTTCTCGCGAGCCGGCCAGGCTGCGAAGGATCCGACGATCGCGGCCGGCACGACCTGGCAGTTGAACGAGATGGCCAGAGCGGCGACCCCGGGAGTGAAGGGCCCCATGCCGCCGTTCCGCGATCGTGTGCCCTCGGGGAACAGGAACAACGGGACGCCCTCGCTGAGCAGCTGTTTGGCCATCCCGCGATGGCTGCGGGTGCCCTGCCTGTTCACCGGGAAGGCGTTCATGAACAACTGGACGGTGAGGGCCTGGTGCGGCTTGTTGAAGAACGTGTCGGCCGCGGCCCCGGTGGCAAGATTCTTGCTGAGGCGCCGGGGCAGGGCGCCCATGATCAGCGGCGCGTCGAAGTGGGACGCGTGGTTGGCGATCACGATGAACGGCTCCTCGACGCCTTCCAGGTTCTCCTCACCGTGCACGTGGACGCTGAGCACGCTCCACACCGCCGGCTTGAGCACCAACTGCTGGGCCGTCGTGGTCGCGACCATGTTGATCGGCGACGTGAATCGCCTCCGGTTTCCTCCCAGTTCAGCCATCAGTGGGCGCTCCTCGACGTGCTGATCTTGCGTGAGATGGCGCGCGGCAAGGCGGCCGGGGCATGCTCCAGCACCCATACCGCCACCTGCCACCTCCTGGTCGGGATCGCCACCACCTGGCCGCGCTGGGCGGCGTCCAGCGCGGCCCTCGCCACCTCGTCGGGTGAGACCCACGCCCAGCCGGGCAGCGAGGGACGCTTGACGCCGGATCGCTCGTGCAGTTCGGTCTTCACCCAGCCCGGGCAGACCGCCGTCGCCTGGACGCCGGTGCCGTCCAGTTCAAGGGCCAAGGCCTGGGTGTAGGTGAGCACCCAGCGTTTGATGGCCGAGTAGTTGCCCTTGATGATCCACGCCGACACCGATGACACGTTGATGATGGAGCCTTGGCCCCGGGTCCTCATCGATCGTCCGGCAGCACCGGCCAGGATCAGCACCGCGGTGCACATCACGTCCATGGCGCGTTCCTGGACGCTCACGTCCTCGTCGAGCAGTGAGGCGTTCAGCCCGAAGCCGGCGTTGTTGACCAGCACGTCGACGGGACGCCGGAGGTCACCGAGCCGGGCGATGACCGGGTCGAGGTCGGCGCGCACGCCCAGATCGGCGGTGATGGTCTCGACGGTGCAGCCATGGCGTCCGGACAACTCGGCGGCCGTGCTGGCCAGCCGCTCGGCGTCGCGGGCGACCAGAACGAGATCGTGACCGCGCGAGGCCAGTTCGGACGCGAATGCGAGTCCGATACCGGAGGTGCCGCCGGTCACCAGTGCTGTCGCCATGCGGACTAACTTACCGGTCTGCGCCCACCTCTGAGGGCAGGCGCAGACCTGAAGCGGCACGGTTTGACAGCTCAGCTGGTCGCCAAAAGTTCAACTGCCTGGCGAGCCATGGCAAGTTCCTCGTTGGTCGGCACTACCAGGACCTTGACCGCGGAGTCGGGGGTCGAGATGACCCGCGCCTGCTTGCTGCGCGTCTTGTTGGCTTCCTTGTCGAGCTTGACACCGAGGATGCCCAGTCGCGCGCACACCTCGGAGCGCACCTCGGCTGAGTTCTCACCGACGCCGGCGGTGAAGGTGATGGTGTCGAGGCCGCCGAGCAGGGCTGCGTAACCGCCGATGTAGAAGACCAGACGGTGGACGTAAACGTCCATGCCGAGCCTGGCGCGGGGATCGCCGGCTTCGATCGCCGACTCCACGTCGCGCATGTCGGTGTGACCGGTGAGCCCGAGCATGCCCGATCGTTTGTTGAGCTCGTTGTCGATCTCGGCGGCGCTCCAACCCAGTTCACGGTGCAGGTAGCCGATGATGCCGGGGTCGATGTCGCCGGAACGGGTGCCCATCACCAGGCCCGGCAGCGGGGTCAGACCCATCGAGGTCTCGACCGCGTGCCCGGAGTCAACCGCGGAGATGGAGGCCCCATTGCCCAGGTGACAGACGATCTGTTTGAGATCCCCGCGGCCGAGCAGCTTGGCGACCTGCTGGCTGACGTACTGGTGTGAGGTGCCGTGGAAGCCGTACTTGCGGATCTTGGTGAGGGCTGCGGTGCCGACGTCCATCGCGTACGTGTACGCCTCGGCCGGCAGGTTTACGAAGAAGGCGGTGTCGAAGATCGCGACGTGCGGCACGTCGGGCAGCAGCTTGCGGGCCGCCTGGATACCAGCGATGCCCGGGGGGTTGTGCAGGGGGGCCAGTGGTGACAACTCGCGCAGCGTCTTGACGACCTCGTTGTCGATCAATGTCGGGGCTGCGAACTGGTCACCACCGTGCACCGTGCGGTGGGCAACTGCCACGGTAGAGCCCAGATCGGGGCCATGATCGCGGAAGAGCCCGAAGACGGTGCCGAGCGCGGTCTCATGGTCGGGGAGTTCCAGATCGACGTGGTACTCACCAGTTTCGTCGGCCAGCACCTCGTGATCGACGGTGCCGGTGGTACCGGTGCCGATCCGCTGCACGAGACCTTTGGCCATCAGCTCCTCGCTGTCGGCATCGATCATCTGGTACTTGATAGAGCTTGATCCACAGTTGAGGACGAGGATCGGCTTGGACATTGGTCTCGGCTCCCTTGCTTCGGACGATGTGCGCGCTTCTCAGGTTAGCGCCAACACCGCACGCCGGTCACAGCGTCGGCCCTAGAGGATCACTCTTCGGTGTCGTCGAGCACCACGCCCAGAGGTTCACGCAGCACGAGCACCACCAGGTAGGCGGCCAGGGCGAACCCTATCAGGACGAACCAGAGGATCAGCCGGGCGCCGACCTCAACAGAGACCATCCCCACCACGACCGGCGCGGCGACGACCGCCAACGCGGCCAGCGAACGGGGCAACTGCTGCACACTGGCGAGCAGGGCATCCCGCAGCAGGGCGACGAGCTCGCCCGCGCGAGGCTGCTGGCCGGCCATCGTCCGGCGGGCCAGCATCGGCCAGAACCAGATGCTGACCAGCACCAGGACGAGTGCTGCGAACAGGATGACCCCCCGAACCCCCAGCCGCAGGGTCGGTGACACGAGTTGCCCGGCTACCGCCCATTCCCAGACGAGCAGGACGCCCAACCCCAACGATCCCAACCAGACGATGGTGGCCGGCCAGAACGCGCGTCCGAAGGCGGTGAAGAACTCCGTCAGCGGACGGGCAAGGGTGCCCGCGACCAGCTGCATGCAGACGACCAGGCAGGCGGTGAGCGCGGCGCCGATGCTCACCACCGGCAGGCTGACCAGCACCAGCACCAGGTTGATCACCACCAGATCGGTGGCCAGGGACAGTGCGTGATAGAGGCGTGAATCTGACGCGGAGCCCCTCATCGCGCGGCTCGCTTGGGCAGCGCAGCTGGGCGGGGCGCCCCGGTGCTGCCACCGATGAGCAACTCGCCGGGCAGTAGTTCCTGTCGGGGCGGCCCGCCGTCGATGGAGTCGAAGAGGATCTGGCAGGTCAGTTCGGCGATCTGCTGGGCAGGCTGCACGATCGTGGTCAGGCTCGGATGAACGTACTGGCTGACGGGGATACCGTCGAAGCCGACGATGGACAGGTCCTCGGGCACCCGCAGCCCCCAGTCGAGGGCCGCCTTCAGCGCGCCGATGGCGATCACGTCGGCGACGGCGAAGATGGCGGTGACGTCTGGTTGTTCGGCCAGCAATGTCATGGTTCGCTGGTAGCCGTAGTCGAAGCGGTACGGGCTCTCGCCGTGCAAGTCGATGGCGCCCAGTGGAGTGCCCGTTGTGTCGGTGTCGGCGCCCGCCAGCGCTGCCCAGTAGCCGCGCGAGCGCAGCAGGCCGACGGAGACGTCGTTGACGTCCACCCCGAGCAACGCGATGCGACGGTGCCCCAGCCCGATCAGGTGGTCGACGGCCCGCTTGGCCTCGGCCAGGTCGTCGACCGACACCGATGAGTACGAACCGGGCTCACTTTCCAGAATGCTGACCGTCGACAGCACGAACGGGACCCTCAGCCGGCCCAGCACCGCGGCGTCGTGGGTGAAGTTGCCGCCCAGAAAGATCAGACCGGCCACCGCGTCCTCGCGGACCAGCTTGATGGCCTCGTCCACCTCGTCGGCGAAGTGCGGCACCTTCACCACGCTGAGCCAGTAGTCGCGCTCGCGGGCGGCGGTTTCCATGGTCTCCAGCAGCTGCTGGAAGAAGGGGTTGTCGATGCCCTTCATCATCAGGGCGATGGTTCGGCTGCTGGACAGTTTCAGGAACCGGGCGTGCCGGTTGGCCCGGTAGCCGAGCCGGTCGGCCGCGTCCTGGATCCGTCGGCGGGTGGCGTCCGACACCCCGGGCTGGTCGTTGAGGGCCCGTGACACGGAGACGACTCCGACTCCGGCGGCCCGCGCGACGTCCTTGATCGTCACCCTGCCGTCGATCAGCGTGTCGGCCTGCCTCACCGAGTGCCCCATCTCACCGAGTGCTCCGTTCCACCAGCCTGGTCAGTTCGGCCATCCGGCCAACCAACGGGGGCGTGAGTGCCTCCGCTCGCATCCGCCAACGCCAGTTGCCCTGAGCCGTGGCCGGGGTGTTAATGCGCGCCTCGGCGCCCAACCCCAGGTAGTCGGCCATCGGCACAATACAGGTGTCGGCCACCGAACGCAGGGCTTCACAGATGAAGTCCCAGGCCAGCTGCTCGGGCGGCGTCCACCAGTTGTTCAGGTAGGTGTGGGCGCGCCGTTGATCGGCCGGTGACAGGGTTGTGAACCACTCGGCGAGCGTCGGGTTGTCGTGCGTCCCGGTGTAGACCACGGTGTTGCGGACGAAGTTGTGCGGCCAGTAGTCGGCCGGTTCGCGTGAGTCGAAAGCGAACTGGATGATCTGCATGCCGGGCAGACCGGCGTCCTCACGCAGGACGCGCACCGCGTCGGTCAGGTAGCCCAGGTCTTCGGCCACCAGGGGCAGCTCGCCCAATCCGTCCCGCAGGGCCTGGAAGAACCCCGAGCCGGGGCCCGGACGCCACTGCCCGCCGCTGGCGTCCGGGGCGTCGGCCGGCACGGCGTAGTACGCCTCAAGGCCGCGGAAGTGGTCAAGGCGCAGCAGATCGAACTGGGCGAGTTGATGGCGCAGCCGCTCGATCCACCAGCCGAAGCCGGTGGCCCGGTGCATCGGCCAGTCGTACAGCGGATTGCCCCACAGCTGCCCCGTGGCCGAGAACCCGTCCGGGGGGACGCCGGCGACCTCGCGCGGCAGGAGGCGCTCGTCAAGGTCGAACTGCTCGGGATGGGCCCAGGTGTCCGCCGAATCCATCGCCACATAGATCGGCAGGTCACCCAGCAGCTGCACCCCGGCGTCGGCCGCGAAGGAGTGCAACTCCCGCCACTGCCGGGCGAACTGCCATTGCGCCCAGAGGTGGAAGCTGAGCTCGACTGCGTGCTCGACCCGGACGCTATCGAGGGCGTCCGGCACCCGACGGCGCAGGGGTTCGGGCCACTGCGTCCACGAACGCTGGCCCTGGGAGCCCTTGACGGTCATGAACAGCGCGTACTCGTCGAGCCAACCGCCGGTGGACGCGACGAACCCCTGGTAGCCGGAGTCAGCGGTGAAGTCGCCGGCCCTGGAATGCGCCAGCCGAAGCGCGCGCTGGCGCGAGGAGTACAGTGCCCCATAGTCCACCGCGGTCGCGTCGGCTCCCCAATCGAGGTCGAGCAACTCGGCCCGCGCCAGCAGCCCCTCGTCGACCAAGTGGTCGAGGTCGATGAACAGGGGGTTGCCGGCGAAGGTCGAGAAGCTCTGGTAGGGCGAGTCCCCGAAGCCGGTGGGGCCCAGCGGGAGGATCTGCCAGATGCTCTGCCCCGCCTCGGCGAGTTGCTCGACGAACTCTCTGGCGTGACGCGAGAAGCAGCCGATTCCCCACGGGCCGGGCAGCGAGAAGACCGGGAGCAGGACGCCGGCCCGGCGACCGTTGACCATGTCAGCCCTTCACCGCACCCGCGACGACGCCCTCGATGATGTACTTCTGGCTGAACAGGTAGAAGACCACGATCGGGACGATGGCCAGCACGAGCATCGCCATCATGGCGCCCATGTCGGAGTTGCCGTACGACCCCACGAGCATCTGGATGGCCACCGGGATCGTCTTGTACGGCGTCGACAGGCCGATCACCAGGTAGGGCAGCAGGTAGTCGTTCCAGACCCACATGGCGTTCAGGATGGCCACGGTGATGGCGACCGGCTTCAGCATGGGAAGCACGATGTAGAAGTAGCTCGTCAGCGGGCCGCAGCCGTCGATGGTGGCGGCCTCCTCGATCTCGAACGGGATCGACTTGACGAAGCCCGAGAAGATGAAGACCGAGAGCCCCGCGCCGAACCCGAGGTAGAGCAAGATCATGCCGAAGGGATTCGCCAGGCCCAGGATGTCGGCGATCTTCACGGTCGGGAACATGACCGCCTGGAAGGGCACGATCATCGAGAAGACGAACACCAGGTAGAGCACGCTGGTCCACTTCGTCTTGACACGGGTGATGTAATAGGCCGTCATCGCGGTGAAGAAGACGATCACCGAAACGGCGCCGATGGTGATGAAGAACGACCAGCCCATCGCCGTCCAGAAATTCGTCGCCGCCAGGCCGCTGGTGTAGTTGCTGAGTCCGACGAAGAAGTCGCCCAGCGGCAGCTTGAACGGGTTGCTCGAGATGAAGAAGCGTCCCTTGAACGAGTTCATCAGGATGAACAGCAAAGGTCCGATGAAGACGCCGGTGAGCAGGGCAAGGACCACGTAGCTGAAGATCGTGGCCGGCGTCGTCCTGGACGTGCGGGTCGTCTTGGTTGCGGCGGTGGCGGGTGTGGTGGTGAGGGACGCGTTCACGACTCGACCTCCTGGCTGCGAGTGGCCCTGAGCTGGAAGAAGGCCAGCAGGGATACGAGGACGAAGAAGATCATGGCCTTGGCCTGGCCGACACCCTCGGCGCCACTGCGCGAGAAGAAGGTGTCGACGATGTTGAGGGCGATCATCTCGGTCTTGTGCATGGGGGCGCCGTTGGTCAGCGCGAGGTTCGCGTCGAACAGCTTGAACGAACTGCTCATGGTGAGGAACAGGCAGATGGTGATCGACGGCATGACCATCGGGATGGTCACGTTGCGCAGGGTCTGCCACTTGGACGCCCCGTCGATCTGGGCGGCCTCGAGGAGTTCACCCGGAACGTTCTGCAGCCCCGCGATGTAGATGATCATCATGTAGCCGATCATCTGCCAGTTGAGCAGCAGGATCAGGCCGATGAAGCCGAACTTGGCCTGGGAGGCCAGGGTGGTCTGGTACTGCACCAGCACGGCGTTGATGATGGTCTGCCACGTGTAGCCGAGCACGATGCCACCGATCAGGTTGGGCATGAAGAAGATCGTGCGGAAGAAGTTCGTCCCCCGGAGTTTGCGGGTCAGCAGGTAGGCGATGGCGAACGCGAAGATGTTCACCGTGATGACCGACAGCACCGTCACCAGGGTGGTGAATCCGAGCGCCGACCACAGACGTTCGCGTTCGGTGAAGGCCCGGACGTAGTTGTCGAGGCCGATGAACTTCGCGTCGGTGACGGTGGTGAAGTCACAGAACGACAGGTACAGGCCGACCGCGAACGGAATCGCGAACGCGATCGCGAACGCAATCAGCGTCGGGCCGGTGAAGATGAGGGCGTACTTCCTCAAACTCTTGATCATGAGTTGCTCGCTTCGTTGCGGTGGCTGGAATGCGCCATCGGGCGGAGCCAACGCGACTGCGCTGGCACCGCCCGACGGATCTGCCTGGTGTGGCGGGTTGGACCGACGAGCAGGTCAGCCTGCCTTCTCGGCCTTCCATTCGGTCACGAAGATCTCCACGACCTTGTCCCACTCCAGCTGACCGACCGCGTACTGCGACAGGGCATCAGAGAGGGTGTTCTTGAAGTTCTTGCTCGGGAAGGTGGTGAAGTTCCAGGCGACGTTGTACAGGTCGGAGTCGCCCATGTACGCGACAACCTGCTTGGCCAGCGGGTCGGCCGGCTGCTGGGTCTCGCTGAAGGTGCTGAACGGCGGGATGAAGCCGAGGTCGGTGACCATGGCCTTCTTGCCGGCGTCGGAGCTGACCAGCCAGTTCACGAACTCGATGCTGGCCTGCTGGTCGGCCGCGGTGGCCTTCGAGTTGATCGAGAAGAAGTTCTCGGTGCCAACGGCGATGGACTGCTTCTCTTCACCGGCGACGCCGGTGTAGATCGGCATCATCTTGACGTTCTCCTCGGTGACCACGTTGCCGGCGACGTCCTTGACCTGACCCCAGGCCCAGTTGCCGTTCTGCACCATGGCGGCCTCACCCATCGCGAACTCGGCCATCGAGTCGGTGACCGCCTTCGAGGGGGTCAGCTTGGGATCGACGGTGGAGTTGGTCAGGTACAGGTCGAAGATGTTCTTGTAGTTCTCGGCGTACGTGAAGGTGACCTCGTTCATGTCGGTCACCTTGGCGTCGCGGTACTCGTAGAAGACCGGCAGGTTGGCCAGGTGGGTGTCCCAGCGCCACGCGTCGCCGGGCTTCATCGAGGTGGCCGCGAAGACACCCTTGATGCCGAGCGCGTCCTTCTTCGCCTGCATGTCGTCGGCGACGGCCTTGAGCGTGGCGAAGTTGTTGATCTCGTCCATCGACTTCGCCTTGGCGTCGGCCATCGCGAAGTACTTGTCCATGATCGCCTGGTTGTAGATGATGCCGTAGCCCTCGACGACGTACGGGACGCCGACGACCTTACCGTCGATCTCGACGGCCATCGACTTGTCGAGCAGGGCGTTGTAGAAGTCGGTGTCAGCCAGGTCGGCCGCGTAGCTCGCCCACTCCGCGCCGCCCACCGGGCCGTTGATCTGGAAGAGCGTCGGGGCGTCGGACTTGGCGATCTCGGCCTTCAGCGTCTGCTCGTAGGTGCCCTGGGCCGCGGTCACGACCTTGACTGGCGTGCCGGTCTCGGCGGTGTAGTCCTTGGCGATCTGCTGCCAAACCGCGTCCTGCTCGGGCTTGAAGCTCAGGTAGTAGACCTGGCCTTCGGCGCCGGCCGCGGAAGACGATCCGCTGCTGCTGGTGCCTCCGCCACATCCGGCCATGAGGGCGGCTGCTGCAACTGCAGCGATGGCCCCCACGATCCGCTTGTTCTTCGGGATCATTCTTGGTCCTCCTCTGGACTTTGATCGCATCTGTGGACAGACGTCGTTCCGAAAAGGAACGGAAACGTTCTCGTAGGATGCAGTGCCATGTTAACCCGGTGTTCGGCCAAATCACAACCGACGTTGTGACATTCGACGTATCGGTTCGATAACGACCGACAACAGAAGCGGGACGTCGGCTGCGTGCCGACGTCCCGCCTCGTGCTGCTCAGTTGCAGGATACCCCAAGGATCAGACGCCCGTCTGGGCCTGGATGGCGGTGATGGCGACGGTGTTGACGATGTCGGCCACCAACGCGCCGCGCGACAGGTCGTTGACCGGCTTGTTGAGGCCCTGGAGCACCGGGCCGACCGCGATCGCACCGGCGGTGCGCTGGACGGCCTTGTAGGTGTTGTTGCCGGTGTTCAGGTCGGGGAAGATGAACACGGTGGCCTGGCCGGCAACCTTGGAACCGGGCATCTTCGACTTGCCGACCACCGGGTCCATGGCTGCGTCGAACTGGATGGGGCCGTCGATCTCGAAGTCTGGGTTGGTCGCCTTGACCAACTCGGTGGCCTTGGCGACCGCCTCCACGTCCTCACCTGCACCGGAAGTGCCGGTCGAGTACGACAGCATGGCCACCCGGGGCTCGACGTCGAACGCCTTGGCGGTGGCCGCCGTCGCGATGGCGATGTCTGCCAGCTGCTCGGGGTTCGGGTTCGGGTTGACCGCGCAGTCGGCGAAGAGCAGCACCTGGTCGGGCATGCACATCAGGAAGGAGCCCGAGACCACCTTGGCGCCCGGCTTGGTCCTGATGAACTCCAGCGCCGGACGAATGGTGTTCGCCGTGGTGTGGGCGGCGCCCGAGACCATGCCGTCGGCCAGCCCGAGGTGCACCATCATCGTCCCGAAGTAGGACGGGTCGGTCATCTTCTCGCGGGCCTGCTCGATTGTGACGCCCTTCTTGGCGCGCAGTTCGGCGTAGGTGCTCGCGAACCGGTCGACGAGTTCGGGGTCGTGCATCGACTGGATCGTCGCCCCGGTGAGGTCCAGGCCCAGTCGGGCGGCGTCCGCTTTGACCTTGGCCTCCTCGCCGAGCAGCACCAGGTTGGCGACTCCCCGACTCAGCAGGATGGCGGTCGCCTCGAGGATGCGCGGGTCCTCCGACTCGGGCAGGACGATCGTCTTCTTGTCGGAGCGGGCCTTCTGCATGATCTGGTACTCGAACATGCGCGGGGTGCGCAGCATCGTCCGCGGTACATCGAGCGCGGCCACCAGCGCCTGCTCGTCGACGCGATCCTGGAAGATCCGCAGGGCCTCGGCGTACTTGCGCGTCGAGCTCGAGATCGTGCCGTGCAGGTCGTGCAAGGCCGACGAGGTCTTGTAGGTTCCGCTGCGCACGGTGCCGATCGGGACCGTGACGTCCAGGCCGGTCAGCAGCTTGACCATCGTGTCGGGAATCTCATAGCCACCCACCAGGAAGATGGCAGCCAGCTTCGGGAAGGTGTCTGAGTCGTGGGCCAGCAGCAGACCGGGGAGCAGATCGGTGCGATCCGAGGCGACCACCAGCGAGCACTCCGGCTCGAGGCGGGCCAGCACGTTCGGCAGGGTCATGCCCGCCACCACGGTGCTCAGCGACTCCTTGTCAAGGGCCGACTCGTCACCCAGCCACAACTGGGCGCCCAGCGTGTCGAACTGTTCTCGAACCGAGGGGGCCGCGAGCAGCTTGCTCTCGGGCAGCGCGGCACTGACCGCGCGTCCCAACCCGGCCAGCAGTTCGGCCACCTCGTCCACGGACTCGGGTGCGACGCGGTTCGCGATCACGCCGATGACCTGGTCGTGCTGTTCCTCAAAGGTGCGGATGGCGTGTTCGGCTGAGCTGAGCACCTCATCGGGGGTACGATCCATGCCGCTGACCACCAGAAGCACCGGGGCGTTCAGGTTGGCGGCGATGCGGGCGTTGAACTCGAGTTCGGTGGGCGAGGCCGTGCCCTGGTAGTCGCTGCCGATCACCACGACAGCGTCGTAGCGGTCTTGCAGGGCGCCGTACTGCTCGATGATTCGGGTCAGCGCCTGCTCGGGGTCGGCGATCGCCTCTGTCGCGTCAAGGCAGACGGCTTCGTCGTAGGTCTGGTCGAGATTCGCGTGGGCGATGATCGCAGCAGCGACCTTGTCGGAGCCGTCCCCGATCATGGGTCGGAAGATGCCTACCGACTTGACCTGGCGGCTGAGGGCCTCGATGAGTCCCATGGCGATGGTCGATTTTCCCACCTTTTCGGGGGATGCAATGTACACGCTTCTGTTGGTCACAGCACGAACATACGGGTATTCGGGGCTCGGCGAGCCCGGTTTCAGCAGGCCAGGACGCGTTGAGTGGCGATGTCGGAATACAGCACCAGCGATTCGAACCGGGCCACGTGCAACACGTGGGCCAGACCGTGCAGGTCGGGGACCAGATCGGTCAACAGATTGGGCCGGCCGTGATCAACTCCGGGGTGAAGATGACGTTCGGCTGTTTGTCGAAGATACCGACGTAGAAGATCCCCGACTCGACGAGGTCCTGGAAGAAGTGGCTGCCCTGGCTGAGTTCGGGGATGAACCCGCCGGCCGGGTAGGTGAACTCGGCCATCACCGCGGCGTTGCTGATCTCGGTGAAGTGCACCGGGATGCCCAACGACGGGGTGGTCGTCCCCCAGCGTCCCGGACCGAGGATCATGAAGGACGTCCCCGCCAGCGCCTTGTTCAGCACGCCCATGCCGCGGGCCACCGCGTAGCGTTCCTGCTGGCCGAGGGTCAGGTAGGCCTCGGGTCGCACGGCCACGATGTAGTCCAGCGGCAGGCGGACGTTGCCGCCCATGAAGTTGCCGGACGAGCTGAGCACAATGGTGGCCGGGTCGGGGTCGTCCGGGATGGCGACGGCGCGTCCCAGCCCCCGGGTCTGCAGGGGCCTGCACTGGACGAGGTTGATGCGCGGCTCGCCCCGGTCGTTGATGTTGACGGTGTACTCGATGTCGACCGGGTGGTCGTAGGCGGCGCTGAGCGTGGCGAGCATGTCGCGCATGAGTGGTGCGAAGTTCGTGCGGGTGATCAGGCCGTGGAAGTCCAGCACCTTGGGTACCTGCTTGATGGGCCGGTCGTTCTCGCGCAGCCAGCGCAGCGTCTCGGTGTCGGTCGACAGGAACAGGTTCCAGTCGGCTTTGATGTCCAGGTCGCGGATGTCTGCCAGCGGCTTGGTCTGCTGCGAGTTGCTCTCGAGGCCCAGCACGTCGACATAACGCTGGGTGTGTCGGCTGGGGTCGCGGCTGTCGATCAACCGGGTCGGCTCGTCGAGGGTGATCAGCTTGGCGTGGTCGGTGATGGTGCGGTCGACCGCGCGGGTGCCAAGCCCCAGCACCAGGCGCAGGACGCCGGCGTCCGGGTCGATGCTGGGGTCCCAGACATACAGGTTGGACGAGTTGCCCACACCGGCGGCGTGCGGGAAGAAGTAGCCGCCGTGGTGGTCGCCGCTGACCCGCTGCACCAGGATGGCCATCTGCTCGTCGGAGCGGTCCAGGCCCCGGTTGCGTCGGTATTCCAGCGCGTCGCTGCTCATCGCGGACGCGTAGACGGTGCGCACCGCGTCCTCCAAGGCGTGCAGCCGGTTCTCCGGAGCGCCCTGGTTGGCGCAGAACACCGACTCGTACTTGCCGGCAAACGCGTTTCCGAAGTTGTCCTCCAGCAGCGAACTGGACCGCACGATGATGGGGGACTGGCCGAAGTACTCCAGCATGCTGAGGAACTGCTCGCGGATCGCCGGCGGGAAACGTCCCGTGGCGAGTTTGCGGTTGAGTGAGGCACCGGCGGTGAAATAGCCCTCGGGGCTCTTCTGCTCGGCCCACAGCTTCCACCAGCCGTTGGCGATGATGAACGTGTAGAACAGGTCGCTACCCAGGAAGTACGAGTCGTGCTGCTCCATCTTGGCGTTGAAACGGTTCTCGGAGTCGTGTTCGAGAATCGCGCGGGCCACCAGCATGCCGACCGATTTACCCCCGATGTAGCCGGTGCCGATCTCACGCGTCGCGATGATCAGCAGGTCGGCCAGGGTGAGGTTCTGGCGGCAGAGTTCGACGACGCGCCCCTCGCGTCCGATGAACATGTCGATCAGTTCGTCGGCGGCTGCCCGCTGAACCGCGTCGTCCATGGCGTCGAGCGCCTCCCAGCCCTGCTGCACCACCCGGTGCCAGTGGTCGGGCGGGTCGACGCGCAGGGACGCGGACGCGAACAGCCGGGCGGTGGTCTCGGAACTGGTGATCGGGTTCGCCTCGTCACCGTTCAACAGGTGCGGGAAGAACATCGTGGGCGAGTGGCGCAGCCACACCTTCAACGGGTGGACGTAGGTTGATCCGCCGATGTAGTAGACGTCCAGCAGCAGCTGAGTGGTGTCGCGGATCATCGCCAGCGTGGCGAAGGTGTGCTCGCGGCGGATCAGCCCGAAGTAGGCGACGGTGTCGAGTTCGAACAAGTAGGGGCAGGTGACCTTGAAGAAGTTCCCGACGGCCAGATCGCTGCGCCAGGTGTAGAGCAGCGAGGTCAGCGAGTCGAGAATGTAGAACGCGCCGAACCCGACCTCGGTGACGATCTGGTGCACCGCGCTGGCGAAGTTCTCGAAACCCAGGGACGCGTCCAGTCGGTACACCTCGACGCCGTCGAGATCGTCCAGCAGGGGGCCATGCTGGCCGAAGCGCAGGTAGACCAGTCGGCGGCCCTCGGCGCGCGCCCGTTCGGCGAACGGTTGGACGAGCGCGCGGTACTGGGCCAGGTTGTCGACCTGCCAGACCACGTTGTCGCCGAGCCGCAGGCCGTCGAAGATGCGGTCGAGGCCGGAGACGCCCGTGCTGGCCCGATTGTAGCTCTCCATGGGCTCCAGACTAGGGTGTCGGGCTGGGCCGGCGCGGGCCACCTGCGGCGTGGACGTCCGGCCGGACACGAAGGGTGGCCCCGCACCTGGCGGGACCACCCCTCGTGTGTTTTTCAGGCCTGAGGCTGGATGATCAGGCCTGAAGATCGATGATCAGGCCAGCGCCTTGATCTTGTTGACCTGCTCCTCGGCCCAGTCGAAGTCGGTGTAGAGCTTGTCGTAGACCCCGTCCATCGCCGTGCGAAGCTCGGACTTGAACGAGGCATCGGGCACGATGATCTGCATGCCGTGACCCTCGAGCTCCTCCTTGACCGTCTTCTCCAGGTCGACCGAGGTGTTCCAGGCGTGCCTGGACGACTTGTCAGCAGACTCGGCGATCAACGTCTGGGTCGCGGAGTCGAGCCCCTCGTACAGGCCCTGGTTGATCAGGTAGAAGTTGACCGACAGCAGGTGGTAGGTCTCGATCATGTGGGACTGGACCTCGTACCATTTGTTGGCCAGCACCGTCAGGTACGGGTTCTCCTGGCCGTCGATGACGTTCTGCTCGAGCGCTGTGAAGATCTCGGAGATCGACATCGGCGTGACGGTGGCGCCCAGGGCCTCCCCGGTCATGATGTAGACCGGGACGTTCGGCATGCGCAGCCGGAAGCCCTTGAAGTCGTCCAGCTTCTCGATCGCCTTGTTGGACGAGACAACGCGCATCCCGTTCAGTGAGAAGCCGAGCGGCTCGGCACCCAGTGAGCGGAACGCCTCGCTGACGAACTCGCCGGTCTCACCGTCCAGAGCCTTGCGGGCGTGGGCGTAGTCGTCGAACAGGAAGGGGAACTCGACCAGGCCGATGCGCCGATCGGCGTTGGCCAGCAGACCGCCGGGAACAGCCATCTCGATGGTGCCGTTGCGCACGCCGTTGCTCATCGCCTCCTCGTCGCCCAACTGGCTGTTGGGGAAGACCTGCACGGTGATGTCGCCGTTGCTGCCCTCCTCGATGGCGGGCTTAAAAACCTCGACCAGGGCCTTGTGGTTGGGGTGCGCCTCGTTGAAGTAGTGGGCAACCCGGATGGTCTTCAGGCTGCTGCTCCCACCACCGGCGGCGCTCGAGGCGCCTGAGGTGGCCGTGCCGTTGCCGCCGCAGGCGACCAGTGTCGCGGCTGCTGCAGAGCCTGCCGCGCCGAACAGGAATGTCCTTCTCTTCATTTTCGTCTCCTTAGTGGGTGAAACGGGATGTCTGGTAGAGGTCGGGCTATCTCAGGAACGCGCCGGGCACGGTGATGATCTGGGGGAACACCGCGAACAACAGCAGCAGCGAGAAGTAGAACGCGAAGTACGGCCAGATGGTCTTGCTCAGCTGGACGATGCTCAGTTTGCTGATGCCACAGGCGACGTAGAGCACCGTGCCGACGGGTGGGGTGATCAGGCCGACCGACAGGTTGATGACCATCATGACGCCGAAGTAGATCGGGTCGATACCGAGCGCTGTGACGACCGGCAGCAGCACCGGCGCGAAGATCAGAATGGCCGGAGTCATGTCCATCACGCAGCCGACCAGGAACAGAAAGGCCATGATCAGCAGCATCATCAGCGTCGGATTGGTGGTGATACCCATCAGGGTCTGGGACAACTCCTGTGGGATCTGGGCGATCGTGATCGCGTAGGCCGACACCATCGCGGCAGCGGCAAGGAAGAGCACCACACCGGTGGTCTTGGCGGTCGAGACCAGCACGTCGACGATCTTGGTGAAGCTCAGTTCGCGGTAGAACAGGCTGATGATGAACGCGTACACGGACGCGACCACACCGGCCTCGGTGGGGGTGAACACGCCGCCCCGCAACCCGACGATGATGATGACCGGCAGCAGGAGCGCCCAGAATGACCGGACGAACGCCTGCCGCCGTTCGGTCCTGGAGGCCTTGGGAATCTTCGCCATGTGCTCACGGTTGGTGATCAGGCGCCACAGGACCATCAGGCCCACGCCCATGATGATGCCTGGCACGATGCCCGACATGAACATGCCGGTCACCGACACCCCGCTGATGACGCCGAACAGGATCATCGGGATGCTGGGCGGGATGACCGTGCCGATGATTCCGGTGGCACCCACCAGCGCGGTGGCCTTGTCGGTCCGGTAGCCCTTCGCGACCATCATCGGGATGAGGATCGCGCCGAGTGCTGCGGTGTCTGCCACGGCAGAGCCCGAGATGCCGGCGAAGATGATGCCGGTGATGACGGTGACGTAGCCCAGGCCGCCGCGGATGTGACCGACGAGCGAGCTGGCGAAGTCGACGATGCGCCGGGAAACCCCGCCAGCATTCATGATCTCACCGGTGAGGATGAAGAAAGGGATCGCCATCAGTGCGAAGTTGTTCGAGCCATTGATGATGTTCTCGGCCAGCACCTGGGTGTCGAACAGGCCGAGGCTGGCCAGCACGACACTGGCTGCCACGAGCATCGCGGCGGCGACCGGGACGCCGGCGAACAGGAAGAGGAACAGCACGCCGAGGAAGAGCCAGATCATTCGACGGCCCCCACTTCGCGCTCGTGGAGGTTCTCCAGCCGACCCAGCACGCCCAGCACGATCGTTTGGAATGTCAGGATCCCGATCATCACGATGGATCCGAAGAAGCCGGCCATGTACATGGTGTTGCGCGGGATGCCGGTCACCGGTGCGGGAACACCGGCGTTGAGTGCCATCAGTCTGGCCAGGCCGTCCACCAGGAACGCCAGGACGACGATGAAGACCAGATTGGTCGCGATGATGATCAGGCGCTGTCCAATGCCTTTGAAGCGCGAGGTGAACAGGTCGACGGCCAGGTGCCCACGCTCCTGGGTGGCGACGATGGCTCCGAGGAAGACCACCCAGACGAACAGGTATCTAGCACCCTCTTCTGACCAGGTCAGACCTGAGCGGAAGACGTAGCGGAGGAACGCATTGAGGAAGACGAAGGTGACCATCAGCACCAGCGCTGTTGACACCAACCCCTTGAGCGTCAGGTCGACCACGCGCAGGGCCTGCCTCAGTCGTGTGACGGCCGTGGAAGCTGGTACCTCCACGGCCTTCTGTTCTCCGTCAGCCATAGGTGGGAACTCCTCATCGTCTGGCCGCATCGGTGCGGCGGGCTGGATCCGTGCAGGGCGAGCAACCATAGATCGTGTAGGACAGCCCATCATTCCGGCCTGGGTCGAGTCAACGCCTTGGTGGACCGAGTTCTTGATAGTTTGTATCCGATAGGCGGATACGAAGGGGGGTGAGTGTGATGTCGAGGCGCTTCCTGTCCCCGGCATGGTTCGAGTCTTTCCTTGCCGTGGTCGAACTTGGGAGTTTCAGCCAGGCCGCCCAGCGGCTGCACCGATCACAATCCCGGATCAGCACCCACGTGGCCCAGTTGGAAGCCTGGGTGGGTAGTTCACTACTCGATCGTCAGCAGCGCCCCGTCACCCCGACCGAGGCCGGGGTGATCATGGCCGCGCACGCCCGTCGCGTCCTGCAGGTGCTTGATGAGGCGTCCGACGCCTTCAGCGATCGCATCGGTGAGACGCGCGGGACGGTGATCCTGGGCACCCATCCCTCGATCAGCGCCAGTTTCATGCCGGGGTTGCTGGCCCGGATCAAGCGGCAGGCCCCTGAGGTCTCGGTGGAACTGTCGGAGCAGACCACGACCCAGCTGGCGGAGTCGCTGCGGGGGCACACCATCGACCTGGCCGTCAGGGCCCTGCTGCACGAGCCGTCCAACCAACCCATCGCGCACATATCGCTGTGGCGGGAGCGGTTCGTGGCGGTCTTCGCCGCGGGGCAGGAACCCACAACCGGACCTGAGGGGATCCAACCCGCCGAGTTGGCCAGACACGGGCTCATCGTGATCGCCCGGCCGGGTGCCTACATCGATCCCGAGTTTGGGGCCGCGTTCTCGCGTTGGGGGCTGGAGCCACGGATCGTCGGTCACACCGAACAGCCGATGACGTTGCTCAATCTGGTGCGGGCAGGACTTGGGGTGGGCGTGCTCAACGAACTCGCCATTCGCGCGTTCCCCATCCAGGATGTCGTGGTGCTGCCTGTGGTGGACGCCGGTGACGGCCGCACGGTGGCCCTGTGCTGGGACGGCACGAAGCACCTGACCCGCGCTGTGCGACTGGTGGCGCACAGCATCCTCACCCATCCCGTGCCGGACGGGATGGAGCCCATCGTCCAGCCGGGCCCTCGGGTCTCCACGACAGGGGGCATCGCCAAGCAGATGCAGGCGGCGGCCAGCGGCGCAATCGCCCGGGCGAATGGCCTCAGCGCGAACTGAGGCCGAAGCGTCGCCGGGGTTGGTTCAGATGACCCGGGCGCTCAGCACGCCGACAAGACCATGGATCCGCGTGAGCAACGCGTCCGGGACCGATCCGTCGACGTCGATCATCGTCCATGCTCGCTCGCCACGAGACTTGTTGAGCAGGTTGGTGATGTTCAATCCGGCGTCACCGATCAGCGACGAGATCTCGGCGACCATGTTGGGCACGTTGCGGTTGGCGATCACGATGCGGCTGGCGCCCTCCTCGCGGGCCATTGTCGCGTCCGGGAAGTTCACCGAGTTGACGATGTTGCCGTTCTCCAGGAAGTCCCGAAGAGCCTCGGCGGCCATCACCGCGCAGTTGTCCTCAGCCTCACCGGTGGACGCGCCCAGATGTGGCAGGGCGACGACTCTGGGATGGCCGTGCAGCGCCGGGCTGGGGAAGTCACAGACGTAGCCTCGGATCTCCCCGGCGTCCAGTGCGGCCAGCACGGCCTGCTCGTCGACGATTCCGGCGCGGGCGAAATTCAGCAACACCGATCGCGACTTCATCAGGGCGATCCGCTCGGCATTGACCAGGTGCTTCGTCGACTCCATCAAGGGCACGTGGACGGTGATGACGTCGGCCTTCTTGAAGACCTCCTCGATGCTCGCCGCCCGGTCGACCTGGCTCGACAGCTGCCAGGCGTGCCGGATGGTGATGGCCGGGTCGTAGCCGAGCACCCGCATGCCCAGCGACTGGGCGGCGTTGGCGACCTCGACGCCGATCGCGCCCAATCCGATGACCCCCAGCGTGCGTCCGGGCAACTCCCAGCCGACGAACTGCTTCTTGCCCGACTCGACGGCGACGTTCATCTCCGACTCGTCGCCGGTCAGGTTACGGGCGAACGACAGTGCCGGGACGACATTGCGGGCCGCCAGCAGCATGCCGACGATGCACGAGTTCCTTGACCGCGTTGGCGTTGGCACCGGGGGTGAAGAAGACAACCACCCCGCGGTCACTGAGATCGGCGACCGGGATGTTGTTGGTGCCGGCACCGGCCCGGGCGACCGCCTGGACGCTCGCGGGGATTTTGACGTGGTGCAGGTCGGCCGAGCGGACGAGCCAGGCGTCGGCGTCCTCGATGTCGTTGCCGACCTCGAAGGTGTCCTTGGGGAGCCGGTTCAGTCCGTGCGAGCTGATGGCGTTGAGGGTCTTGATTCGATAGGTCATGGTGTGCTGGCGCTCAGGCGTGGGCGCGCTCAAACTCCTTCATGAAATCGATCAGCGCCTGTACGCCCTCGATGGGCATCGCGTTGTAGATGGACGCGCGCATGCCGCCCACCGACCGGTGACCGGCCAGGTTCATCAGACCGGCGCGAGCAGCCTCTGCGACGAACTGCTTGTTGAGGTCGGAGTTGGCCATCAGGAACGGCACGTTCATCCAGCTGCGCGCATCGAGCGCGACCGGGTTGGAGTAGTAGTCCGAGGCGTCCAGGAAGCCGTAGAGCAGGTCGGCCTTGGCCTTGTTGCGCTCGGCCATGCCGACGAGCCCGCCGTTGGCCTTCACCCAGTCGAGGATCTTGCCGAGCAGGTAGATCGAGAAGGTGGGCGGGGTGTTGAGCATCGAGTCGGCGTCCGCCTGCTCGCGGTAGTGCCAGATGGACGGGGTGGACGCGCCGGGCCTGGTCGATGAGGTCATCGCGGACGATCACCACGGCCATGCCCGCCGGGCCCATGTTCTTCTGGGTGCCGGCGTAGATCAGGCCGAACTTCGAGACGTCGATCGGACGCGACAGGATCGTCGAGCTCATGTCGGCGACCAGCGGTACGTCGCCGGTAGCCGGCACGTAGCCGAACTCGACGCCGCCGATGGTCTCGTTCGGGGTGTAGTGCAGGTACTTCGCGCCTGGACGTGGCCGAGAAGCTGGCTTCGGCCGGCGTTGTCGTGTAGTTCGAGGCTTTCTCGTCCGCGACGATTGTGACGTCCAGGCCCAACTTCCGGGCCTCCTTGAGCGCCTTCGACCCCCACTGGCCGGTCAGGACGAAGTCGATCGCATCGCCCTCGCGGGTCAGGTTGAGCGGGATGGCGGCGAACTGGCCCATCGCACCGCCCTGCAGGAAGAGCACCTTGTAGTTGTCGGGGATGCCCATCACGTCGCGCAGGACTGTTCGGCCTGCGCGGCGCACTCGACGAAGTCGGCGCCGCGGTGCGAGACCTCGAGGACCGACATGCCGCCCTTCCAGTCGGGCAGCTCGGCCTGCGCCTGCTCGATCACCTCGAGCGGCATCATCGCGGGACCAGCGGAGAAGTTGTATGCGCGCACGAAGCTGATTCTTCCACCCCGGTCGGTGGGTGGGGACCCGACCCCACCTGCTGGACACTCGGGTCGTGGGGCTCGTGGCCTTGTCGCGGACGCGTCCCCCCTCAAGCCAGACGCGTGCGAAATAGCTTCCCGCGTGCCCTATTTCGGACGCGGGAAGCTATTGGGCACGCGTTTGCGGTGGTGGCGGGCGGCCCGTGGCCCGTTACGGGCCCGGCGTCCTCGGGATGCCATCCGGCGCACAACGCAACAGGCCCCCACCCGGGAGGGCAGGGGCCTGAGCGGTGTGCTGGTGTCAGCCGGTGACGATCTCGACCGGCACGTGGGCGGTCACCGCGTCGGTGAGCTTCACGGCGACGGTGTGCGTCCCGGTCGACTTGATCGGCTTGGCGGCCTTGATGGCGCGCTTGTCGAGCGCCGGTCCGCCGGCCTTCTTGATCGCCTGGGCGACCTCGTTGGAGGTGACGGCGCCGTAGAGCTTGCCGGTGGCGTCCGCACGAACGGGGATCGAGATCTTCAGGCCCTCGAGCTGGCTGCGCACTTGGGCGGCATGCTCGTTGCTGCGGATCTGCTTGGCGTCCCGGGCGCGCTGGATGCCTTCGATCTGCTTGGCGGTGCCGCGGTTGTGGACGATGGCCAGGCCGCGAGGCATGAGGTAATTGCGGCCGTAGCCGTCCTTGACCTCGACGACGTCGCCTGCCAGACCCAGCTTGTCGACGCTGGCGGTGAGAATGAGCTTCATCTGTTCACTCCTCCTTGTCAGCGAGCGCTGGTGGTGTAGGGCAGCAGCGCGAGTTCGCGGGCGTTCTTGACCGCGATCGCAATCATGCGCTGATCCTGGACGCTCAGGCCGGTGACCCGCCGTGCCCGGATCTTGCCGCGCTCCGAGATGAACTTCCGCAGGGTTGCGGTGTCCTTGTAGTTGACGTGCCCGATGCGAACCGACTTGACGGGGACGATCTTGCGCTTGTTCAGCGGCTTGCGCTGAGGACCGGCCATTGTGGTGCTCCTTTGTTCAAGCGGGGGCAGGTTGCCCCCTGAGCCCGGCTTCCGCCGGAATGTGCCTTCTGAATGGGTGGTACTGGTGTTGCCGGTCGATCGCGGACGATCAGAACGGCGGTTCTTCACTCTGGGCGTTGGCCCACGGGTCGTTGGCGGCCCCACGGTTGGCGGACGGCGAGCCACCGGCGGACCAGTTGCCACCCGAACCGCCCGGCGCGCCGCCGGAAGGCTGACCGCCACCCTGCGCGCCGCCACCCTGCCAGTTGCCGCCACCCTGGCCCGACGAGGACCGGGTGACCTTGGCGGTGGCGTACCGCAACGACGGGCCGACCTCTTCGACGTCCACCTCGAAGACCGTGCGCTTGTTGCCCTCACGATCGTCGTAGCTACGCGACTTCAGCCGGCCCTGGACGATCACTCGCATGCCCTTCGAGAGCGTCTCGGCGACGTTCTCGGCCGCCTGACGCCAGATGGAGCAGTTGAGGAACATGGTGTCGCCGTCTTTCCACTCGTTCGACTGACGGTCGAACGCGCGGGGCGTCGAGGCGACGGTGAAGTTGGCCACCGCTGCCCCGGAGGGCGTGAACCTCAACTCGGGGTCGCCGGTCAGATTTCCGACGAGCGTGATCAGGGTGTCGCCTGCCATGGGGTTTCCTCCGTTACGAGTGGGTGATTCTCATCGTCGAGTTCACCAAGTCTGGCAGCCCCAGCTGACATTTCGTCACTCGGAGTCCAGCTGTGGAGAACTCGGCGAACCAACTACTTGTCGGTGCGCATCACCTTGGTGCGCATGATCTGCTCGTCGATCGTCATCAGACGATCCATTTCGCTGACCACGGCAGGGGTGGCGGTGACGTTGAGCACCGCGTAGATGCCTTCCGGCTTCTTGTTGATCTCGTAGGCCATCCGGCGCTTGCCCCAGATGTCCTGGCTGTCGATGGTGCCTTGACCATCGGTGATGACCTTCAAATGCTTCTCGAGCAGAGTCGGCACCTGGCGATCGTCGACGTCGGGGTCAATGATGACCATGATCTCGTACTTACGCATACGCGAACTCCACCTCCTTCGGACTGTACGGCCGCGGGGACTTCCCGTGGCAGGAGGGCGAATGCTTGTGCCGGACGCGACGGGCGCGAGCGACACAAACCGCCACTTTACCTGCGCGTCCGGTGATTGTCGAAGTGGGAGTTCGGCCCTCAGCGGGGCGGCCCGGGCAGCAGCACCTGACCGTCGCGCACCCAGCCGAGCAGGCCGCCGGCCAGGGAATGTGCCTTCATGCCCTCGTCGCGCAGCAGATGAGCGACCGCGGCGGCGTGGGCCGGCGTCGAACTCACCACGATGATCGTCTTGTCGAGGGTGGCCGGGTCGAGCATCGCCAGCGGATCGCCGCCCCAGATCGCCTCCAGAGCCGAGGTCTGCAGGTCGGTGATCGACACCAGCCGGGCCCCCGGAACATGCCCGCGCTCGTACTCGGCCGGCGTCCGCACGTCGATGACCACCCCGCCGGCAGCCAGCATTCCCAGGGCGTCCGGCACCGCAACGGAGGTCTCGTCGGCCGGGGTTTCGTCCTTGCTGAAGATGTCGCGCCATCCCATGGGCACCATCACACCACGTCCGGGCGCCGGGCCGCCACGAACCTGCGCACCGAGGCCGGCACCGGCAGGTCGGCGTCCTGGCCGACGGCAGGCACAGGCTCGCCGGCCACCACCGACAGCGGAATCGTGCCCATCCAGACGTCCGCCGGTGCCTCGTCGGCGCGCACGACCTCGCCGGAGCGCGCCTTCATCAACCATGAACCGTCGACGATCGGCAGGGCCAGGGTCAGCGTCCGGGCGACGTCCTTGCCTGTCAAGGCCACAATCTCGGAGTTGCGTCCCGGCACCAGCTGGTCGACGAACTTCTCGAGCGCCGCCCAGTGCTCGTCGTCGGCGAGCCTGGTCGCGGTGCCGTCGATGACCGCCGAACGGTAGTTCACGCTGTGGTGCAGCCCGTTGTACGACAGCCGGACGGCGTCCACCGCTTGGACGCAGAAGCTCACGGGCGCTCCCTCGGCGACCATCCGCAGCGCCCCCGCCCCGGTGGACCCGTGCAGCAGGATGCGGTCACCGTCGCGCACGTAGGCGATCGGGATGACGTGCGGGCGTCCCTCGCTGACGGTGGCCAGCACGCCGGACAGCTGCTCGTCCAGGAAGGCGTCCAGAGCCGCGCGGTCGTCCACTCCACGGTCGGGTTTGCGGGTCAGCTTCATGCAGCCCATCGTAGGCGGGCGCTCCGGCAGGCACCGACACCCCGGTATTCTCCCGACATGAGCCGATTCCCCGAACGCGGCGCGTCCGTGCTGGTGGTGGTGGACGCCCAGCAGGGCCCGACCCTCGACCTGGACGCCACCGCAGTGGTCGAGGTGATCGCCCGGCTGGTGGCGGCGGCCCGGGGGGCGGGCGTCCCGGTGATCTGGTTGCGCCGGATGGCCATCGATCTGCTGCCCGGTGAACCCGCCTGGCAGCTCAGCGACGCCCTGGCCAGCGAACCCGGCGAACTGGTCATCGACCACGCCTGGGACGACGCGTTCATCGAGACCGACCTCGACGACGCGCTGGGCCTGAACTCCGCCTCCCACCTGTGGCTGGCCGGCCTGGGCTCCGACACCGCGGTGCTGCAGACCTACCTCGGTGCCCTGGCTCGCGGCTTCGACGTCACCCTCATCGAGGACGCGCACACCGCAGCCGACGCCGAGTTCGACGGCTGCCGGCTGTCAGCCCAGCAGGTCGTCGCGTTCGTCAACCGGATCGTGTGGCGCGACCTGGCCCCCGACGTCACCGGTGACCTGATGGCCGCGGCCAACGTGGTGTTCGCCCCCTCCGAGCTGGACGTCGCCGAGATCATCGCCGACGAGGAGCCCGAGCCTGCGGGGTAACATCGGCCGACGATGAACACTCACCTGGACTTCCTGCGCCTCGGCCTCGACGAGCGGCCGGTGCGGTTGATCGACTACCAGTGGGCGTGGGACGAGCAGCGCCGCATCCACGCAGAGGTCGCCGCCGACCAGCGGCCGGGCACGGTCATGTTGCTCGAACACGCCGGCGTCTACACCGCTGGACGCCGCACCGAGGCGCACGAACGCCCGTTCGACGGAACCCCGGTCATCGACGTCGATCGGGGCGGCAAGATCACCTGGCACGGTCCGGGCCAACTGGTGGGCTACCCGATCGTCCAGTTGCCCGAGGGCGTCTACGTCGTCGACCTGGTGCGCCGCCTCGAGGAGGCGCTGATCCGCACCGTGGCCGGCTACGGTCTGGCCGGGCGGCGCATAAAGGGACGCACGGGGGTCTGGCTGGACGCTGAGGGCGGGCGTCCCGAACGCAAACTTGCCGCGATCGGCATCCGGGTGGCCAGGCGCACCAGCATGCACGGCTTCGCGCTCAACGTGCTGCCCAATCAGGGGGCGTTCGGCAACATCGTGCCGTGCGGCATCGCGGACGCGGGGGTCACGTCGCTGACCGAGGAACTCACCGTCGCGCCCAGCGTCGCCCGGGTCGCCGGCGACGTCGTGCCGCATCTGGACGAGTTGCTGGGCCGGTTCGGCCCTTTCTCGCTGGCCTGAGCCGGGTACCCTCGAGAGGGTGACGACTCAATCAACTGGCCGCCGGATGCTTCGTCTTGAGGTTCGCAACTCCCAGACCCCGGTCGAGACCAAACCCGAGTGGATCAAGACCCGGGCGGTGATGGGCCCCAACTACACCGACCTGCAGACCATCATCGGCCGCGAGGACGTCCACACCGTCTGCCAGGAGGCGCACTGCCCCAACATCTTCGAGTGCTGGGAGGACCGCGAGGCCACCTTCCTCATCGGCGGTGACGCCTGCACCCGGCGCTGCGACTTCTGCCAGATCGAGTCGGCCAAACCCACCGGCTACGACACCGCCGAACCCGTCCGGGTCGCCGACAGCGTCGCCACGATGGGCCTGCGCTACGCGACCGTGACCGGGGTCTGCCGCGACGACCTGCCGGACGAGGGCGCCTGGCTGTACGCCGAGACCATCCGCCAGATCCACGACCGCAACCCCGGGGTGGGCGTCGAGATGCTCGCGCCCGACTTCTCGGGCAAGCCCGAACTCGTCGACCAGGTGCTCGAGACCCGTCCCGAGGTGTTCGCCCACAACGTCGAGACCGTGCCGCGGGTCTTCCGGCGCATCCGTCCCGGGTTCTCCTACGAACGTTCGCTCGGGGTGCTCACCCGGTCGCGGGACGCCGGCCTGGTCACCAAGTCGAACCTCATCCTCGGGCTCGGCGAGACCCGCGAAGAGATCTCGCAGGCGCTGGCCGACCTGCGCGAGGCCGGGACGCACCTGGTCACCATCACCCAGTACCTGCGTCCCAACGTGCGGCTGCACCCCGTCGAGCGCTGGGTCACCCCGCAGGAGTTCGACGAGTTGGCCGAGGAGGCCACCGAGATCGGCTTCGAGGGCGTGCTCAGCGGGCCGCTGGTCCGCTCGTCGTACCGGGCCGGACGGCTCTACCGTCAGGCGATGGCCGCCCTCGGTCGGACGGCGCTGGGCTGATTACGGGATGCTTCGCTGAGCCGCACGCACAACTGAGTACCACTCATTAGAGAGCCGCACCTCACAAGCGTTGGCGGATCCAGCTGAGGTCGGTGATGTGCTCGCCTGAGTTGGACCTCTTTAGTGCCCCAGCGCATGGAGTAGTTCTTCGGCGTCGTCTGGGATGGCCGGCTCGGCGTCGAGTCGTTGGCCGGCCAATCGGATCGTGACGTGCTGGAGCGGTCGCAGGGTGCGGACGATCTTCTTCAGCGACCAGCCGCTGCGGGCCTGCAGGTCTCGGGCGATCGCCAGGGCGGTGAACACGATGGTCAGGTGGGCTTCGATCGCGTCGCGTTGCCGGTGGAATATCGGTCTGGCGGCCAGGTCGCTTTTCGACATCCGGAAGGACTGCTCGATCCGCCACAAGTCGTGATAGCTGGCGATCACTTCGGCAGGGCCCATCTTGTCGGCGGTGATGTTGGTCACGTACCCCTTCAGCCCGGCGAGTTCTTCGGCTCGTCGCAGCGCCACCTGGTCCAGGCTGGCCTGTTGGCCGGTGGTCTTGACGAATCGGGCCTTCTTCGCGGGCTTGTCGCCGTCGACGATGGCCTGGGCCCGGTTTCGCTGCGCGGCCAGGGTGTGCGCGTCGCGGACCGCGCGTTTACGGGAGTACTGCCAAACTGCCCGCCACGCCAACGGATACCGGTCGGGGTCCCAGACCGGTTCGGTGATGGTGTCGAGACGTTTCGGGTCCGGGGCACTGCGCCGCATCGTGATGGTGTCGATGACCTGACCATCGGCGAACGCGTTACCGTGCCAGCGGAAATGCTTGGCCAGATCGAGGGGTGCCTTGGTCAGCCGGGACCCGACGACGAACCGCAGCCCGGCCTGATCGATCGCCTGCAGGTTCGCCGCCGACAACATCCCGGCGTCGGCGACCACCACCATGTCGGCAACCTGGTGACGTCGCTGGAACGCCTGGATCACCGGAACGATCGTGTGCGTTTCGGCCTTGCTTCCCTCGAAACAGGCGATCTCCAACGGAAACCCACTACGGTCGACCAGCAGCCCGACCACAATCTGTGGGTCGACCCGACGCTCCTTGCTGTTATGCCGACGTCGGCATAACAGCAATTATGCCGAGCTGTCGGTTATGCCGATGGTGTGGTCTGGATGGCGGTGTTTGTGCTGGTCAGCGGGCGGGGAGGGGGTCGTTGACGCGGCATAATCCGTGCGGTGCGGGCGGTTGTCATAGTTGTTCGAGGAAGGCGATGAGGTCGTCAGCGGGCTGGTAGCGTCCCGGAGTTGTGTTCGGTCCGGGGACGAGGGCGAGGGCCTTTTCCTTGATGGACATGTCTGCGTGTAGGTAGATGTGGGTGGTTGTTGCGCTTTGGTGTCCGAGCCAGAGGGCGATGACGGTGGTGTCCACGCCGGCGTTCAGCAGCGCCATGGCGGCGGTGTGCCGCAGCGTGTGCGGGGTGACGTGCTTGGACGTGATCGACGGGCAGTTGAGTGCGGCGGTCGTCGCGTGTTTGGCGACGAGCCGTTGGACCGCGTCGGCCGACATCCGGGTTCCGCGGCGGGTCGGGAAGACCGGCCCGGTGGGGTCGGCGGCTTCTGGCAGCCACGCGTGTAGGACGGCCGCCGTCTGACGGGTCAGTGGGGTGACGCGTTCCTTTCGGCCTTTGCCGGTGGTGTGGACGGCCGCGCCCGGCATCGTGGTGGTGACGTCGTGGGTGGTCAGCCCGGTCAGCTCGGAAAGACGAAGACCGGTCTGGCTGGCGGTCACAAGCAGGGCGTGGTCGCGGCGTCCGTACCAGGTCGTGCGATCCGGCGCCGCGAGGAGGGCGTCGATCTCGGTGCCGGTCAGGAACGACACGACGGCACGGTCGTGACGGCGTGGCGGGATCGCCAGGACCTGGCTGGCGGTATGGGCTCGTTCGGGGATCAGTGGCAGCGCGTAGCGGTAGAAGGAGTGGATCGCCGCCAGGCGTGCGTTGCGGGTCGGCGTGCTGTTGTGCCGGTCGGTGTCGAGGTGGATGAGGAACGCGCCGACGGTGACGGCATCGAGGTCGTCGAGCGCTGAGGCGGGATGGGGGCTTGCGCACCTTCTGCGCGGCGAACAGCAGCAGGAGTTCGAGGGTGTCCCGGTAGGCGGACACCGTTTCGGGCTGGCCTTGCAGTTGCCGAACCAGCCGGTCGGTGAAGAACCCTTGCAGGACGAGGTCAGGGTCGGCTCGGTCATGATGCCGGCTCCTCGTGGACGCCTGGCGGTTCGATGTCGAGGCGGCAGGCGGCAAGGGCGAGGAGCTCCGGGACGGCCGAGCAAATACCAGTAGGTCGACTGCGGGTCGACGTGCCCGAGCCAGGTCGACAGCACGGGCAGACGCGTTTGGACGTCGCTGCCGTCGCGGTACCAGTCGAGCATCGTGGTCACGGCGAAGGTGTGCCGCAGGTCGTGGAGCCGCGGCGGCCTGTGCCCGGGTCTGGTGGTGAGACCAGCAGCAGCGGCGACCTGTTTGAAGGTGACGCTCAGCGCGTCGGGGTTCAGCGCCTCACGCCGATTGTTCACGAAGAAGGCCGGGCAGGCCCGGGCCGTGCCCCCGACCCAGTCGTGGCGAGCCTTCAGGTAGTGCTTCAGGACCGTGGCGGTGGTCGGGTGGAGGAACACGAGCCGGGACTTGCCGAACTTGGTGTCCAGGATTTGCACGACGCCGTTGGCAAGGTCGACGTCGCCCAAAGTCAGGCGGCATGCCTCACCGGGCCGCATTCCCGTCGCTGCGATCACGCCGATCAGCGTTCGCCAGGTCAGCGCCCTGAATTGTGGGGCAAGGGTGTCGGCCCCTGCCAGCATCGCGAGGACCTCGGCGTCGGTGAACACGTTCGGTTCCTTGGGCTGGTAGCGCCGCCGGCAGATCGTGTCGGGTGGAACCTGTGTGGCAGGGTCCAGCGCCTGTTGGTAGCGGGCGAAGATACGCACTGCGTCCATCCTGCGGGCGACTAGGGCGTCGTTGACGGGCACCTTGATCTTCGACGTGGCCCACTCCACGGCAAGGTCGTTCTGGACGCGCGTGGCGCCGCGTGACTCGCAGAACGAGACGAA
>CAWAAT010000004.1:0-139096 GCA_963780175.1 uncultured Actinomycetota bacterium | reverse complement strand
TCGAGCGCCGAGGCATGGCTGTCGTCAGATCTGTCCATACATGAGGGCCCGCCGAGAAGGAGCGAGCGGGACGTGGACTGAGTCTGCAGCCTCGTCCAGGGACGGCAGTCCAGGAAGGGCTGTTCGTAATCCGCCAAGAAGCGGAGTGGCACCACCTCCGACCATGGGCATTTGCGGACGTCCCACATCAAGCAGATCCGTGTGTTCTGAGGCATGACAGGAGCCTCGGCGGAGGTCCTCAATGCCGCCCGGAGGCGGTTGCCGCGGCAATGGTCGCCGCTCTCGCCGGCGGCGTGGAGCCCAGCGACTGGGTTGCACCGGCTTGCCGTGGGGGTGACCCCCGAACTCCCTGATCAGGAAGGCTCTGCCCATTCCTTGTTGTCCATAGCAGGGGGGGTAGTGACGAAATCGGCAGTGGTCGAGGTGATGGATGCACGGACTGTGCAGAGGCTTCCTTGGCGGTCGACAGTGCCGGCCGTGCGTGAACCGGGCTCCGCGGCGCCCGCGGCCGGCCAACTGCTGGGGCTGGCCGCCCCCATCCTGCGTGCTGGCCTCAGCCGGGGCCACCGTGGAGGGGACTGGTCGCCAGCCAGGCGGTCCAACTGGACAAGCAGCACTGGGTGGGCAACTGGTGCGCAGTGCCACCGGCGAAGCCGCTGCCCCCTGGGATGGCGCCCCGGACCGGGGCCGCGGTGCCGGCCGGCTGGGCGCGCGGACTGCCCGCTCCCGGGGCGGGCCGGTGCCGCAGCGTCCCGCTGTTGTGGCCTCTGGCAAGGCGTTTGTCTGCCGCCACGGCTTTGGCCATTCGTTCCTCCCGCAGATGGACCGCGGGGGAGCGGTTCGTTCCTCTTGCCTGTGGTGTCTGATCTGGACCCGACCGATGAACAGGAGTTGAACCCCATGACCATGGCGCTGAAGCCTGGCGAGCTGAGTCTTTTGCGTGCCACGCAGTTGATCCACGCGGCGGCGTCCGACGTCTCCGGCGACCCGGGGGCGTGCGCTCCGGCCGCCCTTGTCCGGGAGATGGCGATCAAGGCGGTGTTGTGGCAGGCCATCTCCCTGCTCCCGCCAGGTCTGCCGCTGGTCGGCGTCCTGCCTCGGCGATCCGGTCACCTGGCGGCGCTCGAGGACGCCGAGCAGGAACTGCGCCGGCTGCCCGTCGGGGCCTACCCGGCCGGCATCGCCGCCCTGGTGGCGGACCTGTGCGACCTGATCGCCGATCTGAAGGCGGGGGAGTCGTCATGAGTGAGGCCATGAACCTGCTCACCCGGGCCGACCATCTGGCCAGGGACATCCTGCTCGACTCCCACGACGCGCTGCTCGCCCCGGACTCCTGCGGGGCTGGGCGGCAGTCATCGGGGCCGCCGCCGCGGCCGAGTCGGTGATCCCGGCCCCGGCGCGCCGACCGGACACCGTCGGCACCGCCCTGCAGCACGCGGCGGCCGCCGCCCAGTCCATCAGCCGCGACGCCGAGTCCTGGTGGGCGGGGCAACAACGACGACCGGTCCCGACAGATCACCCAACTCCTGACCCGCCTGACCCGCCGTGTCCAGACCGATCGTGCCGCGGGGCGCTGGCCGGGGTCCGGTGAGCGTGCGCAGTTGAGGGCCGGCCTCCTGCACACCAGCTACCTGCTGACCCACGCCGCCGGCACGGCGACCGGCCGGTATGCGTCAGCTCTGAGCCCGGAGTTCCCCGACGACATCGGCGCTGTCGAGTTGAGTCACCAGCGTCTGCGCGGCGTCGAACTCACCCTCGACGTCCACCTGCACCACCGGCCATGGACCAGCCCGGCCGGTCCCGGCGGCCAGTGTGGTGCCCTGGAGGAGGCCCTGGGTCGCTGGGACCAGACCGTCCACACGCTCATCGGCGCCTCGCCGGACCCCAAACACCTCTACATCGTCGCCGACACCACCATCGGCCTGCTCGCCCACACCGCGCGGACCGCCGACGCCGCGCCCGGGAGCAGGCTGAAAAGCACCGATGTCCGGACCCGGCTCCTGCCGGCGCTGGCGAACGCGACCCGGGCCTGGGAGGACACGCGGCGGCTGTGGGCATCCCTGGCCACGCCGACCACCGGGATCTCCGCGACCTGGCGACCGCAACGGTCAACTCGACCACGCCCTCCGGGACCCGGGACCTGCGCGACCCCCACACCCCGCAGCCCTGGCCGTCGCCCTGGCCGTCGCAGTGGAAGCGGCAGCCCTCACCCGCACCGTCTCATCGACCCCCGCATGACCGCACCCGCCGACCCCTCGTCCGGCTGACCGGCGAACTGGCCCGACGAGCCATCCGACCCAGTCGCACCTGTCCCTGTGGATGGCGCTGGACCGGTCCGAGGGACGCGCCGCCATCCCGGTAACCGGCCCGCTGCGCCAGGACTGGATCAACCGGGCGGACAGGACCCTCGCCGCAGCCCTCACGGCCCGCTCGGCCGGCCACGTCCTGCTCGAGAGCGCCCCGACCATGAGTTCTCCTGGCGCGGTCACGACGCCCGTACCCAGCAACGGCGCCCCGTCCCGCGAGCGACCCGGCACGATGTCCGACCCGCATCGCTGCCCGTTCGCTGATCACGAGGGAACCGGAGACCCGGACCGGACCTTGCCGGCGGGTCAGCCTCCCGCGTGTGAGCGGGAGGGCGGCCCAGCCGGCTTGATGTGACAGCCCACGGCCCACCCACCCCGACCGATCGGAGGATGGCGATGGATCAGCCCACCGGCGATGCCACCCTGACCGGCCCGGCCCCCGGGGACCTGGATGCCGTCCACCGCTCGAACGGCCCGGACTGCCGATCGACGCGATCAGTCTCCCCGAAATCGAGTATCTGCTGGCCGTCAACGGGATCGGCCACGTGACCCTGGCCGGCTGCTGCCTGATCTCGCTCGAGGGGATCCGCGGCTTCCTGCGCAGGCATTCCCGACATTGAACAGCCCGACAGAACGGCCAGCACGGAGGAAAGGGACAAGCACGGCCACAGTGCTGCGACGACCACCATCCCCGCTCACCGATACGCCTCGATCCAGACCGCGGCCGATTACGCGGCAGTCAGCCCCGACACCATCCGTCGCCTCATCGCCCGGGGCAAGATCCACCCTTATCGCGCCGGCAAGGCCATCCGCGTCGACCTCAATGACCTCGACAGGGCGATGGCCCGGGCCGCAGGACGGGTCGCCTAGTCCTCCCCCTTGCCGCCGAGGGTGGCGGTGAGCGCAGCGCCGAGCCGCTCTGCCCGCTCCTGGTCCCGCAGCATCGTTGGCCGCTGGTAGTGCATCGCCATCGCGGCGGTCGTGTGTCCTGCGAGCCGCTGCAACTCCGCCACGGTTGCCCCGCCTTCGGCTGCCAGGGTGAGCGCGGTCCGTCGCAGGTCATGCAACTGAACATCCTCGGGCAACCCTGCTGCCTTCAGGGCGGCCTTGTGCCAGTCCCGCATCACTGACCCGTTGAGGGGCTGGCCCGACTGCCCGGTGAACAGGAGTCCGTCCTTGCCCCGGATCGGTTGGGCCGAGAGGAGAGCGCGCAGCCGGGGCAACATCGCCCCCGGAAGGTAGACATCACGGATACCGGCCGCTGTCTTGGGCGCCCCGAAGTGCCACGCCCAGCCCCCCTGACCGTTCCGGACCCTGGTGATGTTCTGCCGGACCCGGATCACACCCTGCTGCAGGTCGAGGTCCTGACGTCGCAGGGCCCGCGCCTCCCCGGAGCGCAGTGCTCCGAGCGCGGACAGTGTGAGCAGCAGTTGGTGCTGGGGCGCCAGGGCGTCCAGGTAGCGACTCAGTTCCTCCAGGGTCAGGGCGATCCCGGCCCGGGCGGGAGCCGGCTTACCGGCCCCCTTGAGCCGGCACGGGTTGGACGCCAGCAGGCCCTCCTCGACAGCGTCCCTGAGGATCGAAGACAGCAGGTTGTAGGCATTGCCGTTCTGGGTGGGGTTCTGGGGGAGGGAGTCGTGCCAGTTCCGAATGATGGCGGGCGTGAGTTGCCCGACGGGTATGTCCCCCAGGGCAGGGTAGACCACCAGCCGAAGGCACTTGTCGTAGTTGTCCCGGGTGCTCGGCCGCAGGGGGTTCCGGTTGCGCGTCTTCGGGCGTGGACTACCCCGTCGGCGAAGACGCGCAGAGTCGTGGATTCTGCTACCTGCTGGATGGCCAGATGGGCACGGCGCTGCGCCGGCGGCGTCCACAGGCCTTGATCGACCAAACGGCTCTCGGCAGCGAGCCACCCTTCGGCGTCGATCTTCGCGCCGAAGGTCCTGCCGGCGGTGTGCATCTCCGCGTCGGGTCCCGGTGTAGCGCGCCTGGTACCGGCCGTTACGCATCCTGGGGGTCTGTCCGAAGGTTCTGCGTGTCATGGGGCACCTCCCGCAGGACGGATCGCGGTGCCAACCTCACGCGAATCCTGCATCGTTACTGCATCGCTTCTCGACCGTTTCTGGCCGCTTCCAGCCTACGTCAGCGACGCCCGCGAGGGAAGAAACACTCGATCAAACGACGACTGGCTAGGCATTTGCCTAGCCAGTCGGGATCCTGCGATTGTGTCCGAGAGAGGACTTGAACCTCCATGCCCGATACCGGGCACTAGCACCTCAAGCTAGCGCGTCTACCTATTCCGCCACCCGGACGAGTGGTACTCCCGGTTTCCCGAGTGCCAAGACACAATAGCATCCCGAAGCCGCACAAGGCGAACTTGAAGATGCCGTCACGTCTTGAAGTCGATCACGATCCTGGTGGGGGAGTCGAACTCGACGACATGGAAGTCGCGTTGGACGTCCAGCCCCACGTAGACGTGTGCCTGCGCTTCGAAGACCGGGTCCACGTACACCCCGGTGATGCTTCCCTGGGCGCTGTCGGCCTGCAACCCGTGGGGAGTCGATGCACCTGTGGGTGGGTAGGTCAAGCCATAGACGGAGACCCGCAGGATGGCCGATCCCGGAAGCTCGATGGCGTCCCCCTTGCCCTGGGTGTGGGGGCTGACGTCGTACTGGGCCGTCCAGGTGAGTTCGCCCGGCTCCCCGCCGGTGAGTTCAATGACCACGCGGTCGTAACCGGAGTGCGTCCCGGCCCGGACGTCGGAGATCATCAGTTCGGCACTGGGGGCGGCCGGACTGGCCGACGTGGGCACATTGCTGTAGGGCACGCTGGTTGTGGAGACTGGGGGAGCAGCGCTTGTGGGGCTGACGCCGCTGGTAGATGCACTGCTGGGGGCGGTGACGCTCGGCACAGGTGCCGGGGTGGGCGCCGATGATCCGCCCGAGCCGCAACCGGCGATCACCAGAACGAGCACTCCGCCCGCTGCGAGAATCCGTGTGCTTGTCATCGCTCGATGTTACGCCCGGACGCGTCCCAGGTGGGGCCCTCCGGTGATGTCGTCAAGAGCCGTCACGATCAGATCCGGCAACGTCTGCTCTTCGGTTGCCAGCAGGGACGCCAGTTGTTCCGGCGTGCGGGCCCCCAGCAGCGGGGCGCTCACCCCGGGTGCGTCGCGCACCCACAGCAGTGCGACCTGCGCTGCGGTCAAGCCGAGGCCATCCGCTGCGCGGACGACAGCGTTCACCACCGCCGACGATCGCGCGTCCAGATAGGGCTCGATGAACCATGCCAGGTGATCGCGTCCGCCCCGGGAATCTCGCGGGACCCCCGTCCGGTACTTTCCGGTCAGCACCCCGCGACCCAGCGGGGACCAAGGAAACAGTCCCATACCGTGATGCGCCAGCGCGGGCAATACCTCCACCTCAGCGCGCCGGGCCAGCAGCGAGTACTCGATCTGACCACTGACCAGCGGGGCTCGTCCGGGCACCGCACGCTGCCAGGCTGCGGCTGTGCCCACCTGCCAGCCGATGTAGTTGCAGACGCCGACGTACCTTGCCATCCCCGAGTTCACCGCCTGATCGAGGGCTGCCAGCGTCTCGTCCAAGGGAGCGTCCCCCCAGGCGTGCAGCTGCCAGATGTCCACGTGATCGGTGCGCAACCTTCGCAGTGAGTCGGCGAGATCGTCCAGCAGGGCTCCTCGCGAGGTGTCCACCCGCTGGGCCCCACCGTGCGTCCCGAAGCCCGCCTTGGTGGCGATCAGCAGGTCATCCCTGCGCAGGTCGCTGCTCAGGAAGCGACCGATCAACTCCTCGGCGCGTCCGCCTGCGTAAGCCGGTGCCGTGTCCACCAGGTTGCCGCCGGCTTCGACGAAACGCCTGAGCAGGACGCGAGCGGTGTCGGCCGCCACGTCACCGCCCCAGGTCATGGTCCCCAGCCCCAGGCGACCCACACTCAGGCCACTGGATCCCACCGACCGTCGCTTCACGTCATGCTCCACACCCGGGCGACAGTGTGGCGGTCGGATCGATCAGCCCGGTCGCCAGCAGAACGGCCAGTCCCAGGGCCAGCAGGACGCGGTAGACGACGAACGGCGTGAATGTGTGAGTGGTGATGTAGCGCAGCAGCCAGGCGATCACGGCGTAGCCCACTGCGCCAGCGATCAGGGTAGCCACAATCGTCGGACCCCAGGCGACGCACGAGTCCGAGCCGATGTCCTTCAGCTTGAACAGCCCGGACGCGAAGACCGCAGGGATGGCCAGCAGGAACGCGTAACGAGCAGCCGCCGGCCGCGAGTACCCCATGAACAGGCCGGCGGATATGGTGCCTCCGGAGCGGGAGACCCCCGGGATGAGTGCGCACGCCTGTGCCAAGCCGAAAATGATCGCGTCGCGCCACGACAACTCGGTCAACTCCTTGGGGCGGTGTGTGCGCGCCATCCGGTCGGCGAGGCCCAGCAGCAGGCCCACGCCGCCCAGCGTGATGACGGTGATCCAGAGGTTCCGCAGTGTCGAGTCGATGGCGTCCTGGAACAGCAACCCCAGCACGCCGATCGGCAGCGAGCCCACGATCACATACCACCCCATCCGAGCGTCCGGATCGCTGTGCGGCAGGCGTCCGGCCAAGGACAGGGCCCAGTGTTTGATGATTCGTACGATGTCGCGCCAGAAGTAGATCAGCACCGCGGTCTCGGTGCCCAGCTGGGTGACCGCTGTGAAGGCCGCACCCGGGTCGTGGCCCTCGAAGAACAACTGCCCCACAATCAACTGATGTGCACTGGAGCTGATCGGTAGGAACTCGGTGAGACCCTGGACGATGCCCAGGACGATCGCCTCGAGCCATCCCATGGTGTTCCTCCCTTCGGGGTGGACCGGGGTGGTCGCCTCGATCCCGCCTGACAGCCTATCCCGCACGGTTCTCAGCCAGTTGCAGCAACGGCAGCGCACCGCAGTGGCCGAGGTTGATGAACGACATCTCCTGCGAGCATCCTCGTCCCGGCTTACCCTGAGCCCATGGAGCTGTCCCACCGCTACACCTACCCGGACCGGTTCGTCTCCGGCGCCGTGGGTGAACCGGACAGTCGGGTCTACTTCGTGCAGGCCCGGCAGGGCTCAAGAATGACCAACGTCGTCTGCGAACGCCAGCAGATCAGGGTGCTGGCCGCCCACCTCGAGCGCGTCCTGGACGAACTGGCCAAGGCGGGCCTCAGTCATTCGACCAGCTCTGATCACCGTCGTTCGCATGATCACGAACCGCTGGACGTGCCGCTTGACGAGGACTTCCGCGCCGGGACGATGACCATCACGTGGCAGCCGGAAACCTCATCCCTACGGGTCGAATTGTTCGCCCTGGGTGTCTACGGCGAGTTGAGGCAACTGGGCCTCGAGCCTGATGGCCAGTCCGTGCTGCAGGTTGTCATCACCCTTGACCAGGCTCGTGACTTCATCGCCCGCACCGGCCAGGTGCTGGAGTCGCATGCTCCAGCGTGCCCGTTCTGCGGTCAGCAGCTCGGCCCCGGCGGGCACCTGTGTCCTCGCAGCAATGGCTACCGCAAGCCGCTGCTCGACCGCACCGACTGACCGCCGCCTCGTGCACCCTCGGGCCTTGGTCGTGGCTCACCGAAGCGTTGGGCGCGCCTCGCTAGATTGGTGAGCATGCACGCATGGCCTAGTGTCCCGGTTCCCTGTTTGCCACCCAGCGATGATGCGACCCTCGAGCCTCGGGTGCGGGTGTGGGACACGGCAAGTCAGTCCGTTCACCCGGTGGGGCCCGACACGGGCACAGCCGGTTTGTACGTCTGCGGCATCACCCCGTACGACGCAACCCATCTGGGCCACGCGTTCACGTATCTGACGTTCGACCTGCTGCATCGAGCCTGGCTCGACGTCGGGCTCGCGGTCGACTATGTCCAGAACATCACCGACGTCGATGATCCCCTGCTGGAGCGCGCCGCTGCGACCGGGCAGGACTGGCAGGAGCTCGCAGCCGAGCAGATCGAACTGTTTCGCACCGACATGGCCGCGCTGCGAGTCCTGCCGCCCACGCACTACGTGGCTGCCACGGAGGCCCTCGACCTGGTAGCCGAAACCGTGACCGACCTCATCGATAAGCAACTCGTCTACCAGGTGGCCGATGACCAGTACCCCGACTGGTACTTCCGCACCGCAGCCATCGAACACTTCGGCGCCATGTCGCACCTGAGCCGCGAGCAGCAGTTGGCTGAGTTCGCGGCCAAGGGCGGCGACCCCGAGCGCCCGGGCAAGCTGGACCCCCTCGACTCGCTTGTCTGGCGCCTGGAGCGTCCCGATGAGCCCGCGTGGGACTCCCCGCTCGGACGCGGTCGTCCCGGATGGCATGTCGAGTGCACCTCCATCGCGCAGCACTATTTGGGCGAGACGTTCTCGGTGCAGGGCGGCGGACGCGACCTGGCCTTCCCGCACCACGAGATGTGTGCCGCGGTCGGACGGGCGGCGGCCGACGTGGCCAGATTCAGCAAGGCCTACGTGCATGTCGGCATGGTGGGACTGGACGGCCAGAAGATGAGCAAGTCGGTGGGCAACCTCGAACTCGTCTCGAGGCTGCGAGCCAACGGGGTGGGCGCTCCCGTGATCAGGCTGGCACTGCTGGCGCACCACTGTCGGGCTGACTGGGAGTGGTTCGCCACCGACCTGGACGCAGCCCAGCGTCGGGCCGACGCCTGGCGTGCGGCGTTCGCGACAGCCACCGGGACGCCGTCCGCGCCCGTCATCGCCGGCCTGCGCCGCGCGCTTCGCAATGACCTGGACGCGCCCCGAGCGCTGGCAGAGGTGGACGAGTGGTCCGCTGCCACCTTGGCCGGAGACGGCGAAGACACACAGGCTCCGGGTGAGTTGGCCGCGGCGGTCGACGCCTTGCTGGGCGTGCGCTTCGACTGATGGGGCGGTAGTCCTGGCCCGGCGCGAGATGTCAGTTCCGCGCCGGACGAATCTCCAGCGACTCCACACCTGCATCGGAGTCGGCCTCCAGCGCGAACTTCACCGCGCGGGCCACAGATTCAGGCCTCAACAGCACGCCGGGGTCGTAGCTGCGGCCCTCGGAGGCCAGCAGTTCGTGCTGCATGTCGGTGTCGACCCGGCCCGGGTGGATGGAGGTCACCCGGATGCGTCCGCGCTCCTCCTCGCGCAGGGCGTCCGTGAACGCCCGCACCGCGAACTTGGAAGCCGCGTACACCGAGTTACCGGGACGCGAGACAAACCCGGCACCCGAGTTGATCACCACGACCTGACCGGAGCGCTCGCGCAGCCGCGGCAGCAGGGTGCGCGTCAGATCGGCCACGGCAATGACGTTCAGTTCGAGCACCTCGCGCCACTGCTGTCTGGAGGACTGCTCGACGCTGCCGTGTGCGACCAGACCTGCGCTGTGCACCAGGGCGTCCAGACGGCCCATGCCCTGGACGGCTCGAGCGGTGGAGTCCTCGTCGGCCAGGTCAGCCACGAAGCCGTCGGCATCCGGCAGCGAGGTGGCGACCTCGTTCACCCGGGCGGCGTTGGTGCCCCCGACGAGCACCCGCCAGTCAGGGGCCAACACCTCGACGATCGCCCGACCGATTCCGCGAGTTCCGCCAGTCACCAGCACGACCGGCCGGTCGCTCATTCCCCGGGCTCCTGCTCGAAAGCTGCCATCCGGCGCGGGGCCTGCTCCGGTAGCGGTGCGGGTTTGGGGGCGGCGCTGTGCTGCAGCGGGTCTGACTTGGGCCGCTCGATGCCGGCCGCCAGATAGACCTCGTGCTCGTCCAACGTCTCCTTGATCAACAGTTCTTCCGCGATCGCGTCCAACTTGGCGCGATGCTCCTTGAGCAGCGAAACCGCCTTGTCATGGCACTCGCTGATGATGACCCGCACCTCTGCGTCCACCACGGACAGCGTCTGCTCGGAGATACCGATCTGTCGGGGGTCCATGTCGTCGAAGACCACGGTGACCGGGCCGACGGCCTTTGACATGCCCCACTTGCCCACCATCTGACGCGCGATCGAGGTGGCCTGCCTCAGGTCGGACTCGGCCCCGGTGGTGATGACGCCGTAGACGGCCGCCTCTGCTGCCATCCCGCCCAGCGCACCGACGATCCGGCCCCGGAGGTACTCCTCGTCATAACCGTAACGGTCGGTGTCCGGGGTCGAGAGCGTCACACCCAGCGCCTGGCCGCGCGGAATGATCGACACCTTGCGCACCGGGTCGGCACCCTTCTGCAGCATGCCGAGCAAGGCGTGCCCGCCTTCGTGATAGGCGGTGCGGCGCTTCTCGTCCTCGGGGATGAGTATGCTGCGCGCAACCCCCAGCTGGATCTGCTCGAGAGCATTGGTGAAGTCGGTCTGGTAGACGAGCGTGTCGTCGCGGCGAGCCGCGCGCAGGGCGGCCTCATTGGCGAGGTTGGCGAGGTCTGCACCGGTCGCGCCCGGCGTCGACTGGGCGATCGCCTTGAGGTTGACGTCCTCGGCGAGCGGTATCTCGCGGGTGTGTACCCCGAGTATCTTCTCCCGACCGTTCTGGTCGGGCGGGCTCACGGTGATGACGCGGTCGAAGCGTCCTGGACGGGTGAGCGCCGGGTCGAGCACGTCGGAGCGGTTGGTGGCAGCCATCACGACGACACCCTCCGTGCCGTCGAAGCCGTCCATCTCGGTGAGGATCTGGTTGAGGGTCTGTTCGCGCTCGTCATTGCTGCCCGACGCGCGACTCGAGCCGCGGGCGCGTCCGATCGCGTCGATCTCGTCGATGAACACGATCGCGGGTGCCACCTTCTTCGCCTCGTCGAACAGCTGTCGCACCCGCTGGGCACCGACGCCGACGATCATCTCGATGAACTCGCTGGCTGACGCGCTGAAGAACGGCACCTGGGCCTCTCCGGCGGTGGCTCTTGCCAGCAGGGTCTTGCCGGTACCAGGTGGGCCCTCGAGCAGGATGCCGCGAGGTGCCCTGGCCCCGACCTTGCGATACTTGTCGGAGTCGCGCAGGAAGTCGACGATTTCGTCCACCTGGGCCTTGACCTCGTCGATGCCGGCCACGTCCGAGAAGTTCACCCGTACCTTGGTCTTCTCGATCGGCTTGACCTCGCGCTGCATGCCGAAGGCGCCCATGCCACCGGTCCCCTTGGCGATGCGTCGGAAGGCCCACACCGCCACTGCGATCATCACTCCCCAGAGAACCAGGGACGAGATGAGGTTCGCGATCGGCCCGCGCTGGTCGACCACCGGGGTGGCCCGCACCACAGCACCGTGCTCCTGCAGATCGGCCAGCAGGTCGTCGGCAGCGAACGTCGGACGCTCCGTGGTGAACTTGGTGTAGGGGCCCTCGTCGGTGGCATCGTTGCCGTCGTCAGGCAGCTCTCGTTCGGTCCGAAGTTCACCCTGGATCGTGTCGCCTTTGGCGTAGATCTCCTTGACGTTGCCGTCCATCACCTGCGCCGTGAACTCGGTGTAGGGGATCGTGGGCGGCGCATTGCGGGCGTCCTGCCAACTGAGGGCCCCCCACAGGCCGACCAGCAACAGGCCTGCGACCAGCCAGAACCGCCACATCCTCTGGTTGCGGTTGGGCTTGTCTGCCGGCTCACCGCCCTTGGTCTGTTTCGGCAGCCCCTCGGTGCGCCAGGGTTTGGGTGAGTCCAGCGGCGGCGGGCCAGACGGCGCCTCCGACCGCACGGGACGACGAGGATCGTCGTTCGCGGAGCGGCCGGGCGGCGGCGCGTCCGCCTGCTGCTTCGGCTGGGGTTCTGACATGCATACCTCCATGCGTGGTCTGATCCATCGTAGTCGGGCCCGGGAAGGTCTGTTCTTCGGCCACTCGGCTGGGTGGCTGCCCCCTTGGGCGTGTGCGCGCGGGCGAAGATGGGAGACTGGGGTCATGAAGAAGTTCATCAACGACCCGAGCACCGTCATCGCGGACGCGTTGCGTGGCGTCGAACTGGCTCACCCGGGCATCGTGCGGGTCGATCACGCCAACCGACTCGTCGTGCGTGCCGACGCGCCGCGTCCGGGCAAGGTCGGGTTGGTCTCGGGCGGTGGTTCCGGTCATGAACCGCTGCACAGCGGATACGTGGGCCTCGGCATGCTGGACGCAGCTGCCTGCGGCGACGTCTTCACCTCACCCACGCCCGACCAGGTGCTGGCCGCCACCCAGCAGGTGGACGGGGGCTCCGGAGTGCTGCACATCGTGAAGAACTACACCGGCGACGTGCTGAACTTCGAGATGGCCGCAGAACTGGCCGGCGCCGAGGGGATCCAGGTGGCCAGCGTGCTGGTCGCCGATGACGTCGCTGTCACCGACTCGTTGTTCACCGCCGGCCGGCGCGGGGTCGGGACCACCGTGATCGTCGAGAAGATCGCGGGGGCTGCGGCCGAGGCCGGGAGAGGTCTTGCTGAGGTGGCAGAGCTGGCCCAGCGGGTGGCTGACAACGGGCGCTCGATGGGACTGGCCCTGACGTCGTGCACGGTGCCGAGCGCGGGACGGCCCACCTTTGACCTTGACGATGACGAGATCGAGTTGGGCATCGGCATCCATGGGGAACCGGGCCGAGAACGCCGCCCGATGGCTCCGCTGGCCGACCTCGCCGGCCAACTGGTCGGCCCCATCCTTGACGACCTCGACTACGCAGGTTCCTCGGTCATCGTGCTGTGCAACGGGATGGGCGGCACCCCGCTGCTGGAGCTTTATGGTCTGTTCGCGGAGGTCGGGGCACTGCTCACCGCGCGGGGCGTCCAGGTCGCCCGAAGCCTCGTGGGCAACTACATCACGTCCCTGGAGATGGCCGGGGCCTCCGTGACCCTGGTTCGAGTTGACGAACAGATGCTGGGCTTCTGGGACGCGCCGGTGTCGACCACGGCCCTGCGGTGGTGAGCCCCGGGCACCTCGACGCATCCTGCCTGGCCGACTGGCTTCGCGCCTTCGCCCAGGATGTGGATACCAACGAGGCGCTACTCACCGACCTTGACCGGCAGATCGGTGACGCCGACCACGGCGCAAACATGGTTCGCGGCATGCGAGCCGTGGCTGCTCTGGATCCACGCGAGTTCAGCGACGCCCGCGGCTACCTCAAGAAGGCGGCCCTGACTCTGATCAGCACGGTCGGGGGTGCCGCCGGCCCGCTCTACGGGACCCTGCTGCTGCGGATGGCAACGGCATTGCCGCCCGACGGGCCCATCGGGCACCAGCAGTGGTCGGTCGCCCTGCACGCGGCCGTGGACGGTGTCCGCGAACGAGGCAAGGCCGCACCGGGGGACAAGACGATGCTCGACGCCCTCCATCCGGCCGTGCTCGCCTTTGACGCACGCCCCGACGCTCCCTGGGCCGCGGCAGTCGAGGCCTCTGCGCGGGGCCGCGACCAGACTGTGCCGATGGTGGCCAGGAAGGGGCGGGCGTCCTACCTTGGGCAGCGCAGCGCGGGGGTGGCCGATCCTGGCGCGACCAGCGCGGCCCTGCTCGTGGCCAGCGCAGCCCGGACGTTCGCGTGACCTTCGACGTGAGGAAGAAGCAATGATCGGTATCGTCGTCGTCTCGCACAGCCGGGCCCTCGCGGACGCGGCCGTCGGGTTGGCCCACCAGGTGGTGGGCGACGGTGGTCCGGTCGTCGCCGTGGCGGCTGGTCTCGAGGACGGCAGCTTCGGCACCGACGCCGCGGCCATCGCGCTCGCCATAGCCAACCTCGACGCCCCGGACGGTGTTCTGCTGCTGATCGACCTCGGCAGCGCGTTGCTCAGTTCAGAACTGGCAGTGGAGTTCCTCGACGAGGACCTGGCGCGGCGAGTGAGGATCAGTCCGGCCCCCCTGGTGGAAGGGTTGATGGCTGCGGTGGTGTCAGCTGCCACCGGCGCGTCCCTGCCCGAGGTCGACCGAGAGGCGCGGGGCGCCCTGTCGGCCAAGACCGACCATCTTGCCGGCGCCGCAGACGGTCCGGCGCTGCTCGCGGTTCCACGAGGCGCCCAGCCGCAGCCCCAGGCACGCAGGATCATCTGGCGTACCACGGTGCGCAATCTCCACGGTCTGCACGTTCGACCAGCCGCTGCGATCGTGACCGGCCTGCGTGACCTGAACGCCGAGGTGCTGCTCAGCAACGCCACGACGGGACGCGGACCGGCCCCGGCCGACAGCCTGACCCGAATCACCGCCCTTGAGGTCGGTGCCGGTCAGGTGCTGGAGGCCCGGTTCAGTGGCCCGGACGCCGAGCATGCCCGCGACGTGCTGGCTGATCTGGCTGCCGACAACTTCGGTGAGGACACCACCGCGCGGTCCATCAGGAGTGTCCCGGCGCCGAGGCCACGCACCGTGCCGGTGGCGCAGCCCTCGGACACGCCTGCCGCGGCCGAGCATCGCGCGGTGGTGGGAATGGTCAGCCGGGCGGACCGGCGGCCGTCGCTGGCCGGTTACCATCCGCTGGTTCCCAAGGCAGAACTGGCCCGGTTCACCGCAGCTGCAGCAATGGTCGACGACTTCCTGGCCGACCTCGCCCAGACCAGCCACGGCGTGCCCGGGATCATCGAGGCCCAACGGCTGCTGTTGGCCGACCGGGAACTCCACCACGGCGTGGTGGGGCTGATCACGGCGGGTTTCAGCGCGGTGGACGCCGTGGAGCAGCACCTCACGGGCATGGCGCGCTCATTCGACCAGTTCGCCGATGCCTATCTGCGCGAGCGCGGCCAGGACGTCCGCAGCATTCGCAGGCTGTTGCTGCTGGCTCTCACCGGCCAGCCGATGATCGACCACGGCCCGCATGAGCCGCGCATCTGGGTGCTGGACGAACTGGACGCGGCAACTGCGATTCGCCTTGATCCGCGAACCTGTCTGGGTGTCATCACCCTGTCTGGTGGCTCCAGTGGACACGGGGTGCTCACTGCGCAGGCCAGGGGTATTCCGGTGCTTGCCGGGCGTCGGGACGCTGAGAAGATTCCCGACGGGCGCATGGTCGCGTTCGATCCGATCGCCCGCAAACTGTGGATCGACCCCGACGTCGGATTGGTCGCCGAACTAGATCGTCGCAACCGCTTGCGGGCGGTGGCTGCCGAGCAGGCCCAGGTTCTGGCGCATGAGCCCGCGCTCACCTCAGGCGGGCGGCGCATTGTTGTCGGGGCCAATGTGGGTTCGCTGGATGACGCCCTTGCGGCCGCCCAACATGGGGCCGAGGGCAGCGGCGTGGTGCGTACAGAGGTGCTCTTCGCCGCTGCCACGACTGCGCCAACGGCCCAGGAACAGGCCGACCTGTTCATCCGGATCGGACAAGCGATGGGCGGACCCATCGCCATCCGAACCTGGGATCCGGCCAGCGACAAGCCACTCGCCTTCATTCCCCACACCCACGAGGACAATCCAGCCTTGGGGCAGCGGGGTATCCGGGCGATGCGCGGTTGCCCCGAGTTGCTCCGCGACCAACTGCGGGCCGTCCTGCTGGCCGCCCAGCAGATTGAGGTCAAGCTGTTGTTGCCCATGGTGACCAGCCCGGATGAAGTGGTCTGGACGCGGGGAATGCTGGACGAGGTGGCGGCTGAACTGAAAGTGCCCTCGGTGCCATTGGGCATCATGGTGGAGGTCCCGGCCGCAGCGCTGCGGGCGGCGGACTTCGCGCACCTGGTCGACTTCGTCAGCATCGGCACCAACGACCTGAGCCAGTACGTGTACGCAGCGGATCGCAACAACGCCGCAGTGCACGACCTTGCTCGTCAGGACGCCCCGGCGGTCCTCGACCTCATCGCTGCCACCTGCCGGGCGCTGCCGGGGCTCAGCGTCACGGTCTGTGGCGACCTGGCGAGCGAACCCGCGGCCACGGCCACCCTGATCGGCCTGGGGGTGACCCAGCTGAGCGTGCGTCCGCGGATGGTTGCCGAAGTGAAGCAGGCAGTCCGACTCGCCTGAGCCACCCGAGGTCGGTGAGCACGGTTCCGGGCGGGTGCGCGTCCTGCACTAGGCTGGGCCGGTGAGCAAGTCATTCGAGGACCTCTTCGCGCAGCTGAGCCAGATCGCCGTCACCCGACCTGAGGGTTCAGGAACCGTGGAGCGACTGGACGCCGGCGTGCATGCGATCGGCAAGAAGATCGTCGAGGAGGCCGCCGAGGTGTGGATGGCCTCGGAGTACCAGAGCCTCGAGGCCGCTGCCGAAGAGATGAGCCAGCTGATCTACCACGTGCAGACCATGATGGTGAAGCTCGGACTCACCCCGGATGACATCTACCGCTACCTGTGACCTGCCCGCTCGACAAGGAACCATCACGTGCCTGAGATGCTGAAGATCGCCGTGCCCAACAAGGGCTCACTGTCGGAGTCCGCCACAACGATGTTGATCGAAGCCGGTTACCGTCAGCGGACCGACCCGAAGGACCTCGTGCTGGTCGACGAGGCCAACAAGGTCGAGTTCTACTACCTTCGCCCCCGCGACATCGCCGTCTACGTCGGTGAGGGAACACTCGACCTGGGCATCACCGGACGCGACATGCTGCTCGACTCAGGTGCCGACGCCGAAGAGATCATGGCGCTCGGCTTCGGGGGCAGCAAGTTCCGCTTCGCCGCCCCCTCGGAGACCGACTACGAACTGGCTGACCTCGCCGGCAAGCGCATCGCCACCAGTTACCCGGGTCTGTTGCGCCGCTATCTGACCGAGAGAGACCTGCACGCCCGGCTCATCCATCTGGACGGGGCGGTCGAGTCGTCGATCCGACTCGGCGTCGCCGACGTGATCGCGGATGTGGTGGAGACCGGGACCACTCTGCGCAAGGCAGGACTGAAGCTGTTCGGTGAGCCGATCCTGTTGAGCGAGGGGATTCTCGTCCGGCGGCCCGCCAACCGCGGCGAGGTCGATCCGGTGGCGCTCGACCACCTGCAGCAACGTCTCTCAGGTGTGCTGGTGGCGCGCAACTACGTGCTCATCGACTACGACATCCCCGTCGACCTGCTCACCGAGGCTTCCGCGCTCACCCCAGGTTTGGAGAGCCCCACCGTCTCACCGTTGGCCAAGCAGGGGTGGGTCGCCGTGCGAGCGCTCGTCCCGGCCAGGGATCATCAGTTGCTGATGGACGACCTGCACGACCTCGGTGCGCGCGCGATCCTCATCACGGAGTTGTCGGCCTGCCGGCTGTGAGCCCCGGAGCTCTTTCCTGAGGTGCGCCAACGACAAGGGCGCGCCCGGGGGCTCACTCGATACCGTGCTTCTTCAGGATGTTGGCCACCTCGTCGTCAGGGTTGGACGCAGCGCTGGGCGCAGGGGCTGCCGGAGTGGCGCTCGGCCTGGGCAGCGGGGGAGGGGTCGCAGCAGCCTGGCCTGGGTTGCGCTGCACTTGTCGGACCACCGCGGCACGTCGCTTTGCTTCCCGCTCCACGCGAATCTGCTTGGCTTCCGCCCTCGTAGGTGCCTTGATAAGCCCCCCGATCAGGAACGCCACCAGGCCGACCACGCCCACACCGATGCCCACCCACATGGCGGTATCCAGTTGCTCGGTGTAGAGCCAGTCGATGAACGCGCGGACCCCGTCCAGCAGCAGCGCCGACACCCCAGTCACGTAGGCCCCGACGACGACCAGGACGACGCCCACGGCCCGCATCAGGTAGCGTGCGCTCTGGCGGGCGTTCCACATCACGACCGCGTACAGGGTCGCGATGATCGCCAGGGCGAGGCTGACGAGTACCAGGATGACCGGATCACTCATAACGCCAGCTTGGCACAAGCCAGTCGGAGTTTTTCGGTGGACGCCCCGATGCGGTAGGGTTATAGGGCTGATCGGTCCCACGGGCCGGTTTCCAACGAAGTGAGGGCCTGACCCTCCACCTATGGGCCGCCCAGGCTGGCCCAGGGTCGGTGATTGCGGCTCCGGGCATTTGCCCCGGAGGTTCGGGTGTCTGCCCGAGTGACTCCGCGTCGTCAGGCCTTCGCGTCCGCGGGGGCCTTTTTTCGTGGGCATGGCCGCGTTCATGTGCGCCGATCACACAACCAACTGACATTGGAGGAAAAGCCATCACCAACGAACTCCGCATCAACGAGCGGATCCGGGTGCCTGAGGTGCGCCTGGTCGGACCCGCAGGCGAGCAAGTGGGCATTGTTCGAGTCGAGCAGGCGCTGCAGCTTGCCCGCGAACATGACCTGGACCTCGTCGAGGTTGCGCCGGACGCCCGGCCGCCGGTGTGCAAGCTCATGGACTACGGGAAGTTCAAGTACGAGACTGCCCAGAAGGTCCGTGAATCGCGCCGCAACCAGACAAATACCGTCATCAAGGAAATGAAGCTGCGACCCAAGATCGACGAGCACGACTACGAGACCAAGAAGGGTCACGTGATTCGGTTCCTCAAGGGCGGCGACAAGGTGAAGATCACCATCATGTTCCGCGGACGAGAGCAGTCTCGTCCCGAACTGGGCGCCAACCTGCTCAAGCAGCTGGCCAACGACGTGGCCGCTGACGGTGTGGTGGAACAGAGTCCGCGTCTGGAGGGCCGCAACATGCACATGGTGATCGCCCCCACTCGCAAGAAGAGCGAGGCACGGGCCGAGGAAGCCGTCGAGCGTGAGCGCAAGGCGGCCGAACGGCAGGCCGCGGCGGAGGAGGAGCGCCGCCTGGAGGCTGAACTGCGCGCCCAGAACGCGAGCCAGTCGAAGAAGAAGAAGGGTCCGTCGGACAACCTGGACCCCGACATCGACCTATAAGCCATCGGGCTCCCTCGCGGGGCCCTGACCGGCGCGGCACCCCGCGTCCGGGAGGATCGAGAGAATGGAGCGGCACCCATGCCGAAGATGAAGACGCACTCCGGTGCCAAGAAGCGGTTCAAGGTGACCGGCAGCGGCAAGCTGACGCACAAGCGTGCGGGCAAGGGGCACTTGAACGAGCACAAGTCGAGCAGGCGGACTCGCCGTCTGATGGTCGATGGCGTCCTTGAGGGCGCCGACGTCACGAAGATGCGCAAGCTGCTGGGCGCCTACAAGCCCAAGTCGAAGCGCGGCTGAGCGGGACAACCCGCAGCTCCCCCCTACACCCGAACCACACGCAAGGAGCACGAAATGGCACGCGTCAAGCGCGCAGTCAGCGGACAGAAGAAGCGCCGTGAGGTGCTGGAGCAGGCATCGGGCTACCGCGGTCAGCGGTCCCGCCTGTACCGCAAGGCCAAGGAGCAGATTCTTCACAGCTCCACCTATGCATACCGGGATCGTCGCGCCAAGAAGGGCGATTTCCGCAGGCTGTGGATCCAGCGGATCAACGCGGCCTGCCGCGCCGAGGGAATGACCTACAACCGTTTCATCAACGGTCTGAAGAACGCCGGCGTCGAGGTGGACCGCAAGATCCTGGCAGAGCTGGCCGTGAACGATCCGGGGGCCTTCGTCGGTCTGGTGAAGGTCGCCCAGGCCAACCAGCCCGCCGCTGTCTGAGGCAGTGACTGATCCTCTCGACGGGTCGAACGACCTCGCGCCGATCTCGAAGGCGCAGGTGCGTTCGGCCCGTCGGCTCTTGCAGCGCAAGGCTCGAGAGGCGGCCGCGGAGTTCCTCGTCGAAGGCACTCAGGGTGTCCGCGAGGCGCTGAGCCACCCGGGCCTGGTGCGTCTGCTGATCGTGGACGATCCGTTGCGTCATCATGACTTGCTTGCCCGTGCGGTCGGCGTCCCGGTGGTGCGGGCTGAGACGGCAGACATCGCCCAGCTCAGCGACACCGTCACCAGCCAGGGCGTCTTCGCCGTCGTGCGTGACGTGCCCGCTCGGTTGGCAGATCTGGGCGAGGCTCTGCAGCTGGTCGTCATCTGCGCCCAGGTGCGTGATCCCGGCAACGCCGGCACGGTCATCCGGTGCGCCGACGCGTTCGGGGCGGACGCGGTCATCCTCACCCAAGGTTCGGTGGAGGCGACGAACCCCAAGACGGTGCGCGCCTCGGTGGGCAGCATCTTCCACCTGCCGGTGGTTGAGGGAGTGGGCTTCGAGGAAGCCGTTGACTGGGCACGAGGGCGCGGCCTTCAGGTGCTGGCGGCCGACGCAGGGGGACGCAGCCTGGACGACCTCACCAGCTCCGGGAGCCTGAGGCGGCCCACGGCCTGGGTGATGGGAAACGAGGCCTGGGGGTTGCCCGCCGAACAGTTGGCGCACGTCGACGAAGTGGTCTCCATCCCGATGTACGGCCGCGCCGAGAGCCTCAACCTGTCCACCGCGGCGGCGGTCTGCCTGTACGCCACCGCCAGCGCCCAGAGAAGCCACCAGTGAGGTTTCGGTTAGGATGAGTCGCATGGTTGACGGTGCAGCGCTCGCCACGACCCGCCGAATGGCTGGGGTTGTGGTCTTTATCGGGCAGGTCTAGGCCTGCCACTCGCCACCGCCGAACACCGCTGCGGGCCTCACCGGGCGTCCTGCGCGGCTCATCAGATCGTTTACGGCATGGTCCCGCGCAGGGCGGACGCGGGCCTGGCCGACAACTGAAGGAATTCGAGGGGAGCCCATGACCGGGTCACACACAACCGACCAGCCGGTGTCACTGGACGCGTCGCAGATCGTGACGTTCGTGGATGCGGCGCTGGCCGCCATCGCTGGGGCCGGGACCACTGCCGGACTGAAGGCGGTGCGCGCCGACCATGCGGGTGAGAAGTCACCGCTCGCGTTGGCCAACCGCGCGATCGGGAGCCTGGAGCCTGGGCAACGCAAGCACGCCGGCCAGATCATCGGCCAGGCCCGCAGTTCGGTCAACGCCGCGCTGGCCGCTCGCCAGGGCGAACTGGAGGCTGCGGAACTGGAAGCCGCCCTGCTGGCTGAACGCCTGGACGTCACCCTGCCAGTTGAGTTGCACCCCGTGGGCGCCCTGCACCCCGTGACCGCGCTGCTCGCAGACATGTGCGACGTCTTCGTCTCGATGGGCTGGGAGGTCGTCGAGGGGCCGGAACTTGAATCGGAGTGGTTGAACTTCGACTCGCTGAACATGCCCGAGGACCACCCGGCGCGTGGACTGTCCGACACTCTGTTCGTGGATCCGGCCTCCGATCACAAGCTGTTGCGCACCCAGACGTCCCCCGTTCAGATGCGCACCCTGCTCAGCCGTGACCTGCCGGTCTACATCGTCAGCCCGGGCAAGGTCTTCCGCGCCGACGAGTACGACGCGACCCACCTGCCGATGTTCCACCAGATCGAGGGACTGGCTGTCGACAAGGGCATCAACCTCGGCCACCTCAAGGCAACCCTCGACCATCTGGCGAAGGCGATGTTCGGAGAGGTGCGCACCAGGCTTCGGCCGCACTACTTCCCGTTCACCGAGCCGAGCGCGGAGATGGACCTGGAGTGTTTCGTCTGTCACGGTGAGTCGGTCGGCAACCCCGATCGTCCCTGCCGGACCTGCCGGTCCGAAGGCTGGATCGAGTGGGGCGGCTGTGGCGTGGTGAACCCGCGCGTGCTGCGGGCGGCCGGCATCGACACCGAGGTCTATTCAGGATTCGCGTTCGGGATGGGCGTCGACCGCACCGTGATGTTCCGCAACAACGCCCCCGACCTGCGCGACTTCGTCGAGGGCGACGTCCGCTTCCCCCGTTCACTGCGAGGAGGTGCCCGATGAGGGTCCCCATGTCATGGCTGCGTGATCTGGTCACGCTGCCCGCGGCCACCACGACGCCCCAGCTCGCGGAGGCGCTGACCCGCGCCGGGCTGCAGGTCGAACGCATCGAGTCAACCGGCGCAGACGTCACCGGCCAGGTGGTCGTGGGCCGCGTCCTGCAGGTGGCCGACGAGCCGCAGAAGAACGGCAAGACGATCCGCTGGTGCCAGGTCGACGTGGGCGAGCCAGAACCACGAGGCATCGTCTGCGGGGCCCACAACTTCGCAGCCGGCGACCTGGTGGTCGTCGCATTGCCGGGTGCCGTGCTGGCCGGTGGATTCGTGATCTCGGCCCGGAAGACGTACGGCCACACGTCCGACGGGATGATCTGTGCCGCCGACGAATTGGGCATCGGTGAGGACCACACCGGCATCATCGTGCTGCCCGAGGTCGTCGACGGGAAAGCCCCCGTCCTGGGCAGCGACGCACTCGCGGTGCTGCAGGCCCGCGACGAGGTGCTCGAGATCGACGTCACACCCGACATCGGCTACTGCCTGAGCATTCGCGGCATCGCCCGCGAGGCAGCCCAGGCGTTCGGGGTGGCGTTCACCGACCCCTATCTGATCGGGGCTCCTCGACCGTCGGACGCCGGCTACCCGATTCGTCTGGAGTCGGACGCCTGCACCAGTTTCGTGGCCCTGAGAATCACGGGGATCAACCCGGACGCGCCCTCGCCCGTCTGGATGGCCAGCCGACTGGCCGCCGCCGGCATGCGTTCGATCAGTCTGGCGGTGGACATCACCAACTACGTGATGCTCGAGTCAGGCCAGCCTCTGCACGCCTACGACGGTGACCGCCTGCGGGGCCCGATAGTGGTTCGACAGGCCATCGAGGGCGAGCACCTTGTCACCCTGGACGACGTCGATCGTGCGTTGTCAACCGAGGACCTGCTCATCACCGATGACTCCGGGCCGATCGGGTTGGCCGGAGTCATGGGCGGCCAGACGACAGAACTGACCGCTGAGACCAGCAACATCGTCCTGGAGGCCGCCCACTTCGACCCGGTCACGATCGGACGGACGTTCCGCAGGCACAGGTTGCCGTCCGAGGCCTCAGGCAGATTCGCGCGTGGGGTCGACCCGGCGCTGCCGCTGGCTGCTGCCCGAATGGCGGCTCGGCTGATGGCCGAGCTGGGAGGGGGCTCGGTAGCCGACGACTACACCCTGGTCGGCGGCGTGCCGCAGATGCCCACCCAACGAATCCGGGCCGATCTGCCCTCCCGGATTCTCGGCGCGCCGATCAGTGAGGAACAGGTCGTCGAGATCCTGCAGACCTCCGGCGTCAGGGTCACCGGGCAACGCGACGACATGACGGGCGAGTGGCTGCAGCTGACCCCGCCCACCTGGCGTCCCGATCTGGTCGACCAGTACGACTACGTCGAGGAGGTCGGCCGCAAGGTCGGCTTCGCCGTCGTCCGCCCCCAGATTCCGGCTACTCCCGCGGGGGCCGGCTACACCTTCGAGCAGCGGTCCCGTACCGCGGTACTGGACGCTGTGGCCAGCGCGGGATTCGTGGAACTGATCACGCTGCCGTTCATCAGCACCGACGAACTGGACCGGTTGGGACTGGCCACTGACGACCCGCGGCGTGCGACGGTGCGGCTGGCGAACCCGCTGGCCGACAACCAGCCGTTCATGCGTACCACCTTGTTGCCGGGGCTGTTTGCCGCGGTGACCAGGAACACCTCGCGCAGCCAGGACGACCTGGCCGTCTTCGAGTGCGGTTCGGTCTTCCTGGCGAACGACCGCGGGCCAGCGCCGCTGCCGGACGTCTCCGGTCGACCCTCGGACGCGGAGATCGCCGCGGTGACGGGCAACCTGCCCGATCAGCCCCGGATGATCGCCGGCATGCTGAGTGGCAACTGGGTGCCGGCCGGTTGGCAGGGCCCTGCGGTCAAGGCCGACTGGCGCCACGCCGTCCATCTGGCCGAGACCGCTGCGGCAGCCCTGGGCGCCAAACTGACCCGGCGCGCCGCACAGCACGAGCCGTGGCACCCCGGTCGCTGTGCCGAACTGGTCGTAGAAGGTGACGACCGGTCGGACGTGGTCGGACACGCTGGCGAGTTGCACCCGAGGGTGATCAAGGCGTACGGACTGCCCGAGCGCGCCTGCGCCGTCGAGTTGAACCTGGACGCGCTGATCGCGCTGGCGCCACGAGGTGGGCAGGTGGCGGCGATTTCACCGTTCCCGCTCACTAAGGAGGACGTGGCGTTGATCGTGGACGCCGAGGTGCCTGCCGCCCTGGTTCAGCAGGCTTTGGTCGAGGGGGCGGGGGAACTGTTGGAGTCCATCCGGCTCTTCGACATCTACACCGGCGCCCAGATCGAGCCGGGCAAGAAGTCGCTGGCCTTCGCGCTCGGCTTCCGTGCGCCCGACCGGACGCTCACCGAGGCGCAGGCTGCCGAGTCGAGGCAGCGGGCGGTCGCGCGGGCGGCGGAGGTTTGCGGGGCGGTCCAGCGCGCCTGATCTGCGGTTCGACGATCACCGTGTCGGGTTTCCTGCGCCGAAGGTTGGAGGCCCGACACGATCGTTTGTGACGTGTGGTGGGGAGGTCTCAGGCGACCCTGGTCTCGTCGCAGTACTCGGCGAGTCGACCGATCGCCTCGCGCAGCACCTTCTCCTCCGGCAGGGCCACCAGGCGGAAGTGGTCTGGCCAGGGCCAGTTGAAGCCGCGTCCATGGCTGATGAGGATCTTCTTGCGCTGCAGCAGGCCCAGCGCCCAGTCCTCGTCGTTGCTGATGGGGAAGGCCTCCGGGTCAAGCCGCGGGAACAGGTAGAGCGCCCCCTGCGCAGGCTGGCAACTGAGCCCTTCGATCTGGTTGAGCAGTTCATGTGACAGCTGCAGTTGGTCATGGAATCGTCCGCCCGGCTTCACCAGGTCGTCGATCGACTGGTAGCCGCCCAGAGCGGTCTGAATCGCGTGCTGGGCCGGCACGTTGGCGCACATCCGCATGTTGGCCAGTAACAGCAGGCCCTCACGCAGATCTGAGGCGTCGTCCAGCGGACCGGTGACGACCAGCCAACCGGCGCGGTAGCCACATGCCCGGTAGGCCTTCGACAGCCCCGAGAAGGTGAAGCACAACACGTCGTGACCGGTGAGGCTGGCCATGTGGATGTGCTCGCCCGAGTAGATGATTTTCTCGTAGATCTCATCTGAGAGCACGATGAGGTGGTGCTTGCGGGCAAGATCGACGATCTTGGTCAGCACCTCGCGGCTGTAGACGGCCCCGGTCGGGTTGTTGGGGTTGATCACGACGATCGCGCGGGTCTTGTCCGTGATCTTCGACTCGATGTCCGCCAGATCGGGCTGCCAGCCGTTCTCCTCGTCGCACAGGTAGTGCACGGGGGTGCCGCCGGTCAGGGTGGCCTGTGCGGTCCACAACGGATAATCGGGGGCCGGGATGAGGATTTCGTCGCCGATGTTGACCATGGCCTGCAGCACCATCGAGATAAGTTCGCTCACGCCGTTGCCGATCAGCACCTGGGGCACGTCGATGTCGAGGCCCTGCTCCTGGTAGTAGTTCGCCACCGCGGTGCGCGCCGAGTAGATCCCCCGCGCATCGGCGTAGCCGTCTGATTCGTTCATGTGGGCGACGACGCTGCGCACCATCGATTCCGGGGCCGAGAAGCCGAAGGGTGCGAGGTTGCCGATGTTCAGGTGCAGGATCCGCTGGCCCTCGGCCTCCATGCGCTGGGCCTCCACCATGTTGCGTCCGCGCACGTCGTAGTGCACACCCTGCAACCGAGTCGCCTGCTGGTACTTCGCCACTGTCTCGCCCTTCCCACGTCGTCCCGCGCGGAACGACGCAGTCAAGAGTACTGGCCCTTCGAGCCAAACGGTATGGTCGGCTGGTGGCCGTCAGCAGGGATGACATCGTCGCCGCCGCGCTCGAGATTCTCGACACCTACGGGCTGGCTGATCTGTCCATGCGCCGCATCGGCGAGGCGACCGGCGTTCAGGCGGCAACCATCTACTGGCACTACGCCAACAAGCAGACCCTGCTCGCCGGTGTGTCGGATGCCATTCTCGCGGCGCAGGTCGAGCCCGTTCGAGGAGTCCTGGACGCCGCCTTGGGGGATTGGGCACGAGAGCTGAGACGCGTCCTGTTGACTCACCGCGACGCCGCCGAACTGGTGGCAGCGACGTTGGCTGTCGGGCTTGGCCGGCGCGAGCCGGACGAGGGTGCCGTGCGAGTGTTCCTCGACGCTGGCTGGTCGGCCTCGGCCGCCCCGCGGGCGGCTCGATCGATGACGCACTTCATCCTCGGCCACGTGATGCAGGAGCAGACCCGGCAGAACCTCCATGCGCTCGGCTTGTTGCCCGCCACAAGCGCGGTGCTGGACGACGATGGGTTCGAGTTGGGCCTGGCCATGGTGATCGCAGGTGCCCTCGTCCTGTCGCCGACGCCACCCGCTGGCGGTCCTGTCAACCCGCGACACGAAGTTGCATAGCTATTCGCTGGAAGGCATAGTTATGCCATGACTTACTCGATAGCCGTGGCCGGGTGCACGGGCTACGCCGGCGGCGAGATCCTTCGGTTGGCCGCAGGACATCCCGACGTCCGCATCGGCGCCTTGACCGCCCACTCCAATGCCGGAACGAAACTCGGGGCTCACCTGCCGAATCTGCCCGGACTGGCCGATCGAGACGTGCTGGACACCACCGTCGAGAACCTCGCCGGCCACGACGTCGTCTTCCTCGCACTGCCGCACGGCGCTTCCGCGCAGGTCGCCGAACAGTTGGGTGAGGACGTTCTGGTCATCGACTGTGGCGCGGACTTCCGGTTGAGCGATCCCGAGCAGTGGCGCGCCTTCTACGATTCCGAGCATGCCGGGACCTGGCCCTACGGACTGCCGGAAATGCCCGGCCAGCGCCAGGTGCTGGCTCAGACGAAGCGGATTGCGGTGGCTGGCTGCTACCCGACCACCGCCACCTTGACCTTGCTGCCCGCGATGACCGCCGGTCTGATCACCGGTCGCGACATCACGGTGGCGGCAGCGTCCGGCACCTCTGGGGCCGGGAAGTCGGCCAAGGTGCACCTGCTGGGCAGCGAACTCTTCAACTCGATCAGTGCCTACGGGGTCGGGGGAGTGCACCGCCACGTCCCCGAGATCCTGCAGAACTTGGCCGCACTCGGTGCCGAGGAACCCACCGTGAGCTTCACGCCGATGCTGGCGCCGATGTCACGTGGCATCCTGGCGGTCTGCACGGCGCCGATCGACAGTGTCAGCGCCCAGCAGGTGCAGCAGACCTACGCTGAGGCCTACGCCGATGAGCCCTTCTGCACCGTCCTGCCGGCGGGCAGTTGGCCTGCGTCCAAGTCGGTGCTGGGCAGCAACGGCTTCCAGGTGCAGGTGACGGTGGATGAGGCCGCGGGTCGCCTCGTCGCGGTCGGCACCCTGGACAACCTGACCAAGGGCACCGCCGGTGGTGCCATCCAGTGCATGAACCTGGCACTCGGGCTGCCAGAGACCAGCGGTCTGACGGCGATGGGAGTGGCCCCGTGAGCATCACCGATCCCAAGGGCTTCGTCGCGGCAGGGGTCGCGGCCGGCATCAAGGCAAGTGGCCGTCCTGACCTGGCACTGGTCGTCAACCAGGGGCCACGTTTCGACGCCGCCGCAGTCTTCACGTCCAACCGGGTCTTTGCCGCGCCCGTCGAGTGGTCGCGCCAGGCCGTCTCCAACGGCCGCCTGCGCGCGGTGGTCTTGAACTCTGGCGGCGCCAACGCCTGCACCGGGCGTCCCGGCTATCAGGACGCGGTTGCCACGGCCACCGAGGTGGCCGGCCGGTTGGGGTGCGCACCGGATGAGATCGGCGTCTGCTCGACCGGGCTGATCGGCGTCCGACTGCCGATGGACGCGTTGCTGGCCGGGGTTCACCAGGCTGTCGAACAGTTGTCGGACGAGGGCGGCCCGGGCGCCGCGCAGGCGATCATGACCACCGACACCGTCGCGAAGCAGGCGGTCGCGCACGGCCCCGGATACTCGATCGGTGGCATGGCGAAGGGTGCCGGCATGCTGGCACCCGCCCTGGCCACCATGCTGGTGGTGCTCACCACCGACGCCGAGGTCGATCAGTCGGAGGTGGAGGGGTGTCTGCGTGCTGCCACCAGTCTGACCTTCGACCGGATCGACTCCGACGGGTGCATGTCCACCAACGACACCGTCTTCCTGCTCGCCAGCGGTGCTTCCCGGGTGCGTCCGGCCGCCGACGAGTTCACCGCACTGCTGGCCAGGGTGTGCTGGAGTCTGGCCCGTCAGCTCATCGGGGACGCCGAGGGCGCCTCCCACGACATCGCCATCGAGGTGGTGAACGCCGCGAGCGAGGACGACGCCCTGGAGGTGGCCCGCGAGATCGGGCGCAGCAACCTGTTCAAGTGCGCGATCTTCGGCAACGACCCCAACTGGGGACGCGTCCTGTCGGCGATCGGAGTCACCAAGGCCGCCTTCGAACCCGATCAGCTGGACGTCAGCATCAACGGTGTCCAGGTCTGCCAGGGGGGCGGATTGGGGCAGGACCGTTCGCTGGTTGACCTCGGCCCCCGAGAGGTGCACGTCCTGGTGGACCTGCACGCCGGGAACTCGGCGGCGACGATCTGGACCAACGACCTGACCTACGAGTACGTCAAAGAGAATGCGGAGTACAGCTCCTGATGGCAATCAAACGCACCATCGACGAACAGACCCTGGTCGCCAAGGCGGGCGTGCTGATCGAGGCACTGCCCTGGCTCATGCAGTACGCCGGCAAGACCGTGGTCATCAAGTACGGCGGCAACGCCATGATCGATGACGACCTCAAGCTCGCGTTCGCCCAGGACATCGTCTTCCTGCGGCGCGCCGGGGTGAAGGCGGTCGTCGTGCACGGCGGCGGGCCACAGATCAACTCCATGCTGGCTCGACTCGACATCAAGTCGGAGTTCCGCGGCGGACTGCGGGTGACCAGCGCCGAGGCCATGGAGGTCGTGCGCATGGTGCTGGTAGGCCAGGTCGGTCGAGAACTGGTGAACCTCATCAATCGTTACGCCCCGTTCGCCGTCGGGCTGTCCGGCGAGGACGGCGGCTTGTTCACCGCCGAGCCCAAGCTGATCGAGTTGGACGGTGAGGAGATCGATCTCGGGCAGGTCGGCGACGTCGCCTCGGTCAACCCGGGCGCGGTTCTCGACCTGATCGAGAACGGCCGCGTCCCGGTGGTGGCCACGGTCGCCCCCGGCCCCGGTGACCTCATCTACAACGTGAACGCCGACACGGCAGCGGCCGCGTTGGCTGTGGCCCTGAAGGCTGAGCGCCTCGTCATGCTGACGGACGTGGCCGGTCTCTACGCGGACTGGCCGAACTCGACCGAGGTCGTCACCCAGATCACCCCCGACGAACTGCGCGAGATGCTGCCCAGCCTCGAGTCGGGCATGCGTCCCAAGATGGAGGCCTGCCTGCGGGCCGTGGAGGGTGGGGTGGAGCGCGCGACGATCATCGACGGTCGGGTCAAGCACGCCCTGCTGTTGGAGATCTTCACCGACGAGGGCATGGGCACCATGGTGCGCGCTGATGACGCCAAGGAGGCCTGAGATGGATCAGCACGGCTGGCTCGACCGCTACAGCCACGTGATGATGAACACCTTCGGCGCCCCCAAACGGGTGTTCGTCCGCGGTCAGGGCGCGCAGCTGTGGGACGCCGACGGCAACTCGTACGTCGACATGTTCAGCGGCATCGCTGTCGGCGGGCTGGGGCACGCCCACCCGGCTGTGCTGCAGGCGGTCAGCGAACAGTTGGCCGCCCTCGGTCACATCAGCAACCTATTCGCCTCGCCACCCCAGATCGAGTTGGCCGAGCGGCTGGCCCAGCTGGCGACCGGGGGCGACCCGGCCAAGTCCGCACGCGTCTACTTCGCCAACTCGGGCACCGAGGCCAACGAGGCCGCGTTCAAGGTGACCCGGCTGACCGGTCGTACCCGGCTGGTGGCCATGGAGGGCTCCTTCCACGGACGGACGATGGGCGCCCTCGCGCTGACCTCCACCGCCAAGTATCGCGAACCGTTCGAGCCCCTGCCCGGTGACGTGGTTTTCGTTCCCTACGGCGACCTGGTCGCCCTGGCCGAGGCGGTGGACGACCGGACCGCTGCCGTGGTCCTCGAGACCATTCAGGGCGAGAACGGTGTGGTGTGCCCGCCGACGGGCTTCCTGGCGGGAGTGCGCGAGATCACCCGCCGGCACGGCGCCCTGATGTGGGTTGATGAGGTGCAGACCGGCATCGGACGATGCGGCGAGTGGCTCACCTGCGTGGCAGACGGGCTGGATCCGGACCTGATCACGCTTGCCAAGGGACTCGGCAACGGCGTCCCCATCGGTGCCTGTATCGCGCTGGGAGCAGCTGGTGAGCTGTTCACCCCGGGAAGCCACGGCTCCACCTTCGCCGGCAACCCGCTGTCAGCAGCCGCTGGGCTGGCCGTGCTGTCGACCATCGAGTCGCAGGGCCTGTTGGAGCGCAGTCGTGAGTTGGGTCGCTACTTGACGGCGTCGGTCATGGCGCTGGGCCACCCGCAGATCGTCGGCGTGCGGGGACGAGGGCTCCTGCTGGGGATCCAACTGGCGACCGAGATCGCTCCGCAGGTTGCCGAAACCATGCTGGGGAGGGGTTGGATCATCAACGCGCCTCGCCCCGCGGTGCTGAGATTGGCTCCGCCGCTGGTCATCAGGACCGCGCAGATTGATGCGTTCGTGGCCGCGCTGGCCCAGGTGTGTGATGAGGTCAGTTCCGATGGCTGACGAGGCGGCACCTCGGTCGTCCTCGCGAGTGGTCCGCCAGGCCCGCATCATCGACCTCATTCAGCGCCGCGCGATCTCCTCACAGGCCGAACTGGCTGAGTTGCTCGCCGCCGACGGTATCACCGTCAGTCAGGGCACCCTCAGCAAGGACCTCCTGGAGATCGGAGCTGTCCGGGTTCGCAGCGCAGCCGGCTCACTGGTGTACGCACCTCCCGGTGCCGAGGTCGCCTCCGATCACGTGGCCCGCGAGTCCCGGTTGGCGCGGGTCTGTGTCGAGCTGCTCATCACGGCTGCGGGCTCGGGGAATCTGGCGGTGTTGAAGACTCCGCCGGGGGCCGCGCAGTACTTTGCGTCCGTCATCGACCGGGTGGCTCGCGAGGACATTCTCGGCACGATCGCCGGGGATGACTCGATCATGGTCATCGCCCGGGAGGCCGACGGCGGCCAGCGGCTGGCTGACTGGTTCACCGGGCTGGCTGCCGGCGAGTTGCGTGAGGGTCCAGGCGAGCCCGCAGGTCAGGAGTGAGGCCCATGCCATGATGGACAAGTGACCACCCCAGACATGCCGAGTCCCCAGCACGCCGACGGATTCCTGTGGGGCGGGCGGTTCTCCGGCGCACCCGCGGATGCCATGTTCGCGTTGTCGGTTTCCACCCACTTCGACTGGCGCCTGGCACTCGATGATCTGGACGGCTCGATCGCCCACGCGGCTGCCCTGCACAGGGCCGGGTTGCTCAGTGATGCCGACCACGAGGCCATGCGGGAGGCACTGCATGGCCTGCGCACCGATGTGCAGGCCGGCCGTATCGTCGCGGCGCCCACCGATGAGGACGTGCACGGGGCACTCGAGCGGCTGCTGGTCGAACGCGTCGGTCCCGAACTGGGCGGACGGCTGCGCGCCGGCCGGTCACGCAACGACCAGATCGCGACGTTGGTGAGGCGTTGGTTGAGGCGCGAGGTGAGGCTGATCGCCGAGGATGTGCTCGGCGTCGTCGACGCGTTGGCCCAGCAGGCCCAGACTCACCTGGGTGCCATCATGCCGGGACGCACGCACCTGCAGACCGCCCAGCCCGTGCTGCTCAGCCACCAGTTGTTGGCGCACGCCTGGCCGTTGTTGCGCGACATCGACCGTCTCACCGATCTCGATCGGCGGGCAGCTGTCAGCCCGTACGGTTCTGCGGCGCTGGCCGGCACGTCCCTGGGTCTTGATCCCGAACAGGTGGCAGCCGATCTGGGGTTCGCCTCCTCGGTGGCCAACTCGATAGACGGGACGGCCTCCCGTGATCTGGTCACCGAGGCCTGCTACGTGCTCTCGCAGGTCGGAGTCGACCTGTCGAGGCTCGCCGAGGACGTGATCATATGGGTCACTCCCGAGTTCGGCTTCGCGAAACTGGACGACGCCTGGTCGACGGGGTCGAGCATCATGCCCCAGAAGAAGAACCCCGACGTGGCTGAACTGGCTCGAGGAAAAGCCGGTCGCCTGATCGGGAACCTGGCCGGACTGCTCGCCACCTGCAAGGGACTTCCGCTGGCCTACAACCGCGATCTGCAGGAGGACAAGGAGCCGCTCTTCGACTCTGTCGACCAGCTGCACGTGCTGCTCCCCGCCGTTGCCGGCATGGTGGCCACTCTCAGGTTTGACGTAGAACGAATGGCCCACGCTGCCCCGAGAGGTTTCTCGCTGGCAACCGACATGGCTGACTGGTTGGTTCGCCGCGGTGTTCCCTTCTCCCGGGCCCACGACATCGCCGGGGCCGCTGTGCGGCACTGTGAGTCCGCCGGCATCGAGTTGTCAGACCTCGACGCGGATCGCCTTGCCGCCATCGCGCCCGAACTGGACGAAGGAGTGCTGGCGGTGCTCACCATCGAGGGATCGGTGGCCGCCAGGCACGGTCGTGGCGGGACCGCCCCCGATCGCGTCGCCGAACAGTTGGCCGAACTGGGCGAAGTCGTCAGGGTGGCTCGCCAGTTTGCTGCCGACCCTGTCGCCGCTCTCAAGGCAGACCAGCCACCACGAGCGCGCCGGGCGTTGTGAGGCCGGCATCGAAGGAGTGGCACTGATCACGCCGTTCGGCCGCAGTATTCGTGGCCGGTAGTCTGTCGGGGTGAACGCACTGCTTGAAGAACTGACTTGGCGTGGCTTCGTCGCCCAATCGACCGATGTGGACGCACTGGCGGCCCACCTGGACGCAGGCCCCATCACGTCCTATGTCGGTTTCGACCCGACAGCGGCGTCTCTGCACATCGGCCATCTCATGCAGCTGCTGGTGGCCAGACGCATTCAGGAGGCCGGTCATCGACCCATCCTGCTGGTGGGTGGTGCCACCGGATTGATCGGCGATCCGAAGCTGGCCGGCGAGCGGGTGATGAATGATGCCGCTGTGGTGCACGAATGGGCCGAGCGACTGCGCGACCAGGTCAGCGGGTATGTCAGCTTCCAGGGCGACAACGCCGCCCTGGTGGTGAACAACTTCGATTGGACGTCGACACTGTCGACTTTGGACTTCCTGCGGGATGTCGGGAAGCACTTCCCGGTCAACCGGATGCTCGCTCGCGATGTGGTTGCACGCCGCCTCGAGGACGGCATCAGCTTCACCGAGTTCGCCTACGTGCTGCTGCAGTCCCTCGACTACCGGGAGCTGTACCGGACCCGCGGGGCGACGTTGCAGACCGGCGCCCAGGACCAGTGGGGGAACATCACTGCGGGCATCGACTTCATAAGACGCACTGAAGGGGTTCAGGTGCACGGTCTGGTGACCCCGCTGCTGACCAAGGCGGACGGCAGCAAGTTCGGCAAGACCGAGGCAGGGACGGTATGGATCGATCGGGAACTCACCTCCCCGTTCGCCTTCCACCAGTTCTGGCTGAACGCCGAGGACGCCAAGGTGATCGAGTACCTGAAGATCTTCACCTGGCGCAGCCTGAACGAGATCACCGAGTTGGCCGAGCAGACCGCCAATCGGCCGCAATTGCGGGCCGCCCAGCGCGCCCTGGCAGACGACATCACCGATCTGGTGCATGGCAGGGCTGAGCGGGAGGCGGCGGCAATAGCTGGCCGAGCACTGTTCGGGGGTGCCGATTTGGGTGAATTGCCTGAAGCCACGCTGCCCGCGGTGATGGCGGAACTGGGAGCTGTCGATCTGCACGCAGCCGACGGCCAACTGCCCCTGGTGAGCGACGCTCTCGTCGCCGGCGGGGTGGTGGCGTCCAAGTCCGCCGGACGCCGGGCCATCGCGGAAGGCGGCGCGTACCTGAACAATCGCAAGGTGATTGACGTGGAGCAGCGACTGGCCCGTGACGATCTGCTGGCCGGCGGTTGGGCTGTGCTGCGTCGAGGAAAGCGCACGGTGGGCGCGGTAAGAATCGTTTGACAAGCGATTACTCTGGTCGCCCAGGGACGATTTGCCTCATTGGGAACCTCCGTGTAACGTTGGCGAAGCCTTCTGAGCGAGACGGACGCAAGAGTTCCTGGTACAGGACCCCATCACGGGGGCCGAACCAAAGGAGAATGCGGCTGGGCCGGGGGCCGACCAACGACAAAGAATCTGAACCGCAGACGGGGTGTGTGTCCAGCAAGGGCCCACCGCAGAGCGGAGAAGATTCAACGGAGGCGAACCGCAGGGTTTGACTTCTGGCCGAGAACTCGGTAAAGTTGGACGAGTCGCTCCGGTGAGAACCGGGCACATGACAACAGCAGATCGAAGAGTGACGAGTCGGCCCAGCCGGCAAGGAACAAAGCGATCGAATAAGGGCCGAAAAGAGCCGGTTTGACAGCCGACCAAGAGGCCCGATAAAGTAAATCGAGTTGCCCCAAGCAGCGGCCGGAAAAGCCAAAGCAAGGAGCGCATCCGAAACTTGAGAACTCAACAGCGTGCTTAAAAGTCAATGCACAATATGCACTAAAAGATCCCGTGCTCATTGGCAGGAGTAATCCTAAGAATGAGTTTCGAGATTCCTTTGATGAGTGACAATCCAGTGATGGAAATCTTGTCAGCATCAAACATCAAAGTTGACGACAACCGGCCCTTGGGTCTGTGTCGATAGATTTTCAACGGAGAGTTTGATCCTGGCTCAGGACGAACGCTGGCGGCGTGCTTAACACATGCAAGTCGAACGGTAAGGCCCTTCGGGGTACACGAGTGGCGAACGGGTGAGTAACGCGTGAGTAACCTGCCCTTGACTCTGGGATAACAGATGGAAACGTCTGCTAATACCGGATACTCAGCCTTGTGGGCATCCACAGGGTTGGAAAGCTCCGGCGGTCAAGGATGGACTCGCGTCCTATCAGCTAGTTGGTGGGGTAATGGCCTACCAAGGCGACGACGGGTAGCCGGCCTGAGAGGGCGACCGGCCACATTGGGACTGAGATACGGCCCAGACTCCTACGGGAGGCAGCAGTGGGGAATATTGCACAATGGGCGCAAGCCTGATGCAGCAACGCCGCGTGCGGGATGACGGCCTTCGGGTTGTAAACCGCTTTCAGCAGGGACGAAGCGCAAGTGACGGTACCTGCAGAAGAAGCACCGGCTAACTACGTGCCAGCAGCCGCGGTGATACGTAGGGTGCGAGCGTTGTCCGGATTTATTGGGCGTAAAGAGCTTGTAGGCGGTTAGTCGCGTCGTAAGTGCAAACTCAGGGCTTAACCCTGAGCCTGCTTTCGATACGGGCTGACTAGAGGAAGGTAGGGGAGAATGGAATTCCCGGTGGAGCGGTGGAATGCGCAGATATCGGGAGGAACACCAGTGGCGAAGGCGGTTCTCTGGACCTTTCCTGACGCTGAGAAGCGAAAGCGTGGGGAGCAAACAGGCTTAGATACCCTGGTAGTCCACGCCGTAAACGGTGGGTACTAGGTGTGGGGGACATTCCACGTTCTCTGTGCCGTAGCTAACGCATTAAGTACCCCGCCTGGGGAGTACGGCCGCAAGGCTAAAACTCAAAGGAATTGACGGGGCCCCGCACAAGCGGCGGAGCATGCGGATTAATTCGATGCAACGCGAAGAACCTTACCTGGGTTTGACATATACCGGAAACGTCTAGAGATAGGCGCCCCGCAAGGTCGGTATACAGGTGGTGCATGGCTGTCGTCAGCTCGTGTCGTGAGATGTTGGGTTAAGTCCCGCAACGAGCGCAACCCTCGTCCAATGTTGCCAGCGGATAATGCCGGGGACTCATTGGAGACCGCCGGGGTCAACTCGGAGGAAGGTGGGGATGACGTCAAGTCATCATGCCCCTTATGTCCAGGGCTTCACGCATGCTACAATGGCCGGTACAAAGAGCTGCAAACCTGCAAGGGTGAGCGAATCTCAAAAAGCCGGTCTCAGTTCGGATTGGGGTCTGCAACTCGACCCCATGAAGTCGGAGTCGCTAGTAATCGCAGATCAGCAACGCTGCGGTGAATACGTTCCCGGGGCTTGTACACACCGCCCGTCAAGTCATGAAAGTCGGTAACACCCGAAGCCGGTGGCCCAACCTTTTTGGAGGGAGCCGTCGAAGGTGGGACTGGTAATTAGGACTAAGTCGTAACAAGGTAGCCGTACCGGAAGGTGCGGCTGGATCACCTCCTTTCTAAGGAGCCAATTGGTCAGGCGCATGGCGATCTGATCCAAGCGCATGGGTTCCGGAGCGTTCGTCTCTGGCCCAGGCAGGCTACGAAATGTGGAACATTGACCATTAAGCCGGCATCTGCAAGATCGTCAGTACAACCCGCAAGGGAGTGGAACCTCGATCGACCAGGGGCCGGCCCAAGCACGCTGTTGGGTCCTGAAGGGTCGGCTGCGCAAGCGATGATCTTTCAACGCGGACCAGTGATCAAGGCCTCGTAATGGCTGCGAGATCTGGACCCGCCCGTATTTTGAGAACTACACAGTGGACGCGAGCATCTTTGTAGAACAACAAGCTACTAAGTGCAATCGGTGGATGCCTAGGCACCAAGAGCCGAAGAAGGACGTAGGAACCTGCGATAAGCCCCGGGGAGTTGGTAACCAAACTCTGATCCGGGGATCTCCGAATAGGGAAACCCTGAAAATACCGGAGTCATGTCCGGCAACCTCTGCCTGAACACATAGGGCAGTTGGAGGGAACGTGGGGAAGTGAAACATCTCAGTACCCACAGGAAAAGAAAACAACCGTGATTCCGTAAGTAGTGGCGAGCGAACGCGGAAGAGGCCAAACCGTATGTGTGTGATAGCTAACAGGCGTTGCACATGCGGGGTAGTGGGGCCGCTCCGATCGGGCTGTTGACCGGTCAAGGAGTCAAAAATGATCAATGAAGTAGAAACACTCTGGGAAGTTGTGGCACAGAAGGTGAAACCCCTGTACACGCAAGTTGATCACTCCTGAGCGATACCCCAAGTAATGCGGAACCCCTGAAATTCCGCATGAATCTGGCGGGACCACCCGTTAAGCCTAAATACTCCTTGGTGACCGATAGCGGACAAGTACCGTGAGGGAAAGGTGAAAAGTACCCCGGGAGGGGAGTGAAATAGTACCTGAAACCGATTGCATACAACCCGTCGGAGCCCGCAAGGGTGACGGCGTGCCTTTTGAAGAATGAGCCTGCGAGTTAGTGGTATGTGGCGAGGTTAACCCGTGTGGGGGAGCCGTAGCGAAAGCGAGTCCGAACAGGGCGTTGAGTCGCATGCTCTAGACCCGAAGCGGTGTGATCTATCCATGGCCAGGGTGAAGCGACGGTAAGACGTCGTGGAGGCCCGAACCGACTTGGGTTGAAAACCGAGCGGATGAGCTGTGGATAGGGGTGAAAGGCCAATCAAACACCGTGATAGCTGGTTCTCCCCGAAATGCATATAGGTGCAGCGTCGTGCGTTTCTTGTCGGAGGTAGAGCACTGGATGGTCTAGGGGGCCCACAAGCTTACCGAAATCAGCCAAACTCCGAATGCCGACAAGTGAGAGCACGGCAGTGAGACTGCGGGCGATAAGGTTCGTAGTCGAAAGGGAAACAGCCCAGATCATCAGCTAAGGCCCCTAAGCGATAACTAAGTGGAAAAGGATGTGGAGTTGCGGAGACAACCAGGAGGTTGGCTTGGAAGCAGCCACCCTTGAAAGAGTGCGTAATAGCTCACTGGTCAAGTGATTCTGCGCCGACAATTTAGCGGGGCTCAAGTTATCCGCCGAAGCTATGGCATTCGCATGTGTACCTGACTTCGGTCCAGGTGTGCGGATGGGTAGGGGAGCGTCGGGTGTGCAAGGAAGCGGCGGGGTGACCCAGCCGTGGAGTGCACTCGAGTGAGAATGCAGGCATGAGTAGCGAATGACGGGTGAGAAACCCGTCCGCCGAATATCCAAGGGTTCCAGGGTCAAGCTAATCTGCCCTGGGTAAGTCGGGACCTAAGGCGAGGCCGACAGGCGTAGTCGATGGACAACGGGTTGATATTCCCGTACCGGCGAAACAACGACCCTGCCGAACCAGGTAATGCTAAACATGCAAGAGTCGGAATGTCTTCGGACTGAACGACTTGAGTCTGTGACCCGAACTTGTATTAGGCAAGCTGCGGAGGGACGCAGGAAGGTAGCCGTACCGGGAGATGGTTTCCCCGGGGTAAGTGCGTAGGGTGGAGTGTAGGCAAATCCGCACTCCGTGAGCCTGAAACATGACGCATAGGCCTTATGGCCGAATTCGGTAATCCTATGCTGCCTAGAAAAGCTTCGTGAGCGAGTTGTTAGCCGCCCGTACCCCAAACCGACACAGGTGGATAGGTAGAGAATACTAAGGCGATCGAGAGAATCGTGGTGAAGGAACTCGGCAAAATACCCCCGTAACTTCGGAATAAGGGGGACCGGAGGGGTGCATAGCCCTGAAGGTCGCAGAGACCACGCCCAAGCGACTGTTTACCAAAAACACAGGTCCGTGCCAAGTTGAAAGACGATGTATACGGACTGACTCCTGCCCGGTGCTGGAAGGTTAAGGGGAAGTGTCAGCGCAAGCGAAGCACTGAACTTAAGCCCCAGTAAACGGCGGTGGTAACTATAACCATCCTAAGGTAGCGAAATTCCTTGTCGGGTAAGTTCCGACCTGCACGAATGGAGTAACGATTTGGGCACTGTCTCCACCACGAACTCGGCGAAATTGCATTACGAGTAAAGATGCTCGTTACGCGCAGCAGGACGGAAAGACCCCGGGACCTTTACTATAGTTTGGTATTGGTGATCGGGACGACTTGTGTAGGATAGGTGGGAGACTTTGAAGCTTGGACGCCAGTTCAGGTGGAGTCAACGTTGAAATACCACTCTGGTCGTTCTGGTTATCTAACCTAGGTCCATTATCTGGATCAGGGACAGTGCCTGATGGGTAGTTTGACTGGGGCGGTCGCCTCCCAAAAGGTAACGGAGGCGCCCAAAGGTTCCCTCAGCCTGGTTGGCAATCAGGTGTTGAGTGTAAATGCACAAGGGAGCTTGACTGTGAGACAGACATGTCGAGCAGGGACGAAAGTCGGGATTAGTGATCTTATGGTGGCACGTGGAAGCGCCATAACTCAACGGATAAAAGGTACCCCGGGGATAACAGGCTGATCTTGCCCGAGCGCTCACAGCGACGGCATGGTTTGGCACCTCGATGTCGGCTCGTCGCATCCTGGGGCTGGAGTCGGTCCCAAGGGTTGGGCTGTTCGCCCATTAAAGCGGCACGCGAGCTGGGTTCAGAACGTCGTGAGACAGTTCGGTCCCTATCCGCTGCGCGCGTAGGAATCTTGAGAAGGGCTGTCCTTAGTACGAGAGGACCGGGACGGACTAACCTCTGGTGTGCCAGTTGTTCTGCCAAGAGCACGGCTGGTTGGCTACGTTGGGAAGTGATAACCGCTGAAAGCATCTAAGTGGGAAGCACGCTTCAAGATGAGGGTTCCCTCAGAGTTAATCTGGTAAGGCCCCCGGTAGACCACCGGGTTGATAGGTCGGACGTGGAAGTGCGGTAACGCATGGAGCTGACCGATACTAATAGGCCGAGGGCTTGTTTTTACAAAGATGCTACGCGTCCACTGTGTGGTTCCCGAGATACGGTCGGGGACGTGAGAATCCTGAGGATTCCTGTCCCGTCACATCTCCATAGAGTTTCGGTGGCCATGGCGAAAGGGAAACACCCGGCTCCATTCCGAACCCGGAAGTTAAGCCTTTCAGCGCCGATTGTACTGCAGGTGGGAACCTGTGGGAGACTAGGACGCTGCCGGACATACAACCTCCTCTTGGAAGCTTCGGCCTCCAAGAGGAGGTTTTTTTATGCCTTGGCGTGGGGCCGGCAGTCTGTCCGGCTGCCACGCCCACACATAACACTCGACAAGTACAGGCAGAATTGACCCATGAACTCATCGGATGTCCCTTTCGACGATCAGCGCCGTGAACGGTCAGACTCGGCAGGCTCGGACCGGCCGAGCGTGCGGACGAACGGGGCGCCGCGCAGGGGTGCGGCCGGGAACCGCGGCGCGGGCCAGGGAAATGCCCGTCGGGGATCGTCAGACAGCAACGGCAGCCGTTCTGCTTCCAGTCGAGCAGCATCAAGCCCGTCGCGTGGTGGCGGGCGCCCGGCTCCAAAGGAACCTCTCGTCTCCAGGGCTCCAGTGGGGCGGGGGGACGTCACGAAGGACCGAGTACTGGTGGCCGACGCCGCCCGGGCGCGCAGGAGCGTTCCGGGCGTCCGGCGGGTCGAGCGCAGATCGCCCTGCGGAGCGATGATCGGCCGCGTTCTGGTGGTCGCACGGCGTCCGCGCGTACCAGAAGGTTCGCGTCAGAGTCGGGACGGTGGCCACGTGGAGTCCACGGCCGTGAAGGACGCACGTTCCGGGCGTCCTGCTGGTGAGCGTCGCTACGGTGATGATCGGCCACGTTCGGGTGGTGCACGGCGTGAAGGTACGCAGGAGCGTTCCGGGCGTCCTGCTGGTGAGCGTCGCTACGGTGATGATCGGCCACGTTCGGGTGGTGCACGGCGTGAAGGTACGCAGGAGCGTTCCGGGCGTCCTGCTGGTGAGCGTCGCTACGGTGATGATCGGCCACGTTCGGGTGGTGCACGGCGTGAAGGTACGCAGGAGCGTTCCGGGCGTCCTGCTGGTGAGCGTCGCTACGGTGATGATCGGCCACGTTCGGGTGGCGCACGGCGTGAAGGTACGCAGGAGCGTTCCGGGCGTCCTGCTGGTGAGCGTCGCTACGGTGACGATCGGCCACGTGAACGAGACCGTGAAGAGGTCGAAGAGCGACGGCGCGTCCCGCCCGGTCTGGAGCCGGCGGAGAATGAACCGGAACTGCCCGCAGGCTATGACGAGACCGGGCTCCCCGGCCCGCTGCGGGCCGAGCTTCGTGGGCTCAACAAGTCATTGGCAGGCAGGGTGGGGGGCCACCTGCGTGCCGTCGGCGAACTGGTCGACAGCGATCCACAACTCGCATTGCGGCATGCCCTCGTGGCCCGCCGGTTGGCGTCCCGGCTACCCGTGGTTCGCGAGGTGACTGCCGACACGGCCTACGCCGCCGAAGACTACGAGACCGCGTTGACCGAATACCGTGCCATCCACCGGATGAGCGGTAACGACGACTATCTGCCCGTCATCGCTGACTGCGAGCGGGCGGTCGGCAAGCATCAGGCGGCGCTCCGCACGCTTCGGCAGGCACGCGAGGCGAAGCTCAGCGTCCCACAGCAGGTGGAGGTGATCCTGGTCGAGGCCGGCATTCGCGACGATCTGGGCCAACGCCCCGAGGCGCTTCGGCTGCTCAAGGACGCGATCAGCGGCGGACGGGGCGGGCGTGACGGTCAAGCCCGGCTGCGCTTCGCGTACGCCAACCTGCTGGCCGCCACGGGTCAGGTGGAGGCCGCTCGTGAGTGGCTGGTATCGGCAAGCCACTACGATGATCAAGACGCCTTGGGCGTCGGCGAGGCCATCGCGGAACTTGACGGTGTCGCGGTGACCGATGACGTCTTGGACGATGAATTCGAGGTCATGGACAGTGACGGTCAGCGAGGAAGACCCGGCAGGCGATGAAGCAGACCAGAACCTGACCACCGAGGAGGACCAGTGACCCGGTTCATCGATGACTACGACTGCGCCATGTTCGATCTGGACGGGGTGGTCTACCTCGGTCCTGAGCCCGTGATCGGTGCGCCCGAAAGCATCGCTGACCTGCGCCAGCTTGGCGTCCGCGTCGGATTCGTGACGAACAATGCCGGACGCAGCGCGGACGTGGTGGTCGCGCACCTCAACGGACTTGGGATCGAATGTCACCAGGAGGACGTCGTCACCAGCGCCCAGGCGATCGCGCAGTTGATGGCGCGTGAGCTGCCCGCCGGCGCCAAGGTGCTGGTGTGCGGCGCCCAGGCGTTGGTCGACGAGATGACGGCGGTGGGCTTCACGCTGGTCGCGACTTCACCGAAGCGCCCGATGCGGTCGTGCAGGGCTACGACCCCCAGATGAGCTTCCCCAGGCTGGAAGACGCCGCGTTCGCCATTCAGCGGGGCGCCCGCTGGTACGGCACCGAACACCGACATCAACCGTCCCACCAACTTGGGCATGCTCGCCCGGTGCTGGGGCGCAGATCGCGGCGTCCGGGTCTGCGTGGACGTCGAACCGATCGTGGCTGGCAAGCCTTACCCGCCGCTGCTGCAGGAGACCATCAAGAGGATGCGGGCCGTTCGTCCGGTCTTCGTCGGGGATCGTCTCGACACCGACATCGAAGGCGCCAACAACGTCGACATCGACTCCTTCCTCGTCTTCACCGGTGCTCACGGCAAGTGGGAACTGGCCACGCGCGATCCCTCAGCAGCGTCCCACCGCGATCGGCACGACCTGCGCGGCCTGCTCCAGCCGCGGCGGAGGCAGTTGGCAGAGGGGACTGTGATCACCGTGGCAGCCGCCGCGAGGTTGCGGCCATTGACGGCGTCGTCCGGTCAAGTGGCCCCTGCGCCGAGCTCGTGATCAACAGCTGGACGCGCTGTGGGCGATCGTCCAACTGACCTGGCGCGATGCCGCCCTGGACGCCACTCAGGCGCTCGATCGTCTGGACCTCCTGCCATGAGCGTTCCGGCCGATGGGCCCCTGCAGGACACCCCACCCAACACCGGGCACCGGATCATCGACGAAGCACTCAAGAACCTGGCCGGCGTCGAGATGTTGTCTGTCAGCGAGCAACTGGAACGCTTGGCAACCGCGCATGAGGTGGTCTCGCAGGTTCTGGAGACCTCACGCAGTGCGGGTCAGACGCCGATCCCTGGCGTGCGATCGCGGTGAGTGTGCGACTCGACCAAGCTGTGATGGCAATCGGCCAGGCCAGGTCTCGCTCACATGCCGCGGACTTGATTCGCGTCGGACGAGTGCGCGTGAACGGCCAGGTTGTGGTGCGCCCGTCCCTGCCCGTGGGCCCTGATGACGTGGTGAGCGCCGAGTCGGACCCCTGGGTCTCGCGGGCCGCCCACAAGCTGTTGGGTGCCCTCGACGCGTCTGGTCTGCAGATTCCGGCCAGGGTGCTGGACGCGGGCGCTTCCACCGGCGGATTCACCCAGGTGCTGTTGAGTCGAGGTGCCGAGGAGGTGTTCGCCGTCGACGTCGGGCACGGCCAGTTGGCCGATGTGGTGCGGGCCGACCCACGCGTGCACGTTCGGGAGGGCCTCAATGTTCGCGACCTCACCCTCGAGGACGTGGAGGGAGAGCCCGTCGACCTCGTGGTCGCGGACGTCTCCTTCGTCTCGCTACGGTTACTGCTGCAACCCTTGCTGTCGGTGCTCAGTGACACTGGTGTGGCCATGCTGATGATCAAACCCCAGTTCGAGGTGGGACGCGGACGGCTCAGCTCGCTTGGGGTGGTGCGCTCCTCCGGCGACCGCGAACAGGCGATCCAGGACGTCATCACGGATGCCGAGGCCATGGGCTGGACACCCGACTGGCGCGCGGACAGCCAACTACCCGGACCGGCCGGCAACGTGGAGCACTTCGTTGCCCTCATCCGCTGTGGGCGAGCCGGCCTTGAGAGGCCAGCCACCCTCGCCGACGGCCTTGGATAGGCTTCACCCGTGACAGACTCAGCCGCATCCCCGCTCGTGGAGAAGTCCACCCAACGCCGAGTTGGCATTCTTCTGCACCCGGCGCGTCCCGAGGCGGTGGACGTCGCGGTCTCCTTCGTACAAGGACTGCACGACAACGGCATCGCCTGCCTTGGACTGGGGGAGCGGATCGCAGACCTGCGTGACCGGCTGCCGGAGGTTGAGATCGAGCAGGCAACACGGACCACTCTGGCCGAAACCGAGCTGATGGTGGTCTTCGGCGGCGATGGCACCATCCTGCGAGCCGCCGAGTCGGTCGTCCCATTGGGAGTGCCGCTGCTGGGCGTGAATCTGGGTCACGTCGGCTTCCTCGCCGAACTCGAGTCACATGACGTGCACAAACTCGTGCAGCAGGTCGCCGAACGTCACTACTTCGTTGAGGAGCGCCTCACCCTGGATGTCGAAGTGACCTCGCAGGATGACCACGACATGTGGACGTCCTTTGCGGTCAATGAAGTCTCCCTGGAAAAGGCGGCCCGGGAGCGAATGCTGGACGTGATGGTCGAGATTGACGGGTTGCCGGTGTCTCGCTGGGGTTGCGACGGCATGCTGGTGTCCACTCCGACCGGCTCAACCGCTTACGCTTTCTCGGTTGGTGGGCCGGTCGTCTGGCCCGACGTGGAGGCGTTCCTGGTCGTCCCCATGGCCGCCCACGCTTTGTTCGCCCGACCGTTGGTGCTCGACCCTGAGTCGCTGGTCGACCTGACCCTCTCGAGCCAGTTCGCGACGCATGCGGTCGTCTGGTGCGATGGCCGTCGTTCCATCGACATTGCACCTGGCGCGCGGATCCATGTGCGGCGCGGCGCTCACAATCTGCGGGTCGCCCGGCTCCAGGAGCAGCCCTTCACCTCAAGACTGGTGAAGAAGTTCGAACTGAACATCGACGGCTTCAGAGGTTCGGGGCGTTCTTGATGCTGGCTGAACTGCGCATCTCGAATCTCGGGGTGATCGCTGATGCCACCTTGGAGTTGTCGCGAGGTATGACGGTGGTGACCGGCGAGACCGGTGCGGGCAAGACGATGGTCGTCAGCGGGATCGGGTTGCTGCTCGGGGAACGTGCCGACGCGGCGGTCGTCAGGCACGGTGCCGACCGTGCCATCGTTGAGGGTCGATTCACCGATGTTGGGGTCATCGCCGGGGTGCTTGACGCTCTTGGTGCTGACCTCGACTCTGATGAGTTGCTGGTTGCCCGTCAGGTCAATCGATCGGGTCGATCACGGGCCTTCGTCGGTGGTGTGCAAACCCCGAGCTCGCGGTTGGCCGGGCTGGCGGGCGAACTGGCCACCATCCACGGGCAGTCCGAACAGGTCCGGTTGGGTAGCCCTGAACGACAACGTGAGGTGCTGGATCGAAGTGCCGGCCCAGTTCTCGCCGAGTTGCTGACCCGTTACCGCCAGGCCTTCCGCCGGCGCGACGAGCTCGTGGCCGAGCGGGAGGACCTGGTGCGACATGGACAGGAGCGGGCCCGTGAGGTGGACCTGTTGAGGTTCGGGCTCGACGAGATCTCAAGGGTTGACCCGCGCGCGGGCGAGGATGCCGAACTCGCTGCCGAGGCGTCGCGGCTACAGGCGATCGATGACCTGCGCAGGCTGGCGGAGCGGGCCAGCCACGCTCTGTCGGGATCGGATGAGGGTGATGTGGACGACCCCGGCGCTGTCGGACTGGTGGGCATCTCGCGGCACGCCTTGGCCGACATCGCCCGGCTCGACCCTCAGGCGGCCGAGTTGGCGTCCTCCGTCCGGCTGCTGGCCGGACAGGTCAACGAACTCGCCGCGGAGGTCGCGTCCTACCTGAGCGATCTGGACGCGGACCCGCTGCGACTGGAGGTGATCACCGGGCGTCGAGCCCAGCTTGCTGGGTTGACCCGCAAGTACGGCTCGTCGATCGACGAAGTGTTGGCCTGGGCGGGAGCAGCCGCCGCCCGGTTGGGTACCCTCGGCGGATCAGACCAGCGGCGCACCGAACTCGACACCCTCATCAGAGGTCTGGACGCCACACTCGAGCGCCTCGGCGCCGAATTGACGAGCCTGCGCGAACAGGCGGCGGCACGTCTGGCCGGCCAGGTGCAGCGTGAGTTGTCAGCCCTCGCGATGCCTCACGCCCGGCTCCGGTTCGACCTCAGGCCGCTGCCGGCACCCGGACCGTGGGGACGGGAACAGGTCAACCTGCTGTTCGCCGCAAACCCGGGCGCCGCCCCTGCTTCGCTGGCCAGAGTTGCTTCCGGCGGCGAACTCTCGCGTGTTCGGCTCGGTTTGGAGGTGGTCCTGGCCAGCAACGATCCCGGGCACGTCTTCATCTTCGACGAGGTGGATGCCGGGGTCGGCGGGGCGGTGGCGGTCGAGGTCGGACGTCGGCTCGCCCGGCTGGCCGAGCACTCGCAGGTGATCGTCGTCACCCATCTGGCACAGGTCGCAGCCTTCGCGACAGCCCACTGGGTGGTCTCGAAGTCGAGCGAGGGCCAAGTGACGACCAGCGACGTCCGCCTCTTGACCGGGGCCGAACGCGAGGCCGAACTGGCCCGCATGATGGGTGGTCTTGCAGACAGCGAGTCGGGTTTGGCGCATGCGCGCGATCTGCTGAGTGAGGCCCACGACCCCACTCACTGTGCACAGTGAACTAGTGGCTTCCACCGAAAGTGGCGATCGTACGCCCGCGGTCACCCTTGCCCTGGAACGCGGCATGGATCTGAACATGGCCATTTCGGCCGGCCGGACGCGTGGTAGGTTGCCTTCAGCCCGGTCCCGGCCGGTAATCGCATCGAGGAGTGCCGATGACCATGTCTCCTGACGACCTTCCCCCATTCGGTGCCGGCCGCCACCTGCTGAGCGTCCAGCAGTTCGACCGTGAGTCACTGCAGCGCCTCTTCGCTCTGGCGGATCTGGTTCGACCCATCGCCGAACGCCGGTCGATCTGCACCGTGCTGGACGGCGCCGTGCTGGGCAGCTTGTTCTTCGAGCCCAGCACCCGCACCCGCTTGAGTTTCGAGTCGGCCTTCCTGCGGCTCGGCGGTGAGGTCACCACCACCACGGGGTTCACGTTCTCGTCGATGGCCAAGGGGGAGTCGATCGCCGACACCTCGCGCGTGGTGTCGGGGTACTCGGACGTGCTGGTGGTGCGCCACCCTGACGAGGGTTCAGTGGCCGAGTTCGCGGCTGCCTCTGTGGTCCCGGTCATCAACGCCGGCGACGGGACCGGCGAACACCCAAGCCAGGCCCTGCTCGATTTCTATACCCTGCGCGCCGAACTGGGTGGCCGCGGCAAGCCCGTTGACGGCTGCACCATCGCGATCGTCGGCGATCTCAAGTACGGGCGTACCGTACACTCGCTGATCAAGTTGTTGTCACTGGCGCAGAATGTCACCTTCAGGATGTTCAGCCCTGCCAGCCTCGAACTACCGGATGCCGTCGCCAGCTACACCCGCGCCCGGGGTCACCAGGTGATCGACTGTGATTCCGTGATTGAGGCGCTCACCGGGGCGGACGTGGTGTACGCCACCCGCGTCCAGCGCGAGCGGATGACCAAGGAGGTGCTCACCACGGCCAATGTGTCAGGCAATCTGGTGAACAAGCAGATCCTGACCGCGGCGGGCGCCCAGGACGTCATCATCATGCACCCGCTGCCTCGGGACTCACGGCAGGACTCCTTCGACTTGTCCAGCGATGTGGACGATCTGCCGGGACTGGCGATCTTCCACCAGACTGACAACGGACTGCTCATCAGGATGGCGATCTTCCTGACCGCACTGGGGTGTTCACCTGACACGGTGCGGGCCACCACCAAACAGCGTCCCTGGGACGCCACCCTGCGCTGAGGTGTCAGCGGTGCGAGCGACTCAGCGAGCGAGCACCCGGGCCAGGTCGTAGGAAGGTGCCCGCTCGACCTGGGCCAACAGACAGCTGCCCGGGTCGCGGTCGGGTCGGAATCGCAGCAGTTGGACCGCGTGCCGGAAGCGACGTCCCTCCAGTTGATCGAACCCCACCTCCACCACCAGTTCCGGTGCAAGGGCGATGGCGCTCTGGTCGGCCGAACTGGAGAATCGGGAACGTGGTCGTTCCAGAGCGATCGGCAGACCGTCGGTGCCGCGTCTCACCAGAGGTTGCAGGTCGGCCTCGAGCTGGTCGCGCAAGGCGTCGGTGAAACTGCCGATGCCACCCACGGGCACCAGCGTGCCGTGCTGGTCGTACATCCCCAACAGCAGTGATCCGACGCCGCGTCCCCGCTTGTGGACGCGATAACCGGTGACAACCGCCTCTGCGCTGCGTTGGTGCTTGACCTTGATCCAACCCCGCTTGCCCTGCTGGTAGGCGCCGTCCCGAGGTTTGCAGACCACACCGTCCAGACCTGCCCCCTCAAAGAGATCGAACCATTCGCGGGCCCGGTCGATGTCCTGTGTGTACTGGCCGAGGTGGACGCCGGCCTGAGAGTCTCGTGACTCGAAGAGTTCCTCCAGACGTGTGCGGCGTCGGTGCCAGGGCTGCGCTGTCAGGTCGTGGGAGCCGATGGCCAGGACGTCGAAACAGACAACCTCGGCGGGGGTCTGTGCGCTGAGCATGGCTATCCGTGACTCAGCGGGATGGATTCGGGCGCTCAGTGCATCCCATTGCAGACGTTCCGCGCCCACAGGGCCCGACCGGACGACGAGTTCGCCGTCCACGATGGCCCCGTCCGGCAGCCAGTCCTGCAGCGCTGCCACCACCTCGGGAAAGTAACGGGTCAGAGTCTTGCTTCCGCGACTACCCAGCACGATGTCGTCGCCGTCGCGGCTGATGACGCACCGGAATCCGTCCCATTTGGGTTCGTAAGCCAGACCCGGATCCTGCGGTATCGCGTCGCGGGCCAGAGCCAGCATGGGAGAGATGGGCAGCGTCAGTGGCAGTGGCACAGCTCCATCACAGCACGAACCGTGCGGCGGGCGACCGTAACGTGGTCGAAACGTGTCAGGCCTAAGCTGAAGGTCCATGACTCACACCGAACCAGTCAAACACGTCTTCGTCACCGGAGGCGTGGCCTCATCTCTTGGAAAAGGCCTGACGGCCGCCAGCCTGGGTGCGCTTCTGGTGGCGCGAGGCTTGCGGGTCAGCATGCAGAAACTTGACCCGTACCTCAACGTCGATCCGGGCACCATGAACCCGTTCCAGCACGGTGAGGTTTTCGTCACCGAGGACGGCGCCGAGACAGACCTCGACATCGGCCACTACGAGCGTTTCCTTGGCCGGAACCTGTCGGCCAAGGCCAACGTGACCACCGGTCAGATATACAGCAAGGTCATCCAGGCCGAGCGCCGTGGGGACTACCTGGGTGAGTGCGTGCAGGTCATCCCGCACATCACCAACGCCATCAAGCAAGCCATGGTTTCGGTCGCTCAACCCGATGACGACATCGTCATCCACGAGATCGGCGGCACCGTGGGCGACATCGAGTCGCAACCCTTCCTCGAGGCTGCCCGCCAGTTGCGCCATGACCTTGGGCGCGCCAACGTGTTCTTCTTGCACGTGTCGCTGGTGCCCTACATCGGCCCCAGCGGGGAACTGAAGACCAAGCCGACCCAGCACTCGGTGGCCGCGCTGCGCAGCGTCGGCATCCAGCCCGACGCGATCGTCTGCCGCTCGTCCCAGAGCATCCCGGCGTCGATCAAATCCAAGATCGCGATGTTCTGCGACGTCGACGACGAGGCCGTGGTCAGTTGCCCTGACGCCTCAAGCATCTACCTGATTCCCAAGGTGCTGCACGCCGAGGGCCTGGACGCCTACCTGGTGCGCAGGCTGGGGGTGCGCTTCCGGGACGTCGACTGGACCGCCTGGGACGACCTGCTCGACAGGATCCTGCGTCCCCAGCACACCGTCACCATCGCCATTGTGGGCAAGTACGTCGACCTGCCCGACGCCTACCTGAGTGTCGTCGAGGCTGTTCGTGCCGGCGGCTTCGCCAACAGGGCGAAAGTGGAGATCACATGGGTGCCCAGCGACGTGTGCGAGACACCCGAGGGGGCTGGCGCAGCCCTGGCTGACGTGGACGGCATCGTGGTTCCGGGTGGCTTCGGTGTCCGGGGCATCGAGGGCAAGGTCGGGGCGATCCGGTACGCCCGCGAGCACCTCGTACCGATCCTGGGTATCTGCCTCGGGCTCCAGTGCATGGTCATCGAGGTCGCGCGGAATCTGGCTTGCATCGAGCAGGCTGCCTCCACCGAGTTCGAACCGGAAACCGCGGAGCCGGTGATCGCGACCATGGCCGAACAGAGCGCCATCGTGGCCGGGACTGGCGAGTTGGGCGGTTCCATGCGCCTGGGCAGCTACCCGGCCGACCTGACTGATGGGACCCTGACCAGACGGCTCTACGGCCTCGCCCGCGTGCTCGAGCGTCACCGCCACCGTTACGAGGTGAACAACGCCTACCGGGCCCGGCTCGAGGACGCCGGCCTGGTCTTCAGCGGACTGTCGCCCGATCGCAACCTGGTGGAATTCGTGGAACTGCCGGCCTCTGTCCATCCGTTCTTCGTTGCCACCCAGGCGCATCCCGAATTCACCTCGCGGCCGACGAGCTCGCATCCCCTGTTCCGGGGGCTGGTGGCGGCGGCCATCGTCGCTCGGCAGCAGAATGGGGCGAGGGCCTCTGCGATGGACGGGGCGGGACAAGGAGTGACCAGTGAATGACGTCTTGAGCGGGATCACCGACCGACGGGAGAGTTGGCCGGTCGTCTCCAGAGAAGTGAAGGCCACCGGACGCATCCAGAACTTCATCGAGGACACGGTCACCACCCCCAACGGCGAAACCATGGTGCGCCAGTGGGTAGGTCATACGGGCGCGGTGGGCATCATGGCGATGGATGAGCAGGGCCGCATCGCGGTCGTCCACCAGTATCGCCACCCGGTGGGATTCCGTCTCGTGGAGCCCCCCGCAGGCATCCTCGACATCGAGGGTGAGCCGGCGGTGGAGGCGGCCAAGCGTGAGCTTGCCGAAGAGGCGCAACTGGCCGCGTCCGACTGGCGGATCCTCGTCGACCTGTTCACCTCACCCGGCGGCCTCCAGGAGTCGCTGCGCATCTTCCTGGCTCGCGGGCTGACCCACACCCCTGCGCCCGACGACTTCGAGGTCGAGGGCGAGGAGTCCGACATGGGGCTGTACTGGCTGCCCCTTGACCACTTGGTTGAGATGGTCTACGCCGGACAGGTGCAGAACCCAACCATGGTCAGCGGAACCCTGGCCCTGGCGCTGGCCGTCGCGCAGGGACGTCTCGACCGACTGCGGGCGCCGGATGCCGAGTGGCCGGCTCGAGAGGCGAAGGAGCACCGCGATCGCGAGGTCCGCTGAGCCCGATCCTGGCGTCCCGGTCAGGCTTCAACGGCTGATGAAGGGCTACCTCGACCATCTGGTCGTTGAACGGGGCTTGGCGGTCAACACGGTTGCTGCCTACCGCCGAGACCTCACCCGCTACATCGAGTGGCTGGCCGGGCGCGGAATCGCTGACATCGACGAGGTGCACCCCGCCGATGTCGTGGTCTATCAGGAGGCCTTGACGGCTGGCTACGGTGAACGTCCGGGGTTGTCGCTGGCCAGCGTGGCCCGGATGGTGGTGTCCGTGCGTGCCCTGCACTCCTTCGCGGCCGCCGAGTTGCTGGCCTCCAGCAATGCCGCTGCCGACGTCAGCCCACCGCGTCCCGGCAAGCGGCTGCCCAAGGCGCTGTCGATCGATGAGGTGCAGCGTCTGCTGAACGGGATCGAGTCCACGACGCCCGACGGCCTGCGCGATGCCGCCCTGCTGGAACTGCTGTACGGCACCGGGGCCCGGATCAGTGAGGTCACCAGTCTGGACGTCGACGACCTCACCCGGGTGCTGGCCGACAGTGACCTCGGCCTGCGGCTGATGGGCAAGGGCAGCAAAGAACGCGTCGTCCCGGTCGGCAGCTATGCACGGCAGGCAATCGACGCCTGGCTCGTGCGGGGGCGTCCGGCCATGGTCGCGGCCGCTGGGCACACGACGCCGGCGCTGCTGGTCAACAGCCGCGGTGCGCGGCTCTCGCGGCAGAGCGCATGGGCGATCATCCGCTCCCGCGCAGAGGGGGCGGGCATCACCAGTGAGGTGTCGCCACACAGCTTGCGGCACAGTTTCGCGACCCACTTGCTGGACGGCGGCGCCGACGTCCGGGTGGTACAGGAGTTGCTGGGCCACGCCTCTGTGACCACCACGCAGATATACACCGAGGTGACTGTCGAGCACCTGCGCGAGGTGTACCGCAGCTCCCACCCGCGTGCCCGGGGCTGACCCGCGGGGGTCTCACAGGCCTCCGACCTGGTCGATGAAAGCTTTGCCCGTTGTGGGAGACTGTTACACGTCGGGGGAAAGGGGGGTACCCTCACGCGAACCAGCATCCCTCACCTGACTTGGTGAAGAGGTAGGCCTGATTACTGCATGAAGAAAGTTGCCGATCTGGTTGTCGGCCACAGCAAGGTCGTTCTCCTGCTGTTCGGCCTGCTCACCTTCTTCAGCGCTGCCCTCATGCCGAGCGTCACGATCAACTACAACCTCGCCGAGTACATCCCCGAAGGCGCCCCCTCGACGATCGCCATCGACGTGATGGCTTCCGAGTTCGAGGACGCGGTGCCCAACGTGCGGGTGTTCGTACCGGACGTGAGCGTTGTCGAGGCGGTGCAGATCAAGCAGCAGATAGCTGACGTGCCCGCCGTCACCTCGGTCATCTGGTTGGACGACTTCATGGACCTCAAGCAGCCGCTGGATATTCAGGACCCCGAGGTCGTTGCGGGCTTCTACACCGACGACGGGGCGCTGTTCCAGGTCAGCACCGATTTGGATACGGCTCCCGAAACCATGGTTGCCCTGCAGGAAGTGGCGACGCAGGCCGGTGCCGTCGAGGGTCAACTGCTCGACATGGCGCTGGCCCAGATGAGTACCACGTCAGAGATCAACACGATCATGGCATTCATGATTCCGCTGGGGGTGTTGCTGCTCATCTTCTCCACCCGCTCGTGGATCGACCCGATCATCCTACTGGTCACCATCGGTGTGGCGGTGGTGCTCAACATGGGCTCCAATGTCGTGCTGGGTGAGATCTCCTTCCTCACCCAGGCGGTCACCGCGGTGCTGCAGTTGGCCGTGTCCATGGACTACGGCATCTTCCTGCTGCATGCCCGGGAGCGATACATCGCTGCGGGGTTGGGCCGGCGGGAGTCACTGAAGGCCGCGATGCTCGAGAGTTCTGTGTCGATCATCTCCTCGTCGATGACGACGATCCTGGGCTTTCTCGCACTGGTGTTCATGAGTTTCCGGTTGGGGCCCGACATGGGCGTGGTGCTCGCCAAGGGCGTGACGTTCAGCCTGATCTGCGTGATCTTCCTGATGCCCGCCCTCCTGGTGGTGCTGGACAAGGTGGTGATGGCCACTGACCACCGTCCGCTGCTGCCCAGCTTCGACGGCCTGGGACGAGTGGTGTCGAAGGCCTCGATGTGGCTTCTGGGCATCGGCCTCCTGCTGCCGATGCTCTTCATCGCCCAGGGCATGAACGACTTCAGGTACGGTACGTCGGAATACCCGGAGGGATCACGCGCGGCCGCCGATCGCGCCTTCATCCAGGAGGAGTTCGGCCGTGACCTGCCGATGGCCCTGCTGGTGCCACGAGGCGACTGGGGTCGCGAACACCAACTCGAGACCGAGTTGGCCCAGATGGACGAGGTCGTGGCGATCACCTCCTACCAGTCGCAGGTGGGACGTCTGCTGCCCTCCGAGGTGTTGCCCCAGGCCCAGATCTCGTCCCTGCTCAGCGAGAACTACTCCCGCATCGTCCTGAGCGTGGACACCCCCAAGGAGGGTGTCCAGGCCTTTGACGTGGTCGAACGGGTCCGGGACGTCGCCCAGAAGTACTACCCCGACAGCTACCACCTGACCGGCGAGTCGGTGGTCACCTATGACATGAGGTCGACCATCACGGCCGACAACATCGTCGTCAACGGGTTGGCCATGGTGTCGGTTGGACTGGTGCTCATGATCAGCTTCAAATCCCTGATCATCCCGTTCCTGCTGGTGCTGACCATCGAGGGATCGATCTGGATGAACTTGAGCGTGCCCTACCTGACCGGCACGCATCTGAACTATATCGGCTACCTGATCGTCAGCACCGTCCAGCTTGGTGCCACGGTCGACTACGCCATCTTGTTCACCCAGCACTACCTGGTCAATCGGGGCAGAGTGGGCAAGCGGGAAGCCGTCGCCCAGACGGTCGGCCAGACCTTCGGCACTCTGCTCATCCCGGCGCTGATCCTGACCTCTGCCGGGACGATCCTCTCGGTGGTGTCCTCGCTGGAAGTGGTGGCCCAGTTGGGCACGGTGCTGGGGCGAGGAGCCGTGCTGTCCTTCGTGATGGTCAACCTCTTCCTTCCGGGACTGCTGATGACCTTCGATCCGATCATTGAGAAGACCACCTTGAAAGCGCGCTTTGTGAGGAGCGAGAGATGAAGAGAGTGATCGCCCTCGTCCTGGGGTTGCTGGTGCTCGCGGCGGCCCCCTCCGTGGGTCAGCAGGCGGCGCCTCCCAAGGAGGAAGTCGTCTACGCCCACATGGGTGCCGATGGTCGGGTGGATCGCGTCTACGTGGTCAACGCCTTCCCGGAGGGCTCCGGCCGGTTGGTCGATCACGGCAACTACGATCACGTGATCAACCTCACCAACACCGACCACATCACCCTGACCGGTGACCGGGTCGAGGTGAACACCGAACCGGGCGACTTCTACTACCAGGGAGAACTGGTCGGCAGCGCCCTGCCCTGGCTCATCGACGTCGAGTACGTGCTGGACGGGAATCGAGTCGCCTCGGCTGAGCTGCAGGGTGCCAGTGGCGAACTGGAAATCCGGGTGAGCGTCCGAGCGAACCGCGCGGTCGATCCGGTCTTCTTTGAGAACTACATGCTGCAGATATCGGTCAACCTCGACACCCAGTACTTCAGTCAGATCGCCAGCGGCGGGGCCACGATTGCATCGAACGGGCAGACGAAGGTGGTCAACCTCACCTCGCTGCCGGGCAAGGAGTCGAGTTACGTCATCACCACCCTCGCCAAGAATGCCCACGTCGGCCAGATCCAGGTGGCCGGCCTGCCCTACGAGATGTTCATCGAGTTGCCGGACCCCGCCGCGTACGTGTCGGACCTCGTCGTGCTGCAGGATGCCATCGCCAAACTGGCCGACGGGGTCGGCTCGTTCACCTCGGGAGTGGACGAGTTGGCGGCTGCCTCCGGCGAGTTGAGCAACGGTGCCGCCACGCTGGCAGACGGTGCCAGCGAGATCGCGTCGGGCTTCGACAGTCTCGCGGCCGGCCGTGGGGACTTCGACGCGGGGCTTCGTCTGTACAACGATGGCATCCAGGAATTCGCCGGCGGAATGACGGATCTGGCAGCCGGCATCGGCGCCTTCACCGCAGGAATCGATCAGTTGGCCGGGGGAAGCACCCAGCTGTCGTCCGGACTGCAGGAGTACAGCGCGGGAATGGGGCAGTTCAGTGCCGGTCTGAATCAGACGGCTCAAGGCGGCGCTGCCCTGACGGAGGGGGTCGCAGAGCTTTCCGAGGGCCTTCGGCTACTCACCGAACAGGGCAAGTACTCCGATCCGAGCCTGGTGAGCGGCTCGGCCCAGATTCTGCAGGCGTTGGAGATGCTGGACGCCGCGCTCAGCTTCCCGCTCACCGACGACGAGGCCGATCTGCTGCTCAGCCTTCTGCAGGACTTCTCGGGCAGCTTTGCAACGTTCGCCACCACGGTGGAGTCCACCGACTTCGACACCTTCCTGACTCTGCTGCGTGACTCGCTGGCCCGGTTCGACACCTCGATCGCCACGATCGAGCAGATCGCCGCGAACCTGCAGGATGCCACGGCGATCACCGCCCAGCTGGGGATCGATGTGACCGACAACCCGTCGGCGCAGGCATTGCTGGGCTACATGGCTGAACAGGGACGCCAACTGGACGCGGCGAGTGCCGAGCTACGGTCCATCAGGACGGCCCTCAACGGACTCGACCCGCTCGTCGAGGCCCTGATGATCTCATTGAGCACGGTGCAGGCCGAGTTTGACACGGTCCGGGGACTCATCGACCGGCTCAACGGTGCCATCCAGTCCGTGACCGCGGACGACATCAGGCAGCTGAAGGAGGGCATCGGCCTGTTGAGCTCCAACTATCGAACCTTCCACGAGGGTCTGGGGGCCTACGTCGACGGCGTGGAGCAGGCCTACGTGGGCGTCAGCGGAACGCCAGGACTTCTCGATGGTGCGCAACAACTCGGCGGTGCTCTGGGTCTGCTGGCTGCCTCCGGTGAGGAACTGGCCGACGGAGCCTCCGAGCTCGCGGTCGGGGCCGCCCAGCTGGACTCCGGAATCGCGCAACTTCAGGTGGGCGCCGGGCAGTTCGCGTCGCAGGCGGGGCTGATCGTGGACGGCGCCGGGCAGTTGGCCGACGGTGGCAACGCCCTGGTGTCGGGGCACGGTCAGTTGTTGGCCGGTGACGACCTGTTCGGTTCCGGCCTGCACGACTACGCGTCCGGGATCAGAACCTACAGCGACGGCAGTTGGCAGTTCTCTGACGGGATGGCCCTGCTGGGGTCGGGCGGGAGCGAGCTCAGCAGCGGGGCCGGCACGCTGCGCGACGAGACCAGCGACATGGACCAGCAGATGAAGGACAAGATCGACGAGGCGATGGCGGATTTCCTGCCCTCCGACTACACCCTGATCTCGTTCACCAGCCCGAAGAACACCGGCATCGAACGCGTCCAGTTCGTCTTCCTGACCGACGCCCAGACCGAGCAGCCACCCGCGGAGACCGACGCCCAACCCGAGCCCCCCAAGTCGCTGTGGGACCGCATCCTGGACCTCTTCCGCTGAGGCCGTCAGGCGACATGTCGACTACTGTGGGCACGTCACCCGGGCGACAAGGAGCATGCGTTATGAACGAGAGGCCACAAAGGTCCGACGAGGGGCTGTTCCAGGTCGAGACCCAGGACGCCGACAACCTCGGACCGACCGGGCGTCCGCTGCCCGATCTGCCCGAGCCAACTCCGCCGGCGCCCGGCCCGAAGCGCGCCATCATCATCTCGATGACCAACCAGAAGGGCGGGGTGGGCAAGACCACCACCACCATCAACCTGGGCGCCGCGCTCGTGGAGACCGGACGTAAGGTGCTGCTCGTCGACTTCGACCCTCAGGGCTCGCTGTCGGTGGGGCTGGGAATCAACCCCCACACCCTGAATCAGTCGGTCTACAACCTGTTGCTCAGCCGCGAGTATTCGTTCGATGAAGTGGTGCTGTCCTCGGCGATCGACGGGATGGACATCCTGCCGGCCAACATCGACTTGTCGGCGGCCGAAGTGCAACTGGTCAGCGAAGTGGCCCGCGAGCTGACGCTCAAGCGGGTGCTCGACCGCGTCCGGGATCGGTACGACTTCATCCTCATCGACTGTGCCCCTTCGCTCGGACTGCTGACCGTCAACGCCCTGACCGCCTCGGACAAGGTGCTCATCCCGCTGGAGTGCGAGTTCTTCGCTTTGCGCGGCGTGGCAATGCTGACCGACACCATCGCCAAGGTGCAGGACAGGCTCAATGCCGATCTCGAACTGCTCGGCATCGTCGCCACGATGTTCGACTCGCGGACGCTGCACAGCCGTGAGGTGCTGGCACGCGTCCTGGAGGCTTTCGGCGAGACGGTCTTCCACACCGTCATCCGGCGCACCGTCAAGTTCCCCGAGACGACGGTGGCCGGAGAACCCATCACGACCTACGCGTCCGCATCTCAAGCCGCGGACTCCTACCGCATGCTGGCCAGGGAGGTGCTTGCACGATGCCACGCCGGGTGAACCTGCCGGGCGCGGACGAACTGTTCGGCGGCACCCAGGCCAGCACCGACCAGCACGAGACAGTCCGCCGGACGTCCGTCGAGACGGCTCAGGTGGCCGGCCCCACCGGTCGGGTCAGACACGACGAGAAGATCACGGTCTACGTCAGCACGGACGAACTGATCAGCCTTGAACAGGCCAGACTGAGACTGCGCGCGGAACTGGGTGTCAACGTCGATCGCGGCAGACTGGTCCGTGAGGCCATCGACATGCTCGTCGACGATCTGTCAGCCAACGGCGAGCAGTCGCTCGTCGTCCAACGGCTGATGAGATGACCGGACGCGAGCCCGATCACGACTTCCGGATCACCCTCGACAACTTCGAGGGGCCCTTCGACCTGCTGCTGCAGCTGATCAGCCGCCATCAACTCGACATCACCGAGGTTGCGCTGAGCAAGGTCACCGACGAATTCGTCGCCCACGTGATGGCTGGCGGAGCGGTGTGGGACCTCGACCAGACCTCGTCTTTCCTGGTGGTGGCGGCGACGCTGCTCGACCTCAAGGCCGCCCGGTTGCTGCCAAGCGGTGACGTGGAGGATCCGGAGGACCTGGCGGTGCTGGAGGCCCGCGATCTGTTGTTCGCCCGGCTCCTGCAGTACCGCGCCTACAAGCACGTATCAGTCTGGTTCGCCCGCAGGATGGCCGACGAACTCTTGGTGCACGCCCGCCCCGGCGGTCTGGAGGAGCAGTTCCGCGGGCTGCTGCCCGAGGTGCGCATCCCCGGCGGGGTCCCAAGACTGGTCAGGCTCGCCGAGAAGGCCTTCGCACCTGCCGAAGCGCCCGCGATGCCGCTGTCCCAACTGCATCTACCTCAGATCAGTGTGGCCGAACAGGCGGGTATCATCGCGGCAAGGCTGCGCAGGGCGGGCACCATGACGTTCCGTGCATTGAGCGGGGGCGCCAGCCGGTTGGTTACCGTCGCCCGATTCCTGGCCCTGCTGGAGCTGTTCAGGGGTGGTCAGGTCGCATTCGAGCAGATCACACCGCTCGGGGAGTTGACTGTTCGTTGGACCGGGGAGAAGTCCGGCGACGTGACGGTCTCGGACGAGTTCGACCGTCCTGCATCCGAGCAGTCCGATGAACGCTTGGGAGTGAGCCATGAGTGAGCCAGCGAGCCTGTCGACCGCTTCGTCCGGCCTAACCGAGGGCGATGTGCCTGGCGAGGCCGACTTCAGCCGGGCCGCCAGCTTGGAACCCGATCTGGAGGCGCTGCTTCTGCTCGCCACCGAACCTCTGCCGGTTTCGGCGCTGGCTGAGGCGGTTGACGCACCGGTCGAGGTCGTGCACCAGGCCCTTCACAAACTGGCCGATTTCTACGACCAGACCGGACGAGGCTTCCAGCTCCGCCAGATCGCTGGCGGCTGGCAGTACGCCACTCGTCCGGCTCAGGCCGAGATGATCTCACGGTGGGTGGTGGATGGCCAGCAGAACCGGCTCACGCAGGCCTCGCTGGAGACCCTAGCGGTGATCGCCTACTCCCAGCCGGTCTCGCGCTCCCGGGTTTCCGGGGTGCGCGGGGTCAACGTGGACGGCGTGGTGCGCACCCTGCTGGGCCGTGGCTTGATTACCGAGGCCTCCCACGATGAGACGACGGGGGCCGGGCTGCTCATCACCACCGACTACTTCCTGGAGCGCCTGGGGCTGGCCAGTCTCGACGACCTGCCACCGATCGCTCCCCACTTGCCCGAGGCCGCCGACCTGGAGGCCGAACTCGCCGCACTGGCGATCATTCCCGACACACTGGAGGAAACCGATGTCCGATCAGCCGATTGAGGGGTTGCGACTGCAGAAGGCGCTGGCGCAGGCCGGGGTCGCCAGCCGCCGAGCAAGCGAGGAGTTGATCGAGGCTGGGCGAGTAGAGGTCAACGGGCAGGTGGTGACAGAGCAGGGCATGCGGGTGGACCCCGAGCGTGACACCATCCGGGTGGACGGGTCGCGCATCCCCCCGCCTCGACGCCATCTCTACCTGGTGCTCAACAAGCCGCGCGGAGTGGTCTCCACGATGGACGACCCGCAGGGTCGCCCGAGCCTCGACCAGTACGTGCCGCGCCACCAACGGCTCTTCCACGTCGGACGACTCGACACCGACACCGAGGGTCTGCTGATCCTCACCAACGACGGTGACTTCGCCAACAAGCTCATGCACCCCAGCCATGAGGTGCCCAAGACCTACCTGGCCGAGGTTGAGGGGCTGCTCGACAACAAGACGCTCCGCCGGATGGAGAAGGGCCTGATGCTGGAGGACGGGCCGATCAAGCCCGACAAGGTGAAGCTGGTGACGCGCGCCGAGGCACGCAGCCTGGTCCAGATCACCCTGCACGAGGGACGCAACCGGATCGTCCGGCGGATCTTCGACTCGGTGGGCCACCCGGTGCGCCAGCTGTCGCGGATCTCGGTCGGTCCTGTCAAGCTCGGCCAGTTGCAGGTCGGCGAGACCCGTGAATTGACCCGTGAGGAACTCGGCGCGCTGCTCGATGTGATCGGGCGCTGAGCTTCGGCTCGGCTTTGACCGGTGAATTGGGCGACCGCCACGTCGGGTAATCTGCTCGGGTGCCTTTCAACGGACTCCAGAGCTCGACGCGCGGGACATTGCGCGTGGCAGGGCTAGCCTTCATGACCGCCCTGACCCTTGCCCTCGGGGCCTGCGGGGGCGACGCCGGGAGCGGCGCAAGCACGAGCCCGTCGCCGTCGGTTGCCGATCCCTCGGCCAGTACGCTCGAAACCCCCAGCGCCACCCCGACCGTCGAGCCGACGCTTCTGAGCGACCTCGTGGGTCTCGAGGTGAGCACCGACCTGACTGGGCAGCCGAGCGTGACCGCGCCGTATCCGTTCAAGGTCGACCAGACCATTGACAAGGTGATCGTCCAGGGCGCTGGCCCGGCCGTGCCCAGCGTGACTGCCTCGGTGAAGGTTCACTACGTCGGCATCAATGCGCGTACCGGCGAGGCCTTCGATGCCAGCTGGGCGGGTGGTGAGCCGGTCACCTTCCCGCTGGGTAACCTGATCGCCGGCTTCGGGAAGGGAGTAGTCGGCAAGCCAGTGGGCAGCCGGGTTGCGATCGCGATCACCAGTGCCGACGGCTACGACCCCAGCGGCAACTCCGCCATCGGCATTGCTCCCGGCGACACCTTGGTATTCATCGTCGACATCCTGGACAGCGAACTCAGTGGCCCGATGGGTGAGGCGGTCTCGCCGCCCGCAGGCCTGCCGGTGGTTGCCGAAGCTGCTGGCGTCCCGAGTATCTCCATCCCGGCCGGACTGGCGGAGCCGACGCAGGTGCAGGTGCAGCCGTTGATCCAGGGCGCCGGCCGGGAACTGGGCGCCGACGAAGCCCTTACCTCGCATGCGGTCTGCGTAACCTGGGACGGCACCGAGTACTACAACGACTACGCCGGCGCGCCGGTCAGTGATGCCGCGGCGGGCTCGGCACACCAGGCGCTCTTCTCCGCCCTCATCGGCCAGACAACCGGGAGCCGCGTCCTGGTCACCATCCCCGGGGCCGTCGCCTACCCGATCGGTAACCCGACGCCCAGCCTGGCTCCGAACACCTCGGTGGCCTGCGTGGTGGACGTGCTGTTCACCCAGACGTACTGAGCGGCGCAACGCCGGGGGTCGGCCTCATGGGAGTCCGCCAGCGGGGTCGAATCGGACCACCCAGGGCGACCAGATCGCCTCGTGGTGTTGCCACCAGCTGGTGCCCCTCACAGCGGCCAACAGCGCGGACGGTGAGCCCGCTGGCGGCAGCCCTGCTGACGTACTGAGGCGTTCGAACACCTGCCGTGCGTCCATCCCGCGCTGAGCGAGGTCGCCCAGGGTGACCGCACCGTCTCGTTTGGCGAGCCGCTCGCCCGCGGCGTTCACCGCCAGGCCGACGTGAGCGTAGGCCGGCGGTTCGAATCCCAACCGGGTGGCCAACCAGGCTTGCCGTGGTGCGGATTCGAGCAGGTCGGCGCCCCGACAGACCTGGCTGACCTGCTGCAGGCCGTCGTCCACCACCACGGCGAGATTGTAGGCAGGGGTGCCGTCCGCCCTGAAGAGCACGAAATCGTCCACCACACCGGTGACCTGCCCGGCGTGCAGGTCGTGGACAGTCATGGTTGCCCCATGGGCTCGCGCCCGGATGGCAGCCGGTCGCACGCGACGACGCTGGGCTCGTTCGACATTGCTCAGCCGGGCGCAGGTGCCTGGGTAGGGACGGTACGACCCGTGCGGAGCCTGGGACGACTCGGCGATCTCCCGGCGGGTGCAGAAACACTCGTAGGTCTCCAGACCGGTGGTCGCCTGCCGGTACAGCTCCAACCGTGCCGATTGATGCACCACCGGAGCATCCCAGTCGAGACCGAGGGCAGCGAGGTCAGCCAGCTGACGTTCGGCCACCTCGGGCGCGGCCGCCACGCGCTGCTGATCGAGGTCCTCGATGCGCACCAGGAATCCCAGTCCGCCATCCCTGGCGAACAGCCAGGCCAACACGGCCGTGCGCAGATTCCCCAGGTGCAGGTCGGACGTCGGGCTCGGGGCGAAGCGTCCGGCGGTCATGTGCGGCAGCATATCGACGCCCGGTGGCGTGGTGTAGGGCTGATAGCCTCGACCTGTGGCCGCCCGCAAGACAGAACGGCTCGTCAACCTGACGATCCTGTTGCTCAGTTCGCGGCGCTTCCTGCCCAAACACCACATCCGAGCGGTGGTGGAGGGCTACCGCGACATGTCCGATGAGGCGTTCGACCGGATGTTCGAGCGCGACAAGGACGAACTGCGCAGTCTGGGCGTCCCGATCGACACCGGTAGCAACGATGCCTTCTTCGACGACGAGACCGGCTACCGCATCTCGCGACGCGACTTCGAGCTGCCCACCATCGAGTTCACCCCCGACGAGGTGACGGTTCTCGGCCTGGCCTCCACTGTGTGGCAACAGGCCAGTGCCGCCGACGACACGACGCACGCCCTGGCGAAGCTGCGGGCAACGGGCATCGACCCCGACGCCAGTCGACTGACCGCGCTCGCCCCTCGACTGAGTGCCCGCGAGGAGGCCTTCGAGCCGCTGTGGCAGGCGGTCATCGACCGGCAGGCCGTGGAGTTCACGTACCTCGGTGCCGATGAGCTGCGCACCGTCGAACCCTGGCGACTCGCCTGGCGCACGAACAGTTGGTACCTGGTAGGTCTTGACCGAGGTCGTCAGGCACCTCGGGTTTTCAAGCTCTCCAGGATCACCGGCGACGTACGTACCTCAGGTGGGCAGGACGCCTTCGAGGTGCCGGAGGACGCCGTCGTGACCGAACACGCCGGCATCCTGACCGCTCGCACCAGCGACCTGACCGCCGTGCTCGCCATCCGCGGCGAGCGGGTGCCGGCCATGCGACGCCGAGGAGAAACCTGCGCTGCACCGGTGGATCTGCCTGCCGGTTTCCGGGCCTACCGGGTGCCTTTCACCAGTGGTTACGCCGCCTCTGAGATTGCCAGCCACGGGCCGGACGTCATCGTCCTCGAGCCGGCTGATCTGCGAGAGCAGGTGGTGCGTCACCTGCGCGGCGTCCTTCGGGTGCACTGCCGGCCTGACGAGTTGGCGCAGGACTCATGACCACCTCCCAGGATCAGGTCGCCCGGTTGTTGTCGATGGTGGCGTTTCTGCAGTCTCGTCCGGGGGTGGCCATCACCGAGGTTGGCCAGGTGTTCGGCGTCACCCCGCGGCAGGTGATGGCCGACCTCAAGGTGCTGTGGATGTGCGGCCTGCCGGGCGGCCTGCCGGATGACCTGATCGAGATCGACATGGACGCCGCTCAGGGCGAGGGGATCGTCCACCTCGGCAACGCGGACTATCTGAGCAGACCTCTACGTTTCACCCGGGACGAAGCGGTCTCACTGGTGGTGGCGCTTCAGGCGATATCCGAGATGGCCACCGGCACTCTGAAACAGGCTGCGGAAGACGCCCTGAGCAAGCTCGTGGCCATCACCGGGCACGAGGATCCGGTCTTTCTTGCCGTGAGCACCGGTGACGACGTCATCCGCAGTGGGCTGCTGGGCGCCATTGAGGCTGGACAACGTGTCCAGTTGACGTACGAGGGGGCAGCTCGCGGGCAGACCACCCGTCCAGTCGTGGAACCTGTGGAGATCCAGATGCGGGACTCGGTTGCCTACCTGCAGGCCTGGAGTCTGGAACGCGGGGCCTGGCGGACCTACCGACTTGACCGCATCGTCGATATCACCGGCGTTGATGAGTCGGCGCAGCAGCACGGCCCGGCTCCGGACCTGCCGGAGGGATGGTTCGACGGTTCGGACGGCGAGGTGACACTGGACCTCACACCCGAGGCCGGGTGGGTGGCCGAGTACTACCCGGTCCGGGAGATCCAGCGTTTACCGGGCGGACACCTGCGGGTCAGGTTCGCAATGGCTGACCCCCGTTGGCTGGAGTCGCTGTTGCTGCGTCTGGGTGACCAGGCCGTGGTCATGGACCCGCCAGGGGCCGCGTTGAGTGCTGTTCGTGCCGCCAGCGAGGCGCTGGACATCACCCAGCAGGTGTTCGGTTGGCAACCCGAGTAGTCGCGCCGGATTGTCGTCGGTCTCGCGGCACCGCCTAGCATAGGACGTAAGCGCTCTCGACAGCAGGAGGAATTCATGGGTCCCATCGGTTGGCCTGAGTTGTTGATCATTCTCGTGGTGGTGCTGCTGCTCTTCGGCACCACCCGGCTCGCAGGTCTGGGCAAGGCCTCTGGCAAGGCGATCCGTGAGTTCAAGGAAGAGACTAAGGACCTGAAGTCCCAGGACGTCCATCAGGCAGACGCCGCGGCGCCGGCGATCGGCGCCGCCGATCCGAACCTGCAGCAGCCCTACGTCGCGCCGCAGCAGCAGTACGTGGCGCCCCAGCAGCAGTACGTGGCACCCCAGCAGCCCTACGTTGCGCCGCAGCAGCAGTACGGGGCACCGCAGCAGCCGTACGTCGTGCCCCAGCAGCCCTACCCGATTCAGCAGCCGCGGTCAGGCGAGGTCTTCGACGCTGAAGTCGTTGATCCCGATCGTCCGTCGAACTGATCGCTCGTCATGACCGCCGACACCAGCAGCCGCGCAACCGGGGGGAGGTTCGCCTGGCTCAGGCCGCCCAAGTTCGAAGAGGGCGGGGTGATGAGCCTGTGGGACCACCTGCGTGAGATCCGGTATCGGCTCATCATGTCGGCGTTGGCGATTGTGGTGTGCTTCATCGTCGCCTTCATCTACTACCAACCGATCGTCGAACTGATTCTGCGTCCCTACCAGATAGCCGCCGCATCGGTGCAGGCTCGCAACCCGGAGGCTGTCATCCAGGTGGTCAACTCCGGCGTGACAGCCCCCATGATGCTGGCGCTCAAGTCGGCCGGGTTGGCGGCGCTCATCGCGGCCTGCCCGTTCTGGCTTTACCACCTGTGGGCGTTCATCGTGCCCGGGCTGCTGAAGAAGGAGAAGCGCGTGGCGCAACTCTTCCTGCTTTCGGCGATCCCGCTCTTCCTGTCCGGGGTCACGGTGGGCTACCTGATCCTGCCGAAGGCCTTCGAGTTCATGTTGGGTTTCACCGTGGCCGATGCGGGGGTGTCCAACCTACAGGACCTCAACGACTTCCTCGCTCTCGAGATGCGCATGCTGCTGGTCTTCGGGGTCGCCTTCCTGCTGCCTGTGGTCCTGGTGATGCTCAACCTGCTGGGCCTGGTAAAGGCAGTGGCGCTGCGCAAGGCACGCACCCTGGCCGTGTTCGGCTGCTTCATCTTCGGTGCGGTGGCCACGCCGTCGGGTGATCCCTTCTCGATGCTGGCCCTGTCGGTGCCGATGGTGGTGATGTACCTTGTCAGCGAGTTCATCTGCGGCCGTCATGACGCTCGCGTCCTGAAGCGACAGGTGAAGGAAGGCCTCATCACAGCAGAAGAGGCAGAGGCCCTGAAACGTGGCGACTGAGGACCTGTCCCTCCCGAATGACGTCGGCTTCCGGGTAGGCGCCAGGCTGCCCGATGGTCTGGGACGCACCGGAGTGATCCACACCCCGCACGGATTCATCCAGACACCCGCCTTCATTGCTGTCGGGACGAAGGCCACTGTCAAGGCGGTGCTGCCCGAATCGGTCACCCAGCTGGGGGCACAGGCGGTGCTGGCCAATGCCTTCCACCTCTACCTGCAGCCCGGCAGCGACGTCGTCGACGAGGCTGGCGGGTTGGGTGCCTTCATGAACTGGCCCGGTCCGACCTTCACCGATTCCGGGGGATTCCAGGTGATGAGCCTGGGGGTCGGGTTCAAGAAGGTTCTGGCGATGGACGTCAATGGTCTGCAGGACGATGACGTGATAGCAGCCGGCAAGCAGCGTCAGGCCCACGTGGATGACGACGGAGTGACGTTCATCTCACCCCTCAACGGTGACCGGCACCGGTTCACCCCCGAGGTCAGCATGCGCGTTCAGCACGAACTGGGCGCAGACATCATCTTCGCGTTCGACGAACTGACAACCCTGTTCAACACCCGTGCCTACCAGGAGGTCTCCGTTGCCCGGACGCAGACCTGGGCTGAGCGCTGCCTGGTGGCGCATCGGCACTTGACCGAAGAGCGAACGCATCGTCCCTACCAGGGGTTGTTCGGGGTGGTCCAGGGGGCCCAGTACGAGGACCTGCGTAGGCAGGCCTGTCGGGGGCTGGTGGCCACCCAGGTGGGCGGCCACCACTTCGACGGGTACGGCATCGGCGGCGCCCTCGAGAAGCAGCGGCTCGGCGAGATCGTCAGTTGGTGCAGCGAGGAACTGCCTGAGGACCGCCCCCGGCACCTGTTGGGCATCAGCGAGCCGGACGACCTGTTCGCCGCCATCGCGGCTGGCGCAGACACCTTCGACTGCGTGAACCCGAGTCGGGTCGCCCGCAACGCGGCCATCTACACCGCGGACGGGCGCTACAACGTCAACACCGCCGCCAACCGGCGGGCCTTTCGTCCGCTGGAGGACGACTGCGACTGCTACACCTGCGCGCACTACACCAGGGCTTACCTGCACCACCTCTTCAAAGCCAAGGAGATGCTGGCGTCCACGCTGGCGACCATTCACAACGAAAGGTTCACCGTGCGGTTGGTCGACACCATCCGCGCGGCCATCGAGGGCGGTGACTTCGATGCCTGCCGCAGCGAGGTGCTGGGTCGCTTCTACGGAGTCGGCCCTGGGGGCCTCGGTTGACGCTTCCGGCCGCGCGGGTCGCGCCGTGATGGCAGGATCACTACATGAGCGACAACGAGGCCTTCATCGACGAAACGCCGGATCCCTCTGAGCAACTGGAGCAGCTCACTCAGTCGGATACCTTGGTCGACCGGGGACTGGATGACGTCCTCGACGAGGGCTACACCGCACCCGAGAACTGGTCGCCGGCACAGGGCTTCGGCAACACGGCCGCAGAGATGAAACAGGGCGAGACCCTCGAGCAACGCATCGCCCAGGAGGCACCGGAGGAGAATCCCAACCGGCTCAAGGGTCCGTGGAACCCACAGGGAGAGTCCCGCGAGGTGGGCAGCCGGCGGGCCGGACGTCTGGTGGACGCCGGCGGCGGCATGGCCACCGAGGACCGGGAAAGCGAGGCGTTGGCCATCGACGTGGGCATCGACGGGGCTGCCGCGAGTGCAGAGGAGGCCGCCATGCACATCATCTCGGAGGAAGACCTGGCCGATCAGGGCGATGATCTGGACGCTCTCGACGAGGAGTGACGGCGAGGCCGCGGTAGACTGACCCGGTATCGATGAAAGGACCGTCCTGACTACCAGCCATCAACCGTTGCCTGATACTCGTGCAACCGTCGGGCAGCCCGCCAGTGTGGCGCACCTGCCCGGAACCCGACGGGTCGTGGTGCCGGCATCCATCGACATGGTCAGGGTGCTCGGCCCTCGTGATGAGTTTCTGCGCATCCTCGAACGTGACCTGCCCGCCGACGTACACGTGCGCGGCAACGAGGTCACCCTGACGGGCACCACCAGCGACATTGCGCTGGCCGCCGAGGTGATCACCGAGATCATCACGATCCTGCGCACCGGCCAGGGGCTCACCGCAGAGACTGTCGAACGGGTGATCGCGATGAGCCTGGCGGCCGAGGACGCCAGCCCGGCGTCGGTGCTGACCCATGACATCCTGTCAAACCGTGGACGCACGATCCGCCCCAAGACGCTGAACCAGAAGCGTTACGTTGACGCCATCGATCGGCACACCATCACCTTCGGCATCGGCCCGGCCGGCACCGGAAAGACCTATCTGGCGATGGCCAAGGCCGTGCAAGCCCTGCAGGCCAAGCAGGTCACCCGGATCATCCTGACGAGGCCGGCGATCGAGGCCGGCGAGCGGCTGGGCTTCCTGCCGGGCACGCTGAGCGACAAGATTGACCCTTACTTGCGTCCGCTCTACGACGCCCTGCACGACATGCTGGACGCCGACTCGGTACCGAGACTGTTGACGGGCGGGGTCATCGAGGTGGCGCCCCTGGCTTACATGCGCGGACGCACCCTCAACGATGCGTTCATCGTGCTCGACGAGGCGCAGAACACCTCGATGGAGCAGATGAAGATGTTTCTCACCAGACTCGGTTTCGGATCGAAGATCGTCGTCACCGGCGACATCACCCAGATCGACCTGCCGGGCGGAGTACGAAGCGGACTGCGGGCTGTCCAGGAGGTGCTGGACGGGGTGGACGACATCGCGTTCTGCACCCTGACCAGCCGCGACGTGGTGCGACACAAGCTCGTCGGACGCATCGTGGCCGCCTACGACCGGTACGACTCCACCCTGGCAGAGGCCTTCACCACCCGCGCTGGCATGAGCGCAAAATGATCGACATCAGCAACGAGTCAGGTGTAGAAGTCGACGAACTGGGCCTGCTGCAACTGGCGGAGTTCGCGCTGAGTCAGTTGCGGATCCATCCGCAGGCAGAACTGTCCATCCTGCTGGTGGACGAGACTGCCATGGCCGAATTGCATCAGCGCTTCATGGATCTGCCGGGCCCCACCGACGTGATGAGTTTCCCGATGGACGAACTCCGCGCGCCCGCCCCGGAACAGCCGCCGCCCCGGGGGACCCTGGGCGACATCGTCATCTGCCCCCAGTTCACGTCTGCGCAGGCCCCTGAGAACGGGCGGGAACCGGCCGAGGAGATCGAGTACCTGCTCATCCATGGTCTGCTGCACCTGCTGGGGCACGACCACGCTGAACCTGGTGAACGGGCGGTGATGTTCGCGCTCAATGACCGGATGATCGCAGACTGGCGTAGGACGAGGGACAGCACGTGACCCCCACGAACGCGATCATGGTCGGTGCTGCCCTGCTGGCCATGATCATCGCTGCGGTGCTGTCGGCGGTCGACGCGGCACTGCAGGCGATCTCGCCCAGCCGCGCCGAGCGGATGCTGGCCGAAGGCCAGCCCGGTGCCGCCGCGGTCAAGGAGATCACCGACGATCCGGCCCCTGAACTCACGGCGGCCACTTTCCTGCGGGTGCTGTGCGAGGTGGCGGCGGTGGTCCTGGTGAGCCTGGTCGTCGTCGCCAATCTCAAGGGGCTTGGCGCGCAGTTGGGTCTGTCCATCGGGGTCATGGGACTGGTCTCCTTCATCGCCTGGGGGGTCGCCCCTCGAACCCTGGGCCGGCAGAACGCCGAACGGATAGCTGGCCGCGCGGCTCGTCCGCTCTCGATACTGTCGACGATCCTGTGGCCGATCTCCCAGGTGCTCATCTGGATCGGGAACGCCATCACCCCAGGCCACGGCTATACCGACGGACCGTTCAGCCCGGAAGCCGAGAAGATCGCTGAGGCCAGCGAGGGCGAGCGAGAGATGATCAACTCGGTCTTCGAGTTAGGTGACACCCTGGTTCGCGAGGTGATGGTCCCCCGCACCGACATCGTCTACATCAGTCGTGACAAGACGCTGCGGCAGGGCCTCTCGCTCGCCCTTCGATCGGGATTCAGCCGCATACCGGTGACCGGGGAGGACCTGGACGACGTCGTGGGGATCCTCTACCTCAAGGACCTGATGCGCCGCATCTACGACAACCCGGAATCTGAGAAGCGCGAGACGGTGGACACGGTGATGCGTCCCGCGCATTTCACTCCCGACAGCAAGCCGGCCGCCTCGCTGATGCGCGAGATGCAAGTGAGCCGCCATCACTTGGTGATCGTCATCGACGAATTCGGCGGTACCGCAGGGCTGGCGAGCATCGAGGATGTGGTCGAGGAGATCGTCGGTGAAATCACCGACGAGTACGACGCCGAACCCGACCTTGCCGAACAGACAGCACTCGGCTTGTGGCGGATCTCCGCCCGCATGCCGGTGGATGACATGGGTGACCTCTTCGGTCTCGAGCTGGACGACGAGGACGTGGAGACCGTGGGTGGGCTGCTGGCCAAGGAACTGAACATGGTTCCCATACCTGGTTCACGGGTGACGTGGAAGGGCCTGGAGATCACCGCAGAGAAGGCGACGGCCCGTCGGCACCAGATAGACACCGTGCTCGTCCGGCAACTCGATCAGGAAGAAGAGCAGCTTGAAAGAGGAGAAGATGACTGATCCCGAGCAGGGCAGCGGATTCCGATCGGGCTTCGCCTGTTTCGTGGGCCGCCCGAACGCCGGGAAGTCGACGCTGACCAACGCGTTGGTCGGCTCGAAGGTCGCCATCACCAGCAGCAAGCCGCAGACCACCCGGCACGCGGTGCGCGGCATCATCTCGCGTCCGGACGCCCAGCTGGTGGTGATCGACACGCCGGGGCTGAGCAAGCCCCGCTCGCTGTTGCAGGAACGCCTCAACGATCTGGTGTACACCACCTGGAGTGAGGTCGATGTGATCGCCGTGGTGTTCCCGTCGAACCAGCACGTCGGACCCGGGGACGAGTACCTGGTGCGCGAGATCGCCGGGCTCGCCCGGCGTCCCACGTTGGTTGCGATCTCATCCAAGTCGGACCTGGTGAGTCCCGAGCGGTTGGCGAAGCAGTTGCTGGAAATCGACGCGCTTCAGGAGAAGTTGGGCGTCAGGTGGGAACACATCGTGCCCTGCTCGGCGGTCAGCGGTGACCAGCTGGACGTGGTCGCAGATGTGCTGGTCTCGCTGCTGGACGAGGGCCCCGCGTACTACCCGGATGGCGAGTCGACCGACGAGCCGACCGAGACGCTGGTGGCCGAGCTCATTCGGGAGGCAGCCCTGGAGGAGGTGCGGGACGAACTACCGCACTCCATCGCGGTGGAGATCGACGAGATGCGGCTGCGTCCCGATCGCCGCGAGGACAAACCCCTGCTCGACGTCTTCGCATCCCTGGTAGTGGAGCGCGATTCGCAGAAACCCATCATGATCGGTCGCCGCGGCGAGCACATCAAGAAGGTCGGGACCGACGCCCGCCGCCAGATCGAGGCCCTGCTGGGCACCCCGGTGCACCTGGACCTCAAAGTCAAGGTGCTCAAGGAGTGGCAGCGCGACCCCAAACACCTCAACAGGCTCGGTTTCTGACCAAACACACCTGAGGGCCCGCCGGAGGAATCCGACGGGCCCTCAGTGGTCAGCTCTCTCGGATCACTCGCCCAAGGCGTCCTTCGCCGCTGCCTCGGCGCCATCGGTGGTGATGATCTGGACGAGTTCGGCGATCCGCTTGGTGAACTCGGCTCGCGAACCCAGATCCTCGGGGAAGAAGCCGCCAGTCATGATCTTCTCGACATGCTCGTGGACGGTGGTTGCACCCTGCGTGGCCCTGGCGAGGTTGGCACGTTGCGGCTCATCCATTGCGGCGGCGATGGCACCCGGATCGAACCCGGCCGGCGGGGCGACGCAGGCGATCCAGCTGGCGGCGGTCAAGGCCATCTGCTGGGGCATCTCGCCCGCATCCAGCATCCGCAACGCCGGTTCCACGATGCGCTGCAGCAACTTGGACGAACCGTCCGAACCCACTCGGGCGGTCTTGTCGCCGAGGGCGTGGTTCTGCCAGCGGTGGAAGAGTTGCTCGACGTAGGCGTCGGCGTCAAAGCCGGTCGGTAGCTCGATGCTGGGCAGGTACTCGTTGTAGATGGCGGCTCGCACCGATTTGGCGACGAAGTCCTTGTCGCGGGCCGATGGGATGGTGGGGGAGTTGCTCAGCCCGCCAAGGTAGCTGATCAACGAGTGAGATCCGTTGAGCAACCGCAGTTTCACCAGTTCGTACTGCTCGACCTCGTCGGAGAAGATGGCACCGCCGGCCTCCCAGGCGGGACGCCCGGCCTTGAAGTGATCCTCCAGCACCCACATGGTGAAGGCCTCGGCTGGCACCGGGCTCTCATCGCGCAGCCCGAGGATCGCCTCGACCTGCTGCTTCGTCTGTTCGTTCGTTCCGGGCACGATCCGGTCGACCATCGCGTTCGGGAAGCTCACCTGGTTGGCGACGTAGTCGAGCACCTGGTCGTCCACCTTGGCGGCCTCGAGGAACTGCAGCACCATCTGGGCAGTGGTGCTGCCGGCCGATTGCATGTTGTCGCAGGACAGGACGGTCAGCGGCGCCTTCGACTCCTTGGCGCGCTTGGCCAGACCCCAGGCCAGCTGGGCCAGGGGGGCAGTGGCTGCGTCCGGGCCGACCAAACCGGGGCCGATCTCTGCGGACTCGGTCATCAACTTGCCGGTCACGCCGTCCTTGTTGTAGCCCTTCTCGGTGATCGTCAGGGTGACGATCTTGTGGTCCGGGTCGGCGATGGCAGCCAGCACCTCGGAGGGCTGCTCGGCCGCGACGAACAACCGACGGTGCACGTCGACCAGTTGCACGTCGGTGCCCTCTGGGCTGAGCTGCAGGATCGAATAGATGTAGTCCTGGTTGATCATCGGGTCGATGATTCGCCTCGAACGATTGGCGACCCCCACGATGCCCCAGTCGCCACCCGACTGAGCCATGGCGAGGGCGGTGTAAACCGCTGCGTGGGCGCGATGGAACTGGCCGATGCCCAGGTGCACCATCCCGGTTTGCTGGGGTGCGGACGCCCCGATCCGGCGTTCGAAGGGTGCGTTGGAACGATTGAGGTTTGCCATGCTGACACCAATCTGGTTGTGGGTACTGCTGCGGTACAGGCCGTGCCGAAGGGCTGTTCAGGTCGGGGCCGCAGTGTGGCGGGGCTGTCCACGTCGATTGGACCCATTCTCGCAGCAACGAGGCGGGCGCGGCCAGCCTCCGCAGGGATCGTTGGGACGGATGTGCGGAACTCAGAGCAGTTCGGCCACACTCACCCGAAAGTGGAAGGTGGCGGTCGCTCCCTGCACGACGCTCAGGTACTGGTCATCACTGATGCGATACACCCACCTGCCCTGCTCCATCATCGGATGTCGCGGCTTGTGGTTGGCAGCGAGTTGGGCGGCCATCTGCTGCGCGGCGGGTCGTCCGCCCGGGACGCGGATCGGGGCGTCCGGAACTCCCCAGCGCTGGGTCTCCCCCGATCCCACGGTCTGCTCGATGAGCACGACGAAGCGGTTGGACTCATCGGGATTGCCGAACGTGTCCGACGGCAGGGGGGCTGGACGCTCGAGAATGGGCCACGGCTGCTGAGTCATGTTCTCCATCTTGCCGCTCATACGGTGCACTCTGGTCATCGGCTCCCTTATTGGGCCGGCTCACCGCGTCCGCCGCTGAGGATGACCTCCTCGCCGACCGACGTTGTATCTGCGGGGGTGCGGGGGTTATGGTTGACGGGTGGTTTGGCCCGTGCGCTGTTCTCTGGCGCTGCTCCTTGGTCGCCGCAGCGAGACTTGCTGAAGGGCAGTCCTCCTCGCTGCGGAGTCTCGTCGTGTCTGGCTGCCACCACCAATCTTCCGTAGCCAAGGAGACATCACCATGACGATTCAGAACATCACCCATCCCCAGCCCCGCACCAAGCCGCAGCCGCGTCCGGTGCAGCAACCCACCCCGATGCCGTTCCAGCGGTACACCCCGTTCCGGCCCATCGACCTGGCTGACCGCACGTGGCCGTCCAAGCGCATCAGCCAGGCGCCCAGGTGGCTCTCGACCGATCTGCGCGACGGCAATCAGGCGTTGATCGACCCGATGACCCCGGGACGCAAGCGCAAGCTGTTCGACCTGTTGGTGAAGATGGGCTACAAGGAGATCGAGGTCGGGTTCCCGTCCGCCTCACAGACCGACTTCGACTTCGTCCGCTCGCTGATCACCGACGACGCGGTGCCCGACGACGTGACGATCTCGGTGCTGACCCAGGCGCGTCCCGATCTGATCGACCGCACTGCCCAATCACTGATCGGCGCGAAGCGAGGCACGATCCACTTGTACAACGCCACCGCCGAACTGTTCCGCCGGGTCGTCTTCCACATGAACGAGGACGAGTGCCGGCAGCTCGCCAAGGACGGTACCCGCTGGGTGATCGACGCCGCGGAGAAATACTTGGGTGATGTGGCCTTCGGTTACGAGTACTCACCGGAGATCTTCACGCAAACCCCGACCGAGTTCGCCGTCGAGGTCTGCAACGGGGTCATCGACGTGTGGCAGCCGGACGCGGACCGCGAGATCATCCTGAACCTGCCGGCCACCGTCGAGATGAGCACCCCCAACACCTACGCCGACCAGATCGAGTACTTCTGCCGCAACATCAACTCGCGCGAGCATGTCTGCGTCTCCCTGCACACCCACAACGACCGGGGTACATCGGTGGCGGCCAGCGAGTTGGGCCTGATGGCCGGCGGTGACCGGGTCGAAGGTTGCCTGTTCGGCCATGGCGAACGCACCGGGAACGTCGATCTGGTCGTCATGGGAATGAACCTGTACACCCAGGGCATCGACCCGAAGATCGACTTCAGCCGGCTCGACGAGGTACGCCGAACCGTGGAGTACTGCACCGGCATGCCGGTTCCGGCTCGTCAGCCCTACTCCGGTGACCTGGTCTACACGGCCTTCTCGGGCTCACACCAGGACGCCATCAAGAAGGGTCTGGAGGATCTGGAGCAGAAGGCCGACACTCAGCGCCTCGACCTGCACGAGGTGGCCTGGCAGGCGCCCTACCTGCCGGTCGACCCGCACGATGTGGGACGCACCTACGAGGCCGTCATCCGGGTGAACAGCCAGTCCGGCAAGGGTGGCATGGCCTACCTGATGAAGAACGACCACTCTCTGGTGCTGCCTCGCCGGCTGCAGATGGAGTTCAGCCGGGTTGTCCAGGCGCATACCGACACCGAGGGCGGGGAGGTCAGCAGCGAACAGCTCTGGACGATCTTCTCCGATGAGTACCTGAAGCGCACCGCCCCGTTGCAGGGCAAGAGCTTCTCCTTCGAGGCCAACGAGGACGGCAGTTCAACGATTCGCGCCAGAATCGCCGTCAACGGTCAGGACCGGGTGATCACGGGTGAGGGCAACGGGCCGGTCTCGGCGTTCGTGGACGCCCTGGGTCAGGTTGGGGTACGACTGCGCGTCCTGGATTACAGCGAGCATGCGCTGACCTCGGGTGGCGACGCGACGGCTGCGGCCTACGTGGAGTGTGAGATCGACAACGGTGACACCGAGGTGATCTGGGGGGTCGGGATCGACCCGGACATCACAACCGCCTCGTTGAAGGCCGTCATGAGTGCGGTCAACCGCCACCAGGCCGAAGCGCTGTCCATGGCCGTCTGAGACCTCCGTGGACCTCGCCCAGCCCGCACCGCTGGTGCTTCGTGGCCAGCGCTTCGATGCCTCGCGCCCGGCCGTGATGGGAATCATCAACCGGACGCCCGACTCGTTCTACGCACCCGCTCGGCACGTCGACCTGCGGGATGCGCTGGGTCGGGCGGCCCGGATGCTGGACGAGGGTGTTGACATCATCGATGTCGGGGGAGTGCGGGCCGGTCAGGAGGGTGAGTGGGTCACCGAAGCGGCCGAGATCGACCGCGTCCGGAGTTTCCTGGTTGCGCTGCGTGCCGAGTACCCGGACGTGCTGGTCAGCCTGGACACCTGGCGTGCTGAGGTGGCCGCGTCCTGTGCTGGACTGATCGACCTGGTCAACGACACGTGGGCTGGGGCTGACCCGGAGTTGGCGGTGCTTGCCGGAGAGTTGGGCACCGGCTATGTGGTCTCACACACCGGCGGGTTGCCGCCACGCACCGACCCCCAGGGCATCGACTACGGTCCCGGCGATGCGGTGGTCGACGACGTGCTGCGCGTCCTGCGACTCGGAGCAGAGCGGGCGGTAGCGGCCGGGGTTGCACCCGAGGCGGTCCTGGTCGACCCGACGCTGGACTTCGGGAAGACGACCCTGAACTCGTTGCGGCTGGTGGCTACCACCCAGCTGATCGTCGCGCTCGGTTATCCCGTGCTGATGGCCATCAGCCGCAAGGACTTCGTCGGCGAGACCCTCGACCTGGGCGCTGACGAGCGACTGGAGGGTACCTTGGCGGCCACTGCGATCGCCGCCTGGCAAGGGGCCACGGTGTTCCGGGCACACGATGTGCGCGCCACCCGGCGGGTGGTGGACATGGTGGCCTCCATCCGGGGTGACCGCCGTCCGATCCGTTCGGAGCGTGGCCGCTAGGGACGCCCTGCCGCTACTGCGACTCGTTGGGAACCGCCGCGCCGAATCGCCGGTCCCGGTCGGCGTAGCGCTCGACGGCCGCCCACAGGTCGCGGCGATCCCAGTCGGGCCAGAACTTGTCGACGAAGACCAGTTCGGCGTAGGCCGACTGCCAGATCAGGAAGTTGGAGGTGCGCTGCTCACCGGAACTGCGCACGAACAGGTCGACATCGGGTATCTCCGGCTCGTCCAGGTAGCGCCGGAAGCTGTGTTCGGTGATCCGCTCCGGGTTGATGCGGCCGGCCGCCGCGTCGCGGGCGATGCCCCGCACGGCGTCAAGAATCTCGGCGCGCCCGCCGTAGTTGACACAGAACTGCATGGTCAGCACGTCGTTGTCGCTGGTCTGACGCTCGGCGTCCTCCAGCTCACGGATCACGCTGCCCCACAGCCTCGGGCGTCGTCCCGCCCAACGGACCTTGACGCCCAGGGCGTCCAGGCCGTCGCGCCGTCGATGGATGACGTCCCGGTTGAAACCCATCAGGAACCGCACCTCGTCGGGGGAGCGCTTCCAGTTCTCTGTCGAGAAGGCGTACACGGATAGGTACTTGATGCCCACCTCGATGGCGCCTTCGACCACCTCGAAGAGCACCGCCTCCCCGGCCTCGTGGCCCTTCGTCCGGGGCAGGCCGCGCTGCTTGGCCCACCGGCCGTTGCCGTCCATGACGATGGCCACGTGCTGGGGCACGGCGCCGGCGGGGATGGCTGGTGGCCGGGCCCCGCTAGGGTGCGGGACCGGTGGACGCTTGGGCGGACGGGCCGAAGTTGCCATGGCCCGACCCTACTGCGCCGACGCCTTTGTCGGGTGTCGCCGGGCGATCGATTGCCGTCGCGAGGGACAATGGGCGCATGCCGACCTACCGGGACCACGCCGTGGTGCTGCGCACCCACAAGCTCGGTGAGGCCGACCGGATCATCACGCTGCTGAGCCGAACTCACGGCAAGGTGCGGGCGGTCGCTCGCGGCGTGCGGCGCACCTCGTCCAAGTTCGGTGGTCGGCTCGAACCGTTCAGCCATGTGGACGTGCAATTCGCCACCGGTCGCAGCCTGGACGTAGTGATCCAGGCGGAAACCCTGCACGCCTACGATGCGCCGCTGCGCGTCGACTACTCGGCCTTCACCGCGGGACAGGCCATGCTCGAGACCGCGGACCGGTTGGTTTCCGAGGAAGGCGAACCTGCCCTGCAGCAGTACCGGCTCTTGCTGGGCGCGCTGCGCACCCTGGGCCAGGGGACGCCGGCGGGTCCGCGTCCGGCTCGCATGGTGTTGGACGCCTACCTGCTGCGGGCCTTGGCGGTGGCCGGTTACGCACCGGCGCTGGAGTCCTGCGCCCGATGTGGGCTGGCAGGCCCGCACGCAGGTTTTGCGCCCGAGACCGGGGGCATGGTCTGCCTGGACTGTCGCCCGCCACGCAGTGCGCTGCCCTCCACCGAGGCGTGGACGCTGCTGTCCGCGCTGATCAGTGGAGACTGGCCGGCAACCGAGAACGTGCCCGAGCACCTGGGGACGGAGGTCAGCGGCCTGGTGGCGGCCTTCGCGTCGTGGCACCTCGAGCACGGCCTGCGGTCCCTGCGGATGGTCGAGAGCTGAGCTCGGGCGCCAACAGCCGAGGCGTCCCTTGGGTCAGCCGTTGCGCCGGGGCGCCGCGACCGGCGTGACCGCGACCACTTGGGGGGACCCCGCCCGAACGATCGTGAGCTTCAACTCTTTGCCGACTTCACCGGCACGGACGAGGGCCACCAGCGACTCCGTGGAGGTGACCTGGTCGCCGTTGACGGCGGTGATGAGGTCACCAACCTTCAGGCCGGCCTGTTCTGCCGGTGAGCCGGACACCACCTTGGTCACCTCAGCGCCCAGCAGCCCGGGGCCGGTGGTGTCGCTGGCGCTGACCCCGATCTGGGGATGATCGGCGTAGCCGTTGGCGATCAACTGATCGACGACGTACCGCACCTGATTGGACGCGATGGCGAACCCGATGCCGATGTTGCCCGTCTGGTCGCTGCTGGATGACGCGAGCGTGGCGATGGCCGACGTGATGCCGACCAGATCGCCCGAGGCGTTCACGAGCGCTCCGCCCGAGTTGCCGGGATTGATGGCCGCGTTGGTCTGGATCGCCGCTGTGACGACCGCGTCCCCCTGCCCGGAGGTCGGGGTGCTGGTGACGGCCTCCGTGATCACCGGCCGGTTCAGCGCCGACACAATGCCGGTGGTGACGGTGTCGGCCAGGCCCAGGGGGTTGCCGATGGCCATCACCGGATCGCCCACCGCTAGGTCGCTGGAGTCGGCAAATGCCATCACGGCCAGTTCAGCAGGAGCATCGATCATCTGCAGCACGGCAAGATCGGTGGTCGGGTCGGTGCCCACCACAGTGGTCGCATAGGACGCGTCCCCCAGCACCACGGTGATGGAGGTGGCCGACCCGCTGCCCGCCACCACGTGATTGTTGGTGACGATGTGGCCCTGAGCGTCGATGACCACACCGGAACCCTGGCCCTGACCGCCGTTCGCTGCCACCACATCGATGGCAACCACCGCCCGGGACGCGGCCGCGGCCACCGGCGTCCAGTCGGGGCTCGTGGAGTCGGCCTGCACCACCTGGGTCTGGGTGGCCGACGAGGTGGGCCGGCCCGCACCAAGAAGTTGGACGCCGGCCAGCCCGGCCACACCGCCGCTGACGCCGCCCACCAGCATGGCTGCGGCAAGCAGGCCAGCGATCCGGCTGCGGGTCGGGGTCTGCGGCCGATCGGGTTGCCCGACCAGAGGCTCGGTCGCCGTGGCGGCCGACTCGGCGTCGGGCTCGACGTTCCCGGGGCTCGTTTCCTCTGCCGGCGGGACCGTCGTCTGCAGTTCAGCGTCCCCGGTCCAGACCGGACGGCTCCAGGGGCTGGGGGCTGGCTCGTTGCTCATGGTTCTCCTTGTTCGACCTGATCACGAGACAACCAAGGAATTCTGTGGGATTGCTGTGAAGGCGCTGTGCCGTCAGTGAGAAGTGGCGGGGTGCTGCCCTTGGCTGTCCGCCCAACAGGAGGCGCAGATGCCGTAGACCTCGACGAAGTGCTCGGGCTCATGGAATCCGTGCTCGCTGGCCACCTGCTGCGACCAGCGCTCCAGGACGTCGCCTGACACCTCGACCGTACGGCCGCAGTACCGGCAGATGAGGTGGTGGTGGTGCGCGGGCGAGCAACGTCGATAGGCGGCCTCGCCGTCGGCGGTGCGGATCGAGTCGACCAGGCCGGCCTCGGCCAGCCACTGGAGCCCCCGGTACACCGTTGCCAGGCCGATGGCCTCACCCTCGGTCCGCAGGGCGGCGTGCACCTGTTGTGCGGTCAGGAACTCCCGGGCCTCGTCCAGGTGGTTGGCGACCAGTTGGCGTTGGCGGGTGAGGCGAGGACGGGACTCAGTGCTCATCGAAGTGGTCCCCGTGCGGGGCATGCCGGTGGCCGTCATGCAGGTAGTCGACGTGATCACCGTGCAACACGGCAACGTGCAACGCGTCCTCGGTCATGGCGTCATGCGGTTCGGCACGCTCGAAGATTGGCTCGTCATCGGCACCGACGGGCTGGGCGGCGCGCCTGCGTTGCTGAAGCACGGCACCCACGGGCAGGGTGAGCATGAACACGAGGATCGCCAACACCACGATGGTCGCCCCAGATGCCGAGTCCAGATAGTAGGAGGCCACCACCCCGCCCACGGCCAGGACGAGACCCAGCCCCATAGACGTGGCGAGACCGCGCCGGAAGCCGAGCACGAGGTTCTGACTGGTGGCGACCGGTATGACCATGAGTGCGCTGACCAGCATGAGACCAACGGTGCGCATCGACACGGCAACCGTGATGGCCGCCAGGATGACGATGACCAGATTGAGCGCCCTGGTGGGCAGGCCCTGGGTGCGGGCGTAGTCCTCGTCCGCGCAGACGGCGAACAGTTGCGGCGACAGCCCGATCGCCGCAACGAGCACCACGACGGCCATGGCGGCCACCGCCGCCAGGTCAGCGCCGTTGACCGAGGTCAGTGAACCGAACAGGTACTGCGACAAGGTTCCAGCGCCGCGGCCAGCCATGCCTGCCATCAACACACCGGACGCCAGACCCCCGTAGAACAGAATCGCCAGACCCACATCGCCGGATGCGCGTCCGGACTGTCTCAGCAGTTCGATGATGACCGCTCCGGACACGCACACGGCCACCGCGATCGGCACTGGGGCCTGGCCGGTCATCAGCGCGAGGCCGACACCAGCAATGGCCACGTGACCCAGCCCGTCACCGAGCATGCTCAGGCGCCGTTGAACGATGTAGGTGCCGACAGCGGGGGCCATCAGGCCGGTCAACGCGCCGGCGAGCAGGGCCCGCACCATGAAATCGAGTGCCAGCAGACCCATCTCACTGTCCTCGGTTCGCGGGGGTAGACACCTGCGGCTGCAGAATCGTCGCGGCAGGCAGGCAATCGGCATCATCCAGACAGTCGTCCAGCGGTGGGCCTGAGCGAAGCGCACCGTCGTGGATCACCCTGCCCAACTGCAGCACCACGCTTCTCTGCAGGAGCGGTTCCATCGCACCCAACTCGTGCAGCACGACAAGGATCGTCAGCCCCTCGTCGTGCAGCCTTCCCAGCAGCCGGGCAAGGCTGGTCTGGGTGCGCACGTCCAGTGCGGCGAAGGGCTCATCGAGCACCAGCAGGTCGGCCTCACCGGCCAGCGCTCGGGCGATCAGGGCCCGCTGCTGCTGGCCTCCCGACAGGCTGGCCATCGGACGCGAATCGGATCCCTCGAGCCCGACACGACGCAGGGCTCGGGACACGGCCTGGCGGTCCGTGGCGCGTGGCAGGGCGAACAGTGACTGGCGCGCCAGGCGCCCCAGCATGACGACCTCGTACACGGTGGCGTTGGGCACCTGGAGACGGGCTCGCTGGGGAACATATCCCAGCCGCGACCACTCACGAAAGCGCCCCAGTGGGCTGCCGAACAGTTCGATGGCGCCTTGCTGGTGGGGGACCAGGCCAAGCAGGGTGCGCAGCAGTGTGGTCTTGCCTGAACCGTTGCCGCCCAGCAGTGCAACCACTTCTCCGGGGGCGACATCCAGGTCGATGTCGTGCAGCACCTGCTGGTCGTCCAGCCAGGTGTTCACGCCCTGCGCGTGGATGATGAGGTCGTTCACCGGCAGCCGTTCGCCTTCCTGAGGGCCTCGAGGTTGGATTGCATCACCTCAAGGTAGTCCCCGCCCGGCGAATCCGCGCTGAGAGTTCCCAGAGGGTCCAACACGTCGGTTACCAGGCCGAGGTCTCCGGCGATCGTCTCGGCGAGCTTCGGGGACACGGCGGTCTCGTAGAAGATCGTGGTGAGCTGGTGTTCGGCTGCGATCTGCTGGATCTGGGCGATCCGGGCGGGGCTGGGTTCCTCCTCGGTGGTCAGGCCGCTGATGCCCACCTGATGCAGTTGGTAGCGGTCCGCCAGGTAACCGAAGGCCGCGTGGCTGGTGACGAAGGTGTCGGTGCGGCAGTCGGCCAGTCCCGACGAGAAGCTCGCGTCGAGCGCCTTGACGTCGGCGGCCAGGGACGCGGCATTGGCCTGGTAGGTGGCCGCGTTGTCGGGATCACGATGCGACAGGACGGCGGCCACCTGATCGCCCATCAAGGCGATGTTGAGTGGGTCGAGCCAGACGTGTGGATCGTAGTCGCCGTGGTCATCCCCCTCGTCGACCGCAGCGTCGTGGACGTGGGTATCGCCCTGTTCAGATGCGCTGCGCAGAGTGAGGAAGTCCCCGGTATCCAGAACGGCATCGGGCAGGGACTGCTCAACGGCCTCATCGAACGCCGGCTGATAACCCCACTGGTATATCACCAGGTCTGCGCTGTCGATGGCGGCAACCTGCTGGGGGGAGAGTTCGAGGTCGTGACCGTCCGCGCCGGGAGCAAGCAGGTTGGTGACGCTGGCCAACTCGCCGGCCACCCTGTTCGCAACGAACTCGAACGGGTAAGCACCGACCACCACGCGCGTCTGGCCGGGGTCGCCGGTGGTGTCGGGAGTCGAACAAGCAGTCATGCCAGCAACCAGGACCAGACCACTCAGCAGCACTGGTAGACGGACATGTCGCGAACTGAACATGAGAATCATTTTCATCGCTTGGGTAAGGCAAGTCAAGTTGCACCGATCGGTCGCGCCCCCAGCCACGAATTCGTCATCAGGTCCCAAGGCGATAGCCTGAGAGTTGGGCTCGAACCGGGTACGCCCCGGGGGTCCCACACCCGATGCCAGCCAGGTACCGGGAAGCGTCCCCGGCAGAGGGGACCTGACAGTAGGGCATTCCATGGCTGAGAGCACTCTCGACAAGGTCATCAACCTGTGCAAGCGGCGGGGTTTCGTCTTCCCCTGCGGCGAGATCTACGGGGGAACCCGAGCCGCCTGGGACTACGGTCCGCTGGGCGTCGAACTCAAGGAGAACATCAAGCGGCAGTGGTGGCGCTACATGGTCACCAGTCGCGATGACGTCGTCGGTCTCGACTCCTCGGTGATCCTGCCGCGCGAGGTCTGGGTCGCCTCAGGGCACGTCTCGGTGTTCAGTGATCCGCTCGTCGAGTGTCTCAGCTGCCACAAACGGTTCCGCTCCGACCAGATCGTCGAGGAGTTCGCCCATCGCAAGGATCTCGACGAGTCCACTGTCGGACTGGCCCAGGTACCCTGCCCGAACTGCGGAACCCGGGGTGAGTATACCGAGCCTCGCGACTTCAACATGATGCTCAAGACCTACCTGGGGCCGATCGAGGACGAGTCCGGGCTGCACTACCTGCGCCCCGAGACCGCGCAGGGCATCTTCGTGAACTTCAAGAACGTGCTCAACGCCACCCGCCAGAAGCCGCCCTTCGGCGTGGCGCAGGTCGGCAAGAGTTTTCGCAACGAGATCACACCCGGCAACTTCATCTTCCGCACGCGTGAGTTCGAGCAGATGGAGATGGAGTTCTTCGTCGAGCCCGGCACCGATGAGGACTGGCATCAGTACTGGATCGACCACCGCAAGGCCTGGTACGTCGGGCTGGGCGTCAAGGAGGCCAACCTGCGGTTCTACGAGCACCCCAAGGAGAAGCTCTCCCACTACTCCAAGCGCACCGTCGACATCGAGTACAAGTTCGGCTTTGCCGGCTCTGACTGGGGCGAACTCGAGGGGATCGCGAACCGCACGGACTTCGATTTGAGCACGCACTCCAAGCACTCGGGAGTCACGCTGGAGTACTTCGACCAGGCCAAGGGCGAGCATTACACGCCCTACGTGATAGAGCCCGCGGCCGGCCTGACTCGCTCGCTGATGGCCTTCCTGGTCGAGGCGTACGTCGAGGATGAGGCGCCCAACACCAAGGGGGGCGTCGACACCCGAGTGGTGCTGAAGCTGGATCCGCGCCTCGCGCCGGTCAAGGCGGCCGTCCTGCCGCTCAGCCGCAACGAGGCACTGTCACCCAAGGCACGTGACCTCGCTGCCCAGCTGCGCCAGTACTGGAACGTCGACTTCGACGACGCGCAGGCGATCGGCAAGCGGTACCGCCGACAGGACGAGATCGGCACGCCGTTCTGCATCACCGTCGACTTCGACACCCTGGAAGATGATGCCGTGACGATCCGTGAGCGCGACACCATGTCGCAGCAGCGAGTCGCCATCAGCCAGGTGCAGTCATTCCTGGCCGAGCGGTTGATCGGCTGCTGATCCCCGTGCTCAGGGCGTGAGCAGGGGGCCTGGACCGCAGACAGCGGCCGGGCCCCCAGCCATGTCCGGGTCAGGCCTACAACCCGCCGCGATACCTGAGGTGCACGTAGGGCGAGGTTGTGGCGCGCATGGTGGCGAAATAGCCCAACTCGAGCTCGAGACGGTCCCCGACCTGGTAGTCGTGTGCGGCGTCGGTGACGTCGATGATCAGATGGTCGGAACTGGCGCCCTCGACGGTGCACAGTGGATCAACCGGACGCATGGTGTCGGTGTCGATGTCCTGGCGTCCCACTGCGACGACGGCACGGCGGCGAACGCCCTTGTCGGCGAACTGTGGTCGGCGGCCATACGAGTCGGTGCCGATCTCCCCGGTGGGCATGGACGCCTTGGTCTGCACCTCGATGATCCCGGCGCTGAGGACAAACCCGTCGCGCCGGGTACCGGGCAGGAACGTGTAGGTAGCCCGCTCCTTGCCGAACAGCAGGGCCTCGCCGAGACGGTAGTGCGTGATCCCGTCTGGCACGCCGCCGTCACGCAACAGGTTCATGGCCGCAGAGTTCCCCGCCGAAACCATGTCGAGGCTTCGTCCGATCCGGTCCTCGATGGCGTGGGCGGCCTCCAGCAGGAGCAGATAGGCGGCGGTGCTGGGCTGGACGAAGGCGAAGCAGGTCATGTTCGTCCCGACGCCGGCCAACTCCACCCCGTCGAGAGACTCGGTCAGTTCGGCCACGCAGAGCAGGTGATCCAGGTCGGCGATGCCCTCGCGCCGATCACCCGCATCCACCATCAGCACCACCCGGTGGACTCTGCCCTGCTCGTGAGCCGCCGCCGAGAGCGCGCGGATGGTCGCCGGCTCGGAGTTGAGCGACCCCTCGGCGTGTCGTACCACGCTGGGCGCCTGAGCAGGCAGAGGAGCGCGGATCAACCAGCGCGGAACCCCCAGCCCTTCCAATCCGGCGAGGTTGGCGATCCGTGAATCCCCGAGTGACGACACGCCACCTTCGATCATGGCAGCCGCCACCCGACGGTTGCCGCGAGTGGCCTTGGTGATCCCGGTGACCAGGACGCCACTGGCCCGGCACAGGTCCACCGCCACTTGGGTGTTCTGCGCGATGACGTCCAGGTCGACGCTCAGGAGAGGGTCGGTGAGCAGTGTCACGCGGTGGGGCGGGGACTGTGCTCGGCAGGCTCGCCCTGCCAGAAGTCGACGGTGTCGGGCAGGTTGATGCTGGACGCCAGGAAGGCCGGGTCCTTGCCCTGCTTGAGTTGGCTCGTGTAGTCAGCCAGACAGGCTCCCACTCGTTTGCCGAGGATCACGATCACCGGGATGTTGAGCAGCGCCATCACACCCATCAGCACGTCGGCCATGCCCCAGACGAAGTCGAACTCCAGCAGGGCTCCGACGAACACCAGCACCACAGCCGCGCCCCGGAAGACCATCAGTTCGACCTTTCGCGGCAGCCGGTTGAGCAGGTAGCGCAGGTTGAACTCCGCGTAGAAGAAGTTGCCGATGATCGAGGTGAAGGCGAACAGGAACAGCGCCCCTGTCACGAACGGGTGGCCGAACCAGCCGAGGTTGTTGGAGACGGCTTCTTGCACGTAGGGGACTCCGGCCATGTCCTTCGTCGGCTCGACGCCGGAGGCCAGCAGCATGAACGCGGTGGCCGTGCAGACGACGATGGTGTCGATGTAGACCGAGAGCATCTGCACGAGCCCTTGCTTGACAGGGTGCGACACGGAGGCCGCGGCGGCCGCGTTGGGGGCCGAACCCACGCCGGCCTCGTTCGAGTACAGGCCGCGCTTGATGCCGTACATGATCGCCGAACCGGCGAAGCCGCCGAAGATCGCCTCGAAGTCGAAAGCGTTGGTGAAGATGCTGCCGATCACCGAGGGCACCAGCTCGATGTTCATGACGACGATGATCAGGGCCACCAGCATGTAACCACCGGCCATGAAGGGCACGACGTAACCTGTCACCTGGCTGAGCCGCTTGGTTCCACGGAAGATGGACAGCGCAGTGATGACGGCCAACACCAGGCCCACGATGACCGGCGTCGACGGGCCGGAGAAGCTGTAACCCTCGAAAGCGGAGGCGATGTTGAACGAGGCCACCATGTTGAAGCCGCCCATGTAGGTGAAGATCAGGGCGCTGGCGAAGACAACACCCAGGGCTCGGGTGTGCAGCGCCGCCTGAATGTAATAGGCCGGGCCGCCGTAAGAACTGCCGTCGGCGTCGCGCCTCTTGTAGATCTGGGCGAGCGTCGACTCCACGAAGGCGGAGGCGGCACCCAGGATGGCGATGACCCACATCCAGAAGACCGATCCTGTGCCACCAAGGACGATGGCTGTCGAGACGCCGGCAATGTTACCGACACCGACGCGTGATCCGGTCGAGACCATCAGCGCTCGGAACGACGAGATCTCGCCGAGGCGGTCTGCAGGCTGGGTGACGACCTTGATCGCATGGCCGAGCATCCGGAACTGTACGAACTTGGTACGGAAGCTGAAGTAGAGCCCGGCCGCCAGCAGCAGGATGATCAGGATGTAGCCATACATGGCGTCACTGACCGCGCCGATGAACTCGTTGACCATGGAGCAACCTAACGTGAGATCCAGCAGAACGGAACTGCATCAGACTAGGGCAACGTGGGCGGTGGGACGAGGATCTCGGACGATGGGCTGGACGGAAGTTTCAGCCGTCGGTGCTCGGGGGCGAATCCAACCGGGATGGACTAGATTGCTGGGCAGTCAACCAGTGGAGGCGCCATGAGCGACCAGCCCCCCGTCACACCGCAGACCTACCCCAGCCGTGCCGAGCGGCTCAACAATCTGCGGTTCGGACGTGAGCACGGCAAACTGCTCCTGGGTTCGGGCGTCGGTTGGGCTCTGGACGCGATGGACGTCGGGCTGATCAGCTACATCATGGCTGCGCTCGCGGTCGAGTGGCAGCTCGGTAACACCCAACTCAGCTGGATCGGGTCCATCGGCGCCGTGGGCATGATGATCGGTGCGTCCATTGGCGGACTGCTTGCAGACAAGATCGGCCGGCGCAACGTTTTCGCGCTGACCCTGCTCGTGTACGGCATCGCCACCGGTGCGGCCGCCTTCTCGACGGGTGTGGTCATGCTCATTGTGCTGCGCTTCATCGTCGGCCTGGGCCTGGGTGCCGAACTGCCGGTCGCGTCCACCCTGGTGAGCGAGTACGCGCCCCAGCGGATCCGGGGTCGCATGGTGGTGCTGCTCGAGGCCTTCTGGGCGGTCGGCTGGATCATGGCTGCGCTGCTCGGTTACCTCTTGGTGCCGCTGAGCCCCAACGGGTGGCCGGGCTGGCGATGGGCGCTACTCGTGGGCATCGTGCCCGCGCTGTACGCGCTGGTGGTGCGCCACGGACTGCCGGAGTCAGTGCGTTTCCTGGAGTCCAAGGGTAGGTTGCGCGAGGCCGAACTGGCCGTCCGGGATTTCGAACGGGGGTCAGCGGTTGAGCAGTCCACCACCGTGGACGAGGCCGTGCAACTCACCCCGATCAGCATCGATGCGAGCGATGATCCTCCCTCACTGTTCTCCCCCGAGTTGCGCACCCGGACGATCGGGCTGTGGATGGTCTGGTTCTTCGTGAACCTCAGCTATTACGGGGCGTTCCTGTGGCTGCCAAGCCTGTTGTTCCGACAGGGGCACACCCTCGTCAAGTCCTTCCAGTTCACGTTGATCATCACTCTGGCCCAGTTGCCGGGGTACCTCGTGGCTGCCTGGCTGATCGAGAAGTGGGGACGGCGTCCAACCCTGGCCAGCTTCCTGCTGATGTCAGCAGTGTCTGCTGGCTTCTACGGGATGCAGACCACCCCGACCGGCATCATCATCGCCGGCTGCGCGTTGAGCTTCTTCAATCTCGGTGCGTGGGGTGCGCTGTACGCGATCGGCCCCGAGATCTATCCGACGTCGATGCGTGGCACGGGTACCGGTCAGGCTGCCGCAGTGGGGCGGATCGCGGCGGTCATCGCCCCCCTGCTCGTGCCGTTCCTGCTGGCCTGGGGTGGAAACCCGCTGGTGTTCGCGGTCTTCGCCGTGTCTTTCGCCATCGCCTCGGGCAGTGCCCTGCTGTTGCCCGAGCGTCGCAGCATGGAAATGGTCGAGTAGCCGCGACGCCCGATGCTGGGCCGCACCAGGCGGGTTGGCATACCCTTGACCGAATGGACGCGATCGCCGACACGACCCCGGACCGAGTGTTGCCCCCGCTGCGGCTGGGCTCGCCGTCCCATCCGGAGGCCCTGGTAATCGAGACGCCGGTGGTGCTCGCGCCGATGGCGGGGGTGACGAACGCGGCCTTCCGACAACTCTGTCGAGAGCAGGGCGCCGGTTTGTACGTCTGCGAGATGATCACCTCCCGCGGGCTCGTGGTGGGCGACCCCAGGACGGCCGAGATGCTCACCTTCTGGCCGGAGGAGCAGGTGCGTTCGGTGCAGACCTACGGTGTCGACCCCGTTTCGCTCGAGGTTGCCGTGGACATCCTCTGCCAGGGATTCGGCGTTCACCACATCGACCTCAACTTCGGCTGCCCGGTGCCCAAGGTGACTCGCAAGGGTGGGGGCGGTGTGCTGCCCTGGAAGCTCGACCTGGTGCGGGCGATCATGACCAGCACCGTGCAGGCTGCCGACCGCTACGGGGTGCCGGTAACTGTCAAGACCCGCATCGGGATCGACGATGAGCACCTCACCTTCCTCGACATGGGCCGACTGGCTGAGGACAGCGGAGTCGCTGCCATCTGTCTGCACGCTCGAACCGTGGCCCAGGCCTACTCCGGCAAGGCCGACTGGTCGAAGATCTCGGCCATGGTGGACGCGGTGGACATCCCGGTGCTCGGGAACGGGGACATCTGGGAGGCTGAGGACGCCTTGGCGATGATCGAGCAGACCGGCTGCTCCGGCGTCGAGATCGGGCGGGGCTGCCTCGGGCGTCCCTGGCTGTTCGGCGATCTCGCTGCCGCACTCGCCGGCCAGCAGGTCACCGCATTGCCGAGCCTTGGTGAGGTATCCGCCATCGTTCGGCGTCACGCCGAACTGCTGGCCAGGCTGTGGGGCGAGCAGCACGGTATGAAGGACCTGCGCAAGCACATGGCGTGGTATTTCAAGGGATTTCCGGTGGGAGGCGAACTGCGTCACGCGCTGGGGATGGTCGACAGTATGGCTCATCTGGACAGCCTGCTCTCTCAGCTTGAGTCAGACGTCGCCTATCCGGTGGCCGAACTGGGGCGCCCTCGTGGCCGGCAGGGGAGCCCGCGCCCGAAGGTGAGCATGCCGTGGGGCTGGCTCGATGACCGCAGCGGGCTTGATCTCGACCTCAGCGAGGCTGAGATGGACATCTCCGGGGGCTGAGTAGGGGCTGCGGTCAGTGGCCGCCCCGCCAACGGTGATTCCGGGTCTCTCGTGGGTGGACACCGAACCCCAGCTGGGCTAGAGTTGTATATACAAGTCCTGAGGAGGCTAGTCATGAAGTTCTCAACCCTGGCGATGGTCCAGCACGCGGAGCGCAACGGATACGCGGTCCCTGCGGTCAACGTCTTCGACGAGCACAGCCTGCGCGGGGTCGTCCGTGCTGCTGAGCGGTGCTCCTCGCCCATCATCGTGCAGATTTCGACCAAGACCGCCCGGTCCCAGGGCGTTCGATTGATCACGGAGATCTTCGACCGGGTGGCGGGCCCCTCCGCGATACCGATCGCCCTGCACCTCGATCACTGCCCCGATCGTGAGGTGATCGACGAGGTCGTCGCCGCTGGATGGTCATCCCTACTTTTCGACGCGTCCGACCTTGACCTCGCCACCGCCGAGCAGCAGACCCGAGAGGTTGTCCGCAAGGCACACGCCGCGGGGGTGTACGTGGAGTCCGAGATCGAGAACATCATCGGTGTCGAGGATGGCGTGGGCTCGGATGAGGCCGTACATTCCTACTCCGTGCAGCAGTTGGCCTCGGTCGCCGCGTCCACTGGAGTGGACATGCTGGCCCCGCAGTTGGGCACCGCCCATGGTCTGTACAGTGCGGCACCCGAGTTGTTGTTCGAGCGAGCCCGTCAGGTGCGCGAGGCCAGCGGTCGGCACGTGGTGCTGCACGGTGGCACGGGGTTGAGTGCCGATGAGTTCCGGGCATTCATCGCAGCAGGCGTCTCCAAGATCAACATCTCGACGCAGTGCAAGATCAGCTACATGAAAGCCATGCTGGCCTTCCTCAAGCAGGCAGAAGCGTCAGGTGAGTGGGATCCGCCCAGCATGTTCCGCGCCGCCGCCGATGCTGTCACCGACTCGATCGCAGAACTGCCACCGCTCTTCGGGTCCTCCGGGCGGGCCCGGGAGGTGCTGCACCAATGAGAAATGCGCTCATCTTCGACTGCGACGGTGTGCTGGCCGACACCGAGCGCTTCGCCCACTTGCCGGCCTTCAACCGGACCTTTGCCGAGGTGGGCCTGCCCCTCACCTGGACCGAGGATGACTACGCCCGGAAACTGAAGGTCGGCGGCGGCAAGGAGCGGATGGCTACCATGCTCACCCCGCAGTTCGTCGCCGAGATCGGGCTCCCCGTTGATCCGGCCGACCAGCAGGATCTGCTGCGCCAGTGGCATCGGCGCAAGACGGAGCATTACACCGATCTGATCGCCTCGGGTCTGGTGCCGCCCCGGCCGGGCATTGCCCGCCTGGTGGATGAGGCACGGGCGGCTGGTTGGCTGCTCGCGGTGGCATCCACGTCGGCACACGCCTCGGTACTGGCGGTCCTGGAGCAAGCGGTGGGCCCGCAGGTGGCCGCCGAATTCCGGATCTTCGCCGGAGATGTGGCGCCCGCCAAGAAGCCGGCACCCGACGTCTACCTGCTGGCCCTGGATTCGATGGGCATCAGGGCTGAGCAGGCAGTGGTGGTCGAGGACAGCAACCAAGGCCTGCGGGCGTCCGTCGCTGCTGGCATAGCCACGGTGGTGACCGTCAGCAGCTACACAGCCGGGGAGGACTTCACCGGCGCGGCCGTGGTGCTCAGTGACCTGGGCGAGCCGGATGCACCCATGCAGGTGCTGCACAACGAGAGTGGCCTGACGTGGTCAGGCATGGTGACGCTGGACGACCTACGCAGGCTGGTCGCTGGCTGACGGCGTCATGGCGGGGCGCGGTGTGGCGTCCGTCAAGACCTCTCCACTGGTGAGGTCGAAGGTGAAGCCGAGACGGATGCGATCCCCGCGGAAGGTGATCCTGGAGAACTCGTAGGGCCCGCGCTCATCAGAGGTGACGTCCTCCAGCAGCAGGGCCGGCAGACCGGCCGTCAGTCCGAGCAGTGCAGTGTCCTCCTGCTCGACCTGAATGGATTCCAGGTGTTGGGAGACCCTGGTGGCGCGTAATCCGTAGTCGCGGTCGAGGATGGTGCACAATTGCTCGCCGACGACGTCTGCGTGGATCAGGCCGGGCGCCAAGGACACTGGCACCCAGGACCGGTGCAGGCTGATCGGATCGCCGTCGACGCTGCGCACGCGTTCGATGAGTGTCAGGTCGGCGTCGACCGGTAGCTGCAGCGCCTTGGCGAGTCGACGCGAAGCCTTGACATGCTCGGCCCTCACCAGACGTGTGGCGGTCTGGAAACCCTGGGATTCCAGTTGCGCTCGAATACCATGAAAGGCTGTTGACGCTGTCTCGATCTTGGGTTCGGCGATGAACGTGCCCTTGCCAGGAACGCGGATCAGCAATCCCTCATCGGCGAGGCTGTTCAACACGCCGCGAGCCGTCATACGACTGATGCCGTAGGTGCGCGCGATGGCGTTCTCGGACGGGACCATCATGCCGACGGCCCATTCGCCGCTGTCGATGTGACGGCGCAAGATGTCGTCCAGTTGGGCGTAGAGCGGCACTGGTCCCTGCTTGTCCAGGGTTGCCGCTTGCTCAGTCATTCTGACCACTCCATTCAGCCGATTGGCCCATCCTACTGATCACCTCCGCGCGGCCCTCGCACGGTGCGAACCGTGTGGCACGCTTGCCCCATGAGTTCTGACGTCCCGCGACTCAATCCCCGCGCGGTCAGTTGGGCGTCCACTATGCACGGTCACGGCGAAGACGTGGTGATGGCCCATCACGACAGCCACGTCAGCATCGCGACAGGCAACCCCATGGGACGCGAGGTTCGCGAACAGCGCGAGGCGATGACTCTTCGTCCAGGCGCCGCGCTTGCCGTTGGCGCAGGGGAGCGGGCAGTAGCCGAGGCGCCCGATCCGGAGCGAACCTGTTTCGAGCGCGACCGGGATCGGATCGTGCACTCCACTGCCTTCCGGCGCCTCGCAGGCAAGACGCAGGTGGTGGTCTACCCCACCGACCACCAGCGCACCCGGCTGACGCATGCACTCGAGGTGGCCCAGGTGGCGACGTCCATCGCCCGGGCGGTCGGGGCGAACGTCGCACTGGCTGATGCGATCGCGCTGGGCCACGACTGCGGTCACGGGCCTGGCGGTCACGCATCGGAGGAGGCGTTCGACGCCTTCCTGCCGGACGGCTTCGACCACGGCCCCTGGGGAGCCGACGTTGCGCTGGCCGAACTGAACCTCTGCTCCCAGACTCTCGACGGCATCCGCAACCACTCCTGGTCGCAGTCCCGCCCCGGCCACGATCGAGGGCGAGATCGTCAGTTGGGCCGACCGGATCGCCTACTGCGCCCACGACCTCGAGGACGCCATCCACGCCGGCATCGTCAGCCCCGACGACCTGCCCGAACACGTGGTCGTCGAGGCCTGGGCACGGACGCCGCGAGCAGTTGAGCACACTCATCCGCGCGGTCAGCGAGACCACCGCCAGCCGGGGCGTCGTCGGTATGGACGCCGATGACAGCCGGCGCGCTGGCGGCGCTGCGCAGGTTCAACTATGAGCAGCATCTACACCAGGCCCGAATCGCTGGCGCAGTCCCAGGCGGTCATCGCCGTGCTGCAGGATCTCGTCCGCTACTACATCGAAGACGCCCCGAGCGATGCCCGAGGGCTACCGCCAGGACGACCGGGTGTGGGCGGCGGTCACCTACGTGGCCGGCATGACCGACCGCTTCGCCCTGGAGCAGGCCGAGCGCCTGCTCGGGCTGGGCCTCCGACCGGCTGCCGCGCGGCATCGGCCACGGCGCCTGAGTCGACCTACGCGACGCAACCGCGCCCGCAGGTCATCCGGCAGCAGCAGGGCAGAACCGATGAGGCGGTTGATGACGGTCACGGTCAGCACCTGACCGACGAGGATGCCGACGAGCACCAGTAGTTGCGCAGAACCGGCCTGCAGAGGGGTGCCGCCGCCCAGCAGCACGCCGATGAACGCCCCTGGCAGCGTGACCAGCCCGACCGTGCGGGTGGAGTCCAGGGTGGGGACGAGCGGTTCGGGTGCGACCGGTTCGAGCACCAGCCAAATGGCGCGACGTCGCGGCAATCCGAGGGCCAGCACCGCCTCGTACACCCCGACGTTCGCGCGCAATTCGGGAAAGAACCGTCGCCCGGCCAGGGTGTGGGCCGTCATCATGTTGCCCACCACGATGCTGCCGATCGGGATCAACGAGAGGCCGTTGACCGGCGCCGTGCCGGTGAGGTACACCACGAGCAGGACCGGAATGGCCCCGGACGCCATGGCCAGGGCCGACCACCACCAGACCCTCCGGGTGCCCACCCGTCCCGTGGTGGTGAAGACAGCGATCACGAACATGCCCAGGACGAACAGTGCGGCGCTCCACAACTGCTGGATGGCCACCACGATGACCCCGGAGACAACGGCCAGCTGAAGGCCCGCCCGCAGCGCGGCGACTGCGATCTGCGAGGTGATCCGGAGTTTCCCCAGATGCGCACCAACGGCCCCGGTGGCCACGAGGACGGCCAGGGCGATGGCGAGATTCCATGTCGGTTCTACCTGCACGAACGCCATCCTGCCACCGTCGGCCGTCTGCCTCGGACGCACCTGCAGCCACGGAATACACTGGCGGCCATGGCCGGGCGCATCAACGAGGAGGACATCGCCGTGGTGCGCGAACGTGCGCGCATCGACGACATCGTCGGCGCCCACGTGCAACTCCGCAATGCCGGCGGAGGGTCGCTGAAAGGCTTGTGCCCGTTCCACGACGAGAAGACCCCCAGTTTTCAGGTGACCCCGTCGCGTGGCTTCTACTACTGCTTCGGCTGCGGGGAGGGCGGCGATGTCATCGACTTCGTCCGCAAACTCGACAACCTGAGCTTCTCGGAGGCAGTGCAGCAGTTGGCCGACCGGGTGGGCGTCCAGCTGAGGATCAGCGATGACGGGCAGCCGGTTGTCGCCCCGGGTCAGCGTCAGCGCATCCTGGCTGCCAACCAGGCGGCGGCGCAGTTCTACCAGGCGCAGATCTCCAGCCCGGAGGCCATCGTCTTCCGGCAGTTCGTCGATGGCAGGGGTTTCGACCGGGCTGCCGCGGAACACTTCGGCATGGGCTACGCACCCAAGGATGGCAAGGCCCTGCGCCAGCATCTTCGCCGTGCCGGGTTCACCGACGATGAACTTGTCAAGGCCGGCCTGGTGAGGGACAGCGGCTGGGATTACTTCCAGGGCAGGGTGCTGTGGCCCATCAGGGACTCCGCGCAGTCAGTCCTGGGCTTCGGTGCCCGAAGGGTCTTCGACGACGACCGGATGCCGGCCAAGTACCTCAACACCCCCGACACCCCGGTCTACAAGAAGTCGCACGTCTTGTACGGGCTCGACCTGGCACGCCAGCCGATCGGTAAGAAGTCCCAAGCGGTGGTCGTCGAAGGCTACACCGACGTGATGGCCTGCCACCTGTCCGGCATCGACACTGCGGTGGCCTCCTGCGGAACCGCCTTCGGGGCCGACCATGCCCGCATGCTTCAGCGCCTGATGGGCAACAACGACGCGTTCAACGGCGAGGTGGTGTTCACCTTCGACGGGGACGCGGCAGGACAGGCCGCCGCCCTTAAGGTCTTCCACCTCGACCAGGCGTTCGTCGCCCAGACCTACGTCGCGGTCGAGCCGAGGGGTCTCGACCCGTGCGACTTGAGGCTCCAATCCGGCGAACCTGCTGTTCGCGAACTGGTCGGGCGGCGCGTCCCGTTGTATGCGTTCGTGATGCGCAATGTCGTCGACCAGTACGACCTCGATCGTGTAGACGGGCGCTTGCAGGCAGTGCGCGCCGCTGCCCCCCTGCTGTCGAGCGTCCGGGACGCGTCACTGGTTCGTGGCTACCTGCACGACCTGGCGCAGGTGGTGGGTATGGACATCGAGGAGGTGCGCCAGATCGCCTCGCAGCAGGCGCGGCGACCGTTGCCCACCGTGACCAGCCAGGTCAATCGACGAACTGCCAGACCCCAGCCGGACGAGGGGCCCGTCCTGGACGGCCTCGCGCTGCCGTGGCCCGATCCCAACGACCGCAACACCGCTGTCGAGCGGGCCACCTTGAAACTCATGCTGCAGCACCCGACCCTCTTCGACTCGACGTGGAACGGGTTGGACCAGGCGGACTTCACCCACCCCGCCTACCGGGCGGTCTTCGAGGCCCTCAAGGCGACCCCGTACACGCCGGAGCGATGGACCGAACGGCTGCAGGCGGCGACGTCCGACGACATGCTCCGGCAACTCCAGGTGGCGCTGCTGGTCGAGGCGATCCTGCGCCAACCTGACGAGGCCTACGCGACGGCTCACGCAGCCCAGTTGCAGCTCCTGAGCACCGTGCGCCAGATCGCCGAGAAGAAGTCCCGCCTGCAGCGGGTCAACCCGGTGGAGCAGCCCGGCGCACACCGGCAGGCGTTCAGTGAACTGATTGCGCTCGAATCACGTCGCCGCATCCTGGAGCAGGCCAGCCGGGGCAGTGACTGAGCCTCCGCCGCAGTCCACAGGAAAAGGTGTTGTCCGTCATGGCCCTGTGGAAAACCGGTGTGCGCCGTCCGGTGAGGGTCAGGCTGGACGACATGTTGATCACCATCCCAGAAGTCGACCTGCTGAGTGCACGCGACGAGGTGCGGCTTGCCAGGACAATTGAGGCCGGCTTGTTCGCCGCTGAGTCGTTGGCCCAAGACAGGCGACCGTGCGGGGCCAGCGAGGAGGAGTTGCGCGAACTGGTGGGCCTCGGGCAGTCGGCTCGCGAGGAGTTCCACAGCGCCAATCTCAGACTCGTCGCCTCCCTGGCCCACCGGTGGGCACGCCGGACCAGCCTGCCGGTCGATGAACTCCTCCAGGAAGGCTGCGTCGGGCTGGGGGAGGCCATTCTTCGGTGGGACCACGGTCTTGGCCTGAGGTTCACCACCTTCGCGTTCCCGCTCGTGAATTGGGCGATCTCGGGTGCGGCCATGGTGCGGTGCGGCGAACTGCACGCGACCATATCTCAGGCCCGAGGGGCCCTGAGGCTGCAGCGGCATCGTGAGGAGTTGCAGAACCAACTGTCCCGCGAGGTCAGTGCCGGCGAACTGGCCCGGCATCTGGGGCACGAGGAGCTCACGGTGGCCAGGGGCCTGCAGTTGGCGCGTCCCGCCCCGCTGGGCAGCGAAACCGAAGGTTCGCCCCCGTTGCTCCCGGAGCAGGACTCGTCGAGCGCGTCCATCGAAGCGCTCACCGCCTGGCTGGCGCTCCTACCCATCCAGGAGCGCGTCGTCCTGCAGGCACGATTCGGGCTGGGCGAGCCGGTGGTCAGCCAGGTCGCACTGGCCGAACGACTCGGGGTGAGCGCCTCGACCGTCCGACGCATCGAGCAACGGGCCCTCAACAAGGCCCGGCGGATGCTGTCGGCGCCCTGATTGCCCGAACTGGAAGAATGGTGACATGGCTGATCACTCTGCACGGCTCACCGGCGACGAGGCGGCTGAACTTCGACGCATTCTGGGGGGCCGACCACACGTGCTGGTCGCAGCGCGCGGCGGTTCAGCCCTGGTGGCATTGCTGTCCGACCGAATGGCGATCAGGACGGCTCAAGGCTGGCAACTGGTGGCGTGGCCCGACATCCAGCGCGGAGGCTGGGACTCCGAAAACTTGCGGCTGCACTGGGAGTTGGTCGACGGCACATCGGACGAGGTTACGCTGGATCACCCCGGCCAGCTTCCGCATGCCTTCGCGGAACGCGTCCGGGCCTCCATCGCGGTCACCCGACATGTGACCCTCGAGAATGGCCTCGGAGTCGTGCAACTCGTGGGTCGGCGCCGTCCGGGTTCGCAGGACCCGGTCACCTGGCACGCCGAGAGCGTCGGACGGTGTGACCTGGGTGATCCACGTGTCCAGACCCAGGTCATGGATCTCGTCGAACAGCTGCGCGCCGAATTCGAGTGACCGCAGGTTTTTGGTCAACGGCCGACGTCTGGTAGCGTGAGTTCTCGCGTCGTTGACGTGAGCAATCCCTGGTAGCTCAATTGGCAGAGCATCTGACTGTTAATCAGAGGGTTACTGGTTCGAGTCCAGTCCGGGGAGCCAACTCGAGGGGCATCTTGGCCAGGTCGCACCCTGGTTGAGATGCCCTCGGTTTGTTTTTCCGGGCAGTAGCGCGGCGACGTGATCGACCAGGAGGCGAAGTGGCCGAGAACAAGACCCAGCCCACCGAGGTCAGGGTGGCCGACTTCCTGAGCAGCGTCCCCGAGCGCCGCCAGCGGGAGGCTCAGGTGCTCATCGCCCTGTATCGCGGCATCACCGGCCACGAACCGGTGATGTGGGGTCCAAGCGTGATCGGCTTCGGGAAGTACCACTACCGTTACGCCAGTGGTCGTGAGGGGGACGCGGGAGCGGCCGGTTTCAGCCCGCGCAAGGCAAGACTCACCATCTACATCCCTGAGGGCTTCACGGAACACGCCGACCTGCTCGCCAAGCTCGGCAAACACTCGACCAGTGTGTCCTGCCTGTACATCAACAAGCTTCAGGACATCGATCTGGGCGTCCTCAGAGATCTCCTGAGCAGGTCGTTCACCACGATGACCACACTCGCCGGCGACCGGGCCGCCGGCAGGGTGCAGCCCTAGCGTCCGGCTACCATCGACGCATGGCGAACCCCGCAGCAGGCGTCCAGCAGTACTGGGCCGATCAGCTCGACCTGCTGCGCCTCCTGCCCACCGCGGTCGGTGAACGCCAACCCGAGTCGATCCACGACCTGCGGGCGGCGGGCCGGCGAATCAAGGCCACAGTGCGCGTCCATCGGCCCCTGATCCGGCGCAGTCTGGCCAGCACAGCCATCTTGTCGCTCGATGCCTACAACGCGGTGCTCGGACAGGCCCGTGACGCCGAGGTCATCGCCGATCTGGTGGCCGAACTGCTCGGGCCGCGACCTGACGCACAGGCGGTCATCGCCGCACTCGAGGCCGAACGAATGCGCACGGCGGCCCTCGCCGATGTCTTGCTGAGCGGCGAGCATGCCGCCCAGGTGCTGGACACAGTCGCGGAGCTCGTGGCCGACCCCTGGAGCGCCAGGCCCGACAAACCCAGCAGGGGTCCGGGCAGAAACGCGGTGCTGCGCCGGGTTCGCTGGGCGGAACGTCGAGTTGCTGATGAGTGGCGTCAGGGCCCCGACCGAGAAGAAGACGAACACGTCTGGATGCACCGGCTCCGTCGGCGCGCCAAGGCAGCGCGCTACGCCCACGAGTCAATCACCGCTGCCGTGCCGGAGTCGCAGGATGCCGCAGCTGCCTACGCCAAAGTAGCCACGCTGCTGGGTGTCGTGCAAGACTCCGTTGTCGTGAGGCAGCGACTCTCGGCGTGGTCCCACGCCGCGGTCACCGAAGCGCTCGCGGCGCAGGAGCAGAGGGCCGACAAGGCGCGCCGCGAGGCCCCCGAAGCGATCCGGACGGCTCTCTTTTCGGGCCTGCTCGGAGACTGGAGCGGGTAGGGATGGCTCAGAAGGTGCGGACGGCGATCTCGGCCGGTGCACTCAGCAGGTCCTTGATCTCGTCGTCAACCTTCACCAGAGTGATGGAGGCCCCCGCCATCTCCAACGAGGTGCAGTACTCGCCCACGTAGCTGCGCCAGACCCCGACACCACGATCGGCGAGTTGGCGGTGCGCGATGCCGTACAGCAGGTAGAGCTCGGAGATCGGGGTACCTCCCAAACCGTTCACCATCAGGGCCACCTGATCACCCGATTCGAAAGGCAGGTCGGGGACGATGGCGTCCAGGAGTTCGGTGACGATCTCGTTGGCGCTGGCGAGGGTGTCACGGCGGCGACCCGGCTCCCCATGAATGCCAACGCCGACCTCCATCTCGTCCTCGGCCAATTCGAACAGGGGCTTGCCCTTTGCCGGTGGGGTGCAGGGGGTGAGGGCGACACCCATGGAACGCGTCCTTGAGTTGACCTTCTCACCGACCGCGACCACCTCAGCAAGATCGGCGCCCTGCTCGGCCTTGGCTCCGCAGGCTTTGATGACGAAGAAGTTGCCAGCAACCCCACGGCGTCCAACGGTGTATGTGGAGTCCTTCACCGCCACATCGTCGTTGATGAACAGAGTGGCCACGGTGTAATCCTCGGCCTCAAGCAGTTCGGCAGCCATCTCGAACGCCATCTTGTCGCCGGTGTAGTTGTTCACCAGCAACAGGATTCCCTTGTCAGAGGCCAATAGCTTGGCCGACTCGTAGACATAGTCCATGGGTGGGGCAGCGAAGACGTCCCCGGGGCACGCCCCGTCGAGCATGCCCTTGCCGACCACCATCACATGGGCCGGCTCATGGCCCGAACCTGACCCCTGGATGATGGTGACCTTGTCGTGGCGGGGGGCGTCGGCCCGCATGATCAGGTTGTAGTCCGGCACATAGGCCAGGGTGTCCGGGTTGGCCAGCGCAAGGCCGGTGAGCATCTCCGGGACGAACTGTTTCGGATCATTGACGAACTTCTTCATCGCGGTTCCTTCCGGTTCTGGTTCGGTGGTGACGGCATTCGGGGTGGAGAACGGTGTCCGAGGTCCGACGGGGCTCAGCGTCCGGGCCAGCTGTTGGCGATCGCAGTGGCCAGTACGCCGACGGCCGTGGCGCCGGCATCAACCGAGCCGATGCTGCGTTCGCCCGTGTAGGAGGCGCGGCCGCGCCTGGCCTGTAATTCCCGGGTTGCCTCGGCCGCATCGCGGGCACTCGCTGCCGTGGCGTCCAGTACCTCACCGAGTGGTGGGCCCCCGGCGAGTTTGGTCTCCAGGGTGTCGGTCATCGGCACAAGGGCGTCCAGCAGGGTCTTCTCACCCAGGGACGCACCGCCGCGGGCCATGATTCCCTCCGCAGCCGCGCGCAACATGGCCACGACAGTCTCGCCGGTGATGGCATCCGCTTTCCTGGCCACCATGGACGCGCGCAGGAATCCGGTGCCCCAGATCGGACCTGAGGTGCCACCAACACGGCTCGTAACGACCATCGCGACCTTCTGCAGGAAGGTGGCGACGTCAGAACGGTCCAGTTCATCCCATTGGTCCAGCAGTCGCTCGAAACCCCGGGCCAAGGAGTAGCCAAAATCCCCATCCCCGACCACCGAGTCGAGTTGGCAGAAGTAGTCTTCATTGGCAATTGCAGTCTCGGCAATGGTGCGCACGACGTATTCGGTGGTGGCCAGGCCCTGATTCATCGATCACTCCTTCGTGATGCCGACCAGATCTCCAGACTAACGATGAGGACAGCCTGCGGGCGCCAAATCGAGGACTCAGGAGGGCCCGTCGCTCAACTCTGCCAACGCGCGTTCGAACGCACGGTGGACCGCCTCGTTGAACAACCAGAAGCGGGCTTCGACAACCTCGCGGTGCTCGAGCATGGCGGTCGCCACCGTCTGGACCGCAATCCTGGCCGCTTCCTCGAGGGGGTAGCCGTAGACCCCGGCAGAGATCGCCGGGAACGCCACCCGGGCACAATCGTTGTCGGCGGCCACCTCGATGCTTCGTCGATAGGCGGAGGCCAGCAGTTCGGGCTCCCCGTGCTGGCCGTCCCGATACACCGGGCCCACGGTGTGGATGACGTGGGAGGCCTTCAACCGATAACCATGGGTGATTTTCGCGTCGCCGGTGGCACAGCCACCCAGCGTGCGACACTCGGCCAGCAGTTCGGGCCCGGCAGCCCGGTGGATCGCGCCGTCCACGCCACCACCACCCAGCAACGAGGTGTTGGCGGCGTTGACGACGGCGTCCACATCGTCGGTGGTGATGTCACCGAGGTGCAGGGTGATCCTCGGAGCGTATGCCCGTGGCGACTGGTTGTCGGAGGTCATTGCCACGCCACCTCTCGGCTGTCCTGGGTGTTTCGACGGGGCGATCGTCGGCCCACCAGGAGTCGCGCAGTCAGAGGACGCTCACGTCACGTGAGAGTATAGACAGTTGAGGTCAAACCAGTTGCTGTCCGAGCAGAGCCTCAGAAGGTTGGGGGGACGTCAATGACGAGCACGCCGACGGTGGCCGGGCATCGTGCGGGAGTCAGCCAGATCGCTGCTGAAGCCGCCGCTCGCCGAACCTTTGCCGTGATCAGCCACCCGGACGCGGGCAAGTCGACTCTCACAGAGGCGCTCCTGCTGCACGCCCGGGCCATCTCGGAGGCTGGAGCCACCCATGGCAAGGCCGGTCGACGTGGCACCGTCTCCGACTGGATGGACATGGAACGCGATCGTGGCATCTCGATCAGTTCGTCGGCCGTTCAGTTCACCCTCGGCGACACGGTGATGAACCTGGTGGACACCCCCGGCCACGCCGATTTCTCCGAGGACACCTATCGCGTCCTGACGGCGGTCGACAGTGCCGTGATGCTCCTGGACGCGGCCAAGGGCCTTGAGGCCCAGACCATGAAGTTGTTCGAGGTGTGCCGCACTCGGCGCATCCCGATCATCACCGTCATCAACAAGTGGGACCGTCCGGGACTGGACGCGCTGGCCCTGCTCGACGAAATCGAGAGCCGCACCGGTTTGCGTCCCTCGCCGATCACCTGGCCGGTCGGTGTCGCGGGTGACTTCCACGGGGTGATCGAATGCGCCACTGGCGACTTCGTGCGGTTCAGCCGGACGCCGGGAGGCAGCACCCTGGCCGGAGTGGATCGGATGAACGCGACACAGGCCCGCAGACAGTTGGGTGATGACTGGGATCAGGCTGTGGAGGAGGTCGCCCTGCTGGCCGCCGACGGTTACGTACACGAGCAGAGGTCCTTCGAAGACCAGGAAACCACGCCCGTGCTGTTCACCTCGGCGGCTCTCAACTTCGGCGTCGGACACCTGCTGGAAACCCTCGATGGACTGGCCCCGGCCGCTGGGGCGCGTCCGGACGTCGAGGGACGCCGCCGTGCGGTGGATGCGGACTTCAGTGCCCACGTGTTCAAGGTCCAAGCCGGGATGGATCGGTCGCACCGCGACCGGCTCGCGTTTGCCAGGGTCTGTTCGGGGGTGTTCCACCGAGGTGAGGTGGTGACGCACGAGTCCACCGGACGCGCGTTCGCGACCAAGTACGTGCACAGCGTGTTCGGGCGTGACCGGGACACCCTGGAGGTGGCCTTTCCGGGGGACATCATCGGACTGGTCAATGCAGGGGACCTCCGGGCCGGCGACACGCTCTACTCGGGCGAGCCCGTGGCGTTCCCGCGGATTCCCTCGTTCGCCCCGGAGCACTTCCGGGTGGTGACTGCCCAGGACGTGTCTCGCCACAAGCAGTTCCAGCGCGGGATTGACCAGCTCGACCAGGAGGGCGTGATTCAGGTGCTGCACTCAGAGCACCGAACGCGTCGTTCCCCGGTGCTGGCCGCCGTTGGCCCCATGCAGTTCGAGGTTGTCAGCCACCGGATGGAACACGAGTTCGGGGCCACGATCCGTCTGGAGCCGCTGCCTTACACCCTCGCCCTGCGCACCCGAAGCGAGGACGTGGCGGTTCTCGGCCGTCGGCCAGGAGTTGAGGTGGCCGTTCGCCACGATGGCACGCACCTCGCGCTGTTCTCTGACCCGTGGCAGGTCACGTGGGCCCGCCGCGACCACCCGGACGTGCTGCTGGAGCCGATCGTGACTGGCGAAAGCACTGTGGCGGGCTATTGAGCCTCACCTCGGGCATGTCGGGCTGGGCTGTGTCAGGCTGTTCATCGTGGGGCGGGTGCCCCGACTCTTACAAACTAGGAGTGACCGATCCGTGTCTGAACCGACCTCACCGGCGACCCGTCGGTTGGTGATGGTGGGTGCGGTGGCTGCCGGCACCTTCGTTGGTGCGAAGCCCGCCGCATCGACGAGGCAATGGAGATCGTCGTCTACGAGCGTGATCAGGACATCTCGTACTCCGGCTGCGGGCTGCCCTACTTCGTCGGCGGGCAGGTGCTGGACGCAGCCGAACTCCACCCCCGCGATCCGGCCTGGTTCGCAGACCGCTTCGGTATGGGCATCCGCATTCGGCACGAGATGAGCCACCTGCCAGGTGCGGTGCTCATGCCGCTCAAGGACCTGCGGCGTCGCGCTGGCGAACTGGACGCGTCCCTGCCGACGGTCACCTACTGCAACTCCGGGGTCAGCGGCAACGCCGGCCAGAACGTCCTGCTCGCACTGGGGTTCAGCGAGGTCAGCAACCTGTCAGGCGGCAACAGCAACTACCAGACCCATCTGCGCGAACTGAGGGCTCACCAGCCGACGCTCAATACTGGACCCGTCGGCGCATGAGGACCGCCGCCCCGGCGGCGACGACGATGGCGATGCCGACAAGTGCGGTCGCGCTCACCAACGGATAGGCCCCGTCGAAGCCGGCTGCGGAGGTGTGCTTGATCCAGATGCCGAGATATGCCCAGACAAGGACGAAACCGTAGGCGATGTCCTTGTCTCGCAGAACAGCTGTTGCGCCGATGAGCGCACCGACAGCGACGATGATCGCGGCCCACACGGGCTCGGCGATCCCAAGGCCGTCCCACCCGACGCTGACGAGCCAGACCGTGATGTTGGCAATCGTGGCGACGGTGAGCCAGCCGAAGTAGACGCTGAAGGGCAGCCGCACGAACAATCGGTCCCGAGCAGACAACTCGGTGCCTTGGAACTCCCGGGTGATGCCGATGAGCAGCGCCAGCATCGTGGCGAGCAGCAGCGTCGAGAGGGCGATGAGGTCGTAGTGCCAGCTCAGGATCCAGGCCGCGTTGCTGATCGATGACAGCGAGAACAGCACACCCACTCGTTGCAGCATGCCGTCTCGACGAGCGGCGTCACCCAGATCGATCCCGGCGCCACCCACGAGGCCGGGATGGGACGTGGGTTCATCGCTGCGGAAAACACCCAACTGATAGAGCACGTGTGCCCCGAGTAGCAGGTAGATGACCCCCCAGATCGCGAAGGTCAACCCAGCCGGGGCGAAGAGGTTGCCGTACGCATCCGACACCCCTCCGGTGGTGCGCCCATTGATGGGGAGGGCATTGGCAAGGGCGTTGGTGGTGATCATCAGCGCGTACGTGATCACGACCAGTGCCTTGACCGGCGTCGATACTTTCTGCATGAAATCCTCCGCTTCGCGGCGTGTACGAGACTTTGTCAGGGTGCTCTGAATCAACGTAACCCGGCTTGCGTCGATTCCCTGCAGTTGAAAACTACGGTACCGTAGGTTCATGACTGCAGCAGCGGCTGAGACGGCCGAGCGAACCCGCCCCACCATCATTCAGGGCGGCATGGGCGTCGCTGTCTCTGGATGGCGCCTCGCCCGTGAAGTCGCCAGCTCAGGGCAACTCGGCGTTGTCTCCGGAACGGCTCTGGACGGGGTGGTGGCCAGGCGGCTGCAGGACGGCGATGAGGGCGGCCATTATCGGCGGGCTCTGGAGCACTTCCCCGCCCGTGCCATGGCCACGAGTGTGCTCGACAAGTACTTCCGTGAGGGAGGTCGCGGCGGTGCGCCGTATCGCCCCCACCCGACCCTGGGTGTCCATCCGGGCCGAGCAGCCATCGAGTTGGCGGTGGTCAGCAACTTCGCCGAGGTATGGCTCGCCAAGGAGGGACACGAGGGGGTAGTGGGCATCAACCTCCTCGAGAAGATTCAGGCTGCGACTCTGACAGCCGTGCTGGGCGCGATGCTCGCCGGCGTCGACTACGTGCTGATGGGCGCAGGGATTCCGCGCGAGATGCCGCAGTTGTTGCGTGACTTCGCTGCGGGGCGTCCTGGTCATCTCACGATGGACGTGATCGACGCCACGCGCACTCACATCGCGTCTCTTGACCCCGTCGAGGTGCTCGGCGACGAGTTGCCGGCAATGCGGCGCCCGCAGTTCCTGGCGATCATCTCGCTGCACGTCCTGGCCGGTTTCCTCAATCGCAGCGCGGACATCCGTCCGGATGGTTTCGTGGTTGAGGGTCCGGTGGCTGGCGGCCATAGCGCTCCGCCGCGCGGCAAAATGACCCTGGACGCAGCTGGGCAGCCCATCTACGGGGCGAAGGACGAGGCGGACATCGCCGCTGTGGCCGCCGTGGGCCTGCCATTCTGGCTGGCAGGAGGGTACGGGACGCCCGACCGGGTTGCGCAAGCCGTCGCCGCCGGTGCCGAGGGAGTGCAGGTGGGCACGTTGTTCGCCTTCGCCGAGGAGTCGGGGTTGCGTCCCGACCTGAGGGCCAGACTGCTACGGAACCTCAAGCAGGGCACCCTCACCGTGCGGAACGACCCGCGGGCGTCGCCCACCGGGTTCCCGTTCAAGATCGCCAATCTGGGGGACACCCTCGCGGATCCGGCCGTTTACGCGGCGCGCGAGCGCATCTGTGACTTGGGGTACCTGCGTACACCTGTCGAGCGCGAGGATGGGAAACTGACCTATCGTTGCGCCTCCGAGCCGGTGCACATGTATGTCAAGAAGGGTGGCGACGCCGCCGACACTGTCGGCCGGATGTGCCTGTGCAATACGCTGCTGGCAGACGTAGGCCTTGGTCAGGTGCGCAAGGACGGGTATGTCGAGACTCCCGCCCTGACCCTGGGCCAGGACATCTCGGGCCCTCAGCAACTCCTGTCCACGCATCCGGATGGCTGGACCGCGGTCGAGGCAGTCAACTGGCTGATGAGTCACCTGTCCTGACCTGCCCGGCCCGAGTTCGGTGCCGGCACCCTGCAAAGGCTCAGGCGTCGGTGCTGCAGGTCAGCGTCGAGGTGCCGTCACCTCGAGGTGCCACCGAGATCCGCTCGGCGATTCGCAGCTTCATCTCCGCGACGTGACTGACCACACCAACGGATCGGCCACCATCGCGCAGGGCTGACAGCTGTCTCATGACCGCGTCCAAGGTCTCGGGGTCCAGCGAACCGAAGCCCTCGTCAACGAACAGGGTGTGCAGTTCGATGCCACCGGCCTCGGCGGTCACCGCGTCAGCCAGCCCGAGGGCAAGGGCAAGGGACGCCATGAATGTCTCGCCGCCTGACAACGTCTTCGGGTCGCGGGCCTGGTCTCGCGCCTGGTGATCGACGATCTCCAGACCCAGTCCGAGTTTCCTGCTGCGTCCCTCAGCCTCATCGGTGCGTCGCAACTCATAGCGGCCGCCCGTCATGGCGTCAAGGCGAACGTTCGCCAGGTCGACGACTTCCTCGAATCGGCGGAGCAGGACGTAGGTCGGCAACGTCACCCTTTGAAGGTTGCCGTCCTGTGCATTGGCCAGCGCCGCCATCCGCAGCAGAGGACCTGCTTCATCGCGCAGTCTCTGAAGGGTGGCGATCCGTTCCCTGAGGTCCTCGGACGCCTGGGAAACGGCGTTGACCGTCCCCTGGATCAGGCCGACGTGCGTCTGGGCCCCCCTTTGCGCCTCGTCGGCCAGTCGCTGCGCGAGCCGGGCCGGAGTGGGGTCCTGCCAGATGGCGTCGGCGACGCCGACGAGGCGCTCGCCGGCCAACTGGTCCGCAACCGATGCCACCTTCTTTCGGTGCCCGGTCACAGCCTCAGCCACCTTGGCGCGTTCGGCGTCAGACATCAGCGCGGCGTTGGCCGCCTCTATCGTCGCGAAGCCGCGCTCAGCGAGCACAGCGGTGAGATCGGAGGAACACCGGTGCAGTTCCGCCTCCGAGTCCACCACGCACTGCACCAGGTTCGCCAACGACTGGGCCTGGACCGACCTGGCCAGCAGCATCACGACGCGCTCGTGGACGGACATGAAACCCTCCGCCTGCGCCGCGACCTCGGTCTGATCGCTGACGAGCTGCCGTTCGGTCTCCTGCAGCTGACCGTTCCGCGTCGCCAGGTCGCTCCGCGCCTCAAGAAGGCTGCGTTCTGTCTGCTGAGCCTGCGTAGTGAGGGCGTCGATCTCGTCTCGGAGTGTGGCGACTTCGTGGGACGCCTGCTCGGCCTGCGCGCGACGCGTATCGGCAGCGATGAGATCGGTCTCGGCCTCGGGAAGCGTCAATCCACCGGCCAGGGCGGCCTGCTGCTCGAGCTGACCTGCGAGCCGGTCGCTGAGGGACTGGGCATCCGCCGCCTGGCGTGCTGCCTGCGCCATGGCCTCGGCCAGGTGCTGAACCTCGTCGCGACTGACGAACCCCGCCGCCTGGGTTGCGGGGGAGGGGTGGGCAGGAGAGCCACAGACCGCGCAGGGCTGGCCCTCGACCAGTTCGGCTGCGAGTTCACCCGCGAGCGATCCGAGCCAGGCGATCCGGGCCTCGCGGTGTCGCTCCACTGCCTGGGCGTGTGCTGCGCTCAGGTCCAGCTCGGCCGCGCGGGCCGCACCCAGAAGTGCCGCTAGCCGGTCAACGTCACGAGCGGCATCCCGGCGAAGCAGCGCGGCCGACCGCTCCTCGACGGCCGTCGCCAGGGTCGCGGCCACCGTCTGGCACTCGGTCAGTCGCTGTCCGAGCGCGAGGGCTTGAACTCGGGACTCCTCGACCAGAAGCAACCCCTCGGTGATGCGGCGGCCTTCGCCGAGCTGGGACGCTCGCTGCCGCGTCAGAGCCTTGGCGCGTTCGGTCAGACCCTTCTCCAGATCAACCAAACGATCGAGCGGACTGGCCTCCAACCTCGCGCTGGCCGCCTGCGATCGAAGCAGGTCGGGTGAGAGCGCCACGCTGACCAGATCTGCGTCTCCTCCGAGCCGCACCCGCTCAACTTCGCCCTGCAGAACGGCGCACGCCTTCTCATGGGCGCCCGTAGCCTGCTCGTGGTTCGCCACAGGACGCCGGATGTGTTCGGCTCGCTCCGCCGCGGCGAGGCGAGCCTCGTCGCGACCGACCTCGGATTCACGGGCCCTGAGTGCCTCCCGGCTCCGGAGGAGAGCGGTGCGCTCCTCGATGAGCCTATTGCGGTGCTCCAGGGCCCTGAGCGCATCGTCGGCGGCCTGGTGCACGGCGCGGGTGGCCTGCACGGAAAGATCCGCCTCGGTCAGCTGATCGGCAAGGGCGGCGCGGCGCTTTCGTGCTCCCTCGAGCAGGGCGTCAAGGTCCATCGCGTCCCGCGCGTTGTCGAAGGCCACCTGCTCACCGATCGGCTCGCTGGCTTCGAGGGCGTCCTCATACCAGGCGACTTGGCAGAAGTTGCTGGCTACCTCGTACACGCTCTGGCAGACGAGATCCATCTGGCCGCGGTGCGCTTTGGCTTGGGCGGCAAGCTGGTCGGCGAACCGCTGATAGAGCTCGGTGCCGAAGATGTCCTGCAAGACAGCTCGTCGGTCTTCGGGTTTGGCTCGCAGGAAGGTGGCGAAGCTGCCCTGCGGCAGCAGGACCGTCTGGGTGAATTGGGGCTTCGTCAGGCCGATGGCCTGCCGCAACTCCTGATCGGCCTCGGCGATGCTGGTGCTTACCGGTGTGCCCCCGGCGTCGTCCGGTGAGGACAACTTCCAGAGCTTGATGCTCGCCTTGCTTGTTGTGGTGCCGTTACCGCGCAGTTTCGGGCGTTCGAACTCGGGAGTTCGACGCACCCGCAGCAGTCCGCGACGCGAGTCGATGACCAGTTCCACGAACGGTTCCCGGTCTGGCCGGAGCAGGGATGACACGATGCGCGCCTTGCTGGAGTCAACGCCGGCCACATCGCCGTACAGCGCGAACACGATGGCGTCCAGGATGGTTGTCTTGCCCGAGCCGGTGGGGCCCTCGAGCAGGAATAGGCCGCCCCGCCCCATCTGGCGGAAATCGATGAAGTGGCGGTCGGTGAACGGACCGATGCCCTGGAATTCCAGCGTGACGATTTCCATCACCGGCTCCGCTCTGCTGCCAGCACGGCTTCATAGGCCTCCTGGAGGACGAGTTCCTCCGGCTTGTCGGGGCGGGTGTTGCTGACCTCCTCGACGAACTCCTTGATGACGTCGAGCGGGTCAGCCCCCCTCGTCTGCCACCCCGACAAGGTCCGGATGCCGCCGCTCGGCTCGAAGTGCACCTCCAGGGCGTGCGGAAAGGCCCTCTTCACTGTGGTTACAAGGTCGTTCGGGCGAACGTCCTGCCGGACTGTGACGCGCACCCAATCGTTGCGCTGGGACGAGAAGCGCGGTCCCAGCACCTGTTCGAGGTCGCCGGTCACTTCGGACAGCCTGCGGGGCACCGGCGCCTCGACCAACCGAACCGAAGCAACCTCGCCGTCGTCGCCGAACTCAACCAGCGTGGTCGACTTTTTCTGGTGCATTTCGGAGAACGAGAAGGCCACCGGCGAGCCGGAGTAGCGCATGACTGGCCGGTGATCGGCGTCCAGACCCACCCGTTGTGGACCGTGCAGGTGCCCCAGCGCCACGTAGTCGAGTGACTCGCCGTCGCAGTCGAAGACGGCGCCGGGCACACTGTCGACTCCGCCGATCCGGATGTCCCGCTCCGATTCGCAGGCGAGGCCACCCACGACGAACGCGTGCGACATCATCGCCGCCGGAACCCGACGGTTGGCGGTGGCACGACGTCGGGTGAGGTCATGGCCGACGCGGTGCATCACCCGCGTCATCACCGCCTCGTGCGAACGAGCCAGCGGCTGGCGGGCCCCGTCCGCGTCCTGCTCGGCAAGTTCGAAGCGGGTGGTGTCGGGGTCGAGGTAGGGAACGGCGTAGACCCACAGTCCCTCGTCGCCATCCGAGTCGGGGATGACGACGGGAGTCGCAGCCGCGGCGGCCCTGGACCGGATGCTCAGGTGCTCACGGAACAGCGCCGAGCCGAACCCGAGCCGCGTCGCGGAGTCGTGATTGCCCGGGGTGAGCACCACTCGGGTCACTTCGCTCAGCCGCATCAACACGTCCTCGAGCAGGTTGACGGCTTCGACGCACGGCAGCGCCCGGTCGTACACGTCGCCGGCAACGAGCACCGCAGCCACCTGCTCCTGACGGGCCGTCTCGACGAGATGATCGAAGAAGGCCTCGTGGGCGGAGGTGAGGTCGACGCCGTGCAGCGTTCGGCCGATGTGCCAGTCGGAGGTGTGCAGGATGCGCATGTTCGCAGGCTATGGGCCGCGTCTGACAATTCCGGCGCGCGCCGCGGCGGAGCGACTACTCGACAACCTTGGCCAGGGCCAGTTCGACGATGTCCTCAGCGCCGGCCGCCTTGAGCCGAGGGATCAGGTCCCTGACAAGGTGGGCGTCGACGATCGTGTTCACCGCGAACCAACCTGGCGACTGCAGTTGCGAGATGGTGGGGCTCTTGAGTGACGGCAGGATCTCCTCGACTGCGGCCAGGTTGTCGGCGTGGACGTTGAGCATGATCCCGGACTTGTCCTGAGCCAGCAGCGCGGCCCGCAGCAGCATGGCGATGTCGCCGATCTTCGCGCTCTTCCACTCGTCGGCCATCGCCTGCCTGGACGCGATCAGGCGCGTCGTCGACGACAAGATCTCGTGCACGATCCGAAGCCGGTTCGCCCGCAGCGAGGAGCCCGTCTCGGTGAGTTCGACGATGGCGTCGGCGAGGTGGGGCGGCTTGACCTCGGTCGCGCCCCAGCTGAACTCCACCTCGGCTTCGATGCCGTACTCCAGCAGGAATCGCTCGGTGAGCTCGACGGCCTCGGTCGCGATGCGTTTGCCCTGCAGGTCGGCGACGGTGCGGATCGGGCTGTCCTCGGGGACCGCCACCACCCAACGAACCGGTCGCCGCGACACCTTCGAGTACTCCAGTTCGGCGACCTCCACCACGTCCCGGCCCAGGATCCAGTCGAAGCCGGTGACTGCCAGATCGAGCAGGCCCTTCTCGACAAACCGGGACGCCTCCTGCGGCCGGATCAACAGGCACGAGATCTCAGGGTCATCGATGGTCGGGTAGTAGCCCCGCGACGTGATGGTGATGTGGAACCCGGCCTTGCCGAACAGCTCCTGGGTGGCACCCTGCAGGCTGCCCTTGGGCAGTCCGAGCCTCAACTGGCGTGCCTCGGGCATCACTTGGTCGCTCCGTACATCGCCTCGGGAGTCATCAGTTGAGGGGCGTTGACCTGCAGCGCGCCGTCAGCATCCACGGTGCGGAAGAAGCAGCTCTTGTAGCCCTCGTGACAGGCCGGGCCCTCCTGGATCGCTCGGACGACGACGGCGTCCAGGTCGCAGTCGACCCGCATCTCGACGAGCTGCTGCATGTTCCCCGACGACTCGCCCTTCTTCCACAGCTTGCTGCGGGAGCGCGACCAGTAGTGCACCTTCCCGGTCTGAAGCGTCAGGTCGAAGGCCTCCTCATTCATGTAGGCCACCATCAACACCTCGCCACCCTCGGCGTCCACAGTGACGGCGGTGATCAGGCCTCCGGCCTTCTCGAAATCGGGACGGAACTGGGCTTGCACGGTAGGCCTTTCGACGAAGTGGGGGGCTGGACGCCGTCAGCATACTGGCCCCGAGGACGCCCTCGGGTTCGGGCCACTTTCGGCTTGCCAGGGCATCGGTCAGCTAGCTGCAGGTTCGCGACGCCGGATGGTCAGCCCGACGATTCTGGCCACCACCACGGCGAGGTAGAGCATGCCGGCGATCTGCTGAAGCATTACCAGCGAGCGGGCATGTGGCTTCACAGGGACAATGTCGGACAGCCCCGTACTGGTCATCGTGGTGCAAGAGAGAAACAGCAGTTCCATCCACGTTCTGGGTACCCCGGGCTCGATGGCGGCCATGAACGAACCCGGCACGACGGTCTGGCACAGACTGTAGACATACGCGAACAACCACACCGCGACGGTGAAGGTGGCACCGATTGCCCAGATCTCGTCGGCGCCCACCAACTCGTCGGCGAACATGTACAACAGCAGCCCGATGAACGTGTAGCCGTAGAAGGCGATGTGCGTCGCGTCGAACCAGAAGTGCACCAAAGGATGACCGCCGTTCAACACATTGAGAACGGTCAGCGTCGCGGTGGGCAGGCCGATCAACACCCCCAGCCAGGTCATCGAGGGGCTTCGGCGGACGACCGCCAGGGCGAGCACCAGCACCAGCATTCCGAACAGCGGCAGGCCGATTTCGACAGCCAGGTTGCTGGTGCTCGTTTCCAGGAAGGGATACACCACAATCCCGATCAACTGGGCGATCAGCAGCAAGGCGCATGGGTTGTCCCTGGCCGCCGGCCAGATCTTCGTCACCTCGACCCTCGAAGGGGCGAGTTCCTGATGATGCTCACCGGTTCTTTCGGTTGAGCCCTGCGATCGTGCCGCTCAGCACCGTCGCGAAAGCGCACCAGCCTGCGTAGGCGCCAAGAGCAGCCGCCTTCCCGCTTCCCACGGGCTCCGCACGGCGGGCCAGGTCGGCGGAGCTTGCCGCGAGCAGCGTGGCCACCGCGGTGGCGGCGCCTGGACGGTGTGCCCGGAAGAAGACCGCGCTCCAGCCGGCATTGAGCACCAGGTTGGCAGCCAGCGCCCGGGAGTAGCCATCCGCCTCGCTGTCACGGCCCTTCTCCCGCAACTCGCAGATGGCCGCCGTCGACGCCGCCCAGATGGTGGCGTACAGGCCCGTCCACACGACCGGGAAGGCGGCGGCGGGTGGTTGGAAGAAGGGTTTGCGCAGCGTCGCGTACCAGGTGCTGCGTGGGTTGGTTGCCACCGAACCCGCGATCGCGGTGGCCAGGATCCCTGCTCCCACGCCCCACGCGGTGTGGCGCCAACGCCGAGGCTCAAGTCCGCGGGTGGCCACTCGAATGGCTTCGTCAAAGCCCATCAGCCCGCCCGGCGGGTCGCCCAGCAGACTCGACGCGTCGAACGAGTGCTTGACGGCGTGATGGATGAGGCTGCCGACCAGCGGGCGGGCGACGCCGGCCACCACCGGGGTCACCAGCCCCACCCAGTGGCTGGCCAGGCCCGGGGTGAGGACCGGGATCGTGAGGATGATGCGTCGACCCAAACCAGTGATCCGCGCGTAACGGATCATCATGTCGCGGTAGGTGAGTACCTCGTCCATGGCCACGTCGATCGTGCGGTTGACGTCGGGCGGCAGGTCGGCCGCAGCGACGAGGTAGTGGATGACGTCGTCGATCGCGATCGGCTGGATCTGGTTGTCAAGCCACCGCGGGGCGACCGCGACGGGCAGCCGCTCGGTCAAATGCCGCAGCATGTCGAAGGAGGCCGATCCGGCGCCCAGCACCACACCGGCCTGCAGGACCGCGGTCGGGACGCCGGAGGCGAGCAGCAGGTTGCCGACCTCGACCCGGGACCGCATGTGGTCAGACAGATCTCCCTCGCGGGGATGTAACCCGCTCAGGTAGACGATCCGGCCGATTCCTGCCTCCCGGGCGGCACGGGCGAAGCCTTGGGCGAGGTCACGGTCACGAGTGAGGTAGTCGCCTCGACCGTCCATCGAGTGCAGCAAGTAGTAGGCGCACCGGACGTCGGCCAGCGCGGCGGCCAAATCCTCGGCTCGGGTGGCGTCCCCCTTGACCACTTCAACCTGTTCCCGCCAGGCGCTCGGCAGCCGTCCAGGATTCCTGGCTAGCACGCGCACCCGCCACCCTGCGTCCAGCAGGGCCGGTACCAACTGTCCGCCGATGTAGCCTGACGCGCCGGTGACCAGCGCAAGACGATCGTCCATGGTTCCTCCGAGGTTGTTCAGTGTGGCTGGCCGAACTGCAGGGCCGAGGGAAGCAACAGCAGCATGCCCAGCGACCAGGTGAGATGACTGGTGATGGGACCGAGCACGCCGCCGGTGACCCGGCGTTGCAGTGCCGTCAACAGGCCGAGACAGACGGCGGCGAAAGTGAGCAGGGGTACGCCGCTCAAAGCCGTGGAAAATGCGTACAACCCCACCGAACCGGCCACGTTCCAGCGACTGGGCAGCGCGGCGTACACGGCTCCTCGGAAGAAGAGTTCCTCCGACGCACCGCCGATGGCGGTGATCAGCACGACGACCAACAGCGACCCGTATCGTGCATGGTCGAGCAGATTGTCGACAGGCTCTCGCAACACAGGAATCCGTCCGACCACAACCGCGCCCGCAAGGAACACCCCGAGCAGGGCAGCGCCGAGCAGGAAGCCGTGCAGCAGCGGGTGGCTTGTTCCCCCGGCTCGTGTCCGGGCGCGTCCCAGGCGGATGGGCCCAGACAGGAGGGCCCCAGCGACCCAGACGGCGGCCACGCCGAGGCTGGCGGCGTAGAAGAGCGGGTCACCGGGCCGGATCGACAACGCGGCGCCCAACACTGCAGTACCTGCCAGCACCGTCGCTGCGACCGTCACTCGTCGGCGCAAGGTACTGCGAGGCGTCTCGGGCGCTCGAACCCCACGGTCCACCCGGTCCACCAGTGCCGCGCGGAAGAACGACCTCAGCTCCTCCAGCAGACTCCGCACAGGCCCATGCTATGTGCCGGGCCACGCTGCAAAGGGAGAACGTGCGCGTCGACCCCATCGAGAAGATCGGGTACAGTGGTCCCGCGCCACTTCGGTGGGGCACGCGGACGTAGCTCAATGGTAGAGCCCCAGTCTTCCAAACTGGCTACGCGGGTTCGATTCCCGTCGTCCGCTCCACTGGCCCTGATAGGGGGCGCCCTGGACCATCAGGCATCGGTTGGTTGGCCGGTCGTGGCCCTGCTGGCTAGAATCAAACGGTTACCGCAGGCCCCACGACGGACCTGCCCCGCAATCAGCCAGGAGATCACGTGCCCAGCACCCTCGAGCAGCTGAGCCCCACCCGGGTAAAGCTCATCATCGACCTGCCCTTTGCCGACCTCGAGCCGGCCATCGCCGAGTCCTACAAGGACATCGCCAAGCAGGTGAACATCCCTGGGTTCCGCAAGGGAAAGGTGCCTGCCAAGCTGATCGACCAGCGCTTCGGCCGCGGCATGGTGTTGCAGGAGGCCATCAACTCGATCTTGCCTCAGGCCTACGGCCAGGCCGTCCAGGAGCATGACCTTCGCCCGCTCAGCGAGCCCGACATCGACATCTCCGAGCTGAACGACGGCAAGAACGTCATCTTCACCGCCGAGGTCGACGTCCGTCCCGACTTCGACATTCCGGATGTCTCCGAGATTGAGGTGCAGGTGGCGGCCGCGTCGGTGTCCGACGCCGACGTCAACGAGCGGGTCGAGTTGCTGCGCGAGCGCTTCGCCACCCTCAGCGAGGTCGAGCGTGCAGCGCAGACCGGCGACGTAGTCGTCATCAACCTCACCGCCAGCCAGGATGGCGAGGTCCTTGAGGACGCAGAGGCATCCGACGTCCAGTACAAGGTGGGTGCCGGTGGCATGTTGGACGGCCTCGACGATGCACTGGTCGGCCTCAAGGCCGGCGAGTCCACTTCGTTCACCTCGACCCTGGTGGGCGGCCCGAACCGCGATGAGCAGGCCGAGATCCAGGTCGAGGTCGTCAAGGTGCAGTCGCAGGACCTGCCTGAGGTGGACGATGAGTTCGCTCAACTGGTCAGTGAGTTCGACACGGCTGAGGAGATGCTGGCCGACCTGCGCGACAACCTGGAGCGGATCGCTCGTATCGGTCAGGCCAATCAGGCCCGCGAGCTCGTGCTGAAGGCCGTCGTCGAGCGCACCCAGCTTGAACTGCCGGAAACCCTCGTCAGCTCCGAACAGCAGACTCGTCGCGAATCCATCGAAACCCAGCTGACCCGCGCCGGGCTGACCCTCGACCAGTACCTGGCTGACGCCGATGAGGAGGAGGCCGAGACCCCCGAGGAGTTCTGGGAGCTCATCGACCAGCGGGTGAGCGAAGGCTTGCGTTCGCAGATCATCCTCGACAAGTACGCGGAGGATGTCGAGCTGCGGGTCGACCAGTCCGAGCTGACCGAGTTGATCTTCGCCAAGGCGCAGCAGAACGGCACCTCCCCTGAGCAGGAGCTGCAGCACATGATGGAGCATGACCACGCCGCCGAGTGGATGGGCGAGGTCAGGCGCGGGAAGGCTCTGGGCGAGTTGGTCGCGGCCGCCAAGGTCACCGATTCCGAGGGCGTGCCGGTCAACCTCCGGGGCCTGAAGTCAGACGGCACCCTGGCAGAACCTGCCGCAGAAGAGCCGGTTGTCGTCGAGAAGCCCAAGGCCAAGGCCAGCCGCAAGAAGGCCGAGCAGCCCGAGGTCGGGGCGGAAGAGCCGAAGGGCGACGACCCTGAGGCCGACGACGCCGAGGCGTCTGAGGCTGAGGGCTCCGGCGAGAAGGCCGCACCCAAGAAGCGGGCGGCCAAGGCCAAGACTCAGGAGTGACATGTCGGCGCGAGGCCCTTTTGACCACTGGATCAAGGGGGCCTCTCGCTGGTCACCACGTGCCGGCGAGGCTCGGAGCTCTGACGCAGGCGATTCGGAGGAAGCATGTCGTTGAACGATGCCGCCGGGCGCAGTTCAGCGTCCACGCATCCGCAGACGCGGTTCGTGACGGTGGCCGTGGGCCTGGCTGCGAGTCTGGTCTGCCTGATCGCCTTGCGTGAGTTCGCCGGAGTGATCGGCCCGGTGTTCCTCGCGCTCAACCTCATGATCACGGCTTACCCGTTGCACACCTGGTTGGTGCGAAAGGGCACGCCCTCCTGGCTGAGCGCGACCGTGGTCAGCCTGACCGTCTTCGCGGTCCTGCTCGCGATCGTCGTGGGTCTCATCTGGTCGATCAGCGAGATGATCGGCATCCTGCCGAGCTACTCCGACCAGTTCGTCGGCCTGTACCAGCAGGCGCTGAACTTCGTGTTGGAGCTCGGCTTCGAGCCCACGGCCATCACCCGCATCTTCAGCACCCTGGATCCCACCCGCGTCCTGGGCGCGGCGACATCCCTGTTGTCAGGGGCGTCCGGCACACTGGGCGTCATCGGCGTGGTCATCGCGGCGATCGTCTTCATGGCGATGGACACCCCTGGCATGGACCGACGCCTGAAGGTCATCGCATCGGGACGCTCGCAAATCTCTCAGGCCATGGGCGATTTCGCCCTGGGCGTCCGGCGCTACTGGCTGGTCACCACCATCTTCGGCATCATCGTCGCCGCCCTCGACGGTGTTGCCCTCGCGCTCCTGGGGGTGCCCCTGACGCTGGTCTGGGCGCTGTTCAGCTTCCTGACCAACTACATCCCCAACGTTGGCTTCATCATCGGGCTCATCCCGCCGGCACTGGTTGCGCTGTTCGCCAACGGCTGGCAGACCGCCGTGGGGGTCGTCCTCATCTACTCGGTGCTCAATTTCGTCGTCCAGTCGATCATCCAGCCCAGATTCGCCGGCGAATCGATCGGGGTGACTCCGACCGTCTCGTTCATCTCGCTGCTGTTGTGGACGGCCGTCATCGGTGGCATGGGCACTCTGCTTGCCCTGCCCCTGACCCTCTTGGTCAAGTGCCTGGTCATCGACGTCGATCCGCGGGCCCGCTGGGTGAACGCCTTCCTCGCGAGCGATCCACGGGATGCTGAACCGGAGCTCGGTTAGCAGGGCTCGTGCCAGTGCACATTCCCGCACGCACGCCCCCAGCGAACACCCCTCGGATGCGCTCCGTTTTGTCGTTGCCGGGTTGTAGGTTCGTCCTGTGAATCCAGACATGACACCCTTGCGCGCCGCAGCGGCGGCCGGCTCCCCGGCAGGAATGACTGACAACGTTTATCAGTCGTTGCTGGCCAACCGCATCGTCTTCCTCGGCTCCGAGGTGCGCGACGAGAACGCGAACGCGATCTGCGCGCAGATGCTCCTGCTGAACGCGGAAGACCCGGTCAAGGACATCTATCTCTACATCAACTCACCGGGCGGGTCCGTGGACGCCGGCATGGCGATCTACGACACCATGCAGTGGATCTCCAACGACGTCGCCACCGTCGCCATGGGTCTGGCCGCATCGATGGGTCAGTTCCTGCTGTGCGCAGGTGCGGCCGGCAAACGTTACGCCCTGCCGCACGCCCGCATCCTCATGCACCAGCCGTCAGGGGGCCTGGGCGGCACCGCGTCCGACATCGCCATCCAGGCTGAGCAGTCCCTGCACCTCAAGCGCCAGATGGCGGCCCTCATCGCCAAGCACACTGGCCAGAGTGTGGAGCAGATCGAGCAGGACTCCGATCGAGACCGCTGGTTCACGGCGCATGAGGCCTTGTCATACGGCTTCATCGACCACGTCTTCGAGCGTGCGTCCCAGATCACGACCCCCGACGCACCCAACCAGTGAGGACGCGACGATGACCCCGAACCTGATTCCCGGCACCAACCTGCCCCAACTGCCCTACGGCAGCGCGGGCTTCGAACCGCGGATGGACTACATCATTCCCCAGTGGGAAGAGCGCACCAGTTACGGCGTGCGTCGCGTCGACCCGTACACCAAGCTGTTCGAGGATCGCATCATCTTCCTCGGCACGCCGATCAGTGACGAGATCGCGAACGCGGTGATGGCCCAACTGCTGTGTCTGCAGCAGATGGACACCGAGCGTCCGGTCTCGATCTATCTCAACTCCCCGGGCGGCTCGTTCACTGCGCTGACCGCCATCTACGACACGATGCGCTACATCAAGCCGGACGTGCAGACCGTCTGTCTCGGGCAAGCAGCCTCGGCGGCGGCCGTCATTCTGGCTGCGGGGACGAAGGGCAAGCGGTTGGCGCTGCCGAACTCCCGCATCCTCATCCACCAGCCGTCCATGTCGGGGGACGGCTCCTACGGTCAGTCGTCCGATCTGGAGATCCAGGCCCGCGAGATCATGCGGATCCGGGTGCTCATGGAGCAGATGTTGGCCGAGAACACCGGTCAGAGCGTCGAGAAGGTCAGCCGTGACGTGGAACGTGACAAGTTCCTCACCGCAGAAGAGGCCGTCGAGTACGGCATCATCGACGACATTCTCACCTCACTGTCCGACGCAAAGTAGCGCGCATCCCACGCCGGACGTCTCGACTCTTGCTGCTCCCCGGAGCGCTAGGGTGGGGACCCCGGGGTGGTTCGTGCGCACACGGCCTCGGTGATCGTCAATCTAGGAGGGGCGATGGCTCGCATCGGCGAGAGCGGAGATCTGTTCAAGTGCTCCTTCTGTGGCAAAACACAGAAACAGGTCAGGAAGCTCATTGCTGGTCCCGGTGTCTACATCTGCGACGAATGCATTGACCTGTGCAACGAGATCATCGAGGAGGAGTTCAGCGACACCGACGCCATGCCGTCCGGCACCGACCTGCCCCGCCCCGCCGAGATCGGCGCGTTCCTCGACGAGTACATCATCGGTCAGGAATCGGCGAAGAGGACCTTGTCGGTCGCGGTCTACAACCATTACAAGCGAATCCGGGCCCAGCAGAACTCGGGACGTCAGGGCGATGAAGTCGAACTCGCCAAGTCCAATATCCTGCTGATCGGGCCCACCGGCTGCGGCAAGACCTATCTGGCCCAGACCCTCGCCCGGATGCTCAACGTCCCGTTCGCCATGGCCGACGCCACCGCACTGACCGAGGCGGGATATGTCGGCGAGGACGTCGAGAACATTCTCCTCAAGCTCATCCAGGCCGCCGACTTCGACGTGAAGAAGGCCGAGACCGGCATCATCTACATCGACGAGATCGACAAGGTGGCCCGCAAATCGGAGAACCCCTCCATCACCCGGGATGTCTCGGGGGAGGGCGTCCAGCAGGCGCTGCTGAAGATCCTGGAGGGTACGGTGGCCTCGGTGCCGCCCCAGGGGGGTCGCAAACACCCTCACCAGGAATTCATCCAGATCGACACCACCAACGTGCTGTTCATCGTCGGTGGCGCCTTCGCCGGGCTGGAGCACATTATCGACGCCCGGGTGGGGCAGCGACCGTTGGGCTTCACCGCGAGTGCCGATGTGCGGGCAGCCAGGGGCAGCGACCCGTTCGCAGGGGTGCGCTCCGAGGACCTGCACAAGTTCGGTCTCATCCCCGAGTTCATCGGTCGCCTGCCGATGATCGCCACGGTGCCTCAGCTCGACGGGGAGGCGTTGGAGCGGATCCTCGTCGAGCCTCGCAACGCCCTGATCAAGCAGTTCAGGCGGTTGTTCGACCTGGATGGCGTGGAGCTCGAGTTCACCGACTCCGCCATCCGTGCGATAGCCGCCAAGGCACTCGAACGCGGTATCGGAGCGCGCGGGTTGCGCGCGATCCTCGAAGAACTATTGCTCGACGTGATGTACGACGTACCGGGCAGACCCGAGATCGGACAGGTGGTGGTGACCGCCGAAGCCGTCAGCGGCGAGGAGTCACCGACGATGGTGACCCGCGCCCAGTTGGCCGCCCGCACCGAGCTTTCGGCCTGAGCGCGCCCGTCGGCGGGGCTGGCTGCCCGTCGTCGATCCGCGATCCCGCCGGATAGGCTGTGCGGGTGAGATACATCTCGACCCGTGGCCGTCAGGACGCGCCGACCGCCAGCTTCAGTGACATCCTCCTGGAGGGGCTGGCCGCCGACGGTGGTCTCTACCTGCCGGCCGAGTACCCCCGGGTCAGCGACGAGACGCTCACCAACTGGCGGGACGTGTTGGCCCACGAGGGCTACGCCGGGCTCGCTCACGAGGTCCTCTCGCTGTTCATCGACGACATCGACTCCGCGGAGCTGCTGGGCATCTGTCAGCGTGCCTACACCGCCGAGAAGTTCGGCACCGAGGCCATCGTGCCGGTGGATCCCATCGGAGACGGTCCGCTGTGGCTGGGCCACCTGTCCAACGGTCCGACTGCCGCATTCAAGGACATGGCCATGCAGTTGCTTGGCGAACTGTTCGAGTACGAACTGACCCGCCGCGACACGACACTCACCATCCTGGGCGCCACGAGCGGGGACACCGGGTCATCGGCCGAGCATGCGATGCGTGGTCGTGCGCGGCTGAGCGTGTACATGCTCACCCCCGCTGGACGGATGACTCCTTTTCAGCAGGCCCAGATGTTCGGGCTGCCAGACGCGAACATCCACAACATCGCCATCGACGGTGTCTTCGATGACTGCCAGGACATCGTCAAGACGGTCAACGCCGACGCGGAGTTCAAGGCTCGTCACCACATCGGGGCGGTGAACTCCATCAACTGGGCGCGGCTGATGGCCCAGGTCGTCTATTACGTGGCCGTGTGGTTGCGGGTCAGCGCCGCCAACGACCAACGGATCAGCTTCGCCGTGCCGTCCGGCAACTTCGGCAACATCTGCGCCGGCCACATCGCCCGCGAGATGGGGCTGCCGATCGACACCCTGATCCTGGCCACCAACGAGAACGACGTGCTCCACGAGTTCTTCACGACCGGCGTCTACCGGGTGCGCAGGGGCGCCGAGGTGGCCGCCACCAGCAGCCCGTCCATGGACATCAGCAAGGCGTCCAACTTCGAACGCTTCGTTTTCGACCTGCTGGGTCGCGATGGCGCCCGCTGCGCCGAACTCTTCGGCGAGCGGTTGGCCCGCCACGGTTTCTTCGACCTGTCCGCCACCCCTGAGTTCGCCGGGTTGACCGCTCGGTACGGCTTCGTCAGCGGATCATCTCGTCATACCGATCGGGTCGAGACGATTCGCGAACTGTGGAACGAGTACGGCATCCTCGTCGACCCGCACACCGCCGACGGGGTGCACGTGGCGAAATCCTGGACCGACCGGGTGACCGCCCCCATCGTGGTTCTCGAGACCGCGCTGCCCGTGAAGTTCGCCGAGACGATCGTGGAGGCGATCGGGACCGCCCCGCAGCGTCCCGATCGGTTCGTGGGTATCGAGGACGCGCCGCGCCGGGTGGTCGAGTTGCCGAACGACGCGGAGGCGGTCAAACGCTACATTGCCGCGACCCAGGGCTGAACCGCCGCCACGGTCAGCCCCGCGTCCCGATGAGGGCAGGTTCGTTCACACCGGCTCGGCCAGGGTCACATCAACCGTAATGACGTCGTTGCCGGGGGTGAACTCCAGCTCTCCCGTGATCCGACCCACGGCTCGCAGGTCGGCCACCACCCCCGACAGCCTGTCCAGGGAAGCCTGCGGTCCACGCACCACCGCGTGGGTGACCTCGGTGCGCATCGCCACCTTGGCCTGCGACTTCGCGCCACGCAGCCCGATCAGCACCGCCGCGATGTCATCCGGCAACCCAGCGTCCCCGCCTGCCGGCAACTCCTCGACGCTCGGCCACGCGGCGTGGTGAATCGAACCGGGCTGCCACCAACTCCAGACCTCTTCGGTCACGAAGGGCATGAACGGTGCGAACAGCCGCAGCTGGACGCTGAGCGCCAGTTGGAGTGCCGCCTGGGCGGAGGCTGCTGCCTGCGGTCCACGGGCGCCGTAGGAACGCTCCTTGACCAACTCGACGTAGTCGTCGCAGAAGCTCCAGAAGAACTTCTCGGTCTGCTCCAGCGCGTCGGTGTACTGGAAGTTCTCGAACGCGGCAGTGGTCGTCCTGACGACGCTCCGCAACGCAGCCAGCATCCCGAGGTCGTCGGCTTCGGTGATCGCCGATGCGCCGGCCGGCTGGCCCTGGTGGAGCACGAACTTGGACGCGTTGAGGATCTTCATGGCCAGGCGGCGTCCCACCTTCATCTGGGTTTCGTCGAAGGGAGAGTCCATGCCCGGCCGGGCCATGGCCGCGCGCCAGCGGACCGCGTCGGCGCCGAACTTCTCCAGGATCTCGGTGGGGACCACCACATTGCCCTTGGACTTGCTCATCTTCTTGCGATCAGGGTCGACGACGAATCCGGAGATGGCCGCCCTGCGCCACGGCAGCGTGTTCTCCTCCAGATGGCTGCGCACCACCCGGCTGAACAGCCACGTGCGGATGATGTCATGGGCCTGCGGAGCCAGATCCATCGGGTATGTCAGGTTCCACAACTGCTCGTCGCGCTCCCACCCGCATGCGATCTGCGGGGTCAGTGAGCTGGTGGCCCAGGTGTCCATGACGTCCGGATCACCGACGAACCCGCCGGGCAGACCGCGTTGCGACTCGTCGTAGCCGGGTGCCGGCTGGGAGGCGGGATCGACAGGCAGCGACGCCTCGTCGGCCACGATCGGGTGGTCGTAGTTCGGTTCGCCCTCGGAGTCCAGCGCGTACCAGACCGGGAAGGGCACACCGAAGAACCGCTGGCGGCTGATCAGCCAGTCACCGTTGAGCCCGCCGACCCAGTTTGCGTAGCGGTGCCGCATGTGATCCGGGGTCCACTCGAGCTCGTCACCGCGGGCCAGCAGTGCGGCGCGCAGGTCGGTGTCGCGTCCTCCGTTGGTGATGTACCACTGGCGCGTCGAGACGATTTCGAGCGGCTTGTCGCCGCGCTCGTAGAAGTTGGTCATGCGGGTCGTCGGCTTCGGCTCTCCCACGAGCTCACCGTTCTCGCGCAACATCGCGACGGTTTCCTCACGTGCCGAGAAGGTGGTCCGGCCCGCGATCCGGGCGAAGGCCGCCGTGTCGACGATCCAGTCAGGCTCTTCACGCGTGATCCGGCCGTCGCGTCCGATGATGGTGCGAGTCGGCAGGTTCAGCTCGCGCCACCAGGTGACATCGGTCAGGTCGCCGAAGGTGCAGCACATGGCGATGCCCGATCCCTTGTCGGGTTCGGCATCCGGGTGGGCCAGCACCGGCACCTCGACACCGAACACCGGGGTGGTCACAGTCGATCCGAACAAGGACTGGTACCGCTCGTCGTCCGGATGGGCAATCAGCGCGCAACAGGCCGCCAACAGTTCCGGACGCGTCGTCTCGATGAGCACATCTTGGCCGTCGGGCCGGTGGAAGGTGATGGCGTGGTAGAAGCCGGGGTACTCGCGGGCCTCGAGTTCGGCCTGGGCAACCGCGGTCTGGAAGGTCACGTCCCACATCGTCGGGGCCTGCGACAGGTAGGCCTCACCGCGAGTCAGGTTGCGCAGGAACGCTCGTTGGGCGACCGTCTGGGACTCCGGCGAGATGGTGGTGTACAGCAGGTCCCAGTCCACGGACAATCCGATGCGCCGCCACAGGTTCTCGAAGACCAGTTCATCCACTGCGGTGAGGTCGCGGCACAGCTCCACGAAGTTGCGGCGGCTGATGGCAACCTGCCTCTTCGGGTCGGGCTTGGCCGGCGGGGAGAAATCCGCGTCATAGGGCAGGGACGGCTCGCAGCGGACGCCGTAGAAGTTCTGTACGCGCCGCTCGGTCGGAAGGCCGTTGTCGTCCCAACCCATCGGGTAGAAGACCTGCTTGCCCTGCATGCGCTGGTAGCGCGCGACAACGTCGGTGTGGGTGTAGCTGAAGACGTGACCGACGTGCAGCGAACCGGAGACGGTGGGCGGGGGAGTGTCGATCGAGAACACCTGATCACGTGCGGCGGGCCGGGTGAAGGCGTAGCTTCCCGATGAACGCCACAACTGTGCCCAACGGTCTTCCAGACCCTCCAGCACCGGCGCGTCCGGTACCTGCCAGCTGGTCGTGCTCGCGGCCGGACTGGACTGGTTGGGTGCAGAAGTCATGAGGTGCATCCTACCGATTGCGCCCGGCCACCAGAATCCTGACCGGACTGCGTCAGCGTCGGCCCTCCGTCAGCCGGCGATGCGCTCGATGGCAGAGAGCAGGGCGTCCTGACTGGCGAGGTCGGCGTTGGCGATCGGCATCTCCTTGCCGTCCACAGCGAAGAACGGGGTGTGCGTCACGTAGTCGGGGGTGGCGTTGTACATCGCCTCGACGAAGTCGCTGGTGGACTTGGCGTCGTAACACCCCTGGAAGGCGGTCAGTTGCTCACCGGCGAGCCCGGCTTGCTGGGCGAGTGTGCCGCGCAGTTGCTCGTCGGTCCAGCCGTCGCCCTCTCGAACAGGCTGGTTGGCGAAGACGGTCTTGGTGTAGGCAGAGAACGCGTCCTGGACGTCGGCGCAGGTGGCAGCCAGGGCGGCCCGGTAGGAGTGGTTGCCGGGGAAGCCTCGGTCGAGGCCGTACAGCATGTGGTAGGTCAGCTGGATCTTGCCTGACTCGGCCAGTTGCTCGAGCAGCGGGTCGACCACGGCAGAGGCCTGGGCACACCCGGGGCACTGGAAGTCGAGGTAGACCTCGACCAGCGGCTTGTCGATCGAACCGGTCGAGGACGTGTACACCAGACCGCTGCCGTCCTCGGTGGCGTTGAGCGGAGTGACCTGGCCCTGGCTGCCCCGCAGAGAGTCGGCCTCAAGCTGTCGTTGGTTGTTCTGTACCAGGACGACGGCAACGATCGCGACGATCAGCACGGCCAGTGCCACGGCCGCAGCGGTGATGATCCGGCGGGTGCGAGCGCGTTGCGCCTCGGCGGCCTGCTGGGCGCGGAGTTGGTCGCGGCGGCTGTTCGCGGCAGCCGATGACTTGCCACCGGGGGTCGGGTCGGAGGCCGGACGCTGTTGGCCCTGCTTGCTCTTGCTCATCTGTCGCCTTCTGGTCGGTACGTCACTGCTGGTGGCGGTCGGCTCAGCGGCCGGTATGGGAGGTGAGGTATGACGGGGTGGGGTCGCCGCGCGGCTCATCGTGGTCGAAGTCGTCCACGGCGGCCACGGGGCGCAGCAGCCACGTGTCCGATGCCAGGACGGAGGCCGGACGCAGCCACAGCCACAGCCCGCAAGCCATCAGCCCCAGATCGCGGGCGATGTCCTGCAGGTAGCGGGTCTGTTCCTCCGCGCCGAGTTCACCACCCAATGTGAAGCAGCCGCAGTCGATCCGCAGCCCGTGGGCCCAGGCCCAGATGATGCCCGCTATGAAGGCCACCATCGACAGAGTTCCGAGCACCGCGTTGATGCGGGTGAACAGGCCGATGATCAGCATCAACCCGACCGCTATCTCGACGAAAGGCTGGGCGTATCCGATCAGCGTCACCACAGGGTCGGGGATGGGCAGCTGGAACAACTCGACCTGGGCAACGTTCGCCTGCAGTCGTCCCACCTTGAGCAGGCCTGCAACAGAGAGGCTGATGCCCAGCACCAGTCGGGCCCCCAGACCCACCCAGTCACGCCAGTCCCGGGTCAGCTGCTGGGGTGCGACTGAACCCATCCACATACTCACGACGTCCAGCATAACTGACCCTCCCTGAGGCCCCTTGATGCCGCAGCGGCGGCAGTAAGCTGGTCGGTCATGACCGAGTTCGCGATGCCCTCCCAGTACGCCGACCACGACCAACTGGTGGCCACGCTCATCGCGCGCTGGCCGGAGAGCCATCCGCAACCCTCTCTCGAGCGGATCGAGGCGCTGTGTGACCTGCTCGGCGATCCGCAGCGCAGCTGCCCGGTGATCCAGATCACCGGCACCAACGGAAAGGGCAGCACCGCGATCATGATTGACGCGTTGCTGCGGGCGATGGGGTTGCGGACGGGACGCTTCTCGAGCCCGCACCTGGTGGACGTGACCGAACGCATCTGCATCGACGGTGAACCGGTCAGCGCCGAGGTCTTCGACGAGACATGGCGTCAGATCGCACCACTGGTCGAGATGGTGGACGCCAAGCGGCCGGCAGGAGTCCCCATGACGTTCTTCGAGATCATCACGGCGATGGCCTACGCGGCCTTCGCGGACGCCCCGGTGGACGTGGCGATCGTCGAGGTGGGCATGGGAGGCACGTGGGACGCCACCAGTGTCGCGGACGCCGAGGTGGCAGTCGTCACACCCATCGATCTGGACCACACCCATCTGCTCGGCCACACCATCGCCGAGATCGCGCGGGAGAAGGCCGGGATCATCAAGCAAGGGTCGGTGGCCGTGTTGGCAGGGCAGGATCCGCAGGCCGCCGAAGTCCTGATGGCGCGGTGCGCCCAGGTGGGGGCTCGCGCGCTTCGTGAGGGTGTGGATTTCGCCCTCCTCGAGCGGCAGCCCGCAGTCGGTGGCCAGATGTTGCGTATCGATGCGGCGGACGGCCCGATGGGCGATATCTTCCTGCCGCTCTTCGGCGCGCACATGGCGCACAACGCCGCTCTCGCGGTCGCCGCTGTGGAGGCCTTCCGTGCGGCGCCGCTGAGCGGCGAGATCCTGTCGCAAGGCCTGGGCCAGGTGGTGGCGCCTGCTCGGCTCGAACCGATCGACGATGATCCGGTGGTGGTCCTCGACACCGCGCACAACCCGCACGGCGTGCGGGCCGCTCTGGCCGGACTGCGTGAGGCCTTCACCGCCCGGCCACTCATCGGTGTGGTGGCCATGATGCGCGACAAGGCTGTGGGAGAGGTTATGGAGCTTCTCGCCGAGGAACTGGACACGATCGTCGTCACGTCGATGCCCGAGATCGCGCGGGCACTCAGCGCCGAGGAACTGGCGCACGAAGCCGGTGAGGTTTTCGACGCCCACCGGGTGAGGTCGGCGGCCAGCGTCGCCCAGGCAGTCGACCTGGCCCGCGGCCTGGCAGAGCAGGCCGGTCCGGACGCCCTGGTTCTGATCATCGGGTCGGTTTATCTGGCTGGTTCGGTTCGGGCCCAGCTCCTGCCTGTCATGGACGATGACGTGGTCGATTGATGGGCGCCGAGTTGTCCACAGGCAGGCCGGGGTGGTCGTGTCCTTCTTGTAGGGTTCAGCCATGACGCAAACCGAACGCACTCTGGTGCTTGTCAAGCCCGACGGCGTGGCGCGCGGGTTGGTGGGTCGGATCATTGCGCGGTACGAGGACAAGGGTCTGGAACTGCTGGCCCTTCAGCTGCGGGTGGCGGACGCCGAGTTGGCCGCCCGACATTATGCCGAACACGTGGGCCGGCCGTACTACCCGGGACTGGAGTCCTTTGTGACCTCAGGGCCGTTGGTTGCCATGGTGCTCGAAGGGGACCGCGCCATCGAGGTTGTTCGGCTGATGAATGGACCGACGGACTCTGCGGTTGCCGCTCCCGGCACGATTCGTGGTGACTACTCGTTGTACATGAACCGCAACCTGGTGCATTCGTCTGATTCGATCGCCAGCGCCGAGCGCGAGATAGACATCTGGTTCCCCGGGCTGGGTTGAGTCATGTCGTATGCGGACGGGAGCTTGCCGGTGCTTGGCTCCGGTGATTCCTCACCCGGGCGAGCCTTCCGCCCGACCCTACCTGTGCAGCAGAGCGACTATCCGTCGTTCTGGCGCACGCCGGCCTGGTCCTGGTGGCTCCCGGTGGTCGCACTGGTCGTGACGGTGCTGTTGACCCTTGTCGCGTCGGGCATCTTCTTCGGCGTGGCAATGGCCATCGATGTCTCGAGCGGCCGGACGGATCTCGAGGGCTGGGATCCGACCGAGATCACCGCCCTCGTCTTCCTGGCCAACAACCTGGGGCTGGCCACGTTGATTCCCATCTCGTTCCTGATCTCGACGTGGCTGTTCAAACAACGGCCGGGCTGGGTCTCCAGTGTCGTGGGCGCCCTGCGGTGGCGTTGGTTGGGCAAGTGTCTGCTGCTGCTCACCCCGCTGTGGGCCCTCTACGTCGGGGTGGACATCGGACTTGGCCTGTGGCAGGGCGGCGGGCTCGACCTGGCGGTCACCCCCGACACGTGGGTGCTCATCGTCGGGATACTGCTCACAACCCCGCTGCAGGTAACAGGAGAGGAGTACGGCTTCCGTGGTGTGGCGAATCGGGCGGTGGCCAGCTTCTTCCGGAACCCGAGGATTGCCGTGATTGCCGGGGCAGCCGTCTCGTCGGTCATGTTCATGTTCGCGCACGCGGCCGCTGACCCTTGGCTCAACGGCTACTACCTGTGGTTCGGTCTGGCCGCCTGCTACCTCACGTGGCGAACCGGCGGTCTTGAGGCGGCGATCGCGATGCATCTGGTGAACAACCTGCTCAGCGAGGTCCTCCTGCCGTTCAGTGATCTCGGCGAGATCTTCAACAGGGACGTGGGCGCCGCCGGACCGGCGGTGTTGCTCGGCATGGCTGTGGTGGGCATAGGGGTTGTGCTCATCGTCCGTAATGCCGATCGGCAGGGTCTGGTTCGAACTGCCGCGCCCGCCGCGTCCATGGTGCCTCGTCCACCTATGCCGCCTCCGCCGATGGTGCCGCCTCCGCCGATGGTGCCGCCTCCGCCGATGGTGCCGCGTCCACCGCTGCCGCCTCCGCCGATGGTGCCACGTCCACCGCTGCCACAACGAACGCCCGGGCTGCCGACGGCGCCCCCGCGAGCGATGGAGGATCACGAACCGCTGATCAACCCTCGACCGTGGGAGTCGACGCGTCCGGATCGTTAACTCCGGGCGATTAGCATGGCGGGCGATGAACACTCATGCCTGGCAAGCCTCGACCGGACCGACGCCCGCCTTCGACCGGTTGGAGCCGCTGCTCGCCCACGTCGTCAAACCCATCCAGTACGTGGGAGGTGAACTCAACTCCGTCACCAAGGACTGGTCGGGCGTCGACGTCCACTGGGTGCTGCTGTATCCGGACGCCTACGAACTGGGCCAACCGAATCAGGGCCTTGCGATCCTCTACGAAGTGCTGAACGAAATGGACTGGATCAGTGCCGAGCGGACCTTCTCGGTCTGGCCCGACATGGAGGCCCGGATGCGTGCCGCCGGCCTGCCGCTGCTGAGTCTGGAGACACATCGACCGGTTCGCGGTTTCGATGTCCTGGGCGTCAGTATGTCCACCGAACTGGGGTACACCAATCTGCTGAACGCCATCGACCTCGCTGGAATCCCGCTGCGGAGTGTCGACCGCGGCCCCGACGACCCGTTGGTCGTGGTGGGGGGGCACTGCGCGTCCAACCCCGAACCCATCGCCGACTTCATCGACGTGGCCGTCATCGGGGACGGGGAGCGTGCCGCCCTGGAACTCAGCGCCATCATTCGTCACTGGCAGGCAGAAGATCGCCCAGGTGGACGCCTCGGAGTGCTCGAACGGCTGGCCCGCACCGGCAAGTTCTACGTGCCGCAGTTCTATGACATCAGCTACGCAACAGACGGGGCCATTGCGAAGGTGTCGCCGAACCGTCCCGGAGTGCCCTACAAAGTCACCCGCTGGGTTCTCACCGACCTCGACGAGTGGCCCTATCCCCGCGCGCCACTGGTCCCCCTCGCAGAGACGGTCCACGAGAGGTACTCGGTTGAGATCTTCCGGGGCTGCACCCGGGGTTGCCGCTTCTGCCAGGCGGGCATGATCACGCGTCCGGTGCGGGAACGCAGCCTGCCGGTGGTGGGGTCGATGGTCGCCGAAGGATTGGCGTCCACCGGCCTGGAAGAGGTCGGCCTGCTGAGCCTGTCCAGCGCCGACCACAGCGAGATCGGCGAGATCACCAGGCAGTTGGCGGATCGGTACGAGGGCACAAACGTGTCCCTGTCGTTGCCCAGCACCCGGGTGGACGCGTTCAACATCGACCTGGCCGAGGAACTCGCCCGCAACGGTCGGCGCAGCGGACTGACCTTCGCCCCGGAGGGCGGCACCGAGCGGATGAGGGCGGTGATCAACAAGAACGTCAGCGAGGACGACCTCATCTCGACCGTGACCACCGCCTTCGCGGGGGGATGGCGTTCGGTGAAGCTCTACTTCATGTGTGGCCTGCCCACGGAGACCGACGAGGACGTCCTGGCCATCGCCGACATGGCCCACCGCGTCATCGAGGCTGGCCGCAAGGCCGCCGGCCGACGTGACATCGCATGCACCATCAGCATCGGGGCGTTCGTGCCCAAGCCGCACACCCCCTTCCAGTGGGTGGGCCAGACCGATCCCGAGGTGGCCAACGAGCGGATGCGACAACTCAAGGCGCGAGTCAGGGACGACCGGCAGTGCGGGCGAGCCATCGCGATCCGCTACTCGGACGGACGGCCAGGTCTGATCGAGGGCCTGTTGGCCCGCGGCGATCGCAGGGTCGCGCGTGTCATCGAGGCGGTTTGGCGGGCCGGCGGCATCTTCGACGGGTGGAGCGAACATTTCGACTACGAGCGATGGGTTCGCTGCGCCGAGGAGCAACTGACCCCGCAGGGCGTCGACCTGGCCTGGTTCACCACCCGCGAGCGGCCGGTGACCGAAGTGCTGGCCTGGGACCATCTAGACCTCGGGCTCGACCGCAACTGGCTGTGGCAGGACTACCGGGACGCCCTCCAAGGCGCAACGGTGCCTGACTGCCGGTGGGACGACTGCAACGATTGCGGAGTCTGCCCGGAGTTCGGCGTGGACAACGAGATCGGCCCGAGCGGGGCAGTGCTGGTGCCGTTGAGCGTCGTCAGGCCGGCCCTGGGCTGACGCCGTCGGCACCTGGCATGCCCAACTCGTCCTCGAGCATCCCGGACCGCACGACTGCCAGGCCGCAGATGGCCAGGGGCAGGGCCAGGACCATCATGAAGCTCAGAGGTGCCAGCCAACCGCCGGTGGTCTCGCGCAGCACACCCATCAGGAGCGGCCCCAACGCGGCCAGCACGTAGCCCCCGCTCTGGGCGAAGCTCGACAGTGCGGTTGTGCCGGCCGGGGTGCGGGTGTGCATTCCGAGCAGCACCAGGATCATCGCGAAGCTGCCGCCACCCAGGGCCATCATGGCCGGCCACAGCCACGGCAGGAAGGTGGGATCCCGGGCGAGGCCGCCGAAGCCGGCCGCGACGAGGATCGCTGAGGCGATGACCAGCCAGGCAGGGTTCCTCGATCGTTGGGTGAGCACGGGCACGAGGAACGTGACCGGGATCGTCAGGGCGTAGAGCACCGTGGTCAGTTCCCCGGCCTGCGTGGGGCTGAAGCCCGCGTCCTGATAGACGCTCGGCAGCCAGCCGAACTGGGCGTACGCCTGGGCGGACTGCGTCCCGAAGAAGACGGCCATCAGCCACCCGAGGCGGCTGCGAGCAACATCACGCAGTCGCAGATCCCGATGGCGTCGGGCCGAACCGTCGCCGAAGCGCAGGACCGTCCACGTGAGCGGCACCAGGGCGAGGGCGGCGGCGCCCGCCCACACCCAGAAGGGGCCCTGCCAGCCCCCCATCGAGATGGCCAGCGGCGCGGTCAGAAGCCCCACCATCATCACCGCAACCGACTGGGTCGTCGAGTAGAGGGCGGTCATCGTGCCTGCCCGAAAGGGGAAGTGGCGTTTCACCAACGCGGGCATCAGAACGTTGATGACGCCGATGCCTGCCAGGGCGAGCACCGTCCCGACCAGGAACACGGCCGTCTGCCCGCTGAGCAGGCGCACCATCTGGCCCGCCGCGTTCGTCGCCAGCGCCACCCAGATCGTGCGGTGCAGGCCGAGTCGGTTGGACAACTCCGGTCCAAGGAAGCCGAAGAGCGCGAAGCACAGGGTGGGCAGCGAGGTGAGCAGTCCTGCTGTGGCCTTCGACAGGCCCAACTCCCCGCTCAGCTGGGGCAGCACCGGACCGATCGCAACCGCGGCAACCCTCAGGTTGAAGGCCACCATGACGATGGTGGTGCCCAGGAGCAGGGCGGGCTTGCGACTGGACATGGGACCTCCGTCTGACGCCATGGTGGCCCACCATAGCCGGAGCTGAACCTTGCGACTCGATGTCGCCACCAGCGATCAGGGCAGCGTGGCGGCACGCCCCTGGCGGTAATCTCGAGGCCATGGCGCGACAACAGCCGGCCCAGCAGCCGCCACCAGTACAGAAGTTGCGCATCCAGTACGCCAAGCGCGGGACGGCCAGGTTCGCCAGCCACCGGGACTTCAGCCGGGCGTTGGAACGCGCGCTGCGACGCGCGGGCGTCCCGATGGCCTACTCCTCGGGGTTCTCGCCTCATCCGCGGATCTCCTATGCAGGCGCAGCGCCAACCGGCACCGGGAGCGAGGCGGAGTACGTCGAGATCGGCCTGGCCGAGGCCTGTGACACCGTCAGGCTGGCGGCTGGCCTGGGTGAGGCACTCCCCGCGGGATTCGAGGTGCTGAAGGTGGTGGAAGCGGTCGGGCGCCCGCTTCCGGAGCGGCTCGAAGCGTCCCACTGGACTATCGAATTGCCCGGGGTGAACCTTGAGGTGCTGCCCAGGCTGGCTGGCCTGCTGCGTGATGCCCCTTCGGTGGAGGTGACCAGGGACACCAAGAAGGGTGAGCGCCGCTTCGACGTTCGTCCGGCGGTGGTGCGCGTCTGGGTGGCCGAGGATGGCCTGCAGTTGATCATGAAGCACAGCGAGCCCCTGGTCCGTCCCGACGATGTGTACGCTGCGCTGCAGAAACTCGCCCCGGATTTGCTGGCTGATGCGGACCCTCCGAGGGCCACGAGGCAGGCGCAGGGGCTACTGATCGGCGAATCGGTGGGGGACCCGTTGGATGAGCCCGCTTGATGCCATCAGTGGGACGGCACGCGGTTCGTCTCGAGCGGGTCGCTGAGCGAAATGTGGCATACTGTGCTCAGGCAACGTGCCACCCGGCACGAACTGCTGGGATGTCCATCATCCAACCGCGACGCAGACTGCATCAGGCACCGACCAGTGTGATCACCTGATTGCCAGTGCGAGCTGTGTACCTGTGAAGGGCCGCGAGCGCGGGGGTGGGAGTAGCCCCGGTTGTGCCACCAGTTTTGACCGCGGCGTGCTGCGGTAGCGACCCGCACCTCAGGGTGCAAAGGAGCGATCATGCTCGACAATGATGCTGCGGAACTTCAGACCGGAAACCTTGAGGGCGCGGCTGTTCCCGTCGTCGTGACCAGTCCCGTCGATGACCTTCCCCGCCCGCCACGCGGCCGCCGCGCCGCGACGAGACCCGCTGGTCCGCCTGATGTCACGGTGCGCCAGCCCCAGGTCAGCTCGCCGATGGAGGCTCGCACGAACGCGACCAGTGCAGAGGAGGAGCCCTTGCCGGCCGCGCCGGTCGGCTTGCCGGCCACCAGCGATGCGGTTAACGCCTCCGACGATGCCGTGGCCGCGAACTCGGTCGACCAGGCGCCTGCTGAGCCCGTCCGGGCCCGTGCCCCCCGGACGCGTCGGCCCAAGGTCGAGTCCGTCGAGCCGGACGCCATGGATTCAGGTACAGACCACGTCGGGTCGGAAGCCGTCCAGTCGCTAGGCGAGAGTGCCGAGGCCAAGCCCCGGACGCCCGCTCGCCGGCGGAGCACGCGCAAGGCGGCGCAGCCCGCGACCGAGTCCTCCGCAGAGCAGACTGCCGCTGACATCGAGGCTGCCCTCAGCGCCGTTGAGGCAGCGGCCCCCAGGCGCAGTCGGCGGCCCTCACGGGCTGTCGCGGCACCCCTGCTGGGCGACCAGTTGCCCGCAGAGGGCGAGATCGACACTCAGCAGGTGCTCGCCTCGCTGGTAGCCGCCATCGCGGGACACACGGACTCCATGGATGGCGCAGCAACATCCCGGCGGATCGATGCCATTGAGGCGTCGGAACCCAAGGCCGCCATCGGGGCGTCCGAACCACGGGCCGCCATTGAGCCCGGCACATCGTCGGCCGCCACCGTGGACCTCGTCGAGGCCGCGCCGGGCGAAGAGGTCGTCGAGCAGGTCGAGCAGACCGAAGGCGACGAACCGATTCTCGACGTCGAGCCTGGCGCGGACGTCGAATTGGACGATCTGGACGAGCAGGACGACGACCAGGCCGATGACGATGGTGGGGCAGCGGTCGGCAGCACCTCGCAGCGTCGTCGTCGGCGGCGCGGTGGTCGCCGTCGTCGCCGTGGCGCGGGCACAGGTGCCGGCGAGGACTCCCCTGCTGAGGGCGAGGACCAAACCGGCGACGAGACAGAGGCTGACGAAGGTGCAGACGGTGAGGACGAGGCTGCCATAGAGGAAGCCGGAGCAGAGGCCATCGGATCCTCAGCCAGTCGCCGCCGCCGTCGTCGTCGCCGTCGTGGTGACGATGCGCCAACGGCGGATGACGAGCAGGGCGACGTGGTCGTCCGGGTGCGTGAACCCCGCCGGGCCAGTGACGAAATCTCGGGTATCGAGGGGTCAACCAGGCTTGAAGCCAAGAAGCAGCGTCGACGTGAGGGCCGCGCGGCCGGCCGGCATCGTGCTCCCATCCTCAGCGAGGCCGAGTTCCTGGCCCGCCGTGAGTCGGTTGAGCGCGTCATGCTGGTTCGCCAGCGGGATGATTACACGCAGGTCGCGGTGCTGGAGGACGGGGTGCTCGTCGAGCACTACGTCGACCGGTCGGCGTCGACGTCGCTGATCGGCAACATCTACCTCGGACGCGTGCAGAATGTGCTGCCCAGCATGGAGGCCGTGTTCATCGACATCGGGCGAGGGCGAAATGCCGTGCTGTACGCCGGCGAGGTCGACTGGGACGCCTTCAACGTGAGTTCGGACTCGCGCAAGGTCGAGCAGGTCTTCAAGTCCGGTCAGTCCGTTCTGGTGCAGGTCAGCAAGGATCCGGTGGGTGCCAAGGGCGCCCGCCTGACCGGGCACGTCTCGCTGCCCGGGCGCTACGTCGTCTATTCGCCGGGTGGTCACCTGTCGGGGATCAGCCGCAAGCTCCCCGACTCCGAGCGTCAGCGCCTCAAGCAGATCCTGGACTCGGTGGTGGCTGAGGAGTCCTCGGTCATCGTCCGGACGGCTGCCGAGGGCGCCACGGCCGAGGAACTCGTGAGCGACGTCGAGCGCTTGCAGGCCCAGTGGCAGGTGATCGAGAAGAAGTCGAAGCAGGGCAGCGCCCCCCAGCAGTTGTATGCCGAACCCGACCTCACGCGGCGCATCATCCGCGACACGTTCACCGAGGACTTCCGGCAGCTCGTGGTGAACGGTAACGGCGGGCCCGACGACGCCTACGAGCAGATCGCGCCCTATGTCGACCACCTTGCGCCCCACCTCGCCGAGCGGGTGGTGCAGTGGAATGCTGCGGAGGGTGACCCGTTCGCCAAGTTCCGCATCGATGAGCAGATCAGCAAGGCCCTGGAGCGCAAGGTCTTCCTCCCCAGTGGTGGTTCGCTGGTCATCGATCGCACCGAGGCGATGACGGTGATCGACGTCAACACCGGCAAGTTCACCGGCAGCGGTGGCAATCTCGAAGAGACGATCACGCGCAACAACCTCGAAGCCGCCGAGGAGGTCGTCCGCCAGTTGAGGCTTCGCGACATCGGCGGAATCATCGTGATCGACTTCATCGACATGGTACTGCCCAACAACCGTGAGTTGTTGCTGCGCCGCCTCGTCGAGTGCCTGGGACGCGATCGGACGCGACACCAGGTCAGTGAGGTCACCAGCCTCGGTCTCGTGCAGATGACCCGCAAGCGGATCGGCACCGGCCTTGCTGAGGCCTTCACCGATGTCTGTGAGTGCTGCGGCGGACGCGGTTACGTGCGCCACGACGAACCGGTTGAGTCGCAGGAGCCCTCCGACGGTGGGGAGCGACGGGGTGCGGGACGTCCCGCGTCCACCGTCAGCACGTCGAGCAGAGGTCGAGGGCGCGCGGTCAGAACACGCGCGTCCCAGGATGACGCACCCAAGGCCACCGCGGTGCAACCCTCCGAAGCAGCGAAGCAGGCGGCTGCGAAGTTGGCCGCGGCGTCGAGGCACCACGTGGACCAGGGCGCGACAACGGACGAGGAGAGCGTCGTCGACCTGATCGGCGAGGCTCCTGAGGCCGTCGAGCAGGCTCCTGAGGTCGTCGAGCAGGCTCCTGAGGTCGTCGAGGTGGACGTTGCAGCACCGGTTGAGGATCAGACCGAGGAGCAGGCTGACGAGTGACGCGACGTTCGGCCGGTCGTCGGTCGCCTTGCCTCACGTCAAGTTGATCGCGAAGGGTGAGCGCGTGCCTCACGTATTTTGATCGCTGAATTGTGACCTGGTGATGGTGTTGCGGGCCGCTGCGGACTCGATCAGGCGGGTTTGGATGGTGTTGATCTTGCGGGTGATGGCGGCGGGGTTCAGTTCGTAGTGGACTTGGGAGAGTCTGTCGGCTTTCGGACCGGTGAGCGCGCCGCTTGCCCGGAGGCGGGCGTAGGGGGTGGCGGGTTTGTCATAGATGCGCTTCTTGCGGCCGGATCGGGTTTGGGTCCAGCCGACGGCTTTCACGCAGGGCAGGAGGTGGTTCTTGCGGGCCATGACCTGGGTCCAGAGCAGGTTCAGGTCGTCGAGTTCGGCGGCGGTTTCGTAGCGGTACCGGAAGGCGTGTTTGCGGACCCAGTCACCGTTGCGTTGCTCGACGTGGGCGTTGTCGTTGTGCTGGTAGGGCCTGGATCGGGTGATCGTGGGGATGGCGTGGTCGTCGCACCAGGCGATCATGGCCCAGTTCAAGAACTCCGAGCCGTTGTCGAAATCGACCCCGGCCAGCGGGAGCGGATAGTGGGCGAGGATCCAGTCCATGCCGGCTTTCATGTGAAGGAACGCCTTGTTGCGCACGGTCCGGGTGATCCCCCAGCCCAGGTAGGGGTCGGTCGCGTTGATCGTGACCAGGTAGTCGCCCTCGTTGCGGTGCCCGCAGTGGGCGACGGTGTCGATCTCCAGGTAGCCGCCGATGGCGGGGAACCCGTCCATCGCGGTCCGCAGCGGGATCGAGGCGCGCAGGATCAGGCCCGGCCGGGTCGTCGACGTCGACTCCGGGTAGCGGGTGGCTTTGACCGGTGCCAGGTAGCGGTCGATCGTGGCCGGGGGTGTCAGATGGTCTGTGTAAGTGGTTGATCCCTATCTGAAGGAGATTGACTGTGAGCATGACCAAGGAAGACGAGAGATTGGTGAGCGAGGCCGGGCGGCTGCGGCGTGAGTTCTTTGACGACCAGCTGCTGGATCGGTTGATCGCGGCGACCAGCGAGCGTGGGGTGGCGTTGACCGGTGACGGCGGGTTCTTGCCCGAGTTGGTCAAGGCCGCTCTGGAACGCGGGATGCAGGCCGAGCTGACCGACCATCTGGGCTACGACAAGCACGACCCGGCCGGGCGGGGGTCCGGTAATTCCCGTAACGGGAGCACGCCGAAGACGGTGGCGACCGAGGTCGGGCCGGTCGAGCTGGACCGGCCCAGGGATCGCAACTCCACGTTCGTGTCCCGGCTGGTGCCTAATGGGCAACGCCGCCTCGGCGGCCTGGAGGACCAGATCATCAGCCTGTATGCGGGCGGGATGACGATCCGTGACATCCAGCACCATCTGGAAGCCACGTTGGGCACCGAACTGTCGCATGAGACGATCTCGAACGTGACCGAGGCGGTCGCCGAGGAAGTCGCCCAGTGGCAGTCCCGGCCGCTGGAGGCGTTCTACCCGGTGATCTTCCTCGACGCCCTGATCGTGAAGATCCGGGACGGGAACAAGGTCTCCAACCGGGCCGCCCATATCGCGGTCGGCGTCGACATGGATGGTGTCAAGCACGTGCTCGGGATCTGGGTCCAGGCCACCGAAGGCGCGAAGTTCTGGGCCGGGGTGATCGCCGAGCTGGCCAACCGCGGCGTGCGCGACGTGTTGATCGTGTGCTGTGACGGGCTGACCGGGTTCCCCGAAGCGGTCGAAGCCACCTGGCCGCGTTCCCTGGTCCAGACCTGCGTGGTGCATCTGATCCGGGCGTCGATGCGGTTTGTCTCCTACCAGGACCGGAAAGCCGTTGCGGCGATGCTGCGTCCGATCTATACAGCCCCGTCCGAAGACGCCGCGCTGATGGCCCTGGCCGCGTTCGCGGACTCACCATGGGGCAAGAGATACCCTGCCACGGTCGCGACGTGGGAGAACGCGTGGGACCGGTTCATCCCGTTCTTGGCGTTCGGGCCGGCGCTACGGAAGGTGATCTATACCACCAACAGCATCGAGTCGTTGAACTACCAGCTGCGCAAGATCATCAAGAATCGCGGCCACTTCCCATCCGACGCCGCCGCGGTGAAACTACTGTGGTTGTCGATCCGCAACATCGAGGACAAACGAGCCCGAGAACGAGCCAAAGAAGCCAGCCGGCCCAAAGGCACCCCGCGCAAGGCCCCCGGATACCTCGTCGAGGGCATCACAATCCAAGGCTGGCCCGCAGCCCTCGGCGAACTCGCCCTGCACTACCCAGACCGATTCCCACCCATCTAGACAACCCATTTACACAGACAACTTGACAAGCTCGCTCGTGGCCGGCGACATCGCCCGCACCTCGGCCAGCACATCCTCGGTGATCCGGTCGGCGACTTTGCCGAGCTCACGGAACCGGACCAGCCGTTCCAGGGTGTCGTCCATGACCGGGGCGAGGTATTTCCCGCACGGCTCACCGTCCAGCGTCCACACCTGTTCCAGGACCTTCAACGCGTCGTAGGAGTACTTCCGCTGCCGCGGTTTCCGTTTGACCTGACCAGCGGGCCCTTTCCGGTTGGCGGCTTGGCGGATCGCGCGGCGGGCGTTCACCCGCGACCAGCCGGTCGCTGCGCACAACTCGTCCAACATCACCCCCTTGGCCTTCTTGCCTGCCCGCTGGTACTCCCGCGCATAGGCCTTGGTCAGATCCCGCCTGGTCGCCATCGACAACTCCCTCACGAACGTGAGCGAACCGGAGCGCCCCCCTCCCACCGCCGCGACACGCACCCGCGTTTCGCGATCATCCAGATTTGAGGCAAGCGCTCCCGTTCGCGATCATCTTTCGTGAGTCA
>CAWAAT010000003.1:0-410591 GCA_963780175.1 uncultured Actinomycetota bacterium | reverse complement strand
CATGGCGCGCATCCATATCAGGACGCCCACGTAGGCGCCCAGAAGCACTGCGAGGATCAGTTGGCCCATCGGGGTCTTGTAGGGGTCGACGTAGCTGCCGGTGAACGCGAGCAGCCCGAGCACGGCGACGGTGATGATCGTCACCCAGCGAGCGGTCGTCCGCGGTTTGGCGCGGTCGGCCTCGACCTGCCGGCGGGACCGGACGTCGGAGGCGACCGACTCGGCCAGCGCGTCCAGCACCGTGGCCAGACCGGGTCCGCGTCGCGGGCCCCCAGGATCAGGTTCGCGGCGATCAGGTCTCCCGTCGGGTCGTCCAGATCGTCAGCGAACGCACGCAACGCGGTCTCGGTCGACCAGCGTGCCCGAAGCCTCGACGCCAACCGGTTCACCTCAGGTTTGATCGGCTCCGGTGCAGACCTCAACGTGGCGATGAGGGCCTGCTCCAGCCCGACCCCTGAGGTCAGGACGCCGGCCAGGCCCCGGATCCACTCCTCCATCGCTTCCAATTGGGCGATCTTCGCGTCCTCACCCGAGGACGACAGCAGCGCCGGCAACCCGACCGCGGCCAGCGGGACGACGACGACCCCCAGCAACCAGCCACTGGTCACCGCCACCAGCACCCCGACCAGCAGTCCCGCCACCAGCAGCCCCTGGGAACGGCGCGATAGCCGAAGGGAGGACACCCGTACCCGCCGCGGTGCGGCAGGCTTCTGGGGGCGAGGTTGCAGGCCGGCGATGATCCCCAGCACACCTGCCACGATCAGTGCGCCACCCAGGGCAGGGATGAGCGGGCTCACAAGACTGCCCTCTGGCTCTGGGCCAGGTAGCCGGCAAGGTCGAAACCGTACGCCTCGAGGTCGCGGTAGTCCTCCGGCATGCCGGACACCGCCTGGATCGAGGTGCTGCCGCGTGGGCACGCGAAGACAGTCGTGAGTGAGTAGCCCTTCTCCTTCTCTCCGGGCCCCAGGATGACGATCTGTGAGGTCCAGCGCCGTTTCACCGAGCCACCAGCGCGCGATTCGACGCGTGAGTCGACGTGCACCACGATGTTCAGGGACTCCGAGATCGCCCGCACCGCGTACGGCTCGGTGACATGAGCACCGGCCTTCATCGCGCAGGTGACCAGCTTGCTCACCGCCCGTTCGGCGGACTCCGCGTGAGTCGTCGACAACGATCCGGTTCCGGACTGCATCGCCTCGATCATCGCCATCACCTCGGAACCGCGAACCTCACCCACGATCTGGCGGGACAGGGTGAACCGGTACGAGTCGTACAAGGCGTCGTCCAGGGTGAACTCGCCGGCCCGCCGACCGTTGGGCTGCATCTCCCCACCCGGACGGGCCTCCCAGGCATGGACGATCGGATGCCGGTCCTTCATCTCGTGCAGGTGCAGTTCGTACTCGGTCTCGAACGTTCCGATGGTCTCCTCCGCCGGGATCTCCGCACACAACGCGCGCACCATGGTGGTCTTGCCCGCACCCTGCGGCCCAGCCACCACGATCGACCTGCGGGCCCGCACCGCGGCCGCCAGGAAACTGGCGGCCACCTCACTCAACGAGCCCTTCGCCACCAGATCCTGCAGAGTCGCCTCCCGCAAGCGGTGACGCCGCACCACCACCGACGGACGCGGAGTCACCCACGCCGTCGCCGCCAACCGGGCACCCCCATCCAGCCGCATATGCAGCCGAGGATTCGCCTCACTGAACTGGCGGGCGTTCACCTCCGACCGGGAAGCCAGGAACACCAGGAAATCGATCAACTCCTGATCGGAGTCCGCCACCGCCGGGCCAGGCTCCTTCCGGCCGTCCGCGTACTCCAGCCACACCTCGTCACAACCCAGGATCGTGATGTTCTCCACCATCGGGTCATCCACCAAAGGCTGCAGCCGGCCCAACCGGAACAACGCATCGAACACCGCCTGCGCCAACCGCCCCTGATACTGACGATCGAACGCACCCCGCCCCGAACGGGCATTATCGCTGACCTCGTCCTCCAACAACTCGGCGATGATCCTGCGCCCCAACGCGTGCTGCTCATCACGCTCGAACGAACCAGAGGCCTCCAGCGCCGTCATCAACCGTTCAGACGCCGCCGACCGCAACGCAGCCACCAACGACCAATCCATCCCCTGACGCCACGTCACCGGCACCGGCTCAGAAGCCGACCCGCCAACCGCCCCAACCACAGGACCCGGCCGAACACCAGGAATTGGCTGAGTCACGGGGGCCGTGATCACCGGGGAGGGCTGGGGCGTTGCCCCAGCTAGCGAGAACGTCGAGCGCACCCGCCCCGGCCGCGGCTGGGCAAGTTGGGTGAACAGCGGCAAACTCGTCGGGTCCACGACACTCACCGACATCTGCCACGACTGGTCGTTCATCGTGCCCCCACTTCCTGCCGAACACCCGTCTCCTGACGGGACTCCGCGATCCTGTGATCGATGGCTGAGGCGAGCGTGGTCAAGCTCCGCGACAACCGGCTGGACGCCAGTCTGCGTCCCGCAGGGGCGCCGGCACTGAACACGGCCGCCGTCTCCGGATCCCACGCGACCGACTCCAGAACAGGCAGGTGCAGCGTCCGCCCCACATCACGGCCGGAATAGGGCCGTCCCTCACCGACCACCAGACACGACACGGCCGACGGCCCGCTGCCGTCCACGACGCCCGCCGACCACGCCTGCGCCCACTGGCGGGCAGCCGCCAGCGACGGAAGGTCGCTGCCCACCACCAGCAACCCCAGATCCGCCGCCGCGATCAACGGGGCCGCAGAGTGCATCATCCCCAACCGGCCGGCATCGACGATGACGTCCTGACCGGTGCCCTCCAAGGCACGCAACTCCGACGCCAACGCACCCCACACATCCGACAAGCCGGCGGCCTGCCCATGCGACCGGGCACCCGGCAACAACGACACCTGGGTACCCGGAATCGTCATCAACATGCCCGGAAGGGCGGCAGACAACCGGCCGTCCCGGTGCGCCAACACCAGATTCACCGTCGCATCATTGTGAGACAGGCCCCCCCGGCAGTAGCCGGCCAGAATCGCCGAACCACCCACTGGGTCTGCGTCCACCAACACCACCGGACGGCTCCACATCATGGCCAACCCCAGGGCGGTCGTGGTGACCCCGGGCGCCCCCGAAGCGGACGCCAACACGATCACAGCCATGATCAGCGCTCACGAGAATCGAGGACGACCGCGAGCTTCCCGGTAGCCGCACGAGCAGCCAACTCGGGGGCCTGAGCTGCCGGGACCTCCACGACCACCGCGACCTTCCCGGACGCGTCCATCGGCGACACTGTGGTCACCACACCCTGGAACTCCCGGATGTCGGCGGCCATCACGTCACCCTGCTGGCCCGGCGTCGACACCACCCGCACGGCGTCACCCACCCGCAACATCTCACCGGGGATCTGGCCGGCACCCAGCGACAGGCCCACCAGTGAACTGCCCAACGGAGGAACCACCGCATCGGTGACCGCGCCGGGAACCAGCAGCTGACCGGCCTTCAGGTCAGCGCTCGCCCGCTTGCCGATCACCCCCAGAAGTTCGTTGCCGGGCATCACACGGAGTGCCGGGTCAACACCCACCCGGACTATCTGCAACGCGTCCCGGGTGATGACCTCACCGCGGGCCACATCCAGGCGCACCGCAACCACCTCCTGGGCGCTACCCAGACTCGTGTAAGCCCACAACGACAAGAAGGCGCCGAAGATCACCAACGCGATCGAAACGCCGACAACCGCCGGCCGGCGATGCAACCGCGGGGGCGCGGCCAGCCCACCAGGCGGTGTCGTGTCGCTCGAAAGGGTGGCCGCAGGTCTCGGACTCGAATTGCGGAACCGCGGCAGTGCCGCGTCAAGGTTGGGGGTGGGTGTCTTCATCACTGTGCCTTTCGCTACGTCCTGACCACCTGGATCTCACCGACCAGCAAAATCCGGGACTGGGTGAACTGCAAGGGAATCGAACCCGACGGGCCCGACGTCGACGTCCAATCCACGCTCCAATAGCTGGTCGCGCGGATCGTGTAAGTGCCCTGCCGGGCGTACGTGTAACCGCAATCCGGAGACTCCTGGCCACCATCACCATCCGAGAAAGGCGTGCCAGGCGACGTGCACGTCACCGCACCACCGTCGCCCATCTCCCACAACACCTTCGTCACCCGGGCAGTAGCCGTCACCGACACCCCACCCAACGAGGCGCTACGCGTCATCGGCCCGAACGTCTGCTCCGACGGGGCGTCCACCCACATCCACGCAGGCAAACCCACCACACCCATCGAGCCAGGCGAGTCCTCAGGCACCATCCCGATCGTGATCGCCCGCAACTCCATCTGGTTCACGATCGTCTGAGCCACCACCGCCGGATCCACCGGCGCGGCAGGCCCGGCCGGCATCGAGTCAGACCAGAAGGGCAATGGCATCACGGCGAAGCCGTAGTCAAACGTGCACAAATAGATCGCGCCGTCGGTCCTGCCCTCCCACAGCACATGACCTGGCGCTGGCTGGGGATCCATCAACTGCACATAACACTGACGCTCGTTCGACCACCACCCCGAAGCACTCTCACACGGCACCGGCTCGTTCTTCACGTCCCTGATACAGGCCGAAACAGTGCCGCCTTGGTCCGTGACCTGGGTGTGGACCTGTGGGGGGTAGTCGCCGTTGCTCCCGGCCGCAGAGACTGCGACGAGACAAGTCATCTGGATCCTGTTCAGGGTCTGCCCGTCTGGGCATGTGACACCGTCTGCCCTAGCCGTTGCCGCAGGCAGAGTGAGGAGAAGAACCACAAGGATCCCTATGGGGAGAGCCCTGGTCAACACGTGCTTGTCACTTGGTCTTTGGTCACGAACCACGTGTCTGTGCCCGCATCCCGGTGGAGCTGGAAATCGGTGAGGACTCGGGACGGGCCGTCCGCGTTCTTGACTGAGTTGCCTTGTTGGTCGAGGAGATCGACTCTGCTGACGTCGATGCACATCGTGATTGACCAATCAGCTGCCGTCGCTCCGGGAGCGGACCCCACGTAGTTGGGGATCTGCTCACCCGTTTGACGCCAACCTTGACCGCGGAAATACGACAGGTTGTACTGCGCCTGCGCCAACGCGTCGCCGCGGGCCACGTTCAGCAGCTCGATCAGGTCGGACGCCGGGTCGGCCCCCAGACGGTCGTACGTCCGGATGTACGACACAACAGCGTCGGCCGCCGCCTTCTCACCAGCCGACGAGGGCGTCGGGGCCGGACTCGAAGAAGGCGAGGGAGTCGGCGACGCGCTCGGACTCGGACTGCTCGGAGTGGGCGTCGGGTTGCCGCCGGTCCCGTTGGAGCAGCTACTGAACATGAGCATGGTCAGCAGTCCTGCCGCCACCAGACGCAAGCCTCGAGTGATGGTCACTCTTCCTCCTCCGGCCACGGTTGGGTTCCATACCAACCACATGTGAAATGCCTTGCGGTTCCTGCTCACCCGCGACAAGAATCCACAGGACGACACATCCGAGGTGAAGCGCGTTCTGGCCGGGGGGTGGCTGGCAGCAGTTCAACACACACCGGCGGCAAGGAGAGGGGTGCTCACGTTGTGGACCACCGGCCGGCCCAGCTTCATCCAGCATGGGCCTTTGCCCAGCATCCCTGAAACCAAGGGATTGTCATGGACGATAGTGGGATGCATGAGAGAATCTCAGGCTGATGCCGATCAGCACTTCATCTCCAACATTGAGGCGGCCCGCGCACTTGACTCATCAGAGAAAGCCCCCTGCTGATGGCCAGCATCACGAAGCGACCTGACGGCGTATGGCGGGCCAGATACCGCGACCGCGAAGGCAAGGAGCACGCTCGCCACTTCCAACGCAAGGTCGACGCTCAGAAGTGGCTCGACGAGACGACAGCCAACCTGGTGACAGGCGTGTGGGTCGATCCCTCGCGAGCCCGAGGCACCGTGTCGTCTCAGGCTTCGGCGTGGTTGGCTTCGCATCCCGACTGGACACCCTCGACCAGAGCACGCAACGAGTCGATAGTTAAGAACTACATCGAACCTCGCTGGGGGAAGATCAGGTTGGGCGACGTGACGATCGAAGCCATTCAAGAATGGACGGCGAATCTCCAACTGTCGGACGGCTCCAAGCGCAAGGTGATCAGCGTCCTCTCGGGCATCCTCGATCGGGCAGTGCAGACGAAGCATCTGGGCGTGAACCCTGCCCTGTCGGTTGTCCGACCCAGGCAGAAGCTGAAGCGGCGGAAGTACCTGAACGCCCTTCAGGTCGAGGCCCTGGCGGACGCGGCCGGCGAGAACAGAGACCTCGTACTGGTGCTGGCGTACTGCGGTCTTCGGTTCGGCGAGATGGCCGCGTTGAAGGTGTCCAGCGTCGACCAGCTGCGTCGGCGATTCATGATCGAAGCGTCGGTGACCGAGGTCAACGGCCGGATCGAGTGGACCGAGCCGAAGGATCACCAGCGTCGTTCTGTTCCGTTTCCGAGTTTTCTCGACAGCGAGATCGCCGAGCGGATGCAAGATCGCGAACCCGACGCTCTCCTGTTCACAGCGGCCAGGGGCGGCGTCCTGCGGATCGGCAACGCTCGCCGAGACTGGTTCGACCCGGCTGCCCGGGCCGCCGGGTTGGACGGGATCACCCCTCACGAGATGCGGCACACGGCGGCCAGTCTGGCAGTGAAGGCCGGAGCGAGCGTCCTAGCACTTCAGCGAATGCTTGGGCACGACAAGCCGAGCACCACCTTGGACGTGTATGCCGACCTGTTCGACGAGGACTTGGACCAGGTCGCCGAGCGGCTCGCTTCGGCGCGCTCTGCGATTCTTGCGGACTATCTGCGGACTGAGCCTCGATCAGGTTCTGTTACAGAGCAGCCTAGTCGCCTTTGACCAGGTGTTTCACTGGAGCCACCTATCGGATTCGAACCGATGACCTACGCTTTACGAGAGCGTCGCTCTACCGACTGAGCTAAGGTGGCGTGCCCGCCGAAGCGGTCAACCCAGCAAACTATACCGACACCGCCTCGTCCTGCGAAACCCGCCGCGGTCGTTCCCCGACACCCCCGTTTGGGCTGCTTGCGGACGAGAACCGGCTAGCCGTCAGAGCAGCGCGTCCCCTCTGCGGGAACCTTGCCCGTGGTGAGGTAGTCGACCACGATGCCGTCCACACAGGCACTGCCGGACGCGTAGGCGCCGTGGCCAGGGGCGTCCCGCACCACCAGCACCGCGGACTCCAACTCGGCGGCCATGATCTCGGCGTTGCGGAACGGTGTCGCCGAGTCCCCGGTGTTCTGGACGACCAGCAACGGCGGCGCCCCGATGCCGGTGAAGTCGATCTGCGGGGCCGCCTCGGCCGTCCACAGCGGGCAGGCGATGTCGGGGCCGAACAACGGCCCGAAGATCGGGGCCAGCCGGGAGTCGCGGCCTGTCCAGTCGTCAAATGCCTGCTGGACGCCACCGTCGGCCTCGTCCGCGCAACGGATGGCGGGGAAGGCGTAGGAGATGTTCCCGTAGCTGCCGTCGGGCCTTCGATCATTCATGAGGTCGGCCGCCTCCAACAGATACGAACCGTCCCCCGAGGTCATGGTGTACTCCAGCAATTCCGCCAGGTCGGTGTACACCTCGGCCCCGAAGTAGAAGTGCAGGACGACACCGGTGACGGCCAGCGACTGGGTGAGCTTCCGCGTGCCGTCGGTGGTGGGCAGGGCCGCCGCGTCCAGGCCTTGCAGGAACGACACGACCGTGTCGGTGACCTGCTGGGCGGTGGCGCCCAGCCGACAGTCGTCGGCCTGCGCGCACCAGGCCGCGAAATTCGCGAGGCTGAGGTCGAACCCCTGGGCCTGGATCACCTCGGTGCTCAGCGTCAGGTCGACGGCAGAATCGAGCACCAGGCGCCCGGTGGTCTGCGGGTACAACTCCGCGTAGACCGCGCCCAGGAAGGTCCCGTAGCTCGCACCGTAGAAGTTGAGTCGGGGCTCACCCAGCAGGTGACGGGCCAGGTCGTAATCGTGCATCGCATCGATGGTGGAGATGTGGTCGAGCAACGGGCCGGAGTTCTGCCGGCACCGGTCGTTGAAGTCGCGCTGGGCTGCGATCAGGGCCTCGCGTTCACTCACGTCATCCGGGGTGGCGTCGGCGTCGAAGTAGACGTCGGTCTGCCGACCGTCGCCGCACACCACCGGGGTCGATTGGCCGGAGCCTCGCGAGTCGAGCCCGATGACGTCGAATCCCTCGAGGCCGGTCGCCCTGAAGCTGGCCACGAAATCCTGGGCAGAGGCTCCGGGGCCTCCGGGATTGACGAACAGCGCGCCCAACCTGTCGGGGACGCTCGCCGGCGACATCCTCATCGCGATGGTGATCGCCACCGCCGTCCGGCTGTTGCCAGTCGAGGGGTGCCCGGAAGGTGGCGCAACGCAGATCGCCGCAGTTCCTCCACTGCAACTTTTGGCCGAGATACCGGGAGTACCCGCTGCCGGGAGGCGCCTCGACGAAACCCGGCGGGCGCACGTCCGGGATCGGTACGGTCGGCCGGTCGGGTGAAGGGTCCGCCGGGTACGTCTGGCGTGGCGTGGGCAGGGCGACGGCCGCGCCGCCGACCGATGTCGGTGAGCCGGACGACGGCCCGCCACTCGGCGAGCGCACGCCTGGCACGCAACCGCTAGCCAGGACCACCCCCACAAGGGCCGCCGCAACCACTGACGGGCCCCGGCGGCGGCTATTGCGTGGCACGACGTTCCTCGGCAGGGCCGGACGGGTGGTATGACAGGCAACACATCGCACGACCGCAACTGCCCGTGGACGCCGCATGCGGGTTGCGTCCCCGTGGCCCGACCACCGGCTCCAACTCGACCAGACAACTGGTGCAGCAGGTCTGGCGTCCACAACTGCCCACGTCACTAAACAGCCTGGCCGCGTCGCGGTCACCGACCTGACGCAGGTCGACACGGCAGGCAAGGGCTCGTCCGAGATCCGGCAGCAGGCCGCGGAAGTCGACACGCACCGGCGACTCGTAATAGACCACGGCCAGCGACTGGCCGGTTTCGGGTTGCTGGTGGTCGACCGCCAACACCTTCATGGGCAGGCCATGCCGGGTGATGAGAGTGCGGGCCACCGCCTCGATCTCCGCCCGCCGTCCCCGTTCGGCCTCGGCGCCAGTGACATCATCAGCCGACGCCTGACCCGAGCACTGGGGGACGCCTGAAGCGTCGGCCACCTCGCCGGCCCAGACCACGGTGGCGACGGCAGGCCCACCCTCTGTCGGGTACAGCACAGCGTCGCCGACGCCCGCCGCCACGGGTCCGGATCGGAGCAGGTGCAGGGTGCCGTGCGGCTGGAACCACACACCGAACACCGCCGTCATGAGCAGTACCCTACGTCACCGGGCCGACACCCCCGGCGGCTCACTCGACGAGCTTGGCTGCCTGCCTGCGACGGCGGACACGGGCGTCCAGGCTGAAACCGCCTGACCCCAGCAAAATCAACGCCAGGCAGATGACGCCCAGCAGCACGTCACGGTCGCCGTAGAAACCGAAATGGCCCTCCAGGAAGGGGCTGAAGGCGCCGAACCGGAAGTACGCCAGGAAGCCGATCACCCCGACCAGCATGATCAGGGCGAAGAGTCGGGTACCCGCGCCGAACAGCAGGAAGAAGGCGATCACGATGAGCCCGATTCCGACCCCCCAGGCCAGCGATGAGCTGTTCGCCTGGGGCAGGCCCACCTTGATGAGGGCGTCCACCACGGCCTGGCGATCGACCAACGACTGCCAGCCGACGATTCCCGCCCAACCTGCCAGCGCCACACGCAACAGGAACAGCGCCAACGCCCCCGCCGGCGCGTCGGTGCTGCGGCGCGTCACGGTCACGACCTGGGGCTCGTCGTCCTCGGCCGTTCGCACGGTCCCGAGGCGTTCGTCCCGCCGGGCCCGGCTCTGCATGCGAGCTGCCGCGGTGACCTCATCGAGTTCGCGCTGCTCCAGCTTCACCTGCAGGGCGGCGGCCTCTGCCTTGGCCTTCGCCTCGGCGCGGGCAGCCTCAAGCTCGGCCTTCGTCTGTTCGGCGGCTGCCCTCGCGGCAGCGGCCTTTGCGGCAGCATCCTCCGCAGCAGCCTGGGCTGCGGCGGCCTGCTCGGCTGCGGTCCGGGCCTCAAGGTCGGCCAGGTCGGCCTTCAGCAGTCGGGGATCGCGGGGCACCGCAGGGCTCGCGCCCGAGAACGACGGCGTGCCCGGAGCCCGGGACGCAGTCGCAACGTCGCCTGCCGGTGAGGCGATGGTGGCCTGGTCGTCGATCACATCCTCGGTGGTGCTACTCACAAGCTGTCCTCGCTGTCCTGTTCGGGCCCAATACGTCAACTCCCATCTTGCGGCCTTCGGGCCGGTAATCGATGGACTGACACGCCCGGCAGCGAGAGTCGGTCAGCCAGGGTCTGCCAGGCTCAGCAGCAAGGCCTCCATCGCCAGCAGCGGCGCGACACTGTGGTCGAGTCGCTCGCGGGTGGCCAGAATCGCATCCACCCGCCGCAGCGTCTGCTCGGCGGTGCTGATGCGAGCAGCGGCCGCCACCTGATCGCGCAACTCGGCGTTGATCAGCCCAACCCCCACCGCCGACCCCGTCAGGGTGGTCGGGTCGACAGCCGCCAACTGGACGCTCAGGACGTCCCGGTACCACGTTGTCAGCTCGGTGAGGACGCGGTCGAGCGCGTCACGCAGCAGGCGCTTGGCGCGGGCCTTCTGCTGGTCCTCCAGTTCCTTGAGCGCGGCCTGGGCGTGCCGGGGGCGTGCCCCCTTCGAACCGAAGCCGAGGGCCTCCTTCAACGCGGCAAGTTCACTGGCATCGAGTGCGCTCGTCTGTCGCTCCGCGTCCGCCGTGGCCTGGGCGACCAGGGACTCGGCGGCCTGCAGAGCGGCGGCGACGCTGGTCAGCTGACCGGGAACCCTGAGCACCTGACGGCGGGCGTTGCGGGCGTCCTCACTTCGGGCCAGGGCCCGAGCGCGTCCGATGTGGCCCTGCGCCGCACGCGCCACGTGAGCCGCCAGGCCAGGATCGACCCCGTCGCGTTCCTCGAGCAACCTCGCCACGTCGGCGTCCGCGGGTGTGCGCAAGGTGATGTGCCGAGCCCGCGATCGGATCGTCGGGAACACGTCGTCCAGGGTGGGAGCGCAGAGCACCCAGACAGTTCGCGGCGGTGGCTCCTCGAACGACTTGAGCAGGGCGTTGGCACCGCGATCGGTGAGCCGGTCGGCGTCCTCGACCACGATGACCTGGAATCGGCCGACGGTGGGCAGATTGGCGGCCCGGGCGGCCAGATCGCGAGCCTCGGCCACTGTGATGGAGAGTTGCTCGGTACGCACCAGAGTCACGTCGGGGTGCGCCCCTGACTCGACGGTGCGACAGACCCTGCACTGCCCACAGCCGCCCCGGTCGCACAGCAGCGCGGCGGCGAAGGCGCGGGCGGCGTTGCTGCGTCCAGACCCGGGCGGACCGGTGAACAGCCAGGCGTGAGTCATGGAGTGCACGTTGTCATCGGTGGGCGTGCGGGTCGCCCGAACGGCAGCTTTGAGCTCATCGACGGCGCGCTGTTGACCGACCAACTCGGCCCACACATCGGCGCTCTGCACGGCCCTCACTGATCCACTGGCTGCGACGGAAGATCCGTCAGATCGCCCAGGGGTGGCGTCACCAACTCCTGACCCAGCAGAGCGCCCACGGCCCCGCGAATCGTGGCCGCGGTGGCGGTCAGGCTCGTCAGCCCCGGCAGCACCAGATAGCGCTCCGGTTCCGCGGCGGCCATCCGCCGGAACCCCTCACGCACCCGGGCATGGAACTTGTCCCCAGCCTGTTCGAGCCGGTCCTTGTCCGTGACCTGTCCGACAGCCCTGGCCGGGTCGATGTCAAGCAGGACGGTGAGATCCGGCCGCAGGTCGCTCGTCGCCCACCGCACGATCGGCTCCAGTTCGGCCAGCGCCAGGTCTCGACCGGCTCCCTGGTAGGCGAGCAACGAGTCGACGTAGCGGTCGCAGACCACCACACGTCCGGCCGACAGTGCCGGACGCACCACTTCGCTGATGTGCTGCGCCTTGTCGGCGGCATACAGCAGGGCCTCGCAACGGTCGTCGAGGTGGTTGGCGGGGTCGAGCAGCAGACGCCGGATCACCTCGCCCACAGCGGTGTCACCTGGTTCGTGGGTGACGACGTGAGCCACGTCGGAGGCCTGCAACGCGGCTGCCAGCGCGCGCACCTGCGTCGACTTGCCCACCCGGTCGCCGCCCTCGAAGACGACGAACAGTCCCCGATCAGCCACGGCCGCCCTTGGGTCCTTTGCCTGTGCCCACTGCCGCCCGACCCGCCGCGCCGCCGGAAAGCAGGCCCACCCCAGCGTCGTCGGCCTTGGCCAGTTCGGGCCACTCGGCCAGCAGTTTCGCCCGCAGGCTGGGCCAACCGGCCAACACGCGGGCTCGTGGCGCCGACACCTCGTCACGGGCCCGCTGGTACTCGAGCCCAACCTGATAAGCCTGAACCGGGTCCATGGCGGCGATCGCCTCGGGATCAGGCTCGTCCAGCCGCCCGACCGTGGGGCCGAGCGACGAGAGCAGTTTCACGACCCGATCCTTGCGGTTCTTCACCTTGCCCAGCACCCCCTCTCCGGCCTGCAGCACTCGCGCCAACTGCTCGGCAGATGCCAGTGCCCGACGCCACTGCGCATCTGGACTGTGCCGGGTCAAGGCATTCATGGCGTCGATGACGGCCGCCAGTTGGCGGCAGGCGTCTCGGCGCAGCAGTTCGCGGGCGCTGCCCTGAGAGTCGGAACCGGAAAGCTCGGTGCGCAGCCGGGGCGCCCGGGCGGCAGACGCGAGAACGTCCAGGGCGTCGACGTAGGCCTCACCCAGCTCGCCGATGCGGTTGCGCACCGGTTGCTCGCTCACTCGGGTGACATGCCACTGCAACTCCCCCGCCCACACCGGGTCGACGATGCTGTCCAGACCCCACACCAGCTCCGACAATTCCCTCAGCTCGTCGACCAACAGAGCGGTACCGGCTACCTGGCCGGTGCGCACCTGGAGGTCCGCCCGGAGCAGGGACTGGAACCGTTCGGTGAAGAACCACTCCAGATAGTCCTCGGGACTCAACTCGGCAGGGTTGGGCGGGGTCGGCGCAACGACCACGGGGTGGGTGAGCCAGGTGAGTCGCTGGGTGGTGTCCGGGAACTCATTGACCCGCACCCCGCCCGCAAGATTGAGTCGATCGATGATGAGGCTGCGTTGCAGGCTGGTCATCGCCTCGCCCGGTTCGAAGGTCACCTCGCGGTGTCTCGCAACCGCGAGGCCGCCTCGACGCACCGTCACACGGTCATCCAGCACCCTGCCCAGCTCAAGCCCGTCGGCATCCAGCAGCGAGTAGACGGCTCGTTCCATCGTCACCCCGGCCACGGGGCCAATGGCTGCCCTGCGACGGAAAGGCCGCAGGAGTTCGGCGATGTCCTCGGGCAGTTCGTCACCTTCGTCCAGCGGGTCGACGCGTTCCTGCGGCAGCCACGGTTGCCACTCGGGCGCACGGAACAGCCACTGCCCACTATCGCCGGCCACCTCATGGGCCAGCAGCACCCCTGCTGCACTCAACCGCTCGTCGGTGGTGTCGAGCAGGGTCAGGCTGACCACCCGACGGTCCTGCTGGCCCAGCATCTTGACGCGGTCGATGCCGGCCGCTGGATCGGTCAGGACGGGCGCGTCCACCTGGTAGGGCATCTCGAACCGGTAGTTGCGGTCACGCTTGACCATCTCACTCCTCCTGTCGGGCGCGCCCGTCAGTTCGTTGGCCTGGACGCCCGCTTGGTTCCAGTCTTGCCGGTCGTCGACTTCTTGGCTGTCGATTTGGTGGTCGACGCGGTCTTTGCGGCACCGGCGCGACGAGTGGTGGTGCGTTTGGCGGGGGCCGGCCCCTTGGCCCGTTTGGCCGCGATCAGCTCCGCGGCCTGCTCAAGACTCACCTGCTCCACCGGTTGGCTGCGCGGCAGGGTGGCGTTGTACTCGCCGTCGGTCACGTAGGGCCCGAAGCGGCCGTCCTTGATCACCAGGGGCTTGCCGCTGGCCGGGTCGACTCCCAGTTCTTTCAGCGGACCGGCAGCGGCGCGCCGACCGCTGGTGCGCGGCTGGGCGAGCAACTCCTTGGCCTGCTCGACCGTGACCGTGAACAGCGCCTCCTCACCGGGCAGGGTCCGCGAGTCGGTGCCGCGCTTGATGTACGGGCCGTACCGGCCATTCTGTGCCGTGATCTCGAGGCCCTCGTCGTCGGTGCCCACCACCCGAGGCAGGCTGAGCAGCCGCACGGCGTCCTGCAGCGTCACCGTGTCCGTCGACATGGACGCGAACAGTGACGCGGTGCGCGGCTTGGGACGTCGCGACTTCGGGATCGTCTCATCCTCGGGCAGCACCTCGGTGACGTAGGGCCCGTAGCGTCCGGTGCGCGCCACGACCGGATGCCCGGATTCGGGGTGGACGCCCAGTTCGCGTTCCTCGCCGGTGGGGCTTGCCAGCAGTTCGCGGGCCACCTCCAGGGTCAACTCGTCGGGAGCCAGATCGTCTGGGACGTTCGCGCGGTGCTCCTCGGCGTCCTCGACATAGGTCCCGTAGCGACCCACCCGGACGTTGATGCCCGCGGCTGGATCACCCACCGGGAAGGTGGACAGACCCCGGGCGTCGATCTCGCCCAGATTGGCGACCATGTCGTGCAGGCCGGCGCGGGCATTGTCCGGTGGCCCGAAGAAGAACTCTCCGAGCACCTGGAGTCGCTGGGCCCCGCCGTTGGCGATCTCGTCGAGCTTCTCCTCCAGGGCCGCGGTGAACTGGTAGTCCACCAGGCGTGGGAAGTGCTCGACCAGCAGCCTGGTGACGGCGAAGGCCAGCCAGGTGGGCACCAGAGCGGTGCCCTTCTTGTAGACGTAGTCACGCGCCGTGATGGTGCGGATGATCGAGGCGTAGGTGGACGGGCGGCCGATCTCCAACTCCTCGAGCTTGGCGATCAGGGTGGGCTCGGTGTACCTGGCCGGCGGCTTGGTCTGATGGTCCTCCGCCCGCGCGTCCGCCAGTTCCAGGTGCTGGCCGGTGGTGAGGCTCGGCAGTTTGGCCTGCTCGGTCTCGGAGTCCTCGGCGACGTCCACGTAGGCCTTGAGATACCCGGGGAAGGAGATGGTCCGTCCGGATGCGGACAACGTGGCCGTGCGCACCTCGGTGGTTGCCATCTCGGCACCCAGCCGCAGGCGCTGTGAGAGTTCGGCGAGCACCTTGACGCTGACGCTCTGGCCTCGGGCGTCCGCCATCTGCGAGGCGATCGTGCGCTGCCAGATCAGCTCGTAGAGACGCGCCTGATCGCCGTAGAGCCCGGCCTGGGCGGGGGTGCGGAAAGACTCCCCCGCGGGCCTGATCGCCTCGTGTGCCTCCTGGGCGTTCTTCACCTTGGACGCGTAGCGACGCGGCGCGTCCGGGACGTACTCCGGGCCGTAGAGGGCCCGCGCCTGAGCACGGGCAGCCTTGATGGCCTCATCGGAAAGCGACACCGAATCGGTACGCATATAGGTGATGAAACCCGACTCGTAGAGCTCCTGGGCCACCCGCATGGTGCGGTCGGTCGTGAATCCCAACTTGCGTCCGGCCTCCTGCTGGAGGGTGGTCGTGCGGAACGGGGCCGCCGGGCGGCGCGAGTAGGGCTTGGCCTCCACCGACTCCACGCTCAGGGTGGCGGCCGGCAGTGCTTCGGCCAAAGCGCGGGCACCCCGCTCGTCGAGGACCATGACGTCGTTGGCGAGTTCCCCGAACGAGTCGAAGTCGGTACCCCGTGCCACGCGCCACTGGTCGAGCCCGGTGAGCCGGGCGTCGAAGAGGCGGGGGTTGGCCTGGGATCCGGCGTCCAGACTGGCCAGCAGGTCCCAGTAGGACGCGGACCGGAACGCCATCCGCTCGCGCTCACGGTCGACGACCAGGCGGGTGGCCACCGACTGCACGCGGCCGGCCGACAGCCTGGGCATCACCTTCTTCCACAACACCGGCGAGACCTCGTAGCCGTACAGGCGGTCAAGGATGCGGCGGGTCTCCTGGGCGTCGACCAGGTCGGTGTCCAGTTCACGGGGGTTGGCCACCGCGTGGGCGATCGCCTCGGGAGTGATCTCGTGGAAGACCATCCGCTTGACCGGCACCTTCGGCTTCAACTCCTGCAACAGGTGCCAGGCGATCGCCTCACCCTCGCGGTCCTCGTCGGTTGCCAGGAAGAGTTCGTCCGAAGTGGTCAGCAGCTCCTTGAGTTTGCGGATCGTGGCCTTCTTGTCGGCGCTCACCACGTAGAGAGGTGCGAAGTCCTCCTCCACATTGACTCCGGTCCGGGCCCACGAGGTGCCCTTGTACTTCGCCGGCACCTCGGCGGCGCTGGTCGGCAGGTCGCGCACGTGGCCACGGCTCGACTCCACGACGTAGCCCGCGCCCAGGAATCGGGTGAGCATGTTCGCCTTGGTCGGTGACTCGACGATCACCAGTCGGCGGGGAGAAGTGGCCACGTTGAGGTCCTTAGTGGGTAATGCGTGCTGGTCCGGGGTGGACATGGGGAATGGTAGCGCCCCGGCCCGTCGGGTTCCTCACGTGGACGGCGGCTGGCATCTCGCTGTCAGCCCTGGATCGCCGGGGCCAAGTAGCCCTGGGTGATGGCGGTGCGGAGCCTCGGCAAGAGATCTTCGAGCAGCCGGACGGGGTCCTCGTCCAGCAGACTGGCCACCGCTTCGACGATCACCCCGAGCGGCAGGCTTCCGTCGCAGGCCCCGAGGACCCCACCCAGGGCGGTGTCGACTTCCATCGCCCTGGCCAGTCCGGCGCTCTGGCGCAACACGATGTGCTGGGCGTCCTCCTCACCCGGACGACCGAAGGTCTCCTGCACGATGTCGGGTCGAAGCCGCCAGGCGGTGGCGAGCACGGCAGGAGTTGGCTGCTGTGCCCAGTCGAGCGCCCTCCGGTGGGCTGAGATGGCCGGTCCTACAGGTTGGTGAACCTCATGAGGCCAGGGCTCGATCGTCACGTCGGGCTGGTCGCGTCCGGAGTTGACCACGGTGATCCAGCCCATCCCCACCCCGGTGATGCCGAGCGCCGAGAAGTAGTCCAGCCATTCGCGGTAGCGCTGAGACCAGCTGGGGTCGCCCGCGAGCCCCGCGTCGGTGAGCCAGAGTTCGATATAGGTGAACGGGTCGAGGCGCTCCCGCTCGATCACCCAGAGATCGGCACCCGTCGGGGCCCAAGAGGCGAGCCGGTCCTGCCACGGCTGGTCGGTGATGGCCCAGTTGGCCAGCAGCTGACAGGTGCCGTTCGCCTTGAGGTGCTCAACACAGTGGGTCACCAGATGGTGGACGAGGTCGTCCCCGGCGAGACCGGCCTCCCGGTACGTCAGCGGGCTGGCGGTGGGTGGGCTCATCACGTAAGGCGGGTTGGTGACGATGAGATCGAACCGCTCGCCTGCGACGGGCTCATACAGACTGCCGTCTCGAAGGTCGAGGTCGAGTCGATTGAGACCGGCGGTCAGCCGAGCCAACTGGTGGACGCGCGGATTGACGTCCGTGGCGGTGATGCGGTCGGCATGGGTGGACAAGTGCAGGCTCTGGACCCCGCAGCCCGTGCCCAGGTCGAGCGCCGAGCCGACGTGGTCGTCGATGCTGAGTTGGGCCAACGTGCTGGACGCCGGGCCGACGCCGAGCACGTGATCGGGAGGCGTGGGCCGACGGTCATGGTCGAGGCCCGGAGTGTGGTCGGACACCACCCAGCCGTCCCACTGCCCTGATGCCGTCTCGAACCCGTAGGGTCGGATGTCGACGGTTGCCTCGATCTCGTCCCCCGCAGGTCGCAGCAGCCCGGCGTCCAGCAGACGATCGAGTGGCAACGCCGCGGCCGCAGCAGCCCGGGGAACGCGCATCGCGAGCGGGAACAGCCGGGTCAAGGTGGCCTGCGGATCCTGGTCATCACCGAGCACCGTCCTGGCCGGCACCGTGGAGTTGCGCTGCAGCCCATCCTGGCCGGCCTGCCCCAGTCGGGTGAGGACCGCGTCCACGGTGTAGTCGGCAGCCAGCAGATGGTCGCGCAGGTCATCAATGAGAGTCACCCCCCAACTCTGGCATGCGCCTGATCTGACGCTGGGGCTGGTTCGCCCAGCTGGCTGATTGATCGGTGACCGGCACGGGCCGTGCTGTCGGTGGGCCGTGGCAGGGTTGGGGCATGGCACTTCCGGGCTGGCTGGGTGAGGATCCGCGCGTGGTCGCCGTGCGCCATCGCCCCGGGACGCTGGGCCGGTACGGCGACTGGCCGACCTGGCTGCCCCAAGAGGTCCGGGACTCGCTCGCGGCCGCCGGCATCGCACATCCCTGGACCCACCAGGTGAGCGCGGCCCAGGCTGCGTGGTCGGGCAACCACGTGGTGATCGGGACGCCCACCGCGTCGGGCAAGTCACTGGCCTACCTGATGCCGATCATGGCAGCCACCGCGGTGCCAACCGGCGCAGCGAGCCTGGGGGTGGCGTGCCATGACCTGCGGTCCCGGCTGGGGGTGGCCAGACACACGGCCCTTTACCTGGCCCCCACGAAGGCGCTGGCCCACGACCAGCGGGCAGCCGCCCGCAGGCTCGGGCCCGCTGGGTGGCAGATCGCCAATCTGGACGGCGACTCCGCGTTCGAGGAGCGCCGATTCGCTCGTGATCACGCGGGGTTCGTGCTGAGCAATCCCGACATGCTGCACCGCTCGGTGCTGCCGAACCACCCTCAGTGGTCGGGGTTCCTGGGTTCGCTGCGCTACGTGGTGGTCGACGAGGCGCACCGCTACCGCGGGGTCTTCGGCTCGCAGGTGGCTGCCGTGCTGCGTCGACTGCGGCGACAGTGTGCGGCCTACGGCGCTGACCCGGTGTTCGTGCTGGCCTCGGCCACCGCGACCGCGGCAGGGGTGTCCGGCGCTCTGCTGATCGGCGAGGACGCGCCGTTGATGGAGGTCGACCAGGACGACTCGCCGCGGGCCGCCCGTGACGTCGTGCTGTGGCGCGGAAGCTCGGATGCTCCGCACGAGGCGTCCGAACTGATGGCCCGACTGGTGGACGACGGCCAGCAGGTGATCACCTTCGTGGCCAGTCGCACCCAGGCCGAGCTGATCGCCCTGCACACGGGCAAGCGTGTCGGCTCGGGTCGGACGGTGGCCAGCTACCGCTCCGGGTACCTGGCCGGCGATCGCCGTGCGCTGGAGCATGGCCTGCGGACCGGGCGGATCGCCGGGGTGGCCGCCACCAACGCGCTGGAGTTGGGCGTGGACATCTCGGGTCTGGACGCGGTGGTCATCACCGGTTTTCCGGGCACCCTGGGTTCCTTCTGGCAGCAGGCCGGACGTGCGGGTCGCGGCGACCGGGACGCGACGGTGGTGCTGATCGCCCGGGATGACCCCTTGGATGCGCACCTGTTTGCCCACCCCGAGTTGATCTTCGACCGTCCGGTGGAACAGACCGTGCTGCACCCCGAGAATCCCTACGTGTTGGGTCCGCAGTTGGCTGCTGCTGCCCAGGAGGCGCCTCTGCAACCTGCCGACGCCCGATGGTTCGGTGCCTCCATGACGTCGCTGGCCCAGAGACTGGCCACCCAGGGGCTGCTGCGTGCTCGCGCCTCGGGGTGGTACTGGACGCGACCAGAGCGGGCCGTGGACGCGATCGAACTGCGAGGGGCCGTCGGCAGGACCGTGGAGATCATCGAGTCGACGTCGGGTCGCGTGCTGGGCAGTGTCGATGGGGCCGCCGCGGACCGGACCGTCCATGAGGGCGCCGTCTACCTGCATCAGGGCGAGCAATGGCTGGTGACGCGGTACCTGGCCGCTGAGGGCATCGCCATGGTGCGGCGGGTGGAGTTGCCCTACTACACCCAACCGGTGGGAACCTCCCAGGTCCGCATCCTCGGCGAGCAGTCCCGCAGACCGGTGGGCCGGGGGGTTGTCTGTCTGGGCGAGGTGGAGCTGTCGGGGCAGGTGCTGGGCTACCTGCGGCGCGATGCGATCACCGGCGACGTCTGGGATGAGACCGCCCTCGACCTGCCCGTCCACCGCATGACGACGCAGTCGATGTGGTGGCTGGTGCCCGACGACGTGGTGGCACGCCTCAGTTTCTCGGCGGTTCGTCTGGGATCTGCAGCGCACGCTGCCGAACACACGGCCATCGGCCTGTTGCCGGCCTTCGCGCCGTGCGACCGCTGGGACATCGGCGGGCTGTCGACGGCTTTGCACCCGGACACGGACGTGTGCACGATCTTCGTGCACGATGGCGCCCCGGGGGGTGCCGGGTTCGCGGAGCGCGGCTTCACGGTTGCCGAGCAGTGGTGGCGAGCCGCCCTCGAGCGGCTCACTGGTTGCGACTGCGACGCCGGCTGCCCCAGCTGTTGCGTCTCGCCCAAGTGCGGCAATGGCAACCAGATGCTCGACAAGTCCTCGGCAGCCGAGTTGCTGGACGCGCTCCTGGGCTGAGACGCGGGCCGCCGGGTCGGGCCGAGGGCGCCCATTCGCTGTCATGTCGTGGCGAAACCGGGTAGACACGTGCTATGGACATCGACAGCGTCCCCTTCGGCAACGCCATGGGCATGGCGGTCGCCTTCTCGAATGCGATCCGCGTGCCCATCGGCGCAGACACCAGCCTGGTCTGGGTCTCTGGCCAACTCGCGTTCGACCAGGACGACCGACTGGTCGGGGTGGGCGACGTGGCGGCCCAGACCGAGCAGTGCATCCGCAACATCACCGCGATCCTCGCCCACTGGGGTGGCGACCTGTCCTGCGTGACCAATGTGCTGATCTTCGTGACGTCCATGGCCGGGCTCGAGGAGATCCACCGGGTGCGCCGGGAGATGTTCGCTCGACCGTACCCCGCCAGCACGCTGGTGCAGGTGACCGGTTTCGTCAACAGCGATGCCCTCATCGAGATCCAGGCCCAAGCCGTACTTCGAGGCTGAAATCGGGTTGCCAGACTGCACTCGGCGAGCCGAGCCGGGGTCACTGATCATCGACGAGGACCCCCGCTCGGGAATCGGCCTGCACCGCGCGAGGCCCGCCGGCGACCTGGGGGGTTAGGCTCACCTCGACTGTGACGTCGACGATGAACTCACCCCAACCGGTGGTCACCTGGCATTCGCTGAGCTCGGCATGGTTGTCGGACGCGCTTCGCTCGGCCGTGGCGCACGCGGGGGCGCCGGCGAGTTGCGCCCGGGCGGCCGACAGCGCGACCAGATCTGCCACGGATCGGGCTCTGGCATGGGAGGCCACCCATGATCCCTGCCACGCCATCACCAGCCCCACCGCCATCAGAGCGATGCTCATGCTGACCACCAGCATCGACCCGCTGCCGCGCTGTCCGCCGCGACGATGCTGCCAGGCGACCTCGCCGACGCCGCCCATCATCGGCCCTGTGCGGGGGCAACAGCACGGCCCCTGACCTCGACTGGCCCGAAGGCTCCCCACCGGGCTTCGACCAGCACCGTGACCTCGACGTCATGGGTGTTCTCGTCAACCGTCACGATCGCACCATCGGGAGCTCGTCGTCTCGCCTCGGATGCGGCCTGCGGGTCACCGCGGCCGATTTGCCGGGCGACCTGGCTGGCCACCTCGGCGCACCGGGCCTGCAAGCCGACCAGGGCGATTCCCCAACCGAGCAGTCCCGTGACCAAGCAGGCCGCCAGGATACCGACGGCCAACTCAAAGGTCACCATGCCGCGTCCGTCCCATCTGGCACGCCTCCTGTCATGTGGCATCCCGCCTCCTGGTTGCCGTGGGCGGCGGCGGTGCTGTGGAGCACCGCCGCCACACCGGGTCGAGTGCTGGCACGTGGTGATCAACCGATCATCGGGCCGAGCCGGCCGATCAGGCTGACCACGAACTGCAGCATGGTGGTGAAGAACTCGTTGTGGTTGAAGATGTTGAGCAGCACCAACGCCAGGGCGACGGCTGCCAGGATGCCCACCGCGTACTCCGCGGTGGCCATGCCACGTTGGATGGTGCGGCGCAGACGGACGGCTTGACCGTGAGCCGGAGTGGCGAGCGTGGCGGCGGTGTCGAGAGTGTCGGCCATTGCTGGATTCCTTTCGGGAGGGAGAACCCGCTGGTCGGGTTCGGGTGAAGTGTGGGCAACCTGGTGCCGGACCGTCAGGCGGACAACACCTTGTGGACAACTCAGCGAGGTTGAGCGAACGAGCTGATGGTGGCGGCGATGATCGGCACCACGCCGACCAGCAGGAACGCGGGCAGGAAGCAGCTGACCAGCGGCAGAACCGAGCGCACACCGACCGTTCGGGCAGCGGTTTCTCGTTGGGCGCGTCGTCGGGCACGGGCTTCAGCGGCATGAACGCTCAGGACCTCGGCAACCGCGGCACCCGAGTCTGCGCAGCGGGCCAGGTCGCGTGCGGCATGACCCCAGACCGGGTCACCGTGCAGCGTCGCCCAGGCCTGCGCGTCCGAGCGACCGATGTCGAGGTGTCCCAGGACTCCCCTCAGGACCGATGCACTGGGCTCGGGCGCGAGTTCCGCGACGTGGCGAACGGCAGCCCGCAGCGGAACACCGGCGTCCAGCGCCGCCGCCAGCAGGTCCAGGCACCCCGGCAGTTGGGCCACCAGGAGCCTGGAGCGTTTGCGGTCTGGCTGCTGCTCCAGCCATGCGAGCAGGAGCGCGCAGACCGGCGCAGCGATCACTGCCACTGATGCCGCGAACGTCCCCTTGCCCAACAACAGCCAGCACACCAGCCCGCTCAGGGCGCCGACCAGCAATCGGTGCGGATTGGCGCGCGCCAACTGCTCGTGGAGCCAGAGCGGTCTGTGGCGTCCCAGCGCGTCGCTGAGTGAGCGTGTTCGCGGGCCGCTGGACAGTGCCGTCAGGGCAACACCGAGCGCAACGGTCGCGACCCCCTCCACGAGCCCCGTCATTGGTCGTCCCCGGAGTGTCCGGCTCCACCCAACACGGTGGTCCAGATCAGTCCGACGCAGACCAGACAGATGGCACCCGCCAGGCAGACCTGCCCGATCAGCACGTGGGTGAGGAAGTCCACCGGGTTGCCACCACCAACGAAGCCCAGGCCCAGGCCCAAAACCGGCAGCCCAGCCAGCATCCGTCCCGTCGCCCTGGGCCCGGCCAGTTCTGCGGCCACCAGCCGTTCCGCGGCGGCGTCCGAACGCAGGGCTTCGGCCACCCGGTTGGCCGCCTGCGCGATGGGCGCCCCGGTCTGCTGGCACAGCTGCCATGATCTGGCCAGCCCCAGCAAGCCCTCGCAGCCGGGACGCGAGGCCACCGACCGAAGGGCGGCCGGCACGTCACCTCCGATGGCCTGGGTGGCGGCCACAGGTTGCAGCAGGGGGCTGTCCAGGGCGACGCGGGCCAGCCCTCGAGCAGGGATGTCACCCACCCGCAGTTGCGCGGCCAGCGCTTGACACGCCTGGACGACCTCGTCGGCAGCGGCTCGTCTGTCACGTTCACCCCGGGACTGGGTCACCAGCCAACCGACGGTGAGCGTAGCGGCGAGCGATGGCGCCACCCACACCAGCAACCTGGGGGCCACGAACGCGATCGCGACGAGCACCCCGATCATGCTCAGGACTCGCGTGCTCCAGCCTGGGCCGTCCGATCCGTTCGACTTCGCCGGTCGGGTCAGCCGGCCGGCCAACCGGCTGGACGGGTCCGGGTTCCACAGCGCCGTTCCGGCAATCACCAGGGACAAGCAGGCAAGCTCAGTCATGGCGTCCACGTCAATCCGTCCACGACTCCGGGTCGACAGCGGTCACCTCGGCCAGTTCTTGCCAAACAGGCCCCCTGCGCAGTCGCCGACCGTCCGGACAATTCGCAGCCACGTTGATCGTCACCTCCCCACCTCCCCGCCGGTGCACCACGCCGATCTGCGTCACCGTGCGCCTGCCGTCGGCCAGCCGGCTCACCTGCACCACCACCCGCAGAGCGGACGCAACCTGGGCGTGGCAGGCCTCACGTCCCAGCCCTCCGAGGGCCGCGAGAGCCTCAAGCCTGGCGGGTACGTCGAGAACGGAGTTGGCGTGCACGGTGCCACAACCGCCCTCGTGCCCGGTGTTCAACGCCGTCAACAGGTCACAGAGTTCACCACCGCGCACCTCGCCCAGCACCAACCGGTCGGGGCGCATCCGCAACGCCTGCCGGACGAGGTCGGTCATGGTGATGGCCCCGGCCCCCTCGGCATTGGGTGGCCGGCACTCGAGTCGCACGCAGTGGGGGTGATCGGGGGTGAGCTCCCGGGAGTCCTCGACGATGACGAGACGTTCGTTGGAGGGCACCAGCCCGAGCAGACCAGCCAGCAGAGTCGTCTTGCCTGATCCGGTGCCACCGGAGATCAGGAACGCCACCCGCGAGGCGACTAGTCCTCGAAGCAGCGCGGCCATACCGACCGGGATCGACCCGTTGGCCAGCCAGTCGGCCAGCGAGAAGGACCGTTGCGCCGGCACCCGCAAAGACAGGCAGGTGCCCGGGTCGGCCACCGCGCCCAGGACAGCGTGCAGTCGGGTCCCGTCGGCCAACCGGGCGTCGACGAAGGGGCACGCGTCGTCCAGTCGTCGCCCCACGGTGGCTGCCAGACGGGTGGCGAGTCGGCGGACCTCCTCGTCCGAGTCGAATCGGACGTCGGTCACCTCGAGTCCGTTGCCCCTGTCGATGACGACCTGGCCCGGCCCATTGACCAGGACGTCCGTCAGGCCCGGAAGCCTGAGCAACGGTTCCAGACGCCCAGCTCCCACGCTGCCCCGCCTGAGCGCGTCCACCGCATGGAGCACCATGGCGTCGCTGACCACCAGCCCGAGCCCCCGCAGCGCAACCGCGACGTCTGCCGGGGTCCACGGGCGTCCCAGACCGGCCAAGTGGATGCGCACCATCTCGACCTCATGCTCGGTCATCGCTGAGCCGCTTCCCCATCGAGCACGGCGTCCAGCAGGTGGTCGATCGCCCGCGAGAACCGCCCGCGCCCGAGCCCGGGCGGTTTGCCGGTCTCCAGGGCAGTCGGCAGCGACCGGTCGTGCGGCACCACCCCGCTCATCCGCAGGCCCAGCGTCCGGCCCACCAGCTCGGGATCGAGCCGGCGGCCAGGCCCGGTCCGGACGGCGACCACGGCGTCGTTCAGCCCGTACCTGACGAGCTTGGACCGCGCCGCGACCAAGGCCTTCACCTCGGCGGCGACCGTCAGTATGGTCTGGCCTCGCACCGCAAGACCCGCGTCCGGGTGGCTGCCCTCGTCCAGCACGACCAGGTCGTGACTGCGCGCCAGGGACGCGACCACCGCATGCACCGCCTCGGCTCTGGGCAGACCGTGGGGCTCTGCCACGGACGGCGCGTCCCGCGCCGGGCGCGGTCGACCGGTGGACACCAGGTCGACCCCGCTGACATTGGGCAGGTGTGGTCGGAGATCGCCGATGTGGCCGGCCGCCGAGGCAAGATCCGCCCAGCGCCAACCGCTCTCTTGCTCGGCGCCGAAGACCAGGTCGATGCCTCCCCCGCAGGCATCCAACTCCAGCAGTGCGACGTCGAGCCCTCGCCGCCCGGCACGCTGAGCGAGCGCGCAGGCCAGTGTCGTCGCACCCACCCCGCCGGAGCCACCCACCACCCGCAGGACGCTCGCCCCGCCCGAGACCAGGTCATCGCGGCCCACCAGCAGCGAACTGACGAACCCTGTCTGGTCGGGCAGCACCATCACCGGTGCGTCCAGCGGAACCGACCAGGCCAGCAACGACTCGGCATCGGGGCCGCACAGGTGCACACCCCGCCGAGACGGCAGGCCGAGCCCGGCGACCGTCGCCGCCTGGTCGGCGCCCACCAGCACGACCGGCGCGCTCGTCCAGTTGCGCCGTACGGTCTCGGTGTCGCGGGCGATCACGGGCATCACCTGCACGGCGGCGGCCGCGGCGAGCACCGTTTCGATGACAGTCTGATCGCGAGAAACGAGCATGGGTTGGGGCATGCCCAAAGGATGGGCGCCCAGGCCTGCGGGTCACCAAACTCGTCTTTACCTGTGGACAACTGGCCCTACGATCACGACAGGAGGCTGTTCCTGCCAACCGCGGCAGCTCAGCCGCCGGAAGGACGCCATGGTGCCCGACGTGATCAAAGCACCGACGAGATTCCACTGCGCCTACGTCTTCGACATGGACGGCACCATCTACCTGGGCGACAAACTGCTACCCGGCGCTCGACGCCTGATCTCCGAACTGCGCCGCCGTGACATCCCGGTACGTTTCCTGTCGAACAACCCCACGAAGGATCCGGCGATGTACGCCGAGAAGTTGGCGGCCCTCGGCATTGCCACTCCCGTCGACGACATCGCCAACACCATCGTCACCACGAGGCGCTGGCTGAAGGCCAACCATCCTGACGCCGTGCTGTTCGTGGTGGGCGAGGAACCGCTGCAGCGGGCGTTGCGCGAGGCGGGGTTCAGGTTGAGTGATGATCCCGCGCACATCGACATCGTGGTGGCCTCCTACGATCGCAGCTTCGACTACCGCAAGCTGCAGATCGCCTTCGACGCCATCTGGTATCACCAGCGGGCGTTCCTCGTCCAGACCAACCCCGACCGTTTCTGTCCTTTCCCGGGTGGACGCGGCGAGCCGGACTGCGCCTCGATGACCGCCGCGATCGAGGCCTGCACCGGCACCACCTGCCGGGCCAGCTTCGGCAAGCCCGATCCCATCATGGCGAGGCTGGCCATCGAGGGACTGGACGTGCGATGTGGCCGATGTGGTCATGGTCGGGGATCGGCTGCAGACCGACATCCAGATGGCCAGGGATTCGGGAATGGCCTCTGCGCTGGTGCTCACCGGCGAGGCCAAAGAGGACGACGTCCGCGAACTGGACGATCACCGGCTGCCCAGTTACGTCCTCGACCGGGTGGACCGGCTCGTCCCCGCCACGGTGTGGGACGAGTTGGGCTGGACCGCGGACGAATGATCCACGACCCAGGACAGATGGCCACCGACGCGGCCGGCCCGCGGATCGGTCGGGGTAAGTTCACAGTCAGACACCAGCCCATGACCCGGGAGGCAACGCCATGAACATCCGGATGATTGTCACCGATCTTGACGGGACCCTGTTGCAGCCCGACAAGTCGGTGAGTGAGCGAACCGTTCGCGCTGTGCAGGCAGCCCAGTCCGCCGGGGTGCTCGTCGTGCCGGCCACTGGCCGATCCATGCACGAGGTGCCCCGGGTGCTGCCCGAGGAGCTGCACGACCTGACGGTGTGCTCGAACGGAGCGGTGGTCTACTCGGTGAGGACCGACACCGTGCTGCTGTCCCGCACGATCGCGCCCGAGGTCATCGACGCCTTCACGGACGCGTTGCTGGCGGTTCTTCCGGGCGCTCGTTTCGCGACCCTCGTCAACGCCGGCCTCGACTTCCTGCCGGGGCCGGGGTACCTCGAGTTGATGACCCCCGGCGATCATGGGCGCGACATGTCGAAGCTCCGGGAGGTCGCGTTGAGCGAACTCGCCAGCCGGCCGGTCGCGAAACTGGTTGCCAGGCATGGCGAGCTCAACCTCGATGAGCTGATGGCCGCCTGCGAGGGGCTCGCCCACATGGGCGTGACGCCCACCACCTCCGGCGTCCCCTTCATCGAGATGTCCGCGTCCGGGGTGAGCAAGGCGACGACCCTGGAGATTCTGGCCCGGGAGCGCGGCATCGAGCGCGACGAGATCGTCGTCTTCGGTGACTCCGCCAACGACCTGGAGATGATCAGCTGGGCAGGGCACGGCATCGCCATGGCCAACGCCGTGGACGCCGTCCTGGCCGCCGCAGACGAGATCGCGCCTGCCAACACCGCCGATGGCGTGGCAGTGGTGATCGAGCGCCTGCTCGGCCTGTGACCCGGGGCTCCGACTGATCCACCGTCCACGCTGATCGACTGAGGTCGTACGTGTGCGCCTGCCAAGGCCCGCGGGGCCCCACCGCCTACAGTGGAGTCGTGCCCACACACCCCCGTACTGCGCTGCCCGCGCCCGCCCTGGCGTGGCTGGTGGGCCCGGAACCGGTGCGCGTCGTGACGCTCGGCTGCTCCCTGGGCATGGTCCGGCGGTTGGCCGATCTGGGGCACGGCGTGGTCACGGTGGACGCGGACCCCACCCGCATCGCACGACTGAGCGCCCGTCACCAGCCCGAGGGTCGAGTCATGGGACTGGTCGGACGCCCCGACCACCTGCCGCTGCAGCCCTGTGTCGCCCAGGTTGTCCTGGTTCAGGGACCGCTGCAGGTTCAGGGCGAGCAGACCGTCCGGCGTGAGGCAGCCCACAGCCAGATCAGCCGGACGCTGCAACCCGGCGGCTGGGTGGCTGGTTGGCGGATCGTCCGGGACGACTCGGTGCCGTGGGTGCGCAGACTCATCGCTCTGATGCGGTCGGTGGACCCGGACGCCATGTCTGGCTCGACAACCGATGATCATGAGGACCTGCTGGCCAGTAGGTACTTTCCGCGCGTCGAACGTCGGGACTTTCGGTTGTGGCTGCCGATCAACCGGGACGGGCTGATCGACATGCTCACCAGCCAGCAGCCGGTGACCCAACTGGACGACGCGGCTCGGCATCACCTGATTGCCGCGGCGAGTCAGATCCTCGAATCTGCGGCACCCGCGCAGGAGATGCGGCTGCCCTACACACTCAAGTGCTGGCGGGCACACACCGACCACCACGAGTTGACCCAGCCCCTTGCCTTCGGCGACGGCGCGCTGATCATCCCGATCTGAGACAACCGGGCGCTCAGGTCTGCACCATCTGCGGGCTGCGGCTGGCGTTGGGGATGAGCGACTCCCCCGCCTTCACCAGCACCACCCCCGCCAGGACGAACAGACCACCCAGCACCTGGAACAGGGTCATCACTTGGCCGACCAACAGGCCGGACAGCACGATGGCGAACAGCACCTCGGTCAGCCCGACGAAGGACGCCAACCGGGAGCCGAGCAGTCGGGCTCCGGCGATCCCCGAGACGTACGCCAGGGCGGAACTGACCAACCCCAGCACCACCAACGGCAACCACCAGGCGACCCCGACCCCGGCATAGCTGACCGGGGCTGACGACATCCGGAACGGAACAACACCTGTCACCGCCACCCCTGCCAGCACGAGCAAGGCGACCAGGCAGCCGCCGGCAACCAGCACAGCAGGCGGAACTCCCGTCGTTTCGTCGGCCGAGATGATGAAGTAGGCGGCGTTGCCGACCATCGCCACCAGGGACCAGGCGATCCCTCGCGCATCCAGGGCGGCACCCGATCCGATCACCTGCAGAACCAGGACCAGCCCGACCATGGCCACGGCCGAGCCGAGTGCCGTCTGGCGCGACGGGCGTTCGCCTCGTCGCACCCACATCAGGGCGACGATGAGCAGCGGGGCGAGGTACTGGACGAGCAACGCGGGGGCAACCGGCATGTACTGCACCGCTGTGAAGTGGCAGAGCTGTGTCATCGCCATGGCCACCACCCCGTAGCCGACGACCAGCCGCCATCCCCTGCGAAGGAGCACCCAGCGTCCCCTCAGCACCCACAGGGCAGGACCGATCATGACTGCGGCACAAACCAGGATGCGGTGCATGACGATCGCCAGCGGTGACCACCCGGCGGCCAACAACCCGGCGGCCAAAGTGCCCGACGAGCCGAACGCGAAGGCGGAGAGCAGGGCAAGGCCGAGGCCGAGGACGGTTCGCGGGCTGTCGGGACGCATGGGCCTCACCATAGCCAGCCCGATGACCTGCCCTTGACGTCGCTCAACACGACCCACCGTGCAGGGTGCGACCGCGGGGCGACTTTCTCGCGTGTGACCTGCACCAATCGGTCCGGCACTAGGCTGAAACAGGGCAGTCCGCGTCGAAGATCCCGCGGTACGCAGGTAGAAGGGGACCATCATGGCTGAACGTCCGAGTATCGGTGAGTACATCCAGGTGCTGTCGAGCACCGTGCCGCGGATGGCTGCTCAGATCGGCGAACTCGCCAAGGCCGAACTGAAGCCGACGCTCAAGCACGGCGGCATCGGAACAGGTGCCTTCATCGTCGCGGCAGTGCTCGGGTTGTTGGTGCTGCAACTGTTCGTGCTCACCTTCGGGTTCTTCTTCTCGATGATCTTCCACGAATTGGTGAACCGTCACCCGCTGACCGCCCTGACCCTGGGATTCCTCACCTGGGCGGTGCTGCTGTTGATCCTGGTGGCCGCGATCGCGTTCATCGGCTGGCGGCAGGTCAAGCAGGTCAAGGCTCCCAGCGCAACGATCGCCGAGACCAAGGCCAGCATCGGGGCGATCTCCAATGCCATCCAGCACGGAGTGACCGATGCCGAACGACGCGTCCTGGACCTGCCAGTGAAGGCCAAGCCGGCCACGTTCCCTCAGCGCCGCTCCAGCGGTTTGTGAGGCTGCGGGCCGGACGCCTGACCTGAAACCCCGCCCGCTTGGAGTCCGGTCAGCGCGGCAGTTGATCACGCTGGAACCGTGCGGGCACATTGATGACGCGATCCCGGTCCCAGGGTTGGGTCCAACCGCCCAACTCGAGCAGCGCGTCGGTCAGATACGCCGTGAAACCCCAGAGGAACGCATCCCCGAACTGCCAGGCCGGGCCCATGTGCCCGCCGGGGTGCCGGGAGGTCACCCGATGAGCGGGGTCAGCCAGTTCCGCCAGGCTCCAGCGGTGGATGGCCGCCACCTCCCGGTCGCTGGCCGTCACGAGCGGGTCGCGGCCCGACCAACGTCCGACCACGGGAGCGACATCGAAGCGGCTCACCGGCAGTCGGGTCGCCGGTAACTGCCCGATGATCTCGACCCGCTCTGGGGGCAGACCGATCTCCTCCCACGTTTCGCGCAGTGCCGTGGCCTGCGGGTCCACGTCCCCCGGCTCGCGACCGCCCCCCGGGAACGAGATCTGACCGGCGTGTTTGCGCAGGTGGGCGGCACGTTCGGTGAACAACAGGTCGGGTGCAGAGCTGTCCGACAACAGGATCAGGACCGCCGCATGGGCCGTCCCGTGGGGTCTGCGTTCCGGGGCCAGCAGGTCGGCCAACCCTGGGTCGGCCAATCGCGCCACCAACTGATCGATGGGATCGGTCATCGTTTCACCAACTCCCGCGCCTGCGCAGGGTCGGTCGGCCCGGCACCGTAACTGGGACACAACGGGGCCACCGGGCAGGCTCCGCAGGCCGGCTTTCTGGCGTGACAGCACCGTCTGCCGTGAAAGATGAGGGTGTCAGAGACGCGCGTCCAGTCCCGTGGATCGAACAACTGACCGATGTCGGTCTCGACCTTCTCGGGCACCGTGGACGCCGTCCAACCCAGCCGCTTGCCCACCCGCAGGACGTGGGTGTCGGTGGTGATCGCCGGCAACCCGAAGGCGTGCCCGCGCACCACGTTGGCCGTCTTGCGTCCCACCCCGGGCAGGGCGACCAACTCGGCCATCTCGACCGGGGTCTCGCCGTCGTGCTGGTCGACGATCGCGCGACTCAACCCCAGCAGGGCCGCCGCCTTGTTCCGGAAGAAGCCGGTGGAGCGGATGACATCCTCCAACTCGTCGCGATCAGCGCCGGCCAGCGACTGAGGACTGGGCCAGCGTCCGAACAACACGGGCGTGACCAGGTTCACTCTCACATCGGTCGACTGGGCCGACAACACGGTGGCGACGAGCAGCTCGAAGGGGGTGTGGTAGTTCAGCTCGCAGCGCGCGTCGGGGTAGGCCTGAGCGAGCAGCTCGAAGACCCGATGCGCACTCGAGGTCGTCATTCAGATCCCGACGACCAACTCGACCTCCACCGCGGCGCCCGCCGGCAACGACGCCACTCCCACGGCGCTGCGGACATGGCGTCCTGCGTCCCCGAAGATCTCGATGAGGAGGTCCGAGGCACCGTTGGCGACCTTGGCGTGATCGGTGAACGATGCGGTGGCACACACGTAGACGACGACCTTGACGATCTCCCGGATCTCGTCCACATGGCCGACCTGCGTGACCGCTGCGGCGATGGCCTTCAACGCCGCGGCGCGGGCGGCGCGCTGCCCGGCGGCGACATCAAGATCAGCGCCGAGACGCCCGGTGATGATGCCGCCATCGGCGGTGATCGGCAGCTGGCCGCTGGTCAGCACCTGGCTGCCGATTCGTCGGGCAGGAACGTAGGCACCCAAGGGGGCAGCCGCCACTGGCAGTTCGATGCCGAGTTCCGCCAGGCGTTCGCTGGCGAGCATCAGGACTCACGCACCGGACGCTTGAAGTACCCGACCAGGGAATCGGGATTGGGCCCGGGTGCGAGCTGGACGAGTTCCCAGCCCTCGGAGCCGAAGTTGTTGAGGATCTGCTGGGCCACGTGGCTGAGCACGGGGGCAACGAAGTACTCCCACTTGATGCGCTGCGGTGCTTCACTCATGGAGCCAAGATTAGAACAGCTGCCCGAATCCCAGGGTCACGCCCCGGTCGCCCCGATCGGGAACTGCCGGGCCAGCCAGTCGATGGCCAACGGCAGCCAGCCGGCGAACGACGGTTGGGCCATCTGCGGTCGTCCGGTCGAGGTGAAGTGGGTGCCCAGCGCCAGCCCGTGGGGACCCTCGGGGAAAACGTGCAGTTCGAACGGCACCTGGGCCTGCGCCAGTCGCTGGGCCATCGCCAGGGAATCGCCGACCGGCACCAGATCGTCCAGTGCGGTGTGCACCAGGAAGGCTGGCGGGCACGACTCGTCCACGGCGTCGAGCAGATCGGGGGCGCCGTGCACCCCCGGGTGGCACACCTGCAACGTCTCGCGGGTGATCACCGGGTAGACCAGCATCATCCGGGCCGGACGCACCGTCCCCAGCAGGCTCAGGGACGCCGCCAGGTGCCCCCCGGCAGAGAACCCGATCACCGCGATTTGAGCAACGTCGACTCCCCAACGCTGCGAGTTTTCGATGATGCTGCCCATGGCGGCCTCCGCGTCGCGCAACGGTGCGGGCCACACGCTGGCCTGTCCCACCGAGTACCGCAGGACGAAGCTCTGGTAGCCGGCCCCGGCGAAGGCCAACGCCACCGGCTCCGACTCGCGGTCGGAGCAGTGCTCGTAACCGCCTCCGGGCAGCACCAGGACGCCCGGACGCCGCGCGACGTTGGCCAGCGCAGGTCGCTGGTCATGGACGTAGCTGGCCAGGCTGACCGACGGATCACCTGTTGGGTGGACGATGTCGTGGATCATGGTTTGCCTCCTGGGGAGTGGCTCTGCTCCGCCGTGAGCAACGGCTGAGTTCGGCCAGGTCTGGGTTCACTGTGACACAGTGGAGCCCATGGAAACCATCGCGATCCCAACCGTCCCGCTCCTCGACGGCGGGGCGATCCCGCAGGTGGGCACCGGCACGCTGTTCGCCAAGGGCAACGAGCTGGCCGACCTGCTGGCTGACGCCATCGCCGCCGGTTATCGGTTGCTGGACACCGCCGCCCAGTACGCCAACGAGGGATCCGTGGGTGAGGCCATCCGCCGCTCGGGTGTGCCCCGCTCCGAGATCTTCCTGACCACCAAGATCGCAGGCATGGACCAGGGTCTCGGGTTTACCAGGCGCGGTCTGGCTGAGTCTCTACGCAAGCTGAACACCGACTACGTCGACCTGCTGCTGATCCACTGGCCGAACCCGTCGCGCGGCCTGGCTCTGGAGACCTGGCACGAGATGCTGGAACTGCAGGGCGAGGGCCTGGTCACCCACGTCGGCGTTTCGAACTTCCTGCGCCACCACCTTGAGGACCTGTACTCCGCCACGGGGGTCTGGCCGGTGGTCAACCAGATCCAACTGTCCCCCGCGCTGGCCCGCACCGAACTGCGCGAGTTCCTGGCGTCCAAGGGCATCGTCACTCAGGGCTGGCGTCCACTCGGCGGCGCCGAGAAGCCGATGGACCAGATCATCACCCGCAAGATCGCCGCCCGACTTGGCGTGGACGTCTCGCAGGTGGTGTTGCGCTGGGCCGTCCAGCAGGGGGCGGTCGTCATCCCGTCGTCGGCCAACCCGCAGCGCTGGCGCCGCAACGCCGACCTGTTCGGCTTCGAACTCACCGCCCAGGACATGATCGACCTGGCAACCCTCGACCTGGGCGAGGCTGCGGCCTGGAACGCCAACACCCACGAAGAGTGGTGAGCGTGGGTCGCCTGCACGCTGCCTATCGCGCCACCGGCGGCGACCTGCCGTTCGGGGCACCCGAACGGTTCCACGGGGTAGCCATGGAAGGGTATTTCTGGCGGATCACCGGTCCCCGGGTCGTGATCGCCCTGATCGGGGTCAACCGAGGCCCCAGGGGGCCGTGGGCGACGGTCGGTCTGGCCACCTCACCCGGGCCAGACGGGGCCCCTGCCGGGCTGATCACCGCGGCACTCGAGGGCGCCTGGGCTGATCCCCGGAAGCTGTCCGCCGGCTCGGGTGAGGCGTGGACGGGTGACGACCGTCGGCTGCGCGTCCGGCTGCCTGGCGGCTCACTTGACGCCACCTTCACTGACATCGACCGCTGGCCGCACCGGGCGTGGGGCGGTTCCAGCTTCTTCCATGCCGTGCCAGGACTGAACCAGTACTGGCATCCCTGGCTGCTCGGCGGGCGGGCGTCCGGCCGGGTGTCGATCGACGGCGACGACTTCAGCTTCACCGACGCCCAGGTCTATGGCGAGAAGAACTGGGGACGCGGCGGCTTCCCGAATTCCTGGTGGTGGGGCCAGGCGCACGGCTTCGACGATCCGGACGCCGGCGTGGCCTTCGCCGGTGGACAGGTCAGCGCCGGCCCACTGCACACCGAGGTCACCGGACTGGTCGTCCGGCTTCCCGACCGCACCGTCATCAGGCTGGGCAACCCCGGACTCTCCCCCGTCCAGGCCCGGATCACCGACGACACGTGGCGGCTGCGCGGCCGCTCCCGAGAGTGGCAGGTCGACGTGGACGCCCACGCACCCCAGGTTGCCGCCCACGTCCTGCCCGTCCCCCTACCGGCCGAACACCGCAACACCCCGGGCGCCCTCGAACACCTCATCGGAGACCTGGCGGTCACCGTCCGTCGCCGGGGACGCACCGTCTGGCAGGGCTCGACCACGGTCGCTGGCCTGGAACACGGCGGCCTGCAGCGCGCCGAGGCCGAGTTGGCCCGGCGAGGCGGGCGCCCGACGCCGATTCGATGACCGACGCCGCGACCCTCAGAGCTTCAGGTTGATCCCCGAGGCCTGCTGCTTGATCATCTCGTTGATGATGTCGGCGATGTGCGCCCCGGCCTCGACAGGGTTGGTGCCCTCCCGATGGATGTTCGACACGCACGTCCGGTCGGCCTCCGACATCCCCACCGTCGCCTTGTACGCCAGGTAGGCGCTCAGCGACTCAGCCGAGGCCAGGCCCGGACGCTCGCCGAGCAGCACGCAGGTCACGGTCGACCCGAGGGCCTGGGAGATCGGCTCCATCGAGCGCACCCGGCCGTATTTGACGAAGAACGGCGTCCCCATGCTCAGGCCGTCCAGCTTCAGGCCCTGCTCCAGGGCTGGCAACAGGTCGGGCACGTTCACCTCCACCGCGGTGGACGACAGCCCGTCGGCCACGTAGACCTGCACCTGCGGGTTCGGTGCGCAGCGCTTCTTGATCTCGGCGATCGCCGCGTCGTCGAACTGCGTCCCCAGATCCGGCCGGGTGAGGTACTCGTCCTTGGACGTGCATCTGGTCTGCACGCCGAACAGGTGCATCATCTCCAGCCACTCCTGGGGGACGTCGGTGAACACCGCATCCATCGAGGCTGCGTTGTCAGCCCAGAACCGCAGCAGCGAGGCCGTCTTGTAGCGCGGGCCACTGCGTCCCAGACCCAGCCGTGCCCAGGTGCGCGCCTTGATCCGTTTGAATTCCTCGGGGTTGACGGCATTCGGCACCTCGTACACCAGCCGGTAGTCGATCGCCCTGATGTCGGGGATCTCGGCGTCCTCGATGGTCGCCACGCTTCCCGGGGCTGCCTGCGACGGGGCCGGTTCTGACGTGCGCCCAGCACTTCCGGCGCCCAGCTCAGAGAGCACTCGCCGGACGATGTCTTCGATTTGTACGTCGTTCATCTCATCGCCTCACTTCAGGAAGATCGAGCCGTCGCCGGCCCGCTCGGTCAGCACACCGCGCTCATCACACAACTCGCGCGACATCATCCAACGGTGGAACTCCGGGGCCGCCGTGCGACCCAGCAGCTCGCGCAGCGTGGCGTCGTCGTGGAAGCTGGTGTCCTGGTAGGCCAGCATCACGTCGTCGGCGTGCGGCACACCCATGTAGTAGGTGGCACCGGCCAGCCCGAGCAACATGGTGGCCTGCTGCTGGTCGTCCATGGTGATGGACGTGTGGTTCGTCCAGCACGGAGCCATGCCCATCGGCAACCCGAGGAACTTGCCCATGAAGTGGTCCTCCAGGTTGGCCCTGATCATCTCCTTGCCGTCATAGATGGTTTCCGGCCCGATGAAGCCCGAGACGTTGTTGACCAGGAAGGGCCGGAAGAATCGTCCGAACCCGTAGGTGCGGGCCTCCAGCGTCATCTCGTCGACGCCGTGGTCACGTCCGATCGAGACCTCTGAGCCCTGACCGGTCTCGAAGTAGAGCAGGTTCGGGCCCTGGCAGATGCCGTGCTGCCTGACCAGTTCGTAGGCCTCCTCCAGCAGCGCACGACTCACGCCGAAGTCGTCGTTGGCAGCCTGGGTACCCGCGATCGACTGGAAGATCATCGACAGGGGCGCGCCTCGGCGCACCGCCTCCATCTGGGTGGTGATGTGCGAAAGCACCACCACCTGGGTGGGAATCTCGTTGCGGACCATGAAGTCGAAGACCGCATCGGCGATCCGCTTGGTGTTGGCCGCGTCGTCGCCCACCGGGTTGATGCCGAGGCACGCGTCCCCACAACCGAAGCTGACACCCTCCATCAAGCCCAGCACGATCGTCTCGGGATCGTCGGTGGTGGAGTTGGTCTGGCAGCGGAAGGACATCGTGCCCTCCTGCCCGACCTCGGTGTTGCAGTGGGTCGTGTAGTGGATCTTGGACGCACCGTAGACCAGGTCCATCGACGTCATGATCTTCGCCACCGCGGCGGCGACCTCGCCGATGAAGTTCCGACCCGAACGCTTCAGTTCGTCGGGGGTGGTCTTGTGGTCGAGCACCCACTCGCGCAGTTCGCCGATCGTCATGTTCTTGAACCGCTGATAGCCGGGCTGGTTCAGCCCGTCGCAGTTGACCCTGGTGACCTCGTCCTCCTCGTACGGGATCGTCGGGTTCTCGGTGATGTCGCCGACCGTCAGCTCCGACAACACCACCTTGGCGGCCAGTCGTTCGCTGGCGGTCTGGGCGGCGATGCCGATCAGTCGGTCGCCCGACTTGGGCTCGTTCGCCTTCGCCAGCACGTCGTTGATGCCGGTGAACCGGTAGGTCACCCCGTTCAGGCTGGTTCGCAGCTTCATTGCCCCTCCTTGTGCCTATCAGTCGTTGAAGACCAGCGTCTTCACCACCACCGGCACCGCACGTCCGGCGCCGACGGGTGTTCCGATATCGATGTAGTCACCGCTGGTGGTCTGCACCCCGTCGATGCAGACCACGTCGTCGCGGCGCCCACGCAGCGCCGCCAGCGACTGTCCGAGCACCTTGGCCCGGTCCTTCTCCAGCACGATCACCAACGGGTGCGGCCCGTCCAGTACCGGACGCGCCCCCGCGATGACCGCCTGGGCCGTTCGCTGCACCTCAGCGAAAGACGTAGCCTGACTGCCCGACATCGCGATCGCCACGCTCTGGTCGCTCTGGTCGGGGTGCAACAGGTGCAACCGCTCACTGATGGCAGCCGCGAGTGTCTCAGGAGCCTCGAGTTCGATCGGGATGCGCACGATCGGCACGTTCTGGAGGGGCAGCACCGCGGCCGCGTACTCGATCGTCGAGCCGCTGATCTCGGTGGTGTGCACACCCGCCCCGACCACGGTCGCCCCGATCGTCTCGGTGCCTCGGTGGCGTCGGACGAGACTGAACGCCGAGTCCTCAGCGATGGCCCACCCCAGCAGGACGCCGATGTCGCAGTAGCGGAACGGATCGTCCCGACGCGGCGAGTCGATCAGGTCGGCAACCCCACCTGAGAAACTGACCACCGAGGGCACCATCGCTGCCGGCAGTGGGGTGCCGGCGTTGGTGTACAGAGACGCGTGCGCCGCGTCCGGGTCGACCAGGTGCACGGCCATCGCCAACTGCCGGGCCATCACCCGGGCGAGCGCCCGCAGCCGGTCGAGGTCGGCCGGCCCCGGCACGGCCAAGGCGATCCCCGACGCCGTGGCTAGCCGCTGGACGGGGCCAGAGACGTAGCTGATCTGTCCGTCCAGGACGCGCACCAGACGCCCACCGATGTCGAGGCAGCTGGCGCCGAGTAGGCGTCCCCGCTGGTAGACCGCGATGTTCGTGGTGCCGCCGCCGATGTCGAGGTTCGCCACCACCTCGCCGGTGGTCTCCGAGTACCGGTCGATCCCCGCGCCGCGGGCGGCCAGCACCGACTCCAGCAGGGGCCCCGCGGTGGCCACCACGAAGTCGCCGGCCAGTTCGCTGAGCGCAGTCAGCACCTGCTCGGCGTTCTCGGCCCGCGCGGTCTCTCCGGTGATGATCGCCGCCCCGGTCCGTACCTGGCCGGGAGTGACACCAGCGAGCGCGTACTCGTCCACCACGATGCGCTTGAGCGCCTCGGCGTTGATGACCTCAGGGCTGACCAATGGGGTGTTGTGGATCTGACTACGGTAGATGATCTGCTTGTCGACGATCTGGATGCGGGGCACCGAGGACGCCCCCGCCAGGTTGTCTATGGTCAGTCGGCTGAAGACCAGCTCGGTCGTGGACGTGCCCACGTCGATGCCCACGCTGAGGATGGTCTCGGACACCGACTCACCCCATGTCCAGGACGGTGCGACCGGGTATGGACGAGGTCCGCATGTTGGCCAGCACGTCGTTGACGTCCTCGAGCCGGGCCGGATGGACGGTGGCCGTGATCCTGGCCTGGGCGGCCAGCGCCAAAGCGCGATCCAGGTCGAACCGGGTGCCGACGATCGAGCCTCGCAACGTGATGGCCCGCATCACCATGTCGTAGATGCCCAGCGGGAAGTCGCCGGGCGGCAGACCGTTGAGCACCACGGTGCCGCCAGGTCGCATCATGCCGACCGCCTGGCCGAACGCGCCGGGTGAGACCGCGGTGACCAGGGCGCCGTGGGCACCGCCGATCTGGCGCTGCAGGTAACCCACCGGTTCGGTGTCGCGCACGTTGATGGTCATGGTCGCGCCGAGACGCGCCGCCAGGTTGAGTTTGGAGTCGTCGATGTCGACGGCGACGACCTGGAAACCCATGGCCCTGGCGTACTGGACGCCCAGATGTCCCAGACCCCCGACGCCCGAGACGACCACCCAGTCGCCGGGGTCGGCGTCGGCCATCATGAGCCCCTTGTAGACGGTCAGTCCGGCGCAGATCAGCGGCGCGGCGTGCAGGTAGTCCAACCCGCTGGGCAGCCTGGCGACGAAGGCGGCGTCCGCGACGACGTACTCGGCGAACCCACCGTCGACGTCGTACCCGCTGCGCACCTGGGTGGCGCACAGGGTTTCCCAGCCCGACAGGCATTGACCGCAGTGTCCGCACGCCTTGTGCAGCCATGGCACGCCGACCCGGTCACCCACCGCGATCTGGTCAACCCCGGCGCCGATCTCGACGACCTCACCCACGGCCTCGTGTCCGGGGATGCGTGGCAGCGGCGGCGCGTCCGGCCAGTCGCCGTCCACCGCGTGCAGGTCGGTGTGGCAGACACCGCAGGCGTGGACGCGCACCAGCACCTCCCCGGCTCCCGGGGTGGGAACCGGCACCTGCCGCAACTCCAGTGGGCTGCGGAACCTGGTGACGACGGCGGCGCGCATCGTGGCTTCCATGCTCAGTCCATGCCGGCCTGGATGGCGGTGATGGCCACGGTGTTGACGATGTCCGAGACCAACGCCCCACGTGAGAGGTCGTTGACCGGCTTGTTGAGGCCCTGCAGCACCGGGCCGATGGCCAGCGCGCCGGCGCTGCGCTGGACGGCCTTGTAGGTGTTGTTGCCGGTCTGCAGGTCGGGGAAGATCAGGACGGTGGCCTGGCCGGCCACCGGTGAGTCTGGCAGCTTGGTCATGGCCACGGTCGCATCGACCGCCGCGTCGTACTGCAGCGGCCCGTCGACCGGCAGGTCGGGCGCCTTCTCGCGCACCAGTCTGGTTGCCTCGACGGTCTGCTCGACGTCCGGCCCCGTACCCGAACTGCCGGTCGAGTAGGACAGCATCGCCACCCGGGGCTCGATGCCGAACTGTCTGGCCGTCTGCGCAGAACTGATCGCGATGTCGGCCACCTGGTCGGGCGTGGGGTTGGGGTTGACCGCGCAGTCGCCGAACACCAGCACCCGGTCGGACAGGCACATGAAGAAGACCGACGAGACCACCGAGACACCGGGCTTGGTCTTGATCACCTCGAGAGCTGGGCGAATGGTGTGCGCCGTGGTGTGGACCGCACCTGAGACCATGCCGTCGGCCAGCCCCTCCAGCACCATCATCGTGCCGAAGTAGCTGACGTCCGCGACGCGTTCGCGGGCCTGGTCGAGGGTGACCCCCTTCTTGGCACGCAACTGCGCGTAGCGCGCGGCGAACGTCTCGCGCAACGGGCTGGTGAGCGGATTGACGATGTCGGCGCCGGTGAGCACCAGCCCCAACTCGGCCGCGCGCCGACCGATGACCTCGGGGTCACCGAGCAGTGTCAGCCGACAGATCTGCTGTTCGAGCAGCCGGTGCGCCGCCCTCAGGATGCGCTCCTCCTCGCCCTCGGGGAGCACGACGTGCCGGTTGGCCCTGCGGGCCTGTTCCAGCAGTCGGTGCTCGAACATCAGCGGAGTGACGATGTCCTCGCGACCGAGCGCGTGGGAGGCGTCCAGAAGCACCGAGGCGTCCACCGCGCCCGCGAAGATGCGTTTGGCCTCCGCCACCTGAACGGCGTTGAGTTGGGCCGGGACGCGCTCGTAGGCCTGGAGCGTCTCGTAGACCTGCTCGATCGTGCGCTGGGTGCGCAGCAGCGGCACCCGGGACGCCAGCTTGTCCCACAAGATGGTCAACTCGGGCGGCCCCGGCCAGGGCCCAGCGGCGATCGCGGCGGAGGGCCACGCGAATTTCCCGCTGGCCCCGCCCATCGCCAGGCCCAGTCCGATGTCAGACCGGTCGGCCGAGAACAGCACGGTGGCGTCCGCTCTCACCAGCGGCAGCATGTTGGTCAGGGCCATGTCGGCGATGAAGAGCTTGGTCACGTCCACGCCGGACAGGTCACGGCTGCCCGCCACCACGGTTGCGCCGAGCGAGTCGAGCGCACCCGTCAGACCGCTCACAGCTCCGGTCACCTCGTCCACCACGAACACCGGCACCGCCACCCCGCACAGGGTGGTCAGGTCGAGGTGCTGGTCGGCGGCACGGGGTGCGATGACCGCCACCACCTGGGCGTAGTTGCGGGTGGCCTCGTCGACGGCCACTTCGATGCGCTCGATCGTGACCTGTGCGCCTCCCTGGGTGGGCACCACCAGCGCCATCGGCACGTCGATGTTCGCGGAGATGCGGGTGTTCCAACCGAACTCGATGGGGGCCAGCGAGCAGTCGTACTCGCTACCCAGCACCAGGACGGCGTCGTAGTTGGCGGCGCAGTCGGAGTACCGCGCAATCACCTGGGCCATCGCGGCGCCCGGGCTGTGCAGCACGTCGTTGGCGGTGACCCCCCAGTGCTGGACACCGGCGCGGGGCTGGGTCTGGGCGAGTGCTGCCGCCAGCACGAGGTCGGTGGCGGGATCGGCCACGATCGGCCGGAAGACGCCGACCGATCCGTGCCGGCGCGCCATCTCGGGCAGCAGACCTACTGCGAACTGCAGCAGGTGCGGGCAGTGCTCGGTCGGGCACAGGTAGACCGCCGGGCGCCCGAACTCGGTACTCACGGCGACCCGGCTAGTTCATGACACGCGAGATGACGGCATCCAGTCCGGCCGGCTCATGGCCGAGCGCGGCGATCACGGCCTTGCGAACCGCCACCCGCTCGGGGGCGGTCGAGGACTGCACGCTCGGCGCAACAGCCGTGGTGGGCGCCGCCGAGGCTGGTGCCGGCACCAGCCGCAGTCCCCGCTTCTGGGCGTGCTCCTTGGCGAGCGCGGTGACGATGTCACCGGGCTGGAGCGACAGTTCGGTGCAACCCTGGGAGAGCAGCTCGTTGATCGACGAGACAGTGAGCACGCGATGTGCCATGACTCCTCCTTACTGGCCGGTGACGGAGTTGATTGCGATGATGGCGGCGTCGCGGGCGGCCTGGACGTCGGACTCGGTGCCCGACATCCACATCCGTCCGAAGACACCGACCGAGCTCAGATGGTTGAGCATGACCGGCGCGGCCTTCTCGGCCTCGTTGGCGGCGAGGTTGATGTAGGCGGCGGGCTCGCACTCCATCACGAGCATGGTCTGGCCGCCCTCGATCATCGTGCCGCGGTTGTTGCGGTTGAGGACCTGGGCCTGGCTGGGGTGGATGTTGGTGATGATCTGCTCGGAGGCGATCTTCGGAGCCAGCCGGGCCGTCATGGGCAACTCGAGGGACTCCAGCACCACTTCGCCGGCCCGCAACACGTCGGCCTGCGAGAAGGAGTGCACCTCGAACATGCCGAACTGGCGCTCGACCAGCTGGGCACCTGGCTGCACGTCGACCGACTTGAGGACCTTGTCGACGATGCGGAAGACCCAGTTGCCGGGGGCCATCTCGACGTACAGACAACTCATGCCCTCGATCGGGGGCGAACCGGCCGCCACCGCGCCGATGAACGCGGCGAACTGGGGCTGGATGCGATCCAGGTGGCAGTAGGCCCTCAACTGGAACTGTGCTTCGTCAGCCATCTCAATAACCTGCCTTGGGTTGGACGATGGGCTGGGCCCAACTGGCGACACCCAGCGGGGTGACCAGCATGGGTTCCGGTGCGACCAGGCTGGGCACACCCGTGATTTCGGCCATGATCTCGGCGATGCCCGTGAAGGCACTCGTGCCGCCGACCAGGTGGATCTGTTCGACGCCCTTGCCGGCGATCGCGTCGCGGACGATGGTGGCGATCTTCTCGAGCACGGGACGCACCAACGGCATCAGTTCGCGGTGCAGGGACGGGTCGACCTTGCGCTTCTCCGCCTCGGCGAAGGGGATCTTCAACGCCCCGGAGATGACCAGCGACAGATGCGTGCCGCCGGACGGCTCGTCCGTGGTCTCCACCACTCGTCCGTCCCGCAGGATGGCGACGCCGGTGGTGCCGCCGCCGATGTCGACGACCGCCCCGTCGTTGATCCCCAGCACCGCATTGGCAGCGGTCGGCTCATCGACCACGGCGGTGCACTCGATCCCCGCGCCCTCCAGCACGTAGCGGTGGGCCCGGTGATCGGCGCCGGAGACCGAAGGCGGGATCGTCACCGCACCGGAGGTGAGCGTGCGTCCGGTCGCGGACTCGATGCGCTGCTTCAGTCCGCGCACCACCTCCGTCGCCCCGGCGAAGTCCCACACGACACCGTCGCGCACCACATCGGCGAACTGGCTTGCCGCGGCCAGTGGCCGACCCGCCTCATCGGTGACCATGATCACCGTGAACGCGGTCCCCAGGTCGACGCCCACCTTGATCGGCCTGGTCGGGTCGATCTTGCCCGGCCGGGCGAGCTTGGCTGCGGCCAGGGCCATGGTGTCGGCGACGCTGCGGGGCTTGCTCACGGTGACCCCTGAGCCTTCATCCGGAGCTGGAGGAAGTAGAAGACGCTGCTGAGCCGGTTGAAGGCATGACAGATACTGGCCCCGTAGGGATGCTCCGGGTCGGGGAAGGCCTCCATGGCGGTGATCTCGATCTCACGGGAGTTCGTCCGGGCCATGTTGAGCCAGTGCTGCACCTCGGGTTCGAACTCGTCGATCGTCAGATGGGGGATGCCCAGCGTCCCCTGCGGGTCGTGGGTCACCTGGTGGATCTGCTCGATGTCCCAGTCCTTGAGCCGCAGTGGGGCGACCGGACGCTCGTTGTACTCGGCAGAGGTGAGTTCTCGGCAGTACGCGGCGACGGTTCCCAGGTCTCGGACCAGATCGTCGTGGCCCTCCTGCCTGGCGATCCGCTGGGCCAGCAGCACCAGCGAGTGCAGGGAGTCGACCCGGCCGCGCAACTTGATCCGCGGGTGGGTCTTGGGTGCGTAATGCCGGGCGTCCAGCTGGGTCAACGCGGACGCCTTGTTCGTCACCGGCGTGCCACACACCAGGCACGCGGGCACATCACCCTCGAAGTTGACCGGGAAGACAGCCGCGGTGTCCCACTCCACACCGGCCGACTCCACACCCAGAGCCGTCCCGGGTTGGCGAGCGACCGGGGGTGCCACCTCGGGGACGGAGGCGACGGTGACCAGTCCCCACTGCTTGACGAAGTCGGCGGCGGACGGCGACAGCCGGGCGCCTGCCGGCACCGTGACCTGAGCGCCCACACTGGGTCGGCGCAACTGGTCACGCAGGTCGGCTTCCGTGACGATCATTCGATCTGGTCCTCCCAGTTGGCGGGGAAGGTCACGTACACGAACTTGGCCCAGCTGGGCGTGCCGAACGTGATCGACGAGCCCTTCGGGACGTACAGCACGTCCCCGGGCCGGCCGATCTTGCCCCCGGCATCCCCTCCCAGGTGCAGTTCACCCTCGAGGACGATCTGGACCTCGTCGTAGGTCAGGGTCCACGGGAAGGACCCCTTGGTGATCGACATGTAGCCGGCGGCGACGGGAGCCCCGTCGTCGGCGGTCACGACATCGACCGTGTTCACCTGCATGCCGGCCGGCGGTCCCGGATAGGGGAAGGGCACCAGCGTGGCGTCGCGGATGGTCGCCAGTTTCACCGGCGGCCGAGCTGGAGTGGGGGCGGGCAAACCGCCCCCACCGTTACCCAGCAACGAGGCCACGATCGAGCGGACCCGGACCGCCAGGTCGTCCACGGGCGCGGCGGGCGGGACGCTGGCACGCAGCGCCCCGGTTCCACCGCCCCGAATGATTGTCACTCCCAGATCTGCCGCCACATCCCGCGCGAGCGGGGTGATGATGGCGTCGGCAGGGACGCTGAGGCTCCCGCTCGTGGCGGCTTGCTGAACCTCAGTGGACGTAATGACGGTCCTGGCCATGGTGCATCACTTTCGAACGTAGGCAGGTGGTGTGTGCGGTGCTGACGTCCCCGCTCCCCAAACGACGATTCGCTCCCGACTTATCGGGCGCGGACTGCACTTCGGGGAGCGAGAGCGTCAGGCGGGTCAGCTCACTCGACGGCGCGGCCGCCGGGAAGGATGAGCTCGACGTCGCCGTGGGGACGCGGGATCACGTGCACCGAGATGAGTTCGCCGACCCGGCCCGCCGCGGCGGCACCGGCATCGGTGGCTGCCTTCACGGCACCGACGTCACCGCGAACCATCACGGTCACGTAAGCGGCACCAATCTGCTCCTTGCCGATCAGCTTGACATTCGCGGCCTTGACCATCGCATCGGCTGCCTCGATGGCGCCGATCAGGCCCTTGGTCTCGACCATGCCGAGCGCAATCATGTTGACGTCTGCCATTGGAGTACTCCCTTGTGTGGTTGCAATGCGCGGGGTTGCTGCTTGCTCTTGGTTGGTTGCTGGGTCGGGGGTTTCGGCGGGTGCCTCTGCCCGGGTTTCGTCGGCCTGTTCAGTTGTGGGTTCTTCGATCTGTTCAGTTGTGGGTTCTTCGGTCTGGACGCCGACCTCCGGGTCGCCAGCCACTTCCTCAGGCCGCTCCGCGAGTTCCGGAGGGGCCGTTGAAGCGGGGGCCTTGCGCGGACGTGCGGCCTGCTTCGCGGGCTTCAGCTGAGTCTCGGTCATGGGCTACCTCCTTCGACGTCACTTGTTCAGTTCGGTCAGGATCTGGCGGACGATCTTCTCGATGAGGGCCGCGTCCGAACTGGATGCTGCACTCGAGGAGTCGGAGGCCTTGGCGGTCTGGGTGTCGTCCTCGCCCACCTCTGCGTCCATCGCACCCAGCACCCCGCCGTGGGCTCGGGCGACCTCGGGCGGTGGATGGAGATGGTAGGTGAGGCGCTTGACGTTGAGGACATGCTCCACGGTGATGTTGTCGCTGACCACCGCGCCACCGAGGCCGCCCGGCCCCAGCGTGAGCGAGGGCCGGATGCCGGTGGTGTAGCCGACGCCGCCGAGCGAACCCCAGGTGTTGACGAGGATGCGGAAGGCAGGCTTCTCAATCCCGAAGGCGAGAATCGACTCCTCGTCGCGGGAGTGGATGACCAACGAGTGGCCGTCACCACCGAACCGGAGGAACTGGATGGCTCGTTCGCAGCCGGCCCGCCAGCCGTCCTCGACCATGAAGCCGAGAACGGTGGTGAGCTTCTCCCGTGAGAGTGGGTGCTTCGGTCCCACTCCTTCAAGCTCGGCCACCAGCACTCGGGTGCTCTCCGGCACGTCGATGCCGGCAGCCTTGCCGAGGACCTGCGGGGTGCGTCCGACGAACTCGGCGACCATCAGGCCGTTCGGCCTGAACATCACCGACGCGAGTCGGTCGGCCTGCTCCTTGGTCAACCACTGGGCGCCGCGGGCCTGCATCTCAGCCTTGAGCCGTTCGGCGATCGGCCGGTCGGCGATCACCACCTGCTCGGTGGCGCAGATGGTCGAGCAGTCGAACGACTTCGACTCGACGATCATCTGAGCCGCCCGGACGATGTGCGCCGTCCGGTCGACGTAGGCCGGAACGTTGCCCGGACCCACCCCCAGCGCAGGCTTCCCGCAACTGTGCGCTGCCTTGACCATGCCCGGACCACCCGTGGCCAGGATCATGGATGTGGCGTAGTGGTTCATCAACTCGTTGGTGCCCTGCATGGTCATCTCGGTCATGCAGCTGACCAAGCCCTTGGGCATGCCAGCGGCCTCGCCGGCCTCGGCCATCACTTTGACCGCCTCGGCGGTGCAGTTCTTGGCTGAGGGGTGCGGGGCCACGACCACGGCGTTGCGCGCCTTGACCCCGATGAGGATCTTGAAGATCGCGGTCGACGTCGGGTTGGTGGACGGCGTCAGTGCGCAGAGCACTCCCACCGGCCACCCGATCTCGACGATCTTGCGTACCTCATCACGACGAAGCACCCCGCAGGTCGGCACGTCCTTGATCGAGTCCCATACCCCCTGCGCAGCGAACTCGTTCTTGAGCTGCTTGTGCGCCGGGTACCCGAAGCCGGTCTCGTCGTGGGCCAGCTGGCCCAGGCGTCCTGCTTCGCGCATGGCAGCCGCGACCATCGCCTCGCAGATCCGGTCGACCTGCTGCTGGGACGCGAACTGGAAGGATCGCATGGCCTCCCTGGCGGCCACGGCCAAGTCCCGCGCCTGCTGAATCGATCGCAGGTCGGCGTCCATAGTGGTCTGGCTCATGGATTCACTCCTAGGTGAAGCTGATCGTGTCAGTACTTCTTCGGGGCAGCAGCGACGTCGAGCACCGCGTCCTGGAAGGCTGCGCAGGCGGCCCGGCAGGCGCTCTGTGACCCGGTCAGAAGACCACCGGAGTAGTTCGTCTCACTCGGCGGCTCGAAGTAGACCTGCATGCTGACCTCGGCGGCCTTCATCGCCATGTCGAGCGCGTAGGTCGCCTCCAGCGGCGGGGCGATCAGGTAGGCCAGCGGCTGGCCCGCCGGAATGCCCGCCTCACCCGAGAGGTAGGTGCCGGTGCTGCTGATCAGGTGCGGGAAGAACGCCAGATCGCCGGCCTCGTTGGCCGAGTAGAACCAGGCTTCCTGCTCGCAGTACGAGATGCAGGCGTCCACACCGGAACGCACCTCGGCGGGCGTGGGCCCGGCGAGCATGCCGATGATCTCGCCTGACAGCGGACCCGAGGGGTAGCCGGAGCCTGCGTAGAAGCTCTTGGCGTACACCACGTCGACCTCGGCGAATTTGGTCGCCTCATCGAGTGACACGTAGAGCGCGTCGTCGATGTCACAGGTGATCAGTCCGACCGAGCGCTGATGGGGCTGCAGTCCGAGCTTCTCGGCGAAACCGCGATCGACGTTCGAGATGATCCGCACCGCCAGGATGGACGGCTTGATCGGTTCAAGGATTCCCATTGTTCAACCTTTCTTGCCTAGTCGCCGGCAACTTCGCGCAGCTTCATGCCGCTGGCGCTGTACTTGATCATTCGTTTGATGAATTCCACGATGTAGGCACCGGCCTCCAGTGGATTGGTGCCACCGTGGGTCGTGATCATGCAGATCAGGTCACGGTCGGCGTCCGACTTGCCGGGCTGCGGGTCGAAGCCCATGTAGGCGCTCATGGCGTCGGCGATGCCCAGACCCGGACGCTCACCGATCAGCAGCAGCACGACCTTGGCCTTGATGAGGGAGTTGATGTCGTTCATCAGCCCGACCCGGCCGTTCTGGATGAAGAACGGTGTCCCGACGCTCAGCCCTGCCGACTTCAGGCCCTGCTCGATGACCGGGTAGATGTCGCGCAGGTTGTTGTCGATCGCCGCAGCTGACAACCCGTCGACCACACAGATCTGCACGTCTGGGGACTTCACGGCCTTCTGGGCGATCTCGGCCTTGGCCTCGTCACTGAGCAACCGGCCCAGGTCGGGACGAAGCAGGTACTCCTCACGGTCGGCGGCGCGGGACTGGACGGTGAACAGGTTGAACGCGTCCTTGGTCGCCTCGGAAACCTCGCCGTAGATGGCGTCCTGGGTGACACCGTGATCGGCCTGGAAGAGCAGCGCGGTGCTGGTCTTCGGACGTGCCCCGGTGCGTCCCACTCCCAACCGGGCGCTGGTGGCCGACGTCAGGTTGCGCAGCCCGTCTGGATCGTACGGCTTGTCGACCTGAATTCGGCGGCGCGCCTCCTCGGTGGTCGGGTCTGCCAGGTCGATGACCAGGTCGCCGTTGGTGTTGGACACCACCGACTTCTGGGCTGCGCCGGCCGGTTTGGGCTCCAGGCCCTCGGTCTTCAACTCGGCCAGCACCCGGGCAACAATTTCTTCGATGTTCTGGGTCATGTGTTCACTCACCTCTGCAGGAAGAAGGACGCGTCGCCGGCCTTGTCAGTGAGCTGTCCACCCTTCCACAGCCCGACCTCTTCCAGCCAGGCCTCGAACTCCGGAAGTGGCCGCAGCCCCAACGCCTGGCGAAGTGCCGGGGCGTCGTGGTAGCTCGTTGTCTGGTAGCTCAACATGGCGTCGTCACCCATCGGGACGCCCATGATGAAGTTCACACCTGCCGATGCCAACAGCACGGCCAGGTTGTCGTTGCTGTTCTGATCGGCCTTGGCGTGATTGGTGTAACACACGTCGCAACCCATCGAGATGCCCGACAGTTTGCCCATGAAGTGGTCCTCCAGGCCGGCCCGGATGATCTGCACCGAGTCGTAGAGGTATTCCGGGCCGATGAAGCCCACCACGGTGTTCACCTGGTACGGACTCCAACGCCGGGCGATGGCGTAGTTGCGTGCCTCGAGGACCAACTGGTCGGCACCGTGGTGGCCGTCCGCCGACAACGCCGAGCCCTGACCGGTCTCGAAGTACATGTAGTTGGGGCCGGCGGTGAAGCAATACTTCTTAGCCACCTCGTAGGCCTCGTCCAGCATCCCCACCGAGACACCGAAACTCTCCATGGCCTTCTGGGAACCGGCGATCGACTGGAAGATCAGGCCTGACGGTGCGCCGCGCTTGATGGCCTCCATCTGTGTGGTGACGTGGGCCAGCACGCAGTTCTGGGTCGGAATCTGCCACCTGTCGATGATGTCGTAGGTCATCTCGAGCAGTCGGCTGACGCTGCCGACCGAGTCATCGGACGGGTTGATGCCGATCACCGAGTCGCCGGAGCCAAAGGACAGGCCCTCATATGTGGTGGCCCGGATGCCCTCGACCGAGTCGGTCGGGTGGTTGGGTTGGTTGCGCGAACCGATCGTCCCCGGCAGCCCCATGGTGTTGGCGCAGTGCGAGATCACGGGGATCTTCCGGGACGCGAGCACCAGGTCGAGGTTGCCCATCAGCTTCGTGACGCCGGCGACCATCTCGCCGGTCAGCGAGTGGCTGAGGCGCTTGATGTCGTCGCTGGACGTCGTGTTCGACAAGATCCACTCGCGGAACTCACCGACCGTCCAACCCTTGATCTCGTTGTAAATGGTCTCGTTGATGCCGTCGTCGATGGCGCGAGTGACCTCGTCCTCGTCGTAGGGGACGACCGGGTTCTCACGCAGGACGCTCAGCGGCACCTCGGCCAGCACGTGACGGGCGGCCACCCGCTGTGCCGCGCTGGTCGCCGCGATCCCGGCCTGCTGATCACCGGACTTCTCCTCGTTGGCCTTGGCCAACAGGTCCTTGATGTCAGCGAACTCGTAGGTGTGCCCGAACAGCTTCGTTCGCAACAGCATCACTTCACCCCCTGGTTTCGAAGATCCACGTCATGCTCCCTTTGGTAACGGTCCTATTCCTTGGCTTGCTTGTAGAACACGAGAGTCTTGACCGAAACCGGGACCACGCGGCCGTCGAACAACGGCTCCCCGATGTCGATGAAGTCCCCCTCACCGAGCTGTATCTGGTCGACCACGATCAGTGGCAGGTCAGGCAGCTGTTGTTTGATGGTCTGCCCCAGCACTTGGGCGTAGTCCGCCTCCGTGACCATGACCAGCGGGCGTCCGACGGGCAGATGAGCCTTGGCGAAGGCAACGACGCCATTGGACAGTGCGACGATCTGGGGGTAGTTGAGGCGCTGAGGCAGATCGAGCGCGATGACGAAGTCACCGTCATGCTCGGCGCCGCGGTCCCAGCGCTTCACGCCACTGACCAGGGCCGCGGTGATGGCTACGGGGTCGGTCAGCCCGGGCGCGTTCTCGCTCAGCCTCGGTTCGATGACCGGGGCATTGCGCAGCGGCAGGTGCGAGTCCTCGGCCCAGATCGTCGAGCCGGAAAGGGTGACTTGCTGGCTGGCTGCCCCGAGCACGGTGGCCCGCAGCGTCTGGGCGGGACGCTCGACGCGCAGTTGCTGCCAGCGCGTGTTCTCGCGCAGCGATCGGGCCAGCAGCGGTCCGATGTCGCCCCATGTGGCGATCTCGGCCAGCGAACCAGCCGGGACGTCATCGTAGTAGAGCTGGCCGACACCGCCGCTGATGAAGAAGGCACCCACCGGTCCTGAGATTGCCAGGGGCGGGCTCAGCGCCACCTTGTCACCGATGGCGCTGGTCTGGCCCAGACACAGGTCGACGACGACGTCGGCCATCGCGTCGGTGAGCTTGCGAAGTTCCTCGAGTCGAGCAGGGCGCCCGACCTGCAGGTCGAGGCCGAGTGCCGCGGTGATGGCACGGCCGGACGGGCCCAGGTGTGACAGGACGCCCGTCGCGGCGTCCAGCACCGCTTGGCGTCCGCCCACCATGGACGCAGCCGAGGCCACGTGGCGTCCGGAGCGGAACATGGCCGCGTTGGAGGAACCCCCTCCGATGTCGACGTTGACCACGGTGGCGAAGTGCGTCGACGACCAGTCGGCCGCCCCGGAACCCCGTCCGGCGATCTGAGCCTCCAGATTGGGCCCGGCCACGGTGACCACGAAGTCCCCGGCCAGATCACCGAGCCCCTGAAGGATCGCCTCCGCGTTGCGGGTGCGGGCGGTCTCCCCTGTGATGATCACGGCCCCGGTCTCCACCTGGGACGGATCAACCCCAGCCTTCGCATACTCCTGCCTGATCAGGGCGATCAGGGCTTCGACGTCCACCTCGTCGGGGCTGACCAGCGGGGTGAAGTGGGGGGCACTCTGGTACAGCACGGTGCGGGCATCGATGTCCAGCCGCGGCACCAGACCCATGCGGGCCTGGTTGGTCACGGTCAACTCGCTGAGCACGAGTTGCGTGGTGGTGGTGCCGACGTCGATTCCGACGCTGAGCATCTCCCTGCTGCTCATCTCACCCTCCTCCCCCGAGCGCTCGACGTGATACTGCCTGGAATGCTGTCACCCCTTGCGGAATGTCGTCCTGCCGTCAACCTCGAGCGAGTCGAGGATCGCCATGATCACCGCATCCACGGGCGCATCGGTGGTGAGGTCGGTGAAGCGTCCGGCGCTGCCCTCGCTGACCAGCACGAGTTCACCCTCACCGGCCCCGATGACGTCGACGGCGACGAACGGGTCTCCGACCGGCTCGTCGGACGGCGTCGCCTCACGAACGACCAGGAGCTTGCAGCCATGCAGTGACCCCGACTTGATGGTCGAGACTGCCGACCCCACCACCCGTGCGATTCGCATCGGTATCAGGCCTCCGGGGTGCCGCGCTTGGGCTGATCGGCATCACCGGCGACAGCTTCGCCGTCTGCGGTGACGAGGACCTCCTCGCCGACGGCTTCTGGCCCGAAGGACCGGGCGAACAAGAAGTAGGCCAGGGCGATGGCAGTGATACCGGCGACCAGTTTGCCTGCGATCACGGACGCGATCATGTCGGGCATGACGCCGGCGGTGAAGCCAAGATGGTCACCGAAGGCGAAGGCAGCGCTGACCGCGAACGCCGAGTTCAGGATCTTGCCGCGGGCGTCCATGCCCTTCATGATCTCGAACATTGCGATGTTGTTGGCCAGAGTGGCGATGAAGCCACCGGCAGCGGTGTTGTTGACGCCGAGCAGTTTGCCCGCCGCGGACAACGGCTTGGCACCGAACGTGACGATCAGGTGAACGGCCGGGAAGGCGCCCGCCAGAGCCATGGCGATCGAGGCGACGACGGCGAAGCCCTCGGTGACCGGCAGCATCGCCCACTCACCGGTGAAGATCATCACGCCGGTCATCTGCTGGAAGATGCCGATGACCAGGCCGATGGAGATCATGAAGACCAGACCCTTACCGAAGTACTCGAAACCCTTGGTCATCGCGTCCGGCTTGAACCACAGGCCGAGGGCGATCAGAAGCGCCACTGCGATGATCGGGACGGTGTTGCGCAGGACGAAACCGACCGGCATACCGGCAACGAGGCCGGAGACCACAACACCGATGGGGATGGTCACGATGCCGGCCAGCACGCCGCGGGCCAGGAACCCGCGATCCTCCTTGTTGATGATGCCGAGTGCCACCGGAATGGTGAACACGATGGTGGCGCCCATCATGGCTCCCAGCACCAGGCCGGACAGCTTCTGGGCGTCAGGATTGTCGGTCATTGCCTGGGCCAGCGGCCAGCCACCCATGTCGTTGGCCAACAGCGTGCCGGCGAACATGGCCGGGTCGGCACCCATCAGCTTGTAGACGGGTCCGACAACAGGGATAAGTAACTTGGCCAGGATGGGTGACAGCGCGTAGACGCCCACCATCGACAGGGCCAGCGGGCCCATGGCGTTGATGCCGTCCTCGAACTTCTCGCCCAAACCAAATCTGTTTCCGATGGCACGGTCGAGACCGCCCAACACCATGCAGATCATCAGAATCCAGATGATCACTACGTTGATGCTCACAAGTTCCCCCTCGGCATTGAAGGACCCCACCCATGACGCACACACATCGGTGCGTTTGATCGGAGTCTAATCACCTTGATCTTGAGCGAACGGCAGATCGTGAAATGATTCAACGATTTCAGGGACTAGTCACCAGAATCCCCCGCAAACCTCGAGAGAACCGAGGAAAGAGTCCGCCAAACGGTCTTCGGCCGACCAGTGTCACGGCCGTTGCATGCTGAGGGACGGGAATCTCCGCAATCCTCCACGCGGGGAGGCTGGCCAGGACCGTACTCAGCGATGCAACGGCACCGTTGGATGTGTCGGGGAGGAGCCCTCGGTCACCGGCGAGTCGAAAGAACTGTCCACCACGCGGACCGAACTCCTCGACGACACCGCTGCGTTGAGCACCGCCGACCAGGACTTCACATCGGGACGCTGGCGCAGCAGTTGCCGGCGCTCACGCTCGGTCATGCCGCCCCAGACGCCCCACTCGATGCGGTTGTCCAAGGCCTCGGCGAGGCACTGCGCTCGAACCGGGCATCCCATACAGATGAATTTCGCGCGTTTCTGGTCTTTGCCCTCAGGAAACAGTGCATCGTTGAGACCTCTGCACTTGGCCTGCATCGGCCACTCTTCGGGGTCAGGCACGGCCATGAACACGCGCTCCTTCCTTGGGCGGGTATCGACCAACCTACACCCCTTTGATCAAGAGCGAAACCCACCAATTGAGCCCCTGAACTGGGCACCCGCGAGCGGGTCGACCAGCTGGCAGGCAGGGACGTCTGAGGCCCGGTGGAGCACCTTTGACAGACCGGTCACGTACCCTAGATGCGTGAGTGTGAAGCAAGCGGGATCCAAGGCGTACTCCCTGATGATGTTCGTTGCCGTGAGCATTCTCGCGGGAGTTCTGGTGGCAGGCCTCGGCGTACCGTTCGCCGCGCTGTCGGCCGCGACGGCCCGGGCGGGCTCGGCCGCAGTCAGCAGCCTGCCCGCAGACCTGGCCGTGCCGCAGCAGCACGAGGCGTCCACCATGTACATGGCTGACGGGTCGCTGCTGGCCAAGTTCTTTGACGAGAACCGCCAGTACGTCACCCTCGACCAGGTCTCGCCCGAGATGCAGATGGCCCAGATTGCCATCGAGGACCACCGCTTCTTCGAACACGGCGCGATCGACGTCCAATCGATGGTTCGCGCGGCGCTGGGCAACGCCGCCGGCGGAACCATCAGCGGCGGCGGTTCGACGCTCACCCAGCAGTACGTCAAGCTCGTGCGCATCCAGTTGTGCAACGGCGAGAAGACCTGCGAGGCCAAGGCACAGGAGCCCACTTTCGAGCGCAAGATCCTCGAGATGCGGTACGCGGTGGCCCTGGAACAGCGCCTCACCAAGAGCGAGATCCTGGAACGCTACCTCAACATCTCGTATTACGGTGACGGGGCCTACGGCGTGCAGTCGGCAGCCAGGCACTACTACAACGTGGACGCCTCGCAGCTGACCGTCGCCCAGTCGGCCATGCTGGCGGGACTCGTCCAGAACCCGGGCGCGGTGGACCCCGTCAACAACCTGGCTGCGGCGCTGAACCGGCGTGTGGACGTGCTGAACGCGCAGGTGCGCTACCAGGGCATGCCCCAGGCGTTGGCCGAGGAGGCCGCGGCCGAGGGGTATGACGCCTCGCAGGTGCAGCCGACCACCAATGGCTGCAAGGGCTCCCGCTACCCGTTCATCTGCGACTACGCCCAGCGAGTGCTGCTCAGCGATGAGATGTCGCATCTGGGGGGCACCATGCAGGACCGCTTGAACGTCCTCAACAGAAGTGGCCTGAGCATCAAGCTGACTGTTGACCCGAACGTCCAGAACGTGGCCCAGGAAACGGTCAGCTCGATCGTCGGCCCCACCGACGCGGTGCTCGCCATCGCCAACACCGTCGACCCGAAGACCGGCCGCATCGCCGCGATGGCCCAGTCGCGCCCGGTGATGGGCGACGGCCCGGGCGAGACCGCCTGGAACTACTCGGTGCGCTACGACATGGGTGGCGCCGACGGCTACCTGTTCGGTTCGACCTTCAAGGTCTGGACGGCGGCCGCCGCGATCCAGCAGGGTTACTTCCCCGACACCACGTACTACAACGTGCGCAAGACCCAGAACTGGCGGGGCCAGACCTTCCGCGGCTGCGGCGACAACAAGTTCGTCCTCAACAGCGACTACCAAACCACGAACGCAGTGGCCGGGCAGGACCAGGGCAACTTCAACATGGTGACCGGCATGATGTGGTCGGTCAACAACTACTGGGTCTCCCTCGAGAGGGACGTCGGCCCCTGCGCGGCCGTCAACATGGCCGAGAGAGCCGGCGTCGAGATCTCGCAGCCGATTGGCACCGAGACAACCCTGCACGACTTCGACGAGATCCCGTCGTTCACCCTTGGCGCGGCCAAGGTCACCCCGCTGTCGATGGCCGTGGGCTATGGCACCTTCGCCAACCGTGGCGTGCGCTGCAACCCCATCATCATCGACTCGGTCGTCACCCGGGAGGGCGTGGCGGTGCCGGTGCCCAGCGCCGACTGCCAGCAGACGATCGACCCCCAGGTCGCGGATGGCGTCAACTACGTGCTCAACCGCACCCACACCTCGGGGTTGTCGGCCTCGACCTACGTCCCCAACGGCATCGATCAGGCATCCAAGACCGGCACCTCGGACAACTCGCAGTCGAGCTCGGCCTTCGTCGGCTACACCCCGGACCTGTCCACCGCGGTGGTCGTGGCCGGCGACAACAGGAACGAGGTGTGGCTGAACACCCCCGAGCAGTCTCGCAATGTGCAGTTCATGCCACTCTCGCCGCTGGGCGGACGAAGCCTGGGCAGTTACGGGCGTGGAGACGCGGGTGTGATCTGGCGTCCGATCATGGAGCGGTTGATGGTCGGCATGCCGCAATCGAAGTTCGAGCGGTGGGTGGCACCGCCGGCACCTCAAGGGCAGCCGGCCCGATGAACCTCGTGAAGAGTCTGGTCGCGTCGACGGCGGCCGCGGTCGGCATGACGGCGGCTGTGACCTTAGGCGCCTGGGTTGAGGCGCGGGCCTTCATCCTTCGACGGGTGGACGTGCCGGTCCTGGCGCCCGGGCAACGAGATATCCGGGTGCTGCACCTGTCGGACATCCACCTGATGCCCTACCAGGGACGAAAGATCGACTTCGTCTCGAGGCTGGGCGGGCTGCGGCCCGATCTTGTCATCAGCACCGGCGACAACGTGTCGAGTCAGGACGCCTTCGAACCTCTGCTGGCGGCCATGGAGCCTCTGCTGGGGGTGCCGGGGGCGTTCGTCTTCGGCTCCAACGACTTCGCCGAGCCCCAGTTCCGAAATCCGGCAGCTTACCTGTTCGGCCACTCGAAGCCCCGAGGGAAGACAGCCCCGCTGCCCTACTGGAAACTCCATGACGCCTTCACATCAGCCGGTTGGGCCTACCTCGACAACGCGTCGGGACGCCTCGAGGTCGCCGGCCGGGTGGTGGACCTGAGAGGCACGGCGGACGCCCATGCCGGCCTCGACAACTACTCCTCGGTGGCCGGCGATCTGAGCCCCGATGCCGATCTGACGCTCGGAGTCACGCACGCCCCCTACCGGCGGGTGCTGGACGCGATGGTCGCCGATGGCCTGGACATGGTCTTCGCCGGCCACACCCACGGAGGCCAGATCTGCCTGCCGGTCAACCGGGCGATCGTAGCCAACTGCGATCTGCCATTGCGCCAGGCCAGCGGGCTGAGCAGTTGGTCGTGCAGCGGACGCACCGCCCCGCTGCACGTCTCTGCGGGCATCGGCACGAGCCCCACCGCGCCTATCAGGCTGTTCTGCCGTCCGGAGGCCACGCTGTTGAGGTTGGTCGCCAAGGCTTGATCAGCGACCGGGCGTTGGCTCCTCGATTGGTGCGCAGACCCACGGTGGGATAAGCTGACGCTCGGCCTTTGGGCCATCGGGGTGTGGCGCAGCTTGGTAGCGCGCTTCGTTCGGGACGAAGAGGTCGCAGGTTCAAATCCTGTCACCCCGACAGGAAATCAGGGCTCTGGTCAGCGGAAACGCGGCCAGGGCCCTTTTTCAGCGAACAGACACCGCCCAACCCGGCGGCGCAACGCACCCATTCATCAAGACGCACCCAAGCCCCCCTGCAGTGTGTGCCCGCACCGGCCGCCAAGCTGTGCGTGACAAGAGTCCTGACAGTTGCGAAGGGCCACGTGACAGATGCCAGTCCGACTGGGTTCGCGGGCCTCGCGGAAGCCGTTCCGCGGCGAATGGTCAGGACCTTTGTCACGCCTGGTGCGGTTCCCAGGAGCGAAAAGGGCTTTCCTCTCGCCCGTGGCGAAGCGATCAGCCGTCACGCATGAGGGCCGCGGCCCGCGAACAGTGCCCAGACCAGCGGCACACCAGACAGGCCCATAAAGACTCGCCCCAGCCCGGGGTCGGTCGCCGTGAGCACGGCTCCGGAGATGAGCAGGGCCGCGAAGACCAGGACGCCGTTCGTGCGGGCGATGGAACGCTCAAGGCGTCGGACCTGCCGGTTGAGCTGTGGCGTAGAGATGATGAGGTCGCCGCGTTCGGCCATCGACAGGACGCGGTCGGCGCGTCCGGGTAGTCCGATCGCCACCCGCGCGATTCCGGCAGCCTCAGCCAGGACGGACTGGAAGGGCGGCTGGCCCTCGTCGCCCAGCAGCTTCGTGGCGTAGGGCGTGACCTTTTCCCAGATGTTGAACTCGGGGTCGAGCCCGGTGCAGATGCCCGAGAGGATGCCGATGGACCGTCCGAGCATCAGCAGGTTCTCCGGCAACTGAAAGGGCAGGTCGAGGATCAGTTCCCGAAACTGGAGGCCGAATCTCATCATCTCGGCGTGGTCGATGTCGCGGAGTTCGTCCATGCTCAGTCCGCCGAAACGGTCGAAGACCTGCATCGTTGCGCGTTCGATCAATGCGAGGTCTGCGGTGGGCAGCAGAGCGTCCAGGTTCGTGAGGCCCTTGACCATCCGGGCCCCGTCCCGCGTCCCGGCCGCGATCACCAGGTCTCGCAGCCCGGCGCGCAGGTTCTCGGGCACCTGGCCCATCATGCCGAAGTCGATGAACGTCAGCGTCCAGCGCGGGGCGCCTGCCTTGGCGTGCGGCTGGGGTGTGACGAAGAGGTTGCCCGGGTGGGGGTCGGCGTGGAAGAAGGCGTCGACGAAGATCTGCTGCAGGTAGGTGTCCGCGAGCACCGAGGCGACCTCGGCGCGGTCGATCCCGGCGGCGGTGATCGCGTCGTGGTCGCTCATCTTGATCGCGGACACGTCTTGCAGCGTCAACACGCGTCGCGAGCTGCACTCCCAGACGACCGTGGGCACGCTGATGCGCGGGTCATCGGCGAAGTTGGCCGCGAATTCCTCTGCGTTGCCGGCTTCAGCCAGGTAGTCGACCTCCGCCAGCGTGGTCGCGGCGAACTCCTCGACGAGCCCCCGGACGTCGGCCCGGTCGCTGATCGGACGGTACCGCTGCAGCCAGCCGCCGACGCGGCGCAGGGCGGCCAGGTCGACCTCGATCACCTGCTGGATGTGCGGTCGCTGAACCTTCACCACCACCGCGGCGAATCCCTGCTCGGCGGCGTCTGACTCGGACAGCTGCGCTCGGTGTACCTGACCGAGGGAGGCCGCGGCCAGCGGCGCCTCGTCGACCCACGCGAAGACCTCGGTCAACGGCACCCCGAGTTCTGACTGAGCCACGTCCCGGATTGCCTCGAACGTCTCGGCCGGCACTTCGTCCTGGAGCCCCGACAACTCGTCGGTGATCTCGGCAGGCAGGACGTCCAGGCGCGCCGACAGGAACTGACCGACCTTGATCATCAGGCCGCCCATCGAGATGGCCAGCGCACGGAAGCGAACCGCGGTCCGCCGGCTCCGAGCCGATCGGGTCCGTCCCGCGAGCCGTCCAAGGCCGAGACGTCGCAGGACGATCTCCCAGAAGATGAAGCCGGCAGTCACCCGCCCGAAGAAGAAGACGATTCGCCAGTAGCGGGCGCGCAGAGTGGACGCCTTCATGCTTCCTCCGGGACGGTGGCTGTCGTGGGTGATGGGCGTGGACCCGGAGAGTCAGTCCTCGGCGAGGATCGCGAAGAGCTTCTTGCGGGCGTCGTTCAAGACCGCCGCCGCGCTGGACAACTGCTGGGTCGAACCGGACTGGCCCACCTGGAAGACTGCCTGCACCAACCGGCCGGCGGCCTGGTGATAGCCGGTGCCGCCAACCGGGCTGTCGGCCGCTTCATCCCACGGGGCCGGCCGGTCCGCGAACACGGCAGCGGCCGCCACCCCGGCTTCGGTGAGCCGATAGACCTTCTTGCCACCGGTGGGCTCGGCCACCACGAGGCCTTCGTCCGCCAGCAACTGGAGGGTCGGGTACACCGAACCCGGCGACGGGGCCCACACCCCTGCACTGCGCTCGGTGAGTTCGGCGATGATCTGGTAACCGTGCATGGGCTGCTCGGCGAGCAGACGCAGGACGGCTGTGCGGACGTCCCCACGACGGGCCCGCTGGCCGGCCTGGGTGGCCAGGCCCTGCAGGTGACCTGCCATGCCGAAAAGTGGCTTCAAGCCGTGCCGTCCGCAGCCGGGTTCATTGTGGTGCGAGTGCATGAGAGCGTCCTTTCGCGAGCCGAGCGACATATCGTTATCTTGCTCTGAACGGTACTAGCGGTGCCCAAGACGAAAAGCCCTGCCATAATGACCTGGGATACCGCACCGGGTATCGGTCAGCGACAAGGACACCCCGTGAACGAACCAGCCTCCGCTCCCACCTTCAGCAACGCCCGCCGCAACCGCACCTTCGCTCTGGGCGTGGCCGCCGGCGCCGTGCTGATGATGCTGCTGACGTTCGCGGTCGGTGCCACCGGCTCCACCCCCCGGCCGCAGGCCACCGCCACGCTCACCGTGACCGCCACCGGCGACAGCGCCCAGAACGGCACCGCAACCGGGGGATCAGGCCTGGGCATTGATCTGGCCCGACGCCTTGAGGCCGACCCGATGGCCCTCGGGGCCGTGGACGCGCCCGTGGTCATCGTCGAGTACGCCGATTATCGCTGCCCGTTCTGCTCGTTGTTCGAGCAGCGCACCCTGCCCGCCCTGATCGAGGAATACGTGAACACCGGCCTGGTGCGCATCGAGTTCCGCGACATGCCCCTGTTCGGACAGCAGTCGATCGACTCAGCCATCGCCGGACGCGCCGCAGGACGCCAAGGCCGGTTCTGGGAGTTCATGTCGGCCGTGGCTGCCAACGGCGTCGTCGAGGGCGGCCACCCCGATCTGCCTCGCGAGCGGCTGATCGGGTTCGCGCAACTCGCCGGGGTGCCCGACATCGCAGCCTTCACCGCGGCCCTGGACGACCCCGAACTGGGCGCCGCCGTGCAGGCCGACCTCGTCGAGGGACGCCAGATCGGCTTCTCGGGTGTGCCGGCGTTCCTCGTGGCCGACACCCCGGTCGTCGGTGCGCAGCCCGTCGACGTCTTCCGCCAGGTGATCGATCAGGAGCTGGTGGAAGCCGGCGTCCTGCGCTGAGGTCTGGTTCATGATCGACATCGGACTGGCCGGAGCGACGATCGGCGGGTTGCTGTCGCTGCTCTCCCCCTGCTCGGTGATGCTGCTGCCCGCCTTCTTCGCGTATGCCTTCGGCACCCTTCGGCAGATCATGGTGCGGACCGCCGTGTTCTATCTGGGGCTGCTGGCCAGTCTGGTGCCCCTGGGCATCTTCGCCTCCGCCCTGGGTGGGCTGATCATCACGCACCGCGCCACACTGATCACAGTTGTCGCCGCCCTGGTCATCGTCGCCGGGCTCGTCCTGCTCGCAGGTGCGCCCGTCCGGCTTCCCGGCCGGTTGGGCGCCACCGGCGTCGCGGCCGATGGCAGCTCCTCGACTACGCTGTCCACGTTCCTGCTGGGCACGGTGTACGCGGTAGCAGGGGTTTGCGCCGGTCCCATTCTCGGATCGGTGCTGCTGGTGGCCAGCCTGGGCAGCCCGTTGTACGGCGCGTCCCTGATGGCGCTGTACGCACTGGGCATGTGCCTGCCGCTGGTCGCGCTGTCCGTGGCCTGGGGACGGCTGGGAGCGCGAGGTATGCGCTGGCTGCGCCCCCGCGTCCTCGAGATCCGCACAGGTCGCTTCGCCTGGCGCAACTCGTGGACAAGCATCGTCTCGGGTCTGCTCACCATCGGGGTGGGCGTCCTGCTGCTGGTCACTGACGGAACCGCGACTTTGAGCGGTTGGCTCGATGTTGCCAGCCAGTCCCGCCTGGAGTCGGGGGCTCTACGGCACGCCACTCAGGTCCCCGACCTCTGGTTCGTCTTCGGTGCCGTCGTCGTGGTGGTGGGCGTGGTACTGCTGGCCAACCGCGAGCCGGCGGACGCCACCTGAACGTCCCCGCGGGAGAAGGGCGCCCGGACGCGCCGGGGGATCGCACGGCGGTGTGCGACAATCACCGGTGTGACGGGGCCAGTGGACGAGCAGCGCAAGGGCGTCATCCTCGGTTTCCTCGCCTACCTGTGGTGGGGTTTGTTCCCGATCTACTTCCAGCTGCTCACCCGCTCGGGCGCTTTCGAGATCGTCGCCTACCGCATCGTCTTCTCGCTGGTGTTCTGCCTGATGGCCCTGGCTGCACTACGGCAGTGGGCTCCGCTGCGCACGGTCCTGCGCAACCGCCGCTCCACCGTCACCCTCGCGCTGGCCGGCGTCCTGGTGGCCGGAAACTGGACCATGTACGTCTGGGGCGTCAACAACGGGTACGCGATCGATGCGGCGCTGGGGTACTTCATCAACCCGCTTGTCAACGCCGCCTTCGGCGTCATCCTGCTGGGTGAGCGGATGCGGCGGTTGCAGTGGCTGGCGTTCGGGGTGGGCGCGCTGGCAGTGGTCGTGCTGGTCATCGCCTACGGCAGGGTCCCATGGGTGGCACTCATCCTGGCCCTCACGTTCGGGCTGTACGGCCTGACGAAGAAGATGGTGGGGTTGAGCGTTCCTCCGCTGCCCGGTTTGGCGATCGAAACCGCCGCCGCGGCACCCTTCGCGATCATCTACCTCGGCTGGCTGGCCTCCGCGCAGCTGAGCACCGTCGACCTGATGAGCGGCTACGGGCTTCTCATGATGCTGGCCGGTCCGGTCACCGCGATCCCTCTGCTGTGGTTCGCCGCTGCGACCGCCAGGGTCAAACTGTCGACCATGGGCATGCTGCAGTACGTCGCCCCCGTCCTGCAGTTCCTGCTGGGCTGGCTGTACATCGGCGAGCAGATGCCACCAGGACGCTGGGCGGGCTTCATCATCATCTGGATCGCGATGGCGATCTTCATGCTGGACATGGCCGGCCAGGCACGCCGGACCTACCGCAACGGACATGGCGGGCCGGCGCCGGTCTCCTGACACTTCACGGACTGCGGCGGCAGACCGAAGCGACGGTGGCCGACTGATCCTAAGCTGTGGCCATGCAGATCAGCGCCTACTCGACGCAGCCCGCCCACCGTCCGCACGGATTCGCCACGGTGGACGAACGGTCACGCCGTGACGAGCCGGCCGGCACTGTCGCGGGGCTCGCCGCTCACCTCAACGAGTTCTCCCACGCCATTCGGACGGCCGGCGACCTCGAGGGGTCGCAGGCCCTCTTGCGTCACATTCGAGACACCCAGCGCTGGTACTCGTTCACGATCGACGAGTCCGACCCCGACCAACTCGCGGCTCTGAGCCGGTGGGCCGAACAGTCCAACGCCATTCTGGTTGCCGATGGCGCCCCGCTGGACGCCCACGGCCGACCCCTGCTGGGCGGAGCCCACGGCCGTCCGATGGGTCAGGTGCCAGTCAGCGGAGAAGCTCGTGAGCGCTCCCACCAGGTGCGCGAATGGCTGGCGGCCGAGCACGGCCTGCACGTCGCCGAGGCGACACCGCCGGTGCGCAGCAGCGGTGAGGTCGTCGTGCGGGACGCCGGCGAGGTGGGCCTGCGGGTGATCGCCCTGATGATCGCCAGCGACTTCGCGGCCTCGGTGATCGCCGGCCGGCCCCTCGAGGTGCGCGGCATGCAGGCCGTATTCCCGCGCGGGTTCGCCGCGCTCACCCCCGTCGAGAGCGAGTTGCTCACAAGACGCGATCCGGGTCTCGCCACCAGCCTTGAACCTCGCGTCGAAGCCGCTCAGCAGTTGCTGTGGGCACTCTCACGCGCGACGTTCGGCTGGCCGTCGGCCCCCTGCCAGGTCGACCAGATCAGAAGGATCGTGCTGTCGAGGGGCGAGGAAGGCTTCCTGACTGACCTGGTCCTGCGTCCGGTGCCCGAACTTCTGGACGAGCACGAGTGCCTCGCGTCCCTGGTGGCGGCGATCGACGACCTCCACAGTCAGGGCCAGGGGGTGTCCAAGGACGTGAGCGCGACCGTCGCCGGCCAGCGACTCACCGCCATGAACTGGCTGATGAATCCGTGGCTTGCCTGGGAGGACGCCGACCGGCACGACCGACGTCAGCAGGCCTCCAGCACCTGAGTCTGGCGGGCAGACCGCTCAACCGATCTGTGGCAACCTCAACCTGCGCAGCACCGGGTTCAGCAGGTCGAAGAACTCGGTGACGCGCATCAGCCGTGCAGCCACGAGGAACACCACCACGAAAACGACGCCGCCAGCCGCCAGCGCGGCGAACTGCCAGACCCAGCCGCCCAGAGCGCCCAGCACGAGCACCGTGGTCCCCCAGGCAGCCACACCTCCGGCCGCCGAGACCACGATGAGCCGGCCGTACAACCGCAGGACGTCGGCCAGACCGAAGTCGCCGATCTGGCGTCCGGCGTAGGTCACGAAGACGACTCCGAGCGCGAGGTTGCCGACGACCATGCCCGCGCCGACCATCAGCATCCCGAACTGGGCGGGCACGGCAAGGGCGGACAGCGTGAACAGCACCTGGACGCCGGTGACCAGGCACTGCATCCACAGGTTCGTCCGGCCCTGTTCGGTGGCGAAGCAGTACTGCTGCTGCAGGGTGACGACGGTGTAGCCCAGCGTGCTGGCGGCCATCAGCATCAGCAGCGCGGCGGTCGCCGCTGCCTGGGCGGGTTCGAGCCCGAAGTAGATCACCCGGACGATCGGCCCGGCCATCGCTATCAGCACGGCGCTGGCGGGAATGATGCCGATGGCCGGCAGAGTGAGCCCGCGACGCATCAACGACCGCAGGTCGTCGAGCCCGGACTGCTCGTCGTCGCGACGCTGCCAGGCCCTGGCCAACTGCGGGAACAATGCGGTCAGCAGTGAGACCGCGACGAGCGAGTAGGGCACCTGGAACAGGCTCAGCGCGTTCTGGTAGGCGGCGTACCCGGCCACGTACTGGGTCTGGGCCACAGGCGAGTCCACCAGGTAGGTGGCCACCTTCATGATCAGCAGACCGCCACCTTGGGCGATCACCAGGGCGAGGAAGGTGAGGCTGGCGAAGCGTCCGAGTTGACCGAACCCGTACCCGCGCAGACCCCAGCGCGGCGTCCAGCGGAAGCCGGTGCGCAACAGGGGCGGCACGAGGATGACCGCTTGGACGATGATGCCGAGGGTGGCGGTGCCGGCCAGCACCCAGATCATCTCGCTGCTCCACACACCGGGATCGTCCTGACGTCCCCACAGGTACAGGAAGACGACCTCCCCGGTGATGGCCACCACATTGTTGGCCACCGGCGCCCAGCCGTAGGCACCGAAGCTGCCGCGCGCGTTGAGGATGTTGCCGAGCACCGCGAACAAGCCGTAGAACAGCACCTGCGGCATGCACAGATAGGCGAACGCGATCCCCAACTGCAGCCCGGGGCCCGACAGCGTGGTGAACACCTGCATGAACAGGGCCGCCCCCGCCGTGCACAGCACCGCCACAACCACGATGAGCACGATGGCTGCGGTTACCAGTCGGTCGACGAAGTCCTTGCCGCCGTCGGGGCGCTTCATGGCCTTGGTGATCTGCGGGATCAGAACGGCGTTGAGGATCCCACCCGACAGCAGCACCAGGATGAAGTTCGGCAGGGTGTTGGCGCTCTTGAAAGCGTCCGCGACCACGGCCTGGCCCAGCACCGACACCTGCAGCGTGGCGTTCACCATGCCCAGCATCCGGCTGACCAGAGTGCCGGAGGCCATCAGTATCGAGTTGCGGCCCAGGTTACGGCGGTCCTCGCGGTCGATGCGCTCGACCAGGGACTCCTCCGGCTCGCCACCGTCGGGCACTGGCCGGTCAGCAGACTCGGGGGCCTGGTTCAACGACCTGTCCCGGCGTAGACGGTCGCTTCCTCCTCGGCATCGAGGCCGAAGGCCGAGTGCGCGGCCTGCACAGCGGCGTCCACGTCGGCGGCGTCAACCACGACCGAGATGCGGATCTCGGAGGTGCTGATCATCGAGATGTTGACTCCGGCATCGGCCAGCGCACGGAAGAACTTGGCTGTCACGCCGGGATGGGTGCGCATTCCGACACCAACGACCGAAACCTTGCCGATCTGGTCGTCGTAGCGCAATTCGGTGAAGCCGATCGACTCGCGCGCCTCGTTGAGGGCGTCCACGGACTTCTTGCCGTCCGACATCGGCACCGTGAAGGTGATGTCGGTTGCGCCGGTGTCGACCTCCGAGACGTTCTGGACGATCATGTCGACGTTCACGTCGGCTGCCGAGATCGCGTCGAAGACCGCGGCCGCGACACCGAGCCGGTCGGGCACCCCGACAACCGTGACCTTGGCATCGCTACGGTCATGCGCAATTCCGCTGATGATGGCATCTTCCATGTCATTGCCTCTCTGCAGGTCGACGTGGCCGGTCACGAGGGTGCCGGGCTTGTGGCTGAATGAACTGCGGACGTGAATCGTGACGCCCTCGCGGCGGGCGTACTCCACACAGCGCAGGTGCAGAATCTTCGCGCCGCAGGCGGCGAGTTCCAGCATCTCGTCATAGCTGATCTGGGGGATGTGGCGGGCACCCTTGACGATGCGCGGGTCTGCGGTGTAGACGCCGTCTACATCGGTGTAGATCTCACAGACCTCGGCGCCCAGCGCAGCTGCCAACGCGACCGCAGTAGTGTCAGACGCCCCGCGACCGAGAGTGGTGACGTCCTTGGTGGTCTGCGAGACCCCCTGGAACCCTGCGACGATGACGATGTTGCCCTGGTCAAGAGCCTTCTCGATGCGTCCGGGGGTGATGTCGATGATGCGGGCGTTGCCATGCTGCGCGGTGGTGATGACGCCCGCCTGACTGCCGGTGTAGCTGAGCGCCTCTGCGCCGAGGTCGTTCAGCGCCATGGCCAGCAGGGCTGCCGACTGCCGCTCACCGGTGGTCAACAACATGTCGAGTTCACGGGGCTGCGGCTGGGGACTCACCTGCAGCGCCAGATCCATCAACTCGTCGGTGGTGTCCCCCATCGCCGAGATGACCACGACCACCTCGTGGCCGGCCTGCTTGGCCGCCACGACTCGCCGGGCGACGCGCTTGATCGATTCGGCGTCGGCAACCGACGACCCGCCGAACTTCTGGACGATCCGCTTCCCGGGCTCAATCTCGCTCATCTGCGCCTCCTCATGCCCCCACCGACTGGGCGACGGGGGAAACTCTATCCGCTCGCCCCTCGCAGGCGGGGCACGCCCACTCGGTGTCATGCCTGCTGATCCGGGCCCGACGTAGCCTTGGCTCCATGTACCCTTCGCCGATCCCAGACGCCGACCGGGACCGCGTCATCGCCCAGTTGCAGCGCAGCCACGCCTCAGGCCATCTTGACCAGGACAACGTCAACCGACGCATCGAGGTGGCCCTTGCCACCCGGGACGCCGCCGAACTGCATGGATTGGTCGCCGACCTGCCTGATTTGTCGGCCAGCAGCTGGGCCCCGGACGCCCGCCAGCAACTCGTGGGCTACTCGAAGCCGGTGGTGCCCACGGCGTCCCCGCGGATCGGGCCACCGAACACTGCGCAGTTCCTGCGGGGCGCTGGTCCCATGCTGGCAGGCATCGTGGGAGCGATGTTGGCCCTGATGATCGTCGGCCGCGTGATGTTCGCCCCTCAGGGCGCTTCGATGTGGTGGATTTTTCTCATCTTCATCGTCGTCGGGCCCTGGATGCGTTACATGAGGTCACGCCCCCATCGGCAACGACCGGCGCCCCCGCCTGCCAGTCCGCCACGCATCGCGGACCGTTACGACTCCGAGAACGGCAGCGGCTCACAGTGGTACCAGCCGCCGGCCGACGACGCCCACCGACCCTGACGCGCGTTCGGTCGGATGCGGGTGAGACACTGCCGGGACCCGCAGTCCCGGCCGGTAGCGTGGGGACCTGACGCGCGCCGCAGTCGACCAGCGGCGTGCCCCGTGACGTGGAAGGACCCAACGTGAAGAACCCTGTGCGCATGATCGTTGCACTGGCTGCCGCTGGTGCGCTGGCCCTGACCGGCTGTGGCGGCTCGGACACCGCGGACGGCGCCTACAAGATCGGCGTGACCCAGATCGTCTCGCACCCCTCGCTGGACGCCGCCCTCCAGGGCTTCAAGGACGCCCTGGCAGAGGCGGGCCTCGAGGTCGAGTACGACGAGCAGAACGCCCAGGGCGACCAGGCGACCGCCGCAGCCATCGCCAGCAAGTTCGCGACCGCGGACCTCGACCTCGTGCTGGCGATCGCCACCCCGACAGCACAGGCCACGGCGCAGGCCATCACCGACGTGCCGATCCTGTTCACCGCTGTGACCGATCCGGTGGCCGCCGATCTGGTGGACAGCAACGAGAAGCCCGGCGCCAACATCAGCGGAACGACCGACATGAACCCGGTGGCCGAACAGATCGCACTGATCAAGCAGCTGGTCCCCGACGCGAAGACCGTCGGCATCATCTATTCCTCCGGAGAAATCAACTCGGCGGTTCAGGTCGAACTGGCCCGTAAGGCCGCCGCAGCCGAGGGCCTCGAGGTCGTCGAGAAGACCATCACGAAGACCGACGAGGTGCTGCAGGCCGCACAGGCACTGTCCGGCGTGGACGCGATCTACGTCCCGACCGACAACGCTGTTGTCTCGGGCCTCGACTCGGTGCTGAGCGTCGCCGAGGCACAGAAGATCCCGGTAATCGCCGGCGAGGCCGACTCCGTTGCCAAGGGGGCCCTGATCACCTACGGTCTGGACTACTACCAGCTGGGCGTCCAAACCGGTGAGATGGCCGTCAAGATCCTCACCGAGGGCGCCAACCCCGGCGAGATGCCGGTTGAGTCGCAGAAGACCCCGGAGTTGGTCATCAACACCGCCGCGGCCGAGCGGATGGGTGTCACCGTTCCCCAGTCGCTGCTCGACAGGGCGGACAAGAAGGTCTCCTGACACATGATCGCAGCGCTCGACCTGGGTCTGATCTTCGGCCTGATGGCTCTGGGGGTCTACCTGACCTTCCGGATCCTCGACTTCGCCGACCTGACGATCGACGGCAGCTTCACAACAGGTGCCGCCACGGCGGCCGTCCTCCTGGTTGGGGGATGGCCGCCGATGGTGGCCACCGCGGCCTCCATCGTCGTCGGGATGCTCGCCGGTCTCGCCACCGGCCTGCTCAACACCTGGGGCAAGATCCACCCGCTGCTGGCCGGCATCCTCACCCAGATCGCGCTCTACTCGATCAACCTGCGCATCATGGGCAAGGCGAACGTGCCACTGCTGCGCACCGAGACGCTGTTCACCCCACTGCGTGAGTCCCGGCTGCTCGGGACCTTCGTCTCGGTGGGCATCCTCGCCGGCCTGCTGGCCGTGTTCGTGCTCGCGCTCATCTGGTTCCTGTCCACCGATCTCGGGTTGGCCCTGCGAGCCACCGGCGACAACGAGGGAATGGCACGGGCCCAGGGCGTCAACACCGACGCCACCAAACTGATCGGGCTGGCGCTCAGCAACGCCTTGGTGGCGCTGTCCGGGGCGCTGTTCGCGCAGTACCAGGGCTTCGCCGACATCGGCATGGGTATCGGCCTGATCGTCGCGGGCCTGGCGTCGGTGATCATCGGCACCGCGGTGATCAGCAACGGCCGCGTCTGGATCACCGCCATCGCGGTGGTGGGTGGTTCGATCGTCTACCGGGCCATCATTCAGGCTGCGCTGCTGATCCCGTGGTTCGACCCCAATGACATGAAGCTGCTGAGCGCCGTGATCGTCATCCTGGCTCTCGTCCTGCCTCGCTGGGACGTCTTCAACCGGATCCGGGCGAACTCACGCGACAAGCAGTTCGTCGTCGAGCCCTGGGACACCCCCGACCCCGAGGAACTCGACTCCGGGGACGCTCGTCCGCCCAGCCACGGAGTGACCCGAAAGGCGGAGCACAAGAATGCTTGAGATCCGCAACGTCTCCAAGGCGTTCTTTCCGCACACCATCAACGAGAAGGTGGCCCTGCGCGACGTCTCGTTGACCCTGAAGGCCGGTGACTTCGTCACGGTCATCGGCAGCAACGGCGCCGGGAAGTCGACTCTGCTGAACGTGGTGGCGGGCCGCTACCGCCCGGACATCGGTTCGGTGTGGATCAACGGCATCGATGTCACGAAGCTGCCCGACCACAAGGTGGCCCGCTACGTGGGCCGGGTCTTCCAGGACCCCATGGCCGGCACCAGCCCGCACCTGACGATCGAGGAAAACTTGGCGATCGCCTGGAGCCGCAACAAGGGACGAGGCTTGCGGCTCGGAGTCACCCGTGCCCGCAGGGACCAGTTCCGCGAAGAACTCAAGATTCTCGAACAGGGCCTGGAAGACAGGCTGACGGCGCGGGTGGGTCTGCTGTCCGGCGGGCAGCGTCAAGCCCTCAGCTTGGTGATGGCCGCCTTCACCAAGCCGCAGATCCTGCTGCTGGACGAGCACACCGCTGCCCTCGACCCTCAGCGCGCCACCCTCATCACGCGGCTGACCAAGGAGTTGGTCGAGCGCCACACGCTCACCTCGCTGATGGTCACCCACAACATGGAACAGGCGCTCGCGCTGGGCAACCGGCTGATCATGATGCACGAGGGAAAGATCATCCTTGAGCTCAGTGGTGAGCAGAAGAAGCGGGCCACCATTCACGACCTGATGGCCCAGTTCGACAAGTACAAAGGTGTCCAGCTGAGCGACCGGACGCTGCTCACCTGAGGCTGGCCCCTCCGGCGCATCGGTCTGGGCCTGCAGCCGGCCGCCAGCCACTAGTTTGTAACCCGTGAGTCGAACCGCAGCATGGAGCCCGTGGCGCGTCGTGCTGGGCTTCGGCCTGGTCAGCCTGGCGGCCGACATGGTGTACGAGGGTGCGCGTTCCCTGTACGGGCCGGCGCTACTCGCGCTGGGTGCCAGCGCCGCGTTGGTGGGGCTCATCACCGGCGTGGGCGAGGCGATGGCCCTGGTGCTGCGACTGGTGGCCGGTCCCGCCGCAGACCGGGGTGGCAGCCACTGGTCGTTCGCCATCGCGGGTTACGCCATGACGGCGATCTGCGTCCCGCTGCTGGCGTTTTCGCCCGCCTTCGGCGCATGGGGGCTGCTGGTGGCGGCGCTGCTGATCTGGGCAGAGCGTGCCGGGAAGGCCATCCGGTCACCGTCGAAGTCGGCACTCCTGGCGCACGCAGCCAAGGCGGTTGGCAGGGGCAAGGGGTTCGGCATCCACAAGGCGCTCGACCAACTCGGCTCGTTCGCCGGGCCCCTGCTGGTGGCGGCGATCGTCGCCTTGTTCGCCTCGATCTGGCCGGCGTTCGCCTTCCTGCTCATCCCCGGCGCCGTTGCGATGGCGTTGCTGGTCTACATCCGCAACCGGGTGCCTGACCTGACCGTCTATGACCCGCCGGGCGAGACCGGGCCTGCCCGGACGCCGACCACCTCGTGGTGGCGGGAGGCGCTGGGTGCGCACCTGCCGAGAGTCTTCTTCACCTATGCCTTGGCCGCTGCGCTGACCACCGGCGGGCTGGTGAGCTTCGCCGTGATCTCGGTGCACATGTCCCGTGATCTCAACGTCCAGACTGCCCACATCCCCCTCATCTATGCCGGGGCGATGCTGGTGGAGGCGGTGGCGGCGCTGGGCACGGGTTGGGCCTTCGACAGGACCGGATCGCGCGTCCTGCTGGTGGTGCCCGTGATGGTGGCGTTGGTGCCGTTGCTCGCCTTCGGCGGGACCCTGCCCGTGGTGCTGGTGGGGGTGGCGGTCTGGGCGGCCGCCTACGGCGTCCAGGACTCGACCATCAAGGCCCTCGTGGCCGATCTCGTGCCGCAGTCATCGTTGGCCGGGGCCTACGGGGTCTTCGCGGCGATCCAGGGGCTGTTCGCCATCGCCGGCGGTTTCATCGCCGGCTACCTGCTTGACCGGTCGGTGCCGATGCTCGTGCTGGTGGTCGGCATCGCGCAACTGCTGGCGCTCGTGCTGCTCGTCCGGGCGGTGCGCTCGGTGAGGTGACGTCAGCAGCCGGAGATAGCATGGCCCGCATGGCTGATCAGGACTTCTTCCGCGCCCTGCCCAAGGTCGCGCTGCACGACCATCTGGACGGCGGGCTTCGTCCGCAGTCGATGATCGAGATCGCCGACGAGGTGGGTCACCGGCTACCGGCGCAGGAGGCCGCCGGCCTGGCGCAGTGGTTCGTCAGCACCGCCAGCTCGGGATCGCTCGCCCGATACCTGACCGCCTTCGACCACACGACAGCCTGCATGCAGCGCGCCGACGACCTGGTGCGGGTGGCCCGCGAATGGGTCGCCGATCAGGTGGCCGACGGGGTGATCGCGGCTGAGGCTCGTTGGGCCCCCGAACAGCACCTGCGTGCCGGTCTCAGCCTGGACGCGGCTGTTGAGGCGGTCGCCGAGGGTCTGCGTCAGGGCATGGCTGACGCCGCCGCGTCCGGCAAGCCGTTCATCGCACGCCAGCTGGTGACCGCGATGCGACACGCCGACCGCAGCCTCGAGATCGCCGAACTGGCGCTGCGGCACCGCGACACCGATCTGGTCTGCGGCTTCGACATCGCCGGCGGCGAGGCCGGCAACCCGCCCGGCAGACACCTGGCGGCGTTCCAGCTGCTGAGGGCCAACGACTTCTTCTACACCATCCACGCCGGTGAGGAGGGTCCCCTCGACTCCTTGCACGAGGCGGTGCAGACCTGCGGGGCGATGCGGCTGGGGCACGGGGTCGGCATCGTCAAGGACATCACCCCACTGGACGACGGTCGTTTCCGGCTGGGACGCCTGGCCCGGTTCGTCCGCGACCAGCGCCTGGCGTTGGAGGTCTGCCCCAGCTCGAACCTGCAGACGGGGGTGGCCGCGACGATCGCGCAGCACCCGGTGGGGACGCTGATCTGGCTCGACTTCAATGTCACACTGAACTGCGACAACCGGCTGCTCGGCGGCACCACCCTGAGCCGGGAGTACGCGCTGGTCAGCGAGGCCTTCGGGCTGTCGAGCCTGCAGATGGCCCAGATCGCCCTGGCCGGGGCGTCGGCCATGTTCCTGGATCACGCCGATCGCACCCGGCTGGTGCAGTCGATGACCATGCCGTGGTTCCAGGCCTCGGTGCACGAGCGGGGGGCAGGCGTTCAGCCCGAGCTCTGGGAGCGCAGCGTCTGAGCCACCTGGCGCACGTACTCGCCGTAGCCTCGAAGCGCCATCGGCACGGACGCCGCGACCCTCGACACGTCGATCTCGACGTACTCGTGAGTCAGGACGTTTCGCAGTCCGACCGACGGCTTGAGCTCGTCGGCCAGCTCAGCAGAGAGGAACCCCTGCTCCACCATCCGATCAAAACCTTGCCGATAGTCCTCGGGGGGCAGGCCGGTGGCGGCAGCAACGTGCACGTTGATCTCTGCGGCGAGGTTCACCACTTGGGTAAGGACGCGCTCGACTTGCAGGAGGGTGCCCAGATCGGCAAGGTCCTCTGCGCCGTTGACCTCCAGCCCGCCCAAATGGGCCAGCAGGCGACGAATCGCCGTGAGCCTGCGGACGATGACCTCGCGATCGACCCTCATGACGCCAGGATTCTGAGTAGGGCGTCGCGCAGCGGCTGGGTTTCGATGTAGTGGTTGATCGCGAATATCTGCCGCTCGAAGAAGGCCGCGGGGGTCCTCGCGAAGATGACCCGGCAGTCGGTGAGTGCCCGATGACGGGCCACCGGGCCCGCATGGTCGAGGTCCATGACGTCCAGGTGGTCGCCCGGCAGCAGGTCCGCCAGCGCGTCCATGAACACCAGCAGGTCGGCCTCCGAGTCGTGCTCGAAGGCGACCGCCAGATCGATGTCACCCGGATCCTCGGCACGGACGGAACTGCCGAACTGCACCAGCAGCTCGACCCGGTGGTCACGGCACAACTGGTCGAGCACCCTGGAGGCCACCGCGGCCTCCAGGGTCGCCAACTGTTCAGCCACCGAGATCATGCCCCCATGGTAGGGCGCCAGCCGCCTCAGCCATCAGGTCCCCCGGTGACTGCTTCGCACGCCACGAGGGCGAAAACACCCGCGTCAGGGAACCGGGGTGATCAGCGTCCCCTGCGTCAGGTAGCTGCGCAGATTGTCCAGCACCAACTCGGCCATCACCTGGCGGGTCTGCTCGGTGGCGCTGGCCACGTGCGGCTGCAGCACCACGGTGTCCAGGGCGAGCAACTCGGCCGGCACGTGGGGTTCGTTGGCGAACACGTCCAGCCCGGCACCGGCCAGTTGGCCGGAGGTCAGCCGCCGCACCAGGGCGTCCTGGTCGACGACCGAGCCGCGGGCCACGTTGATGAGGAAGCCATCCGGTCCCAGCGCCTCGAGCACCTCGTCGTTCACCATCTTGTCGGTGGCCGAACCGCCGGGCACCACGACCACCAGCACGTCGCAGGCCGCAGCCAACTCGACGGGGCCGGCCAGGTAGCGGTACGGCGAACCCTCGACCTGTCGACGGGAGTGGTACGCGATCTCACAGTCGAAGCCGGCCAGCCTGGCGGCAATGGCCTCCCCGATCCGTCCCATACCCAGGATGCCCACCTTGGCGCCGAAAACCTCGCGCGTCAGCGGGAAGGTCTCCCCGGCGGCCCAGCGGCCGTCCCGGACGAACCGATCGGCGCGGCTCACCCCGCGCAGTGTGTCGATCAACAGTCCGACGGCCAGGTCGGCCACCGCTCCGGTCAGCACGCCGGGGGTGTTGGAGACCAGAATGCCGCGCTCCGCAGCCTGAGCGGTGTCGGTGGAGTCGTATCCCACCCCGAAGATGATCACCGCCTTGAGGTTCGGCAGCTGCGACATGAGCTCGGGCCCGACTCCCACGTTGTAGGCGGTGACCGCAACCTCGACGCGGTCAGCGTTCGCCACCAGATATGCGGCTCTCTCGTCGGGGTCCACCGGCAGCAGTTCGGCGGCGACTTCGGTGCTCAGGGCCTCGGCGAGCGCGGGCTTGAGCGGTCCGACCTGAAGCACCAGTGGATTCGCGGGCATTCTGTCTCCTCACCTGTTCAACCGTCAACCGCCAGCCTATCGGAGGCGGAGCCATGCTCCGATTGGGTCACAGACCCAGCGCCTCGGCCACCTCGCCCTTGATCTGCTCAAGCCGGGCCGCCGCCATCAGTCGCACGGTCGCCAACTCCTCGCGTCCCGGAACCGTGTCGACCACCTCGAGGTAGCACTTGAGCTTCGGCTCGGTACCCGAGGGACGAATGACCACCCGATCGCCCCGCGCCGTCTCCAACCGGAAGCCCACCGTGGGTGCAAGACCCAGGTAGCCGTCGGCGAGATCGATGACCTCGATGACCCGCGAACCACCCAGCATGGTGGGCGGCTGCGCCACCAGCCTGGCCAGGGCAGCGGTGATCAGTGCCGGGGCACCCACCCGGAAGGTCATCGGGGCAGTCAGGACGAGGCCATGGCCCAGTGCCAGGTCATCGAGCGCCTCCAGCAAGGTTCGACCGTCCCGCTTGGCGATCGCCGCCAGTCGGCAGGCAATCAGCGCGGCGGTGATGCCGTCCTTGTCGCGCACGATCATCGGGTTGACGCAGTATCCGATGGCCTCCTCGAACCCGTACACGATGCCAGGCACGCGAGCGATCCACTTGAAACCCGTGAGGGTCTGAGCCGCAACGATGCCGTGCCCTGCGGCTATCCGGTCGAGCAGGGACGACGACACGATCGATCGGGCGAGCACCGCGTCCGGGCTGCCGGCATACGCCGAACCGATGTGATCACCCAACAACGCGCCGAGTTCATCGCCGGTGAGCTGACGCCATCCCCCCTCGACACCGGGTGCCGGCACCGCGATCGAGCAACGGTCGGCGTCCGGGTCGAGGGCTACCACGACATCGGCGGCCACCTCGAGGCCCAGCGCAACGGCCAGGTCGATCGCGCCCAGCTCCTCGGGGTTGGGGAACGGCACCGTCGGGAAGTCGGGGTCAGGCGTGCACTGGGACACCACCAGGTGCAGCTCGTCCAGCCCGTTGTGCCGCAGAACGCGGGACGCCAGCCGGGCCCCCACCCCGTGCAGGGTCGTCAGCACCACCCGAAGGTCCGCCAGGTCACCCTGCACTCCGGTGAGCACCTGGAGCCTGGTGACCAAGGTCCGGGTGGCCTCCACGTAGGCGTCCTCGACCTCGGGTGGCACCACCTGCCAGCCCCGATCGGCAACCGGGACGCCGTCAGCCGCCCCCGCACTGGTGATCGCCGCCATGACCAGTTCGTCGGTCGGGCTGACAAGTTGGGCACCACGTCCGAACTCGTCGGTCATGCGAGCGCCCAGGTACACCTTGTAACCGTTGTCGGCCGCCGGGTTGTGCGACGCGGTGATCATCACCGCGGCGTCCGCGTCGAGGTGGTTGACCGCGAACGCCACCAGCGGTGTGGGGCACATGTCGGGCATCAGACTCCCCCGGCCGCCGCAGGCCACCACCACGCCAGCCACCGTCCGGGCGAACTCCGCCGAGCGGTGCCGCGCGTCGTAACCGATCACGACGTGCGGGTCGGTGCCCAACTGCTCGCGCAGCACGGCGCACAGCCCGGCGGTCGCGGTCGTGACCACAGCGGTGTTCATTCGCGCCGACCCCGCCCCCACCGCACCCCGCAGTCCGGCGGTGCCGAAGACCAGCGGCCCAGCCATCCGGGAGGCCAACTCTTCGGGCGCTGCGTCGTCGCCGACCTCGGCCCGCATCACCAAGGCAGCCAGTTCGGCGCGATCGCGGGCATCCGGATCATGCGCGATCCAGCTCTTTGCCGCCTCGATGACGTCCACCACGATGCGCTCCCTTCGTGGGTGAGCCCTGTGCCGAGCGCTCCCGAGCACCACCATCCCATGACTGCGAGGCGGCTGACAGCGGATCGCGCGCGTCAGTCCCGAGGCGGGTCTGGCCCTTCGGCATTATCCGTGGTCTGCTGGTCCCACGAGGAAGGGAGTCCGACATGGCCACTCCACACATCGCGGCCGAGTGGGGCGACTTCGCCCCGGCCGTCCTGATGCCCGGTGATCCCCGCCGGGCCGAGCGCATCGCGAGGCTGTTGATGCCGGACGCCAGGCAGGTCACCGACGTGCGCGGCATGCTGGGGTTCACCGGAACCGTCGAGGGAAAGCCCTTGTCGGTTATGGGTTCGGGGATGGGCATGCCGTCGGCGACCATCTACGCCACCGAATTGTTCGACCAGTTCGGGGTCGAGCGCATCATTCGGGTCGGCACCTGCGGGGGTATCTCACCCAAGGTCGGCGTCGGTGACGTGGTGATCGCCCTGGGCGCCCACACCGACTCCAACATGAACCAGCAGCGGCTACCCGGGCTCAACTTCTCGGCCGTCGCCAGCTTCGACCTCGCCCGCGCCGCGGTGGACGCGGCCGCGCAGGAACAGGGCGTGCACGTCGGCATGGTCGTGTCGAACGACCACTTCTACCTCAAGAACCCGTTCCCCGACTGGCTGCCGCTGCTGGCCACCTACGGCGTGCTGGGGGTCGAGATGGAAGCGGCCGCCCTGTACGGGGTCGCCGCCCAGTTCGACAAGCAGGCACTTGCCGTGCTCACCGTCTCGGATCATCTGCTGGACGCCTCGGCCAACATGAGCGCCGCCGACCGCGAGACCAGGTTCCAGGGCGCACTTCGCCTGGCGGTGGCCGCCGCCCACAGCTGACGCACCGTCCTGGACGTGCCACAGTAGCGGGGTGCGCATCGCAACCTGGAACGTGAACTCCATCAGACCGCGGGTTCCCCGGTTCGTGCCCTGGCTCGAGGAGCGCCAACCGGACGTCGTCTGCCTGCAGGAGACCAAGGTGAGCGACGACGGCTTCGACTCCGCGGTGGGCCCCGATCTCACCCGGCTCGGCTACGAGTGGGCGCACCACGGTCTGGGCCAGTGGAACGGGGTGGCGGTCTGCTCACGGGTGGGGTTGGACGACGTCAGCCCGGGGCTGCCCGGCGACCCCGGCTTCCCCGACGCTTCCACCCTGGAGGCGCGTCTGGTGGCCGCAACCTGCGCCGGTGTGCGGGTGCACTCGGTCTACGTGCCGAACGGTCGAACCCCGGACGACCCGCACTACGCCTACAAGCTGCGCTGGCTGGACGCCCTGACCGCCCTGGTGGCGCAGGCCGGCGAGCAGACGCTGGTCTGCGGCGACCTCAACATCGCCCCCACCGACACGGACGTCTTCGACCCGACCTACTTCCAGGGGCAGACCCACGTCACCGCACCCGAGCGAGACGCCCTGGCCCGGTTGCAGGGCCTGGGCCTGGTCGATGTCGTCCGCGAGCACTGGCCAGACGGATCGGGTCTTCTCGTACTGGGACTACCGATCCGGGATGTTCCACCAGAACCTGGGCATGCGCATCGACCTGGTGCTGGCCAGCGCACCGGTGGCCAGCCGTGCGGTGGCGGCATGGGTGGACAGGCACGCCCGCAAGGGCACCGGACCCAGCGATCACGCCCCGGTGATCGTCGACCTCGACGAGGCACCGGACGGCGACATCGGCCCGGTTGTTCCGCCACCGTCCAGGCCTTCGGCGCGCAGTCGTCGGGTCGCCCCGCGAGGCTGAGCGGCCTGAACCGACCCAATTCATCGTCCCGGTGCTTGAATGACGTCATGAAAGCCATCGTCGCCACCGCTCCGGGCGGTCCCGAGGTCCTCGCCTACACCGACGTCCCTGAACCTGTTGCAGGGCAGGGCGACGTCATCGTCCAGACCATCGCGGCGGGGGTCAACTTCATCGACACCTACCGCCGCTCCGGGGTCTACCCGATGGACTACCCGCACGTCGTCGGTGTGGAGGGCGCCGGGACGGTGGTCGCGGCCGGCCCGCACGCGCAGGCCAAGGTCGGTGACGTGGTCGCGTGGGCCAATGCGGCCGGCTCGTACGCCGAGTTCGTGCGTGTGGGAGCCCAAGACGTCCTCCCGGTGCCGGCGGGTCTGGATCCGCTGGTCGCGGCCGCCCTCCCGCTGCAGGGCATGACGGCCCACTACCTGTGCCGGTCGACGCACGCGATCGTCCCGGGCGACGTCGCCCTGGTGCACGCCGCGGCGGGCGGGGTGGGCGGCCTGCTCACCCAGCTGATCGTGGCGCACGGCGGACGGGTGATCGCCACCGCCGGCACCTCCGAGAAAGCGGCTTTGGCAAGCGGTTATGGTGCCTCAGACGTGATCATCTACACCGAACTGGACGACCTCACCCGCGATCTGCCCGCAGCTGTTCGCATGTTGGTGCCCGGCGGGGTGGACGTGGTCTATGACGGGGTCGGCCGGGCCACCTTCGACGCGTCCCTGGCCAGCCTGCGTCCCCGCGGTCTCATGGTGTTGTTCGGTGGCGCCTCGGGTCAGGTGCCCCCGTTCGACCTGCAGCGGCTCAACTCGTCCGGTTCGCTGTTCATCACCCGACCCACCCTGGCCCATCACACCCTGACGCGGGACGAGACGCTGTGGCGGGCCCGAGAGATCTTCGAGGCAGCCGCCGACGGGACGCTCCGTGTTCCGATCGGGCTGGAGGTGGCGATGGCGGAGGCCTCCGAGGCTCATCGAGCTCTCGAGGGACGTCGGACGACCGGGAAGGTGGTCGTGCTGGCCTGATTGTGCGACAGACTGACCCCATGGCCGGCAACCAGGGCGTGGACCAGCTGTACGACTCCCGACGTGGGTTAGCCGCGGCCGTCGGCGTCGCTGCCGCTGCCTTCGTGCTGTTCGGGTTGCAGGCCACGCTGCCGGGCCTGGCCTTGCTGCTGGCCAGCGTGGCGCTGGCCTGGTTCACCAGCCGTGCGCTCGGCCAAGACCTGCTCCTGATCGGTCTGGGGCTGGCGATCGTGGCGTCCACCTCGGTGGCGGCCGACATCAGCTGGCCGAGTTTCTGGCGGATCGGGGCGACCCTGGGCGCGGCCGTCCTCGTCCCCCTGGTGGTCGACCGGCTGGTCTACCGCAGGAAGGTGATCGTGTTCCCGTGGCGAAGCGGCCGACGCTGGACGTCCTGGCAGCGCGGCTATCTGGTCATCGTCCCGCTGCTGGCCTGGCTGGTCCTGCCGTTCTACTTCATCCGCTCCGGCGCCTACCAGAACTGGCCGGTGATCACCGAGCCCAGCGAGTACGCCCGGTTCTTCGTGGGCGTCAACGCGGTCGGCACCTGGGACGAACTCTTCTTCGTCTGCACCTGTTTCGCGCTGCTGCGTCGGCATTTCCCGCTGTGGCAGGCGAACCTGTTGCAGGGGTTGATCTTCGTCTCGTTCCTGTGGGAACTCGGCTACCAAGCCTGGGGGCCGGTGCTGACTTTCCCTTTCGCGCTGCTGCAGGGCTTCCTGTTCACCCGTAGCCGTTCACTGACCTACGTGCTGATCGTGCACCTGATCTTCGACGCGGTTGTCTTCCTGGCGATCGTGCATGCCCACAACCCCAGCGTCTTCCCGTTCTTCCTCTATTGACCCGACGCGGCCCGACGCGGCTCGCGGAACCGGGAGACGAAGGCATGGTCGAGCCGGTAGCCGAGGCCCAGATAGAGCCTGATGGCGGCCTCGTTGTCGGCGTAGGCCGACAACGTCACCACACCGTCGGAAGCGAGCACCGCCCGACTCAGCCCGAGGACGATCGCCCGTCCCAGACCCTTGCGTCGATACTGGGGCGCCACCACCAGACCGGCCAGGTGCCCGACGCCGGCCGGGGTCTCGTGAACCGCGCCGCAGGCGATCAGCGCTCCCGAGGTGTCCCTTGCCCCCAGCCACAGCCTGGTTCTGCCCTGCCCCGGGTCGCCCTCAAACAGCGGGTTGATCGGGACCGCGAAGGCGGCGATCTCCTCGGCGTCGGAGTCATCGTCCAACTCGATGAGACTCCAACTGTTCTCTGGTTGTGAACTCACAGTGGTGGCCGACATCCACACCCAGTGCGCTCCGAACTGCCACGGCTCGCCCAGCGGCAGCTCGATGCCCCCCTCGGTGACGATCCAGGCGAGTCGTCGGCCCTCGTCCTGCGCAAGGCTGGTCAGCCGACGCACCAGATCGCGGCCCCGAGCCTCATCCGGCTCCACGTCCAGCACGACCACCGCACCGGCCCGATCCCGCTCGGCCGGGCTGAGCACCGCCCAACCGAGCGGGCCCGCCAGACCGACCCCGTCGGCGGCGACCTCGCACCGCACGAACGGGTCGTCCCCGCTGCGGACGAGCAGACCGTCCTTGTCAGAGACCCGCCAGCTCATCGGTGCCCCGCGATCAGGCCTTCTCGATGTGGACGCCCAGCCCGAGGGCCTCGTCGGTGACCCAGGAGTCGTCCCGGTCGCCGCCGTTCCATCGCAACAGCCAGCACCTCCTCCGCCACCTGCTCGGCGTGCTTCTCGACCGCCGCAGCCAGGGCGGCGTCCGGGGTGTCCCAGCTCAACCGGATGCGGTCCGAGACCTCAAGTCCGGAGGCCTTCCGGGTCTCCTGGACGAACCGGATCACCTCGCGAGCCAGACCGGCCGCCACCAACTCCGGGGTGAGCTCGAGATCCAGGGCGATGGTCTGGCCGTCCTCCTCGACCACCGACCAGCCTTCGCGGGGTCGTTCGGTGACGAAGAGGTCATCGGGACCCAACTCGACGAGCCCCACCCCGGGCACGTCCAGGCTGACCCGCCGCTGGCCGGCAAGTTCGGACGCCAGCCAGGCTGCGTCCGCAGCCGCGACGGCCTCGGCCACCACCGGGGTCTTCTTGGCGTAGCGCTTGCCGAGCGCGCGGAAGTTCGCCTTGGCCGAGTAGTCGACCACGTCACCGGCTGCGTTGAAGGTCTCTACTGCGTGGATGTTGAGTTCGGCGGTGATCTCGGCGACCAGTTCATCGTCCAACTGGGCGCGGGCCGCCGACCCGATCAGGGCCCGCGACAGCGGCTGACGCGTCTTCACCTTGGCCTCGGCCCGGGCCGCGCGGCCCAGTTCGACCAGCCGACGGGTGAGGTCCATGGCCTCAGCCAGGTGCGGGTCGATGAGCGCCTTGTCTGCCATTGGCCAGTCGGCCAGGTGCACCGAGTCGGGTCCCTGCGGATCCGTCGGGACGAACAGGTCCTGCCAGACCCGTTCGGTGATGAACGGAACGATCGGGGCCATCAACCGGGTCAGGGTGTGCAGCGTCTCGTGCAGGGTCCACAGCGCCGAGGGGTCGCCCTCCCAGAAGCGCCGACGGCTGCGCCGGACGTACCAGTTCGACAGGTCGTCGATGAAGCTCAGCAGCAGGAGGCCGACGTGCTGGGTGTCGAAGTCCTCCAGATCGGCACTGACCCTGGCCACCAGGTCCTGGGTGGCCGAGACCAACCAGCGGTCCAGGACGTGCCGCTCGGCGACCGCCGGCGCCACGCCCTGGGGACGCCAATCGTTCGCCCGCGCGTACAACGAGTGGAAGGCCACCGTGTTCCAGTAGGTGAGCAGCACCTTGCGCACGATCTCCTGCAGCGCGTTGTGGCCGACCCGTCGGGCGGCCCACGGCGAGCCGGAGCAGGCCATGAACCAGCGGACAGCGTCCGCACCGTGCTCGTCCATCAGCGGGATCGGCTCGAGGATGTTGCCGAGGTGCTTGCTCATCTTGCGCCCGTCCTCGGCCAGGATGTGGCCCAGGCAGAGCACGTTGCGATAGCTGGACTGGTCGAAGACCAGGGTGCCCACCGCCATCAGTGTGTAGAACCAGCCGCGGGTCTGGTCGATGGCCTCGCAGATGAAGTCGGCCGGGTAGTGCTTCTCGAACTTCTCCCTGGATCCTTCGACCCACGGGTAGCCCCACTGCGCGAACGGCATCGACCCCGAGTCGAACCAGGCGTCGATCACCTCGGGGACGCGCCGGTAGGTGCCCGGTTCGCCCTCGATGGTGAAGGTGATGTCGTCCACGAACGGACGATGCGGGTCGAGGGTCAGCAGGTCCTGACCTGCGAGTTCACCCAACTCGGCGCGCGATCCGACGCACACCATCCGGCTGGGGTCGACGTCGTTGCGCCAGATCGGCAGCGGGGTGCCCCAGTAGCGACTGCGGCTGAGGGCCCAGTCGATGTTGTTGTTCAGCCAGTCGCCGTAACGCCCGTGACGGATGTGCTCGGGGTACCAGTTGGTGGCCTCGTTCTCGCGGAGCAGGGCGTCCTTGATCTGGGTGGTGCGGATGTACCAGGACGGTTGGGCGTAGTAGATCAGCGGGGTGTGGCAGCGCCAGCAGTGCGGGTAGGAGTGGGTGTACGGCAGCTCGCGGAAGAGCACACCACGCTCGACCATGTCTGCCACCAACGCCTTGTCGGCGCTCTTGAAGAACTGCCCACCGATGAGCTCGAGGTGTTCATCGAAGGTGCCGTCCGGGCGGATGGGGTTGACCATCTCGAGTCCGTAGGCGCGGCAGACCGCCATGTCGTCGGCGCCGAAGGCCGGCGCCTGGTGCACCAGGCCGGTGCCGTCCGCAGTGGTGACGTAGTCGGCCAGCACCACGAAGTTGGCCTTGGCCTCGAAGTCGACCAGTTCGAAGGGACGCTGATAGTCCCAGCGCTCCATCTGGGCGCCGGTGGTCTGGTCGGTGACGTGCCAGATCGCCCGGTCATCGTCGTCGGCGATGCCGCCAAGCACGGCGTCGAACAACGGCTCGGCAACCACCAGGGACTCATGGCCGTCGGTGGCCAGCACGTAGCTGACCTCGGGGTGCACGGCGACTGCGGTGTTGCTGACCAGCGTCCACGGGGTGGTCGTCCAGACCAGCAGGCTGGCCCCGGCCCAGGGACCACTGGTGAGCGGGAACCGCACGTAGACCGACGGGTCAACGACATCCTCGTAGCCCTGGGCGACCTCGTGGTCGCTCAGCGTCGTCTGATCCTTCGGGCAGTAGGGAGCCACCCGGTGGTCCTCGACCAGCAGACCGGCGTCGAAGATCTGTTTGAGCGCCCACCACTCCGACTCGACGTAGGCCGGGTCCATCGTCCAGTAGGCGTCCTCAAGGTTGACCCAGTACCCCATCCGGTTGGTCAGCTCGGCGAACTCGCCCACATGGCGAGACACCGACTGGCGGCACATCTGGTTGAACCGGTCGATCCCGAGCGCCTCAATCTCGGACTTGTCGTCGATACCGAGTTCGGCCTCGACGGCCAGTTCGACCGGCAGACCATGACAGTCCCAGCCCGCCTTGCGGTCGACGCGGCGGCCCTGCATGGTCTTGAAGCGCGGGAAGATGTCCTTGAAGACGCGGGCCTCGATGTGGTGCGTCCCGGGATGCCCGTTCGCGGTGGGCGGACCCTCGAAGAAGGTCCACGGCTCGCCGTCCTTGCTGGCCTGCCAGCTGCGGTTGAAAGTGTCGTCGCGTCCCCAAAGGCTGAGGATCTGGTGGTCCATCGCGACCAGGTCGAGTTGCGCAGGCACCGGGTGGTAGCTGCCACCGGCCTGTCGCTGCGAGGTGTCGCTCATGTGCGCAGTCCCTTGTCGAGTCGATCCCAAGGGACGAACGCCCTGGGCCGGACGTCCGCGGTACCACCCCTGTTGGGACGCACGCGCCCCCACTTCATTGCGCCCTGCGGCCGGTTCTACTGGGCCGGGGTCAACCCGGCTGTTCTTCCGACGGCTCCGGGGTGATGGCCCCATCGCGGCCTTGCAGCGGCGATCACCAGTGTAGGCAACCGGGCGGGATGCCACGAAATCGTCCCGCCGAACGGGCCAGGGCACATCGGTGTAACGAAAACACCCCGTCACAGCGTCATGTGGATAGGGCAGGCGATGACCGACCCGGCCGCTGGGGGGTGGCGGGCCAGGCGTCAGCCAGCCTCGGCCGAGACGGCATCCACTGGATGGGTGATGTCGAGGTCGGTTGCCGGCGGACGTGCGACGCACGGACGTCGGCACCTGCGCTGGCCGTGGTCCGCAGTTTTTTCCCGATCGGGGGGTTGGGACGCGGACCCGGTCACCGCAGAGCGAGGCGTCGTCGCCTGCCCGGTTCACGCTCGGCCCTCCGGTAGAGTGAGGTGAAATGCCTGCGACCAGGTCGCACAGACTCGTTGACGGGCACTCACCTGCCGCCAACGGGAAGGGAGCCGGATGGGTGCGCCCGACGGCTACCAGGAGCTGGTTGAAGCACAGGCTCCTGCGTTGTTCCGGCGCGCCCTACTGCTGTGCCATGACTGGCACCTTGCCGAGGACCTCGTCCAGGAAACCGCCGTGACGGCGCTGACGAAGTGGCGCCAGGTGAGTGCGGCAGATGACCGAGCGGCCTACCTGCAGACGGTTCTGACCAACCACTTCCTGAGCCGGGTTCGTAAACGCTCCTACCATGAGGCTCCCACCGACATCCAGATTCCGGGCTCGGTTGATCCGTGGCCTGGCGTCGACCTCGAGATCGAGGTGGCCCAAGGGCTGGCGGCCCTCAAACCCATCGAGCGCGCCGTGGTCGTCGGACGATACCTGGACGACCTGAGCGCAGCCCAGGTGGCTGCCCAACTTGGTCGTCAGGAGTCATGGGTCAGAGTGACAGCCCATCGCGCGCTGGCGAAACTGCGCGACGGGCTGGGCGAGTCGGCACAACCTGCAGAGGGCGGATCCACCACGCAACGCGAGAGCTCGGAGGGCCAGCATGGACCTCGATGACCTCCGCCGACTGCGTGAGACACCACCTGCGGCCAGCGCCTTCAGCGCGGCGCTGGCGGCCGGCGCGATCAGCAACGCCCAGAGTGTGCACCTCCGGGCGCAGCGCGCCACCACCGCCGGGGTGGCCACGGCGGTGGTCGTGGCAGCCTCGATTGCCGGCATCCTGCTGTCCAACCGCACGCCGAACGCGGCCCCGGCACCAAGCATCAGCTTCTCGATCCAGGCGCCCACCCCGACCAGATCGCCGGCCGAGCCGACCGTCTCGGCTGCTCCGGCCGCCTCGCAGACCCCGGTCTCGAGCCCGTCAGATCCCCAGACCAGCAGCACTCCTGCTGCACCCGCACCGGAGTCCAGCGTCCTGCCGGAGCCGCCCGCAGTCGACAGCGCTCAACCGGCGACGGCTGTCACGACGCAGGTCACCGCGCCACCGACGTCCACCCCTGCCGAGACGTCCGTTGTGGGTAGTCCCGCGCCAACCACCAGCGCGCCGACCAGCCCCACGCCCACCAGCCCCGCGCCCACCAGCCCCTCGCCCACCAGCCCCGCGCCAACCACCAGCGCCACACCGACAGCCAGCAGCACCACGCCCACGTCCCCAGACCCGACCACGTCAGCGACCAGCAGCACCACGCCCACGCCCACGCCCAGTGCCGCCGTACCCAGCTGCACGAGTCGAGTGCTAGACGCCCAGAGCTGGACCACCCAGGCCGAGCCGGGTGGGTTCACGGCCGTGCTCGCGTTGGTGAACACCAGCGAGTTCGCGTGCACGATCAACGAGACCGTCACGGCCCAGGTGCGCACCCTCGGACTGGCGACCCGACACCTGGAGGACCGCCCGGTCAACGAGGTCATCGAGCCGGCCGGCAGTCTGATCGTCACCGTGTGGTATCCGACCAGTGAGGGCTGCACCCTTCAGGAGGCGGTGCTGCACATCAAGCTGGGCAATCTCGGCCCGTACACGACTGCCGCGCCGTGGCCGGACTGCCCTGCCACCTGAGCCGTGATCCGCACCTGCCCCAGAGAACGAAGGTGGCCCGCCACTCCACGGGGGACGGAGGGCGGGCCACCGGCTCGCAGTCGACGGGTCGACAGAAATCGAGTGTAGCGTTTCACCGCAGCGCCAACCACTCGGGATGCGATCGGTTGCCAGCCCACCGATATGGTTGATGCATGAGCAACCCCCAGGAGCCCTGGCAGACCCCCGCGCGGCTGCGCGCCGGTGACGGGGAGCGCCAGCAGGCCATCGAGATCTTGACCCGGGCGTGGCGCGAGGGCCGCATCTCGCGAGCCGAGTTCCAGGAGCGAAGCCAGCAGGCGCTGGGCGTCGTGCACACCGACGAGTTGGCCGCGCTGCTGTCTGACGTCGGCGGATGGCCATTCGCGCCATCGGGAAGCGTCGATCAGTCCACTCGCCTTCCGGTCCTGCCTCCTTCGGCAGAACCGGCCATCAGGGACGCCTGGCAGGCCGACCAGGACGCCAATCTGCCGGCCCGGATTGCTCCCGAGGGGACCCCGGGGACGTCGATCTCCATCGGTGTCATGAGCGGCGTTGACCGGGTCGGCGAGTGGGTGGTGGCGCCCACTCACGTGGCGGTCGGCTTCTGGGGTGGGGCAACCATCGACCTGCGCGACGCTGTCTTCACCAGCCCTGAGACCACCATCACCTGCATCGGCGTGATGGGCGGGGTCGAGGTGATCGTGCCCCCCGACATGGACGTGCGCGTCAACGGTTTCGGCTTCATGGGTGGATTCGGTTGGGAGAAGCTCGACCAGGCCCGGCCCGCTGTTCCTCCGGCCCCGGGCAGCCCACGGGTGACGATCAACGGGCTGGGCTTCTGGGGCGGGGTGGGCGTCGTCCGCCGAGCTCGCGGCGAGGCCATCAACTGACGGTCAGTCGACGTACCGCCGACCGCTGAAGGCCCTTCCCAGGGTCACTTCGTCGGCGTATTCCAGGTCGGCCCCGACCGGCAGCCCCGAGGCCAACCGGCTGATCCGGATGCCCGGCGTCTGACCGAGCAGCCGGCTCAGATAGGTGGCGGTGGCCTCGCCCTCCAGATTCGGGTTCGTGGCCAGGATGATCTCGGTAATGGTGGCGTCCGAGAGACGGCGCACCAGTTCGGCGATGTGCAGGTCTCCGGGGCCCCGTCCGGCAATGGGGCTGATCGCACCGCCGAGCACGTGATAGCGACCGCGGAACTCGCGGGTGCGTTCGATCGCCACCACGTCCTTGCTCTCCTCCACCACGCAGATCGAACTCTGGTCGCGTCGGGAGTCCCGGCAGATGCGGCAGAAGTCCTGGTCCGTCACGTTGAAGCAGACCTGGCAGAAGTGCACCTTCGCCTTGACCTCCAGCAGCGCCGTGGCCAGTCGTTCGACGTCCTCGCCCGACTGATCGAGCAACCAGAAAGCGATCCGTTGTGCGCTCTTCGGACCGATGCCGGGCAATCGTCCCAACTCGTCGATCAGGTCCTGCACTGGTCCTTCGTACAAGGCAGCCTCTCAGAAACCGAGTCCGCCGAGATCAGGCATCAACGTCTGGGCCTGCTGGAGCACCTTCTCGTTGGCGTCGCGGACGGCTGCGATGATCAGGTCGCTCAATGACTCCAGGTCATCAACATCGACCGCCTCGCGCTGGATGGCCAGCCCGATCAACTCACCGGCGCCGGTGACGGTGACCTGGACGAGGCCACCTCCGGACGAGCCGGCGAAGGTGGAGTTGGCCAGATCCTCCTGGGCCTGCTGCAACTGCTCCTGCATTGCCTGCGCCTGCTGGAGCAGGGCGGTCATGTCCATGCCTTCTGGGAACACGGGGGTCCTTTCGTCGGTTCGGGTCAGTTGTCCAGTTCATCGATCAGTTGAGCGCCGAGCTTGGCGGCCAGCAGTTCAGCCGCGTCCCCGCCCGACTCGTCGAGCACCTCGTCATCGTCGCCGACGAATTGGTCGACGTCCTCAACCACCGGCGGGACGGGCGTCGGGCCGGCCTGCCTGGCCGGTCGTCGCGAGGGCGGCATCCGGGTCTGCGGCTCGGGGCCAGCCGCGGGCGGCGACGGTCGACGCTGCGCAGGCTGGGCCGGCTGTTGGACGACGGTGGACGGCCCGCCGTCGACAGATGCGGTGATGCGCAGATCGGCCCCCAACACCTCGATCAGGCAGTCGACCAGGACGTCCACGCTTCCGCCGCTCTGGAATCGTTCGAGGGTGCCCAGACTGGTGAACCCCAGCACGAGTTCCTTGTCGCGCACCTCGACGACGTGGGCGTTCTGACTGAGCAGCGCATGGGTGAATCGCTTGCGCGACTTCACCTCGTCGAGCACCTGGGGCCAGAGTCGGCGCAGGTCGGCTGTCGTCGTCGTCCCCGCGGTCGCGGCTGCCATCGTTGGCGTCGGGTCGGGTCGGGTCGGCGCGGGAACGGCCGGGGGCTCGGGACGGGCCGGCTGAGCGGAACGCTGCCTCGCTGGCGGATCGTCACCGCCCGGTCCTGAGACGTCATCCCAGCCGACGGCCGGAATCGTCTCACCCGATGGTTGGGGACGCGGCCCGCGCCCGGGCACGACGTCCGGGATGTCCAGTCGCCGTTCGAGCCTGTCAAGCCGGGCGTGCAGGCCGCGGCCGTCGGCGTCGGCGGTGGGCAGCAGGACGCGCGCGCAGATCAGTTCGAGGTGCAACCGGGGGGCCGTGGTGCCGCGCATCTGGGTCAGACCGGTGGCGATCACCTCAGCCGCCCTGGTCAGCTCGCCCGCTCCAAGGGCTGCGGCCTGGGTGCGCAGGCGTTCGGCCTGGTCGGCGGCCACCTCGATCAACCCGGCGTCGATGGCTTCGGGAACCTGGGCGACGATCACCAGATCACGCATCCGTTCCAGCAGGTCCTCCGCGAACCGTCGGGGGTCCTGTCCCACCTCGATCACCTTGTCGATGGTGGCGAACACGCCCTTGCCGTCCCCCGCAGCGAAGGCGTCCACGATCTCGTCCAGCAGGGCATCGGGGGTGAACCCCAGCAGCCCCGCCGCCTGGTGGTAGCTGACCGCGCCCCGATCAGCAGCACCCAACAACTGGTCGAGGACGGACAGCGAGTCGCGCACCGACCCCGCGCCCGCCCTGACCACCAGGGGCAGCACACCGCGCTCGACCCGGACGCCCTCTTCGGCGCAGATGCGTTCGAGGTAGGACGTCAACGTGCGTGGCGGCACGAGCCGGAACGGATAGTGATGGGTCCGCGAACGGATCGTGCCTATCACTTTCTCGGGTTCGGTCGTGGCGAAGATGAACTTGACGTGTTCGGGCGGCTCCTCGACCACCTTCAGCAGGGCGTTGAAGCCCTGGTTGGTGACCATGTGCGCCTCGTCGATGATGTAGATCTTGAAGCGACTCGACACCGGGGCGAAGTAGACGCCCTCGCGCAGTTCGCGGGCGTCGTCCACGCCTCCGTGGGACGCGGCGTCGATCTCGATGACGTCGATGCTGCCGGGCCCGCCGGTTGCCAGTGCCACGCACGAGTCACACACGCCGCAAGGTGAGGCAGTCGGCCCTTGGCTGCAGTTGAGACAGCGGGCCAGGATGCGCGCACTGGTGGTCTTTCCGCAGCCCCGCGGACCGCTGAAGAGGTAGGCGTGGTTCACCTTGTTGTTGGCGATCGCCCGGCTGAGCGGCTCGGTGACGTGTTCCTGGCCGATCACCTCGGCGAACGTGTCGGGGCGGTAACGCCGGTACAGGGCGGGTGGCGTCACCGGCCGAGCCATTGTCTGACGGTCACCACTGCGCCTTGCTGCCGGCGGGGGTGCCAGCGCTGCTGGCTGCTCGTTGGCGTATGACTCGTCGAGCGGTTGCGAACCCGACGTCACCTCGCCCGCGGCGGCGGCTATGTCACAGGCGGGCTCGGGGTCAGGCAGCGGGACATCGAACAGGCCTGGGCCGTCCTGCCGGAAGTCCAGCAGCAGGTCGTCGGGGTCGTCGGCGAACTCCAGATCGTCGTCGATGTCCAGGTCGTCGTCCACCCGGCAAGCCTATGCTGCCCCGGCGACACTTTCACACCAGAGGCCGCCTGCGTCGAGGCCGAGCAGACCGGTCCCCGGACAAAAAGGGGCCCTCCGCGCACCCGGTAGAGCTTGCTTACCCTTGCTGCCTTCCGGCCCTGGGGGAGTTGGGCTAGGTGCCGCCGCGCGGAGGACCTTCCTCGAATCATACGTGCTCGGCAGGCCCGAGCACCAACCGGCCTCAGCCGCGGGTGACGATGACCGGGCTTGCAGCCTCGCGCAGCACGTGCTTGCTGGTCGAGCCCAGCAGCAGTCCGGCGAAACCACCGCGACCGCGTGAGCCCACCACCGTCAGGCCGGCCCTCTTGGACTCCTCGACGAGGGTCGTCTCCGGACGTCCGCGAACGACCTTCACCTCGACCGGCACGTCCGGATGGGCGGCCCGCTGCTCGGCAATCAGGTCCTGAACCATCTCGGTAAGGCTCTGGGTGATCTCGGCGACGGAATAGCTCCAGATGTCGGCGTCGTAGGCGTCCTGGGGGCCGAAATCCCAGGAATGCACGGCGACCACGGGGACGCCTCGCACGTCGGCCGCCTCGAAGGCGAGTTTGAGTGCGGCCTTGGCCGCCGGCGAGTCGTCGACGCCGACCACGACCGGTCCGCCGGGGTTCTCGTGGGCCTCGTCGCCGATCACCGCGACCGGCCCGTGGGCATGGGCCGTGACAGCATCGGACGTGCCACCCAGCATCTTCACCGACAGCGGGGCGCCCTCACCGCGGGCACCGATGACCACCAGGTCGGCGTCCCTGGAGGCCCTGGACAGAATGTAGGCGGCATTCCCGATGACGATCTGACCAGTGACGTCCAAACCGTCATGCTCGCCGCGAAGCTTGTCGACCACACCGGCCAGCCGACTCTCGGCCGCCGCCCGGTAGTCGTCCACGTAGTGCGCGCCATGGGTGATCTGGGCCGCGGCCGCCGTCCGGCCGGGCAGGGGCAATTCGGGGACGACGTACAGCACCAGCAGGGGCAACGTGCGCGCCAAGGCCCGCTGGGCAGCCCACTCGACGGCCTTGTTCGCCCGCTGGGATCCGTCGGTACCCACCACGATCCGGCCTGCGGTCTGGATTTCGGTGTTCATTTGGGGGCCTCCTTGATGGTTCGCGACTGCCTCGTCACCCAACCTGTTGGTAGCAGCCAGTCTATTGACTTCGCTGCGAAGCGCAGGCGGATGATCAAGGTTCCCGCCCGGACGAGCGGAGGGGCACCCGGTTGCCGGCACCGGGTTGGCGCCCCGGGCTGGCGTACGGCTAGGATGCCTGACGGAGGATTCGCCTAGTGGCCTATGGCGCTCGCTTGGAAAGCGGGTTGGGTTCACGCCCTCACGGGTTCAAATCCCGTATCCTCCGCGGCCCTTGACAAGGCAGAACGCCCCTCCGGTTGGATGAACCAGAGGGGCGTTCACGCGTCCGTGTCGCAGCTCACATGCCGGTTTCGCGTCGATGATCCGCTGAAACCCAGCCGCACTCAGTAGACGATGACGCGGTCGCCCACCCTCATCTGCTCGTAGAGCCACTTCACGAACTGGTAATCGCTGGTCTGGCTGCAGCCATGCGAACCGCTCGCGTACCCGTTGTCGGCGAAGTCGTCGGAGAAGTGGATGGCCACGTCACCGTGGTAGAACATCGCGTAAGGCATCGGGGTGCGCACACCGAAGATCACCGAGACCGTGTCGTTGTTCATGTACCAGATCTTGAAGTCACCCACCGGGCTATCCCAGCCCGGGCGGGCGAAACGTGCCGGTCGGGTGGCCAGGATCTCGCCGTTGACCACGTAGGACATCTTGAGCTGCTGCTTCGAGATGCAGACCACCTTGCCGGTGGTGCAGCGGGGGTCGAGGTCCTGCGACTCGGTGCTGATCGGGGGTGCGACGAAAAGTTCGGCGTAACTCGGGTTGCGGGTGCTGCCGCGCAACCGGGTCCAGGTGCGCTCATCCATGACCTCGCTGACAGGCAATCCGATGCTGGCCCGGTAGGCACCGATGGCCGTCCGTGTCGCCTCGTCGAACTCGCCGTGGATCGCCCCGGCGTACACCCCGAGTTGCTGGAGTCGGTGCTGGACCTCCATGACGAAGCCAGGATGCGACGGTCCGGTGAACCAAGGACCGACGTCTGTGTTGGACAACTCGGCTGCCGTGGGCTCATGGGACTTCGGCAGCAACGCGTCCCAGGTCATCTGCCCGACAACACCAGTGGTGGGTAGTCCGTTGTCACGCTGGAAGTTCACCACGGCAGCGCGGGTCTGCTCACCGAACATGCTGGTGGCGTCGTAGAGCGCGAGGTACTGCGCGTGCCGCAGCCTGATCTGCAGTTCACGGACCAGCGGGGAGTCCATGCCGAACTGGAGCTCCTGGGGGATCGTCTCCCGCTCGCTGAACGGTCTCGGATCTGCCGGGGTGGCCACGACCCGCTCCGGGGTGGGCTCAGGGGCGGCTGTCTCGATGGCGGTCCCAGCCTCGTCAGCAGGTTGATCGGCGGTCGATGTCTGCGGCGTCGAATCGGTTGGGGACGCTGGGGCGGCCGTTGTCTGCGGCTGGGAGACGGTTGAGGACGCTGGGGCTGCCTGTTGGTCGGTGGTGGTGCTGGCCGTCGGCGAGCAGGCCGACAATCCGACGATCAGTGCTGCGGCTCCGGTCAACAACCTCAGGGGCAAGCGCTTCGGGGTCACGACGCGAATTCTACTGAACCGGGGGGCCAACCCCGAACCAGCCGCATTCTGCGTGGCCGACCCCCGATCCTCAGCCACCGGCACAGGCCCGGTTCGAGTCGTGCCTGTAGCATGACCTTGTGCCCAGCGACTACGCCAACACCCATGACCGGACCCTCACCGGACGTTACGAGGCCAGGGAGTCCGACTGGCGCAACGGGGCCCTTGTCTACCAGGTGATGGTCGACCGCTTCGCCCCCAGCGCTGACCTCGCGGCCAAGGCCGGCCTCTACCCCACCGTCGGTCGATTGCGCAGCTGGGAGGACGTCCCTGCGCAGGGTCACTATCTGGCCGAGCACGAGGTCTGGTCCCACGAGCTCGACTTCTGGGGTGGTGATCTCGAAAGCCTCCGCGGCCGACTCGACTACCTGCAGGGTCTGGGGGTGGACGTGCTCTACCTCTGCCCCATCCACCTCGCCTGGACCAATCACGGCTATGACGCCCTCGACCACCGCCAGGTGCGTCCCGCCTACGGGAGCCGCGCCGACGTCCGGGCACTGGCCGATGCCCTGCACGAGCGGGGCATGCGGTTGGTCCTGGACGGCGTCTTCAACCACATGGGCCGCCAATCCCCGGCCTTCCAGGGGGCGTTGGCCGACCCGGACGCCCCGACCAGGGATTGGTTCGACATCGACGAGGGGCTGCCGGGTGGCGCGCGAGCCTGGGCCAACGCGGTCAACCTCCCCGAACTGGTCATCGAGAACCCGGCTGTTCAGGACTACCTGTGGGCCTCCGACGACTCGGCCGTCCGCAGTTGGCTGCGCGACGGGGTGGACGGCTGGCGGCTGGACGTGGCCCACGAACTGGGGATGGTCCACCTCGGACAGCTCGCCACCGCAGCCCACGACGAGAAGCCAGGCTCGCTGGTGCTGGGCGAGGCCAGCAGCTACCCGGCCGAGTGGTTCCCGGAACTGGACGGGGTGCTCGACTTCACCCTGCGCGAGATCCTGTTGCTCACGGCCCACCAACGCATCGACGCGGCACATTCACAACGAATGCTGCAACGGCTGTACACCGATGCCGACTTCGAGCACCTGCTCAAGAGCTGGACCTACCTCGACAACCACGATGTCCCCAGGCTCACCGACACCATCCCGAACCCCGCTGCCCGCCACTTGGCCAGCGTCCTCCAGTTCACCCTGCCCGGTTCGGTGAACATCTACTACGGCTCCGAACTGGGTCAGGAAGGTGGCGCCGACCCGGCGAACAGGGCACCGATGAGGTGGGACCTGGTCACCGATGACAATCCGGCCTTGGCCCTTTTCCGCGAACTGGCCGAGATGCGACGCAGCCGCCGTGCGCTGCGGGTTGGCGACCTGCGATGGCTGGTCACCGACCGGCTCATCGGTTTCGAGCGGCACACCGACCAGGTCGCGGACGCTGTCGTCGTGCTGGCCAACCCATCGTGCGACCCGGTGAGCGAGACGGTCCTGGTGCCCGACTCGAAACTGATGGGAATGACCGGGCTGGTCGACCTGCTGACCGGTGAGAGCTTCCAGAACAACCATGCAACCCTGTCGCTCGAACTGGCCCCGCACCAGGTGGCCGTCCTGGCCCCGGACACTGCACCGAGGAACAACTACACCCCCTACAAGCGCGTCCAGTGAGGCTGTTGGGCCCCCCTGCGAACCTGCTCGTCACTGACCCGCTGCCTGCTAAACGACCACCAGGGCGCCCGCCGCCAGCACCGAGGTGAGCAGGGTGATGACGTCGAACGTGCGCTGCTGGACGTGTTTGATCACCAGCGCCCCGAACACCGTCCCGACAAGCACGACAGGCACCAGGGCGGCTGCGGTCGTCAGCACCAGGGGAGTGAACAACCCCAGCCCCGCACTGAGCGGGGTCTTGGACAGGTTGACGATGAAGTAGAACCAGGCCGAGGTGCCCAGGAAGCGCATCTTCTGAACCCTGGAAACCTGGAGGTACACCGCCATCACCGGGCCGGCCGCATTGGCTGCCATGGTGGTGAAACCGGCGGCGACACCAGCTGCCAGCGTGAGCGCTCGGTGCGGCCGGTGGTCGAGGTCGGCCTGTGAGGGGACGTGCGGACGCCTCACCTTCAGCGTCAACTGCAGCAGGACGGACGCCAGCAGGAGGATCCCGATGGTGCGGCGCAGGACGAGGTCGTCCACCGCCCAGATGAAGACGGCGCCCAGCAGCAACCCTGGCACCACCGAGGGCAGCAGGCCTTTGAGCAGCCTCCAGTCGGCGTTCGACCGGTAGCGAAGCACCGCCACCACGTCACCGGTGATGAGCAGGAGCAGCGCGGCCGCAGTCGACTCCCTGGTGGAGGGCATCACCAGGGCGAGCAGCGCCACTGAGACCGAACCGAGGCCGCCGAAGCTGGTCTTGGCGATGCCGATGATCAGGGCGGCCACGCCCATCACCAACCACGACGAGTCCACGGGCGCCTCCTCCCGCAGAGGCTACTCCCCCGCGCGCGACCTGCGAGCCTGATCACGGGGCCCGGTCGTCGGCGTCCCGGTCGCCTGCCACCAGGTCGTCGTTGACCGTGGCTTCCAGATAGGTTCGCGACAACCTCCGGTAGGGTCGGGAGGCCAGTGCCGCCAAGGTGAACACCAATCCGATGACGCTGGCGATCAGGAAGGCCAGCGCCATGCCTCGAGTGGTTCCCTCACCCAGCAGCCAGCCCAGGGCGGCCTGCCCGCGGCCCGACGCCATGTAGGGGATCAGCCAGAACTCGGCCACCGGCCCCACCATGAAGGTGCTGATCGGGGCAGCCCCCAGCTCTACGGCCATCGCGAAACCGAAGACCCGACCCTGCTGCGAGAAGGGCACCACCTTCTGCAGCACGGTCTGCTCGGACGCCTCCGCGTAGGTGATCAGCCCCATGTAGAAGAAGATGCCCACCGCGAGCAACGCCACCGACTCCCGGATGGTCATGGTGGCAGCCAGAGTCCACATCGCCACGTTGGCCAGCAACAGGGTGCGGACCGGATTCGCGCCCAGCCCCGTCCGGGCGATGATCGCACCTGCCAGGATGAAGCCCAGGCTGACGACTCCCCACAGGACTCCCCATGCCTGCACCGACACGAGCTCCAGGCCATAGGGGTCCATCAGCCCCGCGAACACCCCACCCAGCACGTTGTTGAACGTGGAGAACAGCACCAGCGCCAGAAGCCCCGGCACGGCAGTCACCATTCGGAAGGCTGCCACGAAGTCGACCTTGGTGGGGACGCCTTCGGCTCCCACCACCCGCGGTTCGTCGATGCGGATCCTCCACAGGTGCAACGCACTCAAACCGATCAGCACAACGGCACTGGCCAGCAGGACGCCCATCCCCAGATACCCGACCGCCAGACCAGACAGCACCGAGTTGAGCGCGAACCCGACGCCCTGCACCATGCCCACCAACCCGTTCGCCCTGGGACGCTCGGCCGCGGGCACCAGCATGGTGACGCAGGTGGCCAGCGCCAGTCCGCGGATCGACTCGACGACGGCGCCGGCCAGGATGACCCCGATGAACACCCAGAAGATCGCACCGCCCATGTCGAGCAGCAGCTCGCTGGGGGTCAGCCAATAGATGAGCAGGGCAACGCTGAACGCGATCGCGGTGCAGGCGGTGGCCAGCGTCATGGCGGTCTTCTTGCGAACGCGGTCGATCAGGGTGCCGAACGGGACGCTCATCACCGCGATCAGCAGCATGTAGGAACCGCCCAGTACCGAGGTGACCAGCACCGAGCGGGTCTCCAGGTAGGCCCAGAAGGTCAGACCGAACCAGACCATGGATGTCGTCATGTTGGCCACCAGGGTGTTGAGCAGCACCTGGCGGAAGGTGGGCATGGACGGCTCCTTGGTCGGTGGATACGTCAAGTGTTCTGGCGCAAGACGAGCCGCACGCATCCCCACAGTAGTCGGGTGCCCAACAACATCCCACGGGCCATCCTGTATCCTGCAGGAAGACGGAAGGGCGCTCCCGGAGTGCCCATGGTGACGGTCGAGGACCATCAGCGGGACGCGCGATGCGGCACGTCCAACAGACAGCGAGAGGACGAACCGTGAAGAACCTTGTCAAGGCCAAGATTGAGGCCGGCGGCCACCCCCTGGGCACCTTCTACCACACCGGGTCCGAGATCACCGCCGAACTGATGGGGCACGCCGGTCTGGACTACTTCGTGATCGACACCGAGCACGGTCCCTTCGACGTCGAGATGGCCCGCGATCTCATCCGGGCCGGCAAGTTCGCGGGCAGCACACCCTTCGTCCGGGTCAAGGACTCCAGCCGGGCATCCATCCTCAAGATGCTGGACGCCGGGGCCATGGGCATCATCATCCCCAACGTCCGCAGCTTCGAGGAGGCCCAGGAGATCGTCCGCTGGGGCAAGTTCTTCCCGGTCGGTGAGCGCGGCATCGCCATGACTCCCGGCACCGGCTACATGCAGCAGGACTGGGCCCGCGCCGGGCTCGACAACTACATGGCCATCACGAATGCCCAGACCATGTTGATCCCCCAGTGCGAGACGGTCGGCTGTCTCAACGACATCGAAAGGATCGCTGGACTCGAGGGCATTGACGGCATCTTCGTCGGCCCGTTCGACCTGTCCGGTGCCCTGGGGAAACCCGGTGACTTCGCCAACCCCGAGCACATCGCCGCCATCCAGCGGGTGGTCACCGCTTGCCAGAACGCCGGGAAGGCGGCCTTCATCTACTCAGGAACAGAGGAGGACGCCCGGCAGCGCTACGCCCAAGGATTCGACTCGGTCACGTATTCGGTCGACTCCGTGCTACTGATGGACGCCCTTCGCGAGGTGGTCGCGCGTCTCGGTGACTGAGACGGCGCGACCAGGCAGATCCTCCGGCTTGACCACGGTATCCACGAGCCCGATTCTCAGGCACTCATCTGCCTTGTACTTGTTGCCCGTGAAAATCATCTCTTTGGCCTTGGACATGCCTACCGTTCAAGGACGTTCTTGGCGGCTTCCTCGTTGATGTCTGCGCCACAGCAGAACGCCCTGCCCTCGCCGGTGAGGATGACGCACCTCAGGTCCGGGTCGCCCGCCCGCTCGGTCAACAGAGCATCGAACTCGTTGACGGTGGGCGTGTCCACCGAGTTCAGCACTTCGGGACGGTTGAACTTGATGACCCCGATGTTGCCTTCCTTGTGGAACAACAACTCGCTCATGCTGTCTCTCCAAGAGAATCTGCAGGTCGACAAGAGCGGCTCCGACCAGCGTCCCGCAATGTGAACGTGCCTGTGGGGCCCCGCTGCACGGTGCCACTGTTTGCGCAGCTATCCCGCACCGAACAGGAGCACCTTCATGGACCGACTGGCCGAGGTACTGAATGCCGTTGACAGCTTTATCTGGGGGCCGTTCCTGCTCATCCCCCTGCTGCTGGGCACCGGCCTGTGGTTGACCATCAGGCTTCGCGGCCTGCAGTTCCGTCGACTGGCGCCCGCACTTCGACTGGCGTTCAAGGACCGGGCGGACGAGGGCGTTGGGGCGGCCCACGGCGACATCTCCCAGTACCAGGCCCTGACCACCGCTCTGGCAGCAACCGTGGGCACCGGGAACATTGTCGGGGTTGCCACCGCGATCTCGGTCGGGGGACCCGGCGCGCTCTTCTGGATGTGGGTGACCGGACTGCTGGGCATGGCCAGCAAGTACGCGGAGGCCTTCCTTGCGGTCCGCTTCCGGCACCGCGATGTCAGGGGCGAGGTGACCGGCGGCCCCCAGTACTACCTGGCCGACGCCGTCGGTGGACACTTCGGCAAGGCGCTTGCCCTGTTCTTCTCGATTGCCGCGGCCATCGCTGCCTTCGGCATCGGCAATGGCACCCAGGCCAACTCGATCGCCAACAACATCGAGCGCAGCTTCGGCGTGCCGGTGTGGATCACCGGCATCGTCATGGTGGTGATCACGATGCTTGTCCTGGTGGGCGGCATCCGGTCGATCGGCAAGGTCACCTCCGCCCTGGTGCCGGTGATGATCATCGTGTACGTGCTGGCCGCTCTGGTGCTGCTGACGATGAACGCGTCGGCGATCCCGGGGGCATTTGTCGATATCTTCCGTTCGGCCTTCACCGGGCACGCCGCCGTGGGAGGGTTCACCGGCAGCGCGTTCATCCTGGCCCTTCAGATGGGTACCGCCCGTGGCATCTTCTCCAACGAGTCAGGTATGGGCTCAGCCGCCATCGCAGCAGCTGCTGCCCAGACCACCCACCCGGTTCGTCAAGGCCTGGTCTCGATGACCCAGACCTTCATCGACACGATTATCGTGGTCACCATGACCGGTCTGGTGCTGGTGGTCACCGGCACTTGGCAGCAGGGACGCGACACCGCCGCAACCATGACAGCCGCCGCCTTCGATCAGGGGCTCGGAGTTGGCTGGGGCCACTACATCGTGACCGTCTCGCTCGTGCTCTTTGCCTACTCGACCATCCTCGGTTGGTGCTACTACGGCGAACGCAACATCGAGAGGCTGTTCGGACGCAGGTGGGTGATGCCCTACCGGGTCGTGTTCTCCTTGGCCGTCTTCGTCGGATGCACCATCGAACTGGGCCTGGTCTGGACCTTCAGTGACATCGCCAACGGCTTGATGGCGCTGCCCAACCTGATCGGCCTGCTCATCATGTCGGGCCTGATCGCCCGGGAAACCAACCACTACCTGAACAATGACCCGAGCCTGCGTGCGTCCAAGGCGCAGGTCGACGAGTTCATGGTCGGACGCCCGGGCGCGATCGACGCGCACTGGCAGTCCGTCCGGCACGAGGCCCGTCACCGCTGACTTCCGGGATCAGCCCGCTACCTGCCCTGGGACGGCTTGGCGGATTCGCTCCGCTCGTACTCCTCGGGGGGACGGACGTTGTTGGCCTCGGGCAGCGGCACGGTCTTCGCCGGGTGTCGTCGGGTGAGCCACCGCCACAGGTGGCCCCCATTGCTCTCCTTGCCGGTGAGCACGTACGTCAACATGTTGTCGTTGGTCAGGGTGTGCTGGACGCGGTGTTTGGCGGTCGGTGATCCGGCCAGCAGCAGCCGGTCGCCGGTGCACAGGACGAAGTCATCGGCGGGCAATTGGATGCTCTTGGTGCCGCGACGAACCAGCAGCACCATCAGGGCCAGTCGTCGTCCACGATCGAACGGGTCAGCGCGCAGGTGACCCACGGTGAACCGCCCACCGGCCTCCACGACATTGGTCAGGGCTTGGGCACTGTGCTCGAGGATGCCCATGTCCCACAGTTCCGGGTGGCGCCCCGGATCAAGGTTGGCCAACTGCGCGTAGATCTGGGCACACTCCGCCTCGTTGTGCTGGGGAATCAGTCGCAGGAACTTGTTCATCAGGGGTGTGGTGATGCGGGCCAGGAACTCCTGGGCCACGATTCGGCTGGGAATCATCAACAGGTCCTGCTGGAAAGCAGCGAACAGCGCCGCATTGTTCAACTGGTTCTGCCGGTTGACGATGTACACGTCGTGGTTGAGCGCACGTGCGGTGACGGCGATCGAAAGGTTCTTGGTGTCGGAGTTGTTGGCGGTCACCAGGCCGACGGCCCTGTCGATGCCCGCCGCCTTGAGGTCATCGCTGGTGGTGCCGGTGCCCTTGACGTCCACGCCGCCCTCCCCGTAATGCATGACGTCGATGACGCAGGTGTCCATGCCGGCTGCGCGCAGGGACTCGGTCACGACATGCCCGAACCGTCCATAGCCGCAGATGATCCAGTGCCCCCTGGGAGGCTGGTCGATGGGCTGGATGGGGTCGCCCGGCAAGCCGGTGATCATCTCGCGGAGTCGGTAGCGCTCGGGAGCCGTGATGGCCGCGGCCAGGTAGTCGGCGAAGCGCTCGAAGGGGTTGATCACGACGTCCCCACCGAACACCCCGATATGGGTCTCGGTCTCGGCGTTGCGGATGCGCGCCAGGACCGGCACCCTGGGGGACAGCAATTTCACCGTGACCGCGATCGCCTGGTTGGTGGCGTCATCGTCGGTGAGCGCGACCACACCCTTGCATTGCGGGTTGAGCAGTCCCGCCTGCTCAAGGATGCCCGGTTCACCGGCGTCACCCCTGACGGTGGGAGGGTCCACGGCGAACTCGTCAAGCCTCAACTGCTGCAGACGCAGGGCGTCCTTCTCGATCGCGACGAACCGTAGTCCCAGGTGGTCCAGCCCGTGACAGACCAGGCGTCCGGTCTCACCGACCCCACAGACCAGATAGAAGGGTTCCCGCAAATGCCCAACTCGTCGAGAGAACCTGGAGATTCGCAGCGCATTCTGGAAGCCGTCGTCCTGCAGCAGTGTGATAACCGCGAACAGGGAATATGTCCAGGCCGCCACCGAGACGTAGATGGTCATCGTCATCCACAGCCGCTGGGCTGCGTTGTACGGGTAGGGAACCTCGCCGAAGCCGATGGTGGTGGAGGTGTAGCTCACCACGTAGAACGCCTCGAAGACCGTCAACGGCGGCAGCGGGCTGCCATCAGCAGCGGTGCCGGGGATCACCGCCAGGCCCGCCGTGCAGAAAACGTAGACGCCGATGATGAGCAGCAGCGGGAACCTCATCCTGCGCAGGATGAGGTAGAAGACGTCGCTCAGTACGGCTTGGCGGGCTGGTGTTGTGCGGGCAGGCATCGCTCAGCTCAGCTCAGCGCCGAACCTGCACGATCTCGCTGACCATGAGCACCACCGAGACGAGGTTGGCCAGCAGGGCACCGCCCGACATGGAGACGACGACGGACATGTGTTCGGCCGTGAGGCCCTCGGCCGTCATGTCGGAGGCCCAGATCCACACCACGGCCGCGATGATCAGCTGCATGTCGGCCACCAAGCTGGTCGCCAGGTGCACCGCACCGAGCTGGGTGCGATCACCGAACTTGAGGACGGTGGCCACCAGACTCGCGATCAGGGCTCCAGCCAACTCCGCACCGTTGTGCACCATGATGTTGTCGATGGGCCCGATGAAGAAGCCGAAGTTCAGGGCGGCGGCCAGTGTGATGAAGAAGCCGAAGACGACCTTCTCCAGATTCATGTGACCTCCAGGACGGGGGGGTGTGAACGGGCTAAGCCTAGGCCCAAGTCCTCGCTTGTTGTCCGGGGAGCACGAATCCCCGCCGACATCACCGGATAGCGTTGCAGTCATGGATGAGACCCTGGCGAGATCCGAGCGTCGTGCCCTGTGTGACCTGTTGACCGTCGTCGGGCCTGACGCCCCAACCCTCTGCACGGGATGGACGGCCCACCACCTGGCGGCTCATCTTCACCTGCGCGAGTCCGACCCGATCGCGGCCGCCGGGATCATCATCAAGGCTCTGGCCGCCACCACCGCGCGCCGCATGGAGCGGGTGATAGCGGAGCTTGACTTCGATGACCTCGTCGCTCTCGTGGCCCGCGGACCGGCGGGTTTCAACCCGCTGCGGCTGGGGTTCGTGGACGCGAAGGTCAACGCGCTGGAGTTCTTCGTCCATCACGAGGACGTTCGCCGGGCCGGGCCTTACGTGGTGCGCCCCCGGGTCCTGAGCCCACAGACCGAGGAGCAGCTGTGGAACGCTGCCATCGCCCTGGCACAGCGCAGGTTGAACAGAATGCGGGTCGGGGTGATCCTGCAGCGTGTCAAGGATGGCCGGCCGACCGAGGACCGGGCCGCCGTCGCCACCGGACGCTCCCCCGTCACGGTGCTGGGCGAGCCGGGCGAGTTGATTCTCTGGCTGTTCGGCCGCGAGGCCTCCTCCGAGGTTCAGCTCACCGGCTCCGCCGAGGCGCTGGCACGGCTGAGGAGCGCCTCACTGGCCATCTGACCACAACGGCACCGGTCCCGCCCCCTGCAACTGCGGGGGCGGGACCGGTGGTGCTGGTTTCAGATGTCGCCGCCCGTGCGCGGCCATCCGTCAGAGAGCTGTCAACTGCCAGCGTGGGCGCAACGAGCCGCTCGCACGGCGCGTCCGACCAGCCGGTTGACGTAGTGGTAGACAACGACTTCGGGCTTGGACTCCGGGTCCTCGGTGTAGCGATCGGCTATGTCAGCCAGAGCATTGAGCATGTGATTCCTTGTTTCATGAGTTGGGGGAAGTTGGGCACGTGTTTGCGTGCGTGGGTCACAGGGGTGACGGACCGTCACAGGTGTGATGGGCGCGAGTCAGCGTCGGTCAACTCCGTGGCGCTCTGCACGTATCGGTCCATCAAGTCCTGGAAGAATCGAATCATCACGTGTCGCCTCCTTTCGTTTTCAACGGTCACGCTCCAACAACCACGACGCTACGCAAAGCGATTCCGGGAACCCAGCAATGTAGCAACTGAGTGGCCCTCAGTTACCTGCAACCTGTTGCCATTTCTTGGCCTGATCCCCGATCTGTGGACGACTCTGGGGACAACCCGACTGGGCTGTGCACGAGCGGCACTCGCGTGTGGACGCGCGTGTGGGCAAGTGAATTACCTCCGCGTAGTTCGTCCAGACGACTGGCCAAGCCCTTGTCCTGGCGCCCAGAATGGGGGCGCTGCACGCGAGAGACGATGAACATCCGTGGGACACGTTGACGAGGAAGGCCTCGCCACGCCGGCAAGGTGACGGGCCGGTGGGGTCCCGCGAACCGTTCACCGTGACCGGAATCGTCACGCCATCTTCGGTCGCACGGACCCCGATGCCTCAGGCATCGGGGTCCGCAGCTTGTGGCCTTCGCTGGACCTGACGGCATGAAATCGGCGGGACTGGCACCGACTGGCAGGGGATCTGGAAAACTTGCGACATGGTTTCCGACAACCTCAACGCCGCGATCAATCTTCGCCTTGCCCTGCTCGAACTGCCACGCGCCTTGGGCGACGAGAGCGAGATCGTACTGGTCGAGCCACTCCTGGCTCGGCAGCGCGAACTGGCCCGCCGGCTCTCCGATCGGCTCTGCCCCGTCGACCAGCGCATCCAGGACTTCTTGGACGACTACCTAGCCGACGCCACGGTGCAACCACAGCTTCCTCGTCAGACCCTCATCCTCGACCAGGCCGGGCTCGCTCGTGGACTCAGCCTGCCCGCGAACGGAGACGAGTTCCACTCGCCGCTGCTGTCGAGCTACCGGCTGGTCAACGGTGTGCTGCACAACCCGGCCAACGACCGCCGCACGACCGCCGGCGTCTTCCACATCGCGGAGGGCGGCCTGCCGATCCCCGACGACAAGATCGGCGTGCGCAAGGATGTCTTCGCCAGACTGCTCGAGCTGGCGTTCCAGCCCCCACATGCCGACATGCTCCTGCCCTACACGTCCCAACTCCCGACGCCGGCGGCCTGCTTCGTCTCCCTGTTGATGCGCCCTCTGGTGGTCCCTGCCGTTCCCGGACGTGGCCCAGCCAAGACGATGGAGACCCGCTTCATCGTCCCGGGTGGCCTGGTCTGTAACCTCGACTTCGTCGAGGGCATCTTCGGCAACGCGGGTGACCCACAGCTGCCTCAGAACAACGCCGCCCTCGACCCGAACGGCTGGTCCGGCCACACGGGCTGCGTCATCCTGGCCCCGCACCTGACCAAGGTCACCAAGCAGAGCCTCGGCATGCCGCACTGGGACGACGCTACCGAACGCGAACGCCGCGACGGGCAGTGCTGGCAGGACGATGATGAGCTGTACAACGGCGGACAGGCGTTCAAGGTGTGTGCGCGCGACGAGCGCGGTGTGATGGTCACGGTCATCGCCGACAACTACTTCGGCTACTGCAAGAAAGAAGTCAAGACCCAGCTCTCCTATGCAGCCAACCTGCTCGGCTGCGCCGAGGAGGAACACGCCGGGGGCGCGATGGTCTACCCGACATACAACATCGGCCAGGAGTTCCACGACGACTACACCCCCGAGGACTACCGCCTCGAGGACGTCGTTGCCCGTGATCCGCAACGATTCCAGGTCCAGCCCGAGGGCCACGCCGTCGACCTGTTGTATCCACATCTGACTCTGGTGCCCCGCGGGGCGACCTACTCGATGCGCAACCAGACGATCACCTGGACCGACGAGGAGGGCACCAGGCAACAGATCAAGCTGCTGACCGGTCAGATTTACGTCACCCCCAACGGGTATCGCATCCACGCCAAGCACCGTGAGGCGGACGCGACCCAGTGGCACCTGATCGGCGTCTCGCCGATCTCGACCAGCTGCCACAAGCCGGCCACCGTCTCGGGTGGCGGGAAGTCCGAGATCAGCAAGTCGCTGTCGGACGCGTTCGTCTTCGGCAATGCCTACGCCGCCGACTTCGAAGACGACATCCGCCACGTGCAGCGTCTGCTGGACTCCGACTTCTCCGACCGGTTCATCGACCCGGCCAAGAACGGCAAGGACCGTCGTCCCATTCTGTCGGACCGTCGCAGCCTCGGCTCGGTCATCAAGCTGCTCACCCCCCGCAGCGAGTACAACGACGACTACAACCACTTCCTGCGCTCGATCCCGGCGCACGTGAAGGAATTGCTGTTCACCGTCAAGCGGTTCTACAAGCCCGAGTGGGGAGCAGACTGGCGCAGCCACTTCAGCGTCGGCATCATGAACGGGCGTCCCGGCAACGCGGTTCGACTGGAGGGCGAGAAGATCGTCGCCAACCAGTTGCGGGTCGGCTTTCAGCAGGACGGATCGTGGCGACTGTTCAGCCTGCGTCCCGACTTCAGCCCCGCCATCAAGGTGCAAACCCAGGACGACATCACCGCGTCCACGGTCTGCCCACCCTTCGAACACGCACCCGCCGGCTTCGGGAACCAGGGCGGCCTGCCGCGCAAGTTCGTGATGAACTGCGAGCAGCTGCTCTTCCAGCGGCCCGACGACGCGGTCATCCGTGGCTACGACAAACAGGCCGAGATCGACCTGTCGAAGCCCTCGACCTTCATCTCGAACTTCGAGCCGCTCACCCATCAGGCTGCTCGCGAGCTGATGACCAACGCCCAGGCGTTCAGCGAGTACACCCCGCCCATGAAGGACTTGATTCGCAGGGTCGCCGGGATGGCCGACGACGAATCGCCCCAGTTCTGGATCGCCTCCGATCAGCCGCGGCTGGTCAACGGCAAGCCCTCGAAGAACCCGCGCTACCTGCAGACCCGCCCCGACGTGGCCAACCCGAACGCCACTGCCGCCGCCGACCTGGCGTCCAAGCTGGTGCGCAAGCTGTCGACCGACGCGTTCGCACCGCTGGCCGTCGACGTGGTGGCCGCCGGGCGACGCAACAACCCGCCGGAAGAGGGCGTCCCGCCGCTGTGCGCGTACAACCCCTTGCACTACATGGAACTGCCCGAACTGTTCATGGAGTTCATCAGCTCGATGACCGGCAAGTCGCCTTCCACCACCGGTGCCGGCAGTGAGGGCGCCCTGACCAAGGGCCCGTTCAACGCATTGCCGCCCATCATCGACCTGAACAACAACTTCCTGGCCTACGCGCTCACCGGCTACGACGGCTGGCTGAGCTCGGCGGGCTACATCGGCCCCAAGGTTCGGGTGAACCACGACATCTCGATGTTGATACCCGAGATCTTCTGCAGGATGGGACCGGACGAACGCCGGGCGTCGAACCTGATCGCAGACGGCTATCTCGAGAAACTCGAGGACTTCGAGTACCAGGGTCGCAAGGTGCTCGCCTCCCGACTGGGCTACCGGATGAACGAGCGGTTCGCCACGACCTACTTCGGACGCATCTTCCTGCACCCCGATGTGGTTTTCACCGAAGAGATGCTACGTCCGGAACTGCAGGATGCGGCCATCTTCGCCGAAAGCATGGACGTCATCGTCACCACTCACCAACGGGTGGCCCAGACGTACTTCGACGATGGCGGAATCGACCTCGCCGTCCCGCCGCTGCGTGGCCTGCTCGAGATCATGGCGAACGGCCAGACCTCCGAGGGGTGGACGCTGGACAGCCCGGAATTCCGCACCCAGTTCACCCGGGAGTCGGTGCTGGCCAGCGACTGGTACCAGGAGCGATTGGACGTCAAACAGGAGATCGATCTGGACCACCAGCGGCGCGGGATCGCAGGGCTCGAGAAGTTCGGCTCGGCCGAGCAGAACTCGCGAGTCAGCGACCGGCTGAGCCTGGGAGATCGGCTCCACGAGGCCCAGGCCGAACTCGACCGGATGTCCGATGCCGCCTACCGCCAGGGGCTCGTCGGAACCATCGGAAGGCAGACCCGATTCCGCTGACCTGAGTTCCGTTTCCTCGTCAGTCGGCCGGCCGTCAGTTGACGGCCGGCCGACTGACGAACAGGTGGTTCGGTTGACTGGTGGACCCACCCCCAGCGGCCGGCGAACCGTGTTGTACTAGGCCACATGGCGCCACGGCACCCTCGCGTGGGAATCAAGGACGTCGCCCAACTGGCAGGAGTGTCGGTCGGCACAGTCTCCAACGTCCTCAACCGACCCTCAAGCGTCTCGGACGGGCGCAAGGCAGCCGTCGAGGCAGCCATCGTCGAACTGGGATACGTGCCCGACCACGCCGCACGTCAACTCAAGGGTGTTCGGTCGCAGCTGATCGGTTACCTGTTCCCCAACCCACTCAACCCCTACTACAGCAACCTGGCAGACGGCATCGAGCGGGAGGCGGAGCGGCGAGGCCTCGACGTGCTGACCGCCAACACCCGTGGCCAGCAGCACCAGCACGACCACTACCTGTCGCTGTTCGAGCGTCAACTCGCCCGGGGCATCATCGTGGCGGTCGGCAACGGTGATCTCTCCAGGGAACTGGCCCTCTCGCGACGTGGCACGCCGGTGGTGTTGGCCTCCGCCCATGCCGGGGACGGACTGCTCTGCTCGGTCGGCAGCGATGACGTTGCCGGCGGAGAGTTGGCGCTCGCACACCTGGTGACCAGCGGTTGCCGACGGATCGTGGTGATGATGGCGCGCGGCCTGGCCGCCAGCGAGCGGCGATGGGCGGGCGCGAGAGCGGCCGCTGAGAAGCACCGCGTCCGCATCGAGTTGGTTCCGGTCTCGGAACTCTCGGTGGATGCGGGACGCATCGCCATGCAGGACCTGCTGGCGCGCCCGGCAGGCGAGCGTCCCGATGCCGTGTTCGCCGTCAGCGACCTGGTGGCTCTGGGTGCGTTGCTGGCGGTGGTCGCCGACGGACGCCTGCGCGTCCCACGCGACGTCAGCCTGGTGGGCTACGACGACCTGCCGTACGCAGCGAGCGCCCTCGTTGCGCTGACCTCCATCCGCCAGCACGAGGAGCAGATAGGCGGAATCGCCGTCGGCATGATCGAGCACGCCCTGGCCGACCCCCACCACGAGCACTCCCACGTCCTGCTCGATCCGGTGCTGGTCAGGCGGGAGTCCACCCGGGGCTGAGCGGCCCTGCCGGCTCACCCTGGCGTCCATGTGTGCACCTACCTCGCGCCGTAGACTTGCGCCAGCCCAGCCAAGGAGTCCTCATGCCGCAGCCGACCGGGCACCGGAGGAAGCTGCCACCTGCCGACCTCCTCAGCGCCCTGCTGTTGGCCGTGGCGTCGGTGGCCGTGCTGATCTGGCAGGTGTTCGTGGTCGGCCCAGCCACCACCTACCGAGGTCAGCCGGCGCAGCGCCCGCCCGTGTCCAGCGGGCAGCCTGGCCCGATTGCCACCTACTCGCTGCCGGTGACCGCCGAACTGGGCCGCGGAGTGGTGCTGATCTCGGGTGAGGGGACCGCCGGTTCAGCGTCCGGCACCGGCATCATCCTCAGCGAGGCGGGTCTGGTGCTCACCAATTACCACGTGGTGTCCGACACCCGTCGACTGTCCGTTCGGGTCAACGGGGGTGACAGCTACTCCGCGACCCTGGTGGGACGCAACGTCTGGTCGGACGTCGCCGTGCTGCGGTTGGAGCGGGCGTCCGGCCTGCCACTGGCTGTGCTGGCCGACGACCCGGTGCAGGTGGGAGACCGGGTGGTTGCGGTCGGCAACGGACGCGGCGCCGGGAGGCTGCAGGCCTCCGGCGGCGGGGTGACGGATGTGGACGCGTCGGTGCTGCTGCCCTCGGCCTTCGGGGGGTACGGCAGCGACAGACTCACCGGCTTGATCGAGTCCACGGCCGGCGCGATTCCAGGCTACTCAGGAGGCCCGACATTCAACCAGTTCAACGAGGTGGTGGGTGTGACCAGCGCTGGACGCGAGGAGGTCTCCCAACTCATGACCAGCTACTCCATCCCGATCGACACGGCGATGGACATCGCGAACGACATCATCAACGGCCGGCAGGGCGAGCAGACCAGGGTCGGCCCCGGCGCCTGGCTGGGAGTGACACTCGGCGCGGAGAACGTCGCGGTGATCGTGTCCGTTCTGCCCGAATCGCCTGCCTCGACGGCCGGCCTCCTGCCGGGTTCGACCTTCCTCAGTTTCGCCGGGGCGCCCATCGACACGGCGAACGCCCTGCTGAAGGCACTGGAATCGAGCGATCCCGGTGAGGTGGTGGAAATCACCTGGCTGGACGCTGGCGGGCAGGCCCGCGAGGCACTGGTCGAGCTGGGCACCAGCCCCACCAACTGAGCCGCTCAGTCGTCGAATCCGCGAGCCACCAGAGCCTCGCCCATGGCGTCCGCATCGCGCAGTGCGCGAACCAACAGGGGCACTGCGAAGGCGCGGTAACTGCGAGTGGCGCCCCGGGCGATCTGGGCCTCCCGAACCTCGCGGGCGAGGCCGGCCATCACCGGGACGCACCGGATGCCCAACAGCAGGGTGAGCCCGACGCGCTCCGCGTCCACCCCGAAGCGCCTCAAGGGCCGCGCAGCCGCGACCACCACATCGATGAGCGCGGTGGTGGGGGTGGTCAGGGTCACCAGCGCCGCGGCCGCGACCAGGGTGGCGATCATGCCGGCAACCGAGACGGCTCGCTGCCAGTCCGCCACCCACCAGTTCATGGCGGCGGTGAACGCCAGCAACCACAGCATCGGACGGACCTGACGGGCCATCAGGCCGGGCCCGAAACCAGCCGCCAGATACCCGAGGCCGACGACGACCAGGGCGAGCACCACCAGCCACCATCGCTGTTGCAGCCACACCGAGGCCACCCCCAGCGCCAGCAGCCCGAGCAGCTTGAGCGCCGCGGGCGCCCGGTGCAGCACCGAGGTCCCGGGCCGGTGGAGCCCGAGGGTGGGCAGAGCGCCGGCCATCTCAGGACATCGATCCGCGGTAGTGGGCCAGCGCCTCGGCAGGTGGGGCGTCGGCCACCAGGCGTCCGGAGTCGAACACCAGGACACGCTCGAAGTCGTCCAGCAGGTCAAGGTGGTGGGTGGCCAGCACGACCGTCTGCGGCAGCTCGGCGATCACCCGGCCGATCATCCGGGCGTTGCGCAGGTCGAGCAGCGTGGTCGGCTCGTCCATGATGATCAGCTCGGGTGAGGTGATGAGCACCGACGCCAGAGCCAACAGCTGCTTCTGCCCACCCGAGAGCAGATGGGCGGGGTGGTCACGGTGCCCGGCCAGACCGAAGCGCTCGAGGGTGTCGGTAACCCGATCATTGATCTGCTGGCGGGTCAGGCCCGACTTGCGCAGACCGAAGGCGACATCCTCGGCGACTGTTGGCATGATGATCTGGTTGTCGGGATCGGTGAACAGGAACCCCGCCAACTTGCGCACCTTCGCGGGGTGCTGGGCGGTGTCCAGATCGTTGATCAGGACGCGTCCCCGGGTGGGCAACAGCAGGGCGTTGAGCATCCGGACGAAGGTCGACTTGCCCGACCCGTTGTGCCCGACGACCCCGATGCGGCGCTCGCTGAACACTCCCGTCACGTCCTCCAGCACCCTGCGGGCCAGCGGACCCTGACCGTAGGTGTGATTGACGTGGTCGATCTCGATGCGAACCATCATCTGGTCAGGCCGGACGCCGAATAGGCCCCGACCTCAGGCCTCGTCCTGGCGGCGACGAAAGGGCAGCAGGCCCGGGTAGGCGGTGTGCACGCCCTTGGCCACCAGCGCGGCGATGACGCACTTGACCAGGTCTGCGGGCAGGTAAGGAAGGTTGGCGAGCACAGCGGCGGACCAGGTCAACTTGCCGGTGACGACCATGCCAGGGATCCCGCAGCCGTACAGCAGCACCATCCCACCGAGCACGTTGATGAGGATGGCCTTCCACACCACGTAGGGTGCGCCCAACCGGTAGGTGGCCCAGCCGACGAACCCGGCCACCACTGTCCAACCGACCAGGAAGCCCCAGGTGACCCCGAAGAACACCCCGATACCGCCCCGGCCGCCGGCCAGCAACGGCAGGCCCAGCGCGACCAGGGCCAGGAAGAGCACCAGCGAGGCGAACCCACGCCGACCACCGAGGATGGCCCCGGCCAGGATGGCGCCCAGTGACTGTGCGGTGATCGGCACGGGCGTGATGGGCAGATAAATAGGTGGGATCAACCCGAGAGCAGCAGTGACGCCGGCAAAGACAGCAATCAGTGCCAGGTCTCGGGCGGGCTGAACGGATCGCTGCACGGTGTCGGGGGAGGCGGACCGTCGGGGAACGGCAGAAGAGATGTCCACGTGGGCCACTCTAACAGTGTTCGAGAGCGGGGTTTCGCTCGGTGAGAGCCGGTCTGTCGGCGCCCATCGGGCCGCTTATACCACCGGCTCTCAGCCAGATCACGTCGAGGGGTTTGATCTTTTCCCTGACGACGGGCTTTGGTGTAGCCTCTCGCCCATGGACGCACAAGTTCTCGCGCGTTGGCAGTTTGGGATCACGACTGTCTATCACTTCTTCTTCGTGCCCGTCACGATCGGAACCGGCTGGATGGTCGCCGTGATGGAGACCCGCTGGTTGCGTACCGGGAACGACCAGTGGCTGCGAATGACCAAGTTCTTCTCGAAGCTGTTCCTGATCAACTTCGCTGCCGGGGTGGTCACGGGCATCGTGCAGGAGTTCCAGTTCGGCATGAACTGGTCGGAGTACTCGCGCTTCGTCGGTGACATTTTCGGCGCACCCCTGGCCCTCGAGGCGCTGGTCGCCTTCTTCCTCGAGTCGACCTTCATCGGTCTGTGGATCTTCGGCTGGGACAAGCTGCCTCGAGGCCTGCACAACCTGACGATGTACCTGACAGCGTTGGGCGCGACCTTGTCGGCCGTCTTCATCCTGGCTGCGAACTCGTTCATGCAGAACCCGGTGGGCGCCACCTACAACAACGGGCGCGCCGAACTCGAGAACTTCGGCGCCCTGTTCACCAACCCCTTCTTCCTCACCGCCTTCCCGCACCAGATCGCAGCAGCCCTGATGGTCTCCGGCGGCCTGCTGGCGGGGGTCGGGGGCTGGAAACTGGCCAAGGTCTCCAAAGAGGCACCCAAGGGCATCGTCGATCCGGACGCCGATATCTGGCGCTCGGTCGCCAAGATGGGCGCCTACGTGCTGCTGGTCGCGTCCCTGGCCGTGATGGGCACCGGCGACCTCCAGGCCAAGGTCGAGGCGAAGTTCCAGCCCATGAAACTGGCCGCCTCCGAAGGACATCTCGACACCTCCACCGCGGCAGGTTTCGCGATCGTGGGCATCTACACCCAGGAGCGGAACGACGAGGGCATCACCGAGGTGACCAAGGTCTGGAGCTTCGAGGTTCCCTACGTCCTGAGCTTCCTGGCCTTCAACGACCCGTTCGCCGAGGTCAAGGGCATCAACGACCTGACCGAGGAGTACCTGTCTGACGGCATCATGGCGGTCGATGGCTCCCGAACCCAACTGCAGGAGGAGTTCTCCAGCGATCTGGCCCAGCTGGGTGTCGATCCCGTGCCGAACGTCATGATGTCGTTCTACAGCTTCCGGCTGATGATCGGCCTGGGGATGGCAGCCATGGGTATCGCGCTGCTGGTGTTGTGGTTCACCCGCAAGAACAAGGTCCCCCCGGCGAACAACGTCTGGAGGTACATGATGGGCGCCCTGCCGTTCATGCCGTTGCTGGCCAACTCCTTCGGCTGGATCCTCACCGAGATGGGCCGTCAGCCATGGATCGTCTACGGCGTGCTGCCCACCTGGACCGCCGTCTCGCCCAGCGTCAGCTTCGCCGAGGTGCTGTTCAGCATGATCGCCTACACGGCCATCTACGGCATCATCGCCGTGATAGTGCTGAAGCTCTTCTTCACCTACATCGCCAAGGGCCTGCCCGACGTGACCCCACCGAAGCTGGGCAAAGACGCTGACGCCCCGCTGACGTTCGCCTACTGAGAGTCCGGAGACTACAGATGTCACACGACCAACTCATTGTCCTGTGGTTCCTTCTGGTTGCGGTGCTGTGGATCGGGTTCTTCTTCCTTGAGGGATTCGACTTCGGCGTCGCCATGCTGTACCCGGTGATCGGCAAGGACCCGCTCGAACGACGCGTCATGATCAACACCATCGGGCCGACCTGGGACGGCAACGAGGTCTGGCTGATCACCGCCGGCGGCGCCATGTTCGCCGCATTTCCGGGCTGGTACGCAACCTTGTTCAGCGGGCTCTATATTCCGCTCCTGCTCGTGTTGCTGGGGCTGATCATTCGCGGTGTCTCGTTCGAGTACCGCGCCTTGATGCCGGACGACAACTGGCGCGACACCTTCGACGCGACCGCCACAATCGGGTCCCTGATCGTCTCGCTGGTCTTCGGAGTCGGGTTCGCCAACATGTGGATGGGCATGCCGGTGGGCGGCAATCCCCCACTGATGACCCAGAGCATTCTGAGTCTGTTCAGCCCGTTCGCCCTGCTGGGCGGGGTGCTCTCGGTGGTGCTGTTCATGGTGCACGGGGCAGTCTTCCTGTCACTCAAAACCAAGGGCGAGGTGCACGAGAAGGCCCATGGTGTGATCAAGGTGCTCGGCCCGGTGGCCCTGGCGCTGCTGGCGGCTTTCGTCGTGATCGGCAACATCGCCTACCCGGCGTCCGACAACGCTTTCCTGAGCGCCGGCGGCGGTACGGCCATGTGGGTGGTAGGGCTGCTCTCGGTTGCAGCCCTCGGCTTCGGCATCGTGATGCACAACGAGTTGGGCATCCAGCGCCACGAGAATCTGGCGTTCATCGGCACTGGCGTGGCCATCGCGGCCCTGTTCGCGACTCACTTCATCAAGATGTTCGGCACCCTCGGGTTCGTCTCGACGGACACCGCCAACCCGTTCGACATGTATGTCGCGGCCAGTTCACCGGCCACCCTGACGCTGATGAGCATCGCGGCCCTGGCGATCCTTCCGGTGGTCCTCGCCTACACCGTCTGGAGCTACTACATCTTCCGCAGGCGGATCAGCACCTCGAACATGCCGGCCAGCGCCCACGAGCCCGCCCCCGTCCCGGCCCAGAAGGGCTGACCTTGGCGGCACCGATCGATCGGCGTCTTCTTCAACGCGCAACGGCGACCAGGGGTTTCCTGGTCGCCGTTGCGCTCACCGGCATCGCCAACGCCGGGTTCATCGTCGCCCAGGCCTGGCTGGTCGCGCACGCGGTGGCCGGCGTCTTCGACTCTGGTTCCACCAGTTTCGACGGGCCGCTGCCGAACTTCGCGTCCTACGTGGTGGCCATCCTCGCGGTGTTCGCCGCGCGTGGGGTGCTGAGTTGGCTGAACTCGTGGCTGGCGCACCGGGCGTCCGCTTCGGTGAAGTCGACTCTGCGCACCGACCTGATGGCCGCCCGCCTCGCTCGTCCCAACGACTCCTCCACCTCGTCAAGCGCACTCATCCAACTGGCCGTCCAGGGCCTGGACGCCCTGGACGGCTACTTCGCGAAGTACCTTCCGCAACTGGTGATGGCGGCGTTCATCCCGCTGTTGGTGGTTGCCGTCGTGCTCGGGCAGGACCTGCTGTCGGCCGCCATAATCGCCGGGACGCTCCCCCTGATCCCGATCTTCATGATCCTCATCGGCATCACCACCAGGGAGCAGGTGGCCCGGCGGTTCACGTTTCAGACCCGACTGGCCAACCACTTCGCCGACCTCATCAGGGGCCTGCCCACGCTGCAGGTCTTCGGACGCGCACGCAGCCAGCTGATCGGGTTGCGACAGACCGAGGATGCGTCCCGCAGCGAGACCCTCAAGACCCTGCGGATCGCCTTCCTCAGCGGCGGAGTCCTCGAACTGCTCGCCACCCTCTCGGTGGCACTGGTGGCGGTCAGCATCGGGTTCCGCGTCGTCGACTGGCAGATGGACCTCACCACAGCGCTGTTCATCCTGGTTCTGGCGCCCGAGGCCTACCTGCCCGTCCGCCAGGTCGGCGTCCACTTCCACGACTCCGCGGACGGCACCGCAGCCGCCGACGCAGCGTTCGCGATCATCGAGGCGAGCGAGCAGACCCACTCCGGCACGGTTCCAGCCCCCGACCTGGCCATGGCCGAGGTCGAGTTCGACGGTGTCGGGGTGCGCTACCCAGGGGTGGAGCACGACTCGCTGTCCGGGCTCTCGTGCACCATCAGGCCGGGCGAGGTCGTGGCGTTCGTGGGCCGCTCCGGAGGTGGAAAGTCGACCGCCCTGTCGGTGCTGATGGGCTTCGTGGCGCCGACCGCAGGCACCGTGCGCATTGGCGGCACCGACCTCCGCGACATCGAACTCGACTCCTGGCGACGTCAGATCGCCTGGGTCGGGCAGGACCCCGGCATGATGCGCGGCACCATCGCGTCCAACGTGCGGATGGGTTTCCCCGCCGCTACCGACGCCCAGGTGCGCGACGCCCTGGACCGTGCCGGCGGGGAATCGCTTGAGGCCTCCCGTCCCATTGCGGACGATGGTGAAGGCCTGTCGGCCGGCGAGCGGCGACGCCTGGCGCTGGCCCGGGCGCTGCTGCGCATCGAGTTGGGCGAAGCGCGCCTGCTGGTGCTGGACGAGCCGACTGCCGGGCTCGACCAGGCCACGGAGGCCATCGCCGTTGCGGCAGTCCGGCAGCTGGGGGTGGGTGCCGTGGTGGTCAGCCACCGGCCGGCCCTGCTGCAGCTGGCCGACGAGATGGTTCCGGTGGGCCGAGCGTCGTCGCAGGAGGGGATCAGATGACGCCGATGCGCGATGTCGCGGCACTGGTTCGCCGGCTGCTCACCATGGTGGCGAACGGTCCCCGGCGGCTGTTGATGTCGCTGCTGCTCGGCATCTTCGCCACCGGGTGTTCGGTTGCCTTGATGGGCGTCTCCGCCTGGCTGCTGAGCCGGGCGGCCGAGCACCCGCCCGTGATGTACCTGACCGCGGCGGCGGTCGGCGTCCGGTTCTTCGGCATCGGACGCGGCGTCGGACGCTACCTCGAGCGCCTGGTCGGGCATGACCTGGCACTGCGGATGCAGAGCGCGCTGCGCATGATCACCTACGACAAACTCAGCCGCACCACGCTGCTGGGCAGGCGCTACGGCGACCTGTTGGTGCGAGTCACCGCGGATGTCGAGGCGATCGTCGACCTGGTGGTGCGCGTGGTCCTCCCGTTCTGCTCGGCTGCGGTGGTCATCGTCGCCACCAGCATGATTCTGACGATCTTCAGTCCACTCTTCGCGCTCGTCCTGCTGGCGACGTCAGTGGTGGCCGGCGTCCTGGTGCCGTGGCTCGCCCAGCGCTGGTCGCGTTCGGCTGACCAGCGAGCCGTGCCGGCTCGTGGTGAACTGGGCGACCAGGTGGCAGAGATGGCCCGTTGTGCACCGGACCTGGTGGCCTACGGCCAGGCAGGCGCTGCCACCGCGAAGCTGTCTGCCATCGACCGCGCACTCCGGCAAACCGAGGCTCGCGGCGCCTGGACCCGAGGTGTCGCCTCCGGGGCGCAGTTGCTCGCCACCGGGGTGGCCGTCGGGGCTGCGCTGCTGATCGGTGGTCCGGCGGTCGAGGCCGGCGATCTGCTGGGACGCAACCTCGCGATCCTGGCCCTGGTACCCATGGCCATGCACGAGGTCTTCGCGGACTTCACCAAGTCGGCCCAGACCCTGACCAGGGCACGCACTGCACTGGGACGCGTCCTGGACGTCCTGACCGCCGAACCTGTCGGTGCCGGCGACCGCGTTGTCGACAGCACGTCGAGTGCGGTCGGGCTGCGGCTTGCCGGGCTGTCGGCGGGCTGGCCGGACGCCGAGCCGATCCTGTCAGGGGTTGACCTTTGGGTCGGTCCCGGCGAGTCGGTCGCCCTGGTGGGGGCATCCGGGTTGGGTAAGACCACCCTCGCGGCGACCATCATGGGCCTGATCCCGGCCAGGGCCGGAGAATTCGAGGTGCCTGCGCGAGTCGGCTACCTGGCCCAGGACGCCCACATCTTCGCCACCACGCTGGCCGAGAACGTCATGATCGGCAACAAGGCGGCGTCCCCGTCGGACGTGGCTGAGGCGATGTCCCGCGCGGGGCTGGGCCTGGACCCGTCCCGCGTCGTCGGTGAGGAAGGCGCCACGCTGTCTGGCGGCGAGGCCCAGCGGGTGGCGCTTGCCCGGGTGCTCGTCTCGGGCGCACGACCCGGACTGGTGATCCTGGACGAGCCGACCGAGCACCTCGACCGGGAGACCGCCCATGCCCTGCTGGACGACCTGTTCGCCTCGCTCGGGGATGTCGCGCTGCTGGTCATCACCCACGACGAGGACCTGATGGCTCGCTGCGACCGGGTGGTTGACCTGTCGGAGTGGGCGGTCACCGGGAGGCGCTGAGACCGGCGAGGCAATGTCCGCGTCAGGTCACCGAGGTGGCGGGCAGGCATCGGGCAGCCGCGGATTGCGCCATTCGCGCCAGGTGCCCACTGCCTCGTAGATCGCCAACGGGGTCTTGAGCCACCAGTACTCGCCGAAGCGGTAGTCACGTGCGGGTGCCAGGCGCTGCGCCAGGTCGGGGCGCTGGCGCGCCAGGAAACGTCGGGCACGCAAGGCGTGCAGCGAGTTGGACGCCACCCTGATCACGTCGGCCCCGCCGATCAGGGGCGCACTGAACTGCATGTTCTGCCAGGTGGTACGGGCCCTCGCCTCCAGCACGATCAGCTCGTCCGGCACTCCCGAGGCCCGCAACAAGCCGGCCAGCACGTCCGCCTCGGAGGGACCATCACCCGTGCCCGCCCCCGTGCAGACCACGATCGTGGACGCGGCCTCCGGGCTGATCGAGCGAGCCGCGATCGAGGCCCGCCAGCGTTGCAGGGGGTGCGGGCTGCCGTCGCGGCGCGAGGGGTAGCCCAGGACGACGATCGCCTCCCTGCGGCCCGCAACTGCGCCCGGACGGCCAAGACCCCGGCCGTGGGCCCAGGCGTGGCTGGCCTCCCCCACCGCCAGGTAGCCCGCCGCGAGCACCGCACCGGTCGCCGCGAGCGCCCGCGCAACACGTCGGATCATGCCCCCAATCTCTCACGGGACCCAGCCGCTGCCAGACTTATCGTGCACGAATGAGGAGGCGAAACGATGGAACCCAGCGAGGGCTTTGAGCAACCGGTGATGGCGGTGAGCGGCGGGGCGTCCGGCATCGGTCTGGCGAGTGCCACCATGTGGGTTGAACGTGGCGGACGGGTGGTGCTGCTCGACGTCAACCCGGCGGCCCTGGAGGCCGCGGTCACCCGGCTCGGAGCAGCCGCCCGCGGGGTGCTGACCGATGTGACCACCCGTGCCAGCGTCGACGCCGCATTCGCCGACATCCGGGCCACCGAGCAGCGGCTGGACGCCCTGGTCTGCTGCGCGGGCAACGCGCGTCCGGCCCCCAGCGCCGAGATGAGTGACGAGGACTGGGATGCCCTGCTGCAGGTTCACCTGACCGGCACGATGCGGTGCTGCCGGGCGGCCTATCCGCTACTCACCGAGAGCCGGCGGGCGGCCATCGTGGTCATCTCGTCGATCGCCGCAGTCGCCGGGATGCCCCAGCGGATGAACTACACCACGGTCAAGGCAGGACTGACCGGGCTCACCCGCACCCTGGCCGTGGAGTGGGCGCGCGACGGGGTAAGGGTCAACTCGGTCGCCCCCGGCTACACCCGCGGCCCCTGGACGCAGAAGCTGATCGAGGCGGGCAAGCTCGACCCTGCACCCATCGAGGCTCGCGTCCCGATGCGGCGGTTCGCCGAACCCCACGAGATCGCCGAATCCATCTGCTTCCTCACCTCACCGGCAGCCTCCTACATCACCGGGGCGACGTTGATGGTCGACGGCGGGATGAGCGTGGACGGCGACTGGTACTCCTGAGTCGAACTCAGGAGGCCAGGAGTTCGCGCACCCGGGGCGCCACCTCGGTGCCGTACAGCTCGATCGAAGCCATGATGTGCTCGTGGGCAAGGGTCCCAGCGCTGACCTTGAGCGTCGCCCGGGACGCACCGAGGGTGCGGATGGCACCAGCGAGTTTGCTTGCCACGGTCTGGGGAGACCCGACGATCATGGCACCGTGCTCGATCTCGTGGTCGAACTGCTCCCGGTTGGGACGCGGCCAGCCCCGTTCGGCACCGATGCGTCCGGTCATCGCCAGCCACGGCTCGTAGAGCTGCTCGCGAGCCTCGTCGTCGGTCTCGGCGACGTGACCGTAGGAGTGGAAGCCGACGGGCAGGTCGGGCTGCTCGAACTTCGCCAGGGCCCGTCGATACAGGTTGGCGAACGCGGCGAAGCGATCGTGCGGCCCTCCGATGATGGCCAGCATCAGCGGCAACCCGTGCCTTGCTGCCCGGATCACGGATTCGGGGCTGCCACCCACCGCCACCCAGGTACGCAGTTTGCCGTGCTCCAACGGCGGGTACAGCGTCACGTCACGCAGCGGCTGGGTGTGCTCGCCCTTCCAGGTGACCGGCTGGCGCGATCGCAGCTCGGCGAACAGCGCCAGCTTCTCCTCGAACAGCGCCTCGTAGTCGGCCAGATCGAACCCGAACAGCGGGAACGACTCGACGAACGACCCACGTCCCACGGTGATCTCGGCGCGTCCCGACGACAGGGCGTCCAATGTGGCGAAGCGCTCATAGACCCGCACCGGGTCATCGGAACTCAGCACCGTGACCGCCGTGCCGAGCTTGATGCGCTCGGTGCGTGCTGCGATCGCCGCCAACACCATGTCGGGGGCCGAGATCGCGAAGTCGTCCCTGTGGTGTTCACCCAGGCCGAGGTAGTCCAGCCCCACCTGCTCGGCCAGCACACCCTCGGCCACCACGTTGCGCACCACCCGGGCATGGCTCAGGGTCGTGCCCGCCAGATCGCGCGTGAGATCTCCGAAGGAGTCGATTCCCAGTTCCACAGCATCCACAGTCATGTTGTGGCAACGCCCCGCCACCGGCGATCATTCCGGAATGTCACGGGGTTGCGCGGTGTTTCACCACCATGACTTGGGTGTTGGGGATCATCGGGGCGGGCAAGCTGGGCACGACCATTGGTCAGGCGGCCAGCGACGCGGGCTGGCAGGTGATCATGCACGACACCGCCGCACCCCAGACTGTGGAGATGATCGTCGAGACGATGGTGCCGGACGCCCGACTGTTGTCGCTGCCCGAACTGGTGGAGGCGGCAGACCTCGTCATGCTGGCGCTGCCGTTCGGCGTCTCCGGTCAGCTTGACTACTCCCTGCTGGACGGCCGGATCGTCCTCGACCCGATGAATCACTGGCCCTCCGTCGACGGTGTGGTGCCGGCGCTGGTCGATTGGTCGGGCTCGACCACCGAACTGGTGGCCAGCCGCAATCCCCGGATGCGCATCGTGAAGAGCCTCAACCATCTGGGCTACCACGACTACGTTGCCGACGCCCGTTCCCCGGAAGTGCCGAACCGGCGGGCGGTGGCGGTCGCCTCCGACGACGAGGCCGCTGCCGATCTGGTGTCGCGACTGGTCAACGACATAGGTTTCGAACCGGTCGCCGTACCCCTCGACCGGGCGAAGCTGCTCGAGCCCGGTGGGCCGGTGTTCGGCCAGTGGCTGGACGCCGACAGCCTCCGAAAGGTCCTGCACAACTGAGCGCAGGTCGCCCGTTCGGCGCCTCAGCCCAGTTGAGCCAGGGCCTCGTCCAGCACCTGCTGGTTGGTCGGACGCACCACCCGGGCCACCTCGACGCCGTCGCGCAGGAACACCAGCGTAGGCCACAACTTGACTCGGAACGAACGACCCAAGGGCCGTCCGCTGCCGTCCTCCACCTGGACGCGCTTGACGTCGGGGCGGGCGGCCAGTGCCGGCTCGATGTAGTTGCTGCCTGCCCGGCAGAAGCCGCACCAGTTGGTGCCGAATTCCACCACCACCGGACCGGTCATGGCGTCGATCTCGGCGCGGTCGGGCTGTTCTTCACGGTAACCCAAGGTGCCCATGGCAACGAGTTTACCGAGACTGCCAAGCCGGCCCGCCGCTCCGGGTCAGTGGTGCAGGGCCACACCCCCCGACCCCTCCGGCTGGCAACTCGGGCACCAGAAGAGGTGCCGGCCGGCCAGTTCGGCGGTGCGCACCTCGGTGCCGCAGACCAGGCACGGTTGGCCCGCCCTGCGGTAGACGTAGACCTCACCGCCGTGTCGGTCGGCGCGGGGCGGGCGTCCCATCGCCTTGGGGGAGTGGTCATCGGTGACGGTGTCGATGCGTCCCACGTGGAAGGCGTGATGCATGAGACCCACCAGGTCGGCCCAGACCGAGTCGAAGACCGGTCGGGACAGGCTCTTGGCCGGCACCATCGGGTCGATCGAGTGACGGAAGAGCACCTCGGCGCGGAAGATGTTGCCGACCCCTGCGAAGACCGTCTGGTCCATCAGAAGCACCCCGATCGGACGCGCGCTGGCCGAAACCCTGCCCCAGGCCCGGTCCGGGTCGGCGTCGGCCCGCAGGGGATCGGGCCCACAGGAGGCCAGCACCGCGTCCCGCTCGCCCGGGACGATCAGCCTGCACCACTGGGGACCACGCAGGTCGGCAACTTCGACACCGTTCGCGATCCGCAGCCGGAGGGTGGCAGGGCTGGGCGGCGGGACGTCAGGGCCGAACTGCAGTCGGCCGATCAGCCCGAGGTGAATCCAGATCGTGCGGTCGGCTGTGAAGTCGATCAACAGATGCTTGCCGACGGCCTCGGCCCCCAGCAGCACGCTGCCGTCCAACAGTTCGGCGCCGGCCGCGAAGCGTCCCTGCGGGCTCGACACCCTGGCCGGCTGCCCAGCGAAGCGGGCATCGACGGCGTCGGCCAGCCGATGGATCACGTGCCCCTCCGGCATCGCCCCCTCCTCGTCTGATCGGCGTTCGTCCGGGCGAACCTACCGCACCCGGCCCGGGCGAGCGTCGTAGGCTGGCGACATGCTCATTGCCTTCTCCGTCAGCCCGTCGACTTCCGGGGACGACGGCTCGGTGCATGACGCCGTTGCCGCCGCCGTCAAGGTCGTCCGCGATTCTGGACTGCCCAACCGCACCGATTCGATGTTCACCACCATCGAGGGGTCGTGGGACGAGTGCCTGGCGGTGGTCAAGCAGGCCTGCGAAGTGGTTGGCACGTTCGGCCCTCGGGTGTCGCTCGTCCTGAAGGCCGACATCCGGCCCGGACGCAGCGGTGAGCTCACCGGCAAGCTCGAGCGTCTCGAAGCGGCCCTCGACCAACTCGGCTGAGTCGCGTTGAGCCGAGCCGCCCGCAAATCCCACTGTCGCTGCCTTTGATCCCGAATCGGGGTCCGGGCTCGCTCAACATGCCCCATTTGGGCTGATTTCGGCCTGAATCGGGATGGCCGGACGCTGCCGACCCATCTCATAACCCGGGTCCGCGCCACCGTCCACGGTGAGTACAGTGAGCCCTAAGAGTCGCCTCAATGCAGGTGCACGGTCACACAGTGCTTTCCGCCAAGGCTTGCATCCACGACGGATGCGCGCCTGGTCGAGGGCCAGCGAGGAAAAGGGCTTCCCCATGACTGATGGACGTTCCGACATCACCCAGCTTCCGGACCTGGCCGTGGGCACTGGCCGGGTTGGCCCGGTGCGTACCCGAATGCCGGTCTATGTCGACCTGCTTCCTCCGTGCAACAACGCTTGCCCGGCCGGGGAGAACATTCAGGAATGGCTGCGGCTGATCAAGGAGAACCAGACAGAGGCCGCCTGGCGGCAACTGGTGCGCGACAACCCGTTCCCCGCGATCCACGGCCGAGTCTGCTACCACCCCTGCGAGAGCTCCTGCAACCGCAAGGACCTCGACTCGGCGGTGTCCATTCACTCGGTCGAGCGTTTCCTGGGCGACCAGGCCATCGAGAACGGCTGGACGTTCAGCCCACCACGCAACAACACGGGCTACCGCGTGCTGGTGATCGGTGCCGGCCCCTCCGGCCTGTCCGCGGCCTACCACCTGGCCCGCGTCGGTCATGATGTCGAGATCCATGATTCCGGCGAGCTGCCCGGCGGCATGATGCGCTACGGCATCCCAGAGTACCGTCTGCCGCGTGACGTGGTGGATGCCGAGGTCAAGCGCATCGAGGATCTGGGCGTCAGGATCGTTCTCAACCACCCGGTGCAGGACCTGCTCGAGGAGCAGCGGTCCGGCCGCTTCGACGCCGTCTTCGTCGCCATCGGCGCCCACCTGTCCAAGCGTGTGGAGATCCCCAGCATGGACGCCGGCAAGATGGTGGACGCGGTCGACTTCCTGCGCGACGTCGCGTCCGGCGAGAAGCCCAAGATCGGACGCCGGGTTGCTGTCTACGGTGGCGGCAACACCGCGATGGACGCCGCTCGCTCGGCGATCAGGATGGGGGCCGAGGAGGCCGTCATCATTTACCGCCGAAGCCTTGAGCAGATGCCGGCGCACGCCGAGGAACTCGCCGACGCCGAACAAGAAGGTGTCAAGGTCCACTGGCTGCGCACCATCAGCGAGGTGTCCGAGGACATCGAGGTCGAGATCATGGAGCTGGACGAGTGGGGCAAGCCCCGCGGCACCGGCCAGTTCGAGAAGCTGCCGGCCGACACCGTGATCATGGCCGTGGGCCAGATCGCCGACACCGGCTTCTTGCGCAACATCCCGGGCCTGCGCTTCATCGATGACGTGGTGCAGGTTGACCCGAGCACCCTGATGACCGACGTTCCGGGCATCTTCGCCGGTGGCGACGCCGTGCCGTCCGAGCGCACCGTGACCATCGGCGTGGGTCACGGCAAGAAGGCCGCCAAGGCGATCGACGCCTGGCTGAACCGTCGGCAGGAGGCGCCGAAGGTCAAGCACCCGATCGTCGAGTTCGACGACCTGCACCTGTGGTACTTCGGTGATCACCCGCGCAGCATCCAGTCAGAAATCACCGTCGAGGAGCGGGTCAGTGACTTCGACGAGGTCGTCAAGGGTCTGAGCGACGAGGAGGCCGAATTCGAGGCCCGGCGTTGCCTGAGCTGCGGCAACTGCTTCGAGTGCGACGGCTGTCTGGGGGCCTGCCCGGAGGACGCCGTCATCAAGCTCGGCAAGGGCCATCGGTACCGCTTCGACTATGCCAAATGCACCGGCTGCGCCACCTGTTACGACCAGTGCCCCGTGCACGCCATCGAAATGATTGCGGAGAAGTGATGACTACCACGACTGATGCGAAGATTCCCGCACCTCACCCCAACATGCTGGGTGCCGAGGATCCGATCGCCAACCTTGATCGGGACGCCCCCTCGGCCGAGCCGACCGCTAAACGATCGATCATCGACGGCAACACGGCCGCCGCCGACGTGGCCTTCCGGGTCAACGAGTTGTGCTCGATCTACCCGATCACCCCGAGTTCGACGATGGCCGAACTCGCCGACGAGTGGGCCGCGGCCAACCGGCCGAACATCTGGGGGCAGATCCCCACGGTGATCGAAATGCAGTCCGAAGGCGGTGCCGCCGGAGCGATGCACGGTGCACTGCAGGCGGGCGCCCTGTCGACGACGTTCACCGCGTCCCAGGGTCTGCTGCTGATGATCCCCAACATGTTCAAGATCGCGGGCGAGCTGACCAGCACCGTCATGCACGTCGCCGCCCGCTCTCTGGCCGCCCAGGGTCTGTCGATCTTCGGCGACCATCAGGACGTGATGGCCACCCGCCAAACCGGTTGGGCGCTGCTGGCGTCCAACTCGGTACAGGAGTGCCATGACAACGCGCTGATCGCGCAGGCCGCGACACTGCACTCCAGGGTGCCGTTCATCCACTTCTTCGACGGCTTCCGCACCAGCCACGAGTTGAACACCTGCTCGATGCTGACCGACGACCAGCTGCGCGCGATGGTCCCCGACCGGCTCGTGCTCGAGCACCGCGCCCGGGCCCTCAGCCCCAAGAACCCGTTCATCCGCGGTACCGCGCAGAACCCGGACGTCTACTTCCAGGGACGCGAGTCCTCGAACTTGTACTACTTGGCGGTGCCCGGCATCGTCCAGCAGGCCATGGACGACTTCGCCGCGCTCACTGGTCGCCAGTACCACCTTGTCGACTACATCGGCGACCCAGAGGCCGAGAGCATCGCTGTCGTCATGGGATCGGGCGCCGAGGTAGTGGAGCAGGCCGTCAACTACCTGCGCTCCGAAGGCCAGAAGGTGGGCATGCTCATCATCCGGCTCTACCGGCCGCTGCCGGTGGCCGAGATGCTGGCTGCCATTCCTGCAAGTGTTCGCAAGATCGCGGTGCTCGACCGCACCAAGGAGCCCGGTTCCGGCGGTGAGCCGCTCTTCCTGGACGTCACCTCCGCGCTGGCCGAAGCGGTCAGCCTGGGCCAGCGTGAGACCTTCCCGCGCATCATCGGTGGACGTTACGGCCTGTCCAGCAAGGACTTCACCCCGGCGATGGCCGTCGCGGTCTTCAACGAGTTGGCCAAGCCGGCTCCTCGTCCCCGCTTCACCGTCGGCATCAAGGATGACGTCACCCTGCTGTCGCTCGACTACGACCGCACGATCGACCTGGAGGACCCGGCCACCAAGCGGGCGGTCTTCTACGGACTCGGTTCGGACGGCACGGTCGGTGCGAACAAGAACACCATCAAGATCCTTGGCTCGGACGAGGACACCTACGCCCAGGGCTACTTCGTCTACGACTCCAAGAAGTCCGGGTCACGAACGACCAGCCACCTGCGCTTCGGGCCCGACCCGATCAGGGCGCCGTACCTGGTGAACAAGGCCGGGTTCATCGGCTGTCACCACTGGTCGATCCTCGAGCGCATCGACGTGCTGGAGTTCGCCCGTCCGGCCATCTACAACGAGGTCGGCGAGCGGGTCGGTGGCACCACGCTGCTGCTGAACGCACCCTTCCCGGCCGAGGAGATCTGGGAGCGGCTGCCCGCGCCCATGCAACAGCGGATCATCGAGTTGGGCATCACCGTCTACGCGATCAACGCCAATGAGGTCGCCCGAACAGCCGGCCTCGGTGGGCGCACCAACACGGTTCTGCAGACCTGCTACTTCGCCATCTCAGGAGTTCTTCCCTCCGACGTGGCGATCCAGCGCATCAAGGACTCGATCACCAAGACCTACGCTCGCAAGTCGATGGAAGTCGTCCGCAAGAACCACGTGGCGGTCGACAGCGCGGTCGCCGCGCTGCACAAGATCGATGTGCCCGACCACGTCACCAGCACCCTCGGCTTCCTGGCCCCGGTTCCCCCGGACGCCCCGGAGTTCGTGCGCAACGTGACCGCCAAGATGCTCATCGACAAGGGCGACGATCTGCCTGTCAGCATGCTGCCGGTGGACGGGTCCTACCCCAGCGGCACGACCAAGTTCGAGAAGCGCAACATCTCCGACATCATCGCGGTGTGGGATCCGCAGACCTGCATCCAGTGCGGCAACTGCTCGTTCGTCTGCCCGCACGCGGTGCTGCGCGCCAAGCACTACCCGCCGACCGCCCTCGAGGGCGCACCCCAGGGCTTCGAGTCGGCGCCGCTGGATGCGGCGGGCCTGCCGGACGCCCGCTACACACTGCAGGTGTACGCCGAGGACTGCACGGGCTGCGGCCTGTGCGTCGAGGCCTGCCCGGTCTCACCGATCGGTCAACCGCAGCGCAAGGCCATCAACCTGGTCCCCGTGCTGGAACGCTGCCAGCAGCGAGAGAACGTCAGCTTCTTCGAGTCTCTGCCGAGGCCGAAGCGCAGCCGGGTGAACTTCGGCTCGGTTCGTGGTGTGCAGTTCCTTACCCCGTTGTTCGAGTTCTCCGGAGCCTGCTCGGGTTGCGGCGAGACCCCCTACCTGAAGTTGTTGACCCAGTTGTTCGGTGAGCGTCTGCAGGTCGCCAACGCGACCGGCTGCTCGTCCATCTACGGCGGCAACCTGCCGACAACCCCGTGGGCGAAGAACGACGAGGGACGCGGCCCTGCCTGGTCGAACTCGCTGTTCGAGGACAACGCCGAGTTCGGTCTGGGCATGCGGCTGGCTGCCGACCTGCACAACGACCTGGCCCGTCGTCGGCTCGGGGAGTTGCGCGAGCAGATCGGCAACGACGAACTCGTCGATGGCCTGCTGAACGGCCCGCAGGAGTCCATGCACCATCTGCGCATCCAGTACCGCCGGATGCAGGACCTGGCTGCCCGACTCGAGGAACTGGAAGGCCCGCAGGTTGAAGACCTGAAGTCCGTCGCCGATCACCTGCTGCGTCGTTCGGTGTGGATCGTCGGCGGTGACGGCTGGGCCTACGACATCGGCTCCGCGGGGCTCGACCACGTCCTGGCGTCCGGACGCAACGTCAACGTCCTGGTGATGGACACCGAGGTCTACTCCAACACCGGTGGCCAGTCGTCCAAGTCGACGCCCATGGGTGCGGTGGCCAAGTTCGCCACTGCGGGCAAGACCACCGGCAAGAAGGACCTTGCCATGCAGGCCGTCGCCTACGGTCACGTGTACGTGGCCCGGGTGGCGATGGGTGCCGATCCTCAGCAGACGCTGAAGGCGTTCCGCGAGGCGGAGGCCTACGACGGCCCGAGCCTGATCATCGCCTACAGCCACTGCATCAGCCACGGCATCGACATGCAGAAGGGCCTGGAGCAGCAGTACAAGGCGGTGGCGTCCGGCCACTGGCCGCTGATGCGCTTCAACCCCGTGCTGCGCAACCAGGACAAGAACCCGTTCCTGCTCGACTCGCCACGGCCGAGGATCTCGTTGAAGGACTACCGGATGAGCGAGTTGCGCTTCAAGATGCTCACCCAGTCCGATCCGGAGGAGGCACAACGCCTGGCGGATCTCTCGCAGGAGCAGGTGCTGCGCCGCTACAAGGAGTACGAGATGATGGCCGGTCGTCCGGCCGAGTTGTTCAACCCCGATGCCCGTAAGGAGTCCTGAGATGTCGAGCTTTGATCCCGAGGCCCTGCGAGCGGCAGCAGAGTCGGCCAGGCAGAAGGCTGCGATGGGCAGCAGCGCCACTGACCAGCTGGCCCCGAACGGCTCCTACGTCGTCGAGTCCGACAACCGGGTACGCCGTCAAAGCGACCTGCGCACCCGCTACATGGGGTTGTGGTTGCGCAATCCGGTGGTGGCGTCGGCCGGCCCGCTCAGCCAGACGGTGGACGGCATCAAGGCTCTCGCCGCCGGTGGTGTCGGGGCGGTGGTGATGTATTCGCTGTTCGAGGAGCAGATCAGGTATGAGGCCCAGCGCGCAGCCGAGATTCTGGAGAGGGCATCGGAGAGTTTCGCCGAGGCCTTGACCTACTTCCCGACCCCACCGAGCAACGATTCGGGCCTCACCACCCGCTACCTGGAGACGATCGAGAAGGCGGCGCCGTTGATCGACGTGCCGCTGATCGCCAGCCTCAACGGTTCCACCACGGGCGACTGGACCAGCACCGCGCGCCGGATGCAGGACGCCGGGGCGACAGCCCTCGAGCTGAACGTCTACTACATGCCTGGTGACATGAAGACGTCGGCACGCGATGTGGAGCAGCGGCATCTGGACATCCTGACGTCGGTGAAGTCCGCGATCAGCATCCCGGTGGCGATGAAGCTCAGCCCGTACTTCTCGAGCTTCGGCGAGATGGCCCACGCGTTGGACGAGGCCGGGGCGGACGCCCTGGTGCTCTTCAACCGATACCTGCAGCCGGACGTCGACCTCGACAAGCTCGCGATGGTTCCCGGGTTCGGGTTGAGCACCCAGGCCGAGGCGAGGCTGCCGCGCAACTGGATCTCGGCCCTCCGTGGCCGGGTGGACGCCTCGTTGGCTGCGACCACAGGTGTTGAGACCGCAGAGGACGTGATCAAGTACCTGTTGGCCGGTGCCGACGTGGTGATGAGCACCGCGGCACTGGTGCGCCATGGGGCCAGTTACGCGGCTGGCCTGGTGGACGGCGTCCAGTCCTGGTTGGACCGCAACCAGTTGGGACTCGACAAAGCACGCGGGATGTTGGCCGTTCCAGCCGAGGCGGACGTGGACGCGTACGCGCGGTCGGGCTACGTCTCGGGCCTCGAGCGCGCCAAGAAGGTCTACGCCCGGTAGTCGGCACTGCTGTCAGCACAGACGGCGGCTGGGATCCGTCCCGGCCGCCGTTTCGCGTCCCGGGCGCCAGGATGGGGCAAAGAAAAACCCCACCGTCACGTCCTCGTGACGATGGGGCCGGTAGCCGCCGATCAGATGCGGTCGCTTGCTCCCGGCCGCAGCGGATCCGACTCGGCGTGCCCACGTGCGGCCTGTCGGCAGGCAGCCGTCAGTCCCCTGAGGTGGTTCAGCATTGTGGTCTCCTGGTTGATGGTGGGGTCTTGGTCAGTGAGCGCCCGGGTCGTGGGCTGCGATCTCAAGGGCAGCCTCGGCGTAGCGCTCGGCGATGCCGGCAACGAAGTGCGCCATGGTCAGTTCTGGGGTGGCGTCAACCTCGTCGGTGTAGCGATCAGCGATCCTGGTCAGAATGTTCAGCATGTGGTTCTCCTAGCGGTTTGCTTGCTTGTTTCGGACAACTTCAATCTACAAGAATCGGTTCCGGGCCCCACGAATCGCCTGACAACTTGTTGCCAAGCTCGACTGGCAACCTATTGCCGCATTGCGGCTCTGGTCGGGTTGCGTTCAGAGCGCACGGGCCCGCCGACTGGGCACGTAGTAGCGCAGCCGCAGACTGTTGGTGACCACGAAGACCGAGCTGAAGGCCATCGCTGCACCGGCGAACATCGGGTTGAGGTAGCCCAGGGCCGCGATCGGGATCGCGCAGACGTTGTAGATGAATGCCCAGAACAAGTTGCCCCGAATTGTCGTCAACGTCCGACGGGACAACATCACCGCGTCCGCGGCCAGCATCAAGTCATGACGCATCAGGGTGATGTCGGAGGCAGCGATGGCCGCGTCGGTCCCGGTTCCCATGGCGATGCCCAGGTCGGCCTGGCTGAGGGCGGCCGCGTCGTTGACACCGTCACCGATCATGGCCACGCGGTGGTGTCCATCCGCCTGCAGCTCGGACACGACAGCGAACTTCTCGGACGGCAGCACCTCTGCGCGCACCTCATCGATACCCACCTGGGCGGCCACGTAATCGGCCGCCGCCCGGTTGTCGCCCGTCACCATCACGGTGCGGAGCCCAAGATCGTGGAAGCGCGCCACGGCCGCGGCCGCGTTCGGGTCGACCTCGTCTGCGACCGTCACCAGTCCGACGACCCGGTCGACGGACGCGACATACACGACGCTGGCTCCCTGGCTGGCCGCGACCAGCGCTGCGTCCGCAAGCTCGGCCGGCACCGTCAGCCCAAGGTCGGCCATCAGTGCCGAGTTGCCCGCAGCACTGGGACGGCCGTCGACGGTGGCACGGATGCCGCGTCCAGGCAGATTGCTGAAGGCCTCGACCAGCCCGGTGTCCCGGGGGCCGTTGGCCGCCACGATCGCACGGGCGATCGGGTGCTCGGACGCGGACTCCAGGGCGGCAGCGGTCTGCAGGACCCCCTCTCCGCCGATGACCTGCTGCACGCTCATCCGACCCGCAGTGATCGTGCCGGTCTTGTCCATGGCAACGGTGTCGATGCGATGGGCCTGCTCGAGCGCCTCCGGACCGCGGATGAGGATTCCGAGCTGCGACCCTCGCAGCGAGCCGGCCAACAGAGCCGTGGGAGTGGCCAGCCCCAGCGCGCACGGGCAGCTGATGATCAGCACGGAGACCGCAGCGGTCACGGCGAAGCTCGCCCCTTCGCCGGCGATCAACCAGCCGATCAACGTCACGGCGGCGAGCCCGATGACGATCGGAACGAAGACGCCCGAGATGGTGTCTGCCAGGGCCTGCGACCGCGATTTTCCGGTCTGGGCCAGTTCGACCAGGCGCGCGATCTGGGCAAGTTGGGTGTCTGCGCCCACCGCGGACGCCCGGACGACCAGACGTCCGGTGGTGTTGAGTGAGGCGCCGATGACGATTGCGCCGGGGCGCACCTCGACCGGCAGCGACTCCCCCGTGATGATCGAGTTGTCCACCGCGGACTCCCCCTCGACCACGTGGCCGTCGGTGGCGATCTTCTCGCCTGGACGGACGACGAACTCGTCCCCCACGGCCAGCTTCTCGATGGGGACGGTGATCTCGACACCTTCGCGTCGCAGTGTCACCGACTTGGCGCCGACCTCGGCCAGCGCACGCAACGCCGAACTGGCGTCCTGCCGGGAGCGCGCCTCGATGAAGCGACCCAGCAGGATGAACGTGATGATGCCCACCGCAGCCTCGAAGTAGATGGAGCTGAGATGGTGGTCACGCTCGAGCGTGAGGGACCACTCGTGGGTCATGCCGATCTGGCCCGCCGACCCGAAGACCAGCGCGACCACCGACCAGAGATAGGCCGCAGTGGTTCCCAAGCTGATCAAGGTGTCCATGGTGGACGCGCCGTGGCGCAGGTTGACCAGGGCCGACTTGTGGAACGGCCAGGCGCCCCAGGTGACCACGGGAGTGGCCAGCACCAGACTGAGCCACTGCCAGCCGGGGAACTGCAGCGGCGGAATCATGGCCATCCCGATCACCGGCGCGGCCAGGACCGCGGAGATGATCAGGCGGTGCTTGATCTCGGCCGCCCGGTCGCGGGGCGGAACCTCGGGACGGGGCAGAGCGGCGTCATAGCCGGCGGCCTGGACGGTGGCAATCAAGTCGTCGACAGCCAACTGCCCCGGGGCGACCACGTGAGCCTTCTCGGTGGCGTAGTTGACGCTGGCCTGCACCCCGTCGAGCTTGTTGAGCTTCTTCTCGATGCGTGCGGCACACGACGCACAGGTCATGCCCTGGACGTCGAGTTCGATGATCTGGTTGGTGACCCCTGCGCCGATCGTCGCCGGGTGGCCGTCCTTCGTCCCGGGCGACATCAGGCGCGTGTCACCTGGTAATCGCCGGCCTCCTGGACGGCGGCCTGGATGGCCTCGAAGTCGATCTCGGCCTCGCTGGTGACCCGCATCGGGCCGGTCTGGTCGACCTCGACGTCGGTGACGCCGGGGATGGCCTTGACCTCCTCGGTGACGTGGGCGACGCAGTGGCCGCAGGTCATGCCGGTGACGGTGAAGGTGCTGATCATGGTGATTCCTGTCTATGTCTGGAGGGAGTCTGATGTTCAGGAGCGAACGAGTCGGGCGATGGCGCGGTTGGCCTCGTCCAGTTTCGCCACGGCCTCATCCCCGCCCTGGCAGGCGGCTTCGAGGACGCAGGTGTTGAGATGTTCGGCCAGCAGGCCCAGGGCCACCGACTGGAGCGCGCTCGTGGCGGCGGAGACCTGGGTGAGGATGTCGATGCAGTACTTCTCGTCCTCAACCATGCGCGCGATGCCACGAACCTGCCCCTCGATGCGGCGCAGGCGTCTCAGGTAATCGTCCTTGGTCTCCAGGTAGCCATGCTGGTGGCCGTGGGCGGCGCAGCCATGGCTGGATTCGTCGGTGGTCACGATGCATCAGAGTACCCCTAGGGGGTATGGATGCCAAGTGGCTGCCCGAGGCGATTACCCGAACATCGAACTTATCCACAGGCGATGTGGAAATCGATGTCCGACGACGAGTCGACGCGTACTTCTCGCGCGTTGAGGAAAATTCTGCGGTTGCCAGAGGGCATTGCCGCGATTCATCCTCGCAGGGCTCGCGAACACACTGTCATCCCTAGTCATTGACCTCTTGAGCAGCCAGATCGGATGGCAACCCCGAGCCACCCACAGCCGATGTCCACCGCCCGACCGGCGAGTTCCACAGCTTCACCGGAGTATCCACAGCCCCTGTGGACAAGTCCTTTTGGCGGGTCGCCGAGCTTGCTGCTAAGGTGCCCAACCTGACAGTTCAAGGGGGTGCGATGTACGACGACGAGCCGCCGCCCGACGCTGCGGGCGTGGGTCGCACGCCACCCCAGGACTTCGCCGCCGAGCAGGGCGTGCTGGGTGCGATGCTGATGAGCAAGGACGCCATCGCCGAGGTCATCGAGGTGATCAAGCCGGCTGACTTCTACCGTCCGGCGCACGAACTCATCTACCAGGCGGTCATCGACCTGTACGGCCACGGCGAGCCGGCCGACCCGGTCACCGTGGCCGCCGAACTGGAGCGCCGCGGCGAACTGGCCAGAGTGGGCGGTCACGTCTACCTGGCCGACCTGCTGTCGAGCATCTCGGTGGCCGCCAACGCCGCCTACTACGCCGAGATCGTGCGCGACAAGGCGGTGCTGCGCAGGCTGGTCGACGCGTCCATCAAGATCGCCCAGATGGGCTACGCGGGGCAGGGCGAGGTGGCCGACATCGTCGATGTCGCGCAGCAGACCATTTACGAGGTCTCCGAGGGTAAACGCTCAGAGGACTACAAGGCGCTCCGAGAACTGGTCGAGCCCACCTACGACGAGATGGAGGCGATCGGGGCACGCGGGGGTGGGCTGAGCGGCGTCCCCACCGGGTTCGAAAAACTGGACGACTTGACCAACGGCCTGCACGGCGGGCAGATGATCATCGTTGCGGCCAGACCGGCCGTGGGCAAGTCGACGTTGGCCCTGGATTTCGCCCGCTCGGCGGCCATCAGGCACAAGCTGGCGACGGCCTTCTTCAGCCTTGAGATGAGCCAGACCGAGATCGTCATGCGGCTCATCTCGGCCGAGGCCGGGGTGATGCTGCACTCCATTCGCAGTGGCCAACTCGGCGAGGAGGAGTGGACGCGGATCGCGGCTCGCACCAAGTCGTTCGAGGACGCTCCGCTGTTCATCGACGACTCGCCGAACCTCACGATGATGGAGATCCGCGCGAAGGCGCGGCGGCTGAAGCAACGCCACGACCTGAAGTTCGTGGTCATCGACTACATGCAGCTGATGAGCTCTGGCAAGAAGGTCGAGAGCCGCCAGATCGAGGTCAGCGAGTTCAGCCGACAGATCAAGCTGCTCGCCAAGGAACTCGACCTTCCGGTGTCTGGCGCTCAGCCAGCTGAATCGCGGTCCCGAGCAGCGTCAGGACAAGCGGCCGATGTTGTCAGACCTGCGCGAATCAGGTTCACTCGAGCAGGATGCCGACATCGTCATCCTGCTACACCGTGAGGACATGTACGACAAGGAGAGCCGGCCCGGCGAAGCCGACCTGATCATCGCCAAGCACCGCAACGGACGTACCGACACGATCTCGGTCTCGTTCCAGGGGCACATGAGCCGCTTCACCGACATGCCCGAGGCCTGACCCTTTCGTCGGACGCGAACTCAGCCAGCGGCCCGCTTCACCAGGTCGCCGAGACGCTTCTCGTCGGCCTTGGTCAGCTTGACGACAGCAAAGGCCGTCGGCCAGAGGTTGGCCTCGTCCAACTGTGCGGCGTCGTTGAAGCCGATGGTGCAGTATCTGGTCTTGAACTTCTCGCCGCTCTGGAAGAAGCAGACGACCGCGCCGTCCCGGGCGTAAGCGGGCATACCGTACCAGAGCTTCACAGCCAGGGCCGGCGCGTACGCCTTGACGATCGCGTGGAACCTCTCGGCCAGGCCGCGGTCGGGCTGGGCCATCTCGGCGATCCTCTCCAGGACGGCAACCTCCTCGGCAGCCGCCTTGTCAGCGCGCCCCGCGCGCAACTTCTCGGTCTTCAACTCCTTGGCTCGCTCGGCCATCGCAGCCTTCTCCTCGGCACTGAAGCCGCCGGAGGCCTCACCGGTCTGGGTGGCGCGCTTGGTGGTCTGCTTCTTGTCGGCCATCGGTTCCCCTTTCGACGCTCCCAGCGTAGGTCGACCGCCGCATCCCCGAGACGTCAATCGGGTGCCACCAATATCGGGCGTCCCTGCTCGAGGCCAGCCGGGATGCACAAGAATGAAGCGGTCCACCACCCGAGCCCGGAGGTTCCATGAGTAGCGACCAGCCGCATTGCTGCGGTCGAGGTGACCGAGACCGGCGAGACCCGAACCGAACTCAAACGCATGATGGGCCCGGGTCTCCTGCTGCTGTTCATCATGGGCGACGTGCTGGGCACCGGCATCTACGCGCTGACCGGCACGGTCGCCCGGGAGGTCGGCGGTGCCGTCTGGTTGCCGTTCCTGCTGGCCTTCGTCGTCGCCTTCCTGACCGCCTTCAGCTATCTGGAACTGGTCACCAAGTACCCACGTGCCGCAGGCGCCGCGCTGTACACCCACAAGGCGTTCGGCATCAACATCCTGACCTTCATGGTGACCTTCGTGGTGATGAGTTCGGGCATCACCTCGGCGTCCACCGCGTCGCGCGCGTTCGCCGAGAACCTGCTGCGCGGCTTCAATCTGGGCGTCGAACCGACTGTCGTGACCATTGCTGCGATCGGGTTCATCCTGCTGATCATGGTCGTCAACCTGCGTGGGGTCGGCCACTCGCTGGTCACCAACGTCGTGCTGACGCTCATCGAATTGTCCGGTCTGCTCATCGTCCTGCTGGTCGGGGTCATCGCCATCACCGAGGGACGCGCCGACTTCTAGGCAGGTGATGGTCTTCGAGACGCCGGCCGACAAGTCACTCTTCCTGGCGATTTCGACAGCCACCTCGGTCGCCTTCTTCGCCATGGTCGGCTTCGAGGACTCGGTCAACATGGCCGAGGAGACCCAGAATCCGTCCACCACCTTCCCCAAAGTCATGCTCAGCGCGCTGGGCATCACAGGTTTCATCTACGTGCTGGTTTCGATGACCGCGGTTGCGCTGGTGCCCCCCGGCCAACTGGGCGCACAGGGGGCCACCCCGCTGCTCGAGGTCGTCAAGGTGGGTGCCCCCAACCTGCCGTTCGGCAAGATCTTCCCGTTCATCTCGATGTTCGCGGTCGCCAACACCGCGCTGCTGAACATGATGATGGCCTCGCGACTGCTCTACGGGATGTCGCGCGAGAAGGTGCTGCCGCCGGTGTTCGGCAGGGTGCACGCCGCGCGCCGTACCCCGTGGGTGTCGATCATCGTGACCACCGGTCTGGCGGTGGCTTTGATCACCTTCGTCGGGCAGGTCTCCCAACTCGGCGGTACCACAGCCCTGCTGCTGCTGATGGTCTTCACCGTGGTCAACATCGCCGTCATGGTGCTGCGCAAGGACGAGGTCAGCCACCACCACTTCAAGGCCCCGACCTTCCTACCGGTGGTGGCGGCGCTGCTGACCGGCTACCTGGTCGGGCCCTGGACCGGCCGTTCGCCCCAGCAGTTCCTCATCGCCGGCATCCTGATCGTCATCGGCCTGCTGGCTTGGGCCGTCACCTGGTGGGTGAACAAGCGTTACTACCACCAACTCGACATGGACTTCGACCACGTCGAGGACTTTCCTGAGGCGCCGTAACCAGCGGGCCGAACCGCAGCACAATAGGGACTACTGAGAACGGGGAGGCCATGACCACAACCGAGTGCTGCGTAGTGATGATCACCACGCCAGACGAGGCGTTGGCGGCCCGCATCGCTGACATGCTCATCGCCAAGCGGCTGGGGGCCTGCGTCCAGGTGACCAGGGTCGACTCCACCTATCGGTGGTCGAGCGAGGTGCACCACGAAGAGGAGGTGCTGATGCTGGTCAAGACCCGCACGGCTCTCCTGGCCGAGATAGCCGAGCAGGTGCGTGAGGTGCATGTCTACGACGCCCCAGAGATCGTTGCCCTGCCGATCATCGGAGGGTCGAGCGACTACCTCAACTGGGTGGACGCCGAGACGCGTCCGGTCTACCGCTGAACTGGCGTCCGGTCTTGGGCTGAGCGCTCACTCGTACATGATGTAGTCGGGCACGGGGCTCAGGGCCAGCACTTCTTCGGGGGTCATCAGGACGCCACTGGTCGCCACGTCCTCCTCGTAGAACAGCTTGAAACCCATCGCGACGTGCGGCGGTACCTCGGCCTTCACCCTGTCGTAGGTGGCGATCTTGTCGGCCGGCGCGCCGATGCCGTCCACGCTCTTGATCAGGACGACCCCGGGATGCGGCAACAACGCCGCCTCGTTGCTGATGATCTCCGGGTTCAGGATGTGATAAAGCATCACCTTGTGCGGCAGGTTGTGCTGGGCGACCAGCCCCGAAAGGTAGGCGGCCACCTCGTTCAGTTCCTCGCCCGACGTCGATCCGAAGCTCTGCATCGGAATCTGGCCCGGCCCCATCGCCCACTCGGGGTCAAGGGCGACGCCCACGTCCGGCTGGACCAGGTATGGCTCAAGGGCCTTCAGCTCCTCAAGGAAGCTGGACTGTCCGGGCTGGATGTCGAACAGCAACATCGCGTTGTTCTGTCGAGCCACCGACAACCAGTGGTCGATGATCGCCGGATCGGTGCGGTGGCGCCACAGCCCGTCCATCCCGGGGTCGGGCATCACGGTGACGGTGATCAGCTCCATCACCGGCATGATCTTCCGGTCGCCCGCGTAGGGAGCGCAGGCAGCCATCAGTTCGGGCATCCGGTCCTCGACGTTGCCGATCCCCAGTTGTCCCTGACCGTAGGCTCCCGGGTAGCCGACGAAGCCGCACAGCCGATAGTTCGGCAACAACTCCCGGCCACCACCAGGCAGTTCGGGGGGTGGCGGGGTGGGCGTGGGAGTCGGGGTCGGAACCGGTGTCGGGGTCGGCGTCTGCTCGAACGACGTCGTCCCGCCGGCCGGCGACTGCGTCTGCTGGGACGCGTTCTCCTCGACTCCGGTAGCTCCGGACGATCCGGGGGCTCCGGAACACCCGGCCAGCGCGAGCAGACCGGCCAGCAGGATCGCGAGGGGCTTCGACATGCAGCCCAGTACACCACAGCCGACCGGCCCAGTTGATGGCACCATTCTGGGCATGGACGAACGCGACGACCTGGCCGAGCGGGTCAGGCGGGCTGTGCGGGCGCTGCCGCCAGGGACGGTGGCAACCTACGGGGACGTGGCCGAACTGGTCGGCTGCGGTCCGCGCCAGGTGGGCCGTGTGATGGCCACCGACGCGTCCGACACGCCTTGGTGGCGGGTGGTGAATGCGTCCGGGCGTCTGCCCGCGCCACTGCTTCCCCAGGCACGAGAACGGTGGAGCGAGGAGGGCATCACCGTCGCCTCGCCCGGTGACGCGGTACTTCTGCGGCGACACCGGGTGGATCCCCACAGCTGGGCGGCTCGGGTGGAGGCGGACGACCGGTGAGCGTGGGCTGCGCCGCCCCCACAGGGACGCCGCAGTCAGCGAACCGCGCGCAGCTCGCAGACGAAGATCAGGGCCTCGTTCGGGCCGATCACGCCGGGAATGCCTCGACGGCCATATGCCTGGTCGGAGGGGATGACCAGCTTGCGACGTCCACCGACCTTCATGCCCAGCACGCCGTCGTCCCAGCCCTTGATGACCTGGCCGACCCCCAACCGGAAGGCGAGCGGCTGACCGCGGTTGTAGGACGCATCGAACTCCTCACCGGAGTCGTACCCGACGCCGACGTAGTCGACGAGGACGGTGGCTCCGCGGGTCGCCTCGGCGCCGTCGCCGACCACCTCGTCGGTGATCTGCAGGTCGGCGGGGGCGGGGCCGGTGGGCGGGTCGATGAAGGGCTTCTCAGTCATCCCACGAGGCTACCCGAGCCCGGCGGAGGTTATGCGGGTGGTTCGATCCACGAGTGCACCCGGTAGCGGGCAAGCCAGGTGTGCTCGTCCCAGTGGCCAGCCGGCAGCCCGGCTTTGCGGGTCAGCGCCCCAAGGAAGTCCTCGGGCTGCGGGAGCTGCTCCCACACCTGGGGCAGGAACGTCGCCCGATGCCCTCCGCTGGTGAGGATCACGCCGTCGCGTCCGGGCACCAGTGCCGCCAGCGCCTCGGAGCGGCTGGTGACGGCCATCGGCTCGGGGGCACTCAGCACCGAGACCTCGATGCGAACGGCGGACAGTTCATGGGCCCCCAGCGCCGGGAACCGGGGGTCGCGGAACGCCGCCGCCCGTGCGTTGGCCACCACGTCCTCCCCCAGCCCTCGGTAGGCCTCCAGACTGCCGATGCAGCCGCGCAACCGACCACCGATGCTCAGCGTCACGAAGCTCGCGCCCGGCTCGTCAAGCCACTCCTCCCAGGTGACGTCGGCCACCTGCCAGCCAAGCCGGCGGGCGATCGAGGCCCTGGCCAGCGGCAGCAGGACGCGTCCGGCGTCTGCTGGCAGATTCATCGATCCTCCTCATGCCAGGCGATGGACGTGTACCCGACCACGCGGGAGTGGTCGCCAGCGGTGTCTCCCGAGTTGCAGGCGCCGAGCAGGGTGGGACGCAGGCGGCGCGTCCCGGCCAAGGTCAGCAGCCCGTTGAGGGCCCGCACCCCGCACGCCCGCTGCTCACCGATCGGGGCCTCGATGCGCATGATCCGGTCGATGGTGTCGGCGTCGACCTCGCGGGCCCGCTGGTAGGGCAGGTAGTGGGACAGGTCGGTACTGATCACCACCAGGGTTTCCGGACCTCCCCAGACGGCGTCCAACACCTCGGCGACCAGGTCGGGTGACACCTCACCCACCGCGAGCGGGACGATGCTGAACTGCCCCAGCACCCGCTGCAGAAACGGCAGGTGCACCTCAAGGGCGTGTTCCTCGGCGTGCACATCGGGACGCGTGGTCACCTGCGGGAACCGATCGAGCGACGCCGTGGTCTCGGTGTCCACCGGCACCTCACCGAGCGGCGTGGCGAACGCGTCCACCCCGGGCAGCGCGATGCCCCGGATACCGACCCGGTGGGTCGGGCAGGTGATCACCACCCGCGTCACCGGATGACCGACGGGCTCCAGGCTGGCGTACCCCAGGGCCGCGGTCGACCCCGAGTAGACGTATCCGGCGTGCGGACTGATCAGGGCCTTCGGAGGGCCGATGGCGACCAGCGGCCGAGCGTCCGCGAGGAACTCATCGACCATGGACCTCAGGACGGCTCTGTTCGCTGGGTAGAACGCTCCGGCAACGGCCGGCGGTCTGACACTCATGGCGCGCACCCCCTGGTGAGAGTCCGATTCTAAGGCGCCAACCGCCTGGCCGGCAGGCGACGTGCTCGACCAGTCAGCCGAGCTGGGACGCCACCCAGCGCTTCAACAACGCCGCCGGTTGGGCGCCGATCTGGCGTCCGGTGACCTTGCCGTCCTTCAGTAGCACCATCGTGGGGATCGAACGGGCATCGAAGCGGGCCGAGATCCCCGGGGCGTTGTCGACGTTCACCTTCACCAGTTTCAGCTTGCCGGCCTGGTCGTTGGCGATCTGTTCGAGCACCGGGGTGACCTGACGGCACGGCCCACACCACGGCGCCCACAGGTCCACGAGCACCGCGACCTTCGCGCTGTCAGCCACCGCCTCGAAGGTGTCGTCCTCGGCAGAGGCGATCCAGGGCAACGGGTTCTTGCACTTCGGGCAGGTCGGCGTGCCGGACGCCACGGCTGGCACCCGGTTGCGGGTTCCGCAGTTACGGCAGGTGATCACGGTGGCGCTCATGGAGCCAGCGTAGTGCCGCCTCACCTGCACCGACAGTGTGCCGGGGCACCCTGAACTGCGCACACCAGTTGGCGGGAAACCGCACTGAAAGCGTTTGCCGGGCTCATTGCTGCGCTCATCTCAGGGCGAGTTGCCCTTCTCTGAGGTGGATGAGCGCGGACACCGCGTTGGCGAAGCCGACGGGGTCGTCCAATACCCGGCGGGCCTCGAACCGGACGACCTGCCAGCCCAACAGGGCAAGCGTCTCGTCGCGGCGGCGGTCACGCCGGAACGCGTCCCGATTGGCGTGGTGTTCGGCTCCGTCGATCTCGATGGCGAGCCGCAGTTGGACGAAAGCGATGTCCAGGTAGGCGAGCGGCGGCTCATCGGGGTGGGCGATGACCGCGTGGTTGGCCTGCCAGCCTTTGATGCCGGCCGCCCGCAGGACACGACGGCGAAGCGCTTCGTCCACGATCGTCGGCCCCAGTTCCGGAATCAGATCGACCGTGGTGAGTGCCCGCGAGGTGCAGCGCACGTTGCCCACTCGACGTGTCAGCCGGGGCGGGATGGAACGTCGCTGGACGCGCAACCAGTTGTTGGAACGCAGCACCGCCGAACTCACGTCGACGAATCCGTCCTCAGCTTCGAACCAGCCATGCAACACACCTGCGGCTCTGCCGCAGATGATGGCCGTCGGGTCGGCCAGAGCCGCTGCTCTGGTGCAGGTGCGCAGACTGGTCGCGTCGGCGGGCCGGGCGTAAACGCCCCGCAGGACGCGAGTGAGCTCGCCAGCGCGGATGGCCCAGTCGATCTGGGTCGCCAGGCCGGGCAGCAGACGACGCGCGATGACGCCGCCTGAGAGGTTCAGTTCTTCTTCGATCCGGGGGTGCATGACGCAAGGGTGGGCAGTTGCCACCGCGATTCGTCAGATTGCCCGGAGCCTGTGGATGATCAACCCTGAACTGCGCACACCAGTTGACGCAGAACCCCCATTGAAACGTTTGCCGGGTTCACTGCTGCGCTCCATTCAGGGACGGCGACGAGTGTGACGCATCGAACGCGCCCAAGGGGCTCAGTCCTCGCGGTGGGCGATCACAATCCCGACCGCCTCGGCGAAGGAGTCCGCAGAACGGGTGGGTGGCACCATGTCGCTCGGGTAGGCCCGCCCTCGCCGCAGCCAGACCGAGCGCAGACCGGCGGCTACAGCCCCCGCAATGTCGGACTCGGCCGCGTCGCCGATCATCCAGGCCCCCTCCAGGGTGTCACCCGCCACGCGCGCGGCGATCCGGAAGATCTCCGGGTCTGGTTTGGCGACGCCGACCGTCTCGCTGACCACCATGGCGTGGACGTGGGGGGCCAGTCCCAGGGCAGCGACCTTGCCCTCCTGCTGCGACTGCTTGCCGTTGGTGAGGATGACGGGCCGAAACCCTGCCGCGCTGGCCGCGTCCAGCGCCTCGATCACCCCGGGGGTGGGACGCAGTTCGGCCAGCGTCCCGCGGCGCAGGACGACGATGAACTCCGCGCGTTCGGCGTCGGTCAGGTCGAGCAGTTGCGCCATGTCGGCGGCCACCGAGGCCTTGTCGCGAAGGCCGTCCCCGTCGATCCGCACCATCTCGGCGGCCAGATCGTCGTCCACCGTGCCGTATCGCTCGGCGAGGTAGACGCGCACCCAGCGCCTCAGCGACTCGGCGCGATCCGACAGCGTGTTGTCGAGGTCAACCAGCAGCAACGCCATGGCCGCATCCTAGTGCGACGGTTTGCGACCGACCGCCAGGAACAGCGGGTAGTCGCGGCCCTCCTTGACGTTGACCCAGGGGGTACTCACGTCGATGTCGACCAGACCCGCCTGATTCAGCCAGGCCCGCAGCTGGTCGCGCGAGAAGCCGTGATGGGCAGGCCGGACGCCGTGGTGATGCCCGTGGAAGCTGCCGTCCTCGGCGTCCAGATCACTCAACGCCAACCAGCCACCCGGACGCAGCATCGCGGTGAGGCGTTTCACCACCTCATCCACCTGGTCGATGTGGTGCAGGGCAAGCAGCGACACGACAGCGTCGTACTCGCCCTGTAAGTCCGCGTCCCGACTCAGATCAAGCTCGACCACCTCGACGCGTTCGCCCAGCCCGGACGCGTCGACCTTCGCACGCGCGGCCTGCACCATGCCCGCCGAACTGTCGGCCAGCACCACGGCATCGGCGTGGCCGAGCAGCGCCAGCCCGAGTGCTCCGGTTCCGGCCCCGTAGTCGAGCCACACCCCGCCGCCGGTGGTGCGCGCCCTGATCGCGGCCGCGACCACCCGCGCCCGCTCCAGCTTCTCCGGGTCGTCATCCCACACCCCGGCAAGTGCATCGAACGGGTTGTCGGGGCCTCCAGCGTCGGTCGTCACGGCCTGCACTCTCACCAGATCGAGGCCCGGTTGCCTCTGGCATCCGAGGATAGCTGGCAGACCGCACCGGCGGGCCGCCCCGATCAGCGGACGCCCCGCACTAGGCTGACCGGGACGGCACCCGTGTCATGCCGTCCAGGGGAGTTTCCGATGGGCACCACCGAGGACCTCGTCGCCGTCATCCGGTCCGAACTGGCGAGCGCGGGCAACCCGGAGCGCGCCGCCCACCAGCAGGCCTACCTCAAGTCGAGCATGCCGTGTCTCGGGGTCCCCAATCCGACCGTACGAATGATCGTCCGCAACGCTGCCGCGGAGCAGACCGCGTTGACCCGAGACGCCTGGGTCGCGGCGATCCGCGCCCTGTGGACGAGCGCCACCCACCGCGAGGAATGCCTGGCGGCGATCGAACTGGCGGACGCCAGACGCGGCTGGGCGGGCGGTGACCTGATGGACCTCTACGAGATGATGGCGGTCACCGGAGCCTGGTGGGATCTGGTGGACCCACTGGCGTCCCACCTGGTCGGAGAGGTGTTGCGCCGCGAACCCGAGCAGGCAGCCCGCATCAGGGCGTGGGCCCAGGCCGACGACGCGTGGCTGCGTCGGGTGGCGATCTGCTGCCAGCTGAGGTTCGGACGCGACACCGACGCGGAACTGCTGGGCGAGGTGATCACGGCCAACCTGTTCGACACCCGGTACGGGACCGGCTTCTTCATCCGCAAGGCGATCGGCTGGGCGTTGCGCACCTACGCACGACACAATCCCGGTTGGGTGCGTGCCTACGTCCGGGACTTTGGCGATCGGTTGTCGACCCTGAGCCGCCGGGAGGCCCTGAAGGACCTGGCCTGACAGGGCTCGGCGCGTCTCGGTTGGCGACGTGAATGTCCTTTCTGCGCGTCAGACGGCACAATGGGTTGAGCTTGACAGAGACGCCGGGCATTCCTGTGCCCGAACGGCAGGAGGAACGTGAGCACGATGGTCGAGATGGCTGGACTTCCCACCCGGGCGGAGTTCGATTCAGTGCGAGTGAGACCTCGTCGACCGTCTGGCACCCCAGGGGGTGTCGTTCGGTTACTACAGCACCAAGGGCACCTGGGTGGACACGCCCACCGCCACCCTGCAGCGGGTTGCGCCGTCCTTCGCGCGCCACGGTGCAGAGAAGATCGCCGCCCCGATCGTGTGCACCCCGGGACGTTGGCATCCCGAGTTGTTCGGCACCCTGATCCTCGAGGACGGCTTCCACTTCCAGTGCCACGGCGTGGTGGACGTTCCCGGCTACCACATCCTGTACAACCGCGACGGGGTGCGGAGATTCGTCATCGCCGCTCCGGAGTACCTCAAGACCCCTGACCGCGGCTGGGGTTGGCAGATCCAGCTGTACGCGACCCGCTCGCGCCGCTCCTGGGGAATCGGCGACTTCCGCGACCTCGCGCTGATCTGTCGGATCGCCGCCAGCCAGGGCGCGACCTGCGTCCAGGTCTCCCCGGTCCATGCGATCGCACCGCTGCCCACACCACAGCCCTCGCCGTACTCGCCCGCGTCCCGGTTGTTCCTCAACCTGCTGCACGTGGCGCCGGGCGGCGTGTACGGAGCCGAGCGGGTTGACCTCACCGACCTGGACGCTGCCGGTCGAGCACTCAACCAGCAGCGGATCATCGACCGCGACCAGGTGTGGGCGCTGAAGCGCGAGGCCCTCGAACGCATCTGGGCGGCTGTCAAGGATGAGCCCAACGTCGAGTTCCGCAGCTGGGAACTCGCCCAGGGCCAGCAGTTGCAGCACTTCGCCATCTGGTCGGTCATCGCCGAGGTGCAGGAACACGCCGACTGGCGTCGCTGGCCCGCCGAACTGCGCCGCCCAGACTCGGCCGGCGTCCAGGCGTTCGCCGCCGAGCACGCCGAACGCGTCCGTTTCCACGTCTGGGCGCAGTGGGTGGCCAACATCCAGTACAAGGACGCCTGCGATTCGGGTGTGGACGTCATCGCAGACCTGGCCGTCGGCTTCGACGCCGGTAGCGCTGACGCCTGGGCCTTCCAGGACGCCCTCGACTTCGAGTTCGAAATCGGCGCGCCGCCGGACTCCCACAACACGGAGGGCCAGCGCTGGGGACTGCCGCCGTTCAACCCGCTCGCCCTCGCCCAGGCCGATTTCGCCCCGTTCATCGAAATGGTGCACGCTGCGCTGCAGAACGCCGGCAGCCTGCGCATGGACCACGTCATGCAGCTGTGGCGGCTCTACTGGGTGCCGATCGACGGTGGTGCGGCCGACGGCGTCTACATCTACTACCCCGTCGACGCCCTGCTGGCCATCCTGCGGCTCGAGGCGATGCGGGCGGACGCCTGGATCGTCGGTGAGGACATGGGCACCGTCGCCGAAGGCGTGCGCGAGACCATGGCGTCCATCGGGATGCTGGGCAACCGCTCGGGCATGCGCACCCCGATCAGCGAGTTCCCGGTTCTGGGGGTCGGCACCAGTTCCACGCACGACCAGGTGACCGTGGCCGGCCTGCTGACCGGCAGCGACGTGCACGACCTCAGGCGGATCGGCAAGAACGCCGACTGGACGCAGATCGCCCACACCCGGCGCAGCCTGGCCGAGATGGCCCACATCGATCCTGACCGCCCGGAGGACTCGATGACCGAGTCAGACGTCAAGGCCGCCGTGATGTCGCGGTACCGGTTGCTGTCGGACGCAGGCTCGGTGATGGTCGTGGTCAACATCGACGACGCCGCCATGGTGCCCGAGCGACCCAACATGCCCGGCACGGTGACCACCTACCCGAACTGGCGGTTCGCCCTGCCGCGTCCGGTGGACGACATCATGACCTCGGAGCTGGCCGAGGACCTCGTCCGGCTGATGCACGAGGACCGCTGAGTCCTCCATCGGTTTTCGAGGCATCCCTACCATGAACCGCGTGACCATGACTCCCACGCTGTTCCTCGGCCACGGCGCACCACCGCTGGTGGACGACCCCCACTGGCCCCGCGAGCTCGCCCAGTGGTCTGGCGCCCTGGAGCGTCCCCGCAACATCCTGATCGTCTCGGCACACTGGGAGAACCGTCCGGTCACCCTCAGCCCGACGCTCCAGCGTCGCGAACTGACCTACGACTTCTGGGGCTTCCCGCAGCGCTACTACCAGGTCCGTTATGACGCGCCACTGGCCCCCGAGCTGGCCAACGAGGTCGCCCGGCTGCTCGGTGAGGCCGGCCAGCCCGTCGCCCGTGATGAGGAGCGCGGCCTGGACCATGGCGCCTATGTACCGCTGACCCAGATGTTCCCGGCGGCCGACATTCCGGTGCTGCAGGTCTCGATGCCCTCGCTCGACCCGAGCGAGCTGTACCAGATGGGACGCGCCCTGGCACCGCTGCGTGAGCAGGGCACCCTGATCATCGGATCGGGATTCACCACCCACAACCTGCGCTGGGCCAACATGCGGGTGGCCCCCGACTACGCCCCACCGGCCGCGTCGGTCGAGTTCGACCAGTGGGCCGCCGAAACGGTGGCGGCCGGTGACGTGGACGCCCTGCTCGACTATGCCCGCCGGGCGCCGGCGGCCCAGCAGGCACATCCGTGGCCCGACCACTGGGCGCCGATCTACCTTGCGCTCGGGGCCTCGACGGGCGGCGACGCGTCCGGTGGCCGTAGCATCATCAACGGCTTCTGGTACGGCCTGTCGAAGCGTTCCTGGCAGTTCGGCTGAGCCAAGGCAACTCCCGTAGGCTGGCGGTGTGCGCTTGTACCTGATCAGACACGGCCAGACCCAGTCGAACGTCAACCACCTGCTCGACACCGCCCACCCGGGCGCGCCGCTCGACGAGACGGGTCTGTCTCAGGCCGAGGCCCTGGCGAAACGTCTGTCCCACGAGCCCATCGAGGCGGTCTACGCCTCCGATCTGACCAGGGCCGTGCAGACCGCCGCGCCGCTGGCCCAGGCTCGTGGTGTTGCACTTCGGTCATTGCCGGGTCTTCGTGAGATTCCTGCTGGTGTCGAGGAGTTGAACGACGACTGGAGCGCCTACATCGACATGATCGGACGCTGGCTGCACGAGCCCAGCTACGCGCTGGCGGGCGGAGAGAACGCGTCCACCTTCCTCGCCCGCTACGACGCGGCGATCGCCCGGATCGCTCGAGTCACATCAAGTGGCGGCAGCGATCTCGCACGGGGCTGCCCTGCGGGTGTGGATCGGCTATCGCGCACTGAATTTCCAGGCGCCGAGCCCGAGAATACTGGCCAACACCGACGTCGTCGCCCTGGACGGCTCAGTCGAGCAGGGCTGGCGAGTGCTGAGCTGGGCGGACGAACTGCTGTGACCAACGACCCCGTAAAGTCCTGTGGGACGCACAGCCAAGAAGGAGCCACCCATGCCGAAGCGCGATGACATCCATCGGGTTCTCATCATCGGATCCGGGCCGATCGTCATCGGTCAGGCCTGCGAGTTCGACTACTCCGGCACCCAGGCCTGCAAGGCGCTGCGTTCGCTGGGCTATGAGGTGGTGCTGGTCAACTCGAACCCGGCCACCATCATGACCGACCCGGTGATGGCCGACCAAACCTTCATCGCGCCGCTGAACGTGCCGTCCCTCACCGAGATCATCGCGAAGACCAGGCCGGACGCGCTGCTGCCCAACCTGGGCGGCCAGACCGGGTTGAACCTGTCGAGCCAGCTCGCCGAGGCCGGCGTCCTGGAGCAGTACGGGGTGCAGATCATCGGCGTCGAGTGGGAGGCGATCAGCCGCGGCGAGGACCGCGAGCAGTTCAAGGCCACGATGGACGAGTTGGGCATCGAGATGCCGCACAGCCGCACGGTCACCTCGCTGGATCAGGCCGAGCGGGTGGCCCGCGAACTGGGCTTCCCGGTGGTGCTGCGTCCGGCCTACACGATGGGCGGCACCGGCGGCGGGCTGGTGTACAACGTCGAGGAGCTGCGCACGGTGTGCGCCCGCGGGCTGGCCGCGTCCATGGTCGGGCAGGTGCTGGTCGAGGAGTCGGTGCTGGGCTGGCAGGAACTCGAGCTCGAGGTGGTGCGCGACGCCAAGGGCCAGATGATCACGGTGTGCTTCATCGAGAACGTCGATCCGATGGGCGTGCACACCGGCGACTCGTTCTGCACCGCCCCGATGTTGACCGTCGCCCCCTCGGTTCAGGACCGGCTGCAGGATGCGGCCTACCGGATCGTCGATCGGGTCGGGGTGATCGGGGGCACCAACGTCCAGTTCGGCTACAACCCCGACAGCGACCGCATCGTGGTGATCGAGATCAACCCGCGCACCTCGCGCTCGTCCGCGCTTGCCAGCAAGGCCACCGGCTTCCCGATCGCGATGGTCAGCGCGCTGCTGGCCGCCGGTCTGACCCTGGACGAGATCCCCTACTGGCGCGACGGGACGCTGGAGAAGTACACCCCGAGCGGCGACTACGTGGTGGTCAAGTTCGCCCGCTGGGCGTTCGAGAAGTTCCCGGGCGCCATCGACCGGCTGGGGACGCAGATGCGCGCCGTGGGTGAGGTGATGAGCATCGGCAAGACCTACAAGGAGGCCCTTCAGAAGGCCATCCGCTCGTTGGAGAACGGACGCCTGGGGTTGGGCTTCGCGAAGAACTTCGCCGAGCTCGACCTGGATGCGCTGTGGGCGCTGCTGGCCGAGCCGAGCAGCGAGCGGCAGTTCATCATCTACGAGGCGCTACGCAAGGGAGCGAGCGTCGAACAGCTCTTCGCCAAGACCCGCATCACCCGCTGGTTCCTGGAGCAGATGGCCGAACTGGTCGCCCTGGAGCAGGAGATCCTGGCCACCTGGGGCCACGACCTGCCCGACGACCTGCTGAGGCGGGCCAAGACCGACGGCTTCGCCGACGGCTATCTGGCGAAGATCCTCGGGGTTCCCCAGCAGCAGATCCGCGAGCAGCGGCTGCGGCTCGGCATCCAGCACGCCTACGAGTCAGTGCCGGTCTCGGGGGTCACCGACGCCCGCTACTACTACTCGACGTACTCGGGACGCGACGAGGTCGAGGTCTCTCAGCGTCCGAAGGTCATGGTGCTGGGCGGCGGCCCGAACCGGATCGGCCAGGGCATCGAGTTCGACTACTGCTGTGTGCACGCGGCGTTCACGTTGCGAGACGCCGGCTACGAGACGATCATGGTCAACTGCAACCCCGAGACCGTCTCGACCGACTACGACACCTCGGACAAGTTGTACTTCGAGCCGCTGACCGTCGAGGACGTGCTGGCGATCTGCGCCAAGGAGAAGCCGATCGGGGTGATCTGCCAGTTCGGAGGCCAGACACCGCTGAACATCGCCGGCGCCCTGCAGCAGGCCGGCGTCCCGATCCTGGGCACCAACCCCGAGACGATCGACCTGGCCGAGGACCGGGACCGGTTCAACGCGATGATGGCCAAGCTGAACATCCCGATGCCCCCATCAGGGATGGCTACCTCGGTGTCCGAGGCACAACTGGTGGCCAGCGAGATCGGCTACCCGGTGATGGTGCGGCCGAGCTACGTGCTGGGTGGACGCGGAATGGAGATCGTCCACAACCCGGAGTCGCTGGCCAGCTACATGAGAGCGGCCGTCGGCGTGACCCCCGACCGGCCGATCCTCATCGACCGGTTCCTGTCCAACGCGATGGAGTGCGAGGCGGACGCGATCTGCGACGGGACCGACGCGTTCGTCCCGACCGTGATGGAACACATCGAGTACGCGGGCATCCATTCGGGCGACTCTGCGGCGATGATCCCCCCGCTGGGGATCTCGGAGGAACACCAGGCCATCATCGAGGACTACACCCGCAGGATCGCCATCGAGTTGGGCGCGGTCGGCCTCATGAACGTGCAGTACGCGATCGGCAATGACGGCGTGGTGTACGTGCTGGAGGCCAACCCGCGGGCCAGCCGGACGGTGCCGCTGGTCAGCAAGGTGTGCAACGTCAACATGGCAGGCCTGGCCACCCAGGTGATGCTGGGGGCGAAGATCGCCGACCTGGGGCTGGAACGCAAGGAGATCCCCTACGTGGGGATCAAGGAGGCCGTGTTCCCGTTCAACATGTTCCCCGAGGTCGACCCGCTGCTGGGGCCGGAGATGCGCTCCACCGGGGAGGTGCTCGGCCTGGCCAGCAACGCCGGTCTGGCGTTCTTCAAGGCCGAGGAGGCCGCGAACATGGCCCTGCCGACCCACGGCTGCGTCCTGTTGACAGTGGCGCCGGCCGACCGATCCGGGGCGGGACCGAACTCACCGGGCTCCAGGATCGTCGAGGCGGCCAGGGCGTTCACCGAGGCGGGCATGAGCATCCGGGCAACCGGTGGCACCGCGCAGTTCCTGGCGTCCCACGGCATCGAGTCGCGTACCATCCTCAAGATCCACGAGGGACGCCCGAACATCGAGGACGCCATCATCAGCGGCGACATCCAACTGGTTGTCAACACCCCATCGGGGGCGACCAGCGAACAGGACGACTCCTACATCCGCAAGGCGGCGATCCGGGCCCGAGTGCCCTACATCACCACGACCACCGCCGCCCAAGCGGCCGCCCACGGCATCCTCGCCGCACAGGCGGGCACCGAGGAGGTCAGAAGTCTGCAGGAGTGGCACGCGCTGCTGGGCTGAGGGCGGCCACCCGGCTCTGCCCTGGTCCGTGAAGATTCCGTGAACCTGCGCACCACCACATGGAGCGAGGGCCGGCGCCGGGATTACGATCAGGCTCGAGCTGCCACCCCGGCGTGGCGGCCGCGGGAGGCGCCAGCGATGACCTACAACGTCTACGGGTGGCAGCGAGGCACGCTCGCCGAGAACCTGGAGCACGTCGGCGTGAGCCGTCGTGACTTCTTGACGTACTGCGGCGGGTTGGCCGCTGTCTTCGCCGTGGTTCCCACCTTGACGGGGTGCACACCCGATGGCGACTCGAGCGTCGGGCCAAGCCCCGGACCGAGCACTCCGAGTTCCACTCCGAGCGCCGAGGAGATCGCCGACGAGCTCGGCAAGGTGACCAAGCCCAACGTCGTGTGGTTGCAGTTGCAGGAGTGCACGGGTTGCGCGGAATCAGCGCTCCGCTCCGGCGAGAACAGCGTCGAAACAGCCTTGCTGAACCTGCTGTCGGTCAACTACCTCGAGGTCCTGATGGCCGCCTCTGGCTCGGCCGCCAACAGGGCGCTGCAGGCCACCGACGCCGAGCCGCACATCCTGGTGGTCAACGGGTCGATACCGCTTGCCGATGGCGGCATCTACGCCACGATAGGTGGGGAGTCCGCCGAGACGGTGCTGCGGAGGTCAGCCGAGAACGCGTCCGCGATTCTTGCCGTGGGTGCGTGCGCCGTGTGGGGATCGGTGCAGGCCGCCAGACCCAACCCGACGGGTGCTGTCGGTGTAGACAGCATCATCACGGACAAGCCTGTCATCAATGTGGCTGGCTGCCCGCCGATCGGAGAGGTGATCATGGCCACGATCGCCTACCTGCTCACCCATGATGCGCTGCCCGAGCAGGACGCTGAGGGCCGCCCGCTCTTTGCGTACGGCACAAGCATTCATCAGAGCTGCTCGAGGCGCCCGCACTTCGGCGCGCGGGAATTCGTCCGCACGTTCGACGACGCCGGCGCACGCGCTGGCTGGTGTCTCCTCGAAATGGGATGCAAGGGACCTCGGACGTACAGCCCGTGCCCGGTCATCAAGTGGAACCTGAAGGAGAGCTGGCCGATCGGTGCGGGTCACCCGTGCCTCGGGTGCACCGAGAAGAACTTCTTCGACACGTTCACCCCGTTCTACACCACGATTCTTGACGTCGGTGGGGGGCGAACCGGGGCGAGCCGCCAGGGCGGCGCAGACCCGGGGCAGAGCAGAGTTCGCGGCCGGTGACCGGAATAATCGAGTGGCTGGCGCCGCATCGCGTGCTGACCGCCTTCGGTGATTGCCCTGGGCAGAACCTGGCTTGGCATGCGGGTGACCCTGTCCGCAGACCGCTCGGCGCGCCGAAACCTGACTGGAGCACAGCAGTGAGCGCCGAAAACGTTTCAACTGGGCCTTGGGGCCAACTGCTGTGCGCAGTTCAGGGCGGACCGAACCTGGGCTTCTGTGGCAGCGTCCCTCTGCTGCGGGCGAACGCGTTTGACCCTCACGCCACGTGAGTGTCTAGCGTCATGGTCAGAAAGGCAGGAACCATGACCAACACCCAGACCCTCATCGATCAGCTCACCCACGTCGACGGCACCCAACGCCGTCATGCTGCGCTGGCGCTCGGCACCGCCGGCGACCGCTCGGCGGTGCCCGCACTGATTGAACGCCTGGGCGCCGAGGAGCAGAGCTGCGTGCGCGAGGACCTCACGTGGGCCGTCGTCCAACTGTTCGACGAGGCCCGGCCGCAGGTGCTGGCGATGCTGACCAGCGACGACCCGGACGACCGCCGCACCGGTGCGCACGTGCTGAGCAAGGTGGGCGACCCAGCCCACTTCGATCAACTGGTGCCGCTGGTGAGCGACGAGCACTCCGATGTGGCGATCAAGGCCTACCGTGCGCTCGCCAACACCGGACGCCCGGAGGCCGCCGACGCCCTGGCGACTCGACTCGGTGACGGCGACTTCCTGCAGCGCGACGCGCTCACCACCGCCTTCCAGCGGGTCGGTGCGGTCGGCGTCCCGGCGCTGGTGGCTGCTCTGGGCGACGCAGACGCGGCAGTACGCGAACACGCGGCCGACGCGCTGGGTCACCTGGGCTCGCCGGCGGCGGATGCGGCGATCGACGCGCTGGCAGCGATGGTCGGCGACACCGACGAGTCGGTGCGGGTGACCGCCGTCTCCGCGCTGGGCCAGCTCGGGGACGGGGCTGACGCAGCTCTCTCGGTGATCGCCGAGGGCCCGCACGCCACCCTCGCGGCGATCGCCTCGCGACGGCTGGCCCAGCGGGCCGCCGTCTAACGCAGGACCACCAGGCGTTGGGCGACGAGCCGGACGCGTTCGTCGTCGGAGGTGACTGCTCCGGCGATGGCGCGTCCGGCTTCGTCGTTGCCGAGTTGGCCAAGCGCCAGGATCGCGGCGAGGCGGACGTCAGGCTCGGGGTCTGCCAGCAGCGAGGCAAGATGGCTGGTCGCGGCCCGGGCCTCCCGGTAGCCGAGGATCTCGGCGGCGTGCGCGCGGATGTCGGCGTCCGGGCTGGCCAGGAAGCCGACGAGGGAGGGCTCGGCCTCGAGTGCCCTTTCGAGGGCGCCGGAGACGGCATCATGCAGCAGGGGTCGTGGCGAGCCGACGGCGGCCAGCAGCGCAGGCACCGCGGAAGCGTCCAGGATGGCGATTCGTCCGAGGGCGAAGGCGGCCTTGGCTGCGACGGCCTCGTCCGGGTCGTCGAGGAGCTCGGCGATTCCGGGGACGGCGGCCGGGTCGGCGAGCTTGCCCAGCACGTGGGCCATCTGGAGTCGGACGCCGGGGTCGGGGTCTGCCAGGTGCGGGAGGATGACATCGACGGCCTCCGCTCCATGGCGCACGACCGCCCAGGTGGCAACCTCACGGACGCCGGGTTCCGGGTCGTCGAGCAGCATGTCGATCAGCTCGGGCAGGGGCGCGGCGTCGGGGGCGTCGAGCGTTGCCCGGAACCGGACGCTGGCGTCCGGGTGGCGGAGCCGCTCGGTAAGAGCTATCGCCCCGAGAACCTCGTCCCAGCCTGCGTCTGCGGCGTCCTGCAAACGTCGTAGTCGCTCGAGCAGTTGGCGTTCTGCCTCGAGTCGGGCCTGGACCGTCTCGATGTGCCGCGCCAGTTCTGCTCGGGCGTCGAAATCGGAATCATCCAGGGCGCGGGCGACCTCTGCGAGTCCCAGGCCGAGGGACTTGAGGTGCTGGATGGCGAGCAGGCGGCGGAGATCTTCGGCTGAGTACAGCCGGTAGTCACCCGATGATCGCCCACTCGGGGACAGCAGGCCCAGTTCGTCGTAGTGCCGCAGCGTCCTGTGAGTCACCCCGGTGCGCTGCACCAAGTCTCCGATGCGCAACCATTCGACCACGTCTTTACCCTATGTGAGCCCGGACGTGGCAATCTGGGCTGGTGCAGATCTGGCCAGGCCGTCCCTATCCCCTCGGTGCCACCTACGACGGGCCGGGCACCAACTTCGCGCTGTTCTCCGAGGTCGCGGAGCGGCGTCGAGCTGTGCCTGTTCGACGACGACGGCAACGAGGAGCGCGTCGACGCTGCCCGAGGTCGACGCCTTCGTCTGGCACGCCTACCTGCCGGGCGTCCAGCCCGGCCAGCGCTACGGCTACCGGGTGCACGGGCCCTACGACCCGGCGCAGGGCATGCGCTGCAACCCCGCCAAGCTGCTGCTCGACCCCTACGCCAAGGCGATCGACGGGCAGGTCGACGGCGACCAGTCGCTGTTCTCCTACCGGTTCGGCGACCCCGAGCAGCCGCAACGACGACGACTCGCTCGGCCACACCATGACAGTCGGTGGTCATCAACCCGTACTTCGACTGGGGCGACGACCGCCCGCCGCAGGCACGAGTACCACGAGACTCGGTCATCTACGAGGCGCACGTCAAGGGCCTGACGCATGACGGCACCCCGAGGTCCCGGAGGAGACTCCGCGGCACCTACGCCGGCATCGGCCCACCCGGCGATCATCGACCACCTCACCACGCTCGGGGTCACCGCGATCGAGCTGATGCCGGTGCACCAGTTCGTGCACGACCCGTACGCTGCAGGACAAGGGGCCTGACCAACTACTGGGGCTACAACACGATCGGCTTCTTCGCCCCGCACAACGCGCTACTCGGCCGTCGGGCACGCGCGGCGAGCAGGTCGCCGGAGTTCAAGGCGATGGTCAAGGCGCTGCACGAGGCCGACATCGAGGTCATCCTCGACGTCGTCTACAACCACACCGCCGAGGGCAACCACCTGGGCCCGACGCTGTCGCTTCCGCGGCATCGACAACGCCGCGTACTACCGGCTCGTCGACGACGACCAGGCGCACTACTACGACACCACCGGCACCGGCAACAGCCTGCTCATGCGGCACCCGCACGTGCTGCAGCTGATCATGGACTCGCTGCGCTACTGGGTCGACGGAGATGCACGTCGACGGCTTCCGCTTCGACCTCGCCGCCACCCTGGCCCGCCAGTTCCACGAGGTCGACCGGCTGTCGGCGTTCTTCGACCTCGTCCAGCAGGACCCGGTCATCTCGCCAGGTCAAGCTCATCGCCGAGCCGTGGGACGTCGGCGACGGCGGCTACCAGGTCGGCAACTTCCCGCCGCTGTGGACCGAGTGGAACGGCAAGTACCGCGACACCGTGCGCGACTTCTGGCGCGGCGAGCCGAGCCACGCTGGGCGAGTTCGCCTCCCGGCTCACCGGCTCGTCCGACCTCTACGAGCACACGCGGCCGCCGCCCGATCGCCTCGATCAACTTCGTCACCGCCCACGACGGCTTCACGCTGCGCGACCTGGTCTCGTACAACGAGAAGCACAACGAGGCCAACGGCGAGGACGGCGCCGACGGCGAGAGCCACAACCGCTCGTGGAACTGCGGCGTCGAGGGCGCCGACCGACGACGCCGGCGATCAACGCGCTGCGGCGCCGCCAGCAGCGCAACTTCCTCGCCACGCTGCTGCTCTGCCAGGGCGTGCCGATGATCTCGCACGGCGACGAGATGGGCCGCACCCAGCAGGGCAACAACAACGTCTACTGCCAGGACAACGAGCTGTCCTGGGTCGACTGGGACCTCGACGACGACGCAGGCCGCCCTGCTGACGTTCACCCGCGTGCGGTCAAGCTGCGGCGCGAGCACCCGGTGTTGCGCCGCCGGCGGTTCTTCGCCGGCGCGCCGACAGCACGGCGGCGAGTCCGAGCTCGGCGACATCGCGTGGTTCACTCCAGATGGCCAGCACATGACCGAGGCCGACTGGGGTGAGACGTCGCGATCGCTGATGGTCTTCCTGAACGGCGAGACCATCCCCGAACCGGACGCCAGGGGTGGCCGCATCGTCGACGACAGCCTGCTCGTGTTGTTGAACGGTGACGCCGAGTCCGTCAGGTTCCGGCTGCCGCGCGAGCGGTTCGGCACCGGTTGGCATGTCGTCCTGGACACGTCACGTGAACTGGCGAACCAGCCCCCCAAGGCGGCGAAGGACGCCATCCTGCTCGAGGGCAGGAGCGTGGTTGTGCTGGTGCGTCCACCGACCGTCATCCACCCCACGGATGGTCCGCAGACCCAGGTGGAGCAGCCCACGTAGGTTGGGTGCCGCCGGAAAGGAGCTCAGATGTCAAACCCGACAGCGGCAATCCTGATCATCGGTGACGAGATCCTCTCAGGACGCACCCGCGACGCGAACGCCTACCACCTGGCGATGGAACTGACCAAGGTGGGGATCGACCTCAAGGAGATCCGGGTGGTCCCCGATGACCACGGGGCCATCGGGGAGGCCCTCAACTCCCTGCGCTCCGACCACACCCACGTCTTCACCTCAGGGGGCATCGGCCCGACCCACGACGACATCACGGCGGACGCCGTGGCTGCCGCCTTCGGGGTGCCGATCGGCATCCGGGAGGATGCCCGCGCCGTGCTTCTCGAGGCGTTCGCCCGGGCGGGACGCGAACCCAATGATGCCCAGTTGCGGATGGCCCGGGTGCCCGACGGTGCCCGACTCATCGAGAACGTGCTGTCGGGGGCTCCGGGGTTCAGTCTGGGCAACGTGTACGTGCTGGCCGGGGTGCCCAGCATCTTCCGCGAGATGGTGGCCGTCCTGCTGCCCCGCCTGGAGCACGGCAGCCCGCTGGTGGTGCGCGAGGTCCGCTTCGAGTTCGGCGAAGGCCGCCTTGCCGGCCCGTTGCGGGTGCTGGCCGACGACTACCCCGATCTGGTGATGGGCTCCTACCCCTTCGCCGAGCAGGGCGTCCACGGGACGAACATCGTAGTCAAGGGACGCGACGCCGCGCGCGTCGACCAGGCCCTCGCACGCCTGCAGGCGGAACTCTCGTCCCGCTGAAGCACCCTCGCGGCAGCGACCCTTCAGACCCACCCGACCCCGCGCGTGACCACACCCACGATCACGACAGGAGACCCCATGTCCCCCAGCCGAAGGCTCGTCCTGGTCGTCCGCGCCGACCCCGTCATCTGTGGTCACGCCGGTGAGGCGCGCAACATGGCCGAGGCTGCCCTCGACCACGGGTTCGACGACGTCCGGATCATGAGTTGGCCGATAGACCGGCTCATCGAATCGGGCCTGCCGCTGAAGCCGCTCGACACGATCGACCCGTACCGGGCCGGGATCACCGTGGAGCGGCCTGACCCGGTCGGCAATTACAAGGTGATCGACGGTCGCTACCCGGCCATCAATGCGCGCGATTCACCGACCTCGACCCGACAGCCACCGATGCAGCCCTGGTCGCGCGTGGACGACCCTGCGGGGATCGCTGAGGCCATCGACCACGCCGTGCTGACGATGACGCCGGACGAGCGGCGATCACTCGCCGCCCGGGCCCGGGCCCACGCCCGGCAGTTCGACCGGACCGCCGTCTTCGAGCGGCTGATCGGTCAGCTCGGGAGATAGACCAGACTCACCCGTCCAACTCGGGCAGGCTCACAAGGTACGTCTCGCGGGCCGCCAGCGCGCACATACCGGCGACCAGCATGCAGCCGGCCGCGAACCCGGCGGCAGCAGGCCAGGTGACGCCACCCTTGCCCATCAGGCCGATCATGATGGTCGGGCTGAACCCGACCACGATCATCCCCAGTTGGCTGCCCACCGCCGTGCCGGTGTACCGCACTCGGGTGGGGAACTGCTCAGCGAAGAAGGACGCCGAGACCGCGTTGGCGCCCGACCAGGCCAGCATCATGGCGATCGCCACCACCCCGATCAGCAGCAGGTCACCGGACAACAGCGCGGGCAGGTAGACGAAGAACAGCCCCGCCTCGACGAGCAGGGTGCCAGCCACGATCGGACGGCGTCCGATTCGGTCGGCCAGGCGGGCCCACAACGGCTGGACGGCCAGTTCCAGCCCTGTCACCACGGCCAACAGCACCAGGAACGACCGTTCTGGCACCCCTGCCATCCTGGTGGCCACGTTGAGCCCGAAGACGTTCAGCGCCGCCCCGCCGGTCATCAGCAGCGAACCGCCAGCGACCAGCAGCACCTGGGCCGGGTGGTGGCGCAGAACGTCCACCAGCGGGACGCGGCTGCCACCGGACTGCCGGGTGCGCTCGAAGACCGCCGCGTCCTCGACCCTACTGCGAATCCACAGCGCCACCACCAGCAGGGGTCCGGCGGCGAGGAAGGGCACCCGCCAACCCCAGGCCAGCAGCACGTCGGACGGCATCGAGACGACGGCGATGAAGGCCAGCTTGCCGAACAGGGTGCCCAGCGCCGTGCCCTGCATCGTCCAGGACGCGTATTGGGCGCGGCGACCGTCGGGGGCGTGCTCCATGGCCAGGGCGTTCGAACCGGCCTGCTCCGCCCCGGCCGAGAAGCCCTGCAACAGCCGCAACACCATCAGGACGATGGGGGCGGCCGGCCCGATGGTGGCGTAGCCGGGCAGCAGACCGATGGCGAGGGTGGCCACCCCCATCACGGTCACTGCGCCCACCAGGGCGTTACGGCGCCCCAGGCGGTCACCGAAGTGCCCGAAGGTGATCGCTCCCAAGGGGCGGGCCAGGAACGCCAGCCCGAAGGTGACGAACGAGGCGAGCGTCCCACCAGCATCGCCGAGCGGCGCGAAGAAGATCTTGCCCAGGAAGAGCGCGGACGCCGTGGCGTACAGCGTGAAGTCGTAGTACTCCACGGCACTGCCGAGCAGCGCCGAGGTGGCCGCCCGGCGAGCCATCACCGGGCGGGGTCCGCTCAACGCGGAGCCTGGAAGAACGGCCGGTAGCTGGTGTGCAGCAACTCGTGGGCCAATTCGGAATTGGGCTCGCCGTAGAAGTCCCGGTACAGCCGCAGGATGTCGGGGTTCTCCTGCGACTTTCGGTAGGTCGAGGTTCGGTCGATGTCGACCAGCACCTGCTGGCGTGACCACAGCTCCCCCGCGCTGGTCGGGGCGGGGTTGCCGGCTCCGGAGACGCACCCGCCGGGGCAGGCCATGATCTCGACCAGGTCGTACCCGACGTCCTCACCGTTGATGACGCGCTGGATCAGCGGCTCGGCGTTCTTCAACCCCGAGATCACCGCGACCCGGACGGTCTTCCCCCCGGCGCTCACCGAGGTCTCCTTGAAGCCCTGGAAGCCCCGCACCTCGGTGTAGTCGAGATGATCGGTCATCACCTGACCGCTCAGCTTCTCGACGGCCATCCGAAGCGCGGCCTCGGCCACCCCGCCGGAGGCGCCGAAGATCACCCCGGCACCGCTGACGCGGCTGTAGGGCTCATCGAAGTTGGCCGGCACGATCTCGGACGGCTTCAGCCGGACCATCTCCACCATCTCGAGGAACTCGGTGGTAGTCAACACCGCATCGACGTCTCGGACGCCGTTGGTGGCCATCTCGGGCCGCGCCGCCTCGTACTTCTTCGCGAGGCAGGGGACGATCGACACCACGTACAGGTCGTCGAGACTGACGTTGTACAGCGTGGCGAAGTGGTTCTTCACGGTGGCGCCCATCATCTGTTGCGGCGACTTGCAGCTCGACAGGTGCGGGATCAACTGTGGGTATCGGCGCTCGACCAGATTGACCCAGCCGGGGCAGCACGAGGTGAACTGCGGCATCACCCCGCCGGTTGTGACACGGTTCAAGAACTCGGTGGTTTCCTCCATGATCGTCAGGTCGGCAGCGAAGCTGAAGTCGAAGCACCTGTCGAAGCCGAGCTTCTTCATCAGACCTGCGATGAATCCGGACGCCTCGGCGAATCCGACGCCGTACACATGGCTGATGACGCTGCGTGGGGCAGGTGCCACGAAACCGACGACCAGCTTGGTCGGGTCGTTGATGGCCGTGAAGACATCTCCGCGTTCGCGTCTGTAATCGAGCGCCCCGCAGGGGCAGGCGGTGACGCACTGACCGCACGAGACACAGTCGGTCTGGTCAAGGGGTAGGCCGCTGTGGGTTCCGACGCTCAGGTGACCATGGCTGAACTGGTAGGCCAGCACACCCGGGCCCTCGATCTCGGCGCAGGCCGCGATGCACTTGCCGCAGCTGATGCACTTGTTGTGGTCACGCACGATGAACGGGTGGTCGGCGTCGATACGCAGCCGGGGACGGATGTGCAACGGCTTGCGGTAGTGCAAACCGTGATCGGTGGCCTCGCTGCGCAGTTCACAGTCGAGCCGGGCGTTGCAGCCGCAGTGCAGGCATCGGGCGGCCTCATGACGGGCCTGCTCCTCGGAGAGTCCGTGCTCGACCTGACGGAAGTCCGCGGTGCGCTCGATGCTGACGGCTGTCGGCATCGCGGCCCTGGCCAGGCGCGGGACGGAATCGAACTCGTGCGCAGGCAGGTCCTCCAGTGAGCCCCGGCTGCAGTTGTAGATCTCGTTCATCGCGGTGACGCTGCCCGAACGGACGAACTCGTCGATCGCCCGGGCGGCGGCGCGGCCGGCGGCGACCGCCTGGATCACCGTGGCCGGTCCGGTGACGCAGTCGCCGCCGGCGAACACCCCCCGCTCAGAGGTGCGCATGGTCGAGCCGTCGATGTCGATGTTGCCCCACTTGTCCAGCCGCACCGGCAGGTCGTTGTAAAGGAACTGGGTGTTCGTCGACTGGCCGATGGCCCCGATGATGGTGTCGGCACCGATGGTGAACTCGCTGCCCTCGATCGCGACCGGACGCCGGCGTCCCGATCTGTCGGGCTCACCGAGTTCCATCCGCAGGCAGTGCAGCAGCTTTCGTCCGTTCTGGTCTCGGGTGATGCGGTGCGGGGCCGTCAGGAAGACCATCTCGACGCCTTCGGCCATCGCGTCGGCGACCTCGTGCGGTTCGGCGGGCATCTCCTGGAGGGTGCGCCGGTAGATCAGTTTCACGTTCTTCGCGCCGCGCCGTAGTGCGGTGCGGACGCAGTCGATGGCGGTGTTGCCGCCACCGACCACGACGACGTCGTCGCCGGGGTGCGGGTCGGCGCCCTTGGTGACCTGCTCCAAGTAGGTGATGCCCAGCACCACCCCGTCCAGGTTGTCGCCGTCCATCGCCATCGGCGTGGCCTGCCACGAACCGAACGCCAGATAGACGGCGTCGTGGTCCTTGCGCAGGTTCTCCAGGTGCAGGTGGGTGCCGAGGCCGCGTCCGGTGACGATCTCGACGCCCAGGGCTGTGATGGTGGCGATCTCGGCATCCAGTTGCTGCTTGGGGAGGCGGTACTCGGGGATTCCGTAGCGCATCATGCCGCCGGGTGACTGCTGCTTCTCGTAGACGGTGACGCTGTGCCCGGCCATGGCGAGGTAGGACGCTGCCGTCAGCCCCGAGGGGCCGGCGCCGACGATCGCGATGCGCTTGCCGGTAGCAGGGCCGACCTGGGGAATCCACGGGTCGCCCTGAGCCAGGTCCCAGTCGGCGGCGAACCGCTTGACGTGGTTGATGGCGACCGGTGAATCGACCAGGTTGCGCCGGCACTGCGCCTCGCAGGGGTGCGGGCAGACCCGCCCACACACCGAGGGGAACGGGTTGACGTCCTTGATCACCTTGATCGCCGCCCGGTAGTTGCCGTCGACCACGTGTCCCAGGTACTGCTGGATGTCGATGTGGGCCGGGCAGGCCTGCTGGCAGGGTGCGACACAGTCGGCGTTGTGGTCGGTCAGCAGCTGCTCCAGTCGCAGCCGCCGGTAGGGATCCAGGGTCGCCGAATGCGTGACGATGGACATCCCCGCCTCGATGGGGGTGATGCAGGCCTTGACCGGACGAGCATCGCCGCCCAGTTCGACGACGCACAGTCCGCAGTTGCCGTTCGAGCGTTCCAGTCTGATGTCGTTGCAGAGCGAGGGCACGCCCACGCCCTCCTGTTTCAGCGCCTGCAGGATGGTGAGTCCGCTCCTGACGTTCAGCGGGGCGCCATCGACCGTGACGCCGATGGTGGGAAGTTCTGTGGTATCCAGCATGACAGCCACCTCTGTGGGCCAGTGTCAACCCCGGACGACGCAGCCCGGGATGCTGGCCTCAGGGTCCCACTCCCGAGCGGCGCTGTCAATGCGTCCGGGGGCGTTCGTGGGTGTGGCGTGACAAAGGTCCTGACGATTTCGGTGGGCGGTGTCTGGGATGCCTGTCCGACTGGGCTCCCGGGGTCTCGCGGCTGCCCTGTCGGGCGACCGTCAGGACCTTGGTCACGCCTGGGGTGGCTACCGGGCCCGAACAGGCTCTGAGCCAAGTCAGGTCAAGGGGTTTCGTGAGGTGCGTGGTGCTGGGCATGAAACAGCGCGCGACTCCCGAGGGGAGCCGCGCGCTGTGCGCCCATCTGAGGGGCGATGTCAGGCGGTGATCGCCTTGTTCGCGACGCCCGCAGGCAGCGCGGTGTTGATGCCGTCGACGGTGGCCTTGGCGTCGCCGAAGCACATCCACGTGTTGTCGTGGAAGAACAGCGGGTTCTCGACACCTGCGTAACCGGGCTTCATCGAACGCTTGAAGACGACGACCTTCTTGGCCTCCCAGACGTGCAGCACCGGCATGCCCGAGATCGGGGTGCCCGGCTGCATGGCCGAGGGGTTGACCGTGTCATTGGCACCGATGACCAGCACCACGTCGATCTCGTCCCACTCGTCGTTCACCTCGTCCATCTCGTACACGATGTCGTACGGGACGCGGGCCTCGGCGAGCAGCACGTTCATGTGGCCGGGCAGGCGTCCGGCCACCGGATGGATGGCGAACCTGACCTTCACCCCGGCGTCGGCGAGCCGCTTGGTGAGCTCGGCGACCGGGTACTGGGCCTGGGCAACCGCCATGCCGTAACCGGGGGTGATCATGACCGAACGGGCATCGGCCAGCCAGCCGGCCAACTCGTCAGCCTTGACCTCCTGGATCTCGCCCTGCGGGCCGTCCGCGACCACCATGGCCTCGGTGCCGAAGCCGCCCAGGATCACGGAGATGAACGACCGGTTCATCGCCCGGCACATGATGAAGCTCAGGATCGCACCGGATGCGCCGACCAGCGCACCGGTGATGATCAACACGTTCATGCCCAGGGCGAAGCCGCTGAAGGCGGCCGCGAAGCCGGAGTAGCTGTTCAACATCGAGATCACGACGGGCATGTCCGCACCGCCGATGGCGGCCACCAGGTGGAAGCCGAGGAAAAGGCTGAGCAGCGTCAGGATGACCAGCGGGATCCAGGACGTGCTGTTCTGGAACCACACGCCACAGCCGATGATGCCGACCATGGTGGCCAGGTTGAGCAGATTGCGTCCGGGCAGCGTCAGCGGCTTGGACGGGAACTTCTCGGCCAGCTTGCCCCAGGCCACGATCGAACCGGTGAAGGTCACCGCACCGATGAAGATGCCGATCCACACCTCGGCCAGGTGGAAGCTCAGGTTCTGGTGGTCATGACCGGCCGCCAGCTCGCGGTCGATCTCGATGAAGACGTTGAAGCCGATCAACACCGCAGCCAGACCGACGAAGCTGTGCAGCTGGGCGATCAACTGCGGCATGCCGGTCATCTCAACCTTGGTGGCCTTGTAGATGCCGAACGCTGCACCGAGCAGCACCGCGACCAGGAACATCACCAGCGGACCTGTGCCAGCGACCCCGACGAAGCTGGGCATCCGGTCGGCCCAGTCGGTGCCGCGCCAGCTCTCGGGGGCCCAGACGGCGACGATGGTGGCGGTGACCGCCAGGGCCATGCCCAGGATGCCGAACGCATTGCCGCGCTTGGAGGTGTCGAACCGGGAGAGCCCGGCCAGAGCAAGGATGAACAGCACACCAGAGACGATGTAGGTCGCCTGGACGAAATTAGCGAGCATCTCTGATCAGCCCTTCCGGAACATCGTGAGCATGCGCTGGGTCACGGTGAACCCACCGAAGACGTTGATGCTGGAGATCAGCACCGCGATCATCGCGACGATCTTGATCGCCCAGTTGTCGTTGCCCAATTGGGTGATCGCACCGACCAGGATGATGCCCGACACCGCATTGGTGACGCTCATCAGCGGGCGTGTGCAGGGCCGCGGTCACGTTCCAGACCACGTAGTAACCGACGACCAGCGCCAGCGCGAACACCCCGAACAGCGAGACGAACGAGCTGGGGGCGACGGTCAGCAGGCCGATCAGGGCGACCGAGAGGACGCCGACGACCGCGAAGCTGACCCACCACGGCTTGGGCACCTTGGGTGTCTCGACTGCCTTGACGGCCACATCCTTGGCCGGGACCGCCACTGGGGCGGCCGGATACCTGGATGGGCGGCGGCGGGAAGGTGATCTCGCCGTCGCGGGTCACCGTCATGTTGCGCAGCACCTCGTCGTCGAAGTCGACGACGAGCTGGCCGTCCGAGGACGGGTGTGGCGAGCTTCAGCAGGTTCACCAGGTTGGTGCCGTAGAGCTGGCTGGCCAGGCCGGGCAGCCGACTGGGCAGATCGGTGTAGCCGATGATGGTGACGCCGTTCTCGGTGACGTACTTCTCTCCGGGACGCGTCAACTCGCAGTTTCCGCCACCCAACGCAGCCAGGTCGACGATGACCGAGCCCGGCTTCATGGCTTCCACCATCTCGGTGGTGATCAGCTTGGGCGAGGGACGCCCGGGGATCGCCGCTGTGGTGACAAGAATGTCGACCTTCTGGGCCTGCTCCATGTACAGCTCGGCGGCCCGAACGTTGTAGTCGTCCGAGGTCTCCTTGGCGTAGCCGTCCGAGCTGACACCCTGGTCCTCGGTGCTGCTGCGCACCTTGAGGAAGGTGGCGCCCATCGACTCCACCTGTTCGGCGGTCTCGGGACGCACGTCTGTCGCGTAAACCTCGGCGCCGCGCGAGTTCGCCGCGCCCAGCGCGGCCAGACCCGCGACACCGGTGCCGATGACGAAGACCTTGGCAGGGGCCACCTTGCCCGCCGCCGTCACCTGGCCACCGAAGGTACGTCCGAACTCGTACGACGCCTCGACGATCGCCCGGTAACCGGAGATGTTGGCCATCGAGCTCAGCGCGTCCATCGACTGGGCGCGCGAGATGCGGGGCACCATGTCCATCGACATGCCGGTGACGCCCTGCTTCTTCAGGGCCTCGAGCAGCGCAGCGTTCTGCCGTGGGTACAGGAACGTGATGAGCACTGCCCCCGACCGCATCGACTCGAGCTCTTCGACACTGGGTTCGTTGACGGAGAGCACGATGTCGGCTCCCCACACGTCTGCTGCCGTCCCGATCTCGGCTCCGGCTGCCGTGTAGGCCGAGTCGGGGAACGACGCGCGCTGCCCCGCCTTGGTCTCGACGACGACCGAATAGCCCAGCTTGATCAATTGCGGCACGGTCACAGGTGTGGCAGCCACTCGATTCTCACCGGGCAGGGATTCTCGTGGAATACCTATCCTCATGGGCTCAGCCTATCGATGGCCCCCGGCCTTCCCGGCAGCGGGGCCGACAACGCGTCCCGGTGTTTTGGCACCTCAGGTGGGACGGCGCCAGGTTGCCAGGTAGCGCCAGCCACCGATGCGGCGGAACTGGGCCCCGGGCAGGATCAGCCGGATCGCGTCCCGGGTCTCGGCCCAGCCGAGCGTGGGGTCGATACGGGTCGTCTGTGGTTCCCAAGCGGTCGTGCCTGGCCTGGCCACCAGGTGGCCGGGGATGTCGCAGGCCGACCGAAGCACTTCGTTGATTCCCTTGTCGCGGGCGATTCCCACGTCCACCAGCAGACCACCCGGCTTGAGCACGCGGCGCATCTCGACGAGCGCGAGATCGAGCCGCGTCTGGTGCAGCACCGCGACGCTGACCACCGCGTCGAACGAGTCATGCGGGAAGGGCAGTCCGGTGGCATCGCCCAACAAGAAATGGGTTCCCTCAGAATCCTGGGGCAGCACCATGCGATCACGATCGATGCCGATGACCTGATGACCCTGGCCCGCGATGTAGCGGGCGAGCGTGCCGTCGCCGCACCCCACATCGAGGACCAACGGGCAGTCGGCGACCAACTCGGCGATCATCGGGTAGCGCCAGGAGTTGTGGTTCCACCGCTCGGCGAAGGGATGGTCGTGCGGCATGGCCCCACCCTAGTGCCGCGTCCGGCTTTCGGACGAGTGCCGCCGACAGCGGGCCCGTAAAGTGGTGCGGGGCCATAGCACAGGAGGTGGACGATGGCTGGACAGGTGGGCTTCCTGCCGGGTGCATTCCGCGTGCCTGACCGGGTTCGTGGCGTGCTGTTCGACCTGGACGACACCCTCAGCGACTACTCGTCCACCCGCAACGCCGCCGTGCTCGAGTGGACGGGCAACCTGCCCGGCTGGCACCTCGGCCCCGTCGAGACGTTGGCTCGATGGCAGGGACTCGAGGACGAGTGGTTCGACCGCTACACGCGTGGCGAAATCGACCTGCTGGGGCAGCGGGCCGGTCGGGTTCGGGGGTTCCTGCCGTGGGCGTCCGACTGGTCCATCGAGCGGGCCATCGAAGAGTTCGACCAGCTGCGGGCGATCTACGAGGCCAACTGGCGGCCGTTCCCGGACGCCCGGGACGCCTTGACGCGGGCGCTCGGCTCTGGGCGTCCGGTGGGCGTGTTGACCAACGGGGAGACCGCCTACCAGACACGCAAGTTGCGTGCCCTGGGGTTGGCGGACGAACGCCTGATCATGCTGGCCTCCAGCGACCTGCCGGCCGCCAAGCCTGACGTCCGGGCCTTCGAGGCCGCATGCCTCCGGCTGGGGACGACGGCGGGTGAGACGTTGATGATCGGCGACAATCCGGTCACCGACGTGGCGGGCGGGCGGGCTGCCGGGCTGATGGTCTGCCACCTGTGCCGCGAGGCACAGACACCGCAGGCCGAGATCTGGGTGGCTTCCCTGGCCGAGATCGAGTTCTGAGACCGGACGCCGTGGCCACGCGAAGCTCAAGACGAACGCCCGCCGGGGTGGCCGGGGTCGCAGTGGTCGGCGCCCTGCTCCTGGCCCTTGGCGGGGGGCCGGCGCTACCCCGCTCCGCACCCTCCCCGCCTGTCAGCGCCTCAGCCTCCCCGCAGGCGTCCGCGCCACGCCCACCCTCGCCAACGGCCTCGGCCTCCGCCACGCCTGGCCCGGTGCTCGACTGGCCGGACGCCGAACCCTTCCCGATTCCCATGCAACCCGGCGACATCGTCTGTCAGTTCGCCGAGGGCGAGGGGGCCCGTCAGGTGGTCGGCCGGATCATCGCCGCCGAGGCCGCGATCACCGGCAGCACCGACCGACCGGTCGCCTTCGCCGTGCACGACGCCAGCACCGGCGCCAGTTGCTCGATGAACGGCGACCGAGAGTTCCTGGCGGCCAGCACCATCAAGGTCGCCACCGTCGCAGCCCGGCTCTGGCAGGCGACTACCCGGGGCCCTGCGGTCACCGAGGAGGAGTGGGCGCTCGCCGAGGCCGCGATCACCTACTCGGACAACGACTCCCAGCAGTGGCTCTGGGAGATCATCGGCGGGGCCAACGGGGTGGCCGAGTTCTTCGCCGCCGCCGGTATGAGCCACACCGTGCCCAGTTACGCCGACGAGGACTGGGGCCTGACGGCCATCACCGCGAACGACCAACTGACCCTCGTCCGGCACCTCGTCGACGGCGACCTGCTCAACCGTACGGACAGCGACTACCTGCTCGATCTGATGCGGCGGGTTGAGCCGGAACAGGTGTGGGGCCTCGACGCGGGCGCGCCGTCGGGGGCGGTGGTCGCCCTGAAGAATGGCTGGCTGGACGACCCCGTCGACCCGGAGACCGGGTTGGTCACCTGGACCAGCCATTCGATGGGATACGTCTGGTCGCCCCAGGCCGCCTACTCGATGGTCGTGCTGAGCACGGGGCACCTGTCCGAGGAGGACGGCCGGGCAGTCGTCACCATGGTGGCAGGGCTGCTGGCCGAGGCCCTGTTGGGCTGAGCCATGTCAGGACGCAGCGTAGAGCGGGTTCGAGCCCGCGGGGGGACGCTCGTCGGGCGCCAGCGGGCCGGGTGGGGTCCCGTCTCCGAACGGCGAGCCGCCCAACTCCTCGCGTCCGTGGGCAGTCAACAGGCCGCTCAGGTCGGGGCCGAGCGGCACCACCTGAGTGGGGTTGACCTCCTTGTGGACGACGTAGTAGTGCTCCTTGACCTGCGGGAAGTCGACGGTGTCGCCGAAACCCGGGGTCTGGAACAGGTCGCGCAGGTACCCCCACAGCACCGGGATCTCGCTGATCTTGCTGCGGTTGGCCTTGAAGTGCCCGTGGTAGACGGCGTCGAAGCGCACCAGGGTGGTGAACAGCCTGATGTCGGCCAGCGTGATGTGGTCGCCCACCAGGTAGCGGCGGGACGCCAACCGCTCCGTGATCTGGTCGATGGCCTCCCACAACTCGCGATAGGAGTTGTCGTAATACTTCTGGGTGCGGGCGAAGCCACACTTGTAGACACCGTTGTTGATCTTGTCGTAGATCAGTTCGTTGACCGACTCGATCTCGTCGACCAGATCGTCGGGGTAGAGCTCGGGCGCGCCCCGGCGCGTGAAGTCCCCCCACTCCCGGATGACGTCGATGGTCATCTGGTTGTAGTCATTGGTCACGACCCGACCCGTCGAGACCTCGGCCATCGCCGGCACGGTGATGCCCCGCGGGTAGTTGGGGACGCGTGCGAGGTACGCGTCCTGCAACCTCGGAATCTGCAGCACGGGGTCGATGCCGTCGGGGTACTGGCCGTGGTAGTTCCACGACCGAACGTCATGGGTCGGCGCGGCCAGACTGAGCGAGAACGCCTCCTCCAGACCCATCAGCCGACGGACGATGACCGCACGGTGGGCCCACGGGCAGGCCCTCGCGGCCATCAAGCGGTAGCGGCCGGCCTCGACCGGCCACAACAACTCCCCGACGCGCCCTGCCGTGCCGGGCATCGGCTGCGGACCGGAGCCCGGCGGCACCGACGCGACAATTCGGTCGGCGATGTAGGTCGTGTCGCGCTCGAACGCCCCGTCGGTGGACGCGTTCTGCGGATCGCCCGCCCAGTCCTGTGTCATGTGACGCCTCCGTCTGGTTGATGAACCCCTGGCCCTCAGACAGATTGTGGACGTTCAGACAGCGACTACGCTGCGCGAACTTCCACAATCTGGTGATTCAGCTCACTGGGACGACGAGACCGACTCCACCGCCGCCGAACTCAGCGGGATCGGGGTGTACATTGCCGGCTCGTCCTGCGGGAACAGCGCCGTCGGGCCCCACACCCAGTCGGTGAACGCCCAGTCGTGCGGGTCGATCGACGCGAAGATGGCGTTGCGCTGCAGGCGTTCGGTGCCACGCAGGTGCCACAGCTCGCCCCACACCCCCCCTGCTGCTGGCCTGGCGTCAGGCGACGAACGACGCCGTGACACGGCGAGTGGTCGGCGTGCTGGCCCAGCTTCGGTAGCAGAGGCGCGCGGCCTACCAGATGGCGCCGCGTGCGAGCATGGGTGTGATCTCGAGCGGGATTTGGCCGGGCGACAGCTTCTCGACCACCGTCATCGGCCGTGACATGGGCTCGAACTCGTTGTCGGCGTCAGACCAGACGGCCAGCGCACCCTGGGTCCCCGCGTTCTTGTGCGCGGTGGCCACCATCAACTTGATGCGGTTGAGCTGATTGACCTCGGAGGCGCCCGGGTCGTAGTCGATCGACACCACGTTGGCCATCGGGTACTGGCGACGCAACTCGGAGAAGATGCCGCGCCCCACCACGTGATTGGGCAGGCAGGCGAACGGCTGGGCACAGATGATGTTGGGCGTCCCGTGTTCGATGAGCTCGACCATCTCGCCCACCAGCAGCCACCCCTCACCGGCCTGGGTGCCCAGCGAGATCACTCGCTGAGCCTTGTCGGCCAGCCCGGCGATGGTGTCGGGCACGTCGAACTTGCCGTTCGTCGCCGCGAGTGCCCGGCGCATCGGCCGTTCGAACTGCTCGATCAGCCAGATGCCGGCCTTCTGCCCGAGGCGTCCCTTGGTGGTGCCCAGTCCGAACATGTCCCACTTGTAGTCGGCGGTGTACATGCCCTGCAGGAAGAAGGCGGTCAGTCCCGGGCAGGACGGCCTCGCAGCCCTCCTCCTCGATCACCCGCACCGCGTCGTTGTTGGCGTCCGGCTGGAACTTCACCAGGATCTCGCCGACCACACCCACCCGGGGCTTGCGGGCAATGCCCAACAACGGCAGCTGGTCGAACTCGGCGACGATCTGGTTGATCATCCAGGTGAACCCGACCCGGCGGTTCAGCGAGGGCGACCAGCCGCCGTGCTCGAAGAACTCGCGGGTGATCGCGTCCCAGCGCTGGTACAGCTCCATCGCCGATCCCTCGACGCGCTCGTAGGGACGCGTCCTCAGCAGGACATTCTGCAGCAGGTCGCCGAGCACCAGACCCTGGACGCCGCGCTGCACCGTGCCCAGCGAGATCTGGAAGCCGGGATTGTTCTCCAGGCCCTGAGCGCTGACCGCGAGCACCGGCACCTGCGGGTAGCCGGCGTCCTTCAGCCCCTTGCGCAGCAGCCCCACGTAGTTGGTGGCCCGGCACATGCCGCCGGTCTGGGTGATCGCCACCGTCGAGGAGTTGGGGTCGGCTCCCCCGCTGACGAACTTGTTGATCAGCTGGCCGATCACCATGATCGCCGGGTAGCAGGCGTCGTTGTGGACGTACTTCAGTCCGCACTCCACGTCGTCGTTGCTGGCATGCTCCAGCACCTCGGCCTTGACCCCGGCGCGGCGCAGGATCGGCTCCAGCATCCGGAAGTGGATCGGTGCCATCTGCGGCACGTAGACGGTGTGCGTCTCGCGCTCGGCCAGACCGTAGACCGGGTTGGGGCCCGTGGTGTCGATTTCGGCGCTGGGGTCGAACCCCGGACGCTCACGCGTGGCAGCCTGCAGCGAACGCAACCTGATCTTCGCCGCTCCGAGGTTCGACACCTCGTCGATCTTCAGCACGGTGTACACGTCACCGACCCGCTCCAGGATCTCTTGCACCTGGTCGGTGGTGACCGCGTCCACCCCACACCCGAAACTGTTCAGCTGCACGATGTTGAGATCTGGCTCGGTGGCGACCTGGGCGGCCGCCTCGTAGAGCCGGGTGTGGTAGACCCACTGGTCGCGCACCCGCAGCGGACGCTCCATCTGCGAGTTGAGCATGCCGTTGGTCAACGCGTCCTCACTGAGCACCACCATGCCCAGTGCGGTGATCATCTCGGGAATGCCGTGGTTGATCTCGGGATCGATGTGGTACGGACGCCCGGCCAGGACGATGCCGCGCATCTGGTTCTCGCGCATGTACTGCAGCGCACGGTCACCCTCGGCCTTGATGTCGGCCCGCACCCGGTCAAGCTCGGCATACCCGGCGGCAACCGCGGCCTTGACCTCGGGCAGGCTCACGTCCCAGTCTGCGAAGACCTCCACCAGCCGGTCGGCCAGCTTCAACGGGTTGTCGAGGTTGACGAACGGGTCGATGACCCGCACACCGTCATCGCGCAGCCGTTCGACGTTCTTGGCCAGCACCTGGGGGTAGAACGCCACGATCGGGCAGTTGTAGTTGTTGTCCGCCTCATCGAACTGCTTGCGTTCGTAGTTCACACACGGCATGAAGATCGTCGAGATGCCCTTGTCAAGCAGCCATTCAACGTGACCATGGGCGATCTTGGCCGGGTAGCAGACGTTCTCCGAGGGGATCGACTCCATGCCGGCCTGGAACACGTCGTGCGAGCTGCGTCCCGAGATCACGACCTTGAAACCCAGCTGGGTGAGGATGGTGAACCACAGCGGATAGTCCTCGTACATCCCCAGCGCCCGAGGGATGCCGATCTCGCCGCGGGTGGCCTTGGCGTCGGTGAGCCGGCGGTAGCCGAAGATCCGCTTGTACTTGTAGTCGTACAGGTTGGGCACCTCGGACTTCTTCGGCTTGGCGTCCAGGGAGGCTCCCCGCTCGCAGCGGTTGCCCGAGACGTGTCGGGAACCGTCGTCGAAGCTGCTGATGGTGAGCTTGCAGTGGTTCTGGCACAGCTGGCAGATGCGCTGCGAACTGGTGACCTCGAAGCCGTCCAGGTCGCGTGACATCATCGCCGAAACCGCCGGCGCGCCCGTGGAATCCTGGGCGTCGTAGTGCGTCCTCGCGGTCAGCGCGGCGCCGTAGGCACCCATCAGACCCGAGATGTTCGGACGCACCACCTCCACCCCGGTCTGCAGTTCGAAGGCGCGCAGGACGGCGTCGTTGAGGAACGTGCCACCCTGGACGACCACGTGCTCACCGAGGTCGCCCAGATCGCGGACCTTCATCACCTTGTAGAGCGCGTTTCGAACCACCGAGTAGCTCAAACCGGCGGAGATGTCGCCGATCGAGGCGCCCTCCTTCTGGGCCTGCTTGACCGAGGAGTTCATGAACACGGTGCAGCGGCTGCCCAGATCGACGGGGGCCTGCGAGGCGAGGCCGGCCTTGGCGAACTCGCGAACATCGGTGCCCATGGTCTGGGCGAAGGTCTGCAGGAACGACCCGCAGCCCGACGAGCACGCCTCGTTCACCGAGATGGAGTCGACCGCGCCGTTGCGGATCCTCAGGAACTTCATGTCCTGTCCACCGATGTCGATGACGCTGGTCACCCCCGGGCACAACGCAGCAGCGGCCCGGAAGTGCGCCATCGTCTCGATCTCGCCCTCGTCGGCGTGCAGGGCCGCCTTGATGAGTTCCTCCCCGTAGCCCGTGACGCAGGCCCGTCCGATGAACGCCCCCGGCGGCAGGGCGCCGATGATGTCGCGGGCGATGGTGACGGCCGCGGCCACCGGGTCACCCTCGTTGGACGCATAGGTCGAGTGCACGATGGCGCCCGCCGCGTCCAGGACCACCGACTTGATCGTTGTTGAGCCCGCATCAATACCGAGCCAGACCGGGCCGGCGACGCCATTCAGGTCGCCCTGCGGGACGTGCGCCAGGGCGTGCCGAACGTCGAACTGATCGCGCTCGGCATCGTCGGCGAACAGCGGCCGCATGGTGCGGGCGGTCATGGTGATCTTGTTGGCCGCCACCAGCTCGGCCGCCAGGTGAGGAAGGCTCAGTGCCGGGCCCCGGGCGGTGAAGGCGGCACCGAGGGCCACGTACAGCTGACCGTTGCCCGGGGTGACGAACTCGTCGACGTTGTCGCCCAGCGCCCGGACGAAGGCCGCCCGCAGTTCGGGGAGGAAGTGCAGCGGTCCGCCCAGGAAGATGACCCTGCCCCGGATCGGGTGACCACAGGCCAGTCCGGCCACCGTCTGGGTGGCCACGGCCTGGAACACCGAGGCGGCGATGTCCTCGTGCGCGGCGCCCTGATTCAGCAGCGGTTGTACGTCGGTCTTGGCGAAGACCCCGCAGCGCGACGCGATCGGGTACAGGTTCTGATACCGCGCGGCGAGTTCGTTGAGCCCGGATGCGTCGACCTGGAGCAGGCTCGCCATCTGGTCGATGAACGCACCCGTGCCACCGGCGCACGTGCCGTTCATGCGCTGCTCGGGCACGGGGCGCAGATACGTGATCTTCGCGTCCTCGCCGCCCAGTTCGATGATGACGTCGACCTCGGGGTTCAACCGCTCGATGGCTGCCGTGGACGCGATGACTTCCTGGACGAACTGGATTCCCATGGCCTTGGCGACACCCAGACCACCCGAACCGGTCATGGCGACCTTGACCAGGTCGTGCGGGAAGTGCGCCTGAACGTCACGCAGCAGGTTGGCCAACTCGCCGCGCACATCGGCGTTGTGCCGGCGGTAGTCACTGAAGACGATCTCGTCGCCATCGGTGACGACGGCTTTCACCGTCGTCGAGCCGACGTCGAGTCCGAGGGACAACGAAACTGTCATCACGTCCTTCATCCGTCGTGGAGCAAGCAGCAGAACGATCGTTCTGTTACCGGGACTACCGTAACCCATGCCCGTCCGTGCGTGCCATCCAGGGCACCACAACTTCCTGCCAACGGTCCTGTCCTCTCTCGACAAGAACCCTCAGCGGCTGGGCCTCGAGCGGCCGGGCCTAAGCTGATGGGATGGCACCCAAGACCACCAGCCGGCAGGCGATCATCGAGGCAGCAGCCCAGCTGATCCGCACTCACGGCGTCAAGGGCACCTCCATGGCCCAACTGGTGGAGCTGTCTGGAACCTCGGCCGGTGCCGTCTACCACCACTTCTCGGGGAAACAAGAGATCGTGGTCGAGGTGGCTCGCGAGACCATCGCCCTGCCCATGCGGGCACTCGGCGAGTACCGTCACCATCCCGCATCACCGGCGGAGTTGGCGTCCTACGCCATGGCTGCACTGGCCGTCGCACCCGAACTGGCCGACCTGCTTGCCCAGCTGGGTGCGGGCGCAGGAACGGACGACGAGTTGGGCCAACGGTTGCGGGCCGAGTTCAGCATCCTGCGTGACTCGGTCGAGGAGACCATGCTCGCCTGGGCGGCGGCGAACGACGTGCCGTCCGATCGGGTGCAGGGCTTCAGCGAACTACTCATCGGCCTGACCCTGGGCTACGGCTTGCAACGCGTCCTGGTGGACCGTTTCGACGAGGAGACGTACCGCGTCCAGGCCGTCGCCCTGCTACGACTTCCCTCCAGCGAGCTGGGCGGGAGCTGACCGTGGGCCTCAGGACGTTGCCGAGCGCCGAAACGTGAGGGACACTGGTCAGGTGCCTGATCAAGGTTTCGCAGCGACGCGTGGCCTGCCCTCGAGACGACCACGGCTGCGCGCGGTGTGGGCCACCTGCGCCGTGGCGGGGGCTCTGGCGCTCTCCGGATGCCAGATCGAGGTCCGGCCACCCGCACAAAGCGTTGTGAATGGCTCCTCCCCCAGCACACCCGAACCGACGAGCATGCCGTCCACCACCAGAACCGTCATCGCCGAGGGCCTGGGCCCTGCCACCGCGCTCGAGATCGCTCCTGATGACACGATGCTGGTCACCGTTGGCAGCGAGATCCTGAGCATCACCCCCGCGGGCACCCGGAGCACGCTGCGCCACGACCTGACGGACGTGGCGACCAGCGGTGCCGGACTGCTCGATCTAGCTCTGGCCCCCGGCTTCCCCGCCACCCCCGAGATCTACTTGTGCTACCGCACCGACACCGACATCCGGGTGGTTTCGATGACGACCGACCGTGAGCTGACAAGCGCGCGCTCCGGTCTGGCACTGCTGACCGGGCTGCCCCTGCCGAGGCCGGGCGAGGTAGGTTGCCACATCGAGTTCGGCCCGGATGCCCATTTGTACATCGGGACCTCGGACGGCGGCGATCCGCGGGCTCCCCAGGCCCTCGAGTCGTCGGGGGGCAAGATCCTTCGCCTCGACGTCGCCAGCAGAAGGGCCCCCGCTGACAACCCGTTCATCGACCGCTCCGATCCCATCACCCAACTCGTCTACAGCTACGGCCACCGCGACATCACCGGCCTGGCTTGGCACCCCAACAGCGCGACCATGTACGCGATCGACCGCGGCCCCAACCGCGAGAACGAGGTCGACGTCATCGTCCCCGGTGGCAACTACGGCTGGGACCCGGCGTCCAGGTCGACCTCGAACTACCAGACCGACGGCGTACCGATGACCGACCTGAGCATCTCCGGGGCACGTCCGGCGGCCTGGAACTCGGGAACCGACTCCCCTGGTCTCGGGCCTGCACTGTTCGTCGCCGGATCCCAGTGGGGATCGTTGTCCTGCGACCTGGTGATCTCCAACACGGCCGGCCCGCGAGTGCTGTTCCTGTCGGTGACCGGTGAGGTGATCGATCAGCCCACCACGCTGCCCACGGTGAACCCCTTGGGTCCAACCACCGACATCGACCAGGACGCCGCCGGCAACCTTTTGGTCATCGCGGCCTCGGGTGACGACGAGCGGCTTCTCAGGCTCAGCGTCACCAGCTGAGTGGCCTCATCACGACGTCCGGCTGATCGAGGCCGCGGCCGCGCGGCCCATCACCATCGCCTCGGCATGCCCGACCCCCGGGGCCGGGTCGCTCACACCGGTCACCGAGGCCGCGGACGAACCGATGGCCCACAGGCCCGGCATCGGCCCGTCCTCGCGCATCACCCGGGCGTACTCGTCGGTCAGCAGCCCACCCTTGGTGCCCAGATCTGCCGGCACCACCCGGACGGCGTGGAAGGGCCCTCGGTGCACGGCACCCAGGCACGGGTTGGGTCGATGCGTTCGGTCACCGCGCGCCCGGTCGGCCACGCTGTTCCCGCGGCCGAGGTCGTCGTCCACACCCCGTTCGGCGAACCCGTCGAACCGTTCCGCGGTGGCCTGCAGGCCGGCGGCGTCGACCTTGATGCGCCAGGCAAGTTCGGGCAGGGTGCGCCCGCTCACCAACCAGCCGGACTTCTCGGCGTTCCGCGAGACGCGTCCCGGCGGAAGGTCGCCCAGTCGGCCGCGATGCCGGTGGGCGGCGTCCAGCACGAGCCAGGCGACCATCTCTGGCCCGAACTCCCGGGCCCGCGCGTACCAGGCGCGGCAGATGTCGTTGCCGGCACCCGCTTCGTTGGTGAACCGGCGGCCCGTGGCGTCGACCATGAACCCGTGAGGGGCCGCGAGGGCCGGGCCTGCGTCCCACACCCGCCCGCTGGGGTCCCACAGGCCGGGACGCCACCAAGCCGCGCCCAGACCGGCGACCTGCAGCCCGAGTTCCTCGGCCCACGCCAGCTGACGGACGCCGTCATCGCGCCCCTGCCCGAGCGTCCAGGCCGGACGCGATGGAGTGGGCAGGTACTTGCGACGCATGGTTGCGTCCGCCTCGAAACCGCCCTGCGCCAGAATGACACCGCGTCCGGCGAACACCCGGACGAGCCGTCCCCCGCGCTGCACCAGCGCACCCGTCACCCGCTGGGGCCGACCGTCGGGCGACGACGTCAGCAGGACGCGCACCGGGGCGTCCCACCAGAGGTTCACCTGAGCCCGCTGGCAGGCAGCCAGCAGTCCCACGACCACCGAGGCGCCGCCGTACACGATGCGGCGTCCCCGGGCGAGGTCGCCGACCAGGCGGGCACCGTTCTCCAGCCTGTCCACCAGGCCGGACGCGTCGTTCTGTTGCCCGTCGGGGACGACTGACGCCAACTGGCCGATCACCGTGGCATCGGCCGGTTCGGGGGCCAACACACGCCCCTCTCCCCGCCCGCCGGGGATCTGCGGGTAGTGGTCACCGACCTGGTCGGGGTGCAGGCCGACGCCCAGCTCGGCCAGCCAGCCGGCCAGCGGGGCGGTGCCGGTGAGGAAGGCGTGCCGGCGCGGGGCGCTGCTGGCCGGCTCGGGATCGCCCACCACCCGGTCGAAGTAGTCGCGTGCCGTCGCGTAGTCGTCGTTCTGGGTGAGCCCGGGTGCCCAGAGCTGACCGGCACCCAGCGCCTCGGGCCCGCCGATCAGGCCGGACGCCTCTACGACCAGCACCTCCAGACCCTCCCTGCGGCAGGCCAGGGCGGCCGCCAACGCGCCGGGGTTGCTGCCCACCACGACAACGTCGGTCATCTGGTCGGCAGCCGGCCGGGCGCCGACCGGCACCGGCAGATGCTCCGCAGGCACGGAGCGTCGAGGCAGCCTGCTCACGTGGCCGCGAGCTGTTTGCGGACGTCGCCGCGCAGCACCTTGCCCAGCATGGAGCGCGGCAGATCGTCCACCACGATGAACCGGCGGGGCACCTTGTAGGCGGCGAGCCATTCCTTGGCCCAGGCTCGCAGTTCGTCGTTGTCGATGACGTAACCGTGAGCGGGCACAACGGCCGCGACCACCTCCTCGTCCCCCTTGGCAGTCGGTAGGCCGACCACGGCCACATCGGCGATACCCTCGTGGCGACGAAGTTCCTGCTCGACCTCGGAGGGGCTGACGTTGAAGCCGCCGGTGATGATGATCTCCTTCTTGCGGTCGACGATGGTGGTGAAGCCGTCCTCGTCGACCGTGACCACGTCGCCGGTGCGCAGCCAGCCGTCGACCAGGGTGACGGCGGTCTCCTCGGGGTTGCGCCAGTAACCCTGGAAGACCTGTGGGCCCTTGATCAACAGCTCCCCCGGCTCGCCGACCTCAACCTCGCGCGTCGGGTCGTTGACGTCGACCACCTTCATGAGCGTCGAGGGGAACGGCACCCCGATCGTGCCGGCACGCCGACTCGGGAAGAACGGGTTGCCCAGCGCCACCGGGGACGCCTCGGTCAGGCCGTAGCCCTCCACCAGCAGACCACTGGAGACCGACTCCCACAGCTCGCGGGTCTCCTCGACCAGCGACATCGCCCCAGAGATGCACCAGCGGGCCGACGCCAGGCTGATGCCCCGCTCCTTGGCCCCCTCTGCAGTGCGCTGGTACAGCGCCGGGACTGCGCAGTAGATCGTCGGGGGACGCTTCCTGGCCGCGGCCAGAATCAGCTCCACGTCCGGTTTGGGGAAGAGCACCTGACGGGACTGCTTGAGCACCCCGAACGTGGAGTGCACGGTCACCCCGAACGAGTGGAACAACGGCAGCGCGGCATAGCTCGTCTCACGGCGCGGTTCCGCCCCGTGCATCCAGGCCTCCCCCTGCCGGGCGTTCGAGTACAGGTTGTAGTGGCTGAGCATGGCGCCCTTTGCGCGTCCCGTGGTGCCGGAGGTGTACTGGATGGCCGCCAGGTCGTGCACTTCGGGACGCGGGTGCCGCGAAGTGATCGGGCGGTGACCCACCAGCTTCTCCCAGCTCATGGTGGCCTTCGTGCCGCTGGTCAACGCCGCCCGCTTGGCCTTCAGGGCCGGCACCGGCAGCTTGAGGGCGACCTGCAGTTTGGCGGGGAAGGCCTTGAGGATGTTGACCGACACGATCGCCTTGGGACGCACGTACTTGGGTTGCTGGTTGAGCTTGTCGACCACCGAATCCATGGCGATGGCGACCCGGGCACCGTGGTCCTCGAAGAGCCGCTCGAGCTCTGGGGCGGTGTACAGCGGGTTGTGCTCGACGACCACCGCACCCAGCCGCAGCACCGCGTAGAACGCGATCAGGTGCTGCGGGCAGTTCGGCAGCAGGATCGCCACCCGATCACCGGCCTGCACCCCGAGCTCGCGCAGTCCCTCGGCCGCTCGGGACACCCGGTCGCCGAGTTGCTTGTAGGTCATCTCGGCGCCGAAGAACTCGGTGGCCACCGAGGTGCCCGCCTGGCTCACAGCGGTGTCCAGCAGGGAGCACAACGACTGGGTGGGCAACTCGATCTCAACGGGTACACCCGGTTGGTAGTTCTTCGTCCAGTACGGTGCGCCGTCCTCGGTGGTTCGTCGCCACGGCGGCAGGGCAGAGTCCGGCTGGTTCTCGTCAACGGCCATGCCGCGATTCTCCCACGCGCCCAGCAATGGTGCGGAGTCCCCAGCGGGGGCGAGGCCGTCGACCTCCCGCTTGGGAACCGACAGGCCGTCCGGGGCACTAGTCTGGTGCCCATCAGGGGGACGCCCAGCTGGGGGTTGGAAGGGGTCGCACGGGGTGAAGGACATCGTCGTTTTCTCGGGCTCAGCCCACCAGCAGTTGGCACAGGAGATCTGCGATCACCTCGGGACGCGGTTGTCACCCATCCGCATCAGCCGGTTCAGCAACGACTGCCTTCAGGTGCAGCTGCTGGTCAACGTCCGCCAGCGGGACGTCTACATCATCCAGCCTCTGGTGCCGCCCACCCAGGAAAACCTGATGGAACTGCTGTTGACGATCGACGCGGCCCGCGGCGCCTCCGCAGGCCAGATCACCGCCGTCATCCCGCACTACGCCTACGCGCGCTCCGACAAGAAGGACGCCTCGCGCATCTCGCTGGGTGGCCGTCTGGTCGCCGACATGCTGGTCACCGCCGGGGTGTCGCGCGTGCTCACCATGCAGTTGCACTCCCCCCAGGTGCATGGTTTCTTCAGCTGCCCGGTCGACCAACTGACCGCACTCGGCGAGCTGGCCGGACACTTCAAGGACACCGACCTGAGCAACGCCGTGGTCGTCAGCCCCGATCTGGGCAATGCGAAGAACGCCACCCAGTTCGCCCGGCTGCTGGGGCTGCCGGTGGCCGCCGGCAGCAAGCGCCGGCTGGCAGACGACAAGGTGGTGATCGACTCGATCGTCGGTGACGTGGCCGGGCGCCGGGCCATCGTCCTGGACGACGAGATCGCCACCGGCGGCTCGATCATCGAGATCTGCCAGCGCCTCAAGGACTTCGGAGCGCTCTCGGCGTCGGTGGCCTGCACCCATGGGTTGTTCGCCGGACGCGCAGTCGAGCGGTTGCGCCACGAGGACTTCATCGCCGAGGTGGTCACCACCGGCACCGTGCCCGCACCCAAGAACTGGCCCGAACTTCAGGTGATCAGCGTCGCCCCCCTGTTCGCCGAGGCGATCGACCGCATTCACCACGGCCGGTCGGTGAGCAAGATGTTCAAGGACGTCGACCCGGCCTACGCCCCACCCAAGGCCCCCGAACCCCTGTTCTGAGGTGCCGCTGCCGCAGCGTCCCGTCCTACGCCACGCGACGTAGACCGATCCGCAGCGGAAGCTCCTGACGCTGACCGCCCACGTGCACCAGGTGGTCGTCGTGGACGGTGAGCTGGGTGGTGTGGCATCTCAGGGCCGCCACCACCGCGTCCCGCTGGTCGGACAGGTCGAACCACTCGAAACCCTCGGCGTCCGGCCCGGAAGCGACCTCGACCAGCGGCAGACCGGTCGCCACCGCCACCGTCACCGCCAACTCATGAGCCCTGACGTGGTCGGGGTGGCCGTAGCTGCCCAGCTTGTCGTAGCCCACCAGCACGGTAGGACGCACCCGCTCGACCAGTGCCAGCATGTCTGCGACCTCCTCGTCCAGCGACGCTGCGGTGAACGTGTAGGGGTCATCGTTCTGCGCGGGGCCGGCCAGCCCGGGCTGCACCCAGCGCATCCCCGAGTCCCGGTAGTTCCTCGGCGACAGGCCTTCGGCCCGCGCCGGTGGGGTACCCAGGAAGTCGTGGTCGCGCACCCCGAGCGCCTCCAGCGCACAGGCCAGTTCGTGTTGTCGGACGCGCACCAGATCGGCTTCGGTGACGGAGGCGGGCAGCACCCCGTCGACGATCTCGCCGCGCCCCCCGCGCGTGCAGGTCAATACCTCCACGCCGACGTCCTGGCTGGTCAGCCATGACAACAAAGCGCCGGTCTGCAGGGTCTCGTCGTCCGGGTGGGCGTGCACGAACAGCGGGAAGGGCATCTGACCGGGCGCACTGACCAGCAGGTCCAGGGGTGTGGTCATCGTGTGATCTCCTGACGGTAGACGTCGGCAAGTTCGGAGGCGACGACGTCCCAGCTTCGGGTGGCCGCGAACTGCCTGCCTGCGAGGGCGAACCGGGCGCGGCGCTCGGCGCTGCTGGTGAAGGTCGTGACAGCCTCGGCCCAGGCCTGCGGGTCGCGACTGTCGAGCAGCAGGCCGGTGACCTGGTCGACGACCGATTCGACCATGCCACCGGTGCGCGTCGCGATCACCGGAACCCCGGACGCGGCCGCCTCCAGGTTGATCAGCCCGAAGGTTTCCGACCGGCTGGGGTTGAGCAGCACGCAGGCTCCCCGCATCATCCTTGCCAACTGATCACGGTTCTGTGAGCCGAGGTAGAGCACCTCATGACCGAGTCCCAGTGAGTCGACTAGGTCATGCAGTTCCTGGGCGTACCAGGCGAAGTCTGCGGACGTCTCACCGGCGATGACCAGCCGCGGCCGATTGCCCTGCGGCAACGCGGCCAGCGTCCTGATGGCCAGGTCGGGGGCCTTGAGCGGCTGCAGTCGGGCGGCGAAGAACAGATAGCAGCCCTTCCACGCCCAGTGCCGCTCCTCCAGGGCGAGTGGGCGGAACAACTCGGGATCGACCCCGGGACGCACCACGGTGATGAGATGCGCCGGCGGTCCGTAGCGCTCGATGATGGTGGCCTTCTCGGCCTCGCTGACAGCGACGATGCGGTCGGACTGCTCGGCGACCTGCCGTTCTCCCTCGGGCCGGCCGGAGGACTCGGGCGGCTCTCCTGCGTCCAGGCCTGCACCCAGGGGTGCAGCCACCGAGTGGTAGCTCTGCAGGTGCGGGACGCCGGCTGAGCGCGCGACCGGCAGCGCAGCCACCCCGGAGAACCAGTGGTGCGAGTGCATCAGGTGGACTCCGGCACCGTTGGAGCGCCACCACTCGGTCACGGCGCGACGGAACGGTTCGATGAGAGCTTCCTGTTCGCTCTTGGCGATGCCGTGTGGAGGCCCGGCGGCCAGATTGAACAACCGGACGCCGGGGCTCACCTGCACGACCGCAGGCAGGTCCACGCAGTCCCGCCGGGTCAGCAGGTCGACCTGGTGGCCCGCCGCACCCAGGGCTCGTGCCGTGCTGAGCTCGACGACGTTCATTCCCCCCGCGTCAGCAGCCCCCGGGGACGCCAACGGCGAGGTGTGCATCGACACCACCACCACACGCAGGGGGACCTGCAGTCCGGCGGGTCCAGTGCGGCTCAGCAGCGATGCAGGGTCCGGATCGTCGCTGGTCATCTGGACACTCCATCACGATCCCGCTGACTCTGGGCGGAATCGGCCGTCATCGGCTCCACAGCGCTCAACTGGGTCGCGGCGCACCCTTGCGGGCGTATCGCAGCCACGTGATGGCCACGCACATGATCGCCCACGCGACACCGATCCAGTAGAAGACCACGGGTCCCATCAGGGTGAGGCCGACGCCGAAGAAGAAGGGACCGAAGGCGGCGATGGCCGAGGTCCACCCGATGACCCCGCCAGCCTGACGCTTCTCGAAGATCATGGGCATCTGCTTGAACGTCGAGGCGTTGCCGATGCCGGCGAACAGGAAGATGGCCAGCATGCCCCAGAAGAACCTGGTGAAGCCGGCCTCCAAGCTGGCCGCCGACGAGGTGTCCGGCACCAGCGCCGGAATGGTCAGGCTGATCGAGGCGATCAGACCCAGCCCCGAGATGAGGGTCCAGATGGCTCCGCCCATCCGATCGGTCAGCGGTGAGAAAGCGAACCGCGCAACCGCGCCGACCATCGCTCCCCAGAACACGAAGGTGGCTGGTTCCGGCACCTGGTAGCCGGCGACCAGCACCTGCGCCGTGGCTCCGGCGCCGGACACGATCTCGGGGTTGCCGGTGCCGTAGAGGTTCGCCGTCAGCAGGGCGAACTGGGCCGACAAGCCCGAGAACGTCCCGAAGGTCATGATGTAGAGCACGGTCATCAACCAGGTGTCGGTGTTGGAGAAGATGTCGAACTGCTGCCTGATGTTGGCCTTGATCGGCACCGACTTGAGCAGGAACCACGCAAGGACGGTTGCGATGAGGACGAAGGGAATCCACGCGAGGCCCGCGTTCTGGTACCACACGTCGCGCTCGGAGCCAGGGAGCTTCAACACCTGGGGACCGCCGATCAACGCGAAGCCCACCAGCAGCGGGGTGAGCAGCTGAACGAGCGAGACGCCCAAGTTGCCGATACCGGCCTGCAGTCCCAGTGCGGTGCCCGAGAGCCGCCTCGGGAAGAAGTACGACGTCGAGGGCATGAAGCCGGAGAACGCACCACCGCCGATTCCGGAGAGGAATGCCAGTGCCATCAGAGCCCAGTAGGGGGTGTTGGGGTCCTGAATGGCCACCGACCAGCCGATCAACGGCAGCAGTAGCAGGGCGGTGGTCATCGCGACCATCCGCCGGGTGCCCATGATCGGCGGCAGGATCATCCACAGGAGGCGCAGCCCACCACCGGAGAGTCCGGGCATGGCCGCCATCCAGTACAGCTGGTCCTTGCTGAAATCGAAGCCGATGGCGTTCAGCTTGGGGATCAGGGCGCTCGGCAGGAACCAGGCGACGAAGCACATGGTGAGCGCGAACGTCGTGATGGAAAGGGTGCGCCAGGCCAGTCGCGAATCCCAGGACTGTTCGTCCTCGGGGTTCCAGGACTGCAGCCATTCACTGCTGGTGCGCCCGGCGGGGGCGGTGTTCGTGGTCATGATGTCCTCCAGAAGGAACTGTCAATCAGTTGGTGGTGACAGCGTCGGACGCCGGCTCCTCCACGAGGTCGGCAAAGTGGCCCGACTCACGCCGGTGCATGCGAATGATGGTCAGGTGCATCCACAGCAGCGAGATCGCCGTGACGCCGAAGAGGATCGCGAACGCCGTTGACCACAGCCCGGTCGACACCTGGGTGTAGCTGAACATCAACGGCAGGAAGAACCCGCCGAGCCCACCGAGCATGCCGACGAGACCACCGACCGATCCGACGTTGGCCGGGAAGTAGGTGGGGATGTGTTTGTAGACGGCGGCCTTGCCGACGCCCATGGCGCAGCCGAGAAAGAAGACCAGCACCACGAACAGCGGCAGGGTCATGGCATAACGCATCGTCGCGAACTCAACACCCGAGGGTGGGGTCAACACGATGTAACCGTCCGGCATCATCAGGACGCCGCTGACGGCCAGCATGGTGAAGAAGGTCGCGTACATCGCTCGGCGGGCCCCGAACTTGTCCGAAAGCCAGCCGCCCACCGGCCGCAACAGGGAGGCGGGGAAGATGAAGGTCGCCGTCAGCAGGCCGGCGGTCGTCAGGTCGACCCCGAAACTCTTCACGTAGTACGAGGGCAGGTAGGCCGACAGTGCAACGTAGGCACCGAAAACGACCACGTAATAGAGGCTGAACCGCCATACCCGGATGTCCTTGAGCGGCTCCAACTGCTGGCCGATGGTCTTGGAGGCCCCCGGCACCCGGTCCTGATGAGGCGTGACGACGAGGACTGCCACCGCGGTGATCACCAGCAGCACCGAGTAGATGACGGGAACCAGCCGCCAGCCGCCCTGGACGACCCCGAAATAGGTGGCCCCAGCGGTCCCCGCGATGATGGCCGGGCCGATGAACTTCGTCACCGAGGCGCCGACGTTGCCCGCACCGAAGACGCCCAGTGCGAATCCCTTGTGGCGATCGCTGTACCAGGCCGAGTTCCACGAGACGCCGACGCTGAAGGAGTTGCCCACGAAGCCGACGAGGAATGCCAGCACGAGCAGCATCGGATAACTACTGGCGAAGGCCACCGCAGCAGCCGCAACTGCGCCGGTCAGCAGCAGGTACAGCATGACCTTCTTGCCGCCGATCCGGTCGGCGATCATGCCCGCCGGCAGGCGCCACATCGCACCGTTCAGAACGGCCAGCGAGGTGATCCAGGCCAACTGGGTGTTGGACAGGCCGAACTCTTTCTGAATGGGAACACCCAGGATGCCGAACATCAGCCAGACCGCGAACATCAGCGTGAACGCGATCGTCGACATCGTCAGGACGCGACCCGAGCCCGGCACCTCGCGATGCGGTGCACCCACGGAAGGGGGCGTGACCATGTCCACCTCTGTTCTGAACGGGAGGCCGGGGTTCGTCCTACGGCTTCGTGGGACGGTCACCGCCAAGATCGATCGGCATGACGATAGCACAGCAGGGCTCGTGGCTTCTCCACCACAAACCAGTGAAACGTGACTAGACTGCCGCCACGAGACATTCGTACGCGAGCAGGCACGAGGGAGTGCGATGGGCGCGAGTTCCGCATGGGCGTAACGCCGACCGGACTCATCGGCACGCCTGTGTGCGGGACTGACGACCCTTGACACCCCACCCCGGCTGAACTTGTCCGCCACTGATAGGAGCACCAGATGACCACCTCCGACGCCAACGCCCTGTTGGGGCTGGGCACCTTCCTGCGCAAGGGCAAGGCCTCGGAAGACAGTCGGCAGCTCTTCCTGTCCGGTGGGCGTGAGGCTGACGCCTTCTATCGTGACCGCTGGTCGCATGACAAGGTCGTCCGGTCGACCCACGGGGTCAACTGCACGGGGTCCTGTTCCTGGAAGGTGTACGTCAAGGACGGCATCATCACCTGGGAGGCTCAGCAGACCGACTATCCCGACACTGGCCCCGATATGCCCGACTACGAGCCCCGCGGTTGCCCGCGCGGGGCGGCATTCAGCTGGTACACCTACTCGCCCACCCGCATCCGCTACCCGTACATCCGTTCGGTGCTGCTGCAACTGTGGCGCGAGGCCAAGACCGAGCATCCCGACCCGGTCGACGCGTGGCAGTCCATCGTCGAGGACCCTCAGAAGGCCACGTCCTACAAGTCCCAGCGCGGCAAGGGCGGGTTGGTACGGATCGGCTGGAACGAGGCGAACGAGATCGCCGCCGCAGCCCACGTCTACACGATCAAACGCTACGGACCCGACCGACTGGCCGGCTTCACCGTCATCCCGGCCATGAGCCAGGTCTCCTACGGCGCAGGCACCCGCTTCTACTCCCTGCTTGGCGGCACCATCCTGTCGTTCTACGACTGGTACGCCGACCTGCCGATGGCGTCCCCACAGGTGTTCGGTGACCAGACCGACGTCCCCGAGTCGGGTGACTGGTACAACTCGTCCTACCTGATGATGTGGGGATCGAACGTCCCGGTGACGCGTACTCCGGACGCCCACTTCATGACGGAGGTGCGCTATCGGGGAACCAAGGTCGTCTCGGTCTCGCCCGACTATGCAGACAACACCAAGTTCGCGGACGAGTGGATGGCGATCCACCCGGGCACAGACGGTGCGCTCGGCATGGCGATGGGACACGTCATCCTGCGTGACTTCCACGTGGCCCAGCAGACCCCGTACTTCATGGACTACATGACCCGCTTCACCGACTCTGCCTACCTGGTCGGGCTGGACGAGGTCACCGCACCGGACGGCACCAGGGGGCTCGTACCCGGCAAGTTCGTCACGGCTGCCGACCTGCCCGAATTCGCCGGCCAGCAGAACGCCGCCTTCCAGACCGTGATGCTCGACCGGGACGGGACGCCACGGGTGCCCAACGGCTCGGTCGGCCACCGCTGGGGCGAGGAGGGCATGGGCAAGTGGAACCTGAAGCTGGACGGCATCGACCCGGTGCTGAGTGTCAGCGACGTCGCGCACGAGTCGGTCGAGATTCTGCTCAGCCGCTTCGACGCGGTTCCTGAGCCTCAGAACGAGGACGCCCAGCATCTTGGTGCGGCCGGCCTGCTGCGCCGCGGCGTCCCGGCCAGCCGGGTCGGGGATCGCCTGGTCACCACCGTCTACGACCTGATGCTCGCGCAGTACGGCGTCGCTCGCCCTGGGCTGCCAGGCGAGTGGCCCACTGACGAGTTCGATGCCGACGCCGTCGGTACCCCCGCGTGGGCCGAATCCATCACCGGCGTCCCGGCCGCCCAGATCACCAGGGTGGCCCGTGAGTTCGCCCAGAACGCCGACGATTCCGGCGGTCGGTCGATGATCATTATGGGGGCCGGCACCAACCACTACTTCCACTCCGACCTCATCTATCGCACGATGCTCGCGCTGGTGATGATGTGCGGGTGCCAGGGCAAGAACGGTGGCGGCTGGGCGCACTACGTCGGGCAGGAGAAGGTCCGACCGATCACCGGCTGGCAGCAGTACGCCTTCGCGTTCGACTGGCAACGTCCGACCAGGCACATGACGACCGCGTCGTACTGGTACCTGGCCACCGACCAATGGCGTTACGACGGGTTGCAGGCCGACGCGCTGCTCAGCCCACTGGCCGGTGACAGGCTGCGCAACCGCACCACCGCCGACACGCTGGTCGAGGCCAACAAGCGCGGCTGGATGCCTTCGTACCCGACCTTCGACCGCAATCCGCTGCAGATCACCGAGGACGCCAAGGCGGCCGGGATGTCGGCCGGCGACTACGTGATCCAGCAACTCAAGGCAGGCGATCTGCACTTCGCCTGCGAGGATCCGGACAACCCAGAGAACTTCCCGCGGGTGATCACCAACTGGCGCACCAACCTGCTGGGGTCTTCCGCGAAGGGCGCCGAGTACTTCCACAAGCACCTTCTCGGCTCCACCGATGCTGTGCGCGGTGCTGAGTCGAGCCCCGAGCGGCGACCGAATTCGATGGTTTGGCACGACGAGGGCGCACGCGGCAAGGTCGACCTCTTCCTCACCCTCGACTTCCGGATGACCTCGACCACGCTGCACTCCGACCTGGTGCTGCCGGCCGCAACCTGGTATGAGAAGCACGATCTCTCGTCAACCGACATGCACCCCTTCCTGCACTCCTTCAACCCGGCGATCACCCCACCGTGGGAGTGCCGGACCGACTTCGAGATCTTCCAGACCCTGTCCGCGCACGTTGCAGATATGGCGAAGACCCATCTGGGCACTCGCACCGATCTGCTGGCGGCCCCGCTGAACCACGACACCCCGGACGCCCTGGGCATGCCGCACGGCGCAACGCTTCCGCTGGACCAGACGCCCATGGTGCCGGGGGTGACGATGCCCAAGCTGATCAGCATCGAGCGGGACTACACGGCTATCCGCGACAAGTTCGACACCATCGGCCCGCTGCCCGAGAAACTCGGTACCCCGATCAAGGGCCTCGTGTTGCATCCCGATCAGGAGATCGCCGAACTGGCCAAGGAGCACGGGTTGGCCAGGACCGGCAGTTGTGAAGGGCGTCCCTTGATCGACACCGATCTGAAGGCCGCCGAGATGATCCTGCGGCTGTCCGGCACCTCCAACGGTCGTCTGGCCACGCAGGGCTTCAAGACCCTGGAGAAGCGCACCGGCACCAGGATGGCCGACCTCGCCGAGGAGAACGAGGGCCGGCGCATCACCTTCGCTGACACCGAGCGCCAGCCGCAGTCGGTCATCACCTCCCCGGAATGGTCCGGCTCGGAGACCGGCGGGCGGCGTTACTCGGCGTTCGTCCAGAACGTCGAACGCGACAAGCCCTGGCACACCTTGACCGGACGCATGCACTTCTACCTGGATCACGACTGGATGTCGGACCTGGGTGAGTCCATGCCCACCTACAAACCGCCGCTCGACATGCACCGACTGTTCGGCGACGCGAAGATCGGCTCAACGGCGACCGGACACGAGTCGGCTCAGATCGAGGTAGGGGTGCGTTACCTGACCCCGCACAACAAGTGGTCGATCCACTCCGAATATCAGGACAACCTGTACATGCTGTCGCTGAGCCGCGGCGGGCCCAGCCTGTGGATGTCGCCGGCCGACGCGGCGAAAATCGGGGTGGCTGACAACGACTGGGTTGAGTCGTACAACCGCAACGGTGTGGTGGTGGCGCGCGCGGTGGTCTCGCACCGGATGCCGGAGGGCACCGTGTTCATGTACCACGCCACCGAACGCACCGTCGACGTGCCCCGCACCGAGACGACGGGTACCCGCGGTGGTATCCACAACTCACTCACCAGGGTGATGATGAAACCAACGCACCTGATCGGCGGCTACGCCCAGCACGCCTATGGATTCAACTACGTTGGCCCGACCGGCAACCAACGCGACGAGGTGACGGTTGTCCGTCGCCGCAGCCAGGAGGTGCAGTACTGATGCGAGTCATGGCACAGTCCGCGATGGTGATGAACCTCGACAAGTGCATCGGGTGTCACACCTGCTCGGTCACCTGCAAGCAGGCCTGGACCAACCGGGCAGGGACTGAATACGTCTGGTTCAACAACGTCGAGACCAGGCCCGGCCTGGGGTACCCGAAGACGTACGAGAACCAGGACCGGTGGAAGGGCGGCTGGCGGCGTTCGGCGGGCGGCAAGCTGCAACTACGCGCGGGCGGCCGGTGGCGCAAGCTGCTGACCATCTTCCACAACCCCGACATGCCCACCCTGGCCGACTACTACGAGCCGTGGACCTACGAGTACGACATGCTGCTCAACGCGCCGGCCAACTCCCCGCACGTGCCTGTCGCGCGTCCGAAGTCGTTGATCACCGGCGAGGACATGAAGATCACCTGGTCGGCCAACTGGGACGACGACCTCTCCGGCTCGCAGGAGATCGCGGTCCACGACCCCCTGCTGGCGAAGATGAACCAGCAGGTCGCGATGACCTACGAGAAGACCTTCATGTTCTACCTGCCGCGGATCTGCGAGCACTGCCTCAACCCGTCCTGCGTGGCGTCCTGTCCCTCGGGTGCGATGTACAAGCGGTCCGAGGACGGCATCGTCCTGGTCGATCAGGACCAGTGCCGTGGCTGGCGGATGTGCATCTCGGGTTGCCCGTACAAGAAGGTTTACCTCAACCACAAGACCGGCAAGGCGGAGAAGTGCACGCTGTGCTACCCCCGATTGGAGGGGGGGCTGCCCACGGTCTGCTCGGAGACCTGCGTCGGGCGACTGCGCTACCTCGGCGTCGTGCTGTACGACGCGGACAAGGTCTCCCAGGCTGCCGCGGTCGCCGACGAGCACGATCTGCTCGCCGCCCAGCGGGCCTGCTTCCTTAACCCGCACGACCCCGAGGTCCAGCAGGCCGCCGAGGCCTGCGGTGTGCCGCACAACTGGATCCAGGCCGCCCAGCGCTCGCCGATCTGGGCGCTCATCAACGACTACGAGGTGGCTCTGCCGCTTCACCCGGAGTACCGGACGTTGCCGATGGTCTGGTACATCCCGCCGCTGTCCCCGATCGTGGACGAGGTTGCCCGCACCACCAGCGACGCAGAGGACTACAAGGTGCTGTTCGCCGCCTTGTCCAAGATGCGCATTCCGCTGGACTACATGGCCCAGTTGTTCACCGCCGGCGACAGCCGTCCGGTGGAACGAGCTCTTCGCCGGTTGGTGGCGATGCGTTCCTACATGCGTGACGTGAACCTCGGAGATCAGCCGCAGGAGGAGATCGCCGCCGCCGTCGGAATGACGGGACGCCAGATCGAGGACATGTATCGGCTGCTGGCCATCGCCGACTACGACGAGCGATACGTGATTCCCCTGGCGCACGCAGAACTCGGTCGCCCCACGCCGTCGTTCGATCCGATGGGGTGCTCCCTGGACGGCCCGGGCGGTGTCGGGATGAACGGTCCGGGCGTGGCAGGCAGTGGCCCGATCCCGCTGACGCTGCAGCGCAGCGGTGGGGGTGCCTCATGACCGTGCCGCTGTACGGCCGGGGAAGCTTCCTCGGTCGCCCGCGCCAGCCACCCCTGGCGCCGGTGCCGCACTCCCAGCGGCAGCGGGCGTTGACGCACATGGCGGCTTCGATCCTTCTCGACTACCCGACGAGCGAGACCATGGCCAAGTACCCGGTGGTGGCCGGGATGCTGGCCGAGTTGCCGCGTCCCATCGCGACCCGGCTGCGGGGCTACCTTGACCATGCCGAAGCCGTCGGGGCGGACCGCCTGGCCGAGGAGTACGTGAAGACGTTCGACCTGAAGCGCAAGTGCACCCTCTACCTGTCCTACTTCCTCACCGGCGACACCCGCAAGCGCGGTATGGCGCTGGTCAGCTTCGTCGAGGCTTACCGTTCGGCGGGGTACGAACTGGACGCCAAGGAACTGCCCGACTACCTGCCGATCGTCCTGGAGTTCTCGGCGGTCGGGGACGCCGAGGTGGCTGGTGTCCTGCTGTCGTCGAACCGCGATGGCCTTGAGGTCTTGCGCGAGGCCCTGGGTGCGATGAACAGCCCATGGGTCGAGGTCGTCGAGGCTGTCACCTGCACGCTGCCGCACGTCAGCGGCGCCACCCGTGAACGGGTGCTGGACCTGATCTCCGGCGGACCACCGATGGAGATGGTCGGGCTGGACGGCAGGGGCCAGCAAGATGGGGAATTGACCGGTGCGAGTGTGGGGGGGGACGGACGATGACGACCGCTCTTGGTGTCTTCTTGTGGGCGATCCTGCCCTATGTGTGTCTGACGTTGCTGGTGGCGGGAACGATCTGGCGGTGGCGCACCGACCAGTTCGGCTGGACGAGCCGGACGTCCACCCTGCATGAGCACAAACTGCTCCGGTGGGGTTCACCGCTGTTCCACTTCGGGATTCTGGCAGTGGCCGGCGGTCACGTCCTGGGTCTGCTGATTCCGAAGTCCTGGACCGAGGCGGTCGGCATGGCGCAGGAGGCCTACCACCTGATGGCCACTCTCGCCGGCGGCGCGGCAGGGCTGGCGACCGTGATCGGACTGGCGTTGCTGCTCTACCGGCGCTTCAGCGTCAAGGGGGTGCGTTACGCCACCACTCGCAATGACCGGTTCATGTACGTGTTGCTGGCGCTGCCGATCATCCTCGGGATGATCGCGGTGCTGCTGCACCAGATCCTTGGCGGGCCGCACGGCTACGACTACCGCGAGACGATCTCGCCGTGGTTGCGCGGGGTGTTGACCTTCCGGCCCGATCCCTCCCTGATGGCCGGGGTGCCGGTGTGGTTCCAGTTGCATGTCGTGTCGGCGTTCCTGTTGTTCGCGGTGTGGCCCTTCACCCGGCTGGTGCACTTCTTCTCGGCACCTGTGGCCTACCCCACCCGTCCCTACATCGTCTACCGCTCACGGGATGCCAACGCCCCGCTCCGCAAGGTCAAGCGCGGCTGGGAGCCGGTGCCCGGATCCACCCCATCGGAGCCGACAGCGAACTGGGAGCCGTCCCCGCGGCAGTGACGCCGAGCAACCGTTGGTGTCTGGCGGCGCTGGGCCGCCGGACACTAACGGAAAGCGCTTACAGTTATGCTGGAAGAGCGCCGCCCGCAACTGTCGGGCAGCCTCGCGCCAGTGAACGAAGGAGCCCAGTCATGCGTCGACCCCCCGTGGTGACGGCGGAGCAGGCCGCAGCCCTGATCCCCGACGGAGCAACCGTCTCAGTCTCGTCCTCCTCGGCCATCGGTCTGCCCGAGAAGATGCTCGCGGCCATCGGGGCGCACTTCGAGCAGACCGGCCACCCCCGGGGGATCACATCGCTGCACTGCATCAACTCCGGCGACATGTCGGACGGCCTGGGTGGCTCGAACCACCTTGCCAAGCCGGGCCTGCTGCGGCGGATCATCGGCGGGTCCTACCCGGCCGGGCCTTCGTCCATGCCCAAACCCCCGGTCCGCGAGATGCTGGAGTCCGGTCAGATCGAGGCCTACATGATCCCGTCGGGCCTGATGTACCAGATGCACCGCGCCGCCGCTGCGAAGCAGCCCGGCGTCCTGAGTGACGTGGGCATGGGCAGCTACCTCGACCCTCGCGTCGAGGGCGGACGGATGAACGACGTCAGCCCCGAACTGGTCAGGCTCATGGAGATCGACGGCAAGGAGTGGCTCTTCCTCCCGGCCATACCGGTGGACGTGTCGATCATCCGGGCCACCACCGCCGACCCGTACGGCAACCTGACCTTCGAGGATGAGGCGTCCTTGCTGGGCACCCTGGACGTGGCCTACGCCGCCCACAACAACGGCGGCATCGTGATCGCCCAGGTCAAGCGGCTCTCCGAGACCAAGCACCCCGCCCGTGAGGTGCACATCCCCGGCGTGCTGGTGGACGCCATCGTCCTCGACCCGGATCAGCGCCAGGTCGCCGGCATCGACTACGACCCGGCGCTGGCGGGCACCGCGACCAAGTCGCTCGACGAGATCGGCCTGGTCGAGTTCAACCTCCAGAAAGTGATCGCCAGGCGCGCCGCGATGGAGTTGGCCCAGTACGACATCGCCAACCTCGGCTTCGGGGTTTCGGCGAACGTGCCGCGGATCCTGATGGAGGAGGGCCTCGAGGGCGAGGTCACCTGGATCATCGAGCAGGGCGCGGTAGGCGGTTTCCCGGTCACCGGCAAGCCGTTCGGAGCCGCCTACAACCCGGACGCGATCGTCCAGTCGTCCGACCAGTTCACCCTGCTTCAGGGTGGGGGAATCGACATCGCCCTGCTCAGCTTCATGGAGGTGGCCGGCAACGGCGACATCAATGTTTCCCTGATGCCCTCGGCCACCCACGTGACCGCCGGCGTCGGCGGGTTCGCCGACATCACCGCGCACGCCAAGCACCTGGTCTTCTCGGGGCAGTTCACCGCCGGCCGCAAGGACGTCAAGCTTGGAGACGGCCGCCTCGAGATCATCACGGACGGCTCGATCCCGAAGTTCGTCCCCGAGATCGCCCAGATCACCTGGTCGGGACGCGTCGGGCGCGAACGCGACCAGCACGTGCTCTACGTGACCGAGCGCTGCGTGCTGGAGTTGCGAGCGGCCGGGCCGACCATCATCGAGATCGCACCCGGTGTCGACCTGCAACGCGATGTCCTCGACAGGGCGGGCATTCCCCTGGCCGTGGCCGATGACCTCAAGCTGATGGACGCCCGGATCTTCACCGACGAGCCGATGGGCCTGCAGCTGGGCGCCCCGAGGCGTCCGCTGCCAAGCCCGTAGTGACGAGCTGGATCCGCGCAGGACACGTCTTTGACGGCCTCAAAGACTTGGGGCCCGGCGCAGTCCACGCGCACGATGGTGTGATCGTCGCCTTGGCCTCCGCGGACGCGAGCCCGCCGGCGGGCGTGGATATTGTTGACCTCGGCGACCGAGTCGTCTCCCCCGGTCTCGTCGACGTGCACTGCCACGGCGGCGGGGGCGCCTCCTTCGGCACCGACCCAGAACCTGCCCTGGCGATGCACCGATCGCACGGCACGACGACGATCGTTGCCTCGTTGGTCAGCCAGCCGCTGGACGAACTGGAACGCCAGGTGCGCAGGCTCGCCCGGCTGGTCACGGCCGGCGAACTCGCGGGCATCCACCTCGAGGGCCCCTGGCTGGCTCCCGGAAGGAAGGGCGCCCATCCACTCAGGTCGCTGAGGGCCCCCGCATGCGAAGAAGTGAGCAGGTTGCTGGACGCCGGCCAGGGCTCGGTCATGATGGTCACCCTCGCCCCCGAACTCGAGGGCGGTGTCGAGGCCGTCGGGCTGCTGGTTTCCAGAGGCGTGGTGGCGGCCATCGGTCACACGGACGCCGATCTGGCGACCACCAGGGCTGCGATAGAGGCGGGGGCCACCGGCGCCACCCATCTGTTCAACGCGATGCCCCCATTGGAACATCGCCGGCCTGGTCCGTTGCTGGGCCTGATCGCTGACGACCGGGTCTGGCTCGAACTGATCGTGGACGGGGTGCACGTGCACCTCGACCTGGTGGCCGAGACCTTCCGCAGACTCGGTGAGCGGGTCGTGCTCGTGAGCGACGCAACGGCTGGGGCCGGGGAACCGGACGGCGACTACCTGCTGGGAGACCTCCTGGTGCAGGTGCGCAACGGGGTGGCTCGGCTGGCCGACGGCGGTGCGATCGCCGGCTCCACCCTCACTATGGCCACCGCCGTGCGCAACGCCATCGGCGCAGGCGTCGACTGGCAACAGGCGCTGCTCAGCGCCACGTCGGGCCCTGCCCGCTATCTTCATCTGGACTCCGGCCGACTGCTGCCCGGTCGTGCTGCCGATCTGGTGGTCTGGGACGACGCCTGGCAGGTACTCGGCGTCTTGTGCCGGGGCCATTGGCTCGTGAAACCCCCCGGCGCGGCGGACATATGACCGAAACGCGAATCTGCCCCCACAACGAGCCCCCGACCACATACTTTGTTGCCATGACCGAACTCGTTCTTCCCAAGGGCATCACGCTCATCGACTCACCGCTGCCAGGGATCAGGGTCGAGACACCCTCAGGCAGTGGCGTCGTCTACTTCAATGGCGCCCACGTCGCCGAGTGGACACCCGCCGGCCAGCGTCCCGTCCTGTGGATGAGCGAGTCATCGATGTTCGAGGCCGGCAAGGCGATCCGGGGAGGCGTCCCGATCGTCTGGCCGTGGTTCGCCACCGGCGTCAACGGCGACCAGACGCCCGCCCACGGGATTGCCCGACTGTGCGAGTGGCACCTGCGGCACGCCAAGGTGACCTCCCGCGGTGCCACCCTGACCTTGGGACTCGAGGGCAGCGAGATTCCGCCCGGGTTCGCCCCGGACATGCCACGCGACTTCGATCTGGAGATGCGGGTGTCGATGGGCAAGGTGCTGATCCTGCAACTGGTGCTGACCAACGGTCAGCACGAACTGAGCATCGAAGAGGGACTGCACACCTATTTCGCGGTTGGCGACATCCACAAGGTGCGCGTCGAGGGGCTGGACGGGGCGGCTTACACCGACAAGGTCGCCAACTCTACCGCCACCCAGCAGGGCGACGTCCGGTTCACCGGTGAGACCGACCGCGTCTACGAGTCCCGCTCGGCCACCCGGATCGTCGATGAGGAGTGGAACCGCACGATCCTGGTCGACAAGGTGAGCTCGGCCCAGACCGTCGTCTGGAACCCCTGGATCGCCAAGGCCGCCGCCATGCCCGACTTCGGCGACGACGAGTGGACGCAGATGGTGTGCGTGGAGGCGGTCAACACCCGTGACCAGTCGATCACCGTCCCGCCGATGCGTCGCCACCTGCTGAGCCAGACGGTTGAGGTGCTCTGAACTGCCCGGACTCACCGCCGGCTGATCCGTTGGGCCACCGCGTCCCGCCCGGGTGTGGCACGCTCGTGGGGTGAACTTCCGCTCCAGCTACGACCAGGGTTATCTGCGGGTCGCCGCATGCACCAGCCTGACGGCGATCGCGATCCCGCCTGACAACGCTGCCACCATCATCGGCGTCGCCCGCGAACTGGACGCCGAGGGCGTCGGGCTAGCGGTCTTCCCCGAGCTGTGTGTGACCGGCTACGCCATCGACGACCTGCTGCTGAACGATGTCGTCCTGGACGCCACGCTGGCCGGCATCGAGGCGTTGAGGGCGGCGTCCGCCGACCTGCTGCCGGTCATCGTGGTCGGGGCCCCGCTGCGCAACGGCAACCGGTTGTTCAACTGCGCGGTCGTGCTGCACCGCGGCACCGTGCTGGGCGTGGTGCCCAAGAGCTACCTGCCCAACTACCGGGAGTTCTACGAGAAGCGGCACTTCGCCGAGGGCGCCGGCCAGACCGGGTTCATCGCCCTGCCCGGGGTTGGCGGCGGCGCAGCAGGTGCCCTTCGGCACCGACCTGCTGTTCGAGGCGACCGACGTGGCCGACTTCACCCTGGCTGTCGAGATCTGCGAGGACACCTGGGTGCCCCTGCCGCCCAGCACGCTGGCCGCCATGGCAGGGGCGACCGTGATCGCCAACCTGTCGGGTTCCCCCATCACCGTGGGACGCGCCGACGACCGCGAACTGCTGTGCCGCAGCGCGTCCAGCCGCGACCTGGCCGCCTACATCTACGCGGCCGCCGGGCCGGGCGAGTCGTCCACCGACCTGTCGTGGGACGGCCAGACCTCCATTCACGAGAACGGCGCGCTACTGGCCACCACGCCACGCTTCCCCACCGACTCATCGTGGTGCACCGCCGACGTCGACCTGGTGCTGCTGCGTCAGGAACGTGCCCGGCAGGGCAGCTTCGACGACTGCGCGCGCCGGCACGTCATTCCCGAGGACTTCCGGCGCATCGGCTTCACCCTGGAGCCGCCGCGCACCGACATCGGGTTGCGACGCCACGTCGACCGGTTCCCCTTCGTCCCGGACGACCCCGCCCGGCTCGCCCAGGACTGCTACGAGGCCTACAGCATCCAGGTGTACGGGCTCAAGCAGCGGCTGACAGCCATCGGGGGGCCCAAGGTCGTCATCGGGGTGTCCGGGGGGCTGGACTCCACCCACGCGCTGCTGGTCGCGGCCCGGGCGATGGACGAACTGGGCCGCCCGCGCAGCGACATCCTGGCGTTCACGATGCCCGGTTTCGCCACCTCGGTCCATACCCGCACCAACGCCACCGAACTGGCCACCGCGTTGGGCGCCACGTTCGACACGCTCGACATCAGGCCGGCCGCCGAACAGATGCTGGCCGACCTCGACCACCCGATCGACCAGTACGACGTCACCTTCGAGAACGTGCAGGCCGGGCTGCGCACCGACTACCTCTTCCGGATCGCCAACCAGCGCGGCGGGATCGTGCTGGGCACCGGTGACCTGTCGGAGCTGGCGTTGGGCTGGTGCACCTACGGGGTCGGCGACCACATGAGCCACTACGGGGTCAACGCCGGGGTGCCCAAGACCCTCATGCAGCACCTGATCCGGTGGGTGATCAGCACCGAGACCTTCGACCAACGGGTGGACGCGGTGCTGCAGTCGATCCTGGACACCGAGATCACCCCCGAGTTGGTGCCCACGGTGGGCGACGCCAAGCCGCAGAGCACCCAGGACACCATCGGGCCCTACAACCTGCACGACTTCTTCCTCTACTGGACGCTGCGCCATGGCATGCGTCCGACCCGGATCGCGTTCCTGGCCGAACACGCCTGGGCGAGACACCGACGCCGGACTGTGGCCCGAGGGCTACCCGGCCGATGAGCGGGTGAGCTACGACCTGGCCACCATCACCACGTGGTTGACGACCTTCGGCAGACGGTTCTACGCCAACCAGTTCAAGCGTTCGGCGCTGCCCAACGGCCCGAAGGTGGTGGCCGGCGGGTCCTTGTCGCCGCGCGGCGACTGGCGGATGCCCTCGGACGCGCCGTCCAGGTTGTGGCTCGCCGACCTGGCGGGCGTCCCGGAGTCCTGATGCTCGGCCGACCGCGGACGCAGTCCCCGGCGTCCGCAGCCCTGCGCGACTCGATTCCGATCGCGCTCGGCTACTTCACCGTCGCGCTGGCCTTCGGGCTGTACTGCACGCGGCTGGACGTCCCGGCGGCCTGGGCAGGGCTGGTCAGTCTCACCAACCTGTCCAGTTCTGGGCAGTTCGCCGGCCTGACGATCATCGGCGCCCAGGGCGGCTACCTGGAGTTGGCGGTCGGAGTCGGGCTGGTCAACCTGCGGTACGTGCTGATGGCGGTCTCCCTTGCCCAACGACTGGACCCCCGAGTCGGCCCGGCGCGACGTCTCGTCATGGCGGCCGGCATCACCGACGAGATCTACGCCCTGGCCATGGCCCGGCGCACGGTCGGGTTCGCCGACTACGCCGCCAGCATGCCGCTGCCGATCTTCGGCTGGACGGCCGGGACGCTGGTGGGCGCGTTCGCGGGCTCGGTGCTGCCGGCAGCGCTGGTGTCAGCCTTCGGGGTGCTGCTGTTCGCCATGTTCGTGGCGATCGTGGTACCGGTGGCCAAGGTGCAGCCCAAGGTGCTCGCCGTGGTGCTCGCCTCCGCCGTGCTGGGCAGCGGGCTCGCCCTCATCGATGCCCTGGAGGTGGGCTGGCGCATCATCATCGTGACCGTGGTGGTCTCGGCGGCGGCCGCCACCCTGCTGCCGCACACGCCCGAGCCCGCCGCCGTGCCGGAGGCCGGACGATGAACCTGTGGCTCGCCCTGGCCGTGATGACAGGTGTCACCTACCTGCTCCGGGCCGTGCCGCTGACGCTGGCGCGCACCCGGATCTCCAACCCCTGGACGCTGTCGTTCCTGCACTACGTCCCGTACGCGGTGCTCACGGCGATGACAGTGCCAACGATCATCTGGGCCACGTCCAGCCCGTTGTCGGGTGCGGTGGCGCTGGTGGTCGCCGTGCTGTTGGCCCTGCGAGGCGCCTCCCTGCTGACGGTGGCCCTGGGTGCGGCCGCGTCGGTGCTGCTGACCGAGGCTCTTCTCGCGCTGCTCTGACCCAGACCGCCCGATCACGCAGACCTCGGCGCCTCAGCGTAAAGTCAGGGCGGTGAACCCCGAGATGCGTATGCCGGTGTCGGCTGCCATCCGCCTGGGCAGTGCCGCCCTGCAGGCGATCGCCGACGATCACGGTGTCGACCTGCTGCACATCAAGGGCCCGGCCGTGGACACGTCGCTTCTTGAGGTGGTCAGCTCGACCGACCCCGACACCGGTGTGACCGTCCAGCGCGCCCGGCCCCGTCCCAGCATCGACGCGGACATCCTGGTACGTCCCAGCCACGTCACGAGGATGTTCGAGGCGATGGGCGAGCACGGGTGGCAGTTGGCCTTCCGGTTCGAGGACGGGTCGGCGTTCGAACACGCCTCGACCTGGGTCCGCGAGGGGTTGGCGTCCGCAGACGTGCACCGGAGCTTCCCCGGCATCGGCGCCGACCCGCAGGCCGCCTTCGAGCACTTGTGGTCAGAACGAGGCCAGGTGTTGATCGCCGGCTACCCCTGTCAGGTGCCCTCGGTGGCCGCGCAGCGACTCATCCTGATCCTGCACGCCGTGCGTGGGGGACAACTCGCCAGCGGTGACATCCGACGCAGCTGGCACGACGCCACGGACGCCCAACGAGCCGAAGTGGACGCCCTGGCGCTCACCCTCAAGGCCGAGGTGGCGTTGGCGGCCGCCACCGGACGCCTCGAGGCGTACCGCCACCGCCGCGAGTACGCCCTGTGGCAGGTGCTGTCGACCGGGGATCGTTCCCGGTTGCGGCTGTGGACGGCCCGAGTTCGCGCCCAGCCCGACCCGATCTCGGCCGTCCGCACCGCCGTGTGGCTGGTCGCCCCCAAGTCCGGACGCCTGCGCCACTCCTTGGGGCGCGAGCCCACCCTGCGTGAGATCGCCACCGGGTGGTCGAACCAACTCGGGGTGGCCGGCCGGGAGTTGCGTGCGACGCTACGGCGCACGCGTCCGAGGCGATCGCGATGAGGTACATGGTGCCGCCGCGTGTCGGCCATGTCGTCGAGGAGCCCGACGCCCAACATCCCACGCCTCGGGTCTTCCTCATGCAGCTCCCGGACGGCGAACCCCAGCTGCTCTCGGGCACCGCGGCCCTCATCTGGGTGCTGGCGGCCGAGGGTGAAGCCGATGTCGCCCAGGCCCTCGCCGACCTGCTGGGCGAGCCGGTGGCCACCGTTGCCCAGGCGACCCGCAGCTACCTCGACACCCTGGTCGCCCAGGGCTTGCTGACCGAATCACCAGGCCCTCCCCCACGCCCTGACAAGGTCGGAAAAACCCAACACAGCTGAGGGCCACAGGGCCAGAATGGGCCCATGGCGAACGTGGTGATCATCGGTGGCGGCCCCGGCGGCTATGAGGCAGCCCTCGTTGGTAGACAACTGGGCGGCAAAGTCACCCTTGTCGACCCCCGGCCCATCGGCGGGGCGGCCACACTCACCGACGTGGTGCCGTCCAAGTCCCTGATCGCCACGGCTGAGGTCATGACGCGCGTGCGCAGCAGCCACGAGTTGGGCCTGGTGCCGGTCGACCCCAACCTCGCCGACCTCAAGGACGCCGTCCGGGTCGACCTCGCCAGCATCAACAAACGTCTGCTGGGACTGGCTGCCCAGCAGAGCCAGGACATCGAGAGCAGGCTGCTCCACGAGGGCGTCACCATCATCCGGGGCCGAGGCCGGTTGCTGGACAACGACACCGTCTTCGCCACCGCCGAGGACGGCGAGATCCGGCGGCTGCAGGCCGACATGGTCCTGGTGGCCACCGGGACGCGTCCGCGCGAGCTGCCGGAAGCCCTGCCCGACGGTGAACGCATCCTGACCTGGACGCAGCTCTACAACCTCACGGAACTGCCCGACCGGCTGATCGTGGTCGGCTCCGGCGTCACGGGAGCCGAGTTCGCGGGTGCCTACAACCAGCTCGGCGTCGACGTGGTGCTGGTCTCCTCGCGCGAGCAGGTGCTGCCCACCCAGGATCCCGATGCGGCCCGCGTGCTCCAGGACGTCTTCGAGGCCTCTGGTATGACGATCATGTCGCGTTCGCGGGCGCAATCGGCTCGCCGGATCGGTGACCGGGTCGAACTCACCCTGGCCGATGGACGCACGGTGGTCGGCAGCCACCTGCTGATGGCCGTCGGGTCGCTCCCCAACACCGAGAGCCTTGGGCTCGTCGAGAACCGGGTGCAGCTTACGCCGTCCGGCCACATCAAGGTTGACCGGATGTCGCGCACCACCGCGCGAGGGGTCTACGCAGCCGGCGACGTCACCGGGGTCTTCCCACTGGCCTCGGTGGCCGCCATGCAGGGCCGCATCGCGGTCTGGCACGCGCTGGGGGACGCGGTGCAGCCGCTCGACCTGCGCTCCATCTCGTCCAACGTCTTCACCGCTCCAGAGATCGCCAACGTGGGCGTCACCCAGACGCAGGTGGACGCTGGCGAGGTCGCCGTGCGGACCGTCCAGGTGCCGCTGCGAGGCAATGCCCGGGCCAAGATGCAGGCCCACCACGACGGCTTTGTGAAGCTCTTCTGCCTGCCGACCACCGGGATCATCGTGGGAGGCGTGGTGGTTGCCCCCGGGGCCAGCGAGTTGATCTACGCGGTCTCGTTGTGCGTCTCGGCCCGCCTCACGGTCGACCAGGCCGCGAGGGCCTTCACGATCTACCCCTCGCTGAGCGGTTCGATCTCTGAGGCCGGACGTCGGCTGCACAGCCCGGGTGGCAGTGTCGACCACTGACTCTCCCATACCCTGAACCGCGCACAGCAGTGAGCGGAAGCGCCTGGTTGAAACGTTTCCGCCGCCCACTGCTGTGCTCCAGTCAGGCAACAGAGCGCCGAGGACGGGTGCCGTGCACAGAATGTGTCTCATCACCGGCGCGTCGCCGCAGCCACAGCGTCAAGTGACGCCAAGAATGGGATCACCACAAAAGGTGAGGCCCGAGCCAAGTATGAGTTGGCTCGGGCCTCGTGGTTTCAGGTCGGACGTCTCCTGCAACCGCCGGAACGACTGTCGTGCTGCCAACCCAGTCCACGGGCGGCTCCCTGATCCAAACCAGCCAAGTCGACGAATCGACCCAGGGCCAAGGATGAGAGGACCAGCTGTCCAGTCAGTTCCGGTTCCGCTTCTTCCGAGGAAGTTGCGGTTAGATAAGTAAACTCCTCGACGCGAGCCCCGTCAAGGGGTTCGACGGCGAAGTTCCTGACGAAGTTTTCCCCGCTTGGGCACGTCGGCCCGCGCGACCCGCTCACCTGGTCAGGACGAGGGAGCGATGGACGGCCCCGAGGGCGCCGAACCAGCGTGGCTAAACTCACGCCCATGGCCCCCTTCGTCGCAGAACCCGGCGTCCCGCAGACCCCCGTCGACCAGATCGCCACCGCCCTGGCCAATCCTGGCTTCGGCCGATACTTCGTCGACCACATGGCTCGCGCGGTCTGGTCGAAGGGCGAGGGCTGGCACGACCACGCCCTGGTGGCCACCGGACCGGTCAACCTGCACCCCGGGCTGGCGGCGTTGCAGTACGGCCAGGAGATCTTCGAGGGACTGAAGGCCTTCCGGCACGCCGACGGATCGGTCTGGTTGTTCCGGCCCCAGATGAACGCCGCTCGATTCGCGCGGTCGGCCGCTCGCATGCAGATGCCGCCGCTGCCGGTCGATGACTTCCTCGAGTCCGTCGTCCGACTCGTCGAACTCAACCTCGACTGGGTGCCCGGGGCCACCGGCGAGCAGAGCCTCTACCTGCGTCCGTTCATGTTCGGCTCGGAGACCCTCATCGGGGTGCGGGCGTCCAACGAGTACACCTACATCTGCCTCGGCATGCCGGTGATGCCGTTCTACCCCGACCCCCTCAAGCTGTGGGTGACCCCGAACTACAGCCGTTCGATGGTCGGCGGCACCGGCGAGGCCAAGTGCGGCGGCAACTACGGCGCGTGCATGATCGCCGAGCAGGAGGCCCACGACAACGGTTGCGGGCAGGTGCTCTGGCTCGACTCGGCCACTCGTAGCTGGGTCGAGGAGGGTGGCACCATGAACTTCCTGGTCGTGACGGCGGACGACGAGCTGGTGACACCCGCGCTCAACGGCCAGATCCTTCCCGGGGTGACCCGAGACTCGCTGCTGGCCCTGGCTCCGTCCCACGGCCTTCGCCCTGTCGAGCGTCCGCTGTCGTTCGCCGAACTGCGCGACGGTATCGCGTCGGGGCAGATCACCGAGGCGATGGCCTGCGGCACCGCGGCGGTTGTCAGCCCCGTGGTCGGCATCACCTCGCCGAGCCTCGACATCACCGTCGGCGACGGCACGCCCGGGCCCAGGACCAAGGCGTTGCGCGCGCACCTCACCGGCATCCAGTACGGCACCGAGACCGACGAACGCGGCTGGCTGCACCCGGTGGGCTGAGGGCATCGACCCGGAGGCACGGCTGGCCATAGGCTGATGACCAGTCCGGCCACGTTCCTCTCGAGAGAAGCCATGAGCACCAACACGACTGCTGTTCCGCCGATCAGGTTGGGCGTCCTCACCAGTGGCGGCGACGCCCAAGGCATGAACGCCGCCGTCCGCGCGGTGGTGCGCACCGCGATCAGCCGGGGAGTCGAGGTCTACGCGATCTTCGAGGGCTACCAGGGCATGATCGACGGCGGGTCCGGCATCCGTCGGTTCAACTGGGACGACGTGGGCTCGATCATGCCGCGCGGCGGAACGGTCATCGGCACCTTCCGCAGCAAGGACTTCCGCACTCGTCAGGGACGCCTGCGCGCCGCCCGCAACCTCGTCGAGAAGGGTATCGATCGATTGGTGGTGATTGGCGGCGACGGCAGCCTGACCGGGCTGGACACCTTCCGGGCCGAATGGCCGGGGCTCCTGGCCGACCTCGTCGAGACCGGCCAGATCAGCGGCGAGGTGGCCAGGGCGCACGATCAGCTGATCATCGCCGGGCTGGTCGGTTCCATCGACAACGACCTGGTCGGGGTCGACTCGACGATCGGGGCCGACACCGCGCTGCACCGCATCCTCGAGGCGATCGACGCCATCTCAAGCACCGCGGCGAGCCACCAGCGCAGTTTCGTGCTCGAGGTGATGGGCCGGCACTGCGGCTACCTCGCACTGGCGGCAGCCATCGCGGGTGGGTGCGACTACGTGATCATCCCGGAGAACCCGCCGGCCGAGGGCTGGCAGGAACAGATGTGCCGACAGCTCCAGCTGGGACGCGCCCGCGGTCGGCGCGACTCACTGGTCGTGGTCGCCGAGGGTGCCCAGGACAGGGCAGGCCAGCCGATCACCAGCGAGTACGTCCGCACCCTCATCGAGGAACGCCTGGGCGAGGACACCCGCGTCACGATCCTCGGTCACGTCCAGCGCGGCGGGACGCCGAGCGCCTACGACCGTTGGGCGTCCACCTGGTTGGGCCACGAAGCGGTCGATGAGGTGCTGCAACCCTCGGTCGAGGGCGAGGCGAAGGTGATCGGCATCCTGGGCAACCAGGTGGTCCGGATTCCCTTGATGGAGGCCGTTCGCGACACCCAGCGCGTCCCTGAACTCATCGCCGCCGGCGACTACGCGGGGGCGATGGCCGCGCGCGGTCCCTCGTTCAACGAACTGTTCGACGTGTTCACAGAGCTGTCCCAGCCGGCACACTTCGAGGCCCCTGAGGCAGCACCGCGGATCGCGATAGTGCACGCCGGCGGTCTGGCGCCCGGGCATGAACACCGCCGCCCGGGTGGCGGTGCGGCTGGGTATCTCGCGTGGGTTCTCGATGATCGGGGTGGACAACGGCTTCGCGGGGCTGCGTCGGGGCACGATGCGGTCACTCGGCTGGGACGACGTGGACGACTGGACGGGCCGGGGTGGGGCCGAACTCGGCCTGCGGCGCGCCGTTCCGGTGATGGCGGACCTGTACAAGATCGCCCGGACGCTGGAGGACCAGCACATCGACGGCCTGCTGGTGATCGGTGGCTGGAACGGCTACCAGGCGGCCCACCTGTTGCACAGCGAACGTGAGCGCTATCCCGCCTTCCAGATCCCGATCGTCGCGGTGCCTGCCTCCATCGACAACAACCTGCCGGGCACCGAGTTGTCGGTCGGCTCCGACACCGCCCTGAACGTCAACGTCACCGCCATCGACATGATCAAGATGAGCGGCACGGCGACCACCCGGTCATTCGTGGTCGAGACGATGGGCCGGTTCTGCGGCTTCCAGGCGCTGATGAGTGGACTGGCCGGCGGCGCCGAGCGGGTCTACCTGAACGAGGAGGGCATCGAACTGGGCGAACTCGCCCGCGACGTCGCCTGGTTGCGGGGCAGCTTCGCGGCCGGACGCCGGCTGTTCCTGGCCGTGCGCAACGAGCGTGCGTCCGAGTCGTACACCACCGAGTTTCTCGGCCAGCTGCTGGAAGGCGCCAGCAACGGCGCCTACGACGTGCGCACCCACATCATCGGCCACGTCCAGCAGGGTGCGGAACCGACACCGGCCGACCGGCTGTTGGCCACCCGGGTGGTCAACCGGGCGCTGCTGGCGTTGTCCGAGGCGCTGGCCGGAGGCGAGGGCGGCGGTTGGTACGTCGGGCTGCAGTCCTCCGCGGTCATCAGTTCTCCGCTGGCGCACATGATGGACCACGTCGACACCAAGCACCGGCGTCCCAAGCAGCAGTGGTGGATGCAGCTGCGTCCGGTCATGAGGGCCGTTGCCGACCAGCCGGTCGACTGAGGCCGCGACCGTGATCGGCTGGGGCATCATCGGGGTGGGCGACGTCACCGAGGTCAAGGCCAACGCGGCCATCTTCGGCGGCGACGATTCGCGGCTGGTGCACGTCATGCGGCGCAACGGCGACGCCGCCCGTGACTACGCCCAACGCAACGCCGTCCCCCGCTGGAGCACCGACGCCGATCTGGTGATCAACGACCCCGAGGTGGACGTCGTCTACATCGCGACGCCGACGTCCAGCCACGCTCACTACGCCCTGGCTGCCCTGGCGGCCGGCAAGCACGTCCTGGTCGAGAAGCCGCCGGCCATGGACGCGGCACAGGCCGAGACGATGGTGCGCGCCGCGGAGCGGGCGGATCGGCACTTGTGGGTCGCCTACTACCGGCGCGCCCTGCCACGGTTCGAGAAGGTCCGCGAACTGGTCTCCAGCGGCGCTATCGGCGACGTCCTGGCGGTCCAGGTGGGTTGGCAGTCCTCGCAGGTGCTCGCGGGCTGGCGGTGGGACCCCGCGGTGAACCGGGGCGGCGAGTTCGCCGAGACGGTCTGCCACACCATCGACTTCCTGGACCACCTGTTGGGTCCGGCCTCAGCTGCCTGCGGTCAGACCGGCGGCGACGTGCGCCGGGTGTCCGCCAGTTGGCGTCACGGCGACGTGCCCGCTTCGGGAACCTGGGTGTTCGGGGCGGGGCGGGACGCCGAGTTCTGCGACGTCATCGGCGATCGCGCCACGCTGAGGTTCTCGTCGTTCACCCGTTCGGCCCCCATCGAGGTGACGGCTGCCGGGCAGACCCACCTGCACGAGGTCGCCGACCCGCCCCACGTGCACGGGCCGCTGGTGACCAGCATCATCGACGAACTGCACGGCCGCGGCACCTGCCCCAGCACGGGCGCCACAGCCCTGCGGACTGCCACGATCATCGACGCCATCCTGGGCTGACACAGATCACACGGGCCGCACACTGCTGCTTCACGACTCCTTCACACGACAGGGGCAGCCTTTTGTTCAGCAGAACGAAAGGTCCCCCACATGTCCTCATCGGCTGCGCGCGAAGAAGCGCGTGAATCCGCCTCCAACCGACCAGCCCGACCGCAGGGCCAGCAGGTGCCACTCCTGGCACGTTCGGCTGACCTGACCCGCGGCCAGCGCCGCACACTGGGCATCCGGCGCGTCCGGGTGGCCCGTTACACCAGCCAGGTGCTGTTCGCGGTCCTCATCCTGGGCGCCGCCATCCGCCACCAACTCGCGACCGTGAACGGCACCACCGCGTCCACCGACGCGCTGTGCCCGTTCGGTGGCGCCGAGACATTCATCACCTGGATCACCACCGGCACCTTCATCTCGAAGACCCACCCCTCGAACCTCATCCTGTTCGCCGCGGTGGTGCTCGCGACCATCCTGGTCGGCAACGCCTTCTGCGGTTGGGTCTGCCCGTTCGGGGCGCTGCAGGACGCCCTGACGTGGGCACGCAAGAAGCTGCACCTGCCGGTGGTCGTCGTGCCCGAACGCCTCGACAAGGTCCTGCGCTGGGGACGCTTCGTCACGCTAGGGGTCATCCTCTACTTCTCGGTGACCACCGCGAAGCTGTGGTTCGCCGACTGGGACCCCTACGTCAACATCTTCAACCTGGGTTGGCTGTTCGGCGAGACCGAGAAACTGCCGCTGGCGCTGAGCGTGATCGGCGTGACAGTCGTCGGCTCCGTACTGGTGGAACGCGCCTGGTGCCGCTACCTGTGCCCGTTCGGGGCGGTCTTCAAGGTGCTGGGCTTCCTCTCCCTCACCAGAATCCGCCGCTCGACCAACGCCTGCACCGACTGCACGCTGTGCGATCGTCCCTGCCCGGTCGACATCACCCCGAGCAAGGCCAAGCCCATGGTCTCCACCGACTGCATCGGCTGCCTCGACTGCGTGGCCGCCTGCCCGGTGAACGGGGCCCTCACCCTGAACGCCCCGGTGCTCCTGGGCATCCCGGTCACCCCCGACCGCGCACCTGAGACGCGGGCAGCCCGCCGGACGCTGGCCACCACCGCAGCGAAGGAGAGCTGAGATGAAGGTTCCCATCTGGATCATCCCCGCTCTCACCATCGCCCTGCTGTTCGGTTCCTGGGGCATCGGCAAGGCCGTCGGGCAATGGGAGACCAGCGGCCGACAGCAGGTCGTTCCCGGTGAACAGATCACCGTCGCAGACATCAAGGGCTGGATGACCATCCAGCAGGCGGCCGACGGTCTCGGCCTGGAACCGCAGGAGATCATCACCCTGCTGGACGCCCCGGACGGCGTCGAGATCGGCCCGCAGACCCAGTTCAAGGAACTGGAGGAACTGATCACCGGCTTTGGACTGACCACCTTCCGGCCGGTCCTGACCGCCTATCTCACCGGCTCGGCCCCGCCGGCCGCGGCCACGTCCTCGAGCTCACAGACCTCAGCGCCTGCTGCCCCCGACCCGACGCCCACCGGCACCCCGACCGGTACCGGAACGCCGGGCTCGGGATCCACCGCGAGCATCACCGGGCAGATGACGCTGCGTCAGGTGGCCGATGACTACGGCCTCGACGTCGCCGTGCTGGCGGCCGAGGCCGGGCTGCCCGCAGACACCGACCCAGATCTTGCTCTCAAGCAGATCAGGGACACAGTCGCCGGTTTCGAGATCCAGGCGGTCCGCGACGCCGTGGCCCGATTGACGTCGGGAGGCTGATCTGTGGGGGACACAGCCACTCGCCGAGGAGTGCCGCAGGCCACGCACGCGTGACCGACACTCCCAGCTGGCCCGGCACTCTCCTGTGAGGTGCCGGGCCAGCCCACCACATCCGCGGTGCGCTCGATCATGTTCGGCTAGCGTGGCCACATAAGGGTCACGTTCGCACCCGATCCCTTACCGCACAACTCAAAGAAGAGAAGCGACATGGCACGCATCGTCATTCTGGGCGCAGGCGTCGCAGGACACACCGCCGCGCTACACCTTCGGCGGCTCCTGGGGCGTCGGCACACCGTCACGGTGGTCTCACCCAACTCGAACTGGAACTGGATCCCGTCCAACATCTGGGTCGGGGTAGCTGTGATGACAAAGGACCAGGTGGTCTTCCCACTGGCCCCGATCTATCGACGCAAGGGTATCGAGTTCATCCAGGCGAAGGCCGTGGCCGTCCATCCACACGGAGTCCGGGACGACTCCCAGGCCGTGGTCGACGTGGTCTCCACCCTCAAGGGAACCGAGGGCACCGAGCGCCGCGTGCCCTACGACTACCTCATCAACGCCACCGGCCCCCAACTGCGGTTCGAGGCCACCGAGGGTCTCGGTCCGCACGGCGGCCACACGGTCTCGGTGTGCACCGCCGACCATGCCGTCCAGGCAGCCGAAGCGCTGGCACAGACGATCAAGCGGCTGCAGGACGGCCAACCTCAGGTGCTGGTCGTGGGCACCGGACACGGCACCTGCACCTGTGAGGGGGCTGCTTTCGAGTACACCTTCAATGTCGATCACGAGTTGCGCAAGGCCGGCGTACGCGACCAGGCGCAGCTCATCTACCTGACCAACGAGGCCCAACTGGGCGACTTCGGGGTCGACGGAATGACCTTCCGGCAGAAGGGATTCGAGCAGTCGTCCCGGATGTGGACCGAGTCGCTGTTCACCGAACGCGGCGTGCACTCGATCCTGGGTGCGCACGTCTCGAAGATCGAACCCGACACCATCCATTTCGAGACGCTGGACGGCCAGACCTGGACCCAGCACTTCGACTTCGCGATGTTGTTGCCACCCTTCGGTGGAGTGGGGCTCAAGGCCTTTGACCGTGACGGCACCGACATCACTTCGACAATGTTCGCCCCGTCCGGGTTCATGAAGGTCGACGCCGACTACACCCCGAAACCGTACGAGCAGTGGCGGGCCGAGGACTGGCCCAAGACCTACGAGTGCCCCGGCTACCCGAACGTCTTCGCGGTCGGCATCGCCTTCGCTCCACCACACCAGATCTCGCAGCCCCGCAAGACGCCGAACGGGACGATGATCGCTCCCTCACCACCCCGTACCGGGATGCCTTCGGGAATGATGGGAAAGACCGTCGCCATGACCATCGCCGACCGCGTCAAGCGCGGAGCCGACGCTGAGGACCACGAGGCGTCCATGGCTCGCATCGGCGCCGCCTGCGTGGCCTCGGCCGGAACCGGGCTGACCACGGGGTCGGCCGCGGCGATGACCATGTTCCCGGTGGTGCCCAACTACCAGAAGTACCCCGACTCCCACGGCCGGAACTTCAACGGCACTCGCGGCGACATCGGCCTGTACGGCCACTGGGTCAAGCTGATGCTGCACTACCTGTTCATCTACAAGGCCAAGGGGCTGCCCGGCTGGCAGCTCATCCCGGAGTGATCACCATGTCCCAGACCAATCCCGTTGCCACGCCGTCCCCGGTCATCACGAAGTATCCTGATGCGCCCGTCCCGACAGCCTTCACCAGGTTCAACCGTCAGAACCTGCTGATCCAGGTGCCCAAGTTCTTCATCATGTGCGGAAACATCATGATGATGGTGATCAAGGGCCACGACAAGGAGTGACGTTCAGTCGGCAAGGGCGGCCAGCACGAACGGCACCACCTGCGCGGTGGCCTCTGCGACGCTGCGCCGTCCTTCACCGACCGGCATCCGCTGCGAGCCGATGACCGCGCCGATCATCTCGACGGTGCCCTGCAGGTCGTCCAACCTGCGAAACTCGCCGCGCTCGACTCCGTAGGCCAGTACCTCGCGCATCATCGCGTGCAGGCTCGACAGGCGTCCCATCAGGGCGTCGAACACCTCGGGTGACAGCGAGGCGCCGTCCAGCACCCCGGCCGAGGAGCCGAAGCCGGGTTCATCGGCAAAAGCCGAGATCTGCGTGCGGATCAAGGTCTCCAGGCGTTCGCCGGCCGTGCTGCGTTCCGCGACTTCCCGAGCCACCCGGGCCATGAAGTCGGTGACGCTGCGCTCGACGTAGGCCAGCAGCACCTCGAACTTGTCAGAGAAGTAGTTGTAGATCGTCGCCCGGGCGATACCGGCCCGCTTGGCGACCATGGCCAGGGTGAGATCCGTGAAGCCCGCAGCCGACATCTCCGCGCCGAAGGCGTCCAGGATGCGTCCCAGCACCAGTTCATGGTGTTCGGCCAGCGTGGCGGCCTCGATGCGGGGCATAGCCACCATTGTGCCAACCATCCGCCAAACCGGCGTCAGCCGAGGGCGAACGGCAAGGGTTTGTGACGTGGCGTCGTGAAAAGTTAGACTGCCCACATGATCCTCGCCTTGAAGGAGATGCTGCGTGCGCCGGTGAAGTTCACCCTGCTCGGGGTGGCCATCAGCCTGCTCGTCTTCCTTATCCTCGTCCAGCAGGCGCTGGCTGCGGCGCTGGTGACCTCGTTCAACGGGGCACTGGTCAATCAGTCTGCGCCGGTACTGGTCTACGCCACCGATGCGCTGCGCGCCCCGCAGGGCAGCATCATCACCCCACCGATGCTTGAGGCGGTCGAGGCCAGCGACGAGGTCGCCGATGCCGCCCGCCTCGGCCTGCGGACTGTCACCCTGGACGGCACCCAACTGGCCCCCGAAACCGACGTCACCGCGAGCCTGTGGGGCTATGAGAACCCCGACCTGGGCGGTCCGACGACGCTCAGCGAAGGACGCCTGCCCAGCGGTGAGCTCGAGGCCGTCGGCTCTGCGGCTGATTATCAGCTCGGCGAGATCGTCTCCATCCCGGTCACCCGGGCACCCGACGGCAGCGACCGGGTGCAGGTCGAGGTCGTGGGGCTGGCGAAGGACGTTCAACTGTCGGTGGGCGCGACGCTGATGATGCCGTGGGACACCTGGACGGACCTGGCCCAGGCCATCGACCCGAACGCCCGCATGCAGCTGCCCAGCCTCATGGCCGTCGAACCGGCCACCGACGCCCAGACGACGATCGACGACCTGCGCGCCGCATCCAGCGACCTCGACCCCCTGACCGCCCAACAGGCGGCCGACGAGTTCCCGGGCGCCGCCCAGGTCAACACCTCGTTCGCGCTCATTCTTGGGCTCTTCGGATTCGTGGTGCCGCTGGTGGCTGGGCTCTTCTTCCTGATCATCACCCTGCAGAAGTCGCGCTCGCTCACTCTGCTGCGCGCGATCGGGTCACGCTCCGGAGTGCTGGTGCGGGCGCTGGTCTTCCAGGTACTGGCGATCCTCGGCGGCGGCATCGTGGTCGGGACCCTGATGTATGCCCTGGCCGGTCTGGTCGAGATCGGCGGCCTGACGGTCGGCTTCAACTGGCAGGCCGTGGCGCTGTGGGCAGGAGTCCTGCTGGCGCTCGGCCTGGTCGCCTCGCTCGGCGCCGTGCGCCGGGTGCTGGCCATCGACCCGATCGCCGCTACCCAACCTGGAGGTGGACGACGATGAGACTCGCCCTGCATGAACTGCGCCGTAACCCCGGCCGCTTCTTCGTGGCAACCGTCACGATCTCCCTGATCGCGATCCTGCTCTTCTTCCTCGGCGCGCTGCTCGACGGACTGCTGCAATTGTCGACCGGGGCCTACCAGGCCCAGCGTGGCCAACTCGTGGTGATGTCGCAGGACGCCAAGGGAGTGCTCGGCGCGTCCCGGCTCGATTCCCAGATCAGGGGGGACGTGACCGAGGCACTCAGGGTGACCGGCGAGCCAACCGTCTCGGTGGGCGGGTATGGCGAGACCGCCCTGGGCGCCCGAATCGAGGGCGGCGACGAGCGCGACCTGGTCTCGGTGCGCCTGCGCGGCTACGAACTGGCACCGGCCGGCCTGCCTGAGTCGGCTCCCGCTCGCGGCGAGGTCTGGGCCGACCCCGACCTGGTCACCAACATCGAGGTGGGCGACGTCCTGCTGCTCGGGCCGGGCCGCAGTGAGGTCACCGTCGTGGGCATGCTCGACCAGCGCGACACCCCCTCCCTGGGTGGGTTGTGGGGATCGATGGAGACCTGGCGCACGGTGCTGGGATCGGCGCGTCCCGGGGCTACCGTGTCTGAGGATCTCAGCCAGGCGTTGATCGTCGATGTGGGCAGCCAGGACGCCGACCTGGTGGCCCAGACCGCCGACGCGATCGAGGCCGGCGTCCCCGGTATGCAGGCGTTCACCCTTGACGAGGCCGGCGACGCCCTGCCAGGCGTTGCCGCCCAGCGCACCACGTTCAGCCAGATCATCGGCATCACCACCGCCATCGCCCTGGTCGTCATCGCCCTGTTCTTCGCCCTGCTCACCGCCGAACGAGTCGGGCTGTACGGCGTGCTCAAGGCCATCGGGGCCCGCTCGTCCATGCTGTTCGCCGGGGTGGCCACCCAGGCCATCGCCATCGCGCTGATCGCCTCGCTGGCGGGGCTCGCGATGATCCTCGGCGCCCGGTTCGGCATTCCACCCGGCACGCTGCCCTTCACCGTCACCGCGAGCCGCATCGCCGGCTCGGTAGGTCTACTGCTGGCGTCCGCGGTGATCGGCAGCGCATTCTCCCTTCGGTCGGTGCTGCGCATCGACCCCGCCAAGGCCATTGGAGGCAACTGATGAACGACGTACTGGTGCTCGATGAGGTCAGCAAGATCTACGGATCTGGTGAGGCAGAGGTCCGTGCGCTGGACGGCATCCAGCTCACGGTGGCCGACGACGAGATCGTCGCGCTTCTCGGGCCGTCCGGCTCGGGCAAGACAACCCTGTGCACCATCTCGGGGGGCATCCTGTCGCCGACCAACGGACGGGTCGTGGTGGGCGGGTCCGACATCACGTCGTACAACCGCAAGAAGCTGACCGAGTTCCGGCGCAGCAACGTCGGCTTCGTCTTCCAGTCGGTGAGCCTGGTGCCGTTCCTGACCGCCCGCGAGAACCTCGAGGTGGTCGGCCAACTCGGGCCCGGCGGGCCAGGACGCGCCGAGATGCGCAAGCGGGCCGACCAGTTGCTCGGTGAGCTCGGGTTGGCCGACCGGGCCAACAACCTGCCCTCGGAACTGTCAGGTGGTCAGCAGCAGCGGGTGGCCATCGGTCGTGCGCTGATGAACCAGCCCCGACTGGTCTTCTTCGACGAGCCCACCAGCGCACTGGACTCCAAGATCGGTGACAAGGTCGTCCGCCTGATTCGCGAGGAGATGAAGTCGCGAGGCACCAGTGCGGTCATCGTCACCCACGACGAGCGGATCACCCAGTACGCCGACCGCACCGTGCGCATCGAGGACGGCCAGGTCGTCTCCGACTCGGCAAACGGCGACCACAGCGAGCACGTTGTCCCAGGCCGACGGGCCGAGCTCGACGGCCACTGAGCACGAGACGCGTGATCGGACTCTATGCGCGCCTCTTGGGTCTGGGTTAGACACGCGCATAGAGTCCTCGTCATGGATCCGATCCGCAACCCCTACGCCCCCGGCGCGGGACAGCGTCCCCCCGAGCTGGCCGGCCGCGATGACCAGCTGAGGGCCTTCGACGTGGTGCTCGAACGGGTGGCCCGCGGGCGTCCCGAACGCTCGATCATCCTCACGGGTCTGCGAGGGGTCGGCAAGACCGTCCTGCTGAACGCGCTGCGGTCGGCGGCCGTGCGGGCCGGCTGGGGCAGCGGCAAGTTCGAGGCACGCCCCGACCAGGGCATCCGGCGTCCGATGGGGGCTGCCCTGCACACCGCGGTCCGCGAGCTGGCCCATCCGGACGCCGCCACCACGCTGGGCACCATCCGCTCGTTCATCGAGCGGGACGCCGGGCCGCGCGCCAAGCTGGCCGAGCGTTGGAACCCCGGCATCCAGGTGGCACCCACCCAGGGGCGGGCCGATTCCGGCGACATCGAGATCGACCTGGTCGAGCTGTTCACCGACGTCGGCGGGCTGGCCGCCGACAAGGGGGTGGGCGTGGCGGTCTGCATCGACGAGATGCAGGACCTGCGCGCCGAGGACATCTCGGCGTTGTGTGCGGCCTGTCACGAGATCAGCCAGCAGCGGTTGCCGCTGATCGTGGTGGGCGCCGGACTGCCGCACCTGCCCGCGGTGCTCAGTGCCTCCAAGAGTTACTCCGAGCGACTGTTCAGCTACCAACGTATCGACCGGCTCGACCGCGCCGCCGCCGATCTGGCTCTGCAGGTGCCGGCCCGCGACGAGGACGCCGACTTCACCGCCGATGCGCTGGCGGCCATGTACCGGGTGACCAGCGGATACCCGTACTTCATTCAGGCCTACGGCAAGGTGGTCTGGGATGTGGCTCCGAGCTCCCCCATCACCGACGACGACGTCGCGGTCGCCATTCCCGAGGCCGAATCCGAGCTCGCGGTCGGGTTCTTCGGCAGCCGCTACGAGCGGGCCACCCCGGCCGAGCGGGAGTACCTGCGGGCGATGGCCGAGCTCAGCGACCAGGACGACCCCGGCTCCGGGGTGGCGACCAGTGCCGTCGCCGAACAGCTGGGCAGGACCCCGCAGTCGTTGTCGCCGGCGCGTGACGCGCTACTCAAGAAGGGCCTGGTGTACTCGGCCGAGCGGGGCCTGGTCGCGTTCACCGTCCCGCACTTCGGACGCTACCTGCGGTCCCAGACGGGCTGAGACCCGCACCGTCTCATCCCCCGGCGGTGCCTTCAGCTCGACCAATGCTTCCTCTAACGTGGCAACTGCTCGATCTGCCCCCGGGAGGTTCGCGTTGATCCGTAAGCAAAAGCATGCCGGTGTGGTCACCGTCACCTTCATCCTGCCGGCGAACATCCCCTGCGCCCCCATCAGCGTCGTCGGCAACTTCAACGACTGGCAGCCCCACCGCCACCCGATGATCCGTCGCCAGGACGGGACGCTCAGCACCACGGTGCTGGCGGCCTCCGGCAGCACCCTGCACTTCCGCTACCTCGGCACCGACGGTTGGTGGTTCGACGACAACGACGCAGACTACGTCGACCGCGACGGCAGCTACGTCGTCGCATGACAGAAAGGACGGACATGGCAGAGGTCAGGTTCCGCAACAACCTCGCAGCCTTCCGCTTCGAGGCCATCGAGGATGGGGTTGTGATCAGCCAGATCGACTACCTGATGGATGGGCCGGTGGTCAGCTTCACGCACACCAGCACTCCGGCCGAGTACCGGGGACGTGGGCTCGCCGCCGATCTCACCCGGTTCGCTCTGGAGCACGTCCGCGAGAATGGTCTGAAGGTCATGCCGCTGTGCCCCTACGCCGTGTCCTACATCGACGGCAACCCCTGCTACCACGACTTGGTAGCCCGGAACTGAGGCCTGGCCCGATGCGTATCGTCTGTGCCCCAGACTCCTTCAAGGGTTCGATGACGGCCCCCCGGGCCGCGGCGGCGATGGCCGCTGGTGTCAGGGATGCCCTGCCCGCGGCCGATGTCGTCGAACTTCCCATCGCCGACGGCGGCGAGGGATTCACCGACGCCGTGGCGGCCGCACGTGGTGCCGCGCTGGTCACCGCCGACGTGCATGACCAGCGCGGCGTCCTGCACAGCACCGCCTTCGCGGTCTCACCCGAGTCGGACGGTCCGCTGGCCGTGCTTGATGTGGCCGCGACCAGCGGCCTCGAACGCGTCCCTGCCGCGGAGCGCGACGTCCTGCACTACGACTCCTTCGGCCTGGGCGAGCTGATCACGGCAGCGCTGGACGCCGGAGTCCGCCGCCTGGTGATCGGCATCGGCGGCAGCGCCACCAACGAGGGTGGCGCCGGCATGCTGGCCGCCCTCGGCGTCCGGTTCCTCGACTCCTCCGGACGCGAGGTGCCCACCACTCCTGCCGGGCTGCGCGAACTGGCCGAGGTCGACGTCTCAGGGTTTGACCCACGGCTGCGCAGCGTCCAGGTCGAGGTCGCCTGCGACGTGACCAACCCGCTGCTCGGGCCCAACGGCGCCTCGGCGATCTACGGCCCGCAGAAGGGCGCCACGCCTGCGATGGTCGCCGAACTCGACGCCATCCTCGCCCACCTGGTCGCCACCTGCGGTCCCGACGCATCCCGCGTCGCCGACCTGCCCGGGTCGGGGGCTGCCGGCGGCCTGGGTTGGGCGCTGCAGTACTTCCTCGGGGCCACGCTGCGTCCCGGGCTGGAGCTGGTCGCCGACATCGTGGGGCTGGACGACCAGCTGGCCCAGGCCGATCTCGTGCTCACCGCGGAGGGGTCCGTCGACCGGCAAACCCCGAACGGCAAGGCCATTCAGCGGATCTGCCAGCACGCGGCGGACGCCGGGGTGCCGGTTCTGGTCTTCGGCGGACGCGTCGACCTCGAACCGGACCGGTTGCCCGGGGCGATCGTCCAGCTGGTGAGCATCACGCCGCCTGGTCAGCCTCTGGAGGAGGCACTGCGCCGCGGGCCGGAGAACCTGCGCCTGGCGGTGGCGGACGCGGTTCGTCGATGGGCGGCCGGCGTCCCGGCCCGCTGAGGTCAGACGCCTTCGAAGCTGAAGACCTCGCCGTCGACCCCGCTGATGGTTGCGCGGTAGCCGTCGGTGATGTCCAGTTCGATCTCGAGCCAGTCATCGCCGCCGGTGACCCGGTAGACGATTCGCTCGTTGGCCAGTTCAACCTTCTCGGGGAATGCGTTCACCAGCCAGGGGTGTCGCCGGCGGAGCGCGATCAGTTCTCGGTGGATCTTCACCAGCCAGGGGGCCGGGGGTGCCCAGTCGCCGGGGTCGGCGGGCAGCTCGGGGCGGATCTCGTCGTCACCGCCGGGCCGGTCGTACTTGACCCCGGGCATGCCGCCCTCATCGCCGTAGTAGATGGCCGGCATGCCGCCCATGGTCGCCAGCACCACCAGCGCCAGCGCAGCCCCGGCTTCTGAGACCTGGCTGGCGATGCGGGTCACGTCGTGGTTGCTGATGAAGGTGAGCGGTCGCACCACATCCAGCAGGTCGTGGTGGCGACCCAGCGTCCAGTCCAGTTCGAACAGGTTGCGGGTGCTGATGGCGCTCCAGATGGCCTTCCACAGCTCGTAGGCGGTGATCGAGTCCACGGTGGACGCCTTGACCTCGTCCAGGTGTGCGTGGATCACCTCGCCCACGAACAGCGCATCGGGGTATTGACGCCGGACGTCGGCCAGCACCTGGGCCCAGAACCCTGCGGGCACCGCGTAGGCGGCGTCCAGTCGCCACCCGTCGATGCCCCGGGCGAGCCAGTGCAACATGATGTCGGTGACCAGCTGGATGACCCCCGGGTCGGAGTGGTTGAGCCGAACCAGGTCGTCGCTGCCCTCGAAGTTGAGCCGCGTCGGCGGCGTGGTCGAGTAGTCGATGTGGAACCAGCCCGACGTCGACGCCTGCGGGGACGCCAGCGCCGCCAGCAGCGCCGGGTGCCGGCTCGACACGTGGTTGAAGACCCCGTCCAGCAGGACCCGCACACCCTTGTCGCGACAGGTCGCGATGAGGTGATCGATGTCGGCGTCGTCGCCCAGCCTGGGGTCGATGGTGAAGTGGTCGAGGGTGTCGTACCCGTGCGACACGGACGAGAAGATCGGCCCCAGCAGCAGCCCGTTGCAGCCCAGCCCGACCAGGTGGTCCAGCCACGGCTCCAGGCGTTGGAGCCGGTGGGCAACCCGGTCGTCGGCCGCCCCATGCACCGGTGCTCCGACCATTCCCAGGGGGTAGACCGCGTACCAGATGGCGGTGTCAGTCCATTGGCTCATCATGGCCGCTTCCCCTCGTCGAGACTCGCCGTTTGCCGGTGCTAATGAGGCTATCTCAATTGGGTTATGGTCGGGGCATGACACGGAGCGATCGCAGCCAGCGGCGACGACTCGACCCTGACACCCGACGGGCAGCGATCCTCGAGGCTGCCGCTCAGGCGTTCGGCTCCCAACCCTACGAGCACGTCTCGGTGGCCGAGCTTGCGGAGGCGGCGGATGCCTCTGAGGCACTGGTCTACCGGTATTTCGGCTCGAAGGCCGACCTCTACGTCGAGGCCGTGCGGGCCGCCATGGCCGAGCTCGCCGAGCGCCGGCAGCGGGCGTCCGGTGCCCTGCCCAGCGCGGCCGACGCGCGAGACCGTGTCAGGGCCCAGCTGGACGCCTACCTGGACGCCCTCTCTGCCCCCGAGCAGGTGTGGGCTTCGGGTTTCCTGCTGCCGGGCAACGACCCGGTGGAGGCGGTGGCGGCCCGCTCGGAGATCCGGGCCGAGGCCGTGGCCGAACTTCGGGGGTGCCTGGACGGCGAATCGGCCGAAGACTACTTGCTGTACGGGTATCTGGGTTTCCTGGACGCCGTTTGCGGCCGCTGGGTGTCGCGGGGCTGCCCCGCGGCGGAGCGTCCCGCGCTCACCTCGGCGGCGCTGGACTCGCTGTTCGGCGGATTGGCCGCGATCAGGTCGGCGGCCAAGGTGGACACGCATCGTCGTGGCAAGTTCGGCAATCGCCACTGAGCGAACCTATCCGCAAGAACCTACGATGGGCGGCATGTCACCGTTGGTTGTCTGCGTCGGCCTGACCACCCTCGACCTGGTGCAGGCGGTGGACGCGCTACCCGGGCCGAACCAGAAGGTGGTCGCCACCGACTTCTGGTGGGACGTCGGCGGCCCGGCCGCGAATGCCGCCCGGGTTGCCGCCCGGCTGGGCTGCGAGGTTCGGCTGGTCACGGCTCTGGGTGGCACCGAACTTGCCGAACTGGCGCGCACGAGGCTGGCCGGCATCGAGGTGATCGACCTGGCGCCGCACGATCACCAGCTGCCGGTGTCGATGATCATGGTGACCCCCGACGGCGCCCGATCGGTCGTCTCGCGCAACGCCGCTGGCCTGTCGGACGCGCCGCTGCCGGCGTCCACCGTGGTTGACGGGGCCGGGGTGGTGCTGCACGACGGTCACCTGCTGGACGCATCCGTGGCGCTGGCGGGACGCCCGGCACCCATCCACCTGCTGGACGGCGGATCGTGGAAGCCCGGTCTGCAGGAGCTGCTGCCGCTGCTCGACATCGCGGTGGTCTCCGCCGACTTCGCCCTGCCCGGACGCAGCCCGGAGCAGGCCCTGGACGACCTCACCGGTCTCGGTATCCCGAGAGTTGCCCGAACCCGAGGGCCCGATCCGGTGCTGGCGGTCATCGGCGAGCACCGACGCAGCTTCGACGTCCCGCCGGTCGAAGCGCTCGACACCACCGGGGCCGGCGACGTGCTGCACGGCGCCCTGGCCGCCCACCTGGCCCTTGGGCTCGACTTCACCGCAGCCCTGGGCGCCGCGATCGACCAGGCCTCCCGCTCGGTGGCGGGTCGCGGGGTGCTGTTCGGGCTGGATTGACTCAGGACGCCCAGGCGCCGGTACCGAACAACCACGCCCACCAGGCGATCACCGCGAGATCGGCCACCAGCAGCAGGCCCAGCAGCCACCCACCGGGCGGACCTGACCCCCGGGTTCCTCGGACGCCACGCCAGCACCGCGGCCACCAGCCCGAACAGCGGGAACCACAGCAGCACGGCCCGGTTCACCGACACGAACCAGCCCGAACTGCTCAGCACGACGACATTGACCGCCACCCAGGTGAACTCCGCCCAGCGGCGCCGCACCAGACACCACAGCGCCGTCAGGTAGCCCAGCGCCACCGAGACGATCTCCAGCCGGAACATCACGGGCACCTCCGGGCGTCCGGGCCAGTACGACTCGGCCGTCAGCGGCAGCGTCGCCGCCAACGCCTCCCAGGGCCACGACAGGTTGCGCTGCCAACCGGCGCCCTGCGCCGAGTACCAGGCGGTCCACGAGCCGGTCTGCCAGTACAGGAAGACGAGGAAGCCGCCCAGCACGAGCACCGGCACCAGCAACCACCAGCAGTCCCGCAGGCGTCGCCCAAACCCGCGTCCGGTGGTGGTCAGGGCCATCACGGCCAACGCGACGATCAGGAAGAGCCCGGAGATCCGCAGCGAGCAGGCCACCCCGGCCAGCAGGCCGACCTGCCCCCAGCGACCAGCCAGCCCCCGCTGCCACGCCCAGAACGCCGCGGCGCAGAACAGCGGTTCGGTGTAGGGCACCGCGGTGAACACCGTCATCGGGGCGAGCAACCAGAGGCAGGCCACCCACGGCCCGGCCATGCGGTGCAGGGCCCAGGCCGACAACCCAGAGCCCACCTGCGCGAGCACGGCGGCCCCCAGCACCATCGGCAGGCCGAGGACGTCCAGCCCCCGCATCAACAGCGGGAGTCCCGGGAAGAAGGCCGCGTCGAGCGGGTCGCGGTAGCCGTCCCGAGCGATCGACAGGTAGTGCTGCACGTCCCAGCTCGACAACACCTGGGGCAGCGAGGCGCCAGTGGTGAGCATGACCTGCCAGGCCACCACCAGCAGCAGGGCTCGCGTCGCCAACCAGGTGATGACCACCACACGGCCGTCCCCGCGCGCCACCGCACGACTCACGAGGACGCCACCAGCACGCCGCGGTCGCGGCTGCAGCAGCGTCACCCACGGCGCGTCCGTGGTGTGGTTGAGCACCCCACCGATCGGGTCATCGACCATCGGACGCCGGACCGGATCGGCCCACGGATGGCGGATGTCATCGATGACCCGCAGGGCGAACCACGCCTGCACGGCGATGCGCAGGATCACCGCGGCCCAGTAGAGCCAGTCCGACCCGGATCCCGGTCCGATGAGTCCGTGCAGGAATCCCCAGATGCTGACGTAGTAGATGAGCTCACCGAGGGTCCAGATGGCCACATCGGCGATCCTCGGCCTCGCCAGCACCACCAGCGGCAGCAGCCATAGGGCGTACTGCGGGGAGTAGACCTTGTTGAAGGCCAGGAAGATGATCAAGATCAGGACGACGACCTGCCCGACACGCGGCCGCCGCGGAGCCCGCAGCACCAGCCAGACGAGCCCGATGCCGCAGACCGCCATGCAGGCGAACGCGACCGCCGAGACCGCCGGCACGTTCAACCCGACCAGACTGAAGACGTACCAGATCGACCCGAGATCGGCTCCGCGGTCGGCGTTCCGGGTCCAGAACTCCGACCAGCCCGACCAGGCGTACGCCATCATCGGCAGGTTGACCACCAACCAGGTCAGCCCAGCCCCGGCCCACAAACCGACGATCGCCCGGTAGCGGTTGGCCCGGACGCACAGCAGGGTGAGCCCGACCAGCACCAGGATCGGGTAGAACTTCGCCGCGAACGCCAGGCCGAGCACCCCGCCGGCAAGAAAGGGGACCTTCCGGCCCCAGACCAACAGGGCGAACGACGTCAGCATCACCGCCAGCAGGTCCCAGTTGATCAGGCCGTTGGCCATCACCACCGGGGACGCCGCGATCAGCAGCGCGTCCCATGCCCGGATTGGCCCGCCATAGCTGCTCTCCGCGGATCGCCGGCCCATCCGGAGGTGAATGATCACCGTGGCCAGGAAGCAGGCGAACAGCCCGACGGCGCTCACCTGGAAGAAGATCTGGGACGCCGCCACCTGCTCGGCGTAGGTCGCCTCCGGGGACACCTGCGCACCCAACACTCTGGCGACGGTGCGAGCGATCTCCAGGAAGTAACCGGTGAGTACCGGGTACTCCAGGGGCACCTCGGTGTACAACCCGGCACCCGTGCTGATGCCTCGCCCCAGGTAGAGCGTCGGGATGTCGCTGTAGCACAGCCTGACGAAGGCGTTCGGGAACGACTCTCCCACCGGTCGGCACGGCACCTGGCGGGCCATCAGGATCAACCAGGTGAGGGTTGCCGCGGCAATCGCCCACATGCCGGGATCGAACCATCTGCCGGCACGCAGGGCCCGGCGCCCCATGGGCCCACCCAGACGGTAGGTCAGGACGGCCGGTTCGCTCACCTCGCCATTGTGCCCCACGCGCTCAGCGCCCGGGATCAGCCACCCGCCGTCGTCGTCGGTTGGCCGTTGGACCGGCCGGGCGCCGGTTTGGTGGTCTCAACCGCGGTCGTCTCGGGGGGCGTCGTGGTCTCTGGAGGTGCGGTGGTCGCCTCCGTCGTGGCCGGGGGTGCCGTTGTCGTCGGCGGGACCTCGGTGGTGGCCGGCGGTTGGGTGGTCGGCGGCTCGGTGGTCTCGGGAGTCTCGTCGGCCGATTGGCTCTGCTGTGACGTGGCCGGCGCGGGCAACGTGTTCGCCACGGTGGGCTGAATGTTGGCCGGTGGGTCGAAGCTCAGGTACTCCATGGCGTCGGTGGCCACGCTCATGTAGGCGTTCCAGACGTCGGTGGGATAGCCGGCCCCGTAGAAGGCCCCGCTACCCGGGCGGGCGTAGACGTCCAGATTCTCGTTGCCGGAGTCACCGGCGACCATCACCACGGACGTGGCGATCTGCTTGGTGTATCCGACCAACCAGCCTGCCCGGGTGACCTGCTGGGTCGAGCCGGCCTGGCCGACGGCGATGCCTTCGGTGCCGGTCTTGCCGGCCACCGCGCGTCCACCGACGGCGTTGACCGTGGAACCCGCCACCGCCCCCGACAGGGCGTACGTCAGGTCGCGGGCGACCTCGTCCTCGATCGCCTGGGCGCCGTCGGTGTCACCGGTGTGGATCACGTTGCCGGAGGCGTCGCGCACCTCGGCGACAACGTGGGTCTGGTTGCGGACCCCGTTGTTGGCCAGCGTCGCGAACCCGGTGGCGTTGTCCAGGGAGGTGACTTCTCCCTCACCGAGCACCAAACGGTTCATCTGCGGCGCCCACGAGGAGTGCTCGGGTATTCCGGCCTCGTTGGCGGCCCGGATCAGTTCCTCGTTGCCGTTGGGGATGCGCATCACCAGGTCGACGAATGAGGTGTTGATGGAGTCCCTGATGGCCTTCAGCAGGGTCACGGTGCCGTACTGGTAGGCGGAGTCGTTCTGCACCGGAACAGAGTCACCGGGCGGGGTGTAGGTGTTGCCCTGCAGCGTCGAGCTCAACCCGAAACCGTTGCGCAGACCCGCGACCGCACCCCAGACCTTGAAGGTGGACGCGGCGTAGCGCGGTGTGGTCGCCCAGTTCTGCGAACTGGTCACGAAGTCGGGGCCACCGTACAGGGCCAGCACTGCACCCGTGCCGACCTCGATGGAGGCCAGTCCGACATGCAGGTCTTCGGCGCTGGGCTGGACGGTGTTGCCCGCCTCATCACGCAGCAGGGTCCCGTCCTGATCACGCAGCGGGTTGGCGTTCTCGGCGGCCCGCGCCACCGTGGACTCTGCGGCGTTGACGGCGGCCTGCTGCATGCCGGCATCGAAGGTCGTGATGATGCTCAGCCCGCCACCGTTGATCTGCTCGGGGGTGAATCCCTTGGATTCCAGTTCGTCGATGGCCATCCTGATGAGAAAGCCGTTGGCCCCGCCGTAGACGTTGTCGACCGGGACGTCCGGAAACTCGGGCAGGTTGTCGTAGACCTGAGCGTGGTCGGTGGGGGTGATGGTGGCCATCGGGTCGAGCATGCCGTCCACCACGTAGTTGTAGCGCTCCAGCAGCCCCTGCGCGGCCTCCTCGCCGTTGACCGGGTCGAGTGAGTAGGGGCTGTTGAGGATGGCTGCCAACGCGGCCGACTGGCCCAGGGTCAGGTCCTTCGCGTCCACCAAGAAGTACGCCTTGGCGGCGGCCTGGATGCCGTAGGCGCCGCGTCCGAAGTAGATGGTGTTGAGGTAACCCTCGAGGACGCTCTCCTTGGTCTCCGCCTTGTTCATCTTGATGGCCAGCGCAAGCTCGGTCACCTTGCGGCTGACCGTCTGGTCGCTGGTCAGGTAACGAATCTTGATGTACTGCTGGGTGATCGTCGACCCACCGCCGGAGATCTCCTGGTTGCGCACGATGTTCACGGCGGCCCGGGCGATGCCCTTGAGGTCGATGCCCCGATTGGTCCAGAAGGTGCGGTCCTCGGCGGCCACCACCGCATCCTTGATCGACTGCGGCATCTCGGCGTAGGGGATCACGGTGCGGTTCTGGACGGCCAGCGAGCCCAGTTGGGTGCTGCCGTCGCGGAAGTACAGCCGGGTGGTCTGCGTCCCGAAATCGGCGTTGGGGTCGGGCAGTTCGGCACGCTGGTAGACGACGAAGAGAGTCAGTGTCACGGCCAGCATGGTGGCCAGCGCCACGATCAACGCGCCGAGGCCCACTCGTCGCCAGGCGCTGCGCTTCGTGCGGGCCCGCTTGGGCGCCGTGCTGGCCCCCGACGTGACCTTGGAGGCGCTGCGGGCGGCCCGCTTGGGCCCGGTGGATGGTTTCTCAGCCATAGATGTCCTCAACTGTCTGCTGCCGGCGGGGCGGCCGTCGACGCTGGCCGTCTCCCAACAGGAAGGTCTCAATCAGATGGTTCCAGCCGCAGTCGGGGCACACCTCGACGACACGCACCTTGAACTCGCCGAACTGCCGCTCCATCTCGAGGAGGTCCGGGGTCGACTTGATGCGTCCGGAGAACTGCCCCAACTGGTCGCCGAACACGTAGTTCAGCACGGTCAACCGGTCGGACGCGCAGACCGGGCAGTCGCGTCCGGCCAGTGTTCCGTGGTGCAGGGCCGAACGAACCAGCAGCGGGTCGGCGTCACACGGGTCGATGCCGCGCAGCAGCGACTGCGGGCGACGCATCGCCTCGAGCATCGCGCGGCGCTGCAGGGCATGGCTGACCCACTCGCGCTGGGTGCGATAAGGGTGTGAAACCATGCCCACCAGACTAAGCCGGTTCGCCAACCATCGCGCACTTTGCCGGGCGAGGCCGCCGCGAGTAGGATGAGCGGGCCCGCTTGGGCGTCGGGGCATTAGCTCAGTTGGTAGAGCGACGGCTTTGCAAGCCGTAGGTCAGGGGTTCGAGCCCCCTATGCTCCACAGATGCTCAGCAGTCAGCTATTTCTGGTAGGGCTCCAGCAGCGGCTGCAGGCGTTCGATCGCCTGGTGCACTCCCGCTACGACGTCCCCACCCTGCTGCACCGCGGCGATACCCACGGCCATGGCGGTCAATGGCCCTCCGGGACGCGAGGGACCGTGTGCTACCTTGCCCACCAGGTCGAGCACGGCCGGGCTGACCTCGGCCAACAGGCCCGCGTCAACACCCAGCGCGGCGCACACCTGGTCGAGCCAGGCGCTCATCTGGGCCATCTTCTGGTCTTCGTCCATCCTGTTGCCTCCACTTTCTCGTCTGAATCAATATGGCACACTGGACGGACGCGACTGCCAAGGAGGCCGAGCTACGTGTCTGTCATCGGGGGCGAGGAAGCTCCCCTGATCGACCGCTACGGACGCATCGCCCGCGACCTGCGCGTCTCACTCACCGATCGGTGCAACCTGCGCTGCACCTACTGCATGCCGACCGAACCGCAGTCGTGGCTGCCCGACGACAGCCTGCTGACCGATGACGAACTCGTCCGTCTCATCACCATCGCCGTGACCCGACTGGGTGTCAGCAACGTCCGCTTCACCGGCGGGGAGCCGCTGCTGAGGCGCAGTCTGGAGCAGGTGATCGCCGCGACCGCCGCCCTCCAGACCCACGACGGTGGTCCTCCGGGCATCTCACTGACCACCAACGCCCTTGGTCTGGCTCACCGTGCGGCCGGGCTGGCCCGGGCCGGGCTGCAACGCGTCAACGTGTCACTCGACTCGGTGAACGCCGACAGATACGCGGAAGTCACCCAACGCCGCCGGTTGCCCGCCGTGATCGACGGGTTGGCGGCCGCACGGGACGCCGGCCTGGACCCCATCAAGGTCAATTCCGTGCCCCAGCCGGCCAGTTACCTCAGCGATGCCCCCGAGATGTTGCACTTCTGCCTGACCAACGGCTACCGGCTGCGCTTCATCGAGCACATGCCGCTCGGTGATGCGGTCTCGTGGCGTCGCAACGCCATCGTCACCCGTCGGGGCCTGCTCGAGGCGTTGACCGCGGCCGGCGCCACGCTCACCGAGCCCGGGCATGCTCGCGGCACCTCGCCGGCCGAGCTGTGGCGGGTCGAGTGGGACGGCCTGTCGGGAGAGGTCGGGATCATCGCCTCGGTGACAGCACCGTTCTGCGCGGACTGCGACCGCACCCGGCTGACCGCGGACGGGCAGATCCGCACCTGTCTGTTCGACCAGATCGAGACCGACCTTCGCTCCCCGATGCGCCACGGCGCCAGCGACGACCACATCGCCGAACTGTGGCGAATGGCCACGTGGGCCAAGCCCCGCGAGCACGGCATCGACCACGAAGGATTCGCGCGTCCCGCCCGACCGATGTCGGCCATCGGCGGCTGACCGAGAGGACCCCATGACAACTCACACCGTGCGGCTCTACGCTGGGGCCGCCGAGGCCTTCGGCTCGCAGGCTGCGTCGCTCGACCTGCCCGACGGCAGCACACTGGCCGACGTCACCCGCCACCTGTCGGCCGACAACCGGCGACTGGCCGACGTCCTGGCGGTCTGCACGCTGCTGCTTGACGGCAGCCCGGCCGCCCTCGACGCCCTCCTGCCGTCAAGGGCTTCAACTATCGACGCACTGCCCCCGTTCGCCGGCGGCTGAGGAGGACCTGATGAGCAGCACCGTCGTTCTCGCCCAGATCAGTGAGCGTCCGCTGGACGTCGGCGCCACCCAGGCGATGGTGGCCCACGAGGCCGCGGGTGCGGTCGTGAGCTTCATCGGAGTCGTCCGCAACCACGACATCGGGCAAGCCGTCGACTCCATCGAGTACAGCTCGCACCCGCAGGCCGGCGAGATCCTGGCTGCCCTGGCGGCCGAGGCCGCCGGACGCGACGGTGTGCGGGCGGTCGCGATCGCCCACCGGGTCGGCCACCTGCACGTCGGTGACGTGGCGATGGTCGCGGTGGTCGCCGCAGAACACCGCGGGCAGGGCTTCCAGGCCGCATCCGACCTGGTCGACGAGGTGAAGAAGCGGCTGCCGGTGTGGAAGAAGCAACACTTCAGCGACGGTCACAGCGAGTGGACCGGCCTGCCGTGAGGACGCTGCGGCTGCCGCTGCGGCGACCCGCCGAACAGGTCAGCCCCGAATGGGCGGCCAGGCATCACCGCAGCCTGCTGGTCGACGGCGTCGGCGAGGAAGGCCTTGCCCGGCTGAGCGCCGCCCGCGTGCTGGTCGTCGGAGCGGGCGGGCTCGGTTCACCCGTGCTGATGTACCTGGCAGCAGCCGGGGTGGGCACGCTCGGCATCTGTGACGCCGACGTGGTCGACCAGACCAACCTGCAACGCCAGATCGTGCACGACGAGGCGAGCGTCGGCGTCCCCAAGACCGAGTCGGCCGCCCGCCGGCTGCGAGCCATGAACTCGGGACTCAAGGTGCGCACCCACGGCTGGGCGACCAGCGACCTGCTGGACGCGCTGGCCCCCGACTACGACCTGGTGATGGACTGCGGCGACTCGTTCGACGCGACCTACCTGTTGGGCGACTGGTGCGCCGCGGCCGGCGTCCCGCTGGTCTGGGGTTCGGTGGTGGCGATGAGTTGGCAGGTCTCGGTGTTCTGGTCGGCCCCCGATGACGGTGGGCCCGGCGTCCGACTGCGCGACCTGTACCCGAACCAACCCGCCCCCGGCACGACCCCGTCGTCTGTTCAGGTGGGGGTGCTCGGCCCGGTGGTCGGTCAGGCCGGCGCCACCATGGCGAGCGAGGCGGTCAAACTGATCTGCGGCCTGGGCGAACCGCTGTTCGGTCGGGTCGCGATCGCCGACGCACGCACGGCCCGCCACGACGTCGTCACCTTTGCCCCCCACGTGAGGAGTCCGCGATGAGCATGACCATCAGCGTCGAGCAGTACCGGGAGCTGGTGTTGGCCGGCGTTGAGCCGTTGCCTGGCGTCCAGCTGCCCCTGGAGGACTGCCTGGGATTGACCACCGCGGCCTCGGTGAGTGCCCACGTCGCCGTGCCGGTGTTCACCAACTCGGCGATGGACGGCTTCGCCGTGCACGGCGTCGACGTGGCGTCCGCGACCCCCGACTCCCCCGTCGAACTGACGGTCATCGGAGAGGTGCCGGCCGGCACGGTCGGCGACGCCTGGGTCTCAGACGGGCAGGCCATGCGCGTCATGACCGGTGCACCGCTGCCCGCCGGCGCCGACGCGGTCGTCATGGTCGAGCGCACCGACCAGCTGCCCGGGGCCGTACCGCTGCCCGCGACGGTGCTCGTGTACGGGTCGGTTCGCCCCGGCGCCAACGTCCGACTGGCCGGTGAGGATCTCGGTGAGGGCGACCCGGTGCTGGCGAGCGGCACGATCCTGGACGCGACCTGCCTGGCCGCGGCGGCCGCCACGGGGCACGGCTCGCTGTGGGTGCACCCCCGTCCTCGGGTCGCGATCATCGCCACCGGGGCCGAACTGGTCGCCGCCGGGCAGCCGCTGGACCGCGGGCAGATCCACGACTCCAACTCGGTGCTGCTGCGCGGTCTGGCGATCGAGGCGGGCGCGCAGGTCGTCAGCGTGACCCGCTGTCCCGATGACTCCGCCGCCCTCGATGCCGCCGTGGCGCAGGCCCTCGCGGTGGCCGACCTCGTCCTGACCAGCGGCGGGGTGTCGGTGGGCACCCACGATGTGGTCAAGAACTCGGCCACCGCCGCCCGGCTGGGCTTTCACACGGTGGCGATGCAGCCCGGCAAGCCGCAGGGCTATGGGCATCTGACCAGCCCGGACGGTCGGAATGTCCCGCTCCTGGCGTTCCCCGGCAACCCGGTCAGCGTGTTCGTCAGCTGGCACTGCTTCGGTGTACCGATGCTGGCTCTGCTGTCCGGACGCGACGTCGAGGCGTCCCTGCGCACGTCGCCGGCCCGCGCGGGACGCGATTGGTCGTCCCCCGATGGACGCCGCCAGTACCTTCCGGTCGCCACCCTGGACGACGGCAGTGTGGTGCCGGCCCATCAGTTGGGCTCAGGCTCACACCTGATCGCCTCGCTGCACCACGCGGACGGCCTCGCGATCATCCCGGAGAACGTCAACCAGGTCGTCACTGGAGACGTCCTCGCAGTGCTGAACACCAGGAGCCCACGATGAACGGCGGATTCAACCATCTGAGGGGCGACGGGTCGGCACACATGGTCGACGTCACCACCAAGCAGGTCACCACGCGCGAGGCGACCGCGGTCGGACGGGTGACCTGTGCCCCCGCCACGGTCGAGGCCCTGCGTGACGGCACGGTGCCCAAGGGGGACGTGTTGGCGGTGGCCCGAGTCGCCGGCATCGCCGCGGCCAAGCGGACGCCCGAGTTGCTGCCGCTGGCCCACGTGATCGGCATTCACGGCTGCGATCTCGATCTGGATCTGGTGGACGACGGGGTTGCGATCCGTGCCACCGTGCGCACGTGCGACCGGACGGGGGTCGAGATGGAGGCGCTGACAGCGGTCAGTGTGGCAGCCCTGGCGATCGTCGACATGATCAAAGGGGTCGACCGCAGCGCGGCGATCCGCGACTGCATGATCATCGCCAAATCGGGCGGACGCAGCGGCGACTGGCGACGATGAGCGTCGACGTCGTGCTGCTGGCCGGTGGCGGCAGCTCCCGGATGGGCAGCGACAAGGCGTCCCTGCCGGTCGCCGGGCGTCGGCTGATCGACCACGTACTGGACGACCTCACCCGCCAGGCCGCGGTCGGGCGTGTGGTAGTGGTGGCCCCCGAAACTCTGGCACTGCCTGCCGGGCTGCTGCACACCATGGAGAATCCGCCCGGGGGTGGCCCGGTGGCCGGCCTCGTCGCAGGCCTGGCCGCCCTGGGCAGCGGGCCGGCTGACCGGGTGGTGGTGTTGACCTGCGACGCGCCACGCGCCGGGCGACTCGTCCCCCAACTGACCGGACCCGAGTTGAGCGACGCCGAGGCGGTGATCGCGACCTCGGGTGGACGCCCCCAGTACCTGCTGGCGTGCTACCGGGTCGGTGCGCTGCTGCGCGCCCTGAAACTGATCCGGCCGGACGGCACGGCGCACGGCGCGTCCATGCACCGGCTGGTGGCCGGCCTCGACGTCACCTTGGTGCCGGTGGAGGACTGGCTGGCGCTCGACCTGGACGACCCCGACGATGTCGCCCGGTGGCTGGCCGACGGCGTTTAGTGGTCCAGACCGTCCAGTTGGCCGAGGATGTGGGCCAGCACCGGACCGAGGACGGCGACAGCGTCGCGCACCCCACCCGGTGAGCCGGGAGCGTTGATCACCAGGCTGGCCCCGGTAACGCGTCCGGTGACCCCGACCAGCCCACGGCTCAGCATGGCTGCGTGTGCCATGCCCAGCCCGCGCTGCCTGATCTGCTCGGCCAGGCCGGGCAGTTGCGCGGCCAGCAGCGGTTCGGTGGCCTCCGGCGTCCAGTCGCGGGGGCTGATCCCGGTGCCCCCGGTGGTGAAGATCAACCTGCGACCGTCGTCGATCGCCGCCTGGATCGCGGCCCGCACGGGGTCGATGCCGTCGGGCACCACCATCACCTGATCGACGCGCACCCCCATCGCGGTGAGCAGGTCACGGGCGAGCGGCCCGGAGGCGTCGGCACGCTGGCCGGCGAAACAGCGATCGGAGACCGTGATGACCCGTGCACTGATGTCGGTGGTCATGACGCGATGCCAGGGTTGGAGATGTCGGTGGGGACGAACGCGCCATGCCCCTGGTCGATCAAGGCCTGCCGAACCCGCTCGGTGGCTTCCGCCAGTTCGTCGGGCGACGCGTCGTGCCGGGCGTTCTCGAAGCTCAACTGGGCCTCACCCCAGGCCGGAATGACGTGCAGGTGCAGATGGGGCACCTCGAACCCGGCGATGATCAGGGCGGCCCGGCAGCCGTCGAACGCCTGTTCCTGGGCGCGCCCGATGATGGCTGACACCCCGATGAGGTGGGCGAGCAGATCGTCGTCGGCTCGGGTGAACGACACCACCTCGTTACGAGGCACCACCATCAGGTGCCCGTCGCTGATCGGGGCGATAGTCGCCATCGCGACGCAGCGCTCGTCCGCCCACGCGAACGTGCCTGGGAACTCACCGCTGATGATCCTGGAGAAGACGGAAGCCATGCCCCCATGCTGGCATGGCACTGCGCCCCTTCGGGACGGGCCGGTTCAGATGGTCCCGGCGTAGCCGAATCCGGTGGCCGGCCGCGGCGTGCCGGCATTGCCGAGGCGCCCACCGTTGACCGGCGAGGTGTCGTCGGCCAGTGCACCGATCACATACGCCGAGGCCTTCGCGTTGATCGCCAGGGCCTGTTCGCTCAGATTGGCGAAGGTATCGCTGGCCCGGTGGTAGTTGGGGTCGTGGTCGGCACCCCGGGTGCCCCCGAAGATCGCGGTCTCCTGGGCGGACTTGTCCTGCCCGGCACCGGTGAACAGCCCACTCACCGGCACCCCGGACGGCAGGAATGCCTCGTGGTCGGAGGCTCCGGTCATGTCGGTGCCGATCCACGGCTGGCCGATCGCGTCGAAGTAGCCGGTGAGAAGCCCCAGCATCGGGGCGTCGTCGCCCGGGCCGTAGACGCCGATGACGTAGTTGGGCGACGCCACCATGTCGACGTTCAGGTAGGCCGCTAACTGCCGGATCCTGTTCGGGTCGTCGGCCACGGCGCTGTTGACCCAGTGCAGCGAGCCGAGCAGACCCAGTTCCTCACCGCTCCACCAGGCGAACCGCACCCGTTGGGACGGTGGCTGCGGTTGGGCCGCCAACTGCAGGGCCGTCTCGAGCAGGATCACCGACCCCGATCCGTTGTCGTTGACGCCGGGGCCTTCGGGCACGCTGTCGAGGTGGGCACCGGCCATCACGACGTTGCCCGGGTTGCCGCTGCGGGTCTCGGCGAACAGGTTGAAGGTCTCGAACGACTCGATGCGCTGCTCGAAGGTGAAGCTCAGGACGAGCTGGCCTGACCCCAGGGCGCTCCTCAACCGATCGCCCTGGGTGAGCGTGACGCCGGTCATCGGGATGTCGCCGGGGCCCGTGTGGTCGAGGGTTCCGTAGAGCCCGCCGGGCCGGTCGTTCGACACCACCAACGCCGCAGCCCCGGCAGCGGCCGCGACTTCGTTGAGCTGCCGGAAGCTGCAGCCACCCCGCTTCACCAGTCCGATCTGAGCGGCCACCTCGGCGCCCCAGTCGGTGGCGCGGCAGCCGTCCCCCTCGGCCGGCAGCACCAGTCGGCCCGTGAGGCCATCGGCGCCGGTGCCCGGCGAGAAGGACAGCGGCACCTGGTTGACCACGGCCCCGGAGTCATCGACCATCGTCGACTCCCCGGGATGCGGCACCTGAATGGTGAAAGGCTCGCGGTACACGTCGTAGAACCCGGTGTCGTCCAACTGCTGCTCGACCCAGGCGGCCACCGCCTCGAACCCGGCGCTACCGGGGCCGCGGTGCCCGCCGGCCGTCAAGGTGAGTCGTTCCAGGTCGCGCAACTGCTCGCCCAGGTGTTGCCCGGTCACCGAATCGGCGAGCCGCAGACCCGCCTGACTGAGACCCGGCTGCTGGAGTGGGCTGCTGGAGTGGGCAGGGGTACCGGCTGGCGTACCGTCCGGGGAACCACGATCGCTGCCTGAGCACGACATCAGGCTCACCAGCGCCACCAGCCCGGCCAACGCCTGGACGAGGCGACGGCTGCTGCGCGGCATCTGGGGCTCCTGGGACGTTGGGTGCGGCAAGCCTACGACCCGCCACCACGCCACTGGATAAGGTGGGGGCCATGAGGCGACCGATCCAGATCATCCTGGCCACCAGCGTGCTGGTCTTCGGCTTGCTCAGCGTGCGCGCCCGGCGGCGGTTCCAGGCGGAGGCCGAACTGTGGGCCGCGGCGACCGACCCGCTCAGCCGCTGACCGAGGACTCCACTCGCTGCCCGGAGGCCCAGTCAAGTTCCAGACGGTGGTCGGTGCCGGTGATCGTCAGCGCGCTGGGGTTGCGGGGCACCAGGATGCCGGGGGCGTCGTAGCGCGGGTAGTTGGCCTGGACGACCCGACCGTTCACCTTGAAGTCGCCCTGCCAGGGGAGTTCATATCGGCCGTAGGGGCTGGTCATCGCGAGCCGGCGACCGTTCAACCACAGCTGGCACTGCTTCAGTTGCCGCAGGAAGCCAGCCAGCGAGGTGTACTCCTCGTCGTCCCCGAGCACCACGGCATACCCGGTTCGGGTCCCCCGCTGGACGACCTCGGTCTCGCTGGTCTGTTCGAAGTGGTGAGTCCCGAGGATGCCGATGTAGGCGTCGTCCCGGCGGCCCGCGATCCAGCTGGGGCCGATCCGGGTCTGGTCGAACAGCACGAACGGGAAGTGGATGTGCACCATCTCGTGTCGGCGCCCCTCGAACATGCCCTTGCGCTGCTGCAGGTCGTACAGGGCGAGCAGCACGTTGTGGTGCTGCGCGATGTCGGGGTTGATGCCGTTGCCGACCCACAGCCCGGGGCTCAGTGGACGGTTCTCCTGGGTGAGTTGCGTCGAGCCCGGATGGGTGCCGAAGACCTGGATGTTGCCTGGCAACGACGCGTGCCACAGGTGCTGTTGGTCGCCGAAGCCGCCGGGCTTGTACCGCTGGGCGCTGCTCAGCAGGTAGTTGCCGGTGGCGGTGGTCTGCACGTTGACCCGGTGCAGCGCCGCACCGCTGGTGATGGGATTGAGCGCCAGCAGGGTGGGGGTCAGCGCACGATCGGGCAGCCGGGTGTATCGGGCCATCGGCGCCAAGGTGCGGTGCCCACCAAGTTCCAGGGCCCGCAGTGCCCGGACAGACTCGACGATGGTCTCGGGTGTGGTGACGGCCTGCTGCCCCCACCAGAAGCGCATCAGCTCCAGACCCTGGCTGCGGGGGTAGTACGGGTGGGCACGCAACTCCTGGCGCACCTCGCCCGCGTCCAGGCCCTGCGAACTGAGCACCTGGCGAACCGGACGCTGGCCGGCGATCTCCCGGAGGGCGGCCGGCACCTGGTAGCGCTGCCTGGCCACGAAGATGCTGGACAGTGACTCGATGTCGAGGGTCGGTGGCCCCTCGCCGAAGGCGGAAGCGATGATCGGCGCAATCTCGGCCCGATCGGGGTTGATGATCTGTTCGGCGTGTGCCCGGCCCATGGAGGGGGCGAACCGCCCGCGGAAACTGTGCAGGGCGACGTCGGTAAGGGCCAGATCGATCACCATGGCCGCCCGGTCGGCCAGCCCCTTGTCGGCCGCATGGTCGACCAACATCGCCAGGGCGGCGAGGTCGAAGGCGTAGTAGGTGTTCGACAGCCATTCGCTGAACCCGAAACGGAACCGGTCGGCCATCCACAGCATCAGACGGGCCTGCGCAGCCCGCTTGTGGCGCGCTGCGGAGCGGCCGTCATTGGTGAAGATGCGGTCCTCGAAGAGTTGGCCGGTCAGGTATTCGGCGGTCGCGGCGGTCACTTGGTGGTTCTCGGTCCACAAGGCCAGAGAGTCGAAGCCTGGTTCGAGCAGCGAGAAGCGGAAACCCAGCACGGCATCGGCGGCCTGGTCGTGCAGGGTGGCAGGTAGGCGCCCGGTCAGCAGGCACTGCAACAACAACAGAACGCGGTGGTCGGCCAGGTACAACCTGGCGTCGACGAAGTCGATGAGTCTGCGGACGTAGCCGGCCTCCAGCCCGCCGGAGCCGAACTCGGGCCATGGCACAGGCTGACGCCCTGCGGTGTGGTCACATGCCATCGATGGTGTCCTGGGGGTTGTCTGGAGTCGCTGAACAGACCGTAGCACCGGCGAGCGACACTCTCAGGGGCCCGCCTCTACATTGGGTGGATGGACCTCGAACCAGACCCGTTCGGCGGGGTGGTGCTCGACGACGGGCCGGTCGACGCCACCACCCCGGAAACTCCGTGGTTCGACCTCGTCGTTGCGCTCGTGCTGACGCTGTGCACCGCGTTCTGGGGTGACCTGCTGGGCAGTGGCCCGCACCGGGCAGACTACCTCGCATCGGTGCTCACCTCGATCGGGCTGGTGATGCCACTGGCGTTGCGACGCAGCCACCCTCTGGTGATGACCGCGATGATGGCTCTGGCTGGGCTGGGCCAGGCCTGGCTCGTCGACACCCCCACCTGGGCGCTGATCGCCGTACCGCTGGCCACGTACTCGGTGGCCCGCTGGGTGGCCGGACGCAGCTCACGGCTGGTGGTGCTCGCCGGCGGGATCGGCTCGTTCATCGGACCGCTGCGTTGGGCGTCCGATACCCCGGACGGCCCGCACGGTGCCGAGATGGTCCCGATCGTCGGGCCACTGATCGCGCTGTGCCTGGCCTGGGTGGTCATCCCCTACCTGCTCGGTCGTCGTGACCGCGACACCGTGATCGCCCGCCGCGAACGTGAGAGGGTTGCCCGGGAGCGATATGAGGCCGAACTCGCCAGACGCGACCAGCAGGCCCGGATGACCGAGTCACGGGTGCGCAACGAGATCGCCCGCGAGTTGCACGATGTGGTGGCTCACTCCCTGAGCGTGATCATCGTGCAGGCCAGCGGGGGCCAGGCGCTGGCCCGCAAGCATCCGCAGGCTGCCGTTGAGGTGCTCGACACGATCGCCGAGACCGGACGCGAGGCCCTCGGCGAGATGCGTCGTATCGTCGGGGTGCTGCGGGCCGACCCGGACGCCCCCGAGGCTGCCGAGTACCGACCGGCTCCCGGTCTTGGCGACATCCCGGCCATGGTCGCCAAGGCGGGCGACCGCGTCCAGTTGTCGCTCACGGGAGCCCAGCCGAGCGTCAGCGCTGTGATCGGGGTGACGGCCTATCGGGTGGTGCAGGAGGGGCTGACCAACTTCCTCAAGCATGCCGGAGCCGGCTCAAGGGCCACGGTGACACTGATCTACCAGCCATCCATGATCAGCATCGAGGTCGCCGACGACGGACCGGCGGCCTCGGCGAACGGCGGTCTCATCAGGCAGGACGGCCCACGCTACGGGTTGCAGGGCATGAACGAGCGCGTCACCGCCCTGGGTGGACGAATGACCGCCGCGCCTGGCGGCAACGGCGGCTGGGTGGTGAGGGCCTGGCTGCCGTTGGGCGATGCCAGAATGGTGACACCACCGAGCAGAACAGGCAGCGACAATGACCCCACCGTTGAGGATCTTCCTGGCCGATGACCAGTCGCTGGTGCGCAGCGGTTTCCGGATGCTCATCGACGCCGAGGACGACATGCAGGTGGTCGGCGAGGCCACCAACGGGCTGGGGGCGGTCACCGCGCTGAGCGCGCGTCCTGCCGACGTCGTACTGATGGACATCAGGATGCCCGAGATGGACGGCGTCGAGGCGACCCGCAGGATCGTCCAGGCCGGCCTGCCCACCAAGGTGCTGGTGCTGACGACCTTTGACCTCGACGAGTACGTGTTCGCGGCCCTGAAGGCCGGCGCTTCCGGGTTCATGTTGAAGGACGCCCGGCCCGACGACCTGTTGAGCGCGATCCGGGCGGTCGCGGCGGGCGACGCCGTCGTCGCGCCCAGCGCCACCCGGCGTCTGTTGGAACACGTGGTGCCGAGGCTGCCTGACTCCCCCGGGCACGACGACGAACGCCTCGACGTGCTGACCGACCGCGAGCGCGAGGTGCTCGTCGAGATCGCCAAGGGCGCCACCAACTCCGAGATCGCTGCCCGACTGTTCATGGCCGAGGGCACCGTCAAGACTCACGTCGGACGCCTGCTGGCCAAGCTGAACGCCCGCGACCGGGTGAGTCTGGTGCTGATCGCCTTCGAGACCGGTCTGGCGGACTGAGCCTCAGCGGGCCAACCAGCCGCCGTCCACAGCGACCACCTGACCGTGCAGGTAGCTGGCCGCCGGGGACGCCAGGAAGACCGCCACGTTGCCGATGTCAGCGGCGGTCCCCCAGCGGCCGGCCGGGATGCGCGCCAGGATCTGCGCGCTGCGCGCCTCGTCGGCCATCAGCGCCGTGTTCATCTCGGTGGCCATGTAGCCGGGTGCGATCGCGTTGACGTTCACCCCACGCCCGGCCCACTCGTTGCACAACGCCTTGGTCAGCTGGGCCACCGCGCCCTTGGACGCGGCGTACGCAGGCACCGTCAGCCCGCCCTGGAAACTCAGCATCGAGGCCAAGTTGATGATCTTCCCCCGGCCACGTTCGAGCATCGGCGCGCCGAACAGCTGACACCCTTGGTAGACCGAGCGCAGGTTGACGTCCAGCACCCGGTCGAACGACTCGAGCGGGAACTCCACCGCTGGGTGTCGTTCCTGCGTCCCGGCGTTGTTGACCAGGATGTCCACCCGGTCGTGGGCGAGGATCTCGGCGGCCACCGCAGGTAGCGCGTCCCGGTCGGCCAGGTCGGCGCTGTGATGATTCAGCGGGACGCCCAGGGCTTGTGCCTCGGCCACCAGGTCATCGGGCAGAGCCCGGCGTGAGATGACGTGGACGCCGACGCCAGCGGCCAGGAAGGCCCTGGTGATGCCGTGCCCGAGCCCGCGTCCACCTCCGGTCACCACGGCGGTCTGACCCCGGATATCGAATGCTGAGCCCATGCTGCCTGCCTCCGCTCTAGTCTGAACCCCATGGTTGCACAGCGCGTCGCACTTCTGGGTCCGGGCAAGATGGGGGCCCCGATGGGCCTGAACCTGCTCAAAGCCGGCCACTCCCTGATGGTCTGGGCCCGCCGGCCCGAGTCGGCCGCCGCTCTGGTGGCGGCCGGTGCCAGCTACCAGCCCGTGCCGCGCGAGCTGGCGGGCGCCGGGGTCATCATCGACATGCTTCAAGACCTCGGCCAACTCGAACCACTGCTTGACGGGCCGGACGGGTTGCTGGCCGGGGTTGACGCCCCGACGGTGCTGGTGGTGAGCTCGACGGTCGCCCCCGGCGACGTGCGTGCGCTCTCGGAGCGCGTCGGCGCGGCGACCGGTGGGCTGCTGCAGGTGGTGGACGCCCCGGTCAGCGGCGGCGAGGCCGGCGCGAAGGCCGGCACCTTGTCGATCATGGTGGGCGGGGACGACGAGCCGGTCACCCGAGCGATCGAGGTGCTGGGCGCCTGTGGCACGCCGGTGCACTGCGGCCCGTTGGGTGCCGGCGAGGTGGTCAAGGCATGCAACCAGTTGATCGTGGGCATCACGATGGCGGCGCTGTCCGAGGCCGCTCTCATCGCCGAGGGCGCCGGGGTCGACGTCGCGCTGATGTACACCATGTTGTCGAAGGGGTGGGGCGGCAGCGCGGTGCTCAACGCCAAGCGGGCGAAGGTCGAGCAGCGCGACTACTCGAACACCGGGGCCGCCAAGTTCATGGTCAAGGACCTCAAGATAGCCCTTTCCGAGGCTGCCGAGGCGTCCCGCACCCTGCCTCTGAGCACCCAGGCCCTGGACATCTACGAGGGTCTCGTCGAGGCTGGGCTGGGCGACGACGACCTGGCGGTCGTCCACAAGTATCTGGCGGACACCACCCGGGGGAACTGAGCGCTCAGCGCAGGTCGTTGCCGGTCTGCAGGGCGTCGCGTATCTGGTGCAGTTCAGCCAAGGCTGCCCGACGCCCAGCTGTGGTCACCCGATCGCGCAGCAGGGATGCGCTCAGCGAGAAGTCCTGGGCGTGGTTGCCCGGACGGTGCACCACCACCGCCATCCCGAGGACGTTGGAGTGCGTCTCGCCGTCATCGGTAGCGAAACCCTCGGCCCGGGTGCGTTCGATCTTCACCATCAGGTGCGCCAGGTCGGGGGTTGACCGCGGCGTCCAGCGCGGGAAGGCTGCCGGGTCGCCGAACAGCCCGGCAAGCTCGTCGTCGGACAACTGGGCGAGCAGAATCGTGCCGGCTGCCGTGATGGCGGCGGGGAAGCGGTCCCCGACGCTGGCGGTCACCGGCAAAGGAGCGCGTCCGATGTGCCGGGCGATGTAGGTGATCTGGGTTCCCATCAGCAGCGCGAGATGGGCGATCTCGGCGCCGAGCACCTTCGAGGACGCCAGCTGCCGCTTGAAGTGGCTGACCACGTCGACCCCTCGCAGGAACCCGCCTGCCGGGGCCAGAACGCCGACATCAAGTTCGTACACGTTGTCGGTGCGACAGACCAGTCCCGCCGCCTCGAGAGAGGTCATGATCGACAGCGTCGATGACTTGGCCAGCCCCAACGCGGAAGCGATCTGGGTCAGAGACCAGCCCCCGGGGCGGCTGGCCACCAGGTTGAGGATGGCCGCCGCGCGGGAGACGGATCGCGACCCGTGCGGCGGCACCCTGACGGTTGGCGTGTCGGGCGTGGCAACCGCCTCAGCAGGCCCGGTCAGTTCCGCTCGCTCAGGCTTCAGCTCCACCGAGAGCCACCAGGACCTTGCCCGACACCTGGGAGTCCTTCGCGATGGCGAAGGCCTCGGTGGCCCGGTCGACTCCGATCACGTGGGTGATGACGTTGGCAACGTCGGGGGCCTGGGCGATCATCTCGATGGCCTCGTCCACCTCATTGTCGAAGCGCATGGTGCCCACCCAGGTGAGCTCCTTCTGGCTGAGTGGAGCGAGCGACACCGAGACCGGGGTACCGGGGAACATGCCGATCTGGGCTATCCGTCCGCGCGGCTTGGCGGCCACCATGCACGCGGAGACCGCCGGCGCGGCGGCCGAACACTCGAGAATGACGTCGAAGGCGTTCTCGGGCAGCTTGTCCTTCGCCACGTTGATGACCTCGTCGGCGCCGACCAGCTTCGCCCGCTCGAGCGGGCCCTCCAGCACGTCGGAGAAGGTCAGGTGGGCGGCCCCCCGTTGCTTGGCGGCGAACCCGGCCAGCAGCCCGATGGGGCCGGAGCCTGACACCAGCACCTTGGCACCGGTCAGGTCACCGATCATGTTGATGCCATGCAGGACGACACCCAGCGGCTCGACGAGCGCTGCGGTCCGGGTGGAAACCGACTCCGGCAGCAGGCGGATCATGTCGCGGTTGACGAGCATGAACTCGGCCATGGCGCCCTGGGTGTGCGGCCAGGTGGACGCGCTTCCCAGGTATGAACCGCCGGGACGCAGATGACGCAGGTTCTCCATGCCCGGCTGGTCCGGCCCGAAGGTGGCAGGGTGCAGGGTGATCGGGGTTCCGGGCGCCCACTCGCCCTCGGGATCGAGGTCGATGTGACCTGACATCTCATGTCCGGGAGTGAGCGGCTCGCGTACCACGAAGGTGCCGTTGGCACCGTTGTAGTAGTAGTGCAGATCAGAACCACAGATACCGACGTACTCGACAGCGACTCGGACCTGACCGGGACCGGGCTCGGGCACCGGCACGTCAGAGATCTCGAGGACTTCCTTGCCCTTGATGTATACGGCCTTCATGTTTGGCACTCCTTTGCACTTGACGAGGGATTAGCGGACCACGATCATGCCGGCCAGTTCGGGCAACCACAGCGACAGTGCGGGAACATACTGGACGACCAGCAGCATGACGATCAGTGATCCGAAGAAGGGCATCAGCGGGCCGACCACCTCCTCCACCTTCTTGCCGGCTACCCGGGCGCCAACGAAGAGCACCGGTGCCGACGGCGGCGAGATGACTGCCAGACACATGTTGAAGACCATCATCATGCCGAGATGCACCGGGTGGATGCCGTACTGCTCGGCGATCGGCAGGAAGATCGGGGTGAAGATCAGCACGGCCGGTGTGGCGTCGAGCGGGATGCCGATGACCAGCAGGATGACGGCCATGATGAGTAGGAACACGACCGGCGAATCGGTGAAGGAGATCAGCCATTCACCGATGAGATCCGGGATGCCCGAGAAGGTCATCGCGTAGCTCATGATGGTGGACAAACCGATGAGGAAAATCACGACGGAGCTGGTCCGGGTGGCTGACAGCAGGATGCGTGGCAGGTCCTTGATGCCGATGGTGCGGTAGATGAACGACAGAATGAGCGCGTAGCTCACGGCCACGGCTGCGCCCTCGGTAGCGGTGAAGATGCCGCCAACGATGCCGCCGATGACGACGACGATCAGCCCGAGACTGGGCAGGGCGCGCCAGAAGGACGTCAGACCGTCCTTGAAGGGCGGGAAGCCCTTGCCCTTGAGCTCGGGGCGCTTGCGGGCGTAGAAGTACACCACGACCATGCAGGTGATGCCCCACAGGATGCCGGGGATGTAGCCGGCGAGGAAGAGCGCGCCCACCGAGGCCTGTGAGACCAGGGCGTAGACGATGATGGTGTTCGACGGCGGGATCAGCATGCCGGACGGCGCGGACGCGATGTTGACCGCCGCAGCGAAGCGCATGTCGTAGCCGTCGCGGGCCTGCTCGGGGCTCATGATGGCGCCAACGGCGGATGCGCCGGCCAACGCCGAACCCGAGATCGAGCCGAACAGCATGTTGGCGATCACGTTCGTCTGGGCCAGCGCTCCTGGCATCGTGCCTGTCAGCGACTTGCCCAGACCGATCAGTCGGGACGCGATGCCGCCCTGGTTCATGATGGCACCAGCCAGGACGAACAGGGGGATCGCCAGCAGCGCGAAGGAGTCGATGCCGTTGTAGATCTTCTGGGCGGACGTGAAGATTCCTGAGTCGTGACCCATCAGGATGACCAGGCAGATGGCTGAGGGCAGGCCGATGGAGATCGAGACCGAAACCCCGATGGCCATCAGACCGAACATGCCCACCACGAGGATGAGGGCGACAAGTGCAGCTTCGCTCATGATCAGATGCCCTCTTCCTGCAAGGTCGAAATGTCGATGTCTTCCTCGTTGATGACCTTCACCTCGGTCGTCACCGCATAAACAATGTGCAGAAGGCTGTACAGCACAATGAGCGAACCGCTGATCGGCAGGATCATGTACAACATGCCCTGCGAGAAGGGCAACAGTTCGACGGTCTGGTCGAAGGACGAGGATGCCAGGATCCACCCGCCCCAGACCATCACCCAGATGGAGAAGCCCGCCACGATGGAGTGGGCCAGCACCTCGAAGAACTTGACGACGAAGGCGGGGAACTTGCGGACGAGGAAGTCGATGGCAACGTCGTCCTTCTCGCCGATCACGTAGGCAGCCCCGATGATGCCCTGCCAGATGAACACGATGCGAGCGAAGGCCTCTGTCCAGGCATTGCCGCCGCCCGCGAAGCGCACGAGCACTTGGAAGACGACAAGCAGGACGAGGAGTGCAAACAAGATGATGCAGAACCAGCGCAGGACGACGTCCAGCGCTCCCTCGAACGATTTGAGGGCTTTCATGCGCGATGCCTCATTTCAACGTTGAACGAAGTCGGTAGGGCTGCCACAGCCGAAATCCGGCTCCCGCAAGACTACTGCGGGAGCCGGACTCTGGTTGTCACTTGGCCGGGTTGGCCTTGTTTGCCTCCTGAATGGCGGCGTAGAGGGCCTTGCGGACGTCGTTGGCGTTCACGGTCTCGTCGACGAGCGGCTGGACGCGCGTCTTGAAGGCCGCGGTGTCGACGTCGTCGTTGAATTCGGCGCCGAGCTTCTCGGCGTTGGCGATCGACTCTGCGACGAAGTCCACGAAGCCGGCGTTGGCCATGTCCTGAATCTCGGGGATCAACTTGATGAATGCCGCGCGGTCAGCCTCGGGCATGGCGTTGAGCGCCTTGGTGCTCATCAGCATGTAGTCGGGGATCATCAGGTGACGGGTGTAGGAGTAGTACTTCGCGACCTCGTCATGCTTCAGGGCATCGAACACGGTCTCGTTGTTCTCGGCACCGTCGAGCACGCCGGTCTGCAGCGCGGAGTAGACGTCGCCCTGACCCATCGGCGAGGCGGTGGCGCCCATGAGCTCGATCATCTTGACCTGCGAGTCGGACTGCTGGACGCGGATCTTCAGGCCCTGCAGGTCTTCGGGGGTCTTGATCGGCTTCTTGCTGTTGTACACGTTGCGGACACCCGCGTGCAGGGCAGCCAGCACGGTGATGTTCTTGGCCTCCTCCACGGAGGCGAACAGCTCGCCGTTCAGGTCCATGTCCTTGAAGACCGCGTCCTGAGCGTCGAGGGAGTCGAACATGTACGGCAGGTTGTAGACGGCGAAGTCCTTGTTGAAGCCCTCCATCACCGGGCCACCGACGTACATCATCTCAACGGTGCCGTTGGACAGGTTCTGGATGACATCGGACTGGGTGCCGAGCTGCTCGTTCGCGTAGACCTTGATCGAGTACCGGCCATCGGTGGCCTCTTCGAGCCGCTTGCCGAGCTCGACGCCGGCCTTGTACTGCGGGTGGGCCTCGGTCTGGTTGAAGGCCATCTTGAAGACGACCTTCTCGGCGGCGGCGCCGCCGCCGGCGCTGGCCGAACCGCCACCACTGGACGAGCCGCCGCCACACGCGGCGAGGCTGATCGACATCAGACCGACAACACCGGTCATGACCACCTTGGACAACTTCATTTGGGAGTACCTCCTTGGTACTTAACCTCACGGGCGGACGAAGAAGACAGTTCCGCCGGCAGTCGCCTCGACCGCCGGTGCGGGGACGCACAACCTCGACTGTGTACGTCAAACCGAACGCAGTTCAGTTTGATGTCTGGAGTCTAGAAACCTCCGGCGGTGGGGTCAAGACAGAACGGCTTGCCTGCAACAAAGGTGATCGGATCGTGATCTAGCCCACTCCTGCGGGAGACACGGCCCAGCCCCCGCAGTAGGGGACCGGGCCGTGGCGATCAGAGGATCACTTGGCAGGATTGGCCTTGTTGGCTGCCTGGATACCCGCGTAGAGAGCCTTGCGGACGTCGTTCGCGTTGACCGACTCGTCCACCAGTGGCTTCACCAGAGCCTTGAAGGCCTCGGTGTCGACATCGTCGTTGAACTGGCAACCGATCTCGGTGGCGTGCTTGATCGACTCCGCGGTGAAGGCTGCGAAGCCGTCGTTCGCGACCTTCTGCACCTGGGGCACCAGTTCCATCAGGGCTGCGCGGTCGGCCTCGGACATGGCGTCAAGCGCCTTGGTGCTCATCAGCAGGTAGTCGGGGATCATCAGGTGCCGGGTGTAGGAGTAGTAGTTGGCGACCTCGCTCTGCTTGAGCGCGTCCCAGGTGACCTCGTTGTTCTCGGCCCCGTCGAGCACGCCGGTCTGCAGTGCGGAGTACACGTCGCCGTTACTCATCGGCGAGGCGGTGGCGCCCATCAGCTCGATCATCTTGACCTGCGAGTCGGACTGCTGAACACGGATCTTCAGGCCCTTGAGGTCGTCAGGGGTCGTGATCGGCCGAATGCGGTTGTACACGTTTCGAACACCTGCGTGCACACCAGCGAGCACGGTGATCGACTTGCTCTCCTCGATCGAGGTGTAGAGATCGCCCAGGAGTTCCTGGTCGCCCAGGACGGCATTCTGCGACTCGACCGAGTCGAAGACGTAGGGCAGGTTGAAGACCGTGAAGTCCTTGTTGAAGCCCTCGAGCACAGGGCCACCGACCCACATCAACTCCACGGTGCCGTTGGACAGGTTCTGGATGACATCGGACTGGCCACCCAGTTGCTCGTTCGGGTAGACCTTCACCGAGTACCGGCCATCGGTGGCCTCCTCGAGCAGCTTGCCGAACTCGACACCGGCCTTGTACTGCGGGTGGGCCTCGGTCTGGTTGAACGCCAGCTTGAAGACCACTTTCTCGGCAGCTGCACCGCCGCCACTGGCCGAACCGCCTCCACTGGATGAACCGCCACCACAAGCGGCGAGGCTGATCGACATCAGACCGACAACACCGGTCATGACCACCTTGGACAACTTCATCTGGGGGTACCTCCTTGGTACTGAACCTCACGGCAGACGCAGGGGTGCGAGTCTGGATTTCGAACCTATAGCGGCGTGTCAGCCAGATGGGCAGGACGGCAAGAACGGTGACCGTTTCGTGATCTCCCCTGTTGCGAATCACTGGGCACGACAGGCAACGATTTGGCAACAACCGCCCGCGGTTTTCTCCGTAGAGGCCCGGCCGAAGTAGCTTGGTGGTCATAGCCCAGGGGGTTGTTGGGGGTGACCAGCAGCCCCCTGGAGCCATGTCCAGACAACATCGGCACCTACCATGAGACTCATGGACGCCCTCCGCCGTTTGACGCGCTTGATGCGTCATTGGGGGTTCCGCAGGTTGGTGTGGACGCGCCTGCTCTCGCAGGGAGGGGACGCGGCGGTGCAGGTCGGCATGGCTGCCTTCATCTTGTTCAGCCCCCAGACCCAACCGGACGCCTGGTCGATCGCCGCGATGGTCACTCTGGTGATGGCGCCGTTCGCGCTGGTCGGCCCCTTCGTCGGCCCGATCCTGGACCGGTACTCGAGGCGCGGCATCGTGGTCGCCTGCGACATTCTTCGAGCGGTGCTGGGGTTGCTGACTGCTGGTGTGGTCGTGGGCGGCAATGTGTCCGGCCCCTGGCAGCCGCTCCTCTACGGACTGCTGCTGGTCGTCCTGGGACTGAACAGGCTGCAGTTGGCTGCGCTGGGGGCAGGGATGCCTTTCACCGTCGACGACGACGAGTACCTCGAGGCGGCGGCGATCATGCCGATGATCGGACCGGTCGCGGCCATGGCCGGCGGCCTGCTGGCGGCGGGGGTCAGGTTGGCGTCCGGTCAGCTGACGCAGGCGGGCTGGACCGACGGGCTGGTCATCGTCGCTGCCGCCGTCCTGTTCGCCGGTTCGGTGTCGATGGCCATGGGTTTCGGACCCCGCCAGTTGGGGCCGGCGCAGGGGCAGCCTCGCACCGAGTGGCGCCAGGTGTGGACGAGCACCAGCGTGGGGGTGCGCGAACTGTGGGTGCATCGTCCGGCGTTCATCGGCGTGACCATGGTGTTCGGTGCCCGCGTCGGGTACGGGGTGCTGATGACCTTGGTGATCCTGATGTACCGGCACCACTTCGGACTCGGTCGTCCCCTCGATGCGGTCATGCTCGAGATGGGGGTCTGGTTCCTGGTTTCTGGGCTCGGCTTCGCGTTGTCGGGGCTGGTTGCCACCCCGACGTCAGAGCGCATCGGGGTGCGCAACACCCTGCTCGCCGCCTTCGTCGTCGCTGCGATCGTCCAACTGGCCCCGGGCGGGCTGCTGAGCTCGCCCGCGCTGCTGGTGACGGGATTCGTGCTCGGGTTGTGCCTGCAGACCGTCAAGATCTGCGGAGACACCCTGGTTCAGGCCCACATCGCCGACCGGGTGCGCGGTCGGGTGCTGGTGGTCTACGACATCGTCAACAATCTCGGGTTCGCGGTGGGTTCGGTGGCCGGGGCCGTCGTGTTGCCGCCCGATGGCCGCTCGCTGCGCGTGGTCATCGGGCTGTCGGCGTGGTTCGGGTTGCTGGCTATGGCCTTCGGGGTGCTCAGCCGGTCGGAAGCGGCGTCCTACGATCGAGGCACCGTGCTGGCACCAGACCTCGACCACGGCCTGGCCTGACAACACGTCCGGTGCTCGGGTTGCGGGACAATGGGGTGATGGTCAGGCCCTCCCAGCTCTTGCATGACGCACGCACGTACCCACCTGCGCTGCCTGCGGCGACGGTCCTGCTGCTGCGGGACAGGCCGCACCCCGAGCAACCGGGCATCGAGGTGCTGATGACCCGGCGCTCCTCGAAGGCGAGCTTCGCACCCGGAGCCTACGTGTTCCCTGGCGGTGGCATCGATCAGCAGGACGCCCAGGTGGGTCTCTCGGCGCGCCGCAGGTCGACACAACCAGATGAGCAGCTCACCCAAGCTGTGGCGGCGATCCGGGAGAGCTTCGAGGAGCTGGGGATCCTGCTCGCGCGGCGTCCTGACGGCACCATGGCTGACGACACGGAAATCGCCCGCCTTGATCGACGCGGGCCGCTGGCAGCCCAGTGTTCGCAACTGAATCTGAGCCTCGCGACCGACGAGGTATTCGTCCTGGCCCGCTGGATCACCGACCGCGATCTACCGAAGCGCTTCGATGTGCAGTTCCTGGTGGCGGCGATGCCCGACAACCAGGAACCTATACCCGACGAGGCCGAACAGTTCGACCCTTCGTGGGTGAGCCCGGCCGATGCACTCGCCCGCCATGAGGCCGGCGGCTTCCTGCTGATCCACCCCACCATCAAGACGCTCGAACACCTGCAGGGCTATCCCGACGTGGCGGCAGTGTTCCAGGCCTGCGCCGACAGTGAGGAGCCGCTGTGGACGAGTTGTCCGCGCGCCGGGCTGATGCAAGGGGCGTTGTCACGACACATGGAGCACGAGCAGGAGTTCGGCGAGTTGACCCTGGTCAGCCCGGACGGCGCTCTGGTGCACGACCTGACCTGGCAGCACGAGCGTCCCGTGCCGTTGTTGCGCAACGTGCTGCGCCTCACCGCACCCAACCCCGGGGCGATGACCGGGCCTGGCACCAACAGTTACGCGGTCGGTGACCCTGCGACGGGCTACGTCGTGATCGATCCCGGACCCGATGACCCGGACCACCTGCAGCGTCTGTGGCGGGCGGTCGGGGGCGACATCCGGGCCATCGTCTGCACGCACTCACACCCGGACCACTCCCCCGGCGCCAGATTCCTGCAGTCGCTGTGCGCCGGCGCCGGATCGCCGGTCCCGGCAATCATGGGATTACCCAGCCAGCCCACAGCTCGCGCCCACAGCCGGTTCGTCCCTGACCGGGTGCTGGCCGAGGGGGAACGGCTGGCGCTCATCGGCACCGACATCGCGGGCGAGGTTCGCCACACCCTGCAGGTGGTGCACACGCCAGGGCATGCCGCCAACCACCTGTGCCTGATTCTGGAGGAGGACGGCCTGTTGTTCAGCGGGGATCACATCCTCAACGGCAGCACCACGATGATCGATCCTCCCGACGGTGTGATGGGTGACTATCTGGACTCCCTCGACAAGCTGGACGAGTTGTGCCAGCTCCACGGGCTCTTCTTCGTCCTGCCTGGCCACGGCTACGTCCTGGGTGATCTGCCTCTGTCGCAGGACCGTCCCGGCAGCCCGGAGCACGGCGGCGCCAGGGCGGAGATCGCTCGCCTCAAGGCTCATCGCCTGGCGCGCGAGGCCAAGGTGGCGGACGCCATGCGCGATCTCCCCCACGGCACACCGGACGACTGGGTGAAGCTTGCCTACCGGGACGTGCCCCCTCGAATGTGGCCGCTGGCGAAGCGTTCCCTGCTGGCGCATGTGGAGCACATCCAGTCGCTGGGGGGCTTCAACGCCTGAGGGCCGGCCGTCAGACGAACAGATCCAGCAACTCCTGAACAGCGAAGTACTGCGCCGTGGCGCGGGCGCTGGGGGTGCCCGCGTCCGGGTCGGCGCCAGCAGCCAGCAGCACCTCGACGGTCGGCCGGTCGGCCTTGAACACCGCGCCCGCCAGCGGTGACTGGCCACGGTCGTTGAGCATGTCGAGGTCGGCGCCGCGAGCCGCGAGGTCGCCGACCAGTCCGGTGTGGCCGTGGTAGGCGGCCAGCATGATCAGCGAGTTGCCCAGCGGGTCACGCAGATCGATCGGTGCACCCTGGTCGACCCAGGCCAGCAACTGGGCAGCCTGACCGTTGCGGGCAGCGTCGAACATGGCGTAGGCGGCTTCGAGTGCCTCTGGCGAGATCTCGGGTGTGTCCATGCCCCAATCGTGGCACGGGGAGTCAGGCACGCCGCAGTCTGGCGCGTCCCTCGACCACCTCCTGCAACAGGGTGACGGTCTGCGATGTCAGGTCGACACCGAGCGTTCGGGCGCGGCGGGTCATCTGCAGCACGAGCCGGTCCACCTCCGCGCGATCGCCGCTGGCGTGGGCGATCCTGATCTGTACTCCCGACAGCAGTTCGTCGTCGGGGGCCGCGACCAACCCCCGATCCACCGCCCACGCGGCGAGCTCGAGATTGCCGGAGTGCAGCGCCCGGGTGCCCAGGACGACGCCGATGTCCCTGATCGTGGAGACGATGTCGGCGCGCAGCTGCTCGGCCCAGTGCCACTGGCCGGGTGCGGCGTCCGCCAGCGGTGCGCCGCGCACCAGGCGGAGCGCCTCGACCAGTGCGGCATCGCCCACGCGGTTGACGCCGCCGTTGATGCACAGCTGGAGCTGCTCCCAGTCGGAGGAGACCCCCGGGTGCAGCATGATGCGTCCGGTGTAGGCGTCCGGCAGGTAGGCGACACCCTGGTCGTCGGAGCCCAGCCAACTGCGGAGCCGGCTCATGTTGGACCGGCGGGTTGGTTCGGCGACCACCAGCGCGCGAGCCATCGTGACCGGGCTGGCGCCCGGGTTCTCCAGCAGCCAGGTGCAGTACTCTTCGCACTGCTTGACCGCCCGGTTGGGCAGGTCACCGCGCGCACCGACGAGCTCGACGGGTCCGAGCAGCTTCACGAAGGGGTGCTCACTCTTGAACGTCGACACCACGGGTAGTTCCTCCACAGCTCCGGGCCAGGCGGCAACCCGCAGGACGGTTGGCAGTTCAGATGTGGGCGTCTCGTCCCACCAGGGGGCGGGCGGGTAGAGGGTCTGGTTGGCGGTTTCGAAGATCTCGGTCAGCACCCGGCGTGCGGGTGCACTCACCAGGTGGGGGACGAACTCCTCGCCGCTCGCCGTGTTGAGGGCCCGCCCGTGCCGGATCGTCACGGTCGCGGCCGTCATGGGGGCTGGCTGGGACCCGCCGCAGATGACCACGCTGATGCCCACCAAGCTCAACGCGACGGGCAGTGGACCACTGGGCGGGCCGGCGAGGATCACCACCAACGGTGCCCACGCCTCGGCGAGCGCGGGATCTGCCCGCAGCTCATCGAGGCCCCGCCCTTCGGGCAGACCCGTCGAGCGCGCCGTGAACGCCTCATCCAGGATCCGCAGGCCATCGCAGACCTGCGGCTCGACCACCAGACGTGGCTCATCCAGACTGGTCAACCACTCGAATCCGGGGCCCGCCGCAACGACGGTCAGCGGCTTCTCCTGGTCGGCGCTTGCCAGGGTCAGGGCGATCGCGGTGGCCATGGCCAGGTCGTCGGCGTCCTCGCCCTGCAACCAGGTAACCGCGTTTCGTTCCAGCTCACACCAGAGCGTTCCGCTGGGGCCCTCGCCGAGCGGGACGCGTGTCGCCGCTCGAACGTCGTCCGGGCGTTGGGTGGCCGCCTCATCCAGAGAAGCAGCCAACGCCGAACTGGTGCCGAGCACCTGCTCCGGCAGCGGCGGGAGCCGTCGCCCGAGCGGGCGAAGGGCCAGTTGCTGACGCCGGCGAACCGCGAAAGCGCCTGCCAGGCCCGCCGCCAGCACCACGCCGAACGACGAGGGCAGCGCTGCCGCCCAGGGTTTCGCCTCCGAGGTGACGCGAGGCGCTGGGCAGGTGGTCAACCCCGTGGCGATGGGCATGGTGGCAGGCACCTCGTCTTGCGGCTGGGTGGCAGACGGAACTACGCTCGCCGTCCCGGTGGCGGACGCTGCGGCCGGAATGGCGAGCACCCACCCCACGTCGATCTCATCAGGATCGGTGACGATACCGACGTTGGCCGCGGCCAGTTCCGGCCAGCGCTCGGCCCCACCGAGATGTTCCTCGGCCAAGCCCGTCAGGGTGTCCCCCGCCTTCACCACGACGCCCGGTTTCGGAGCCGTGGCAGGAATATCGGGGATGGCGAGCACCATCCCCGGCTGCAGGACGTCGGTGGCAGCCAGCAGGACGGATTGGTTGGCCGCGGCTATCTCCCGCCACCTCGAACCATCCTGGAAGTAGTGCTCCGCAAGCGACCAGAGGTCGTCGCCTGGCTGGACGATGTGGCTGCGCCCCTGGGCGGCCGAGGGTTCCAGGGCCGGCGACGGCGCCCGGTCTTTCAGGGCGATCACCGCCGGCGCGGGCCGAGGTTCGGGCTTGGGGGATGCGTGGGCGCTGACGGGGCTGACGCTCTGCCCTGCGATCAACCCGACAATGGCCGTGACAAGCACGGCACTGGCCGGAGAGAACACGCCGATGCCCGGCAGGGCAAGGCGCCACCGTTGTTGGGTGGCCGCAGCGAGCACTTCGCTGACCAGCGACAACGTGGCCAGGGCCCACGCCGCCCAGCCGATGGTGGTGATCACTGCCAGGACGAGGCTGCCGTCGTCCACTGTTGTCCACAGCCGCGACCAGTCGAGGGATGTGTAGACGTCGAGCCGCCCCCAGCGCACCAGGGCCCAGGCGCCACCCGGCACGACGAGCACCACAATCGCCAGGGCCAGGCCGGCCCTGGCGAGTCTGCTGATGACGCTCATGGTCTGCGCTCCCGGAAGGTGTCGAGCGGCTCGCTGGCCGAGGAGGTGATGGTGACCGTGCCCGGCAGCCCGGGGGCAAGGACGTCGGACAGGCTGAGCAGACAGCTGATCTTCGTGGTGACACGGCCCGCAACGCCGGGCGGGTTGGCGAACGCCGCCGTGTCCACGTCGACCTGGAGTCCCTCGCAGCGCACCCCCGCCGTCGCGAGGTCGGAGTGCACGGCAACGGTCGACTGGTGAAGGGCTGCGCTGGCCGAACTGCCGATGGTTGCCGCCCTGGCCCCGGCTGCGGCTGCCTCGACCACCTGGGCGCGGGCCCAGCCGATCCGTGCCCCGCCCGCCAGGCCGGCCAGCAGCACGCACAGCAACGGCACAAGCAGGGTGACCTCCACTGCCGCGGCGCCCCGGTGGGAATGCCACCTGACCTGCCGCCCGGTCATCAGCCCTGCTCCTTCACCCGGTGGGCGGAGGCCTGCACGACCGACCAGTCCCCCGGCACGACAGTCGGAACCTGGGCTGTGATGCTGACCCGGACGCCGGCACCCGTGTCGCTGACGTCCACCTGCACATCGCGCAGCCCGCCGCGAGCGGCGACGCCGGACGCCAACCCAACCGGGTCGTCTGAGCCGCCACCTGCGAAGGCGGCGTGCTCGGCGGCAGCCATGGCCGCTTGCTGGGCCACCGCACGGCCTGCGAACCAGAGGCTGGTCTGCACCACCGCGAACAGCGTGACCATGAGCAGCGGGATCAGCACGGCCCACTGGGTGGACTCGACCAGCCCGCGTTCGGGGGATCGACTGGACACAAGAGTGTCGAGGATCAGGCGAGTTCGCCGAGCCGGCGAGCGACGTAGCCACCCACCAGAGCGATGACGCTCAGCGCGATGGTCACCGCCCCGGTCAGCAGGACGGCGTTCTCGGTTGACTGGGAAAGTCCACGATCATCCCTGCGGGCCGTCTGCACCTGCCAGATGGCAAGGGTGCCGACCAGCGAGTTCAGCGCCCGGCGAGTGGACTGGATCATGGTGTCTCCTTGGGGTTGGGGTGGAACTGTTCGGGTTGCTGACCATCGCCCGGGTCACCCGACTCCGGCGATGGTCAAGAGGGGCGGGGTGAGGTAGACCAGCGCGAACACGATCACGGGGATCGTCATCCAGATGGTCATCCGTTCGCTGTCCTGATGGGCTCGGGTGCGCTCACGGTTGAGGTGGGCGTCACGGAGTTCCTTGACACGGGAGGTCAGCACGTCCGCCAGTGCGGCGCCCTGGTCGTCCAACCTCATCACGTCGGCCATGTCGGCAATCGGCGACAGGTCGAGGTCACGCGCCAGCCGTTGGAGGTCTGGCCAGGGCGCCCGCTGTTCGAGACGAGCCTGTTCCAGGGCGCCACGCAGCCGGACGAAGACTGGCGCGTCCGACAGTCGAGCGGCCGCCTCCAGGGACTGGATGGCGGACTTGTTGGCCAGCCTCTCGAGCACCACGAGGTCGAAGAAGGTGTTGAGTGCCTCCTCGGCATCCGCACTGGTCTGCTGTTGATGGTTACGGATCGCAAGGTTGGGCCAGAACCAGCCGGCCAGCGCGCACACCAGTCCCACCCCCAGCGGAAAGCTGCCCAAGGTTCCGGTCAGCGGCCTGAGGGCCAACGCCACCAGACTGGGCATGACCAGGCCCCCGACGGCGAGGACCAGTTTGTTGACGACGAAGTCGCCGATCGAGCGGCCCTGCAGGGTCAAGGCTCGTTCGGTCTGGGCGGGCAGTCGCAGTCGGCCGTACTGGTAGACCCACGCCCCGAGGTGTTCAAGCCTTGATGTCGCGTCGGCCACCACCATCGGGCCTGCCTCGGCCGATGCCACCCACGGGTCGTCCGACAGGCCCGCGAACGCGTCCGACAAGCGCACGTGTCGGGGGATCAGCCCGCAGATCACCGCCCATGACCCACCGGCTACCAGGGCCGCGGCAAGAATCGCGGAAGCCAGCAGCGGATCAGGCATCGACGACCTCCGCCACCGAGCGGATGAGGATTCTCTCCCGTCGCCGCGGGCTGGCGAGGCGCTTCAGGGCCACCAGAGAACCCAGGTACCCAGCCCCGAGCACAGTCATGAGCAGTTGTCCGAGCGGCGTGCGGAAAGGCGCGAAGTAGCTCGGCGAAACCAGCAGACCGGCCGTCACCGCCACCAGGGTGATCATGGTCACCTGTCGAACCACGACCTGGGGTTTGGCTCGTTCGGCAGCTATCTCGCGGATCGCCCGCAATCGGTCCTGGAGACTGTCGCTCAGTGCACCCAGCGTCGCCGACGCACCCACTCCCCCGCGTTCCCCAACCAACATCAGCGCAGCGAGCACGGCGTCGGCATCCGCGCTGTCGACCTCGTCGGCCATCTGTTGCAGCGCAGCAGACAAGGTCCAGCGAGCCTCCAACCTGTCGATCAGCCCACGAACCTGCCCGGCTATCAGGGCGGGCGCCTGCCCGCTGGTCGACCGGACGGCGTCTGCGATCGACTTGCCGGTTCGCACGGACGCGCCGAGCAGCCTCACCCAACGGTCCAGGGCCTCCAGCAGGCCGATCTCGGGCTGCGGCTGGTCTCGCAGCAGAACGGGCAGCACGACCACCAGCGCCGGGACGAGCGCCAACGCCGGCACGAAACCCGTGAACAGCGTCGTCACCAGACCAGCCGCCGCCCCGACACTCACCCTCAGGCGCACCTGGGTGGACCACCCGCGCCAGATTCCGATGGGGGCTGTTGCCCGCCGGTAGGGCTGGGCGTCGGTCAGCCCCCCGGCGAGAAGCAGGAAGAGCCCCGCAATGGCCATCGCTGCCGCACCGGACACCACGGCGGTCATGACCACTCCCGCACGGCTCGCAGTTCCGCCATCAGGCCGGCGCTTGGTTGGAAGTCGAGGACGCGTCCCCGGGAATCGGCCGCGTAGGCAAGGTGGGTGACCGGCCGGCCGTTCTCGACTGCTCCCGTCAGTTCGCGGATCTCACTGATGAACCTGCGACGCACTCCCCCGCGCCAGGTGTCGTCGACCAGCCGGACGTGGATGAGCAGGTGGAGGTTGAGCGCGATCTGGCGATAGGCCTCGGCGGCACTGAGAACCCCGCCCTGGGCAACGCGCGCAGCCAGCCTGTCCATGGTGGAGGCCGCGGAGTGCGAGTGGGTCGTGCTCATGGTCCCCGCGCCGGACTGCATGGCCTCGAACATCGCCCCGGCCTCGGCTCCCCGAACCTCTCCGACGATCAGTCGGGACAGGTTCTGGCGCAGGGCCTCCGGGATGAGATCGGCGACGCTGAATTCGCCCAGGCTGCGCCCGTCGCGGTATTCGCCGAGGCCTACCCTGGCCTGCAGGGCCACCATGTTGCGTCGGTTCGGAAGCAGGTGGGTGAGCAGTTCGTAGTCGGTCTCCAAGGTCCCGATCCGCTCACCGGGCGGAACCGCCGCGACGAGGGCGCGCAACAGGGTGGTCTTGCCCGCACCTTGATCACCCGAGATGACGATCGACTTGCGGGCCAGCACGCACTCAGCGAGCAGGTCGGCGACATTCGGGGGCAGCATGCCGCCATCGGCCAACTGCCGCAGGCTCACGTCGGTGAGCAGGTGCTGACGGATGACGATCGCCGGGCGGTAGCTGAGCCCGAACCCGATGGCGTGCAGTCGGAACCGGTCGCCCAGGGCGAGCGTCATCATCGGGTGCGCGTCGTCGAACGGCCGGGCTGGATTTGTGCTCGCCCCGAGGAAGCGGATGGCCTCGACCAGTTCCTCATCGGAGTCTGCGACCGGCGGATGGGGCTCGCGGCGTCCGTCGCCGTGCTGGACGACGACCGAGTCCCAGCCGTGGATCTCGATGTTCTCGGCCGTGGCGATCTGGAAGAGCGGCTGCAGTCGTCCGTACCCGAAGATGGCGTCCTCAACCGCGGTGGCGTAGGCCTGTTCGAGCGAGAGCGCCCACAATTGCTCGCCCTGCTGGCTGAGCCGTTGGGCGTGCTCTCTGACCACCGTGCGGATCACGGAGCGGCCCATCATCCGCCGGTCCTCGACCGGCATGGGGCGGCCGTGCTCGGTTGCCCAGTGCTGGGAGATCTCGGTGATCTGCTCGGAGGCCTGACGTCGCAATTGCACCACCACGTGCCAGTCAACCTCGTGGCGCGACTCGCGCCTGGCCCGACGCTGGACGACCGGCTCGTGGTCGGGTTCGGGGGGCAGCGAACGCGGCAACAGTGCGGACAGCGCATCGGACAGCATGACGCGCGGCAACTCGGCGGCGGGACGCGGACTCATGCGGGCACCACTGCTGCAAGGTGGGTCGCCAACGCGTGGCAGCGACGCCACAACGGCCGGTCGGCGAACGCCCGTGGCATCGGGTCGCCGTCGCTGAGCACGGCGGCGGTGGCGGGGTCCCACGGCAGATCGGCGGCCAACGGCACGTCGAGTTGGTCGACGATCTCGGAGGCCGAGTAGGGCCGCCCACCACCGATCACCACGAGACCCGGCCGGGCGCCATGCCCTGCCAGGCCGTCGACCAGATCAGGCAGGAACAATCGCAGGGACGCGAGGCCCGGCAGCCCAGAGCGGGTCAGCACCAGGACCGTGTGGGCCCGCTCAGCCAGCGCGTCGGGCAGGCCGTCGGCGTCGAGTCGTCCACAGTCGACGATGACGTCCGTGTTGAGCGCCTGCAGGTCAGCCAACTGAGCGGCCAGCCTCGGCCAGAACCTTTCGAACAACAACGCCGACCCCGGATGGGTGAAACCTGGCAGGAAGCGGCGCGCGCGGGCTGGGTCCTCGTCCAGGGGAAGGGTCAGGTCCATCAGCAGCTGAGTCGTGCCCGCCTCCTGTGCCCGATAACCCTGGGCCAGCGTGGGAAGCCCGCGTCCGACTGCGGGCAACCCACGCAGGTACCCGGCCAGCACCGCCTGGCTGGGATGCCGGTCACAGTCGGCCAGCACCACATCTCGCGGCCAGGAGAGCGCCAGGCCCAAGGCGGTGGTCGTCACGCCGGGCGAGCCCCCCGCCGAGACGAGTGCGATGATCGCCATCAGCCGTCCGCCCTGCGCACCACGGCGATGCGTTCTGCGGACGCCAGCGCCGCGACCGCGGCGGCAGAGGCCTCGTCCACCTGGACGTCGATCAGCCATCCCGACCCGTCGGTGGTGGGGACCGGTGGCGCCACGACCCACGCCTCATATTGAGCCCCGGCGCTGCGGTCGTTGTCCATCGCTGAGGGAACAGCCACCAGGCTGATGCGGCAACCGGACGGAAGCGACTGAGCCGGCAGACGTCCGGCGGACAACCGGAGACCGACGTGCGCGGTGCCCGGCGGCACCACCTGCGGTCCCACCGAGGTCGACCCAGGCAACGAGCCGGCCGGCAGGTCGATCCGGGCGAACTGCCCGACAAGGGTGGACGCCTGGTCGACCGGCAGCACCGAGACACCTTGGGCGCGTCCCAGCGTGGTGCTCGTCAGGTCGGACGCCTCGATCTGCTCACCACGAGAGACGCTCGCGGCCATCAGGACCACCGTCTGTGAGTCCTGGGCGCTGGTCCACGCCCAGGCCATCCCCAGGCTGCCCACACAGCAGCAGAGGACGCCGAGCACTATCAGTCTGGTGCCGCGCCGTGCGCGCAACTGCACGGCGGCGGGACGCTGGGCCGGTACTGGCGCAGCCGGGGTGGGTGGGGACGCGCGCATGGCGTGGCCTTCTTTCGCTGCCGGGGGGTACGGGGGGTGATGCAGCACGAGCACTATATGACGTTGCGGCCGCGACCGACAAACAGGTGTGGACGGGCCTGTGGACAACCGGTGATGACTCTCCTTGTTGTCCACAGCTCAGGGTCCGGTTCAGCCAACGGCACATCCTCCAGTTAGCATGGGTGTGTTTCGACACTGTCGTCGCGAAGGTGGGAGCCAATGATGGAAGCCGTCGTTCCCTGGTGGGGAATCATCCCCTTTGCCGTGATGTTGCTGTGCATCGCCTTGATGCCGCTGATCCCCGCGACTGCGCACCGCTGGGAGAACTGGAAGTTCCAGCTGGGAATCGCCCTGGGGCTGGGCGTCCCGGTGGCCGTCTGGGTGGGTTTCCTGTTGAACTGGACGCGCGTGTTCCACGCGGTCGTCGAGTACGGCCAGTTCATCCTGCTGCTGTTCGCGCTGTTCGTCGTGTCCGGCGGCCTCTTCATGAAGGGTGACATCAGGGCCACGCCCCGCAACAACACGGTCGTGCTGGCCATTGGTGCCGTGATCGCCTCGTTCATCGGCACGACGGGCGCGGCGATGCTGCTCATCCGGCCCCTGCTGAACATCAACCAGGAGCGCAAGCACAAGGTTCACACGGTCATCTTCACCATCCTGGTCGTCGCCAACAACGGTGGCATGCTCACCCCGCTGGGCGATCCCCCACTGTTCATGGGCTTCCTGCGCGGCGTGCCGTTCACCTGGACCTTCAGCCTGCTGCCGATGTGGGCATTCATCAACGCCATGCTGCTGATCATCTACTACGCCATCGACACCAAGGCCTACTCGCGCGAAACGGTCCCCGACCGACTTCTGGACATCACCCACGTCGAGCCCATCAAGATCGTGGGCCTGTCCAGCCTCGCGTGGTTCGCCATGGTCATCGCCGCCGTCGCCCTCGTGCCGTCCCTGGACCTGCACGCGATGGAGACCGGCCACGCCGCCTGGCACCAATACGTGCCATGGCGTGAGCTTGTCTTCCTGACGGCCGCGGCCGGATCGTACCTCACCGGCAGCCGGGAGATCAGGTTCGAGCTGAACCAGTTCAACTGGGCCCCGATCCGTGAGGTCGCGGTGATCTTCATCGGCATCTTCCTGACGATGATCCCCGCCCTGGTGTTCCTCGGTCAGGTCGCCGACCAGATGCCGCTCAACACCATCACCTTCTTCGTCTTCAGCGGCACCCTCTCGGCCTTCCTCGACAACGCCCCCACCTACGCGACGTTCTTCGAGATGGCCCGCGCGCTCGGCAGCGACCCGACCGTCATGCCCGAGATGGCTCGCGTCGCCGCCACCAACGTGCCAGTCGTCTGGCTCACCGCGATCAGCCTCGGCTCCGTGACCTGTGGCGCCATCACCTACATCGGCAACGGCCCCAACTTCATGGTCAAGGCCGTCGCCGAGTCCCGCGGCGTCGAGATGCCGTCCTTCGGCGGATACATCGCCTGGACCGTTCGCTACCTCGTCCCGACCCTGGTGGCCATGGTCTGCATCTTCCTGGCCGAGCCGCTCTGGGCCAAGGGTCTGGGTGTGGTGGTCGCCGCGGCTCTCATCGGGCAGTCCGTGCTGCTGTGGGCGCGCTACCGCAAGGCTGCCCGTGAGGTCTACAACCTGGTGGGCTCCCGCACCCGCGAGAAGGGTGATGCCGTCGATCTGTGATCGAGGGCTCAGTCGAGTCGAGTCATCGTGCAAGGACCCCGGCCCACCGGCCGGGGTCCTTGTCGTTGTGCTGTCGGCCCCCGGTTGGGGGGTCGCGGCGGCGGGTTCAGCTTGACTGGGGGTTGGCTTCTCGCTGCGTCGTGGGCGGCACAGGCTCGGCGACCACCTCGGGCGCGGCGATCTGCGCCGGTCCGACGTTCGGGACGCGTCCAGCCAGCTCACGCACCTGCAGGTTGAGGATGGCGACATTCTCGGCGAGGGTGCGGGACTTCTCCTCAGCGAGCGAGATCTCCAGGGACAGCTGGAGGCAGACGCCCAGCAGCAGGAGGATCGCGAAGAAGAACAGCAGGTTGGAGGGCACGGCCACGCCCACCATCCGGGCCAGCCAACCCAGCAGATCGGGGAACAGCGTGAGCACGATGATGATCAAGCCGACCAGCATCCACAACGCCACGTACTTCTCACGCAGCCTGCGCGAACGCACCAGATTGAACAGGAAGGCCAGAGTGATGACTGCAACCACCAAGAAGAATGTCGTGCCGCTCATTCGTCGCCTTCCTGGTTGACCTTGACCGGGCGCCGGGTGAGGGCGACCAGCAACGAGAACATCGAGCGCAGCAGGTAGACCGCCGCCTTGTAGGGGTTGTTGGACGGCGTGCCCGCCTGCCGGGGGCGCATCTCGACGGGGACCTGCGTGACGCTCAACCCCGATCGGATCGCCACCACCAGCGAGTCGACGGTGTCACCGAGGTACTCCACGGGGTAGTGCTTGACGTACTGGGCGATGGCCACCCGATCGGCTGCCCTGAAACCACTGGTGATGTCGGTCAACTTCGTCTTTGCCAACGCCGAGACGATGGTCGCGAGCATGCCCATCGCCCACTTCCGGGGGCCCTTCACCTCGTAGTCGCCGCGTCCGGCGAATCGGGCACCGATGGAGATATTGGCGTGTTCGAGACCGGCCAGCACGAGCGGCACGTTGCGTGGGTCGTGCTGGCCGTCGGCGTCGAGTTGGATCGCCTGGTCATAGTCGAAGCGCTTCGCGAAGGTGTAGCCGGCGCGCATCGCACCACCCACACCCAGGTTGTAGGGCAGGCTCAGCACGCGCGCCCCGGCAGCCTCGGCAACCGCGACAGTGTTGTCGGTCGAGCCGTCATTGACCACCAGCACATCCATCCCGGGGAGCAGCGAGCGAACCTCGGCGATGGTGGAGCCGATGACTTCCTCCTCATTCCACGCGGGCATGATCAGTAGGACCCTGGGCATGGCCACCTTCCGGTTGACGTCAGTTCGGCAACAGACTCAGGATAGCGGCAGCGTCCCGCAGACCCGGATGACCTGCTGGCAACCCGGCAACAGCTTCACTGGTAGCCGAGTTCGCCGAGAGCCTCGTCGTCGATGCCGAAGTGGTGGGCGATCTCATGGACCACCGTGGTGTGGATCTCGTCGATCAGATCATCGACGGTCTCGCAGGTGAGCCTGTGCGGTTCGCGGAAGATCAGGATGCGGTCGGGGAGCACACCGCCGTAGTCGAAGCCCCGCTCGGTGAGTGGAATGCCGTCGTAGAACCCGAAAAGATCCTCACCAGGTGGCGGAGCTTCCTCGACCAGCACCACGCAGTTGTCGATCAAGGCGATCAGCGCGTCCGGGATGGCGTCCAGCGCCTGGTTGACGCACGCGTCGAAGTCCTCGTCGCTGACGTGCACCGGCATGGGCCCAAGTTTAGGGGTCGATCTGTTCGGTTGGCCCTGTTGATGGGCCGATGACACCGCCGAGGGCCGGCCCGCCGTGCGGACCGGCCCTTCTCGTGCCGCGTTGCGAGGCGAAGTGTCTGTGAGCTCAGGCGGACTTGACCGCCGAGATCTCGACGTCGATACCGACCTTGTCGCTGACCAGCACGCCGCCGGCCTCCAGGGGAGCGCTGAACGCTACGCCGTAATCCTGGCGATTGATCGAGGTCTGACCCTCGAAGCCGATCCGGGTGTTGCCCATCGGGTCGTTGGCAAGGCCACCGAACTCGAAGTCGAAGGAGATCTGGCGGGTGGTCGCCTTGATCGTCAGGTCACCGGTGATGCGGACGTTGTCCTCGTCCAGCTGCTCAACCTTGGTCGACGTGAAGGTGATGGTGGGGTACTTGTCCACCTCGAGGAAGTCGTTGGTGCGCAGGTGATCGTCGCGCATCTTGTTGTTGGTGTTGATCGAGGCGGCCTGGATCGTCACCTGGACGTGGGAGTTGGCCGGGTTCGCGCCGTCAACATGCGCGGTGCCGTCGAACTCCTCGAAGTTGCCGCGGACCTTGGTAACCATGGCGTGGCGGGCCGAGAAACCGATGCGGGTGTGGGCGGGGTCCAGGGTCCAGGTGCCGGTGAGAGCGGTGGCGTCAATCATGAGGTTCCTCCAGTCGTCGTGCGCCGACGGACGTTCCGGGCGCTCGTCCTGTAAAACGACGATTGAAGGTTGGATTATTCCGGCGGACGCGGACTTTCTCGCGGACCTGCTCTCACTACAGCTTTCCTTCGCGGACGCTGACGCGACGACCGACAATCCGCAGAATCTCGCCCGACCGCTTGACGCTTTGGCAAGACTGGTGAGCATGACCTCACGCGCGTTGAACACTGTAGCCCGACCCGGCGCCATTCTCTCCCAGCTGTGGCCACCGGCCGACCAGCAGCCCGGGCTCTCGCTGCGCGGTTTGACGGCTGTCGCCGACGAGGACTTCTTCGAGGCGGTGCTGGCGTCCCCGATCTCTGACGCCGGGGAGCGCCGCGAGATCGCCGCGCTGGTCGCCGACAAGGGCATTCACCTGACCTACGGGATGATCCCGCTGATTACCGCGCAGGGCCTGTCGCTGGCAACCTCCGACGCCGACCTGCGCGCCCGCAGCGTGGTCGCCATCCAGCAGCGCTGCGACGAGGCCCGCGAGGCGGGCGCGATGGCCATCATGGTCTCCCCCGGCCCGGCGCCGGCGTCCGAGGCCGAGCGCCAGGAGGCCCTCGCGTTGCTCACCGACTCACTGAAGGCCCTGTGCGCAGCTGCCCCCGATCTCAGGGTGATGATCGAACCCCTCGACGTCACCGTGCACAAGAAGCAGGCCCTCGGCTACACCCCCGAGGCGATCGCCCTTGCCGAGGACGTGCGCTCCGGGCCCGGCCAGTTCGCGTTGTGCCTGGACACCGCGCACATCGCCTTGAACGGCGAGGACGTGGCCGCGGCCCTGGCGATGGGCTCGGAGTTGGCGTCCACCTGGCACTTCTGCAATGCCGTGACCACCCCGGGGCTCGACATGTACGGCGACCACCACCCGCCGCTGGGCGCGCCAGGCTTCCTGGACGTGCCGATGATGGCCGACCTGATGGCCGTGGGACGTGAGATCGGCTTCCTGGGCGAGCGGCGCCCCGAGTTGATGATCGAGCAATTCAACTACGACCGGGACGACTTCGACGCCGGCCTGGCGATCATGCGGCTCGCCCGGCAGAACCTGACGACCGCGTGGGAGCTGGCCACCGCTCCGCAGTGAACCGCACTGCCACGGGCGGGCTGGACGCGGACCTCAACCGATCCGCAGCACCCCGGCACCCTCGACGTCCCCGCGGGCAAGGTACTCCAGCGCGCGCGGGGCGTCGGTGAACTCGTACTCGGTGGTGTGCGCCCGGACGCCCAGCCGCGCGGCCAGCGCGAGGAACTCCTCGCCGTCGCGCCTGGTGTTGGACTCCACCGAGGTCAGGGTCTTCTCGTGGAAGAGGTGGCGCTGATAGTTGAGGTGCTCGACGTCGGACAGGTGGATGCCGGCCACGGCAAGCGTCCCGCCCGCGACCAGAGATTCCAGGGCGAAAGGCACGATGTCACCCGCCGGGGCGAAGATGATCGCCGAGTCGAGTGGCACCGGGGGTGCATCCCGGGCGTCCCCGGCCGAGACCGCCCCCAGCCGCAGGGCCAGCGTCCGGGCCGACTCACCCCTGGTCAGCACGTGCACCTCGACACCTTGGGCGATGGCCAGTTGAGCTGTCAGGTGTGCCGAACCACCGAAGCCGTACAGCCCCAACCGCCCGCCGGGCGGGACGGCTGCCCGGTGCAGCGCCCGGTACCCGATGATGCCCGCACACAGCAGTGGGGCTGCCGCGACGTCATCGAACTGCTCGGGGACGCGGTAGGCGTAGGCCTCGTTCGCGACGACGAATTCCGCGTAGCCCCCGTCGCGATCCCAGCCGGTGTACCGGGACGAGGCGCACAGGTTCTCTCGTCCCGAGCGGCAGTATCGGCATCTACCGCAGGTGCTGCCCAGCCAGGCCAGCCCCACGCGGTCACCCACCGTGAACCGTGGCGCGGCACCTGCGGCCGAAGGCTCACCATTCGCGACGACCTCGCCCACGACCTCATGGCCGGGGATGACGTGCGGACGCCTGAGGGGCAGGTCGCCCTCGGTGACGTGCAGGTCGGTGCGGCACACCGCGCAGGTCACCACCCTGACGAGCACCTCGCCGCGCCCCGGCTGGGGCACCGGTAGCTCGACGAACTCCAGCGGCTGGCCGGCCATCGGGCCGGGCTCGCGTACCCGCCAGGCGCGCATCGTCTTCGGGATCATGGTCGCTGCCTCCGATCGGTCGGATGCGTCCCATCATGACCTGCGGCACGGGACGTGTCCCGTGAATCGGTCACGCGGGGACGCGTCCCGTGAATCGCCCACACGCGTGCGATCCAGCTTCCCGCGTCCGCTATATCGCCGGTGGCAAGCTGGTTCGCACGCGTCTGTGACCAAGCCGAGGGGTCTGCTAGTTTCGCGGGATGACCAGTTCACACCGGGCGACCGAGCACCGCTGGGTGCGGGTGCTGCCGTGGGTGCTGGCCGTCGCCACGATTCTCGGTCACCAGGCCTGGCCCCTCACCTCGGGGCAGTGGCGGGTCACCCTCACGATCATCACCGTCATCACCTCATTCCTGGCCAGCGTCAGCCACGCCTTCATCTGGCGCGGGCCGCTGTGGACGGGCAGCTACCTGGCCACCACCCTGGGCATCGGCTGGGGTGTCGAGGCGTTCGGGACGGCCACCGGCGCGCTGTTCGGCTCGTACCACTACACCGACGCGCTCGGCGTCTCGCTGCTCGGGGTGCCGCTGATCATCCCGATGGCGTGGTCGATGATGGCCTACCCCTGTCTGCTGGCCACCCAACGCCTCGTCCGCTCGAAGACGGCGACTGCCCTGCTGGGCGGCTACCTGTTCACCACCTGGGACATCTTCCTCGACCCGCAGATGGTCGGCGAGGGCTACTGGGTGTGGCACGTCGCCGAGCACACCATCCCGGGCATCCCCGGCATCCCGGTCGAGAACTACCTGGGTTGGCTGGTGGTGTCGGTGGTGATGATGGCGATGCTGGCCCACCTGCCCAAGGTGAAGGCGCCGACCGGGGTGCCCACGCTGATGTTGAGCTGGGTTTACTTCTCGAACGTGTTCGGCAACGTCGTCTTCTTCGACCGCCCGACGGTCGCCGTGTGGGGCGGGCTGCTGATGGGTCTGGTGATCGTCCCGTGGTGGCTGAGCCTGCGCAGGTCGTCCCCGGCATTTGCCGCCGCGACACGGGCCGAGGATCCAGCACCGTGAGAGCGAACCCGGTCGTGGCCGGCGGCTCAGCCATCTCGGCCGCGCTGGCCGCCCACACCATGGTCAACCTGCGACAACTCCGCCGGCCACCGGCCACCGGCCCCGCGCTCACCGAACGGGTCAGCGTCCTGGTGCCGGCCCGCAACGAACAGAGCCACATCGGTCGGACGGTTGCCAGCCTGCTCGGCCAGCAGGGGGTGCCGAACCTGGAGGTGATCGTCCTGGACGACGGCTCCACCGACGCCACCGCCGCCATCCTGCACGGCTTCGACGACTCCCGCCTGACGGTCATCACCTCTCCCGACCAGCCCCCGCCGCCCGGCTGGCTGGGCAAGTCGTGGGCCTGCGCCCGGCTGGCCGCCCAGGCCACCGGGACGGTGCTGGTCTTCGCCGACGCCGACGTCCACTTCGAGCCCCACGCCGTGCGGGCGGCCGTCAGCGAACTGCGGACGGGCGGCTTCGCCATGGTGTCACCCTTCCCGCGCGAACTGGCCGACGACTGGCTGGCCCGGCTGGTTCAGCCACTGCTCACCTGGTCATGGGCGGCCACCCTGCCGTTGTGGCTCGCCGAGCGCCTGCGGTGGACGTCGTTGTCGGCGGCGAACGGCCAGTTCCTCGTCTTCGATGCGGCCGCCTACCACGCGATGGGCGGGCACGCCACGGTGGCTGGCGAGGTGCTGGAGGACATCTGCCTGATGCGGGCCACCAAGAAGTCGGGAGGACGCGCGGCCACCCTGGACGCGTCCCATCTCGCCTCCTGCCGGATGTACGCCTCCCCCGCCGAACTGGTCGACGGCTACGCCAAATCGATGTGGTCGGCGTTCGGTGGCCCGGTCGGCAGCGTCGCCGTCAACGCATTCCTGGCGCTGGCCTACTTGGTGCCCCCGCTGGCCGCGTTGCTGGGACGCCGGCCCACGACGCGGCTGATCGGCGCGCTGGGGTACGCGTCCGGGGCGCTCGGCCGGGCCGCGGTCGCCCGCCGCGTCGGCGGCCCGGTGTGGCCGGACAGTGCAGCCCACCCTGCGTCCATCGCCGCGTTCGGGACGCTCACCGCGGTCTCGTGGCACCGGCACCTGCGCGGGACGGCGTCCTGGAAGGGGCGCCCCGTGGGGCGTCCGAGCTGACCGCGGGCCTCGCTCAGTTCCTCCGGCGCTCGAGCCTGGTCAGCAACCCCGCCAGCCGGATGCGGTTGAGCCGCAGGATCGCCCAGAACGGCAGGTTCACCGCGCAACTGATGACCGCGAACAGCAGCCACAACCACCACGGGTTGAACACCGCGATCGGCAGCAGGGCAAGCAGCGATGCCCAGTGCACCCATTCCGCCCGGCGCACCTCGAGCAGATAGGCGGCCAGCAACTCGGGTGAGCGTCCCCGCAGATGCCTCTTGTCGATGCCGAACAACCCGCCCAACTCGGGCAGTCGGCGCGCCCACCGCTGGACGCCGAGCCTGCGGTACCTGGCCACCGTCTCCCAGGAAGCCAGCCGCAGCGGGCCCCGGTCGCGGGCCACCCAGGCGTCCGGCCATCTCGGCGCGCTGGCGCCGATGGCCAGCGTCAACCCTGCGACGACCGCCAGGTTGACCACCACCAGCAGCAGCACCTGCCCCGGCCTCACCACGATCGGCCTCGCACGGCGCGACCATCGGCTGGGGTGTTCACACGTCCATTGTGCTGGCCGCGGTTTCGGCGCGCACATCCACACCCGATGGGCGAGAATGGGAACCAGCGCAGAGCCGGGATGCCGCCTGACCAAGGGAAGCTGGTTGTTCGTGCACTTCATCGGGATTGACCTCGCGTGGGGCGATCGCGCCCCCTCGGGTCTGGCCGTGCTCGACGACACCGGCGCACTGGTGCACCTGTCACGAGCCAGCACGGACGACTCCATCGCCGAGGCGCTTGTCGGCTACCTGACCGGCGACTGCATCGTCGGCATCGACGCCCCGCTCATCGTCACGAACCCCACCGGCAGCAGGCCGTGCGAGGCGGCCCTCAGCCACGACTTCGCCCGCTTCGACGCCGGCACCCACCCGTCCAACACCGGCAAACCCGAGTTCAGCGACAGCCCGCGTGGCGCCCGGCTGGCCGCCCGGCTGGGTCTCGACATCGACCCGGCGTCAACCGCCGCTCGCCGCGCCATCGAGGTGTACCCGCACGCCGCCCTGGTGGCGGTCTTCGGGCTGGGGCGCACGCTGAAGTACAAGCAGCGCACCCACCGCACGTTCGCCCTGCTGCGCTCCGAGATGCTGCGACTCACCGGACTGCTCGAGTCGCTGGCGGACGCCGACCCGCCGCTCCGGTTGCGCTCGACCAAGCCGTGGCGGCAGGTCGTCGCCGCGGTGACCGAGGCCGGACGCAAGAGCGACCTGCGCCGCGCCGAGGACCAGTTGGACGCCGTGGTCTGCGCCTACGTCGCGATGACCGCGGCCCGCCGACCCGATTCGCTGACCACCTACGGGGACGCGCAGACCGGCTACATCGTCACCCCCACGCTGCCCGCCGGGCTGACCCCCACCCCCCGCAAACGCGATTCCCTGCAGTCACCGGAGGCAAGTCCCGAGACAACCCCGGAGCCAGCTCCCGAGGCCGGCCCGGCTGACGTCGTCCGGGATGCGGTGCGCCACTACGCGCAGATTCAACCCCAGGTGCATGACCTGGCCCGCAGGCTGGCGACCTGGCTGACCACGGTGCTGGACGACGCCGGCATCAACTACCTGAACGTCGCCTGGCGCGGCAAGAGCCTCAACTCCTTCGTGGCCAAGACCGAACGCATGGTGGACGGTCACCCGGTGTTCGCCGACCCGCTGCGCGACATCACCGACCAGATCGGCACCCGCATCATCACCTACGTGACCAGCGACGTCGCCGCGGTGGCCGACCTGATCAGCGACCAACTGGCGGTGGTCGACGACAAGGACCTGGGCCGGAGACCGCCAGCCAAGGGCGTGTTCGGGTACGTCAGCCGCCACCTGCAGGTCGCCCTCGACCCGGTCTGGCTGGGCGACATGCCCGCGGACGCGGTGCGGGTGCCGAGCGCCCAGATCCAGATCCGCACGGTGCTGCAGCACGCCTGGGCCGAGTTCGAGCACGACATCCGCTACAAGGGGACGATCCCCGAGACGCTCGCCCCCGACCTCAACCGCCGCTTCACCCTGGCGGCCGGCCTGCTCGAACTGGCCGACCGGGAGTTCGAGGTCATCCGCGACCGGCTGCGCGAACCCGCTGCCGAGGAGGCCCCGAAGCAACCGGACGCCGACCACGCCCGCATCGGTCACCAGGAGTTGGCGGCGTTCCTCGCCGGGCACTACCCGGACGCAGGCTGGTCGCGCACCGACCACTACACGTGGATGTCGGGGCTGCTGCTCGAGCTCGGTATCACCTCGCTGCGCGACCTCGCCGCCCTGCTGCCGTCGGTCGACTCCACGGCCATCACCGAGCGGATGGGTTACCAGTACCCGCCGGGTGCCGTGCGCCGGCTCGACGACGCCCTGCTCGCCGTCTTCAGCGACCGCTACCTGGCGCTGCGCGGCAACGCCCACCGCTTCGATCTGCTGCGCACCCGGCTCGACAAGCTGCGTGCGGGGGCGCGGACGCCCAGCCCTGATTCGGCCGTCAAGGGCTAGCCACGGCCCGTTGACGCGTCCGGCACCGCCGACCGAGCGGCCAGGACGGCGTCCCGCTGCTCGTCGGTCAGGGGTTTGACCGCCTCGCGAACGGTGACACCGGAGGCCCGCGCCGCTCTGGGCTCCAGCCACTGGAACACCAGGTCGGGCCTCTTGCGTCCGGTGTCCCGCAGCACCCACCCGATCGCCTTGCGGATGAAGAACTGCTTCTCACCCAGCATCGCCTCTGCGTAGCGGCCGAACCGTTCGAAGTCGCCCTCCCCTCGACGCAACGCGAGCAGCAGCGCCAGCAGCGCCGAGCGTCGGATCCAGAAGTCCTCGTCCACCGCCCAGCGGTCCAGGGTGGCGCCGAGCCCAGGTTCGCGCTCCACGAGAGGCCCGATGACGGACGCCGCCAGTCCGTCCACCAGAGCCCAGGTGCGTGACTCGCGCAGCAGCCGTTCCAGCAGGACGATGTCGTCGGCCCGCAGGACGTCCTCGTTGGCCGAAAGCACCTCGACGGCGGCCTGTCGGCGTTCGTGCACCGGCACTCCCCACAGTTCGTTGACGAGCGCGATCACGTCATCGTGGGCGTTGGGCCCCTGCCCGATAACTTCGAGGACCGCCGACCGGATGGCCGGCATCGACGTGCCGTAGTGCTCGAGACTGCTCTTCAGATAGGCCTTTTCGCCGGCCGCGCGCTCCGGTCGCGCTCGCGCACGTAGCCCGGCATCGATCTGCGCCGCCAGTGCGAGGGGATCAGTCATGGCTCCATCGTTGCCGATCAGGTGTCGCGATCAGCGGGCGGCGTCCCGTTGGGTCGCCAGATGTCGTCTTGCGGCCGGTGCCATCCTTGGCTCATGACCGAACGTCAGCCCCACGAGGTGATCACCCGCCATCCGGGCTTCGAGCTGCGTCGTTACCCGGCCCACCTGGTGGCCGAGGTCGAGGTGGACGGCTCGTTCACCGACGCCGGCAACCGCGCGTTCGGTGTGTTGGTGGCCTACATCTCGGGCCGAAACACGACCAGCACCAAGGTGGCCATGACCGCCCCCGTGGTACAGGAACAGGCCTCGACGAAGATCGCGATGACCGCCCCCGTCGTGCAGGAGTCCACCGCCGATCCGGGACGCCACGTGGTCGGGTTCGTGATGCCGGCGGAGTTCACGCTCGACACGTCGCCGACACCGACGGACCCGCGCGTCACGGTTCGGGAGATCCCCACCCAACTGGCCGCCGTCCGGTCGTTCACCGGACGCTGGTCGGAGCAGATCTACCAGCAGCAGCTGGCCGCCCTGCGCTCCGGCGTTGCGGAGGCGGGCCTGCAGCCGGCGGGTGCGCCGCGGTTCGCGCGTTTCGACCCGCCGTGGACGCCGTGGTTCCTGCGCCACAACGAGGTTGTGCTGCCGGTCCGGTCCCCGAACGATCCCATCAGCCCGTGACCCGGCCCGGGGGCCTTCTGCAGAACCTTGTCACCCGAGCGTCTTCACGCCAAGAAACCTGAAAACAGCACGCTAGTTGGCCCCCAAGACGTTTCAACCAGGGTTTTGAGCCATCTGGCGTGCCCAATTCCTGATTGTGGCTTCGATCGCCGGCCTCGGCGTTGTCGATAGAGTGGGCAAAACCCGTGACGAGGGGGCGCTGCAATGGCGATTCTCACCCTGCCGGTGGACCAGCGAATCATCGACATCGATTCGCAGCGGTTCGCCTCCATCGAGAAGGCTTTGGTTGAGCTGATCACCAACTGCGACGACAGCTACGCCAAGCTCGAGCAGGCTGGCGTCGAGGTCAGCGGACGCATCATGCTCAGCTACGAGCGCCACGACACCGGCGCCGTGCTGACGGTGAGCGACCAGGCCGAGGGTATGAGGCTGGAGCGGCTGCGTTCGATCCTGTCGTACGGGGGCGCGCACAGCCGGCTGTCGACCGGCGAAGCCGGCGGCCGGGGCTTCTTCGGACGCGGCCTCAAGCAGGCGGTGTTCGGGCTGGGGCACGGCTGGATCGAGACCGTCCAGGACGGCCGGCTGGCCCGTGTCGACCTGTTCCGCGCCGATGACGGCTCCTACGTCTACGACGACCAGGACGGCGACCGCCACGCCACCGCACGCGACTACCAGCGTCTGGGGCTGACCGAGGACGGCACCGGCACGCGGGTGAGCATCGTCGCCGACAACCCGCAGGTGAACCTGCCGTTCTTCCGGTCGCTGGTGCGCGCGATCAGCAACAACGTCTACCTGCGCGACATCACCGCACGCCGCGACCTGTCGCTGCTCAACGGCAACCTGCCCCGGACGCGGGCGACCCCGACACCGCTGCACTTCGACGAACCGGAGTCGAGCATGCTGATCGGCCCCGAGCAGATCGGCAGCTTCACCTTCGGCAACCGCGGGTTCGACTTCACCGTGACGCTCAGCAAGGCCGCGGCCGAACTTGTGCTGCGCGGCGACGAGCGCACCAGCGGGCTGCTGGTGGTCTCGGGCACCGCCGTGCTCGACTGCCAGTTCTTCCGCTACGAGGGCCAACTGGGCACCGAGTACCTGTTCGGTACCGTGCGGTGCCCTGCCCTGGTCGAGATGCTGGCCGCCGGGCGTCCGGTCATCAGCGACGAACGCGAGGGCCTCAACCTCAAGGACCCGTTCGTCGCGGGGTTCGCGGACGCGGTCAGCGCCACCATCGCCCCGGTCATCGAGAGCGAACGGCTGCGGCTCAGCCACGTCGACCACGCCGCGACATCGAAGCGCACCGAGTCGCTGATCCAGTTGGTGCTGGCCCGGATGAACCAGGTGGCGCTCGAGGACCTGGGCATCGTCCTGCCGCCCGGCCCCGGCTCGGGTGGCTACGGCCCCTACCCGACCGGACGCCCGGCCGTCCTGCGGTTCAGCACGCCGTTCTACCACCGCCCGGCCCACCACCCGTTCCGGGTCAGTCTGCTCGTCGACCGCGCCCGGCTGCTGGACGACCAGGTGCTCGAGGTCAGCCACCAGCTTCCCGACTCGATGATGATCGACCCGGACGTCACGCGGCTGCTCGTCGGCGACCTCCCGCCCGACGGACGGTTCAGCTGGACGCTCACCGGGTTCACGGCCGGTGACCGCGGCATCCTGCGGGTCAGCACCGGACCGTTCACCGCCACCTGCCAGGTGGTGATCGCCGAGTCCGCGTCCCGGCACAGTTCGCGTCCCGCGCACACCCCCCGGGCCTCCATCCCCTGGGATCAGGACAACTCCACCGACCTGTTCGTCGGCTACGAACTGCGCAACCTCGACAACGACATCGACCGGGCGGTCTACGAGCCGACCGAACGTCTCATCATCGTCAACACCGAGGCGCCCACCGTCCGGTTGTACATCGACGGGCAGGGACGCTTCCGCGACTCGGCAAGGCTGCTGCTGGCCGAACTGCTGCTCGACGTGATCGCCGGCGAACTGGCGCGCCGCTACGTCGATCGCACCATGCGCAAGGGTGACATCGAGGCCTACGAGCAGGCCCGGCAGACCTTCGTCCGGCGCTACGGGCTCGAGATCCACCGCATCCTGATGGGGTCGGTCACCGATCGCTGAGGCGTGACCACCCCGATCACATTCAGCCGCGGGTCGAGGTCACCAGCCCGGTCAGGACGCCCCACGCCACGGTGTGGGCGGCGATCTCGTCCAGCGCCTGCTGGCTGGTCTCGGCGACCACCGGCGCGTCCAGGGCGTGCACCGCGAAATGGTAGTGGTGCGTCCCGCTGGGCGGGCACGGCGGCACCCAACCGGGTCGCCCGGCGCTGCACGGCAGTTCGCGTCCGCCCGATGCCGCGCAGCCCTCACCGAACGCCCCGTCGCGGGCAGGCAGCCCGGTCACCAACCAGTGCAGGTAGGTGCCGCCGGGGGCGTCCGGATCGCTGACCACCACCGCCACAGACGCGGCACCAGCAGGAACACCCGACCACCCGAACGACGGCGAGACGCCCTGACCGGCGCACGTGAACCGTGCCGGGATCGCCTTGCCCTGGCTGAACTCCGGGCTGGTCACCCGGATCGTCCGGGGCAGGTCGGGATAATCGAGGTTCATCTGACACCTCCCCACGAAGTCAGTCGACGTTGACGCGCGTCAAACCCTGGGCGATCTGCTCGATCAGCAGCGACCTCGACAGGGTGCGCGGGCCACACTCACAGCCGGCCGGCAGTTCGTCCGACAGGCTCGGGTCGGCGCCGGGGTCGAGCAGGTCGAACCAGTCCACGCCGAGCCGGGACGCGTGGCGTCCGATGTCCTCATAGTCCTTGCGACCGTGCGCCTTGGAGTGCAGCACGCTGTGGTAGACCAGCCCCGCCTCGGTCTTGTAGACCGCTGCGACGTGGTGCGCCGAGGCGCACTGCACCTGCACCACCACGCTTTGGCTGGGGCTGGGCCCCAGTGCCTCGAACGCCTTGCGGGCCTGCTCGGCCCGAACCTCATGCCCGGACTTGCTCATGAGCCGACACTAGCCGCTGCCCACCCGCCGGCGACGGGAACGAAGCACAATCACCTCACGGCGTGATGGCGGCCAGTCCGCCTTTAGTCGGCCAGCAGGGCGGTGTGGAAGAGCGTCTCGCCGGTCAGTTCGGGGTGAAAGGCGACGCCGGTGATGGCTCCCTGCCGCACGGCGACCACCACCCCGAGGCCATCGGGGTCGCGCCGCGCGAGCACCTCGACGCCCGGGCCCACCCGCTCGACCCGGGGCGCCCTGATGAACGCCACCGTCGCCGGGCCCAGCGTGGTGTCGAGGCGCACCTCGGCCGAGTCGACCTGCGAGCCGAACGCGTTGCGACGCACGTCCACGTCCAACACCCCGAGGCTCTGCTGACCCGGCGCCGGGTCGAGCACCCCCTTCGCCAGCAGCACCAGCCCGGCGCAGGTGCCCAGCGTGGGCAGCCCGGCCGAGATCGCGTCCCGCAGCGGCTCGAACAGTCCGAAGGTGCGCAGCAGCCGGTCGAGGGTGGACGACTCGCCGCCCGGCAGGACGACCGCGTCCACCCGCAGCCCGTCGGGCCCCACCAGGTCGCCGGGTTTGCGCACCAGCAGCACCTCGGCGCCCAGCCGCGCAGCAGGTCGGCGTGCTCACGGACCCCACCCTGCAGCGCCAGGACGCCGACCCGCGCCGAGCCGCGATTCACCAGCCGCGCTCGGCCAGCCGATGCGGGGCTGCCAGGTCGGAGACGTTGATGCCCACCATCGCCTCACCCAGCCCGCGCGACACCTCGGCGATGACGCCCGGGTCGTCGTACTGGGCGGTGGCCTTGACGATCGCGGCCGCCCGGGCGGCCGGGTTGCCCGACTTGAAGATGCCCGAGCCGACGAAGACCCCATCGGCACCGAGTTGCATCATCATCGCCGCATCCGCCGGAGTGGCGACCCCGCCGGCCACGAACAGCACGACCGGCAGTTCGCCGGTCTCGGCGACCTCGCAAACCAGCTCGTAGGGTGCCTGCAACTCCTTGGCGGCCACGTACAGTTCGGCCGGGTCGTACTCGTGGATGGCGCGCAGCCGGGCGATCTCGCGCCGGATCGTCCTGATGTGCCGGGTCGCCTCCGAGACGTCGCCGGTGCCGGCCTCGCCCTTGGACCGGATCATCGCCGCACCCTCGGTGATGCGGCGCAGCGCCTCACCCAGGTTGGTGGCGCCGCACACGAACGGCACCGTGAACCCCCACTTGTCGATGTGGTTCTCGTAGTCCGCCGGCGACAGCACCTCGGACTCGTCGATGTAGTCGACCTTCAGGTGCTGCAGCACCTGCGCCTCGACGAAGTGGCCGATGCGGGCCTTGGCCATCACCGGGATGCTGACGGTTTCGATGATCTGGCTGATCAGGTCGGGATCGCTCATCCGGGCGACGCCGCCCTGGGCACGGATGTCGGCGGGCACCCGTTCCAGCGCCATCACGGCCACGGCTCCGGCGTCCTCGGCGATCCTCGCCTGCTCGGGGGTGACGACGTCCATGATGACGCCGCCCTTCAACATGGCGGCCAACCCGCGCTTGACGAGTGGGGTTCCGGTGCTCTGATTCTCGATGCTCACAGACCCCATGATCCTCCCTCGCCCGAATGTTCGCAGCACACGACCAAGACGCCGCCACCGGCCGAGCACGTACTGTTGGCCCATGAGCACGCAGGAGTCCGCCGAGGCCCGGGTGCACCCGGTGATCCGCGCCATCCTCCAGCTGTTCGCAGCACCTCGCCTCAGCATGCGCGAGCAGTACCCCAGGGTGCGCAAGCTTCAGCGTCTGCTGGCCGGGCCGAAGCGGCGCTACAACGTCCTCGACCGAGTCATCATCTCGGCGGACGGCTCGCACGAGATCCCGGTACGGGTGTTCCTGCCGTCGGAGCGCACCTACGGTGACGTGCTGCTGTTCTTCCACGGCGGCGGCTGGGTCACCGGGAACATCGACAGCTACACCCCGACGTGCGCGGCCATGGCCGACCTGACCGGCCGCGTGCTGCTGTCGGTCGACTACCGGTTGGCCCCCGAGAACCCGTTCCCGGCCGGCTTCCACGACTGCCTGCGGGTGGCCGAGGTGCTGCTGCGCGAGCCCGGCCTGGTCGGGCTCGAGGACGCGTCCGACATCACGCTGATCGGCGACTCGGCGGGCGGCAACCTGGCTGCGGCGGTGTCGCTGCGGCTGCGCGCTCGGGGCGCCCCGATGCCGGGACGCCAGGTGCTGCTCTACCCGGCGACCTGGTACGACCATCACCCCGAGACCTCACCGTTCGAGTCGGTGCGGTTGTACGGGACGGGTCTGCGGCTGACCGCGGTCGAGGTCTCTGACTACCTGGAGCTCTACCAACCGGACGCGGCGGCCCGCCGCCACCCGATGGTCGCCCCGCTGCGGGCCGATGACCTGTCGGGCCAGCCCACCACGCTGGTGCTCACCGCCGAACTCGACCTGCTACGTGACGAAGGCGAGGCCTACGGACGCGCCCTGGCCAGCGCCGGCAACCGGGTGCGCATCGAGCGCGATCGCCGGTGCCCTGCACGGGTTCCTGGCCCTGCCGCGTTTCGTCCGACCGGTGGCACAGGCCCATGAGGTGATCAACGACTTCCTGGGCTCGACCCGAGGGCCGGTGCGACGATGAGTCGGCGCACCTGGGTGAGGCTCGACAACGCGTCCAACATCTTCCTGGCCGCGACCAGTGCTGTGGACTCCAAGGTGTTCCGGCTGTCGGCCGAACTCACCGAGGACGTCGAGGCGGACCTGCTGCAGCGGGCCCTCGACCGCGTGTTCGACCAGTACGTGCTGTACCACTCGGTGCTGCGCCGAGGGGTGTTCTGGTACTACCTCGAGGACAGCGACCTGCGGCCCTCGGTGGTCGCAGGGACGTGCTGCCGCCGTGCGAGCACATCTATCACTTCGACCGGCGTGAACTGTTGTTCCGGGTCATCCACCACCGCAACCGGATCGCCCTGGAGGTCTTCCACGCGCTGTCGGATGGGGTGGGAGCGATGCGGTTCTTCCAGGACCTGGTGTGCGAGTACGTCGCGCTGCGCCACCCGCAGGACTTCCCCGAGCATCGGGCACCCTCCGGTGTCAAGCAGCCTCTGGTCGGCGACAGTTTCCGTGCGTACTTCGTGGCCGCACCGGAACAGCCGTTCGAGCTGGCGGCCAGATCGGCGCCGCTGGAGGCCGGCGACCGCACGGGTCTGATGCCCGAGACCCCTCGTGAACGGGCGGCCCTGTCTGGCGGCCACACGTCGCACCCCCACCGCCGGGTGCATCGCGTCCATGGCACCCGGACGCCCGACAACCGCACCCGGACGGTCGAACTCGAGATGTCGACGGCCGCGGTGCTGCCGTTGGCCCGTGAGCTCGGGGTGTCGCTGACCGCCTACTTCACCGCGCTGTTCCTGGAGTCGGTGAGATCGGTGGCCGCCCACCCCGACCGGGACGCGACGATGGCAGTCTCGGTGCCGGTCGACCTGCGCCAGCACTTCCCTTCAGAATCGGCGCGCAACTTCTTCGCGGTCACCCGGCTCGAACACACCTTCGGGGCGACCCGTTCGGGCGGGGCCACCGACCCGGGGGACGCGTTCGCCGCCTTGGCGCGGTCGCTGCACGACCAACTGCGAACCCACACGACCCCGGCGGCGCTCGAGGCCAAGCTGGCCAAACTGATCGGCTTCGAGCTCAACCCGGCCATCCGGGTGACCCCGCGTCCACTCAAGGATTTCGTGCTGGGCACGATCAACCGCCTCAACAACCGCAGCATCACCGTGGCGATCTCGAACCTGGGACGGGTCACCTTCCCCCAGCCCGGTGGACGAGCACGTCGGCGCGGTCTTCCTGCAGGTCTCGGCCGCCCGTCCGCAGTTCTGCACGATCAGCCACGGCGATCGGTTGACCCTCACCTTCACCTCACCGTTCGTCGAGACCGGCCATCAGCGGGAGTTCGTCCGGACGCTCACCGCCCGCGGCGTCGCGGTGAGGGTGGCAGTGTCGAAGGTCACCGTCGAGGAGTTGGGCGTGGTGCACCCATGAGCAGCTGTCCTGCCTGCCACGCCGAACTGCGTGGTGACTGGCGTCGCTGCCCGCTGTGCGGCGAGGGCGTCCAGGTTGATGGGCCCGGCATGGTGGCAGCGCCGTGGCCCGACGTCCCGCTGCGGTTCGACTCGCGCCAGGTGCTGCGGGTGCTGATGCTCGTGTCCATCGTGGTGATCGCCGCCGAGCTGCTGGCGCTCCGGCTGTTCCCGGCGCCGTTCGAGGGGCTGCGGCTGGCGGCGTTCGGGCTTGCCGCGCTGTGGCTGGTGGTGCTCATCGCGATCCGCAAGCGGCGGAACGTCGCCAAGAGCATCGTCTATCTGGTCGTGGCCGCGTCCCTGTTGAGCGTCTACTCGGACTATCTCAGCGGCTGGCGGGGCTGGTCGACGACGTTCGTGATCCCGATCGTCTGCAGCGCGTCCATCATCGCGCTGTTGATCGCGGTGCGGATCGTGCGGATGCGACCCGGTGACTACCTCGTCTACTCGTGGCTCACCATCCTGATGAGCGTGCTGCCGGGGTTGTTCCTGGCGCTCGGCTGGGTGAGCAACCCGCTGCCGTCCTGGATCTCGGTGGGCCTGGGGGTGCTGATGCTCATCGCCATGCAGACCTTTCGGGGCGCCGAGATTCAGCACGAGCTGGGCAAAAGGCTGCACCTGTAGCTACCGGCAGGTGGCCAGCATGTCGACCAGGGCCCGCTTCTCGGCCCGGTCGACCACCAACGAGTAGTCGCTCTTCACCGTGATGTAACGCACCGCGAAGCCGCACTCGGCCTGGCGCACCGGCCGCCACCCCGCCGCGTCCGAACCACCCTTGGCCTTGTTGGTGGCAGCGGCGACGGGCGCCAGGTTGCGCAGGTCGTTGGCGAAGGCCAACCGTTGGGTGTCGTCCCAGGCATCGGCGCCGTCCCGCCAGGCCACGCTCAGCGCCACCAGGTGGTCGATCTGCAACGACTGGGCCTGGTCGGGCGCCTTGGCGTCGCTCAGGGTGATGAGTTCGCCGGTGTACGCGTCCCGCCAGGTGCCGGCCACCATGTCGTGGTCGCACGACCACTGCCGGGCAGCCGTGAAGGGCTCGGTGCGCAGCACGTCGCGGTGCAGGACGTCGTCGCGCTGGTTGCAGCCGTTGGCGTCGGTGTCGGCCCAGGTCGGCCCGAACGCGTCCCGACGGTAGTCACTGGCCCAGTCGTGAGCCGCTACCACCTGCAGGTCGGCCAGCAGCTGCTCGGCTCGGGCGACCTCTGCCTCCGAGGCGGGCAGCAACGGGTTGCCCTCAGCCGGCGGTGCGCCCTCGAACCAGCCGTTGACCGTGGCACGGTTCGTCCACAGCAGCCCGGCCAGGATCACCAGCATGACGAGCCCGAACACGACCCACGCGGCCACCCGGCGGCTCCTGCGTCCAGGGTCTCGCGGGTTCTGGGTCCAACTGCTCAACATCGACATCCCCGCCATGATGTCAGCCATCGCGGCAACACGGCGCACCAGGCGTACCGTGGTGGGCGCAATCATTGCCACAGAGTCGATCCGGCCAGGTGTTGGAGCTGTCATGAACGTCATCGAGACCACGAAGCTGACGAAGTACTACGGCAAGTCCCGGGGCATCGTCGACGTCGACATGCACAGTGCTGGAGGGCGAGATCTACGGGTTCATCGGCCCCAACGGTGCCGGCAAGTCCACGACCATCCGCACCCTGCTGGACCTCATCCACCCCACCAGCGGATCGGCAACCGTCTTCGGCAAGGACATCGCCACCTCCGGCGCCGAGATCCGGCAGGACGTCGGCTACCTGCCCTCCGAGGTCTTCTACTACGACGACATGCGCGCGATCGACCTGCTGAAGTACTCGGCGAGCTTCTACAACAAGGACCTGCGAAGGCGAGCGAGAGCGCGTATCCGGGAACTGGCCGAGCGGTTCGACCTCGACCTCAAGAAGAAGATCGACGACCTGTCCTACGGCAACAAGAAGAAGGTCGGCATCATCCAGGGCCTCGCCCACCGAGCCGAAACTGATCATCCTGGACGAGCCCACCGGCGGGCTCGACCCGCTGATCCAGCAGGAGTTCTTCGGACTGCTGCGCGAGGAGAACCAGGCCGGCGCGACGGTGCTGTTCTCGTCCCACATCCTGTCTGAGGTGCAGAAGCTGTGCGACCGGGTCGCGATCATCAAGGACGGCACGATCATCACGGTCGAGCAGATCCGGACGCTGCTCGAGAACGCCACCAAGCGGTTCACGCTCGCAGACCGCCACCCCGGTGGACGCGAACCTGTTCCGCATCGAGGGTGTCAGCGACCTGGCCGCCTCACAGACCACTCGGTGAGCTTCCTGTTCCGCGGGCACATCAACGAGATGACCCGGCTGCTGGCCCAGGTCGACCTGCTGGACATGCAGGTCGTGGAGCCTGACCTCGAGGAGATCTTCCTGCACTACTACCAGAAGGAGGAGTGAGCAGGTGTTCCTCTTCCTGCGTGAGCTCGCGGCCTACCGGCGTTCCCTGTTCATCTGGGCGGTCTCGCTGGCCGCCTTCGTGGTCGCGTTCATGGCGATGTACCCGGGGTTCAGCAGCGACGTCGAGGGCCTGCGCAACGTCATCGAACAGTTCCCACCCGCGATCAAGGCCGCGTTCAACCTGAGCGCCGACACCTTCCTGATCGCGGCCGGGTTCTACGGCTACGTGCTCGAGCTTCGGCGTCCTGGCCGGTGCCGTCCAGGCCATGAACCTGGGCACGGCAGCGATCTCGCAAGGAGATCTCCGGCAAGACCGCCGACTTCCTGCTCACCAAGCCGATCTCCCGCACCCACGTGCGTGACCGTCGAAACTGCTGGCCGCGCTCGTCGTCATCGGCGTCACCAACGTGGTGTTCGTGGCGATGTCGTTCGTCGCTCTGGCCTCGGTGGCTCCCGACGAGTTCGAGGCCACCACGCATCGGGCTGCTGGCGTCCACCATGGTGATCGTGCAGCTGGTCTTCCTGGCGCTCGGGCTGCTGATGGGGGTTGCGCTCCCCAAGGTCAAGTCGGTGGTGGCGGTGAGTCGCTGCCGACCGTCTTCGGTTTCTACATCATCGGGCGCGATCGGCGACGTCCTGGGCAACGACGAGGTGCGCTACTCCTCGCCGTTCCGGTACTTCGACCCCGCCTACATCATCGAGAACGCAGGCGTACGAGGTGCGCTTCCTGTTCATCGCGGCGGCGCATCGTCGTCGTCTGCGATCGCAGCGAGCTACCTGGTGTTCCTCACCAAGGACGTCCGGTCCACCGACCTGAGGTGAGGAGAACGATCATGAACATCTTTCTGCGTGAGATGAAGGCGCACCGCTTCGGGCTTGGGCTTCTGGTCGCTCGGCATGGTCGCGATGGTCTACATGGGCATGGCCAAGTACGGGGCCTACGAGGCGTCCGGCGAGAACGTGCAAGTGATCATGGACGCGCTGCCCCGGGCGGTCCGGGCGGTCTTCGGGCTGACCGGCTTCGACCTGTCGACGGCTGCCGGGTTCTACGGGGTGCTGTTCAACTTCGTGGCGATCATCGCCGCCCTGCACGCCGTGCTGCTCGGCTCCGACCTGGTCGCCAAGGAGGAACGTGACCGCACCTCGGAGTTCCTGTTCGCCCGGCCCGCGTCCCGGGCCAGAATCCTGACCGGGAAGCTGCTGGCCGGGGTCGTCAACCTCGTGGTGCTGAACATCGTGACCCTGGTGAGCTCACTGGCCGTCATCGATGTGTACAACAAGGAGGAGCCCTTCACCGGCGATGTCGTGGCTCTGATGGTGGGGCTGTTCTTCATCCAGCTGATCAACCTGTCGATCGGGGCGCTGGTGGCGGGGGCGATCCACCGGCCTAAGGCAGCCGGCTCGCGCGCGTCCACGATCATGTTCGCGACGTTCCTGCTGTCGGTGGCCGTCACCATCAACGAGCGGCTGGACGTGCTGGCCTACCTCACTCCGTTCCTGTATTTCGACGCCGCGGACGTGATGGGCAGCCACGGGCTCGACGCCGTCTTCGTGGTGCTGTCGGTGGCGATCACCGGGGTGGCGGTGGCGCTCACCTACCGGCTGCTCGCCGCCCGTGACCTGGTCATCTGAGGCCCAGGAACTTCAACGCCGCCTTGCCTGCCCGGCGTCCCGACATCAGTGCGTGCTGAATAGAGGCCCCCTCGACGTGGTCGCCGGCCAGGAACACCCCGCCACCCAGATCGCTCTGCTGTCGGGGGGCACCGGGTGCGATGAACGGCAGACTCCGGGTGATCTCGTGTCGCGCGATCAACTGCCAGCCGTTGGTGGGCACCCCGTAGATGCTGCTCGCGTGCCGGCGGACCTCCTGCTCGGACGGGGTCGCGCCGTCCAGCACCGCTGAACACTGCACGAGATGCTGACCGATGGGGGCGTAGCTGGGCGCCACGTTGCTGACCACCGCGGTGTTGACGATCGGGCCGAGGCGTCCGGCGTCCACGTGCAGGTAGGGCAGGCGGCTGGGTGGCTGCTCGGTGGCGAACCACCAGGTGGCCAGTCCGCTCATCCGGGAAGCGGGGCGGCCCAGCATCAGCCCGAGGTCGACGGGGTCGACAGCGATGATCACGGCCCGGGCGCCGAGCCTGCCCCCTGGCGTGGTGAGGGTGACCCCATCGGAACCGCGGGCCAGCGAGCCCACCCGATGCGAGAGGCGCACGTGCAGTCCGGCGGCCAGGCGCTGCGGCAGGGCCGTCATGCCGGCGGCGGGCAGAGACGGGGTGCCGCGCAGGAACCACGCGACCAGCGACCGCGCGAAGGCGGCCGAGGTCTGCCCGTGAGCGTCGGCGAGCACCCCGGCCAGGAACACCTCGACGAGCTCGCGCGACGGCCCGTCGAAACCGACCCGGTCGAAGGACGCGGCCAGCGGCTCGTCGGTCTCGGTTCGGGCCTGCGGGCCGGCCGCCCAGGTGGCGAGCCGGGCCAGCTGGGTCGGGTTCAGGTAGCCGCCCCCCAGGACGCCGCGCAGGGCCCCGGCGGGGTTGCGGGTCGGGTCGGCGATCACCCTCAGTCGGGAGCCGTCGCGGACCGCGACGCCGCGTCCGAACGCGTGCAACCGCAGGGACGCCGGGTCGAGGGCGGCGCGCAGTTCGGTGTAGGCCGGGTTGAGCAACTGGAAGCCCCGATCGACGAGGAAGCCGTCGACCTGGTCGGTGCGCACCCGTCCGCCGACCCGGTCCTGGGCCTCGAGCACGATCGCCCGGCGGCCGGCTGCGGTCAGCACCTGGGCGGCGCGCAGGCCTGCCAGGCCCGCCCCGACGACGATCACATCTGCGTCCATGGAGCCCTCCTCACGTTCTGGCGGCGAACCGACGCCGCCATCGCGGGGACGACCGGTTGGGGCGTACCCGTTGCTGGCCAGCGTAATCGCTGGCTGCGACGGGGTGGGGCAGATGACGCGTCCGGCTGACGCGCGGGTGGTCGACCGCCTAGCGTTCGGGGTGTCGACCGCGTGTGAGGAGAAGCCATGAGCCTGCCCAGTGACATCATTCTCGGCCTCGATGTGGGCACCACGGCCGCGAAGGCGTCGTTGTTCTCGCTGGACGGTCAGGTGCGCGAGACCGCGTCCCGGGAGTACCCGCTGATGAACCCGCAGCCGGGCTGGCACGTGCAAGACCCGGACGCCGTCGCCCAGGGGGTGCTGGCGGCGATGCGGGACGCCGTGTCGCGCGTCGACGCCGGCCGCGTCGTCGGCATCTCGATCAGCACCGCCATGCACGGGCTGGTGGGCCTGGACGCCGACCAGCGCCCGGTCACCGAACTGCTGACCTGGGCGGATTCGCGGTCCTGGCAGCAGGCGGAGGAGCTCAACGAGCACTCCACCGGTCCGCGGCTGCACCACACCAGCGGGACGCCCACCCACCCGATGTCGCCGCTGGTGAAGCTGCGCTGGTTCGCCCAGCACCATCCGGACCTGCTGCGCGACACCGCCCATTGGGTGGGCCTGAAGGACTGGATCCTGGTGGTGCTCACCGGACAGGTGTTCACGGAGCTGTCGACCGCGTCCGGCAGCGGCATGCTCGACATGGAGGAGCGGGACTGGAACCCCGAGGCGATCGAGTTGTCGGGGGTGCGTCCCGACCAGTTGCCGCCCATCCTCAACACGACCGACATCCTGCCGCTCGGCGCCCGGGCGGCGTCCGAGATCGGTCTGCCCGCGGGCCTGCCGGTGGTCGTGGGCGCCGGTGACGGGCCGTTGGGCAACCTGGGCACCGGGGCGATGGAGCCGGGCAAGGCGGGCCTGTCCATCGGGACGAGCGGGGCGGTGCGGATGGTCGTCCGCGTGCCGGCGGTCGTGTCGGGGCTGTTCTGCTACGCGCTCACCAACGACGTGTGGGTGGCCGGCGGGGCGGTCAGCAACGGCGGGCTGGTGCAGCGCTGGCTGACCGAGACCTACGCGGCGGGGTGCACGGACGCCGAGGCGTGCCGCCGGGCCGAGAAGATCGCGCCCGGCTCGGACGGCCTGGTGATGATTCCGTACCTGGTGGCCGAGCGGGCGTCCCTGTGGGACTCGGAGATTCGCGGGGCCTTCCTGCACGTGCGCCAGGCACACACCCCCGACCACTTCCTGCGGGCCGGGGTCGAGGGGGTGGCCTACCAGTTGTGGACGATCCTGCGGCGCGTCCGGATGATCAACCGGGTTGAGGAGGTGCGCGCCACGGGAGGGGTGTTCCGCTCACCGTTGTGGCGCGAGGTCGTGGCCGGGGTGCTCAACCGTCCGCTGGTGGTGACGGGTGCGGCCGAGGGATCGGGGCTGGGTGCGGCGATCCTGGGCGCCAAGGCGCTGGGTATCGCCAACACGTTGCAGGAGGGCTACGACCTGCTGCGCGGCGAATCCGAGGAGACCCGGGTGGTGGTGTCGGACGAGGCGCGCGCCACCTACGAGACGATGCACTACGAGGTGCCCCGGTTGCTGCAGCGCTACGGCCGCCTCGGGGCCGACTTCCGCTGAGGGCGGGCGTGCGGCTTGCGGACGTCCCGGGCCCCAGGCGCGTGCGAAATAGCTTCCCGGGCCCCAGGCGCGTGCCAAATAGCTTCCCGCTCCCGAAATTTCGCACGCGCGAAGCTAGTTGGCACGCGTTTGCGGTCGACGATCCCCCGCGGCGGGTTGCTGTGGGCGGCGCTGGCTTCTTTGGCTCGTTCTCGGGCTGGCCCCCGGCACGAAAACCTGAAAATAGCACGCCAGGCGACCCAGAACGCCGGTTAAAGCCCTTCCAGACCCAACTGGCGTGCCCAAATCCCGGCGGACGCGTCCCACCCTCCGACACGACCCCGACCTGCAGTTCGGCGCCGAGCTTCGGCGCCCGTTGTCAGCGCTGCAGCAGGCTCGCCATCTTGTCGGCGATCATCGTCATCGCCCGCTCCGGCACGAGCCTGGTGAACAGGTCCATCATCTGCGCGTCGCGTCCGACCAGCACCCGGTAGGCGCCCTTCTCCATGCCCTGGACGATGATCTCGGCGGCCTCGCTGGGCGGCAGAACCTTCTGGTTGGAGGCGTTGGCGCCAGCCACGGCCGGGGCACGCACGCCGCTGTTCTGGGTGATGCTGGTCGCCACCGCACCCGGGAATACCACCGTCACCCGCACGGGGGTTCCGCGCAATTCGGAGTGCAGGCCCTCGGTGAGCAGTTTCACCGCAGCCTTGGACGCGCCGTAGATCGTCTGGCCGGGCACCGGGATGAACGCCCCCATGCTCGAGATGTTCACCAGCGCTGATTGCGGTCGTTCCAGCAGATGCGGCAGGAACGCCCTGATCATGTTGACCACGCCCCAGAAGTTGACCGACAGCACCCGCTCGATCTCCGAGTCCTCCAACTCAGTGAAGTGCACGAACCGCTGGATGATGCCTGCCACGTTCAGCAGCCCGTCGACCTGGCCGTGTGCGTCGAGCACCAACTGGGGCAGTTGCTCGACGGACGCACGGTCGGTGACGTTGACGCCGTGTGTGGAGAGCCGGTCGGCGTCCGCACCGGCCAGGGCTGCGGTCTCGGCCAGCCGCTCAGCGCTCAGGTCGACGGCGGCCACCCGCGCTCCTCGCCCCAGCAGGTTGAGCACCACTTCACGTCCGATCCCGTTGCCACCACCGGTGACGACGAACACCTTGCCCGTCACGTCCATCGTCGGTGGCTTCTTCGCGAAGATCTTCACTTCCGGCTCCTTGTCTTGTCGGGCTTCACTGCTGGTTGGCAGCCGCATGGCGGGCTGCCAGATGACCGAAGACCGCGGCCGGCCCCAGGGTCGAGCCGGGTCCGGGGTAGGTGCGGCCCATGACGGACGCCGAGGTGTTGCCGGTGGCGTACAGGCCTTCGATGATGGTTCCATCGGGGCGCAGCACTCGAGCGTGGTCGTCTGTGAGCAGGCCCCCCTTGGTGCCCAGGTCGCCGGTCACCACCTGAACCGCGACGAACGGGCCCTTCTCGAGCGGGCCGAGGTTGGGGTTGGGACGTACCAGCGGATCACCGTAGTAGCGGTCGTAGGCCGAGTTGCCGCGTCCGAAATCCTGGTCGACGCCGGAACGGGCGAATCCGTTGAAGCGGTCCACCGTGGCCCGGAGCCGGTTCGGGTCGACGCTGATGCCGCGGGCCAACTCCGTCAGGGAGGGGGCCTTGACCATCACGCCGGCCTGGATCATCGCCTTGATCGCGCGCGGATCCATCGCATACGAACGCAGGTACCTGCGCGCATGCCGGGCGTCCGCGATCATCCAGCAGGTTCCGGGCACCTTTTCGAAGTGCTCGAACATGTGGTGTCCAAGGTCGACATATGACTCCGACTCGTTGGCGAACCGGTCGCCGACGGCGTCCACGATGATCGAGAAGGGCATCGACCGTTCGCTGACGAGGAAGCCAGCTGAGCCATCGCCGACCGGCGGGATCGATCCTCCCCACCAGGCATCGTCCATCAGGTCGACAGCCGCTCCGGCAGCCATCCCGACCTCGATGGCCGTCCCCACATTGCCCTTCGATCCGGACGACGCAGATCCGTCGACACCCTGGTACCGCTGCCGCCATTCGGCGTTGTGGTCGAACCCGCCGCCGGCCAGGACGACGCCGCGGGCGCCCCGGACTCGCACCGACTGGCCGTCCCGGGTCGTCCGCACTCCCAGAACGCGGCCGTTCTCGATCAGGAGCTCCTGTGCCGGTGCCGACAACCACACGTCAACGCCCAGGCGAAGCGCCACGTCCATCATCGCCGCCGTGACCGCGGCTCCCATCCCGACTTCCTTGCGCCGGCGGGCGAGGCTGCCGACGACTCGGAACACCACCTGGGCGCCGCGCACGAAACCTCCGGGGGTCGACCAGGCACGTGAGAGCAGCCAGAAGTCGTCGGTCTTGACCGGTGCAGGGACGCCGTCCTGCCCCCGGGAGGTCTCCCACCAGTCTGCGATCTGGTGGACGTCGAACGGCTCCACCTCCAGAGCTCGGCCGATCTTGCCGCCGGGCCGTTCGGGATAGTAGTCGGGGTAGTCGGAGGCTCGTGCGAACCGGACGCCGAGCCGTTCGACGAGGGAGACGAACCCCTCGACGCCGTCGACGAAGGCCTCCTTGCGCTCGCGGGAGGTTGCCGGGCCGGCGTCGCCGACGGTCGCCTCAAGATAGGCCAGCGCGTCTTCACGCGAGTCCCCCACCCCGTCGCGTTTCATCAGCGGGTTGTTGGGGAGCCACATGCCGCCCCCCGACATGGCGCTGCTGCCACCCCAGCGGTCGGTGCTCTCAAGCATCAGGACCTTCAGTCCAGCGTCAGCGGCGGTGACGGCGGCCGACAGGCCCGCCACTCCGGTGCCTGCCACGACCAGATCGTAGGTGTGCTGCCAGGTGTCGTTCATGACGCCTCCTTGATAGCAACCGGACAGTGCTGTCCGGTTACACTTCAAGCATGCCTGCACAACCGCGCTCCCGCAATAGCGGTCCCGCAGCAGCTCCTCGCAATCGGGCGGCGATCCTGGCGTCCGCGCGGCGTCTGTTCGCCGAGCAGGGGTACCGGGTGCCGCTGAACGCCATCGCCAAGGCGGCCGGGGTCGGGCAGGGCGTGCTGTATCGACACTTCCCGAATCGGCTCACCCTGGCCTTCGAGGTCTTCGCCGACAACTTCGCCGAACTGGAACGCGTCGCGGCAGAGACGGACGGCCCGGAGTCCTTCCACAGCCTCTGGCACCTGGTCGTCGACTACACGGTGCGATCCGTCGCGTTCGTCGAGATGGTCATCGAGGCTCGCGCCAAGGTGCCCGAATCGCTCGGGGCGCGGCGTCTGGAGCACCTGATCGCCGAGCCGCTGGCACGGGCCCAGCAGGCCGGGCTGGCCGACCCCGCCTGGACCCCGAACGACGTCCTGCTGCTGCAGCGGATGATGTACGGGGTGGTCATCGCCCAATCCGATACCAGCAAGACCATGGACGAGGTGCGGCGGGCCCTCGAACTGATCGATCCCCGGCTGGCACCTCCGATCGGGCTCCCCGAGGCGCAGCCGCGTGCGACCTAGCGTCCCACGCCCGACATACGTGAAATCGACGCGGGAAGCCGTGTCGCATGCGTGTGGCCGGTCGGCGCGGCGGGCACGTGGGACGCTGGTCGCATGCCCGAGACGCACCCGATCCGCCGCACCATCGTGCGGGTGCTGCTGACGCTGCTCGCCCTGCTGGTCGCGTTCCCCGCGCTTGTGGTGGGCGCGTTTCTGGTGGCCAACCGGACGAACGGGTCGATCACCGTCTCGGACACGACGCGGCGCTACCTGCTGCACGTGCCCGCGTCCTACGACGCCGCGAACCCGGTGCCGCTGGTCATCGACATCCACGGCTTCGCGCAGTGGCCCGCCAACCAGCAGAACGTCTCCCGGTGGAGCGAGCTGGCCGAGTCGGAGGGCTTCATCGTCGTCCACCCCATGGGCACCGGGCTGCCGCTGCGCTGGGCGTCCCACACCCCCGGAGCCGCCGACACGACCGCCGACATCCGGTTCCTCACCGAACTGCTCGACTCGCTGAGCCGTGACTACGCCATCGACCCGGACCGTGTCTACGTCACCGGCATCAGCAACGGCGGCGGCATGACCTTCGTGATGTCGTGCGTCCTGTCTGAGCGCATCGCGGCCATCGGCACGGTCGCGGGCCTGTTCACCTATCCGTGGGACGCCTGCCAGCGGGGGCGCCCGGTCCCGCTGATCGCGTTCCACGGCACGGCCGACCCGATCGTCCCATTCGAGGGCGGCCCACTGCAGGGCCCGGCCAGCGAGGCCCCGGACGTGCGCCAATGGGTCGCCGACTATGCCGTCCGCAACGGCTGCACCACCGAGGAGCAGCTACCCGCGCAAGGAGAGGTGACCGGGACGCGGTGGACGCGTCCCGAGGGAGGCGACGCGGACGTCGTCCTCTACACCGTGGCGGGCGGCGGACACACCTGGCCGGGTGGGCGTCCGCTGCCCGAGTTCATCACCGGCCCCACGTCGGACGACATCGACGCCACCCGGTTGATGTGGGAGTTTTTCCGGGAGCATCCGCTGGGCTGAGAGCCGCGAGCAACCCCGCAGCCGCGTGCGAAATAGCTTCGCGCGTCCGATATGTCGCACGCGCGAAGCCAGATGGCACGCGTTTACGGGGACGGGCCACGCTCCCCGTCCGCCAGCCGACGCCACCCCTCCGCCCCGTCACGACGCGGCTAGGGTAAGAACCAATCGCCAACCGAGGAGGTGCAGTGGTCGACGACCGCTGGGTCGAGGTCTCGCCCTCCCCGTTCCCCCACGAGGCCGAGGGCCTGCGCATCGTTCGCGCTCTCCTCCCGAACCGCCCCCCGTTCCGCGCCTGGTCGAACTTCGAGTTCCTCGACGGTCAGGGCGCCTGGCACGAGGTCGACCTGCTGCTGCTCACCCCCGCCGGGCTCAACCTCGTCGAGCTGAAGTACTACTCCGGCGCGTTGAGCGGTGACGATCGCAGCTGGTTACGCGACGGCCACCGGGCGCAGGACTCCCCGCTGCTGCTCGCCAACCGCAAGGCCAAACGGCTGCGCTCCAAGCTGATGGCCGCCTACGACGACCTCGTCCGCGGCCGTCGGCTCCCCCCATCAGCAGCCACCCGCCCCGAACAGGTCGTCCCCTTCATCCAGGAGTCCGTCTTCCTGCACCACCCCGACCTGGTGTGCGAACTGCCGGACGTCGCCCGCCGCAATCTGTACGGCCTCCCGAACGCCGAGCAGCGCTCCGGCCTGGAGTCGATCACCGCGATCCTCGAACGCCGGCCCCGCCCCAACGTCCAGATCGACGAGCCTGCCCTGCTGGCCTTGATGGAGCGCATCGGTCTGCGTCCCCATCAGCGCGAGGTCGGCTCCTACGTCCTCGACGCCCAGCCCCTCGCCGACGGCCCCGGCTGGCAGGAGTGGCTGGCCAGCCACAAGCACCTCCCGAGCCGCCGCCACCTCATCCGGTTCCGGGTCGCCGCCGACGGTTCGTCCGAGGACGCGCGCCGTCGCCTGAGGCTGCTGGCCGCCCACGAGTTGCACGTCATGCAGCACCTCAGCCACGATGCGATCCTGCGTCCCGAGGACTACGTCGACTCCGAACTCGGCCCCGGCCTGATCTACCCCTACGACCCCAGCTGGCAGCGCCTCGACCTGTGGATGGCCGAGCAGCCGCGCGCCCTGAGCTTCGAGTCGCAGCTCGCCCTGATCCGCCAGATCGGCGAGGCCCTGCAGTACGCCCACGGCAAGAACGTGGTGCACCGGGGCCTCAACCCGCGGGCGATCCTGGTGCGCCCCGACCGCGAGGGACGCGTCCAGGCCCGCATCGCCGACTGGCAAGGGGTGGGACGCACCGACGAGTCGACCACCACCATGACCCGGGGCGTCACCATGCTGGCCGGCGCCGACCCGGTCAACCAGTTGGCCCTCGACGAGCGCTGGTTGCGGGACGCGTTCACCGCGCCCGAGGGTGTCACGGTCGGGGCCCCCGAGCGCCTGCGCCTGGACGTCTTCGGTCTGGGCGCGCTGGCGTTCTACATCGTGACCGGCGGCGCGCCCGCCCGCACCCGCGCCGACCTCATCGCCCGGCTGCGTGACCAGGGCGGTCTCGACGTCTCGGTCGAGTTGCCGCAGGCCCCGCCCGCGCTGCGCGAGGCCATTCTGCAGGCCACGTGCCCGCTGGTCAGCGACCGGCTGGCCGACGTCGGCGCCTTCCTGGCCAAACTGGACGCTGCCGAGCCCGCCGCCTCCGACGAGGTGACCGACCCCCTGGACGCCGGCCCGGGCGCCGTCCTGGACGGCCGCTTCACCCTCACCAGCCGCCTTGGCGCCGGGTCGACCGCGGTGGGTCTGCTGGTCTCGGACGCCGAGCATCCGGACGCCCCCGACCGCGTCCTCAAGGTGGCGCTGGACGACTCGGCCGCTCGGCGCCTGCAGGACGAGGCCGACGCCCTGCGGCTGATCTCGCACCCTCGCATCGTCAAGTTGCTGGAAGGCCCGCTGGGCGTCGGTGGCCGCAGCGCGCTGCTGCTGGAGAGCGCGGGCCGCGAAACCCTGGCCACCCACCTCGGTAACCGCGAACGCCTGCCCCTCGACCTGCTGGAGCGCTGGGGCACCGATCTGCTCGAGGCCTTGGTCGCCCTGGACGCCGCCGGCATCACCCACCGCGACATCAAACCGGCCAACCTTGGCGTCCACAAGGACGCCTCATCGCGCGCCAAGCACCTCAAACTGTTCGACTTCTCGCTGACGAGGGCCCCGGCGTCCGACACCCAGGCCGGCACCCGTCCCTACCTGGACCCGTTCCTGACCGGACGCCGCCAGTACGACTCGGCCGCCGAACGCTACGCGGCCGCGGTGGTGTTGTTCGAGATGGCGACCGGTCACACCCCGGTCTACGGCGACGGGCTGTCCGACCCGGCGTCCATCAACGACGAGGTCACCCTTGAGCCCGCCGATTTCGACCGGTCGGTTCAGGCCCCGCTGGTCGCGTTCTTCGGCACCGCTCTCGCCCGGGACGCCAGCACCCGCCACCACACCGCCGAGCAGATGCTGCGCGAGTGGCGGGCCTGTTTCCCGGCCAGCTCGGCCGTCCCCGAGGACGCCGAGGCGCTGGTCGAGGCGGCCACCGCCGAGACGCCGCTGACCCGGTCCGGGCTCTCCCCGCGCGCCCTGTCGGCGCTGGAGCAGCTGCACCTGGCGACGGTCGGCGATCTCACACTGGTGGATGCGTGGCGGTTGACCCGGCTGCCGGGCCTGACCGGCCCCGCCAAGATTGAGGTACAGACCCGCGCGAAGCTGTGGCGGGGCAAGTTCGGACGCCGGGGGCGCAGCTGGGCGGTCGAGGCGCGCCGAGCCCAGCTGGCCGACCCCTTTGAGTGTGCCGACGTGCTGCTGGCGCCCGCCCGCAAAGACAAGAACGACCGGGCGGCCACCCTGGCGTCCTTACTGCTCGGGCTGACCGGCAGCGTCGGTGCGAACGCCACCCAAGCGGAGCTGGCCGCCGCCCTGCGCCCTGCGGTCACCCGCGGCCGGATCAGCCAACTGCTCGCCACCCTGCAGGACCATTGGGCCGACGACGACGCTGCCCGTACCCTGCTCGACACGCTCGCCGCGGCGGTCGACCGGCGGCTGACCGAGCTGGGCGGGGTGGCCACCTTCGACGAACTGGCCGAGCATCTGCTGATGCTGATGGTCGCGGCTCCCGAGTCGGTGGACGCGAACGAGACCCGGCTGGCCCAGGGCCTGCTGCGCTGCACCGTCGAGCGCCGCAACGCCATCGACCGAGCCGAGCACCTGCCAGGCGACGACCAACTGCCCGGCGAGGAGGCCGGCGGCTGGTCACTGCGCCGCCGCGACGGCCAGCCGGTGCTGCTCGCCGCCCGCGCCGACCTGCTCGACGTCGCCGAGGCACTGGGACGCCGCGCCGACGCCCTGGTCGAAGAGGCCAACCTCACCGGCACCGACGCACTCGTCCCAGCGTCCCGGGTTGCCGCCGAACTCAGCCGCGTGCTCACCGCCAGCCCAGGCCACCCGGCGGGCTCGGCAGCAACGCCCGCAGACAGCTCTTCGGCAAGCACCGACACAGCTACCGATGGCCTGCGCGACGGTGTGAGGCTGGCCCGGTTGGGCGCCCAGTTGGCCCGCCACGCCGGGGCGTCCGCCGCCGGCGAACTGCACCACCGCGACCTGACCCCTGCGGCGGCCCTGCTGCGAGCCGTGCCCGCCGTGCTGCCCAGCCAGGCCTACGACGCCAAGGACCTGCGCGACCGGGTGGCTGCCCGGTTCCCTGATTTGGCGCCGCTGCCGACCCGTCCCGATCTCGACCCAATCGCCCAGCAGGCGCTCGGCCTGCGTTGGGACGAGGACCGCCGCACCTACCTGGCACCACAGGTTCGCGGCGGTGACACCACCGGCCTGGACTCGCGTCCGGTGACGCGCCTGACGCCGGCGATCGGGGTGATCGGGCCGGGCGCGGTTGGGCAGCGGCTGGCCGACAGCCGCCGCAGCCGCTCGTTCCTCGCCCTCGGGGTGGGCGCCCTGTATCTGGAGCGCTTCTTCACGATGCTGCGCACCGACTTCGACGTCGTCGAGGTCGACCTCACCCACACCCTGATGGACGCGCTGCACGAGACGGCCGCCAGCGTCGGCGTCCCGTGGTCCGAGGTGCTCGGGGCGGACGCCGACGTGCCGGGCTCGCGGCCCTACCAGGGGTTACGGGCGCTGGTTCAGCGGTCGCTGCCCGCCGTCCGCCAGGTAGTCGAGCAGGCGATCACGGACGCCGACGGCCGTCCGGTGGTGCTGGTGGACGCGTCGCTGCTGGCCCGCTACGACGCCCTCGGCCTGCTGACCGACTGGCTCGACCTGGCCACCGCGCGCCCGACCGCCATCTGGCTGGTGGTGCCGCAACTGCACAGCCGCGTCGGCCCGGTCGTCGACGGCCACCCGCTGCCGCTCACCGCCCCCAGCCAGTACGTGGCGGTGCCGCCCGAGTGGATCCTGGCCCACCCCAGCGCCCCCGCAACCCAGGACGCCGTCCCCCAGAACAGCCCCGCCCCGGAAGGACTCCCCCAGTGATCGCCGCTGACGCCCTGGTCACCGACCTGAAGAAGCAGGTGCTGGCGCTGGAGGACGACCTGCGCGACCGCATCGCCCTGCTCGAGTTCGACGGACGCGTGGCGGGCGGAGCACGCCGCCGCGCTGGCCGGTGACCGGACCGCCGCCACCTACACCGCGTGGGCCGACGACCGCATCACCCAGGCCGCGGTGTCGTGGGTGCTGACCAGCGTGTTCGTCCGGTTCTGCGAGGACAACGGCCTGCTCGACCCGGTGTGGATCTCCGGACCGACCCGAGCGCCGGCAGGAGGCCCTGGACGCCCGAGCTGGCGTTCTTCCGCAGCACCCCGAGGACACCGACCGCGAGTGGCTGCGCGCAGGCGATCGGGCACCTCGCCGCGACGCCCGCGACCGCCGGACTCGTCGAGACGCACCAGGCGCTGCTGCGCACCGTCTCGCCCTCGGGCGAGGCCGTCACCCGGCTGCTCGGAGTTCTGGCGGCGCCGCGACGACGCCGGCGCGCTGCGCTGCACGACTTCACCGACCCGGAGCCTGGACACCCGCTTCCTCGGCGACCTCTACCAGGACCTCTCCGAGCACGCCAAGAAGACCTACGCGCTGCTGCAGACCCCGGAGTTCGTCGAGGAGTTCATCCTCGACCGGACGCTCGACCCCGCCCTCGAGGACCGGCCGCTGGACGGGTTCAAGCTGATCGACCCCGCCTGTGGGTCCGGGCACTTCCTGCTCGGTGCGTTCCGGCGCATCCTCGCGCGGTGGGACGCCGAGGCGCCCGGACTGGGAGTTCGGGAGCGGGTGCGGCAAGGCGCTCGACGCCGTCTACGGCGTGGACCTCAACCCGTTCGCGGTGGCCATCGCGCGGTTCCGGCTCACCGTCGCGGCGCTGCAGGTGATCGGGGCGACGCTCGCTGGAGCGGGCGCCCGAGGTTCCCGATCAACGTGGCTGGCCGGGGACTCGCTGCTGCGTTCAGGCCACGACCAGGACGCGCTCTTCGCGGCACCGAGCGACGACTTCGCCTACTCCACCGAGGACGAGGACGCCCTCGTCAAGGCCCTCACGCGCGGCCAGTACGACGTCGTGGTCGGCGAACCCGCCGTACATCACGGTCAAGGACAAGCAGCTCAACGCCGGCGTACCGGGAGCGCTACGACCACCTCAAGGGCAAGTACGCGCTGACGGTGCCCGTTCATGGAACTGCTGTTCGAGCTCGCCAAGCGAGGGCACGGCGACCAGCCCGCGGGTTGGGTCGGGCAAATCACGTCGAACTCGTTCATGAAGCGCGAGTTCGGCGCGACGCTCATCGAGGAGCTTCCTCGCCAAACTCGACCTGCGCGCAGTCATCGACACCTCCGGCGCCTACATCCCGGGGCACGGCACGCCGACCGTGATCCTCGTCGGGCGCAACCGAGCGCCGCGCAGCGACGACGCGTTCGCGCAGTCCTCGGTATCCGAGGCGAACCGGAGCGCCCCGCTGAGCCGGCGAAGGGGCTGGTCTGGTCGCTCCATCGTCGACCACATCGATGCTGGTGAGTATCAGAACGGCTGGATCACAGTCACCGAACCTGAACCGGGCCATCCTGGCTCACGCACCCGTGGAGCCTCGCGGGGGGCGGTGCTCAGGACGTGCTCCGAACGTTATCGAACAGTCCGCAGCTCGCCGTCTGGGGCTGCACGATGGACGGTCATCGGCCGTACGACGCACGCAGGCAGCGATGAGGCCTACTTCGCTGCCGGCTGACTGCCGATCGCGCTGTCATGGCTTGACGAACGACGTCGTACCGGCTGGTACTCGGCGAAGAGGTGCGCGATTACGGCATGAGCGCCCGTGAATGTCACCGTGTTCCCATACGACCGGCGAGGCGAAGCCCGACCGGTAGCTGACGGCCATCGAGAGGCATCTTTGGCGCGTACAGGCGATCCCTTGGCAACGCAGCTGGACGTTCTCGCAAGACCAACGGCGCGAGCGGTGGACTGCGCTGGAGTGGACCACTCGATGTTCTTCCCGCAGCGATTCCGCCAGCCGCTCGGTCAATCGCGTTCGCGTTCGTGGCGACGCACAACCACTTCGTGCTCGATCGCGGCGGCAAGGTGTTCAAGCAGTCGGCGCCGGTGATCAAGCTGCCGGCGGAGGCGACCGAGGACGACCACCTGGCGCTGCTCGGCGTCCTGAACTCGTCGACCGCCTGCTTCTGGCTGAAGCAGAACAGCCACGACAAGGGCAACGGAGGTTACGGCGGAGGCATCGCAAGCACTGAGAGTGGGAGCGCTTCTACGAGTTCACGGGCACGACGCTGCAGGACTTCCCGCTCCCGAAGGTGCTCCCACTCGAGCGCGCACGCGTCCTCGACCGCCTGCCCAGCAACTCTGCCGCGTCAGCAGGTCGCCACCCTGATCGACGTCCACCACCCCGACCGCCGACCTGCTCGCGCGAGGCGCGAGGCCGCGCAGGCGTCCCTGCGTAGCCAGATGATCGCCCATCAGGAGGAACTGGACTGGGAGGTCTACCGCGTCCTACGGGCTGCTCGACGAGGACGCTCGACCCTACGACGGCGACGACCGCCCGAGGTGAGCGCTCGGCGAGCGGGCCTTCGAGATCGTGCTGGCCGCAAGGTCGCCGCGGGCGAGGACGACACCGCGTGGTTCGCCCGGCATGGGTCCACCCCGATCACCGAGATCCCGGCCCACTGGCCGGCCGGCCTACCGCGAGGTCGTCCAGTGGCGCATCGACGCGATCGGGTCCGTCGACGCGATCCGGCTGCTGGAGGCACCCGGAGTACAAGCGGCGCTGGGCGTCCGAAGCGTTCGACAAGCAGGCCGAGACCGCGCTGCGCGGCTGGCTGCTCGACCGCCTCGAGGACCGCGCGTTGTGGTTCAGCCCGCAGGGCCACCCCACCCCGCAGTCGGTCAGCCAACTCGCCGACGTGCTCGGCCGCGACGCCGAGTTCCGCGATGTCGCCGAGTTGTGGCAGCGCCGCCGCGACGTCGACCTGACCGAAGCGCTGACCGCCCTGCTCGAACCCGAGGCGGTGCCCTACCTCGCCGCCCACCGGCTGAAGGACTCCGGGCTGCGGAAGTTCGCCGAGTGGGAGCACACCTGGGCGCTGCAGCGCCGCGAGGACGCCGGCGAGAACCTCGCACCATCCCGGTGCCGCCGAAGTACACCACGCCGACTTCCGCAAGCAGTCGTACTGGTCGGCGCGCGGCAAGCTCGACGTGCCCAAGGAGCGGTTCATCCTCTACCCGGGCGCCGGGCGGGAGACCGACCCGACCGCCGCTGCTCGGCTGGGCCGGCTGGGACCACGCCCAGCAGTCCCTGGCCCTGGCCACGATCATCCAGCAGCGGCAGGCCGAGGGCGCCGACGACGCGACGCTCGTCCCGCTGGTGGCCGGGATGGCCGAGCTGCAGCCGTGGGTCGAGCAGTGGCACGCGGCGGTCGACCCGCTGTTCGGCATCAGCCCGGCCGCGTTCTGCGGCGAACAACTCCGGGCCACTGCCAAACCCTCGGCCTCACCCTCGACGACCTGGCGCGCTGGCGTCCCGGCCCCTACTGCCCGCGGAAGGAGGGCCCGTTCGTGAGCGCCCTGCTGCGTGACATCTTCACCATCCCCGAGACCACCTCGAGCGCCGACTACGTGCTGCGGCTCACCGAGAGCGTCGACGACGCGCACCTGGAGCGGACGCTGGCCGACTACGTGGTCACCGACCAGATCGCGCGGGCGTTCGACACCGCGCTGGGGGTGGTCGGCGAGGCGATCGACGCCAACACCAGCAAGGGCGCGTTCCTCACCGGCACGTTCGGGTCCGGCAAGAGCCACTTCATGGCGGTGCTGTACGCGCTGCTGCGCCAGCATCCGCAGGCCCGGGCCATCCCCGATCTGTCGGCTGCCATCGCCCGCCACGACCCGCACCTGCAGGGCCGGCACGGTGCTGCCGCTGACGTTCCACATGCTCGGCGCCACGTCGATGGAACAGGCGCTGTTCGACGGCTACCTGCGTCAGGTGCGCGACCTGCACCCCGGCGCCACGCTGCCGCCGTTGCACCAGACCGCGCGGCTGATGGCCGACGCCGACGGGATGCGCCGGCGGCTGGGCGACGACGCGTTCTTCGCCGGGCTTGAACGAGGATTCCGAGGCAGCCGACACGTGGGGGGCGGTGCTCGGTGACGCCGGAACCTGGAACCCCGAAACCTACGAGGCGGCGAAGGCGGCGTCCGCCACCGACCCCCGGCGGGCCGAACTGGTGGCCGCCCTGCAGCAGCACTACTTCGGCGCCTACGCCGGCCACGCCACCCATGTCGGGCTGGACGAGGGTCTGACGGCGATCACCGAGCACGCCCAGTCGCTGGGCTACGACGCGGTGGTGCTGTTCCTCGACGAGCTGGTGTTGTGGCTGGCTTTCCGTATCCGCGACCACACGTTCTTCGGCACCGAGAGCCAGAAACTCACCAAGCTGGTCGAAGGCGGCCAGGGCGGCCGGCGGATTCCGCTGGTGTCGTTCATCGCCCGCCAGATGGACCTGCGGCGCTGGCTCGCCGACTCCGGGCCAGCGGCGCCGAGCAGCAGACCCTGGAGCAGTCGTTCAACTTCCAGGAGGGCCGGTTCCGCAAGATCACCCTCGGCGACGACAACCTGCCCTACGTCGCCAACAAACGGCTGCTCACCCCCCGCGACGCCGCCGCGTCCGCCCAGATCGACGAGGCGTTCGCGCGCCTCGACCGGCGGGCCGAGTCGTGGGACGTGCTGCTCGACGGCATCAACACCGACGACTCGCACAAGGGCGCCGACGCCGCCCAGTTCCGGCTGACCTACCCATTCTCACCGGCGCTGGTGTCGACGCTGCGGTCGCTGGCCGGGGTGATGCAACGCGAACGCACCGCCCTGAAGGTGATGCAGCAGATCCTGGTCGACCGCCGCGACACCCTGAGCATCGACGACGTCATCCCGGTCGGGGACGCGTTCGACCACCTGGTGACCGGGGCGGCCGGCGACCAGCCGCTCGACGAGGCGTCCGCGGCGCTGTTCCGGGCGGCCAGCACCCTTTACCAGCAGCGCCTGCAGCCGCTGATCCTCAAGGAGTACGGCCTCACCGCCGCTGACCTTGCCGACCCGGGGACGCAGCGTCCGCCCGCACTGGAGGCCGACCTGCGGCTCGCGAAGACCCTGCTGCTCAGCGCGGTGGCACCCAACGTCCCGGCCCTCAAGGCGCTGACGGCGGGACGACTGGCGTCGCTGAACCACGGGTCGATCCGCTCGCCGCTGCCCAACGGTGAGGCCGCGGTCGTGCTGGCCAAGGTGCGGCAGTGGGCGGGGCAGGTGCCCGAGATCAAGGTCGAAACCGAGGCCCGCAACCCGCAGATCTCGCTGCAACTCTCCGACGTCGACTACGAGTCGATCATCGACCGCGCCCGCGGCGAGGACAACCCCGGACGCCACCGCGACCTCATCAAACGGCTGGTCGCCGAGGCGTTCGGGCTGCCCGACCTGGGCCCGCAGGACATGCTCGGCGGCTACTCGCACACAGTGGTGTGGCGCGGCTCGGCGCGCGAGGTCGGGCTGGTGTTCGGCAACGTCCGCGACGCCGGTTGGCTGACCGACGAACACTTCCGCGCCCCGGAGGGCACCTGGAAGTTCGTCATCGACCACCCGTTCGACGAGCCCGGCCACTCACCCACCGAGGACCACGCCCGCATCGAGGCCATGCGCGCCCGCAACTGGGACGAGAACACCATCGTGTGGCTGCCCCGGTTCTTCAGTGACGAGCGCATGAAGGACGTCAGCCGTCTCGGCGTGCTCAACTACCTGCTCGAGGGCACGGGCGAACGGTACGCCAGCTACGCCGATCACCTGTCCGAAACCGGGCGGGTGCAGGCGAAAGCCATGCTGCAGTCGCAACGCGAGGCGCTGCTGCACCGGCTGCGGCAGGCAATCCAGGTGGCTTATGACGTCGAGTCGCCGGTTCGTGGCGGTGACGTGGTGAGCGACGCCGCCCACCCCGACGTGCTGTCGTCGCTGACCCCGACGTTCACCCCGCGGCCACCCGCCGGCGGGACGCTGAAGCAGGGCTTCGAGGCCCTGGTGGACGACGCGTTCGCCACCAGTTACCCTGGCCACCCGCGCTTCGAACCCGGGGACGTCGAGGTGCGGCCGCGCGACCTGCAGGCGGTCTACGGCTACGTCGAGGAGGCCCTGCGCGACCGCGAGGGACGCGTCCCGCTCGGCCCGGACGCCCCCGTCGTCCGGAAGATCGCCAACCCGCTCGGGGTCGGCAAGGCGGCCGAGACGCACTTCCTGATGGGCGACGAGTACTTCGCCACCTGGGGTCCGGAGTTCGAGCGACGCCTCGGTGCCCGCGACGCGGCCACCCTCGGGCCGGTCACGGTGGGCGAGGTACGCGGCTGGATCAAGGCGATGGAACCGGCGATGGGGCTGACCCGCGAGGTCGCCGACCTGGTGATCCTGGCGTGGGCGGCGCTGCGCCGCCGGGCCTGGTTCGCCCACGGTGGGCCGATCCCGGCGCCGAAGCCCGGGCAACTGCGCGACGAGATGGAACTGCGCGTCCAGCCCATGCCGACGCAGCAGACATGGTCGGTGGCGGTCTCGCTGGCGGGTTCGGTGTTCGGGATCAACGCGTCGGCCTACGTCACCCCCGCCGAGGTCGCGAACCTGGCGTCCGCGGTGCACAACCGCGCCGTCGAACTGACTGCCCCCGCGCACCGACTGGTGCACGCACTGGAGCAGGCGCGGACGAAACTGCGGATGGGAGATTCTGCTGCCGGCGGGCGACTGGCCACCGCGCGGGTGACCGCGGAACTGTGTGACGGGCTGCGCGGGCTGCAGGGGCTGCCGCTGATCGAACGGCTGGCCGCGGCCACGGGAGCCGATCAACTGCCGGAGCCCACGAAGGCCGGGCGCTCGCTGAGCAGTGCAGCGGGGGTGGCGGGAGTCCTTGAGGGGTTCTCATGGCAGCGGTTCGAGCCGTTGTTCGCCGGAGCGCGCGGCGAGGGCGGCCGGGCTGAGGAGGCGGCCGGCATCCTGCGACGGCTGCGCGAGGCGGTGGACGCCGACGAGTTCAGCGTCGCGCTGGCCCCGGCGCTCAAGCGGGCCGAGGACGAACTGTTCGCGTGGTTGGCGGGCGGGTCAGACGATCAGAAGGTGACGACCACCACGACCACTGTGATCAAGCCCACGAAGCCATCGGGCCGGGCCAGGATCAGTCGCGGCCAGGGGACGGGGGCTGTGGCCGGCCAACTGCAGCGGTTCGTCGCCGAGCATCCCGGCGCCGACGTCGTCGTGGAATGGCGGGTCGAATGACCGCGGACGTGATCCCCGGCGCCACCGTCACTCCAGCCGTGGCCCGGGCCATCATCGACCAGGCCCGCGCCAAGGACTACCCGCACGGGGTGCTGGGGCTGCGCGCCAGCCCGGCCGCCACCAGGCAGGTCAGCTTCACCCACCGCGACCAGCCCGTGCAGATCGTGCCCGCGGCCTCCGCGTTGGCGGTGCGCGAGGCGATCCGGCAGGCCGACCCGAACGGCTGGCTGGTCGTCGTCACCGACCGCAGCGACGACGACCTCGGCCCGGGGTTGATCGCCCAGTTCCGCTGGCAGCGGCTACGGCACCCCGACCCGTGGCAGGCCGTGCAGCAGCGGTTCAGCGCCGCGCATGGCATCGACGCGACACTGCTGCAGACCCGGCAGGCCCGCGAGGTGGCCACCGGACTGCTCGAACTGTCCCCGCCCGACGGCTGGCCGCCCGCCCCGGCCGGCGTCCTCACCCGCGACCACGCGCTGTCGTGCGTCGCACGCACCGAACTGGGCATGCCCGACGGGCCGGCCGACCTGATCACCGTGCTGCACTGGTCGACCCGCCGCGGCCTGGCAGCGACGATCGCCCGGTTGCGGTCACGCGCGGGCGAGGCCACGGTCGACGCCGTGCTCGGCTGGATCGCCGACGCCGCCGGCGAGGCCGCCCCGCTGGTCGCCGCGCTGCTGCGCGCCGGGAACCCCACCGACATCGTGCCGCTCGGAGTGGTGCTCGACTGCCTGCTGCAGTCCCCCGCCCGGCAGGACGCCGAGGTCGCCCTGGCCCGGCTCGAACACCGCTGGGGCACCGTCCCACGCACGGCACTGCAGGCCACCGCCAGACTGTCCGGTGTCGTGGTCACCGGACTTCTGGGTGGCCGGGCGACCGTCGAGGACGCCCGCCAACTGCTCGTCCGGGCCGACGAACTGTTGGCCGAGGCACAGGCCCAACCGCTGGCCGGGGCGTCCCGGCTGCTGCGTTCGGGACTGACCCAGCGGCTCCGGGTTCTCGCCGAGGCACTGAGGACGGCGCCCGACCTCGACGCGGTGACCCTGGAGGCTGCGTGGGCGCAGGTGGCCGAACACGGGCTCAGTGAGGTCGACCCCCGAGTCGCACCGGCACGGGCCGGCGTCCGGCTGGCCCGGTGGCTGCGCGTACCCGACGCTGCGGCGTCCACGTTGGCCGAACTGGCCGGCAGACACCTGGCGGGGGACGCCTGGGTCGACTCCGCGGTCAACGACGCCGAGGCGGGAGTCGACGAGCACGCCCTGGCTGCCGCACTGGAGCGGGTGCTGGGCCAGGTACACGAACGTCGCGACGAGCACGACCGGGTGTTCGCGGCTGCCCTGGCCCGCGAGGGTTGCGGTGGACGCGTCCCGGGGCTGGTCGGTCTGGAGGACCTGCTGCCCGAGGTCGTCGTCCCGCTCGCCCGGCGCTACCCCACACTGCTGCTCGTGCTGGACGGCATGAGCGCCGGTGTCGCCACCGAGATTTTGACGCACGCCACGCTCGAACTCGGCCTGCTGGAATGCCTGCTGCCGGGTGCCGCCGCCCGGACGCCGGCCCTGGCGGTGCTGCCGACGGTCACCGAGTTCAGCCGGGCGTCCCTGCTCAGCGGACGGCTCACCGCCGGTCAGCAGGACGTCGAACGCACGGGCTTCGAGGCCCTGGCTCGGGCGCACAGCCTCGGCGAGGTGGCGCTGGTGCACAAGAAGGGGCTCGACAGCTCGCGGCAGGGCTTCGAACTGGCCGACGACGTCCGGCTGGCGATCGCGGACGTCGAGCGCTACCGGCTGGTCGGCTGCGTGCTCAACACCATCGACGACGCCCTCGACCGCACCGACCCGGGCGGCACCGACTGGACGGCCGAGACCGTCAAACACCTCGGCCCGCTGCTGCGGGCGGCGATCACCGCCGGACGCCTGGTGGTGCTCACCAGTGACCACGGCCACGTCGTGGAGCGACGGCGCGGCAGCCAACGAGGCACCGGGCTCGGCGGACGCTACCGGGCCGCGACCGGGCAGGTCGAGGCCGATGAGGTGCTGGTCAGCGGGCCGCGCGTGCTCACCTCCGATCATCGGGCGGTGCTGGCTGTCAACGAACGGCTGCGGTACGGGCCACTGAAGGCCGGCTACCACGGCGGCGCGGCGCCCGCAGAGGCCGTCGTGCCGGTCGCGCTGCTCGCGCCGGCCACTCTGACGCATGACCTCGACGTGGCAGCGGTCGCCGAGCCGGACTGGTGGGAGACCGCCAGCCTGTCCGGTGTCGGTGCTGCTTCCGGTGGCAGCCGGCCGACGTCCGAGCGTCCCGGGAGAGTCGCCAAAGTCAAGACACCGGAGCGACAACCCGACCTGTTCAGCGAACCCGACCCTGAGCCGGCGGGTGGCCTGCCAGCGGCCGGTGCCGCCCTGCTGGCCTGTGCCACCTACCGGGCCCAGAAGTCGCTGGTCGGACGCCTGGGAGTCACCGATGAGGCGATCTCGAGGCTGGTCGACGCCCTGGCGTCCGCCCCCGACCGGCGGCTGGCGGCCAGTCGCGTCGCGTCCCTGCTGGGGGTGCCCGCCAACCGGGTGTCGATGGTGATGAGCCAGGTCGCGAAACTGCTGAACGTCGAGGGCTACCCGGTGGTGTCGACCGACCCGGCCACCCGGGCGATCACCCTGGACGCCGGCCTGCTCGCCGAGCAGTACGGGTTGCCCATCTGACGTCACAAGGTGGGATTGGAGACTCGTCCGTGCGACGGTTCGGGTGTTCGAGGGGCGGCAGAACGGGAGCTTCGATTGCGACGCTTCAGGGGATCGTCCTCCGGCAGAACGGGGATTCGGCTAGTCTCACAGTATGGAATCGGTCGACCGCCTCGTAGAACGACGCCTCTTCAAGGTCGCCGTCGAGCGTTGCTCCGAGAGTCCCGTGGTGCTGCTCGAGGGCCCACGAACCGTCGGTAAGTCGACGCTGCTGCGAGCGCTGGCAACCCGGCTCGGCGGGGAGGTGCTCGACCTCGACGACCTGGACGTCAGGGCTGCCGTAGCCGCCGACCCCGCCACCATGATCGACAGCCCCGGCCCGGTGCTCATTGACGAGTACCAGCACGTGCCGATCGTTCTGGACGCCATCAAGGCACGCCTCAATCGCTCCAGCCGCCCCGGGCAGTTCGTCCTGACCGGTTCCGCGCGCCACGAGTCGCTGCCGAGAGCCGCCCAGGCTTTGACCGGACGTCTCCAGCGCCTGACAATCCTGCCGCTCTCGCAAGCCGAAATGACAGATTCCTCGGCTGAACTGGTTGCACCACTGTTTGAGGCACCCGACGACGCGGTCCGCGGCCCGACATCCCAGACAACGCGGGGCGATTACATCGAACGCATCGTGCGAGGGGGGTTCCCACTCGCTCTCGCCGCCGGCACTGCGGCCGCTCGCTTGCGCTGGTTCGACAGCTACGTGCGGTTGAGCCTGGAGCGCGACGTCCAGGCTTTGTCTCGGGTGCGACAGGCCCACGCGCTGCCTGTCGTGCTCGAACGCCTGGCCGCCCAGAGCGCCCAGGTGTTCAACGGCGCCTCCCTGGCAGTGGGCCTGGGTATCGATGAGAAGACCGCCCGTGATTACGTTCGGCTTCTCGAAGCCGTGTTCCTCGTCCGACTTCTGCCGGCCTGGGATCGCACGCTGACCCCGCGCACCACCGCGCGCCCCAAGGCACACAGCATCGACTCCGGCGTCGCTGCCAGACTCATGCGACTGACACCAGAGAAGCTCGGCCGGCGTGACCCTGCGGCGTTGACCCAGTTCGGCCACTTGCTCGAAGGTTTTGTGGTTGGCGAACTCCTCGCGCAAGCCAGTTGGACCGACGGCATCGCAACGGTCGGGCACTGGCGAACGCGTGACCAAACCGAGGTCGACCTGATCATCGAAGCCGAGGACGGCCGCGTGGTGGCCTTCGAGATCAAGTCAGCCACTCGTGTCTCAGGCGATGACTTCCACGGCCTGCGCACCCTACGAGACCTACTCGGGCCGGCCCTTGTTGCCGGGGTCGTCCTGTACACGGGGTCACGCAGTTACTCCTTCGATGATCGGCTGCATGCGATTCCAGTCGATCGACTGTGGAGTACGCGACTCCCATCAGAAAGTCGGCAGTCATGACAACCGTCTCCCCCCGACGCCGCCGCGAGGTGATCGACGCACTGCGCCGCGGCACGGTGCCCGCCAACGGGCTGGACCTGCTCGCGGTCGGGCTCGACCGCTTCGGCCCGGCACTGGAGGCTGAACTGGACGCGGTATCCGGCGGCTCGGCGGTCTTCAAAGCCGTCAGGGGCGAGTACGGGTCGGGCAAGACCTTCTTCACCCGTCACCTGGCCGAACGCGCGCTGCGGCGGGGCTGGGCGAGCGCCGAGGTGCAGGTCAGCGAGACCGAGACCCCGCTGCACCGCCTCGAGACGGTCTACCGGCGGATCACCGAATCGCTGCGCACCGCCACCGTTCCCCCGAGCGCGTTCCGGGCGGTGCTGGACGGCTGGAACCCGGACTGTTCCTGGTGATCACCGGGACGCCCGCGTTCTTCGAGGGACCGTTCGGGCTGACGCGGCTGGCTTCGCTGGCCCAACGCGTGCACATCACTGACCTGAAGTTCGCCGATCTCTTGCCGGAGGCGCTGGCCCGGGCGACGCTCGCGGAGCGGCTGGCTGATCACCCGGGGGCAGCGGCGGTGGCCGGACGGGCGATCGTGGAGCGGAGGAAGGGGTAGGAGGGCGGCCCACGTCCACGTCAGCAGATGCTGAGACCGATCACATCGCGAGTACGCATGGCTTTCGGTCGCAATCTCCTGGGGCCCCCGGCACGAAAACCTGAAAAGAGCACGCCAGGCGACCCAGAACGCCGGTTGAAGCCCTTCCAGACCCAACTGGCGTGCCCAAATCCCGGCGGACGCGTCCCCACCCTCCGTCACGCCCCCCCCGAGGTCACCCAGCAGCTCGTCCAGGAGCTCCTCCTCGTAAACCGGGCGTCCGCGGTCCATCCTCCACAGCTCGGCGGCCGGGAAAGCCCGGCCACGCAGTCCGGCGGCGGCCTCCTCGGCCCGGGCGGCCACCTGATCTGCGCCAGCAGCGGTTCGCAGCAGTTCGCGAGCTCAGGTGATCGCCGTTCGCCGCTCCCGGAGCCGCTGCGCCAGCAGGGGCAGGTCGATTTCGCCGCTCGGCACCGGCAGGTGATTGGACGCAGCCGCGCCGGCCAGGGCGTCCGCTGCCCGAGTTCATCACCGGCCCCACGTCGGACGACATCGACGCCATCCGGGTGATGTGGGAGTTCTTCCTGGAGCATCCGCTGGGCTGACACTCAGACAATGCGACCGATCACCTCGCGTCTGAGCGTGGCGATCGGTCGCAATCTCCTGGGGTCAGGGCGTAAGGCCGCAATCGCCGGCGCAGGCGTCCACTCAGCCGGCAACGATCGAGGGGCACGACATGGTCTGCTCGAGCATCGTCAGGATGCTGGCAGCTGACAGTGCGACAATCTGCACGCGATCACCGGTGAGGCAGACCGACAGGGCGTCCAGGGGTGAGGCCGACAGGACGAACGTGGTGGCGTTCGCGATGCCTTGCGCGGTGGGTTGCAGCAGGTCCAGCGTGATGCCCGTCTGCACGACGACAAACCGCCGCGCCAGCGTCAGGGCCTCCTCACTCAACAGATATGTGCCGTTCTCGGACTCGAGAACCCCCGCGGCTGCCAGCGACGCCAGTGCTGCTTCGGTGTTGATCGATGAGGGCAGTGCGCTCTCGGTCAGCAGGCAGACCAGGCCACCGTCGAGCGGGTTCACCACTGCTGCTGCAACGGCGTTGGTCGAGGCACCCACCGACTCGTCACTGTGACCCAGCAGGGCGTTGAGGACCCGCGTCCGCTCGATGTCGAACAGTGCGAAGAACGCGGTCGCCTGCATGGGATCCAGATCGAGATCCAATGACGTGCTGCGCGACGCGGATCCGCCGACGAACTGCGCGTACTCGCTCACTGCATCGTCCCAGCCACGCGGTGCCGAGAGCTGAAGAGATCGCTCAGTCATCTCCAGCAGGGCAAGGTTGGGGCCCTGGCGGTAGACGATCTTCTCCAGGCTCAGCGGACCGTTGAACAGTGCAACCCTGGCCACCACGTCCGGGTTGGCGGCAGTGATGAGCAGCCCGGCAGCCAGCGGCGCCACGGAGCCGTTGACCAGCACACCCTTCTCGGTCAGCGACTGCGTCTCGGTGCCCAGCACGACGTTCGCATGGGAGGCGAACAACCCGAGCGGATTGGTCTGCGGGAAGAACGGAGCGAGGCAGGCCAGCTCATTTCTGGTCAATGGGAACACGAAGTCACTCCTTCTAGATGAACGATTTGCCGAAGCGGCGCAGGAAGTAGCTCGCGACCTTCCTGCGCACTTCCTTACTGCCGGCCAACTGCTTGCCGCCTTCGTACAACGAAGGCGTGTCTGTGATGTACGACCTGCCGGTGAACGTGTCCGAGACCGCCCTGGTGGCCGAGTTGTACAGGCCATTCCTCGCGCCCTTGGCGGTGGCCTTGTAAAGGTCCTTGCCGTCCATGTAAGCCCCGGACACCTCCCCCAGCGTGTCGCCCAGGAACGTGGTGAGCCCCTTCCTGGCGGCAGAGGGCATGAAGCCCCGCGCCGCCTCGAAAGAGCCCTTGACCGCGCCCTTCACCACACCGGACTTGGCAGCCTGCCAGCCCGTCTGCTTGGTGATGTCCATGTTGGCCACCGATGTTGCCGTCTCTCCCGCGACGCTGGTGCCCATGCGGTACACCGGTCGGTACCAGGCCAATCCCGGAACCCGGCTGATCACATCCGCGGAGGCATTCGTTGTCGCCAGGCCAAGATGGGCGACGACCTCGAGCGCTGCTGCGGTGTGTCCAGCACGACGGTAGGTGTCAGCCATCCGCTGCGAGATCGCGGCGTGCTCCCCTGCTCTCGTCATGGCCTGGTCGACGGTGTCAACGCCATACTTCTGCATCTTCCGTTGCTTGTAGGCGGTGCTCTTCTGCGCCTCGGCGATCCTGGCCATCTGCTCGCGGTTGATCTGGTCCTGGACCGTTGTCCCGGCCCGATGCCGCTCAAGCTCCTCGGCGCCGATCACCCGATCCATCTCGGCATGCCGAGCCCGTGTCTCCCGTTCGATGCGTTCGTACTCGCTGGTGCTCGTTGATGGCTGGGCCGCTGGCGGCGCCTGCTCCGGCGGAGCCACCTTGTTCCTGGCCCTCATCCTGGCCAGACCCGCGATCCCTCCGCCGGCGATCGCCGCCCCCGCTACTGCGATGGCGGCGATTGCCGCCGTGGGGAGCCCGTCGTCCTCGGCACCCGCACCCGGGGTCTGCCCCTCGCTGTCCTGGGACCCACTCGATCCCGGCACGGTGCTCTGGAATGTCTCCGGCGGAATGTACTGGTAGAGGTAGCGCACGACGTGGTCGATGTCGCCTTCGTAGACAAAGCTGAAGTGCAGCTGATTGCCCTCGCGGTAGAACTGCTCCAAGTTCTCGGCCGCCGGACTGAAGACGTCGGTGACCTCCAGCGGGTCGCCACTCTGGGCGAAGTTGACGAACAGCGGTTCGGAGTACTCGGCGTACATCTTCTCGCCGGTTGTGTTGACGACATCCATCTCGAGTGCGAAAGCGGTACCTGACACCCAACTCGACCCCTCGAAGGGGAAAACCCCCATGGCGACCTCGACCGCACGCTCCTGACCAGCGACGATCCTCTCCGGCAACTCACTCCAGAAGAACTCCACCCCCGAACCGCTGGCCGCGTCCAGCATCAACAGACCCAACTCGTTGAAGTAGATCGCGTACTCGCCGTACTCGTGCTGGGCGCTGTCAATATCCGCAGGGACGACGACCTCGGTCAGGCGCCAGTAGGCGTCGGTCTGCTGCTGTTCGGTCTGGGGTGGTGGCTGGTTCGTGATGGCCCCGGGCATGCCGCGAACAGCCGTGAGTTCCAGGTAGAGGTAGGTGCCGGTGTAGCCAACCCCGCCATCCGAGGTGTACAGGGGGAACATCAGGTACTGCACTCCGTTGATGACCCGGGTCAGACCCATGTCTGACTGGGTCAGTTGGTACTGCTCTGTCCGGGGGGCCGGTTGGTCAGAGCTGTAGATGGTGAAAACTTGGGTGATCTCACCGCTCAGGACCACCTGGCTCTCGAAGTTGGCGGAGCCCAGGTATCCGTACGCCGGCTCGTCACGATATTCCACCGTGATGGTGCCCGACATGGTGCAGAAGTCCTCATCCACTCCGGAGAAACCGATGCTGGCCGGTGCGCCACCGCGTGTCAGCTCCAGCTCACCGTCCGAACTCGTCGGGATGACGTCCGGGTCTGGCATGTTCCCGATGTGGAAGCCCTCGACGCTCAGACGTATGTCTTGTGGACTCTGGTCGATGGGGGTGTCGTAGGCACCGGGTGTCCCGCTGGAATTGGTGAACACGTCGTAGGGGCTCGTCCAGTCGTCCGCCAGTGCCGGCAGGACACCGAGGGTCACGGGCGCCAGCCAGAGCAACAGGGCCACTGCGGCACCCATGAAGCCGTGCCGCGAATCGTCGCGGTGTGGTTCATGAACTATTCCTGGTTTCATAGTCCATCACCTTCCATGAAGCCGTATCACGCCGGCGCTGGCGGGGCTTCCGGCTCTCATCATGGCAGGCCTCCGCTGGGGCGGAAGCGTTCCACACCCCACCCCGAAATTCTTGCGACCGATCACATCGCGAGTAAGAGCGACGATCGGTCGCAATCTTCTGCGGGCCGCTACTGCGCTGTCCCCCCGGCACGGCAGGATGGTGCATGGCCCCGGTTCGCGTTGACCGACAACGAGCCGGTGCCCTGAGGAGAAGACGATGCAGTCGAGCCAGATCCGCGTCCAGGCGGAGGTATATCCCGTTGTCAGCCACGCCATGGCGCACAACAGGATTTCGCCGGTGCGCACCGTCACGTTGACCAACGACGCCGTCCTGCGGACCGGGCTGGAGGTCCGGATCGCCCTGCGTGACGGGCAGGGCGTGTTGTCGGAGCCGTTCGCAACCCACGCCGACATCGAGCCGAGTGCGACCACCATCCTGCGCGACATCGCCTTCCACCTCGATCCCGCCGCCATGAACCAGGTCGAGGAGGCCCGCCCTGGCAGCCTCGACGTCACCGTGCTGCACGAGGGCGAGGTGGTGGGCAGCCTCACCCAGCCGGTCACGATCCTCGCGGCTCGCCAGTGGCTCTGGAAGCCGAACGGTCTGGCCCTCGAACTGCTCGCCGCCCACGTCATGCCCAACGCCCCCGAGGTGGCCTCTCTGCTCGCGGCCGCCGCCGACTACCTTGACCAGCGCACCGGCCACAGCCAGATCGATGGCTACCAGTCGGGGCCCGAGCGGGTCGACGAACTGGTGGCCGCCATCTACCAGGCGATCAGCGATGGACAGATCCGTTACAGCGAACCGCCGGCCAGCTGGACCGATGAGGGGCAGAAGATCCGGACGCCGGCTGACCTGCATCAGACCCGGCTCGGCACCTGCCTCGACACGACTCTGCTGTTCGCCGCCGCTCTCGAACAGGCCGGGCTGCGGGCCCAGGTGTGGATGCTGCAGGGCCACGCCTTCGTCGGTTGGTGGCGTCAGGAATCGGACAGCTGGTCCACGGTCAACTCCGAGACCGCCGACATGGTGAACCGACTCGACCTCGGCCAGATCGGAGTCCTCGAGACCACCCTGGCCACCGCACGTGTCAACCCCACCTCGTTCGCGGACGCCCGGGCCGTCGCCACCCAGCGCATCCATCAGGACCCGGACGCGGTCGTCGGCATCCTCGACGTCTGGGCTGCCCGGCGCAGCCGCATCCTGCCACTTCCTGCGATCACCCGTACCGTCACTGGAGACGTCCAGACCGTCATCTACCAGCCGGCCCAGCACAGCGTCGCCCCCGCCGTCCGGGAGGCCGCCCAGGCCGAGACCGCCCGCGCCGTCACCCGCGACGGCAGGCCGATCCCGCCGCGGGTGCAGCAGTGGAAGAACGCGCTGCTCGACCTGAGCCTGCGCAACCGGCTGATCAACTTCAGCGAGCGCGCCGCCGTGCGCCTGCACGTGTCACCCGTGCTGCTGCCCGACCTGGAGAACCTGATCACGAGCGGACGCCAGGTCACCCTCGCCCCGGGCGACGCGTTCGACAACGTCTACCTGCACCGCGACGGCATCCAGCGCGCCGCCGACCTGCCCGCCGAGGTGCTCGACGAGGCGCTGCTCGCCAAGGCGTCCGTGTTCACCGACCTGAGCTCGGACGCCTACGTCACCCGGCTGCGCAACCTCGCCTACAAGGCGCGCACCGTCGAGGAGGAGACCGGCGCCAACAACCTCTACCTGGCGCTCGGCACACTGGTCTGGGAGCTGGACGGCAAGCAGCTGCGCTCCCCGCTGGTGCTGGTTCCGCTGCACCTGAAGGCCTCCGCCCGCCGTGGGTCCACCTTCCAGCTGGTGCTTGACGAGACCGGGACGAGCACCCCCAACTACTGCCTGCTCGAGAAGTTGCGGCTGACGTTCGGGCTCAGCCTGCCATCGCTGGCCGAACCCCCGGTCGACGACCGTGGCATCGATCTGACTGCCGCGATCCGTGGCATCCGCGAAGCCCTGGTGGCACAACGGCTGCCGTTCCGAGTCGAGGAGACCGCCCACGTCAGCCTGCTCCAGTTCGCCAAGTACCGCCTGTGGAAGGACCTCGAGGAGAACTGGGAGACGCTGCTGGGCTCCCCGCTCGCCCATCATCTAGCCCACACCCCAACCCTCGAGTTCGCCGACCCCCTCACCCCCGACGGCGACCAACACCTTGACGAGCTCGGCCTGCTCTGCCCGATCCCCGCGGACGGTTCCCAGCTGGGCGCGATCGCGGACGCGATGTCGGGCCGCACGTTCGTCCTCGAGGGACCGCCCGGTACCGGCAAGTCGCAGACCATCGCCAACCTGCTGGCCCGCGGCATCGCCGAAGGTAAGCGCATCCTGTTCGTGGCCGAGAAGCGGGCGGCCCTCGATGTGGTGGCCCGGCGCGTCCGGGCGGTCGGTCTGGGCGAGTTCACCCTCGACCTGCACGACCGCGACAGCCGGCCCGCCCGCGTCCGTCACCAGATCTCCCGCTCACTCGACCTCGCGCTGCGCAGCGACACCGAGGGTCTGGCGGCCGGCACCGAGCACGCGCGTGCCGCGGGCGCCGCCCTCACCCGGTATGCGACCAGGCTTCATGAGCCCAACAGCGCGCGACTGTCGCTCTACGCCGCCGAGACCAACCGCTGCGCCCTGGGGGCCGGCCCCACGCTTGACTCTGCCGCCGTTCGCCGTTACACCGGGCAAGGAGCAGCAGATCACCGAACTGCGCCAACTGGTCACCGGCCTGCCCTACGTGGCGGACGCTGCGCGTCCCTCCCCGAGCGGCCCGTGGACGTTCGCGCGGCTCGACGATCCGACCGCCGTCGACCTGCCCAACGTCAGGCGTGCCTGCCGGGACGCCGACGACCGGCTGAGCAGGTTGGGTGACCGGCTGCTCGGGTCTGAGGCAACCGACCCCCTGTCCGCGGTGCTCCGCACGGCCGCCGCCCCCGCCGACCTCACCCTGCTGGCTGAACTGCTGGACGCCGGCTCACCCCCGCTCGCCCTGCTCGACGAGGTCCGATCGCCGCGCTGGCAGCAGGCGTCCCAGGCGGCCCAACACGAGACCGCCGCCTTCATCGCCACCGCCCGCAGCGCGCTGGGTATCGCGACGCCGGCCACCCTCGATCTGCCGCTGGACGACATCCACGCCCGGGCGCTCGAGGCCGCGCAGTCGTCCTGGTTCGGGCGTCGCAAACGCCTGCTCGCGGTGCTCGCCGAGGTGTCCCCGACGCTGGCCCCCGGTGCGTCGGTTCCGGCCAAAGACGTCCCGGCGTTCGTCCGGCAACTCACCGACGTGCAGCACGCCATGCTCGAGGTCACTGCCCGGGTTCGCGCCATCCCCGGCGTCGTGCTGGGGTCCGACTGGAAACCCGTCACCGACGAGGCAGCCGGCCAGCTGGCAGGGCAGCTCGCGTGGCTGGCCTGGGCTTCAGATCGGGTGGCGCCGAACGGCGCGTCCCCGTTCTCGGAGGCCCTGCGACGCTATCTGACCGAGCCGCGTCCCATCAGCCCGATCAGCCCCGGTGCCCAGCCAACCCAGCCGACCCAGGACGCGGTCCAGCTCGTCCGCGAACTCGCGGCGGCGCTCGGCTACGTCCAGCGACAGCTGGCGTCCTCCGACACCGACGTCCACGAGTGGGCGGGCGAGGCCGGGCTTCTCGAGCGCTGGCAGCAGACGTCGGCCGCCCGCGACCTGCACGACGCCACCCTGGGCAGCCTCACCCGGTGGCTCGCGTTCCGAAAGCACCTGTCCCCGATGCTGACCTGGGGTCTGGACGAGGCCCACCGGCAGCTGTTGGTCGGCGAGGTGTCCAGTGACGATGCCCCGCTGGCGCTCGAGCGGGGGCTCGTCCAGGCGTCCCTGGTCGAACGGCTCCGCAACCAGGGGCTCGACGGGTTCGACGAGCGGGCCCACAACGAGACGGTGCGCCGGTTCTGCGACCATTCACAGGCCGTTCGCGAGGCCATCAAGGCAGAACTGGCCGCCCAGGCGCTGGCCCGCCGGACGTTCTCGAGCCAGGCCACCTCGGGTCAGGTTGGTGAGTTGCGGCGCGAGATCGGACGCCAGCGCGGCGGCCTGAGCGTGCGCGATCTGATGGGACGCCACGGCTCACTGATCACCGAGATCATGCCGTGTGTGCTTGTCAGCCCCGACTCGCTGGCCCGGTTCTTCCCGGTCGGGGCGGTCGGGTTCGACATGGTGGTGTTCGACGAGGCGTCCCAGATCAAGGTGGCCGACGCCATCGGGGCTATCGGACGGGCGCGCAGCGTCGTCGTGGTGGGCGACAGCAAGCAGATGCCGCCGACCTCGGTGGCCGAGATCAGCCTGCGCGGCGACGAGACCGACGAGGACGACCTCGAGGCCACCGCAGCGGTTGAGGACGAGGAGTCGATCCTGTCGGAGTGTGTGCAGGCCCGCGTCCACCGGCGCTGGCTGTCGTGGCACTACCGCAGCCAGGACGAGGCGCTGATCGCGTTCAGCAACGCCCGCTACTACGACGGACGGCTGTCGTCGTTCCCCGCGCCCACCCGAGGCGTCCCCGACCCCGGCGTCAACGGGCACGGCATCCACCACGTCCGGGTCGACGGCACGTTCCTGCGTTCGGGCAAGGGACGCGCCCTGCGCACCAACCCGGTGGAGGCTCAGGCCATCGTGGATGAGATCCGGCGCCGTTTCGACGCCGCACCCGAGGCCACGATGCCCTCCATCGGGGTGGTGACGTTCAACCTTCAGCAGCGCGCCCTGATCGAGTCGATGATCCGGGACTCCGACGACCCCCGCATGGTGGCCGCGCTGGAGGCCACGACCGGTGACGGCCTGTTCGTCAAGAACCTCGAGAACGTGCAGGGTGACGAGCGGGACGCGGTGCTGTTCTCGACCGCGTTCAGCGTCAACGACAAGGGGGTGCTGCCGCTGAACTTCGGGCCGCTCAACCTTTCCGGCGGCGAGCGGCGGCTGAACGTCGCGATCACCCGCGCCCGGCGTCAGGTGATCATCTACTCGTCGTTCGCACCGGCTCAACTGCGGGCCGAGGAGAGCAGTTCGCTGGGCCTGAAGCATCTGCGCGAGTACCTCGACGTCGCGGTCGGCGGCGAGGCCGAGCTGGCCAACACGACCGGGCGGGCCATCGTCCGTGACCGGCACCGAGACGAGATCGCGGAGCGGCTGCGAGCAGCGGGGCGTGGCCGTGCGCACCGACGTGGGGCTGTCGGACTTCCGGGTCGACCTGGCGTTGGCCAGGCCCGATGCCCCCGACCAGCCGCTGGTCGCGGTGCTGCTGGACGGCCCCGGATGGGCGGCCCGCGCCACGGTCAATGACCGGGACGCACTGGGCTCGCAGGTGCTCGCCGGCATGTTGCGCTGGCCGGCCGTCGAGCGCGTCTGGTTGCCGACCTGGCTGGATCATCCCGACGAGGTGGTCGCCCACCTGGCCCAGGTCGTCGAGCAGGCCGAGGTAAGCGGGTTCCGCCAGGAGACCGTCGCGATCCCCGTGGCCGAGGATGCCGAGCACCCCCAGCCCGCGGCCCCGACCCAGCCGGCACCCGCGACCCAGCCGGCACCCGCGCGGGCCGAGGCACCGGGCACTGCGCAACCCGACCCGGCCCGCGGCCCTGACTTCATCCCTGCCTACTCCGCGACCCGAGCGCCCGCGGAGCCCACGCCCCGCGTCCGCTCCGATCCCGGACGCCCGACCCCGGCCCCCTTCCTGCCCTGGCAGCCGTCCACCGTCGGTGACGTGACCGTGCTGGACGCCCTGCCCGGCAACGCCCGCGCCCGCGCCCGGGTGCTCGCCCTGCTCGAGCAGGGTGTGGCATCCGAAGGTCCGGTGCATGCCCACCGGCTGGCCAGGAAGGTCGCGAACGCGTTCGGGTTGGGACGCGTCACCCAGACGCGCATCGACGCCATCTTGCAGGCCGGACGCCTGCGTCCCGACGAGCACGGCTTCGTCTGGCCGCCGGGGCTCACCCCCCAGAGCTGGACGCTCCACCGGCCCGACCCCACTCAGGACCGACCCGTCGAACACATCAGCCCCCACGAGTTGGCCAACGCCATGCACGACGTGGCGCTGGCGTCCGGCGGGATCACCCCCGAGGAACTCAAGAAGGAGACCAGCGAGCTCTTCGGGTTCCGGAGGCTCACCGCGGGCATCAGTGAGGCGCTGGACGCCTCCTTGAGCCTGGCGATCCGGACCGGCCGGTTGCGCTGGGAGAACGAACTGCTGCGCGCCTGAACCCATCGGCCTAGGCTGGGCCCATGAGAGCCGTCCGACTAGCCGCAGCCGTGCTGTTGAGCCTTGTCACGCTGATGTTCACTGCCTGCTCGTTGGTCGACTGGGCCGACGGCGGCCGCAACGATGCCCTCGACATGGCATGGACGCTGCAGGCGATCGACCTCGGCGCCGGGCTGAGCCCCACCCACCCCGACTACACGCCCACCATGAGGCTGGACGCCGGCACCGTCACCGGCAACGGCGGGGTCAACGCCTTCTCGGGCGACTACACGTGGAACCGCGACGGATCTTTCTCGTTCAGCGACCTGACGTGGACCGAGATGGCCGGGGACCCGGCGGCGATGGCCCAGGAGCAGGCCTTCTTCGACGCGTTGCAGGCCGTCCAGCGCTTCAGCATCGGTGACACCAGGCTCAGGCTCTCGGACGCCGAGGGCCGCGTCCTGCTGGTCTTCGGGCCGGCCTGAGGCTCACCCACTCTCGTAAACGCGTGCGAACTGTTCACCCACTCTCGTAAACGCGTGCGAACTGTTCACCCACTCTCGTAAACGCGTGCGAAATAGCTTCCCGCGTGCGATATATCGCACGCGGGAAGCTATTTGGCACGCGCCTGGGGGTAGGAAGGCGCTATCGCGCTATCAGCGACGTCGCCATCACCAGGGGCAGCGACACCGCCGAGGCGATGGACGTCACCGTGGTCATCGTCTTCAGCGCCCCTCTGGTGGTCAACCCCAGCAGCGACTTGAACATCCAGAAGAAGTTCGAGTTCACCTGCAGGGCGAACATGGCACCGGAGGCGATCGCCAGGGCCAGCACGACCGGGGCGACGTCCAGTTGGGCAGCCACCGGGGCGATGATGCCGGCCGCGGTGATCGCCGCCACCGAGACCGAACCGATCGCCAGATGCAGCAGAGCGGCGATGAACCAGGCGAGCAGCACCGACAACACGATCGGGGCACCCGACTCGACCGAGAACAGCGAACCCAGCATGTCGGCCAGACCGGTCGCCTTGATGACAGCACCCAGCGAACCGCCGATGCCGGTGACCAGCAGGATCTCGCCGGTGGTGTGCAGGCCGTCGGTGATCGCCTCGGCGGTCGCGGGCGTCCCGACGAACCGGCGAGCCATCACGTAGGCGCCCACCATGCCGATGAACAGGGCCACGTTGGCGTTGCCGAAGAACTCGATCAGCACGTTGGAGAAGCCGGCCAGCTTGGCGATGGCTCCGAAGGCGATCATCAGCAGCGGGCCGACGATCGGCAGCAGCGCCAACCCCAGCGAGGGACGCGATTCGTCGCTCACCTGCTCGTCGGCAGCCTCGACCTCTTCCAGCGCCTCGGACTGCTCCTCGTCGCGGGCCGCGTCCCACCAACCCATGCCCAGCATCCGGCGGAAGATGAAGACCGTCGCCACGGCGACCACGACACCGATGACCACGCCGTAGATCATGTAGGTGCCCAGCGGGACGCCGAGTAGCCCCGCGATCGAGATCGCCGACAGGCCGGGGATCACGAAGACGTACCCGCAGAAGATGCCGGTGCCGAGCGCGCCGGCCAGCCACGGCAGCCCGTGCTTCCCGAGGAACTTGGCGGACGACCGGGCGACCGGCGCGGCCAGCACCACCTGGACGTCGACGTAGATCGACGGCGCGATCGTCGTCAGGGCCAGCGCCAGCGCGTAGGGCAGCCGGTTCGCCGGCACCACCCTCACCAGCGCCTCCACCATCACCCGGAACGCACCCATCCGGTGCAGCAGCGCCCCCATCAGGACGCCGAAGCCGATCAGCAGGCCGATCTTGGCCATGATGTCGCCGAACCCGCCGGTGATGGCCGACACGGTCTCGGCGAAACCGACCCCCGAAGCCAGACCGAGATAGAGACTGCCGAACATCAGGGCGATGATCGGATCAACTTTCACCCTGATGATCAACAGGATGACCGCGACTATCGCGATCGAGGTGTGCAGCGCAATCATGACGAAGCTCCTTGTCCTGGCCACTCCTGCGTGGCTGTGATAAGACTGCGGCTCGGCACCTCGCGAGGGCATCCTTGTGTTCATAATGTTCACCGCTCGACCCCGCCACGTTCCGCGCAGCATCGCCTCGCACGTCCTGGCCGTGCTGGGCGCCCTGGTGCTGCTGGTGGTCGGGTTGTCGTTGGCGATCGCCTACGCCCAGGCCGTCCGGTTGGTCGAGGACGCGACCGCGTCAAGGGTGACTGACGTTGCGTTGGCGGTGGCGGCCACCGATGACGTCCGCGAGGGCCTGACCGCGTCCGACCCGGCGGCCGCGCTGGCCCGGATCGCCGAGCGTGAACGCCAGGCCACCGGCACCGACTTCATCGTCATCATGTCGCCCGACGGCATCCGCTACACCCACCCGAACCCCGACCTGGTCGGCGGACAGTTCGCCGGGGCGATCGCCGAGGCCCAGGCGGGAGGCATCGTCCTCGAGCAGTACGCCGGCTCGTTGGGGCCATCAACCCGGGCAGTCGTTCCGGTGATCGTGGACGGCGAACTGCTCGGGCTGGTCGCGGTCGGGCTGCAGCGGGAGCGGGTGACCCAGCAGTTGACCGCCCTGCTGCCCCAGATCCTGCTGCCCGGGCTCGCGGTCGCCCTGTTGGGCGGGCTGGGCGCATGGGTGGTGGCCGAGCGGGTGCGCCGCCAGACCCTCGGGCTCAACGCCGCCGAGCTTCGCCGCCTGCACGAGCACCACAACGCGGTCCTGCACGCCGTCCGGGAGGGTCTGGTGATCACGGGGGCGGACGGGCGCATCGAGGTGATCAACGACGAGGCCCAACGGCTGCTCGGTCTCGGGCCGGACGCGGTCGATCGCCGGGTGGACGATCTTGGGCTGTCGCCCGGTCTGGCGGCGACGCTGGTCAGCCACGAGCTCAGGGTGGACGTCCCGCAGGCCAGCGGGGGCCGGGCGCTGGTCGTCTCGTCCGACACGGTCCAGAGGCATGGCCAGCAGCCGGCCACCCTCACCACACTGCGCGATCGCACCGAACTGGCCGACCTGACCGGCCAACTCACCGCCACCCGAAGCCTGGCCGACGCGCTGCATGCGCAGGCGCACGAGGCCGCCAACCGGCTGCACACCGTCACGACGCTCATCGAACTCGGGCGTCCCGACGAGGCCGTGAGGTTCGCGACCGACGAGGTGCGCACCCTGCAACGCCAGTCGGAGCAGGTGCTCGCCGCGATCGAGGAGCCGGCCATCGCCGGGCTGCTGCTCGGCAAGGCCGCCCAGGCGGCCGAGCGCGGCGTCCACCTCGACCTCGACCCGGACGCCCACCTTCCGGCCGGTCTGCTGCCGGCCGGTGACGTGGTGAGCATCCTGGGCAACCTGATCGACAACGCCGTCGACTCGGTGGCCGGCCTGGACGCCGACGACGAACGGGTGGTGGAGGTGGACGCGCAGGTGCGGCCCGGATCGGTCGTTCTCACCGTCAGCGACACCGGGCCCGGGCTGACGCCCGAGCAGCGCGATCGGGCGTTCACGTGGGGGTTCTCGACCAAGGCGGCTGACTCTCCGGCCGGACGCGGCATCGGCCTCACCCTGGTGCGCCAGACGGTCGACCTGCTGGGCGGCAGCATCGAGGTCAGCGACCCGCCCGGGGCGACGTTCACGGTCCGGTTGCCGGTGCTCCAGCCCGATTCGGAGGATCGGCCATGACCGGGCTGCGGGTGCTGGTCGTCGACGACGAACCTCTGGTCGCGGCCGGGCACGCCACCTACGTGGGACGCGTCCCCGGGTTCGAGGTGGTCGGGGTTGTCGGCACCCTGCAGACGGCCATCGCGTTTCTGGCGCACCACCCGGTCGACCTGGTGCTGCTCGACCTGAACCTGCCGGACGGGCACGGACTCGACGTGGTGCGCGCCGTCCGGGCGTCCGGTCGTCCGATCGACATCATCACCATCACCGCGGCACGCGAGGTCGAGCACGTCCGCCGGGCGCTGTCGCTGGGGGTGGTCGGCTACCTGCTCAAGCCTTTCACGTTCGCCGACCTGCGCGACCGGCTGGAGGCCTACCGCGACTACCGGGCGCGCCTCGAGCGGGCGACGTCGACCAGTCAGGAGGGCGTTGACGGGCTGTTCAGCGCGATGCGACCGTCAGCCAGCGGTGGGGCGGCGCCCAAGGGGCTGGCCAGGGAGGTCCTTGAGAAGGTCATCGCCGTGCTGGCGGACGCCCACCCTCACTCGCTGGCCGCCTCCGAGGTCGCGGAGGCCGTGGGCACGTCCCGGGTGACCGCCCGGCGCTACCTGCAGTACCTGGCCGACGAGCACCGCGCCGAGCGCTCCCAGCGGTTGGGTGGTTCGGGACGCCCCGAGGTCACCTTCCGCTGGCGCCCGTAGGGCACTGCTCAGCTGACAGCCCGGGCGTCCAGCAGCACCTGGGCAGGCATGGGACGCCGCAGCCGCCAGGTGATGGCGATCGGGCGTTCGCCGCGGTGGTCGACGACGTCCACATCACCCAGCAGCAGGTAGGGCGCACCCCGGCCGAACTCCCATGCCCCGCTGGTGCGCACGAACAGCGCCACCTCGGTGCCGTTCGTGCGCTGACCCAGATATCGCACCCCGGTGGGCGAGTCGAGCGACGTCCCCGACTGCGACTCCCAGTGGAACAACTCCGCGTTGAGCGCGTAGTCGCGGTACATCGTGCTGGGCGAGAAGTGGGACGCCGACTTAACCAGGGTGACGAGCAGCGCGTCCACGTTCAGTTCCTTGGCGTGGAAGACCCCCTCGCGCAGGTTGGCCGGCGTCCGTGTCAGGCTCGCGTACCCCAGGGCCGCGGCGAGTTCCTCCCGGCTGTAGCGGGCGTGCGAGCGCAGCGGCCCCGCGCCCAACCGCCCGACCAGCGGACGCGCGACATGCTCGGCCCGGGCGATCGCCCAGTCCAGCACCTGGCGGGCCTCGCTCCGGAACGCCGGCTCGGCCTTCAGTGCCGCCAGTCCGTCCGCCACGCTGGCGAAGCCGCCGGCGTTGGGCCACAGCGAGAAGAACAGCATGTCTGCCCACACCCGCTCGTCCGCGCTGGCGTCGCGGTAGTCGGGGGCGTCGTCGCCCAACCACCTCGAGTACTGCAGGTGGCGCTGCCGGTCGTCGACGTGCGCCATCGCCTTGAGCCGCCTGAGCAGCTGCTCCTCGCGCGGGCCTGCGTCCAGGGTGGGCAGCCCCGCCTCGCGCCGCAACCTGGTGAACGACCCCTTGCCCAGCAGGTCGCTGAGTTCGGCACCGCTGCCGGTGATGAACGTGGCGAGGTCGACGTCGCCGACCGCCCGCAACTCCCGCAGGAAGTCGCCCCACCGGGTGGCGATCTGCGCCTTCACGTTTGCCAGCACCTGCGCCTGCGTCACGTCGTCGAGCACGATCTGCGAGCCGGCCGGTAGGTACGGGAAACCCCGTTCCACCTGCTCTTTCAGACTCCGACGCGACCCGCCGACGATGGCGCGGTAGCGGGCGGCCAGGTTGAACTCCTTGCGGTGGTGGCCCACGAAGTCGAGCACCGTCAGCACCGGTTTGTCCTCGGTGCGGCGCAGGCCGCGTCCCAGTTGCTGCAGGAAGATCGTGGCGCTGTCGGTGGGCCGCAGGAACAGCAGGGTGTCGACGTCGGGGATGTCCACGCCCTCGTTGAACAGGTCGGCGGTGAACAGGGCCACCACCTCGCGCTTGGTCAGCCGCGAGACGGCGAGTCTGCGCTCGTCGCCCGGTGTGCCCCCGTGCACCGCCAGCGCGGGCAGCCCGGCGCGGGTGAACGCCTCGGCCATGTACTGGGCGTGCTTGACGTCGACGCAGAACCCCAGCGCGCGCATGCGTCCCGGGTCGGCCACGGTGTGACGCAGCTGCTTGACGATGAGCCGCGCCTGGGCGTCGTTGCCGGTGAACACCCCCGAGAGCTGCCCGACGTCGTAGCGTCCGCGGCTGAACTCGACCGACCTCAGGTCGGTGGTGTCGGCGATGCCGAAGTAGTGGAAGGGGCTCAGCAGGTCGGCGGCCAGCGCGTCCCACAACCTCAGCTCGTAGGCGATCCGGTTGTCGAAGAAGACCCGGACGTCGACCCCGTCGGCGCGTTCGGGGGTGGCGGTCAGCCCGAGCAGTTCGCGGGGTCGCAGGTGGTCGAGGATGCGCCGGTAGCTGGCGGCCTCGGCGTGGTGGAACTCGTCGATGACGACCACCTCGAACGCGTCCGGGTCGCATCTTCGCCAGGGCGTCGGCGTCCAGCGACTGCACCGAGGCGAACACGTGCCGCCAACCCTGCGGCCGGAAACCGGCGACCAGCAGCTCCCCGAAACCTCCGTCGGCGAGCACCTCGCGGTAGGTGCGCAACCCCTGCTCGAGGATCTCGCGGCGGTGGGCGACGAACAGCAGGCTGGGCCGGCGTCCGGTCTGGGTGGCGAGGTTCTGGTAGTCGAGCGCGGCGACGACCGTCTTGCCGGTGCCGGTGGCGGCCACCAACAGGTTGCGGTGCCGCTCGTGCACCTCACGTTCGGTCTCGAGCGCCTCCAGCATCTGCTCCTGATGCGGCCAGGGACGCACAGCCAGGCCCGAGATGGCCAGCGCCCCGGTCTGGCGGTTGCGTCCCGCGGCCTCGTCGAGGGCGCGGTCGAGCCGCTCGCCGTCGGCCGGGGTGTAGGCCTCGAACGCCGGGTCGTTCCAGTAGCTGTCGAAGGTCGCAGAGAACTTGCGCAGCAGTTCGGGTGCGGTGGACGCGGTGATCCGCACGTTCCACTCCACCCCGTCGAGCATCGCCGCACTCGACAGGTTGGACGAGCCGATGTAGGCCGTGTCGAAGCCGGTGTTGCGCACGAACCGCCACGCCTTGGCGTGCAGCCGGGTGCGCTTGGTCTCGTAGCTGATGCGCACCTGCGCCCCGTACTCGTCGACCAGCCGGTCGAGGGCGGCCCGCTCGGTGGAGCCCAGGTAGGTGCTGGTGATGACGCGCAGCTCGACGCCACGTTCGCGCAGCGAGGCCAGCGACTTCTCCAGCGTCCGGATGCCGTACCACTTGATGAACGCGCAGAGCAGCTCGACCCGGTCGGCCGACCCCAGCTCGGACGCGATCTCGCTGCCCATCGTGGGCTCGCCGCGGGCGTTGGTGAGCAGGGCAGGCTGCGACAACGGGGTCTCGGGGGCCGTGAGGTACCTGGCCGGACGCCCGGGGCCGGGCGGGTGCAGCAGCGACAGCAGTCGCCTCGGGTCGCCGTCGATCAGCTCGTCGGGCGCGCCGAGGCGCTGCACGATGTCGTCGGCGAGCGACCTGGCCTGCGTCTCGGGGACGTCGAAGGCCTCCAGCGCAACCTGCCGGACGTGCCGGGCGAGCACCTGGGCCAGCTCCGCGCTGTCGACTGTCGATTCCTTGGGCACCAGCCCGGACGCGTCCATGCGCCGGCGCAGCCTTCGGGTGATCAGCGCGTCGTAGTAGCCCTCGACAGCCGGGATGTCAGGCACGTCCCCCTCAGCCCACCGGCTCCAGGCGAGCCGGCCAGGCGCTGCGCCACACCGGCAGCCCCAGCACCGCGCGCAGCACCACCTCGACCGGACGCTGGAAGACGCGCACCCCCAGGTGGTCCTTGCGTCCCTCGCGGGGCACCAGCACGGACGCGGCCCCGGCCCGACGGGCGGCCAGCACGTCCTTGAACATCTGGTCGCCCACCATCAGCAGCTCACCGGGCACCAGGGGACGCGGTTCGTCCTCGCCGGGGTCGGCACACTGGAACCGATCGAGAACGGCCAACAGCATGTCGGGGGCCGGCTTGATGTGACGGCGCGGCTTGTCGTGCGGATCGGCGGGGTCGGCGGCGTCCGCGGGGGTGACGACTCCGGTGACCAGCGGGCCGAACAGCCGGTGCACCTCGTGGACGCGCTCGTCGTGACAGTTGCTGATGATGAACGTGGCCAGCCCGGCCTCGGTGTAGCTGGCCAGCCGGCTGACCGCCGATGCCGGCACGCTCGGCGCGTGGTAGTCGGTGATCGTCCCGTCGATGTCGAGCAGCACCGCCCGGGTAGCCGGGGCGTGCCGGTAGATGTCCTCGGGGGTGAGGTTGACCACCGCGTCCACCACGAAATCGGGACGCAGCCATCCCAGCAGCCCGCTCAGTCGCTTCGCCATCGACCCCAGATGCAGCGTGTCTCGCATGTGTCACACCCTAGTGGCCGCGTTCGGGGCCTCGGGTGGGGTTTGAGGCGCCACAATGGCGCCATGCGTGAGACACACCTGCGCCAGGGACGCCAGACGGTCAAGCTCGGTCTGATCAAGGCGGTGAACGACCTCTTCCCCGATGAGCGGCTGAAGACGTCCTACTCGATCCTCGAGGGGGTGTTCTGCAACCTGGTCGGCTCGGTGATCTCGCCGCGCGAGGTGAAGGCGCTCGAGCAGCGGCTCTACGACTGGGTCACCAGCAGCAACGACATCGAACTGATCGGCAAGCACGAGGGCTACTACCGCTACCGGGTGGACGGCCTGGTGGTGGACGCGGTCTACCCCGCCCTGCACGACCCGTCCGAGGTCGAGCCGTTCAAGCTGATCCCCTACAGCTACGGGTTCATCGTCGACTTCGGTGACATCGACAAGGGCAACGGGCACCCGCTCATCCCACCGGTGCACCTGAGCGCTGCCTACGAGCACAACCAGCGTTGGCTTGACCAGATCGACGTCGAGATCGCCGCCGACGTCAACCGCTGGATCGACGAGGGACGCACGCTGCGGCTGATCAGCATCGCCGAGGCGCTGCACGAGAAACAACTCGGCGAGATCGCCGACGCGATCCTGGCGCAACGCCGGGCGCTGCGCGTCCTGCTGATCGCCGGGCCGTCGTCCTCGGGCAAGACCACCACCACCCAGCGGCTCTCGACCCAGTTGCAGGTCAACGGGTTCAAGCCGGTGTCACTGTCGCTCGACAACTACTACCTCGACCGCGCCCAGACCCCGCGCGACGATGAGGGCAACTACGACTTCGACACCATCGAGGCGCTCGACATTCCACTACTGCGCGAGCACATCTCGCACCTCGTTGAGGGTCGCTTGGTGCAGACCCCCCTCTTCGACTTCGACACCGGGGCGCGGGTTGCCCAGACGGTGCCGCTGATGGTCGGGCACGACCAGGTGCTGCTCATCGAGGGCATCCACGCCCTCAACCCGGCGCTGACCGGGCACCTGCCGGACGCGCAGGTGTTCAAGGTGTACGTCAGCGCGCTCGGCGGGCTGAACATCGACCTGATGAACCGGGTGCCGACCACCGAGATCCGGCTGATCCGGCGCATCGTGCGCGACAACCGGTACCGCGGCACGTCCCCCGAAGACACCATCAAGCAGTGGGCGAGCGTGCGGCGCGGCGAGTACGAGCACATCTTCCGCTACCAGGAGACCGCGGACGTGATGTTCAACTCGTCCCTGATGTACGAGATGAACGCCCTGCGTCCGGTGGCCGAGCATGCGCTGACGACCATCCCGGACGACAGCCCGTACGCCGAGACCCGTGACCGGCTGCTCAACCTGCTGACCTTCTTCTCGCCGGTGGGGGGCAAGGGGATCCCCTGCAACTCGATTCTGCGGGAGTTCATCGGCGACAGCATCTTCATCGACCCCGACTGGGGGTGAGCAATCGCCCCACGTCACATATTGGGACCGTTTCGCCCGCTTACTCGCGGGCCGATCGGTCCCAATATCCGCGGCCCGGCCCCCGCACCCGATGATCGACGCACCGTAAGCTGACCGGGTGCAGACGCGGACGGCCATCGGAGTGTCAGCAGCCGTCGCCACCGAGCTGCTGTACGGCTGCAGCTTCATCTTCACCAAGGGCGCCGTCGGCCTGATCAGTCCGGCCGCCCTGCTGGCCTGGCGGTTCACCACCGCGCTGGCGGTGATGGGCGTACTGATCGCCACCCGCGTCATCCGGCTCACCCTCACCCGGCGCAGCGTGCGTCCCCTGCTGGTGCTCGCCTTCCTGCAGCCCCTGCTGTACTACGCGGCCGAGACGCTCGGCGTCCAGCGGACGACCGCCTCAGAGAGCGGCATCCTCATCTCGACGGCTCCGGTCGGCATGCTGCTGGCGTCCTGGCTCGTGCTGGGACGCCCACCCTCGCGTCGTCAGGTGATCGGCATTCTCGTGACCCTGGTCGGGGTGGTGGCCACCATCGCGGCGGGGGGCGTGGCTGCCGGATTCAACCTGCTCGGCTACCTGCTGCTGCTGGCGGCCGTGGCGTCCTACTCGCTGTACACGGTGTTCGCCGAGCGCGACACCGCCTCGAGCGCCCTCGACAAGACGTTCGCGATGGTGCTCGTCGGGGCCGTGGTGTTCGGTGCGATCGCCCTAGTCGAGGCCGGGGTGCAGGGACGCGTCACCGACCTGCTCGTCGTCCCGCTGACGCACCCCGAGTTGCTGGTGGGCATCGGGTATCTGGCGGTCGCCGCGTCCGTCGGCGCGTTCTTCACCCAGACCGTGGCGATCGCCCGGCTGGGATCGAACCGCTACTCGACGTTCATCGGGCTCTCCACGCTCACCGCGGTGGTGGCCGCCGCGATCGTGCTGGGTGAGCGGCTCACGGCTCTGCAGTGGGTCGGTGGGGCGGTGATCCTGCTCGGGGTGTACGTCGCCAACAGCGCTGGTCTGGGGTTCGCGCCCGGACGCGGCCCTCGCCTCCAACCCACCCGCGTGCCAAATAGCTTCGCGCGTCCGAAATAGCGCACGCGGGAAGCTATTCCGCACGCGTTTGCGGGATCGGCACCGGGGTCGGCACCCGGTGGATCACCACCAGCGGTCACCACCCACCGAAATTCCCCATCCCAGAATGTGGGAAAGCACTTGATACGATCTTCAACTTCCCCTACTGTCGCACCCATGTACAGCACATTCATGACCTTCGGACGCGACGACCTCGCCCGCGCCTCGATGTGCATGCGCTGTCGAATGTGTAGCTGACAAGCTCTGACATTCGTTTTCTGCTCGCATCTATCGGACGCTGAGCGCTCTCGCACCTGATTTCTGAACACACCGGCCCATCGCCCGGCGCGTTTCAGCAACCAGTTCCTCATCAGGGCCTTCCTGTATGTGTCGCGCCTGAATTCGTCGTCCCCGAAATCCTCCAGAACCCGAAATCCTCCAGAAGAAATGGGAACCATCATGTCCTTTCATCCCGAGACCCTCGCCGTCCACGCCGGCCAGGAGGACGTCGACCCGACGACGAACTCGCGCGCGGTGCCGATCTACCAGACCACCTCCTACGTCTTCGACAGCTCCGAGCACGCCGCCGACCTGTTCGCGCTGCGGACGCCGGGCAACATCTACACGCGCATCATGAACCCCACCCAGTCGGTGTTCGAGGCCCGCGTCAACGCGCTGGAGGGCGGAGTCGGGGCGCTGGCGACGGCGTCCGGGGCGGCGGCGATCACCTACGCGGTGCTCAACCTGGCAAGCGCCGGCGACAACATCGTGGCCACGTCCACCCTGTACGGCGGCACGTACGCGCTGTTCGCCCACACCCTGCCGCAGTTCGGCATCGAGACGCGCTTCGTCGATCCTGATAGTCCCGACGACCTGGCCCGGCACGTCGACGACCGAACCCGCCTGGTGTTCGGCGAGACCATCGCCAATCCGCAGATCAGCGTCCTCGACCTGGACGCGTGGTCGGCCGCCGCGCACGCCCACGGCCTGCCCCTGATCATCGACAACACGGTCGCCACGCCCTATCTGGCCAGGGTCTTCGATCACGGCGTCGACGTCTCGGTGCACTCGGCGACCAAGTACATCGGCGGGCACGGCACCACCCTGGGCGGCGTGATCGTGGACGCGGGCAGCTTCGACTGGGCCGCGCACGCCGACCGCTTCCCGGGGCTGACCGGCCCGGACGCCGCCTACCACGACGTGGTGTGGACAGACGCCGCCGGGCCGGCCGCGTTCATCATCCGGGCGCGCACCGTGCTGCTGCGCAACACCGGCGCCGCGATCGCGCCCTTCAACGCCTGGCTGCTGCTGCAGGGCCTGGAGACCCTGCCGCTTCGCCTCGAACGGCACAGCAGCAACGCGCTCGCGGTCGCCCGGCACCTGCAGGATCATCCGGCGGTGGCGTGGGTGAACTACGCCGGCCTGGAGTCGAGCCCCTGGCACGAGACCGCCGACCGGGTTCTCACCGGGCGCGGGTTCGGGGGCATCCTGACGTTCGGGTTGAAGGCGGGACGCGAGGCCGGCTCCCGGTTCGTGGAGGGACTCGAGCTGTTCTCGCACCTGGCCAACATCGGGGACGTGAAGTCGCTGGTCATCCACCCCGCGTCCACCACGCACTCGCAGTTGTCGGACGAGGAGCTCGTGGCCGCCGGGGTGACGCCCGAGGGGGTGCGCCTGTCGGTGGGCGTCGAGCACATCGACGACATCATCGCCGACATCGACCAGTCGCTGGCCCGGCTCTGAGGCCCGCGTCCGACACTCACATCATCAGCAGCAGGGCGGCGTTGCCGACGTAGACGAGCAGAATGATCACGGCGTCCCAGGCCAGCAAGAACCGCTTGCCCTCGACGTTGAACACCAGCCCGATGATGACGACCGCCGACATGACGATCGTCGAGAGCACCGAGATGATGTGGGTGTCGGACGCGTCCTGCAGCAGCAGGCCGCCGGTGTAGACGACGTCGTCGATGGCCAGGATCAAGACGTTGAACAGGTTCGACCCGAGCATGTTGCCGACGGCGAGATTGATGGCGCCCATCCGCACCGCGGTGAGCGAGACGGCGATCTCGGGCAGCGAGGTCGATGAGGCCAGGAACAGCGTCCCCACGAAGGACTCCTCCAACCCGGTGGCCAGCGCGATGCGCTGGGCCATCGGCGGCAGGACGACCGCGGCCGCCACGACGACCGCCGCGTGCGCCGCGTAGCGCCGGTAAACCTGTGCCTTGGTGAGGCTGGCGGGCACCCCCAGGCCCTCGGGCAGGCGTTCGTCCCCGCTGATGCTGGACGCCAACGCACTTGGGCTGCGCTGGTAGATGAACATCAGCCGCACCGACATCAGGTAGACCCCGATGAACAGCACGGACGAGACGCCGATCCAGGGCATCACCGCATGACTACCGATGTTGATGATCCCCAGACCGACGAGGGCGAGCAGGATGATCCCCAGGGCGGCGGCGAGCACGTGGGTCGCCGAGGCGATGCCCAGCAGTCTGCGATGGCGCGGGACGAAGGCGTCCAGCGAAGCCAGGATCAACAGGTTGAACGCGCAGCTGCCGATGACGTCGCCGACGGCGAGGTCAGCCGACCCGACAAAACCGGAGGAGGTTACCCCGACGACGAGTTCTGGCAGCGAGGTCACCGACGCCATCAGGATCAGCCCGACCCAGGCCCCACCCATGCCGGTGATCTCGGCGATGCGCTCCCCGTATCGCGACAGGCCGCGTCCGGCGGTGAAGATGATCGCCGCGCTGATGATAAACCCGGCGAACGCCACGATGTCGTTCACGGCAACTCCCGTCGTCCTATGACGTCGACGCTAGTCCGATCGGGTCTTATCACCCCCCAGACACGAAAAACCGGCCCCCTCGCCACACGAACTGGGCGAGGGGGCCGGTTGCCGAGCTGCTGGTCAGGTGAACATGCTCACTCCGCCGGGGCCGACCAACAGGCCGACGACGATGAGCACGATACCCCAGAGCATCTGCTTCCTGACAATGGCCAGGACGCCTGATACCACCAGAACCACCGCGATGATCCACAGAAGTGTTGCCATGGGTATTCCTCCTTCGAGTGTCCGGCGACAACGGGTCGCCCTTTCACAGGTGGGCCTACTCGCTTTCTCAACGCGAGCCGATGCACCAGACATTCCCGTCCGGCCCAACTTCTTTGCCCTCAGCCGCCCAGCAACCGGGTCAGCACCCGCCGGTAGCCGAGCTTGAGCAGCCGGGCCGCCAGCGGCTGGACGATCCCGGGCAGCCACGGGAGCCGCACGTCCTGGTGCCAGTGGACCTGGCTGCCGGCGGCGTCCGGAGTGATCTGCAGGTTGACCTTCCCCTGGAGCGCCCGGCCCTGTTTGACGATCACCGCGCCGGTGCCGCCCGCGTCCCCGTACGCGCCGAGCTGCTCGATCATCATCGGGTCGTCGAATGCGATTGGGCCGATGCCGGTGCGTGCCACGAACACCGATCCGGGACGCAGTTCCTCGGCCGAGACGGCCGGCCGCACCCTCGTGAACGGGATCACCCGGTCGTGGACCCGCAGGTCGAGCACCCGGGCCAGGGCCGCGTCCGGGGTGAGCGGGGTGGCCAGTTCGACGGTGAAGGACGCGTCCTGCTCGTGGGACGGCGACCCGCTTGCCGACCTGCTTGGCGACGCGCCAAAACCGGGACCATCGTTCATGGGGTCAACCTATCGCGCCGCACGGTACCGCTCCCGTTCCGAGCCCCAGGGCACCGCTCCCCCTGACGATCCTGCGGCCTGCGTGTGGCTAAGCGGGGCTCCAGTGGCCCCCATCACCGCAAACGCGTGCCAAATAGCTTGCCGCGTGCGATATTTCGGACGCGGGAAGCTAGATCGCACGCGTCTGCGAGGGCGGGGAAGGACGCGTCCGAAACAGCCAACCCCTACAGCGGCAGGTCCTTGGTCTCGGGCATCCGCCAGTAGACGAGCGCCGAGGCCAGGCACAGCACGACCACCCCGGCCAGGAAGAACTCGAACCGCTCGGCGCGAATCAGCGCCGTCGCCACCAGCGGCGACAGGCCACCGAAGATCGCCACGGCCACCCCGTAGGGCAGCGAGATGCCCGCCGTGCGCACCTCGGGCGGGAACTGCTCGGCCATCACGGCGGCCAGCGAACGCCGCGTAGGACGACAGCAAGATCCCCGGCGACACTCGCCGACAGCGCCAGGCTCAGCAGCGTCGGACGCAGGTTCAGCACCAGCGGCACCACGGTCACGGCCGACCCGAGCGCGAAGGTGATGAGCATGGGACGGCGTCCGACCCGGTCACTCAACCGTCCGAAGACCGGCAGCAACACCGTGAACACCGCCAGCCCGATCGCGGCCGCGACCTGGCCGGTCTTGAGCGCCGCACCGGTGCGCAGCATCGCCGAGAGTGGGCAGGTAGACGAACCAGAACTGCACCAGCCCGGTGCCCGCCGCCACCAGGGCGATGACGAGCAGCGCCGCGCGAGGGTGGCTGCGGAAGACCGCCACCAGTGGACGCCTGGGCACCTGCCCGGTCGCGCGCACGTGGGTCGAGATCGCGGTGTCGGGCACGCGGGCCCGCATGTACAGCCCGACCAGTCCGAGGGCGGCTCCGATGAGGAACGCCACCCGCCAACCCCAGCTCGACAGGGCCTCCGGGGACAGCACCGCGAACATCACGGACGCCAGTAGGGACGCGAGCAGCGTCCCGGCCCCTACCGACACCTGCTGCCACATGCCGGTCGAGGCGCGGCGTCCGGGTGCGGCGTTCTCGACCAGGAAGGCCGACGAGGTGCCGAACTCTCCGCCCGCCGAGAACCCCTGCAGGCTGCGTCCGATCACCAGCAGGATCGGCGCGAAAACCCCGATGGTCGCAAACGTCGGTGTCAGTGCCATGATCGCGGACGCAGCCGCCATCATGAGGATGGTCAGCGTCATGCCGGCGCGGCGTCCGTGCCGGTCGGCGTACGAGCCGAGCACGGCGCCGCCCAAGGGTCGGACGAAGAACCCGACGGCGAAGACCGCGAACACGCTCAGCAGTTGCGCGATGCGGTCGCCCTGCGGGAAGAAGGACGCGGCGAAGTACGGTGCGAAGAAGCCGTAAACCGACCAGTCGAACCATTCGACGAGGTTTCCGACAGATCCGGCCACGACCGAGCGTCGACGGACGGCGGGTTCATGCAGAAGAACGGGCTGTTCGATGGTGCACCCCCTTGAGGACCACCCGATGTTACCGCTTGCCCGTCCGCCGGGACGAACCAGCAGTGCCCGCCATCAGCCGGCGTCGTGCCGCCGCGCGTCGCCGTTCGCGCACCACGATCACCAGCAACGCCAGCAGCCCGACGGCGGCGCCCGCGATCAGCCACCACATCCACGGTTCCATCACGAACACCGGACGCTCGGCGGCCTGCTCGGCCACCTCCGCGACCTCGGGGGTGTAAGGCACCCGCTCGCCGCGCACCAGCAACCGGTGGGTGTTCACCGAGTACGGCGTGCAGGTGAACAGCGTCAGGTAGTCGTGGCCCACCACCTTGGTCAAGTCGTCGAGTTCGTTGGGCAGGATGATCTTGATCTGGTCGACGCGGTAGGCGAGGGTTTCGCCGGCGACCTCGACGAACATCAGGTCGCCCTCGACGACCTCGTCGAGGTGGTCGAACAGGGTGGCGCTCGCCATGCCGGTGTGGCTGGTGAGCACCGCGTGGGTGTCCATGTCCGCCGACCGGCAGGGATGTGCCGTACAGGTGGCCGACGCCCTTGGCGATCACGTCGTCGGTGGTGCCGTGGTAGATCGGCAGGTCGATGTTGACAGCCGGCACCCGGACGCTCGCCATCACCGGGAACCGGTTGAGCTGCGACTCGTAGATGGCGTAGGGGCCCGATTCGGGCGGGCCTTTGACGCGCAGCAGCCACGGGTCGAGGATCGGCACGCCTTCGAGTTGGGCGTTGTAGCCGCGGGCTGCGTTGAGGTCGGCGCTCAGGTCGACCGGGTCTGCCTGGGCGACGTCCTGGTTGTATTGAGAGGAGAACTCGCGCTGTTTGACATTGTTGTACTGGGTGGCCATCACCGGGTAGAGCAGGACGAGAACGCCGGTGAGCATGAGCACGCAGCGGGATCAGCTGCTGCCAGCGTCCGCCTCGTTTGGCGCGCCCGGCGGGCCCGCTGCGGCGGTTCGGGCGCTGCGGGCGGCGGGGGCGGTGGGGCGAGGACGGTCGGTCATCGGGTGGCCTTCACGGTCTCGCGGGTAGTGCGGGTTGGCTTCGGCGCGCCGGGGGCCGGCGTCCGGGTTCGGGGCGTGTGTGGGGACGCGGTGGGCGCGTCGCCGGTCGCCGATGATCCAGCTGATGGCCATGATCGCAGCGAGCGCTGTTGCGGCGCCGGTCAGCCACAGTCGTGGCCACATCCAGCTCTGGACGCTGGTGTCTGCGGTGGCCGGCACGGTCGAGGGCACGGTCGGGGCCTGTGCTGCGTCGGGGCCGCCGGCGGTCTGGGTGGTGGGCTCGGCGGGCAGTCCGGCGGGGGCGTCCGGGACGCGAACTCCGCGCACCAGCAGGCGCTGCAGGTGTTCGCCGGGTGGGGTGATGCAGGTGACGAGGGTGATGTGGTCGGCGCCGGGGACGCGTTCGACGGCTTCGAGTTCCCACGCCTCGACGATCTGGATCGCGTCCACCTGGTAGGTGAGCGTGGTGGCGTAGGTGTCGATGAAGAACGTCTGGCCGAGGGTGACCTCGGGCAGCCGGTCGAAGAAGGTGCGGCCGGTGTAGGCGGTGTGGGCGGCGAGCACGGCGTGGGTGTCGGGGCCGCCGACCGGCAGGGAGGTGCCGTAGAGGTGTCCGGCGCCGCGGGCCAGGGCCTGCGCGGTGGCGTCGTGGTAGATCGGCAGGTCGACGGCGATCTGGGGGATGCGGACGCGTCCCATCGCCTCGAACGCGGCCAGCTGGGTGCGGTAGTCGTCGTGTGCCGGTGACTGTCCGGGGGCTTCGGTGCCCCACGGGTCCCACAGGGCGGACGGGCTGAGGGCCGCGTTGTAGTCGGCGGCCCGGACGAGATCGGCGTGCAGGGGTTCGGGGTCGGCGGACGCGGCGGAGGCGACGGCGTCGGCGTATTGCGGTGACCTCGTGGGCGGTCTGGGTGTTGTTGGCGTAGGTCTGGACGACCGGCCAGCCGGTGAGGGCTCCGCCGGCCAGCACGAGAGCGAGCGCGACCAGCCGGTGCGGCCAGACGCGGCGGCGCGCCGTGGCGGGCCGGGTGCTGGTCTGCGGCTGGGTCATGAGGTTCTTTCGCTGGGTGCTGCGGGTTGTGTTGCTGGTGTGGAAGTGGGCGGGGAGCCGAGGCTCCCCGCCCACCCTGGGTCACCTCACCGGTCTATTGACCGGCAAGGGAGTCATGCAGTCTGGCGCTTGCGCGAGGTGTACGCGTAGTAGCCGAGGCCGCCGCCGATGAGGGCCAGGCCGCCGAGGCTCAGCGCCGCGACGCCCTCGCCACCGGTGAGGGGCAGGTTGTTGCCGAGGTTGGCCTTCTCGTTCTTGATCGGCAGGTTGGTGACGGCGGTCACCGGCAGCGTCGGGTCGGTGGTGTCGAACGCCTGCAGATCGTGAACGTGATCGGGTCGGCGAGCAGGTTGTAGCCGGTCGGGCGCCTTGGTCTCGACGAGGCAGTAGGTGATGCAGGTCGGTCTGCGTCGCGTCCGTTGTAGAAGTCGGAGGTCTGCAGGCCGTCGATGGTCGCGACGCCGTCGGCATGCCGGTGGCCACGGGCGGCCTTGACTGGTTGCGCGCGACCAGGTCGGCGTCGTCACAAGCCTCGTTGTTGTTGGCGTCCGCGTAGACCGTGAACTCGGCGCCAACGAGGAGCGCGCCGCCGACCGCGTCGGTCTTGGTGATGACCAGGTCGCCGTACTTGGACTGCGACCGTGTTGGAGTCGATGCCCACGAGCGCGCGGCATCGGCGGGGTGGTGCTCGGGGTCTCCGGGTCGAACGTGGCCTCGGGTAGTTCTGGTCGAACCAGGCCTCGCTCGGGACGAGGGACGCCTGCGCCGGGCACGATGCCGTCGGCGGTGTCCTGCATGTCCATCGTCGCGTTGATGGTGGTGACGACCTCCATGTCGCGGTGGGTCTCGAGGTACAGCAGGCCGGCGTCGGTGAAGACGACCGTGACGACGCCGCCCGGGGCAAGCGTCGTCGCCCGGCAGTCACGACGGTGCCGCGGGGTAGTTGCACGTCGGTGCCGTAGCACACGTGGTAGTCGGTGCCCGGTGGCGCGACGCGGGGTCACCGACCATGATGTCGACGTCACCGGACGAAGTCGACCGTCGGGTCGAGGTCCTGCGTGGATGACGTACTGGCCCAGCGGCGACGGTGCCGTCGGGGATGGAGGAGGTCAGGACGTAGTCGACGTCGCGGCAGTGCCGCCGTCGTCGAGGGTGGTGGTGCCCTGGTCGACGACCGCGAGGCTGATGGTGTCGGCCTGGTTCTTCGGGTAGACGTTGACGTCGTACATCCAGCGGTTGGTCGCGTCGGGGTTCGTCATCGGCAGGGTGACGAAGAACGGCGCCGTCGGGGTGATCGACGAGGTCGGCAACCTGGGTGTGCGTGGTCACGTTGACGACGTTGGTCGACGCCAGGATGTCCTCGTTGACCAGGTAGAGGCCCACGCCGTCGACCTTGGTGAAGGTGGCGGTGCCGGTGGCGTCGGTGGTGACCGTGGACCGCGCGTGCCGAGGTAGTAGGTCGTCGTGCCGATCGTGAAGGAGCCGGCCGTGATGTCGGCCTGGGTGAGGGTGTAGCCGTTGATCGCGGACGGCGGCCGTCCCAGCCGGCGTTCGTGGTCAGGTCGACCGGGACCGTCTTGGCCGCGTCGGTGTACACCTGGTAGACGTCGAACATCGACGCCCTGCAGCGGGGGCAGGCCGGTGACGGTGGTCTCGGCCGTGCCGTCGTTCGGCTGCCGCGGCTCGACCGGTGGCGCCGAGGTACTTGTGGATGCTGCAGCTGGACGTCGGCGTTCGGGTTGATCAGCGCGGTGTTGGAGGCGTCTCCTGGTTGACGCTGTTGACGGACGTACGGGTCACCGGGTCGGCGAAGGCGGCCGGGGCCCCGACGCCGAGGAATGCGATGGCCGAGATGCTGATGGCAGCCGCGGCCTTACGGAATGAATTGCGTTTCATGGTTTTCCTGCTTCTCCTAATCAGAGGATTGCGTGGGTTGGCTCGGGAGGCTTCGCGGCTGCAGGGGGTCCCGTCCCCCGGGGGTTCACATGGCCCTCCTTGGCGCAATCGGAGGACGTGAGGTGACGCGGTAGTACGTGGTGGCCCCGGCCACGAGCAGCAGCCCGAGCCCCAGGTACGGCAGCATCCCTTCGCCGCCGGCCTTGGGCAGTTCGGCCGCCGGCACGTCGGTGACGGTGATGGTGAACGTCGTGGAGTCCGCCGTGATCAGCGAACTGGCGGTGGCCGGGTCGAGGGTCAGCTCGGTCCTCGTCAGGTGGAACTTGATCGGCTGCGGCGAGCAGCTGGAAGCCGTCGGGCGCCTTGGTCTCGACGAGCCAGTAGTCGTGGTTGAGCTGCAGCTTCGCGCGTGACGAACGTGGCGCTGCCGGCCGGGTCGTTGGTCAGCGGCACGCCGGTGCCGGCGTTGGGCAGCGTCGGGTCGCTGCGTGTACAGGACGAACTCGGTGCCGGGGAGTGTCATGTCGCACACCGGGACGCCGACGTCGCAGTTGCAGGCCCCGCTTGAGCACGGTGACCGCGCGGCCGACACGGGGCTGACCGTCGCGGTGTCGGTCGTGCGTGATCGGGGCCGAGGCCGTCGTTCGGCTCGGCGGGCGTGCCGTCCGGCGGTGTCAGGCGGTCTCGTTCGCTCCACGACGGTGCCGGTGACCGTGACGGTGTTGACGGTCGGGTCGCCGTCGGGCAGGGACGCCAGCGTGCAGGTGTAGGTGTAGGTCTCGCCGGGGTTCAGCAGGCCGTTGGCGTCGGTGTCGCCGTCGACGACGCCGTCGGCGTCCGCGTCCTCGCCGACCGGGGCGCGGTCGCACTGGGCGTCCGTGACGTCCAGCGACAGCGCGTTCAGGTCGTCCAGGAAGGTGCCGGTGGCGGTCGCCATGCGTGTGGGCGATCGTGAAGGTGTAGACGACCGGCTGGCCGGCCTCGCCGTCGATGTCGTCGCCGGTGCTGCGGCGTGCGTCTGATCGGTCGTGGTGGCGACCTTGGTCACCGAGAAGTCGGGGTTGAGGACGAAGACGGACGCCCTCGCCGGGGTCGGCGTGTACTTGCTGCCGAGGGTGTCGGTCGCCGGCCCCATGGTCACGGTGTTGACCACCCGGTCGTCGACCACCATGTCCGCGGTGAGCGTCGTCGGTGCAGGTGTACTCGATGACGTCGCCGGGGGTGCCCAGGTCGGCCGGGTTGTTCGGGTCGGCGGCGATCGGCGGGTCGAGCGACTCCGTGGGCGTCCCGGTCGACCACCCAGCGGCTGAAGGTCACCGGCGAGCACTTGTCGTCGGTCAGGACCGGAGTCGAGAAGCCGGCCCGCAGGAAGGACGTGGCGCCGGTGTTGGTGATGAGGTAGGTGTAGGTGATCTCGCCGCCGAGCCTGGCCCTGGTCGCGCTCGCCTCCTTGGTCAGCACGAGCTTGGGCCGCATGACGTCGACGTGCGCGGTGTCGGTGGCCGACACCGTCCCGGTCAAGTCCGTCCACCGAGTAGGTGGCGTCGAACTGCACGGAGTTGGTGGTGTCCGCCTCGAGCTGGACCGGGCCGCAGCTGTACTGCCACGTCTCGCCGGGGTCGAACGCACCGTCGGTCGTCGGTGTCGCCGATGATCGCGGCGCCCATCCGGTCGGCGGTCACCGGTCGGGCACTTGTTGTCCAGCGCCGTGATCGACGACAGCGGGACGTCGCCGGTGTTCGTCACGGCGTAGTGGTAGGTGACCGAGTTGGGGTAGCCGACGGTGATCGAGTCGCCCGTCGCGCCGCCGGCGGCGTTGTTCTGCGCGGTCTTGACCACGGCGATCTTCGGGTCGATGACGTTGACCGCGACGGTCTTGGGGTGGCGGGACATCGGGGTGGCGAAGATCAGGGCGTTGCCGGTGGCGGTGACGGCCTGGTTGGTCTGGTCGAGCGTGAGCGCGCCGGTCGTGCAGGTGTAGGTCCACGTCTCGGTCGATGTCGAGGACGCCGTCGTTGTTGATGTCGCCGGCGCTGTAGGTGACCGGCGTGCAGTTCGCCGCCGTCACGGTCGGGTTGGTGATCGCGATGTCGCCGGTGTTGTCCAGCGTGTAGGTGTAGCTGACCGTGCCGCCGGTCAGGATGGTGGCGGCACTCGGAGTCGACGGTCAGCGCGATCGACGGGTGGAGCACCTTGACGTTGGCGATCGCGGAGTCGGTGACGGTGTCGCCGTGGGGGTCTGTGAAGGTGGCATCCACCCGGTTCGGGACGTCGTCGGGCTCGTCCGGGTTCCCGTCGGCGAGGAGACCGTGTTGGTGCAGGAGTACCGCCAGATCTCGCCGACCTGCAGGACGCCGTCGGAGTTCAGGTCACCGCTGCGTGCCGAAAGCGTCCCTGCGTCGCAGAGGGGGTCGCTGATGCTGACGAACGTCAGATCGGAGTTGCCGGTGTTGCGCAACTCGAACCGGTAGGTCACCAGACTGTTGGCTGAGTTCACCCACGTCTCGACCGCGGTCTTGGTGATGTTGAAGCTGGACGTGAGCTTGTACGGCGTGATCACGGACGCCGAGACCGGAGTCGTCTGCAGCAGGCTCGTCGCGGAGGCGAGGTTGGAGAACTGGAACCCGTCCGCCGGTGCCGCGGTGACCTTCACCGGGATGGTGAACGTGACCACTCCGTTCGGGGCGAGGGAGTAGGGACCGCCAACTGACGTCAGAGTGGGCGGGTTGCCAGCGGTGACGCTGACTGGTGGCAAGGTCCCGATCACCTTGACGTTGTCGACGAAGAACTTCCTGTTGCCATTGGCGATGAACTTGATCGTCGCCCCAGCGGTGAGCGAACCGGTGGGAAGTGGCACCGTGATGGTGCCGAAGGGGCTGCCGTTCGAGGTCGGACAGTAATTGGAGGTGCCCGAGGTGGGGTAGTCCGGGTCGATCAGGGCAAGCCTCGTGGTGCCGACGAGGACCTCAAGAGAGTCGAGAGGATCGCCCGTTTTGGTGGTCCACGTCTCTCGGCTGCAGTCGAACGTGAGACTGCCGGACGTGGCCCCTGCGAGGTTCACCGACCGGGAGATCTCGTAGGTCTTGTTGTCCGGGTCAAACTTCAGCGAGTTCTTCGGGTCTCCGGTTGCCGTATCGACCTGGATCTTGCCCGCACCGGCGTCCGTCGTCGTATCGTTCCCACCCTCGATCCAGCCCGTGGGCGTGGTCGTGGCCCAACCGGTTCCGGTGGTGTAAGACTTCGTGCTCGTGGTGCCGAAGCCATCTTCGGCGATGATCAGTACCGGCTTCGTGGCTGTCACGGTCCCGTTGAGAACGAGCCCGGCCGGAAGGGCGTCGCTGACGACCAGGCTTGCGTGCGTCTGGGTGGTGCTGTTGTTGGTGACGGTGACCGTGTAGGTAAAGGTGTCGTCGACCTTGACCGGCCCCGGGGTGGACGCAGTCTTCGTGATCGACAGGGTCGGGGTCCCGCGCGTGATCGTCGCCGATGCGGTCGCCGGCCCCACAGGCCCGCCGAATGGGTCCTTGGCCGTTGCCGTCACCGTGTTGACGTTTCCCGTCGGGGGCAGCGTCGCCGTGCACACCATGGAGAAGCTCTGCCCCACGCCGAGGTTCGGGATCGTCGCGCTGTCGCAGGTGCCGGGAGTCCAGACGTCCTGGGTGTCCACGTTGGTGAGCGGCACGTTGCCGGTGTTCGAGACCACCACGCGGAAGGTCGCGACCTGCCCCGTTGCCGGCGTCTGACCGGTGGGCTCGAGAGTCTTGGTAACTGCGATGGCGGGGGTCGGAGATCGTGACGACAGTCGATGCCTTGGCGGTGAGGAGGTTGTTCGCGGCGTCCTTCGCCGTGGCAGTCACGACGTTCTGCCGTGTGTTCCTGTCGGGGGCGTCGAGCGGCGGCTGTCCGGGTTCGGTCACGTCCGCGGTCGCGGTGCTCACGGTCTTGGTGCAGGTGTAGCGCCAGATCTCCCGGTCGACGCCGAGGTAGGGCTCGTTGAGCTTGCCGTCGCCGTTGAGGTCCCCGGTCGGGCCGGTCATCGTGGTGCAGGCCGGGATTGTCGGTCACCACGACGTTCGACACCGGGTTGTCGCCCACGTTGCGCACGACGAACTCGTAGGTGACCTCCCCGCCCGCGGCGGGCACGATCTCGGGCCGGGCCGTCCTTGGTGATCGAGATGCCCGAGTTGATCACCTGGGTGTTGGCGTAGGCGGTGTTGTTCGTCATGTTCGGGTCGGGGGTGGTGGCCGACACCACAGCCGTGTTCTGCACCGTGATGCCACCGGTGTTGGCCTTCGCCGTGACGGTCAGAGTGACGGAGGCGTCCTTCGGCGATCGTGCCGAGGTTCCAGGTCACCACCTGGCCGGTGACGTTCGCCGGCGACGGCGATCGCCGACACGTAGGTGAGCCCGGCGGGCAGTGTGTCGGTGACCACAACGCCTTCCGAAGTCGCCGGGCCGAGGTTGGTGACCGTGAGGGTGTAGGTGATGTTCGAGCCGGTGGTGACCGCGGCGGCCGAGCCGGTCTTCGTGATCCTGAGGTCGGCCACCGGCATGACGACGGTCGCGAACGGAGTCGAACACCTGGCGGCCGCAGGCGTCCGTGACGACGACGCGGACCTGGCAGTTCGTGTTGGCGGTGACGGCGGGGGCGGTCCAGGTCGAGTTGATGGTGCCGCCGCTGGTCGTGCCGGTCGTCGTGCTGAACGAGCCGCCGCTCACGCCGTTGTCGCACTTGCTCACCATCGTGTACGTGTACGGGCCGCTGCCCTTGCCGGTGGCGATGTTCGCCGCGAGGGCACGGTGCCGCCCGACTGCACGACCGGCGGCGCCGGTGCTCGGTGATCTCCACCTCGGGGGCGCGCTCGATGCCGCCCAGCAGCAGGAAGTTGAAGTACGCGCGCTGCGCCGGGGTGTCGCCGACGCGTGCCCTTGTTGATGCTGTGGCCGCCCTGGTACATGACCAGGCCGTTGGTAGGGTCGTCGAACGCCGCGGCCGTACACGTCGACGGCGGCCACGCCGGGCGACTTCGCCGGCGATGCACGTCCGCCTGGGTCGGGATCCCAGGAGATGAACCGGACGCCCGGGTTCCATCGGCTGATCGCCGGTGAGGCTCGGGTACTTGGTCTCCGGGTTCGGCATGTAGACCTGCTCGGACCCGTTCTGGTGCGCAGCCTCGGTGGCGCCGATGATCTGCATCACCGGGTCGCTGCGATCGGTCACCTCGGAGGCAAGGGTCCCGGGGCCCGGGCACGGTCAGCGAAGTCCAGGGCAGGACGTCTTGCTCGGAGCCGTAGTAGTAGGGGATGCTGCCGTCGCCGTGCGAGCCGTACAACAGCAGGCCCTCGGTGGACAGGAAGTTCATGTCGGGCTCGAGGTCGGTGTCGCCCGGGTCGTCGATGTTCTCCAGCACGCTGGCGGCGTGACAGCCAGCCCAGATGTAGCCGCCGTCCCCGTTCCAGGGCAGCAGATTGCTGTGGGTCAGCCACGTGGGGTCGGCGTGCGGCATCACGAAGATGTCCTCGCAGCCGGTGAGTTCGCTCGGCGCCATCCAGTTGTACGAGTACTGCGTCTCGGGGATCTTGGCGTTGACGTAGAAGCCCTCCGCGATGTCCCCGTTCTTGGCGTCCAGCGTGGCCTTCGGCCAGTAGGTGACCTTGTCGAAGACGGGGGCCGTGAACTCGGCGGCGGCCTCGTCGACCCGCACCGCCGGTCAGGCCCGCGGCTGTGAGAATCGCGCCCAGCGTGGTGTCGTTCAGGAAGCCGGCCGGGATCACGAAGGGGCCCGAGAAGTACGACTTCGTGGTCAGCGCTGGTCGCGGTGTAGGGCGTGTAAACCGAGACGTTCGTCAGATCGGCCGTCGTGTTCGTGAGGCTCGGCGCGCTGCCCGCCGTGCCGGTCTTCTCGTTGGCGATGATCCAGTAGACGGGGATCTTCTTGTTGACGAGCAACTGGTAGATGAGCCCGTAGGTCTGCAGCGACGTCTTGGGCTGAGTGGTGGTGGACGTGCCCATCCAGCCGGCGTCGATGATGTACGAACCGGCCGCGAACGTCTTGCCAGTGGAACTCTGTGGCAGCGGTGGCGGCGCGGAGGCCGATGCGGTCGCCAGCGGCAGGCACAACACCAACGCGATCAGCCAGGCCAGCGTCCGGTTGCGTGTCGACCAACGTCGAGCCTGCAGCCGTTCTCGCACCATCACCGCCCCCGATCTGCGGCGCCACTCCCCCGGTGCACGCCCCATTACTCAGGGCACCACACACCCCACGGGGTACTCAAGCCAAGAACCCCGAAATTGTCGGGCCCGCCACGGAATCTTGATGCGGCCTTAACACCTGTGGGCCAGTCCTCAACGTCTACGGCATACTGAGCGTTGTGGCAGTCGTCGCGAACGAGACCGGCAGCGAGGCCGGGGACAACAAGACCGGGAGTCTCGCCCCGGCATCATCGGACGGGCGCAGCGCCCTCGAGGTCATCTTCGACGCGACGATGGACCCCATCGAGACCCTGTCGGTCGTCCGCGACGACCAGGGCCTGATCATCGACTTCCGGTTCGAGGACGCCAACCCGGCCCTGTGTGCCGAGAGCGGACGCAGTCGCCACGAATTGATCGGCGGGCGGCTGACAGAACTGTTCCCCCTCGTCTCGCCGCAGACTGCTGGGCGCGTTCGCGGCGGTGGTCGAGACCGGCACCCCGCTGGTGGCGCAAGCGGCCGAGATTCCGTCCGCACTCCGAGGCGGTGCCGTGAGGATGTTCGACCTGCGCGCGGTGCCGTCGGGCGACGGACTCACGGTGTCGTACCGCGACGTCACCGCATTCGCCGAACAGTCCGAGCGGCTCCGCCAGAGCGAGCGGCTCTACCGGCTGGTCTCCCAGAACACCCACGACCTGGTACTCACCTTCTCAGGCGAGGTGATCCAGTGGGCGTCTCCCTCAACCCAGGATCTGCTCGGTTACACGCCCGAGGAACTCATCGGACGCCGCTGGTCGTCCTTCTCGTACGCCGAAGGCCGCGATCTGCAGGCACTCCACGAGGCCAACCACGGCGACGCCCGAGCCCAGGGCCGCACGCGCGTCCGGGCCAAGGACGGTTCGCCCCACTGGATCTCGGTCGCGTTGGGGCCGAACTACGACGATGACGGCAACCGCATCGGGACGCTGGTGTCCGCATCGCTGGCCGATCGCGAGGTCGCCGCCGAGACCGAGATCCATGCCCTGCTGACCCAGCGCGGCCGAATCCTCGAACAGGTTCCGGTCGGCGTCTTTCGCATCAGCGTCAGCGCCGACGGCCGGGTCGAACGTGACTACACCAACCGCCGTTCCCTTGAACTGTTGAGCGGACATCCCGCGTGCCCGCTCTCGGTCGTCATCGTCGGCCACGAACTCAGCCCGGAAGAGGTGGCGAGTCTCACCGCCTCGGCCCGGGAGGCTAGTCGGACCGACGCCGCCATGGTGTGCGAGAAGCGCAAGCCCGACGGACGATGGGTGCGCATCGTGGCCCACGCCGAAGAAGCCCCCGATGGGTTCATGACCCTGGACGGCATCGTCGAGGACGTCACGCTCGCCAAGGCGCACGAGGCCGAGCTGGAGGCAGAGGCCAACGCCGCCACCGCGCTTTCAGCCGAGTTGGCGAACAGCCTGGCGTTCAAGTCGGCGGTGCTGTCGGCCGTCGGCCACGACCTGCGCACCCCGCTGGCCGTGCTGTCCACGTCGACCAGCGCGCTGAGCGACGACCGAGCACTCGGCGCAGCCGAAAGAGCCGAACTGCTGGCCAACGTGCAGGACAGAGCGCAATCACCCTGGAGACACTTGCTCACCGACCTGCTGGACGCGCAACGCATCGACGTCGGGGCCATCGAGATGCGTCCAGACGCGGTCGATCTCTGGGAGATGCTGGAGGACGCGACTGCGCAACCTGCCCAGCGGTGTCGAACTGAGCATCCCGGCGACTTTCCCGCGATCGACGCCGACGCCGGACTGCTGGCCCGCGTCCTCGACAACCTGCTGCGCAATGCCGCCCTGCACAGCGACAGCGAACGGCCCGTCCAACTGGTGGCGACCCGGGTGGACGACACGCGCTGATCACGGTCGTGGACCATGGAGTCGGTGTTCCCGAGCAGCAGTTCGCGCGCATGTTCGAACCCTTTCGACCGGTTGCGCAACGACCACCCGGGCTCAGGTGTCGGGCTGTGGATCGCCCACCAGTTCGCCCGTGCCATGGGCATGACGTTGACCCCCAGCACGACACCCGGCGGTGGCCTGACCATGACGATGAAAGTGAGGATCGGCCACGTGACGCGACTGCTCATCGCTGAGGACGATCCCCGGCTGCGCCGCACCCTGGCCATCAGCCTGCAGGCCCGGCACTTCCAGGTGACCGAGGCCGCGTCCGGCGCGCGAGGCCCTGGACGTGTTCGGCTCGACCAACCCGACCTCGTCCTGCTCGACCTCGGCCTGCCAGACCTTGACGGGCTGAGTGTCATCAGCGAGATCCGCCGGACCTCTCGAACCCCGATCATCGTGGTGTCGGCGCGCCATTCGCAATCCGAGAAGGTGAGCGCGCTGGAGGCCGGCGCCGACGACTACGTGACCAAACCGTTCGGGCTCGAGGAGTTGGTGGCGCGCATCCGCTCGGTGTTGCGCAGGGCAGGGCCAGTGGCGAACCATCAAGTCGTCACCACCCCCACGTTCAGCCTCGACTTCGCTGCCAAGTCGGCCACGGTGGACGGCGAACCCGTCAAGCTGACCCCCACCGAGTGGCGTCTGGTGCGGGCGCTCACCCAGAAGCCCGGCGAGGCCGTGCCGGCGGTCCAACTGCTGCGGGACGTCTGGGGCCCGTCGTTCGAGCAGCAGAACCACTACCTGCGCGTCTACATGACCCACCTGCGCAAGAAGCTCGAACCATCAGCCGCCCAACCCCGGCATTTCGTCACCGTTCATGGGTTCGGGTACCGCTTCCAGCCGTGAGAGAAAGGATTGGGGACTACTGGGTATTTCGCGGGAAACGCTGCTTGAAGTCGACCGCGATGTCGTGGAAGGTCGACCAGGTGACCCCGTCGTGGGCGTTGATGTGCTCGATCAGCCGCTCGAGCATCAGCAGCACCTGCGGCCGGCCCGAGACGTCCGGGTGGATGGTGATCGCGAACACGGCGTAGTCCATCTCGCGGTACACCCAGTCGAACTGGTCGCGCCACAGGTCTTCGATGTCGCGCGGGTTGACGAAGCCGTGGCTGTTCGGGCTCGCCTTGATGAACATCATCGGCGGCAGGTCGTCGAGGTACCAGCTGGCCGGGATCTCGACCAGGTCGGTCTCCTCGCCGCGGACGAGCGGTTTCATCCACTCAGCGGCCGGCTTGGCATAGTCGATCTGGGTCCACGAGTCGCCGACGCGCACGTAGTACGGCTCGAAGTCATGGTGCATCAGGGAGTGGTCGTACTTGATGCCGCGCTCGAGCAGCAGTTCGTTGGTGACCGGGCTGAACTCCCACCACGGCGCCACGTAGCCGGTGGGCCGACGTCCCGTCCGCCGCTCCGTGAGCTCGATGCAGTTGTCGAGGATGTCGGACTCCTGCTGGCGGGTCATGGCGATCGGGTTCTCGTGGGAGTAGCCGTGCAGCCCGATCTCGGCGCCAGATTCGACGACCAGGTCGAACTGCTCGGGGAACGTCTCGACCGAGTGACCCGGCAAGAACCAGGTGGACGGCAGGTCGTACTTCTTCAGCAGTTTGGCGATGCGCGGGACGCCGACCTCACCCGCGAACACGCCGCGCGAGATGTCACCCGGCGAGTCCTCGCCACCGTACGAACCGAGCCAACCAGCGACGGCATCGACGTCGATGCCGAACGCAACCTTGATGTCCTTGGCCATTGCCGTTCCCTCCTTGTCGGTCACTTCATTTCTGGTTGTCAGGAAGCTCTTGTGCGAGGTAGTCACTCACCCGCTCGGCTGCTGCGCCAGGGTGGGTGGCCAGCGCCAACGCCAGCAGGACGCGCGCCTGGCTCGCCGGCAGCTCACGCGCCGGGATCGCCCCGGCCTTGGCGAGGTCGGCGCCACCGCCGTTGCCGTACACCGGCACCACCGGCCCGTAGGGCACCCGGGTGGCGACCAGCACCGGAAGCCCGGCCCTCAGGCAGTCGGTGATCGCGGCGAACACGCCGGGGGCGGCATTACCGGCGCCGGTTCCCACCAGCACCAACCCCTGGGCCCCCGACTCGGCTGCCGCCCGGACGAGGCGTCCGTCGGCGCCGGGGTAGCTGTCGACGATGTCAACGACCAGGTCGTCGAAGGCAGGTGGTGGCACGGGGAAGGCGGGTGTGCGTCCGGTGGCGGGCGGCGAGTCGAAGGTCGGGACGCCTTCGACCACTCGGCCCAGCACGCCCTCGGACCACTTGGAGTCGAACGCGTCGTCGGCGACCGTGTGCCGCTTGCGGACGCCCTTCGCGGCGAAGATTCGGCCGGCGAAGCAGACCAGGGCGCCGCGTCCCCGCGCGTCATCGCTGGCGGCCACGGCGACCGCATCGGCGAGATTGGCCGGGCCGTCGGAGTCGGGGTCATCGGCGTTGCGCATCGCCCCCGTGAGGACGACGGGCTGGTCGCCGGCGTGCACGAGGTCGATCAGGAAGGCCGTCTCCTCGAGGGTGTCGGTGCCATGCGTGATGACCACCCCGGACGCGTCCGGCACCTCCCGCCAGGTCGCGGCCACCGCCTCGCTGATGCGCCGCAGGTCGCCCAGGTCAAGCTGGTAGGAACCCTTGCGAGCCAGCTCGCGCACCACCAGGTGGACGCCCACGTCCGCCGCGACTCTGGACACCAGGTCGTGCCCGGAATCGGCAGCCACCACGGCGCCCTGCTGTACGCGGGACGCGATCGTCCCCCCGGTCGTGATGACCACGACGGTGCGCTGCGATGACTGGCTCATGGCACTCCTCACCAGTGGGATACGGCCAGTCAAGCACGTCTGCACTGGTCGCGAGCGGGTTGTTGGTGGGGCCTGCGGAGACAACGGGACCGTTTTGCCCGGGAGTTGGCGGGCGAATCGGTCCCAATGCCTTCGGACGCCCGCAGCACGGTGCCGCTGCGTGCGCACCCACTGCCGGGCCAGGCGTCCTCGGCGTCCCTTGTCGGACGCCAGCGTGGCGGCCACGGCATCCCACCAGTCGCTGTACCTGACCAGCGCCGCATCACGCTGGGCGTCGAGGTGCTCTGCCTCACCCACAGCCGCCGCCAACACCTGCTCGACCACACCAATCGGGTCGTCAACGACCTCCGTCAACCGCAAGGGCGCGCGTCCCACCCCCCAGTTCTCCAACGCGCCCCGCAGCCGCACGAGGGTGTAGTCGTCCGGCGCGACGGCGATGACCGGGACGCCGGCCCCGCACGCGAACACCACCGGGTGGTACCGGGAGGTCACCACCAGCGCCGCCTGCCCGGTGCGCTCGGCAGTCTCGAGAGCGGACGCAATCACCGCCAGCTCGGCCGGCTGCCGCATCACAGCGGCGATCTCGGCATGGAACTTCTCATCGCCGTCACCCCGCCCGGGGGTGGCCATGTGCGGCAGGAACACCACCCGGGCACCCAGTCCGTCGGCGGCCGCGTCGAGCAGCCGGGCGTAGCCGCGGACGACGTCCTCGCGTGCCAGACCCCCGATCGCCGACGAGAAGGTCGCAGCGATGAACGGACGCGCCTGGGCAGGCATCGGCTTCAGCGGCGCCGGCAGCACGGACGCGTCATCCAGGCACTGTCGCAGCCCGCGGTGTCGCGGCACCAGTTGCTGGGCGAGCCGGAAGGAGTCCGCGTCCCGCAGGCCGACCAGCGTCGCGCCGCGCAGCAGCCAGGCCAGTTCGGCGCGGTCGGCCTCGGAGAGCTCCGGGCCGAGCGTCTGTCCGCTGATCACGACCTGCTTGCCGAGGGCCCCCGCAATGCGGACGACCGCCGCCCGCTCGTAGAGCAGCCACCCGTAGGTGGAGTTGAGGTTGCCGCCGCCGGCGATCAGCACGGCGTCCACCGACCTCAGGGTCTCGACCAACCTCCGGCCCGGGTGGCCCGGGGGAAGAGCGCCGCTGTCTCCCGACAGGAACGCCCGCAGCCGGGCCAGTTCGGCCTCACGTTCGCCAGGGGGCCAGGGGAACGGCCACGTCAGGGCGGTGTCGACGTCGTCACCGAAGGACCGCCTGGTGAGGTCGCGGTCGCGGGTCAACAACACCAGATCGGTCAGCCCGCGCCGGCGGAGCTGCTGCACCGCTGCATGGGCCATCGCCTCGTCACCGACGTGGTAGACGTCTTGGCCGATGTCATTGAGGATCGCGACTCGCACCACCTCAGGAATCGCCACCCAGTCGCTGCCGGGCGCGCCAGTACTTGCGCCTCAGCAGCGCGATCACCCCGAGCTCACGGATCTGTTCCTGGTTGGCGCGGGCCTGCTCCTCGAGACGGGCCGCAGCCTGCTCCAACCGCTCGAGCCGGACGAGCGCCTCGTCCAACCGGTCAAGGCGTGCCACCGCGGCCTCCACGCGTTCCAGCCGCGCCGCCGCCTCATCGAAGCGGTCCAGCCGGGCCAGCGCATGGTCCAACCCGTTCAGCCGGCCCCGCAGTTCGTCGGTCAACTCCTTGATGGCGCGCGCCGTGTACAGCGCCTGGGCGTCCGGGGTCTGGGAACGCAGCGCCTCATCACGAACCCACTTGTCCCAGGCGACGTGAGCGTCCGCCTCGGCGTAGATGCTGTTGCCGGAGACCCCCTCGACGCCGCGCCGGTGGTGCCAGAAGGCCAGGGGCCGCTCGGGCAACATCGGAATGTTCCACCTGCGAGCGATCCGCAGGTGGAAGTCCCAGTCACCCACGACCGGCAGGTCCTCCCGGAAGCGTCCCACTGCGTCATGCACCGACCGCCGGTAGAGGAACGAGATGGGGACGAACCGATTGATCTGCAGCAGGTCGTAGTAGCTGATCGACGTCAGATGACCCCAGAACGGCTCGCGCCCCACCTCGACGTAGCGGCCGTCCTGCTCCTCCTCGAAAACGATCTCGGTGCGAACGGTGACTCCGGGGGCGTCCGGGTGTTCGTCCAGGAACCCGACCGTGACCGCCAGGAAATCCTCGGCCCAGGTGTCGTCGTCGTCGTGCACGACCACGAACTCGGAGGCGCCGGCGTCGAGGCCCTGGTTGGACGCGGCCTCCATGCCGTGTGAGGTCGGGTTGTGGATCACCTGCACCTTCGCCGGGTCGAAACCCGACTCGGCCAGTGCGTCGTCCACCACGGACGCGGAGCCGCCGTCGTTGACGATGACCAGGCCCCAGTCGGTGAACGTCTGCCGGGCCACATCTGACAAGGCCCGACGCAGCAGCACATCCCGGTCCTTGGTCCGCATGATCACCGACACCCTGGGCACAGTCATCTCTCCTCGACTCGTCGTGCCCCTAACCTACCGAAGATGCACTGGGCCGAACTGGCTAGGCTCAAGGTGTGAAGGCTGCAGAGTTCGAAGAACTGGTGAGGGGACGCCACACCGTCCGCGACTTCCGTCCCGACGCGGTGCCCGACGACGTGCTGGCGGCGATCCTTGATGACGCCCGCCACGCCCCGAGCTGGAGCAACACCCGCCCCTACTGCCTGGCCGTCGCCTCGGGTGAACAGACGGACAGGTTACGGGACGCCTACCTGCGCGCGTTCGACGCGTCCCTGGGGCTGCAGCACCGCGAGCCGCTGGCGCTTGTCAAGGGTCTGTTGCTGCGCCGCGGGTTCCCAGACGCCGACTTCAAGACGTGGGGACGCTACCCCGACGACCTGCGCGGCCGCAGCGTCCAGGTGGGCCGACAGCTCTACCGTCACCTGGGCATCGGCCGAGGTGATCGAGCCGCTCGGGACGCCCAGGCCCGCCGCAACTGCGAGTTCTTCGGGGCCCCGACCGTGGTGTGGCTTTTCGTGCACGAGGGGCTGATGCCATTTGCTGCGCACGACGCCGGACTGATGCTGCAAACCCTCATGCTTTCGGCGCAGGCCCGCGGCATCGGATCGTGCCCGTTGGGGGTGCTGGCGACCTGGCGCCACCCGGTGGACGCCGAGTTCGACGTCCCGGCCCGTTATAAGCTGATCACCGGGCTGGCGTTGGGATACGCCAGCGACGCCCATGTCAATGACTTCCGGGCGGAGCATCCCCCGGTCACGCTGGCGACCGCCCGTCGAGAGGACCATCCATGATCGACCCCAACTCCCTGCTGGGCCGCACGCTCGCGGCCATCGTCCCCGTCGACGAGGACGCCCGCGCCGCCGCTGAGGCGCGTCAGCTGACACTCACCAAGCCGCCCGGCTCGCTGGGACGCCTGGAGACCCTGGGCAACCAACTGTCCGCGATCGCCGGACAGTGCCCGCCGCCCGCACCTTCACCTGCCCTGGTGGGGGTCTTCGCCGGCGACCACGGCGTCCAGGCCGGCCAGCAGGTCTCGCCGTGGCCGCAGGAGGTCTCGCAGCAGATGGCGGCGAACATCGCCCTCGGCGGTGCCGCCGTGAGCGTGCTCGCGCGCAACGCCGGCGCGGACGTCCGGGTGTTCGACGTGGGCCTGCTGGCTCCCGTCGGGTTGGACGCCGTGCGCGACGTCCACCTGCGCCGGGGCACCGACGACTTCACCCAGGGCCCCGCCATGAGCATCGCGGACGCCCTGGCCGGCATCGAGGTGGGCATCCGCGCCGCAAACCAGGCCCATGCCGAGGGCTACCGCTGCCTGGTGATGGGCGAGGTCGGCATCGGCAACACCACTCCGGCGGCCGCGCTCATCAGCGTGTTCACCGGCGCGGACGCCCCCACGGTCACCGGACGCGGCGCGGGTGCCGACGACGAGACGCTGACCCGCAAGATCGCGGCGATCCGGAAGGGCATCGAGGTGAATGGCGCCTCCGCGGATCGGCCCCTCGAGACGCTGGCCGGCGTCGGTGGGCTGGAGCACGCGGCGATGGCCGGGTTCGTGCTGGGCGGGGCCGCCAATCGGGTGCCGGTCATCGTTGACGGGGTGATCGCCTGTTCGGCCGCGCTGGTGGCTGTCAGTCTGGCGCCGGCGGCGTCCGGTTACCTGATCGGCGGCCACAACGGCGTCGAGTCGGGAATCGCGGTGACGCTCGCACACCTCGGGCTCGACCCGGTGGTCTCGCTCGACATGCGGCTCGGCGAGGGCTCCGGTGCCGTCACGGTGCTGCCGATCGTGCGTGCCTCGGCCCTGATCCTGCGTGAGATGGCCACCTTCGACTCGGCCGGGGTGTCCGGCCAGGACTGAGGAGCCCAGACTCAGCCCGCGTACCGCCTGGTGAAGTTGGCGAGCACCCGGTGCTGGGAGCCGTCCACCCCGGACGCCCTGGCCATCGCGATGAGCTCATCCAGCTCGTCGGGGCGGAAATAGCCCGCGTGCTGGTAGATGCGCATCCGCAGTTCGAGGTCGTCGGCGTCCAACTCGGGGTGGAACTGGGTCACATACACGTTGGCTCCCACCCGGTACATCTGCACGGGGCACACCTGCCCGGTGGCCAGCAGCTCGGCCCCGTCCGGTACGCCGTTGCTCGCCTCCTTGTGCCCGACGAACGCCTCGAAGCGCTCGGGCACCCCCGCCAGCAGCGGGTCTGCGCGTCCCGCGTCGGTCAGGGTGATGGACGCCGCCCCGACCGGCTCACCGTAGGTGCGGTCGACGACCCCACCCAGGTGGGCGGTCACCGTGCCGATGCCGTAACACATGCCGAGGAACGGCCGGTCAGCGGCGAGGATGTCGGCGATCACCCGGCGCAGGTCGGCCTCGACGCGCTGCTGCAGGGGCGACTTGTCCTCGTCCGAGACGTTGTACGCGCTGCCACCGAGCAGGACGCCGGCGTAGGCGTCGAGGTCGATGTCACCCAGCGGGGCCGCCTCGACCCTGATGTGCACGAGTTGGTCGGGACGAAGCCCGGCGTGCCGGGCCACCGACGCGTGTTCGGCCACCGCCGCCTGGTCATGGTCGCGGGTGCTGAGCAGCAGGAAGGGTCTCACGGTCGCAGATTACCCGGGGCAGCCGCCCCCGTCTCAGCCGCGAGCAGACCGACGACGGTGCGCAGGTCTCCCGAGCGCTCGAACTCCCGGCGCTGACGGGCATAGCTGGCTCCCTGTTCGGCCAGGCTGGCGCAGTTGGCGAGTTCTGCCTCACAGCCGAGTTGGCGAGCGTGCGGCTGGAGCCGCTCGAGCCAGACGTACAGCCGCTCCCGCAGTGGCTGGACCCTCGCCCGGGGATCGGTGGTGATGATGTCGGCCTCCAGCCCGTAACGGGCGGCCCGCCACTTGTTCTCCTGCAGGAACCAGGGCGCCAGGTGGGGGGCGGTGCGTCCCTCGTCGAGCTCGGCAGCCAGCCAGGCGGCCGCGCACTGGGTGAAGGCCGTGATGGCGCCCAACTCGGCGAAGGTGGGCACCGAGTCGGTCAGCCGGTTCTCGACGGTGCCGAACGTGGACGGCCGGACGTCCCAGCGGATCTCACCCATCACCTGGATCATGCCGACCTCCTCGAGGTCGGTGGCGTAGGCCTGGAACTCCTGCCAGGTGTCCATGGCCACCGGCAGTCCGTTGGTGTGCAACTGCTGGAACAGCATCGTGCGGTTGGACGCGAAGCCGGTGTCCTCGCCCTGCCAGTAGGGCGACGAGGCGGCGAGCGCGATGAAGAACGGGCTCAGCGCGGCCAACCCGGTGGTGATCGGCAACACCTTGGCCTGGTCGTCGACCCCGACGTGGACGTGCGTTCCGTTGGTGACCATCTGGCGGCCCCAGTAGCCGTTCTTCTCTGCGACGGCCAGGTAGCGCTCCAGCTCGAAGTGCGTCTGGTCTGCCGCGATGCTGAATGGGTGGACGCCCACGCCCACCGGCAGAACGTCGTCACCCAGGATGCCGCGCAGGGTCGACAGGCTCTCGGCGAGGTCGCCGAGCGCGTCGGCCACATGGTGATGGACCCCGCTGACCAGCTCAACCATGCAGGTCAGGTACTCGCGGCGGATCGGGCCCTTGCCAGGGTCCTCCACCGAGTCCAGCACCCGGGACGCCGCGGGCGTCAGCTCACCGGTCGAGGCGTCGACCAGGGCAAGCTCCCACTCCACCCCGATCGTCGCCGGGTCTGTGGGCGAAAAATCGAGCTTCATGTGTTGAGCGTACGGGCCGGGCTGGGTCAACGACAGCCCCCGCAGACCAGCCGGGTGGCGTCAATCCCGGGACGCCTGGCCGCGGCCCTTCTTCCAGCTCTTGCCCGTGACCCCGTGGTCGCGCTCCATCTCGATGAGCTTGCCCGAGATACGGGTGGTACGCAGCTTCTCCCAGACCTCCTTGGGCAGCTTCGCGGGCAGGTCGACCAGCGTGTGATCGATGCGGATGTCGATCTTGCCGAAGTCATCGCCGCTCAGCCCACCCTCGTTGGCCAGCGCCCCGACGATCTGGCGCGGCGATATCTTGTGGCGGCGTCCGACGGCCAGCCGGTACGTCGACATCGGGCCGACGGGCTCGCCGCGCGTCCGGCCTTGTCGGGGAGCGTCACTGACCGGACGGCTGCCGCCGCGGCCGGGCTGATCGGACGACGTACGGCTCGGCCCCTCGAACGAGGCGGACGGCGTCCGGTTGGCCGCCGGGTCGAGCAGCATCGGCTCGTCGCCCTGCAGCACCGACGCCAGAGCGGCGGCGACGTCGAGCTCGGGGACGTCGAACTCGTTGACGTAGTGGGCGACGACATCACGGAAGAAGTCGATGCCCTCGGCGTCACCGAGGGCCTCGGTGATCGCCGTCGTCGAAGCGGGAGAGCCGGGTGGCGTTGATGTCCTCGGCCGACGGCATGGCCATCGGAGACAGGGTCTGGCGGGTCGCACGCTCGATGGCCCGCAGCAGGTGGCGTTCCCGCGGGGTGACGAACGAGATGGCGGCGCCGCTGCGTCCGGCCCGGCCGGTGCGTCCGATGCGGTGGACGTAGCTCTCGGTGTCGGTCGGGATGTCGAAGTTGATCACGTGGCTGATCCGGTCGACGTCCAGCCCGCGGGCGGCCACGTCGGTGGCGACCAGGATGTCGAGCTTGCCCGACTTGAGCTGTCCGATCGTCCGCTCACGCTGGGCCTGGACGAGGTCGCCGTTGATCGCGGCCGCCGAGAACCCCCGGGCCCGCAGCTTCTCGGCGAGCGTCTCGGTCTCGTTCTTGGTGCGGACGAACACGATCATGCCCTCGAAGTTCTCGACCTCCAGGATGCGGGTGAGCGCGTCCACCTTCTGCGGGTAGGCGACCACCATGTAGCGGTGCGAGATGTTCTCGGCGGTCGCGGTCTCGCCCTTGACCATCACCTCGAGCGGGTCGGTGAGGTACTTCTTCGACAGCGCGCGGATCGCGGCCGGCATGGTCGCCGAGAACAGCGCGACCTGCTTGTCGGCTGGGGTGTCGGCGAGGATCTTCTCGACGTCCTCGGCGAAGCCCATGCTGAGCATCTCGTCGGCCTCGTCGAGCACCAGGTAGCGCAGCTGGGAGCAGGTCGAGAGTGCCCCGGTCGAGGTGGTCGATGATGCGGCCGGGGGTGCCGACGACGACGTGCACGCCGCGCGCCAGCGCGCTGACAGCTGCACGCCGTAGCCCTGACCGCCGTAGACCGGCAACACCCGGACGCCCGGCAGGTGCGCCGAGTAGCGTCTCGAACGCCTCACACACCTGCAGGGCCAGCTCGCGGGTGGGGGCCAGCACGAGCGCCTGGGGCGCCTTCTGCTTGTGGTCGAGGTGCTGCAGGATGGGCAGGGCGAACGCGGCCGTCTTGCCGGTGCCGGTCTGGGCGAGCCCGACGACGTTACGTCCCGCGAGCAGGGCGGGGATCGTCTCGGCCTGGATCGGGGTGGGCGCCTCGTAGCCGAGACCTCGCAGCGTCTTGAGCAGGCGTTCGTCGATGCCGAGGTCGGCGAAGGTGGTCTGGGCTTCGGTCGCGCTGTCGTCACTCACACCCAAACCGTAGTCTCTCTCGCGGCTGGACGCCCAACGCGGCGTCCGTGCGCGACCTATCCTTCGAAGTAACCGAAGGAGAAGACATGGACCTCAAACAGAATGTGGGAACGGTCGATCGTGCCGCGCGCGGGGTGTTCGCGGTGGTTTTCCTGGTGCTGGGTGCGTTCAAGGCGCAGTCTCTGCTGGGCAAGGTGCTGCTTGGTCTGGGCGCGCTGCTCGGGGCGACGGCTGCCGTCGGTACCTGCCCGGCCTACCTGGCGGCTGACGTCGACACCCTCGAGGTGTGCTCGGTCGAGAGCGTCAAGAAGCGCCTGGGGCTGTAGTCAGCGGCGACGCTTCCGCGTCCGTTCCTGGGCGGTGCGTGAGCTGTTCGCCGTCCGACCCCGGACGACGCCGATGAACTCGTCGATCGCCTCGTGCTCGTTGTCGGTTCGCCAGGCAAGGGCGACCGTGGTGGACGGGGCGTCGGTGACCGGACGGTAGACCAGGTCGCGGCGGGCGTTGGTGCGTGCGATCGACATCGGCACCCTCGAAACGGCCTGCTCGTTGACAACCAGCTCGATGCTGGCCTGGTCGGCGTCCTCGAGCACGTTCTCCCCCGCCAGGTCGAGGCTGGTCACCTCGTCGAACATCGCCAGCGGGTGGTCCTTGGACACCCAGACCACCGGCACCTCGTCATAGAGCCGGATCACATGCAGGCCATCGGTGTCGACCGGCAACCGGACGAAGCACATGTCGACCTCGCCGGCGTCCAGAACGCGTCGCTGGTCGGCCACGGCCACCTCGACGACGTCCAGTGCGATCCGCGGGAAACGCTGCTTCCAGATCGTGCGCCACTTGGTCAGCGTGACCCCGGGCACGAAGCCGATGCGCAGCCCGGTGTGGTGGGGCCCTTCCGGAATCATCACGAACGCAGGCTATCGGAGGCGCGCGGATAGGATGTCGCCGTGAGCCAAACCATGAAGCCGTCCACGGCTGCCAGCAAACTCGGCATCCACCTGCCGGCAACCCCCCAGGAGTTCCAGAGCTCACCGATCACCCGCGCCGAACTGGACGCGCTGCGCGCCGACCCCCCGGAGTGGCTCACGGAACTGCGACGCAACGGTCCCTTCCCGCGCGAGGTGATGGCCCAGAAGCTGGGCATCTCGCGGGCCGGGCTGGGGCGGGGCGGCATCACCGAGGCGCTGGACGCCGAACAGATCGGCGTCCTGCTCGCCGATCCGCCCAGCTGGCTGAGGCGGGAGCGGGGCATCTACCGCGAGGTGATGGCCGAGAAGGCACGGCTCAAGGCAGCGTCTGGCGATAAGTGAGGGCCCATGCCCCGGCCGGCAGCGCTGACGCCAGCGTGACCAGGCTGACCAGCCGGGCCGCCCGCCGAACCGTCGATGCGTCCGGGGCTGGCGCCTCGGCGTCCCCCAGTTCAGGACGCAGTTCGACGCGTCCGTGGTAGGTTGACGCCCCGCCCAACCGGACGCCGAGGGCCCCCGCCCAGGCGGCCTCACACCAGCCACCGTTGGGGCTCGGATGACGCCCGGCGTCGCGCAGCATGACGCGCCCGGCACTTCGAAGCGAACCTCCCACGGTCGGGGCGAGCAGACAACTCAGCGCGCCGGCCAGCCGGGCCGGGACGAACGCGGCGGCGTCGTCGACCAGCGCAGACACCTTGCCGAAGCGTTCGTACCGGACATTCCGGTAGCCGACCATCGCGTCCAGGGTGTTGATGCCGCGGTGCACGAGCAGCCCGGGGACGCCGGCCACCGCCCCCCAGAACAGCGAGCACACCACGGCGTCCGAGGTGTTCTCGGCCAGCGACTCGACGGTTCCCCTGGCCAGTTCACCCGCCTCGAGGCCTTCGGGGTTGCGCGAGCACAGGTGCGTCAGTCGCTCCCGGGCGGCGGGCAGGTCGCCGGCGTCCAGTTCGTCGGCCATCGCCCGGCCCTCGGACGCCAGACTGTGCGCCCCGAGGACGGCCCAGGTGGCGGTCGCCGTCAGGGCGGTGTGCACAACAGGACGCCCACGAGTCAGCAGTTGGGCCGCGACACCGGCGGCGACCACCGGCGCGAGGGCTGCCACGTGGTAGACCGCTCCCTGGGCGATCGAGTCGCGGTAGAGACGCCGCTCGAGCCAGCCGGCCCAATTGCCGAACCAGGCGACCGGGTGATGACGTCGGGGGTCGCCGAGCACGGCGTCTGCGGCGACTCCCAGCAGCAGGCCGAGTGCGCGGCTCACGACGGCTGGGCTGCCGCCCGGGCGGCCTTGGGCAGGGCGGCGGCAATGACGTCCACCTCACGTTCGCCGAGTGCCGCCGACACGAACCAGGCCTCGAAGGCGCTCGGTGGCAGCCAGACCCCCTCGTCCAGCATGGTGTGGAAGAAGCGGGCGAAGCCGGCCACGTCCTGCCGCTTCGCGGAGTCGTAGTCGGTGACCTCGTCGGAGGTGAAGAAGACGCTGAACAGGTTGCCGGCCGCGTTCACCCGATGCGGCACCCCGGCGGCCTCCAGAGCATCGTGCGCCAACTGCTGAAGGCGGATGCTCGTCGCGTCCAGCTGCGTGTAGGTCGAGTCGTCCAGCAGGTCGAGGGTGGCCAGGCCGGCGGCGGCCGCAGCGGGGTTGCCGCTCAACGTCCCCGCCTGGTAGACCGGGCCGGCCGGGGCGAGCAGGTCCATGATCTCGGCGCGTCCACCCACCGCGGCCAACGGCAGGCCCCCGCCGATCACCTTTCCGAACGTGAACACCTCTGGCGCCCAAGCCTCGACGCGTCCCTCCAGACCCCAACGACCGGCCTGTGACAAGCGGAAACCGGTCAGTACCTCGTCCATGATCAGCAGCGCCCCGTGCGTCGTGCAGAGTTCGGACAAGCCCTGGTTGAACCCCGTGGGCGGGGCGATGACGCCCATGTTGGCCGGTACGCCCTCGGTCAGCACCGCAGCGACCGCGTCCGGATGCTGTTCGAAGACTTGCTTGACGAGCTCAAGCCGGCCGTAGGGCAGCACGATGGTGTCGGCCGCGACCGACGGCGGTACCCCCGGCGAGTCGGGCAGTCCGAGGGTCGCGACCCCCGACCCGGCCGCCACCAGCAGCGCGTCGCCGTGGCCGTGGTAGCAGCCGGCGAACTTGATGATCAGTCTGCGCCCGGTCGCCGCCCTGGCCAGCCGGACCGCGGTCAGCACCGCCTCGGTGCCGCTCGAGGTGAACCGCACCCGCTCGACCGGCTCGACGACGTCGCAGATGAGCTCGGCGAGCAGCAGTTCGGGCACGCTGGGTGCACCGAAGGACGACGAACCGGCGATGGCCTTCTGGGTGGCCGCGACCACCTGCGGATGGGCGTGGCCGAGGATCATCGGACCCCAGCTGCCCACCAGGTCGACGTACGTGCGTCCCTCAACGTCGGTGATCCAGGCTCCCTGGGCGGACGCGGCGAACCTCGGCGTCCCCCCGACGGCCCCGAACGCCCGCACCGGGGACGACACCCCACCGGGCATGACGCGGCGGGCGCGAGCGAACAGTTCCTGATTGGTCGGGCTCATCGGACGACCCCCAGAGAATGTGCGACCTCGGTGGCCCAGTAGGTGACGATCACCTGGGCGCCTGCCCGGCGCACACAGGTCAGCGCCTCCAGGATGGCCGCGTCCCGATTGATCCAGCCGTTCGCGGCGGCCGCCTCGATCATCGCGAACTCCCCCGACACCACGTAGGCGGCCACCGGCACATCCACCTCGGCCGCCGTCGCCGCCACGACATCCAGGTAGCCGAGCGCCGGCTTCACCATGATGATGTCGGCGCCCTCGGCCAGGTCGAGACGGACTTCGCGGAGCGCCTCGATGGCGTTGGCGGGGTCCTGCTGGTAAGTGCGCCGATCGCCCGTCAGGGACGACGCGACCGCCTCTCGGAACGGACCGTAGAACGCGGACGCGTACTTCGCGGCGTAGGCCAGCACCATCACCTCGTGATATCCAACCTTGTCAAGCGCGGTTCGGACGGCGGCCACCTGGCCGTCCATCATGCCCGAGGTGCCCACCATGGTGGCGCCGGCGTCGGCCAGCACGACGGCCATCTGCTGGTAGCGGAGCAGGGTGGCGTCGTTGTCGACCCGACCGTGATTGTCGAGCACCCCGCAGTGGCCGTGGTCGGTAAACTCGTCGAGGCAGAGGTCGGCGATGATCGGCAGCCCGGGCACCGCCTCGGCCAGCGTCCGGATGCCCCGGGCGAGAATGCCGTCCGGGTCGGTGGCCCCGGAGCCGACCGCGTCCTTGTGCAGCGGGACGCCGAAGAGCATCAGGGCACCAACTCCCGCCGCTTCGGCCTCGCGGGCCGCGGTGGCCAGGCTGGCGAGGGTGTGCTGGACGACCCCGGGCATGGACGCGATAGGCCTCGGCTCGTCGATGCCTTCGGCGACGAACATCGGCAGCACCAGGTTCGCGGGGTGCAGCCTCGTCTCGGCAACCAGTCGACGCACCCCGGGTGATTGCCGCAGGCGGCGCGGTCGGTGGATCGGGTTCATGATTCTCCCTCGTGAGGTCGGTCGAGTTCGATGACCCGCCAGCCGTATGACCGGCAGCGAGCAGCGGTGATCGGGCCCACCGCGAAGACCGGGACGTCCAGCGGCCCGGGAGCCAGCGATGCCAAGGCGTCCGCAGCGCTGGACGAGCGGACCAGCACCCCCGCGAACCTCCCGTTCGCCAGCCCTTCGAGACTCTCCGGTGGCGCCTCGAGCGGCCGAGTCTGGTAGATCGGCACGGCGTGCACCCGCCAGCCGGCCGACCGCAAGCCCTCGGCCAGCATCGGACGGGCCCCAGCGCTGGCCGGCAGCAGCGCGACACCAGTGGTTGTGGTCAGCAGCATCTCGAGCAGTTCGTCGGCACTGATGCCCGGAGAGGTCAGCGTCACCTGGCGGGCGGCCTCGGGCAGGGACGCGGTGGTCGCCTGCCCCACGGTGGCGATCCGCAGGCCCCTCTCGATGGCCCGAGCCAGCCGTGCGTCCACATCGTCGACCAGTTCGCCCCAGATCCGCCAGGTGCGCGGTGAGGTGAGCACCAGCCAGTGCCCGTCCTCCGCGGTGTCGAGCAGGTCGGCCAGTTCGCGGGCAGGTCCGGCGTCGGCGACCGGCGTCACCCGCAGCAGAGGCTCGATGACGCTCGGGACGCCAATGGCGGCCAGCGCCTTCGCGTCCGACTCGTTGCCGTCCGGCCTGATCAGGAGCATCGGGCGCGACGTCAACGCGGCGGCCACCGCGAGGCCCAGCCGTTCGGCGTCCCGCAGCCCTGTCACCGGCGCCCTGAGCACGACCCGCGCATGGTCGACCCCCCGGTGGCCGCTCAGCTCGGCGGCCAGTTCGAGTTCACCGGGGACCAGCCAGCTGGCAAGGGCCCCGACGGCGGTCGTGCAGGTTGCCTCGATGCCCACCAGGACGGCCCGCTCGGCGGTCACCTGCAGGCGTGTCGAGAGATCATCGAGGCTTGCCAGCTCTGCTTCCAGGACGCCGACGCGGGTCTCGACCGCAAGTGCGCCCTGCGCCGGGGCGGGCAACCACGTCGCCGGGTCGAGCCACTGGGTGATCGCGGCCTCGCGGCCCACCCTGACCAGTCCGGCCGCCGCGAGCACGGCAGCGTCGACCTCACCCTCGGCCACCTTGCGGAGCCTGGTGTCAACGTTTCCCCTGATCGGCACGATCTCCAGGTCGGGCCGGACACGCAGCAACCCGGCCGCCCGCCGCGGGCTCGAGGTGCCCACCCGGGCGCCCGGCGGCAGCGTCCCCCACGTCAGGCCGCTGGTGGCGCACAGAGCGTCCCGGGGGTCGGCGCGCGGCGGGATGGCCGCGACCACCAGACCGGGCATCGGCGCGCTGGGCAGGTCTTTGAACGAGTGCACCACCAGATCGACCTCGCCGGCGAGCAACGAGTCCCGCAGCGTCGCCACGAACGCCCCCGGCCGCGACGGTGCGTCGAGCGGGATTCTTACGTCGTCGCCCTCAGAACGGATGATGACCAGTTCCACCGGACGCCCGGTGGCTGCCGTCAGCGCGTCCGCGACCTGCTGCGACTGCGTCCTTGCCAGCAACGAGCCGCGGGTGCCGAGTCTCAGCGGCGTCACTGGTCGACCTGCAGGCCGAAGACCGTCTCAAGCGCGCGAGTGTAGTCGTCCAGGTCGCCGGCGCGGGCCGACTCGCTGGCCCTAAGCGACGGGGCGTGCAGGAAGGCGTTGGTCACCCGGTGCAGCGACTTCTGCACAGCGGCTGCCACCTCGGGCGGCTGTTGCGCCATTACTGAGTCGAGCTCACGAGCGACGATCTCCTCGACGTGGGCCCGCATGACGGTGACCGCCGAGTCGGCGAGCCGGCCACGTTCCCTGTCCAGGTAGGTGTCCACTGCCCGGTCGACGAGCTCGCGGGCCCTGGCCAGCGAGCCGCTGTGCTCTGCCGGCACGTGCCTGCCCACGACATCCAGGTCGATGAGGTCGACTCCGGGGGTGGCGGCCAGTTGAGGCTCGACGTCGCGTCCCAACGCCAGATCGACCACGGGCAGCATGCCGAACACCCCGGCCCTGGCCGAGGTCACCTGGGCCGCGGTCAACTGTTGCTGCCCAGTGCCGCTGCAGGCAACGACCACCTTGGCGCGCGCGATCGCCCTCGTCAGGTCGTCGGGAGCCAGCGGCGTCACCGGGTGCGTCTGCGCGAACGTCTCGGCCCGTCCTGACGACGAGTGCACGGTGATCGCGGCACCGCGACGCACCAGATCGGACGTCACCACCCCGGCGTAGGCGCCGGTGCCGATCAGCAGGGCTCGCTGGCCGGCCAACCTGCCGTGCCGAGACTCGACCAGGTCGAGGGCCACCGAGGTGATGCTGCGTCCCAGCGACCCGATCGTGGTCGTGCTGGCCACCACCTTGGAGGTGGCCAACGCCATCTGGAAGAGCCGGTGCAGGGCCGGGCTCGCCATCGAACCGTTATCTGACAAGGCCGAACGCACCTGGCCGACGACCTCGGTCTCACCGACCACCATGGAATCCAGACCGCAGGCGACCAGGAAGAGGTGCTCGACGGCACTGCGTGCGGCGCGGGCGTGCACGATGCCCAGCAGGTCTTCAGCGCCGGCCGCGGCGAGCAGCCGATGCGCGACGTGCACCGTCTCGTGGAAGCGGTCGGCCTCGATGTACAGCTCGCAGCGGTTGCAGGTCGCCAGCGTGATCAGGCCTCGCACGCCTGGGGCGGCACGCAACTCGTCGGCCGCACGCGTCGCGCTGGCGGTGAAGCGGGTGAGGTCGTCGGCGCTCGCCTGATGATGACTGACCCCAAGCGCAAGAACCGGCACGGGCCCCAGCCTAACCCGCCTGACAATCCGGCTCCAGGGGGCCGCGTCCGCTGCAGGCTATGCTGAGCGAGCCGGTCACCGGAGGCCGGGAACGAGGAGGCCGCGTGACCCAGCCCGTCCACCGCCTGATCGGCATCGGAGTCGGCCCCGGAGACCCGGAACTCATCACCGTCAAGGCCGTCCGCGTGCTGCGTGATAGCGACGTCATCCTGGTGCCCGCCACCGAGGCCAGCGGGCCGTCCGCAGGCCGGGCCGAGACCATCGTGCTGGCGGCCTGCCCCGAAGTCGCCGACCGCATCGTCCGGGTGCCGTTCTCGATGGCCGATCGCTCAGGGGTCACCGAACGCCGGGCGGCCGCCTGGCAGACGTCTGCGGACGAGGCGGTGCTGGCCTTCGCGTCCGGCAGTCGGCAGGTCGGGTTCGCGACGATCGGCGACCCGTCGGTCTACTCGACGTTCAGCTACCTCGCGGCCGGCGTCCGCGAAAAGGTCGCCGACCTGGAGGTCGAGGTCATCCCGGGCATCACAGCCATGCAGGGGCTCGCCGCCGCCAGCCGCACCCCACTGGTCGAGGGCGACGAGGTGCTGGCCCTTGTCCCGCTCAAGGCCGGCATCGAGACGCTCCTCACGGTGGCTGAGGTCGCCGACACCTGCGTGATCTACAAGGCCGGACGCCACCTCCCGGCACTGCGCGCGCACCTCTCAGAGATCAAAGAGGACGCAGTCGCCGGCATCGACGTCGGCCTGCCTGGCCAACGCATTGTGCCGGTGAGCGACCTGGACGAGGCCCCCTACTTCACCACCGTGCTGTGGCCGGCCAGGCGCGGCGGAACCGGAGAACGACTGTGAGCACCACTGCGGGTGAGGGGAAGGTGGTCTTCGTCGGCGCCGGGCCGGGCGCGCCCGACCTGATCACGGTGCGCGGGGCGAGGGTGATCGCCGAGGCCGACATCATCATCTGGGCGTCCTCGCTGGTCAGCCCGGGAATCGTCGCCGACCACAAACCGGACGCGCTGCTGGTCGACTCCGCGTCCGCGTCGCTGGAGGACATCGCGCCGCTCTACGAACGGGCCCGCGACGAGGGGTTGCTGGTCGCCCGAGTGCACACCGGCGACCCGGCCATCTACGGCACCACCGCCGAGCAGCGCGAGCTGTGCCGACGCATCGGCATCGCCTACGAGTCCATCCCCGGGGTGTCGGCCTTCTCGGCGGCCGCCGCCCGGGCCGACGTCGAGATCACCCTGCCCGAGGTCGCCCAGTCGCTGATCCTGACCCGGCTGGAGGGCGGCCGCACCCCGATGCCGCCCCGCGAGAAGGTCCGGGACTTCGCGAGGCACGGGACCACGATGGCGCTCTACCTGTCGGCGGCCCGCAGCAAGGTGCTGCAGGAGGAGTTGCTGGCCGGCGGCTACCCGCCCGAGACCCCGGTGATCATCGGGCATCAGGTCAGTTGGCCCGACGAGGTGATGCTGCGCTGCCGCCTCGACGAACTGTCGGCCACCATGAAAGACCACAAGTTCTGGAAACACACGGTGATCCTGGTCGGGCCGGCGCTCGCCGAGACACCGATGGCCAAGCGCTCGCACCTCTACCACCCGGGCTTCCGGCACGAGTTCCGCTCAGCCGACCCGGACGCGGCTCGTGATCTGGCCGAGAGGGGTGCCGAGGCGTGATCACGGTGCACGGCTATGCGGGTTCCGCCAGCCCCGCGCTGCTGCGGGCCGTCGCCGAGGCTGACCTGGTGGTCGGCGGGCAACGACATCTGGACGCCCTGGGCGTCCCGGTTGACCGGCGCATCGTGCTCGGGCCGCTGGCACCTGCCATCGAGGCCCTCGCCGGGCTGCCTCAGGACGCGAAAGCCCTGGTCATCGCCTCGGGTGACCCGCTGTTCCACGGTGTCGTGCGGCGTCTGCGGGCGGCCGGGCTGCGGGTCACGGTGGTGCCGGCGGTGAGTTCGCTGCAACTCGCGTTCGCCGCTGTCGCCCTGCCGTGGGACGACGCCCTGCTCGTCTCGGCGCACGGCGTCGACCCGGGACCCGCCCTGGAGGCCTGCCGCGTCCACCCCAAAGTGGGCGTGCTCACCGACCCCAAGGTGGGGTTGGCCCAACTCGTGGCGGCGACCGCCGGCCTGGGCCGCACCTTCGTGCTGGCCGAACGCCTCGGTGAGGTCGACGAACGCGTCCGCGTCCTCAGCGAGGACGAGGCGCGCGCGGTGGACGATGCGACCCAACCCAACGTGGTGCTCGTGCTGGCCCACCATCCCGACGACCCGGCTGCGCTAGGAGATCACGCATGAGCGAACCCGTCATCGGCCAGGTGGCCACCTCACCGGCAGCCCGGGCCCGAGCCGAGGCGATCACCGCGATCCTCGGCCCGACAAGGCAGTACACCGGTTCAGCGGCCGACGGACTGCGCGCGGCCTGGGCCGAGTGCGACCTGATCGTCAGCCATCTCGCGCTGGGCGCCACCACCCGGCTGATCGCCCCGCTGCTGGCCGACAAGAAGACCGACCCCGGCGTGGTAGTGATCGACGAGGCCGGACGTTTCGTCGTCCCGCTGGTCGGCGGTCACGTCGGTGGGGCGAACGACCTGGCGCGGCGGATCGCCGAGGGGTTAGGGGCCACAGCGGTGCTCACCACCGCAACCGACGCGCTGGGCCTGCCCGGCCTCGACACCCTCGGTTGGGCGACCTCGGGTGACCTGGCCGGGGTGACCCGCGCGATCCTGGATGGCCGGCCGGTCGCCCTGGTGCGCAAGCACCCGTGGCCGCTGCCCGCGCTGCCCGACAACGTCACCGAACCGGGCGTCGAGCGCGTCCAACGCCGGGGGACGCACGTGACGGTGCTGCCGCCGGCCGACGATCCGGTCGCCCGGGTGCTGGTCAGCGACCGGGCCGGCGTCCCTGACGACCTGCCGACCGTCGTGCTGCACCCCCGGAGCCTGGTGGTAGGGATGGGCTGCAACCGCGGTGTTGATTGTGCCGAGCTGCGCCGCCTGCTGATCGACACCCTCGCCGAGCACAATCTTGCCTGGGCTTCCATTGCCGCACTGACAAGCGTGGACGCCAAGGCTGACGAGCCCGGGCTGGTTGAGCTGGCGGCTGAGTTGGGCGTCCCGTTCGTCTGCTACCCGGCCGAGGAACTGTCGCAGATCGCTGTGCCCAACCCGAGCCAGGCACCGGCCGAGGCTGTGGGGACGCCGAGCGTCGCCGAGGCGTCGGTGCTCGCCCACGGCGCGTCCCTGATTGTGCAGAAGACCAAGACTCCGGAAGCGACCGTGGCCATCGGACGCCTTGCCCCGCGCGGACGCCTGGCGATCGTCGGCCTCGGCCCGGGCGCCGACGACCTGCTCACGCCGCGCGCCCGACGGGTGCTCGGCGAGAGTTCGGTGGTGATCGGCTACCGGCCCTACGTCGCTCAGATCAAGGGGCTGCTGCGGCCCGGCACCGAGACCGTGGCGACCGGGATGGGCACCGAGGACATGCGCACCTCGTTGGGCATCGAGAAAGCCCGCGAGGGACGCAACGTCGCGATCGTCTGCTCGGGAGATCCGGCGATCTACGCGATGGCCTCGCCGACCCTCGAACAGGGCACCGAGGGCATCGACGTGCTCGTTGTGCCCGGCGTCACCGCCGAACTTGCCGCGTCCGCGATACTGGGCGCGCCGCTCGGCCACGACCACGTGACTCTGTCGCTGTCTGATCTGCACACCAGCTGGGAGGTCATCCAGAAGCGTTTGCAGGCGGCGGCCGAGGGTGATTTCGTCGTCGCGCTCTACAACCCCCGTAGCCGCAAGCGGGTTGAGCACCTGCCGAGGGCACTGCAGATTCTGTCGGCGCATCGGCCGCCGACCACCCCGGTCGCGGTGGTGCAGGACGCCACGCGTCCGAACCAGAACTACCGGGTCGCGACCATCGCCGACTTCGACCCCGAGTGGGTCGACATGCACTCGATCGTGATCGTGGGTTCGTCGTCGACCCGCATGGTGCCCACCGGCATCGGCGGCGAGGTGATGGTCACCCCGCGTGACTACAGCTGGTTGGCCGGGCGATGACGGCCCTGGTGATCGCCGCGCACGGCACCCGGCTTCCCGAGGGGCAGGCCACCTGCCGTGCGCTCGTCGACCGCGTCCGGGGGTTGCTGCCCGGAGTGCAGGTGAGCGCCGGCTACGTCGAGCTGGACACCCCGTCTGTGGCCGATGCCGTCGCCGAGGCGCTGGACGCCGACACTGAGCGGCACGTGGTCGTTGTGCCGCTGATGATCGGCACCGGCGGTCACGTCCGCGACGACATCCCCGAGGGCATCGCCGCTGGTCGGGCCCGGGTGCCCGGCGGTGTGGTCAGCTACGCCCCGCACCTGGGGCCCGATCCGCGGCTGCGAGCCGCGGTGCTGCGGCGGATCAGCGAAGCCCAAGGCGACTGGGCGCCCGGGCAGACCAGCGTTGTGCTGCTCGGACGCGGCAGTAGCGTCACGGACGCGAACGCCGACCATGTGCGGTTGGCCCGGGTGCTGCTCGAGGACGGTGGCTACGCCGACGTCATCGCCGGGTTCATTCAGGTGGCGCGTCCGAATCTGGCGGCCGCCCTCGACGGGGCGTATGCCCACGGTGGACGCCGGATCGTCGTCATGCCGCACTTCCTGTTCCCCGGACGTCTGCTGAGCTGGACTCATCAGCAGGTTTCGGCATGGCAGCAGACCCACGCGGACGCCGAGGTGCGCGTCAGTGGCGTGATCGGTGACTGCGACGAGTTGGCCGGGGTGGTCGCCGAGCGTTATCGAGCAGCGGAAGCATCACGCCAGCGCCACACCTGGCGCCCGGAGGCGTCACACGTCTACCTGAGCGGACTGGTGCTGCGCGGACGGACGGTCGTGGTCGCCGGGGGTGGGGTGGTCGCGTCCAGGCGCGTCGGCAAGCTGCTGGACGCCGGAGCCCGCGTGCACGTGGTCGCACCGGTGGCGTCTGAGCAGCTACAGGAGTTGGCCGCGACTGGAAGGCTCAGCTGGTCTGCGCGGCCGATCGCCGAGGACGACCTGGCCGGCGCCTGGTACGTCCTGGCACTGACAGACGATCCGGCAGTGAACGCGGCGGTCGCCGGTTGGGCCGAGCAGCAGCGAGTCTTCTGCGTCCGCGGTGATGATGCTCAGGGCGGCACTGCGTGGACGCCGGCCACCGGGCTTGTGGACGGGCTGATGGTCGGGGTGGTCGGCAACCGTGACCCGCACCGTTCGGCCCGCGCCCGGACGGCTGCGGTGGCCGCAATCCGGGAGCTCAGGCAGCCCTGAGGGCTGCGAGCAGGTCTCCGAGTCTGGTTTCGACTGGGCTGCGCTCCCTGATGTGGACGCGGTCGTTGCCGAGGTATTCGGTGCGGTCGGGTGACACCCAGTACCGGTAGCCGAGTGGGGTGTGCCACTCGAACACCCCGGGGCGCGGTTGGTCGAGGTGGAAGTGCCGTGGGTTTTCGCCCGGTGCACCCGGGAGCCGAGGGGTCCGAGGTTGTCGGGGCGGGTTTGCCCGGGTGGCGCACCGGTGTGTTGGTAGGGCTGGGTGTGGTCGAGCCGGCAGCCGGTTCTGCCCGTCGGGTCTGCTTGCCGGTCCTGCCCTGTGGTCGGGTCTGCTGCCGGCCCCGCCCTGGGGGTCATCCTCGACCTCTGCCCAAGCCCTGGGCTTCCGCGCTCCGCGCGATCACCCTGGGCAGGGGTAGGGGTGCGCTCTACGGTCTTCGGACGACCCCCAGGGCAGGGCCTGTGACGTCCTTGCAACGGGCCAACGTGCCTGTGGTCATGCCAAGTCGCGCCAAGAGAGGCGTCCCACGGCGTGTCGCGTCCGTTCTTCGGCGTGTCGTCTCCGATCCCATGACCTCAGGCACGGCTCACGTCAAAGGGGGACAGCGAAGACGCGGGTTCGCTGACGGTGCCAGCAAACGGCGCGGGCGTGACCAAGGTCCTGACCATTCGCCGCCAGTGGCTGCCAGAACTCAGTCGGACAGGCATTGGGGACGTTGCCCACCGAAACCGTCAGGACCTTGGTCACGCACGCCGCGGCGGACAGACAGGGCGCCGGGGACATGGAGGCAACGGAGAACGTCAAAGGTTCTGCCCTGGGGGTCGTTCGAAGACCGTAGAGCGCACCCCGACCCCCACCCAAGGCGATCGCGCGAAGCGCGAAGACCCAAGGCTTGGACAGAGGTCGAGAACGACTCCCAGGGCAGAGCCGGCAGTTCCGGCTACTTTGGCCGGTCAGAGAAGACTTCTCACACTGCCACTTGTGGGAAAAGAGCACGCCAGGTGACCCAAACACCCGGTTGGAACGCTAGAAGTGCCCTCTGGCGTGCTCTTTTCAGGTTTCCAAGCGGGCGAACGCCGCTAACCCCGCCCGACCACCGTCCCGGCCCGATCGATGCACACCACGTCCACCTGCACCGCCGGGTTGGCCAGCACCCGTACCGCCTGCTCCCGCGCCGCGGCCGCGATCGCGTCCCCCAGGCCGATCCCGGACGCGGCGCACAGCTCGACCGCACCCAGGGCGGTCGTCGCCTGCGCCACCCGGGACGCAAGCTCGTCATCCGCCCCCGCGACCCGTGCCAGCCGGGCCAGAAACTCGTGATCGACTCGCGACCTGGCCGAGTGCAGGTCGAGATGCCCGTCGGCCAGCTTGGCGAACTTCCCCACCCCGCCGCACAACGTGAGCCGCGGCACCGAGTGGCGGCTCAGGTAGGTCAGCACCGCACCGACGAAGTCGCCCATGTCGAGCAGCGCCGACTCCGGCAGCCCGAACAGTTCCTGCGCCACCCTCTCCGAGGTCGACCCGGTGCAGCCGGCCACGTGCTCGTGCCCCAGTGCCCGGGCCACATCGACCCCGCGTCGGATCGCATCGATCCAGGCCGAGCACGAGTACGGCACGACCACGCCCGTGGTGCCGAGCACCGACAGCCCGCCGATGATGCCGAGCCGCGGGTTGAGCGTTCTGCGCGCCAGTTCCGCGCCGTCGTCGATGCCGACCTCGACGACCACATCCGGATCGGGCTGGGCATCGTCCAGGCCCGCCACCCGACGCAGGTTGTCGATGATCATCGCCCGGGGCATCGGGTTGATCGCCGGCTCGCCCGGAGGCAGCGGCAGGCCCGGCAGGGTGATCGTCCCCACACCCGGCCCGGCCCGGAACCGCACACCCTCCCCCGGCACACCCGCCCACACCCGGACGCGGATCACCGCCCCGTGCGTGACGTCCGGGTCGTCCCCGGCGTCCTTGGTGACCGCCACCTCGGCGACGCCGTCTTTCAGCGAACAGGAGGTGAGCGCAAACGACGGCGTCCGGCCGTGCGGCAACACCACCTCGACCGGGTCGGGGAACTCCCCGGTCAGCAGGGCGGCGAACCCCGCCCGCGCGCCCGCAGTGGCGCAGGTGCCGGTCGTCCAGCCGGGACGCAGCCCCGAGGACGCCAACTGGCCCCGGCGTCCGCCTGAGGTCACCTCAATCCTTCGGGAGGTTCGTCGACTCGTCGGTGCTGGCGATGGCGTTCACCGCGGCCACGGTCACCGCAGACCCGCCGCGGCGTCCCTTCAGCACCAGATACTCCAGCCCGTACGGGTTGTCGACCAGGGCCTGCTTCGACTCGGCAGCCCCGACGAAGCCCACCGGGATGCCGATCACACCGGCCGGGCGCAGCCCGGTGTCGCGCACCACCTCCAGCAGCCGGAACAGCGCGGTCGGCGCGTTGCCGATGGCGACAACCGCGCCATCGAGCCGCTCCTTCCACAACTCGACGGCGGCGGCGGTCTTGGTCGTGCCCAGCTCGGCCGCAAGCTCGGCGAGCCGCGGGTCACCCAGGTGGCAGATGACCTCGTTGGACGCCGGTAGCCGCGACCGGATGATGCCGGTGGCCACCATCGTCGAGTCGCACAGGATGGGGGCACCCGCCCGCAGTGCGGCACGGCAACTCGCCACCACCCCGGGGGTGAACGCGATATCGGCCGGCAGGTCGGTCTGCGCCGCCGCGTGAATCATCCGCACCACGACCCTCGCAACGTCCTCGGGCAGCCCCGACAGGTCGGCCTCGCGGCGGATCGTCGCGAACGACTCCGCGTAGATCGCGGCTGCATCGGTCAGGTATTCGTAGCGCACGCTCATCTGGCCCCTCTCGCCACCGCGGTTCGGTGTGCGACTAGAGTGACACAATCGACGAGGCACGAGGAAGCCGGGAAGTTCCGGCACGGTCGCGCCACTGTGAACGTCTTCGCCAAGACGAGAGTCAGGAACTCACCTCGCCGTTTCGACAGTCTGGGACGCGCAATCTCAAGAGGAGAGACCATGCACATCGCCGAGGGATTCCTTCCCCCGCTGCAGTGCCTGGCATGGTACGTCGCCGCTACTCCGTTTGTGATTCATGGCGGACGCGCCGTCATCAGGGAGGCGCGCACCAGCACCGAGAACACCATGCTGCTGGCCGCGGCCGGCGCCTTCACGTTCGTGCTGTCGGCTTTCAAGCTGCCCTCGATCACCGGTAGCTCGTCGCACCCGACCGGCACCGGCGTGGGTGCGGTGCTCTTCCGCCCGCCCGTGATGGCGTTCCTCGGCACGGTCGTGCTGCGTCTTCCAGGCGCTGCTGCTCGCCCACGGCGGCCTCACCACCCTGGGCGCCAACGTCTTCTCGATGGCCGTCGCCGGGCCGTGGATCGGTTACGGCGCCTACCGGCTGCTGCGCCGGTTCGGTTCGACCGCGGCGATCTTCGCGGCCATGTTCTTCGCCGACCTGTCCACCTACGTCATCACCTCACTGCAACTGGCCCTCGCCCACCCCGACCCCGTCTCGGGCTTCGGGGGCGCGCTGGCCAAGTTCCTGGGCGTCTTCGCCCTCACCCAGCTGCCGCTGGCCGCTCGTCGAGGGCTTCGTGGGCGTGCTGATGTTCCGCTTCCTGGCCGGAGTCGTGCGCCCCGAGCTGGAGCGCCGCGGCATCCTCGACCCGATGCGTTCCCGCTCCCGAGCCGTCGTCCGCCCATGTCTGAGCGGCGCAGGTGGGTGACCTGGGCGCTGCTCGCCGGCATCGTCGTGGTGCTGCTGGCCAGCTACCTGGTGGGCGCCCGGACGTGACGGCGGCGAGGCGTTCGCCGGCACCGACGAGATCGTCACCAGCAGCTCGCCGACCAGGGCGTCCAGAGCTGGTTCCCCGCGATCACCGGGCCCGCGCAGCCCCGAGATCGAATCCGGCCTGTTCGCCCTGCAGGCGGCCGTCGGGGCCGGCGTCCTGGGCTACGTGCTGATCAGCCTGCGCAGTCGGGCGTCCAAGCGAGCAGCCGATGATCATCGCACTGGATGACGCCGCCTGGTCGGCGCCGTGGCGGCAGGTGAGGGTCGGCGACAAGTTGGTTCTGCCGCTGGGGTTGGTTCTCACTGCCCTGGTCGCGCCAGCCTGGCCCACTGCGCCACTGGTGGCCATCGCGGCGGTCGTCCTCACGCTCGGCCCGGCCCGCATCCCCGCCCGGGTGCTGGCCATCGGGTTCGCAGCCCCCCTCGCGTTCATCACCGTCGGCGCGGCCTCGGTGGCCGTCCAGCTCGGCCCCGCCACCCCGGACGCCTGGTTCGCGTTCGGCCCGCTCTCGATGGACGCGGCCTCCGCCGCCCGGGGTGCCGCCCTGTTCGGACGCTCGGCAGCCGGCACTCTGGCCATCCTGCTGCTGGCCACCACCACCCCGATGGTCGACATGCTCGGCTGGGTTCGCCGTCGTGGAATGCCTGGGCCGCTGGTCGAGGTGGCCTCGCTGACCTACCGCCTGCTCTTCGTCCTGCTCGAGGTCGCCACCGGCATCCGCGCGGCGCAGCTGGCCCGGCTCGGGGACGCCCCGGGCGGCGGGGTGCGCGGTGTGCTGCGGCGCTGGAACACCCTCGCCGGCGCGATGGGCGCGCTGTTGGTGCGCTCCTGGGACCGGGCCGCCCGGCTCACCGAGGGGCTGGCGGCCCGCGGAATCGACGGCGACCTGGTGCCACTGACGCCCCACCTGCCGGCCTCCCCACGCTTCGTGGCCGGCTCGCTGGCGCTGATCACGAGCATCTGGGCCGCGGTTGCGGCGTGGACGGTGCTGATCTGATGCTGATCGCCGACAACCTCGTGGCCTCCTACTCCGCCGGGGCACCGGTGCTCCGGGGAGCGTCCTGCCGACTGACGGCCGGCCGGCGGGTCGCCCTGCTCGGAGCCAACGGGTCAGGCAAGACGACGCTGCTCCGCTGCTTGTCCGGAGCCCATCGTCCCGATTCGGGCGAGGTGCGGCTGGCCGGTCAGCCGCTCCGGGGCAATCGCGAGGCCCTGCGTGCCCACCGGCGTCGCGTCCAACTGGTCCTGCAAGACCCCGACGACCAGCTGTTCTCGGCCGACGTCACCCAGGACGTCGCGTTCGGGCCCCTCAACCTGGGCCTCGACCAGGACGAGGTGCGCGCGCGGGTCGCCGAGGCGCTCGGCCTGCTCGGCATCGCCCACCTGGCGGGCCGGGCCACCCACCACCTCTCATACGGTGAACGCAAACGCGTCACCATCGCCGGGGCGGTTGCGATGCGGCCCGCGGTGCTGCTGCTGGACGAACCCACCGCCGGGCTGGATCCGTTGGGGGTGGCCGAGACGCGGGCGGCGTTGGCCCGGCTGACCGCGCAGGGCACGACCATCGCGTTGGCCACCCATGACGTCGACTTCGCGTTGACCTGGGCCGACGAGGCGGCCGTGGTCGTCGACGGGGTGGTACATCAGGGTCCGGTGGTCGAGGTGCTGTCGGACGACGACCTGCTCGGACGCGCCCACCTGCGGCAACCCTGGCAGCTGCAGGTGGCCGCCGCACTCGGGCTGGCCGACCGGCCACGCACCCTCGACGCGGTGCTGGCCGCCATCAGCTCTTCAGACAGGCCCAGGCAGTGACCGGGCGCGCGGGCACCCAGCCCAGGAATCGGCCCAACGGCTCGGCGGTCTCGACCACCAACCTCACCAGCGACCCGCCGTGCCGTCGGTACCTCTCGATGAGCAGCGCCTCCGACTCCAGCGTCACCGCGTGCGCGACGACGCGGCCGCCCGGACGCAGCGCCGCCCAGCAACCGTCCAGCACCTCGTCGCTCACGCCACCACCGATGAAGACGGCGTCCGGGGCGGGCAGGTCGGCGACCAGCTCGGCAGCGTCCCCCTCGATGATTTCCACGCGTCCGGGCGTCAGTCGTTCGATGTTGCGGCGGGCCCGGGCGGCCCGGTCTGGCTTCTGCTCCAGTCCGATCGCGCGCGCCTCGGGGGCGGCCCGGCACCATTCGATCGCCATCGCCCCCGAACCGGTGCCGACGTCCCACAACAGGTGGCCCGCGACCGGACGCAGGAAGGCGAACGCGCTCGCGCGTTGGTGGCGTTTGGTGATCAGCCCGTCGTGCTCGAACGCCTCGTCGGGCAGGCCGGGCACGTTTCCCCAGGCGTCCACGTCGTCGCGGCTGGGCAGCTGGGGCAGGGCAGGAGTCACGGGGGCGACGCTACCCGAGCAACGACCGAGGGAGAAGCATGAGTGATCACAAGCCCGGCCGCGACACCCCGGGAACGGTGATCCTGGTCGGCGGCGGACCCGGCGACCCCGATCTGATCACCGTTGCCGGGCTGCGCGCGGTGCGTCAGGCCGACGTCATCATCTACGACCGGCTCGCGCCGCTGGCGGTGCTCGAGCAGGCCCGGCCGGACGCCGAACTCATCGACGTCGGCAAGATACCGCGCGGCGCGCAGACCTCACAGGACGACATCAACGCGCTGCTCGTCTCGCACGCCCGCGCCGGGAAGCGGGTGGTGCGCCTCAAGGGCGGCGACAACTACCTGTTCGGCCGGGGAGGGGAGGAGGCGCTGGAGTGCGCGGCCGCCGGCGTCCCCGTTCGCGTCATCCCGGGCGTCAGTTCGGCGCTGGCCGCCCCTGCCCTGGCCGGCATCCCCGTGACGCACCGCGGCCTGTCGCAGGGTGTCACCATCGTCAGCGGACACGTGCCCCCCGGCGACGAACGCAGCGAGTTGGACTGGGCGTCATTGGCCCGGACGCGCACCACCCTGGTGGTGCTGATGGGCGTCAAGTACCTGCCCGAGATCGTCGCCGAGCTGCTGGCCTCCGGGCTGCCCACCGACACCCCCGCAGCCATCGTGATGTCGGCCGGCTCACCCCAGATGCGGGTGCTTCGTGGGCGGGTTGCCGACATCGCCCTCTTGGCCGCAGACCAGGGCGTGGAGCCGCCGGCCATCACGATCATCGGCGCGGTCGCCGGGCTGGAGCTGGGATGACCGACCGAGGATCACAGCTGGGCGAGCCAGGCCAGCGCACCGGCCACGTCCGGCGCCTCGAGCACACCCTCGGGGGACGCGGGGCGGCGCACCATGACCACCGCGACCCCCAGTTCGTGGGCCGCGACCAGCTTGGCAGCCGTCTGGTCGCCGCCGGAGTCCTTGCTGACGAGCAGCGTGATCTGTTCTCCGGCCAGCAGGCCGCGCTCCGCGGCCAGGTCGAACGGGCCGCGGGCCGCCAGAATCCGCCAGCCCGCCGGAACGGGACCACCCAGCCATTCGGCGACCCGGGCCAGGACGTCGGTCAGGGCGTGGTAGGTCGGCAACGGTTGGCGTCCGACGGTCAGCAGGACGCGTCCGGACGCCAACCCCGCTGCGACCGCCGCCTGCCGGTGATCGTCGACCCACGTCCACTCCTCTGCCTGCGGATGGCTCCCCCAGCCGGGACGCGACAGCCGCAGCAGCGGCAGACCGCTGCCGGCGCAGGCCTGGGCGGCGTGCCACGAGATCTGCGCAGCGAAGGGGTGCGTGGCGTCCACGACGGCATCGACGCGAGTCGCCGGGTCACTCAGGTAGTCGGCAAGCCCGGACGCCCCACCGAACCCGCCGACCCGCGAGCCCTCCGCCTCACGCGCCTCGCGGGTGCGTCCAGCAACCGACGTGACGACCTCGTGACCGGCGGAGGCCAGCAGCCCGGCCAGTTCACGGCCCTCCGCAGTGCCGCCCAGCAGCAGTATCCGCACCCACCCATCCTCTCCCGCGAGACCACCGTAGGCCCATCCCGGCCGGAAAGGGAGCCCGCATGGCAGGCCTGCTGATCGCCGGTACGTCGTCGGACGCCGGGAAATCCCTGGTGGTGACGGGCATCTGTCGCGCCCTGGCGCGGCGGGGCGTCGATGTGGCGCCGTTCAAGGCGCAGAACATGTCGAACAACTCGATGGTCTGCGCCGACGGTTCCGAGATCGGTCGGGCGCAGTACCTGCAGGCCCAGGCGGCCGGCGTCGAACCGAGCAGCCTGCTCAACCCGGTCCTGCTCAAGCCCGGCACCGACCGGCGGGCGTTCGTCGTCCTGCGCGGACGTCCCGGCGGCACCTTGGAGGCCGGCGAGTACGCGACCGGACGCCGCCACCTCGCCGAAGCCGCGTTCGAGGCCTACCGCGACCTCGCAGCCCGGCACGACGTCGTGGTCGTGCGAGGGCGCCGGCTCGCCGGCCGAGATCAACCTGCGGGCCGGCGACTACGTGAACATGGGGCTGGCAAGGCAGTTCGGCCTGCCGGTGGTGGTGGTCGGAGACATCGACCGGGGCGGCGTGCTGGCCAGCATCTTCGGCACCTGGGGGCTGCTGGCCGACGACGACCGGGCTTTGCTGGCCGGTTACGTGATCAACAAGTTCCGCGGTGACCAGTCGATCCTGACACCGGGGCTGGACGACCTGACTCGGCGCACCGGCCTGGAGTGCCTGGGGGTGCTGCCGTGGCTACGCGGGGTGTGGCTCGACGGCGAGGACGCGCTGCAGGTCGACCGCTGGCGCGCCGAGCGTGCGCCGCTGCCCGCCGATCGGGTGCCGCTGCGTGTGGCGGTGGTGCGATTCCCGCGCATCTCGAACGCCACCGATGTGGAGGCGCTGGCGAACACTCCCGGCGTCGAGGTGCTCGTCACCGATGATCCGCTGTCAGGCCGCGTCCGCCGACCTGCTCGTCCTGCCCGGATCACGCTCGACCGTGGACGACCTGGCCTGGCTGCGCATCCGGGGGTCTGGCCGCCGTGGTGGCCGAGCGGCACGCCGCGGGCCGACCGGTGCTCGGCATCTGCGGGGGCTACCAGATGCTCGCCGAGACCATCGACGACCCCATCGAGTCGCGCACCGGACGAATCGAAGGGCTCGGGTTGTTGCCTGTCGAGGTGCGGTTCGCCGCCGAGAAGACCACCGCGCAGACGACGCTCGCCTGGCGGGGGCACACCGTGGCCGGCTACGAGATCCACCACGGGGTGTGCAGCCCCACCGGGCCCGCCGAGGGGTTCCTGGACGGCTGGCAGCGCGGCGCCACCTTCGGCACGATGCTGCACGGCAGCCTCGAGAACGACGGGTTCCGGGTCGCCTTCCTGCAGCAGGTGGCCGGGCTGGCCGGCAGCCCGTGGGCCCCGGACGCACAGGCGATCGGCTACGGGGCCGCACGTGAAGAGATGATCGACACCCTGGCCGATGCCGTCGAGGAGCACCTCAACCTCGACCGCATCATCGAGTTGGCCGGGCACGTCCCCGCCGGACGAGATCGGGCCACCGAACCCGTGGTGGCTGGTGGCCAGCGAATCGCACCCCGGCTCATCGTCCACACCGGGGACGGCAAGGGCAAGTCAACGGCTGCTTTCGGCATGGGGCTGCGCGGCTGGTCGCAGGGCTGGTCGGTGGGGGTCTTCCAGTTCGTCAAGGCGGCCACCTGGCCGGTCGGCGAGCGGCTCGCCTACCAGGCGCTGGCCGCCCAGCATGTGCGCACCGGGCAGGGTGGACCGGTCGAGTGGGTGAACCTGGGAGCCGGACGCACGACGACGCGCGCCGGGGCGTCCGCCGACCACGCAGCCCTGGCCCGGGAAGGCTGGCAACTGGTCCGCGAGCGGCTCGCCGAGCAGGCCCACGACCTGTACATCCTCGACGAGTTGTGCCACGTGCTCGCCGAAGGCTGGCTCGACCTCGACGAGGTCATCGAGACCCTGACCAGGCGTCCCGGACACCAGCACGTCGTCATCACCGGACGCCGCGCCCCCGCCCGGTTGCTCGCTGTCGCCGACCTGGTATCCGAGGTCCACAAGGTGAAACACCCCTTCGATCAGGGCGTCAAGGGGCAGCCCGGGATCGAGTGGTGATGAGCCCGACTCGTTCTGGCCGCGCCGAACTCGTCGTCCGGCAAGACCACCATCAGCATCGGACTGATGGCCGCCCTGTCCGCGCGCGGGCTCGCGGTCGCACCGTTCAAGGTGGGCCCCGACTACATCGACCCCGGCTACCACGCGCTGGCCACCGGGCGTCCCGGCCGCAACCTGGACGCCTGGCTGTGCGGTGCCGAGCGGATCGGCCCGCTGCTCGCGCACGGGGCACGCGGCTGCGACGTCGCCGTGGTGGAGGGAGTGATGGGGCTGTACGACGGCCGGCTGGGGGTGACCGACGGACGCCGAGGCTTCGGCTCCACCGCGCACATCGCGTCGCTCATCGACGCCCCGGTGGTGCTGGTCATGGACGCCTCAGGCGTCTCCCGCACGCTGGCCGCCACCGCGCTGGGTCTGGCGTCCCATCCCCAGGCGCCACGCGTCGCGGGGGTCATCATCAACAAGACCGGCTCGACCCGGGCGACCGACGAGCTGCGCGACGCGTTCGCCGAGGTCGGCCTGCCGGTGCTCGGCGCGGTGCCCCGCAGCCCCGAGGTGGTCGTGGCGTCCCGTCATCTGGGGCTGGTGCCGGCCGCCGAACGTGACCAGGCCCGGGACGTCGTCGAGGCCGCCGCCGCCCTGGTGTCGGCCCACGTCGACCTGGACGCCGTGCTGGCGATCGCGCGGTCCGCGGGGCAACTCGACGTCGAGGCCTGGACGCCCGAGGTCGTCGCAGTCTCGTCCACCGTGGCGCCACGCATCGCAGTCGCCGCCGGGCGGGCATTCACCTTCCGCTACGCCGAGACCACCGAACTGCTGAGCGCGGCAGGCTGCGAGGTCGTCGAGTTCGACCCCCTGACCGCCCCGACCCTTCCCGCCGGCACCCACGGCCTCTACCTGGGCGGCGGGTTCCCGGAGGTCTTCGCGGAGGAACTGGCGGCGAACCGGCCGCTGCTGGCCGACGTCCGGGCCGCCGTCGAGGCAGGCCTGCCCACCGTCGCCGAATGCGCCGGATTGCTCTACCTCTGCCAGACCCTCGATGGTCTCGAGATGGCCGGTGCGCTGCCGCTGGACGCGATGATGTCGCCCCGGCTCACGCTCGGCTACCGCGAGCTCACCGCGTCGACCGACTCGGTAGTCACCCGGGCGGGCGAACGCGTCCGGTCGCACGAGTTCCACCGGACGATCACCCGGTCCCTCGACGGGCAGCCGGGGAACGCCGAGCACCTGGCCCGGCCCACCCTGCTGGCGTCCTACCAGCACGTGCACTGGGCCGGATACCCCCAGCACGCCCAACGGTTCGCCCAGGCCGCCGCCGACTTCGCGGCCGCATCGGTGACCTGGCCGTCGTCCACGGCACGACGAGTCGCGCAGTCACCCGACCTTCGGCACCACGGGGACGCCCAGGTGCGTCCCGGCCTGGTCGATCTGGCGGTCAACGTGCAACCCGCCCCGGGTTGGCTCCTCGAGGTTCTGGTGGCCGCACCCGACCGCTGGTCTGCCTACCCGGACGCGTCCCCCGCCCGCCGAGCCCTCGCCGGGTGGCACGGCCTCGAGGTTGACCAGGTGCTGCCCTGCGCAGGCGCCGCCGACGCGTTCACCCTTGTCGCGCGCACCTTCCCGGGCCGGAAGGTGGTCATCGTCCACCCGCAGTTCACCGAACCCGAGGTGGCGTGGCGAAGCGCCGGGCATCAGGTGCGCAGACTTCTGCTGCGAGCCGACGAGGGCTTCCGACTCGACGCCGGACGGGTGTCCGACGACGCCGACCTGGTGGTCATCGGGAACCCGACCAACCCCACGGGCGTCCTGCACGCGGCCGACGAGATCCGCAAGCTGGTGCGTCCGGGACGCATCGTGGTGGTCGACGAGGCCTTCATGGACTTCGTCGACGATCCGAACGCCTCGATGCTGGCCGGCGACCTGGGCGGGATGCTGGTCACCCGATCGCTGACCAAGATGTGGGGCATCGCCGGCCTGCGCGCCGGGTTCATCGCCGGTGATGCGGCGCTGATCGCCGAGCTGGCCGGCCATCAGGAACCGTGGGCGACCGCCACACCCGCCCTGGACGCGATGCTCGCCTGCAGCACCCCGCGCGCCCGGGCCGAGGCCGCGACCATCCGCAGCAGGGTGGCCAGGCAACGGCTGTTCCTGGTGAACGCGTTGGGCAACGCCGGGTTCACGGTCGCCGGCCGGCCGCAGACCCCTTTCGTCCTCGTCGACGTCTCATCCCTGGGCCCCGGTCCTGCGCACACGGCGCTGGCCGAGGCCGGGTTCGCGGTGCGGCGCTGCGACAGCTTCCCGGGTCTGGGGCCCGGCTGGCTGCGCATCGCGGTTCGCGACGAGCCGACCACTGCGGCGCTCGTCCACGCCCTGGTCGAGATCCAGACGGGCCTCAGCTGAGCTGGAAGCCGGTGAGCCGAGCCAGTTCGGCGAGCAGGCGGTCCTGGAAGTCAACGTCCTGGGCGGCGCGATGGGGGTGCGCGAGCCGCTGGTGGTACCAGTAACCGCCGGAGGTGCGTGCCTGCTCGTCGTCGCTGACGGCGAGCCAGGTCTGGGTGACGTGCCCGAGCGCCAACTCGTGGGGCGCGTTGGGGCCACCCATCCGGGTGGGGACCCAGCCCGGGTGCACCGTGTTGGCCAGGACGTCGTCCCAGGGCTTGCTGATCCTTCACAGCACGACGAGCACGTTCCTCGTTCAGACTAGAACCGACGTCGACCGCCTGGGCAGTGCGCTGGCAGAATGCGGGGGTGGACGCGATCATCAGACGAAGCATCATCGGCGACATCCTCACCCGCAGCGCCCGACGCGCCCCCGAGGCGCACGCCCTGACGTTCGCCGAACGCTCCTGGACCTACCAGGAACTGCAGGACGCCAGCAACCGGGTCGCGTCCGCACTGATCGCCCAAGGCCTTCGCAAGGGCGATCGGGTTGCAGCCTTCGGCAAGAACTCGGACGCGTACGTGCTGCTGTGGCTCGGCACCGTCAAGGCCGGACTCATCCATGTGCCGGTCAACTATGCGCTGACCGGGCGGGAGCTGGCCTACATCCTGCGACAGTCAGGTGCGCGCGCGGTGTTCGCGGACGAGGCGCTGCGTCCCGAGGTCACCGAATGCGGCGTGCGGGTCGAGATCAGTGGAACCCTGCACGCCGGCCACGGTGACCTGGACGTTCTCGGGTGGGGCAGGGCCGGGACGCCCGCGCCCGCAGTCGAGGTGGCGGTGGACGACGACGACATTGCCCAGATCCTCTACACCTCGGGCACGACCAGCGAACCGAAGGGCGCCATCCTGACGCATCGGGCACTCGTCCACACCTACGGGTCGACGGCGCTGGCGCTGGACATCAAGGCGTCCGACCGGCTGCTTCAGGCCCTGCCGCTGTACCACTCGGCGCAGATGCACACGTTCATGATGCCGTCGCTGATGATGGGGGCCTCGAGCTGGCTGCTCGACGTGCCCGCCCCGACCCCCGTCCTCAACGCCATCGCCGCCCACGACATCACCTCATTCTTCGCCGCGCCGACGGTCTGGCTCGCCCTGCTGCACATGATCGAGAAGGACGCGGGACGCGTCCGCAGCCTGACGAAGGCCTACTACGGGGCCTCGATCATGCCCACGCCTGTGCTGCAGAGGCTGCGGGCCGTCCTGCCGGAGCTCGGTTTCTACAACTGTTTCGGCCAGTCGGAGATCGGGCCGCTGGCCACCGTCCTGCGTCCCGAGGAACACGACGCGCGACCAGCGTCGGCCGGGCGGGCGATTCCGTTCGTCGACATGCGGGTGGTCGACGACGACTTGGTCGACGTCGCGCCGGGCGGGGTGGGCGAGGTCGTGTACCGCTCCCCGCAGCTGTGCGAAGGCTACTGGGAGAAGCCTTCCGAGACCCAGGAGGCGTTCGCCGGCGGCTGGTTCCATTCCGGCGACCTGGCGCAGATCGACGCGCAGGGCTACATCACCATCGTCGACCGCAAGAAGGACATCATCAATGCCGGCGGCATCGTGCTCTCGTCACGCGAGGTCGAGGAGGCGGTGTTCACGCATCCGGCCGTGCGTGAGGTGGCCGTGATCCCGATCCCGGACGCGAAGAGGATCGAGGTGCCGGCGGCGGTGGTCGTGCTGCACGAAGGCGCGACGGCCACCCAGGCGGAGCTCATCGAGCACACCCGCGCCACCCTGGCGGCGTTCAAGGTGCCCAAGCGCGTCTTCTTCGTGGATGAGCTTCCCAAGAACCTGGCGGGCAAACTCCTGAAACGCGAGCTGCGGCAGCGGTTCGGGCAGGGGTGAAGAGAACCATGAGCGACACTTCCCACGACACCATCCGCGCGGCCGTCCGCGAGTCGTTCACCCGGATCGCCCTCACGGACGCCGGCGGCTGCTGCGGGCCCAGCGAGTCCTCCTGCTGTGGCCCCGCCGCCCCCGTGCAGGTCGTGTCCCTTCAACTCGGGTACTCGGCACCCGATCTGATGTCGGTGCCGGAAGGCGCCGACCTCGGGCTGGGTTGCGGGAACCCGGGCGTCATCGCCTCGCTACGCCCCGGCGAGACCGTGCTCGACCTGGGCAGCGGGGCCGGCTTCGACGCCTTCCTCGCTGCCCCTGCCGTCGGCCCGCTGGGCCGGGTCATCGGCGTCGACATGACACCCGCCATGCTCACCAAGGCCCGCACCAACGCCGAGAACGGCGGTTACACCAACGTGGAGTTCCGGCTCGGCGAGATCGAGCACCTCCCCGTCGCGGACGCGTGCATCGACGTGATCATCTCCAACTGCGTCATCAACCTGTCCCCCGACAAGCCCGCGGTGTTCGCCGAGGCGTTCCGGGTGCTGCGGCCCGGGGGACGGCTCGCGATCTCGGACGTCGTCGCCTTGGTCGACTTGCCCGACGACATCCGCGACGACCTCGACCTCTACAACAGCTGCGTGGCCGGGGCCAGCCAGGTCTGGCGACTGGAGGAGATGATGGCGAAGGCCGGGTTCGAGGACATCCGCATCGTCCCGAAGGACGAGAGCAAGACCTTCATCGAGCAGTGGGCGCCGGGCCGCAACATCACCGACTACGTGGTCTCGGCGAACATCGAAGCCCGCAAGCCTCAGGCGTCCCCGACTCTTCGGTAGGTCGGTTCACCCTGCAGCCCCCACCGGACGACGGCGGTGGCGAACCTGCCCAGCGGGCGTCCCACCAGGACGTCGAACCAGCGTCCGGCAGGTAGGCCGAGTTCCTCGCGGGCCCAGCTGGGCAGTGTCGCGATGGCTCCGGCCGCCAGCATCCAGTAGCCCGGGCGGGCGATCCACGGTACCGGCGGGGTACGGAGGATGAACCTGACCGTGTCCAGGGCGGCGGGAGAGGCACGCAGCTCGGGGCGAAATCCCTCGATGGCGGCGCTCAGGGCCGCCTCGGTGCGCGGCAGGCCGACCGCTCCCAGCAACTCCCCGACAGGGGCGGCCTGGGCGACGTAGTCGTCACGCTCGGCCTGCGTGAGCCGTCGGTCACCGTAGGCCTTGTAACTCTCCAGGAAACTCTGGGTCTCGGTGTCGTGCACCCAGGCGAGCAGGTGGGGGTCGGAGGCACGGTAGGGGGTGCCGACGTCGGTCTTCCCGCGGACGCGTTCGTGGACGCCCCGGATCTTCGCGATCAGCACCTCGGCCGACTTCGATGGGCCCGTACGTCGTCATGGCGATGAACTCGGAGGTGCGCTGCAGACGTCCCCACGGGTCGGACTTGTAGCCCGAGTGTCCGGCAACCCCGGCCATCGCGGCCGGATGCAGGGTCTGCAGCAGCAGGGAGCGGATACCTGCCCGCGTACATGGCTGCGTCGGCGTTGACATGCCAGATGACGTCGTGCTCACTGTGCCAGCGCTCGCCGCGGCCCCCCAGATGGCCTGCTCCTTTGCGTCTGCGTCCGGCCCAGCCACCCGGCTTCGCAGGACGCCGCCGAGGGTGAGTCGTAGTGCTTCGACCGGGTTCACCATGCATCAAGGGTAGGCTCACTCGGACGCATGAGGGAGTCGTGATGGTGTCAGCGATGCTCGGCTTCGCCGTGGTGGCAGGCCTGTTGACACTGACCCCCGGCATCGACACAGCGCTGGTGCTGCGCACGGCCGCGAACTACCGCCGGGCTGCAGCGTTCGCCGTCGCGGTCGGCATCTGCTGCGGGTGCCTGGTGTGGGGCATCGCCGCCGCCGTGGGTGTGTCTGCCTTGCTGGCGGCCTCGACGGCGGCCTTCACGGTGCTGCGACTCGTCGGGGCCGGTTACATGGTCTTCCTCGGCGCCCGGATGCTCGTCCACGCCTTCCACAGCCCGCCAACCTCGGCGGACGCCGGTCAGCAAGTCTCGCCGGGGAAAGGTGCGGACGTCGGCAGATTCTGGCGGCAGGGCTTCCTGGTCAATCTGCTCAACCCGAAGGTGGGCGCTTTCTACGTGGCCCTGTTGCCTCAGTTCATCCCGGCTGATCAGCCGCCCGCGTTGGCCGGCGCAGTGCTGGCCTTCATCCACGCTGCAGAGAGCCTCGCCTGGTTCACTGCACTGATCCTGCTGGTGCATCGGGCAGCAGCCTGGTTGCAGCGTCCGAAGGTGCGGCGTGGCATCGACACCGTCACAGGGCTGACCGTCATCGGCTTCGGAGTCAAGCTCGCAAGCACCAGGATGTGAGGATCAGTCCTTCTCCTGCTTTCGCTTCTTTCGTTTCTTGCGGGCTTTCGCCCAATCAAGGACTTTCTTCTCATCCCACAGTGGTGTTCTGGCGTCCAGCCAGAGTTCGCGGGGAGCGTGGAACTCCTTGCCGCTCTTTCGCTCCTTGGACATCGCAGAACGGAACTGCTCCTTGGGAAGTCCAGCCAGGTCAGCTGCCTGCGACGTCGTCAACACAGACTGAACCTTACTGGTATTGCGCGACTTGCCTCAGGCCTGGGGACGCTGAGGGCCGAGCACGTCGAGGATTGTGCTCAAGTGGCGAGGCGAAACAGGCTCGTGCGCGACACCGGCCCCGATGATGTGGAGGAAACTTCTGATCGACTTCAGAGCTGCGCTCATGCCGGCCCCTTCTGATCGGATACTGCTAGCTGCTTCGGGCAACCTTAGCATCGCTAGGGATGCCAATCAAGCATCTCTAGCGATGCCAAGCCGAACGGTGAAGCCCCTGGCGTCTCCCAGCGGCCAAGGCTGACCCTGACTGGCGCGCAGCCGTGGACGCCCACAACGTTTCAACGGGACTTTGGGGCCAACTGCTGCGCGCAGTTCAGGGCGGGAACTTGCGTGACGCTGGGCCGGCCACCCGCGACCGCGGAGGCTACCCGCAACGCCTGCTCGTCACTATCGTTCCCCTTCTGGGTTCCGGCCGTGTCGGCCGGCCTACTGAAAGGACTGACAGCATGACCACATACCGTGTCGGCTACTTCGTCGGCAGCCTCTCGTCCACCTCGATCAACCGGGCCCTGTCCAAGGCCCTGATCAGCGTCGCTCCCGAAGGACTCGAGTTCACCGAGATCCGCATCGACAACTTGCCGCTCTACTCGCCCGACTACGACGCCAACTACCCGCCCGAGGGCCAGGCCCTCAAGGACGCCATCGCCGGGGTTCAGGCACTGCTGTTCGTCTCGCCCGAGTACAACCGCTCCATCCCCGGTGTGCTGAAGAACGCGATCGACTGGGCGTCACGGCCCTGGGGCCAGAACTCCTTCAACCAGATGCCCACTGCGATCATCGGCGCGTCCATCGGCAGCATCGGCACGGCGCTGGCTCAGCAGTCCCTGCGTAGCGTGATGGCCTTCTGCAACGCCCGCCAGATGACCGCGCCCGAGGCCTACATCCACCTGCGTGCCGGAACCATCGACGATGAGGGCAAGATCCACGACGAGGGCTTGGCGCAGGTGCTCCAGGAGTTCATGGCGGAGTTCAAGGAGCATGTCCGCCGGGTCCTGACGGTGCTACCGCGCGACTGACCCTGAACCGGTTGCTCAGATCAGCGCGGTGCTGAAGTAGCGCTCCACCCGGTCCGGCAGGATCGTGACGATCTGCTGGTCGGGCGCGCAGGTCTGGGCGACCTGCATGGCCGCCCACACGTTGGCGCCGGCCGAGGTACCCACCAGCACCCCCTGCTGGCGTGCGAGAGCGCGCGCGGTGCTGGTGGCATCCTCGTCGGTGACCTCGATCACCTCGTCGACGATGCTCGTGTCGAGGACCGCCGGAATGAACCCGTCGCCGATGCCCTGGATCCGATGCAGGCCTGGTTCATGGCCGAGCAGGGCCGACACGTTCTTCGGCTCGACGGCGACCACCCGGATCCGCGGATCCTGCTCCTTGAGGAAGCTGCCCACCCCCTGCAGGGTTCCCCCGCTACCCAGACCGGAGACGAAGACGTCCACCTGGCCGTCCAGCTGTTCCCAGATCTCGGGGGCGGTCGTCATGTAGTGGATTCGGGGGTTGTCCGGGTTCTCGAACTGCTGCGGCACGAACGCGGTCGGGTCGAGGCGTTGCAGACGCTCCACCTCCCGCAGCGAACCGTCGATGCTCTCCTCGGCCGGCGTCAGGACCAGTTCCGCACCGAGCGCGTGGATGATCTTCTTGCGCTCCTCACTCATGTTCTCCGGCATGACGATGACCACCCGGTAACCCTTCTGGACGCCGACCAGGGCGATACCGATGCCGGTGTTCCCCGACGTCGGCTCCATGATGGTCATCCCGGGGTGCAGGACGCCACGAGCCTCCGCCTGCTCGATCATGTGTTTGGCGACGCGATCCTTGATGCTGCCGCCCGGGTTGAGGTACTCGGCCTTCGCAAAGATGTTGCGTCCGGTCATCGCCCGCAGGCTGAGCATGGGCGTGTTGCCGATGAGGTCCAGAACACTGTTGGTGAACACGAGGTAGACAATCTCACACCTCGCAGCTGAAGTCCGCCGCGGAGTCACCGCTTGCGAATGAGCTCGTCGATCGCCAGGCCGGCGTAATGGACCGGATCCCTGGGAGTGGAGAAGGGCGGGTTGTAGCCGAGATCGATCTGGAGGAGGTCTGCGGCCGTGGCGCCGAAGGTTATGGCGGTGGCCAGGACGTCGATGCGCTTGTCCACACCCTGTGCCCCGACGGCCTGGGCGCCGAGGAGGCGTCCGGTCGTCGCCTCGGCGATGAGCTTGATGGTCAGACGCCGACCACCCGCGTAGACGGCCCGGTCCAAGTGGCTGGTGACGGCCACCACCACATCCAGGCCTTGGTCGCGCGCGTCCCGCTCGGTCAGCCCGGTGATGCCGACGGCGAGGTCGAACACCTGGAAGATGGCCGTGCCCAGCACACCCCGCAGCGCGAAGCTCCCGCCGGTGATCTCGTTTCCGGCGATCAGTCCCATCCTGTTCGCCGTCGAGCCATGCGTCCACCACAGGGGCTGACCCGTCACAAGTGAGTGGCTCTCTGCAGCGTCCCCCACCGCGAACACGTCAGGCACGCTGGTCCGCATCGCTGAGTCGACGCGGACGGCGCCGCTGGCACCCAGCGTTGCTCCGAGTTGCCGCGCAAGTTCAACGTTGGGACACAGCCCGACGTTGAGGATGACCATCCCGGCGGGGACTCGCTCGCCGCTCTGCAGGAGGACTGACGTCACGGCGTCACCACCCTCGATGGCCGCCACACCGACACCGAGACGCACCTGCACCCCGTGGTGGGTGAGCGTCGACTCCACGTGGGCGGCCATGTCGGCGTCGAAGGTGGGCAGCACCTGCGAAGCGCGCTCGACCATGGTCACCTGAAGACCGCGCTGGTGCAGCATGTCCGTCAGTTCCATGCCCATCGATCCTGACCCGATCACGGCCAGGGTGCTGGGGTGGCGCATCTCGAGCCAGCCCTCCATCGCCTCTGCATCGCGAATGCTGCGAACGGTGAAGACCCCGGGCCTCTGGGCTCCCGGAACCTGCGGAACGATGGGCGTCGCGCCGGTGGCCAGGACGAGAACGTCGTAATGGTCGGCGAACTCTTCGCCGGTGAGGAGGTTGCGCACCCTCAACGACCTCGTCTCGTGATCGACCGCCAGCACCTCGTGCTGCGTGCGGACGTCAATGCGGTGGTGGTCGTCGAACCACGCCGGGCCACGGGGATGCAGTTGATCGGCGTTCGGTACCTGACCGCCAAGGTAGAGCGGAATCCCGCACCCGGAGTAGGAGATGTCGCGGTCGCGCTCGTAGATGACGATCTCAATCGAGGGATCGTTACGCCGAGCCTGCGTACCGGCCGCTGTGCCGGCGGCGACGGCACCCACGACGACCATCCGACGTGGCCGGGCGAGCGGGGCGCCGGGGATCGAAGGTTGTGTGGACGACATCTTCCGAGCGTACGCCGGGATGGGCGTCCAGTCATCGGCAATGCCCGACAAGGATCCGGCCACCGGTCGGGCGTTAGAGTCGTGACGTGGCGAATTCCTGGATCATGCACACGTCGGTGGCAACCCGGTGAGCGGCGGACTGGCGGCCCTGCTCGACGACATCGCGGCGCTGGCCAAGCTGACCGCCGCCTCGCTCGACGACATCGGCGCCGCGGCCGGCAAGGCCGGCAGCAAGTCGCTGGGCGTCGTCGTCGATGACGCCGCCGTGACGCCCCGCTACGTGGACGGCTTCACCGCGTCTCGGGAGCTGCCCATGATCAAGAAGATCGCGCTCGGGTCGATCCGCAACAAGCTGGTGTTCATCCTGCCCGCTGTGCTGCTGCTCAGCCAGTTCGTGCCGTGGACCATCACACCGATCCTCATGCTGGGCGGCCTCTACCTGTCATACGAGGGCGCCGAGAAGGTCTGGGAGGTCGTTTCGGGGCATGCCAAGGAGTCGCACCCGGTGCCGGCCGCCGTGGAGGGCCCTGCGCAGGAGGACGCCATGGTTCGGGGCGCGATCACCACGGACTTCATCCTGTCGGCCGAGATCATGATCATCGCGCTGAACGAGGTGGCCGACGAGCCGTTCATGTCGCGGGCGATCATCCTCGTCCTGGTGGCGCTCGCCATCACGGCGCTGGTCTACGGCGTGGTCGCAGTCATCGTCAAGATGGACGACGTGGGCCTGCACCTCGCCGGACGGGACAACCCCTTGCCGCAGCGGGTCGGGCGGGCTCTCGTGGCGGGGATGCCGGTCGTCCTCAAGGTGCTGTCCACGGTGGGCATCGCAGCGATGCTGTGGGTGGGCGGCCACATCCTGCTGGTCGGCGTCGACACCCTGGGCTGGCACTGGCTCTACGACCAGGTGCACACCATCGAGACGTTGGTCTCCCATGCGGTCCCCGCGGCCGGGTCGTTCCTCGCCTGGTTGGTCAACACCCTGGCGTCCGCCCTGGTCGGGCTGCTGGTAGGCGGGGTCGCTGTCGCCGTGATGCACCTGCTTCCGTTGCCGAAGAAGAAGGCGGCCGCTGCGCACTGACGGGCGTGGGAGAAGCTGCCGGACGCTGGGCTCATGCCTGCGAGACTCGACGTGTTGGGCGCAGTGTTGCTGCACTCTCATTGACTGAACCGTCGAGCCGACTGATCAGACCAGCGAGGGCATCAACCAGGCTGCCGAGCGCGGTGAGCAGTGGCGTCCACAGTCCACCGAGATTGAGGAACCCCACGGGGTCGTCGTTGAACCCGATGGAGCTCGAGCGCGGGATCACCCCGAGCACCTCGCCTCCGGCGTCCAGCGCGCCCTGTGAGACCTGGCGGCTGCCGCTTGCGGAAACAGGTGCACCGCTGGTTGCCATGTAGTTTTGAACGCTCTTTGAGAAAGATTAAAGTCTTTCTTAAGATTCATCGGAGGGGTGCCTGGACACAGGGCTCACCACGAACTGAGGACAGCAATTGAGTGCATCCAGGGCGTTGCCCGAAGGCTTCGACGCGAACGACATGTGGGCATTAGCAGCCCCAGTCGAGTCACGTATGCCCCGGGCCCAGATCGGGGTAGCCAGGCGAGCACTGGCAACCGACGATGCGGGCGGCTACCGGGTTGCCTGTCGGGCCCTCGTCGAGCACGAGAGCCCGGTCCTGGCGCAGTCTGGCCTTGAGGAACCCCGCAACCGGAAGCCCGCCGGGAGTCGAGTCGCTGCCTCCCTCGCATTGCTGGTTGCGGTCAGCTCGCTCTCCGGGGCTGCCATTGCCGGGAGCGCGGCACTGCCAATCACGCCCACCGCCACCGCCAGCACGCCAGCCGTCGCCAGGGAGGTTTCGGTCAGCCGCGATGCTTCGCGCACCCTGATGCCGAGCACGCCCGCCGCCAGCTTGCCTTCGGTGATCGACGTGCCGGCCGACGTCGTGCTTGTGGAGTCCCCTGCTCAGGATGAGTCCCAGCCTCCTGCGGAGGCTGCTCCCGCGACGACCGCCGCTGTCGAAACCCCGGCCGCTCCTGCCCTCACCGTGGCCACGAACATCGCGCCCAGCCAGCTGCCTGCAGCCAGCGTCGAGGAAGCGATCGCCAGGGCCGGGTCGATGACCGGGAACTGGGGTTACCAGAACATGTGTCTGTCTCTGGTGGCGACGTTCTACGGGTACACGTCGGCCGGGGAGGTCGGCGCCCAGCAGGCAGCGGCGACGATCACTGCCGCCGGGCAGATGAACACCGACCTGACCGACATCCCAGTGGGCGCCTTGATCTGGTACGACGGGACGCCGATCGGTAACCCGTACGGACACGTGGCGCTGTACGCCGGCAACGGCATGGTCTACAGCAACGGCGCCCCCACCGGGGTCGGCCTGATCCCGCTCACCGAGCCTGCCGACGGTTGGGGTGAGCCGATCATCGGCTGGTCGTCGGTCTGGTTGCCAACCGCCACCAGGTAGGTCAGTGCCGGACGCGGGCCAGGAACGCCTTGGTGCGTTCCTGCTGCGGGTTGCCGAGCACCTCATCCGGGGTCCCCGACTCGACGACGACGCCGCCGTCCAGGAAGAAGACCTGATCGGCCACTTCCCTGGCGAAGCCCATCTCGTGGGTGACGACCATCATCGTGACACCCTCTGCGGCCAGGGTCTTCATCACCGTCAAAACCTCGCCGACCAACTCGGGGTCGAGCGCCGATGTCGGCTCGTCGAAGAGCATCAACTCGGGGTCCATGGCCAGGGCTCGCGCTATCGCGATGCGCTGCTGCTGCCCACCTGAGAGTTGGGACGGGTAGCTGTGCGCCTTGTCGGTCAGCCCCACCTGACCCAGCAGGTCCCACGCGCGTTCCTCGGCGGCCTTCCTCGACTTCTTGGTGACCACGAGTTGGCCCTCGGTGATGTTCTCGATGGCGGTCTTGTGCGGGAAGAGGTTGAACCGCTGGAAGACCATGCCGATCTTGGATCGCTGCCGGGCGATGTCGGGGTCCTTGCGCCGGTGCAGTTGGCCGTCGCGTTCGACGATTCCGATCAGCTCACCGTTGACCCAGATGCGGCCGCCGGTGAGGGTCTCCATCTGGTTGACCAACCTCAGGAAGGTGGTCTTGCCCGAGCCGGACGGCCCCAGCAGGACGACCACCTCTCCGGGATAGACCTCGAGGTCGACGCCCTTGAGCACTTCGGTCTCACCGAATGACTTGTGAACGTTCACAGCCCGCACCAGCGGTTCGCCGCTGCCATCCGCCCGGCTCATCAGTGGTCCGCCCCCGCGAAACGCAACGCGCTGACATTCGGATCGACCGCCACCTTCGTTCGGCGGGCTCCTCCTTGGGAGCCCGAGGACGAGTACCCGCGCCCGAAGCGCTTCTCGAGCCATGACTGCCCGAACCCCAGCAGGGTGGCGGTGAGGACGTAGTACAGCGTCGCCCCTGTGTAGCTCGGTATCAGCTTGTAGGTGGCTGTTCCGATCATCTTGATCTGGAAGAACATCTCGTTGGCCAGCGGCAGCGCGCTCAGCAGCGAGGTGTCCTTGAACATGGCGATGGTCTCATTGCCGGTTGGCGGGATGATCACGCGCATGGCCTGCGGCAGGATGATGCGCCGCATGGTCTCGGAGTTGCTCATGCCGAGCGCGCGAGCGGCCTCCCACTGTCCTTGATCGACGCTCATGATGCCCGAGCGGGCGATCTCAGCCATGTAGGCGGCCTCGGACAGGCCGAGGCCGAAGATCGCCATCCACACGGTGGTGGAGAATCTGTTGAGGTCGATGGTGGCGATGCGCATCGTCCCATCGATGCCGAACAACGCGAGGATCTCCCTGTCGTACGGGATGCCGATGCCCAGGCCTCCGATGGCGAACGCGCCGGCTGCCCCCAGAATCATCAGCAGCACATAGCGGGGAACGGCCCGGAAGAACCAGATGTAGATGGCCGACGTCCACCGCAGCACGGGGTTGGCCGACATCCGCATCACCGCCAGCGCGACACCCAGCGCCACTCCGATGGCCATCGCCCCGACAGTGGCCAGCAGGGTCCCCGCTATGAAACCCCGGATGACTTGGCGCTGGTTCATCGCCTCGAAGGTGAAAGCCCAGTCGAAGGCGGGATTGGTGATGAGCTGCGCGACGATCATCGCCCCGATGAGCCCGGCGACCACCCCCGCGACGATGCGCCCGGGACGACGTACCGGGATCGCGTCGATCGTTCCGGGACGCTCGTCGACCCGTTGTTCAGCGCCCAGTGGGGGCCGAGAAACGCTCATGACACTTTCGGATTGACCGGGAAGCTCGTCACAGCGGCCTGGCTGACGCCGTACTTGGCGAGGACCGCTTCGTACTGGCCCGAGGTCTTGAGGTCGTCCAGTGCCTTCGAGATCGCTTCGGCGAGCTCCAGATTGTCCTTGGCCAGCGCAAAGCCGTACGGGGCCGCCCCATACTGCTCACCGAGGGCCTCCATCTTGCCGTCAGAGGTCTGAATCGCGTTCTGGGTGATCGGGTAATCGGCCAGCATGGCGTCGGCCTTGCCGATCGCGAGCGCGTTGTTGACCTCGTCCTGACCGGCGTACGGCAGTTCCACGATCGGGGACGAGCAGGTGGCCTGTGCCGCCTGGATCTCCTCCTCCTGCGTGGTGCCCGTCTGGTAGGCGATGGTCTTGCCGCAGGGGTTCTTCGGGTCGACGTCCTTCGGGTTGCCGACCAGGGTCGCCCACTGGGTGCCGACATTCAGGTACTCCACGAACGTGATCGTTTCCATCCGCTTGGCGGTGATGGTGAACGACGAACTTCCGACGTCGTACTTCTGGGCCTGGACGCCGGCCAGGATCGCGTCGAACTGGGACGCGTTCCAGTTGGCCTCGACGCCGAGGCGGGCAGCGACCGCGTCGAAGAGTTCCACGTTCATGCCCTTGATCGTGGTGCCCTCCATGTACTCGTTGGGCTTGTAGGTCGCGTCGACCCCCATCTCGATGGCGCCCGCCTGCTTGATCTTGTCGGGCAGCGAGTCGTGCAGCGTCTGGTTGACCTCGACGGCGGGCAGGGACGAGCCTGCGGAAGCCGACGGGTTGCCGCTCATGCTGTCGGAGCCGCAGCCGGCGAGCATCAGTGTCAAGGCAGACAGAACGGCAGCGCTGGCCACCAGTGGACGCTTCATCTTGAGTCCTCCCATGCGGAAAATATGCAAGGCCAACTCTGGCACCTCACCGGCTCCCGTGGCGCCTCGTCCACCTGTCAGCGTCGGCCAGGTCCGAGGGTCAAGGGACGAGCCGCTCGGGCCAGAAGACGTTCGTGATGGCCAGGAGCAGCAAGGTGATGGCCGCCGAGACGAAGGGGACGATCAGGGCCGCGACGGGGCGCCGCCGCAACAGCAACCAGCCGATCACGCCGAATCCGAGGATCGTCTGCCCGACAGCGACGAAGTACAACCACATCCCCCAGAACAGACCCAGGCTGACGGTCATGAACAGCACCACCACGTGCAGGACGAAGCCCGCGACACCTGCCGTGGAGGCGACCTTGACGTAGTCCATGGACGTTCCTCTCTGCTGGTTTGGCGCGGTCGGGGACGCGATGCAGTTGCCCGCGCCGTACAGGCCCGGGATGGGCTGGTCAGCCCAGTCAAGAACCTGCGCGCTGGCGTTCACCATCGCCCCGCCGTTGGTGTCCAGGGTGCCCGCCCCGAGGATGACCGCGTAGTAGGGGCCCTGGTCCGTCAGCGGGAACATCGTGTAGTTCCGGGTCGAGGCTGAATCCGCCGGTGTGCGGGGCGATCACCGTCAGGTGCGGGGCGATGGCGGTGGCGAGGTCGGGCAGCGTCGCCGCGGAGATGACCGACGTTGGTGCCGGCCCCGTCTGGACGGGGTAGGGCGGGTATCCCTGCCAGAGGGTCGCGGCCCGCTGGTCGAAGATCATGAAGACGAGCATGTTGGTCCACTCCGCCCGCTGGGGGTCCCGGACGAAGTGGGTCATGGCACGGTCGTGGTAGTTGCGTTTCTCGTCCATGATCCGGCGGCCGTAGCGGTTGACCGGCGCGACGGGTGATGCAGGAACTCCTGCCCCGCTCAGTCAGACAGAAGGCGATCGGCTCCCCACAGTCGACATATGTCGGACACATCCTGCAGATGCAACGATCCTGATAATCGGCAGCCATGATCCATCATGGCAGGCACTCAACTGTCTGTGAATGAGGAAGCGCGGCGACTGGTGTGCAGGCTCACGAGTAGCGTGAGAGCGCTAAGGTCGGACGATAAACTCCCGGAGGTGGTGAACATGGCCCCGATCATCCCGAGACCCGAGGATGCGCTCGTGCCTGATCCTGAGGACTGGCCGACACCGGATCCCAGCGAGCGGTCGCCGGAGATTCTGCAGAACGAGGCCGACGACCTGGCCCTGGCTCTCCCGGCCAGCGCAGTCATGGTGAGCGACGCGAACGAAGCCGACGTCATCGACCAGTATCGGGACGCCGGTCCAGATGAAGAAGACTGGGCAGGCTAGAGCCACAAACGGCGACGAGAGTCGCATTCAGCGATGATCGATGGCGGTTGCCCCTACCCCGCTCCTCCGATCGCCCTTGGCGTGTGGTCATAGCTATCCCCGATGGGGGGATGGTGCGGAGGAGGCTGAAGTGGATGAGAGCCGGGTTCCCGTTGAGCTGGGCGCGGCGGCGGTGTCGAGACGAACGATCTTTCGAGGCACATCCACGAGGTGAAGTTCGAGGTGGTGAACCGGCAGGCAATCTTCGTGAACGAAGCCGCCATGACGGTCGAGATCGTCCCCGGCTCGACACCCGTGCTGCCCGAACTATGGGAATCCGGGGTCAAGGACACCGTGATTGCCTACCCCGGTCAGGTCACCCGGGTCAGGGCCCAGTTCAACACGCCCGGCCAGTACGTGTGGCACTGCCACATCGTCGAGCATGAGGACAACGAGATGATGCGTCCCTTCAGGGTGGGACCGGCACAGACCGGTCAGCCTGGCTGAGGCACATCCAGGCTGCGTCGGCGCCCCAGACGCGAGATGATCGGCTGATGGTGGTCCTGCCGGAGTTTGGTTCCGACGTGGAGGCGATCCTTGCCCGGCGCCACGACAATGGCGCCGACTATTGGGCGACGAGCGACCGAAAGTTGGCCAAGGGAGGCCCGTTCTCGACGCTGGGGGCGGCGCGCCTGCTCGTTGAACTCGGCGTCGATCCAGCCGACCCGGTGATGGCCGCCACCATCGAGTTGATCTGGAGCACCTGGCGCGAGGACGGGAGGTTCAAGCTATCCCCCGCAGGGGCGATCTACCCGTGCCAGACCGCGCACGCGGCGAGCACGCTCGTCCACCTGGGCTGTGCCGCGGACCCGCGGATGGCCAAGACCTTCGACCACCTGCTGGCGACACAGTTCGGGGACGGCGGCTGGCGCTGCAACAAGTTCAGTTACGGACGCGGTCCCGAAACCGAGTTCTCCAACCCGGGACCCACATTGACTGTGCTGGACGCCTTCCGGTTCAGCGGTCTGGCCAACCATTCTCACGCGCTGGATCGGGCGGTCGAGTTCCTGCTCGCGCACTGGGTGAGCAGAGTTCCCTTGGGACCGTGTCATTACGGGATCGGCAGCCTGTTCCTGCAGGTCGGCTACCCGTTCGCCGACTACAACCTGTTCGTCTGGGTGCACGTCCTGTCTCACTACGACCGGGCCACAGCCGATCCACGGTTCGCTGAAGCCCTCACGGTCCTGGAGTCGAAGATCGTGGACGGCCACATCGTCCCCGAGCGGGTCAACCGCGGCTTGGCGACGCTCGAGTTCTGCCGCAAGGGCGCACCCAGCAAGCTGGCGACCCTTCGCTATCGCGAGGTCCTTGCAAACGTCAGGGCGGGCGCGCCGGTTCAGCCCCAGCTGACTAGGCTGTTCCCGTGAACCGCCCGCTGGCGGAGTCGAGGACCGGAGCATCATGGGCACCTCGAGTATGCGGTTTGGGCTGCAGGCTGCGCTGTCGTTGGTGGTGCTGTTGGCCGTCCTGGCCTATGGGTGGAGACCATTGTGCGGTTCCGCCCTGCGGACGACGGTTCAGATCGTCCCCGCTGATGACCTGTTCCCTGGCGAGCTGAACGGTGTCGAGACCATGGCCACGTTCGATCTGTCGTTCGAGGACGGGACGCAACCCAGCACGCCCGTTCGCTGTTCTTCATCACCCAGCGCAGTGACACCGGTGCCTGGGAAGGCCTGCCGGTCTCCGTGGTCGGTGACGAGGCCTCGGTCAGGTTGAGTCACTTCACAAGCATCGGTTCGCCGGGGGCTCGAGGTGACCCGGCGCTGGGTGAAGTGAGCGAGTCGCCGTTGTGACCTGAGCCTTTGGTGGCATCGGACAGGCCATCGCCTTGGACGGTGGGGACAACCCGAGGAGCTCGCAGCCGCGGTCGCCCTTCTGAGGCCGGAGGCGCCGGTCCACACGTAGAAGACCCCGTCGAAGCCCCCAAGGACGTATACCCCATCGATGTCGCCAACCTGGTCTTCACCGAGGGCGTAGAGGGTCTTCTCGCTATCGAGGTCGATGATCTCGAACCTGGCATTGAAACCCGCCGTCAGGGCCGCCGTGTTGGTTGACGGATCTACCGCGGCGGTGCGTAGGTCGGATCTCACCACCACACCGTCCGATTGCCTCATGAGGACTCTGCCGACCAAGATGTGCGTCTCGGTGGAATAGGTTGGTTTCGCTCCTACGCCCGAATCAGGGTCTGGCGTCTCCCAGATGGTCGCACCAGTGGTTGGATCGAGGCCCATCACCGCCGCACTGTTACTCACGACCAAATGGCCATCTGGGTTGACGAAACCTTAGGCAGGGTTCATGACCCCGTCCCAGCCGTCCTCCGGCTTGTCAAATTCACGCTGCCAGACAGCCTCGCCCGATGCGCCCGAGAAGGCGTTAAGACTCATGGTTTGGGTGCCGATGATCGCCAAGATCACGTTGTCTCCTACCAGCAGCACGTTGTCCAGGGAGTCCGCGGGCTCCTCGGCGTCGAACGACTGGACGAGTGCGCCATCGTCGCCGAAGAGGAGAATGCGGGCAACGTTCGTGGCGGCGGAAAGTCCGGATCCTGCGACTTTCATCGGACAAGCGGCGGCGGCGGCCCACGGCGATTTGTCCGTGAGTTGCACCGTGATATGTCCTTCGCTCAACCGCGTTTCGCCCGTGCTGACCTCATCTGCGCACGAAATCAACCGTGGTTCTGAAGCGCCGGGGACGAAGAGCTTCTTCGGTTGCGTACCACCCAACACGACCGAGCGGGCGCCCATCTGGAGGCCGGCAGAGACCCCATGCAGACTGCCTGTGGTGATGACGACCGCAGAGGCCGAGGGAGATCGTGGCGATGTGGCGGCTGGCGTCGTGATCGGCACCGGCTCCGACTGCTCGGGTGCCGACGTACCGGCCGAGCAACCCGTGACACCGACCATGATGAGTCCCAGAAACACACATACGCGGGTTCTTCTGTTGCTCAACATCAGGCACTTTTCCTCTCCGCGCTTTCGGCTGCCGAACACTTTCAGCGATCAGGGCCACGGCTGGACACACCTCACCAGACTCATCGACCGTCGAGAGAACTCCCTTGTTCGGCGCGCACTCGCTAGACAGCCTTGCCGTCCAACAGCAGCGAGACGGCCCGCACCAAGGCCACCTCTGACGCCTTGGTCCGCGGGGAATGTGAAGCGCTCCTCGTGGGTTTCAGCGGTATACACACCTGAAGGAGTCTGAGATGCGCGCCATCTGGAACGGAACCGTCATCGCCGAGAGTGACGACACCATCGTCGTCGAAGGCAACCACTACTTCCCGGCCGAATCCGTCAACCCCGACGCGATCAAGGCGTCACCCACGCACACCACGTGTCCCTGGAAGGGGCAGGCGTCCTACTACTCGATCGAAGCTGGTGGGCAGCTCAACAGGGACGCCGCCTGGTACTACCCCCAGCCCAAGCCCGCGGCCAGCCAGATCGCCGGACGCGTCGCCTTCTGGCGCGGAGTCACCATCACCCCCTGAGCGAACCTTGCGCCGGACGACTGCCCGGCGCAAGGTTCAGGTTCGTCGGGTCACTCGTCCATCAGCACAACGGGCTTGGCCAGATCAGCCGTCTTGTCACCGTGGCGGCGATGCAGGCAGATGCCCGCCAGCGCGACGCTCACGTCGATCGACGGCGCCGTCCACTCCTTCTTCGGCGACAACGGAGCCCAGCCGGGCGACGGCACACCCACGATCAGCCACGACCAAGCCCCGGGCCGAGGTCTCCCGCGCCACCGTCGACTTCGTGAACAACCTGGGCTGATGCCCGCCGCCTGGTCGGCTCAGGCACGTGAAGCCAAGCTCGTCGGACCAGGTCAGGGCGTCCCCATGGCCAGTGAGCGACCGAATGTGGCCGGGTCATCGAGGATACCGACGATGTGGGTAGCGACGTCGGCGCGAGTGATCATGGCCTTCATCGGACGGCGCTCGGCCGTCTCCTGCACAACGTAGGCGCCCGTGGCAGGGCCGTCGGAAAGCCCGCCGGGACGCACCACCGTCCAGTCAAGCCCCGAGGCAGCCACGGCTGCCTCCTGCTCGGCATGGTCCGCCAGCGCCTTGCCCAGCACGGTGCGGGCGAACAAGCGCGCGGGAGCAGGCATCAACTCCATCGAGTCACCCACCCCCAGTGAGGAGTGGACGATCAGACGCCGGACCCCGGCGTCCCGCATGGCCGCGATGACGCTGCGGGTGACCTGAGCGCGATGCCGGTCCGACCCACTCGCCCCGCCGACGGTGACGACCACCGCGTCGGCCCCGGCAACGGCCGTCCGGGCCACCTCGGCCTGCAGGGCATCCCCCCTGATGTCCCGAACGCCCTCGGGAAGTGATGTGGCACCGCCTCGGGACAGGCACGTGACCTGATGGCCCTCCTGGGCTGCGATCCGGACGACCTGCGCGCCCGTCCCCGTGTTGCCGCCGACAACCGTGATCCTCATGGGGCCATTCAACCCCGCCAGACAAGGCGTTCCCAGTCAATGAAGCCAGTAGCCGCGTTTGGTGCCCCGCATCGGATCGGTTGACAATGCGGACATGAGCATCGAAGCGTGGTGGCCGAAGCTGCGGCAGCAGTCCCGGGAATATCTGATCGACAACAACGGTGACGTGGTGCCCCCCGAGCTTGTTGTGGAGATCGCCCGAGCAGGCGGCGACATCAAGACTGACGCCTGGTGGGTTGGCCAGCGCGACGCGACCGGGTTCTTCCTGTCGGACGAAGCGATCGACTGGATCGACGAGGTCGCCAACGTCGAGACACCTGAGCCCCGGGCAGAAGACCGCAACCCAACATCCTGAACTGCCGCGGGCAGGATCATCGTCCCATTCGGGGCCGACGCCGCCGGCGTCTGCTCAGTCAGGCGTCCCGGTCCACGGGAATCCGAGTACCGCGGAGATCGCGCGCACGACCCCGTTCTCGGTGTTCGGTGGGGCCACGTAGCGGGCGCGTTCCAGCAACAGTGGGTGGGCGTTGTCCATGGCGAAGGAGTACTCAGCGGCGTCCATCATCTCGAGATCGTTGAGGAAGTCCCCGAACACCATCGTCTGGGCGGGTGTGATGCCGAGCGCCTCCTGGACGCGGCGAAGTGCCGCGCCCTTGTTCGTGCCGAGGTTCTGCACGTCGACCCAGTGCTCGCCGGACAGGACGACCTGGACCTCGTCGGCGAACACTGACAGGGCCGGCCAGGTGACTTGCTCGGCGGGGCCGAAGTCGTACACGGCGACCTTCATGATCGCGTCCTGCGGGCGGTGGAGCAGGTCGTCCACGACGGCCAATGACGCGTAGTACTCGTCGGTCTCGGCCAGGAAGGCGGAGTCGGTTCGTTCGATGTAGGCGGACAGTTTCCCGCACACGACGACGCCGAGGTCGCATCCGGCGTCCGTCAACGCGCGCACGGCGACGACGAGCCGCTGAACCACGTCGTCGTCGAGGACATCGGACGCGACCTCTTCGCGCCCGCGCACGAGGTAGGCGCCGTTTTCGGCAATGTAGACGAGTTCGTCGGCGACATCGCCGAAGCGTTGGTACAGCGTGTGGTACTGCCGGCCGCTGGCGGGGGCGAAAACGATGCCGCGCTCGAAGAGGGCGTCGACCATCGGCCAGAAGTGGTCGTGGAGTTCCTTGTCGTCGTCGAGCAGGGTGCCGTCCATATCGGCGGCGATCAGCCGGATGTCGGGCGGCGGGTCGATGACGGGTAGCTCCACGGGCCCACCATAGCCCGAGCCCCCTACGGGATACCGCCGCCCTTTTCGAGCTGCAAGACCGCTCTTCGGCGTATTGCGGTGGCCACCCCGTCCCCGCGGAATAATGGGCGCGTGCCAAGACCTGTGTGGATACAGCGAGGGGCGTCCTGGTGGGTGGGCTGACCTGGAGCTGGGACTACTTCCTCGTCCCGCAGAACCAGTCGACCCCCGAGGGCACCGGCTTCGGAGTCTTCTCGCCGATCCACCTCGGTGTGCTCGCCGTGCTCGCCATCGGTATCGCAGCCCTAATCCTGGGCTACCGCAGGGCGGACCCTGGCAGTCGTCGGCGACTGCGACTGATAGTTGGCTGGTCGGTCCTGCTGCTTGAGGTCCTGCGGCAGTTGGCCTACATGGTGACGGGAACGCGCTCGCCAGAGATCCTGCCGTTGCACGTCTGCGGTATCTCCACCTTCGCCACCTTCATCGATGCGCTAAGACCCAATCGTTGGACAGGCAACTTTCTCTACGCGATGGGCGGCTGGGGTGCCTTGGCAGCTGACCTGTTCCCCGACTGGGCCAACCGACCCATCCTCAACATCTTCACCTGGCAGAGCTTCACGATCCACGCCCTGATCTTCGGCTACGTGCTGATGCTGCTGGTGGCCGGAGACCTGGTCCCCGACCTCCGCAACCTGCCGCGGGTGGCCTTCATGGTGGTGGTGTTCGCGGCCATCGCCTACCTCGCCAACCAGGCGTGGCACACGAACTTCTGGTTCCTCAATGTCGCAGCGCCAGGTTCCCCGCTCGAGGGCATCCAGGCGTTCGCCGGCCCTCTGTACGTGCCCGTCCTGATCGTCCTGCTCGCGATCCTGTGGACGGTGATGTATCTGCCGTGGGAGGTGCGCGCCCGCCGCTCCCCGGGAGTGCCCGCAGTGCGGACGCTGCGGTGAGCCCTCGCGGCTACTTCAGGTAGCGGCCTCCGGTGTTGGCGTACACGGTGAAGGAGATCGACGCGACCACCAGCACCACCATCGCCGCGACCGACACCTGTTCGAGTCCGGTCATGAGCCCGATCCCGGCCACCACCAAGATTGCGGCCAGCAGAAACGCAATGTTGTCGTCAACCACCCAATCGCGCTCCAACCAACTTACGCTGCCGTAACCTAGACTGATCCGTTCCCTGCAGCCCGAAGAGGTACGACATGCAGTCACTCCAAGCCCTTTGGGCCGCCGCGATCCCGAAGCAGGTGCCGCACCACCTCGAGTACCCGACAGGAACATTGGTCGATGAGTTCGACCGATTCACCAAGGAGTACGCCAACCTGCCCGCGCTCGACTTCTTCGGCCAGCAGACCAGCTACGCGAGCCTGCGCGAAGCCACCTACACGGTAGCCGGCAACCTCGCCGAGCGGGGAGTGGGCCCCGGCAAGCAGGTGGCGCTGCTCATGCCCACGTGCCCACAGCACGTGATCGCCTTCTACGCCGTCCTGCTGGCCGGCGGCACCGTGGTGGAACACAACCCGCTGGCCACGGTTTTTGAGCTGACCCCGATGTTCGAGGACCACCGCGCGGACGTGGCCATCGTCTGGGACGCAGCCGCCAACCTCGTGCAGAAACTCCCGACAGAGGTCCGGCCCAGCCACATCATCTCGATCAACATGATCGACGCGATGCCCCTGGCCAAGCGGTTGCTGCTCAAGATGCCCATCGCCAAGGCACGCGAGTCCCGCGCCGCTCTGTCCAAGCCCGCCCCCGGCACCACGCCGTGGTCGGCGATGCTCAAGCCCGCCACGGCCCCGGCGCCGTCGGTGCGTCCGGCGAACGACGACGTCGCCCTCATCCTTTACACCTCCGGCACGACCGGGGTAGCCAAGGGCGTCCTGATCACCCATCGCAGCCTGACGGCGAACGCGGTGCAGTCCACCGCGTGGGTGTATGACATGGAGCTGGGCAAGGAGGTTTTCCTGGCCTGCCTTCCGCTGTTCCACATCTTCGGGTGCTCGCTGTCGATGAACCTGCCGCTGCGGATCGGCGCGATGATCCACCTGCTGCCGAAGCCGGAGACGTCGCTGATCCTCGACGCCTACAAGCGGCGTGTTCCCACGATCGTCATCGCCGTGCCCCCGGTGTTCGAGAAGGTGGCGGACGCCGCGAAGGAGCACGGCGTGTCCATCCGCGGCTCGCGGGTGGGCATCAGCGGCGCGATGCCGCTGCCGGCAGAGCTGATCGAGAAGTGGGAGTCCGCGACGGGAGGCCTGCTCATCGAGGGCTACGGCCTGTCCGAGACCGGTCCTGTGATCGCCGGAAACCCTGTCAACCAGACGCGGAAGGCCCGCCACGTGGGCGTCCCCTTCCCCGACACCCAGATGCGGATCTCCGACCCGGAGGATCCCTCCCGCGAGGTGCCCGACGGCGAGCGCGGCGAGATCCTGGTCAAGGGCCCGCAGGTGTTCTCCGGGTACCGCAACCGCCCTGAGGAAACCGCGAACGCCTTCTGGAACGGCTGGTTCCGTACCGGGGACATCGCCGAACCGGACGAGAACGGCTTCCTGCGCATCGTGGACCGGATCAAGGAGATGGTCATCACCGGCGGGTTCAACGTCTACCCGTCGGAGGTGGAGGAGGCGCTGAGCGGCGAAGTCGGAATCCGGGACGCCGCCGTCGTCGGGCTGGTGAACGAACTGGGCGCCGAGGAGGTGGTCGCTGCGGTGGTGCTGGCCGAGGGCTACACCGTGGACGTGGACGAGTTGCGCGCGAGGATCAAGGAACGGCTCACCGCCTACAAGGTGCCGCGCAAGGTGTTCGTGGTTCCCGAACTACCGCGAAACGCCATGGGCAAGGTGCTCCGCCGTGAGGTGCGCGACGCCGTCCAACGGCTGCGGGCGGACGGTACCGAATTCGCCGAGAAGGTTCGCAGTGGCGAGTTCGCCGAGAAGCTACGCGAGGACGGTGCGGATTTCGCCGAGAAGGTTCGCAGTGGCGAGATCGTCGACAGGGTCCGAAGCGAGGGCGAGCACCTGGCTGAGTTCGTCCGCACCGAGAAGGACGTCCTGGTGGAGAAGGTCGCGCAGCGCCGGGCCGCCATGAGCGGTGTGGCGGAGGGACACGCGGCCGAGGAGCCAGAGCCCGCCCCCGAGGCGGCCTCGCTCGTAGCCGACACCGAAGCGGAGGCGGCCTCCGCTGCCGACCCTGATTCCGCTCTCGAGGACAAGGATTCGCCTCAAGCCTGACTCGCGCCCAGGCTCAGAGGTGGAGGTGCAGGCGGAGGGCGTCGTCGAGTTGGGTCATCAGGGCGGTGGGAAGGCGGCCAATGACGGGACCGAGGCGTTCCACCGAAACCGAACGAACTTGCTCTGCTTGGGCTTTCGAATCCACAGGGATGCCAGTCTCGGCAGCGGGCAGGAGGACCTGGAAGGGGAAGACCCGCGTGATGTTGCTGGTGACGGGGACCAAGGTGACGACGCCACGTCCCAGCCTTGCCGCGGTGGCGTTGGCGTTGTCGTTGCTCACGATGACTGCTGGTCGACGCTTGTTGGCCTCTCCTGCGCGGGCGGGTTCCAGATCGACCAGTCGGATCTCACCGCGGAGCATCAGCCATCCCCTCGGCTGTGGCGGACTCCCACGCGTCGGCGTCACCCGAGTCTTCCCACTCCTGCCAGGCTGCCGCATAGGCGGACGCGAGTTCGGCGTCACCGAGCAGCCTGATGGCCTGCTGGATGGCCGCGGATCGGGACTTCAGACCGGCAGCGTGGGCGAACTTGTCCAGGGCTGCGACCTCGCTCTCGGAAAGGCTCACGCTCAGCTTGACCTGACTCATGCGACCAGCTTACTACCATACTTCCTACCCCGGTAGCTTTATCCGCACACGCCGACGGGCAGTGGAGGCCAGACGAGTGCGTTGCGGCGACCGAGGAGGGTGCCCAAATGTCCGTCGTTCGGCTACCCCCCCGGTCGCGGCACCTCGGTTGCTATTCCCCAGGTGGCAAGATGTCCGTGTCATTCAACGGAAGGAAACTTCATGGCCACGCTTCTCCAGATCGACTTTCCCAGCGAGGGACCCTTTGGCGCTGAGATGTCCACGGCCTATGCCGACCTCGCCTCCAGCATCAGCAACGAGCTCGGTCTCCTGTGGAAGATCTGGACCGAGAACGCGACTGCCCGGACGGCCGGCGGAATCTACCTGTTCTCTGACGAGGACTCCGCCCGCCGCTATTGCGACATGCACACCAAGCGGCTCGAGAGCTTTGGCGTCACCGGGATCCGCGCACTGTTCTTCGACGTGAACGCCGCGCTTACCGCGACCACTCGCGGACCCGTCTCCTGACCTTGGCCGTGAGCCGCGGACCTCGAGCAGTCCGGCGTCCACCAACTCTTTGAGGTCGCGGGTCGCGGTGAGCTTGGCTGCCACCCGTTAGTCGGCTGACAGGGGCAGTTGCTCGTCCACGACCGCCAGCGCATCGTCGAAAACTGTCAGTGGCCACCCGTAGCGTGGCGTCATGGGAGTATCACAGCGGTCGGCGCGTGAGGTGGCGGATGAGCTTCGAGCTGCCGTCGTCGCCGAGCGCCGGGCGGAGGCAGCGAAGCTGGCGTTGGTGTGCGAGTTGGCTGATGCCTATCGCAGCGTGCTTCCGGCGCTGGACATGCCGGGAGGTCCCCGGCTGGTCTCGGCTGGCGGGGACGGCACGGTGGAGGTGGACGATTTCCTCGTCCAGGAACTCCATCCGTTGCTGGGTGTGGGGCCGGCAGCGGCCTGGTCGCTGCTTCGGCAGGCAACCAACTTGCGCGACCGGCATCCGAAGGTGTGGGCGTTGGTCCAGTCCGGCAGCATCCCGCCCTGGCAGGGTCGGCAGGTCGCCGAGCTCTGCCAGGGTTTGGGCCACGAGGCGGCCACCTATGTGGACGAGAAGATCGCGCTGCCGCTCAGCTGCCTGCCCTGGCCGCGGGCCAGGCGGCGGCTGATGGGGCTGATCGTTGCGGCCGACACCGAGCAGGCCGCGGCGGAGGTCCTCCTTGCCCGGCAGCGGCGGTTCGTGCAGATCAACCACACCCACGACGGCACCTCTTGGCTGAACGCCCGCCTGACAACATCGGACGCCGTTCTGCTCGGTGAGGTCATCACCACGATCTCCCGGTCGATCATGGAAGATCCGGATTACCCCGGCAGCCCCGACGAGGCGCGGGCGGACGCATTCGGCGTCCTCGTCACGCCAAGCGCCTCAGCGGCCTGCCCCGTGGGTCCGGCACCGGCGACGCTGGTCGTCCACATGGACCGGGCGTCGGTGGGCCAGCTCGATTCGGTTGCTGCTGTCGGCCGGGTCGAAGGGTCGCAGGGTCTCGACGACATCGGGCCGGTGCTGCTGGAGCAGGTGCGGGAGTTGCTGGGCCACCGACGGGTGCGAGTGCTGCCGGTGCTCGATCTGGCGGCGGAGGTGTCGGTGGATTCTTACGAGATCCCGGAGCGGCTGCGAACCCGGGTCCAGTCAGGGGCGGACCGACACCCCCGCCATGGCCCCCGCGTCGCCGGGCTTCGCGGAGCGGCACCCAGAGTTCCGGGAACAGATCCCGCGGGGCCGGCCCCCGTTCGGGGCATCAACGGCTCCAACCGCGCCCAGTCCTCATCGGTCAACACCGGAGATCTCGCCACGCAGACACTTGGCACCCCACCCTCCCCCTCTGCTAGGGCGTGTCTAGCAACCCTTGCGACGGGTTTGGGTCGTGCCGATGCGCTGCAGGATTCCCACCGAGGCGGGGCCGGCCCCCGAGGATTGAGCTGAACACGACGACATCATCGATGCGGCCTACGGGAAAGAGAACAAGTGCGGGCGTTTCATCCCACGTACCCAGCTTCGGCGTCCGCCCATGGGGTCGTTTCCTATCCCGGGCTGCTCGCGTTGATGCCACTCACCCCCGCGACGATCTCGTCGCGTGTGGCCAGCGGCAACGGTGTCCCGTCGAAGTGCAGGACGAGCGGGTCGATCTGACGCCCCTCGGAGCCGAGCGTCTCGGCGTACCGGCGTGCCTCATCGACGGTTCTGAACTTCATCAGGGTGAGGTACTCGTTGCCGACCGCCTGGACGCAGTTCACGGGTGCGCCGCAGACCTGCTCCGTCCGGTCCTCGGCGTCGAGATAGGGCCAGTCGGGGTTCGGTGTCCCACGTGTGAAGCGATCCACCAGGTTGATCTGTCCTCGGCTCCACGCGTCTGACAGGAAGGTGGTGGTCAGGTACGCGGCGCCGATGCCGGCCAGTGCCATCAGGATCGACACGAGTGTGATCACAAGCCATAGGGGTCTCCCCGCTGCCGGACGCTTCTCAGCCATGCGCCATCACCTCCTTTGTCGTCGCGACGCCATTCGTGCGGGCCATCACCAGTTGCATCGATGCGCGAAGACGTTGGTTCGGGTCCAGTCGTACTTCGGGGGGCGCGCCCTCTCCAAATCCCACCGCCAGCCGGACCCCAGGACGGGGTATCCGTATCGTACGTGACACACGTACTGCTGCTGAACAGAGACTGTGTTTGCCCCGGGCTGACGGGACTTCACCTCGGCCCACCCTTCGTTGGTCATGATCTGGTAACCGATGTAGGCAATGGGCATGCCTGCGCCCATGGGGACTCCGGCCAAGCCGAGGGCAGCGCTCCCGCGGTAGATCAACTGGCCCCAGGTGGAGAGTTCCATGGTGTAGACAGGGGCTCACCATTCGGCGGCCTCGGACTCTCGTCGAACTTGAATGGAACGGTCCCGCAGGCGCTCGCGCTCCTCCCAGGTACGCTCCTTCTCCTCGTCTCGGCGGCCTTCGTCAAGCGGTCCTATATATAGGTGTCAGGTCATCATCTCGCGGTGCACCACGAGCAGGAAGCGCCGGGAGGCTGACTCGGCGGCGTCCGGGTCACGGCTGAGGATGGCTTTGGCGACGTTGAGGTGCTCGTCGATCGAGGATCGGTCAGGTCGGTCGGGCATCAATCCATGGGTTGCCCGCCCCCGAAGGACTTCCTCGACCATGCCCCTCATGGCGAACAGCATCTCGTTTCCGGACGCTTCGAGTAGCAGGTCGTGGTATTCCAGATCGGCTGCCAGGAAGGCGTTGGACTGGGCGAGCCCCCGGTTTCCCAGCGACTCGAGCGTTTCGGCGAGGATAACCAGGCGTTTGGCTTGATCGCCGGTGGCCCTGAGAGCAGCAAGTCGAGCAGCGCGAGGCTCGATGGCCTCGCGGACCTCGGTCAATGAGGCGATCTGTGCTGTCCGGTCGCCGTATTCCAGCCGCCAGCCGATGACGAGGGGGTCCAGCGCGAGCCATGACCGTCGGGGCTGGACCACGATTCCCGCCTTTCGCCTGGTCTCCACCATGCCGACGGCGGCCAATGCTTGGACGACGTCACGTGCGAGGGTGCGTGACACGTCGCCGCGCTCTTCGATATCGACCAGTCGCATGCGAGTTCCCGCGGGGAGTTCACCACTCACGATGGCAGCGCCGAGTCGGTGCAGCACCTCGTCGAACATGGCTGTGGCTGACACTGCCGGCCTCCTGCCTGGGTAACACGTTCCTGTCTAACCAAGATACTACGTCTTGTCTTAAGTCATATGAATGCTCTATCGTATGACGTATCAAGTTCATTGGTGACACAGACCCGGGGCTGAATGCCGAAAGGGTCGAGGAGGAAAGATCGTGACCGACCGCAGACGCACTGCACAGCGGACCACGGTCGGCTCCTCGGAATTGGGGGCGTCAGCCAGAAGAGACACCAACAGGGTAGGCCCATCAACGAGAACGCCGCGCGAGACTGGGTGCGAGCCAACACTGACCGTCAGTCGCTCATCGCGGCATGACCGGCCGAGGCATGATGGCCGTGTGACTGGGCCGAGGCAGACGCGACAGGGTGCTGAGCACCAGCGACGCTCCGTGGAGCGTGGAGCAGTGGCCGTGGGGCTGGCAGGGCTGGCCGCCTTCCAAGCAGCCCTTGCGATCGGGACCCCTTGGGGCCGAGCCAGCTACGGCGGCGCTCACATCGGCGTGCTTCCCAGCCGCCTCAGGGTCGTGAGCGCAGGAGCCGCGCTCCTCTACAGCGGACTCTCTGTCGCGATCGTGAGTCGTCGCACCCCGCTGAGGGTGCGCCGCCATGTCCTGACCGGAATCACCGCACTGATGGGTGTGGGTGCCGTCCTGAACGGCATCTCGCCTTCCTGGCCCGAGCGAGCGACGTGGACTCCCACAACCGCCCTGCTGGCAGCACTGGCTTGGCGAGCTCGCCGGGACGGCTGAGACGTTCCTCCGAGCGGCAGTTGAGGATGTTCCTGCTGTCCGTTGGGGTCAGCCGGAAGGTAGGGGGGCGGCTCGCGTGCCACCGAGTTCGGTGGCGCTGTCGTGCGTGCGCAGTCTGCCATGGCGTCACTCACGCCATTTGGATCGGAAGTGCTGCAGCGCCTCACTGACTTGTCGCTGTTGAGGAACCAGCCTCGATCATGCGCATGATGGGCACTTCTCGTCGGTCAGATCTCGGGGTGCCAATCCTCCGGGGTGAAGAGGTCTTCGATGGGGCAGTCGAAGACCCGGGCGAGTCGGAAAGCCAGCGGTAGGGCGGGGTCGAACCGGCCCTTCTCGAGGGAAATGACCGTCTGACGCGAGACGCCGAGGATGTCGGCGAGCCGCGCCTGCGACCAGCCCTGCCCGGTGCGGCGCTCGGCGAGAGTGTTCCGCATGGGTCAGGCTGTCCGTCGCAGGACCAGGTACCGCACGCCCAGATCCACGCTGAGCAGCACCCACAGGGCCATGAGGACGACGTCGGCGGCCACCTCGACCTCGGTGATCGCGATCGCCCCGGCGCTCAGCCCGATCATCGCGAACCCGTCCATCAGCGCCCCCACCGAGGCCCGCTCCAGCCACCGCGACTCCACGGACTCCTCGGGCCGCTCCACGGCCCCGGTGATGCTGGACGGGGCCACCAGGATCGCCCAGCCGAGGGCGACCGCCACGGGCAGGGTCGTCACGGCGGTCACCAGCGCCAGCAGGGCGGGTGTCTGCGACGGGCTGAACACGTACGTCAGGCCGCCCACGACTCCCGCCGTGAGCACTCCGATGGCGAGTGCGGGCGCCCACAGGGCCGGCCCTCGGCGTCCTGCCTTGGTCGCTCCCCACGTGCTGCGGGTGGTGCTGCTATTCATGACGTCTCCTTCAAGTGCGGACGGGGCCCTCCGGCACCCGCCACCCACGCTACGTCAAACACCCTTTACTGTCAAGGACGCTTTACCCCGAGTTCCGCAGTTGGTGGGCATTCGGGCGGGTCTGAGCGAGCATTGATGCTTGTCAGCGGGTTTCGGTGGTTCCGGAACGGCTGAAAACGGTGGGCACACGAATTGTCGTGTCGGGCTTGTGTTTACCGCGGGGGACGCGGTGGAGTGGTGGGCATGTACTTGCGGACCACGCAACGGCGGAACAAGGACGGCAGCGATCGTCCGGTACGTGCAGGTGGCGCACAACCGGAAGGTCGACGGGGTCACCCAGGCCGAAGTCCTGTTGAACCTGGGCCGGGAGGATCGCCTGGACCGCGACGGCCTGACCCGGCTGGTGGCCTCGATCAACCGGTACCTGGGCGAACCCGCCCCCGCAGCGTTGCCCGGCGACGCCGCCCAGCTGGTCGGTGACCACCTCCGGGTGACCGAGTCCCGTCCGATGGGGACGGTGTACCTGCTGGACGGGTTGTGGCGGATGCTCGGCGTCGATGACGCGCTGCGGAAGGCGCTGGGCCCGCGAAGGTTCACCACCGATGTGGAGCGGGTGTTGTTCGCGTTGGTGGCGAACCGGGCGATCGATCCGATGTCGAAGCTGTCGGCTGCGGAGTGGGCCTCCCACGATGCGGCGATCCCCGGCCTGGCCTCGATGGATGACGATCAGGCGTATCGGGCGATGGACGTCCTGATCGACGCGGACGCCCAGGCGAAGGTGCAGGAGGCGGTGTTCTTCGCGGTGGCGAACCTGCTCAACCTCGAAGTCGACGTGCTCCTGTTCGACACGACCAGCACCTACTTCGAACGCGACACCGAAGAAGAAGGCGACCACGCGTTCCGCCGGTACGGCCATTCGAAGGACCACCGCAAGGACCTGCCGCAGATCGTGATCGGCCTGGCGGTCACGAAGGAAGGCATCCCGGTGCGGTGTTGGTGCTGGCCCGGCAACACCACCGACGTCACCGTCCTCCCGCAGGTGAAGGACAGCATGCGGGACTGGCGCCTGGGCCGGGTGGTCACCGTCGTCGACCGCGGCTTCTCCTCCGAAGCCAACCTGCCTACCTGAAACGGGCGGGTGGGCACTACATCGCCGGGGAACGGATGCGCGACGGCAGCCCGCTGGTGGAAGCCGCGTTGTCGCGGCAGGGCCGCTACTCCCAGGTCCGCGACAACCTGCGCGTCAAGGAAGTCAAACTCGACGCCGCTCCGGACCGCCGGTGGGTGATCTGCCACAACCCGTCCGAAGCCGAACGGGACAAGACCCAACGCGACACCGCCCTCGTGCATTTCGCAGGTCCAGATGATCGAACTCATGGGTGCGGTCGCCTCGCCCATGACCCAGGCTGACGTGTACTCTGCGCTGCAGACCGGTGTCTTGGACGGTGCGGAGAATAACGAAACCGTCTACGACTCCCTGAAGCACTCCGAGGTCGCGAGGTACTACTCCTACACCCGCCACCTGATGATCCCGGACTACCTGCTGATCAGCACCAAGGCCTTCGACGCCATGGACAAAGCCGACCAGGAGGCTCTCCTTGAACTCATCCCCGCAGCTCAGAAGGTCGCCAACGAAGGCTTCGCCATCTTCGTCAAGGATTCGATCGAACATGCCACGTCCATCGGTGCGCAGTTCAACGACGACGTCGACACCGCCGCCTTCAAGGCGTCCGTGCAGCCACTGGTGGAATCGTCCGTCAACCAGAACGATGTCCGTAAGGGCCTTTACGAGATGATTCAGGACGCCAACAAGGAGAACCCAGCCAAGTGACAACCCTGGCCTCGACATAGGAGCCCAGCCAGCAAGAACACTCACAAGTGGGGGCGGACGCCAGTCCTCCCCCACTTCGTCACCGAAGACCAGCACCGGACGGAGCTTGCCGCGTGCAGATAGTGGATCCTGGACGCCATGCCCGACGCCCCCACCTGATCCGGCTGGTTCTTGGGCGCAGGGTGCGCGAGTTGGTCCTTGAGCACGTCCGAGCCGCCGGCCAAAGCATGCGGCAGTGCGGATCGCCCGACCAAGCCCCTTGTGATAACAGATGAGGTATCATGATGGCATGGCGAAGCAATCATTCTCGGATCGGCTGAAGCTGCGGCGTACAGCGGCCGGGTTGACCCAGCGTCAACTGGCCGAACTGTCCGGAGTGAAGCAACCCTTGATCGCCGCAATCGAGCGGGGCACGAGGGCGCCGTCAGATGCTGCGAGGAGCGCCTTGGAGCAGGCACTCCGGGTACGGCCGTCGGCGCTGTTGCGAGCCAGGCGTGATGATGTGTTGGCCGCTGTCGCGAGGGTCGGGGCCAGGGACCCCCGGGTGTTCGGCTCGGTGGCACGAGGCGACGACAGCCCGGGGTCGGACCTCGACTTGTTGGTCACCTTCCCACCAGAGGCGGACATCGTGACGCTCCTGACCCTGGAGGAGGAGCTGGCTGACCTTCTCACCATTCCGGTCGACGTGGTGTCGTCGGGTAGTTCCGGGCGCGTCCTTGACAGCGCCCGCGCCGAGGCGGTCCCGCTGTGATGAGCCCGGCAGAGGGATCCACGCCGCACAACGGCGAAGTCGGCGCCGATCGGGAGGGCCGGGTGGAGCGGCGCTTGGGAGATCTGGTGGAGTTCGTGCGAGAAGCCGCGTATCTGACCAGCAAGGGACGGGAGGCCTACCTCGCGGATTCGATGGACGGCGCCCTGTTGCGCAATGCCGGCGAGCGGATCCTCATCAAGGTTGCGACCGTCGCCGAGAAGCTGCCTCCAGCGTTCAAGGACAGATATCCCGACGTTGATTGGCAGGGGATCAATCGCATGCGGAATCTGGTTGCCCACCACTACGACAGGGTCAGTCACGATCTGGTGTGGGCGGCACTCAGCGTCCGCGTCCCCGTGCTCGGCGCGCGGCTGTCCGCGAACTGAGCTACCACCTTGCTTGTGGCTCGAACGCACTTA
>CAWAAT010000002.1:0-118362 GCA_963780175.1 uncultured Actinomycetota bacterium | reverse complement strand
ACATCGGAAACGGGCTGGGCCGTCTGGGGGTTGTCGGGCTGGGCGCGGCGCGGGGACGCTCGGGTAGCAAGGGACCCTCACCGAGGTCGACTGCTGCTGGACTGAACCGTGTTCTTGTGGGCTGATGGCTCCCGTCCACCCGATCCCAGAGGGGGGAGTTGTGCCCGGGGGTGGTTCAAGGCGCCAGCCCTGGCCGCCCGCCCCGGAGCCCGCAATGCCACAGTGTCAGTCGCGGAGCAAGGCACCCCCATCAGGACCATGGGTCCGTCATCGGACCCACTGGCCGACGCGGCCCGTGTCTGCTCTGAATCGGTACGGACTCAGGCTGCGGGACTGTCCCCCGAGAACAGCAGACGCCCGTTATGAGAGCGAGTGGCGCGTCCGACTGAACAGGGGCTGCGATGCAGAGCGGGAGCGGGAACCGGCGATGAGCTGGAGCGCGACCTCAACCGCGACACTGCACCCGCACTCTGGGCCGCACCAGACTCTCGCCCTCAGTGTTTCTGGAAGTAGAATGTTTCGTACTATGAGAAACGATGCACGCCCGGAAACACTTCTGCTTGAGGATGCCATACGTCAGGTCAGGGAGCTGCTGCCGCGCGCGTGGACGGCCAACCTCACCGACGGCGCCGCCCCGTACGCGGGTGATGTGCTGTTGTCGGTGAGGGGGCCGGCAGGGGTGGGCGTCACCTACAGAGTCGAGGCAAAGCGGGCGGGCGGGAGGTCGCTCGCCGATACCGTGGCAGCCCTTCGGGAGCGTCAGCGGGAGACGGGCTTCCCGGTCTTGTTCGTCGCGGACTACATCGGCCCCGCCACCCGCCGTGCCCTGGCGCAGGCGGGGATCAGTTACGTCGACGCGACGGGCTGGGTGCGCCTCGTCTCGGACGACCCCTTGATCCTGCTCACGGGCGAGGGTGCCGAGCGCTCTCCCCGTGCTCCGGAGTCGTCTGCCGTGGTCCGGTTGAACGGGGTGGCTACCGGTCGCGTGATCCGCGCCCTGTCCGAGGTCGAGGTGCCGGTCGGTGTCCGGGAGTTGGCCAGTGCGGCGCAGGTGTCGCCCGGGTCGGTGTCGAAGCTGCTCGCCACGCTGGCGGCTGAAGGGATCGTCGACCGCGACGCGCGCGGCGCCGTGTCGAACGTGCGACGTCGTTCGTTGCTGCGGCGCTGGGTGCAGGACTACGGGTACGCCACGACCAACCCGGGTCTGGGGTACTGGCTCGCGCCGCGAGGGCTGGCGCAGGTCACCGACCGGCTCGCTGAGCAGGAGGGTGTGGCGATGACGGGCTCGGCCGCGGCCCGCAGGCTGCTGCCGCCGGACAAGACCTCGGTGGTCCCGCTGCGGCTGCTCGCGCTTGTACGCGGCGTCGCCTCGCAGGCTGGCCGAGCAGCTGGGCTTGGTGGAGGCCGACGCGGCGACCGCGAACGTGGTCATCGCCGCCCCCCAGGACGAACGGATCCTGCCCAGCCCCGGTGAACCTGTCACCCTCGCGCCCACAGCGCTGGTGGTGGCGGACCTGTTGACTCTGCCCGGCCGTTCGGACGCCGAGGCCGAGCAGCTGATGGACGCCCTGGCCGCGATCGATCCGTCGTGGAAGGAGTGACATGGACGCCGTCGCCCCCGAGTATGTCGCCGCCCGCCGCGTCCTCCTCGACGCCCTCGAAGCGCTGACCGACCACCTTCCGAGCCTCATCCTGGTCGGCGCCCAAGCCGTGTACCACCACACCGGCGAGACGGACCTCAACGTGCCGCTGATGACCACCGACGCCGACCTCGCCATCGACACCCGCGGGCTGGCTGACGTCCCCGAGATCGGCGCGGTCCTGCGCGGTGCGGGCTTCGTTCCCGGCCCCAACCCCGGTCACTGGGTCGCCGCCACCGACGTCGCCGTCGACCTCATGGTCGTCCCGCATCAAGCGGGCACGCGCCGGGAGTCGGCGCGTGCCGCACGACTCGCGCCCCACGACAGGTTGACCGCCCGGATTGCCCGAGGGCTCGAGCCGGCCCTGGTCGACCACGAACGCGTCACCATCGGGGCGCTGGAACCGGCTCGACGACCGCACGTTCGACTTGGCCATCGCCGGCCCGGCCGCTCTCCTGGTGGCCAAGGTCATCAAGATCAGCGAACGGCTCGGACAGTCCGACCGCCAACCGGACCGGCTCAAGGAGAAGGACGCCCTCGACGCCTTCCGCCTCCTCCAGGCAGTCGACACCGCCGACCTCGTGCTCGGACTGACCAAGCACCGGGGCGAACCCAACGCCGCGGCCGTCGCCGATGAAGCCGTCCAGATCCTGCGCTTGCACGCGACCTCACCCCGAGGCCGGATCGCGCACCTCGCAGCATCCGCCGCAGGAGGCGACGCCACGGTCGCTCCCGCGTTTGCCGCCCTCTGCAACGACCTGCTGGCAGCCCTGCGATGAGCAACGTACACTCTCGCCAGCGACCCTCTCGTGTCCGCCTATGCTGAGGGGCAGCGATGGACGCGAGATCCGCGCGGATCTCGGGTTCGGAGCGATTCCCCACGTATTCCCCACGGCAAGGTGACGAAGTGGCAATCGATCCATCAAAAGACCTTGTCAGGGGGTCATTATCGGCTGATAGAAGAGAGCTTCAACTCCTCTCTCGCGCACAACGATGTATGGTCCCCTGACTACATCAAATCCCCTGTGACAAGGACTTCGGTCCTTATCAGTTGTGGACTCTCATGGACACGGATGGCCTTGAGAGGCCTCCCATTCCCCACGTATTCCCCACGGTCCCCACGACATCCCGTGCGTGGGGAACGTCGTCGGCGTCGCCCACTGTCCACCCGACCGTCCGCCGGTAGATCCCCGGGAGGGCGCCCACCCACGACGGGCAACCGAGTAGAGCCACGGGTCAGTTCCGTGGCCCTGTTCGGTTGTGCCCGGGGTTGATCAACCGTCCCTAGAACAGGGTGGGCGCGAGTGCGACGGCGAGGGGCGCGGACGTCTTGACTGGGTGGCAGGGTTCGTGGAGTTCGGGTGCGAGCCGGCCCCAGGCGAGGCCGCAGACGCGCAGCAGTTCGTCCAGGCTGGCGGCGGATGTGCGTTGCGCCATGTCGAGGGTGATGTGCGCGCACGCGACGGCGTCGTGGACGGCGTCGTGGTGTTGATCGAGTGGGATCCCGGCCGCGGTAGCGACGGCCTCCAGAGTGTGTTCGGGCAGGTCGTAGCAGCGCCGTGCCATCAGCAGGGAGCAGCCGAAGTCCAGGGTCGGCCAGTCGTAGCCGCAGTGGCTGGTCGCGTCCCGGATCACCGCGATGTCGAAGGCTGCGTTGTGGGCCACGACGGGCAGTCCGGCGAGTCGTTTCTCGATGTCGGGCCAGAGCCGTTCGAAGGTGGGTTGGCCCTCCACGTCGCGTTCGACGATGCCGTGCACCTGGGTGCAGTCCGGGTCGAACCAGCCGCGGCCGTAGGGTGGTTGCATCAGGGTTCCCCACGTGGCCTCGACCCGACCGTCTCGGACGAGGGCCAGGCCGACCTGGCAGGGGGATCCCGGACGCCGGTTCGCGGTCTCGAAATCGATGGCAACGAACTCCAGACTCATCGAGTGCCTCCCGCGGTGCCGTCCACCATCGATCCTTCTGTCAGAAGGTCCTGACGAAAGGGTAGCGCCGTGTTGGCTGGAGTCGCCACTGCTGGCGATACTGGTGGAGGGAGGTCCCAATGGAACAACGAATGGCCGTCGCGGCGGTGGCCGAGGCTGCTGCAGGTGTCGAACGGGCACAGGCGCTGCTGGAGGCCACGGTCGTGCTGGCCCGGGAAGCCGGCGCGACGTGGGCCCAGATCGGCGACGCGGCCGGAATGAGCCGGCAATCCGCGCACGAACGATGGGGTTGCATTCCGCGCAGGGGATGCCCGCGCACCGACTGCGGATGCCCGGACCACGCCGTTGACGCCTGCGATTGCGGGCATGGCCCGGGACGCGGACGCCGCCGGCCCGTCGAGGTCCGACTGGTTGAACCAACTGAGGCCGACAGGCCGTGACGGTGCGCGCCGATCCTGTTTTCGACCCGACGTCGCACGTCAGGCTATCCTGACATATGCTGCGCTTGGCAGGCCGAAATTGCCTGTCGCCACCCGCTGGTGGACGCGCAGTATCTGACAGGAGCAGCATGAAGATCGCCATCACCGCCGAGACCGATGCCGGACTGGATGCCCGGGTGGCAGGCCATTTCGGCCAGGCCCCCCACTTCGTGCTGGTCGACGTCGTCGATGGGCTCATCACGACGGCAGACACCCTAGCCAATCCGTTGCAGGCAGGCCACCAGCCCGGGGAGGTTCCGGCGTTCATCCGTTCGCACGGCGCGGACGTGATGGTGAGCGGAGGCATGGGGGTCCGGGCGATCCGGATCTTCGAACACGTGGGGATCACGGCGGCGACGGGGGCCGCCGGGACCGTCGGTCAGGCCGTGACGGACTACCTCGCGGGGAGACTGACAGGGGCGTCTCCCTGCGCCGACAGCCTGGCGCACCATCATGACTCGTCCCCGGCCTGAGGCGCTGCTACCCCACTCGGCCTCACCTCAACCACCGAACTCGACAGTCCAACCATCACACCGAAAGGCACCACCATGAACGACGCTGCTGTAAGTACCGGGATCCCGCGGATCGGCGATCCGGCCCCCTCCTTCACCGCTGTGACCACGCAGGGTGAGATCACGTTCCCCTCCGACTACGCCGGCAGTTGGGTGATCTTCTTCAGCCACCCGGCTGATTTCACGCCTGTCTGCACCTCCGAGTTCATGACGTTCGCCTCGATGGAGGACGAGTTCACCGCGCTGAACACCAAGCTCGTGGGCCTGTCGATCGATGGCCTCTACAGCCACATCGCGTGGCTCCGCACGATCAAGGACAAGATCGAGTTCAAGGGCATGAAGGACGTCGAGGTCACCTTCCCCCTCATCGAGGACATCACGATGGAGATCGCCCGCAAGTACGGGATGATCATGCCCGGCGAGGACAGCACCAAGGCCGTACGCGCCGTGTTCGTCGTCGATCCCCAAGGGATCATCCGCACGATCATCTACTACCCGCTGAGCCTGGGCCGCAACTTCGACGAACTCAAGCGCGTGATCATCGCCCTGCAGACCGCCGACGCCCTCGTCGGTCGCGACCCCCGCCGACTGGCGCCCCGGCGACGCCGTCATCGTCCCGACCGCCGGCTCCTGCGGCACCGCCAAGGAACGCATGGAAGGCAAGGAGGAAAGCGTCACCTGCGTCGACTGGTTCTTCTGCACCAAGGACGTCACAAAGGAAGCAGTCTTCGCGGCCATCACCAAATAGCCGAGCCGCAGGTGGGTGACCCGCCCATCGGGCCACCCACCCCACCCGAAGGAAACACATGACCACACAGATCATCTGCATCCCCGTCGCCGACGACGGGCAGGTCGGCCACAGCTGGGGCAAGGCTCGCACCTTGGCCGTCGCCACAGTCCAGGACGGAACCGTCACCTCCTGGCACACCCAAACCGTCGACTGGGACGTCTCCAAGGCCCAGGGCACAGAAGGCGCCCACCACGCCCGCGTCGCCCGATTCATCAAGGACAACGCAGTCACCGACGTCCTCGCCCGCCACATGGGCGACGACATGCAGAACATGCTCACCAAACTGGGGGCACGCGTCCACCAAGGCGCGGCAGGCGATGCCCGTGCTGCCGTCACCTCGCTCTAGCCGCCCGAAGACACCCACCAGACATGAACGCGACGACCACCAGCCAGACGACACCCCCAACCATCAAGCCTCTGATGGTTGGGGGCAGAATCCTGCCGATGACCAGATGGGGTGACCCAGTCATGCATGCCAGCACGCGGCAGGTCACCGAGTTCAACGAGGGACTCCACATGCTGGTGCGCGACATGTTCGCCACCATGAGGGCATCCGAAGGAGTCGGGTTGGCCGCCACACAAGTGGGAGTCGATCTGGCGCTGTTCATCTTCAGTTGCCCCGACGAGGACGCACACATCCGGCACGGCGCAGTGTGCAATCCGGTCCTGAGCCTTCCCGAAGGGAAGGATCGTCGTCTCGACGTGGCAGCCGAAGGGTGCCTTTCGCTGCCCGGCGCCTTCCATCCGTTGGCTCGGCCTGACCGTGCCGTCTGCACTGGAGTCGATCCCTTCGGCGAACCTGTCACTGTGATCGGCACCGGACTCCTGGCCCGATGCCTGCAACACGAAACAGACCACCTGAAGGGCATCGTCTTCGGCGACCGACTCCCGAACCGAGCCCGACGTGACCTGTACAAGCAACACCAGTCAGTAGCTCATCACTACCCCAACGAGTGGCCCACCACAACGAAAGACCCACAGCAACCCACCCCCGGCCAACAGGCCACGATGTAAGGACGAGCAATGCCACGACCATCGGCAACGAGCACCGTGGCGTCGGCCCCGATGGGGTCATCGGAGGAGTCGAGCACTGGGCCCGCAATCGCTCGAGCCATCCTGCAACTTCACCAGTCCGACATCCCCGGCACACGCGGTCACGACAAACCGGTCGTACCCTCGAACCAAGGGGGGTGATATGGGTGAACACGCGGCGCTCGCGGGGCTTGACTGTTCTCATGTTGATGCTGGTTTTGTTGGCTGTGGTTCACAGCTACCACGGCATAGGCATGCCACCCCAAGAGCAGGCTGGGGGTACGCCAACTCCCATCGAGACTCCCGCGTTGGTTGAAGCCCCCGAACCTGATCGATCTCGTCCGCTCGGCAAGCTCGAGGCGGGCGAGTGGGTCAGCACGGAGTGGGGTGGCGTCCGCTGCGAATACCCCGCATCGCCGCGCGCGCGGCAGATTGCCGCAACCCTGCAGTCCCGCATCGTCGGGTACGTAGCCGTCGAAGGCCGCGACATTGGCTTCGCGGTGCATGACCATTCCGCAGACGTGGTTTGCAGCTTCCATCCGGACGTCACGTTCGAGATGGCGAGCATCGTGAAGGTCGCCACGGTTGCCAGCCTGCTGAACCAGCGAGGTCTTGCCGGCCTCAGCGCCGCCGAGCTTGACTGGGCGCGGGCTGCCATCGTTTGGTCGGACAACGATGCGCAGGACATCCTATGGGGCCTGACCGGTGGTGAGGAAGGACTACGGATGCTGGCCGCTGCCGGCGGTCTCACCCAAACGACGCCGGGCCCTGATGGCATGTGGGGCCTTGGCACAACCACCGCCGCAGATCAGCTTCGGCTGATGGACGCGCTGGTGTCGGGCACGCTGCTCGGCCTGGACGAGACGCAGTACCTGCTCGGCCTGATGCGCCAAGTGGTACCCGAACAAACCTGGGGAATCATCACGCAGGCCCCTCCCAACGCCGTCATCGCCGTGAAGAACGGTTGGTTGGACGTGCAACACTGGGCCCCCGATGGCAGATACCTGACCACCACCTGGACGGTGAACTCGATCGGCTACATCCAGAGTCCAGAGGTGAACTACACACTTGCCATCCTGAGCAGCGGGCATGACAGCGAGGAATCTGGCCGCAACTATGTCGAGGAGGTCGTGGCCTGGGTGGCGTCCGTGGTCACGGCTGACTGAATCTGGCTCGGTCAACTGTCGGAGGCGGTGTCGTGGCCCAAGCACCCCCGGAAGCGCCGCGACCATGCCCAGCGAGCCGATCAGGGTCCATCCTGCCCCGGCCTCGGGCGGAGGCCCGGCAGAGGGTGGCCCTCTCGTCAAGGTGACTGGCAGCACAATCATATGACTGCTACAGTGGTCACGTGCGATTTGATGAAGCGTTCGGGGGCCTCCTCCCTGGTGCGCGTGGCGCGGTGCTCGCGGCGCTGCTTCGGACGGGGACTCCGCTGACAGGCCGACAAGTACACGCGCTCGTCCGCGACCAACACAGCCTATGGTCCGTGCAGCAGTCGCTCGCCTCCCTCGTCGGGCTCGGCGTGGTGAACAGCCGAACCGTGGGGCGCGCGATGGTCCACACGATCAACGAGGACCACTACACGATCCAGCCCCTGCGCGTCCTCCTCGATCCAGTGACGGCGCTGCGGGAGGCGGTCCGTGGCGTGGTGGGCTCGAACGTCGATGCGGTGATCCTGTTCGGGTCGGTGGCGCGCGGCGAGGCGACCGCCGACAGCGACGTCGACCTGGTCGTCCTCGCCTCCCCGGACTGGGACGACCGAACCGAACTCGAGGACGTGGTGAGCGCCCGGCTCGGCAACGACTGCGATGTCCTGGTGTTCACCCCTGAGGAGTTCAGCCGACTCGCGGCCACCGGCGAGGAGCCCGTTGTGGCGGACATCCTCTCCGACGGGGTCCTCCTGCTCGGTTCGTTCCCGCAGGCCGATGCTGGTGCGGCATGATGGCCACCCTCGAGCAACGCAATCACGCACGCAGTTACCTGAAGAAGGCTGAGGAGTACTTGGCCTCCGCCGAAGCCAACCTGCAAGCCGGGCGCTACACCGTGGCTGCGGGTGACGCGATCCACGCCGGTATCTGCGCCAAGGACGCCATCGTCACCGAACTCACCGGCACAACCACCAAGGGCAAGGACCACGCACAGGCCGCGAAAGAACTGCGGCAAGCGCTGGGTCAACGACCGGACGCGGCCAGCACAGAGAAGGCACTCCGCGAACTCATCTCCAGCAAGGCCGACGTCGAGTACGGCGTCACCCTCATCCCGGCCGTGAAGGCTGAAGCACTCCTTCGTCGAGCGCGGAGCCTCGTCGAACTCGCAATCCGCATCGTCCGCCTCAACGGGTAAGACCCCGCGCCGAACATCCTGCATTGCCTACTGCTGCGCTGGGTACGGTGTGGCGGGTCGTACAGAGTCCTGGGTCCTGCTTTGCAGCTGCGCCCGGAGGACGAATTGCTGGATGTCGGCTGCGGGTCGGGAGCGTTCCTTGCCCAGGAGGCCCAACAGGTTCGTCGCGTGGCGGGCGTGGACCTCCCCGACGTCCAGATCGATCTGGCTCGTCGCCGGTTGGCCCAGAGAATCGCGGACGGCAACGCAGGCGACTTAAGCCGCGAAATGCAAATCCTAGAAGCCGACAACTGCAGGACAGCCAGGCCGAGTGATGCGGAGCGCTCCAGTCGGCAGATCCATCCACCCGGCAGCGCGGAGGTTTGCAGCCCTCCAAACGACTACGCACAGGCTATGCAAGTCATCAACATTCGATCGTTTGCGCTTGTCAATGCCATGTGGTCGAGAGGTTCAACTCCTCTCTCGCGCACAACGATGTATGGTCCCCTGACTACATCAAATCCCCTCTGACAAGGACTTCGGTCCTTCTCAGTTGTGGACTCCCATGGACACGGATGGCCTTCAGAGGCCTCCCATTCCCCACGTCCCCACGTATTCCCCACGACATCCGGGGCGTGGGGAACGTCGTTGGCGTCGCCCAGTGTCCACCCAAGCGTCCGCGTGCCCGTTACGGAGCGTGACGGGAGGGGCGCACCATGGGTAGACCACGGGCCAAGGTCAAGCGCGGCTTCGGTGAGGTCGGCCAGCTGCCGAGTGGGCGGTACCGGGCGCGCTACACCGGCCCCGACGGTGGCCGGCACAGTGCCCCGATCACCTTCGCCGCCCGGATCGACGCCGAAGGATGGCTGGTCGACCAGGAACGAATGATCAGCCGCGGCGAGTGGGAACCTCCCGGACCGTCAGGTCCGGGAGGTTGAGGCGCCGCGCCTGCTGCTGGGTGCACGCAGCGACCGTGGGTCCCCGCTACTTCGACCAGTCGGCAACAGGTGGACCCAGATGGTGGCAATGACTTGGCGAAATGCCGCAAGCCCAAAGGCTTGTCGAAGGTCGCTCCCGGCACCCGGTGACGCGTGAGCGAAAGGGGTGTTGATGCTGCGTTCAGCCTCGGAGCATCGCCGCTGATATCCTGCGCGGAATGGGGAGAGAAGAGGACGTCACAGCCGCACTCGCGACACTTGCCACGACGTACCCGACGTTCGCCCACAGCGACGATCCGTGGATGACGAACGGGCTGAGCGCTACCGAATACCGAATGATCACGAGCGTCGCGCTTTCAACGATGACTCGTTCCGAGCGGGTGATTCGGGCTGCGGTTGCGTTGTACGAGGTGGCGGACTCGTTCGAGGCCCTCGCCGCAATGCCGCCCGAAGACCTAGTCGCACTCATCAAGCCGGTTGCGCACTACAACCGGAAGGCAGCGCTGCTGCCGCGCATGGCGCGGGACATCCTCGACCTTCACGGCGGACATGTACCGGCGGACCATGATCAGTTGATGGCGCTTCCCGGGATCGGACGCAAGTGCGCGGACCTCACGATGAACTTCCTGCATGACACCCCGACCGTCGGCGTAGACACTCACGTTCACCGGGTCGTCAACCGGCTCGGCTGGGTCGCCACCACGACCGCCGAGGCCACGGCCGACGAGCTCGCCGTGGTCGTGCCGGACGGCCGTAAGCAGCACGCTCACGAGTACCTCATCCAACTGGGTATGCAGGTGTGCGTCGCTCGAACGCCGCTGTGTTCGACCTGTCCGGTCGCACAATGGTGTCCCCGCGTTGGCGTGAACCGCTCCACCTGACATACAAGTGGCACACGCCATTCCTTGTCGTAGATCGATCTTGTGACCGTGACCTAAGGTCCCGGACGTTTTCGTCGGCGCCGGGTAGAGGGTCTTGCCCTGGGCGAGGTCTTCGGTGAGCTGCTCGATGCGCCGAGTGCGGGTCTCCGGGCGTCTACCTCCCCCAGCGCTCGAACGAAGCATGGGGCGGTCGGCTCCGCGTATCCACAACTCGAATCGTGATTCGAGTTCCACTGAACAAGGGATTGCTCGTTGTGTCCAAGAACCTTGCAATGCCCGCATGGCTCCGTCCCTTCCGGCTCTTGATGGCGACCGCCGTCGCAGCAGCCTCTGGAACCGCTCTGATCGCCAGCCCCGCCATGCGGCCACCGCACCCCTCCTCGATCCCAGCGACACCTACTTACGTCGCACTCGGCAGCTCTTACGCGGCAGTTGCCGGTATCGGAGCTGCCGACCCAACTGACCGGTGTGGTCGCAGCACCCTCGCCTACGCGTCCTTGGTGGCGGACACGCTGGATCTGCAGCTCACCAACGCAGGCTGCGGCGGAGCATCCATCCCAAAACTTCGCTTCCACTCGCCAGCTGATGTGGAGTCTTGACGGCTCGACTTGCCTCACACCACTGCACCTAGATTCGGTGGCGACCGACACCGACCTGGTGACTATCACTATCGGCGGAAACGACGTGAACTACGTCCGGACCCTGATGGCCGAGGCTTGTCTCGGTGACCTCGCCGTGAACCCCGTCAGCGTCTTCGGCAACCAGCTCATGTCGTACGGCCTGTGCATCTCACGGCCTGATTCGGTGGTCCGAGACCGGCTCGCTGGGCCCTCGAAGCGCTGACCGACCACCTCCCGAGCCCGATCCTGGTCGACGCCCGGGTCATCTACCTTCACCTAGACAACTCTGGCTTATGAGGACTTGCACTCGAGCCGCACCGGTCATAAGTTTGAGGCATCCGAAATTATGATCAGACGGGAAGGGGGACGATGCCCATACTTTTCGGCGCTGATCCGATCCAGACTGAAGTGCAGGTCATCCTTGCGGCCCTGGCAGACGGGAAGGTCATCGATGACGCTGTGGAGCGGCAGTATGTGGACCTCAAGGAGGAGCATGGCCGCCGTGATCGCCAGGGCAACATCGGGCCCAGTAGTCCTCGCAACCAGGAGGCCGCGCAGGAGCTTGCGGCGGCAGCAGCCTGCATGGCGAACACGCCCGGTGGTGGCGCCCTGATCGTCGGGGTGTCCGACGACGGCCAGTTGATCGGCACCGACCTGGAGGCCGAGTGGTTGCGGCACCGCATGTGGGAGTTGTCGGGCAAGGCCCTGACCGTCGACATCGCGACCCACGAGATCGCGGGTCGGCGGCTTCTGGTGCTGCGTGCCCCGCAAGCGCTGGAGCCCATCCGGGTCAACGGGAAGATCCGCTGGCGGGTGGGCACCAATTGCGTCGAGATTGACGCTCACACTTGGCATGCGCGTCGTATGGCCGACCTCCACTCCGACTGGTCGAGCGAGGAGTCGACCGTGCCCGTCGAGGCCGTCCGTCCGTTGGCTCTGGAGTTGGCGCGCGAGCTGCTGCGCGCCTCCGGGGAGGAGCATTCAGAGGAGTTGGCTGCCGACACCGACAGGAGCTTGTTGCGGCGGCTCAACGTGGTGTCCCCCGGAGGCCGGCTGACCAATGCGGGTGCGATTGCCTTCGTGGGACGCGGAGATCCCGGACTCGACTATGTGCGACGTGCTCAGGCGGGAGGCGATTCGCTGAGCCGCCTCCGCAGACCGGATCGGTCCCTGATCGAGGAACTGATCGAAGTCTTCCAAGCCGTCGATGCCAACACGCCCACGATCCACGTCCAGCGCGGCCTGGTCATCGGGCAGCAGCGCGAGATCCCTCGACGCGCCGCCCGTGAAGCGATCGTCAACGGTGTCGCCCACCGTGAATGGGGCGTCTCGGAGCCGACCCTGGTGGAGCACGTGGGCCGGCTACTGCGAGTGACCAGCCCCGGCGGGTTCATCGGAGGCGTCACGACAGACAACATCATCACCCACCCGTCACGCTCCCGGAACCGGGCCCTCACCGAACTGCTCGCTGCCTTGCGGGTGGCGGAACGCGAGGGAATCGGTGTGGACCGCATGGTCGCCGACATGGTCAGCGTCGGGCATCCCGCGCCAGTGATCGAGGAGGTCCCGGGACCCTACGTCCGGGCCGAATTGATCGGCGACGACCTGGACGTCGGCTGGATCCAGTGGCTCCACTCCATAGACCCTGCCAACGAGGCAGACGACCTGAACTCGCTGCTGATCCTGCGACAGCTGGTGGGGACCGGATGGATCGACCCGCTGCGGGCAGCGACCACGATCCAGGACACCGTTTCGGCGGCCTCAGGTGCGCTCACCAAGCTGTCCAGGGCCTCGATCCTGGGTGCGCCGATCATCGAGACAATCACCGGAAGCCCTGATGGCACGGACCCGGTGTGGCGGCTCAGCCGCACCTGCGCCGATCTCCTGCGTCGCTTCGACGAGCAGCTGACCCGGACCCGCGTGTGGCCCAGCCGCGAACGAGTCGCGGCCTCCTACGCCAAGGCCCGCGGACGGATCAGTTCCACCGAGTTGGCCAGCCTCGTCGGTGCCTACGCCAGCAACGTCGGCACGGTCCTCAAACGGTTGGAAGAAGACGGCGTCCTGGCCCCGTCCCGTGCCTCCCGGCGCGGCACAGGCTTCTACTACCGCTACGTCGGAGAGCCGTCGTGAGGTCACTGGTGTGATCACTTTGCGTGGCTCCGGTTGCACCGGAGCTGCGCTCACGTCGTGTTCCCCACGGAATGGCCCAGCCGGCCGTATTGAATGTGACCCCGACGAGGGTTGTCCGGCGGCGTGCGGGTTTCGTGTGGACGACATCCAGGAAGTTGAGGTGGAGTTGGCCGGCCTGGTGGTGGCGGCATGGGGCCGGCCGGGGAGGTCAGCGCCGGCGAGGGGCGTACCTGGCTCTACGCATCGCTCGCCTCGTTGGGGACGCCCGACGCCTCGATCCCACTGGGCGGACTTGCGACGAGTCTGGGGGGTACTGGCAGTACCCGCACCAACGTGAGCTTGTTCGGCTCGGCGGAACCGCGTTGCATAGGAACAGTACGAACGATGAGAGGACCGTCACGCCGGCGGCTCCCACAATCGTTCTGACCAGGAGGAGACCCATGCCCACCACCGACGCCGCGCACGCGAATCACGCGATGCTGTTCGGTTCCCACACCTCCTCCCTTGCTCGGACGGACGCCGAGTTCGTGGAAGTGTTCGACAACTTCGCGTTCGACGAGGTCGCCTCGCGAAGCCTCCTGCCGGTCCAGCTGCGACTGAAGGTCACCCTTGCTGCCCTGATCGCGCTGGGCGCGGTGGCGGAATACCGGGTGATGCTCGGTGCGGCCCTCAACGTCGGGGTCTCCCCCGTCGAGGTCAAGGAGGTCGTCTACCACGCCGTGCCCTACTGCGGGCAGGCCCGGGTCTTCGACTTCCTGCACGCCACCAACGACGTCCTGACCGAGCGGGGAATCGAACTGCCGCTGGAGGGCCAGTCGACCACCACGGCCACGACCCGCCGGGAGGCCGGCTTCGCCCTCCAGACGGCCATCTTCGGCGACCGGATCCAGGCCGGCTACGACAACGCGCCGGCTGACGAGAGACACCTCCACGAGTTCCTGAGCGCGAACTGCTTCGGCGACACGTGGACCCGCGGTGGGCTCGACGTGCCCACCCGCGAGCTGCTCACCTTCGCGATGCTGAGCGCCCTCGGCGGCTGCGAGTCGCAGCTGAAGGGCCACATCGCCGGGAACGCCAACGTCGGCAACGGCCGCGCCGTCCTGATCGACGTCGCGACCCAACTGTTGCCCTGGATCGGGTACCCGCGCACGCTCAACGCGCTCGCCTGCGTGCACGAGGTCCTGCCTCCGAGCTGACCCACCGCCGGACGCCCTGCGTCCGGCCGCCGCGCCACACGAAAGGAATCATTCATGGAGAAGTACCCCATCCCGGCCACCGGCAAGGGCCCCGCAGCCACCTTCACCGGCGACGTGTACGTCGACATCATCTCCGACGGCAGCGACCCGTCACGTCTGGTCGTCGCCCATGTCCGCTTCACCCCCGGTGCCCGGACCCACTGGCACAGCCACGCGCTCGGCCAGACCCTGCACTGCACCGACGGCGTCGGCTTCGTCGCCACCCGCGACGGACGCGTCCTCGTCCTGCGCCCCGGGGAGACGATCTGGACGCCGCCCGGCGAGGAACACTGGCACGGCGGCACGACCGACCACCTGATGTGCCACCTCGCGCTCCTCGTCGCACCCGAACAGGGGGACGCCACCACCTGGCTCGAAGCGGTCACCGAGGAGCAGTGCACCTCTGCCCACGCGTCACTGCGCGTGACAGGCTGACCTCATGGACCTGAAGGAATTCCTGGCACACGTAAACCGCGGCGAGTTGATCGAGGGCGGCTCGGAGGCGCACCGGTTCATGCACGGCGCGGCCCAGGAGGCGTTCCAGATCACGGCCCGCCTGAATACCGGGTACCGCTCCCCGGAGGAGGTCCGCGCACTGCTCGAGGAGCTCACAGGCCACCCTGTCGACGCCTCCGTCACGGTGTTCCCGCCGTTCCACTGCGAGTTCGGCAAGAATCTCTCCTTCGGCGCCCACGTGTTCGTGAACATCGGCTGCCGCTTCCAGGATTCCGGCGGGATCACGATCGGCGAGGGGTCGCTGATCGGACACGGCTGTACCCTGACCACGCTCAACCACGCGGTCGACCCACGCCGACGGGCCGACATGCTTCCCGCGCCGATCGTGGTCGGCCGCAAGGTGTGGCTGGGGGCGTCGGTGACGGTCGTGCCGGGGGTCCACATCGGCGACGGGGCGATCGTGGGTGCCGGTGCCGTGGTCACCAAGGATGTGCCGGCGAACACGATCGTGGCCGGTGTGCCGGCGAGGGTGATCCGCCCCACGGGGTACGCAGCCTGAGTCAGGGGCGCTCGCGAGTGTCGGAGCGGTTCGGACCGGTCGTGGCGGTTCCTTCGTCGGGTCGCTCCGGGGCGATGGTCGCAGCGGCCCAGCTGGCGAGCAGCCGGAGGGCCCGCTCGGACGCCGAACCGGGCTCGGCTGCGTAGACGGTGAGCGCGACGCCGGTGTCGTCGCGCAGGTCGACGGTCTCGTAGGCCAGGTGCAGGTCGCCGACGACGCTGTGGTGGAAGTGCTTGGTGCCGGAGGTGTGGATGCGGACGTCGTGGGCGCTCCACCGGCGGCGGAACTCGTCGCTGCGGGTGGACAGCTCCCCCACGAGCTCGTGCAGGGCGCGGTCGTGGGGGTGGCGTCCGGCCTCGGTGCGCAGGTTCGCGACGGTGATGTCGGCGAAGAAGTCCCAGTCGGGGTAGAAGCGGCGGGCGGCCGGGTCCAGGAAGGTGAACCGGGCGAAGTTGGGCTTGCCGGTGGGGTCGGCGAACAGGTCGCTGTACAGGGCGCGGCCGAGGTGGTTCGCGGCGAGCAGGTCGCCGCGTCCGTTGGCGATGATGGCGGGGGCGTCGCGCATCGCGTCGAGGATCCACTGCAGCCGCGGCTGACGGCTTCCACGGCTTGTCGCCGCGTCCGCGAGGGCGGGTCGAGCAGGCTGCTGCCGTCGGCGGCGCGGGCCAGGTCGTAGAGGTGTTCCCGCTCGGCGGCGTCCAGCTGCAGGGCGCGGGCGATGGCGTCGAGGACGCTGGCCGACACCCCGGCGAGCTGGCCGCGCTCGAGCCGGGCGTAGTACTCGATGCTCACCCCGGCGAGGCTGGCGACCTCGCCGCGGCGCAGTCCGGGCACCCGGCGCTGTCCGACGACGGGCATGCCGGCCTGTTGCGGGGTGATCTTCGCGCGGCGGGTGGTGAGGAACTCGCGTACCTCGGCTCGGTTGTCCACGGCGTCCACGGTAGTTCGGACGCCGTGGGCGTGGGGTGCCCTGTCGGTACACCTCACAGGGGTGACTTCTCCAGGGTCCGCGTCCGCGCGATGCTGGTCGTGACACAGGGCGTGAGCCCGATTCGATCGATCGAGGAGACTGCGCATGCGTGGAGTGGTGATGTACGGGCCCGGTGATGTCCGGGTCGAGGAGCGTGAGGTGCCCCAGGTGGTGGCGCCGACGGACGCGATCCTGAAGGTGGTGGCGTCCTGCATCTGCGGGTCGGACCTGTGGCCCTACCGCGGCGCGGACGCCACCGCCGAACCCACCCCGATGGGACACGAGTACGTCGGGATCGTGGAGGCCGTCGGCGCCGACGTGAAGAACGTCACGGTGGGCGACTTCGTGGTCGGGTCGTTCTTCGCCTCCGACAACACCTGCGAGATCTGCCGGTCCGGCTACCAGACCCACTGCGTCCAGCGCCAGCCCGGCGCCGCGACCGGCGCGCAGTCCGAGTACCTGCGGGTGCCCCTGGCCGACGGCACGCTGGTGGCCACGCCGGGCATGCCGGACGCCGACCTGGTCCCCTCGCTGCTGGCCGCCTCCGACGTGCTCGGCACCGGCTGGTTCGCGGCCGTCGCCGCCGAGGTCGGGCCCGGGAAGACCGTCGCCGTGGTCGGCGACGGCGCGGTCGGGCTGTTGGGCGTGCTGGCCGCGAAGCAGCTGGGCGCGGAGCGGATCATCGCGATGAGCCGCCACGCCGACCGTCAGGCGCTGGCGCGGGAGTTCGGCGCCACCGACATCGTCACCGAGCGCGGCGACGAGGGCGTGGCGCGGGTCAAGGAGCTCACCGGCGGGCTCGGCGCCCACTCGACCATCGAGGCCGTCGGCACCCAGGAGTCGATGATGCAGGCCATCCGCGCCACCCGCGCCGGGCGGGCACGTCGGCTACGTCGGCGTCTCCCACGACGTGTCCCTGCCGGGGGATGGAGCTGTTCTTCTCCGGGGTGCACCTGCACGGCGGGCCCGCCCCGGTCCGCCGGTTCCTGCCCGAGCTCATCGACCTGATCTGGACGCGGCAGATCGACCCCGGCAAGGTGTTCGACCTCACCCTGCCCCTCGACCAGGCGGCCGACGGCTACCGGGCCATGGACGAGCGCCGCGCCATCAAGGTCCTGCTCCAGCCGTGACCGACCGGTCGGACGCCGCGGCGTCCGACCCTTCACCCTGGCCGGGGCGGCGGGCTGTCTACCGCCCTGGCTTCTGACTTCAGGAGGATCGCATGCGCCCACCCCGCCACGTCCGCCGGGGCCTCTGGCTGTTCGCCCTCGTCAGCACCATGAGCGTGGCCGCGTGCGCGGCCGGGCCGGCCTCCCCAGGGCCCGCCGCGGGAGAGGGCGGCGCTTCAACCCAGCCCACTACCAGTGCCAGTTCCGCGGCTGGGGGCGGCGGCGGCACCGTGGCCATCACGCTCACGATCGGCGGCCGCGCCTACCCGGCCACGCTGGCCGACAACCCCACCGCGCGCGACCTGGCGGCCCAACTGCCGCTCACCCTCACCTTCGCCGACTACAACCGCGTCGAGAAGATCGCCACCCTGCCCCGTCCGCTGAGCACCCGGGGCGTCCCGGGCGGTGCGGACCCGGAGGTCAACGACATCGGCTACTACGCGCCCACCGGCGACCTCGTCCTCTACTACGGCGACGTCGGCTACTGGAACGGCATCGTCCGCCTCGGCGTCCTTCCCGACGGCATGCCGGAGATCGCCCGCCAACCCGACGGGTTCACCGCTACCTTCAGCCGGGCCTGACCGTGGGATGGGTGCAAGCCACCTGACGACGGGGCAATCAGTCGAGCGACAACCTCCCCTCCTTCGTGGAAGTACACCAAGGCACCCATCACGGTTCGGGCGTCACATCATGCTCGCGGGCAGCCGCCTGTCAGGCGGTATGAGGGCAGGGAAGCGCCGGGCCCCGTTGGTGCCCGTCGTTGTCCACCGGTACTAAGTCGGCGCCCGTTATGCGGGGTGGCCGGCTTGTTCTGGCCGACGACGGGCCAGCGCTTCCCGACCTCTCTGACTCCCCGCGCCAATGAGAAGAGTGTGCTTGCCGGAACGTCCTCATGTAATCGGCCGTCCTTGTCGACCCATGGGTACCGCAGGCGCTCGCTGGCACCCTGGTGAGCGGAGCACGCTTGCGCGCGTGGGTCGTCCCCGCGGCCGGCTACATGTTGATGACCCGCGCGAGACGGACGCCCCACTCTTCGTCCGGGTTGGTGGTGCCGTCGCCGAGACGCTCCTGCATGACTGCTACGCCGAGATCCCGGCGCTTGGGCAGCCTGTCCCGCTCGGCAGCGTCCAAAGCAGCGCCAATGTCGGCGTGGCTGAGGTCCGTGCAATATGCGGGGGCGCCGGGCTGCTGGCGCCACGAGTCCGCCAGGAAGCCAGCGTCGAAGGCGTCCAGGCCGGTGTCATTGACCAGCGCCATCGCGATCTCCCGGTCCCGGTCACGGTCGGCAGCGACAGGAATCGCGATCCGATCGGGCGCACCTGCAGGCTTGCCCTTCTTGGCGAAGGATGCCGAGCCGATCGCGTTCCATGCCTTGGCGATCGGACGGCCAAGTTGCTCGGCAACCCACAGGCTCTCAACTTGGCCGGCCTCAATGGCGTCGATCTTGTCGTCGCGGAACGGGTAGTAATTGGAGGTGTCGATGACCGTGGTGTCCTCGGGTAGGCGTGCGATCAGCCGAGCGAGCTCGGGGATGCGGTTGAGGGGGATGGACAGGATGACCACCTGAACATCGGCCAGAGCATCTTCGGTCGTCACGGCACGCGCTCCCGCTGAGAGAAGCTCGTCATCGATCGTGTGGGGGCCGCGAGAGTTGGCGACCTTCACCTCGTGCCCCGCTTGACTGAGCCTTGTGACCAGCGTCTTGCCGATGTTGCCCGTCCCCAGAATGCCGATCTTCATGTGCGAGTCCTCACGGTTGCTTCCTTCACGCTTGAAGCTATAGGCGGGTCGCCCTAGTCGCAAGAAAAGGCGGGTTATGGGTCCCCGAACCAGAACTGAGGCCGCAAGATGCGGTGCTTCAGAGGTCCATGAGAAGTCCCAGGACTTCTCGGACTTCGCCCAGCACGACCGGGCCGACGTTTCCGGTGCGCTCGCCAATTCGCGCCGTGGCGATGGACCGCACATGCTGACACTGCGCCGACGACGGCGCGGCCAGGTTGTTGCCCTCATCTGGATTGATGATCACCTCGGTGCTGCTCTGTCGGAGCGTGCGGGTCAACGGAACGACCTGGACGACATTCGGCTCCCCTCGCAAGACTCGGCTAGCCGTGACAACGACCGCCGGCCGCCGCAGGCCTGCCTCGCTGCCGACGGGTGCGCCGAGATCGAGCTCGACGACGTCACCCGGCGTCAGCATCCAGCCACGCAGTGTCTTCGTCGCTCAGTTCTGTCGCGAGGTCACGCGCCATGGCATCTTGCCTCAGCGCTCGGATCGCTTTGCTGACGGTTTGGTCGACCGTCTCGTGGCGCTCGGCTGCCAGCCGAGTCACCCTTGCATGCGTGTCCCGACTGATTCGGATCGTGGTCGTCTCGGACATGTCACCATCATAGTCGGTGTAGACGGATCAGTCTACGGGCGCCGGGGTCAGAGTCGGGACGAGCGAGCCCCCCCCTTCCGCTGCCTACGTGTCAGGCATCGGCGACGGGTGCGCCGTAGGTTCGGCCAATGGCCTGCTCGACCGTCATGCTCAATGAGAGGGTTCGGGCACCAGCCTGACGCGGTTCGCACCCAGGACCTGTCCGAGCAGTCGGGCAGCGACCACACCCACGAGATTGAACAGCGCGAATCTGAGCACCTGACGGTTGTCCATCAGCAGGTCGAGTCGATCCAGTTCGGGATCCAGCGTCACTGTGGCCTCGACGACGGCCCCCCACGGCACTGCCCAGTTCGACCGACTCTCGCCCAGCAGCACCTCGGGGGGCGTCCGGAAGAAACTGGCCCACAGCGGACCCGCCCACGGGTAGTAGTCCATCAACGTCCGCCACGGCACACCGGTGCGGCTGGCGTCCTCCTCCAGCCGTTCGGTCTCGGCAAGCCAGGTGGTGTTGGTCTGCTCAGTCTCGGCCAGGCACAACAGTCGCGTACTGGTGATGACAAGGTTCACCTGGGTGCGCTTGCTGCCACCGAACACTCCCCCGCCCTCGACGATGTACTCCGCAGGCAGATGGCCGATTACTGACTCCGGTCCCGGCGACGACGGGGGGACGGGCGGGTGAGGGGCGGTAGCCGGGAAGCTGGGCGCGCTGGGCTGGGGTGGTGGCCGTTGCCCCCGTTCAGGGCCTGGAGCAACCGGCGTGGACGACCCCCCCGGCGCAGCCCACGAAAACCCCGACCCGGCAGACGACCCCCCCGGCGCAGCCCACGAAGGTTGCGGCGAAACCGGTGCAACTGGTGTCGTCCACACCACGGAGTCCGGATGTGCAGACGCAAACGTCTGTCGGGCATCGCCCTCCGGCAGGATCACCCCGCACAGCTGGCAGAACCGATCTCCTTCAGGAGCCGGGGTGTGGCAACTGGGACACAACCTGGAGTTCGTCACCCTTGTATTGTCCTTCGACGCCGGGCCCGATGCCCCTCTTGCCGCATTTTCGACGCATCAGCCGCTCGTCAAAGGGCCATGCGAAAATAACGTCACCGAGTTGTCACGACTCGCGGGTTCCTCACGACCAAGGTGAGGGTCCACATGTGGATGGGAGCAGCCATGGCCGCCTGTTCCGGAGGCTCGTCCGCCGTAGCTGAACGTCGCCGTGCGCGATCGACCAGCCTTATCCGACGAATGTGTGCAACGTTCGCAGCCATCGTCCTCGCCCTGGTCGGCGTGCTCAGCGCTGCCCCGACGGCTTCTTCCCAGGAAGGCACCGTCACCTTCCCCTCCTCACCGTACGAAGGTCTGCAATTCACCTTCACCGTGTCGGCGGCGCAACCTTGGGCGTCCCAGAGGATCTCGAGAACATTCCCGACATCACCTACGGAGCCAAACGGATCTACCGCGACGGGACGCTGGCCAGCGGCCCGCTGACCGTCACCGGCTACGCCACTGGCAGCGCAGGAGCCTATGGCTACCTGGAGATCAGTCTCACCGGCAGCGCTCAACGGGTGGAGTTCGCTGCCCCCGAGTCCGAGTGGCGCCAGGACTTCAGCCTGAGGGTTGACAATCCCGAGTACTACAGCGACCTGACGCTCAACATCTCGATCCAACGGTTCAGCAAGTTCGACTCGATCGGGGTGAGTGCCAACTTCCTCAATCCCAACCCGCTCGTCCAGCCCCCGCCCACCTATCCCACCCCAGCAAACCTTGGCAAACCGCCATGTCCTGAGGCTGTCGAGGCCTATTCCCTCGACCCGAACACCGGCATCGGAATCCAGTACGACTACGCCGACATTCAACAGCAGTTCGATCAGGCGATCACCACGTACGAACAGGAGGCGTCGAGCACCGCGTACGTCCAGGACAACATCGGCGGGACGATGCCCGCCCTGGCCTGGCTGGGCAATCAGGGCGGCGCGACCAGCGTCATCAACCGCCAGTTCGTGTTCACCTCGGACGCCGACCGCCAGAAGTGGTCGACCCGGGTACCTACCGCCGCCGAAGTGAGCCCCGGCACGGAACGGGCACTGTATGAGGCGATCTTCGCCTACCACAACCAGCAGCAGCGCAAACTGACCCCCGGTGACGTGTTCTACCTGGCCCTGAAGCAACGCAATGGCAACGCGAAAGAGGCGATGCTGCTCGCCCACAACACCTTGCGCTCACTGGCCCGGATGGAACAGAGCATGGGAAACACCGACTTCGAGTGGACCATGGTCGAACACAGCCCGGGGTTCATCACCGAGTACCTGGCACCCGTGGTCGACCCTGCTCCGCTGGGTGAGGGGCAGAACACCGGGTCGTGGTATCACATGTTCGGAACCGCGTACTTCGAGATGCAGGCCCGAGGCACCTGGGGTGCCTACACCCTGGTCCAGTGGACCGGGGACGAACTCAACGACCGGATCACCGAACTGGCCCAGCAAATCGCCCGGACCATGAAGGATGACCCGAACCTGCAACTGCGGGCCAATCAGACCCTGCTGTCGAGTGCCGCCAACGAGATCGAACAACTTGCCCGCAGGTACATCTTCCATTCTGAGGAGGACCCACCCAAGTACTGCTACAACGCCACCGGCGCCAAGATCGGAGCCTGGCTCTACCAGCAACGCCTGCGGGTGGAACCAGCGGTGACCCTACCGTCCGGTCCACCGGCCGGAGTGACGATCCCGACGATCTTCGGTCCGTTGCCGATGGACAACCGGCCCCCGGGTTGGAAACTCAGCCAGCCTGACCCCGACACGATCATCATGTCGTCCCCGCTGAGCATCACCTGGACAGATGACCAGAACACCATGGTGCTCGACCAATCCTCCGCCAGCCTGTACGGCTACTTCCCGGTCCACATCTTCCCGCAGTACGAGGAAGCCGACCAGACCTGGGGGGCGATCTGGACGAACACCGGCACCGACGCCTACCAACTCACCCTGCAAGCCAGCCAGACAGGCTGGGCGCACCTGACCCGGGTGCACGGCAACGACGTTCTCACCTACCCGATGGAGGTGACCGAGGGTGAGATCTTCACCCTGCAGGTCGACCCGGACTCCCCGACAGCCGCCCTCCAACGGCAGGACGGAACCTTAGTCGAGCCACTCCTGCTTGCGGGTGAAGAACTGGCTGAACCCGACCGGGATGACGGCACGATGGCCACATTGGTGATCGGCGCCCTGGTGCTGCTGGGCGGTGGAGCCCTGTTGACCCTGATCGTGGTACTGGTTGCCCGTCGAGGACGCCAGCGCCAGCAACCGGTTGCGCCAGCGCCTGCTCGCGGCCCGACCAGGGGTCAGCCATCCGCTGCACCCGGCCCAGGATTCTGTCCTTCGTGCGGTCAGCCGCTTCGAAGCGGGGCAGCGTTCTGCGGACGATGTGGTCGTCCGGTGCGCTGACGTCGTCGGTGCGCACGCTCACTGGCGAACCTGTCGCAGGTGTCCGGACACAGGTGTCGGTCACAGGGCTCGGGTCGGTGCCGGGCCCACCCGCCCACGAACCGGACGCGGCCGGGGCGGCAGCGAGACCCGGGCGATCCTGGGCAGGCGCCCCATCGACCATGGAGGTTCAATGCTGACCGTGTCCCGTCTCATCGCCACTGCCACAGCCGCAGCCGCTCTGGTGCTCGTCGGCTGTTCCTCCGCCCCTGCGTCCAGCGGTGAATCTGCCGTATCTCCGAACGCTGAGACGGTCACCGTCCGGATGGGGATCCAGCCCTGGATCGGATACGCACAGTGGCATGTCGCCCAGGCCAAGGACATGCTGGCGGCACAGGGAATCGAACTCGAACTGATCGAGCTGAAGTCGGACTCCGAGCAGAGCGCGGCATTCGCGTCCGGACGCATCGACGTCGACAACATCGCCGCACACACCGCGCTGCTGTTGAAAGCCCAGGACATTGACCTGAAGATCATCATGGTCAAGGATTCCTCCACCACCGCGGACGCACTGCTGGCCAGGAGCGGCATCACCACCGTCGACCAGCTCAAAGGCATGAAAGTCGCCTACGAGCAGGGGGCGACCAGCGACCTGCTGTTGCACGCTGCCTTGAAGGCACACGACATGACTCTGAACGACATCCAGGCCGTCCCGATGCCCGCCGCCGACGCTGGTGCGGCACTGGTCGCCGGCCAGGTGGACGCGGCAGTCACCTACGAGCCCTACATCACCACCGCGCTGAAGGAGTCCTCGGACATCTCGACGATCGACGACGCAGCCGACCACCCCGGACTGATCTCGGACGTGCTGGTGGCCTCTTCCGGGGTGAGGAAGCCGTGGCTGCCGAGCCCGAGGTGCGGGCCTGGCTGCAGCGGGTCGGCCTGCTGGGCTGATCGGGGCCCGGCCGATGGCCCCGGTGCCCGCGGCACTCCCCATCAGTCCTGACTGGCCGTGGCGGCGTTCGTCGCCGGCTCGGCGGCGCGGGTCGGGAAGGCCGCCCAGCTGGCCAGCAGGCTGAACGCCTCGGCGGAGGGCGTGCCGGGTTCGGCGACGTAGGCGTTGAGGCGCAGGCCGCTGTCGGCGAGCAGGTCGGTGCGGTTGTTCCGCACGTACGCGGCGGTGCCGGTCATCGAGTCGAGCAGCCACTGCACCGCCGGCCGGACCGGACGCCGCGGCGTCCCCGTCGGCTTGCGGGCGGACGCCGTGCGTGCGAGTCCGAACAGGTGAGCGCGCTCGGCGTCGTCCAGTTGGAGGGCGTTCGCGACGGCTTCGAGGACCTGCTCGGACACCCCGGCCAGGTTGCCGCGTTCGAGGCGCACGTAGTACTCGGCGCTGACCCCGGCGAGCAGGGCGACCTCCTCGCGGCGGAGGCCCTTGACGCGCCGGTTCGTCCCCCAGGCGGGCAGGCCCGCCTGTTCGGGGGTGAGCCGGGCGCGCCGCGACGAGAGGAAGTCGCGGACCTCGGTCCTGATGTCCATGCCCGTCACGGTAGCCACGTGCGACGGGTCACGGGCGGAGCAGGGTCTTGATGGCGCGGCGTTCGTCCATCGCGTCGTAGGCCTCGGCCACCTGCGACAGGGGCAGGTCGAGGTCGAACACGCGGCCGGGGTTGATCTGCCGGGTCCAGACCAGGTCGAGCAGGTGCGGCAGGTAGGCGCGGACCGGCGCGGGGCCGCCCTTGAGGCCGACATTGCGCCAGAACAGGCTGTCCACGGGTAGATCGCCGTGGGGGACACCCAGCAGGCCGATCATCCCACCGTCCCGCACGCTGGCGACGGCCTGCAGGCGGGCGTCCTCGGTGCCGACGCACTCGATGACGGCGTCCGCGCCGATGCCGCCGGTCAGCTCCTTCACTGCCGCCACGCCGGCCTCGCCGCGCTCGGCGACCAGGTGGGTGGCGCCGAACTCGGTCGCGATCCGCTGGCGGTCGGCGTGCCGGCTCATCGCGATGATCGTCGTCGCCCCCAGCTGGGCGGCCGCCAGGACGGCGCTCAGGCCGACCGCGCCGTCGCCGACGATCACGACACTCGACCCCTCGGTCACCCCGGCGGAGATCGCGCCGTGCCAGCCGGTACACATGACGTCGGACAGGGCGAGCAGGCTGGGGATCAGGTCGGCGTCCGGCTGTCCGGGGGTGGCGAGCAGGGTGCCGTCGGCGTTCGGGATGCGGATCTTCTCGGCCTGGCAGCCGTCGTAGCCGCCGCCGTGCTGGCAGGAGGCGTGCATGCCGGCAGTACCCCCGAGCACCGGCGTAAGCGCGGGTCAGCGGTCGATCCAGCGTTGCATCTGTTCGGGGTAGCGGTCGCCGCGGAGGTCGATGCGGTCGGACGCTGCGGTGAGGTCGGCGAGGTCGTCGGCGGTGAGGTGGAGGTCGACGGCCCGGTTGTTCTCGCTGAGGCGGTGGAGCTTGGTGGTGCCGGGGATGGGGACGATCCAGGCGTGCTGGGCCAGGAGCCAGGCGAGGGCGACCTGGCCGGGGGTGGCGCCCCGGCGGGCGGCGACGGCGGTGACGGCGTCCACGAGCGCCTGGTTGGCGGCGCGGGCGTCCTCGGTGAACCGGGGCAGCTTGCTGCGCAGGTCGCCGTCGGTGAAGGTCGTGGTGGTGTTGATCGCGCCGGTGAGGAAGCCCTTGCCGAGCGGGCTGAAGGGCACGAAGCCGATGCCGAGCTCGACCAGGGTGGGCAGGATCTGCGCCTCGGGTTCACGCCAGAACAGGGAGTATTCGCTCTGCAGCGCGGTGACCGGCTGGATCGCGTGGGCCCGCCGGATGGTGCCGACGCCGGCCTCGGACAGGCCGAAGTGCCTGACCTTGCCCTCGTTGATGAGTGCTGCGACGGTGCCGGCGACGTCCTCGATGGGCACGTCCGGATCGACGCGGTGCTGGTAGAGCAGGTCGATGGCGTCGACGCGCAACCGGCGCAGCGAGTCCTCGACGCTGGTGCGGATGGTGTCGGGGCGGCTGTCGAGGCCGGTGGAGCTGGTGGGTTCGAAGGAGAACCCGAACTTGGTGGCGATGACCACCTGGTCACGCACGGGAGCGAGGGCTTCCCCCACGAGTTCCTCGTTGATGAACGGGCCGTAGACCTGAGCGGTGTCGAAGAAGGTGACGCCCTGGTCGACGGCGGCGCGGATGAGCGCGACGCCGTCGGCGTGGGTGGACGCCGGGCCGTAGCCGTGGCTCAGGCCCATGCAGCCCAGCCCGAGGCTGGACACCTGTAGGCCGCTGGTCCCGAGGGTGCGGGTGATCATCGTGGTGCTCCTTGGTTCGGTGGTGCGGTCGGGTGCCGGCCGGGCTCAGTTGAGCCGGACGCCGTTGAGGCGGCTGACCATGGCGGGATCGCGGTGGTCGAAGGCGACGCTGGCGCCGGTGTCGAGGGTGGCGATGCGGGCCATCTCGTCGTCGGTGAGTTGGAAGTCGAACACGTCGAGGTTCTCGGCCATCCGCTCGGGGCGCGACGACTTCGGAATCACGACGACACCGCGCTGGATCAGCCAGCGGAGGGTGACCTGGGCGACGGACTTGCCGTGCGCCTGGCCGATGGCGGTGAGCGTGGGGTCGCTGAAGATGTTGTTCTTGCCCTCGGCGAGCGGCCCCCACGATTCGATCTGGACGCCGCGGTCGGTCATCAGCTGCTGGTCGCCGGCCCGCTGGAAGTAGGGGTGGGTCTCGATCTGGTTGACCGCGGGGGTGATGTCGTTGTGGTCGATGAGGTCCACGAGCCGGTCGGGGTAGAAGTTGGACACCCCGATGGCCCGGATGGCGCCCTGGCGGTGCAGGTCCTGCATCGCGCGCCAGGAGCTGTAGTAGTCGCCGAACGGCTGGTGGATGAGGTACAGGTCGAGCTGGTCGAGGCCGAGGAGGCGCAGCGAGGTGTCGAAGGCACGCTTGGTGCCGTCCTCGCCGCCGTCGTGGATCCACAGCTTGGTGGTGATGAACAGCTCGTCACGGGGCAGTCCGCTGGCCTTGATGGCCCGGCCGACCGCTTCCTCGTTGCCGTAGGCGGCGGCGGTGTCGAGGTGGCGGTAGCCGGAGGCGAGGGCGTCGGTGACGACGCGTTCGGTCTCGTCGGGCGGCACCTGGAACACCCCGAAGCCGAGGATCGGCATGGCGACGCCGTTGTTCAGCGTGACGGTGGGGATCTGGATGGACATGGTGGAACCCTTCGTGGTGGTGATCATGCCGACCGCGGTCGCGGTCCGGTCTGGGTGGGAGTGGCGGCCCAGCTGGCGAGGAGGTCGAGTGCCTGGTGGGAGGGTGAGCCGGGTTCGGCGGTGTAGATGAACAACGCCAGGCCGGGGTCCGAGGACAGGTCGAGGCCTTCGTAGGCGAGGTCGAGGTCGCCGACCACCGGGTGGTGCAGCCGCTTGGTGCCGGTGCGGTGCAGGCGGACGTCGTGGGCCGCCCACAGGGTGCGGAACTCCTCACTGCGGGTGGACAACTCACCGATCAGGTCGGTCAGCGCCTTGTCGTAGGGATTCCGGCCGGCCTCGACGCGGAGCGCCGCGACACTGTCGCGGCCAGTGGCCTCCCAGTCGCGGAAGAAGTCGACGGCGTCCGGGTTGAGGAACCGGAACCGGGCGAGGTTGACCGGACGGACGACGTCGTCGAACAGGGGCGAGTTCAGCGCCCGGCCGAGCAGGTTGGTCGCCACGATGTCCCCGCGGCCGTTGCACACCCACGCCGGCGACAACTGCGCGTCGAGGATCTGCTGGATGCTGGCCCGGACCCGCCGCACCGGGGGACGCCGACGCGCGGGCGTGCCGGAGCTCGCGGCCCGGGCGAGGTCGAACAGATGGCTCCGTTCGGCCTCGTCGAGCTGCAGGGCGCGGGCGACGGCGTCCAGGACGCTGTCGGAGGCTCCGCGGATGCTGCCCCGCTCGAGTTGGGTGTAGTACTCCACCGACACCCCGGCCAGTTGGGCCACCTCACTGCGTCGCAGGCCGGCAACGCGCCGGGTGCCGAGCCCGGCCGGGATGCCCGCCTGCGCGGGAGTCACCCGGCCGCGACGCGTGACCAGGAAGTCGCGTACCTCGCTGCGGTGGTTGTCCATGACGTTGAGCCTACGGACCGGCTCCGGCGTGTGGGAGATGCTGTCAGCACCCCCCTCGCCAGTATCCCCAGGGCCGCAGCGCCGGAGCGTGGCAAGTCCGCCGCGGGACTGATTTGAGCCAACTCGGGTCAAATGCGGCGTCCACTGGGGCGACCACACCGGCTGTGTCTAGCGCTCCTATACCTCGTCGGCCGACAGCGGACCGCTCGCCGACAGGCGCAGCGCTCCGGAGACAGGGTTGCCCACGGCATGAGGCTCACTCGCTGCGCAGGGCTTCCACGGGATCCTTGCGGGATGCCGCAGATGACGGGATCAGTCCGGCCAGGAAGGTCAGACCCATGCTGATCAGCACCAGAGTCACCGCCGCCTGCAAGGGCAGCTGCGCAACATTGGTGATGTCGTATCTCGACTCGACTATCGCGTTGACAGGCACCGTCAGCAGAAGTGTGACGGCGATGCCCACCATTCCGGCCACAAACCCGACGATGATCGTCTCTGCGTTGAAGACGCGACGAATATCCCGTTTGCTGGCTCCGATGGAACGCAGAATGCCGATCTCCTTCTTGCGCTCGAGCACCGAGATGTAGGTGATGACACCGATCATGATCGATGAGACGACCAGCGAGATCGACACGAAAGCCACCAGGACGTAGCTGACGACGTTGATGATGTCGGTCACAGACGACATCAGCGTGCCGACGATGTCGGTGTAGGTGATGACCTTGTCCTCGTCCGCCTCGGCCTGCATCCGGGTGTTGTAGTCATCGAGGATCAAGATGACCTGAGCCTTGGACTCGAAGTCCGCTGGGTAGATGTCGATGCTGTCCGGCTTGGCGAGGTCGGCGTAGCCGAGCTTGGTCAGGTTGGTGTCGAAGGAGCTTTGCCCGGTGGTCATCATCGACATCAGGAGCTCGGTCAGCTGTTCCTCATCCATGTTGAACTGGAAGGCATTCATGAATGCTTCCTCATCGATGCCCATGGCGCTGGACATGTTCGTGGCGAGTTGACTCATCGCAGATTCCATGGCGGTGGCGAGCTGCGCCTCGAGTGCGCTGCCTATCTGGGTTTGCAGAGCACCGATCTGGGTCTGAAGCGCATTGCCGATTTGGGTTTGCAGTGCGGTACCGATCTGGGTTTGTAGCGCGGTGGTGATCTGGTCCTGGAGCGCGGTCCCGATCTGGCTCTGCAGCGCGCCGATCTGGTTCTGCAGGGCGGCGCCGATCTGGGCCTGCAAGGCGACACCGATCTGTTCGCTGAGTTGGCTACTGAACGTGGTCATGGCTTGCTCAAGGTAGCCCGCCAGGATGTTCTGCAGTTGAGTCGTCAGAGCGTCAAGGTCGATGATCCCCTTCGATTGTTCGACGAGTTCCTGCCCCTCGGCAGATGAGAGGAACAGCGGGAAGTTGGTCGTGACGTCGATGACATTGAGAGCATTAGCCTCGCTGAACTCGATGTATCCCCTGACGAGTCCGGTGGCAACCTCGTGGGCAAGTTCTGTGTCCACATCGTTCAGGTTGAAATCGAGTTGTCCCACGATGGCGATCACATCGAGTTCAGGCAGTGCAGATGGATCAAAGTCCACATTCGACAAGTCGAGTTCCATGGTGGAAAGGTCGAACTCCATGGCTGACAGGTTCAGATCCATGGCCGACAGGTCAAATTCCATGTTCGACGGGTCCAGCTGCAGCGACGACAGATCGAGTTCCATGTTCGACAGGTCGAGGTCCATCGCGGAGGTATTCATATTGAGCGCGGACAAATCGAGACTGAGCCCGGACAGATCCATCGAGAGTGCGGACTCGTCGAATGTGAAGGCCGCGGCGATCGCGTCCTGATCGAGAGTTATCAGCGAGCTCAGGTCGAAGTCGCTCTCCTGAGGATTCTCCGCCTCGTCAGCGAAGGTCCGACCAGAGAAGACGTTCAGGCCGGGATCGGCCAGTTGCTTTTGCACGATCTCGGTTGTCAACGCCTGGTCGATGAGGTGAGTTGTCAGGGCCGGGGTGTAGTAGATGCCGGGTGACAGCGCAGTTGCCCGGGTGGCGCCGTTTGGCTGCACGATTCCTGAAACGCGCAGGACGTCTCCCGACTCGACCAGGTTCCGCAGGTGGTCAGCGTCCCCACTCTTGTCCGTCCAGACGTTGTACGTCTGGTCATAGGCGAAGTAGTCGGCGGCGTTCACCAGTTTGAACGACACCTTCATGATGTCTTCGTAGGACAGGTCCAAGGTGTCAGCCGGGAGGATGATTTCCTCTTCATTCACCATTTGCTGAACCATGGCGTCCAGTTCCGCAGGATCGCGCAATCCCATGGCGTACGCCATGAAATCGCTCATGCCCCCGCTCTGGGTGAGCACCACGACGACTTCGTTGTAGTCGGTCGGCCAACGCCCGGCCACAACGTCGTACTGAGGCTCGATCAAGGAGGTGTCGTCCACCAACTGTTCGAACACATTGGTACTCATTCCGGCGGCCATCAGGTTGTTACTGGTCTGGGCGGACCCGAAACCGAGCGCCGAGAATGTCGAGTCAGGATTGACCTGCCGCACCCCATTGGTGGTGTCAGCATTGAAGATCTGTGGTGTCACGTTGTAGGAGTACTGAATCGAGTTCACGTAGTCGTCGACGTTTCCACCGTCGTCATCCAGATATGCCTTGAGGGCCGCGAGGTCGTTGGACGCGATACTGGAGAACATTCTGTTCATCGCCCGGATCTCATGAACCTCGCCGTCCTCGGCATCGACGTCGCCGCTCACATTGGATGACATGGCGAGCATGGCGGTCATGTCGACGCCCTGACTCTGGATCGTGAGCGGGTACACCGACAGGGTGTCTTCCTCGATGCTCTTGACGTAGTCATTGACCCCGGTGGCCAGAGCGAGGATTGCGGCGATCCCCATGATGCCGATGCTGCCCGCGAAGGACGTCATCAGCGTTCGGCCCTTCTTGGTCATGAGGTTGTTGAACGACAGCGCCATGGCGGTAAGGAAGGACATTGATGTCCTTCTGACCTGCTTGTCGTTGTGGTTGAGATCATCAGCGCCGGGATCAAACGGATTGGTGTCGGACACCACTCGGCCGTCACGTAGGTTGACCACGCGATTCGCGTACTGCTCGGCGAGGTCCGGATTGTGGGTGACCATCACCACCAGACGGTCGTCGGCGATCCCGGTGAGCAGACTCATGATCTGAAGGCTCGTCGTCGAATCAAGCGCACCGGTAGGCTCATCGGCCAGCAAGATTTCCGGATCATTGATGAGTGCGCGAGCAATCGCGACCCGCTGCATCTGGCCGCCGGACAGCTGGTTCGGACGCTTGTGGATGTGGTCACCCAACCCCACCTCCACCAGTGCGGCCTTGGCTCGCTCACGTCGCTCATTGGGGGAAACGCCCGACAGGGTCAGGGCCAATTCGACATTTGCCAGCACACTCTGGTGGGGAATCAAGTTGTAGCTCTGGAAGACAAAGCCGATGCGATTGTTGCGGTAGGTGTCCCAATCGCGATCCTGGTACTGCCTGGTCGAGACATCGTCGATGATCAGATCTCCGGAGTCGTAGTGATCCAGACCTCCGACGATGTTGAGCATCGTCGTCTTGCCCGAACCAGAAGGACCCAGGATCGCGACGAATTCGTTGTCCCGAAACGCAATCGACACGTCGTCGAGTGCCTTCTGCGTGAAGTCAGCGGTCGTGTATGACTTGCTGATGTTGGACAGTTGGAGCATGCTCAACCCTTCTGGGCCGGGGTGGTGACCGCGGGCTGCGCCAAGAGCCCAGGTTGGATCAGTTCCAGCCAGCGCTGCCGATCGTGTGCAGGATGGTCGAAGGGACCTGTGCAGGCGAGCAGCGCAACGTCGTCGCTGCTGAGATCCGCACGCAGGCACCCGGACGCGCGTCCAGCCGCGACCAGTCGTCCCAACGCAGAGAAGGCCCGGCTCACCATCGGGGAGCAGTCCGCCACTTCCTGCAAGGAGAGAGCTGCGGCCCGAAGCGCTCGGTCGCGGGCAGCATCCTCAACAACTCTTTCGATGAACCGGAGGAGTTCATGGCCGGCTTGGGCCTGGCCGGATTCGATGCGTACCAGGGATTCGTCAATCACTTCGACGAGCCGCTCCATTTGTTCTGTGACGACCGCTGCGATGAGGTCAGTTTTCGTAGGGAAGTGTCGGTACAGGGTGCCGACAGCGACTCCTGCGGCCGTGGCGATGTCGACCATGCTGATGTCGGGACCGTGAGTGGTGATCTGGGATCGAGCATTCTCCAGGATCCTCTCCCGATTGCGCGCTGCATCAGCCCGGATCAGACGATCTGTTGTCATCCTGACGGTCTCCCCTGCTTCGTTGTGATGACGATTCAGGAGCAACCTGAACGCTGATTCACTTTAGTCCGGGACTCAAGCGCGCTTGCTGCGGCCCGAACCGGCGACTGCTGTCGAGTTGGGGAATGGTTCACCTGGGAGGGTGATCTGATCATCGGGACGGGCCGCTCGGCGATCGGCACCATCGTGGAGCGCAGCAGCCGCTCTACCCTGCTGGCACACCTGCCACTGCTCGAGGGGTGGGCAGAGACCCCGCCGGTCAAGAACGGGCCCGCCCTCGGCGGCTACTGCGCCGTCGCGATGAACGCCGCGTTGATCGCGTCGATGAGCCGGCTGCCCCAGCAGTTGCGCGCAACCCTCACCTGGGGCCGCGGCAAGGAACTGTCCGCGCACGCCCAGTTCATCCTCGTGACCGGCACGGAGGTGTCTTCGCCGACCCGCACTCACCCTGGCAACGGCCCACGGACCAGAACGCCACGCGATCCTCCTCGGACCCGTCGGTCTTCGAGGTGGGCGCGTTCGCTGGTTGGCCGACTCGATCATCGAGGCGCAGCGGAAGGAAATCGAGGAGATGAAGGCCTATCAAGGAGCTTGAGCAGGGGGCACGAGGTCGCGGCCCAGCCTGTTGATCGCGTCGCGGTACTGCGGCAGGGCGCAGGACTCCAGGTCGGCGAGCATTCCGTGCACCCGGCGGGGGATCTGGATCGACTCGGCCCCGTAGTGGGCGAGTTCCTCGACCGCGAACCGAATGAGCTCGGTCGCAGACAGGGTCGGGGCCACCACGCGCACCACTCCGCCCTCTGTGGTGAGGTAGGGGCTGGTTGGGCGACGTTGCACAACCTCGCGGAGGATGCGATGCAGCTCGTCGATCACCTGGGACGCCGTGGTGGGGTCGTTCACGCCCGGGGAGAGTGCCCGTTCTCCGATGTCGATGAGCTGCCGGAAGCCGAATGTGACGTCCTGACGCATCGAACGCTGGTTGGTCAGCTCCAGCGCGGCATTCACGCCGCAGGCGACCTCCTCGTCGAACCTGCCGCCCCACAGAACGCCCACGCGTTGGCCGTGCGTGCGGAAGCTGCCGAGCGGAGCGGCGAGGACGAACACGCCCTCGGCCTGCTCGGCGATCCGAACCAGCCCGTGCAGGTCGATCTCGTCCACGTGTCCATGGCGGTCGTCCAACAGCACCTCGTGGCGGGACGAGCCCACGTCGGGCGACCAGCCCGGACCGCCAGACCCGGGGTCGACCTCCGGGGGGAACACCCGCTCCACCAAGGCCATCGTCTGGTTCCCCACACGTGAGATGACGCGGCTCACCTGGATCATCTCGGTGATATGCCGGATGAACGCCAGCAGGCAGGCCACGCAGGCAAGTGCCAGCACGAACGCGAACGACACCGACACCCGTGGCACGAACCCGGGATCGGTGTCGGTCTGGTCCAGCACCGACCGCAGCACCGTCAACGAGAACACGAACGTGCCGATGAACACCCCGAATGTGCCCTGCACGACACGGCTGCTGAGGAAGCTCCCGAGCACACGGGGAGTGAACTGGCTGCTGGCCAACTGCAGGACCACCATGGTGATCGAGAACACGACCCCGGTCGTGGAGATCATCGCCGAAGCGATCGTCGTGAGGACGTCGCGGGCCGCAACCGGGCCCCCCGGGAAAACCCAAAGGACGTACGCCCGGAGCCATCGATCCGCCTCCGGAAGGGCGACACCCAGCGCCAGCGCGATCAGCGCGAAGGCGGCGGGCACCGCCCAGAAGGGCGTCCACACGCGCGCCCACCAGGTGAGCCGCCTCACCTTGGGTACAGCCCCCCGGCTCCGTGCAACGTCGGCCATGACCCGATCATTGCAGCCCAGCCAGACCGAAAGTCCGCGAGGGGCTGCATCGGTGTTGAATGAGCGCCGTGGGTTGTGCCGACAAGGGGTCATGCCTCCGTGGGTCGAGTCACGGTCCCCTTGATGGCGGGTCTATTCCCCACGCATTGAGCGCATTCCCCACGGGGTTCCCCACGATGAAGGTGCCGCCGGGGATCCCCAGAACCGTCGAGGGATGGACTGCCTGAGATGTCCCCCCGGGGGCGACGGGTGAACGTTCGCCTTCGGCGGCATGCGCGGATGTGCGCGCTTGAGTTGCCAACCGCTGCCGCCAGGCTGCAGCAAGCGGAACTACTGAATTCTGACCGTCTCACCCGGGCTATGACCGGGACGGGCGCGAACTGCGAGCGCGCCACCGCGCTGTGAGGGCGATGATCACGCCGATCACCAGCAGTAGGAAGCTGGCCGACAGGGCGAGCCACTTGCCGGCGGTGAAGAGCGGCGCCAGCTCCGCGAGCACCGGCGTCCGGGCCGGATAGCGTGCCATCACCGTCGCGGTGCAGACGTTCTCGGCGTAGTCCAGCGCCACCGCGACGACCGGTAGCAGGGCCACCCCTCGCCAACGACTCCCAGACGTTGTCCCACGCGCCCAGACCCAGGCGAGCGTCGTCAGAAGGAACGTCCCGTACACCATCGGCCAGATGACATCGAACGTCACGCGCGCATGGACATAGGCGGCTCGACCTTCTTGTCCCCACGCCTCGGCCGCTGCGTACAGGTCGTCCGGAAAATACCACACGGAGGTGTCCGGGGCGGCGTAGCGGACCGTGTAGAAGGCCCCGGCCTCAGCCTGGGCGGGCAGCACCATCGCGGTGAACCACGCGAACAGCAGCACTGCCCCTATGGCCATCCACCCCCGCACTCCGAGCGCCAGGCGCTCGGCTACCCGTTCCACCAGCTTCATCGCACCCGTCCCTTGTGATGTTGCGATGCTACGTGGTTCTCAGGGCCGGAAGCGGCGTCCAGGGCACGCCGGCCTGGTCAGCCCCGCCGCGGTCGTGGTCAGCGTCGACGATCTGGCGTCGCTGGAGGAGACGCTTGACATCGCCGGCCGGCCCCAGCTGATGCGCCAGATCCGCGCCAGCCTGACCGAACTCACCTCCGGCGAGGCCGAGGTGATCACCAAGGACGAGATCCTGCGCACACTGAGCGCATGAGCGAAGCCCCACTCCCGGTCGCTTGGACCCCGACTGCCAAGCGCGCTCTCACCAGGCTGCCGGAGAAGGTCGCCGCTGCAGCCGTGGAGTTCATCCACGGGCCGGTGGCTGAGAACCCCCGTCGAGTGGGGAGAGCGCTCCGCCGCGAACTGGAAGGACTGTACAGCGCACGCCGCGGCGACTTCCGCATCATCTACCGGATCTCCGACGTCGTCACCATGATGGCCATCGACCACCGAGCCGACATCTACCGGAGCCACTGAACCACCCCGCAGCTGATGAGCGGCTGCGCGCATCGGATACCGCAAAGCGACAGGCTACCCTCGCGCACATTGCGGCAAGAGCGGATGTCGCGATGGATCTGCACCGGGAGACTCAGGGCACGCGCCACCCGGCAGGTGGGCTGTTGGGTGCTCCACGAGAGGGTGGCCAGCCGGCACGGCACCGGAAGGCAGACGGAGGAGGTAGCAACCGACAATGCGGGTGCCGCTTCCGGTGAGAGGTGTTCGACCTCCGGCGAGGATCACGGCCAGTGCTGCGACTCACCCACACCAATGCGCAGCCCTGGGCGACCGCGAACGGCACCCGGATGCCCTTCTACGCCGCGCAATCCCCCCAAACCTAGACGATCGAAGGCGTCAGCCCAGACAGATCACCGAGGTCGGGCGCGCGTAAGGAGGATCAAACCGCTGTCACCCTTCTCCTTGCGGAAGTGGGCTTCGACCCGCAAGGTGCGTTTGGTATTGTCAGCGACGGGTAGGAGATCACGAACCTCTAGAAGGGCAACCTGTGTGACACAACAGCACCCCGCTGGCTGGTACGACCAGCCTGACGGCAGCCGAAGATTCTGGGACGGCAGCCAGTGGACGAATCAGGTCGTTCCGAGCGCCGGGGCACCACAGACGCACTTCGTGCAGCAGAGGTTCGCTGAGCCCAAGAAGGCCTGGTTCAAGAAGAAGCGCGTGATTATCCCTGCGGCGGTGGCCCTGGTCGGTATCGCGGCCATTGCGACCGGAGGGGACGACCGCACCGTGATCGTTGCTCCCGCGACCAGCAGCAGTGTCTCAGTGCCCGCTCCCACCACTGCCGCGCAGGCCACCGCTGTGGAGATGGAGCCAAGCCCGTCCGCGGAGGCACCCAGTGAGGAGCCAACCCAGGTTCAGGCTCCCGCGATGACTGTCGCTCAGCAGCAGGCTGCGAGAAAGGCGCAGGCGTACCTTGCGTACAGCGCGTTCTCTCGCTCCGGTCTCATTGAGCAGCTCGAATTCGAGGGCTTCTCGTACGAAGACGCCCAATTCGGCGTCGACAACCTCAATGCGGACTGGATGGAACAGGCAGCCCTCAAAGCGAGGGACTATCTCAACTACAGCGCCTTCTCTCGATCGGGCCTGATCGAACAGCTGATGTTCGAGGGCTTCTCGCTTGAAGAGGCGGAGCACGGGGCAACCGCTGCGGGACTCTGAGCCGTCAAGGGCGCAGATGATCCAGACCGGAGGCCTCTCGATGGGAACACTTACCAGGTCTGCTTGGCCCATGGGGGTGCATACGGACATCGCCGAAGTTCAGCACGTGCTCGGTCAGGGTCCTGGCAAGGCATCGGTCGTTCCTCAGGCCCGTGATCGCATCGACCTCGAGGCCGAGAAGGTCATCGTGATGCGCCGACTCGGACATCCAGGCTCGCGCTCCGGGTCAGCGCGGGTACAGCATCTCGCCGACAACGAAGAACAGCCAGAACCCCACGGTCAGACCCCCTGCTGCCAGACCCACCCAGGTTGGCCAGTGCCGATCGTGGCGCCGAAAGGCGTAACCACCGAGGGCGACACCGACAAGCGAGAACGCGATGGACGCCAGCGGGAGCAGCGGGTGCGCCACCGTTCCTTCGCCGCCATCACTGGACGCGCGCACCCTGCTTGCGACCAGCGGGACGACGAGTGCAATCAACCCAAGGACACCGAACGCGGCGGCTGACCAGCCGGCCGTCGTGGGACGCGGTGCAGGCCCCGCGTGCGCGGGGGTTCGACGATCAATCCCAATGATCACCCAGACGAGGACGATCGCGAGCAGGATGGCTGCGGCGGAGATGAACATGGCCCCTCCAGGACGTCATTGTTCCCGAAACGTGTGCCCCTCAAGCTACTCGGGCCCGCGTCCGGCCGGGACGATCTGGGTTGACTCACCGAGGACGCCAGCACAGGCAACCCTGCACGCAGTTGAGTGGGCATCGGGCCTTCAGCTTCTGGCCAGTGCAGCCTGACCGTCAGCGGCTTGACGAAGGTACTCCTGCGGTACCTTGTTGATGTGGCGACCGTTGACGGGCTCGTGGCAGCGATGCGGAAGAACCTCACGCGGTGTTCAAGACCCCTTGGCCAGATGAACATCCAAACCGGCAACGGCCAGGCCAAGGCTTGCCAGGTGCGACAGGTGTTGGCCGCGATCGACACATAGGAGACGAAGCGATGTCCCTCAAGCTCGACGAGATGCGCGAGCTGTCACGCGTGTGCCGCGGGGACCATGACAATCCCCACGCGCTTCTTGGGCCACACCTCAGTGGGGACCGCGTGACTCTGCGCGTCCTGGACAGTCTGGCCACGGGGATCGTTGTGCGGGGGCCGTGGGGCGAGACCCGTTTGGAACGTGAGTACCTCAACGTCTGGTCCGGCACCATCCCCGGCCCACCCGTGCCGAGCTATCACCTGGTGCGCGAGTACTGGGACGAGGGCGTCGTCATGGAAGACCCTTACCGCTTCGAGCCGACGCTCAGCGACGTAGATCTGCACCTGATCAGCGAGGGACGCCACGAGCTTGTCTGGACGAAGCTGGGCGCCCACCTTCGCGAGTGCGACGGCGTCCATGGCTGCGCGTTCTCGGTGTGGGCACCCGCCGCCCGGGGTGTGCGCGTGGCTCTCGCGTCGGGGCCGCGGCTGGCGGCGGAATTGCCGATGAGGAAGCTTGGCGCCTCGGGGGTCTGGGAACTCTTCGTCCCTGGCGTGGCTCAGGGCATGGCCTACCAGTTCCAGGTTCTGGGAGCTGACGGTGTGTGGCGCGACAAGGCTGACCCGTACGCCTTCCGAGCCGAAACCGGCCCGGGAGCACACTCGATCGTCCAGGAATCGCGCTACGAGTGGGGTGACAGTTGGTGGCTGGACGGGCGGGCCGGTCGGCTGCCCGAGACGTCCCCGATGTCGATCTACGAACTGCACGTTGGCTCCTGGAAGCGGGGCCAGGGGTGGAACGAACTGGCCGAAAGCCTGCCCGGCTACCTCAGCCACCTGGGGTTCACCCACGTCGAACTGATGCCGGTCATGCAGCACCCCTATGAGGGCTCCTGGGGTTACCAACTGACGTCCTACTACGCCCCCGACTCGCGGCGCGGCGACCCGGACGGGCTGCGCCGGCTGATCGACCGGCTCCACCAGGCAGGCATCGGGGTTGTCCTCGACTGGGTGCCGGCCCACTTCGCCGTCGACCTGTGGTCGCTGGGCCAGTTCGACGGCACGCCACTCTACGAGGATCCCGAACCGTGGCGCGGCTGGCACCCCGAGTGGCAAACCTACATCTTCAACTTCGGCCGTCCTGAGGTGCGCAACTTCCTTTACGCCAACGCCCTCTACTGGCTGCAGGAGTTCCACGCTGACGGGTTGCGCGTCGACGCGGTCAGTTCGATGCTCTACCTCGACTACGCCCGCCCCTACGGCAACTGGTTCCCCAACAGGTACGGCGGCAACGAGAACCTGGAAGCCGTGTGGTTCCTCCAGGAGATGAACCACACGGTGTCGACCCGGGTGCCGGGCGCCGTCATGATCGCCGAGGAGTCCACGGCCTGGCCGGGCATCACCCGCTCGACCGGGGAATGGGGATTGGGTTTCGAGCTCAAGTGGAACATGGGCTGGATGCACGACACCCTGGACTACTTGGGCCGCGAGTTGCTGGACAGGCATTGGCACCGCGAGCAGCTGGCCCACACGTTGGAGTATGCGTGGTCGGAGAAGTACGTGCTGCCCCTCAGCCACGACGAGGTGGTGCATGGCAAGGGTTCGTTGTTGGCGAAGATGCCCGGCTACCGGCACGAGAAGTTCGCCGGCCTACGTGCCTACTTCGCCTTCATGTGGGCGTACCCCGGCAAGAAGCTGTTGTTCATGGGCGACGAGTTCGCCCAACCCGGCGAATGGAATGCGCACGCCGAACTCGACTGGGGTCTGCTGGCCCAACGAGACCATGCGGGTATCCAGTCGCTGGTGGTCGACCTCAACCGGATGTACCGCGAAACGCCGGCGCTGTGGATCAATGACGACGATCCGGACGCCTTCGCCTGGCTCAGCACAGCGCCTGAGGAGCCCTGTGTGTTCGCGTTCCTTCGCGTCGGCGGGGAAGGCTCGGCGATGGGTTGCGTGGCGAACTTCGGCCCAACGACTCGGGAGCTTCAGCTGGGCGTCCCATTCGTGGGCGACTGGGATGTGGTGTTGAACACGAACTCGGGTCATTACCACGACTCCGGCGAGCCTTCTGGTTTCCGGCTGACGGCGGTCTCGGCCGCCGAGCCCGGCGCCGGGCATCCCGCGTCCATCCGGATCTCCGTGCCCGCGCTCACCACGATGTGGTTGCGTCCGGCCTGACGCATTCCCGGGGCCCACGGTGTCGCCACGAGCCGAAGCGGGCTATCTGAGCGACGGGTTGGTGGTGAGGAAGACCTGGGAGGAGTTGTAGTCCGAATCGAGGTGGTCGAGGTAGGTGACGTACCGGCCGTCCGCGCTGATCGCCGGGGACGCACCGTAGGACAACCGGGTGACACCGGTGACGCGATTCCACAGGACCACGTTGGATCTGGGGCTCGAAGCAACCTCGTAGGTGATGAAGCTGCCATCAGCACTGATCGCCGGGCGGTGGGTGGCCAGGGCATCGGGGGGCAGTGGCAGCACAGTGGTGGCTGCGGTGTCCCTGTCCCACAGGTGGACGCGCGCCTCCGACTCGAAGGTGATGTAGCGCCCGTTTCCACTGATCGTCGGGCCCCCGGCGTCGTCGGTCGAGAGGGACACCTGCGTGGTGGTCCGGGTGTCGCGGTCCCACAGGAGCACCCTTGATGGACCCCCGACCCAGGCGTCCAGTGACTGGTAGGTGACGAAGCGACCGTCGGCACTGATCGCCGGATTGGTGCTGTGCCAGCTGGCCGCATCGGGGGCCGTCGACACGAGGGTGGTTGTATCTGCTTCGCGGTCCCACAGGAAGACGTCGGGCGCGACGTTGGTGTCCCCGGGGATGAGGTTCCAGGCATCCGAGGTGTAGGTGACGTAACGGCCGTCCGCGCTGATCGCCGGGGAGTAGGAACCCCGGTCGCCTTGGGTGCCGTCGGTGGCCACCGAAACAATCCTGGTGGTGTCGGTCAGCCGGTCCCACACAAACACGTCTGACGTCCCGTTGGCGTCACCGGGAACAAGGTTCCAGGCGTCCGACTCGTAGGCGATGTAGCGGCCGTCGGCACTGATCGCCGGGTTGGCGCTGCCATACCGGTTGATGTCGAAGGACGTGGCGGGGGATCCGTCGGGGGCCACCGAGACGATGGTGGTGCTGCCAGTGTCGCGGTCCCACACAAACACGTCAGGCCCGTCGTTCGTGTCGCCTGGCACCAGGTTCGATGCCCACGATGCGTAGGTGACGTAGCGGCCGTCCGTGCTGATCGCTGGAGTCTCAGTGGTGCTGTTGGCAGGAGTGCCATCGTTGGCGACGGAGACCAGGGTCGTCGTCGGCCCGACTGCCGATACGACCAGTGAGAGCCGACTGGTGGCGTGCATGCCCGTTGAGTCTGTGACCATCACCTCGACGGGGTAGGTGCCAGGGTTGATCTGGTAGCTGCCTCCCAACGGGTCCTGGGTACGGAAACTGAGCCGTCCATCACCAGTCACCTCCACCCACAAGGGAGTGTCGCCGATGAGGTTACCCCACTCGTACGTGGGGAAACCTCCCGACGCGGACAGCTGAGCGCTGTAACCAGAAATGGTGGTTGCCACCGGCAAGGTCGTCGTGGTGATCCTCAGCGGCTGTAGGGCAGACGGCGATTTCGCGCACCTCACCGTGGCGGCGGCGTCAACGATGGTGAACGGCTGACCAGCGACCGGGATTCCACCGCTCGAGTCTGGACGGATCAGGCAGGTTCGGGCTTGGGTGGCCGTCAGCGCCGGATTGGCGGCGAACGCGAGGGCCGCGATGCCCGTGACATGCGGCGCGGCCATCGACGTGCCTGACATCACTTCGTAGCGGTCGGGCCCACAGAAGATGCCCAGCCGATCACACGAACGGGGCCTCGTGCTGAGGATTCCCACCCCCGGTGCGGCAACGGTGACGCGCTCGCCGCGGTTGGAAGTCGCCGCTAGGTTGCCGACGTCATCCACAGATGCCACCGAGACGACATTGGGGACACCCCAGCCGAGCTGGCCCATGGCCGAGCACGCCGCGTCCCGCCCCTCGTTGCCAGCCGCGACCACCCACAAGATTTCCGGGTGTCGGGCTGCCTCGGCTGCGAGGGCTCTGGAGCCCGCCTGCACTGCGGCGTATTGAAGGGCCTGCTCTTCACTCCAGGGTTTCACGGCGGTGCAGTCGAAAGAGGTGCCCCAGCCCATACTGATGTTCACCACCCGCGGTGCGGGTTCGGCGGTGGCTGCCGAGTGCATCACCTCGACCAAATTGTCGATCTTTGTCGCCTTCTCCATGACCGCATAGGCACTCAGTGAGCAGTCATAGGCGACCCCGCTGATCCCGAGGCCATTGTTGCCCTCTGCGCAGATTGTTCCCGCAACGTGGGTGCCGTGGGCCGGGTTGTCTCCGTACCCCGCGGACGAGACGATTCTGTTGACGAGGTCCTCATGGCTGGTGTCGAAACCGACGTCGATCACAGCGACGGGAACCCCCGCACCGGTCGTGGAGTCCCACGCCTCGGGAGCCTTGATCATCTTCAACGCCCAGTTTGTGCCCGACGTGCCGTCCATCGACCAGTCGCCGGTGAGTTTCGGATCGTTCACTGTTGCATCGGAGCTGCCAAGCAGGGCCAGCATCACCTGTTCGACGTCGCTGCTTGCGCTGATGGTGTCCCTCAGGGTCGTCAGGTCGCCAACCACGGCGCCGGGGAAGCGCAGCTCGTAGATCCTGGCGGAGGCGACGGAGCCGACGAGTACTGCTCCGTGTGCCGCGGCGAGCTGCCTGATCATCGCTTCCGGATCGCCCACCCCTTCACGGATCGTCACGATCAGTTCATCGGTGACCACCGGGCTACCGGCGAGCTGGCCCGTCCGGTCTGGGGTCGGGGTGCTAGCTCCCGACGGGATCGTGACGGCGTCGGGGACGGTGACGTTGATGAGCACCGCCAAGGGGTTGCCCTCCGCCTGGCCACGGTGGGTGACCTGGACTGTGCCCGGGTACTTCGCCTCGTGTTGAACCGGGACCGAGACCGTCAGCATGACCTTGAATCGGTCGCCCCCAAGGGGGGTCGCGTCAACGGTCGCAACGTTGGCGAGTTCCCCGCCCAAGGTCAAACCCACCTCGGTGGTTGGGCCCGTCATGCCCAGCACCAAGGGGAAAGAGGCCTTCGTGCCTGCCATCACGGACACGTCCAGAGGATCGCTCTGCCACCTCGCCTCAAACCCGACGGATGGGCCCACCAACATCGCATTCAGCCGGTACAGGAACGCCGCCATCGCATCACGCGCGACAGGAGTCAACGGCCGGTAGGTGCGCGATCCATCGGACTCCGTCCAACCAGTCGAGATGGCACTGTCGGCCAGCCAGGCCATCTCCTGATAGAACTGCGTGCCCGGCGGGACATCAGCAAACGGAGACGTCGACGGTGACGTGAAGGACGGGCTACCCGCGAACCGGTACAGGAACGCCGCCATCGCGTCACGATTCACGCTGTCCAGCGGCCGGAACGTCCCATCAGGCCAGCCCTTCGATATCTGCTGCTCCGACAGCCAACAGATCTCGGCGTAGAACTGCGTCGACGGCGTCACATCCAGGAACGGCGAGACATCGGGCGGTGAGTAGGCGGGGGCTCCGGCCAGCCTGTACAAGAAGGCCGCCATCGCGTCCCGATGAACGGACTCCAACGGACGGAACTGCGTCGTACCGTCCGGTTGCGCCCACCCAGTCGAGATGGTCTCAGCGGCCAGCCACTCGATGTGGTCGAAGAACTGCGAGCCCGGCGGCACATCGACAAAACTCGCGGGCGCAGCCCAAGACCTGGCGGGCATCAAGATGCTCGCCCAGGTGAACGACATGAACAACGCCACCATGAACGACACCAGCACACGTGAACGCGACGACATCCGGGCTCCCACCGCTCCAGCACCACCGGGTGCAACAGGACCAAGCTAGGTCATGAACAGGGTCGTCACCGCGCACGCCCCCTTCGTGGTCAACCATCAAGGGCCTGCCCAGCGAGGTCCCGGTCGGACGAGCCAACGTCCTCGACATTCCGTCGCCACCCACCCGCCAATAATGGGGTCATGACGAACAGCTTCGCACTCGAGGTGGGCACCGACCAGGGTCCTGGCCGCCTGCATCTCGAGGTCCCGGACGCCGTGCTCGGCGCCATCGTGCTGGGCGGTGGCGCGTCGGGGCAGGTGGCGACCACCGATCTGGACGCCCTGGCAGCCGGCCTGCCCGGAAGTGGCTGGGTGGTGGCCCGTTACGAGCTGCCGTGGCGGGTCGCCGGACGCAAGGTCGGGCCGCGGCCCCCGGCATCGGACCAGTTGTGGCAGGCAGGGGTGGCTGCTGTGCGGGAGCAGTGGCCCGGTGTGCCGCTGGTCACTGGTGGACGCAGTGCCGGCGCCCGGATCGCGTGTCGCACCTGGACACCGCTGCTGGCCGGCATCGTGGCGCTCAGCTTCCCTCTGCACGCGCCAGGCAAACCGGCCACCAGCCGACTGGCCGAGCTGCAGTCGGTCGGCGTCCCGGTGTTGCTGGTCTCGGGGGCCCGTGACCCGTTCGGCACGCCCGACGAGTGGGCGGCCGCCGTCGCGGCCGAACAGGCCGGGCGACGGGAGCTCGTGATCGTCCCCGGGGCGACCCATTCGTTCCCGGCCAGGACTGCGCAGGACGTGCTGGCCGCCGTCGCCGCATTCCTGGGACGCGAGACGGGTAGTCAGCCTGCGAGCGCGTAAGTCACGAAGCCCACATCAGCGATCGCGTTGGCATAGGCCAGCTGCCCGGCCGAGGTTGGGTGCAGGCTGGACGGCAAAGGAATCTGAGTTCCCGGGTAGAACGCGGGCGCGAAGATGTAGCTGTCTTGTCCGTCGCAGAGCCCGTGGCCGCCGAACGCGTCGTCTCCGGTCACGTCGACGTACTCGATGACCGCGCCGGCCGGGTCAAGGCCGAGGACGACCCCCGCGATCACAGCGTTCAGCGTGGCGACGATCTGGTCGGCTGCATACATTGCGGACGCGTCATAGAACGGCAGGGCTGAGCACGAGGGAAGTGGGTTCACCTCGGGCTGGAACAGCAGCGGGTAGCCGGTCACGTAGATGTGCGCATCGGGTGCCTGGTCGCGAAGCGCGGTGAGGACCGCAGCCAGATTCACCGGCAGGGCTTGCTGTCCCGCCTGGGCAGCAGTCTGCGCCTGAACGCAAGCGGGGGTCGACAAGCCACCAGCGCACGCGAGCGCGAGCCTGGCGAAACCGACGTCGTTGCCGCCCACAGTCAGAGTGACCTGCCTTGCGCCACCGGGGACGTTCGCGACCTGGGTCAACACGTCGGTGGTTGTGGCCCCGGACGCGGCAGTGAACGTGACCTTGTTCACCTTGCCGGCCAGGAGGACCGGGTAGGCGTCGGCTGACCGCAGCGAGACGCCGGCGCCGGGCAGCGCCGGGTTCCCGACCCCGGCAGCAAACGAATCACCGACAGCCGAGAAGAGGCCACGGTTGACCGGAAGGGGCTGCGCCGCGGAGGCGCTCGTGACCCCGGCGACGGCGAGGGTGAGGGCTGCGGCACCGGCCAGGAGCCCCTTGAGGACGTGATTCACAGGCATACCCTTCTCATCATTGCGATCCCGGTCTCCACTGGACGCGGCCGCGTCGCTTCTCTTCGCTCAACTTACTGCCGGGGATCAGCCTCAATGACCGTGGAAGCACATTCGGAGCCTCGACGGCGGACCACTTGATCGGTTCGCTCCAGCTCGCTTCGTTGACTGCGACCGTTGAGCTGATGCCCAGCAGCCAGCTGGCCGGGCCGCCACTCGCAAGGAGCAGCCCGTCATGCCTTGTCGAGAGCCGATTGCAGCGAGCTCAGGTAGGCCTGCGAGGTGAAGGTGGCTCCGCTGACCGTGTCCACGGCTGCACTGTCGGCCGCCAGCACGCGGGAGTGGAGGACGGGCAGCGCTGCCTGGGTGAGCGTGGTCGATTTCGAGTCCACCGACGTGGAGTTCGCGCTGATGTCGGCGATCACCCCGTCGGTGAGGGTCACGGTCACCGTCACCGTCCCGTATTTGTGCGTGACGGTATCGCCGGTGAGCGTTTCCGTGATCGGCGGGGGTGGCTCGGAGGTCGGCATCGTGACTGGCGGGGGTGGCGCGATGGTCGACGGCATGCTGGGGATGGTCGTGGGTTCCGTGCTTGCTGCCGGGCTCGTGGGGGACGGGATGGCGACGGCCGTCGGGCTCTGCCCGGCGGTGGGCATCGGCGATGCGGGTGCCTCCAGCTGCTGCTGTCGTGCGGCGCCAATCTGCCACCCGATGGCCAGCACCCCCGCAGAGGCGACGATCGCGACGCTCTTGGATGCGACGCTCACCAGCAGAACCTCTCGTGATGGAGCTGCCCGGCAGGCACCCCGAGCGCCCGGGCGTCAGCGAGGAAGGCGCGGGTGAAGCCGGGCGGCCCGCACACAAAAACATCGGCTTCCCGCACGTAGGGCACCAGGTCGGTGAGCAACAGATCCACCCGTTGCGGGCACACCCAGCGTCCCGGCATCGGCGGGCCGACCAACACCTTCAGCGACGCCCCTTGCTTGTTGCACACGTCTGTGATCTCGTCCAGCAGATACAACTCCTCGGGGGTGTTGGCCCGTAGGATCACCGCAGCCCGTCCCGGCTGCAGGTAGGTGTCCTCCAGCAGCGCCCGGATCGGGGTTATACCGATGCCCGCGCCCACCAGAACCACCGACGCCTTGGTCCGGGCGGCGTCACTGAACAGCCCATAGGGGCCCTCGATCGCAACCCTCGTCCCGGGACGGACTCGCAGCAGCGCGGCGGTCCCCTCGCCCAGTTGGCGGACGGTGATCCGCAGCGTGTCCCCCGCCGGCTTCGCCGACAGGGAGAACGGATGCTGATGCCACCACAGCCCACGAGCCAGGAAGCGCCAGTGGAAGTACTGGCCCGCCCGAGCGCCGAGCGCGGCCAGGTCCCGGCCCTGCATCTCGATGCTGACCGTGCCGGGGCCGATCGTGACCACCCGGGTCACGACCAGCCGGTGACGCACGCTCGCGAGCACCGGTGCCAGCACGCGGTACCCCACCAGCAGCCCGCCCGTCATCGCGAACATTCCCAGCCAGTACCAGCGGGACGGGGTCTGATCGTAGAACAGGCTGCCCATCGACAACTGGTGCGGAATAGACACCGCGATGGCGAGGTAGGCCAGCGCATGGGTGAGGTGCCACGCTTCGTACGGCAACTTCCGCTGCGCACCCAGGACAGAAGTCACAGTGATGGCCACCAGGAACACAAATCCGAGCACCGCCCAACCGAAATCCGGCGTCGACGACCAGAAATCCTGGAACTGTGCGACCGGGCCGATCCGGGTCCGCATGGCATAGCCGGCGGTCAGGAACAGCGCGTGCAGCGCCAGCCCGCCCACCACCCACGGGCCGAGACGATGGTGAACCTGAAGCGCCTCCGGTTGCCCCAGCGTGCGATCAAGGAACGGCACCCGAGCCGACATGATCAGCATCAGGCAGCCGGCGGTGGTCGCCAACAGGCCACTGACAACGCCTAAGGACGTCAGGATGCCGTCCAGGGTGCCGAACCGGTAGGCGCCACCGTCCGCCAGAAAGAACGCTACGGCCACGGCTGGCGAGACCCAGGTCAGCACGTCGATGGCCCCCGCTCGCCGCCGCCGATTGCGGTCCTGGAGTTCGTAGCGGTCGGCGACCCCCGAACCTGCCAACTCCGACACGGAACTTCTCACACACCCCAGTATGGAACTTCAACAGTCCGAAGCCGCTGCGCACCAGAGACACACCGAGGCCACGTCGGACGAAGAGCTTGCCAACGCGGCTGGTGCGGGCCCACGCTGGAGGCTGACAGCTGGACCGCAACTCGATTCGGAGGTGGCAGGTGAGCGACGGACGCACTCTGAAGGAACAAGGCGCCGGGATCTACGCGTTCGAGGCGGCGCTGTCGTCGCGGCTGATGAGGTGGGCCGGGGCGAGCGTGCTCGCGGGGGCCCCGCTGGCACTGGTGGACGGCCCCTTCTGGCGCGGGTTCGGGGTTCAGTCGGTCGCCTGGGGGCTCATCGACGCTGCCATCGCCCTCGCCGGCGGACGCGGCGCAGCGCAGAAGGCTGCCCGCCCGGAGAACCATTCGCCGGCGCGTCAGGCCGAGGAGCGCGAAAAGCTGCTCCGCGTCCTGGGGATCAACGCAGGCCTGGACGTCGCCTACGTCCTCGGCGGGCTGGTGCTGACGACCACACGCGGCCGCAACGACCTTTTCGCGCGCGGAACGGGCTGGGGCATCGCAGCGCAGGGCGCCTTCTTGCTCGGCTTCGACGCGCTGCACGCCGGCCACCTGCTCCGCGAGCGCTGAGGCGCTGTCGACCTACTGGGCGGAGACGTCCTGGACAACGTGTACGTTCAGCGAGTTCGTGTGGCCCGCGACACCGATCGGTTCGCCGAAGACCACGACGACGGTGTCGCCCGGCTTGCACACTCCGCGCCTGACGAGCTTCTCGTCCACCAGGTGAAGCATCTGCTCCGTGGTCTGGTAATCGAGCAGATGGAAGACCGCTGTGCCCCAGACGAGCGTCAACGCATGCGCGCTCTTCATAACCGGGGTGAACGCGACCAGCGGGATGCGACCACGGTATCTGGCGAGTCGCCGGGCGGTGTCACCCGACTGGGTGCAGGCCACGACATGGGTCGCGCCGACGATTTCCGCCACGTTGAGCGCCGACCTCGTCACCGCGCCACCGACGCTGTCCAGCTTCCAGTCGATCTTGTGGATCTGGTCGAGGCCAAGCTCTTCGGTCTTGGAGATGATCCGGGCCATCGTGGTCACTGTCCTGACCGGGTAAGCGCCCACCGATGTCTCACCGGACAACATGACGGCGTCGGCGCCGTCGAGCACGGCGTTGGCGACGTCGGTGGTCTCGGCGCGGGTCGGGCTCGGCGAGTTGATCATCGAGTCCAGCATCTGGGTGGCGACGATCACCGGCTTCGACTTGATGCGCGCCTTGGTGACGATCTCCTTCTGCACCATCGGCACGAGTTCGAGCGGCAACTCGACCCCCAGATCACCGCGGGCCACCATCAGTGCGTCGAACGAGGCAATGATGCCGTCCAGATTCTCCACGGCCTGCGGCTTCTCGATCTTGGCGATGACCGGGATGGCGAGCCCCTCCTGGGCCATGATCTCGTGCACCCTGATGACGTCGTCGGCGCTACGCACGAACGACAGTGCGATCATGTCGAAGTCGTTGCGCAGGGCGAAGCGAAGGTCGTCCTCGTCCTTGTCGGACAGCGCAGGGACGTTGACGGCCACCCCCGGCAGGTTGATGCCCTTGTTGTTGCTCACCATTCCAGGAACGATCACCTTGGTGACGACGTCGGTTTCGGTCACGCTGACGGCCTCCAACTGGACCTTGCCATCATCGATGAGGATGGCGTCGCCGGGACGAACGTCGTGGGGCAAGCCCTTGAAGGTGGTGCCGCAGCGCTCGGAATCGCCGAGGATGTCGTCGATGGTGATGGTGAAAGTCTGCCCCTCGGCCAGTGCCACCGGTCCGTTCGCGAAGCGTCCTAGCCGGATCTTGGGCCCCTGCAGATCAGCGAGCAGACCGACCGTCTTGCCGACTGCCTTGGACGCCGCGCGCGTCTCGGCGAGGCGCCGGGCGTGCTCCTCGTGGCTGCCGTGGCTCATGTTGAAGCGGGCGACGTCCAAGCCTGCCTGGATCAGCTCTTCCATCCGCTCCTGGGTGTCCGTTGCCGGGCCAAGAGTGCAAACAATCTTCGCTCTACGCATGTGGCCAACGCTATCGTCCCGACAAGTTCCGGATGGGCGGATAAGCCCCGTGGTCCGAGGAAACTGTCTGCGTCCATTGGACCGCATCTACACTCACCCTTGTGAGCCAGTCGCGCGCCATGAACCAGTCCGGTGAGGTGGTGGGCAGTGTCACCGTGGAAACGCGTCTGGTTCCGGGACTGCTGGTGCTGGTCAGGCACGGCGAGAGCCAATTCAACGCGGACCAGCGCTTCACCGGCCTGCTCGATGTTCCGCTCACCGAACACGGCGTCGAGCAGTGCAACGAGGCAGCCGAACTGCTCGCCCAAGAAGGCATCCACCCTGACATCGTCGTCACCTCCCCCCTGCAACGCGCGTACCGAACCGCGGACGTGATCGTGCAGAGACTGGGACTGCCCGCCGCCCGCCGGGACTGGCGGCTGGCCGAACGCGACTACGGATGGCTCACCAACTTGCCCAAGTCACTGGTCAAGCAGATCTTCGGTGAGCCCGCCTTCTTCGACTGGCGGCGAACGCTCGACGGTAAGCCGCCCGCAGCGCCAGCTGGTCTGGTCAAGAGCTGGGGCGAGCTGGCCCGTGCCGACCTTGGACCCCTCCGCCCCGGCATGAGCGAGTCACTGCGTGAGGTGATCGATCGCGTTCGTCCCGCCTGGCTTGAACTCCGGGAGCTGATCGAGGCCGGCAATCACGTCCTGGTGGTCGCCCACGGCAACTCGATGCGGGCGTTGTGCGCCCTGATCGAGCAGCTGGACGACTCCCAGGTTGAGCGACTGAATCTGCCCTCCGGGCAGCCTCTGGTCTACAGCTTCGTCGGCGGCAACCCCGACGGGCGTTTTCTCGACCCCCACACCGCACAGCTGCGCGCGGCGGCGGTGGCAGCCGAGGGCGGCACCTGAGGACCGAGACCAGACTGCGCGACCTGCTCGCAAACCTCAGGGCTGCCTGAGGGGTCTATCGCGGGAGCGCTTGGTCATCTGCGGTTGAGGGCTGCGATGAGTGAGTCTCGCATGTGGGTGAGGGTTGGGCCTTGGAGGGTGTGTTCGGGTGGGGTGTCTGGTCCGCCGATGTAGAGGGGGGTTTGTGGTGTTGCTTGGTGGAGTGCTTGGGTGACGTGAGTTGCTGCCGGGGTGTCGGTTTTTCGGGGGGCGGCGATCACGACGGCGTCTGGTCGGGTGGTTCGGGCGGCCTCGACCCAGCTGGCGGCGGGTAGGTCTGGTCCGAGGTAGGTGACCTGTAGTCCGGCTCGTCGTAGCATGGTCGCGAAGGCCAGGGTGGCGATCTCGTGGGTTGCGCCGGGGGCCAGTCCGGTGAGGATGTGCATCCCGAGGGGTGCGTGGCCTGCGGCGTCGAAGGCGGCGGAGAGTCTGCGCATGACGGCGGCGCTGATGACGTGTTCGTGGGAGATGTCGAGGTCTCCTCGTGCCCATGCTTCCCCGACGTCGGTCATGGCGGTCGTCAGCCAGTGGTCGATGACGTACTCGAAGCCGGCTTGTGAGAAGGCGGTGTCGAGGATGTTCTCCAGGGCTTCGACGTCGTAGGTGCGGCTGGCGGCGATCAGGGCATGGGGGGATGGCAGGCCTGGTGGTGCCTCGTCCGGGCGGTGTGGCTGGACGGTGAGGGCGCGTGGTCTGTGGCGTATCTGTTCGGCGGCCTGTGCTGGCTGGATGCCTGTTTCGACGAGGCGTGTCATGGCTGTGAGGGTGGCGAGGTCGGCGTCGCTGTAGATCCGGTAGCCGGCTTCGGTGCGTGCGGGGTGCACGATGTCGTAGCGCTGTTCCCAGGCTCGCAGTGTTCCCGTTGGCACTCCGAGGTGTTCGGCCACCCATTTGATCGTGTACATGTCGCCTCCTTGAAGGACACTATACAAACTTTCTGCAGTGTCTTGACAAGTACACGCAGAACTCGCACAATGGTTACACAGTCCTTATATGAAAGGTGTGAATCATGAAGCTCTCGATCGCCGCCACTGGTGCAGTCAGCCTCGCCTTGTTCCTGGGCGCCTGCAGCTCTGGGACCACCTCGACTCCGGCGTCGTCGGCGCCGATGGCGCCGGCCACCTCGGCCAGTGCCGCCCCGACCAGTGCCGCCCCCACGATGAAGTCTGTCGACATTGTGGATACCGCCGTGGCTGCGGGTGATTTCACCACGCTTGCTGCCGCGCTGACGGCTGCCGGTTTGGTGGACACCCTGAAGGGACCGGGCCCGTTCACCGTTTTCGCTCCGACCGATGCCGCTTTCGCGGCCCTGCCGGCGGGCACGGTGGACGAGTTGCTGAAGGATCCCTCGGGGCAGTTGACCCAGATCCTGACCTACCACGTGGTGGCCGGGAAGGTGATGGCCGCTGATGTCGTGAAGCTCGACGGTCAGAAGGTGGCCACCGTCCAGGGTGGCGAGCTCACCATCAAGGTCACGGGCGGCAAGGTCGCCCTGGTGGACGCCGCCGGTAACTCGGTCAACGTGGTCACCACCGACGTGGCGGCCAGCAACGGTGTCATCCACGTCATCGACGGGGTGCTGATGCCCAGCTGACACCACAGTGACGCCAACGGCGTCCCGGTTCGCTCACCACAGCCGAACCGGGACGCCATTGGCGTGTTCAGCTGACCTCGATGACGCCCATCATGCCGAGGTCCTCGTGGTCGAGGATGTGGCAGTGGTAGACCGTGCGTCCGGCGAAGTCGTCGAACCTGATGCGCACCACGACGCTGCCCTCGGCCGGCACGTTGACGACGTCTCGCCAAATCGGCTCGGTGCCAGACCGACCCGCCGCCTCGACCACCTGCATCGGCCAGACATGCAAGTGAAACGGATGATCCATCGTCGAGGTGTTCCGGATCGTCCACTCCTCCACATCACCGAGCCTCACCTGCTGGTCGGTGCGATGGTGGTCGAACTCCAAACCATCGATGGTGAACGACATCATCTGGCCCATCCCCATCCCCATGCCCATCGCCAGGGTGAGTTCGCGTGCGCGGGCCACCGTGTCCTGGCGAAGGTCGTGCGGCTGCGGGCCGTCCGGCACAGGAGGGGCAGCCGTGACGGCGTCACCCGTGACCGTCAGGGTGGCCAACAGGGCGGGTCCCGAGGTGGTGGATGAGCCCATCATGCCCATCATCGCCGTTCCTCTGTCGTACCCGAGGGTGCGGATCTCATGAGTGCCCGCCCGCAACGTGACCGCCAGATCCGCCCGATTCCCGGGCGCAAGGACCAGTTCGTCCACATCCTCGGTTCGCGCGGTGCGCCCTTGATCCAGCCCCAGCAACTGGAGTTGGTGGTCTCCGACGGCGAGCCGAATGAAACGCGACGTGCACGCGTTCACCACCCGCCACCGCTCCCGTTCGCCTGGACGTCCCTCCAACACCGGGGAGACCTGCCCATTGATGAGCAGCAGATCGCCCTCCCGGCCCATCATCCGTTCCTGGGCAGACGCCACCCGCACGCTGCCGTCGTCGAACGAGACGTCCGAGACGATGAGGATCCGTTCACGAGCCACCGGGATCGGGGAAGCCTCCTCCACCACGATGGCGCCGTACAGTCCGGCGAAGATCTGGTCCGCCACCCGGCCGTGCAGGTGAGGGTGGTACCAGAACGTGCCGGTCGGATGATCGGCCGGCAGTTGGTACTCGTAGTCGAAGGTCTCCCCCGGGCTCACACTCACAAACGGGTTGTCGCCGTTGCCCTCCGGAGAGACATGCAACCCGTGGACATGCAGGTTGGTGGGTTCGTCAAGGCTGTTGCGCAGCCTGACCTCCAGCCGGTCTCCCGGGACCAACCGCAACGTCGGGCCAATCACCGCGTCGCTGTAGCCGAGCATCGCCACCTGCTGACCCGCCACCTCGACGCTGCGGGGGGCCGCCTCCAACTCAACCCGCAGCACGCCGGCGCTGCTGCGTAGCTCGGAAGGCCAGGTGGACGGCGAACCATCGCCCGGCCCCGGCCCGCCAACCCCCGCCCCCAACTCCCTGGCGAGACCCCAACCGCCCACCAGCACGCCCGCGGCGCCGACGGCGCCCCAGCCCAGCACTGCTCGGCGGGTGATCGGTTCCACCATCATGAGCCCCCGAGGACCCTCAGCTTGGCCTGGTACTCCTCGGTGTCGATCTCGCCACGCGCGTATCTCTCGGCCAGAATCGCTCGCGCCTGGACGGACCCGTCCCCCTGCGCCGAGTTCGCCCCGCCTGGACGAACGCCCGCACCCAAGACCCGCACGAGCAGCACGATCAACACCACCAGCCCGACAAGCAGAAGCACCCCGAAGAACACCATCCCACCCATGCCAAAGCCCATCCCGTCCCAGTTGCGCATCACGACCACACCCTCCTGTCCGCAGGCCGAAGTCAACCTGATACCCCCAAGGGTAGGTCGGGGACCCTCACCGCTCCCCAAACCTTGCGAGCAGCCTGGAGGCTTGAACGCTCTGCTATGTTCCATCGCATGCACACCAACCGCAGGTCCGCGAGCACCGCTCGTTCGCTGCGCCGTCTCATGTGCATGTGTTGTCACGCTCAGGCCTGACAACACCATCCTGATCGCCGCCTCACCTCGCGTGAGTCGCGCAGCGGTCAACCTCCTCGAATCGTGGGCCCGGCCCGCTGCGGGATGGCTGTCAGACATCTTTCGAGCACCAGACATCTCTTTCCTGGAGGACTACTCCCATGACATCAGCCACACTGCCCACCCAACCAAGCACCACGGTTGACCCGCGCGGCCCGCGGTTCGGAGCCGCGGTCACCGCGGTCGTCCTCGGGACCGCCCTGGTCCTCGGGCCCAGCCAGGGTCTGCCGCTGCTGGTCATCCAGACCCTGGCGTTCGGCGGCGGCGCGCTCCTCGGCCTGCGTTTCCAGCCCTACGGTTGGCTCTTCCGACGATTCGTCCGACCACGGCTGGCGCCCCCGGCCGAGTTGGAGGACGAGCGCCCGCCCCGATTCGCGCAGGCGGTGGGCCTCGGCTTCGCCCTGGTCGCGCTGGCTGGGACGCTGCTGGACTCGAGCGCCGTCTTCTACGTCGCCGTCGGCTTCGCCCTCACAGCCGCGCTGCTGAACGCGGCCTTCGACTTCTGCCTCGGCTGCGAGCTCTACCTGCTCGGACGCCGAGCCCAGGCCAGGCTGATCCCGTCGAGCGCCACGTCATGACCGGACTCATCGTGCTGGCCATCGCCGTCGCGGCCACTCTCGCGATCGGCCTCTACCGGCGGGCGACCGACGGACGTGCGCGAGCAGAGGCGCCTGGAGATCAGACTCCGCGGCTGAACTCCACCCGGATCGGCCACGAACTCGGGGCCGCCGCCACCTTCGTCCAATTCTCATCGGCGACCTGCGCGCCATGCCGCAGCACCCGGTCTGTGCTGTCGGGGTTGGCGGCCGAGCAGCCCGACGTGGCGCACGTCGAACTGGATGCCGAGAGCAGGCTCGACCTCGTCGAGGAGTTCGCGATCGCCCGCACCCCGACGGTGCTCGTCCTGGACGCCACCGGCGCGATCCGTCACAGGATCGTCGGAGCTCCCCGCAAGCCGCAGCTGATGGACGTTCTGCAGACCATGCGGTGAGCCACCAACCACGCGGGTGATTCCTCTGTGCCCCGGTCGTCATGTCGGGGCCTAGGATCTCCCTGTGCTTCGTCCTGCCAGGTACCGACCGTGAGCCGATGAGCCCGCCGCTCCCCGCGCGCTATCGCCGCGAACTCCACGGCCTGCGAGGCGTCGCGATCGGCATGGTCGTCGTCTATCACGTCTTCCTTGGACGCGTCAGCGGTGGTGTCGACGTCTTCCTGATGATCTCCGCCTTCCTGATGACCGGGTCGTTCGCCGACCGCCTGGCGCGGGGCCGTCGCCCCGGGATCGGGGCCTACTGTGCCAAGGCATTCAAGCGTTTGCTGCCACCAGCAGTCGTGACGATCCTGCTCACGGTGCTGCTGGCCCAGGCATTCCTGCCCCCCTACCGTTTGCGGGGCGTCCTGGATGACGCCGTGGCCTCCGTGACCTACACGCAGAACTGGCACCTGGCCGCCGAAGCGGTCGACTACTACGCACTGGACCGATCGGAAGCCAGCCCGCTGCAACACTTCTGGTCGCTGTCGGTGCAGGGCCAGATCTTCCTGCTCTGGCCGCTGCTGATGGCTCTGGGCTGGTTGTTGGTCAGATGGCGCGGTTGGGACGCGCGCCGCACCCTCACCGTCATCTTCGGCGTGACGTTCGCCACCTCGCTGGCCTGGTCCGTCTGGTCGACGGCGAACAACCAGACGCTGGCCTACTTCGACACCCGTGCCCGAGCGTGGGAGTTCGCCCTCGGATCGCTGCTCTCCCTGGTGCTGCCCATCATCGAACGACGGTTCGGCTTCGGGCCGGGAACCCAACCTCAGACTGCGGGATGGCGGTCTGTCCGCGTGCTGCTCGGCTGGTCCGGGCTGCTCTCCATGCTCGCTGTCGGCTTCGTCGTGGACGTCACGGGCGCCTTCCCGGGGTGGATCGCCTTATGGCCCACGTTGGCCGCCTGTCTGGTCATCGGTGCCGGACGCACCTGGTCGCTCCTGGGCGTGGACGCCCTCCTGGCGTCGCGTCCGCTGGCGTGGCTGGGCGACATCTCGTACTGCCTGTACCTCGTGCACTGGCCCCTGCTGGTCACCTTGCTGGTGGTGCGCGACGGGCAGCGCCGCCACCCTGGTGGAAGAGGCGTTGCTGGTCGCCGTCAGCCTCCTGCTGGCGCAGCTGCTCACGGCCTGGGTGGACGTCCCCATCCGCCGCTCTGCCTGGCTCGGGGCGCGAACCTGGCGTCAGGTCGCCGTGATCGTCCTCTTCCTGGTGGTCGGTCTCGCCCCCGTGCTGGCAGTGCAGGCGCGGCTCGACCGCCAGCGGGCGCAGGCGATCGACCGGATCATCGGCAACAACCCGGGGGCCGGCGCGCTGCTCGGGGATTGGGGCGGTCCGGACGACCCGGCTGCGCCGGTGCTGCCGCTGCCGCAGGATCTCACCTTCGACTGGGTCGAACTCGACAAGGACTGCGACGCGTCGCTTCTGCCGGCCTCCGAACTGCTCGCCGAGGGCTGCCGGCAGAGCGCTGGCGGCGACCCCGACAAGCTCATCGTGGTCATCGGCAGCTCGCGCATCGAACAGCTGATGGGCGCCCTGAAACCACTGGCCGTCGCGCACGACCACACGATCGTGGCGGTGCTGCTGGACGGCTGCCCGCTCGGCGTTGAGGACTACTTCACCGAATGCGACCAGTGGCAGGCCGAAGTGCTCGACTACCTGGAAGAGCTCAGGCCGGCGGCGGTCTTCACCCACACCACCTCGATCGCTGAGGAGGAGTTCGTACCGCCAGGCATGGGCGAGGCGATCTCCCGGCTGAGCGCGGCGGGCATCGACATCATCGGTATCCGTGACCAACCGCGCATCCCCGACGAGCCCGAAGCGTGCACGGACCAGCCGATGGGGGCAGACTGCGTCATCGGGACCGAGGAGATCTTCGCAGCCGATGACATCAACGCAGACCTGGCCGAATACGCGACAGGCCCGGGAACCCTGTACTCACTCGACCTGACCCCCTGGATCTGCCCGGACGGATACTGCCGTCCGGTGGTCGGCAACGTTTACGTCTACCTCAACCAGAGCCATATCAGCCAGTTGTATGCGACCTCGCTCGCCCCGAACCTCGACCTGGAACTGCAGGCCGCAGGCTTCACCTGGCGGTGATGCACCCATAACAGTCCACCCCGGCTCCTGCGTCGATTGACGAGGGGCCGGGGTGGACCGGTGATGCTGCCTGGTCGATCAGTTGGGACTGAGCAGGTTGCCCTTCACGTGGTCGAGGCGCCAGGCGTCCTGATTGCCCGGCTGGGTCTGCATGCAGTACCAGGCGTGCAGTTCGGTGCCGAACTGGTGCTGGAACACGCAGGCCGCGCCGTCCACGTAGAGCGGATTGCCGGGAACCTCGTAGAACGGCCCGGTGGGCGAGCTGCCCGTCATGACGCGGGTCTTCCAGACGTTGCTCTCCCTGGTCTCGGTGGCCAAGTAGTAGACACCGTTGGCGTACATCATGGACGGCGCCGCGAAGATGTTGTGGGTCAGTGCGATCCGCGTCCCCAGATCCTGTTCACCCCCGCCGATCAGGCCCTCGATGGTGGTGGCTGACTTGACCCTGAGCTCGTACAGGTAGTCGGTGGCGGTACTGGCCGACGGGATCACCCGGTAGAAGTACAGGTAGTACCGGTTGTTGGTGGGGTCGCGGAACAGCGTCGGATTGCCGATGCCGGTCGTGCCCGCGGCGTAGAGCAGCGTCCTGGCGTTGTCGAACTCGGTGCCGTCCAGACCGTCCACCGACATCTGCAAGGTGACCGTGGTGTCCCACTGTTCGTTCACCACCAAGGCGATTCGGGAACCGTCGGCGATCGCACCGAAGGCCCACCGGCAGGGCCAGGAGTCGGGGAACCACGGCTGGTGGCCACCGACGTACCAGTCAGCGGAATCCAGACTGTTCGTCCTGGCGATGTTGATGCCGCCGCAGTCGTTGTGCCCGAAGTACCCGAGGTAGCGGTAGCCCGCGTTGATCTCGGGAAGATTCGTCGGGTTGACGTCGAGCACGCTCATCGTGTGCGGGTACTCTCCCGACGCGTAGCTGCTGTCGACCACCCCGCCCTGCGGCGTGCCGAGGCTGAAGTATCCCTGGTAGTTGCTCTGCGTCGCATGGGCGTAACCCAGCAGCGTCTTGTTCGTGTAACCCCAGCTCTGCAGCGTGGCGTCGGAGTACTCGTTGGCGCTGACCGTCATCCAGTCACGATCCGCGGCATTCCACCAACGGTTCACCGCCACCCGGTTCGTGCCGGAGCTCTTGAACAGGTAGTGATGGAACGCCCGGGAGGTGTAGCCGGACGTGTTCGCCGCCCTCCGGGATGTCGACCCAGTCGCCGTCCGCTGCGCTGTACCAGCGGTAGATGCCGACCATGTCGTCGGCTCCGGAGGCGATCAGCGGGACGTAGTACTGCACTCCCTCCTGGCCGCCGTAACCGGCGGGCACGCCGAAGTCACCGTGATCGGGCACCGTCACCCAGTCACGAGTGGTGGCGTTCCAGTAGCGGTAGACGCTGGTGGGCGAGTAGGTGCCCACGCCGATGTGCGGGGCAGCGACGATGGCGGTGTTCGTGATGCTGCAGGTGACATCAGCACCCGTGCCGAGCGTCACGCGGTTGTTCGTGACGGCGACCGGGGCGCTGCTCGCATCGACGCACGACCACGTGGTGCCGTTGCTGTACCCGGAGAGCGAACCGATCTCGGACAGCGTGTAGCTGCCCTCCACGACCTTGGTGCGGCCGACGCCGCCGGCACCGGCCAGGTCGGTGGCACCTGGGCCGTCGGCACGCAACGTCCAGTGGGACGCTGACGCGGGCGCCCCAGCGGTGTTCACCACCTTCTTGACCAGGCTCAGGTAGGGGGCGTTAGCCGTGTTGGTGATGGTGCACCGGACGTCCGCCCCAGCGGCCAGGGTCACCTGGTTGTTGGTGACGGTGACCGGCGCGCCGCCGACGGTGGCACAGGTCCAGGTCGTGCCGTTGGTGTAGCCGGCCACCGTCCCGGTCTCGGACAGGGTGTAGGTGCCCGTGGCGACCTGGGTGCGAGCCACACCACCAGCCCCGGAGAGGTCGCTTGCGCCGGGTCCGTCGGCAGCCAGCGTCCAGTTGGCCGCCGCAACGGCATTGCCGCCAGTGTTGACGACGCTCTTGACCAGACTCAGGTAGGGAGCGTTCGCAGTGTTGGTGATGCTGCACTCGACGTCGGCGCCAACGCTCAGCGTCACCTGGTTGTTGTTGGTGACGCTGACCGGAGCGCCGCCGACGGTGGCACACGACCACACGGTGCCGTTGACATATCCGGCCACCGAACCGGTCTCAGAGAGGGTGTAGCTGCCCTCCTTGACGGGGGTGCGTGCGACGCCGCCGCTGCCGGACAGGTCGGTGTCTCCCGGCCCGTCCGCCTTGAGCGTCCAGTTCGTCGCCGGCACGGGTGCTCCGGCGGCGTCCACCACGTTCTTCTTCAACGTCAGGTGGGGGGCGATGGCGGTGTTGGTGATGGTGCACGCGACGTCTGCCCCCGCGGCGAGCGTCACCTGGTTGTTGGTGACGCTCACCGGCGTGCCGCCGGTGGTGGCACACGTCCAGGTCGTGCCGTTGGTGTAACCGGCGACCGAACCGGTCTCTGACAGGGTGTAGGTGCCTGCCGCGACCGGCGTGCGGGCGACGCCACCGGCTCCGGTCAGGTCGCTTGCAGTGCCTGGACCGTCAGCGCTCAAGGTCCAGTTGTTCGCATTGGCAGCGGTGCCGTACGGGTTGACCACGGTCTTGAGCAGCGCGAGTCCCGTTTCCGCCTCGGAAACCGCGAGCGTCATGCTCGAGCTGACCGATTGGGGCGTCGGGGCCTCGGAGTCGGTGACAGTGACAGTCACCTGGACCGCGCCCGCCGTGGTGGGCGTGCCGGAGATGGTGTCACCGTTCAGGGACAGGCCCGCGGGCAGCCCGGGGGCCGACCAGGTGTACGGTGCGATCCCGCCGGCAGCAGTCAGCTTGACCGAGTAGGGCTTGCCGACGGTGGCGCCCGGCAGGGACGTCGTGGTCATCACGAGAGCGTTGTCGACAACCATGTTCAAGGTGACGGACGTGCTGCGACCGTCGACGTCACTGACGCTCAGCAAGACGGGGAAGGTGCCCTGAACCGTCGGGGTGCCGCTGATCGTGCCGCCGATCAGGGTCAGACCCGCAGGCAGTCCGGACGCGCCCCAGGTGTAGGTGGGGACGCCGCCGGTCGCCGCCAGCGTCGTCGAGTACTCGACGCCGAGGGAGGCAGTGGGCAAGGAGGCAGTGGTGATCGCCAGCGGCTGCGAGACGACCAGGTTGAGGCTCTTGGTGGCCACCCGACCGTCAGCGTCCTTGACCTCAACGGCCACACTGGTGGTTCCGGCCGCGGTGGGTGTCCCGCTGATGGTGTTCCCCGCAGCGCTGAACCCGGTCGGCAGGTTGCTGATCGTCCAGGAGTAGGGAGTCTTGCCACCGGCGGCGCTCGCGGGAGTCGTGTAGGGATCGCCAACCGTGCTGGGGGGCAGGGACGTCGTCGTGATGCTCAACGGAGCGGCCGCGATGTCGAAGCTGAGGCTCTTGTTGGCAGTGCGTCCCTCAAGATCGGTCGCGATGAAAGTCACCGAGGAGACGCCGGCAGCAGTCGGGGTGCCGGTGATCTCACCGGTGGCCGAGACGCCCAACCCTGCGGGCAGCAGGCCCTGGGCGGTCCAGCTGACCGGCGGAACCCCACCGGCTGCGCTCAGGGTGGTCGGGGTGTAGGCCTGGCCCACCGCACCGACTGGCAGCAAGGTGGTGGTGATCGAGAGCGGTGCGACGATGCTCAGCCCCAGGGTCAGGGTTGCCGTGGCGCCGGCATTATCGGTGACAGTCACCTCGACGGCCGACGCGCCCACCGCTGTGGGGGTGCCGGAGATGGTGTCGCCGTTCAACGACAACCCCGCAGGTAGGTTCTTCGCCTGCCAGCTGTGCGGGGTGGTGCCTCCCGAGGCCGCGAGGGTCACGGTGTAGGGCTGGCCAACGGTGCCCGAGGGCAGTGCGGTGGTGGCGACCTGCAAGCTCGACAGGTTGGCCAGTCGGTACATGAAGGTGGCCATCATCGACCGGGTGACGGGCGTCCAAGGGTCGAACGTGCCGTCCTCGACGCCGGTGGCGATGCCCATCTCGGCCAGCCACGACATCTCCTTGTAGAACTGCGTGGTGGTGGTGATGTCGGTGAACTTCGAGGTGGCCGGAGGCGTGTAGTTGGGCGAGCCCGCGACGCGGTACAAGAATGCGGACATCGCGTCCCGGTAGGTGACCGTCCACGGACGATAGGTGTTGTCGTCCCAGCCGGTGCTGATGCCGGTGTCCTTCATCCAACACATTTCCTTGAAGAACTGGGTGCTGGTGGTGATGTCGGCGAAGCACGAGGTGGTCGGCGCCGTGAACGGCCGGGGACTCCTTGTAGCGGTAGAAGAACGCCGCCATCGCATCCCGGTCGACCTGCTGGGTGGGCCGGTAGGTCTCGTCATCCCAGCCGGTCGAGATGCCCTCGTCCCACATCCAGGCGATCTCGGTGTAGGCGGGATCGGTGGTCGCCACGTCGGTGAACGGCGAGACCACGGGAGGCGTGTAGCTCGGGACCTGCGCGACCGCCGACGCCCCACCCATGGGTAGTGCGACCATCAGCGCCAGGAGGGTGGCCAGTAGTGCTGACAGACCCCGCCGTCGTGTACGCCGCCCTGCGCTCCGCTTTGACATCAGTAAATCCTCCCGGGAGTCAACATTCGTTTCGCAGTGTACGGCCACCCTCCGGACGTCTGACAAGTGGTCCAGCTACAAAGGCCTGGACCACCGGTTGAGGAAACGTCTCAGGCCGCCAGATGGACGGAGAACTCCCTCGTCTCGATCGCGAGCGGAGTTGCCCCCAGGTCACCTGCCCGCTGGGCGCGCAGTTCCAGGATGTATCGACCCGGCCCGAGCTGTGGGTTGATCGAGAATTCGGCGAACCCATCCCCCGTTGTGGCCTCGACAACCCCCGTGGCCGCCTCTTCATCGGTGGCAGCGTGCGCAACTCGCCACGTCAGAGTCGTGCCAGCCTGGTAGTCACCTGAGAAGGAAAGCCTGTCCGTCGTCAACCTGGAACCTTGCGCCGGGAAGTCGAGCTGCACCGCAGACAAGACCTGGGAGACCTCCCCCCTACCGATCGCGTCGTCCCAGGTCACCCCGCCCCACAACTGACCGGCAACCTTGCCGCCGACCAGGAGTCGGACGCGGGCCCCCGGGTCTGCTGTCGTGGCCGTGTACACCAGTTGCTGGACCATCAGCCCGGCGTTCTGGGCATCGACCTGCGCATCGCGGGCATGGTCGCTGAGATCGACCGTGACGACACCGGAGGCGACCGCAGCCGACAGGACTACCGTCTCGGGGTTCCAGGACGTCGAGTAGTCCGGGTCGGCAGGTCCGTCGATCATCGTCTGAAGCGCTGCCGTGAGGGGATCCCCGGTCACCTTGCGCACCTCTCGCGCCAGCCGAGGCCCGAACTGCTGGTCGGCCAGGAAGTACACCGGCACACTCGCAGGCCCGGCCGACGCGCTGGAGCCGGGGTTGGATGGCGTCCTGGACGGCTGGGTGGACGACGCAGACGCCGGCGCCGAGGTCGCGGACGGCGAGGGGGTGCCCTGACCTGGTGGCGGGGCCGCGCATGAAACGAGTGCGAGGCCAAGGACTGCTCCGACGAGAACGCGCCTGCCTGCCCGAGCACGACTCAGCGGAGAATTGTCAATACAGCACCAGCGGCGACTCATGGCTCGCTCCTCAGCGCGAGGACCACGGCGCAGCGACTGCTGCGCCATGCTGAAAGTGTCGCACAGGTGCCAAGACGGTCGAGCCGGGAACCGGGGCGTCGCCCATTGATCCGATACCCCTTGGGGTATAAAGTTCTCCTCATACACATGAAGGAGCCTCGATGAGGAAGCTGCTAGTTCTGGGTGGCGGCACCGCCGGCACGATCGTTGCGAACAAGTTGCGTGCGCAGTACTCGCCGGACGAACTGGACATCACGGTCGTTGACCGTGACGACGATCACCATTACCAGCCCGGCTACCTGTTCCTGCCCTTCGGTATCTACACCGAGGACAAGATCGTCCGATCGCGGCATCACTTCCTGCCCGACGGAGTCGAACTCATCCTGGCCGAGATCGACCGGGTGGATGCGGCGGCGAAAGCCGTTCACCTCGGTGATGGACGCGTGCTCGACTACGACACCCTCATCATCGCCACCGGTGTCGAACCGCGTCCCGACCTCACCCCGGGCCAGGACGGCGAGAACGTCCACCATTTCTACGACCTGCCGCACTCCCTGGCGCTGACCGAGGCGATCAAGGAGTTCCGTGGCGGACGCCTGGTGGTGCACCTGACGGAACTGCCCATCAAGTGCCCCGTCGCACCGCTGGAGTTCACGTTCCTGGCGGACGCCTTCTACCGGCAGAAGAAGGCCCGCAAGAAGGTGGAGATCATCTACGTGACGCCGCTGGACGGCCCGTTCACCAAGCCTGTCGCGTCCCGCGAACTGGGCGACATGTTCAAGCGGCGCGACATCCACCTGGAGTCAGACTTCACTGTCGAACGGGTCGACACGCAGGCCAAGGAATTGGTGTCGTTCGACGACCGCCACGTGCCCTATGACCTGCTGGTGTCCATTCCGCTCAACGTGGGTCCGCAGTACATCGCTCGTTCCGGACTGGGCGACGAGATGAACTACGTGCCCTGCGATCAGCACACCATGCGCTCGCTGGCCCACCCCGACATCTTCGTGCTGGGCGACGGCGGGACGCTGAACACCTCGAAGGCCGGCTCGGTGGCGCACTTCTCCGTCGACGTCTTCATGGAGAACTGGCCGCACTACGTCGCCGGCGAGGAGTTGCCGCACAGCTTCGACGGGCACGCCAACTGCTTCATCGAAACCGGTCACGGCAAGGGCATGCTGCTCGACTTCAACTACGCCACCCAGCCCTACACCGGCACCTTCCCCCTTCCTGCTGTCGGGCCGATGGCCTTGTTGAAGGAGTCGTGGCCCAACCACGTGTCCAAGATGGCCTTCCGGTGGGTGTACTGGGAGCTGCTGCTGCGTGGGCGCCCACTGCCGTTCACCACGAACATGCTGCTGACGGGCAAGAACGTCGAGGGCGACGCGTCCGGAGTCTCCACCAAGGACTTCCTGATGGGCCTGCTGAACCGCAAACCCAAGCAGGCATCCTCCAAGCCGAAGGCGAAGGCGGCACCCGCCGCCCACAAGCCGGCCGCCCCGGTAGGAGGCTATGTGGCAACCAAGGGCGGCGACTCGTCGGCCGATCCCACAATCGTGCAGCCCGATCCGATCGTCCCCAAGTTCTGACAAGGAGAATTCGATGCCTACCACCCTCATCGGCGGCCGTCCGATCGATGTCAACACGGAAGGGTTCCTCACCCAGTACGACCAATGGGACGAGGAGTTGGCCGTGGTCCTCGCCGGCTACGCCGGCGTCGACGAGTTGACCGAGGAGCACTGGAAGGTTCTGCGCTTCCTGCGGTCCGACTACCCGGCACGCAAGGAGACGGCCACGTTGCGTCGGGTGTCCGCGGTCGGCGGTTTCGACATGAAGGAGCTCTTCCAGCTCTTCCCTGGCAAACCCGCCAAGAAGATGGCCTACATCGCCGGGCTACCCAAGCCCAAGGGCTGCGTCTAACCAAGGAGCATGCAGACAATGACCGACATCAGCGACACCCCGATCATCCCCGACTTCGGCGGCCCGAAGACCAGCGCTCCCGCCGCGACGCCGTCGCCCACAACCGGCGATGCCAAGCGCACCCCTGCCAAGCCCTCCGACTTCGTGGCGCCGGCCAACCAGACTGGTTCTGGCCAGCCGCGCAAGATGCTGTTCATCGCCTCCAAGGGCAACCTTGACATGGCCTACCCGGTCCTGATCATGGCGAACGCCGCCCTGGGTGAAGGCATCGAAACCCACATCTTCTTCACCTTCTGGGGCTTCGACCTGGTCACCGAACGAACCATGGACGACCTCAAGTTCACGATGATCGGCAACACCGCCATGCACATGCCCATGGCCCCCAGTTTCCCGCTGTGGTCGGGAATGGGTGCGATTCCGGGGATGACCAAACTGACGACCAAGATGATGCACAAGCAACTCGAGGATCTCGAGATTCCCAGCGTGCGCGAGATGCTGGACATCATCGTCGCCGCCGGTGGGCACCTGTGGGGATGCAAGATGAGCTACGACATGGCTGGGCTGACCCGCGCCGACCTGTACGAGGGCGTGGAGGAGATCATCAGCGCCACTGACATGATCGAACTCTCCGAGGGCGGCCAGATCATCTTCGTCTGACCACGGGCCGGGACGCAGCGTCCTGCTGAGGGCCCGGGGCGCCATAATGAGCGGCGTTGCCCGAGATCCGGAGGTCCCATGCTCAAGATGTCCCGACTCCTCGTCGCAGGAGCACTTGCCGCGGCACTCAGCTTGGTCGGCTGTGCTGCGCCCGCGTCCAACAACGCCGGTTCGACAACTGACGCGCAGGAGATCACCGTCCGGATGGGCATCCAGCCCTGGATCGGATACGCCCAGTGGCACGTGGCCGAGGCGAAGGAGCTGCTTGCCGCTGAGGGCATCAACCTGGAGTTGATCGAACTCAAGTCGGATTCCGAGCAGAGCGCGGCGTTCGCGTCCGGTCGGATCGACGTCGACAACATCGCTGGCCACACAGCGCTGCTGCTGAAGGCCCAGGGCGTCGACCTGAAGATCATCATGGTCGAGGACAGTTCCACGACCGCGGACGCGCTCCTGGCCCGCAACGGCATCACGTCGATCCCCGAACTCAAGGGCAAGAAGGTCGCCTACGAGCAGGGCGCAACCAGCGACCTCTTGCTGAACGCGGCCCTCAAGGCCAACAACATGACACTGGACGACATTCAGGCCGTGCCGATGCCGGCAGCGGACGCCGGTGCCGCGCTGATCGCCGGCCAGGTGGACGCCGCCGTCACCTATGAGCCCTACATCACCACCGCCCTGAAGGAGTCCAACGAGATCGCCAAGATCTACGACGCCGCCCAGCACCCGGGCCTGATCTCGGACGTGCTGGTGGCGGCTGACAGTTTCGCTGCCGAGAATCCCGAGGTCGTGGCGACGATGGTGGAGATCTGGTACCAGGCCGTGGACGAATACAACGCCAACCCGTCCGAGAGTCGCGCGATCATCGCCGAGGCTGTCGGCGAGACCCCTGAAGACCTCGACTCCGCGTTCGCCGGCGTCCAGTACTGGGGGCGGGCCGAGAACCAGGCCCAGTTCGCCGACTACGCCGCGACCACCCTTCCGATGATCCTGCAGGCAGCCAGGGACTCGGGGATCATCACCGCCCAGGTCGACCCGTCCGCGACTATCACCGACCAGTTCCTGAAGTGACGCAGGGCCCGGCCGGATCGCAGACCAGGCAGCGCCCGCGCACGCGGCGGCACCGCTCCCTGGGCGCGCCGATCACGCGCCGGGCCTACCTGGGGATCGCCGCGATCTCCTTCGCGGCGGTCTTCGCGGTCTGGTCGGCGATCACCGCCACCGGACTGGTGAACCCGCTCTTCCTGCCGTCGCCCGCCAAGGTCTTCACCCGCCTGCTCACCCAGGCGCAGAGCGGCGAACTCTGGGCCGACATCAGCGTCTCGGTCTACCGCATCCTGGTCGGGTTCCTGCTGGCCTCGGTGATGGCCGTCCCGATCGGTGTCCTGATGGGCACGTCGGCCCGGGTGGAGGCCGCCGTCCAGCCGCTCGTGGACTTCGTCCGCTACATGCCGGTCGTCGCGTTCGTCCCGTTGACCATTCTCTGGGTGGGCATCGACGACCCTCAGAAGTTCCTGATCATCTGGATGGGCACCTTCTTTCAGCAGGTCCTGATGGTCTCGGACGCGGTGCGCCAGACCCCCCGCTCGCTCATCGAACTCGGGGAGACCCTGGGGCTGAGCAACGGTCGCATCCTGCGGCGGATCGTGCTGCCCAGTTCGGCTCCCCGGCTGTGGGACATGCTGCGGATCACCCTCGGCTGGGCCTGGACCTGGCTCGTTGTCGCCGAACTGGTGGCCGCCACCACGGGCCTCGGGTATCGCATCACGCTGGCCCAGCGCTACCTGTCGACCGACATCATCATCGCGTATGTCCTGGTGCTGGGCGTCCTCGGCCTGGTCAGCGACCAGCTGATGCGAGCGCTCGGACGCAAGGTCTTCGCTTACGAACGGATCCGGCGATGACGTCCCCGATGGTGTCGGTGCGCGGCGTGGACAAGGAGTTCGCCACCGTGCAGGCGTTGGCGGACTGCAGCTTCGATCTCGCCGAGAACGAGTTCGTCAGCCTCGTCGGGGCGTCCGGGTGCGGGAAGTCGACGATCCTGTCGATCATCGCCGGGCTGGTGACTCAGACCAGGGGTGACGTCGACGTCCACGGCACGCCCGTCCTGGGCCCAGGACGCGACCGCGGTGTGGTCTTCCAGGGATTCAGCCTGATGCCCTGGCTGACGGCTCGGGCGAATGTCGAGTTCGCCCTTCGGGACGAGCCGCTGTCGGCCGCTCGACGTCGCTCGGTGGCCCTCGAGCACCTCGAACTGGTGGGTTTGAAGGGCTTCGAGAACGCCTACCCGACCCAACTGTCCGGCGGGATGCAGCAGCGGGTCGCGATCGCTCGGTCCCTGTCCTACCGACCGCGCATTCTGCTCATGGACGAGCCCTTCGGCGCACTGGACGCACTCACGCGCCGAGAGATGCACACGCTGCTGACCAGCGTCTGGGAGGCCCACCGACTCACCGTGCTGATGGTCACCCACGACATCGACGAGGCGATCATCACCTCCGACCGCGTCCTGGTGATGTCACCGCGGCCCGGACGCATCTCGGCCGGGTTCGCAGTCCCCCTGGAGCGACCACGCTCGTCGGACATGCTGGACCGCCCCGAGATCCGCGCGCTGTTCCGCACCATCCTGGAGACGGTTCACACACCGAGGTAGCCCGCCCCGGCAGATCAGCTCACTGGTTGGCCGAGCGCCACCACAACTGGTGCCGATCGCGCATCTGGGTGACCGACGGCATCGCGTAGAACGCCAGATCATGGCCGTTGCCGTAGTAGAACCCGCTGCCGGCCTTGACGGAGCGGTAAGGGAACTCGATGGTTGGCAGCCGTTCCACCATCTTGGTGGTCTTGCCCGGCTCCAGCACCGCAGCCAGCGCCTCGCGCAGATGGAAGATGTTCTCATAGGGCAGATCGCCGACCTCGCCACCCACCGGGTCGTCGGACAACTCACCGATGCCCAGTTCGGCGAAGGCCAAGGCGGGGAACCACAGCAGCTTCGATGGCTTGACGGTGATGGACTCGTAGAACTCCCGCGGCGGCAGAGAGGAGGCCACCAGGCTGTTCACGGGGGCGAGTTCCTTGTACAGGTGCAGCCCCGAGGTGGCCGGAGGCTCGTTGACACTGCGCTGCAAGCCCAGGGTGGCCCCGTAGTCGGTGGCCAGGTAGAGGGTGCCCAGTGCGCTGACCGGGACGTGCTCGATGACACGGTAGTTCGACACGTAGACCGAGTTCTTCGCTCGACCGTCGGGGTGCGGCGCCAGTTGGGCCATCGCCGCGTCCAGATCGAAGTAGTCGTGACGGAAGGTCGGGTCGATCTCGAAGAAGATCGCCTTCCCCTTGGCCCGGCGTGCATGGCCGGTGGCGTAGTACTGGCCGAACTGCTCAGGGCTCAGGTGAGAAGCAATCATGGCTTCGGGTATCAGTGATACGTACAGGTGGGGTTCCATGATGCACTCGCTTCTCTGCTCGCTGCGTTGCGACGACATCCAGATCCTAGCCACTGGCCACGCCGTGCCACGGTACCTGAACCAGACCGCTGCACGTCACCCGCTATATTGCCCAGTAGCGCAAGGTCAACGACTGATCAGCAACTGCGTCTTCGTCGGATCCAGATTCAGAGCGGAATCAGGAAAACCATGACTTTCACTTTTGGCACCGGCAGCATCGCCATCATCACCGCAACCGCAGTGCTGGCGGTGATCGCCTTGATCACCGCACTGGTGCTGCGCGCCTGGGTGTTGAAGCAGGACGACGGCACCGCCGGCATGCGCACCATCGCCGAGGCGGTACAGGAGGGCGCACAGGCCTATCTGGGACGCCAGATGCGCACGCTGGCGCCGTTCGCGGCACTCGTGTTCGCACTGCTCTTCGTGCTGCCGGGCGATCTGGGCATCAGGATCGGACGCTCCGTCGCATTCCTGCTGGGGGCGGTGTTCTCCAGCGCCATCGGGTACCTGGGCATGTGGCTGGCGGTTCGTGCCAACGTGCGGGTGGCTGCGGCGTCCCGTAACGAGCACGGCAAGAGCGAGGGCGCACAGATCGCGTTCCGAACCGGCGGTGCGGTCGGTATGTCCGTGGTCGGTCTGGGTCTGCTGGGTGCCTGCCTGGCGTTGCTCATCTTCCGCTCGGACGCGCCCGGCGTCCTGGAGGGTTTCGGGTTCGGTGCCGCCCTTCTGGCCATGTTCATGCGGGTGGGCGGCGGCATCTTCACCAAGGCCGCTGACGTCGGCGCCGACCTGGTCGGCAAGGTCGAAGTGGGCATCCCCGAGGACGATCCGCGCAACGCCGCGACGATCGCCGACAACGTCGGCGACAACGTGGGCGACTGCGCAGGCATGGCCGCCGACCTGTTCGAGTCGTACGCGGTGACCCTGGTGGCCTCGCTGATCCTGGGCAAGACGGCGCTCGGCGAACAGGGCATGATCTTCCCGATCATCATCTCCGCGGTCGGCGTCCTGGTCGCGCTGATCGGCATCGCCGTGACGAAGGTGCGCGACAACGAATCCGGCCTGCAGGGCATCAACCGCGGCTTCTACATCGCTGCCGCTTGCGGCGTCCTGCTGTCGGTGATCGCAGCGTTCGCCTACCTGCCGGCCAACTTCGCCGACATCAACGGAGTCGGCACCGACACGTTGACCCACCCCGGCGACCCACGGTTCATCCTCATCGGCGCGGTGGTGGTGGGCATCGCCCTGGCTGCCGTGATCCTGCGGCTGACCGGCTACTACACCGGCACCGAGGGCGCCCCGACTCGCACGGTGGCCGCATCCACCCGCACCGGCGCGGCCACCGTGATCCTGTCAGGCTTCGGGTTGGGCCTGGAGTCGGCGGCCTTCACCGCCGGGGTCATCGGAATAGGCATCGTGGCGTGCTTCCTGCTGGCCGGCGGCGCCACCTGGCTGGCGCTCTTCCTCATCGCGCTGGCCGGCTGCGGCCTGCTGACCACCGTCGGGGTGATCGTGGCGATGGACACCTTTGGACCGGTGTCTGACAACGCCCAGGGCATCGCCGAGATGTCGGGCGAGGTCGGCCACGAGGCAGCCCAGGTGCTGACCGAACTCGATGCGGTAGGCAACACCACCAAGGCCATCACCAAGGGCATCGCGATCGCCACCGCTGTGCTGGCCGCAACCGCCCTGTTCGGCGCCTACAACGACGCCGTCATGCACGGCCGCCTGACCATGGATGCGGGCACCATCTCGGACGCCATCGTGCGCGCCATGGCCGACTACTCCATCGTCTCGCCACTGACCTTGATCGGTGTGATCCTGGGCGCGGCCACGGTGTTCCTGTTCGCCTACTTCTGCATCGATTCGGTCACCCGCACTGCGGGCACGATCGTGTTCGAGGTGCGTCGCCAGTTCCGCGAGATCCCCGGGATCATGGAGGGCACCGCTCGTCCGGAGTACGGCAAGGTGGTGGACATCTGCACGGCCGCTTCGTTGAAGGAGTTGACCACCCCCGGGCTGCTGGCGGTCACTGCCCCGCTGGCGGTCGGCTTCGGCCTGGGCGTCGGCCCGCTGGCAGGTTTCCTGGCCGGGACGATCGCGACCGGCGTGCTGATGGCCGTGCTGCTGGCCAACTCGGGCGGCGCCTGGGACAACGCCAAGAAGATCGTCGAGGACGGCTACTTCGGCGGCAAGGGCTCCCGCGCCCACGAGGCATCGGTCATCGGAGACACCGTGGGCGACCCGTTCAAGGACACCGCCGGCCCGGCCATCAACCCGCTCATCAAGGTGATGAACCTGGTCTCGGTGTTGATCGCGCCGATGGTCGTCGTCCTGTCCGAAGGCCCGAACGCCTCGTTCCCGTTGCGCGCCGCCATCGCTGGGGTGGCCGCACTGATCGCCTTCGGGGTGATCTTCCTGGCCAAGCGTCGCGCCACCGTGGTGCAGGACGCCGACCTGGCCGCCGTCTGACGCAGCACCATCGCTTGCCCGGGTTACCGGTCGTTGCCGGCGTAGGACATGTTGAAACTCTTGTTGGCGAGCGGGAAGTCCGGGACGATCGTGTCGGCCAGCGCCACCGGCAGCCCGGGCCAGGTGCAGAACGACGGGTCCACGACCTTGACCCGGGTGAGGACGCCGTGGGCGTCCACCTCGATGCGGTGAACCAGTGTGCCCCGCCAGGCCTCCACGACACCCAGCCCGGCTCCAGGACCAGCAAGTGCCGGCGTCGATCCATGCCCCACCGGGGCGGTCACGTCCAGCGCGGCGATGCGTCCGGCCAGCACCTCGACCAGCGCCGCCGACACCGCCACCTCGTCGACACGTACGTCGAACCGGGCGCGGACGTCGCCGGCGGCCCGTGTGACAACCTCGAACCGCTCTCCCAGATCGACGAACGGCTGCTGGGCGCGGGCGTCGATGCTCACGCCTGAGGCTCGAGCCACGTAGCCGAGAACGCCCAGCCGGCGCGCCTGGTCGAGCGGCAGGACTGCGGTGCCGTCGAGGCGGTTGGCAACCAGGGGGTGCCCGGTCGAGATGGCCGCCAACTCCGCCACCTCGGCCGCGACCGCCGCAATCAGAGCGAGGTCGGGGGACGACTGCAAATCCGCGCCGCCGATCCGGACGCCGCCGCGCAGCAGACGGTGCCCGGTGAGCGTGGCATTGTGCCGAAGCAGGGTCTCACGCAGGCGTCCCGCGTGCTGGTTCACGATGCCGAAACCGACGTCGTTGACGATTGCGCCGATGTCGTTGACGTGGTTGTAGAGGCGCTCACACTCCAGCAACAGGGCCCGCGCCAGCCGGTCACGCTCAGGCACCTCGATGCCCAAGGCGTCCTCGACGGCCATCGCGTAGGCAAGGCTGTGGCCGACGGCGGTGTCGCCGCTGATCCGCTCGGCCAGTGCGATGCCGTCGTCGATCCTGCGTCCCTCGAACAGTTTCTCGATGCCGCGATGCACGAAGTACAAGCGCTGATACATCTTGAGGATGGTCTCACCCACGACAGAGAACCGGAAGTGTCCAGGCTCGATCATGCCGGCGTGCACCGGCCCGACGGGGATCTCGTAGACCCCCTGCCCGGACACCTCAGGGTAGGGGAAGCCGACCTCGACCTCGTTGAAGGCAGGGTTCGTGGTGGCGTCACGTCTCATCGGGTAGTAGCCGGCCGGCCAGTGCCCGTGTCGTGTGAGCCGGAAGGGCTGCGGGTGATCGCGGGCGATGATGCCGTACAGGTCATGCATCTCGCGCTCGAAGCGGCCGGCCTGGTACGAGACTCCGGCCAACGTGGGCAGCCACGCGTCCTGGCGTGGCACTTCGACCACGACCTCGACGCGCTCACTCGCCGAGCCCAGGAGGACGTGCACGACACGGAAGGTGCCGGAATCCTCATGCGCGGCCACCAGGGCGAGCCGCAGCCCGCGGTCGAGTTCGCCCGCAACGGCGGTCACGAGGTCGTCGCGGTCGACGACGATCATCTGCGGGACGGCCAGTCGAGTCATCGCACACCTCCCAGGGATGCGGCCGCTTCGGTCAGGACGCCCGCCAGCGGCCAGGCGGCGAAACCGAGCACAGCGGTGAGGCCCAGAGCCAGGGCAACCGGAACCTGGCGCCACGGCGTCCGGCGGTCGGCCATCAGGGCCTCGGACGCCTCGGTGCGTTCCGGTGTCGGGTCGGTGCCCAGCGTCATGACAAGAACATGCCTGGCAATGCCCGCGAAGACCACCAGCAGCAGCATGCAGGCGACCAGCATCGGCCAGAACAGTCCTCGCTGGAAGCCGGCGACGATGATGGCGACCTCGGTGAAGAACGTCACGAAGGGCGGGAACCCGAGCAGGGCCGCCGCGCCCAGCAGGAACGGGGCCCCGAGGTCGGGACGCGTCCGCAGCAGGTTGCGGACGTCGGCAACGTGGTGGCTGCCGACGTGGCCGAGGATGCGTCCGGCAAGGACGAACATGGACGACTTCACCAGCCCGTGGCCCAACACGTGCAGCAGGACGGCGGCGATGGCGAGCTGGCCACCGGCCGCGGCACCGAGAGCCATCAGCCCCATGTGTTCGATGCTCGAGTAGGCGAGCAGACGTTTGTAGTCGCGCTGGGTGACAACCAGCGCAGCGGTGACACCGAGCGATCCCAGCCCGGCGGCCACGAGCAGGGTCCGCATGAGTTCCGGGCCCAAGGCGGCGTCCGTGATGGCCTGAACGCGAAGGATGGCGTAGAACGCAACCGAGAGCAGCACGCCGGACATCAGTCCGCTGACCGGTGCCGGTGCCTGGCTGTGGGCGTCGGGGAGCCAGGAGTGCATCGGGGCCAGACCTGCCTTGGTGGCGAAGCCGAGCGCGGCGAGCGCTCCCCCGACCTTGACCAGCTGCGGGTCGAGGTGGTGGGCGTCGGCGAGCAGTCCCACCCATGACAGCGAGGGCTCCCCGGTTGTCCGGCTGGCCGCGTACAGCAGGACGACGCCGAGGAAGGCGATGGCGACCCCGACCGAACCGAGGACGACGTACTTCCAGGCTGCCTCCAGGGCACTGCGCCCGCCCCGCAGCCCCACCAGGAACGCGGTCGTGATCGTGGTCGCCTCGACGGCCACCCACATCAGGCCGAGGTTGTCGGCGACCAGCGCGAGGCTCATCGCGAACAGGAACGCGCACAGCAGGGTGCCGAAGTTGCCCTGCGACGCGCCACGGTCAGCGCGGTGCGGCGCTCCGCCCCACAAGGCGGTGATGGCTACCGCGCCCACCGCGGTGAGCATCCAGGCGGTCAACGCGTCCACCCGCAGCAGGCCCGCCAGAGCGACGACCGCCCCGGCCGAGGCCACACCGGCCACGAGCACCAGACCTGCCACCAACAGCCCGGCGGCAGCCGCAACGGGCAACCAGATCGCCCACGAACGGGTGCGGAACACCCCACTCGCCACGGCGAACAGCAACGGCCACGCGAGCGGCACCCAGATGACGGCATTCATCAGTCGTGCAGCTCCTTCAGCTCGGTGATGTCGGTGTGACCCTGGACGCGCTGCATGCGCACCACGAGCACGCCGAGGATCAGCACCACGAGCAGGACGTCGAGCGACACACCCAGTTCGATGACGATGGGCAGACCACCCGACGTGAGGAAGGCGATCGCGGCAATACCGTTGTCAAGCAGCAGGAACCCGACGAGCTGCGTCACGGCCGATCGACGCGTCAACAGCTGCCAGAAGCCGAGCAGCACGAGCGACAGCCCCACGGGAACGGCGCGGGCGGCCGCGTCCGGGCTGGCGCCCATCAGCGGGTCACTCACCGCATACGCGACCAGGGTGAGAGCTGCCGCCCCCAGGAGTTCGACGGCCGTTCCGACGCTGGCGCCCCGCTCGCGACGCTCACCGATGAGGTCGGCGGTGCGCAGCATCGCCCAGGGCATCGCAATCGACTTGACGACCAGCACAAGAGCTGCGACCAGTGCCGCCTCGGGTTCGCCGGCCTGCAGCCCCACCGTGAGGGCCAGCCCCGCCAGGGCAGCCCCTTGGATCGCGAGCAGGCCAATGGCGCGGCGCAGCGAGCGTCCCCAGACCTGCAGGACGGCGGTGAGCAGCAGGAGGCCCGTCGTGGTGGCCAGGAGTTGTTCATAGAGCGCTGTCGACATCGCCATCACCCCGCGAATCCCAGGTAGGAGGCGCCCACGGCGAGGAACGCCAGGACGAACGACCCCGCCAGCAGTTCGGGGACGCGGAACAGCCGCAGCTTGGCGATGAACACTTCGAAGGCGGCCAGCAGGGCACCGGCGACGAGCAGCTTCACGATGAGGGCGACCAGGCCGACGAGCAGGCCCAGCGGCGCGGCGTCGGCGGCAACACCCCAGGGCACCGCCAGGTTGACGACCAGACCGAGCAGGGCCGTCAGCCGCAGCCAGGAGCCCAACTCGAGCCAGCCGAGATCACGCCCGCCACTCTCCAGGATCATCGCCTCATGCACCATGGTGAGCTCCAGGTGCGTGGCCGGATTGTCGACGGGCAGGCGTCCGGTCTCGGCGATCACCACGACCACCAGAGCGACGATCGCCAGCAGGCTCACCGGGCTCAGCAGGGACGCGACGTCGCTCTTCCGGGCCTGGACGATCGCTGCCAGCGCCGAGGACCCCGTGGGAATGCTCAACGCGTAGATGCTCAGCAGCACCGTCGGTTCGACCAGCGCGGCGATCATCATGTGCCGGCTGGAACCCATCCCGCCGAAAGCGGTGCCCGACTCCAGGCCGAGGAGCGCCAATGCCACGGTGCCCAGCAGCAGCACCGAGACCACCACGAACAGGTCACCGGGCACGCTGGGCATCGAGAGCGTGCTGACCAACGGGATCAGGGCACACAGCAACAGGCTGGACGCCACCAGCAGAGTCGGTGCCATGGTCAGGACGATGGTTGATCCCGGAGCGCGGAGCGGCTCCTTGCTCAGCAGTTTCACGACGTCGCGCCAGGGCTGCCCGACTCCGCCACCGACCCGACCCTCGAGCCGTGCGCGGGTCGTCCGCATCACGCCGATGAGCACGGGCGTCACCACGATCGCCAGGACGAGCTGGGTGACGATCACCACCAATGAACCGATCACCACAGCGCCACCACCACCAGGACGAGGATGAACGCCGCGAACGAGAAGCCGATGTAGCGGTGGACACTGCCGTTCTGCACGGTGCGGGCGAGGTCGCCGAACCGTTCGGCGCCTCGGGTTGCGGGCAGGTAGAGGCGTTCCTCGACCACGTCGACGGTCTCCTGACTGAAAGCCATCCCAGCCACCAGGAGGGGCGCCTGTTCGTGGCGGACAACCTGAACGTCGCGAGTTGCCTGGAGGGAGGATCGGAAGACCCGGACCAGGGGCTCGGTGTAACTGGTGGCGTTGTACTCCATGCGAGGGCTGGAGTGGTCGGCGCCGCACCCCCACGCCAACTCGACGTCGCGGCGGGGACGTCGGCGCGCCAGAATCACGTTCACCGCGAGCAGGGGGGCGCCGATCGCCAACAGCAGCAGGGTGAGACCGGCGGGATGCAGGACGACGCCGACGGCGTCCAGCACCAGGCCGGTGCCCGCGACGGTGGACACTCCGGTGGCTGCGACGGCGCCGGCCAGGGCCAACGACACCGGCCCCGGAGCCAGTCCGAGCGCCAGGATCAGAGCCGCCCCGAGCCCCAGTGCGGCGCGCATGCTGGCGCCCGACTCGTGGGCGTCGGCGGCGGCCTGGGTGCGTGGCCGGGCGAGGAATCCGATGCCGAGCGCCTTGGTGAACGTGAGCAGGCCCAGCCCGACGGTGAGTGCGACAACTCCCATGGTGACCGGCATCACCACGGAGATGAGCCGATCCGCCCTGGAATCCGCGTGGACCAGCGCCTGCAGCAGCGCCCACTCGGCAACGAAGCCCGATGTCACGGGCAGGGCGGCTGCGGCCATCGCGGCGATGCCGAAGGCCGCCGACGTCCAGGGCATCCGGGCGGCCAGGCCGCCGAGCTTGTCCAGGTCACGCTCACCGGTGGCATGCAGAACCGAACCCGCGCCCAGGAACAACACGGTCTTGAACGCGGCGTGGCTGACGGCCAGCAGCAGCGCGGCGAGCAGGGCCACGTCGGCGACCGGGTCCTGGCCCGAGGCGCGCAGCAGCACCCCGGCGCCGACGGCGGCGACGATCAGTCCCACGTTCTCGGTGGTCGAGTAGGCCAGCATGCGCTTGAGGTCGGACTGGACGGACGCCTGCAGGATGCCGTACAGCGCCGAACCCGCGCCGAGGACGATCAACAGCACTGCCCACCAGCGCGGTCCTTCGGGCAGCAGTCGCAGCACGACGAGCATGATTCCGTAGACGCCCATCTTCACCATCGCGGCACTCATGGCCGCGGACATGTGACTGGGCGCCTCGGGATGGGCTCGCGGCAACCAGACGTGCACCGGCACCAGACCGGCCTTGGTCGCGAAACCTGCGGTGAGCAGGACGAACGCCAGACCGGCGGTCGTGCCCTCGATGCCACCAGCGGCCATGGTGACCCAGGACGTCCCGCCGGCCGCGGCGCTCAGCACCCCGAAGCCGACGAGCAGGAAAAGGAAACTCAGGTGAGTCATGACGGCGTACCAGAGGGTCGCGCGCCGCACGGGTTCACGGACGGCGTGGTCGCACAGCAACAGCACCGTGGACCCGCCGGCCATCAGCTCCCAGGCCAGCAGGAAGGTGACGGCGTCCGCGGCTGCGGGGACGAGCTGTAGACCGACCGCGAAGACCGCGAAACCCGTCCAGCCCGTGCGAGAGGCGGCGGCGCCGTGTGCGTAGCCGACACCGAACAGGGCCGACAATCCCACCACCACCCCGGCGATCGCCATGAACACCCCACCCAGCGGGTCGGGTGACAGCAGAAGGGGCTCAAGTGGGGCGACCAACGGGAGAGCGAGCGGGACGCGGATGCCCGGCCCCTGGCCGCCGAGCAGTGCCGCCACCCCGGTGAGCGCTCCGACGGCCCCGACGCCCACCAGCACGGCACCCACCACCAGGTTTCGCCGGGCAGCGGGCACGACCACCGCCAGCAGGACGGCGAGCGCCCCGAGCAGCAGCTGGGCGAGCAGTCCGGCGTCCACGATGACCCAGAGCATGTCGGAGCTCATCGGCCGGTGACCGCTCTCAGGGCGGCGACGATGGCCTCGGGAGCCGGCGGGCAGCCGGGCACGTGCACGTCCACCTCGACGAAGTCGTCCACCGACCCGGCCACGGCGTAGGAGCCCGCGAACACCCCGCAGCCTCGTGTGCAGTCGCCGATGGACACCACCACGCGAGGGGTCGGGACGGCGTCCACCGTGTTGAGCAGCGGGGTGGCCATGTTCTGCGTGACCACACCGGTGACGGCCACGACGTCCGCGTGCCGGGGGGACGCGACCAGGCGGACACCGAAGCGTTCGGCGTCGTAGACCGGCCCGAAGGCGGCGCCGAGTTCGATCTCGCAGCCGTTGCAGGAGCCGGCGTCGACGTGCCGCACCTGGGCACTGCCACGCAGCGCACGCGGCGGGGTGAACCCGTCGCGGACCTGGAGACCATGGTCGGCACCGTGGTCGACAGGTTCGGTGGTGCGGCCGGTGCGGACGATCAGCCTGAGGAGACGTGCGGTGCTCATTTGCTAGTACCGTACTGCCAACCCTCGCTCTGCCCCCGGCAACCACACCAGTTGAGATCCTCGATGCGGATGCCGGGCATCGGGATATGCGAGGATTCCGCGCACCCCGTGGACAAATCCGCAGATGCGTACGTATGCTTGCATTCATGCCGAATTTTCGGATCAGCCAGGTTGCTGAGTTGCTCGGATGTCAGCGACGACACGGTGCGTCGCTGGGTGTCCACCGGCCTGCTCCAGGCGGTTCTGGACGAGTCGAGCAGGCAGGTGATCGACGGCGAGCAGGTCGCCGCTTTCGCGCGCGGACAGCTCCAGGTGTCGCCTGGCCGCACCTCGGCCCGCAATCGGCTCACCGGCATCGTCACCCAGGTCAAGACGGACGGGATCATGGCCCAGGTCGAGATCGCTGCCGGCCGGTACCGGTTGGTGTCGCTGATGAGCCGGGAGGCTGCCGAGGAGTTGGATCTCAAGGTCGGGACGCTGGCCACCGCCGTGGTCAAGGCGACGAACGTGGTCGTCGAAGCCCAGGAGAGCCACGGATGAGCGCCTCGACCCTGCGTCGAATCCGGTTCACCACGACCCTGGCCGTCCTGCTGGCACTGCTGCTCACCGGGTGCGGACGAGCGTCCGGGGCCTCGGCAGACTCGGCCAAGGCAACGGTCCGGGTCGCGGCGGCCGCCGACCTGAAGTTCGCGCTGGAACAGATCAAGGCCGAACTCGCCACGTCCCGGCCTGACGTCGAACTGGTCATCACCTACGGTTCCTCGGGCACCTTCTACCAGCAACTGAGCAACGGGGCGCCGTTCGACCTCTTCCTCTCGGCCGACCTTGACTACCCCCGCAAACTGGCCGAGGCGGGGCTGGCCAGTCCGGATGACGTGTTCGGCTACGCCGTCGGCCGGTTGGTGGTGTGGGCCGCGAATGGTTCGCCGGTCGACCCCACCGCGGGGCTGGCCTGTCTCACCGACCCTGCCGCACGCAGGATCGCCATCGCCAACCCGGAGCATGCCCCGTACGGCGTGGCCGCCGTGGCTGCCATGACGTCGGCCGGGGTCTACGACTCGGCCGCCAGCAGGTTGGTTCTGGGTGAGAACGTCGCCCAGGCGGCGGAGTTCGTGCTCTCCGGCAACGCCCAGGTCGGGGTCATCGCGCTGTCGCTGGCGGTGTCGCCGCAACTCCAAGACCTGGGCAGCTACGCCGAGGTCCCGCTCGATACCTACCCGCGCATCGACCAGGGTGGCGTGGTGATAGCCAAGGCCGCAGACCCCGAGGCCGCCCGGGCGGTCAAGGACTTCCTGGTCAGCGAGCAGGGGCTGGCGGTCCTGAAGCGGTACGGCTTCTACCTGCCCGGCACCTGAGACCGGCAGGAGGAACGATGGACTGGCAGGCGATCGCTCTGAGCGTGCGGCTCGCGAGCGCCACGACAGCGATCCTGCTCGTCATCGCGGTGCCGCTGGCGGCATGGCTGGCCTACTCACGTCGACGGTGGACAGTCATCATCGAGGCCCTGGTGGCGCTTCCCCTGGTGCTGCCGCCGACCGTGCTCGGCTTCTACCTTCTGGTCGCCCTCGGGCCCCGCTCGCCGATCGGACGCCAGTGGGAGGCCTTGACCGGCACGACGCTGCCGTTCACCTTCACCGGGCTGCTGGTGGCCTCGGTCCTCTACAGCCTGCCCTTCGCGGTTCAACCGCTGCTGGCCGCGTTCGCCGGTGTGGACCCCCGACTGCGGGAGGCCTCGCACATCCTGGGCCGCGGCGAGCTCGCCACCGTCTGGCGCGTCGTCCTGCCGCTGTCCCGGGCAGGGCTGGCCACCGCCGCCGTGCTCACCTTCGCCCACACCATCGGGGAGTTTGGTGTGGTCCTGATGATCGGCGGCAACATCCCGGGGCAGACCCGGACGGTGTCGGTCTCGATCTACGACAGCGTCCAGTCGTTCGACTACGCCGCCGCGGGAGCCACCAGCCTGGTGCTGCTCGGCTTCTCGCTGCTCGTGCTCACGATCACGTACGCGATTCAACGCCGAGGGGGACCCGGGTGGCCGCGACCCTGACCGCCCGCATCCGCCGCCACGTCCTGGACGTCGACCTGAGCCTCGACCTCGACGAGGCGCCGGTCACCGTGCTGTTCGGACCGTCCGGGGCGGGCAAGACCACCCTGCTGCGCTGCGTCGCCGGACTTGATCGACCCGAACGTGGCAGCCGAATCTGCCTGTCAGGCAAGGTCTGGGACGATGCCGGTGTCCACGTCCCTGCCCGCGACCGGCAAGTGGGCTACCTCTTCCAGGACCATGCGCTCTTCCCGCACCTCGACGTGGACGCCAACGTCGCCTACGGACTGCACCGATTCCCCAAGGGCCAGCGGGCTGCGCTGGCACGCGAGGCACTGGCCGTCGCCGGAGCTGCCCAGCTGGCCGGCCGCGCCACCCGGGAGTTGTCGGGTGGCGAGGCCCAACGGGTCGCCCTGGCCCGCGCGTTGGCCCCGCACCCTCGCCTGCTGCTGCTCGACGAACCCCTGTCCGCGCTCGACGCCCCGACCCGCAGCCGGCTTCGTATCGATCTGCGTCAACGCCTGTTGTCGGCCGGCGTTCCCGCGATCGTGGTCACCCACGACCGGGCCGAGGCACTGGCGCTGGGTGACCAGATCGCCGTGCTCATCGACGGACGGCTGCGCCAACTCGGCTCGGTGCACGACGTCTTCTCACGCCCCCTCGACCCCGGGGTCGCCGAGGCCGTCGAGACCGAGACCGTCGTACCCGCCACCGTTCTGGCCAACGACCACGGCCTGGCCAGGCTCAAGATAGGCGACACCGAACTGCTCGCGGTGGTGGAGGAGGACCTGCGTCCCGGCACCGCCGTGCTCGTCTGCATCCGCGCCGAAGAGGTCGCGCTCCAGTCCCCCGACCAGCACCGACGCGACAGCCCACGCAACCACCTGCCGGCCGTCATCACCGCCATCACCGAGGTCGGACCCTTGCTGCGTGTCGACCTGGACGCAGGCTTCCCGCTCGCCGCCTACATCACCCGCCCGACCAGGGACGACCTCAACCTCGCCCCCGGCACCCGGGTCACCGCAGCCATCAAGGCGCCCGCCGTCCACGTCGTGCCTCGCGGGCGACCTGAGAGCCTTCCCGGGGGCGCATACCATCCCGTAACCTTGGGCCAGTTCCGCGACGGGTAGCGAGGGGATGCCATGACCACACTTGAGGACCTCTGGGTTGCCGCCTACGATCCGGGAGTCCCGCGCCACATCGAGTACCCCGGTGGCTCGATGATCGAGGCCTTCGACCTCTTCACCGACACGTACGCCACCCAGCCGGCCCTCGACTTCTTCGGAGCACAAACCAGCTTCGCCAGGCTGCGCAAGGACGTCTACACCGTGGCCGGCAACCTGTACCGGATGGGGGTGCGTCCCGGCGACTTCGTGGCGCTGCTGATGCCCACCTGCCCACAACACGTGGTCGCCTTCTACGCGGTGCTGGCCTGCGGGGCGAGCGTCGTCGAGCACAACCCGCTGTACACCGTGCGCGAACTCACCCCGCTGTTCACCGACCACCACGCGAAGGTCGCGATCGTCTGGGACGCGGCCGCCCACAACCTCCAGGAGTTGCCCGACGACATCCGGCCCGAGCACATCGTCAGCATCGACCTGATCTCGGCCATGCCGCTGGCCAAGCGCCTGCTGCTCAGGTTGCCGATCGAGAAGGCCCGCACCAGCCGGGCTGCGCTCTCGCGTCCGGCGACCGGCACGATCAGCTACGCCGACCTGCTGAGGCGCGGCGACCCGCCGCCCGCCGACGTGCGACCCGAGGCCGAGGACACCGCGCTGCTGCTGTACACCTCAGGCACCACCGGCCTCCCCAAGGGCGTCCCGCTGACCCACACCAACCTGCTGGCCTCGACCACCCACGCCGCGGTCTGGGTCACCCCGATGGTCCCCGGTCAGGAAGTCTTCCTGGCCTGCCTGCCGCTCTTCCACGTCTTCGGCTGTTCGCTGTCGATGAACGCCGGGCTGACCGTGGGAGCTCTGGTGCACCTCATCCCGAAGCCGGAGACCGGCCTGATCCTCGATGCGATCAAACGCAAGACCCCCACCATCGTGATCGCCGTTCCCCCGCTCTTCGAACGGATAGCGGACGGGGCAGCCGAACGCGGCGCCTCACTGAAGGGCATCCGCACCGGCATCAGTGGCGCCATGTCGTTGCGCCCTGAGCTCATCGACAAGTGGGAGAAGGCGACCGGCGGACTGCTCATCGAGGGCTACGGCCTCAGCGAGTGCTCCCCCATCGTCTCGGGCAACCCGGTCAACCACACCCGCCAGTCGAACTCGATCGGCGTCCCCTTCCCCGACACCGACGTGCGGCTGGCCGACCCCGAGGATCCCTCCCGGGACGTGCCATTCGGCGAACCGGGCGAGATCCTGGTCAAGGGACCCCAGGTGTTCCACGGCTACCGCAACCAGCCGGAGGGCGAGCAGGACGCCTTCCACGACGGCTGGTTCCGCACCGGCGACGTGGCCGTCCCGGACGAGACCGGCTTCCTGACACTGGTCGACCGGTTGAAGGAGATCGTCATCACGGGAGGTTTCAACGTCTACCCGTCCGAGGTGGAGAGGGCCATGCTGGAGGAGGAGGGCCTTCAGGACATCGCCGTCGTCGGTCTGGTCAACGAGTTCGGCATCGAGGAACTGGTCGCCGCAGTGGTGACCGCCGACGGTCTGGTCCCCGACGTGGATGAACTGCGTCGCTCACTCAAGAAGCGGCTGGCCCCCTACAAGGTGCCCCGCAAGGTGTTCGTCGTGCCTGAACTGCCACGCAACGAGATGGGCAAGGTGCTGAGACGTGAGGTGAAGGGCCACCTGGAGAAGCTGGACATCTCGGAGCGCCTGACTGCGTCGCATCCCACCTGGCGCGAACGGTTGGCTGATCTCGGCCCCGAACTGCACGAGCGTCTGGCCCAGGTTGGCCCCGACCTGCGCGAGAGGATGGAAACCTTGCGCCCTGACATGCGTGAGCGCCTGGAGGCTCTCGACACCGACCTGCGCTCGCGTCTGGACGCCGTCGGCCCGCACCTGCGTCGCCGCATCGAGGCCCTCGACCTACCCACCCGGCTGGAGATCTTCCGGAGCCAGTTGAGCACCGACGCCAAGCCCGCGACGCCCAGGTAGGACTACTCAGGGGTGTCGGCGGGCCCTCGGCCGCAGCGTGAGCGCAGGAATCGCCGGGGCCGGGATCTCGGGCTCATCGTCCGTGCGCGCGGTGAGCGCGAAGTTCGCCGGGTTGTCGCCACCGGTCTCGGCTCCGATCGCAGCCTGCCAGTTCGCCCGCCACGCCAGGATCTCGCCGTGGCTTCGTCCTACGAAGTTCCACCACATCACGATGTCCTCCTCCAGGGGCGCCCCGCCCAGGACGATGGCCCGCACCACGGCACCCGGATTGGCCTCGGCGCGCAGTCTGAGCTGACGGTGCCCGGGTGCCAGGTAGCCCAGCATCGTCGCGGGTACCTCGACCTCGTCGACGAACACCGCACCCCCGTCGGCGAGCACCCCGTACTCCCAGTCCTCGTGGATGTCGACCACCAAAGCCTCGCCGCTGGTGAAGCGCACTTCGGCCCCGACCATGGGTGAGTGGACGCGCACCGGAGACTCCGCGTCCCCGAACTCGCCCACGAAGGCGGCCACCTCATGGTCGTCCATCCGGACGGGCTCGGGGGCGAAGTGCTCGAAGGCGGGATCCATGAATCTGACCGGATCGGGCAGGGCCGTCCACAACTGGACGCCGTGCAGCGCCTCGCCCGGCTCGGAGTACTCGGTGTGGGTGATCCCCCAGCCGGCAGTCATCAGGTTCACCTCACCCGGGCGGACAACGATGTCGGTGCCCAGGGCGTCCCGGTGGCGAATCTGACCGCTGAAAAGCCAGGTCACGGTCTGCAAGCAGGTGTGCGGATGGCAGGCCACCCGCATCGCTTCGGCGTCCGGCCCGAAGTGGTCGAGGAAGCACCACGCGCCGATCATGCTGAGGGCACGCTGCGGCAGCACCCGGCTGACCATCAATTGGTCGCCGGCTCCGAGTGGGACGAACTTCGGATGAATGATCTCGACTGGCTTCACCACTCCAGTATGTCGTGAGGGCCGGGTTGCCGGGCCGAGCCTGCTTCGTCGGACGGACACTGCACATCACAGTGGCAACGAGAGGCAACCTTTGGGCTCCTCACCGTGGGGCTGGGTACGCTCGCCCCATGGTGCAACTGTCGGTCCTTGACCTTGTGCCGGTGCGCCGCGGGCAGACGAACCGGCAGGCGCTGGCCGCGTCGATGGCCCTGGCCCGGGTGGCCGACCGGGCGGGCTGCACCCGTTACTGGGTCGCCGAGCACCACAACACCGCCTCGGTTGCCGCCACGAATCCGCCGGTGCTGATCGCCCTGCTGGCCTCGCAGACCGACCAGCTGATCATCGGTTCCGGCGGGGTGATGCTGCCCAACCACGCCCCGCTCGTGGTGGCCGAGCAGTTCGCGCTGCTGGAGGCGGCCTTCCCGGGGCGCATCGATCTGGGCATCGGACGCGCTCCCGGCACCGACCCCGTCACCAGTTGGGCGTTGCGTTCGGGACGCGCCGACCAGACGCTGCACGAGTTCCCCGACTGGGTGCAACAGGTGCTGGCCATGGTGGGCCGTGATGGCGTGGGCGTCGACGTCGGCGGTCGAACATTCCAGTTGAGGGCCAGCCCGAACCCCATGACGTCCCCGCAGACCTGGTTGCTCGGCTCCTCCGACTACTCGGCCAGACTCGCCGGCGAACTGGGCCTGCCCTACGTCTTCGCCCACCACTTCACGGGACACGGGACGGCCGAGGCGCTGAGGCTCTACCGGGAGTCGTTCCGCGGCCCGGGTCGGCCCAGAACCATTGTGACGGTCAATGTCGTGGTCGGACGCGACGAGCAGACCGCGCAGCGGTTGGCGCTCCCCCATCGGCACGCCATGGCCAGTCTGCGCTCAGGAATGAGGCTCGAACCGGTGATGAGCGTCGAGGAGGCCGAGCAGGCCACCCCGGCGTTGGACGAAGCGGCGTGGCAGGGGCTCGTCGAGCCCTGGCTGATCGGTGAGCCTCACCGGGTGGCTGAGGGAATCTTCGAGCTCACCGACCGGTTCGACGTCGACGAGGTGATGATCCACCCGGTCAGTGGGGCTTTCGAGGCCGAACCGCTGGACGCCAACCCGGCACGGGAGTACGCGGTGCGCGAGCTCGCGGCCCGGCTGGTGGTGTGACCTCCACCGACAACGGTTGCTGGCCCCTGGTCTTGCTACTGGTCTGCAGCGTTGGTTGAGGTGCCCGACTGAGGCCAGCGTTGCGTGGCGAGGTCAGCGACCATAGCGCCGTCCAGCATCCAGACGACGCGTTCCAGGCCTGCGCCGTCGACGCCGTCCACCGATTTCGTGTGTGGTTTGACCGGCGCCCCGGCGAGTTCCGAGGCAACCAGGGACGACACCCGGTACAGCCGTTCGGTCAGTTCGTCGCTCAGCATTGCTCGTTTCTGGCCGCGTTTCGACAGCTCCACGGCGAACTCCTCATGGGCGTCGATGGTCGCCGGGTCTTCGGCCAACAGCATGGTCCCGGTCGAGCGCAACAGCTGTAGGCCCCGCAGCAGGTCACCTTCGCCGAACTCGGTGACCGCATCCCGCAGAATTGGGTTCGCATCGCCCACCTGGTCGGCGAGCAGCATCAGGTGCGCCCCCATCAACCGTTCGCGGCTGCGCAGGTGGTAGTCCTCCGGGGATGACAGGACGCGCTCCATGTCGGGGCTCGACATCGCCGTGGAGTCGAGGATGCCGCGGCCCTGCTCCTCCAGTGTGCCGAGCGTTTCGCGTAGTGGCAGAGCTTTGATGAACGCCGTGGCGATCAGCGCCAGCAGTGCCATCACCGGCACGATCGCGAAGACCCCCTGCATCGCACTGGCCAACGAGTCGTGCAGCAAGCGGGCCACGTCGGGTGCTAGCGCGGCCAGCGCGTCGGGTTGCAGTACGTCGTTGACGTTCAGGCCGGACGTCGGCAGCTGCTCGCTGATCTCGGGGGTCATGCCGGCCTCGATGCCGGACGCCAAACGCGTCGTCATGATGGAGCCGGCGACCGCCGTGCCCAACGTGTTGCCGATGTTGCGGAAGAACTGCAACGCCGAGGTGGCGACACCCAGGTCGCGGCGCTGCACCGCATTCTGGACGGCCAGTGTGAACAACTGGAAGGCCATGCCTGCACCCAATCCGAAAACCGTGGTGGCCAGAGTGAGCATCGCGGGCGTGGCATGGGCGTCCAGACGCGTCATGAGCAGCGCACCGACCAGCATCACACCGGCGCCGGCGACCATGAACTCCTTGTAGCGGCCGGTGCGGCTGGTGAGCTGCCCGATGACGATGCCGATCGCGAACAGGATCGCGTTCATCGGGATCAGGATCAGGCCGGACTCCGTGGCACTGACGCCGAGCACACCCTGCGCGTAGACCGGCACGTAGATCAACATCGTCAGCATCCCCATGTTCATGGCGAACGCGGCGATGGTCGACCAGGTGAAGACGGAGTTGCCGAACAACCGCATCGGGACGATCGGCTCGTCGGCGCGCAACTCGATGAGCACGAACGCCACCAGGAAGGCCACTCCGAGGCCGAGCATGGCCAGCACCTGAGGATGCAGCCAGCCGGTCGTGCCGCCCAGACTGATGCCGAGCAGGGTGGCCGTGACGCCGACCGTCATGGTCGAGATGCCCGCATGGTCGATCTTCGCTGGCACATCAAGTTCCGGAATGTCGAGGTGCCGGACGATGATGACCAGCGCAGCCAGCCCGATCGGCAGCGCGACGTAGAACAGCCAGCGCCAACTGGACACGTCGGTGATCCAGCCGCCGATCAGCGGCCCGGCTACCTGCGAGGCACCCATCACCGCGCCCATGTAGCCCTGGTACCTGCCGCGCTGCCGGGCCGGGATCAGGTCGCCCAAAATGGTCTGCGACAAAGGCATCAGGATGCCCATGCCGACGCCCTGGATCGCCCGGGAGAACACCAGGAACCAGAAATTCATCGCCAGACCCGACAGCGCCGAACCGACCATGAAAACGACCAGCCCGATGATGTAGAAGCGCCGGCGTCCGAAGATGTCGGCCAGTTTGCCGCTGACCGGGGTCACTACTGCTGCCACCAACATGACGATGGTCGACAGCCAGGCGTAGTACGCCATGCCGCCCAGGTCGGCGACGATCCGCGGGATGGCCGGGGCGACCACGGTTTGGCTGATCGACGAGGTGAACATGCCGATCACCAGACCGAAGTAGGCCCAGCGGATCTTGGCGAAGTCGAACGCGGTGTCGGTCGTTGTGGCCACGGCAGCCGAATCTACGCCACGAACTCAGAGCTTGCGCAGGTGGAAGCCACCGTCCACGTTGATCACCTCTCCGGTGGAGTAGCGGAACTTGCCGCTGACCAGCGCCGAGATCGCCAGAGCCACGTCGGAGGGCTGACCCCACCGGGCGATCGGAAAGGCGTCCTCCTGCTCGATCATGCGCGTGTACTTGTCGTGCACCACCGAGGTCATGGGGGTGTCGATGACGCCCGGACGCACCTCGTAGACGTAGATCTGTTCGGGAGCCAGCCGGCGCGCGAACGTGCCGGTCAGCATGGCCACGCCGGCCTTCGAGACCGAGTACTCCACCCGGTCGGTGGCGATCACGTAGCTGTTGAGCGAGCCGTAGTTGATGATGTAGCCGCGAGCGCCGTCCACCGGCTCCTGGGCGATCATCAACTGGGCGGCGCGCTGCGTCAGGAAGAACAACGCCTTCAGGTTGGTGTCGACCACGAAGTCCCAGGACTCCTCCTCGACCTCGAGCAGGTCGCGCCGCAGGCGAGGAGCGACCCCGGCGTTGTTCACCAGCACGTCGATGCGGCCGAACCGGTCGATCGCGCCCTGCAGGAAACCCTCCCGGTCGTCCGGGTTGTTCAGGTCGCCGTTCATCGCCCACAGCTGCGGGGTGGACGCCACGAGTTCGGCGAAGCTCTCGTCGGCCGCCTCGAGGTTCTTCTCCAGCACGGCGAGGTTGCAGCCCTCATCGAGGAACTGGCGCACGACTCCCAGGCCGATACCGCGGCCGCCGCCGGTGACCAACACGGTGCGCGACATGCTCATTCTCCCTTGTAGCTTGCGGAACGCTTCTCGAGGAAGGCGGTGAGCCCCTCGCGGGCGTCTGATGTGGTGCACAGGTAAGCGAGCAGCGCGGCGTCGCGTTGCAGCACCTGGTCTGGGCTTAGCCCGGCCGAGCCGAGCAACATGGCCTTGGTGGCCTTCATCGACAAGGGGGCGAATCCCGCCAGCTTGCGGGCGAGGTCGTCGGTTCCGGAGCGCAGGGCCTCGACCGACTCGAACTGCCGGTAGACCAGACCGCAGCCGATCGCCTCGTCCACCGAGATCATCTCGCCGGTGATGATCATGGCAGCCGCCCTGGACTGGCCTATGAGGCGCTGCAGGCGCTCCGAGCCACCCCAGCCCGGCACCATGGCGATGGCGATCTCGGGCAGCCCGAACTTGGCGTTGGCACTGGCCACCCTGATGTCGCAGGCCATCGCGATCTCGAGCCCACCGCCCAGGCAGTAGCCGTTGATGGACGCGATGGTGGGGATCGTCAGGTTCTCGATGCGGGTGAACAACTTGTGGCCGACCTCGATGTGCCGGTAGCCCTGCGCCGGGGTGTAGGTGACCAATTCGTTGATGTCCGCCCCGGCGATGAACGACTTCGCCCCGCTGCCGGTGAGCACCAGCACCCGGATGTCCCGGTCTCGTTCGACGTCCGAGATCAGGTCGCCCAGTTGCTCGCAGACCGGGATGCTCAGGGCGTTGCGCTGGGCCGGACGGTCGAGGACCAGGGTGGCCACCGCGCCGTCCCGCTCGATGCGGATCTGTTCACCGCTGCCCGCGGCAAATCGTTCGGTCATGAGGGTGTCCCTTCGTGGTGGGTGGTGGTCGGCTGGTCGAGCCAGAGTCGCATGGGAGTCTCGGCGAAGATCGCGGCGTCCATGAGCGTGAGGTCTGCGGAGATCGCTGGGGTGAAGTCCATCAGGTCGAGCACCTGGGTCTGCAGGTCGATGCCGGGGGCGATCTCGACGAGTTCGAGGCCGTTGTCGCCGAGCACGAAGACGGCACGCTCGGTGACGTACCAGACCTGCTGTCCCTCGACGCGTGCCTGGTCGCCCGAGAACGTGACGTGTTCCACCCGGTTGACGAACTTCCTGGCCCGGCCCTCGGCCACGATGACCAACTGGCCGTCCACGATCTCGGTCACCAGCCCGCCCGCGGTGAAGGTGCCGCAGAACACGCACACCTCGGCCGACTGGCTGATGTCGATGAAGCCGCCGCAGCCGGCGATCCTCGTGCCGAACTTGCTGACGTTGACGTTGCCGAACTGATCCGCCTGCGCCATCCCCAGGCAGGTCAGGTCGAGCCCACGACCGGAGTAGAAGTCGAACTGGCTGGGCGCGTCCACGAACGCCTGCGCGTTGTAGGCCGCCCCGAAGATGTCGCCCTGGGCGGGAATCCCGCCGATCAGGCCCTGCTCGATCGTGGTGGTGATCTGGCCCATCAGGTGTTCCTCGTGGGCGACCGAGGCCACGCCGTCGGGGATGCCGTAACCCAGGTTGATCACCATGCCGGGCTCCACCTCACGGGCAGCGCGCCGGGCGATGATCTTGCGGTGTCCCATGGGCATCGGGGTGAAGTCGGTTGCTGGACGACGCTGGGCGCCACACAGCGCGGGGTCGTAGGGCCCCTGACTGGTCTGCCACTGGTCGGGATCGACGACCACCACGTCCACGAGGATGCCGGGAACCTTGACCAGTTGCGGGTTGAGCGTGCCGGCCTCGGCGACGTAGTGCACCTGCGCGATGACGACGCCGCCGCAGTTGTGGGCGGCCTGCGCGATCGCCTGGGCCTCCAGATAGGCGACCTCGTCGGTGAAGGTGATGTTGCCGTCGGTGTCGGCGGTGGTGCCGCGCACGATCCCGACGTCGATGCGCCACGGCTTGTAGTGCAGGTAGGTCTGCTCGTCGATCTCGATGAGCCGGACGAGGTCCTCGGTGGTGGCCGAGTTGAGCTTGCCGCCGTCGTTGCGCGGGTCGACGAACGTGCCCAGCCCGGTGCTGGTGATCAAGCCCGGACGCCGGGCGGCGATCTCGCGGTACTGCTGGCAGATCACCCCCTGCGGCAGGTTGTAGGCCTCGATGAGGCCCTCGGTGGCCATCGCCTGCATGCGCGGTGACCAGGCCCAGTGGCCACCGATGACGCGCTTGGTCATTCCGGGCTGGGCGAAGCGGCTGAGACCCTCGTTGCCGCGATCGCCGATGCCGGCGGAGTGGATCAGGGTGAGGTCTCGAGGCGTCCCGGTGGCCTCGAAGCGCTCGCCGATGCAGCGGTAGACCAGCCGGGGTTCGACTGTCATGCCGCCGTTGCCGAGCATGGCGATGGTGTCACCGTCCTGGATCAGCTCGGCGGCCTGCGGGCCGCTCATGAACTGCACCATGCCTACTCCTCTGTAGGGGCCACAGAGACGGCGCCCGGGGTGGGACGCCGTCTCTGCTCGATCAATTCCCTCGTCAGCGGTCGACGCGCGCCGATCCGCCGCCGGCCAGCTTCTTCACCTCGGCCAGAGTGGCCATCGAGGTGTCACCCGGGGTGGTCATGGCGAGCGCGCCATGTGCCGCGCCGAAGTTCACCGCGACCTCCAGCGGCTCTCCGGTCATGAGACCGTAGACCAGGCCGGACGCGAACGAGTCGCCGCCACCGACCCGGTCGAAGATCCACATGTCGTCGCGCTGGGCGGCCTGCACCAGGCCCTCCTCCTTGCTCCAGGCGATGGCACTCCAGCCGTTGATCGAGGCGTGCGAGACCGAGCGCATGGTGGTGCCGATGGCCTGCAGGTTGGGGTAAGCCTCGGCGACCTGGGTGACCATGCGTCCGAAGCTCTCCACCGGCAGGACGGTGAGGTTCTCGTCAACACCCTCGATCTCGAAGCCGAGGGCCGCGTCGAAGTCCTCCTCGTTGCCGATCATGACGTCGATGTACGGGGCGACCGCACGGTTGACCTCGCGGGCCTTGGCCTGCCCACCGATCGACTTCCACAGGCTGGGACGGTAATTGAGGTCGTACGAGATGACGGTCCCTGCGGCCTTCGCCGCCTTGCACACGTCGATGACGGTCTGGGCGCTGATCTCGGAGAGGGCAGCGTAGATGCCGCCGGTGTGCATCCAGCGCACCCCCCGCTTGTTGAAGATCTCGTCCAGATCCCAGTCCTCGGCGCGGGTCTGGGAGATGGCGGTGTGGCCACGGTCCGACACGCCCTTCGAGCCGCGGACGCCGAAGCCGCGCTCGGTGAAGTTCAGCCCGTTGCGCACGGTACGGCCCACGCCGTCGTCGGTGACCCAGCGGATGAGCGAGGTGTCGACCCCGCCCTGCATGATGAAGTCCTCGACCAGGTGGCCGACCTCGTTGTCCACCAACGACGTCAAGACGGCGGCCCGCAGCCCGAAGACCTTGCGCAGGCCACGCGAGACGTTGTACTCACCGCCGCCTTCCCAGGCCCGGAACTCACGGGCGGTGCGGACGCGTCCATCGCCCGGATCCAGACGCAGCATGACCTCGCCGAGGCTCAGGGCGTCCCACTGGCACTTCTCGGCCGGGCGCAGTTCGATGCTCATCGGTTTCCTCCAGTCAGTTGGGCCACCAGGGCCATCGCCTCACGCGTGAGCGTCTCGACCTTGTCGAACTCGCCGGCGTCCACGGTCTTGGCCGGCACCATCCACGAGCCACCGACGGCCGGGATGAAGGGCAGGGCGAGGAACTCGCCCAAGTTGGCCGCGCTGACGCCACCGGTGGGGATGAACGTGATGTCGCCGAACGGGGCCGACAGCGCCTTGATGGCGGCGGCTCCGCCGTACACGTTGGCGGGGAAGAACTTGACGGTCTTGAGACCGAGATCCTCCGCCTGCAAGATCTCGGTCGGGGTGACCGCACCAGGCAGAACCACGATGCCAAGCTCCTGGGCGCGCTTGACGATGTCGGCGCGCAGACCCGGGCTGACGATGAAGCATGCGCCGGCGTCCACGGCCTGCTCGACCTGGGCGACCGACCGGACGGTGCCGGCACCCACCAGGATGTCGTCACGCTTGGCGAGCACCTTGATGGCGGCGGCGGCAGCTGCGGTGCGGAAGGTGACCTCAGCGACCGGCAGACCCCCAGCGACCAGGGCGTCGCCCAGACCACTTGCGTTGGCGGCGTCGTTGAGAACCACGACGGGAACGATGCGATAGCGGGTGATGTCGTCGAGAGTGACGCTCATCTGCACTCCTCAGGCTTCGCCAGTTCATGACTGGCTGGTTGTCGATGACATTCGTTTCTTTCAGTGAAACGTAGAGGTCAGTTGTTGAAACAGAATGTTACCAGATCCTGCGCCATGCTGTTGCCATCAAGTCAGATCCGGGTTAACGTCTGGTAAGCGCTTTCCATTCGTCGGACGCGTCCATCGTCCGCCCACAGAATCGCACCCTCTCCGTCCCCAGCTGGGGGATGATGAGCCATACAGAAGCCTCACGGAAGGACTCTCATGACGCGCCTCGACCAGCCTGTGGCCATGATCACCGGCGGCAACCGTGGCATCGGCCGAGGCATCACCGAACGCCTGCTCAGCGAGGGCTGGGCGGTGTCCATGATGGCCACCCGACCGGCGGACCCCGCCCTGCTCGCCGAACTCGGCCAACTCGGCCCAGTCCGCTACACCCGAGGCAGCGTCGCCGACCTGGCCGACGGCCAGCGGTACGTCAGCGAGACCGTCGGGGACTGGGGGCGCATCGATGCCCTGGTCAACAACGCCGGGGTGGCCCCTGCCGAGCGGCTGGACATCCTCGAGGCGAGCGCCGAGAGCTTCGACCGGGTGCTCGACATCAACCTGCGCGGACCCTACTTCCTCACCCAGAAGGTCGCGGCCGCGATGATCGAACTGCGTGGCGACCACGACCCCACCAGCGGCACCGTGGTCGGCAGCATCGTCAACGTCACCTCGATCTCCTCGGAGTTCGTGTCGATCAATCGAGGCGAGTACTGCATCTCGAAGGCAGGGGCCACGATGGCCACTCGGCTGTGGGCTGCCCGCCTGGCTCCCGAGGGCATCCTGGTCTACGAGGTGCGCCCGGGCGTGATCGCCACCGACATGACGTCCGCAGTGGCCGACAAGTACAGCGCGCTGTTCGAGTCAGGCCTGGCACCGATGCCGCGGTGGGGCATACCCGCCGACGTCGGTGGCGCGGTTTTCCAGCTGGTCAGCGGCCAGATGCCGTACTCGACCGGCGACATCATCCACGTCGACGGCGGCATGCACCTGCCCAGGCTCTGAGGAGCGACCATGCAGACCACCCACACACTCATCGACGGCCACCTGGTGGCGACCATCATCACGACCACCGTGGTGGTGGGCACCGGCTCGGCCGGATACTGCGCGGCCGACCGGCTGGTGATGGCAGGGCAGAGCGACCTGATCGTCATCGCCGACAAGATCCGCGCGGGCGCCTCGCGCAACGCGGGCTCGGACAAGCAGACCTACTACAAGCTCAGTCTGGGCGGCGCGGCCCCAGACTCGGTGGCCGATCTGGCCGCCACCCTGTTCGCAGGTGGCGCCATGGACGGCGACAACGCCCTCGTCGAGGCCGCCAACTCGGCGCTCGCCTTCCACCACCTGGTGGACGCCGGAGTGCCCTTCCCCACCGACCGCTTCGGTCAGTTCATCGGCTACAAGACCGACCACGACCCCCGCGAGCGGGCGACGTCCATCGGGCCCTACACGTCCAAATCGATGACCGAGGCGCTGGAGGCCCGCGTCCGGGCGGCCGGTGTGCCCATCATGGAGGGCTGCCGGGTGATCGACCTGGTGGTCGACCGAACCGGCCCGGAGCCTCGGGTGGTCGGCCTGCTGGTGATGAACAAGACCTCCGAGGCCGCCGAGCGGGCCGAGACCGACCCGGGTGCGCGCTTCCTGCTCATCCGCGCCTCCCACGTGGTCTACGCGACCGGCGGCCCGGCCGGCATCTATGCCGACTCGGTCTACCCGCACGGCCAGTGGGGGGCCACCGGCGCCGCATTGCGCGCAGGTGCTCCCGGCAAGAACCTCACCGAGTGGCAGTTCGGGTTGGCCTCGATCGCCCCGCGCTGGAACGTCTCGGGCAGCTACATGCAGGTGATCCCCCGGTTCGTCTCGACCGATGCCGACGGCGGCGACGAGCGCGAGTTCCTGGACGAGGCCCTGCCCGACCTGGGCGTCCAGTCGTCCCTGGTATTCCTCAAGGGCTACCAATGGCCCTTCGACGCGCGCAAGGCTGCTGACGGCTCGTCGGTCGTCGACCTGCTGGTCTACCGCGAGACCGTGCTGCGTGGACGCCGGGTCTGGCTCGACTTCCGCAGCAATCCGGGCGGCCACGACTTCGATCTCGCCGGCCTCAGCCCCGAGGCCCAGGAGTATCTGCGGCGCACCGGGGTGGCCGACCTGCCGGCCGGCGCAACTCCCGTCGAGCGGCTCAAGCGGCTCAACCAGGCCGCCTACGACTTCTACCTCGAGCGCGGCCCTCGGGTCGACCTGGCCTGCGAACCCCTGGAGATCGCCGTGTGCGCCCAGCACAACAACGGCGGCCTCGAGGTGGACGCCTGGTGGCGCTCACCGCTGGCCGGGCTGTACCCGGTGGGCGAGGCGGCGGGGGCGCACGGGGTCTACCGGCCCGGCGGCGCCGCACTCAACTCCGGCCAGGTCGGCGCCACCCGGGCCGCGGAGTGGATCGCCCAGCAGGGCCCCCACCAGGCACCGGAGGAGGACGCCTTCACGGCCGCCGCCGAACCCCTGGTGGCGCAAGCCCTCAGGATGGTGGCCGACGCCCATGCCCGTTTTTCGGCAGGTGCACCCGACAACACCGGCGAGGCACTTGTTGAGGCCAGCTCACTGATGAGTGCGAAGGCTGGGCTGGTGCGCTCCGCGTCCTCGGTGGACGAGGCGCGACAGGCTGCCGCCGAGCGGCTTCACCATTACGGCCAGACGATGGCCATCGATGCGACCAGCCGTCGGTCGGTCGACCGGCTGTTCCTGGTGCGCGACATCGTGACCACCCAGTACGTCTACCTCACCGCGATGGCCGACTACCTGGAGCACGGCGGACGCAGCCGCGGCTCGGTGCTGTACACCGACCCGAACGGCGACCTGCCGACGTGGGTGGACGCCCAGGGCAACCCGGCGGACCTCGGCCTGGACGACCGGTTCTGCTTCGTCCGGGATGACGGTGCCCTTGACGCGGTCGCCCAGATCGTCACCCTCGACCCTGAGTCCGGCGATGATCTGCCGGCGGTTGTCTGCCGGTGGCGTGCCGTGCGTCCACTGCCTCGTCCCGACGAGCCCTTCGAGGTCGTCTGGCGCACCTTCCGCGAACATCGCAACGTCTACTGAGGAGTACTCAATGGAGCCGACGCAACGCCTGTCGATCAACCAGTGGTCCATGCGTCCCACGCCCTGCGAACAGTTCATCACCGGGGTGGCGCAGGCCGGCATCGGCTCGGTCGGACTGTGGCGCCAGAACGTCGCCGAGATCGGCGTCCAGCGTGCCGCCGACCTCGTCCGCGCGACCGGCCTGCGGGTCAGTTCGCTGTGTCGCGGCGGGTTCCTGACCGCTGACACCGAGGCCGGACGCCGCGAGGCGCTGGACGACAACCGTCGCGCGATCGACGAGGCCCACCAACTCGGTACCTCGGTGCTGGTCATGGTGGTGGGGGGCCTGCAGCGTGGCCAGTCCATCACTCGGGCGCGGGCGGGGATCCCCCAGACCATCGCCGAACTGGCCCCGTATGCCGAGTCGGCCGGCGTCCGGCTGGCCCTCGAACCCATGCACCCGATGTTCGCCGCCGACCGGGCCGTCATCTCGACACTGGACGACGCCTTGGCGATGGCCCAGGCCTCTGGGCACGAGTCGGTGGGGGTGGTCGTCGACACCTACCACATCTGGTGGGATCCCCAGGTGCTGACCTCCATCGAGGCCATCGGCCAGGCGGGACGCCTGCTGAGCTACCAGGTCTCGGACTGGAATCTGCCGCTGGCCAGCGACCCGCTGCTCTCGCGAGGGGTGATGGGTGACGGCTACATCGACTTCGCCGAACTGAGCGGCGCGGTGGCCCGCACCGGCTACAGCGACGACGTCGAGGCCGAGATCTTCAACGCGGACCTGTGGGCGATGCCCCTGCCTCAGGCGTTGGCGCTGGTGCGGCAGCGTTTCGAGAGCCTCGTCGCGCCCGCCCTGTGAGCCAACTGGCAGACTGGGGCCCATGAGCGTCCCCGAGGCAGCAGGACCCGCACCGGTCGAGGCCATCGACCGTGCGCTGGCTCTGCTGACGGCCCTGTCGCAGGCAGGCCCCGAGGGGACCTCGTTGGTGACGTTGTGCCGCGACCTGCAGATGAACAAGTCGACGGCCTATCGTGCGCTGGCCACGATGCGCGCCCGGGGCTTCGTTGCCCAGGACCCCGACGGCAGCTACCGCCTCGGGCTGGCCGCCGTCGGACTGGGCGCCAACTACTTCGGGCCGGCCTCCCTGTCACAACTGCTGCACCCTGCGCTCCTGGTGCTGGCCCGTGACCTGGACGAACTCGTCCATCTGGGTGTGCTCAACGGCGATCGGGTGGTCTACGTCGACAAGGTCGAGCCCGAGAAGGCGATTCGGGTGTGGTCACAGGTGGGACGCTCGGTGCCCGCGGCCACGACTTCGCTGGGCCGGGCCATCCTGGCCTTCCGGAACGTCCCGGACGACCAACTGGATGCCTTCGCCGGGGCGGGCGAGGACGTCGACAGGCTCCGCGAGTCGGTCTTTGAGGCTCGTCGTCGCGGTTACGCCACCGAGTTGGAGGAGAACGAGCCGGGAATCGCCTGCCTGGGCGTCCCGATCCTGGCGCAGGGCTCGGCAGTCGCAGCCTTGAGCGTCACGATGCTGGCCAACAGCCTGGACGACCGGCGGATGACCGAGCTGGCTCAACGCGTCGCGTCGCTGGTGCCCCCGCGGCTGCCCGAAGGGCTGCGGCTGCCGGCCGTCCTCACGGTCAACCCACCAGCAGCGTGACGATCACGATCTTGGCGATGATGCCCACCGCGAACAGGGCGGCGTATCCCGACTCGACCCGCTCGTCGTTGGTCTTCGATGTGGCGAAGGCGAGGATCGCCGGCTGACCGATCAGGCCCGCGAACCCACCCATCACCCGCTGGGCCGACAACCCGAGCAACCGCCCGCCCAACAGGAAGACCCCGGCGGCGCCCAGCACCACCACGGCCGCCAGCGCTCCGACCTGCAGGCCGGTGAGGGTGAGCATGGACGCGGCGAAGGCCGGACCGTTGGCCAGACCGACCGCGGCCAGGAAGAGCAGCAGACCGAGCTGGCGGATCGTGAGGTTGGCCGCCTGGGGTAGATCCCATTGAAGTGGGCCGGTGCGGTGGACCGCTCCGAGCACCATGCCGACGACCAGCGGGCCGGCCGCCGTCCCCAGCGAGAATGCGCTGCCGCCGGGCAGCGGCACCCGCACCAGGCCGAGCAGCAGACCGGCGGTCAGTCCGAGGGCGAACCCCAAGGCGTCGATCTCGCTGATCTTGCGCTCCGAGTCGCCGAAGAAGGACGCCGCGTCCTCCATCCGTTCGCGCGGCACCACCGCGAGCACCCGGTCACCGGGCTGGATCACCAAGTCCTCGGCGGCCACCATGTCGAGGTCACCGCGCTTGACGCGGGTGATGGTGCCACCGAAGCGTCCGGCGACGTCGAGTTCTGCCACGGTTCGACCAGTCAGCTGCGGCTCGGAGACCAGGAACCGTCGGAAGTCGACGTCCGCACGATCATGGGTGAGCCCGGTGTTCGCGGGACGCCCCAGGGCGGCCGCGGCCGCGGCCACCTGCGTCTCGGGGCCCACCAGCAGCACGGTGTCATCCACGTTGAGGCGGTCACCAGGCTGGACGACGCGCGTCCGGTTTCCGCGCCGCAAGTAGCTGAGCTTGATCTGCTGTTGTGCCCAACCGGGCACGTCGTCCAGGGCCATCTGCCGCTCGACGACGACGCTCATGGTCGCAATGCCCGCCCCGGCCAGGGACGCCGTGTCGCGGCGCCCCGGCCAACGCCGTCCGATGCCCAGGGCGACCACAACGATGGACATCACCACACCGACCGGGTAGGCCAGTGCGTAGCCCACCGCAACCTGCGCGTCACCACCCGCTGCTGCCGATGCCGCGGCCAAGGCGGGAGTCGAGGTGAGGGCACCGGCGTACGCGCCGGCCAACGCAGCGATGGGGGTGCCCAGCAGCCAGCCCAGGCCGCGGAGCAGTGCGGCGACCACGGCCAGGGTGAGCACACCCAGCACCATCAGCGACCACTGGGTGCGCAGGTCGCGCAGAAACGTCGAGCCCGCGGCCAGCCCCACCGTGTAGACGAACAGCGCCAGGCCCAGCCCACTCAGCAGACCCAGCGAAGCCCCGATCCTGGGGTCGAGGAGCCCCACCGCCAACCCCACGAACAGTGCCCCGGCGGCACCGAACCTGAGTGGGCCGAAGGGGATCTGCCCGAAGGCCGCACCCGCGGCCAGGACGAACATCACCGCCAGCAGCGGGTTGGCAACCAGGATGTCGACCATCGATCACACCTCTCGTCCTGCTTCACCGTCTGGGCACACCGCCGAGTGCAGCACCCCATACCATCAACCACTCGCCCCGAGCGCGGCTGAATGGATTCATCGACGTGATCAATGCGGCGTTTCGAGTGGAGTTCTCCCGCCCGTCCATGGCAACATTAGTGAACAGTCGATTCCGGTGGTCCCCCGGCCACCGACGTGCGACTAACGGCCGGGGCTCGCGTCTCAGGGGGTGGGTACGCGGGCCCCGGCTCCTTCTTGCCCCTGGCCGGGCACGCGAGGAATATCCGCCTGCCTCAGACTGTTCTCACACATGTCGGACGCATTGTCCGGCACGTGCTCGAGACGGGCGCGACCCCAGCACAGGAGACGGATTTCATGGCCACCATCACGATCACCAGCGAGAACCTGGACGAGACGCTGCGCGGCAACGACATCGTGCTACTCGACTTCTGGGCCGACTGGTGCGGGCCCTGCAAGCGCTTCGCCCCGGTCTACGAGCAGGCCAGCGAGACTCACACCGACATCGCCTTCGGCAAGATCGACACCGAGGACCAACAGCAGTTGGCCGGCGCAGCAGGGATCAACTCGATCCCCACCTTGATGATCTTCCGCGAAGGCATCCCGGTGTTCTCGCAGGCCGGCGCGCTCCCGTCCGCTGCCCTGGAGAGCCTGATCGAGCAGGTACGCGGTCTGGACATGGTTGAGGTACGCGCCAAGGTCGCCGAGATGCAGGCCGCGAACGCCCCTGACCCCGACCTCAAGGACAACTGAGGCACCCATCCGAACCGCCCCGGCCAGCGCCGTGGGCGGTTCGACACTTCTCCCGCTCGTCCCGCACTGGCCCGATGACCTAAAATCGCTTCGGGGCTGCCTGCGCAGTGCGGGCCGCAAACGTGAAACGCGTGCCAGCCGGTAGTGTCGACACGTTGGGCTCGTGGTCCGCGGAGCGGAAGGAGGCGTGATGGGCTGGTTGCACGAGATCGAGCGCAAGCTGGAGAACGTCGTCAACGGCGTCTTCGCGCGCGCCTTCCGAGGCCAGGTCGAACCCATCGAGATCGCCACCCGACTCACCAAGGAGTTGGACGCTCAGGCCAAGCTGCTCAACCGCGACAAGCGCCTGGTCCCCAACAACTTCACGGTCTACCTGTCCACCCAGGACTACGACGGACTGGCCCCGATGGCCCGGGCGATCAACGATGACATCGTCCCCGAACTGCGCAGACACGCCGGTGAGCGTCACTATGTCTTCAACGGTCCGATCCGCATCGACTACGAGTGTGACGAGGCCCTCGCGGTGGGCCGGTTCAGCGTGGCGTCCGAGGCGGTGGCCACCGTTGCCGAGAGCGGAGGTGCGGCGTCCACCACCGCAATCAAACGCGCTCCGCTGGTCCTGGAGGTCAACGGGGTGCGTCATCCCCTGCTTCCGCCGGGCTTCACCATTGGACGTGGCAGCGAAGCAGACCTGCGGATCAACGATCCTGGTATCTCGCGCCAGCACGCCCGAATCGTCGTGTCGGACGCCGACGGTGGCGTGGCCGTGCGTATCGAGGACCTCGGGTCGACCAACGGCGTGATCGTGAACGGGCAGCGAGTCACCAACATGACGCTGGACGACGGCTCACGCATCGAGATCGGCTCGACTCGCATGCTCGTCCACTCGCCCGTGGGGTCCTGAGCGTTGGGTACCCTGCTGCCGGCCGCGCTGAAGGTGGCCTTCCTCGTGCTGATGTGGCTGTTCATCCTGTTCGTCGTCAACACGATCAGGGCTGACATCTTCGGACGCCGGGTGACCGCCGAGGAGGTGGTGGCCGCGGAGGAGCGCGCGTCAAGCTTCCGTCGTGGGGCCCTCAGACGGAAGACGACTGTCGTCGCCACCCCCACGCGCATCGCCATCACCACCGGTCGGGCAGCCGGCGCCTCCGCCGTGCTACCGGGCCTCGGCGAGGAGATCTCGCTGGGCAGGGCGGCGTCCTGCGCCCTCGACGTGGACGACGACTACGCGTCCAGTCGGCACGCCAGGATCTGGCAGGACGAGGAGGGCTTCGTCGTCGAGGACCTCGCCTCCACCAACGGCACCTACGTCAACGGTCACCAGATCAGCCAACCCACGCGTATCGCAGTCGGTGATGTGATCCGGGTCGGGCGCTCGCAGATGCAGTTGGAGACCTGAGGTGGCTCTTTCGCTGAGGACCCGCGCGCACTCGGAGGTCGGGCTGGTCCGAAGCAACAATCAGGACTCTGCCTACGTCTCGCCACGCATGATGATGGTCGCCGATGGCATGGGGGGCGCCGCCGCGGGCGATCTGGCAAGTGCGGTGGCGATCGGGGAACTGCAAAAAACCGACGAGCACCTCGCCGACGTCCAGGGGGCCGGGGCAGAGTCCCTGACGGGCGAGCAGGTGCTGGAGTTACTCAGCGGCGCCCTGGCCCGGGCAAACGACCACCTGTCCGATCTGGTGGCCTGGGATCGCGCATTGGACGGCATGGGCACCACGGTGTGCGGTGCGATCCTCGTCTCAGACCAGTACGCCATCTGCCATATCGGTGATTCACGCGGCTACCTGGTGCGCGACGGTGAGCTCCGGCGGCTCACGAAGGACCACTCCTGGGTGCAGTCCCTGGTCGACGACGGCAAGATCTCACCCGATGATGCCGCATCCCACCCTCACCGCTCACTGTTGTTGAAGGTGCTGAACGGCCAACCCGCACACACTCCGGAGTTCGCACTGGTGGACGCCACCCTCGGCGACCGGCTGCTCTTCTGTTCCGACGGCCTGTGCGGACTCGTCGAGGACGACGTCCTGCAGCGCCTGCTGACCGCTGGGGACGACCTGGACGCCATCGTCGCCTCACTGGTCGAGGCCGCCCACCAGGCCGGCGGTCAGGACAACATCACCCTCATCCTGGCCGACGTGGTCGCCCACGATGACGCCCTCGAAGCTGTGCCGCCGGAGGTGCTGGGGGCGGCCCGGACCGTGAAGATTCCCAGGATCGACACCCCACCGGCGCCATCGCCCGGCGACGGGTCGAGGCCGGGAGCCCGCGGCGTTCCGGCCGAGGCGGCCATGGTCGGCCGCGAACGCCTGGCCGGCACGAAGGAACTGGCTGGCGGCCTCATCGATCCCGATCGCTTCGAGGCGATCCGGTACACCCCGCGCATGGCGTCGCGCGCCCGGCGACTGCTGCCGCTGATGACCTCGCTGGTCGTGCTGCTGGCCCTCGTTGCGGCCAGCTACTTCGGTGGTCGGGCCTACCTGGGGTCCCAGTACTACATCGGGCCCGACGACGAGCGGGTCGCCATCTTCCAGGGGCTGCCAGACCAGATCCTCGGCCGCGACCTGTCGACGAAACTGGAGACCAGCACCGTCCGCGTCGACGACCTGCCCCCCTACTACGCAGGACGCGTCCGCGACGCAGACCTGCGGTACGACTCGGTCGACCAGGCACATGAGCAGCTCGCCAGCCTTGGCCGGATGGCCGAGCGCTGCATCGCCGAACGCGCGGCCAGCGGCGGCGCACCCAACTCGTCGAGTGGCCCGACGACCCAGAGTGTTGCCCCGACGACCGACAGTGGAGCCCCGACGACCCAGAGAGTTGCCCCGACAACGACGTCCCTGGTGCCGGCCAGTGCCACCAGTTCGATCTCGCCCCAGATGACCAGCACGACAGCTCGACCTTCCTCGGCCGCGAGCAACCGACCCGACCTGGAGGCCTGCGGATGACCGCCGCAGCGGGGGAAGCCGCCGTCGGTTCCGCGCAGCCCGTGGTGGTCTACCGCAAACGGCGCAACGCGGAGTTGGGGCTGTGCCTGCTGGCCAGCCTGTTCGGCATCGGCGGCTGGCTGGTCACCCACCTGAATCGGGACGGTGCGCCACCGTCCAACGCGTGGCTGGTGGCGCTCGGCTGGATGGCCCTGTGTCTGGGGGCGCATGTCGTCGTTCGGTTGAAGTGCCCGTACGCCGACCCGGTGATCCTGCCAACCGTGCTGGCCCTGAACGGGCTGGGACTGGCCATGATCCACCGCATCGACATCGGCTTCGTCCCGGCCACCAACGCCGCCACCATGCAGTTGGCGTGGACCGCGCTCGGCATCGTGCTCTTCGGCCTGACCCTGGTGTTCCTGCGCGACTACCGCGTCCTGCAGGGTTTTCCCTATCTGCTCTTCCTGGTCGGCATGGCGCTGCTGCTGCTGCCGCTGGTGCCCGGTCTGGCCTCACCCAACAACGAGGCGAACGGCTCGCAGATCTGGATCCAGGTCTTTGGGTACTCGTTCCAGCCGGCCGAGGTGGCGAAGATCGTGCTCACCCTGGCGTTCGCGTCCTACCTCACAGAGAACCGCGACCTGCTGCAACTTGCCGGACGCCGGGTGCTCGGCTTCCAGTTGCCCCGACTGCGCGACCTCATCCCGGTGGGGGTCATGTGGGCGGCCGCGGTGGTCGTCCTGGTCTTCCAGAACGATCTGGGCACCTCGCTGCTGTTCTTCGGCCTGTTCGTCATGATGCTGTTCGTGGCCACCAGCCAGGTGCGCTGGGTGATCATCGGGGCCGGCGCGTTCGCGGCCGCTGCGTTCACCATCGGACGGATTGCACCACACGTGGCCACCCGGGTCTCGAGCTGGCTCGACCCGTTCAGCGACTACGAACGCAACTACCAGGTGATCACCGCCCAGTACGGCATCGCCTGGGGTGGACTTTTCGGCCGCGGTTGGGGCCTGGGACGGCCCGGACTGACCCCGGTGGCCAGTTCGGACTTCATCTCGGCCGCGGTCGCCGAGGAACTGGGGCTGGTCGGTCTGCTGGCGGTCGTCGTGATCTACCTGCTGCTGGTCTCGCGGGGTCTACGGGTCGCCCTGACCTCGACGGTCGTGTTCGGCAAGTTGCTCGCCGCCGGGTTCAGCTTCGTGCTCGCCCTGCAGGTCTTCGCCATCATCGGTGGGGTCACCCGGCTGCTGCCGCTGACCGGACTGACGACGCCGTTCATGAGCCAGGGCGGTAGTTCGCTGATCGCCAACTGGGTGATCGTCGCGATCCTGTTGCTGATCAGTCACCAGGCCAGGCGTCCCGCCAGCACCCTCACACCGGCCCCACTGGTGACCAACCTGGCCCAGGATGAGACGTCGGTGATCGAGGCCAGGGACCGACGATGAACAAGTCGATCCGCGGTGTCTGGCTGGTCGTGGGGCTGATGTTCCTGGCCCTGCTGGTCAACGCGACCCTCGGCTACGCGCTGCGCACCGAGTCGCTGGTCAACGATCCGCGCAACACCCGCGTCCGCGACGAGCAGTTCGGTGGACAGCGCGGGCCCATCCTGGCGGCCAACACCCCGATCGCGCAGAACGTGGCGACCGGAACGCGTCCATACGCCTACCAACGCGAATACCTGGACGGGCCGCTGTACGCACCGGTCACCGGCTACTACTCCTACATCTACGGTCGCACCGGGCTGGAGCAGCAGTACAACGCTGAACTCACCGGCCAGGCCGACTCTCAGTTCACCCAACGCATCCTGGACGCGCTGGCGGGTCGCAACCCCGAGGGCGGCCAGGTGCAGACCACCATCCAGCCTCGCGCCCAGCAGGCGGCCTGGGACGCGCTGGGCGGACGCGAAGGCGCGGTTGCGGCGATCGACTACACCACCGGAGCGATCCTGGCCTGGGTCAGCACCCCGAGCTATGACCCGTCTGCCCTTGCCAGCCTGGATTTCCCGGCTACCACCGAGGCCTGGGGGCAACTCACCGCCGACCCCGGGCGACCGATGAACGACCGGGCCACGCAAGAGATCTACGCGCCGGGGTCGACCTTCAAGTTGGTGGTCGCCGCCGCCGCACTGGCCAACGGCTACACCCCCCAGACGCTGATCGACACCCCGGCCGCACTGCCACTACCGGGTTCGAACCGGGAGCTGCCCAATCTCGCCAACTGCGGCAACACCCAGAAGACGCTGGACGAGGCGTTGACGTTGTCGTGCAACACCACCTTCGCCAACATCGCCATGGCTCTGGGCGATGACGTGATCAGGGCGCAGGCCGAAGCGTTCGGGTTCAACTCGTCGTTCGGCGGTGACGTGCAATCGGCCACCAGCAATTTCCCTGCCCAGGTGAGCCTGTCCGAGTTGGCGATGAGTTCCATCGGCCAGTTCGAGGTGTCCGCCACCCCGCTGCAGATGGCCGTCGTGGCCGGCACGATCGCCAACCGTGGCGTGCTGATGGAACCGTACGTGGTCGCGGAGGTGCGCGACTCCAACCAGCGGGTGCTCGCCAGCCACAGCCCGACCCAGCGCGGAACAGCGATGACCGCCTCCGATGCAGCGCTGCTGCAGGAGATGATGATCCACGTCGTCCAGAGGGGCACCGGCACCCAGGCCCGGATCGACGGCTTGACCGTCGGCGGCAAGACCGGGACGGCGGAGACGTCGCCCGGGGCCGCGTCCCATTCGTGGTTCGCGGGCTACGCCGCAGAGAAGAACGTTGCCGTGGCCGTCTTCCTGGCGCAGGAGGGTTCTCAGACCGCGACCCCGCTGGCCAGGGCGGTACTGGAGGCGGTGTCATGAGGCCAGCTGCCGGAAGTTCTAGCCGGTTCTCAGGATGGCCTCAGCTTGGCCGTCCACAATGGATCGGTGCGTTCATGCACGGCCGGACGCCCGAGGGTCATCCTCGCGAGTGCTGCTGGGAAGGAATGGGGAGATGACCGACGAGCCAGTCGTGCTGGACGGCCGCTACCAGCTGGAAGAAGTGATCGGCCGCGGCGGCATGGCCGAGGTCTGGCGCGCCCGCGACCTACGCCTCGATCGGCTGGTTGCGGTCAAGCGACTGCGCGTCGACCTGGCCACCGACAGCACCTTCCAGGCCCGGTTCGCGCGCGAGGCCCAGTCTGCGGCCGGCCTCAACCACCCCAACATCGTCAGCGTCTACGACACCGGCGAGAAGATCGACCCAGCGACCGGTGTCTCGGTGCCCTTCATCGTGATGGAACTGGTTGAGGGACACACGCTGCGTCAGATCCTGCGGCAAGGCCGGACGATCCAGCCGGAGAAGGCCTTTGAGTACACCATAGGTGTGCTGGAGGCCCTCAGCTATTCGCACAAGCACGACATCGTGCACCGCGACATCAAACCAGCCAACGTCATGATCACCCCCTCCGGTCGGGTCAAGGTGATGGACTTCGGCATCGCCCGGGCCGTCTCGGACACCGCGGCAACCATGACGCAGACCGCCGCGGTGATCGGTACCGCCCAGTACCTCTCACCAGAGCAGGCCCGCGGCGAGCAGGTGGACGCCCGCTCCGACATCTACTCGGCTGGTTGCCTGCTCTACGAGTTGTTGACCGGACGCCCACCCTTTGTCGGTGACTCGCCGGTCAGCGTGGCCTACCAGCACGTCCGCGAGATGCCGATCCCGCCCAGCCAGTTGGACCCTGAGATCACTCCCGAGATGGACGCGATCACCCTGAAGGCGCTCGCCAAGAGCACCGAAGATCGGTACCAGTCGGCCAAGGACATGCGCGACGACTGTTGGCGGATGCTCAACGATCAGCCTGTGACGGCCAGGATTCCTGCCGTGGTGGCGGTGAGCGATCCTCGACCGGAGACGGCGGCGACGCGTGCGCTGCCCGCTGAACTCGACCCCGACGCGGACGTTGAGCACGACACTTTCTACGTCGAGGAGGAGCCCAAGGACCCCTCGACGTCCCGTCGGGTGTCTCCGGCGACGCTCGTGCTGATCAGCCTGATCGTTCTGCTGCTCGCTGCTCTCGGCTTGTTCGCATGGCGCCTGATGGCGCCGGACCCTGCCGACAACAACGTCCAGGTTCCGCAAGTGGTCGGTTTCCAGGAGGAGGCGGCCCAGGAGCAGTTGACCCTGGCGCAGTTGAACCCACGCGTCCTGCGGGTGGCCGGCCCCGCCGAGGGCAAGGGTACGGTCATCGACCAGGACCCCGACGGCAACACCATCGTCCTGGTGGGCAGCACGGTGACCATCACGATCAATGACGGACCGCCGGTCTCCACGATCCCCCAGGGGCTGGTCAGCAAGCAGCAGGAGGAGGCCATCGCCCTGCTCAAGCAGGCCGGGTTCACCAAGATCGAGCCGCTGCCCGCCCCTGCCGATCTGGACACTCTGAACGCCAAGCCGGGTCAGGTCGTTCGGGTGGTGCCCGAGCAGGGCACGCAGGTGTCCACCGACCAGCAGGTGACCTTGTACGTGGCGACCGGGCGCACCACGATGCCGAACGTCGTCGGCCTGGCCCGGACCACGGCACTGCAGTCGCTGGCTGATGCTGGATACCTCAACGTGTCGGTGACGGAGCTGAGCTACGCCGAGGGGCCCAGTGACGCCGTCGCCGACAGTGTCGTGCGCACCTCGCCCGAGGCCGAGCAGGCGGTCAGCAAGACCGACCGCATCGTGCTCTACGTGGCGACCCGAGAGGCGGCGGTGCCCGACGTGTCGGGCCTGAGCCCTCAGGAAGCCATCGACGCCCTGGAACTCAGCGGTTTTCGGAACGTGCAGCAGGACGGGACCATCGAGGCATCCACAGCAGACCTCGTCGGCAAGGTGGTTCGATCGGTTCCCGCGCCGGGCACCTCGGCCGTGGTCGATGATCCGATCACCCTGATGATCGGGGTGGCGTCCTCGCAGCCCACCACAGCCCCTCCGGGAACGACGGGACCGCCGGCGACCCCACCCGGCCAGACGAACCCCAACGTCACCCCGTAGCCGTCATCTGGCACCCCTCGCAGACGCGTGCCAAATAGCTTCGCGCGTCCCAAATAGCGCACGCGGGAAGCTGGATCGCACGCGTTTGCGTAGGGCCAGCGGACTCACCTCGGCGGATTCCGGTCCAATGCCCCGACCAGCCGCCGAACGAAGGCATGACCGTCCTGCAGGTCACTCCACAACCAACGAATGATCCACCACCCCGCTGCTCGAAGTCGGTTCTCGCGGCGCTTCTCGGCCATGATGACATCAGCGGCCGACATGCCCTCCGCGACGAGGTCGCCCTCGTACTTGATTCGTCCGTCGAACTCGCCGAGCAGACGCCGAGCCGGCCAGGCGAAATCTGCGCGTGCAAGCAGGGCGCCGGAGTCGTCGCGGACCTCATGCTGCAACTCGGGCTGGTCGATCCCTGAGATGATCATCCAGTATCGACTGAGCGATTCGCCCGGGCTCTCGGCGAGCGGGCTGGCATGTTGAACCGCCCACCGAGCCACCCCGATACCCTTTCGCCGGGCGGCGCCCGCCAACTCCTTCTGGACCTCCTCGACGCCACCGAGGATGCGGGCGGCCGCGTCCATCACCATGAGTGCCTCGTTGTCGCGGCTCAGGCAGCACAGATCGACAACTGTTCGAGGCAAACTGGTCACCACCAGTCCGTCCCGCTCAGCCAGATCTGCGGACGACAGCCCTGCTCGGTGGCTGTGCAGCCACCGGCCGACCGTGCCGCCGGAGTTTCCCTGTCGCGTGGTATGCACCTTGGTCAACAAGCGTCCCGGGACTGGTAGGCCCCAAAGGAGACCCGCGGTGCCGTGGCTGAGGACTGACGCCTCGTCCAGTACGGGGACAGTAGTTCGAAGCAGCGCCAGGTGGCGCTCTTCGGGACGCGGCGCGATCTCGCCCGCGACGTATCCGCCGTGTCTGACCAAAGTCAGCTGCCCGGCGCGCACCTGCGCCCGGACACTGCTCTGCTCCTGACCTTGTGAAATGAGTTCACCGTACCTGTATGGGATCACGGCTTGATGATGGGCAGTCCCGGCCCGAATCGTCACTTGTCCACAGGCGGACGTGAGATGTCGCCTTCGCCGAACGCAAACGCGTGCCAAATAGCTTCACGCGTCCCAAATATCACACGCGGGAAGCTAGATCGCACGCGTCTGCGGGAACGGGAGGCCGCGTCTGCGGGAAAGAGAGGCCGCGTCAGCGGGAACGGGAGGCCGCGTCCCGGATGCGGAGGACGCGTCTGGGGGGAGGCTTCAGCCGATCGCCACCAGCGGTGACAGGCCCACCGCCCGGGCAGGCGCCTCGGCGTCCCCGCACACCGCCAGCCAGTTGGCCAGCATCTGGTAGCCGCCCTCGGTGAGCACCGATTCGGGGTGGAACTGGACAGACTCGATGGCCCGATCGCGATGCCGGACGGCCATGATGACCCCCGACTCCGTCCAGGCGCAGACCTCCAGATCGTCCGGCACGGTCGCCGGCTCGATGGCCAGCGAGTGGTAACGGGTCGCGGTGAACGGGTCGGGCAGCCCGGCGAACACCCCGCGTCCGTCGTGGTGCACCGGCGAGGTCTTGCCGTGCAGCAGTTCGGGTGCGCGGCCAACCACGGCGCCGTGCGCCACTGCGATGGCCTGCAGGCCCAGGCAGATGCCGAAGATGGGGACGCGTCCGGCCACCTGCCGAACCACGTCGATGCAGACTCCGGCGTCCTCGGGGGTGCCTGGGCCGGGCGACAGCAGGACGCCGTCATAGCCCTGGAACCACTCGGCGTTGTCGAACCGCGCATCGTCGTTGCGCCAGACCTCGACCTCGGCGCCGATCTGGGCGAGGTAGTGCACCACGTTGTAGACGAACGAGTCGTAGTTGTCGATGACGAGAATGCGGGCCATGGGCCCATTCTGCGGGCTGGGGCCAAGCCCGGCCACCGACGACCGCCGGTCGGTCAGCGTCTGCCCGCAGTCGCCATCTGCGGCAGCGGTCCTTCATAGGCGGGCATCGTCACGCCGGCGACCCGGCCCTGCTCGTACCCCAGTTGGTAGGCCAGGGCGTACTGCCGGTAGATCTGGACGCCCCGGTCGGAGGCCAGGCCGGCCTCCAGCTGGGCAGGATCACCGATCGCGGTGATGACGTAGGGCGGGGCGTACGGCGTGCCGTGCAGCACCACCGTGTTACCGACGCACTTGACGGCTGTCATCGCCACCACCCGCTGACCCTGGATGGTCATGGCCTCGGCCCCCGCCGCCCACAGCGCGTTCACCACGTGCTGGATGTCCTGCTCATGGACGACGAGCAGGTCGCCGTCCACCCCCGGAGGCGCGAAGTCGACCGGGGCGTCGGTCAGCGTCACCCGGACGCCCGGGCCTCGCACCGCGGCCAGCCCGGCCATCTGCACCTCCATCTGCTGGCTCGGTAGCGAGTTCGCCGGGGCGGCACCCTGAGCCGCGGTCAGCTGGTCGTTGATCTCGCGCAGTTCCGAGGCGCGGCTGGCCAGCTCAATGTTGCGCTGCTCGGCCTGGGCCACCAGCACGGCGAGGTCGCTCGTGCGGCCGGGACGCAGGTCGTCGCCCTGGGCGGTGATGGCGGTCGCCCCGATCAGAACCCCGGCCAGCACGCCCACGATCAGCGTGCTCGGGGTACGGCGCTTCCTCGGCTCAGGCTCGGGTCTGGTCGGTTCCTGCTCGGCCCGGGCAGCACGAGTAGTGGTCGACTCGAGGCTGGAGGTTTCGTCCGGGGCCGCGCGGCTGGGCCCGACGGGCCACTCGGCACCGTGACGATCGTCGCGACCGGACATGCGGACAGCCTACCGTCCGCCCCCTGACTGGACTTGGGGCAAGCCTCGCCGAGCCGCCATACTGGAGGCGACCCCTGATGGTCACACCACCGTGGACGCGTGCCTGGGCACGCCAGCTGAGGAGCAGACACCGTGCCTGAATCGAAGGTTCGCAGGGAGGCCGCCGAGAAGAAGGTCGCCAAGCGCAAGTCTCAGGCCGTCGAGAAGCAATCCCGTAGCCAGCAGCGAGCGATCTCCGGGTCTCGCGACTGGGTGCCGTGGGTGTTCGTGCCGGTCGGGCTGCTCGGCGTCCTGTGGCTGCTGGTCTTCTACATCGCCGGTTATCAGGTTCCGGTGATGAAAGACCTGGCCAACTGGAACTACTTCATCGGCATCGGCCTCATCGCCGCCTCGTTCGGGATCGCCACCCTCTGGAAGTGAGGGCACGGCTCACTGCGGTGTGAAGGGTGACCCGGAAGCCGGCGGCTTCGAGAGGTCGCGGTCGACGTCCCCGGCGTTCTCGTTGTCCTCGTGATGCAGCTTCCTGGACGCCTTGGCGAGATCCTCGGCGTACTCGTCGAGCACGATCACTCGCCGGTCGATCTGGCCCAGCCGGTACACCGTGCGTCCCAGCATGTGCGCCGAGATCGGCGCCACGAAGAACTGCATGATCACCACCAGCGCCAGGGTGGCCACCACCCGCGGCCGTTGCATCACGCATGACAGCCCGAGCACCATCACCACCAGGCCGAGCACCTGCGGCTTGGTGGACGCGTGCATCCTTGCGAACAGGCTGCCCAACCGCACCATGCCGATGGCCGTCACCAGCGTCAACAGGGCACCGCCCGCGATCAGCGCGACTCCGATCGGCTGCAGCCATTCGATCATCGGACCTCACCGACCTGAGGCTCGACCGAACCGCGGTCGACCCGTTCGATGTCGTCATCAGCCAGGTCATCGGCGTCCGGGTGCACCGGCTCAGCGGTGTCGTCGAAGTCAGGTTCGGGCAGGCTGGCCGCCTCCTCGGGGGTGAGAATCCGCCGATCACTGATCGATTCCGCCTGCGAGAACCGGGCGATCACGGTGCTGCCGATGAAACCCACCGATGTGAGCACGACCAGCAGCGGCAGCAGGTCGACGCGTCCGGTCACCGCCATCACGACAACCAGGATGCCGACGGTCGCCGAGGTGATGACGTCCAGAGCAACCGCTCGATCGAGGTTGGACGGGCCGTGCTCCAGCCGCACGAGGACGAGCGCCAGCGACGTCACCAGGACGACCAGGCAGCCGTAGAGCACGTAGATCATCGGGCCTCCTGCTGTCTGCGGCGCTCGGCCATCTCGGTATCGGTCAGCCGACCGGCCCTCATCGAACCTCCGGGACGAAAGCCGGCGTCCAGCAACTCCTCATCGTTGGCCAGCGCCCGCAGGATGCGCTCCTCCTGCAGCAGGACGTTGCGGTGCGCCTGGTCCAGGGCCTCCTGGCCCTCGCCGACGTTGAAGACGTGGATGTACAGGGTGCCAGTCAGCCGGTGGGCATCGATGACGATCGATCCTGGCACAAGGGCGGTGAAGCCGGCCGTCGCCGCCAGGAATCCGTCGGACTGGGCGCGGGTGCGGACGCGAATGATGGCCTCACGCGGCACGCGTCCGCGCAGGATCACCCAGGCTATCTGGGTGGCCGCCACCACGACGTCCTTGGCGAAGACCAGCGCCAATCTGGCCAGCGCGACCGGCCGAATGGTCAGCCGTCGATTAGGCCCGTGGGGTACCGGCAGCAGCCAGGTGACCACCAGGGCCAGGATGAATCCGCCAGCCAGGTTGCCCCAACTCGCGTCACCCCACAGCAGCACCCACATGACGCTCAGCATCGCGATGGCCAACGGGGACGCGCGTCGACTCAACAGCCGGGACGATGCTGGGCTCATCGGGTGCTTCCCGCGTTCGGGCTGGCCAGTGGTGGCGCCACCGGGGTGGGTGCGGTGTTCGGCTTCCCCTGGTCGTCCTCCTCGGTGTGTGACTGCCCCGTGCCACGCTGCGCGTCGGGCAGAACGGCAAGGACGTAGGGCACCTGGGCGCGCAGTTCGATGGCGCCACCCCGGGCGTAGGCGTAGACCGGGCCGGCGACGACCGTGAGCGCCAGCGATGCGGTCACCAGCGCCACCGTCGCCCCGGTCATCGTCCACGGCACGTCGGGTTTGACGACGTCCTCGCCCTCACTGGGCTGCCAGAAGGCCATGCTCCAGGCCCGCAGCAGCGCATAAAGCGTGAGCAGCGAGGTGACCAGGCCACCCGCGATGAGCGTCCAGTCGAGTGGGCCGCCCACCGCGGCGGACGCCTGGATGAGCCCGAGCTTGCCGAGGAACCCGGACATCGGCGGGACGCCGGCCAGGTTGAGCGCCGGGATAAGGAACAGGACGCCGAGCAGCGGCCAGGCCTTCAGGAGCGAGCCCAGTTTCACCAGGGACGTCGACCCGCCCACCCGCTCCATCAACCCCGCAACAAGGAAGAGTGCGGTCTGCACGATGATGTGGTGCGCGGTGTAGAAGATGGCGGCCGCGAGCCCCTCCGAGGTGCCGGTGCCGACTCCCCACAACATGAAGCCGATGTGCGAGACCAGGGTGAACGACAGCAGTCGTTTGATGTCGTCCTGGGCGACGGCGCCGAGGATGCCGATCACCATGGTGGCCAGACCGACCACCTGCACCATCGTGTTGAGACCGGTGTCGGCGAACAGCGTCGCCTGGGTGCGGATGATGGCGTAGACGCCGACCTTGGTCAGCAGGCCGGCGAAGACCGCGGTGACCGGGGCGGGGGCCGTCGGGTAGGAGTCCGGCAGCCAGGCCGACAGCGGGAAGACCGCTGCCTTGACCCCGAAGGCGACCAGCAGCATCATCTGGATGAGTTGTGCCGCCCCGGGGTCGATCTCGGGCATCCGCAACGCGATCTGGGCCATGTTCACTGTGCCGACTGCTGCGTACACCATGGCCAGCGCAACGAGGAAGATCGACGAACTGACCACCGAGACGACCACGTAGACGGTGCCCGAGCGGATGCGATCCCGGGTGCCACCGAGGGTGATCAGCACGAAACTCGACACCAGCAGAATCTCGAAGCCCACGTAGAGGTTGAACAGGTCGCCGGTCAGGAAGGCGTTCGACACCCCCGCCGACAGGATGAGGAAGGTCGGCTGGAAGACCGCAACAGGTAGTCGCTGGCTCTGGGCCAGATCCTGGGTGAACGAGTACACCAGCACACACAGGGTGACGAACACCGAGACGAGCAGCATCATCGCGCTCAGCCGGTCTGCGACCAGGGTGATCCCCACGGGCGCGGACCAGCCGCCGACATCCAGGGTCAACGGGCCCTTCAGGCTGAGGTAGCCGATGAAGACCGCGTCGGCCAGCACCACTGCGAGGGCGACGACCGAGACGATGCGCTGGGCAGTGTGACGACGGGCCAGCAGCAGCGTGATCGCGGCCGCGGCGAACGGTACGAGGACGGGGATGCCCAGCACCCAGGACCAATCGGACGGGTTCACGTGGCACCCCCCTCCTCGAGGAGGTCGGGTGAGGGTGGGGGGGTCCGCGGGCCCACGGCGGGCACGTCCTGCGTCTCGTCGAAGATGCTGGCGGCCTGGTCTGCCAGGCTCGCGCCGAGGTCGTCGGTGACCCGGGCGGCGACGGTGTCCCGGGACGCGGCGATGGCGATGCGGCGGTCCTCCCGGTCGTCCTGCACCTCGTCGTTGCCGTTGAGCTGCCAACTGCGGTATGCCATGGCGAGCATGAATGCGGTCAGCGCCAGCCCGATGACGATAGCGGTCAACACCATCGCCTGGGGAAGCGGGTCTGACATGTCACTGACCTCGGTGAGCCCGATGATGGGCGGCCCGCCGGCCCGTCCCCCGGCCATCAGTACGAGAACGTTGACGCCGTAGGTGATCAGGCTGGCGCCGATGACGATGCGGCTGAGCGATCGTTCGAGCACCAGCGTCACCCCACTGCCGACCAGCACGGCCACCAGGACGAGCAGGGCCAGCGACGGGGCCATGTCGATCATCGCGCCACCTCCCGACCGGCCTTGAGGGCCCGCAGGTCCTCCCCGACGGCGATCTCCTCGCTGGCCGGGCTGGTGTCGTCGAACGAGACCTCGGGGGCGGACGTCCCCTCGGCCTCGGCCTGCCGGTCGACCTCTGCACCGAGGCTGCTGAGGATGTCGAGGACCAGACCGACGACGATCAGGTAGACGCCGACGTCGAAGAACAGCGCCGTGGCCAGGTGCACGTCGTTGAACACCGGCAGGACGAAGTCGAAGACGGTGGTCTGCAGGATCGTGCCACCCAGGGTCACGGGGAACAGCGCCGCAGTGGTTGAGGTGGCCATGCCCGCGCCGAGCAGAGCACCGGGGCGTACCCGGGTGGCCAACGCCAACTCGTAGCGTCCACCCGCGAGATACCGGATGACCAGGGCGATGCCGACCAGCATGCCGCCTGCGAAGCCGCCGCCCGGGTGGTTGTGTCCCGAGAAGAGCAGGAACAACGAAAACAGCACCAGCGGGTGGAACACCAGCCGGGCGCCGATCTCGAAGATCAGCGATCGACGGACCGGAGCCAACGTGGCCACCCCTGCCAGCCAGACGCGTCCGCGTCCCGTCGGGCTGGTGGACGCGGACTGACCTGGCCGGAGTCGCCCGCGTGCCAGCACCTGTTCGACCCGGGCCCCGCGCTCGTCGGCGACCCTGGCCCAGACGCGCTTGTTGGTGACCGCCGACTGGAACCCCTGCTGCAGATCGAGCAGCTGGGTGCGTTCGCGGATGAAGATGAGCGACGCGACACCGGTGGCGGCGGCCAGCAGCACGGAGATCTCGCCGAGGGTGTCCCAGGCTCGGGTGTCGACCAGCGTGACGTTGACGATGTTGCGGCCGTACCCGAAGCTCAGCACCTCCTCGGGGTAGTCGACGGTCACCGGGGGGTGGATGCGCGCCGAGGCGGCCACCCAGCCGAGCAGAGCCACCCCCGTGCCCACGACGGCGCCGATGACCAGTCGGTGGGTGCGCGGCGACACGTGGGGCCGGTTCGAGAAGTACGGCGGCAACCGCCGCAGCACCAGCACGAAGACCACCAGGGTGACAGTCTCGACCAGGGCCTGCGTCAGGGCCAGATCGGGTGCCCCCTGCAGGGCGAAGATCGAGGCGGAGGCGTACCCGACGAACGCCATGATCAGCACGGCCTTCATTCGTCGTCGTGAGCGGACGATCAGCACGGTGGCCACGCAGGCCAGCGCCACCACGCCCCCCTGGAGGGGGCTGTCCCACCACCGGAGCGCCACGAGCCGCGGTGCGCTGCCGCTGAGCACCACCAGCACGCCGGCCCCGACCGTAGTCAGCAGCATGACGGTGAGGTAGCTGGGCAGCGAGCCGGTCTGGACGAGGGCGGTCACGTCGGTGGCGAGAATGTTCAGCCCCCGGATGACCCGGCGGTACGCGTTGTCAGCGCTGGGGACGTTCAACCTGCCCTGGGCGCGGGTGACCTGCTTGCGTCGCCCGAACAGCAGCAGACCGACCGTCAGGATGACGGCGGTGGCCGCCAGCGGCAGGCCGAGCCCACCCCACAGCACCAGGTGGCCCGCCTCACCCGGGTAGCTGTCGGCGTGCGGGGCCAACAGCTCCTCGACGCGTCCGGGCACCAACCCGGCGAGACTGCCCAGGGCCAGCAGGGCGATGGGGGCGAACAACCTGGCGTCGAGTCGTGGCGCCGGACACCGCTCGATGCCCCTCTTGGTGGCGAACGCCCCCCACCACAGGCGCAAGCTGTAGGCGACGGTGAGGATCGATCCGAGCACGACGACAGCGAAGACCAGCCAGTCCTGCTGGGCCTCCAGGGCGTGCAGCGCGGCTTCCTTGCCTACGAAACCCAGCGTGGGCGGCAGGCCCGCCATGGACGCCATCGCCAGGGTGGCTGCTGCAGCCAGCCCCGGCAGTGCCCTGCCCACCCCGGACAGTTCGCGCAGGTCGCGGGTGCCGACCTCGTGGTCGATCGCGCCCACCACCAGGAAGAGCGCGGCCTTGAACATCGCGTGGGCCACCAGCATGGTCACCCCGGCCAGCGCGACAGCCCGGTCACCATGCCCGACGAGCACCAGGATGAGGCCCAGTTGCGAGACGGTGCCGAAGGCCAGCAGCAACTTGAGGTCGTACTGGCGCAGCGCGCGGTAGCCGCCGATGAGCATGGTGGTCAATCCCGCGCCGATGACCATGACCTGCCACACCTGATAGGACGCGAACCCGGGCGCGAGTCGTGCGACGAGGTAGACCCCGGCCTTGACCATCGCCGCTGCGTGCAGGTAGCCGCTGACGGGGGTGGGGGCGGCCATCGCGGCCGGTAACCAGAAGTGGAAGGGCGCCTGCGCCGACTTGGTGAGGGCGCCCAGCAACACCAGCCCGACGGCCGTCGGTACGACCCCGGCGGGGGCATCGACGAGCAGCGACCCGTCGGCTGCGGCCGCGACGAGGTCGGACAGCACGAACGATCCCCCCGGCACGGTGCCGAGAATGACCAGCCCGGCCAGCATCGCCAAGCCGCCCATCGTGGTGACGGTGATGGCCTGCATGGCGGCGAGCCGGGAGGGCTGGCGATCGTGGTAGTGACCGATCAGCAGGAAGCTGAAGACGGTGGTGAGTTCCCAGAAAATGTAGACCAGGATCGTGTTGTCGGCGGTGACCAGGCCGAACATCGCCCCGGCGAAGGCTACGAAGACCCCGGCGAAGCGTCCCAGACTGCTGGCCTGACGCGAGAAGTAGCCCCAGCAGTACACCAGGATCAACGATCCGACACCGCCGACGATCAGCACCATCAGCCAACTCAGCACGTCCAGCCGGAAGTCCAGATTGAGGCGGAGGGCGTCGATCCAGCTGACGCGCTGAGCGGGATAGTTGCCCGCCATGACCGCTGGGGTCGCCAGCAGCGCCCAACCGGCGCCGGCCGCGGGCACCAGCGCAAGCACGCCGAACGCCTTGCGTCCCAGCATCTTGACCAGCAGGGGGGCCAGCACAGCCGCCACTGCGTGGGCGCAGAGCAGCTGGATCACA
>CAWAAT010000001.1:0-1403234 GCA_963780175.1 uncultured Actinomycetota bacterium | reverse complement strand
CCTATAAAAACAGACCTTTAGTGATAAAAATAAATCGGGAAAAAGTGCAAAAAATGCACTTTACCCCGAAAAAAGCGTGTTATAATTCAATTTTTCACTACAAAAATAGAGTAACACGCTATGAATAATGTACCATTTCAATATGAACTTCGTCCAGAAATTCCAAATGTTTACGGCGCATTGACTATCGAGAATTTCGAGAAACCTTCATAAAGATTGATGAAATTCTAAACAAAAGCGATTTAGAAAATGAACTAGTGTCAAAGTGCTTTGGAGCAATTTGCTGATCAACAACAAAAAAGATATTGGCTAAATTTTACAGCAGTCAAAATCGGCATTTTTCATTACAAAAAATTCAGAGCATGCACTACGCTGCAATATTGCTCGCCATCTTACTGGAGAATCTTATCGATTATTCAGTATTAGACTTGCCGATAGTGCCTTATTTCAATGGTTCACCAACATCAGTGATTTTGGCTCTCGCAAGGCAATATCAAAAAGTTCTTTAGAACGTTACGAAAAATATTTTGACGAGACATTGGTTGCTGAAAAAATTTGTGAATGGTTGGCAAATTTATCTACCACCGATAAAGCATTGGAATCTGGGTTACATCAACCGATTGATTGCAAAAATATTTTCATGGATAGTACCTGCATAAAAGCCAACATTCACTTTCCTGTTGATTGGGTTTTATTGCGAGATGCTGCAAGAAGTTTACTCTTGGCGATTAAAACAATTAGAGCGAAAGGCTTAAAACATCGAATGATTGAGCCACATTTGCTAATGAAACAAATGAATAAACTTTGCATTACAATGACGCATGTTAGAAGAAAAGCCGATGGTAAAAAGCAACGCAAAGTTATTTTTAGAGCGATGAAAAAACTAAGCGCCTGTATTGCCAAGCATGGTAAACGTTATCGCCAGCTTCTCAGTAATGAATGGCAAAAAACAAATTGGACATTTGCGCAAACACAGCAAGTAATCCGTCGAATTGATCTAATTTTAGAGCAATTACCAGCAGCGATTAAACAAGCGCATGAAAGAATTATTGGTGAAAGAATTGTTCCATCTGCAGAAAAAATATTAAGCCTATATGACAAAGATGCGCATGTTATTGTTCGTGGCAAAGCTGGGAATGAAGTTGAATTTGGTCAAGGACTATTATTAACCGAACAAATTAATGGGTTGATTATCGATTGGCAATTATTCAGTGAGCAACCACCATCAGATAGCAAATTACTTGAGCCAACAATCACACGAATTGAAAAACACTATGGTCACATTACTTCGACTTGTGCTGATCGTGGTTTTAGTAGCAAAAACAATGTTGTCATTTTGAAAGAGCACGAAATTTACGATGCTATTTGCCCGAAAAGTCCCAAAGAACTTCAGGAAAGATTATCTGATCCAATTTTTTTATCTCTACAAACACGACGTAGTCAAACAGAAGCTCGTATTGGTATTTTCAAAAATGTATTTTTAGGAAAACCTTTGCGCAGCAGAATAACCGAATATAAACGTCTTGCCATCAGTTGGTGTGTGCTGACGCACAATCTCTGGCTCTTATCGCGAATGGCAATTGAATATGAGCGATCGTTGTTGAAAAAAGCTGCATAATTTGCCGTAAAATCAAGTGTAAAATAAACATTGAGATCGTCTTAGGAAAATCTGCGTCGCAAAATCCTCTTTTATAGCAAAAATTAATTCAATTAAAAAAATCCGTATTTTTTGCTCAAGTTTTCGCTCAAGCGCAGAGTACATGCTTATGCGTAACTTGTGATTTTTTCAAAATCGGTGCAAATGGGACAGGCTCTACTTTAGGTAGGTGATCCATAACATAAGGAACCAAGTGATTATCTATCACTTGCCCCTCTAATTGGCGTAGCTGATGCCAAGCAACATCTATTGGCTGAATACTTGAATCTACTTGGAGAAAACAGCAACGTTTGTATTTCTTACCACTACCACAAGGACATGTTTCGTTTCGTCCAATCTTTGTTTTGTGCATAAATATCCTTCAAATGTTTCTGCTAACAAACACAGCTCGCGGTCTAAAACTTATGATCTGCTCTAGTGCTGACCTAAATAATTCTAACTGCCCTTTGGGGCTTATTCTTTCTTTCATAAAATCACCAGGAATTTGTTACATGGTTTCTCTTTCTATAGTTAATGGTTGGTTGCTTTGAAGCTTATTTTTAAGTGTGGTGAATAGCATTTGTGGTCCTTCATGTTTAAATGTCTATTGGGTTAGATTGATACTCCAGCAATGTCTCCGGTGAGGTTCTATTTCTGTCTGGGCAGCTCTTTTTGTCTCCGTTGTTTTGAGCCAAAATCGGCGGAGCTGTTATTTAGCTTTAATGAGGGTTGAATGGTAGGAGTGCGTGAATTCTGTAGTTGGTGCGAAGGCATCTCTTTTGCAAGTTTTAACTGCTCCTCTTTGATTGAACCATCAATAGCATCTTCTTCTGGCCCTAAAAAGCTTACTTTATCAAAACTTGTCTCTTTTTCTATCGTCGCTGGTGAGTCACTGTTTTGTTTCGTAGTAAAACCGGTTATCTCATATGCAGTAGCTACAGACTTTTCAGAAAAAGCTATCACTACTTTTACGCACTGATTAATATAGGGATATTGCTTCCATTCCCTATCATACCTTTGTAACCCAATCTGCTCTAAAGTTTCTCTAGCAACATCATCTAGGTTTTCATCGGATTTTGCATATTTGAATTCTAAAATTATTCCCTTCAAATTGCTCTTGTCTTTAGGAACTAATAAAATGTCATATCGCCCTAAGTCGTCTTCAGGGTTGAAGTGCAACCAATAAACATCCCGTAATACACCAGATGAGAACAAGGACAAAGCTATAATACAGCTGCTCGCTTTTTTTATTCTCTCCAACAACACCCACCAACCCTAACAAATAACCGCCCAAATCTTTAGTAAATTCTTTTACTTGTTCCTTTGCTAAATGTTGCAAAAATAACTGGTGTCTTTGACCGTCTGATTTTGGATCAAACCACGCCTTTACATCATCACTGTAAAGCGCCATAACTTCCCTGTTCGGAATCCTCAATTGGCACTCATACAATTTGGAATCCTTAATTAACCCCGAAGACTCTGCAGTTAGATAACCAGCAAACAAAAGTAAACCCCAAAATGCAGTTTCATTCTCATAAATTCGATCAAATTCAATAGCGGGGTCAATCGTTGCTGCGATGGTTTGTTCTTGCAACAATACTCCTAACTTTTTTTTGATTTCAACGCTTGAAACATTAAGCGCTTTCTTAATAATCTCAGTTGTGCCAGTACGACCCCAATAAATGTTCGGTACACATTCTTTGCTTCAGTAGGAAATTACTGACCAAGGATTATAGATAACTAACCCGCCTATTTTATAGCCATTGTACCACTCCTTCATCTCCTTTAATCTTGGGTCATCTTTCTCCAATGATTTTTGTTCTGGATTCGGTATGTCGAGTTTCTTTTGGAGTAACTCTGCTACTTCTACTTCTGTAAACCCAAAGTACTCCTTATATCCATCATCTAAAATTGTGTATAGCATAAGATTATTTAAGCTAGACAGCATGTTCTCTTTGGAAATTCGCAGTATCCCCGTCATAACTCCTTTTTCTAAGTATGGATTAGTTTTAAATGCAGCACTAAAAAAATTACGCATAAATTCAACCATCTCATCCACATACCCTTTCTCATATGCTGCGTTTACGGGTGCATCATATTCATCTACTAAAATAATGACTTTTTGCTTGTAATGCTTATAAAGCAAATTACTTAGCATTTTTAACGATTGCTCCAAATCGCTAGTGGTAACCTTACCTGCAAGATATTTTTGAAAATCCTGCTTCTCGTCTTCTCTCAGTTTGTCACTTTTAAGTATTTCAGCATGTTCTCCATACACTTCTCGAATAAGCAAATTAAACTTTTCCATTGCTTCTGAAAGTGATTTGCGCTTTACATCCTTAAGCGTAATGAAAATAACCGAATATTTACCTTGATATTTGCTGATGTATTGACCATTGTCTTCGTTCACTATTTTAAGATTATCAAACATCCCCTTTGTAAGCCGTCCATATACCATAGGCGCAAAAAAATAATAGAGCATAGACATAGTTAAGGTCTTTCCCTCTCGACGCCAGCGAGTTATTAACGTCACTTCATCACCTTTATCTATGAATTCTTTAATCATCTTAGTTTTATCACAAAACAGATAGCCACCCTGAATAAGTTTAGCAAAATCTTCAACGCCAGCGGGTAATTTTTTCTTGAGTTTATCTTCGAATATCGCCGTTGACTTGTCTTTGCATGTGTTATGGAGATGTGGTATGTCAGTCAGCTGTCCAATCACATCACTCGGATGCTCTTTCTCAATAACATATTTTTCAGCCTTAGTGGATTTGTCGACCTCCGCTAACTTAAGCAACAATTTACCTGCTAAGCTTTCAAAATCATGACTCAACTTCAATCTATTTAAAAAAGACTCTAGCTTTAGTTTCAATCGCTTATCCGTTGTCTCGATACTTGACCAACACTTTATAGCTTTTTCAAAATTCTCTTTTATTTTTTGCAGCTCTTTTCGTTCAAAATGAACCGCGCATAAACCTAAGTGCACTTCAAATAAAATGGCTCTTTTGTTCGTCGTACTCTCACAATGTTTCAATACTGCTAAAAAATGATTTTCTGCTTCTTCATAATTTGGTGGACTACACTCCAACTCCATCAGCCCTGTGAAATAATTAGCGCAAATTTGCGCGCTTTTACTCGTCTCTTTTTTTGCTAGCTCCAACCATTGCTTAAATTCTTTTTTTGCTTTCTCATAGTCCTTTAGCCGCTTCCAAACCAACCCATTTATTTTTGACGACTGTAATTCAGTTATTTCAATTTTAAACTGATAATTACGGCGATATGACACTACTTGAACTTCACAAAATACTTCTAACTCTGCATAAAATGAGACGACAACGCCATACAATTTACTCAGTTCATTGAATGTAAAGGGCTTGATTTCTTTTTGCCCTTTTGCAGCTAAATACACATTTAATCTACTTCTCCGGCTCAACCCTAATGCTTCTTTTAATCTTTTCTCCCCTTCTTTTGTCAGTCTCCCTTTACTACAAAGGGCTTCTAGTCGTTTCCAATTACTCGTTTCCTCAACCCCATAGTAATGCGCTAACCCTTCAAGTCCTCTGTCGACCAAACGATACAGCTCCTGCTTCACATTAAAATAAAAGCTCTCATCTTCTTTTTCTATGAGGTTTGGTTCATATCTTTGAACATCACCTCCTAACAAAAAAATCGCTTGCGCTTCACGTTGTATTACATCAATATCACCGCTTAGTACATGCTTCTCAAGCTTTCGCTGAACTTGACCAGATGCTTCTTTTTCAAGACACTCAGCTAATTTTTTCTTGTAACCCTCACATAATTTGTTTCCCGTACCTGAGCAATAAATCTCCGTTACCGTACTTACTTCCACTGCTAACAATTTATGTTTTTTAAAACTCTCATCACTAACATATTCAGCCATTCCTTTTGGAGTGTTAATTAGCTCATAAATCTCATCATCTCTACCCAATGGCGTTTTGCCGCCTAAATCAAACTGCATCCCTGGTTTAAGTTCCTTGATCTCAGCAAAGTCACACCCAAATAAGCTCATCGGTATTGTCGATTCCCCTAAACACAAAACCTTAAAATAAAGAACAAAGCTTAATATTCTAAAATATTGCTTATCTTGTTCTGATGCGTTTTCTGAAAATAGTATCGCTAACTCAAAATCGGAATACGGGGTGAAATCTTCTCTTGCCAATGAGCCTAACGCTAAAAGACTATAATCACATGAGCGCTGATAGCCGCAAAGAGTTAACAGCTCTTCTGCTTTTTGAATGGAGCTCTTTAGAAAAGTTTTTGTATCCTTTGCAATTGCTGCATAAAGATCATTCATGCAGACTGCACCTTCAAGATCTTTATCATCACTCGGCATTAATAGCGTTTCCTGTTTGGTAGGAGAAGACTTCTCGTTTTTTTCTGTCTCTACTGAACCGTATTTTTTCTCCCACTGCTCCAAACACTCTTTGGTTTTACTTCGCCATTTTGCTAAAGATAAATTTTGAAAACTGGTATCTTTAGCAAAATCTGAAAGCTGCAAACTCGAGTTCATAAAGCTTTCTAACTCAGATGAGTCTACAAAAATAGACTCCTTATCAAAAAATTTGAGCTCTTTTTCAACTTCTTCCTCGGATGTTTTCGTTCCATATTTTTTACTTATAATTTTCAGAAAAAACATCAAAACTTTTTTGCTTTGAGTTTGACACTCACTCCTTAAATCTTGGTTACCTTCACTCACCAAAGCTAATGCCGCTTGATAAAACAATAGCGACAATCCCAACAAATGCGCCCACGTGTAATACTCAGCTCCCATCTTATCTTTGTTATAAATGTTTAAAAGAATCTTTACCTGGCTCTTTACCCAATACCTTTCCTGCTTTGAAGCACAAGCCTGCTGCTTTTGCTAGTTTTTTACACAACTTTTTATGGTCGTTTTCTTGATGGGCTTTCTGGATACCTTGCGATATTTTCTTGCTTTTCTCGTGCTTCTTTCCACCCATAATGTTTTTGAAAATCTCTTCGAACCTTAACATATGTTGTCTCTCATTTTTTTAGTTCGGTGAGTTAGCTGACCTTTTTATTAGCGTCTCTGTGAAATGAATTCTTTTAGACAGGAATAATGTCCTGTATTTTTTATGACTATCTTTACCGCCATAATCGGCTCTAATTTCCTAAAGAATCAATAGCTAATGAAGAGCTCTCTCCACAATAATTCGACATGATTTCTTATCTTACCGGGCCTTGAGCGCTTCTATCTCTTGAACAGTTAATCCAGTTTTCTGAGCTATCTGGTCTAAGCTTACTCCCTGCTCAAGCAACTTCATCACCTCAGTAAAAGCTCTAAAGGCTTCTACTTTGCCTTCTTGTTTGCCCTTTTCTATCCCTTGCAATGCACCTTGCACCACCCCTTGCTGGTATCCTTCTGCCTCCCTTCTTGCCTCCTTCTTGTCTATATTTGTCTGCTAATGTCATTATATCACCCTCATTTATTGATAGTTTTTGGTTAAGAATTTTTATAAATCGTTTTTCATCAGGAATTTCACCAGCACTAAATGCATAACTAATCAAAACTTGGACCAACTGGTCATACCCATGTTTCTTAAGTTGATGTAAATCATCACTTAAGTTTTCTATTGTGATAGTAAAATCAGCATCGCGAATATGCTTCATAGCACGGGCTATTGTACCATAAAAAAGAAATTTATTCAGACTATCATCTGACTCTTGGGAAAGATCGATAAGTTGGTACGGTTGCAAGAGAATATTTTTAGCTAATTCTTTGTCTTCGCCAAACAGATCAAAAATATCTGTAGAATAGTTATATAGCTTTTTACCTGTATAAAAAATCTGCGGGTAAATCACTGGCAACTGAGAATTATCAACGGCCTTTAGATGATGATCCATTATCTCAAATATGTAACGTAACACTCTAAATGGCATGAATTTTTTTGGTGTACTTTGGTGCTCTACCAAAAGATACAGATAACCCTTGCGCTTATTGAAATCAACCGAAAAAAGTAAATCAGAAATTGTTTCTCTTAAGTCCACATCAACATACGATTCTTTTTCTAACTGCAGGGTTTCTAAATCTACCATAGCTTGGATATTCGCTGGCAAATTCTGCTCGAAAAATTCTCGTGCAACTTCCTTGTGCGCCATTGCAGCGCGAATAAAATGATCATGCGGCGTTTTGATATCGTTAGTCATCAGACTTTTCTTCACCCTCTATGTTTAAATCTCAAAAAGACTGATACGGTATTTTGCCATTACAGCGCAGCATATACCATAAAATTATAGCGCAAATTTATACCTATAAGATGAGCTATTTTAAAGCCATAACAAAGTATTATTTTTTTGGCCTTTTCTCCTCCGGAGACTCATTTTCAAATCGCTCAAACGGATCTTCTTCACGCTTACGCTTATTACCCAACACACTTTCGGTTTCTTCTTCCTGTTCTGCTTCCGTTTCTAGACTGTTATCACACTCTTTGTTATTCGGAGATTCTTTAAAAAATAATGACTGTTGCAAGCCTTTCTCGATAATCTCTCGGTTAAATTCTTCTACAACTGTTCGATTAGCCTGCTCAATTATGGGCAGTTCCTGCAAAGATTCTTTTTTAACCATTTCAATATCAGTTTCTTCTAAATTTGATTGGTCAAATTTTATAAATGGTTTATTCGGCTCCCCAAACACATTAACAAAGGAATAACCACCGTTATCACGGTAATCTAGCGGGAGTTTATTACGAAAACACAATATAGTTTTATAAAGCGGCCATAATTCTTTGCAAAAACAAAGGGTTATGGTTTTTTTACGCGCTTTTGTTTTGTATACTCTGATTGAGATATTAAATATCATTGACAATATGCTTGCTTCGAAGTACATTATTGAGTAATTAGTTTGATCGTATACACTAGGATAAACATTATGGCGAGCATTCAGGCGAGAACGTCTCGGGGCAATAAATATTGGTATATCGTTGAATCACGTAGAGTAAACGGCAAGCCAAGACCGATAATGTTGGCATATTTGGGAAAAGCCAATGATCTTCTATCTCGACTACAAGGGCTGACAAATAACATCAAGCTAAAATCTTATTCGCACGGAGCAATTGCGGCTTTGTTAAAAGAAGCAAATAAATTAAACATCTGCGCGATTATTAATGCACATGTTAAATCTGAAAGAAAATATACATCAAAGAAGCCTATCCGAAACAATTTAACCGCCGGATCCACTTTTTTGTTAGCTGCTATTGGTCGACTTTGCATGCCAACAAGCAAGGATGGCTTTTATGATTGGGCGAAACGTACATCATTAGAATATTTGTTAAGGACGAATTTAAGCAAGGTTGATAGTCAACATTTTTGGGATTTGATGGATGCACTGCCGGTTGAAAACATTGATCTCATTGAACAAGAAATATTACAAAAAGTTTTTGCCATCTATCATCCAAACAGCCAAAGTTTGTTTTTTGATACGACTAATTTCTTCACTTATATTGACACGACTAACACAAGATGCACAGTTGCTAAACGTGGAAAAAACAAACAAAAACGAGCTGATTTAAGACAGATTGGCTTGGCGATGGTTGTAACCAAAGAAGATATGATCCCGTTGTTTCATTTGACTTATGATGGCAACCAACATGATTCTAAAGTTTTCAATTCCATTGTCACCGATCTTCACGTTTAAAAAGTAACCCTAAATTCATTGCCTATCAAATAAAAAAACCCTTGTTTTTAAACATATTATAAGGCTTACCTGAAATTAATTAGGGTCAATTGCTGCGGCGATGCTTGATTTAATATTTCTCAAATATAAGCAATGCCTGCTTCCCATGCTAATCAACCGCTATTTTTAGGGCATTTCTTTATTTTTTTTAAAAGTATATCTTGTTTTAGGTAGATTAATATAGTACTATCACGTTACTAATTGGCCCTAATTACAGAGGAGGATAGTATGGATATAAGTTCTTACTTCGATTCGCCAAGAAATTGGCACCATCGTCAATACGAAGCCATGCGAGCATTTCTATACGAGAAAAAACCCGCGGCTGAGGTTGCGCGCAAATACGGCTATACCAAGCCAACAATATATTCGCTAGCAAGAGACTTTAAAAAGCTGTTTGCTACTAATTGCCTTGATGATTATTTGTTTTCAAAACCACAAATGGGCCGCCCTGAAAGTTCATCTGCTTTACAAGCAAAAGATAAAATCATCGAACTGCGAAAACATTATTTGTCTGTCGAAGAGATCAAAGAAAATCTTGATGCTCAAGGCGAGAAGGTTTCGGAATCATTTGTTTACCATGCTATAAAAGCTGCAGGGTTCGCAAGGCTGCCAAAGCGAACTAAGCTTACAAAAATCGACATTCAATCCAACATAAAGGTTGAAGCCCCGAAGACAGAAATACTAACAGGCATAGATGAATCATTTAATTCATCCAATGTTGGTATTTTATGTTTTTTACCTTTGATCAAAACCTATAAGATTGATCATCTAATCATAAACTCAGATTATCCAGAAACGAAAACCATACCAAAAATAAATTCAATTCTTAGTTTCGTTGCTCTAAAAATATCGAGCATTAAACGCTATTCACAAGATGATTTATGGTGCATGGATAGAGGATTAGGTCTATTTGCCGGCCTTAATGTGCTGCCGAAGGCAACTTGGTTTAGCTCATATTCTCACAGAATTACACGTGAGATGAACATGAATTTTTTGCGAGCAATGCATAAATTGTGGCAGAAAAATGGATTGCTTTCAGATACAAGCAATTCTCGCTGAATAACAATTTAGGCCAATATGGCGGCAAAATTAGCAAGTAAAAAAATAGTTTTCGTACAATTCGTGCAACAAATGGGGTAAAATTCCCGTGTTTTCATAAACGGAGGGAATTGATATGAAAGTTAAAAAGCATTTAAGTTTTACGAGCATGAGACTAAAGCTCTCGATTTTTTTTAAGAAAATTCCAGATCGTCGGCAACAAGCAAAAGTTAGCATTAGTTTGCATGACATATTGATGAGCGGATTTGCGTGCATGTATTTTCAAGATCCATCATTGCTGCAATTTCAAACACGAATGCAAGAAGGGGAGCATCGAAGTAATTTACAAACTCTTTTTGGTGTAAAGAACATTCCAAAAGATACACAGATGAGGGAATGTATAGATCGAGTAGATAGAGAAAATTTCCGAGATATTTTTAAAGCTTACTGTTTATGTTTGCAGAGAAATAAACGATTAGAAGATTATCAAATTTTACCTAATTTATATTTTGTGCCAATGGATGGAACAGAGTATTTCAAATCGAAAAAAATAAACTGTGAACATTGTTTGCATAAAGAACATAAGGAAGGGGAACTACAATATTCACATCAGGCATTGCAAGGGGGAATAATGCATCCCGATCAGTCTGTTATTATTCCATTTATGCCAGAAGAGATTTGCAACACTGATGGTACAACTAAGCAAGATTGCGAGATGAATGCCGCAAAAAGATTCGTTGCAAATACGCGCCAGGATCACCCACAGATGGGGATCATATTTGGTGGTGATAGTTTATTTTCCAGGCAACCAATTATCGAGGATATACTGGCACAACGAGCTCATTACCTATTTGCGGCGAAACCAAAGGACCATAAATATCTTATGGAATGGTTAGAGGCTTATCCAAAACTATGCGGAATGGAATTCACTGATGAAAAAGGGAATATTCACTTTTATGAATGGATGAACGATGTACTTCTTAACGGCAGAGAAGACAGCATTCGCGTAAACTTTTTTAGATGCACAATAACGAAAGCGGGAAAGATAACCTATCGAAATAGTTGGGTAACGGATCTTGCTGTAAATAATGAAAACATTAAAAAATTAGTTCGTGTTGGCCGATGCAGATGGAAAGTAGAAAACGAGTGTTTTAACATTCTTAAGAATCACGGTTATTGCATAAATCATAATTATGGTCATGGGAAAGCTGACCTATGTTTTAACTTTTATTTATTGACGCTGTTAGCATTTTTTTTTCATCAAATTTTAGAGGCGACAGATGATCTTTACAAAGCATCGCGTAAGAAATTTGGAAGTAAAAGGCATATGTGGGAGACGTTGAGATCCTATATCAAGATTATCATTTTTGATACGTGGGAAAAATTACTAAGCTTTGCTTTAGTGCCAAAACAATACAACTTAGTTGAGGTTAATGCGCAAGGGCCGTAGACAGTTATTAAAATAGCTGTTTAGAGAATGAGTAAATTTGGGCAACAGTTCCGCGGTGTTTTGTTTTTAAAATTTAGTATGCTGGCATTTTTTGGGTCAGATATAGCGAAAACTTATGGATTTTGTAGATTTTGGGATTGTTTAGGACACAGCAACAGGTTTAGGTATCAAATCTATATGTTTATGTAGGTTCGGCGAGAATTGCTGTTCAGATACAAGCAATCTTGATTTTGTAGCCATGCCTTACTGGGGCGATGATTCGCATGTGGAAAATAATTGGTCTGGAACGAGACACAAGGTTCTTGCGAGTATTTTGGCGGTTGTAGCACAGGATCCAGATAGTGGCATAATTACTTATGGCGATGCGGATTTAAAGCACTCAAATGAACATGATGTGGTTGTTGCATTTTTGGATTTTTATAAAACCAGCGGTGGTGATAATTTAAAATATTTAGTCTTTGATAGTAAATTTACCACTTATCAAAACCTTAGAAAATTAGATGATAATAATACCAAATTCGTTACGATTCGAAGGCGCGGTGATAAAATTGTGCGCGAGCTTGAAAGTTTACCGCAAACCGAATGGAAGACGATCAGAGTTATGGCTGGTGTAACGTTCCAAAATAATTGATAATTATCATCACGAGATAATTGAGATGAAACGGATGTGATGTTGGCTGATAGATTTGTTGATTGCATAATTTTAAAATCGACGAGACAACCAGGCGTTTGTGAACACAAGCCGCCTGGTTTTTTATTGGTAGATTTTTTTTTACTGTTTTAAAAAAGCGATAGCTGTTTTGACGATATCATCTGGTAAGTGATTTATAGATTTATCTGCTGCCAAGTATAACGATGTCGCAATAACGCGATGCGCTAGCCTGGGATTGCCATTTGATGCCATGCGTATTAACTCGATGGCGGAATCGCTGAGCAAGGAGTGAGTACATCCCGCCTGATTAAAACCATGGTGGATAAGCTTGGCAAATTCTTCTTTATCGTCTATTGGCAAGAGCTCAAATTTAACTTGGATACGCGAAGCTAGAGCTGTGTAAAGTGAGCGTCCAATCAGGTGCGCCAAGGAAGGATGACCGACCAACCAAACCGTCACAAAATCTTTAGAGTCAAAAATAAAGTTGAGGAACGAAGGGAAATCACGAAAGAACTCTGAGGGAAGATTTTGCGCTTCGTCGATGATTAGCACTGGCAAAATATTTTTTTGTGTAACCAAAGAAGTGATATGGATTTTTATATCGCGCCATAGTTGCGCGCGACGATAAGATGGCGCAACGCCGAGCAAAGCAGCTAATTGGCGATAAAAATCTAAACGTCCGAAATCGGTTTCAGCAGTGTAAAATACTGAGTATTGCTGAGGGTTAAGCGTGCGAGTAATTTGGCGCAGCATTGCCGTTTTTCCAAGACCAGGTTCGGCGGTTAGTAACCCAAGACCTGGAGATTGCAGTAACCAGGTAAATTGTTTTTCGAAATTTATTAGCTGATTGTTGCTCCATAATTGTGAGCATTCTTTGCCGAGTGGCGCGTGCTTTAAGCCGAAGAATTGACGATACATATTTATTTCTCCTCATTAGATTTTATATTTGGAATACCAAAAAGATCGCTATATTCGCGATAAGCCATTTCAACGGAGTTTTCCATTTGTTTGATTGCTGGCGGCGTACTGTGTGGTCTTTGTCGTTTGCGGTTGAGATTCTTGATGACATCCAAAGGAGTTGCTGAACCCAAATCATTGCCAGAAACAGACTCTACGCGTTTAGCTGTACCAGAGTGTGGATCAATAACCAGGATAATTTTTTCTCCTACCAACTGGTGCGAGACTTCAAATTGCTTTCCATTCCAACTAACAGTTCCATCCTTTTTCACAACGCGCTCAATACGATGACAAAAGATATCATCGATTTTATTCGGCCACGCGCACCAACCCGATCTCGGAATGCGCGTCGATCTGCAGCGAAAACGCCATCTCAGCCGTCCAGTTGCATCTGGGAGCGGCCGACTCGCACGATGTCGCCTCTGTCGATCCGCACGGGTTGGGTGATGCGCTGGCCGTTCACGTAGGTGCCGTTGGTCGACAGCAGATCTTCGACGACGAAGCCCTCGGCGTCGCGCCAGATCTTCGCATGCTTGCTGGACGCGTAGTCGTCGTCCACATCAAGATCGCACGACGACGCCCTGCCGAGGACGATCTCCTTGCCGACCTCGGGCAGCGTGGCGCTCGTGCCGGCTCCTCTGCCGGTGGTGATGGTGACCGTGGTGGGGGCCGGTGGTGGGGCGGCGCCGGCGCGGGCTGCGCGGCGGCCACGGAACGACTTCTGCAGCGAACCTGTGCTCAGTGAGGAGGCCTGCTCGTCGGCGGCCACCAGCTCCTCGGCGGTGACCCGGCGTCCGAACAGGTCGACGCGGATGACGTTGGTGACGAAGAGGATGAACAGCCACATCAGGACCAAGAAGGCGATCTTCAGGGTGGCTACGAGGATGGTACTCAACGGTCAGGACCCCACTGGTGAGTGCACGAGCATCCGGGTCGAGCCGATCTCGATGCGTGATCCGTCGCCGAGCGTCACCTTGGTGACGCGCTGGCCGTTGACGATCACGCCGTTGGTCGATCCGAGGTCTTCGATGCTGACGAGAACCTCGCCGTTGTCGGCGGGCTGGACGATGATACGGGCGTGCTGCCGGGAGATGCCGGGATCGTTGATGCGAAGGTCCGCCTCACTGCCGCGTCCGATGGTGAAACCCGGTGGCAGCAGTGGATGCCGTACGCCGTTGACCTCCAGCACGAGCGGCGCCCGCTTGATCGCGGTGGTCGATGCTGCGCCGCCGGTCTCGGCGACGGTCGCGACCGACTCGGAGCTCACTCGAAAGCGACCGACCGATAAGGACGGATCGCATTCGTAGTCGATGCGGATCGGTCCGTTGAAGACGTAGTGACGCTCGCCGGCATGTCGACGCAGTTCGGGGACGATGTCGTCGTTGATGGCCCGTGCCATCGGGGCGAGCTCGTCATAGTCGTGCGTCGACAGGTAGACCGTGAAGTTGTTGGGGACGAGCCGCTTGTCGCGGTTCAACAGCTTTGCCTGCGCGTCCAGCTCCTTGGTCAATCGGGTGGCGATCTCGATAGGTTCCACCTCGCCGCGGAAGGCTCGCGCGAAAACGGTGTTCACCGCGTTCTCGAGTCCGCGTTCAACGTTGTGCAACCAGCCCATCGTGCCTCCCTTCAGCCTGCATTGCCATCGGTGCTCGATGGTGCTGCTGTCTCGGTGAGTCCGGACAGGCGTCGCCCAGGACGAACCAAGCTCACCAGCGATACTAGGTCATCAGGCCGAGTCCGCACGCGCTGGTGCTGATCTGGGGCAAGATCGCGAGCGCTCTCAGGAGCTGTGAGTACTAGTGATGCGCGGTTTCGGCGTCGACCGGTGGGGTGCCGGACGGGCCGGCCGCCGATGCTCAGGCCTCGTGGTAGCCGTTCGTGGCGTCGCTGTCCGTCTTGTCGACTTGGGCATACGCGGCGCGGACTTCGTCCATGTCAAGGGCGCGGACCTGCTCGACGAGGCTGTCGAGAGCCGCTGCGGGCAGGGCGCCGGCTTGCGAGAAGACGGGAATGCCGCCGCGGAAGATCATCAGGGTGGGGATGGAGGTGATGCCCGCAGCGCCTGCGAGCTGCTGCTGGTCCTCGGTGTCGATCTTGCCGAAGGTGATGTCGTCGTGGGTCTGGCTGGCCTGCTCGTAGATGGGTGCGAAGTTGCGGCATGGACCACACCATTCCGCCCAGAAGTCGAGGAAGACGATGTCGTTGGTGCTCAGGACGTCCTCAAGGTTCTCAGCGGTGATCGTGACGGTGGCCATCTACTTCTCCTGTGTCTTGGACGCCTCGAAGTTCTTGCTGCGTCAGTTGGTCAGCAAAACCACGGTGACAGGCGAGTTATTCCCGCGGATGGCGTCAGCGTATCGAATCAGGGCAAGAAAAACCGGGGCTCGCGCACCCACCCCCTGAGACGCGAACCCCGGCCGTCGGTCGCGCATCGGCAGGCCGGGGGGGCCGCCGGAATCGACCGTGTAATTAAGAATGCCACGGCCGGAGCCCAGATACCAGCCAATTGCTGATCTTGCCGCACAGATTTTCATGACGTTGATCAAATAGCTGCTGGCCTGCGCTTTTCTTGGCTTCTCGAGATGCAGAACGGCAGCCCGGAAGGGCGCGATCTGCGCTTGGGCAACGCGCACGGCCGGCACCGCGAGTTGGTGGGTCAGTGCGGCCGGGCAAGCATCAATGCCGCTGGGAGCTCGACGTTTTCGGGCAGCCGCGGAGGCACGAGTTCGGCGATTCGTGCAGCGACTTCGGCGAGTCGCTGATCGTCCACATGGCTGGCGAGCATGGTGACACTGAGCGCGGCTATCGCCCCGCCGTTCGACAGCAGCGGCACACCCAGGCAGGCGATGCCCGGTTCGTTCTCCTCGATCTCGGTGGCATAGCCGCGCTCCCGGGCCGCGGCGACGGCGTCGCGCAGTTGCGCGGCGGCGGCCTCCGATGGGGCATAGGCGTCGAGATGATCATCGGGAATCGGCCGGTAGGCCAAGATTGCGCGTCCGAGTGAGGTAGTCGCGGCGGAGGCGTTGCGTCCGACCTGCGACCAGACGCGGATGGCTTTGTCGGGCTCGACCTTGTCGACGTAGATGACCCGGTCGCCGTTGAGGATGCCGAGGTGCACCAGTTCGTCCACCTCACGGGCGAGCACGATCAGTGCGGGATGCAGCAGCTGGGTGAGAGAGGCGGGGCCGAAGTAGTCGGCGCCCAGGCCGATCGCCGCGGGCCCGAGCCGGTAGCTGCCGTCGGTGTCCTGGGTGACGAAGCCGCGGGCGCGCATGGTGCTCAGCGCGCGATAGGCGGTTGATTTGTTGAGCCCCAGATCGCGGCCGAGATTGGCCAGCGGGACTCCGTCGGGCCCGGCCTCGGACAGACTGATGAGCAGCATGAGTGCGCGGTCGATCGCCTCGATCGGGGCGGGACCGCTGGCCTCGGAACTGCTCGGGTTGCTCATGACAAGCAGTCTGCCACGCTGCTGACTCCGAGGGGCCGGTCTGCTACCATTTGTTTTAGTTAATGACCCATCTGTTTCGCTGAATGAAACGGTGGCCTTCTGTTCACATTATCTCTACGAGGAGAGTGCAGATGAGCGTCACTCTTGACGACATCACCCGTTACCGCATCGTTCCCGTTGTGGTTCTCAATGACGCGGCCAATGCCTCCGGGCTCGGAGACGCCCTGGTCGCCGGCGGGCTCCCGGTCGCGGAAGTGACCTTCCGCACCGCCGCCGCTGCAGATTCGATCAAGGTCCTTGCGAAGCGCGACGACATCCTGGTCGGCGCCGGCACCGTCCGTTCGGTCGCTCAGGTCGAGCAGGCCGTCGACGCCGGTGCGTCCTTCATCGTGAGCCCCGGCCTGAAGGTCGAGGTCGTCAAGCGCGCGCAGGAACTCGGTGTGCCGGTGCTGCCGGGTGCGGTCACCCCCACCGAGATCATGCTCGCCCACGATCTCGGCCTGACCACCGTGAAGTTCTTCCCGGCCAATGTCTACGGTGGCGCGTCGGCCATCAAGGCGCTGTCGGCCCCGTTCGGCGGCACCCAGTTCATTCCGACCGGCGGTGTGAACGCAGCCAACCTCGGTGAGTTCCTCGGCCTGTCGTGCATTCCGGCGGTCGGCGGTTCGTGGATGGTGCCTGCCAAGGCCGTGGACGGTGGCGAGTTCGACAAGATCACCAAGCTTTCGCGCGAGGCCATGGACCTGGTCGCCCAGCTGAGCGGAGGCGACAAGTGAGCGTGGATCTCGGCCTGAAGTCCGCTGAGGACTGCCAGTGGGACGCCCTGAGCCTCGGCGAGATCATGCTGCGGCTCGATCCGGGCGATGGACGCGTCCGCACTGCTCGTGAGTTCAAGGTCTGGGAAGGCGGCGGCGAATACAACGTCGTGCGTGGCCTGCGCAAGGTCTTCGGGCTGCGCTCGGGCGTCCTGACCGCACTGGTGGACAACGAGGTCGGCCATCTGGTCGAAGACTTCGTGATGCAAGGCGGCGTCGACACCTCGCTGATCCGCTGGGTTGCCAATGACGGTGTCGGACGCACGGCCCGCAACGGCCTCAACTTCGTCGAGCGCGGCTACGGCGTGCGCGGCTCGGTCGGCGCCAGCGACCGCGGTCACACCGCGATCAGTCAGACCAAGGCATCCGATTGGGACCTGGACGAGATCTTCGTGAAGAAGGGTGTGCGCTGGCTGCACACCGGCGGCATCTACGCCGCTCTTTCGGAGACCAGCGCCCAGGCAGTGATCGATGTCTGCAAGGCGGCGAAGGAATCCGGCACCCTGATCAGCTACGACCTCAACTACCGGCCCAGCCTGTGGAAGTCGATCGGTGGCCAGGCCAAGGCTCAGGAAGTCAACCGCGCGGTCGCGCCCTATGTCGATGTGATGATCGGTAATGAGGAGGACTTCACCGCGGCTCTCGGTTTCGAGATCGAGGGCGTGGACGAGAACCTCACCGTGCTGCCGCTGGACAGCTTCAAGAACATGGTCGAGCGGGTTGCCGCGGCTTACCCGAATCTCAAGGTCATCGGCACCACGCTGCGGGGCGTGAAGTCGGCGACCATCAACGACTGGAGCGCGATCGCCTGGTCGAAGGAAGACGGCCTGGTCAAGGCGACCCAGCGCGATGATCTGATGATCTTCGACCGGGTCGGCGGTGGCGACTCCTTCGCATCCGGGCTGGTCTACGGCCTGATTTCCGGCGCCGATCTGGAGACCGCGGTCAACTACGGTGCGGCTCATGGCGCGCTGGCGATGACCACTCCTGGCGATACCTCGATGGCTACCAAGGCCGAGGTGCTGAAGTTGGCCGGCGGCGGTTCGGCCCGCGTCGATCGCTGATTGGTACGTTTCGCTGACTCATCAGGTGGTGCCCCGGTCCTAGCGGCCGGGGCGCTGCTGTATGCCGGAGGCGCATCCTTGTCGGTTTCGGCACCGCACCCTGGGGAGATGATGACGCTCAGGCCGGGCTGCCTGGATCTGGTCTCACCTACAGTCTTCTCATGACGGCCATTTTGGGAATCGCAACGGCGGTTCCGGCGACCGCGGTAAGCCAGCGCGCGGTGCGCGATCTCTTCGCCGCGCAGCCCGGTATCAGTCGCCTGACCGCACGGCTGATACGCGCGGCATTCGATCGCTCGGCAATCGACATCAGGCATACGGTACTGACCGACTTCGATGGTGTGCCGTCGGGCTTCATCAACTTGGAAACCAGCGCCTTCGAACGGCCGACCACCGCTCAGCGCAACGCCATCTATGTCGAGCAAGCGCCGAAGCTGTTCGCTCAGGCCGCCCGTGGCGCACTGCAAGCCGCCGGCGTGGTGGCCTCCGAGATCACCCATGTCGTGACGGCCAGCTGTACCGGCTTCTTCGCCCCCGGGCCGGACTTCAGGCTCGTACGAGATCTCGGGATCCCATCAAGTGCCCAACGCGATCACGTCGGCTTCCTCGGCTGCGCGGCCGCCTTCCCCGCGTTGCGCGCGGCATATCGCATCTGCGCGGCCGACCCCGGTGCCGTCGTGCTGGTTGCCTGCGGCGAACTGTGCTCGATCCACCTGGCGCCCTCGAGCGACACCGACCAGATTCTCGCCTCGGCTGTCTTCGCCGACGGTGCCGGGGCAGCGATCGTCTCGGCGGCCCGCGCGGCGCGTGGTCCGTCGCTCGTCATGGACGGCTTCGCGACCAGGCTCACGAGCGAAGGCGCTGACGACATGCAGTGGATCATCGGCGATCACGGATTCGAGATGACGCTCACCCAGGAGGTGCCCCGCATCATCGAACGCGAGGTGGTCGGGCTGCTGGCCCCGGTGCTCGCCCGCGGCGAGATCGACCGTTGGGCCGTCCACCCCGGGGGCCGCAGCATTCTCGACCGATTCGAGCATGCGATGGGGCTGGCACCGAACGCGCTCGACCATTCCCGCGAAGTGCTGCGAGCATACGGCAATATGTCATCGGCGACGGTGCTCTTCGTCCTGCAGCGGCTTCTTGCCGACGCCACGCTCACCGACGGTGAGCGCATCCTGGGAATAGCATTTGGGCCTGGGCTGACCGTCGAGATCGCCGAACTGCGCGCCCGGGTGAGCACCGCGCCCCAGCCGAGCCGCGCCGCGCCCGCCTTGGCGCTGGCCCGGGCCCCGAGATGACTCCCGGAGGGCTGTCCGAGCGCGCCGAAAGCCTCGTCGAGCTCATGGACGATCCCGACTGCGATCCGCAGCGGCTGGCGCGCACCTATCGCCGCTTCGGCGTGGTCAACCGGGCGATCTCGGGTTGGGGGAGCCTCTATCGGCGATACCTGCGACCGCACCTGGCAAGCCTCGATCGTCCGGCGCGGGTCTTGGATCTGGGCTGCGGGGGCGGTGACGTGCTGGCAAGACTCGCCGCATTGGCCCGTCGCGATCACCTGGAGGTTGCCTGGACCGGCGCCGACCCCGACCCCCGCGCGCTGCAGGTTGCGCAGCGGCGCGCCAGCGCCGGCATCGAGTTCCGCCGCGCGGATTCCGCCGCGCTGCGGGCGGCGGGGGAGACCTTCGACGCGGTGGTGTCCAACCACGTGATTCATCACCTGGACTCCTCCGGTCTGGCAGCGTTCGCCGATGACACTCGGGCGCTGTCCACCGGGGTGGTGCTGCACAGCGACATCAGGCGCGGACGTCTCGCCTACGGCCTGTTCGCCGTCGGTATCACGCCGCTGGCCGCGGGCACCTTCCTGCGCACCGATGGCTTGCGCTCGATTCGGCGAAGCTATCGGCCCGCCGAACTGGCGGCGCTGCTCGGCGCCGGCTGGCGTGTCGAGGGGCTTGCGCCGTTCCGCCTGTGCGCTCTCGCGGAAGGTGAGGCTCGTGACTGAGGTCTTGATCGTCGGCGCGGGACCGGTCGGGCTGCTGCTCGGCTCGGAGCTTGCCCGCCACGGCGTCACCGCCACGCTGGTTGAGCGGCGCGCGCAGCCATCGACCGGCACCCGCGCGATCGGGGTGCACCCGCCCGTGCTCGCCGCCCTCGAACCCTCCGGCATCACCGAGCGTCTGCTGGCCACCGCACTGCCGGTCTCGCGGGGGGAGGCGCGTTCGCGCGGCCGCACCCTGGGCAGTCTTGTCATTCGACTGCCTGTCGACCCGCTTCCGGTTCATCGCGACCCTCCCGCAAAGCGACACCGAGGCGGCATTGGCCGCCGGTGCGCCGCCGCCTCGTCGCGGTGTCCGGGTGACTCGGGTGTCACCCGAGCGGCGCGCTGTTCGCGTCACGTTCGACGACGGCGCGGAGCTGACCGCGCCGATCGTCGTGATCGCCGGAGGCTGGTCGTCGCGCGGTCTTACCTACCGGACGACGGCCGCTCACGCCTACCGCGACCGCTACGTCATGGCGGACATCCCCCTGCCGCCGCGCGACGATGCCGACCGTGCGGTCATTCACCTCGACGCGCAGGGAGTGCTCGAGTCGTTTCCGCTGCCCGGTGGCCGGCGGCGATTCGTCGCATGGGATTCCCCCGGTGCGGGCGGCGCGGCCGCTGCCGACAGGCTGCGCGCAGCACTTGTCGCCCGGGGTGAGGACGACGCCGCGAGCGCGGTGCACGAGGCGACCGAATTCGGCGTGCGGCGCTTCACGGCTCGCGGGATGCGCAACGGCGGTCTGCTGGTCGTCGGCGACGCGGCGCACGAGGTCAGCCCCATCGGCGGGCAGGGCATGAATCTCGGGCTGCTGGATGCCGCGGGTCTGGCGCCGTTGCTCGTGCGCTGGGTGCGCACCGGTGAGGCACCCGATGCCGAACTCGCGCGTTGGGAGCGGATGCGAATCACCTCGGCTCGGCGGGCCGCGCGGCTGGCAGCCGTCAACACCGCCCTTGGGCGTCCGGCGGGGACGCTCACCGACGCCGGCCGCCGCGCCGCGATCGGTGCAGCGTTGGCAACCCCGTCGGCCCGGGCACTGGCTTGGCTGTACACGATGGGTCTCGACCGCGCGGCGTGAGCGCGGTTGGGGCCTGACCTGCAGCGCATCTAGCGCAGCGCGGAGACCACGACCAGTTCGACGGCGAGCAGCAGCGCCGCCGCGACGACCAGCCGGAAGACCAGCCGGGTGGCCCTGTGGAGGGAAGCCACCAGGCCCCACACGCCGATCACGATGACCAGTGCGAGTCCGACGAGTGCCACCGGATGCCCGATCTCGACGGTGAGCACGACCGCGCCGGCGATGAGCGTGATGAAACCGATCGCCGCGGTGCCCCGTCGGCCCAGCAGGTGCGGCAACCCGCGCACTCCCGCCCGCACGTCGTCATCGAGGTCAGGCAGGGTGTTCGCCAGGTGCACCGAGAAGCCGATCGTGGCCGCCGCCAGCGTTTCGCCGACCGTGGCCAGCCGCGGTGTGTCACCGGCCAGCCTCGCCAGGGACGGCAGCAACCCGAAACTCACCACGAACGCGATGCCCGAGGCCCACGACCGTTTGAGCCAGAGGTTGTATGCCCACCCAGCTGCGACCGTGACCGCATGAGCGACCGCGAACCAGATTCCGAGCAGGAGGGACGAGACCAGCGCCACGGTCAACGACACCAGGGCCGCCGTCCACACCAACCGCGGAGCCACCTCGCCCGCGGCGATCGGCTTGTCCGTGCGCTGTGCCGCGCGGTCGCGATCGGCGTCGATGACGTCGTTCGACCATCCGATCGACAATTGCCCGAGCAGAACGACGATCCCAACTCCGAGCAGGGTCAAGGCACCCACCCCGGAGGCGACGCCCACCAGCACGGTGAGAACAGTGATGGCGAGACACGGTCCCAGATGAGCCGTGCGAGCCAAACCGGCCAGCATGCGCACACGCTACCTCGGCGCCGGCGCAGTTCCGCCTTGCCGGGCTGGTGCTCGAACAGCGCTGTTCGATCTGCTCTCGCCTCTGCTCGCCGCCGACTTCCTCGAGGCGGTACTCGCTCGCCGTCGGTACCAGACGCTGGCCGTCCGTACTAGACGCTCGCCGTCGGTACCAGACGCTCGCCGTACTGACTTATGGCGAGCGAACTGGGAGGGCGGGCCTGCGGGGGGCGGTCTCGGACGCCCGGACTCGGGCATAGTGGGAGATGTGAACACCGTCGAAGTCATGTATCCGCGCAACGTGCCGCTGGGAACCGCCGACCGGATTGAAGTGAGCCGGGTGATGCCGCAACGCGGGTTGGCGATGATCGGCGGCTGGTGCGTCCTCGATCATTTCGGGCCGGACGCCGCCCGCTGCGCATGGCCTGCCATCCGCATACCTGCCTGCAGACCGTGACCTGGCTTTTCGACGGTGAGATCCGTCATCGCGATGCACTGGGCAGCGATGAACTCGTCCACCCTGGTGAGGTCGCCATCATGACCGCGGGCTGGGGGACCACCCACACCGAGTACTCCACCCCGGGTCCGCTGCACGGCGTCCAGCTGTGGGCCGCCCTGCCCAACAATGTCCGATTCAACCAGCCCGGCTTCGAGTACTTCGCCACCGAACCGGTGCGCATGGGCGACCACGAGGTCGCCGTCTTCGTCGGCGAGTTCGGGGACTCCGACTCACCCGTTCAGGTCTACTCGCCGCTGTGCGCCGCGGAGATCCGGTTCACCACCGCAGACCCGCTGGAGGTCGAGATACCCGAGAACTGGGAGTTCGGGGTACTCGCCGACTCCGGCACGGTCCAAGTGGACGACACCGAGGTGCCGGCAGGCGCACTCGGCTATCTCGCACCCGGACGCCGCCGGCTGCGGCTGCAGGCTCACGCGAATGCCGGCGAGATCGTCCGGGCGATCGTCATCGGCGGCGAGCCGTTGGGTGAAGACCTCATCGCCTGGTGGGCCTTCGTCGGCCACAGTCACGAGGAGATCGCGGCCTGGCGGGCGAACTGGCAGATGGCGATCGGTGCCGAGCAGGACGGCGACAACGCCGGCAACTTCCCACTGACCCCGCGCACCGATGACGAACCGGAACTCGCCGCGCCGCCCCTGCCGCCGGTCAGGTTGCGTCCGCGTCACTGAGGGTCTCGCCGCGGTGCCGCAACTGCGCCTGACCACGGGAGGATGGCCGGCCGCCTCACCTCTCGGCGTCCTGCCTCTCGGCGTCCTGCCCTTCAGTGTCTACTTGCTTCTCGGGCTCCTTGGACGTCTCCGACTCCTCCGAAGCCTCGGAGCTCTGTTCCCTGGCGTCGTCTGCCTCGGAGTCCGGTTGCCCGGCGTCGTCTTCCCTCGTGCTTCTCGGAGCCCTTACCGAGCAGCTGGTCGCGCCAGATGCCCAAGCGGGTGGGCAGATCCATCTTCTCGAGCCGCTCACGCAGCCCGCTGCCCTCTTCCTCTATCCATGAGCGAACGTTCGTGTCGAGGTTCTCCAGTCGCTCACGCATCTCCTGACCGCTGGTCTCCAGGCGTTCCTGCAGCTCGTCTCCGGCTTGGCTGAACCATTCGCGCACCTCGGGGCCGATCTCGTCGAGCTGAACTCGCCACTTGGGATTCAGCTTGGCCAGCTGGTCGGAGAAATCGCGCCGCTCCAGTCGGCTGCGCACCTCGCGCCGCAGCACCTTGCCCATCTCGTTGCGCGGCAACTCGTCCACCACGTAGACCCGGCGCGGCACCTTGTAGGCGGCCAGCCGCTCCTTGACCGACTTGCGCAGTTCGTCCACATCGGGCAGCAGGCCGTCGACGGTCACCACCGCCGCGACCACCTCCTCGACGCCGAGTTCGTTGGCCAGCCCGACGACCGCGATGTCGCGGATGCCATCGTGATCGCGCATGGCGGACTCGACTTCGGAGGGATAGACATTGAATCCGCCGGTGATGACGACTTCTTTCATCCGGTCGACGATGTGCAGGTAGCCGCGCTCATCGGCGACGGCGATGTCACCGGTGCGGAACCAGCCGTCGTAGAACCCATCCTTCTCGCCGGCAGGCAGATTCAGGTACCCGGAGAAGATCTGTGGTCCCTTGGCCAAGATCTCACCCGGCTCGCCGAAGGCGACGTCCTTGGACGAATCCTCCGGGTCGGCCAGCCGTACCTCGGTATCGGGGAAGGGCACGCCGATCGACTCGGCCATGCGGTTCTTGTTCACGGGATTGCCGGTCAGAATGGGGGAGCATTCGCTCAGCCCGTAGCCTTCGATCAGCAGGCCGCCGGTCGCCTTCTCCCACTTCTCGATCAGCTCTCCGCGCAGCGACATCGCCCCCGAGATGCCGGTCTGGATGCCCCGCAGAGAGACACCGCGTTCGGCGGCCCCGTCCACGATGCGCTCGAACAGCGGCGGCACCGCGATCGCCATCGTCGGAGTGCAGCGCTTGATCGCGTCCAGGATCAGCCCGGTCTCGGGCTTGGGAATGAGATGCAGCATCGCGCCGTCGGTCAGCCCGGCATTCATCGACAGCGAGCAGCCGAAGACATGGAACAGCGGCAGACAGGCCAAGAAGACATCGTGGCCGGGTCTCAGCGGGGTGACCCATTCGATGGCCTGCGTGGCGCAGGCCAGCAGATTCGCGTGGCTCAACGGCACACCCTTGGGAGTACCGGTGGTCCCCGAGGTGTACAGCAGCAGCGCAATGTCTTCGTTCTTCGGGCGCACATCGCTGGGCGCGGGACGGCCGGGCCTCAGCAGCTCCTCGAAGGCGACTGTGCCCGGCGCCGGACGCGACAGCTGCGCGCGACTCTGGCGGGCCTTGGCGATCGGCAGCCGCAGCATCAGCCGCTTGATGAACGGCATCGCCTTGATCATGTTGATGCTGATGATCGTGTCCGGACGCACATCGTCGGGCAATTCCTGGAGCACATGGGCCGAGGCGTCCCAGACGATCGCCACCTTGGCGTGGTGATCGCCGAACAGGGGAGTGAGTTCACGGATCGTGTAGAGCGGATTGTGTTCCACGACGGTTGCGCCACAGGCCAACACGGCATAGAACGCGATGACATGCTGAGGGCAGGTCGGCATCAACAGCGCCACATAGTCGCCCGGACGCACTCCCAACTCGTACAGCCGCCCGGCGACCTGGTTGACCGCCCGTTTGAGTTCGGTGAAGCTGGTGCGTGCCCCGAAGAAGTCGAGGGCCGGACGATCATGGAACTCGCGGGTGAATCGGTCGAACCCGTCGACCAGGCTTCCACCGGGATAGTCCAGATGGCGGCGCACCGCAGGATCGTAGGCCGCGGCCCATAGTTCTTCGAGCGTTGGCATATTCGGCTCCCGTGCGTCATTGACCGAGCGGCTTGCTCAATCGCCTGCACACAAGGCTATTGCGCCGCGGCTGGATTCGCCCATCAGTGGCCGACGATATCGGCCCCGTTTTTTGTCGGGTTACCACAGCTGTCCTGCTGCCACCGTTGGCGGTATCCCGCAGCGCTAGAACGGCCACAGCAGCGGGACGAGGAAGATGCCCGCCAAGCCATAGAGCAGCAGCAGTGGTGCTCCGAGTTTCCAGTAGTCGTTGAAGCGGTAGCCCGCCGCCTCCTGCACCATGAGGTTCGCCGGGGTGGCCACCGGGGTCAGCAGCGCGGCCGCGGCGAACACGGCGATCGCCACCAGAATCGGCATCGCCGAGATATTCATCTGAGCAGCAGCCGACACGCCGATCGGTATGACGATCAGGGCGGTTGCCATGTTGCTGATCAGTTGACCGAGTACTGCAGTGATGACGAACAGTCCCGCGAGCAGCGCGAAAGGTCCGGCACTGCCCACCACGGAGACCAGGCCTTCGGCCAGCAGTTGCGCCGCTCCGCTCTCAGTCATCCCCACCGATAGCGACATCATGCCTCCGACAAGGATAATCGTCGTCCAGGAGACACCCGCGTAGGCCTCTTCCACGGTGATCACACGCAGCAGGATCATGGCCAGCGCCGCCAGCAGGCCCGCCACAGCGGCCGGGACCACGCCGGTCGCGAGCAACACGATCATGGCAGCCAGGACGCTGAGGGCGCGCTTGGCGCCCCGGCCGAGAGGAACTGCCTGCCGGCGCACCGCGTCCGGGTCGTCGACCGCGATGATGTCGGGATCATCGGCGGCATTGGCCAGCGCCTGCCAGGACCCCCGGAACAGCAGCGAGTCGCCGGCCGACAGCGTCAGCGGGCCGGCGACGTCGCGTCCCTTGTGATGCATCCCGGCCACGACGAGTTCACCCGACTCGGTCACCATCCCGTGGTGGACGAGGTCGCCGATGAATCGGGAGCGCGGCGGAATGATGAACTCGGCGGTACCGCGACCGCGCTGCATCAGCTTGTCCTGGGGCTCGTCCAGCCCGTAGTGCTCGGCGAGCAGCGCACCGTGTGCACCGAGATCGCGCAGCACCTTGCCGGAGGAGCGCTGCGGTACCAGTCGTGAGCCGAGCAGCAGCACGACCCCGATCGTTGCGACGGTGAGCACGAGGCCGATCAGCCCGGTGGAGAAGAGCCCCAGCCGACCGGCCCCGGTCGATTCGGCGTAGTCGGCCACCACGACGGTCACCGGGCTGCCGATCAGCATCAGTAGTGAGCCCGAATGAGCGGCGAACGCTGCGGGCATCAGCAGCTCGGACGGTGAGCGGTGCGCCCGGATCGCGATGACCACGATCACCGGGGTGAGAGCTGCCACCGACCCGTTCGGGGTGATCAGGGCCGTCAGCAAAGCCGCCATCAGCATCACGGTGACCATCAGACGGCTCGGATTGGTTCCGCCCAGCCGCATCGCGAATCCGCCGGCTGCCGCAGTCACACCGCTGGCGTCCAAAGCCTCGCTCACCACGAACAAGGCCGCGATGAACAGCACCGTCGGATCGCCGAAACCGGCCACGGCCTCACCCAAATCGAGCACTCCGGTGGCCCACAGGGCCAGCGGGACGAGCAGCGCGATGACCGCTATGGGCAGCCGGTCCCAGATGAACAGCAGGACCGCGGCCGCCAGGATGATCAGGGCGATGGTGCTTTCGGGCATGGCAACGCTTTCCGAGGAGACTGCGAGGCGGCTCCGCTGAGAGTTCGAGGGCCGCCGCCGGGGTCAAGGCCGCTGTAGTCAAGGAGACAATCGATCAGGGTGGATCGCCCGGCAGGCCGGTCGCTCGATCGCTCAGTTCTTCAGTTCCTGGACGAGCTCGTTCTCGGCTTCGTCCGAAAGCGAGGTCTTCAAGACGGTGCCGCCGAACTCGGCCATGGCGGCCGCGAACTTGTCCTCAGTGAGCTTCTTGGCCATCACGACCAGAGCCGACTTGCCGGGTGTCAGCAATCCGTCCACCCGCTCACGCAGGCTGCGATTGATGCCGGCCTTGCCGGCCAGACCCGCCAGAGCACCCCAGGCGCCGCCGACCAGCAGCCCGACACCGGGAACCAGGAAGAGCAATCCGATGATCATGCCCCACAGCGCGCCGGAGGTGGCGGAGACGCCAACGATGGATCCGGGGGTGTCGATGTGCTTCTTGCCGTCATCGTCCACCCGGACAACAGCAAGCCCGGAAAGGTCAATGACGAAATCCTTCTGGAGCTGCAGGACCCTGGCCTGCGCGGCCTCGGCGGTTGCATGGTCGTCATAACCGATGATGATGAGTTCCGACATGGGCGATTGCCTCCTCGTAACGGTGAGCGGACGTGCTCACGTCGCAGAATCAGTCTGCACCAGAAGTCTGGTGTGAGCACCCCTAACACACATCACCCGCCACGGGGGAATCGCAGCTACCCCGGTGGCCGAGATTATGGAATGAGGGGTCTTGGGTTAATCGCAGGGAGGTCGGCATCATGAGCGAAACAGGCAATTCCGGGTCAAGCTTCAAAATCACTCCGCGGGTGTGGTTGGGTCTTGCGATCGCGGTGGTGGCCATCATCTTCATCTTGCAGAACCGCCAGCCCGCCGACATCAGTCTGGTGATGTTGCGGGTGTCCGCCCCGCTGTGGGTCACCTTGAGCGCCGTCTTCCTCGCGGGCTTCGCCGCGGGCTGGCTCGTTTCGAAGCGGCGCAAATGACCATGGTGGACGGCCCGCGTCAGCTGTGTATCCGCGTGGAGGGCGAGTTGCGGCAGGCCTTGGACGCGGAGTTGGGTGGGCTGATCGTGACCCGCTTGCCCTCGGGTACCGAGCTGCGTGGCCGGTTGCCCGACGCGACGCGGCAGTGGAGCGTCCTGCACCGACTGCAACGCGCCGGCTTGGTGCTGCGTTCTGTTGAACGGGTCGACGTCCCCGATGGCGTGTCCACGGCCGAACACTCTCAGCAGGGACCGCTGGCGCTGGTCGAGGTGGAGGGCTATGCCGGCGAGCTGATCGCGGCATCCATCCAGAATATGGAGGTTCATCAGAATCCGCCATCGACGACGCTGACGATACCGTTCACCAGTGATCAGGCGCTCTTCGAGGTGCTGTGGGAGTTGGAAACGCTGGCTTTCGATGTGCTCGATATGCACATCGTCGATTGACCTAGCCGCGATTCCGTGGCCCGTCGGCGGATGCTTGCGTTCAGTTCGCGCAGACGGTAGTAGATTGCTCACGTAGCAGGTGCGCCTTGAGAGTCTGGCACGGTGTGCCCGGCGCAGTTGAAGCGAATGTGAGGCCGCGTCCATGAGTGAGATGCCAGTGCGTCACTTGCTGGACTCGCGGGCACGAGTGCCGGTTCGCTCCGAGCTGTTCATTCATCGTCCCCGACTGGCCGATCTCTTGGACCGGGCGACTCAACGCGAGATCACGTTGGTCACCGGACCGGCTGGCACCGGCAAGACCCTTGCCGTTGCCGATTGGACGCGGGAGAGGCGGCGCGCGGGTTCGGTGGCTTGGCTGTCGCTGGATCGTGCCGACGGCGGTGCACGGCGGTTGTGGAGATCGTTGTTGAGCGCTCTGAGCACGGGCCTCGGCCCGGATATCTTCCGCGACCTGGAGTTGCCCGACGCACCTGACATCGGCGTGCTGTACCAGATGGTGCGCGGCCGGGAAACTCCGGTCGTCCTGGTGCTGGACGATCTGCAGGAACTGGACCAGGGTGACTCGCTCGATTGGCTGGCCCAGCTGCTGCGCTGGCCACCGGACGGCATGCGTTTCGTGCTCATCTCCCGGCATGATCCGCCCATCAATCTGCACCGGCTTCGTCTCGAGGACAAACTGTCCGAGCTGCAGTTCACCGATCTTGCCTTCACCCGGGCGGAGTCCCGGGAACTGCTGGCGCACGTGGGGTCTCAGCCTCGACGAACGGGACCTGTCGCGGCTCGTGGACGCAACCGGGGGCTGGGCGGCAGCTATCCGTCTAGCGGCGCTGACCTTGAGCACCTCGGACGATGCAGCGGTGCTGCTGGAACGCTTCGCCGGGCCCGACCTTCCTCATTGCCGACTACTTGTGGCACGACGTACTGGGCATGCTGCCCGAACCGTACGCCGAATTCCTCCTGCGCACCTCGGTCTCGGAGCGGTTGTGTGGATCATTGGCCGAAGTCCTGAGCGGCGAGCAGAACGCTGACGAGTTGCTGCGGATGCTGGCGCGCGATCAGTTCCTCGCTCACGAACTAGAGGGCACGGGCTGGTACCGCACACATACGTTGCTCAACAAGGCGCTGCGCGCCAGGCTTCAAACAGACCACCCCGCACTGGCCCGGGAGCAGTACCGCAAGTCAGCGTTGTGGTTCGAAGAGCATGAGGCGTGGGCCGAAGCACTCGACCAGGCGATCAGTTCGGGTGACTGGGACTTCGCGGGCCAGATCGTGGCGCGCTCGGGTGCCGCGATGTGCCTGGGCGCGGACCAGTCGGTCCTCATCGGTCTGATGGCGCGGATTCCGGAAGCGTGCGCCCACGACTATCCCGAATTGGCGGTAGGAATGGCGGTGGCGCCGGCCATCCGAGGCGATCAACCGGCCGTACAGCGATTCCTCAGTCTGGCAGAAGCATCTTTGGACACGTTGTCCGATTCTCGTCGCGCGGTGTGCGTGCTGGCGATCCGCACCCTGCATGCCGTTCACGCATATCGTGCCTGCGATCCCGTCGCGATGCGGGTGGCAACGCGACGATGCCGAACGGATTCTGAGTGACCTCAGCTATTCGGACGCGCCGGGCTGGGCCTACAACCGTGGAAGCGTGCACGCGTTGCGTGGAATCGCCGAGTTGTGGGCCGGTCAGTACGAGACTGCCGCTCAGATGCTTCGCGCGGGACTGGCTTCGCTGCCGCCGGAGCGGGTCGGCCATGACGAGGACATCCGGCTGGCGGGATTGTTGGCACTGGCCGAGAGTGGCGCGGGCCGGTTCGCTGAGGCCCGCGAACTCGCTCGCCGAGCGCTCGACACAGCTCGTAGCAGGGGCCGCGCTGCGAGGTGGCGAGGCGAAATGGGCGTGGTTGGCGATCGCCTATGTCGAGACGTACTCCTGCGATGAGCGGGCTCGGGACACCATCGCGCAATGCGCTCAGGTGATCGACGCCCACCTGAGTCCGTTCACCGCCGCGCTGTTGCAGATCATCCAGGCCTCAGATGACTTCGCTCGTGACGATCTGGCAAGTGCCCGGGTGAGGCTGACGTCGGTTGCTGCGAGCCCGGCCGGACGCGGCCGTCTGATCGCCGCCCAGGTGGTCGAGTTGCGGGTGACCGTGGAGCTCGCCACGAACGATATCGAGCGAGCCCGGTCGGTGCTGGAGGAATACGACCAGGCGATGGCGGCGGCCGAGCCTTCGACGGAGTCCGGCCGGGATCTGGCGTGCACCGCGCGAGCCCAGCTCTTCTTGGCGTCGAACGAGCCCGAGCGGGTGCGGGCAGCGGTGGCGCACAACTTGGGTGGGCGTGACCTGCAGGGTGCGGGATCGTGGCTGCTGGTGGCGATGGCCGAAGACCGGTTGCGCCATGACAGGCTGGCCACGGAGGCGATGGCCCGGGTCGTCGAACTGGCCGCTGACGAGCATCTGGAGTACATCTTCCGTCGGCCGAATCGGCGCGTGGAGATGATGCTGCGCCGCCATCTCGCCCTTGCCGGGACGCATCGGGAGTTCGTGGAGAAGCTGTTGGTCAGGGTCGCTGTGGAACCCGCCCCGGTGGGCCTGGTACAGGTCCGGCCGCTGACCGAACGCGAAGAGGCCGTGCTGATCTACCTACCGACGATGGCCGCGAATGCGGAGATCGCCGCTGCGCTGAGCATCTCGGAGAACACCGTCAAACAGCACCTGAAATCGATCTACCGCAAGCTGGGGGTGCGCAATCGCAGGGATGCCGTACGAGTAGCCCGCGATCGCGGGCTACTCGACCTGCATCAGCCGCCCGAGCCGGTCGGTCTGTGATCGGCGACCAGCGGATGCGAATCCAGCAGGTCCAGGCCGAGAGCGCGTGCCAGGTCTCGGGCGACCAGCTGCCCTTGACGCTGTTGCCGGCGGCGTCCAGCGGAGGCGCGAAGGTACCGAGCCCGCCCTTGCCGGGTGACACGGTCACAATCCCGCCGCCGATGCCGCTCTTGCCGGGCTGGCCGACCTCGTAGAGCCAGTCACCCGAGGTCTCGTACAGCCCCGCGGTGACCATCACCGCCAGCACGTAATGGCACAGCTGTTCGTCGATCACCGGCTCGCCGCTGATCGGGTTGACTCCGCCGTTGGCCAGCGTGGCCCCCATCACAGCAAGATCGCGCGCGGTGACCCTCAAGCAGCTCTGCCGGGTGTACAGATCGAGCGCGAGATCGGGTTCGCAGCCCAGCAAGCCGCGGGCGCCGAGCAACTGGACCGCGGCCCGGTTGACCAGATTCGTCTCCGACGCGCACGAATAGACCTCGTGGTCGACATCCAGTTCGTGGCCCGCGAAGCGGGACAGCCCGTCGGCCAGGCATTGCCACTTCTGCTCGTCTGTTCCGGGTAGCAGGATCGCGGTGGCGATCGCACCCGGGTTGACCATCGGATTCGTCCGGCCGTCCGTGCTGCGCTCGACGGCGGCCAACGAGTTGAAGGCCATTCTTGCGGCTCCGAAGAACCCGGATATCCCCCGTTAGGGGTAGTCCGCGGGTGACCACAAAGGGCCAGAATGCTACCATGTCGGCCGGTTCCTCGAATGCCCATGTGGTGCCGAGCCTGCAGCCGTGGCGCTTGCGTGCGCCCATCCGCCTCATTGCAGCTTTGTCCGGCTTGGCCGCCCTGGTCGGCGCGTTCGCATATCTGAAACTGCGCCGCAGCGGCGCCGGCAGGGCACCGGAAGTATCCGCAGTGCCCACCGGCCTGAGCGAGGCCGAGGCACAGGAACGCTACCTGCGCGGCGAGGCGAAGGCATCGCAGCGGTCCATCATTCGCTCGGCCGAGAACATCCGCCGCGAGAGCGTCTTCACCGTCTTCCATCTGAACCTGATCGGGCTCGCCCTGGTCCAGCTGTTCTTGTTGTACGAGTGGCTTTCCGGAGTGTTGACACTGGTCATGCTCGGGGTGAGCATCGCGATCCGGCTGGCCCAGGAGGTGCTTGCCGTGCGCAGAGTGTCGCAGGTGTTGGAGCTGGCCAGCCTGAGGTACACCGTCGTGCGTGAAGGCCGGGCGTGCAGTCTTCCTCCCGAGCAGCTGGTGCCCGGCGACCTGCTGTTGGTCGGACCAGGAGACCAGTTCATTGCCGACGGGACATACCGGGGGCACGCGCCCATCCTGGTCGACAGCTACCCGGCCGATGGCGTCCGGGGAGCGCGGCGGGTTCGTCCGGGTGGCAGTGTGCTGGCCGGCAGCTTCTGCGTGTCCGGACGAGGCAGCTATGTCGCCGAGAAACTGGGCGAGGACTCCCAGATGGCCCGGACGATGGCGTCGGGGCGCCGGCGTCGGGAGGCACGGATGAGTCCGCTAGAGTCCGTCGTCTCGCGGATCTTGCAGGTGCTGCTGGTGATCGTGGTGATCTACGCGGGCCTGTACCTGGCCGAGCTGAGTCGCGTCGACATCGGTGCGCCGCTGGAGGCCTTCGTGGACGCCGCCCCCGTCATCTTCAACCTGGCGCCGAGCGGGCTCTATCTGATGATCATCATCAGCTACATCGCGGGTGCCGCGGATCTGGCTCAGCATGGCGGTGTGGTCACCCGGGCACGCTCGATCGAGGCGCTCGCCGAGACCACCGTGGTCTGTTTCACCGAGGTCGGATTCCTTGCCGGCACCTCGGTGGAGTTGTCCATCGTCCGGCATTGCGACGGCGATCACCCCTCCGAATCCCGGATTCGGCAGTTGCTGGGCGATGCGGTGCACTCGACCAGTTCGACCACGCCGCTGATGCGGGTACTGGCAGATGCTTTCGAGGGCGAACGCCGGGCAGTGCGAGCCGAGGCGCCGTTCTTCGCCTCACTCGGCTGGACGGGCTTCGTATTCGCCGACGACGATGTACCCGGAGTGTATGTGCTGGGCAGAAGAGCCGCGCTTGAACCCGTGCTGACCGCCGAATTGCCGGACGACGACGAGTCCGGAAGAGAACAGCTGGTGGTGGCGTACCGGCCCGATCCGGTGCCGCTGAGGGACAGCCGGGGGCGCCCGAAGCTGCCCGATGGGCTGGTACCGCTGGCCGTCTTGCGGCTGTCGTCCCGGGTGAGCGACGAGGTGATGACCGTGATCCGTGGTTTCGTGGACGCCGGGGTCCGCGTGATGGCCTTCACCCCCGGCCCAGCCGCTGACGCGCTGAACCACCTGGCCGCCCAGGGGATGCGTGCCTCCGACACCGAATACGTCCGGTCGCGTGGTGTCATCTCGCGTGACGAGTTGCTGCAGCATCCGCGCTCGCAGTGGGCACGCGTGGTGAGCGAGCACGCACTGTTCGGCGGGTTCACTCCTGTCGAGGCGGGGGAGATCGTCCGGGCGCTGCGCAGCAGTGGCGAGCATGTGACCGTGGTGGGTGACGGGGTGACGGACCTCTCGGCGATGGCCGAGGCGGACGTCGCGGTTGCGCAGCCCGGCAGCACCCAGGCCGCGCTCGCGCTGGCGGATATCTACCTGCAGAACAACTCGCCACTGGCGCTGCTGGCGATGCTGCGCCGGGGTCAGACGATCGTCCAAGGCCTGCTCAACGTCATCAAGCTCGACCTCACCATGGTGGTGGCCACCGCGATGCTCATCGTGATGGTCAGATTCCTCAGTGTCGGTTTCCCGTACGGGTCATCGCACGACTCCGCGCTCGGCATCATCGCCGTGACGATTCCCTCCCTGGCGTTGTCGGCCTGGTCGGGTGCCGGCCCGGTGCCCTCGGAGGGGTACGGCCGGGCGATCATCCGGTTCATTCTGCCCGCAGGGCTGAGCCTCGCGCTGGTCTCGTTCGCCGTCTACGGGTATTTCTTCGAATCGTCCGGACGCATGGTCTATGCGCAGCAGGCGGTCGCCTACGTGCTCATCTACGCGGGCCTGGTGGTGGGCCTGATGACACTGCAGTCGCGCAAGATGGTGATCCTGGCGGTGGTTCTGGTGATCGTCGCGACGGTGCAGGCGGAAGTGCCGCTGACCCAGTGGTTCTTCAGGCTCGGCTGGCTGAGCAATCCCCTCCACTACGGGATCGTGATCCTCGCGGTGCTGGCCTGGCTGCTGGGCGTGCTGGCGCTGTGGAAGCTGATCGACGCTTCTGCACGGATGCACCGCACCGGCATGGTGCTGCGTGGCCGGATGACCTGGCCGCTCAGGCGCGGGTGAAGTGGACGGCCAGAGCGTCGTCGGCGGTCCGCATCTCCAGGGTCGGGCCCTCGACGTGGTAGGTCGCGGCGCTCTCGAGCGCGGCCACCAGCCGGGTCTCCTGATCCATCACGCCTTCGGGCTCGGGGCAGGCCATCTGAGTGGTGGCCAGCGGTCCCAGCTTGATCGTGCCATCGGTGGTGCTGTAGCTGCCGATCACCCTGTTGCAGCCGGCGGACCCGGACAGCTGCCCGTCGGCGCCGAACTCGATGGTCGGGGTGGTGCCCTCCAAGACGCCGACGACAGCTTCCTGGCCGTTGTTGTAGGCGGTGACCTGCCAGCTGGTGCCGGCGAGGTCCTGGGACTGGGCGTTGAACGTGGCCACGGCGGTTCCGTCCTGGTCTGACAGGGTCAGTCGGGTGTCCTCGACGGCGAACGACGACGCGGTCTTGAGGGCTTCGAAGAAGCTCGAACTCCTGGGTCATGATCGGGTCATCGCACGCCATCATCGTCGAGACGATGTTGTCGGCCACATCGATCTGGGCGCCGCTGACGGTGTAGTTGCCGGCGTAGACGTTGCAGCCGCCCGAGCCGTCGATGCCGCCCTCGCTGCTGAAAGTGACCGACGGGAACGTGCCTTCCACCGCAGGCTGGCCGTTCAGCTCGTCCAGCAACCAGGTGATGCCGACCAGATCCGACGGTCCGCCCGCGTCCGGCGGGTGTGCGATTGAACGGATCAGATGTGACGGCGCACCCGGCGAGCAGCAGCGAGAGCGTCAATACAGCGGCGGGCCAGAGTCGCTTCGTCATGAGATACGTCCTTCACATCCGTGTGGGTCTTGGAGATCGTGCCAATTCGCTAGGGCCATTTGTTCGTTGAGGCCATTGTTGTTAGGGCCATTGTGCCTGGTGTGTATGGAAGGCCGTATCACCTTTGGCGGGGGATGGACGATTCAGCTCGACGATGGGCTTCATGCTCGCAGCGGTCGGCCAGCAGCCGAAGAGCGGCGGCGACGGTTCCGGCGAGCACCTCGGCGGGGTCGCCGTCCAACTGTAGAAAGTGGTGACCCGATTCCGTCGGGCTCGCCCAGCCGAGGAAGACGGTTCCGGCCGGGTGGCCATCGGTCGGCTCGGGCCCGCCCACCCCGGTCGTGGAGATCGCGATGTGGGCTCCCAGGAGATCGCGCGCACCGATGGCCAGCTGCTCCGCGCAGGCCGCAGAACACGGGTCGGTGCCTTCGGGAACACCGAGCAATCTCTGCTTGACCTCCGTTGAGTAGGCGACCACGCCACCCGCGAACCACTCGCTCGCCTGATCCGCGGCACCCACCCTGCTGCACAGCAACCCACTGGTCAGCGACTCGGCGGCGGCGATCCGCAGCCCGCCCAGGCCGGCCCGGGCGATCCGGTCGACATCATCCATGACGACGAGGCTACGGCTTCTGGCCGGCCCGGTGGGCGCATTGGTTGTGCCTACTCGAGCAATCCCGCCGAGAGCCCGCCCTGCGGGTGGGGCAATGCGTACTACCGGGCACCGCTAGCGGGATTCGGGAAACGGGACGCTATTTGAAACGGGGATTCAAAATGAGAAGAGATCCGGGCGATCGTCGCCACGAAATAAGGCCTACCGCTGATCCAGTTGCTCTGAGGTCACCCCACCAGGACGAGCATCTGGGCCAACAGGATCTTCGCGACCATCGCCGTGGGATAGACCAGCGCATAGCCGAGCGAAACCCGGGTATCGAAGCCGGTGCGGGTGTTGGCGAATGCCAGCACCGCGGGCTGGGTGTGGCCGCCGCCGAGCTGACCCGCGAGCTGGATCCAGCCGGTCTTGTGCAGCCTGCCGGCGACCAGGAACGCCACGGCAGTGGTCGTGGTGATCGCAAAGCCCAGCACTGCGGCCTTCCAGCCCAGGTTCGACGTCATCGCGGCGCCGAATTGCAGACCGGCCTTCATCCCCGCGTACGCCAGGAAGACCAGCATGCCGAGTGCGGACAGTGAGTCGGCAGCGGCACTCGGCATCGAGACGGGCAGGCGTCCGATATGGCCGAGCCTGCCGAAGACCAGCCCGGTGAGCAGCGTGCCGGCCGCCAGCCCCAGTGTGAAGCTGCCGGTGGGCAGCGGGATGGGGATGATGCCGATGACGATGCCGATCACCAGGCCAAGTGCCAGGCCGGAGGGGTTGATGTCGGAGAAGCCACGTTCGGAATCGCCGAGGTGGGCGCGCAGCGGTGCCAGCTGGTCTCTGGGCGCGACGACCCGCGGCCGATCGCCCATTTGGACGACGAAGTCGGGGCTGGCGATCATGTCGACGTCTGCCGCGCCGGACTCGGGAGACATGCGCCCCGAATTGCTCGGCGAGACCGAGTTCGTCGATGCGACGCCCGGCGAGTTTGGCCGATGACAGCGTCGCGCGCACGGAGTCGAGATAGGTGCGGTCGCTGATGATGTCGACCGACGAGGCGTGGCCGAGCTTGCCGGTCACCGCGGCGAGGGCATCGCGCGGGCCGATGACGGAGACCAGGTCGCCCTTGTGCAGCCTCTCGTCCGGCGCGGCAACGACAGTCGGCTCATTCTCGTGCTGGACGCGTGAGACAGTGACCGAACCCGGACTGTGCTCCAGCAGCTCGGCCACGGTGAGATCGGAGTCGTCGTCCACCCGGATGGTGCGCTGTTCCAGCGGCGGTGCGGTGGCTGATTTCGATTCGCGATTGCCCATCTGGATGGCCCAGGCGGCAGCGAGCATCATGCCGATGACGCCCCACAGATAGCTGATCGAGTATCCGACGGCCGGAAGCTCGGCGTCGCCGGCGGCTTGGCTGGCCGCGGCCAGCGAGGGTGTGTTGTTGAGCGCGCCCGCGAATGTTCCGGCTATCAAGAGGATTGGGTAACGCCGAGGATGCGTCCGAGGACGCCGGCTACCAGGAACGCTGCCAACGCGAGGCTGCCCGGTGCTCAGCATCACCGGCCAGCCCCGGCGCAGCGAGCCGAAGAAGTTCGGCCCGGAGATGATGCCCACCGTGTAGGTGAAGATGATGAGCCCGAAACTGCCGAGCACTTCGGGGATGTCAACTCCACTCCGTTGCTCACACCCCAGGCGGTCAATCCGATGGCGGTGAACAGCACCGCCGCAGGTCGGCGAGCGTGGCGGCCGGCGATCTTGATCTGGCCGAGCAGCGAGCCCACCACCACCAGCAGGGTGAGAAGAAGCAATGGATAAGACTCGAGAATCTCGAACATCGATGGCCTCCGGTGTCCAGGTTCTAGTGATCAGCGAGATCGAGGAAGGTGGCGGGTGTGGGTGAAGAAAGAGGTGCGGGGGATGGCGTCGGGTTCATAAGGGTTCCTCTTGCTCGAAGGACGACCGAGGCAGCAGGCGGTCTGACTCATCGTCGGTTCTCGACGCTTCACAGTTGCGGCACAGTGTGGTGTCTCACCACGTTTCCCTGCTTTGGCCCGGGATCCGAACCCCGGTGCCTCGTGCTCCGGTTGCCCGGTGCGAGTTGAACTATACGGCCAACAATCGGGCTCGGGCTAGTGCTTATCCGCAAATCAGGACGGATACTGGCCGCCGTCAGGTCGCCGGCGTCCCTGTGGTGATGGCTAGCCGCTCGAGCGCGCTCGCCTCGTGCTGGTGTCCGAGGGTCTCATATCCGATCACGACGACGAACGGTGCCGCAGCCACCGCCAGCAGCGCGACGCCCAACGATGCGCCGAGGGCCACGAGCGCCACTGCAAGGATCAGGAAGGCCAGCGTCCCAGCAACGAGCGCGTAATGGAAGCGGTCGATCTCGCGGACGAGAACCGAGTAGAGGACGAAGACGGCCACCACGAACACGAAGACCGAAACCACCGTCGCGACCAAGGCCGAAACCGGGCCGATTGCGGCGCCCCCCTCGGTGACGTAAGCGGCAAGGTGCAACGCCGCACCCATCGCAACGATCGAGGTGAAGACCAACACGTGGAAGTAGCTCCAGAACTTGCCCAGCTGGCGGCGGCGCTCGAGGACGAACGCAGACGGCACGATGAAATAGACCCACCATGACCCCAGCGTCAGTGCAGTTCCGGCGACCACGATCAGCGCCGCTTCGGCGCTCCAGCCGTTGCGCTCGACCACCGCTGAGACCGCCGCAATCGTGCCGGACACGGCTTCACCGAGGGCGATGATGGCCAGCAAACCGAACCGTTCGGCGACATGATGTGCGTGCCAGGGTATGCCACCCCTCAGGCGGTCAACGGCGATAGGAGCGCCGAGGTCCGCTGCCAACACGAGGACCGGCGCGAACGGGCTCCAGGGGGCATCGCGTAGCGCGAGGAGCGTAATCCAGCCAACCTGTGCCAGAAACACACTGATCGCCATCGTCACAGTCGCCCGTCGCCGCAGCGGATCCTGCCGGGCCGCGCGGAGCCATTGGGCAACCAGTGCAACTCGGATGGCCACGTAGCCAATGACCATCAGGTCGTTACCGGCTGTTGTCGCCTCATCGATCGAGCGGAACATCGGCGCCAAGCCGAGGGCGAGCACCAGGGCACCGACCATTTCTGCCATCGTCAACAGCCGACACAGCCAGTCATCAGTGTCATATGCCGACGCGAACCATGTGCAGTTGAGCCACGCCCAGTACAAGGCGAACATCGCAATCCCGAGCCCGCCCAGCGCGGTCCCCCAATGCGCCTCGGCAGCGTAGTGCGACGCCTGGTCCGCTGCCATGCTGAACCCGGCAACGAACGTCAGGTCGAACAGTAGTTCCAGCGGGGTCGCGACGCGATTCCGCTCCAGGGGATCGCGCCCACGCATCGGCCGCAGCCCGTGGCTCAAGATGGCTGGCGTCGGCACAACGTGGACGCCGACGTCGTCTGCCTGGTCGGGTTCCATCGCTTTCCTCTGGGTGGCTTGTCGGGGATACTGCGCGGTCGTGGGGTTGCCGGCCTGTGCAGGTGGGTCGTCGCGGTTCTTCACCCGGCGACCCACCTGCGGGCTGGAGCTACCGGGTTGTTGCCGCCAGCGCCGGCGCGATCACTTCCGCGACCTCCTCGGGGCTTGCGGTCAGCAGGGTCTGGTAGGTCCCGTCCTGCTGCAGGAGGCCAAGCATGGTGGCGAGCAGGCCTACCTGGTTCTCCGCGTCCGTGACCAGAGGCCATACCGTCAACCTGACTTCCAGCGTGCGGGCCGGGTCGTCCATCGCCTGGAATTCCACGGCGCGGTCGTTGCGGCATACGACGAGGCCCGGGTGCGGACATGTTCTGGGTCGATGTGCGGAATCGCGATACGAAACCTCCCGAAGTCGACCCCGGTCGGGAACGTCGTCTCCCGGTCCAGGAGTGCGGGCAGAAAGCTTGTCACCCACGAGCGCCTTGGCACGTAGTTCTCCGGCCACATGGGCCATCAGCGATTCGCGGCTGCTGTCGTGCGCATCGATCACGGTCAGTACTGGCTGGTCAGGCATGGCTGCGTGTCCTTCGTCGAGTTGGTTCGCGGAAGCCGAGCGTGTGGTCCCGCAAGCTGTTCACCTGGCGCTCGTTGACGCCGAGCGAGGCGGCCAGCTGCGCGGCATCGCTGCGGATCCATAGGCCGGCGTGCGCCGGCATCCACGTCCGGTCGTCGGCCACCCGTGCGACTACCGGTTCGAGCTGTTCGACAAGGTCGGTCGGGGACATCCGGTATGCACGGTTGCCCAGCTTCTTCAGATGAGTGGTGATCGCGGCCAACGCTGCGGAGTTAGTGCGCTGGCCGATGAATATCGTCGCCATCCAGGCCAGCAGAGGCAGCACGATCAGTCCGAAGTGATCGGAGTAGAAGGTGGTGAAGTCTCGCCACCAGGGGATCAGGGTGTCCAGCCAGGCCTCGATCATGCTGGTGCCTCCGTTGGTATGGGTGCCTGCGTTGGCGTGAGTGTCTCCGTGGACGCGGGCTCGTCCTCGGTGATGTACAGGTGCTTGTCGTCGGTGCCCGCATCCGTGCGGCAGCCGGACCCAGGACGAAGCTAAAATCCTCGGCACAACTCGAGTCAATGGAGCGCACCTGCGCAGATGAGCAACATCTGATCGGGGATATTGCGGCTCTTGTGAACGGTCATTTCGACGACGATGTCAGATGCTGCTCCGCTTGCAGGAAGCCGCTCTTTGCTCATATGAGCAACCTCTGTGGTGGGCTCCTACATTTGGTGATTGCTCTCTTAGAGTTGGCGCAGAAGGCAAAGGAGGCGATCGATGCCCAAGCAGACGGCGGACTACGAAGAGCAGATGCTCCGGGCAGCGGAGCTGTACTACTACGGCGACTACACGCAGGCCGAGGCAGCCGAGAAACTCGGCGTCACCCGGTGGACGGTTGGCCGGCTTCTCGACGATGCCCGCAAGACCGGCATCGTCCGCATCGTCATCGACCACCCGAGAGCCCGCCGGCACGAGTTGGAGGTGCGCCTGAGGCAGGAGTACGGCCTGCGCGAGGTGATCGTGCTGCCTTCCCAACCCAGTTCAGCGATCACCCTCAGGTCGGTCTGCTCGGCGGCAGCGATGCACCTGGCGTCGATACGCCCGAGCATCCGCCGGATCGCGGTCAGCTGGGGACGCACCGTCGCGGCCGTCGCCGCCGAACTCCCCAACGGCTGGACACGCGGAATCGAGGTCGTGCAAACCAATGGCGGTCCCACCGTGACCCAAGGCAATCCGGTCGGAGAGTCGCTGTACGCGCTGGCTGAGAAAGGTGGCGGTTCCGTTCGCAGTCTCGCGGGGCCGACGATCCTCGAGGACGCGAGGGTCGCCCGGCTGTTGCGCTCCGACGGATCGATCGCGGGCACGCTCAAGGCGGCAGAGGCATGCCGCGTGATGCTGTACTCGCCGGGCAGCGTGAGCCCGGACGACTCGGTTCTTGTCCGGTCCGGCTACCTCACCGCCGAGCAGATGCGGCTCATGGAAGAGTCCGGCGCGGTCGGCGACGTGATGAGTCATTTCATCACGATCGACGGGAGCATCGCCGATCCCGGCCTCGACGCCCGCACGCTCTCGATGAACCTCGACGCCGTTCGAGCGTTGTCCCAACGCAATAGTCGTCGCGGCAGGCGCACGCAAGGCACTGGCCACCAGGGCAGCGGTGACCGCCGGGCTGTGCACCACGCTCATCGTCGATGGCGTCATCGCCACTGCGCTGCTGGAAGCGCATCCACAGACCCATGAAGAAGACCGTCGGAACCTGACCCGTACCGACACGCCCACACATCCCGAAGAACGAAAGGAACTCTCATGACTACGATCGCGGTGCTCGGCGCAGGCGTCATGGCCTCTGCCCTTACCAACCCGGCTAGGGACAACGGCCACGAGGTCCGCCTGATCGGCACCCACCTCGACGACCACATCATCGATTCGATCAAGGCCACCCGGGTACATCCGGTCCTGAAGGTCGCTCTGGACGAAAACGTGCAGCCCTACTACTTCACCGAGGCAGCCCAGGCGGTCGCCGGCGCGGACGTCGTGATGGTCGGCGTCAACTCCTTCGGCATCGATTGGGCTGGCGAGCAACTCGCCCGCTTGCTGGAGCCGGGGCAGAAAGTGCTGGTCATCACGAAGGGATTGCAGGCCGACGCCGACGGCACGCTCCGCATCCTGCCTCACGTTCTGCAGCGAGCGGTCGGCCCGATCGCCGATCGCGTCACCTGGTCGGCCATCGTCGGGCCGTGCATCGCCGGTGAACTGGCGGTCCGTCGTCCCAGCTGCGTGGTTTTCGCCGGTGAGGATCAGGCCTCGCTCGACTTCCTGGCCGGGCTCTACGGCACCGACTACTACCATGTGTGGACCTCGACCGACTTCGTCGGCCACGAGGTCGGGGCCGCCACCAAGAACGTGTTCGCTTTCGCGCAAGGGTTCGCGCACGGCATCTTGACCGCCAAGGGCGAACTGGACGCGCCGTACGTGATGTTCAACTTCTCGGCCGCACTGTTCGCCGAGGGGTCGCGGGAGATCCACCAGTTCATCGAGCTGATCGGCGGCGACCCGAAGACCGCCGACGGGCTCGGCGGGGTGGGCGACATGTTCGTCACCTCGATGGGCGGCCGCAATGTAAAGGCAGGCCAGTACGTCGGTGCCGGGATCCCGTTCTCCGAGGTGCGCGGCGTCCACATGAAGGGGATCACGCTCGAGGGCGTGGCCGCAATCGGTGTGGTCGGGAAGGCGTTGGAGCGGCTGACCGAACGCGGCGTGATTGAGCCGAGCGACTTCCCCTTGGTGAGGTTCCTGTACGACGTCGTGGCACATGACGCCCCGATCGACGTGCCGTGGACGCGATTCTTCGGCGGCCTGCAGCCGCGTCGTCTGGTCTCGGCGGGCCAGCGGTAGTCGATTTCTGGTTCCCTCCCCCGGGGTAATCCGGATCCGACGCGCGGGCGGACCGGCCGGGCGCCCAGCCACAGTCACGGTGGCGGGAGTAGGCGCGGCCGGACTGCTGCGGACATGCTGAAACCCCCTCCGATTTGGGTATCGACCCTAATCGGAGGGGGTTTCGCGTGCTGTGCGCGAGAGAGGAGTTGAAGCTCTCTTCTGTCAGCCGATAATCGCCCCCTGACAAGGTGTTTTGTAGGTTGATTGCCACTTCGTCACCTTGCCGTGGGGAATGCGTGGGGAATCGCTTCGAACCCGAGACCCGCGCGGATCTCGCGTCAGTAGCTGCCCCTCAGCATAGGCGGTCGGCGTCCACGGACCATTGGCAGAAGGTGAACGGTTCATCGCAGGGCTGCCAGCAGGTCGTTGCACAGGGCGGCGAACGCGGGCGCGACCGTGGCGTCTCCTCCTGCGGCGGATGCCGCGAGGAGGACGATCCGACCCCGGGGTGTGGTCGCGTGCAGGCGCAGGATCTCCAGAGCTTCTTCGGCGATGCCGGCCGCGTTGGGCTCACCCCTGTGTTTCGACAGTCCGAGAACCAGTTCGGCGGTGTCGACCGCTTGGAGTAGGCGGAAGGCGTCGAGGGCGTCCTTCTCCTTGAGTCGGTCCGGCTGCCGGTCGGCCTGTCCGAGCCGTTCGCTGATCTTGATGACCTTGGCCACCAGGAGAGCGGCAGGGCCGGCGATGGCCAAGTCGAACGTGCGGGCATCAGTTGATTCCAGGGCCGCGATGGCGATGCGTTGGTGGTCGATGAGGGCCGGCTCGAGCCCACGGGCGATCCGGGCGGTCAGCCGGTCGTGGGGCGCGAGTCGTGCGGCACGCGCCGAGGCCTTCGCCGTCCGCGACTGATGCGGAACGACCATCAGATCGACCGCGACATCGCTGGCGGCGACCCAGCGACCGGGGTTGGGGCCGGGAACGAACCCCGCCCCGCGCAGGAGCGAGCCGATCTCGGGCACGTCGGCCAGCCCGCGGGTATCGATCGCGAGGTCGGCGTCGGTCGTCATCAAGGGCACGTTGAGGTCGGCATCACCGGTGTGGTGGTAAACGGCCTGGGCGCCGACCAGGATGAGGCTGGGAAGGTGGTACGTCAGTGCTTCGAGGGCGTCCAAGAGGACGCGGCGGGCGGCGACATACTCGGGGGCGACGGCGTCCATGTCACTCCTTCCACGACGGATCGATCGAGGCCAGGGCGTCCATCAGCTGCTCGGCCTCGGCGTCCGAACGGCCGGGCAAAGTCAGCAGGTCCGCCACCACCAGCGCTGTGGGTGCGAGGGTGGCAGGTTCACCGGGGCCGGGCAGGATCCGTCCATCTTGGGGGGCGGCGATGACCACGTTCGCGGTCGCCGCGTCGGCCTCCACCAAGCCCAGTTGCTCGGCCAGCCTGCGAGGTGAGGCCGCGTACAAGGCGAGCAGCCGCAGCGGGACCACCGACGTCTTGTCCGGCGGCAGCAGCCTGCGGGCCGCGGCCGAGCCCGTCACCGCCACACCCTCCTGCTCAGCGACCCGGTCGATGACCTGCGCCAGCCCCCGCGGCGCGAGCCAGTACCCCACACCCGGGTTGGTTGTGGCGTACCCGTAGTCCTGCGCCCAGCGCCGCAGCAACGAACGCCGTCGCACGTTCGACACGGCGCCGCGCGCGTCCCGGTCGACGATCCCTTCAGCGGCCAGCGTGGTGAGCAGCTTCGACACCGACCCGGGCGACACCTGCGCCACACTGGCCAACTCCCGGACACCGACCGGCACCTCGACCTCGGACAGGGCGCGGATCACGCGACTGGTAGCCACCCCGTTCAACCGGACCACCGCAGCAGACTCCGGAGCACGAGGAGAGCGCTCGGCACCCTCACCCGTCAGAAGGATCAACGGGTCGTCCGAGACCAAGCGCACCCAGCCCGTCGCGTCGACGTAACTGATCCCGGCCTCTGTCAGGGCACGGCGGGTGGCGGGGCCGATGTAGTCCGCGACGAACAAGACCGGGAAGCCCGTCTCCCGCTGACGTTCCCGAAGGGCTGCCACGGTATCGGCGAGCGACCTCCCGCCCGCCCGCTTTGCCTCGACTCTGTAGGTGACGCCCACCCCTGCCGGCCCCCTCACCGACAACAGCACATCACCCGCGTACCGGGCGGCGCCGTCGGTGAGGTTGGCCGTCCACGCGCGCGGCAGCAGCTCCCTGACCTGACGTATGGCATCCTCAAGCAGAAGTGTTTCCGGGCGAGCATCGTTTCTCATAGTACGAAACATTCTACTTCCAGAAACAGTGAGGGCGAGAGTCTGGCTGGCCCCAGAGCGCGGGTGCAGTGTCGCGGTTGAGGTCGCGCTCGAGCTCATCGCCGGTTCCCGCTCCCGCTCTGCATCGCAGCCCCCTGTTCAGTCGGACACGCCACTCGCTCTCATAACGGGCGTCTGCTGTTCTCGGGGGACAGTCCCGCAGCCTGAGTCCGTACCGATTCAGAGCAGACACGGGCCGCGCCGGCCAGTGGGTCCGATGACGGACCCATGGTCCTGATGGGGGTGCCTTGCTCCGCGACTGACACTGTGGCATTGCGGGCTTCGGGGCGGGCGGCCAGGGCTGGCGCCTTGAACCACCCCCGGGCACAACTCCCCCCTCTGGGATCGGGTGGACGGGAGCCATCAGCCCACAAGAACACGGTTCAGTCCAGCAGCAGTCGACCTCGGTGAGGGTCCCTTGCTACCCGAGCGACCCCGCGCCGCGCCCTGCCCGACAACCCCCAGACGGCCCAGCCCGTTTCCGATGTCGTACCTACCGCTGGGGCCGGTGCCGCTCGCGACCGGCGAGTGTCAGCTGACGGCGGTGGTGGTCATAGTGCTTGGGTGCCCATTCGAGCACGTCGGCGCGGGTCATCCACGACGTGAAGTAGGGATCCCACTGTTCGGGGACAGCCATCGCGAGCTGTAGCTCGGCGTCGGTCGCGCGGCGGCTCCAGTCGACGAGCCAGTCGGTGTCGAGGTTCATCCAGTGCTCGGCGCGACGTAGCCCGACGACGCGGACGCCAGCGACTGGCCCGGCGTAGTTGACCCAGTTGTAGGGACGCGTCAGCGCGGTGAGGATACGCGCGTGGCCGATCGAGACCCGGCGTGGCAGCCGTCCGAATCCACCGAACAGCGGAACGAACACCCGCGCGAGATGCTGCCCGAACCACATGTGGAACAGGAGTTCGCGGTTGGTCCAGCGGGTCCCCCACGTGGGCGCCAGCAGTTCCTCGGGGGTGGCGGCCGCGATGAGGCGGCGGTAGTCGTCGCGGACGCGTTCAAGCTCGGACACGATGTCGGCAGCGGCTGACATGCTTCAAGTGTGCGCCCCGCCCGGGGCCCTCCGTCACAGGTTGAGCGATGCCAGAAGGCTGCGGACGCGTCGTTCGACGTCGTCGCGGATGGGTCGCACGGCGGCGAGGTCCTGGCCGTGGGGGTCGTCGAGTTCCCAGCTCTCGTAGCGCTTGCCCGGGAAGATGGGGCACGCATCGCCGCAGCCCATCGTGATGACGACGTCGGCGGCGCGGACGGTCTCATCGGTCCAGGGTTTGGGGAACTCGTGGGCGATGTCGATTCCGCGTTCGGCCATCGCCTGGACCGCCACGGGGTTGACCTCGAGCCCGGGCTCGGAGCCGCCGGACCAGGCGACCGCATTGTCGCCGGCGAGCGCCTGGAAGAAGCCGAGAGCCATCTGGGACCGTCCGGCGTTGTGGGTGCACAGGAAGAGCACCACGGGTTTGCCGTCGTCGTGGAGTCCCTCGACGCGGGCGAGCGCGTGGAGGCGCTGCCTGGCGAAGCGTTCGGCGAGCAGGGGCAGGAACTTGGTGACGGTCGCGCGACCGGCGAACTGGTCGAAGGAACTGTCCAGGAACCGCTCGATGGTCTCAGTGCCGTAGACGCCGGAGAACTCCTGTGCGAGGTGCGCCGCAGCCTGCTTGAGCGCGAGTCTGTCGTCGGGGTGCAGACACTCCCAGCTGCGTTCCTGGGCAGGGTGGACGGTCATCGTGGCTCTCCTTCAAGGCTTGATGCGAGTCGGTCGATGCGTTGGGTGATGTCGTCGTAGGCGGCGTCGAAGGCATGGGGGTCCTCCTTGACTGCCGGGTCGGGAATGGACCAGTGCAGCAGCGGGCCGTCCACGTCTTCGTAGGCCCGGTCACACACCGCGATGAGGAGCTCGTCGCCGGTGAGGACGTCCCGGGCGAGCTTGGGTGTCGCGTGCGTGAGGTCGAGCCCGTGGCGGCGCGCGACCGAGACCGCGCCCGGGTGCACCCGTCGGGCGGGGCGGGTTCCTGCCGAGAGGGCGGGAATGTCGCTGATCGAGCGCCAGTAGGACTCCGCCAGCTGTGAACGGGCCGAGTTCTGGCTGCACACGAAAGCGACCCGGGCCGGACGAGGCAGCGGGGTCGCACCGAGCAACCGGTCGCAGGCCGGGGTCCGCTGAACGTAGCTGCGGCGTCCGTCTCCCTCGGAACGGTGCCGCGTGACGAGGCCTGCCTGCTCAAGGACGCCGAGGTGGTGGGCGACCAGATTGGTCGGCAACTCCAGCTGGGCGGCGAGCTCGCCTGAGGCGAGGTCGGCGTGCGCGAGCAGGTCGATGATCGCGAGCCGCGATGGGTCACCCAGTGCGGCGTACGCGCGCGCCCTGGCGTTCACGTCCCCGAGTACCACGACGGCCCCTTCCTGAGATGATTACCTCGACTGATTACCTACAGTATTGCCTCAATGCTAGCTGAGCTATTATTGGAGTCAAGGCCGGCCCATCCGGCTTCAACCCTCGACTTCGATCCGACGATGTTCCGCACCCGCGGGGCATGAACCCAGGAGGTTCCCGTGTCCGACATGCCCATGCCAGCGTCGCCGCGCGCGCAGCGGCTCGTGATCGTCGGTGCGGTCGCCGCCGGCACGTCGGTGGGCGCCAAGGCCCGGCGCAACGACGAGGAGATGGAGATCGTGATCTACGAGCGGGACCGTGACATCTCCTACTCCGGGTGCGGCCTGCCGTACTTCATCGGCGGGACCGTGCCCGACGCCGACGACCTGCACCCCCGCGACCCGGCCTGGTTCGCCAAGCGCTACAACATCGACATCCGCACCGGTCACGAGGTGATCAGCGCTGACCCGGCCGGCCGGACCCTCCAGGTTCGCGACCTGTCCTCCGGCGAGGTGACCGCGGACCGCTACGACAGCCTCGTGCTCGCCACCGGGGCCACCAGCATCATCCCGCCGGTGCCGGGCGTCGACCTGCCGGGAGTCTTCGCCTTGCGCAGCGTCCGCGACGCCGAGGCGATCAAGGGCTGGCTCGACGACGCCTCACCGGAGCAGGTCGTGGTCGTCGGATCCGGCTTCATCGGCCTGGAGGTGGCCGAACAGCTGGTCGCGAGCGGGATCGGCGTCACCCTGGTCGAGCGCCTCCCGCAGGTCATGCCGGCCCTCGACGCGGACATGGCGTTCCGCGTCCAGGAGGAACTCGAGCGCCACGGCGTGACCGTACGGCTCAACACGTCCATGACCGGACTCGAAGGAGACACCCGGGTCTGCGGCGTGCGGCTCGACACCGGCGAACTCATTGCGGCGCAGCTGGTGATCCTTGCCGTCGGTGTGCGGCCCAACACCGACCTCGCGCGCGACCTCGGAGTGACCATCGGCGAGACCGGCGCGATCGCCGTGGACCCGTCCATGCGCACCAACGTCGAGGGCGTCTACGCGGTCGGTGACTGTGCCGAAAGCTACTCGGTGATCACGGGCCGGCCGTTGTGGCGGCCGCTGGGATCGACGGCGAACAAGATGGGGCGAATCGCCGGCGACGCGATCACCGGAGGCACCACCCTGGAGCATCGCGGGATCCTGGGCACCGGCATCGTGCGGGTGTTCGGATTGGCCGTCGGCCACACCGGGCTCACCGAGACGCAGGCCCGCGCCGAGGGATTCGACCCGGTCGTCCTGCACAACACCAAACCGGCCCACGCGACCTACCTGGGCGGCAAGGAACTCACCATCAAGGCCGTGGCCGACCGCGCCTCCGGCCGACTCCTGGGCGCCCAAGCCGTCGGACCGGAGGGAGTGGACAAGCGCATCGACGTGCTCGCCACCGCGATCACCTTCGGCGCGACCGTCGCTGACCTGTTCCACCTCGACCTCGCCTACTCACCGCCCTTCGCCACCACGAAGGACCCGGTCCACTACACGGGTATGGCGCTCGAGACCGCCGTCCGCGGACGAGCTCCATTGATATCGCCCACCGACCTCGATGAGCGGCTGGCGCGAGGCGAGCGGATCCAGATCGTCGACGTGCGCGCCGCGAAGGACTACGCCAAGAGCCACCTGCCCGGGGCGGTGAACATCCCGCTGGCAGACCTGCGGCGGCGCGTCGGCGAACTCGACCCACAGGTGCCGACGGTCACGTACTGCAACAAGGGCGTGACCGGGAACGCCGCCCAGAACGTCCTGCTCGCCCTCGGCCTCGCTGAGGTGATGAACCTGTCGGGCGGCAACAGCACCTACCAGACCCACACCCGCCAGATGCAGAGGGCGACCTCCCTCCCGAGCACGATCAAGCCAAGCCACCTCCCCCATGTGCTGTTCCTGTGCGTGCACAACGCGGGCAAGTCCCAGATGGCGGGGGCCCTGATGCGCCACCTGTACGGCGACCGGATCGTGGTGACCACTGCCGGCACCGGACCCGACGACGCCGTCGACGACGCGTCGGCGCGCATCGTCGCCGAGCTGGGCGCCAGCACCGCCGGGGAGCACCCCAAGGCCGTGACGGCCGCCATGCTGGACGCAGCCGACCGCATCATCCTCATCGGCCCCGACGTCCAGCTGAACCCACCCGAGCCGCTGGCCGACCGCGTCGAGCGCTGGCCGATCCACGACCCGGCCGACGACGGCATCGAGGGCGACGAACGGACCCGCAACATCCGCGACCAGATCGCCAACCGGGTGCACGCACTCGCGACAGAACTGACCAGCTGAACGCACTCCGCGTCAGCCCGATCGGTCCGATTGAAGGAGAGGTGTCCGCAGCTTCCTTCGCCGCGGTCCGATCGCGGCTGCACGCTGTCGCTCACCTACCTCACGACTCGACAGTTCCCACAGGTGTCGGGTCGAGGAGCTGTTGGATCGCCCGCAGCCCGTCGGTGTTCACCGAGTACCAGGTCTGTCGGCCTGCCCGCTCCCGGTCGAGGAAGCCGGCGTCGAACAGGGCACCCAGGTGATGGGTGACGGTCGGCTGGGTGAGTCCCACCTGATCGGCCAGGACGCGGGTGGTCGCCCGTCCGTCGTCCGCGGCTCGGATCAGGCTCAGCAGCCGCAACCGCGCGGGGTCGGCCAGCACCTTCAGCGCCCCGGCCAGGGCCAGCGCATCGCCGGACTGCAGGGGGGCCTGCAGGATCGGTGAACAGCACAGGTCACCGACCGACGTGACCCGCGGCGCCACCCCTTGAACACTCATAGACACGTGTCTATCATATCCATCAGCATCGATCAATCGATGCTTGTCTATGGATTGGAGTAGATGCTCGACCACCTGACAGATCTGGGTGTCGGCGTCACGACCGATGTGGCGACCGCGCTGGCCCACAACTGGCCGTTCCTGCTGGCGAGTGTCGTGGTGGCCTCCGTCGTGCAGGTGTACGTCAAACCGGACCGGTTGGGCAGCTGGCTTCGGCGTCGTACCTGGGCGGCGGTGCTGGGCGCCGTCGCACTGGGCGCGCTGACGCCGTTCTGTTCCTGTGGTACCACCGCCGTCGTGCTGGGCGCCATGGCCTCCTCGGTCCCGTGGGCGCCGGTGGTGGCGTTCATGGTGTCGTCGCCGCTGACCAGTCCGCAGGAGTACGTGTGGTCGGTCGGGCTGTTCGGGCCCGCCTTCGCGACCACGTTCTTCGGTGCGGCGATCGCTGTCGGCCTGATCGGCGGAGGTGCCGCCTGGTGGCTGGAGCGCCACGGGCTGCTCGCCGGACAGGCCCGCCTGGCGACCCCGACGCCCGACGGTGGCTGCGACACCGGCTGCCAGACGGACGCCGTCGCCGGCGCGCCGGTCACGAGGCGCGTCGGCGGGACCCGGCAACTGGCCGTCATCGACGCCCGGCCGGACACCGTGGTCGACGCCGAACCCGCGACCTGGCGTCGGTTCGGCGTGGCCCTGGCCACGAATGGCCGCCGGCTCGCCGTGTACTTCCTGGGTTTCGCCGCCCTGGGGTACCTGGTCATCAGGATCCTGCCGACGGGCCTCCTCACCACGTGGCTCGGCGCGGGCAACCCCGTCTGGTCGGTCCCGCTGGCCGCCCTGCTCGGCGTCCCGGTCTACCTCAACACCGACGCCTCGCTGCCCCTGGTGGCCACCCTCCTGGACGGCGGCATGGCCCCCGGAGCGGGCATCGCGTTCCTCATCACCGGCGCGGGCACCAGCGTCGGGGCCATCAGCGGCATGCTCGTCATCGCCCGCTGGCGGATCGTCGCGCTGGTCATCGGCACGCTGCTGGTGACTGCCACGGCCGCCGGTTGGCTCGCGGGGCTGTGGCTCTGACGCGGCAGGACGGATGAGGGTCGCCTTGCTTGCACAGGCGGCCGCACGGGAGCATAGTTCAGGTGTGGTTGAATCAATTGAGGCTGAACTGACGCGGGATGCGGCGACGCTGCTGGCGGTCGCAGCCGACCCGGTGCGGCTGACCCTGCTCAACCGCCTGGCGGCATCCGGCACGCGGTGCGTGTGCGACCTGCAACTCGATCCGCCGATCCCGGCGAACCTGCTGAGCTACCACCTGCGCATGCTGCGGGAGGCCGGCCTGGTGACCACAGCCCGGCGGGGCCGATGGGTGGACTACACCCTGGCCGAGGACGCCCTGGAGCGGCTGCACGCCGCCCTGCCGGTGGCCGCGGCTACTCGGGCGGAGTGTGGGTCATGTCGGTGACGACCAGGTTGGGACGCCCCGGGCTCCGGCTGAGCCTCGGGGTCGCGGGGGCGTCCGTGGCGTGGGTGGCCTTGTACTGGGTCAACGAGCCGTTCTGGACGTGGCTGATCGGCGAGGCCGCTGGGTTGGATCTGGAGTCCCGGCTGGGGTCCGGGGTGTGGTTCTTCTTCTACGACACGATCAAGATCGCGTTGCTGCTGACCGGGATCATCTTCGTGGTCACGGTCCTGCGGTCGTTCATGAGCGTGGAGCGCACCCGGGCGCTGCTCGGTGGCAAGCGCGAGGGTGTCGGGAACGTGTTGGCGGCGCTGCTGGGCATCGTGACCCCGTTCTGCTCGTGCAGCGCCGTGCCGGCGTTCATCGGGTTCGTCGCCGCCGGCGTTCCCCTGGGGGTGACGATGAGCTTCCTGATCGCGAGCCCGCTGATCAACGAGGTGGCGATCGCGCTGCTGCTGGGCCTGTTCGGCCCCGGCCCCACCCTGCTGTACGTCGCCGCGGGCGTCAGCATCGCGATCGTCGCCGGCTGGGTGATCGGACGCCTCCGCCTGGAACGCTGGGTGGAACCGTTCGTGTTCGAGACCCGGCTCCGCGGCCAGGTCATCGACTCGACCGCCCACCTGACGTGGCCCGACCGCGTCCAACTCGGCATCGACGAGGTCGGGACAATCCTGCGCAAGATATGGCCCTACCTGCTGGTCGGCATCGGCCTCGGCGCGGTCATCCACGGCTGGGCGCCGGAGAACTTCTTCGCCACGTACGCCGGCCGCGACAACCCCTTCGCCGTCCTGATCGCGGTCGTCGTCGGTGTCCCGCTGTACTCCAACGCCGCCGGCGTCCTGCCTCTGGTCGACGCCCTGCACGACAAGGGCCTCCCGATGGGAACCCTGCTCGCGTTCATGATGGCCACGGTCGCCCTCAGCCTGCCCGAGATGATCCTGCTGCGCCGCGTGCTCAAACCGAAACTGATCGCCACCTTCGTTGCCGTGGTCGCCGCCGGGATCATCGCGGTGGGCTACCTGTTCAACGCCGTCCTCCCCGTCTGAAACCACCCGAAGCACCACCATCACCCGAAGAAGGAGTCACACACCATGCACATCAAAGTCCTCGGTCCCGGCTGCGCCAACTGCGTCAACCTGGAGAAGAACACCCGCGCAGCCTTGGCGTCTCTGGGAATGGAGGCCAGCGTCGAGAAGGTCACCGACTACGCCGACATCGCCGGCTACGGCATCATGCGCACCCCCGGCCTGGTGGTCGACGAGCAGGTAGTGCTGTCAGGTCGGGTCGCCAAGCCCGCCGAGATCGCCCAACTGCTGGCCGGCCGCTGACCGGCTGACCCCGCGATCGGCTGGAGGGAGTTTGCCATGAAGTTCCTGGAGGACATGCCACGGTTCGTGTTCTTCACCGGCAAGGGCGGGGTGGGCAAGACGTCGCTGGCGTGCGCGACGGCGGTCCACCTGGCCGGGGCGGGGCGTCGGGTGCTGCTGGTCTCGACCGACCCCGCCTCCAACGTGGGCCAGGTGTTCGACCAGCCGATCGGGAACCGGGTCACCCCGGTGGTCGGCGTCGAGGGCCTGGACGCGCTGGAGATCGACCCCGAATCGGCCGCCGAGCAGTACCGGGAACGGATCCTCGGCCCCGTCCGGGCCGCGCTGCCGGCCAGCGAGATCGCGTCGCTCACCGAACAGTTGTCGGGGTCGTGCACCACCGAGATCGCATCGTTCAACGAGTTCACCGGCTTCCTGGCCGAGGAGGACTCCCACTACGACCATGTGGTGTTCGACACCGCGCCGACCGGACACACCATCCGGTTGCTTCAGCTGCCCGGCGACTGGACCGGCTTCATCGATTCGGGCGGCGACGCGTCCTGCCTGGGGCCGATGTCGGGGCTGGACAAACACCGCGACCAGTACGCCCGCGCGCTGGCGGCCCTCACCGACCCCACCACCACCCGGCTGGTGCTGGTGGCCCGGGCGCAGGCCACCTCGCTCGCCGAGGCCGAGCGCACGGCGTCCGAACTGGCCGGGATCGGGATCCACGCCACCCACCTCGTGGTGAACGCCGTCCTGCCCGCCGACGGCCACCCCGACCCGCTCGCCGCCGCGACCCGCGCCCGCGAGACGGCCGTGCTCGCCGCCGTCGCGGGCCCGCTCGCCGACCTGCCACAGGACCGGATCCCGCTGAAGACCGTGAACATGGTCGGCGTGCTCGCCCTGCGCGCACTGCTGTCACCCGAAGACACCGCCGAGGCTCCGACGGACGCCGCCCCACTGCCCGCCGGCAGGACTGCCGGGCCTGGACGCCCTCGTCGACGAACTCGCCGCCATCGGTCACGGGCTGGTGATGTGTGTGGGTAAAGGTGGGGTCGGCAAGACCACCATCGCGGCGGCGCTCGCGGTCGGGCTGGCCGCACGCGGTCACCGGGTCCACCTGACCACCACCGACCCCGCGGCGCACCTGGACGCCACCGTCACCGAGACCCCCGACCTGCCGTCGTTGACGCTGTCGCGGGTCGACCCCGCCCAGGCGATCGCCGACTACCGGGCCCACGTGATGGCCACCCAGGGCCAGGGCCTGGACGCCGACGCGCTGGCCGCCCTCGCCGAGGACCTGCAGAGCCCATGCCACCAGGAGATCGCCGTCTTCCAGCAGTTCTCCTCCCTGGTCGGGCAGGCCCGTCGCCAGTTCGTGGTCATGGACACCGCACCCACCGGGCACACCCTGCTACTGATGGACACCACCGGCGCCTACCACCGTGACACCGTCAAGACCATGGCGGCCGGCGTCCGGTTCACCACTCCGCTGATGCGCCTGCAGGACCCCGACTACACCCGCCTGGTCATGGTGACCCTGCCCGAACCGACCCCGGTGCTGGAGGCGATGGCGTTCCGCGACGACCTCGCCCGCGCCGGCATCACACCCTGGGCGTGGGTCATCAACCAATCCCTCACCGCCGCCAGGCCGACCGCCCCACTGCTGCTTCGCCGCGCCCGCCTGGAGACCGACCCCATCGACACCGTCACGAAGACGGCCGCCCGGGTCGCCGTCGTGCCCGTCCTGCTCGACGAACCCGTGGGCGCCGCCCGACTCCTCGCCCTCACCGACACCCACACCATGACCGGGAGTACCCCATGACCGACCTCACCATCGCCTGGCAACGCCTCGTGGACGCCGGCCAAACCTGCCCCCGCTGCGGCGACACCGGCAGCGAGGTACGCACGGCAGCCGCGACCCTCACCGCGGCCCTCGCCCCCCTGGGCATCACCGTGCGCCTGGCCGAGGCCACCATCAACCTGGCCCAGTTCGAGCAGGCGCCACTGGAGTCCAACCGCATCCTGATCGCGGGCCGACCCCTCGAGGACTGGCTCGGCGGCGCGACCAGCCAGAGCCCCTGCTGCGACGTCTGCGGCCCCAACGACTGCCGCACCATCACCGTCGACGACACCACCTACGAAACCGTGCCCGCCGGCCTCATCACCCGCGCCGGCCTCCTCGCCGCGGCCGAACTGCTCGCCCAGCCCAGCGCGTCACACGACGACCCCACCCAGGAAACCACCGGCACAACTGAGACCTGCTGCGGACCCACCGCCGAACCCACCGACCTCCCGAACCGTTCACTGCCGCTGGCAACCAAGGCAGGCTGCTGCTGAGAGGCCTAACCCAGCGAGACCGGTCCGGGAAGGCGTCCCTGGACGCGGTCGCAAGCCCATCCCTCACGGCGTGGGGAACTCGTGGGGAATGCGTGGGGAACACCCCCACACGTGGGGAACATGCCGGCCAGCCAGAGGAAGCGCCGGCGACCTCAGCGACGCATTCGCCCTTGCCAGCAGCACGCCACACGCCCCGGACATAGGAAAGGCGAGAGGTTTTCGCCTCCCGCCTCTTCGTCCTATTTGCCCTTGTCAGAGGCACTTTTTGTGCGCGAGAGAGGAGTTGAAGCTCTCTTCTATCCAGCGATAATGGCCCCCTGACAAGGAGTTTTGATGGGCCTTAGCCATTTCGTCACCTTGTCGTGGGGAATACGTGGGGAATCGCTCCGTACCCGAGATCCGCGCGGATCTCGGGTCCATCGCTGCCCTTCAGCATAGACGGAGCCCGCCCCGGGATCACTGGCGAGCCAGCGGATGAGGACGCGTGCAGGCTTCGGCTCCCTCCTGTGCGGCGTGAGGCCTGGCAAGTCCGACACCGACCGCTCGCAGCAACAAGAAGGCGCGGGCACCGTTCCGCTTGAGGTCGTGCGGCAAGAGCCGCGTCGAGGACACAACGCTGTCGCATGGGCCAGGTGAGGAGAGGTCGTCCATCGCGATCGTCATGGTCAGCGGCCCACCGAGGGGACCAGCGCCGGCGAAGGCACGGTCGGCGGCTCCGGGGTGATGGCCTGGCCGACGGAGACTGCCTCCCAGCGCGTGGGGTCCGTCTGAACTCGGATGTCACCCTCCAGAGCATCGAGCGCGGTATCGGTGATGGTCGGAGCCGGCTGAGTGGTCTGAAGAATGAGGTCTGCGGCGCCAATGACACGCTGGCCTGTGCTGCGGAGGATGTCGGCGAGGTCACGCTGCTCGGTCACCGCGTTGAGGGCCCAGCCGGCGACGTAGTTGAAGGTGTACTGGCTGGAGTCGAGCCCGTGGGCGCTGGTCACCATGTACGCGACCGATTCGGCCTCGACTTCGAGGATCCCGCGGCAGTCGCGGCTGCCTGCTGGTCCTGGTGGAGGAGCACGTGACCGGCCTCTTTTCCGCACAATTTTCTGGACGTGCTGGACAGGGTTGGGTTCATCATCTTGCCCCTTGCGAGGAGGACCCGAGGCGGGCGGGCAGGCCGAGGTTGGTGGCAGTGCGGCGCATCTGGACGAGCTTCCGGTTGGCGGCGTCAAGGCTGGTGGTGAGCCCGGTGACGTCGCCGAGCCAGCCGTGTTCGGTGGCCTCAGCGATACGTTCGGTGAGGCTGGCGATGACCGCTTCGAGCCGGGGCTGTTGCGTGGGGTCGGGTCGCAGCATGGGGCAGCGGATGCAGGCGTGTTCGTGTTGGCAGCCGGTGCCGTAGGCGCGTCCGCAGGTGCCGAGTTCGAGCTTGCGGGCGACCCAGTGGCCGAGGAATTCGTCCCATTCGCTGTCGGTGGGTTCGCGGTATTCCTGGGCGGGCCGGGTCGCGCGGCGGCGGGCGATGAACGCACGGTGGTGGTCGATGACGTCGGTGTCGTAGACAGCGACGTAGGTCTGGGTGGTGGTCAGCGAGTCGTGGCCCAGGATCTTGGCGGCGATGTGGACCGGGAGGCCCTGGGACACGGCTTCGGTGGCGAAGATGCGGCGGAAGTCGTGCGGGGTGAACTGAGCGGGACTGCCGTCGGGGTTGGTGATACCGGCTGCGGCGACGAGTCCGCCGAGGAGTCCCTTGACGTAGCCGTGGTTGAGGGCGATGTCACGGACTCCCCATCGTCGCTGGAACAAGAACGGCAGGGCAGGGCTGTGGACACGTTCGGAGCCGTCGTAGCGGCTGACCAGAGGTAGGTGGGGGCTGCTGCCGCGGACGTGGTGGATGATCTCGGCGAACGCCGCGGCGAGTTCAGGGCTGATCACCAGGAGTCGTTCCTTGTCGGTCTTGGACGGCGTGATCTGCAGCATCGGGATGACTTCGCCAGTGGTCGGTAGCGTGTAGGACACGAAAGATCGGTGGGTGATCTCGAGCATTTCCTCGATCCGGACGCCGGTGTGGCGGAACACCTCGACGCAGGCCCACGCCCAGAACGCTTGGTCGGCTTCCAGGGTGAGGTTGCGCCGGGGCCCGCTGCCATCGGCGGCGGTGGCGTAGACCACGCCGGGTCGGCCGGTGCCACCTGTGGTGGGGTCGGTAGCCAAAGCGGTACGGCGCAGGGTGAGGCTGTCGGCGGTGAAGGTGTCACCGGGTGGGGTGCTGGTCGCGGCGGTGAGCAACGCCGCTGCCTGACGGCGACGGGTGTGGGCGGCGTCGACCAGTTGGGGCAGCAGGGGTGCCAGTTCGCGGATCCGCTGGTGCATCCGCGACTGGCGGTGCTTGGTCATCTTGGTCATCCCGGCCACGTCGCGGGAGTCGACCGGGGACGGCGCCGCCCACGCAGCCCACCGACCCGGCTCCTCCAGAGCCCAGTGGCTGAGGTCGGAGTAGAAGGCACGGACGGACATCAGGATGGTGTACCGATCCTGGCGTTCCTCGCCGAGCCTGTGGTTGCCGTAGCGGACGTGCTGGAGTCGTTGTTTCCAACCTCGGGCCATGTCATCGGACAGGTGGAGGGAGTCGATGCCGGGGTGGTGGAGTTCCAGGTCCCGCCAGAACAACAGCACCAGTTTCGAGGCGAGTTGGCGGATCGTGCCGTAGTCCAGACCCGGGGATCGCTGGTGCAGGTAGTCGACAAACAGGTTCCGGATCGGGCGGCACGCGACGTCATACCCGTCGACCAACTCCTCGATGCTGAGCTGCCCACGACGGCTCGCCGCATGGATGGTCGGGGGCGCACCCACGGGCAGGATGCCCTCCTCACCCAACAACGTGTACCAATGGGAATGGAGTCGGGCGGAGTAGCCCGTTTGGGCACGGTAGGCCTCAACGCAGTCAGCCAGCCCAATGTCGGCCAGAAGGCCGCCGTTGTGCATCAGGATCCGACACAGCTGGATCAACGCGGCACGCTGGTCGGTGCTGACGATCCGCGGGTCAGCCACGCAGCGGGCGGTCATCCTGGCGAACCCCTCGGGGTCGCGGACCTGCTCGTAGCGGGCGTACAGATTCCACGACGACGCCTGGTACAGCCACTGGTAGCCGGGCCGGATCACATCAGCCAGGATCAACCGCCCAGCACCGCCGGTCGCGTGAGCGCGCAATGTCGCTAGGTTCAGCTCCGACGTGAGTGATTGTGCGAGCAAGTCGGGCCAGGCCTTCCCGGCGACCTCAACCCCTGAGGCCAGCCAGCGTTGCTGCCACGACTCACCACCGAACCGCTGCAGCCAGCCCAACAGCACCTCGACGCTGCGAAGCCGCCGCGCCAACTCCTTGGGGTGGGCTGCTTCACCAGCCTCTAACGCCTCGACTACCGCGAGGACCTCCTCGACGCTCTGCTGGGACGCCTCCCACACCGTCGGCCGGGCGATCGCAGGGGTCGGCAACGACGGCGTGATGAAATCGTGGGCGCCGACCAACTTCTTCGACGGCCTCGCGCCGCGGGGCAGGAACGCGACCGCGTCCACATGGTCAGCCACGACGCCCACCACCCAGCAACGCCTCCAGCACGTCCGCCGGGTAACCGGGGGCGCCCGGCGGTACCCGCGGCGCTGGTGGCCGTTCCGCGCGGGCGCGGTGGTGCTCGAGCACCTTCGCGATCACCTCATCGGGCCGGGACCGCAGATACAGCTGGGTCGTGGTCAGGTGGGCGTGGCCCAGCACCCACTGGACGTCGGTCAGCGACAGGTGCGGGTCGTCGATCATCCGCTGCGCGGCGGTGTGACGCAGGTCATGCAACGTCCACACGGTGCCCAACGCGGCGTTCGCGCGTTGCAGCATCCGCCGGGCCGCCGGATACGTCAACGGACGCACCGGGGACCGGTTCGTCAGCCACAACGCCCGTTCACCCGCCGGACGGGTCACCCGGGCCTCGTACAGCCGCCACCACACAAACGCGTCCGCCGACGCCGGCAGCCACTGCAGCCGGCGTGTCCCCTTCCGGACCACCCCGATCCGCTGCTCACCCGGATCGACCCGGTCCAAGGTGGCGCCCAACAGCTCCGCCGCCCGGGCGCCGGTCGACACCCAGAACGCCAACAAGGCCCGGTCCCGATCCGAACGCACCGCCGTGAACAAGGCGTCGAACAGGCCATCGGGGATGCTCCGCGGCACCCGCTCGGGCACCTTCTGACGCAACGGCGCCCGTGGGCCCGGCGCGAACGGCTGCATCGGGTTGTGATGCGCCTGCACCCGACGACCGTCGCGATGCGCAGCCTCCGGGACCGGGTTCACCACAGGGCCCCGGCCGGCGGCCAGCCGGTCGGCGTAGAACGCCTTCACCACCGCCAACCCATGGTTGATCGTCGCCGGCGCGTACCCACCCGGGCGCCCCGCCGGGCCGACCATCCGCATCCACAACACGAAGTCCTGCGCCTCAACCCGACCGGCCCGGTCCCACGGCACCTCGACCGCAGCCAGGAACCGCCACCAGCGCAGCAACGCCAACCCGTACGAGCGCAGCGAACTCTCGTTCGCCCCAGAGGCCAGCATGCCCCGGAAGAACTCGGCGACCTCCACCACCGGCCGGCCGGACGCGTCCAGCAGGGCCGTGCCCGGCACCTCATCGGTCGTCGCCACCGCCCCGACGACAGGCACCACCAGCCGCTTCACATCCCGCGACCCCGACTCCAGATCCTGCTCGCCCGCCATGACACCCTCCCCTGTCGATCCGTGGCGGCGAGCCCAGCACAGAACCATGAAGGGCAACGGGAGCAACAGGCTCAGCGGCGTGTCGTCTGCGCAACCCCCACCCCAGACCCGGGTCCTGACCCCAGTTGGTGCGGTCAATAGATCGTGGGCGAGGGTCTTGACGGCCTGGGCGTCGTCGACGTCGTCGCGGACCATGACGAGCCGCTGGCCGAAGTCGGTGTAGCCGTTCGGGCCGCCGAGGTCCGCGCCGCGACGCACGTCGAATCCCCGTTCCTCGAGCAGGTCTTGGAGGCGATCCCACAGCCCGACGGGGGCTTGCCCGGTCAGGAGGGTCGCCTCGCCGATCTTGGGGTCGGGCAACGGAGGCCCGTCCGTCTGCCGGATGTCGAACACCGTGACGGGCTTGGTGGCCACCACCTGCGTCCGGTGCAAGACGCGGCCCTGGTCGATCGCGCATCGGTTGGCCAGCGTCGTCCAGGCGGGGCTCGCGGCGCGTGATCGGCGCGAGGACCTTGATGCCGGTCTCCCCGCGGCGCACCTGGCGCCCCATGGCCTTGAACGCCTGGTAGCCGGCGACGTGGGTGGCCTGCGGGTCCTGAAGCATGATCAGAAGTGAGTTCCCGAACGAGTAGCGGTGGAACTGGCTGGAGAACTTCAGCCAGGCTTGCCATGCCTGCGGGTCGTTGAGGGCCAGGATGCCGTCACTGAGCTGGGCTGTGAAGCTTGTCCAGCGTGGCCTGCCGAGCCTCTGCAGCCGCGGCCCGGTCCGCCTCGCTGACAGGCCGGCGGTACCCGGCCATCAGTCGCGGCCTTCCCGCAGGGCGGCTACGTGGTCCAGGATCTCCTCGACTGCCTCTGTGGGTGCGCCGGAGTCGGCCAGCCTCCTGGCCCGCAGAAGGAGGTCCTCGGCGATGAGGAGAACGTCCGCGAGAGGGCGCTCAGCTTCGCGGACGGCCGCAACCCCTGTCGGCGAGTCAAGCGCGGCCATGCCCACCTGGTCAACCTCGACGATGGTCGCGGCAGCCCCCCGCTCGTGCCGGGAACTGAGCAGTGGACGTTGCGGCGCGGCTCGCCCCGCCCAGTTGCTGACTTGGACGCGGTCGTCGTCGAACCCGAACTCGCCGCCCCGGCGGATCTCGCGCTGCATCTCTGCCTCCCGTCACGGCCAGACAAGCCGACAACCCTCATAACGGCTGTCGACGGCGGGCGGTGGACAACCTCGGAACCCAAGAAGGCTTTGGCCTGCCTACCTCACGCGACCTGAACCACAGGGCGGCACCCGTAAGCGAGACGCGACGCCGATGGCGTGAGGTGCACCTTCGCTATCACCCGGATGGAAGACGGCAGTTTCGGGCACCGAAAGGGGGGCGAGCGTCCACCCACACGGCCGAGGGTCGTGACCTCGCGGACCTGCTGACGGGCATCGCATCCCTCACAGTGGCCCAGTAGCGGACGCCCGCGTCGGTGGACGTGACCTCGCTCAACTGCGATGTGAGTTCGCTCGGCGAGGGTGGCGATGACGAGTCTGACCAAAGGAACGAGCGTGAACGGGTCAGTGGGGATCTTGGGGAGGGGATGATCCATTCGACGACGAGAATTCGAATGCATGGGACGGGGCACGACGAGTTCGAAGAGGTGGATGCACCACCTACCCGCTCGAGAGTGCTCGGCTAGAAGCGATGGCCGACATCGTGTTCAGATGCGCCTGCACTTGCTCGACCACAGGGCAAACCCCGATAACCGGTACACCAGCCCTCGCCGACCGCCGTCGTAGGGACGCCCTCCCTCCCGGGTGCCGGCAGGTGCGGCCTACTCGGTACGGCCGGCGAGAGTGTGCATTAGTTCGATCGTGGCGAGGTAGGTCCAAAACACCCAGTCGAGGTAGGCATCGTCGTAGTCGGAGTGCTGGTCAGCCTTCTGATGCCTGATCGCGAACTGGTTGGCGATTTGGAACAGCATGCCCTCGTCCTTGGTCAACAATCGCTCCTTCACCCGCGCTCGAACCTGCTCGAGTTCATGGGCAAGCAAGATGCAGGCGGACCGCTTCTGAAGCCGGTCCGCGTTCCGATCCCGGAACTGCATCACGGCCCGAACGACAGGATCTGAGCTTGGCGACTCTGCGCGTTCCACCACCCGCGCCACAAGGTTGTCCCGACCATCGCGCGAAGCGTGCACGAGCAAGCCTTCGTCCAGACCCTCCTCTGCGAGGCGTAGGTGGACGGCTGAACGATCCAGTGCTTGGTTGACGCGCCAGCGGTACAGAACCCGACCCGGCCTCGCCGCGAAGCTGAGAGCGTGCATGCTCTGGTCGAAGTCGTGATACCAGCGCCGAACGGGGCGCTCGATCAGGTCGTGAAGGACTTCCACCAGCGTGAAGAAGTCGTCGGCCGGCCATCCGCCCGGCGGTCCTTCAAGCGGCCAGGACACGGAGAGCCCAACCTGATCTGATAGCCGGCGCCCGAGCTTGTCGTTCCGCTCATCCTCGCTGGCGCCGTCGGCGCACGGCGACTGCTCGGCGGCGTCGAGATAGCCGTCTGCGTCCATCGTCTTCACGATGTCCAGCCACGCCGATTGAAGGTCGACCAAGCTGAGTTGTTGCGGCAACACCTCCGGCTGTCGTCGTTGTCGCCAGTATTGGCGCGGCTCGTTCGGGAAGGAAGGTGCGTCGTCCGCCAGTTTCCGCAGCAGCTTTCTGGTGGCCTGGTACGTCTCGGGTTCAAAGACGTTGTGCTGCAAAGTTGCATTCACGTCCCGGATCGGGCCGGTGCCGGCGAAGGCGTCAGACACGAGCCAGTGAGCTTGTTCGCTGCGGTCGAGGACGTCTTCGATCTCGGCGATCCGCCGGGCCTCTTCCTGGAACAGCGTTACTGGCCAGAGCAACCGGTAATCCGGGCCGTACTTACTCACTCCACGAACCTATCGGTCGCAGCAACCCGTCGGTCTTGGCCATGCAGCCAGGCTCTCCGATCGCTGGGGTGCTGGGGGCGACAGGCGCGAGGAACCGACGGCCGTCGCGGAGGCCGGTCTTGCGTCGGCATGTCAGAGGGCTCACAGCTGGAACTGTCATGCGAGGTGCGGGTCGACTTGCTCGGCCGATCGCCGGTTCGACGGATGCACCTGAGCCTCGGCGATCAGTTGGAGTTCGTCGCCGGTGAGCAGGTAGCTGTACCGACTGAAGCCGCCGCCGCGCTTGCGGCCGTCCTTGATGCGGCGATACTCGGTGAGCATCCGCATGTATGTGTCGAGCATCCGAGCGTGCGAGTTGCCGTTGTCGTTCCGCTTGAGCTGCGGCCTGAGTTCGGTCCAGTGATCGTCGTCACGCATCTGGTATTCGACGTATGCGGCCATCTGCCCTTCGAGCGCGTCGTTGTGGTCGAAGCCTCGAAACTCTAACTCAAAGCTGAGGTCCTTGCTCACCGGTGCGCCGTTCTCCTTGAGGTGCCCGATGCTGAGCGTGATGACCCGGAACATCTGGAGGATGTCGGATACCCGGTTGCAGTCACGCTGCGAGAGTTCGGTGCTGAACCCTGCAACCTCCATCCAGTATTCGCCGGTGAAGCCCTGCTCGAGAACCTTCGCGCGATCGAGCTGGTACTCGATGTCTCCGTCGACGTCGTTCGCGTCCTCGGGAAGCACCCTCGCCAGGATGCGGTGCAGCATCGAGAGCACCTTCCGGTCGATGATCCGCATGCTCTCGGGCGCCGGCACGTCACCATGCCTCGACTCCTGCTCGTGGACGGGCACGATGACCTCCAGCAGTAGGTCGCGAACGTACTCGCTAAGGGTCGCCCCCTCAACGTCCGCCAGCTCCTTGAGTTGATCGCGGACGGCGTCGTCCACTCGTATATTGAGCACAGCCACGGCGTCTTCCTTCCTCTACCGTATGACGCCGACGTAGCGTCGTCATACACGTTACCACGCCGGAACGGCCCTCGCCACACTCGTTGATGGGACGCCTCTTGCCGCAGGTGCCGCGCTGGGATCGACTCGGAGCACGGCTCGGCGCTGCGACGACCTGTCCGAATGTGTGCATGGTGGAGCGGGATTCATGAAGGGCGCGTCGAGCCCCACCGCCTACCCCGCGGGAGCAGACAATGTGCCCATGCGCCTGAGCGAGTTCTGAAAGCTGTCTACTCCTCCCACCCCGATGAGTGGCAAGAGGTGTAGTGCGGAGGCAATGGACCCGTGTACCGCGACAGCTTCGTCCCCTCGACCGAACCTGACTTCAATGGGACACAGCTGGACGTAGTGAGCCACTATGGGTACGCGGTCTTCGAGTCGGACGACGACATCTCCATCGCCTGGGGCATCAATCCGCACGCCTCATGATCGATCGACCCGGACCGCTCGCTGACTTTCGGCTGGGCCCGCTTCCCCGCCCCCGCCATCGGGCTATGTCCCTCACACGCCTGTCGGTGCGGACTGGCACAGTTGGACCCGTTGAGGCCGTGTATGCGGCCATCCCATGCCAAGCACCACCTCGAGGACGATGTGACCGGTCAGTTCCGCTATAACGAACTCGGCGACGAGAGGTTCCAGCAGCTCATCCAGGCGACCCTTGTGGCGGAGCGTGGCCCTGGCGTTCAGTGCTTTCCCCTGAACCAGACGGACGGCGGACGGGACATTGCCGACGGCAACAGCTGCGTCTTCCAGGTGAAGTTCTCCGACAAGCCCGTGACAAGGCCCGCCACTTGGCTCCGGCAAACCCTCGACGATGAGAGCAGGCACTTCGAATGGCTTGTCAGCCGGGGGATGACGGACTACTACATCGTCACGAACGTCGAGGGCACCGCTGCGCCCGATAGGGGTGACCGGGACAAGATCGAGAAGCTGCTCGACGGGTACCAGAAGAAGTACAAGGTGAACTTCTTCTGCTGGTGGCGCGCCGAGGTCGATGCGCACGTCGTGGCGTTGCCCCGAGAGGTCAAGTTCCACTTCGGCGACATGCTAAGGGCCCACGAGTACGCCGAGTACATGTTCAGTTCGAACCAGCGGTCCGAGAAGGCGGAGCGGCTGCGACGGCTCCTTGCCGACATCGCATCGTCGCAGTATGAGTCAGAGTCCGACATCCGCTTCAAGCAGGAGGAAGGCGTACATGGCAGGAGCCTGACCGATCTGTTCATTGATGTGGAGATCGAGAGTGAACTGTCAGCCGCCGCAGATCTCCTGGGACGCCTGACCGGCGGCGCCTGCCAGGCGCTGCTGGCCACCAACCACCCTGGCGTCCTCCTTCGCGGAGCACCAGGCCAAGGCAAATCCACACTGCTTCAATACGTCTGCCAGTGCTACCGGGCGGCATTCTTGAACGACGGAGCCAACTTCCCCCGGCCCGCGGGGGCTGAGGCCATGTCGAACCTGCTGAGGTTTCCGATCCGTGTCGATCTGAGGGACTACGCATCGTGGTTGACCCGCGGCGGGACCAAGAGCCGCAACGGTCTCGGCGGAACGACCCGCCATCGCGCCAGGCCCGCCTTCAAGCAGTTCCTGCTGTTCTACCTCAGCGAGACCATGTGTCAGGCACTGAGCATGGACACCCTGAACGACCTGCTGGACGCCATGCCGATGTTCATTGGGCTCGATGGTCTCGACGAGGTCGCCGACCCCAGCTTGCGCGCTGCGGTCGCTGCCGAAATCGACAAGTTCACCTCTCAAGTGGTCGCCCAGCGCAACTCTTCGCTCGTGGTGGTGACCACTCGGCCGAGCTTCAAGCTCCTGCCGGAGCCCACGTCCGACCTATTCACCCCGGCCCACCTGCTCCCGCTGAGCGAGAACCTGAAAGACCAGTACATCGAGAAGTGGGCTGGCGTCTACAGACTCACGGCGGAAGGGGTATGTGAACTTCAAGACATCTACAGGGAGAGATCGCAGGAGCCGTACTTCTCGGCGCTCACTGAGAACCCGATGCAGATGACGGTGATTCTTCCCCTGATCCATAAGTACGGCGCCGCAACACCCAGAAGTCGAACCAGGCTCTACGAGAAGTACATGGACCTCCTCTTCGCACGCGAAGTCGAGAAGAACAGCCACATCCTCACCTACCAGGATCAGCTCGAGGAGGTGACCCCGTACCTCGCGTGGCGTCTCCAGTCCGAAGCCGAAGACAGCAGCAGGACGAAGACCTACACCAAGGAGCGGATGGTCAAGGAGATCAAGCACTTTCTCGTTGACGTCGGTCTCGAGACCGACATGGCAAACGATCTCTTTACCGGGGCGTGGCAACGAATCTGGGTTCTCACCTGCAAGGATCAGATCCACTTCGAGTTCGACGTTCAAAGCGTCCGTGAGTACTTCGCCGCGAAGTTCCTCGCGAACTTGCCCGAGAGAGACGGCCTCTCACTCCCCACCATCCTCCTCGAGCTGAGCCGACGCGAGTACTGGGCAAACACAACGCGATTCCTGGCCGGCTTCATCAAGACGAACGCACTGTCCGACTTGGCCGACACGTTCATCGACCACTTCGACACCCTCACCGACACCGGCTACCGCGCGGTCTGGGCACTCCTCAGCGACGGAATCTTCAAGCCGCGTCCGACCCCGCAGAGAAGGATCATCAAGGCGATCCTCGCCAACGGTCGTGCAACCGATGTCGTCGCTGCCTACATGGAGTCCGAATCGGTTCGCCTGCCACCGGAGCATGGCGGGAAGGAGCTGGTCGGCCAGATCCGAGCCCGCATGGAAGCGCACGAGGACAACCCTGTGCTGCGACATCTCGAAGCGACACATGCCCCGTTGGCTGACTTCATCGAATGGTGGGAGCCACACGTCACGTCGGCGATCGACACTGCGGACGCAGCATTCTGGCTGACGCAAGGTGAACGCCGGGCAGCAGGCTCCGCGATAGACCCGGCGGTCTGGGAACGACTCGACCTGGACGACATCGGCGCCGTCCGAGCCGCGATGAACGCGGGAGCATCACCTGCCCCAGACTCAAGGGCCTCTAAGGCGCTCATCCGTGAGGCCCTCGACGGGGAATGGAGCCAGACGACGCTCGGCGTTTCACCCGCCCACGACCTAATCAGCCTCGCCCACCCTAAACTCTTCGCGATGCTGGCAGAGCCAGATCCGGACCGCAGCGACTGGGACACCCGGCAGCGCCGGCAAGTAGCGGACCGGGCCCTTCTACCGGTCATCCCGCAAGTTCACGAGGCCATGAAGGGGTCGGGAGCTGGCCAGAAGGGCACCACCTCGATTTGGCAGAACTCCGCGCACGCGTTCAGCGAGTCGTTGGGGCCGACCTGGTTGGCCGCATGCATCGCCGTCATCGGGTCGCTGACGAAGTTCGTGTCGGGGGGCAATATACGCGGCAACGAGCCTCTGGGGACCGACGCCGACTTCGGCCGGCTCCTCTTCGAGTCGAGGGCGAAGGCCTCTGACCCGGTGTGGTGGCGCACGGTCGCCGAGTCCTATGCGGACCCGCTCTCGCAACGCATCTGGTGCCTAGCCTTCGTCTGCAAAGCGCGGAAAGAGGCGTGGACGACGAACCTCGAGCTCCTCAACCGCACGATCGACAAGCTCGACCAGAACTCGTACCAGCGACTGCTCGAAGCGGCGACCATCATCGCCCGTAGCTGCGTGTGCCCGTCGATCGCCATGTTCGACAAGCAGACGCCCTCCGACAAGACCGCGGCGCTTCTGGCTGTCTTCTCCAGCGCAGATGCTGGCCCCGGGCAGCGGGTAGCCGCAGTGCCCGCAAAGCCCGTCCTGCTGATCGCTGAGCAGGAGGGTTGGCTCTCGTCCCTCTTTGATCGGGGCGACGACCAGTAGGTGCGACAGCCCCGGCGCGCTTGATCTGAGCACACCGGCTCTGTCATCGGTCTCCTCGCTTGTAGCGCGCAAGTTGAACCGCCCATGTCGGCTGGCCGGGGGCCCGGATCGACGAGGTCGCCAACGGCGACACACCTGAGCCACGCGGAGAAGGCCGCAACCCTGTCCTGAAGCCGCAGGGAGCGAGGCCCCCCTACAGCCTTCGATACAGGCCCCGATCGACCCGATCGAGGTCGTCGTACGTTACCGCATGGCTGCCCGGAGCGTTCGCACACAGCCGGCTCGTGACGTGAGTGCGGATCGTCGAATCGGCGTACACGGAACCACGACGGCGAAGCTCATCGACTACATCGTCGACCGTGAAGGTGCCATCAGACCGAACAACGGCCGGGATCGCATTGAGGATCTCTTCACGGCCGGTTCCCATGCGCTGAGGATGGTCCGCCACGGCCGAGCGATCAAGACCCCCGTTCTCACGTTGACTCCCTCCTCCGTCAACACGCTCATCCGCGTGTGCTCGTCTCTGGATAGCCTGTCTCGATGGTGCGCGTCCTGATCACCGGCGTGTCGGGAGCTGGGAAGAGCACGCTCCTGGCCGAGTTGCACCGGCGTGGCCACCTCACGGTGGACACCGACAAAGACCGCTGGGCGCTCCCCAGCGGGTCTGGGACCCGGTGCGCATGGCCACCCTGTTGCGCCAGCACGCCCACGTCATCGTCTCCTGGACCGTCGAGAACCAGGTCGACTTCTATGACCTGTTCGACCGCGTCGTCCTGATGAGTGCGCCCTGGGAAGAGCTGCTCGAACGGGTGACAACCCCTCCGGGCGAACGCAGGCACAGCAGGACGAGATCCGGCTCTAGCTGAACACCGTCAAACCGTGCCTGAGATGGAGCGCGACCCTCGAACTCGACGGCACGAGTACCGTCAACAAACTGGCCGACACGGTTGAATCACTCATCGTCTGAACGCCCGGAACCGTCCCCTCCGTGAACCAGCTTGGATGGTGTTCTACATGTCGCCGGGCCAAGGGTGCTGGATGGTGTTCGCCCCCGCACATGGCGCCGTGCTGGTGACCGTCCCGGAAGCTAGTCGTCGGGGCGTTCTGGCTTGTTGGACGGCGACCCGTACGCTGCACGATCCTTCGAGTCCAGTCCTGTCAGCAACGGAAGGCTCGTCAGGTAGCAGCATCTCAACGAGCGGGTCCCCGGCCCGGGTCCACGCTGGATGATGGCGGGAAGCCCTGCTCGTACAGACGCTGCGCGCGCTCGAGCACCGGATCGGTGCTTCTGATGAACGGAACCCAGTTGCCCTCGTCGGGGCGGACGGCGAGTTCGGCTCTCAGTTGATCGCGTGCCTCAGCGATGCGTCGGTGGGCGGTGCTCTCGGAGTAGCCGAGGTCGTCCGCGATCACCCGCATGGAGTTGCCCTTGATCGACGACAGCAGTGGCTCGCGCAGGGACGCGGGTAGCTGCTCCACGGCATGCGCGATAGCGGCAACCGACTGACGCTCTTCGACGACCTCGCCCGGGTCGGGCGTGTTGCTCGCTGGCTCCCTCTCACCGAGGGCCACTGTGATCGGTCGAGGGCCGCTGGTGCGCTTGCGGACCACGCCGGCGTCGTCGACGCCGCGCCAGCGGGCGTGTTTGATCGTCATCCAAGCGTAGCTGGCCCAACCCTTCAGGGCTGGTTCGCTGGGGGTCGAATCGGTAACGCCGCGCCCATCAGTTCAACAAATATCTGGCCGCGGGTGTCCGCGGCGTTTGGCGTTCGTCGGGTCTGGGCGTACACCATCGGGATGACCGAGCCGACCAAGTCGGTCACGGCCTGCCGCCCCTCGACGACCAGCTGCGGCCAACGCGATGGGTCGACCCCGCGAAGGATCTCGGGCGGGTTCGCCGGATCGCCCGTCGCTGCGGCGGCACCGAGGTCGCGGGCGTGGCAGAGCGCCAGGATGGAGGGGCCGTCCAGGACCGTCCCGGGGCTGATCGTCGGTTCCATGGGTGCGATCCGTGCCGAGGCTCGTGGCTCTCGCGCGGCTGCGGCCTTGGGCTCCACGGGTGCGGGCGGCGTCGGGGCTTCCGGCAGGTCGACGTCGCGGAGCATCCGGGGGTTGGTCAGGAATTCCAGTGAGAGTCGGCTGATCCTCGCAGCAGCGGGTTGGGCCGACGGCTCGCCGGTGAGATTGGCGACCAGGACTGCTTGGCCGAGGCCTGAGCGCAGCAGCACGTCCAGACGGACGTGGGAAGGCTCGGTGGGCTCCGGGCGTCCGGTGAGTTGCCGCACGGCCGTGCCGACCTGAAGCATGACGGCTTGGTCGACGCGGGTGGCGCCGAGGAGTCGGCCGTCGATCTGACTCAGCGTGGTCTGGTGGGCGCGGGCGAGCTCGCGGATGCTGCCGAGGAGGGCGTCAGCGTACGGCCCGGGCAGTGCCCCGGCCTGCCTGGCTTCGTCCACCAGGGCGTGCGCGTTGCGCAGGATCGCCAGGTGGCCGAGCGCCACGCTGCGGCGCACGATGGGGGCGTTGTGGACGGGCTGCACGGCTGCGAGCGCGTCCTGCCAGGCCGCCAGGCCGACGCCGACGGCCGAGCGGTTGGTCGGAGCGTGGATCGCGCCGTCGAGTGCGGTCTCGCCGGCCAGCAGCCATGCCTTCGCGCCGTCGTCCGGCGTTCGGACGCGCACCCAGTGCACGAGTTCGTAAGCGACATGGTTGAGCGTCGCCGCCTCGCGATGCCGATCGAAGTCCGGGCGCGACGCCATGTCCTGGCCGACGTCGGCGAGCGTCGCGCTCACAGCGCCCAGCGACGGCGCCAGAATCGGTTTCACATCCAGCAGTTCGCGCTGCCCCGGTCGTCGCCGTCGCCAGCAGCGCGAGGGGGTCGTCTGTGGAGATCGGGCCGAGCGCTTGCCGGATCGTCACCAAGCTGGACACGGTCTGGGTCCAGTCGGCCATCAGATCCAGCGTGAGGGGCGGCTCGACGTCCCACTCGAGGCGGGCGAGTTCCCGCCGGACGGCCTGCCACATGGGCCGTTACCCTCGCCTTCCGACAGTGCTGTCCAACTCCCTGCGGACGTCGGCCAACAGCACCCGCAGCCGGGCCAAGTCGGGCAGATCTGCGGCGAGGGCCAGGTCCCAGGCATGGACCTCCGCAAAGCGTTCTCGACGCACTCGAGCGCCGTCAGTCGTGTCAGTCCCGGGACGTCCACGAGTTGGCTCGACGAGTGAGTGGCCGCCATCAACAGCGAGATCCCCATCGCCTCGTGGATCATCGCGGCCAGGTCGTCCCAGCGGTCAGCAGTCAGCATCGTCGCCTGCCCCAGCAGAAGATCGACCTTGGCGATCGACTCGGCGGGCATCGGCACTCCGGTCATGATCGTGATCCCTTCCTTCCAGTTGTCCTCGGATCGTGGGCGCGCCCACGAATCCCTTCGCCCGTACAAGTCACCAAGCGTGCGGGCGAGCGCCACTGTCCACAGGGCTCAAGGCCACGCCGCCGCGCAGAGGTGCAGGATCGGCGTCCGTCGTGGGTCGCGGTGGGCCGGACGGGTAGCACGACCGGACGCCGCGTCGCCGGCGCGGCTGGCGTGGCCGACGACCGTTCGAGATCCGCGAGCGCCTGCGAGACCAGGCGCTCATGGCGGGCATGCGTCCACGGCAGCAGGTACGTCAGTCCGATCACCACGACGATCCCCACCGTGGCTGAGTGCTGGCCGGCGACGACGGTCTGCCAAATGGCGATGCCGGCGACAACCAAGCGCATCCGCCAGGCGAACCCGATCAGCGGAAGCCCGGACACGCCGTGGGCGAATCCGTTCACGAATGAGCCGAGCACCTGCCACGGCCAGGTGAACCACTGGTAGGCCGACATCGAACCGTCCCGCCGACACCAGCTGACGCTGCCGCGCTCGGGTGAGCAGCGTGGGTAGGTCAGTCCGTCCGATCCAAGCCGCGGGCACGATGAGGTGGCGGCGTCCGGCATGCCCGATCCCAGCCGACCGTCGACCGGTGACCCAGATCCGAACCCCCGAGTCGCCCGGCACCGCGAGTGGGGTGGAAGGGCGGCGCGCCCACCACACCAGGCGGACGATCACCGGTTCGGCGACGACCCCGGCGACCGTGCCGACGACGACGACCGCCAGGACGCCCCACGCCGCGGGACCGGGCAGGGCTTCGATGACCAGCAGCCACACCACCGCGGAGATCACCACCCGCGGCAACCTCATGAGCACGCCCGCTCGGCGAAGTTGGCCGCTTCGAAACGGGTAATCCGTTGACGTCGTCATGATGGTCCTCCTCGACCTCCCGATACTCGGGAAGCTACCGGTCGCCACTGACGGTTTCCCTGGCCGTCGAGGCACCCTCGGCGGTGGCCGACTGGGCGGCGAGCTTCACCAGCCGTGCGGCGTCCTTACCGACGAGGTCGCACCACTGGGCTGCCTCCGCCATGCTCAGGCCACTGGACGCCAGTTCCTTGAGGGCCGCGCCGGCCCGCCGTTCGGCGTCCGCGATCACTGCGTCGCGTTCGGCCAGCGCAGTCATCACCGTGGCCGACAGCTCCTCCTGCTTCTTGACCAGGTCCGCCCGCTGCTGCCGCAACCGGGCGACCCGTTCCGCGGCGCTCTTGCGTGCCTGCTGCCGGATCTCGTTCATCGCCATCGCTGTCGCCCCTCCCGCGCCGTCGGCCGGTTCCTTCTCGTTCACCCTCCTAACGGAACGCCGCCGAGCCTCGTGGACACTGAGCGACCCCAGCGAGGAGCCGGCACCGCGGACGACTCGAAGCACCCGACCCTCGCAATCACGCTCGACCCCGTCGACCCCCTCCGAACCGGTCCCTCAGGACTGCCGCCGAGCCGCCGTCTCCAACCGAGCGCGCCACCGCGTCCAGATCACCTCCCCGCAGTCGTCCGCCGACGACGACAAGCCCGTCCGACCCCCCTCATAACCCCTCAACCTCGAGACCTCCACACCTGTTGCATCACGGTTTCCCCTAGTCAAGTGCCAATCGCATCAGATGCGACCCAGGCCCGTCCGAAGGCGTCGACGGACGCTGTCCGCCGAGGCATCGGCGCCCCCGTTAGGCGGGTGTGATGAGTCTGCACAAGCTGACCGCCGGGGACGGGTACGAGTACCTGACCCGGCAGGTGGCTGCGATGGACTCCACCGAGAAGGGCCACACCGGGCTGGCGTCCTACTACACGCAGAAGGGCGAGACCCCGGGCGTGTGGGTCGGCTCCGGGATGGCCGGCATCGAGGGCCTGGACGCCGGCGACGTGGTCACCGCCGAGCAGATGCGGTTCCTGTTCGGATCGGGCCACCACCCCCTCGCCCGACAGCGCGGCGAAGCCCTCCCGCCGGACGCCACCGTCGCCCAGGCCCGCGACGCGATCCGGCTGGGCCAGCCGTTCAAGGTCTACGCCCACGACATGCCCGAGTTCCGGATCGAGGTCGCCAAGCGCTTCGCCGCCTACAACGCCCAGGTCGGCGCCCCGCACGACGCGCCGGTCCCCGCGCAGGTCCGCGCCGCGATCCGCACCCAGGTCGGACGCGAGACCTTCCGGGCCACCTTCGGACGCGACCCCGTCGACGCCCGCGAACTCGCCGGGCTGATCGCCACGGCGTCCCGCCCGCAGACCACCGCCGTCGCCGGCTACGACCTCACCTTCTCCCCGGTCAAGAGCGTCTCGACCCTGTGGGCGCTCGCCGAACCCGCCACCGCGGCCACCATCGAACGCGCCCACCTCGCCGCGATCGGCGACGCGCTGCGGTTCATCGAGACCCACGCCCTCTACACGCGCACCGGCCACAACGGCGTCCGCCAGGTCGACGTCACCGGGCTGGTCGCCGCCCGGTTCACCCACCGCGACAGCCGCGCCGGCGACCCCGACCTGCACACCCACGTCCCCGTCGCGAACAAGGTCCAGACCCTCGACGGACGCTGGCTCTCCATCGACGGACGCCTCCTGTTCAAGGCCATCGTCGCCGCCTCCGAGGTCTACAACACCGCCCTGGAACGCCGCCTCTCCGAAGCCCTCCCCGTCCGGTTCGCCGAACGGCCCGCCACCGACCCCGGCAAGCGCCCGGTCCGCGAACTCGTCGGCGTCGACCCCGCGCTGAACGCCCGCTGGTCGCAGCGGCGGGCGTCCATCGAGCACCGCCAGACCGAACTGACGGCCGCGTTCCAGCGCGAGCACCACCGGCCCCCGACCATGGTCGAGGCCCGCGCGCTGGCGCAGCAGGCCAACCTCGAGACCCGGCAGGCCAAGCACGAACCCCGCACCCTCGCCGAGCAACGCGCCACCTGGCGCGCCGAAGCCGAAGCCGTCCTCGGCGGCGCCGACGGCGTCCGCGCGATGCTCACCGCGACCCTCACCGCCCGGCACGTCGCGGCGTCCGGTCTTCGTCACCCGCGGCTGGGTGCGCACCCAGTCCGCGCAGATCGTCGCGACCATGGAAGGCTCGCGCTCCACGTGGCAGGACTGGCACGTCCGCGCCGAAGCCCTCCGGATCGTCCGGGCCGCGAACGTGCCCCGCCGGCGTGTCGACGACGTCGTCGCCCGACTCACCCACGCCGCCCTCACCCGGCACTCCGTCGCCCTGCAGGCCCCCGCCGACGGCATCACCGAACCCGCCGCGCTGCGCCGCACCGACGGCGACAGCGTCTACACCGTCGCCCGCGCCACCTGGCACACCTCCCGCCGGATCGTCGCCGCCGAACACCGCCTCGTCGACGCAGCCGGACGCCGCGGCGGCCACCAGGTCCCCACCCCGGCCGTCGAGGTCGCCCTCATCGAGGCGGCCGCGAACCGCACCCCGCTCAACCCCGGCCAGGTCGCCCTCGTCCGCGAGATGGCCACCTCCGGCGCCCGCCTCCAGCTCGCGATCGCCCCCGCCGGCTCCGGCAAGACCACCGCCATGCGCGCCCTGGCCACCGCGTGGCGCAACGGCGGCGGCACCGTCGTCGGCCTCGCCCCGTCGGCCGCCGCGGCCGCCCAGCTGGGCGCCCAGATCGACACCCACGCCGACACGATGGCCCTGCTCACCCACGCCCTGAACCACCGGCGACCGCTCCCCGCGTGGGCCGAGCGCATCGGGCCGACGAGCCTGGTCATCATCGACGAGGCCGGCATGGCCGACACCCTCTCGCTGGACCAGGTCGTCGAGTTCGTCCTCGACCGCGGCGGCTCGGTGCGCCTCATCGGCGACGACCAGCAACTCGCCGCGATCGGCGCCGGCGGCGTCCTCCGCGACATCCAGGCCCAGCACGGCGCCGTCCAGCTCAACGAACTCGTCCGCTTCGCCGACCCCGCCGAAGGCGCCGCCAGCCTCGCGCTGCGCGCCGGCGACCCCGAAGCGCTCGGCTTCTACCTCGACAACCACCGCGTCCACGTCGGCGACCTCGGCACCTGCGCCGACCAGGTCTTCGACTCCTGGCTCACCGCCCGCCACGCCGGCGCGGACGCCCTCATGGTCGCCCCCACCCGCGCCCTGGTCGCCGAACTCAACGCTCGCGCCCAAGCCCACCTCCGCGACGGCGTCCGGCCCACCCGCACCGTCGCCCTCGCCGACGGCAGCGACGCCGCGGTCGGCGACGTGATCATCACCCGCCTGAACGACCGGCGGCTGCGCACCTCGGGCACCGACTGGGTCCGCAACGGCGACCGCTGGACCATCACCGGCATCGCCACCAACGGGGACCTCCGCGCGATCCACCAGACCAACCGGCAGACCGTGATCCTGCCCGCCGGCTACGTCGACCGAGTCCGTCGAACTCGGCTACGCGTGCACCATCCACGGCGCCCAGGGCGTCACCGCCGACGTCCTGCACGGCATCGCCACCGGCGCCGAGACCCGCCAGCAGCTGTACACGATGCTCACCCGCGGCCGGTACGCCAACCACGTCCACCTCGAAGTCGTCGGCGACGGCGACGCCCACTCCCTCATCCGGCCCGAGGCGATCATCCCGCCGACCGCCACCGACCTCCTCGAACGCATCCTCGCCCGCGACGAGGACAACACCTCCGCCACCACGACCGCCCGCACCCTCGCCGACCCGGCCAACCGGCTCGCGGACGCCGTCGCCCGCTACAGCGACGCCCTCGGCTACGCCGCCGAACAGACCGCCGGCGCCGACCTCACCCAGCCGCCTCGAACAGGCCGCCGACGAGCTCGTCGCCGGACTCACCGATGCTCCGGCGTGGCCCACGCTCCGCGCCCACCTGCTCTTGATCGCCGCGTCCGGAACCGACCCCGTCCGGGCGCTCACCGAGGCCGTGCAGGCCCGCGAGCTGGGCAGCGCCGCCGACCCGGCCGCCGTCCTCGACTGGCGCCTCGAACCCGCCACCGGACGCGACACCCAGCCCGGACCCCTGCCCTGGCTGCCCGGTCTGCCGACCAGCCTCGCCCGCCACCACGACTGGGGCGACTACCTGCAGCGGCGTCACGCACTCGTCGTCGAACTCGCCGACCAGGTGCGCGACCAGGCGCTGGCGTCCACCCAGCTCCCGGCGTGGGCGCCGGCGGGCAGCTTCCGCCCGGACGCCGCCACCGTCGCCGACCTCACCGTGTGGCGGGCCGCGCACCGGACGCCCGCCACCGACACCCGACCCACCGGCGAACGGCAGTACGCGGCCGTCGAGGCCCGCTGGCAGGCCCGCCTCGACCGGCGCATCATCGACCACCTCGCCCCCGCCGTCGCCGAATGGACGCCGCTGCTCCACCAGCTGGCGCCCGCCGCCGACCGGGACCCCTACCTCCCCGTGCTGGCGCATCGGCTCGCGCAGATCTCCGGCGTCGGCCTGGACGCCCACCGGCTCCTCAACGCCGCCACCAACGAAGGCCAGCTCCCCGACGACCACGCGGCGTCAGCCCTGTGGTGGCGGATCTGCCGGCACCTCACCCCCGCCGTCGCCACCCAGCTCGCCGACCAGCACAACACCGTCACCACCAGTTGGCTGGCTGATCTCGAGCAGAACGTCGGCCCCGAACGCGCAGCCGCCCTGCAGGCCTCGCCGTGGTGGCCGGCGCTCGTCGTCTCGGTCGAGCAGGCACTCGCCCGCGGCTGGCAGCTGACCGACCTGATCAGCACGCCCGAGGGTGCAGTCGACATCGACGACTGCCAGGCCCTCGTGTGGCGAACCAGCGTCCTGCTCGACCCCCTCCCCGACATCGACGACCTGCCCCCCGACCCCGCCGATGCCGCCCCGGACGAGCACTGGACGGCGCACGCCGATCTCGATCACGCAGCCGGCGCGACAACGGAGGACAACCAGATCGACGAGGTCGAACCGAACCTGGCCTTCACGTTCGAAGCCATCGAGCGCCGCGTGATGACGCCGCCGGAGATCTCCGCCGCGGACCTGAACGCGCAACTCGACCGCGCCGACGCCTGGCGCGCCAGCCCCCACACCCCCGAACGCCTCGCGGCCGTCAACGAGCTCGCGCTGGAGTTCTACCAGGACCGCTACCGCGGCTCGTGGGCCCAGCCCTACCTGGCCGAGCGCTTCGGCGCCGACCTCGCCGACGACCCCGACATCCGCCCCGGCTACGCCCCCGCCGGCTGGACCAGCCTCGTCACCCACCTCCACCGCCACGGCGTCACCGACGACGAGTTGCTCGCCGCCGGACTGGCCGTCACCGCCTCCACCGGACGCCTCATCGACCGGTTCCGCGACCGCGCCGTCTTCCCCATCGTCCACGACCAGCAGGTCCTCGGGTTCGTCGGACGCCGCCACCCCGACGCCACCGACCTCGACCACGCCGGACCGAAGTACCTCAACACCGCCGAGACCCTGCTGTTCCACAAGCGAGCCCAGCTGTTCGTCGCCGGAGCACGACACCTGGACGCCGGCGGCATCCCCGTCGTCGTCGAGGGACCCGCCGACGCCATCGCCGTCACCCGCGCCAGCGACGGCCGCTACGTCGGCGTCGCGCCGCTCGGCACCAACCTGACCAGCGAACAAGCCACCCAACTCCGCGGCTACGGCGTCGACCCGATCATCGCCACGGACGCCGACGTGGCCGGCCAGGTGGCCGCACAGCGGGACTACTGGATCCTCACCCCGCAGCTCCTCCAGCCGCGCTATGCCGCCCTGCCTGACGGCTCCGATCCCGCCGAACTCGTGGCCACCGGGCAGCGCCCCGCAGCTGGTCGATGCCCTCGACCAAGCTCGACCTCTGGCCGATGTCCTCATCGACGAGCGCCTTGCCAACCTGCCCCCCGTCGAAGCGGCCCTCGCCGCGGCGCCCGTCATCGCCGCCCAACCCGTCGACGCATGGGAACCCGCCGTCCACACCGTGGCGGAGAAGATCAACGTCGACGCCGACGTCATCCGCTCCAGCGTCGTGGCGTTCATCCGGGCCTGGAACAACGACCCAACCCACGTCGCCGACCAGCAACTCGGCCTCACCGCGAAGGTCCGCGACCGCCTCACCGCGGCCGGGAACGCACGCCGCTGGGAGTCGCTCGCCATGAAGGTGGATCCCCGCCTGGTCGCCGACCCTCACTGGCGGGAGCTCGCCGGTGTCTTGCAGGATGCCCACGACCAGCGACTAGACGTGCCCGCCGCCATCACCGTCGCTCTCGAAGAGGGTCCCCTCGAACTGGCAGGCCCCGCAACCGATCTGGCCGGCCGCCTGCGTCGACTCACCTACCCGGAACCGTTCGACCAAGATACGGCCGGTCATGACGACGAACCCCGGCACAACGACAACCTCCACCACCAGAGCGAACCGAACCGAGAGAGCGCTCGGATCAGCTGGTAGACACACTGCTGCAGAGCCACAAACGTCCCGCGCGAGCGGCGGGACAGCAGGCACTCCCGTCTTGCGTATCCGCAGTAACTGCGTATTCTTGGGTTCGTGGGAACTGGAAGAGAACGACTGGACGCGCTGATCGGCGACGCAGCCGCCGCGCTCAGCCAGGCCGAGCGCTCTGCGACGGCCAAGGACGCGCTACCGCTGCTGAGTAGAGCGCAGGAGCAGTTGACGCGGGCGATCGACGAGGCGATGGCCGCTGCGGTCCTCGAGGAGGGAACGTCGCTTCGCCAGGTCGGGCAGTTGGCCAGTCTCTCGGAGAACGCCGTGGGACCCCGGCTGGCCCGCACCGCCCGACTGATGCCTTACGCCACGCCCGAGGGGCGCGTGACCAGGACATCAGTTGAGCGTGCCCGCTACGACGCCGAAACCGGACGCCCCGCCCCCACCCCCGACCACCCGATCGAACCGCTCAGGTTCCGGCGTCGCCGCGACACCTGACACTCTCGAAGGAGACGACGATGACCGACCCCAACCTCACCCACCTGTACTTCCTGCTCGACCGCTCCGGCTCGATGCAGTCCATCCGCGACGACACGATCGGGGGCTTCAACGCCTTCATGGCCGAGCAGCGCCAGCACGCTGGTGACTGTCGCGTCACCCTGGCCCAGTTCGACGACCGCTACGAGGTCGTCTACACCGACCGGCCCATCGCCGACGTCCCCGGCCTCGACTTGCAGCCCCGCGGCACCACCGCCCTGCTGGACGCCATCGGCCGCCTCGTGACGGACGCCGGCGCCCACCTCGCTTCTCTGCCCGAGGACCAGCGGCCCGGCACCGTCATCGTGGGGATCATGACCGACGGATATGAGAACGCCTCCCGCGAGTGGACCCATCCCGCCATCAAGTCGCTCGTGCAGCAGCAGACGAAGACCTACAACTGGGAGTTCCTCTACATGGGCGCTGACCAGGACGCGATCGAGGTCGGTGCCAGCCTCGGCGTCCAGGCCAACCGGTCGATGACCTACTCCCGGGACGCCTCCGGCCCCGCCATGGCAGCCACCTCGGCCGTGGTCGGACGCCTCCGCGCAGCCAGGGCAACCGGAGCGCCAGCGGCGGACATCGGCTACTCCGCCGAAGAACGGCAAGCGTCCGCCGGTGAGCCCTCTGGTCGTCCGCCCAAGAAGACCCGTCCGACCCGCTGATGTCAGGCGACGCAACGATGATGGCGCTCGACCGGGCGGCGCCCCGGCCAGTCCGTCATGGACCCCAGCCATGAACGGCAACGACGTCGTCTTCGCTGCTGCCCTCACCCTTCTCGGCGCCTTCATCGGCTTGGCCATCAGGTGGCGTCTTGCCGACCTCTCGTACCGCCGCGACGAAGAGGTCGACCAGCCCCACCCGGGGCCGCGCTGGTGGATCCCCGTCGCAACAGCAGCGGCCAGTGGACTCCTCGCGTGGCGCTTCGGAGTCGACCGCTGGCCGCTGCTCCTGCCCACCCTGTCACTCGCGTGGTTTGGCCCGTGGTTGTCCGCCATCGACCTCGACGTCCGCCGGTTGCCCAACCGCCTTCTTGCGGTCCACGGCGCCCTCGTGGCTGTGGGGGTGGGAGCCGCCGCCATCATCACCGGCGACCTCAGCATTGCCATCCAGGCCGCCGTCGGTGCGGTGGTCGCGTTCGTCGTCTTCTGGATCCTCGACCGGGTCCGGCCCGGCGGTTTCGGATGGGGTGACGGCAAGTACATCCCGATCATTGGCGCCGCAACCGCAGCGGTCAGCCTCTCCGTCGCGTGGTGGGCATTCCTGATCGCCTGTGTGGCAGCCGTCGTGGCGACCCCGTTCCGCCGCCGGCGAACCGCCTTCCCGTTCGGGCCCTGGCTGGCCATCGGGGCGTTGGCGGCCATCGCGTTGTTCGGGTGAGCGGCCCGCAGTCGCAGCCAGGCGAGTGTTGACCATCGAGGCTAGAGGACCTCACCGGTGGACGGGTCGATCAGGTCACCGCCGTCCAGGAGGGTGAGTTGGTGCCGGGTGGGCCGAACGTCCTCGTCGTGGGCGAGTGCGAACAGGTCAACCTCGAACGCTCGGAGTCGCTGGGCAGACGCCTCTTCGCTCGTGTGGCGGGTGTAGCGGCTGCGGCTGGGCCAGGGCTGGTGGTCGTCGTCGCAGGACTGCTTGAGCCGCTGCCGCATCCGGTCGATGAAGCCGGGCAGGACGTAGCGGTGCCAGTTCTCGAGGACGTCCGACGTCGGCGCGTGGCCGGCTCGCCGGCGCTGGTCGGCCACCACGGCCAACTCGTGGACCAGGTGCGGATGCAGCGGCCAGCAGTGCGGGATGCACCCGCCTCCCGAGCCCTCCCACACGTACTCCGTGTTGATCCACTCCGCCACCTGGTCGAGCCACAGCCACACCTCCCACCGCAGACCGCGGTCAAGACAGGTGGTCGGGTCCCACGGGCGCGGCAGGTTGGCGGGGTTGCCCAGCTTCTTCTTGCGCTCCTCGCTGCCGTTCTGCGCCTCCCACAGATCGTGGTACGCCTTCTGGACCCGACTGCCCGGCGCCGGGAAGCCCACCACGAGCGGGCCAGACTGGGTCGCCTGTTCACCAGCCATGACGTTGCGCTTCCACGAGGGCGGCGGCGGTACGGGCCTCCACGTCACGGCCCTCGGCGCGTCCCGCGGCGAGCTGCTCCCGAAGCGCTCGCTGTTGGGCCAGGAGCCGTTGGCCGTCGCGTCCCTCGATGCACCGGTGCAGCCGGGCGATGATCGGTCTGGCGTTCTCCGCGATCACGAGTGCCTGCTTGTCGGGCAACTGCCGGAGCTCCTCCGGACGCAGGATCGGGATCTCCTCGGAGTGGATCGTGCGCCCGCGTCCGCCGCCCATCTGCCACGACGAACGAGGCACACGGACGCGTCCGACCAGGTCGGAGACCTCCTGGTTGAACGACACGTCCTTCGAGCCGCCGAACCACACGAGCACGTTGGTGAGCCCCACCAGGGCGCGGGCCTCCTGCTCGCCGAAGATCGCCGCCAACTGCCGGAACGTCTGGGCCGCGTAGATGAACGACAACCCGAGGGCCCGCTCGTTCGCCATCCGCGTCCGGAGCGTGGGCAGCGGAGCCGTGGAGGGCAGTTCGTCCAGGCAGGCCAGCATGGGCGGGCACAGGCGTCCGAACTGGCTGCCGTTTGCCTGCTGGATTGCGGTGTCGAGGACGTGCTCGGCGACGGCGGTCATCAACGGGGACGCCGACGCGTACGGGTCCTCGCGGCCCAACAGGTAGATGGTCCCCCGGTTGCGGAGCACCTCGGCGACGTTGGTGGCCGGTCGCCCCTCCGTCGGCACGCAGCGGCGTCGGATGTCGTCCTGGAAGAACAGCGACATGGCCTGTTGGACGGTCGTGATGGTGTTCGCGCTCGTGCGTTCGTCACCGCGCAGCGCCCCTTGCAGGAGCCCGGCCCACAAGGGATCGGAGTGCGGATGTCTCCGCAGGATCTCCTCGGGCTGGGAGGTCGACAACGGCTTGGCCACCCACGCCAGCAGGTCATCCAGGGTCTTGCCGGTGAGCGCTGCTGCGTGGAAGTACGCCATCAGCACCTTCGCGGCCTCGGCGGCGTAGAACCGAGCCGCGGCGTCCCCCGACCCGTGGCTCGTCCCATGGATGGTTCCCGCCGTGAACGCCTTCGCTCGGCGTTCGGACACCATGCGGTCGACACACCCGGCGATCGGGTCCCACACCAGCTCGGGCAGGCCGGGGACGAGACCGAACGGATCCAGCACCACGCAGGGCCGGCCGCCCTTGGAGCGCTCAGGCAGCGACAGAAGCAGGTCGTCGGGTTTGGTGAGCGTGACCATCGCGGCGCCAGGGGCGCTGATGAGCGCCGGCGTCAGCAGGTCCAGCGTCTTGCCCGAACCCTGCGGGCCGATGACGCCGGCGGTCCGGTCCCACGGGCACCACAGCTCACCCGACCTCGGCTGGTGACCGGCGCCGATGCGCCAACCCACCTGGGCGGGATCGAAGCGCTTGGCCCGGTCGGGTCGGATTCGCCCGACAGATTGAGTCGCAGTCATCGCTGGGCCTTCCGGCTGGGGGGATAGAGGTCGGGTCGAACTACGTGCCGCACCTTCCACAGCCGGTCCTCGCCGAGGAGCTCGTGGGCTTCGGTGATCGACGCCATGCCGCGCATCCGCCCTGGGCCCCACTGGCGCCAACGCCCACACGCCGGCGACGGTGGACGCGGTGATCGTGAGCAGGCCGACGACGGTCAGCCACCCCCACAGGGCTGTCGGCGCTGGCCACCTGATGGACGTCGGGCAGCCCGGCGGCGGCGTCACCGGCTAACACGGCTGGGACGCTGGTCACCCACCTGTCGAGGGTTGGCCACCGCCAGCCAGCGCCGGCGAACCAGTTCGCCACCGACCGACCCAGCTGGCACACCGTCACTCCCAGGACGAGCACCGCACAGATCACGACCAGGGGGAGCTCCCACGTCCATGGGTACTGGTCCTGCACACGCTCCCGCTGCATCACGGCTCCTTCGCGTCCACCTACCTAACGCAGCCGGGGACACACTCGGGGACAGCTGCGATCAGGTCGCGGTCGTGAACCCGTCACGAGCCGGGCGCCGAGCCGTCACCGGCGTCGTAGCGCTCCGCCACCGACTCGCGAATGTACGTGATGCCGAAACCTTTGACCTCGCGGTACTTCAGGTACTTGGTGGCGAGGTCGAACGGGCTGTCGGACATGCGCTGGAAGACGTCGAGGCCGCGGCCCAACAGGATCTTCCAACCCGTGTCGGTCGTGATCGACCGGTCGTGGATGGCCTGGGGCTCGGCGAACTCGACGTCGAGGACGATCCCCAGCACCCCTGCGCTCTTCTGGATCTGAAGGAGGTACGCGTACTGCTTCTGACGCTTGACTGGGTCGTCCTGGAACTCGACCGTCACCAGCTTCAGCGTCACCTCGTCGGCCGGGTCCTTTCCGCGTGCGATGCCCTCGACGAGCCCGACCAGATTCTTGGCCTAGTGGAACAGCCTCACATAAGGGCTCTTCACTCCAACGGTGGGGTGGGGCGACACGCCGGGTGATAGGGGTGGCTGAGGTAGGGTCGAGGCCCCCAGGATCAGGACTTACCACACCCGTTGCCCACGACGCCTACTGCGACCGCCGCGACCTGCTGGTCGGCCTCCCTGCCCTGGCCTCCACGTGATCGGCGCCCACCGCGCTCCCGTCGGGGTCCCAGGGTCGACGGACGGTCCGCCGACAACAACACGCGGCGCTTCGGGCCGCCCACCGCGGTGTGCGGCGTATGCGAATATGGGAGTGCGTAGAGCCGTCGTGTCCGGTGGGGGTCTTCACCGAGTAGGACCCCGACCAGGTCGCCCGGCCGCGGGCGATGCTGAAGACGCGGTCATAGGACTTGGCTGTGTCCAGATTGGCCCACCCTCCGACAGCAGCGCGCCACGCTCTCCGGTGGCGCCTCCCGGTCCTCTCGCGGACACACCCGCGCTTCTTTGGGTCGCCCTTGGGCACGATCACGGACGCACACCGCGATGCTCAGGGCGCCCGGCCGGCCGCACCGATAGCCTGTGACGAAACGCAGAATGACCACCGCAGCACCCAATCCGTGCAAGGAGACCCAGCACTCATGAACCAAAGGGCGTCGAGAGCACGCAACCTGGACGACAGTTTCTCTGGTCGGATGGGGTTGTAGTGGCGCTCAAGAAGTCAGACCTGTACAGCTCGCTGTGGAGCAGCGCCGACGAGCTGCGCGGGTCGATGGATGCCAGTCAGTACAAGGACTACGTCCTGACGATGCTCTTCGTGAAGTACGTATCAGACAAGGCGAAGGCGGACCCGTTTGCACTCATCGAGGTGCCAGCGGACGCGTCATTCGACTACTTGATCTCGCTCAAGGGCAAGTCAGACGTCGGCGACAAGGTCAACGTCGCGATCCGGAAGCTGGCCGACGCGAACGGCCTCCAGGGGGTCGTCAACAATGCCGACTTCGACGACCCGACCAAGCTCGGTTCAGGCAAGGACCTCGTCGACAAGGTCTCGAACCTCATCGCGATCTTCCAGGAGATGGACTTCACCGGCTCCCGTGCCGAGGGTGATGACCTCCTCGGCGACGCCTACGAGTACCTGATGCGCCACTTCGCCACCCAGGCCGGCAAGAGTAAGGGCCAGTTCTACACACCTGCCGAGGTGTCGCGCGTCATGGCGCAACTGCTCCAGATCCCGGCGAACACACCGAAGGCGACGACCCTCTACGACCCGACTTGCGGATCAGGTTCCTTGCTTATCAAGGCCGCCGACGCCGCCCCGAACGGCCTGACGATTTACGGTCAGGAGAACGACAACGCGACCTGGGCGCTAGCGCGGATGAACATGATCCTCCACGGCAACGCGACCAATGACATCCGCCAAGGGAACACGCTCACCAAGCCGGAGTTCCTGGTCGGCGAGCAATTGATGACGTTTGACTACCTCGTCGCCAATCCGCCATTCTCCGTCAAGACGTGGACGAACGGGTGGGAGAAGGACTTCGGCCGCTTCGATGGCTTCGCCACTCCGCCCGACAAGAACGGTGATTACGCCTTCTTGTTGCACATGGTCAAGTCGCTGAAGTCCACGGCCCGCGGCGTCACTGTCATGCCCCACGGCGTGCTGTTCCGGGGCAACGCCGAGGCCACGATTCGCAAGTCCCTGGTCAAGCGCGGCTACATCAAAGCGATCATCGGCCTGCCCGCGAACCTCTTCTACGGCACCGGCATCCCCGCCTGTCTCATCGTGCTTGACAAAAAGGAAGCCGCCACCCGCAGCGGCATCTTCATGATCGACGCGTCCAAGGGCCTTGAGAAGGATGGTCCGAAGAACCGCCTGCGACCACGCGACATGCACAAGATCGTTGACGCCTACATCCGTCAGGCCAGCGTCGACCGCTATTCCCGCTTCGTGCCGAACAGCGAAATTGGGGACCCGAAGAACGACTACAACCTCAACATCTCGCGCTACATCGACTCGTCTGAGCCGGAGGACATCCAGGATTTGCACGCCCACCTCCAAGGCGGAATCCCCAACCGCGACCTGGGTGACCTCCAGCTCTACTGGGATGCTTTCCCCGGCCTGCGGGAAGAACTTGTCAAGCCCCTGCGTGAGCGCTACTCGGAGTTGGTCGACAGCGCGAGCGAGATCGAATCGGCCGTCTTGGGCTCCACCCAGTACCGGACTATCAGCTCTGCGACTTCTAGTCAGGTCGAACACTGGTGGGCGCGGACTCGCGCGGCGCTAGAGAGTGTCGATGGCGCAACGCGCCCGAACGACCTCGCCACCGGATTAGGTGAGTCGCTGCTGGATGCGTTCCGCTCACATCCACTCCTCGACGAGTACGCCGTCTACGAGCAGCTCATGAGCTACTGGAACACCTCGATGCACGACGACGTCGCCCTCATTGTCGGCGAAGGCTGGGACGCCGCCGCCAAGCCGCGTGCAGCGCGCACCTGGAAGGACAAGAACAACAAGACCAAGTACGAGGACGCCCACCTAGTCTTCGGCACCGGCGCCAACGCCAAGCGCTGGGTGATGGACCTCATCCCGCCGCACCTGATCGTCGCCCGCTACTTCGCATCGGATCAGGCTAAAGTGGACGAGCTCACCGCAGATCTCGAAGACCGCCGCCCAAGCCATCGAAGAGTACGTCGCGGAGCACGCCGTCGAAGATGGCTTGCTGTGGGAAGCCGTCGAGGACGACAAGATCACCGCGACCACCGTCAAGAACCGGCTGAGGGACGCAAAGGCAGAGAAGGCCGACGCCGAGGAGATCGCCGCGCTGAATTTCGTGACGAAGCTCTACGCCACCGAGACTGTCGCCAAGAAGGCCCTCAAGGACGCAGTAGCCCAGCTCGACACGAAGGCCCTCGCCCAGTACGGCAAGGTCACCACCGACGACATCAAGGCCCTCGTCATCGACGACAAATGGGGCGCCGCTGTCGCCGCTGGAATCTCGGACGAACTCGTTGCAGCGGCTCAGAGATTCACCGGTCGCCTCCGACTGCTCGCGGAGAGATACAGCGCGACCATCGACCAGCTCGACGCGGAGATCCAGCGTCTGAGCACCCGTCTCAATCAGCACTTGGCCTCGATGGGGGTACTGGAGTGAAGGACGACGTCAGGACAACGACGCTCGGCGAGTTGGTCCGTGAGACGCGTGGGAGCATCCGCACCGGGCCCTTCGGCACCACACTCCGCGCGTCCGAGTACAGTGCCTCAGGTGTGCCGGTTGTATCGGTCGGCGAGGTGGGTTACGGCGCTTTCCGAGTCCATTCAGAAACTCGACGAGTCGGGCAGGATGTTCTCCAACGGCTGCCCGAGTACAAGCTGGAGGTCGGTGACATCGTCTTCGGACGTAAGGGATCTGTTGATCGCTCGGCGACGGTGCGGCCAGCGCAGTCTGGCTGGTTCCTAGGTTCTGACGGCATCCGCGTTCGTTTGGGCTCTGGCATCGATCAGCTCTTCGTCGGCTACGCACTCCAGCGTCTAGAGGCCCGGCAGTGGCTCGTAGTGAACTCCACTGGCACCACAATGGCCACGCTCAACCAGCAGGTACTCGACGGCGTGCCGCTTGTGCTCCCATCGCTTAGCGAGCAGCACGCGGTCGTGAATGCGCTTGATGACATTTCAAGCTTGATTTCGTTGATCGAGCGGCTGATCGCGAAGAAGCGGGACATCAAGCAAGGGCTTATGCAGGAACTCGTGACCGGGCGCACCCGCCTCGCCGGCTTCACCGGCGAGTGGCTGGAGCTGTCGATTGGAGATTTCGCAGAGGTGAAGGCTGGCGGGACACCGTCAACCGCCATCCCGAGGTACTGGGGCGGTCGGGTTCGCTGGATGAGCTCGGGTGAGATCCATAGGAAGAGAATCACCGAGGTAGCTGGACGCATCACTGACGACGGGCTCCGCGAGTCGGCCGCGCGCCTCCTTCCTGTCGGGAGCGTGCTCATAGCTCTTGCCGGCCAAGGAAGAACCCGCGGCACAGTAGCCGTGTCCCAAGTTGAACTCGCGACCAACCAGTCGATCGCTGGCATCCTGCCCAGCGGTGAGCATGACCCCGAGTTTCTGTACTACAACCTGGATGCCCGTTATGACGAACTGCGGGGGGAGTCTGCTGGTGACGGTGGCCGCGGAGGGTTGAACTTGACGATCATCAAGCGACTCCACGTCCGGATGCCAAGGATCGATGAACAACGGGCTGTGTCGAGAGTCCTCCGCGACGTTGACGCCGAGATCGCAGCGCTGGAGCGTCGTCTGGAGTCTGCTAGGAACATCAAGCAGGGGATGATGCAGGCATTGTTATCAGGGCGAACCCGGCTGGTCTCGGAGATTGCCGCATGAACGCCGTTGGTCAGATTGAACGGAAGACGCAGAACCGCGTCGTGAAGCTGTTTCGTGAGCATCTGGGCTACACCTACGGCGGTAACCGTGAGGACCAGGACAACTTGAACATTGACGAAGCACGGCTGCGCGCGAGTCTCGCCAGCCGGGGCTACGACGGGGAGATCACCAACCGGGCCGTCTCCCAACTCCTGTCCGCGGCAACCCTTGGAGCGGGGCAGAAGCTCTACGACGCCAACCGCAGGTTTTACGAACTCCTGCGTTACGGCGTGAAGGTCAAGCGCGACGTCGGCGACGCGACGGAGACCGTGTGGCCGATCGACTGGGTCAACCCGCTCGCCAACGACTTCGTCGTCGCTGAGGAGGTCACGATCAAGGGTGAGCACACCAAGCGCCCCGACATCGTGCTGTACGTCAACGGCATCGCTCTTGGTGTAATCGAACTGAAGCGCTCCTACGTAAGCCTCACCGAGGGTATCCGGCAGAACATCGGCAACCAAAGCCAGCACTTCGTCCGACCGTTCTTCGCCACTGTCCAGCTCCTGTTCGCGGGTAACGATGTCGAGGGCCTTCGGTACGGCGTCATCGAAACACCGCAGAAGTACTGGCTGGAGTGGAAAGAGCCTGGCGTCGAGCCGAACCGGCTGGATCGCTCGCTGCGCCAGATGTGCTCAAAGGAGCGGCTCCTCGAGCTCATCCACGATTTCATTGTCTTCGACGCCGGGGTGAAGAAGACCGCCCGCCACAACCAGTTCTTCGGCGTCAAGGCTGCTCAGGAGCGCGTTGCCGACCACGAGGGCGGCATCATCTGGCACACGCAAGGCTCTGGCAAGAGCCTGACGATGGTGTGGCTCGCGAAGTGGATTCGTGAGCATCAGGACGACGCTCGCGTGCTGATCATCACCGACCGCACCGAACTCGACGAACAGATCGAGAAGGTCTTCGGTGGCGTCAACGAGAAGATCTACCGCACCACTTCGGGCGCTGACCTCATCGGCCAGCTCAACCTGGCACACCCGTGGCTCATCTGCTCGCTCGTGCACAAATTCCGCGGCTCCGACGACGAAACTGAGGTCGACAAGGACAGCGACGCATTCCTCGCCGACCTGCACGCGAGGATCCCGGCCGGCTTCGCCGCGAAGGGCAACCTCTTCGTCTTCGTCGACGAAGCCCACCGCACCCAGAGCGGCAAGATGCACCGGGTCATGAAGCAGCTCCTGCCGGGCGCCATGTTCATCGGCTTCACCGGCACGCCTCTGCTGAAGGCGGACAAAGCGACGAGCATCGAGACGTTCGGCTCGTTCATCCACACCTACAAGTTCGACGAGGCCGTGCGGGACGGCGTCGTGCTCGACCTGCGCTACGAGGCGCGCAACATCGAGCAGGAACTCAAGGGCTCGACCCAGGTCGACACCTGGTTCGACACCAAGACCAAGGGACTGACTGATCTGTCGAAGGCGCGCCTGAAGCAGAAGTGGGGGACCATGCAGAAGGTCTTCTCGGCCAAGGCCCGCGCCGAGATGATCGTCCAGGACGTGCTGCTGGACTTCGCCACCCAGCCGCGCCTAGTCTCGGGACGCGGTAACGCGATGCTTGTCGGCGACAGCGTCTACCAGGCGTGCAAGTTCTATGAGCTGTTCTCGCAGGCCGGGTTCCGAGGCAAGTGCGCGATCGTCTCCAGCTACGTTCCCAACGCCACCGCGATCTCCAAGGAGGACGCCGGCGAGGGCGACACAGAGGAACTGCGCAAGTACGAGATCTACCGCAAGATGCTCGCTGACTACTTCGGCGTGCCCGGCCGACGAGGCGGTCGGCCGGATCGAGGAGTTCGAGAAGGACGTCAAGAAGCGCTTCATCGACGAGCCCGGACAGATGCAGCTGCTCATCGTCGTCGACAAGCTGCTGACCGGCTTCGACGCGCCGAGCGCCACGTACCTGTACATCGACAAGAAGATGCGGGACCACGGCCTGTTCCAGGCCATCTGCCGCGTCAACCGGCTCGACGGCGACGACAAGACCTACGGCTACGTCATCGACTACCGCGACCTGTTCCAGTCCCTCGATAAGGCGATCACCGACTACACCTCCGGCGCGTTCGAGGACTACGCGAAGGAGGACGTCGAAGGGCTCCTCAAGGACCGCATCAAGCAGGCCCGCGCTGACCTCGACGAGGCATTGGAGAAGATCCGCGCGCTGTGCGAGCCGGTCAAGCCGCCGAAGGGGACGCTGGAGTACCAGCACTACTTCGTCTCGTCTGAACCCGGCGACGCCGAGCAGATCAAGGCCAACGAGCCCAAGCGCGTCGAGCTGTACAAGAGCGTCGCCACCCTCGTGCGCGCGTTCGGCGCGCTCGCCAACGAGATGGACGCCGCTGGGTTCACCCCTGCCGACGCAAAGTCGATCAAGGACGTGGTGGCGCACTACGTCGCCGTCCGCAACGAGGTCGAAGCGGGCGCGGGCGAGAACATCGACGTGAAACAGTTCGAGGCAGGCATGCGCGCCCTCCTTGACACCTACATCCAGGCCGACCCTGTCGAGAAGGTGGCAACCCTCGACCAGGGCCTCGTGCACCTGATCGTCGAGAAGGGCATGAGCGCGCTCGAGCTCATTGCCCGAGGGCATCAAGGACAACCCCGTGGCCGCGTCCGAGACGATCATCAACAACGTCCGCCGCACGATCGTCGACGAGCGGGCGATGAACCCGAAGTACTACGACAGCATGTCCAAGCTGCTCGACGACCTCATCGACAAGCAGAAGCAGGATGCTGCCGCCTATGCGGACTACCTCGGGGACTTGGTCGCACTCGCCGCCCAGGTCGGCACGGGTGCCCCGATTGGCACCTATCCCGGATGGGCATCCACGCCCGCACGACGTGCACTCGTGGACTTCACGTGGCCGACGGACATCGTCGTCGACGTTGAGGACGTTTTCCACACCGTCCAGAGGCAGAAGGAGCATGACTGGGCCTCACACCCGATTAGGCGCAAGGCGCTTGCGAGGGCGATCCACAATGCACTGCCCGCGGGGTTCCCAGTCGCGACCCTTGACGACCTCCTCACCCTTATCGGTCAGCACGATGAGTTTCGGTAGCGCCCACCTCACGGTCGCAGGTCTGGATGTCGATGTCGTCTTCAGGGAGATCAAGAACCTGCACATCTCGGTCTACCCGCCGGTGGGCCGAGTGCGCGTCGCCGCGCCCGAACACACGAGCGAGGACACGATCAGGCTCGCGATTGTCCAGCGCCTCCCGTGGATCAAGCGGCAACGTGAGGAGCTGCAGCAGGCCCAGCGACAGACCAAGCGCGAGATGGATTCTGGAGAGACGCACTACGTTTGGGGACAGCGATACCGTCTCGACGCCTCCCGTTCTTCGGGAAACCACCACGTCGAGGTGAAGGGCCAGACTCTGTGGGTAGTGACCCCCGAAGGATCGGACGCCAACGAGAAACGGGCAACGCTCGAACGTTGGTACCGCCGAGAGGTGAAAGCCGCCGTCCCAGCGCTCCTCGCCAAGTGGCAGCCCGTCGTCGGAGCCGAGGCCAAGAGGATTGTTGTGCGCCGCATGAAGACCAAGTGGGGCACCTGCGTAGCGAGCTCGAAGACGATCTGGCTCAACCCCGAACTCGCGAAGAAGAACCCCCGCTGTCTGGAGTACATCGTGGTCCACGAGCTGACCCACATCCACGAGCGCACCCACAACGACCGCTTCGTCGCCCTCATGGACGAATTCCTGCCGGATTGGCGCGCCCGTCGCGACGAGTTGAACGTGGCGCCTCTGGCCGAAGAGGAGTGGACGTAGTTGCGACGAAGGGCACGGACGCCGTCGCCAACAATTGAGCTTCCCTCTCGCGGGCCCGCCCGACACTTCCTGTCACCTCGCGGTCACGCCGCGAGGGCGACGAGATGCCGTCCGCGTCCGGCGCGATGGCAGAGAGAGGTCGTCTACGCGACGAACCTCACCACCCGCCAGACGAGCCGGCTGTAGTACCCGGTGGTGAGGCTGTCAATCGAGACTCCGCTGCCGTCGGAATTCACCATGCGTCCGTCGCCCATGTAGATGCCGGCGTGGAACACCCGGCCTCCGAGTGTGTGGGAGAAGCCGATCACGTCGCCCGGCCTCATCTGGGCGAAGTCCCGCGGGATCACCTGGCCGCCGGAGTTGTAGACGATGTCGTGGGCAAGGTGTGGGAGACGGACGCCGATCTGGGCGTAGGCGTACAGCACGAGCCCGGAGCAGTCGAACCCGGTCACGACGCGTCCGTCCTGGCCGCCAGGTGAGCAGCAGATGCCAGTTGAAGGTCCACTGGGGGTGCCGCCGCCCCAGCTGTAGCGGGTGCCGAGCCAGCGGAGGGCAGCGTTGACGGCGTCCGTCGCCGGGCCGGTGGCGGTCAGGGCGGTGCCGGTGGTGTCAGTGTCGTCCGTGACGCACGGGTTCTCGGCGGCGTAGTAGAGGACGTCGTTGACGTACCAGAGCGCCTGGTTGTAGGCGAACAGCGCCTTCCGGACGCCGTCCGGCCCCGACAGCGCACCCGAGGCGACCAAGTAGTTCGCGGCGGAGCGGACGCTGTCGGCGTCGTCGATGATGACCGCGCGTCCGTCGCCGTTGCCGTCGACCCCGTAGGAAGCGAACGTGGCCGGCATGAACTGCATGAGTCCGCGAGCGCCGGCGCTTGACGTGGAGTTGTTGCGTCCGTGGTTGGTCTCTTCCATGCCGACCCCGGCGAGCAGCGTCCAGGGCAGCCCGTACCGAGTCGCGGCCGCCTCGTAGAGCGCCTGCACGGCGGCTGGGATCTCGGTCGGCGGGTTGTGCAGGCTCGCCTGACGGGGGCTGCCGGGCTGCGGCAGACCGGCCACGGACGCCGGCGGGGTGCAGGTGTTCGGTGCGACCGCCGGGGTGGCGAGCGTCGTGACGAACAACACCAGCGCGAGCGGGACGGTGAGCAGGGCGCCGAGTGAGAGTGCGAGGGCCCAGGCAATCGTCTTCATCGGGAGCTCGTTTCGGTCATTCCCGGTGAACTTCGGCGCCTACCGTGCGCCGTCGATGGCCTGGTTGGTGTAGGTGAACGCGGCGGCGGCGGGGTGCAGGACGGTCTGCACCTTGTAGATCTGCTTGCCCACGCACCACAGGGCTCGGCCTTTGCGTTGGGTGGCCCAGTCGGCCATCAGGTGTTCGGCGATCGGGCCGAGTTCGAGGAGGTCGGCGAGTTCGCGGGCGACGCTGGGGTCCTGGCCGTGGAGGATCTTCAGGTCGGCGAGGTTCAGCAGTTCCTTGGCGATCGCGGTCGCGGCGGAGGTCGACTCTCCGACGGAGAGCATGTCGCCGGGCTTGTGGCCGACGACGAACTGGATTTCGCCGTCGCGGCGGGAGAACCGCATGTCGGCGTCCAGGCTCTTCACGGCTTCGAGGCCGAGGCGCATCTGTTTCCACATCTCGTCGCGGATGTTGATGCGCAGGTCGCCGGGGGCCTTGATCTCGCGCATGGCGCGTCCCCACGAGGACAGGCAGGTCAGCGCGATGCCCATGGCCTCGTCGCCGAGGGGTTCGAGATGGGACAGGGAGAACGACTGGATCGGTGCAGTCCAGTCGACGGCGATGGTGGTGGGGGCGTCGAACAGGCCGGCCAGCGCCCCGGTGACCAACTGGCCGAGGGCGTCGCGCAGCAGGCGGGTCTCGTCGAGGAACTGCCGGGTCGAGGCGTACCGGCAGTCGGTGACCAGCTGGTCGGTGGGGTTGGCGAGCAGCTGCCACAGGGCGGGGATGGTGGTGACGTGCAGGGTGTGGTGCCCGTCGAGGTAGCCGGTCAGTTGGGCGAGGGCGGCTTCGACGACGCGGGCGTCGGTGGGTCCGAATGGGACGCGTTGCTCGCCGACGAACTGGGAGCCGACCAGCCCGCGGATCAGGGTGAGCCAGCGGCGGAAGATGATCCCGGCGCGGCGTTGGGCTTCGACCCGGTCGAGGGTGTCCCACCCGTCGCCGAGGGGGCCGAAGTCGAGGGGGTTGATGCGGGCGCTCATGCCCGGGCCGACGGCGAAGGACTGGACGCCGAACGCGCGACACAGCGGTTCGTACTCGTCCTTCGGGTCGCCGAGGACGAACACCTTGTAGCCGAAATCCATCATCAAGGTGGCGAAGTTCTTCGTGTTGGTGGACTTGCCGCCGCCGGGTTTGCCGAAGGTGATCACGTTCGGGTTGGTGACCGGGACGGTGTCGTCGAGCACCCAGCCCAGCGGGTCAGCGTAGAAGCTGCCCCCGGAAAGTTCGTCGATGCCGATCTGCGCGCCGGTGGGCGGCAGGGGCGGGTTCGCGATGAACGGCCACCACGCGGCAGCTTGGTCGCTGGTCATGCGGTACTGGGCGACGGGCGTCCGGGCGGGGTTCCACCCGCGACCGGGACGCCGCTGGCCGCGCCGCGGCGACGGGTGGAACAGGTAGGGCTCCTTGGCGGGACGGTCGGGTTCGGGTTTGGTGGGTAGGTCGTGGCCGAAGTCGGCCAGGAGTTGGGCGGTCGAGCGGCCGCGGGGCGGCGTCCTCATTCGTCGGCCTTTCGGGTGAGTCCGAGACCGAGGGGCAGGGTGGCTGCGGCGAAGCCGGCGTCCTGGGCGAGGTCGAGGCGCAGGGGTGCGAAGCCGGCGCGTCGGATGGACGCGTCGAGGCGGCGTCCGAACTCGGCGACTCGCATGGTCTTGGCGACGGTGACGCACGCGACGGCGTAGGGGCGGGTGAGGGCGTGGCCGGAGGCGAGTTTCGCGTCGAGGCGGTGGGCGCGGGTGACGTTGGCGCGGTCGCGTGAGCGTTGCCGGATCTGGAGCCGGCCGCGGAGGCCTTCGCCCATGTCGGCGGCCCATTCGCCGGAGGCGGTCTGTCGGTCGGCGCGGCTGAACGGCAGGATCGGGAACACCACCGTGTAGCTGCGCCGCTCTCCCGGTTCGCTGGGGGTCAGCACCGGAGCCAGGGCGCCCAGGCAGGCGCCCCGGTCGGGGAGCTTGATGGTGGAGCTGATCGAGTTCCAGGCGTCGTGGGAGTAGTGCCGCATCGTCGTGTCGGCGCCGGAGGGGCCGGCCATCGCCCACGGCACTTCGGTGCACACGGCAGGGTCGGTCTGGTGGGCGGCGAGGGCGTCGATGATCCCGGCCCGGTCGGCGGGGGCGAAACCGGTGCGGACCGCGAGCGCCAGTTGGGGCGAGGTGAGCCAGGCGACGTCGGTCATGCCCATGCCGCCGCGCAACATGGCGCCTATCTCGTCGGCCAGGGCGTACAGGACGCGGGTGCGCCCCTCCAGGCCGCCGCCGAACTCGCGGGCCTGCTTCGCGATCCGGGTTTCGGGGACCACGAAGCTCACGAAAGCCTCAGTGCGCACCGCGGCACGGGTCAAGGCGGTGGCCAACTCGTCGTTCATCCGGCGGGCCAGTTCGGGGCCGTCGGGACGCCGATGCGTCGCGATCCACTGCTGCCGTTCGGCTCCGTCGTCGGGGACGGTGCGGACCAGGAGCACGACGTCGCTGATCAGGGACGCCCGGGCGGCCACGTCGAGCAGTTCGGTGAGACCGCGTCCGTACTGGTCGCGGCGGTCGCCCTCGGCCATGCCGACACCGGGGTGCCGGATCGCGGCGGTCATCGCCCACGTGCGCAGGCCGTGGTCCTGGATGATCGCGTACCGGGTCTGCGCCGGGCCCTTCGGGGCTCCGTCGTGGACCTCGATGCCGGTCATCACCCCGGGCAGGTCAGCGTTCTCGAGGGCTTGGGCCTTCCCGGCGGCGGCCTTGCTGCGCCACGACGTCCAGCCGAACGCCTTTCCCGCCGTGAAGGAGAGGCTGGCCAGCAGCCAGCCGGTGGCGGACCTTCCGCGGACAGGGACCACCACCAACAAGGTCACGACGGTCGCCACGAGGGCCAGCTCGCCGGCGAGTACCCAGCGTTGCTGGTTGAGTGCGACGAACACCGGGATGACCGCGAGGGTCAAGGCAGCCAGCCGGGGCCCCGTGAGCCCGAAGAAGAACCCAACCCGATCCGGGCCGTAGTCGTCGTACACCCTTGCCATGACGAGACCAGCCAGTCAGAAGGCCGGCGCCGCACTGGACGGTGTCGCGAACGGGAGCGGGACGTCCTTCACGTTCCGGCCATAGTCGTAGCCCTCCCATCGTCGGGTCTGCGCCAGCTCGGCAGTCCGACGCGCGGCTTCGGCCTGGGCAGGAGCCTCGACCGCGCCCCAGGCCGCCTGGTCCAGCAGGATCGGCTGCGACCAGCGCGAGTCAAGGTCGTCCGGGTAGGGATAGGTCCAGTCGTCCATGCGGCGCCTTCCGTCGGTTGAGGTGACCCGAGGCCATCTACCCGCATAACGACGGCAGAAGCCTCCCCGTGGACAGCCCAAGCGAACGCACGGGTCGGTTGGGCTGGAACGCGCGTCTGCTGCTGGAGTCCTGCCTGAGCACCCCAATCTGAGTGGTGCGCGTGCTCCCGGGGTCAGTCCGATCGACACTCTCGCTGATTGTGGGACGGGCGCAGCGGTGTCACATCACTCACTCGCTCACCAACACAGCGGACGATGAAGCGGAGCCTTCATCACGGGCCCCACGGGGTCTCTCAGTTGGTTGGTTGGCCTAAGCCGCCAGAATAAGGCGGGCGATGCCGTGACCTATCTGGGATACTCAGCTAGAAGAGCCGTCCCGATTCGTCCACGTCACCCTCACGCACAGTTTCGATAGTTGCGTCATAGAGCCAGGCGAGGTTCCCTTCGCGCTCAAGATCGCCGAACACCTTTACAATGGCGCCGTTATCATGAGCACTGACCGCCCGGTGGTAATCGCCGGGATCGAGACGCACGCGTAATTTCTTCGCGGGAGCATCGCCGATTGTGGTTATTCCCACAACGCCGGGCCCCTCGGCCTCGGCCCGGGTCAAAAGGTGCACGATCCCGAGAGCAGTCACGCGACGCTTGGGCTCGGTCGCGATGAGAGTTGAGGCTGCCTTCTCCAGCACTGGAACATCCGAGGGCTCGAACACAAAGGCCCAGCGCCTCTCTGGCTGCTCGAGGTCGGTCGGCTCCCACGAGACTGAGATCTCAGAGCCAGATGCGTCCGCTGCAAGTTCCTTTATGGCAACGACTGCTTCATAGGACAAAGGACTTCGAGCTTCAAAGAAAGCCGCGAGAGAATTATGTGCACGGTAATGCTCGATCGCCTCCCGTGCGGATTCCAAGGTCAGTACTGCGGTGCGGGACACCTCCCGCCCGGTGATGACATCGACTCCGAGAGACAGCGAACTAGATTCCGCTTGTGAGTGCTTTAGAGGAATTGCGACATCCGTCGGGATGTAGGCGCGCACAACGTAGCTTGCGACGGCCGTTTGTCCCATCATGACCTCATCGAGGAATCTATTGGCAAACTGGCCATGACGATTGCCGAAGTACTTGAGGTGTTCGCGGGCCGTCTTGGCCGTGGTCGCCAAGAACAGTCTGGCCGCTGCATGTATCTCCATCCCTTCGTCCCAGCGGATCCAGCCCTTGGGAGCTGTCGTTTCCTTCTCGAAACAGTACTGGTCGGTTGGTGCTGATAAAACCCGCTCTACTAATGCGGATTCGGGGAAGCCACTTAGGACTGCGAGCGCCTCCTGCCACAGGACTTGGAAGTCGGGCGCTCTGGGATCGAGGGGCACCACCACGGACATGCGAACCGGCAGCGTTCCTTCCTCGTCACCGGATGGGGGGGAGTAGCGAACGTACAGGCCCTCCCGACCTCCACCGCGTCGCCAACCGGCTTCCTCAAGTAGAGAGGTGAGCCGCCTTGGGTTCGCGGGTGGTCTGGGCGTCGAGCCAGAGAGCGGGTTCATATCGGCTCCCCCTTCTCGACTCGATCGAGGATGGCGTTAAGCGCCTCTGCGTCGAAGACCTGACTGAGTGGTACGTGCACCGTGGGACTTGCCACGCCCTGAGGCACGGAGGCACCCTCGAGGTTCACCCAGTAGCAGCAGTGACGGGTAGTAAGGCCCTCGTGAGTGGCCTCAGTCCAATCATGCTGGTCGGCTCCGACAACCATCACCACCAGGATGTGCTTGATGGTGGTCCGCTCCATCGCAAGGGACTCGAGGTCCTTAGTGCTCTTGAGGGTGAACGAGAGGTGCGTCGCGCCAACTCGCGGGCGGGACGTGGTCGTGGCCTTGAGCTGCAGACGCACGGCAGCCTCCTCGTTGCTGACGTCTGGCTGGCGCGTCAACTCGACGTCGTACTTGTGCAGGTCACGGCGTCGGAACTCCGCGATGACTCCAGCCGTGGCCGCGACCGCCTGCACGTACCCTTCCTGCAATTGCTCCATAGCTTGGGTGTGGGTCCTTGCGACAACCTTGACGACACCAGTCATGCACGCCTGCCATGCCGACAGGCAAGGATGGACGCGGTCGCGCCCACGGAGTGGGAGTGCATAGCTTTCACTGTAGTCATATAGCTGTCCCGCGTCGCGGTTGTGCTCTGCCTAGCAAAGGGCCCGTAATCGGACTCAAAGCTTGAACACTCATCCCACCAAGAACATCGGCACGACACGCTCACTCCGTGAACACTGCGATCGACCCTGAGAGAGTCGTGCGCAGCCACCACCCAGCGGCGGTCAGGTGTGAATCTTCATCGGCATGGGACGGGCGCCGCGTCCCACTCCGGGCAGTAGCGGGCGGGGATAGCCCTGACGACCCAACTCCGCCGTCCGGCTCCCCGACGGCAAAGAGAGGGACCGCACCGCTTGATGCGCATCCGGGCGCAAGGTTCCTCCGCTCCACCTCAACGAGCACAGCGTCCCAACATTGAGGCTGCAGGACATGTCGTGGACTGCCACCCTGATACCCCGCTGTCTGCACCAAGCCCATGGGATCCCATGCTTCCCATCAGACTGTCCGCCCCCAGACAGCTACAGCGCCGCTACTTCAGCGACCTCCACCACCTCGGGACTGCTGAGCGCGCTCCTCGCGGCCGCTCCGCCGCCAGACCCAGCGCCTGCCGGCGTCCCGGACGGCGGCACCCCGCCGGCTCCGGGCACCGAGCCATCCGGGGCGGCATCCGGCGGGGTGCCTCCCCACCCGCCGCCGTCGATGCCGTTGGTGGCGTTGCCGTCGCTAGGTTCGTCGGGGTTGGTGGAGTCTTCCCGCACACCCGTGCCGCCGGCGCTGCCTGGCTGACCGAAGGACGCCCGGACGCCGCGGCGGGAGTAGTCGGGCGGGAAGTTGTTGTGTCCGACTCCCATCTGGTTGGTCTGATCGGCGCCCATTGCGGCGGCTGTCCCGCCCACGGCGGCCATGACGCCGATGCCTGTCGAGAGTGCCTGACCAACCGGGCCCACGCCAGCCGCGAACCGGCCGACGGTGGTCGCCGCGGCTCCGTCCTCGCCGGCGGTGCGTCCGGCCTCGTCGGTGGTGCTGGCAGCACTGCTGCCGGTCTGGCGTCCGGCGATGACGCCGCCGATGCCACCGGCCGCTGCGAGCCCCGCGCGCAGGGCAGACCCGGACGTGCTGCCCGGGTCGGTGAACGCGAACAGCTTGTAGAGCGCCAACGGGGAGAAGGACGACACGCAGATGAGCACGACGCCGACGAACGCGGTCCCGATCGACTTGAGGACGTCGTCCTCACCGCCGACCGCCACCTCGGTGGTGATCCTCACGCCGATGCCGAGCGCGAGCACCATCAGGGGCGGTGTGAGTGCGGCGGCGTGGAACCAGCGGAACGACTTCCAGAACCAGCCGCGTCCGAAGTCGGTGACCAGCCCGGCCGCGGCGATCGGTGTGACGGCGGCCAACACGAGCAGGGAGGCAGCGCGGGCCACCATCACGAGGGTGTGGCAGATCGCTGCGAGCCACAGGAGCATCCCCATGATGCCGAGGATGACGGCGACGGTGCCGTTGGTGATGTCGCTGGCGGTGAACGGTTCCCAGGGTTCCCACTCGCTCCAGCGGGTGGCGTTGAGCAGTGACTGCATGAGGGCTTTGGTCAGGCCGCTGCAGGCGGCGACCAGGGTGACGCCGTAGCCCACCCACGCGAACCATACGAAGCCGAACTGGGCGGCGCCGACGAGGAGCCGGCCGATGCTGTGCCCGTCCCGCTTGCCGAGGGCGACGCCGACCTGGGCGAGCATGAGGATCCCGACCAGGGCGAGGGCGATCCAGAAGGTGGTCGCGTATAGCTCGCCGACGGGTCCGTCTTCGCCGAGGCTCGGGGTGAGGATCGCGTCCTCAAGCTCGAGGACCGCCCGGAGAACCCACAGGCCGGCGTTCCACAGCGCGAGCATGGCCGCGGTCAGGCTGTCGGTCACCACGTTGGCGATGGCGGAGCCGAGCAGGCCGAACGGATCGATCGGCATGGCTGCTCCTTCAGTTGGAGGCGACCGGCCGCCAGCCGGCCTCGACGGAGGCGTCCGAACCGGGCCAGGTCGACGGGGCCGGGGCGGGTGGGGCGCCGGGGCCGATCAGCCATCGGTCGCCGGTCCACTGCATGCGCTCGCAGGTGCCGTAGCCGATGCGGGCCTCCGCCTTCAGTGCGGCGCGCACGTCGAGCAGCACGCACGCGACCACCCAGTCAGGGCCGTCGGTCCCCTTGATCTGGATGGCCGCGGGGGTGACGCTGACCAGGGTTCCGGGGTCCAACTGGTTGGACGACTGCCGGGCGTGGGTCAGGAACGACTGCACGTTCCGGGTCTGGGACCAGTCGGCGGCGCCCACCCCGCCGGGCATTGCCCAGTCGCCGTAGATCTCCGTGGCCAACGGCAGCGACATCGCCGACAGCAGTCGAACCTCGATGGCCGCCAGTTGGGCGGCCGCGCCCTCGGGCGTGTGCGGGAAGCCGGACGACACTCCGGTGGCGCCGACGGTCGAGGTGTCGGGCAGCCTGATCGCGGGAGGCATGGAGATCGCCACCCCCGGCGTGATGCCGGCGTCCTCGGCCACCGGCGCCATCGGCGCCGCGGCTATGACGTCTCGCCGCTGGACAGGGTCGGCGTCCTTGTGAGCGTTGCTCAGGACGTCGACAGGCGCGGTTCCCGCCCAGAAGCTGGAGACCAGGGTGTAGCCCAGCCCGTACAGCAGGACGCCGCCCACGAGCAGCAGCCCCGCGAGGACGCCCAGCAGCTGAGCGCGCGAGAGCGGGATGGCCTCGGCTGAGCTCGCCGGGTGGGGTGGGCGACCGCGGAACATCAGCCGACGCAGCCGTCGCCGAGGATGCCGTTGAGCATCCCGTAGCCGCCCATCAGCACCACGGCGAGCACCAGGACGCCGGCGAGGCCGATGATGCCGCCCTTCGAGAGGTGCGGGGAGTGCGTCGCGCGTCCGACGAGGATCGCCCCGACGGACACCAGCGCCGCGATGCCGAACAGCCACAGCACGGACCACAAGACCATGCCCGAGATCTGGTCGGTGTAGGCGGAGACGCCCGTGGGAGCCACCGGGCAGATCTCCATCGGGACGATCAGCGGGTTCATGTCGGTTCCGTTCGGAGGAGGGCGAGGACGTTCTCTGCCGCCTTGAGCAGCGGGGCGGGCAGCGGGTCGGGAGTCAGGCCGGTGACCTGGAGGCGAGAGTCCAGGGGGAAGTCGGCCAGGTGCACGCGCGCGGGTATCCCGGCTGCGGCGACCTTGACCGGACGCGGCCACCGCTTGGCCGTGGGTCCCACGACCACCCCGAGCGCGTCCCGGCCGAGAAGCTCGGCGCACGACTCCAGGCGGCGCAGCCCAGGAACGGTGGCGTTGGTGATCATCACCACCTCGTCGAGGGCGCGTACCAGCGACCCCAGCCACCCGGTGCCCGGGTCAGACAAGGTCGTCCACGCGGCGTCCATGAACGTCCACTCGACCGCCGACGCGGCCGGAACCGGCACGATCGCGTCGGCGGTGGTCGGGCGCTCCAGGAAGACGTGGCCGCGGCTGCCGCGCCGCCAAGGCCCGTCAGTGCCCAGCTCGGCGTTGGCCGCGGCCGAGAAGCCGGACGCCAGCGGAGGGCAGCACTCCACCACGCGCGCCGGCACTCCGGTCGCGGTGGCCAGCGCGAGCGCCAGCGTGGACGCACCCACCCCGCCGGCGCAGCCGACGACGGCGACCACCCGTTCACCCTGTGAGGGCGTCCAATTGGCCAAGTCGTTTCTGGCCGCAGTGGCGGAACGGGGTCCGCGGGCAAACTCGCCTGCCTCGATCGCGCGCCACGCCTCTCGTAGCTCTGCCACGCTGTGCGTGGTCACGACGGGTCACCTCCCCAAGGTTGCCGATCCAGCAGTCCGGATAGCAGCATCGCGGGAGGCACCTTGGCCAGTTCGCGTCGCGCCTTCTGAACGTCCCGGAGCCTGCGCAGACAGCCGTCCAGGTCGTCCAGGGTCGCCGGTTCCATGGCCGCGACCTTCAACAGGGCGGCCACTTCGGCCGGAGTGCTGGTCATCTCGGCATCACCTCCGCCACACCTAACGGGATCCGCCCACCCTTGGTGGACAGTCAGCAGGTGGCCTTGAGGTACTCGCCAGCGGCTCCGCTGAGGGCTACAACGCAGCGAGCGGTGCGACGCCTCACGGTCCGGGCGCAAACGCCCCAATCCTGTGCCACGACGGAGCTGAGCTGACGGCTGGACAATCCAGCTACTCCGCCCTCGCGCGCACGGCCCTCAGCCTGGACGGTCTTGGCGGCTGCGATCAGACTGACCAGCAACTCACGGTCCTCGGCGGTGATGACGTCCTCGGCGCAGGCCCACGCGAGCAGTTCAGCCAATTCGACTACTGGGTCGTCGTCTTCGACGCGCCGATCGTCGGCCGGGTCGACAGGGCCCAGCGAGACGGTTGAGAGCCGGCGCGGCTGGTGGTGCGTGGGCGCCCCGCAGTCCAGCAGCACGCCTTCACGCAGCTGACCGGCGACCTTCGCGGCCACCCAGTGCGGACGCCTCCACGGCAAGCCGCGAACCTCAACCCACAACTGGGCGGCCAACACCTCATCCACCCGATCGTCGGCCAGCCCCAACCGGCGGCGCACGCGCAGGGCCGTCGGCAGCAGGAGCCACGCGAGCACCAGGGCGGCTTCCGGATCGTCGGATCCGTCGAATGCCGCCAAACGCGCCAGGCCGAGCAGGACGCCGTTGGCCAGCGCGGGTTCGGCCGCTCGCCTCCACGCGTCCAGCCGACACGGGTCGTCGACGGCCCCCAGCCGGGGCTCGATGGCGACCCAAGTCGCCCAGTGTTCCTTGACGACGGACTCCATCCGTTCGTCCTGCAAGCCCAACATCTCGGTGATGTTCATTGCCGTGGTCCTTCCGCGTGGGTACGCGGAAAGACGACCAATCGGACGTTGTCACTCTCGTAGCTCCAGCGGGCTCCACAGCATCGAACCGCGACTCATGGCGCAGCCGGGACTGACCAACGCGCCTTGTCCGCCGCGCGTTGCCCCGCGTAGCCCCCGACGCTGACCAGAAGCCCCGCGATGCCCGAGCGCGCGTGATGTCGGCCTTCCCCTTCACGGAGGCGACGGACGCGAACTGCGCCCACCACGTTCGGACGGTTCGCGATAATCAGCGGGCGAAGAACGCGATCGGGCCCGGCGGCGTGCGGTATCCGGATCGGTCACGTGGGCCTTCCTCAGTGCCGGCTCGAGCCGCGCCCTCAGCCACTGACGGGATCAGGCAGTCTGTTGGAGCGGACTGGCTCAGCCGTCGTCTGCACCGTCAAGACCCTCCGCGAGGGTGAGCTGCGCCTCAATGAGCTCGGAAGCTTCGACGTCCTCACCGGGCTCGTCACCGCCGATGTCTTCACCGAGACTGGCGCGGTACTCGTTTCGGAGGTCCCATAACGACTTGCCTGTCTCAGCCACCTTCCAGAATCGCCAGCCGTTGATCCCACCTCGGTAGAGGCCAGCGGAGTTCACCGCGACACCTGCCGCAGAAGGAGTGTCATAACCGACCTGGCCGACAAATACCCGTCCGTCGAGCCCAACCGCGGCTGTCGCGCCCTCAAGCACAGCAGGCCGTGCGATAAGAACGGCGCCAGGTCCGATGAGTCCTTCCGAAACCAAGAGCGCAAGGTCAACCTCGCCCGTCGCAGGGGACGGAGCGGGCGGCGCGGACAGCCCCACATGCCCGACGGGTACCGGCCAAACCTTCAAGATTGAGGCGGTCAAGGTCGCGGTGCGCGCGGCAATCAAAGCCTCGTCCCAACTGATCGGAGCGAACTGGATCACATCGTTGGTGAGGATTACGTCATTGACCTCTTGGAAGTGCGCGACCTTCGCCGCCCAGGTGCCATTGGACACCTTCGAATTGAGTTTTCCGGTCACCAGCGTCAGGTTGCCCAACTCGTGCAGCGCGCGATCGCGTGCGTCCTCCCTCGCCTGAGCCTCCTCCGGCGCCCAAGTCGCTGGCCACTTCGAGCGCCACTTCTGCGGCATGAGGTGCTCAACAGTTCCGACGCCTCGGGCGACAGGCCCCATGCCGAGTGCGTTCCAGTCGGGGTAGCCACGCCTGTGGTCCTCAAGCGCCTCCAGGATCATCCTCAGGCGCGCCCGGAGGTACTTGTTGTAGGTTGGGGCACCCCTCAGCGCCGCAGTCACTTCGGCGTCATCCGGCCAGTAACCGACCGGCGTCCGGTTCGAGGCGAGGTGGGTCTCAACCTCGGCCGGAAGCCTGTTGTGCGGTTTGCTGCTGAGGTGGACGATCAGGTCGATCATGAACCGGTTGGCGCCCTGCGAGGGAGCCTTAACGATCGCGCGGCGAACGAACCAGCTCTCCAGCCATCGAAGGATCTGCTCCTTGTCCGCAGCTGGCACATCTGCCTGTGGCTCTTCATCGAGCCAGATCAGCAGCGGCCGCATGATCTCGGAGTCGAGCGTCCCGACCCGATAGCTGAACCACTGCGCACGTGTCAGGGGGCCGTTAGCCGTCCTTGCGCCTTCGACGACGAAGCGGTAGCGGTCAGCTGCGGCCTTGATCTCAGGCAGTAGAGCCTCAATGTCGGGGCGTTTGAACGTGACGTAGTCCTTGAACTGATGGAACAGCTCGCGGATGGGGAAATCTTCGAGCAGGCGAGCCCGCAGCCAGTGCCACAGGAACCACGATGAACGCGGGTATGTCACGCGACCAGAAGTGACCGGAGTGACCCACCAAGGCGTTTCCAGTTCTGCCCAGTTGGCGAGGTAGGCTCCCTCAACCTGGTCCTCGGTGCCCGGGTGGTTCTGGAATACAAAGTTCTTGATCAGGTCCGCTGCGCTGAGGGGCTCACCCCGAGCATTGAGGGTCTCGAAAATCGCCTGTGCATCTTCCGTGGCGTCCAGACGAATGCTGACGATCTCAAGCTGCCCCGAAACGGCGTCCACGAGGAGCTTCGCAGCGACATCAAGAGTCGGGGCGTTGTCGAGCCGAGAAGCGATGCATTGACTGAAGAACTGATGCGCTTCGGCCATACGCGACGAGGTGACGGTCGAATAGTCGACCGGGGCTGAGGCGCTCATGACCGATTCGAATGCGGGACGGTCGTGGTTGGTCGGCCAGACCTTGTATTGGTCCTCGGGCTTCTTCCGGAACGCGACCGGGTTGACGATGAGCGGCTCGACTTGCGCGGCAAGCATGACCAGGCCGCGGGACTCCAGCTGCGAGTGCAGGGCATCCAGCAAGATCTGAAGTGTCGTTAACCGCTGCTGACCATCAATGACGCTCCACTCCTGCATCGTGCCCAGCGTGGAGGGGAGTTGCTGTACGACGAATGCGCCGAGGAAGTGAGTGGCGGTTGGGTTCTTCGTAGCAAGGACGTCCGTGAGGCGAACGATGTCATCCCAAAGCGGCTGCCACTGCCGCTCCTTTGACCACACGTACGGGCGTTGGAAGAGAGGGACGACCATTCGGGACGGCTGGTAGAACACCTCGCGAGGGTTGACCTTCTCCGGTTTCATGCGGCGACCTTGACCCAGTTCACACCTCAGACCTTAGCGACCAGCACACACATGCGACGCGAGTCGCGCATCGTCACCATGCCCTCTCCCCAACCCCCAATCCGGTGGTCGCCAGCCCTTTCCACGCGCGTGCAGGCGCTCTTGAGGCCGCATCGACATTGTTCTCGGCCATCCCCCCGCTGAGTGTCGCCGCACAGCGCCGCGGGGGGCTTCCACAAAGGCCTCGGTGCGAGCTCATTCATTTCAGTTCAGGCGACGCGTCCCTTCTTCAGCCACGGCGCGCTGGCGACGAGCTCGGCGGTTCGCTCGGGTGGGTCATCGGGGGCATCGCCATCCTCGGCGCGGTTGCTGACATCGTCTCGAAGGATTCGTTCGGCCGCTTGCCGGTCACCTTCGGCAGCCACGATGGCCGCGAGGTCGAGCCGTGGCGTGTCCTCGTAGGGGGCTGCGAGCAGCGCGGTCTCAGTCGCAGCGCGAGCCAGCTGCAGGTCGCCCGCGTGCAGGGCCGCGATGGTGACCGTGTGGGCCACGTCGACCACGGCGCAGACCATGTGCTGATCGATACGGACGCCGTCGGCCAACCAACCCCAGCCTCGCCCTCGTTGTCCCGTGAAGGGCTCACCAGTGACCAGACCCAGCGCCGCCTGCAGGTCGCTGAGGCCCTCGGGACCGCGTGCTTGGCCACGCGCCCGGAGCCGGCGGAACAGGTCGATGTCGGCCAGGACGCCGACCAGCTGGTAGATGCCCATGCCTCGGGCGATGCCGGCCGGGGACTTGGTCGCCTCGGGGAGATACTGCCGACCCGTCGTGGGATCGACGCCGAGCCAGCTTCGCACCTTCGAGAGGTGCACCCGCATCTGGGTGGCGTCGGAGCCGAACGCATCGACCACTTGGTCGATGGTGACGCCTTGGGGGTGCAGCACAAGGAAGGCCAGCAACTCGGTGTAGAAGGCCTTGCGCTTCGCGACCACAGTGGGCGTACCGGTCGTTCCAGTTCGCGCCTGGATGGGGCCGAGGAGCCGCAGGTGCGGGCGGGTCGCCGGCCGCCCAGGCCGCCAGGTCGGCGTCCAGACCCGGGTCGGCGCCCTCGACCGCTGCCCGGACCTTGTCGGGCACGTGCGGAGCGAGTTGCTGCAGGTCGTCCGCGGTGGTCGCAGCCACGTCGAGGATCTCGGCGTCGGGCGCCGGAACCACCGTCGTGCCGGGCTCGGATTGGGGATCTGTGTCGCGGGGAAGCACGAGTTCGTCACGGATCGCTCCGGCGGCGTCACAGTACTCACGCCACCCGTCGTCTCCGTCCGTCGGCATGCTCGACGTCGTCGAGCTGGTCGGCGTGGCCCAGCAGTCGTGCACACCCTTCGGCTTCGGCAGGGGTGAGCCCGTTGGCGACGAGGTCCAGGCCGAGCGTCGGGATGAGCACCCTTCCGTGCCCTGTCAGCCGGACGCCGAGGCCGCGGATGGGCTCGGTGTCGGCGACCATGACGACGGCGGTGCCGGTCCGCGCCGGGATGCTCCCCGACGAGAGCGAGCAGCATGGTCGAGCGGGGTGCTCGACAGCGCCCCATTGACCAGGACGAGCCAGCTCTCCCACACGTCTCCGCCCAGGTCGTCGGCGCGGCCGGTGGCTGCGGTCACGTCGTGGGCGGCGCAGTTGTCGACGGTCGCGCCGGCGGCAGCGATCGCCGCGTTCAGCGGCGCTGGGTCCTCGAGCCGATGATGGCGGATGCGCGCAGGGTCAAGCAGGACCGCCTCCGGGGCGATCCCGATGCAGTCGAGTTGAACCTGGCGCGCCCACGGGTTGACGGCGATCTCGGCCGCCAGATAGCGAGCGAAGTCGGCGGCGTAGGTCGGGTCACCGGTCAGGCTGATCGTGCCGAGTTGTTCGAGGTTGACCAGCCACGTCGCGCCATCGTCGTCCAGTCCCACGGAGACGAGCTGCGGATAGGCAGATCGGGCGGTCGACGCCTGCTCGTGCGAGCCGGCGGCCAGCAGCCATCGACGACCGTCGGCCGGGTCCGGGCGCCACGGATGTGCCAGCGTGACGGGCTCGACCAGCTGGACTGCCACCTCGCCTGGCAGGAGCTGGACAGCCAGGAGCTGCGGCGGGGCGACGCGGTCCTCGCCGGAGACGGCAAGCAACCTGAGCGCCTGGTCGATCGCCAGCAGGTTGGGCGTCGCGGCCTGCCCCTCCGTCATCACGGTCTTCTCCACCGGAACCAGTTCCGGCGGCGGTGCCTGGATCGTCCGCCCCGGCCGACGGGCACGGAACTGAGCCCTCCGGCGCTGACGCAGGGCGGCCAGCAGCCCAGCAGCGAGGACCCCACCCGCACCGGTGAGCCCGACCAGCAACCACGGGGCCGGCGCCTCGGCGTCCCGATCGGACGCCTCGCTCACAGGCTTCTCGTCGTTGCTCACGTCCGAGGCCACGGTCGCCGAGACAGACGGTGAGGGCACCGCTGGTGCGCTCACCGGGGCGACGGGAACAGGGACGGCCCCGCTCGGTCGCAGGCGACGTCTCGGCCACCGGGGTCGGGGTGGCGGTCGCGGGCGGAGCGGAGGCGTCCGGCGACGACGGCGAGTTCTGGGATGTCGGCTCGGCTCGTTCGGGTTCCGGGGAGGTTGGCAGCTCGGGTGTTGTCTCCGCAGCGGACGGGATGAGCAGGTGCCAGCCGGGGAGGATGAGGTCAGGGTCCGTCAGGCGACGGCCGTCCGGCTGCGGAATCCCCCGAGAGGCCTCGAAGATCCATGGCCACGCCTCGGCGTCGTCGAGGTGTTGCTGTGCGATCTCGCTCAGCGTGTCGCCCTTGACTACGGTGTATCTGGAATGAGCGCGGTCGCTCGTTGCCGTGGCCTGCCCCGGCGTGGGCCTGCTCCGCTGCGGGCAGGGTCAGCACCCAGCCCGGCCTGGGTGTCAACTCTCGAGGGCTGCGATGAGCTTCTGAAAGGCCGCCTCGTCGATGATCGGGATGCCGTAGGAACGCGCCTTAGCTGCCTTACCGCTGAGCGAATCGGGGTCGGCTGCGACGAGCACTTTGGTGCTCTTGGCGAGTCCGGCGGGTTGAAGGCCGGCAGCGCGGGCGCGTTCCTCCCAGACTGAACGTTCGAGGGTCATCTCGCCAGTGAAGGCGACGTGATCACCGGCTGTGAGGTGGATGCCGGTGATGACGAGGTCGCCGGTGGTGTTGCCGTTGGCCACGGCTTCGAGTGCGTCATCGACATCCCGAGTGGCCAGGCCCAGACATGCGGCTGCGCAGTCGAGCTGGCTGCGTTCCTCGGGGGCCAGGATACCGTCGCTTAGGGCGATGACTGCCATGGCGGTGAGGAAGTCGGCGTGAATGGCAATGACCTGAGGACGGCTGAGTGAGTAGGCGCAGGCCGCTTCGACCAACTGGTTCTCCTCATGGAAGGACAGATGGCCGTCGAGCATGGCCATGTCCAGGACGGCCAGGTATGCGTCCACTTGCGGGTCCGCGGAGCGCGGTAGTCGGGCGATGATGCGGTCCAGCCATCCGTCGGGTCGGACATTCGCAGTATCTGAGCGATGCCGGAGCGAGACTGGGGAGCCGCATGGGTGGGCTGGCCATAGGAAGTTGCGTGCGTCGGTGAGGGTTTTCTCCCAGGCGGGCCGGTATTCGGATCGGCCCAGGTACTCGGCCAGCAATTGGGCGGTGGCGAAGGCGTCGCCCAGCGCGCTGTGAGCATCTTCGAGTTCGATGTTGGCGGATTCGCAGCAGTCGCACAAACGTCGGTTGGGGGACCGCAGGAACGCGCCTGACCACTCCATGGTGCACACGGCGGGGACAGGAACGTCGGCGAGCGGGTATCCGGCGCGCCTGAGCTCGGCGGACAGGAAACGGGTGTCGAAGCCGGCGTTGTGTGCCGCGATGATCCGCCCGTCGACCGCGTCCAGCAGGGCGGGGGCTACCTCGTCGAACGTGGGTGCCTTGGCAACGTCCCTTGCCGTAATGCCGTGGATGTTTGAGGCTCCCACGTCTCGGCGCGGGTTTACCAGGGTTCCCCAGGCGTCGTACAACTCGCCCTGGTGGCTCACCTTCACCACGCCGATTTCGACGATCCGATCGCCGTGGCGTGGACTGAGTCCGGTGGTCTCGAAGTCGATGACGGTGTAACCGGCCATGGTGACGCTCCTTCGGGGATGGTGATCTCAACCTAGGACCTGTCACCGACAGTTCGTCGACCGACCCGGCCAGACTCCCTGCCCTTCCTCAGCACGCAGGCCTGAACTTCGCTACAAGCACAAGCGGGTGGGCTATGGGCCGGTCAAGGGTGGATGGTGGATGGGGGAGTGGCGAACTCGCCAGCCATCGGGGGACTTCGCAAGGATGGCCTTCGCAGTCACGCTGCAGGTTCATCTCGATGAGTGCGATCTTCCGCCAGGCACTCAGCCTGCCCAGGCTGGCTGCCTGCTGCCTCGCTTGGCCGGCCGTGCCCAGGCGGTGGTGGATTGGAGGGTCTGGTCGACCTCTTCGGGGTTGACGCGCAGGATGCGGTTGCCGAGCCGGTAGCCGGTGAGCTTGCCGTCGGCGATGAGCCGACGGATCGTGGAGACGCTGACGCCGAGCCGGTCGGCGGCGTCCTGGAGGGATTCGAGACGAAGGGCGCGGGTGGGGGAGGCTGCTGCACGTTGTTGGGTGCTCATGCAAGCACCAAGACTCCACGTGCTGCTCATGGTCACGGGCGCAGAAGTCCGCGTCGGGTGCGCTCTTGGCTGGCGGGGCTACTCGCCTGTCCTGAGCTTGGTGGTGAGCGCGGTGCCGAGGCGTTCGGCGCGTGCCTGGTCGCGGATCAGGGTGGGGCGTTGGTAGTGCATGGCCATGTTGGGGGTGGTGTGGCCGGCCATCCGCTGCAACTCGGCGGTGGTCGCTCCGCCTTCGGAGGCCAGCGTCAAGGCGGTGCGGCGCAGGTCGTGGAGTTGGATGTCCGCGGGCAACCCTGCCGCTGCGAGGGCGTTCTTGTGGGCCTCTCGCATCACTGACCCGTTCAGCGGGTCCCCGTGGCCGGCCTGGAACAACAGAGCGTCCGGCCGGCCGGCAGGCATGGCCGCCAGCAGGACACGCAAGTCCGGCAGCAGTGCGGTGGGCAGGTAGACGTCGCGGATCGCGGCTGAGGTCTTGGGTGGGCCGATGTGCCAGCGCCAGCCCTCACCTTCGCGCACCCTGGTGACGCCTTGGCGGATGTGGATGACGCCGGTCTTGAGGTCCACGTCGCAGCGGCGCAGAGCGCGGGCCTCTCCGGAGCGCAGCGCTCCCAGCGCCGCGAGGGACAGCAGCAGCTTGTGCCGCTGGGGGAGTGCGTCCAGGTAGGCGGCGAGCTCGTCCAGGGTCAACGCCACCCCTGAACGGGCGGGAGCCGGTTTCCCGGCACCCTTCAACCGGCACGGGTTGGAGTCCAACAGCCCCTCGTCGACGGCGTCCTTGAGGATCGACGACAACAGGTTGTAGGCGTTGCCGTTCTGGGTGGGTGTGGCCGGGTTCAACGTGGCGTGCCACTTGCGGATCATCGCCGGAGTGAGGTCAGCGACCAGGACGTCCCCGAGCACGGGCAGGATCACCAGTCGCAGGCACTTGTCGTAGAAGTCGCGAGTGCTGGGACGCAGCGGACTGCGGTTGCGGGTCGCGCGTTCGTCCAGCACCTTGATGGCGTACGCGCGCAGGGTCAGCACGTTGGCCAGGGCCTCGGCGGCCGCTGCCGCACGGCGGTCAGCTGGTGGCGTCCACTCGCCGCGGGCGATCAGCCGGTCCTCGTTGGCCAGCCAGCCCTGGGCGTGGACCTTCGAGGCGAAGGTCATGCCAGCGGTGTGCATGACGGCGTCCGGTCCGGTGTAGCGGGCCTGGTAGCGGCCGTTGCGCGTACGAGGGGTGTGACCAAAGCTGCGGCGAGTCATGGCAGCTCCTCGGGGGGAGAGGGTGCGAGATGCTATGCAGACCCCCGAAACCTGCATAGCCTATGCATAGCATCGAAGATCATTCTTGATGATTACAGGGTACATCTGCACCGATGGGGCGTGAGCGTGCGACGCCCACACAGGCATTCAATAAGGGTTTTAGTAGGGGTTTCGTCATCGTTGACGACCCCTACCGGGTGTGCGCGAGAGAGGAGTTGAACCTCCACGCCCGTATAGGGCACTGGCACCTGAAGCCAGCGCGTCTGCCATTCCGCCACTCGCGCATACGGTCCCTTGCGGGATCAGCTTGGAAAGCGTAGCACAGCTGCTCTGGGGACCACATGGGCCGAACCGGACGTCGCCGATCTCACGTGTGATCCGGGACGCGGTCGGCGATCGGGGGTTGTCCACAGATCTGGGACGGGAGTTGGGCGCGCTCCTGCGGATGGCATGATTCGCGTTGTTGGCCGAGTTCTCACCCCCGGAGGTCGACGTGCCATGCCGCGTCCGCTCAGTTTGTTGTTGGTCTTGTCCTGGTTTTCGCCCTGGCGGCATGTTCGCCTGGCGCGACGTCAGCCCCACGCCGTCGTCGTGACGCCGAGCGTCCGTGTCGGCATCGCCGACGCCCAGCGCCTGACATGGACGCGCTGTACGCGGAGGCTGAGCGGGTGACTGAGGCGCTCCTTCGAGCTAGAGGATCGGTACATGCAGGCCGGTGACTTCGACGAGTACCCGCCGGAGCTGTTCGAGGTGTTGGCTGATCCATACCTGTCGCTAGAGTCAGAGCCGCCTTCAGCATTATCAAGGAGAACGGGTTGCAGGGGCGCCGGGAGGGACGATTGCCGTATCTCACCGTCGTCGCCGTGCCGGGGGTCAGCAGGAGCGGCTCAGAGGTGGCGTTGGCCGTCTGCCTCGACACGCGTCCGTCTCCGCTGGTTGACTGCCAACGGCAATGTCGTCTCCGAGGGGGCGCATCTATCTCATCGCCACCTACTTCTTCAAGCACGTCGAACGGCAAGCTGATGCTCTTCTTGCAGATGCCGGGCGATGAGGTGGACGAATGTCCTTTCTCGTGATCACCTGGTATCCGTCTTGCTTCGCGCTTGGTGCTGCGCATTGCCGTCCGTCGGCGCACGCAGATTCGAACGATGCGCTTGGGCACTCACAAGATGCTCGTGCTCGGTAACGCAGATCGGTGGATCCGGCGACACCGCCCAGATCTACGCCTCCACCCAAACCGTGTCCACCGGCAACACCCAGCCCCAGCCGCCCCCCGTCCCCGGTTACGCCCCCGCCCCCGAGGCCGCCCAGTTCGACCCGTGGGCCAAGTACACCGTGGTGATGAAGCCCGGGTCGACGACCCTCCAGATGTGCGCCACCTTCAATGCCGGCCTGGCGGGCTCGGTCGGAGCCCCCGTCGAGGTGTGCTACGACGTTGCCGTTCCGGAGGAGGCCGCGCCGGCGGGCGTGGTCGTCGATCCGGCCGTGCTGGCTGCCAGCGCCGTGGCGCGGCTGTCCGTCCCGCAGCCCGCCATCACGCTGAGCCCGCAGCCCTCCGACAACCAGTGGGGTGCGTTGGCTGTGGGCCTGCCCATCTGGGCATGGGCGTCCGACCCGGGACCTGTCACCACCGCCGTCACCGAGCAGGGCATCGACATCCAGATGACGGCAACTCGCGGCAGCGTCCGATTCGACTGGGGTGACGGCACGTCCAGCTGTCTGCACGGTGATGCGGCCGCGTCCCGAAGCCATGAACCCGTTGACACCGTCACCCGACTGCGGGCACACCTACCTGCTCCGAGGCGACTACACCATCACAGCGACCGCCGGCTGGGCCGTGACGTGGCAGGCTCTCGGCCAGTCCGGCACCCTGCCGCTGACGTCGAGCAGCACCGTCATCGGTCCCGATCCGCGAGTTCCTGTCAGTCGTCGTCGGCTGAGGACGCGCGGGTCACACCAGCCGCGTGACCGAGACCCTGGCCACGTCCTGGCGAGGACATCGCACCGATCCCAGTCCCGGGGCTGGCGGCGGCCGCCGAGCCGAACGCCACCGCGGTGGCCAGTCGCTCCGCCGCTCCCAGGCCTTGTTGATGGGCGAGCAGGTATCCGGCCAGGCTCGCGTCCCCCGCCCCGACCGTGCTGCGCACCTCCACCGGCAGGGCGTCCGCCTGCCAGACACCCTTCGGCGGACGACCAGCAACGCTCCGGCAGCCCCGAGCGTCACCAGCACCTCAGCCACCCCCGGGCTCGCAACGCCTGCGCCCCGGCGATGATGCACGCCCAGTCTCCCCGATCGACCTCAGCCTGCAGATCGGCGGCCGGGCGTCCGACCATCTGGGCGAGCTCGTCAACGTTCGGCTTCAGCAGGTCGACCGGCACCTCGGGAAGCGCGTCGAGCACCGCTGCGAGCGCCTGATCAGAGGTGTCCACGGCAAGCCGGCAGCCCAGCGGACGCAGCGCCGACGCCAGCTGCACGTACCAGTCGTCGGGGGCCCCCGGCGGGATCGACCCTGACATCACCACCCAGTCGGCTGTGCCGCGAGCGGTGATGTGCACCAGCGCGTCGGTGACCATCACCACCTCGTCGGCGTCCAGCAGCGGGCCGGGTTCGTTGATCTTGGTCGTCGTCCCATCCGGTTCGGTGACAGTGATGTTGGTGCGGACGCGCAGTCCCGGACGGACCAGCGCGACCAAGGGCTCGGGCCCGCCCAACTCGCGCGCCAGTCCGAGGTAGAACTGGTCGGCGAACGCGACCACGGCCACCACCGCTTCGCCTGCTTCCCGCAAGACCGCCGCCACGTTCATGCCCTTGCCGGCCGGGTGGTCGAAGCAGGCCTGAGCCCGGTGGGATTCACCGCGGCGCAGCGGCGCGTCCAGCTGCATCGTGCGGTCGATGCTCGGGTTGGCAGTGAAGGTGACGATCATGGTGCTAGCTTCTCGCAGGTCATGGTTCGGGGGTAAGGATCTCCTCGATCGGGCACCTGGATGAACCAAGAACGGCTCCCGCTCCCGAAAGTGCAGTCCGCTCCCGATTGTTCGGGAGCGGCTGGCCGTTCCGGGAGCGGGAGCGGCTGGTCGTTCCAGACGCCCTCACACCCACGCGATCAGCCCGTGACGACCTCGGCCATCTCCTCGGCGTAGTGACAGGACACCAGGTGGGCGCCCTCGTCGGCTCCCTTGAGCTGCAGCGTGGGAATGTCCGTGGCGCAGTTGGGTTGGGCCTTCCAGCACCGGGTGTGGAATCTGCAGCCGCTGGGCGGGTTGGCCGGGCTCGGGACATCGCCCGACAGCATGATGCGCTGGCGCTTGGCCTGCAGCACCGGGTCGGGCACCGGCGCGGCCGACATCAGCGCCTGGGTGTACGGGTGCATCGGGTGGTTGTAGATCGCATCCCGATCACCCATCTCGACGATCTGGCCCAGATACATCACCGCCACCCGCTGTGAGATGTGCCGGACGACGGCCAGGTCGTGGGCAATGAAGATGTAGGCCAACCCCAGCTCGCGCTGCAACCTCTCGAAGAGGTTCACCACCTGGGCCTGCACCGAGACGTCCAGCGCCGAGACCGGCTCGTCGCAGACCAGCACCTTGGGGTTCAATGCGATTCCCCGGGCGATCCCGATCCGCTGCCGTTGCCCTCCCGAGAACTGGTGCGGGTAGCGGTTGATGTGCTCGGGGTTCAGGCCCACCTGGTCGATCAGTTCCTTCACCCGGTCGCGCTCGCGTCCCTTGAGGTTCAACTCGTTGCGGTGGATCAGCAACGGCTCGGCGATGATGTCGCCCACCGTCATCCGCGGATTGAGCGAGGTGTACGGGTCCTGGAAGACGATCTGGATGTCGAGCCGCGCCCGGCGCATCTCGGCGCCGGCCTTGATCTGTCGGCCACCCAACTCGACGGTGCCCTCGGTCGGGGTCTCCAACTGGACGAGCAGTCGTCCCAGCGTCGACTTGCCGCAGCCCGACTCGCCCACCACACCCAGGGTCTCGCCCGTGCGCAGCTCGAACGACACCCCGTCGACCGCCTTGACCTGACCGACCGTCCGGCGCATCACGCCCTTCTTGATCGGGTAGTACTTCTTCAGGTCGGTTCCCTTGAGGATCACGTCACCCATTGGTCGCCTCCGTCATCAGCTCCGGCTCGTCGGCGTCCGCCGTGGCTGACGAAACATGAAGGGTGCCAGCCAGCAACTCCTGGGTGAAGTGGCAGGCGCTGGTGCGTCCACCGCCCAGATCGACCAGCGGCGGCACCGGATCGACCCGGCAGATGTCCTGGGCGTACCGGCAGCGTGGGTTGAACGCGCACCCGGCCGGGATCCGCGTCAGGTTCGGCGGCAGCCCGCCGATGGCCTTCAGTTCGCCGCTGACCTGGTCGAGGCGCGGGATCGACTCGAGCAGGCCTTCGGTGTAGGGGTGGGCCGGCTCGGCGTACAGCTTGCGCACCCCGGCAGACTCCACCATCCGACCGGCGTACATGACGTTGATGCGGTCGGCCACGTCGGCCACCACCCCGAGGTCGTGGGTGATGAGGATCAGCCCCATCCCGGTCTCGGTCTGGAGTTCCTTCAGCAGTTCCATGATCTGGGCCTGCACCGTCACGTCCAGGGCCGTGGTCGGCTCGTCGGCGATGAGGATCTCGGGGTCGAGCGCGATCGCCATCGCGATCATGATGCGCTGGCGCATGCCGCCCGAGAACTGGTGGGGGAAGTTCCCCGCCCGCTGGGCCGCGCCCGGAATGTTCACCCGCTCCATCAGCCTGATCGCGGCAGCCCTGGCGTCCGACTTGTTCATGCCCTTGTGGATGCGGAACATCTCGGCGATCTGCCAGCCCACGGTGAACACCGGGTTGAGCGCGCTGAGGGCGTCCTGGAAGATCATCGAGATCCGCCGGCCGCGCACCAGGCGACGCTGATCCTCGGGCAGCGTCAGCAGATCGACCCCACGGAAGAACACCTGCCCAGCGGTGATGAAGCCGGGCGGGGTGTCGAGAATCCCCATGATCGCCTGCGCGGTGACCGACTTGCCGGAGCCCGACTCGCCCAGGATGGCCAGCGACTCGCCCCGGTCGAGGTGGAAACTCGCACCGTTGATCGCCCTAGCGACCCCGTCACGCGTGCGGAACTCGACCGTCAGATCCTGGACGTCGAGCAGATGCCCGTTGTCGGGCGACCAGGCGTCCATTCCCGTCGGTTCGACGATTGTTGCGTTGCGGGTGCGTGCCATGAGGCTCACCGGCCCTTCGGGTCGAACGCGTCACGCACGACGTCACCGAGCATGATGAAGGCCAGCACCGTCACCGACAGGAAGATGCTGGGGAACAACAGCATGTGCGGTGCCGCGCGCAGCAGCCCCAGACCGGACGCGTCCGAGATTGCGATGCCCCACGAGATCGTGGGCGGTTGCAGCCCGATGCCGAGGAACGACAGGGTCGCCTCGGTGGCGATGTAGGCGCCGAGATCGATGGTGGCGACCACGATCACCGGGGTGAAGGCGTTGGGCAGCACGTGCTTGGTGATGATCTGCAGCGGGGTGGCGCCGAGCGCGCGGGCCGCCTGCACGTAGTCGAGCGGCTTGACCTGCAGCACCGCCGAACGCATGATGCGCGCGACGCGTGGCCAGCCCAGGATCGTCATGACGAGCACGACCTTGCCGACGACCACCGCGTAGGGCGTGTCGAGGCCGGAGGGGAAGCTGGTCATGAACAGCACGCCACCCAGCAGCAGTGGGACCGACCAGAAGATCTCGCCGGTGCGCGACAGCAGCGCGTCCAGCCAGCCACCGTAGAACCCGGCCAGCAGTCCGATCGTCCCGCCGATGAGGATCGTCCCGAGAGTGGTGAGAGTGCCTACCAGGATGGACGCCCGCGCGCCGTAGATCGTGCGCGAGTAGATGTCGTAGCCCTGCCCGTCATACCCGAACCAGGCCTCGGCGGACGGCGCCAGCCGGGCCTTAGCCAGGTTGGCGTAGGCGGGGTCGGACTGCGGGGAGAAGAAGGTGAACAGCTGCGGGAAGGCGGCCATCACCACCATCACCGTGATGAGCGCTGCCGAGATCCAGAAAGAGGGGCGTCGGCGCATGTCTTCCCAGGCGTCCCGGCCCAAGGATCGGGCGTCCTCCTTGGGCGAAATCTCCGTCGACTCCACCTCCTCGGTCGGCAGGTCCACGTCGACGAAGTCCGAGTTCTGGCTGCGCAACAGATTCGGGTCACTCATGAGCGATCCTCGGGTCAAGGGCTCCGTAGAGCAGGTCCACGATCAGATTCATGGCCAGGAAGATGAGCACCAGCAGGGTGATCGTCCCGACCACCGCAGTGGCGTCCTTGGTGTTGATGGAATGGAAGATGTAGCCGCCGATGCCAGGGATGTTGTAGATGCGCTCGGTGACGATCGCGCCACCCATCAGGGCGCCGAAGTCGGCACCGATGAACGTGACGACCGGCACCAGGGAGTTCCTGAAGGTGTGGACGCCCACCACGCGTCCGGCCGAGAGGCCCTTGGCGCGTGCGGTGCGCACGTAGTCGGCCGAGAGGTTCTCGGCCAGCGAGTTGCGGGTCAGTCGGGCGACGTAGGCCATCGACATCGACCCCAGGACGAAGCCCGGCAGGATCAGCTGTTCCCAGGTGCCCTGGGTGGATGTCACGGGGAACCAGCCGAGCCGCACTCCGAAGACCATTTGGGCGACCGACCCGAGCACGAACGAGGGTATGGAGATGATCACCAGGGTGGTGACGAACACCAGCGAGTCCCAGAAGCTTCGACGTCTCAGGCCGGCCAGCAGGCCGGCGCTGATGCCGATCAGGGTCTCGAAAGCGATCGCGATGGTGGCGAGCTTGATGGTGATCGGCCAGCGGGTGCTCAACTGGTCGGTGACCTTGTTGCCGTTGAAGCTGGTGCCCAGATCGCCCTGGACGACCTTGCCCATGTAGCGCACGTACTGCTCGGGCAGTGGCTTGTCGAGGTTGTACTCCTGTTGAAGCTTCGCGACGTATGACTCGGGGCAGGCGCGCTCCCCGCACCTGCCGACCGTCGGGTCGCCGAGGGAGAAGACCATCCAGTAGATGAGGAACGTCGTGCCGATGATCACCGGGATCATCTGCAACAGACGTCTCAGGATGTAGGTACCCATGGGCGCCACCTTTGTCGTCGGGTTCAGGGGTGAACTCTAGGCCAACATGGATCGGCCGGCCACTGGAGCTTTCCAGCGGCCGGCCAACCCGATTCTCAGGTCACCGGGGTGCGGCAGTTGTCACTTCACGGTGATCGCGCTGAAGTCCAGCACGCCGAAGGCGTTGATCTTGACGTTGTCGACCCGATCGGACCAGCCGACGACCGTCTGCGGGTACCACAGCGGAGCGGTCGGCAGGTCGGCGCCGAGCATCTCCTCGGCCTCTCCGTAGAGCTTGTTCGCCTCCTCGTTCGTCGAGGCCGCATTGGCCTCCTTCAACTTGGCGTCGAAGGCCGGGTTGTCGTACTTCGACCAGTTGGAGTCGGCGCCCTTGCCGTAGATCGGGGCAAGGAAGTTCTCCAGCGACGGGTAGTCACCCTGCCATCCGGAGCGGAACAGACCCATCAGCTCGTTGTTGTCGATCTGCTCGTTGTAGGTGGCGAAGTCGACGGTCAGGACGACGACGCACTCCACACCCAGGGTGTTCTTGATCGAGTTGCAGGTCGCCTCGGTCCAGGCCTTGTGTGCGCCGTCGCCGTTCGTGGTGATGGTCAGGGTGCCGTCGTAGCCGCCGGCCTTGTCGTACAGCGCCTTGGCCTTCTCGGGGCTGTAATCGCAGTACTCACCGCAAGCAGAGTCGGTGGCGCCGGAGATGACGCCGGGGGCCCAGCCGTGGGCCGGCTTGTAGACGCCGTTGAAGATCTGGTCGATGATCAACTGCCGGTCGATGGACATCGAGATCGCCTGACGAAGTTCCAGGTTGCCGGCCAGTTGCGGATCGTTCGGCGAGAACACCATGGTGGTGAACCGCATCGACTCGCGCACCAGGTTGCGTCCCTCGAGGTCGCTCTTGTACTGCTCGCCCACCAGGAAGTCGGACGGGATGTTGTTCGTGTAGTCGAGGTTGTTCGCCACGACGTCGTTGTAGGCCGCCGAGTCATCGGTGTAGATGCGGAAGGTCAGCGAATCGACCTGGGCCGGGCTGTCGCCGGAGTAGTCGGCGAACTTCACGAACTTGTACTCCGACGTGGTCCTGGAATCCAGCATGAAGGGACCGGCGCCGATCGGGGCGTCCTCGAACGCCTTCGGGTCGTCGAAGAACGAATCCGGCAGCGGGGCGTAGGCCGAGTACCCGAGGCGGACGGGCAGGTTGCCAACGGGCTCGTTGGTCTCGATCGTAAAGGTGTAATCGTCGATGACCTTGAGGCCCTCGAGTTCGGTGACCGTTGAATCCTTGGCGGACGCCTTGTCGGCACCCTTGATGACGCCCATGAAGTACGAGCCGGCCTGGCCATTCTGGTAGGCGGCGGTGTAGTTCCAGGCGTCGACGAAGTTCTTCGCCTTGACCTCGGTACCGTCGTGGAACTTGTAGCCCTTCTTCAACTTCACGGTGAAGGTGATGTTGTCGTCGGACTCGATCGACTCCGCGATGTCCATCTCGGGGTCGGAGGTCTCGGTGTTGTAGCTGATGAGCTTGGAGGTCATGGCGTCGACCATGTCGCCGCCACAGGTCTCGGACGTGTTGCCCGGAACCAGCGGGTTCTCGGGGGTGCAACCGCGGATGACGATGTCGCCACCGGCCCCGGAACCGCCGGCGGCGGACGAGGAGCTGGATGTCGAGCCACCGCCGCCACAGGCGGCCAGCACGAGGCTCAGCGCTGCGGCCGAGGCCACAACGACGGCGCGAAACTGCTTCTGCATAAGTTACTTCCTGTCTTGGTGAGCGGCATCACTGCCGGTATGACCAGTTGACGCTTTTTGTACCCTCCCACACAACTCGTACCAAGCCGAACGCGCCGTTTGTGACGCAATCGTGTCCTGCGACTGCCTTCAGTTCGGCAGTCGGCGGGCTCAGCCCAGCCGCGAGAAGTCGCGCACCACCAGGGCCAGTTCTCCGGACGCGTCGCTGGCGTCCAGGTCGACCTCGGCGCTGAGCTGCCAGTCGTGGTTGCCGGCCGGGTCGTCGATGATCTGGCGCACCTGCCAGCGCCGCGACGTCTCCTCCTCGATGACGAAGAGTCTCGGCGATCGGGCCTGGGCGCCCACCCCGATCTCGTCGTGCTCGGCGTAGTAGGCGTCCAGGGCCTCGTCCCAGTCGGCCGCCTCGAAGTCCGAGTCGGGGGAGTCGGCGTCCAACCCGACCAGGGCGGCCACATCGTCGGCGGCGCACAACTGCACCCTGCGGAACATGGCGTTGCGCACCAGCACCGTGAAGGCCCGCCGGTTTCCGGTGAGTGGTCGCAGCGGCGCAGAGTGCGCCAAGCCGGCAACAGGCGCCCGCTCCTGCGGGTTGGCCAACGCCTCCCACTCATCGACCAGGCTTGAATCGGTGGCACGCACCAGTTCGCCCAGCCAGGCGATGATGTCGTCGAGCTGTTCGTTGTGGGCGGCGGAAGGCACCGTCTGACGCAGGGCCCGCCAGGCGTCCGACAGGTAACGCAGCAGCAGGCCCTCGCTGCGTTGCACCTTGTAGAAGGCCACATACTCGGTGAACGTCATGGCTCGTTCGAACAGGTCGCGGATGATCGACTTGGGTCGTAGCGGGTGCTCGACCAGCCACGGATGGGTTTTCGCGAACGACAGGTGGACGGCCTGGAGTTCGTCTTCCAGGGGCTTCGGCCAGGTCACCTCGGCCAGGATCTCCATCCGTTCCTCGTACTCGTAGCCCTCGGACTTGAGTTCTGAGACGGTCTCGCCGCGGGCCTTGAACTGCTGGGCCACCAGAATCGCCATCGGATCCTCGAGGGTCGCCTCGATGACGCTGACCACGTCGAGCGCGTAGTCGTCGGCCTCGGCGTCCAGCAGGTCGATCGCCGTCATGGCGAAAGCGCTCAGCGGCTGATTCAGGGCGAAGTCGTCCTGCAGGCCGGGCGCCAGGTCGAACCGCCGTCCGCCGGGGGTGGGTTCGGCCCGTCGCACGACCACCCCGGACTCCAGCAGCGATCGTCCCAGCGCTACCGCCCGGCGCAGCTGCTTGCGTTGCTGCCCGGGATCGCCGATCGCCGTCCGGACGATCCGCGCCAACGCCGCCCCGGTCTCCTCGTCACGCTGCAGGAGGTTCAACAGCATCGAGTGGCTGACCTCAAGGCGGGCGTGCAGCGTCTCGGGTTGGGCCGCCACCAGCTTGTCGAAGCTGGCCTCGGTGTAGTTGATGAAACCCTCCGGCGGCTTCTTGCGGCGCACCGACTTCAGCTTCTTCTCGTCCCCGGCGAACTTGGCCAGGACGCGCGCGTTCTCGATCTGGTACTCCGGGGCCTGTGCCACCACGGTGCCCACAGGGTCGAACCCCGGACGCCCGGCTCGTCCCGCGATCTGGTGGAACTCGCGGGCTCGCAGCAGACGCTGGCGGCGTCCGTCGTACTTGCTCAAGGTGGTGAACAGCACCGTCCTGATCGGCACGTTGATGCCGACGCCCAGGGTGTCGGTGCCGCAGATCACCTTCAGCAGGCCTTGCTGGGCAAGGGTTTCAACCAGCCGCCGGTACTTGGGCAGCAGCCCGGCATGGTGGACGCCGATGCCCGCCCGCAACATCTTGGCCAGCGTCGCACCGAAGCCACGAGAGAAGCGGAAGCCACCGATCGCCTCGACGATCCTGTGGCGCTGCTCGGTGTCGACGAGTTTCATGCTCATCAACCCCTGAGCCTGCTCGGTCGCGGCCCCCTGGCTGGGGTGCACCAGGTAGATGGGGGAGGCCCCGGTGTGCACAAGCTCGGTCAGTGTCTCCGGCAGCGGGTTCAGCGACCACGTGAAGACCAGCGGCACGGGACGCATCACCCCGCCGAGTACCTCGGTGGGACGCCCGGTGCGCCCGGTCAGCAGATCGGCAAGGTCACTCACGTCGCCGAGGGTGGCGCTCATGATCATGAACTGGGCCTGCGGCAGTTCGCTGGTGGCCACCTGCCACGCCCAGCCTCGGTCACGGTCGGCGATGAAGTGGAACTCATCGGCCACCACCATCTGGACGTCGGCCGCGCTGCCCTGACGAAGCGCGATGTTGGCCAGGATCTCGGCGGTGCAGCAGATGATCGGCGCGTCCGGGTTGACCGAGGCGTCCCCGGTGACCATGCCAACCAGGTCGGCGCCGAAGTCGTCGACCCAACTGAAGAACTTCTCGCTGACGAGGGCCTTGATCGGAGCGGTGTAGTAGACCCGGCCCCTGGCGGCCAGCGTGGCGACGTGCGCAGCAGTGGCGATCAGCGTCTTGCCGGAGCCGGTAGGGGTGGTGATGATGGTGTTCGCCCCGGCCAAGGTGGCCAGCAGGGCGTCCGCCTGGTGCGGGTACAGCGGCATCCCGCGCTCGGCCGCCCATGTCTCGAAGGACGCATACAGCGCGTCCGGGCCGGGGGTGGGGCCCAGCTCGTCCAGCAGGCGGGCGAGACGCGGGGCAGTGGGCACGCTGCTGATTCTCGCACGGCTGCTCGTTGACGGGCGTACCTGGCGTTGTCGATCGCCTCATCCCCATCAACCCAGGCTCGGCGAAGCGTAAGCTGAAACTGCCTGTGAGAGGCTACGAGTGCTGCCCGCCCAGCTGGTTTGTGCTTGCCGGACGAGCAGCCTCCTGAGATCGCTGAGTTCTTTGGCGCAGGAGGAGAGGGCGATGGGAAACGACCAGTCCAGTCCAGCAGGCCCTGATCTCGCACAGGGCATCCCGATCTCGCAGATTCCGGTGGGCGGCATGCTCGCCGGTCATGTCGATGGCGAAGTCGTGCTGCTCGCCCGCCTCGCGGACGGCTTCCACGCAGTGGAGGCATTCTGCACCCACTACGGTGGACCGCTGGCCAAAGGGCTGCTCGTCGGCGACGAGGTCCGCTGCCCGTGGCATCACGCCTGCTTCAGCGTGCGCACTGGTGCCGCGTTGAAGGCCCCGGCGTTCTCGGCGCTCGGCGTCTGGCGCGTCGAGGTGGTTGGCGACGAGGTCTTCGTCCGGGCACGCGAGGAAGCCCCGGCATCGTCTGAGCTTCCGAAGCCGGCTGATGCACCAGGCCGCATCGTCATCGTGGGGGCCGGGGCGGCCGGGTTCGCCGCAGCGGTTCGGCTTCGCGACCTGGGCTACCAGGGTTCGATCACCATGCTCGGCCGCGACGATTCGGCGCCCTATGATCGCCCGAACCTGTCGAAGGACTACCTGGCAGGCACCGCTCCCGAGGAGTGGATGCCGCTGCGCGATGCCGACTTCTACGCCTCCCATCGGATCGAACTGCGCACCGGCTGCGAGGTCACCGCGGTTGACCCGGACGCCCGTCTGGTCCGCACCAGCGACGGGGAGGATTTCGGCTATGACCGGCTGCTGTTCGCCACCGGCGCGCTGCCTCGGCCGGTGCCGATCCCCGGCTTCGACCACCCGTCGGTGCTGAGCCTGCGAACTCTGGCTGACGCCCACGCGGTCATCGAGCGCTGTGGTACCGCCAGGCGCGTCGTCCTGTTGGGGGCTGGCTTCATCGGGATGGAGGTGGCTGCGGCGTTGCGGCGCCGCGGACTGGACGTCGTGGTGCTCGAAATGGCTGAGGTTCCGTTGCAGAAGGTGCTCGGCGATGACCTGGGACGCTTCCTGGTGCGCCTGCACGAGGCGCACGGCGTCACCTTCCACCTCGGCGTCAAGGTTGAGCACTTCGACGGTGAGGCCGTGGTGCTGGGTGACGGCACTCGCGTCGAAGGTGACTTCGTGATAGCCGGCATCGGAGTCGTTCCGGACGAGGAACTGGCCAGGCAGGCCGGTTTCGCTGTCGACAAGGGCATCCTGGTGGACGATCGGCTCCAAGCCTCGATCCCGGGGCATTACGCGGCTGGTGACGTGGCTCGCTACCCCTGGAAGGGCCAGACCGCCCGGGTCGAGCACTGGGTGCACGCCGAACGCATGGGGCAGGCGGCCGCGGCGAACATGCTGGGTGCCGACCAGCCGTTCCTGGATGTGCCCTTCTTCTGGACCCAGCAGCACGGCGTCTCGATGCGCTACTGCGGCCTGGGCGTTGGCTGGGACGACGTGCGCATCGATGGCGACCTGGACGGTCGGAACTTCACGGCGCGTTATTACCAGGGGCGTGAACTGGTTGCCGCAGCCTCGGTCGGCCGTGACCTGGAGAACCTGCAGATCGAGGAGGAGTTGCAGCGGGCGCACCGGCCCTGAGGTAATCAGCTCCTGTTGGCTGGCGGGCAAGGAAGCCAACTCCGGGTGAACAGCGGCTGGCGGGTTTCGCCCAGCCGCCCTGCAGTGGTTAGCTGTTGGCGTCGCGTCAGTTCGCGCGGCCTGAACGAACCTGAATGAAGGAGTGTCAGTGGCCAGCCAAGCCAGCCCACAGCCCACCCCGGCCCCCAACGCCCACGGCAAGTTCTCCGTCAGCGAGGACTGGCTCGCCTTCGCTGTCGGCCTGGTGCTGCTCGCTCTGTGCCTGACCGGCGTGATCCCCGAGGGGCTGATCCCGTGAACGACAATCTCCGCACCGACGTGCAGAGAACCCACGCGGGACCGGCAGTCGAGGCCGACGCGCCCACGAGCCGCACCAATCCGCTGTGGACACTCGTGGGCATCATCGTGATTCTTGGGCTGGCCGCGTCGGTAAACGCCCTGACAGCGTGGGTTCCCGAGGTGACCAAGGGCACCGGCTTCGGCAAGGTGGCCAAGTCGATCGAGTTCCCGGTCTACGCCATCATCATCGGCTTCGGCGCCAACGCGTTTCTGTCTGCGCTGGGCGTGCGCACCAAGATGTCCAAAGCCTTCCGCACCGAGTTCTTCATCAAGACCGGACTGGTGCTGCTGGGCGCGTCCATCAACTTCGCTGTGATCGCCAAGGCGGCCCTGCCCGCGGTCGCCCAGGCGGTCCTGCTCATCTCGACGGTGTTCCTGTTCACTTGGTGGTTCGCCGGGCTGCTCGGGTTGGACGACAAGTTGCGCGCACTGCTGAGTTCGGCGGTCTCCATCTGCGGCGTCTCCGCCGCGGTTGCCGCAGCAGGTGCCGTGCAGGCCAAGAAGGAGCAGTTGGCCTACACCGCGTCCCTGGTGATCGTGTTCGCCGTCCCGATGATCTTCTTCCTGCCCTGGGCTGCCGATCTGCTGAACCTCACCCCGGCGGTCACCGGCGCCTGGATCGGCGGCAACATCGACACCACGGCGGCCGTCACCGCCGCCGGTGCGATGGCTGGCGAGCAGCCACTCCAGATCGCCACCATCGTCAAGGTCACGCAGAACGCGCTGCTCGGAGTGGTGGCCGTGCTGCTCAGCATGTACTTCACCTTCAAGGTCGAGCGTCAAGCCGGCAACGCCCGCCCGAAGCTCGTCACTCTCTGGCACAGCTTCCCGAAGTTCGTGCTGGGCTTCCTGATCGCCTCCGTGGTCGCGACCATCTTCGCCACCACTGTCGATCCCGAGATCGCGAAGCCGGCCATCGGGGTGGCCAACGACCTGCGCACCTGGTTCCTCATCCTCGCCTTCGTCAGCATCGGGCTGGAGTTCAGCTTCGGATCGTTGAAGGAGGCCGGCTGGAAGCCGGTGCTGGTCTTCCTGGCTGCGACGGTGGTCAACCTCTGTGCGGGCCTGCTGCTGGCCACCGTGCTGTGGAGCGGCTTCACGTTCTGACCGGACGCCGCCCAGCTGCCATCATGGACCTCATGAGTGAGGCCCGGGATCGCATCGAACCGCCCGAGGCGCTGATCAGTGCCAGGGCGGTCGTGCTGCTGCCGCCCTGCACCTTGGACGAGGCCATCGCCCCGGTCGAGGTGCTGCTGCAGGAGGGGCTCAGCGTGTTCAGCTTGCCGCCAACCGGGTCGCTGACCCCCGACATTTTGCGCGCCACCTTCGGGCGGCGATTGGTGGTCGGCCTGCACGACGTGCACACCGGCGCCCACGTCAGGCTGGCGGTCGACCAACGAGCCGCGTTCGTCCTGTGCCTGGGCGCTCCCGAAGTGGCCCAGGAACTCGCCGAGGCCCGAATCCCGCACTTTCCTGCAGCCCTGACCCCCACCGAGGTGGACGCCGTCTGGCGCGGCGGTGCGAGCGGGGTGCAGGTGGTGCCGGCAGGGCTGTTCGGCAACTCCTACGCGGGCCAGCTGGCGGCCCTCGTCCCGGGAGCGAGACTGGTCGCCCGCGGCCCCGATTCGTCCTTCGAGATCAAGGCCTGGTTGGGTGCTGGAGCGATGGCTGTCGGCCTGGGAGACAAGGTGCTCGGGGACGCGTTCCGGCGCGGCGACCTCGCCGCGTTGCGAACTCGCGTCCGCCCTGTGCTCGAGGCTCTGAGACACACCTGAGAAGCGCCTCGGCCTGCGGGGCCGGCCTTGGTGGCAACAATGTGCCGCAATGCTTGAGTTTGCCTGAGAGAAAGCTTAAGCTCCTCTTAGAAAACTACTTGTTGGGAGCATCAGTGGCTGCACGCCGAGCACTTCTCGAGAACGAGTCCCTCGCCCTCGACGACCTCGCCGACATGGTCGCGCGCCACAGCGCGGCACGGCGCGCGCTGGGGGACAGCCAGAATGCTGCTCTGCTGGGAGTTGGTTCAGAAGCTGCCGCGCGGCGAGCGATTGCGACACCCATCAGCTTCGACCCCGATGAGCCGCTGATCACCACCCGTCCGTTGCCCAGGATCACTGTCGAGACTCCTCTGGCGGCGGCTGCCCGCCCGTCCATCAGGTTGCGGCGCGGCCTGCTGGGTGCCGCTGCGGCTGCCACTGCCAGCGCCGCTCTGATCATGCCCAACGCCATGAGCACCGTGACCGCCCAGCCCGTGCTCAGTCAACCCGCCCTCACCCAGACTGCCGCCGCCGAGACCCGGACGGTGGCCACCACTCGCGACGTGCAACGCACGCAGCTCACCGATGACACCGAACTGCTCGAGCCGATCACCCTGGCGCAGGCCGACGCGGCAGATGCTGCCGAAGCCGCCCGTGTCGCCGAGGAGCAGCGGCTCGCCGCTGAGGTCGCCGCTGCCGAAGCCGCCCGGATCGCCGAGGAGCAGCGGCTCGCCGAGGAGCAGCGCATCGCCGCCGAAAAGGCTGCTGCTGAGGCGAAGGCAGCCGAAGAGGCAGCCGCCGCCGCCCAGGCCACACCCGCCGCCTCCACGAACACGTCATCGACCAGCAGCTACGTCAATGGCGCCCCAGCCCAAGCCCCGACGAACACGGGCTACTGCGCCTTCGGTGACGGCTCCAACATGGGTCTCACCTACCAGGCTCAGGCCGCGTTCCAGGCGGTGTGCGCCCAGTTCCCGAACGTCTCCAGCTACGGCGGATGGCGGGCCAGCGCCGATGACCACGGAGCGGGTCAGGCCATCGACATCATGATCAGCGGGCCCGCGGGCTGGGAGATCGCCAACTGGTTGGTGGCCAACGCCAGCTGGCTGAACGTCGAGTACGTCATCTACTCGCAGAGCATCTGGGGCAACTGGGCTCCGGGTGCGGGCTTCACGATGATGGAGAATCGCGGTTCAGTCACCGCCAACCACTACGACCACGTGCACGTCACCATTCGCTGACCGCAACGGCTACGAGAGAAGAACTGATGAGCGCACGCAGGGCAGTCGTCGAATCTGTGATCGAGGTCGACTCCGCGGTTGAACTGGCCTGCGCGCGGCGGGCGATGCCCGCAGCTGAGCCGCTGGACGACACCCTGCTGAGCGTGCTTCCGAGCCGTGGACGCGCGATCGACGCGCCGGTGGGTTTCGAGCCGGAGGAGCCTCTGGCGGCCAATCGTCCACTGGGATCGTTCAGGGTCGCTGCACCTGTGCTGCGCCTGTCGGTTGGTCAGCGTCTGCAGCGAGGCATGCTCACCTTGGCCGCGGCGGCGACAGCGGGCGCGGCGCTGATCGTCCCCAACGTCACCAGCACGGTCACGGCATCCGAGGCCATCGTCCAGCGGGCTCCGGCCGTCGTCAGTGTGCCGGTTTCACGCGACGCTGCGCGTCCGGTGCTGGACGTGAGCATCACGGAGCAGCAGGCGCGTGAGGTCGAGCAGGCCCAGTTGGCCGAGCAGGCCCGTCTGGCTGAAGAGGCTCGTGTGGCGGAGCAGGCAAGGGTCGCCGAGGAGGCGCGGCTGGCCGAGGAGGCAAGAGTCGCTGAAGAGGCCCGCCTCGCCGAGGAGGCCAGGGTCGCCGAGGAGGCCAGGGCTGCTGAAGAGGCGCGGCTGGCTGAGGAGGCCGCTGCTGCACAGCAGACGGCGGTCGCCGGCAGTGTGACCAGCGGCACATCGGTGTCCCAGGCACCGAGCTACGCGAGCGGATCCGCCCAGGGTGCGGTGTCCTACGCACTCGCCCAGGTGGGCAAGCCCTACTCCTGGGGTGCCACCGGCCCGAGCGCCTATGACTGTTCCGGCCTGATGGTCGCCTCCTACTCCGCGGTCGGCATCGGCCTACCCCGCACCAGCGGTGCGATGATGTCGGCCGGCTACGCCGTCTCGTACGCCGACCTGCAGCCCGGCGACCTGATCATCAGCTACGGCGGTGGTCACGTCGGCATGTACATCGGCGGCGGGCAGATGGTGCACGCCTCCGATTACGGCATCGGCGTCATCGTCAGTTCCATCAGTGGGTACCAGATCGACGCCATGCGTCGCGTCGCCTGAGCCCCCGCGCAGCATCCTGGTGGTGGGCCTCGGCGTGAAGTCGACTCCTTGTCGGGGGCCTGTGGCTAGGCTGAGCCCATGCGTACTCCGGTTGATCCCACCACCACTGCGGCCTGGGCTGATCTCGTTCAGCTGCATGACCAGCTCAATGTCGACTTCCGCGACTGGTTCGCGAACGACCCCGATCGCGCGTCGCGCTTCTCGCTGAGGGCCGGCGACCTCTTCGCCGACCTCTCCAAGAACTACCTGACCCCTGAGGTGCGGGACGCGCTGGTGCGCCTCGCCGAACAGGTGGGGTTGGCCGAGCATCGCGACGCCATGTTCGCAGGGGAGCGGATCAACACCTCCGAGGACCGCTCGGTGCTGCACACCGCGCTGCGGCTGCCCAAGGACGCGTCCCTGGTCGTCGACGGCACCGACGTGGTGGCACAGGTGCACGAGGTGCTCGACCGCATGTACGACTTCGCCGAGCGGGTACGCAGCGGTGAGTGGGTGGGCGTCACCGGCAAGCCGATCTCCACCGTGATCAACATCGGCATCGGTGGCTCCGACCTCGGCCCGGTGATGGTCTACGAGGCGCTCAAGCCCTTCAAGCAGGCGGGCCTCGACTGCCGTTTCATCAGCAACATCGATCCGGCAGACATGTTCGAGAAGACCCACGACGTCGACCCCGAGACCGCGCTGTTCATCGTCGCGTCCAAGACCTTCACCACCCTCGAGACGATGACCAACGCCCGGATGGCCAAGAACTGGCTGCTCAACTCCCTGCAGGCCGGCGGCACCATCGAGGGCACCGAGGAGGCCAGGAACGAGGCCATTCGCCGGCACTTCGTCGCGGTCTCGACCAACCTCGAGAAGGTCGCCGAGTTCGGTATCGACCCGACGAACGCCTTCGGGTTCTGGGACTGGGTCGGCGGGCGCTACTCGGTTGACTCAGCGGTCGGCCTGGCCGATGTCATCGCGCTCGGCCCGGACAACTGGCGTGACTTCCTGGCCGGCTTCCATGACATGGACGAGCACTTCCGCACGGCGCCCTTCGCCGAGAACCTGCCGGTGCTGATGGGTCTGCTGAACGTCTGGTACAACAACTTCTACGACGCCCAGTCGCACGCCGTGCTGCCATACGCGCAATACCTGCACCGCTTCGCCGCCTACCTGCAGCAGTTGACGATGGAGTCCAACGGCAAGCGGACGCGCTGGGACTCGTCCCCGGTGAGCTGCCAGACCGGTGAGGTGTTCTGGGGAGAGCCCGGCACCAACGGCCAGCACGCCTTCTACCAGCTCATCCACCAGGGCACCAAGGTGATCCCGGCCGACTTCATCGCGGTCGCCACCCCCGGTCATGCCCTGCGCGAGGGCGGCAACGACGTGCACGGGCTGTTCATGTCGAACTTCTTCGCCCAGACCGCGGCGCTGGCGTTCGGCAAGACCGAGGACGAGGTTCGAGCCGAAGGTACGGCCGAGGAGATCGTCAACGCCAGGGTGTTCCCCGGCAACAAGCCGACCACCTCGATCATGGCCCCCGAACTGAGCCCGCGAGTGCTGGGCCAGCTCATCGCCCTCTATGAGCACATCACCTTCGTCGAGGGTGTCGTCTGGGGCATCAACTCGTTCGACCAGTGGGGTGTCGAGTTGGGCAAGAAGCTCGCCAACCAGATCGCCCCGGCGGTCAACGGCGACCAGGAGGCCTTGGCGGCCCAGGACGCGTCCACCCGCAACCTCATCGGGTACTACCTCGACAACCGTCGCTGACGCAGGGCTCGGCCGGCCTTGAGCTTCGTGGGCTTCGGGACTGCCCCGAGCCCCCAAGGCCATGGTCGGGCTTCGGTCGTTGGTTAGGGTGGGCGGTATGCGCAAGCTCTGGCGCGTACCGCTCGCCGTAGCCATGCTCGTCGTCCTGACGGTCGGCGGGCCGTGGGCTGCCGTCCAGGCTCTGAGCTGGGGACGCACCTTCACCGAGGTTTCGGACGCGCCCACCAGGGACGTCGTCCTGGTGATGGGGGCCGCCACCTATCAGGGCCGGCCATCGCCCTACCTGCAGGCCCGCCTCGACGTGGCCCTCGAGCTCTGGCGTCTCGGCAAGGTCTCGGTCTTCATCGTCTCCGGCAGCACCAGCGACGACGAGCCGGCCGTGATGCGCGGCTATCTGGAGGAGCACGGCGTGGCATCAGCCGACATCGTCGAGGACACCGGCGGCAACGACTCCTATTCCTCGTGCGTGCGGGCCAGCGAGACGTTCGGCCTCACCGAGTTGACGGTGGTGTCACAGAGCTACCATGTGCCTCGCACCGTCGCCACCTGCCGTTTGATCGGCGTGGACGCCGTCGGGGTGGGTGACGACACGCGAGCCAAGGACGAGACCTGGCGCAGCTACGAACGCCGCGAACTGGGCGCGAACATCAAGATGATCATGGACGTGGTCGCCCGGCGTGATGTCGGTCAGGGCCTGAGCGATCCTGCGGTCTCACAGGCGCTGGATCGGCACCGCTGACTCACCACCCCGCGGTTGTGGTGGGTCCGCCGTGGCGTCCCATGCCGCGATAGGTCCAGCCGGCGTTCATCCAGGCGTTCGGGTCGAGCACGTTGCGGCCATCGACGATCTTCCGGGTGCGTACGAGTTCGCCGGTTCGCACCGGATCGAGGGCGACGAACTCGCGCCACTCCGTGAGCAGCAGCACCAGGTCTGCATCGCGCAGGGCTTCGTCCAGGTCGTCGACAACCTGCAGGTTGGGACGCTTGACGCGCAGCGCCGGACCCGCCGCCGGATCGGTGATGACCACATCGGCGCCGCGAGCCCAGATTCGTTCCGCGATGTCCAGGGCGGGGGAGTCGCGCAGGTCATCGCTGTCCGGCTTGAAGGCTGCGCCCAGCCCGGACGCAGCCAGCGTCCGCGCCAGCCCGCGGGCGATCAGTCGTTCGGGAAGCGATGGCAGCTGGAACAGCAGCATGTAGTAGCTGCGCAGGAACTGGTCACTGCGCAGGTACGCCCACACGAACGCGCGCGGGTGGGGGTGCCCAGGGCCACCAGCGACGACCCCCGCTGCGGATGCCGGGTGGCCAGGTCTCACGCAACGCCGGCCCCCCAGTCATGCCCGACAATGTGCGCGCGCTCGAGGCCGGCTGCGTCGAGCAGCGCGATGATGTCGCCGGACAGCTTGTCGAGGGTGTAGTCCAGCCGGCGGCGTGGCACGGCCCCGGGCGGGTAGCCGCGCTGCTCGGGGACGAGGGTGCGCAGCCCGGCCGCCTGCAGCCGGGCTGCCACCCGGTCCCAGCTGTGCGCGTCCTCCGGGAACCCGTGCAGCAGGACCACCGGCTCGCCGGAGCCCGTGTCCGTGTAGTCGAAGGTGAGCCCGTCGTGACGGTAACTCGTTATCCCACCACGCTAACTGCCGGAGCGCCCCCCGTCCGGGCATTGCTCGTCAGCGCTCGGCTAGGCTTGGGCGCTGGGCGCGGGTGATGCTTCCCGGCCCGCGGACGAGTGGCCCGCCGTACCCGCCCCAAGCACGACGGTCGAGGCAGGAGGTTTCGCCATGGCATGGCTCGTCCTCATCGTCTCCGGCCTGATGGAGACCGTCTGGGCCACCTCGCTGGCGCAGTCGGAGGGCTTCCGCAAACCAGGGCCGGTCGTGGTGTTCCTGGTCGCGATGGTCCTGTCGATGGCCGGCCTCGGCTTCGCGCTGCGGACGCTCCCGGTTGGCACGGCGTACGCGGTCTGGACCGGGATCGGCGCAGTCGGGACGGCGCTGTTCGGCATCGCCTTCCTGGGCGAACCGGCATCGGTGGGGCGCATCGTGTGCCTGGTGCTGATCGTCAGCGGCATCGTCGGCCTGAAGGTGTTTTCCTGAGCGCTGGGCCGTCTCCGCACGACTCGTTCCGCAACGTCGCTTGGCGCAGTCCGCTGCCGGGCTGGTCGCGTCGATGATCCTGCAGACGCTACCCCGACTGGGTGCACGTCCGCCTGGTCACCCCTTGGGGCCTCAATACTGGCCCGGCGGCTCGCCTCGTCGGCGCCGCCGGCACGGGATCTGTCCCAAAGAGGTGGCGGCACCTGTCCCTTCGAGCAGATAAACGGCGGGCGCGTTCAGAGGACGACGAGCGTGCTGCCGGCCAGCAGCACCGCGGGCAGCAGGTACTTGCGCGGGTGGCGCCAGACGTCCCGCTGGGTGCGGCCGCGCGTGATCGGGAACCGGTACTCGAGGAGCGGCACGAGAACAGCCTCCAGGGCGGTGGCAGCGACAGCGAGCACGACCAGGGGGACCACGCGGTCGGTGCCGAGCACCAGGTGACAGCCGACGACCGCAGCGTTGACCAGCGCGAAGTACGCGCCGACAGTCAGGCCGTACTGGACGAGGAAGCCCCGTGGCTTGCCCAGCATCGTCAGCTGGACGCCCAGGTCGCGATCGCCGGAGACGAGTGTCGTGAGCGGACTGTTGACCGCCGCGATCCCGAAGCCGGCGGCGAAGGGGAAACCCTGCTCCCAGGCGCCCACGGTGAAGACCAGGGCGAACACCAACAGCCCGACCCCGTTGATGAGCACCACTCGCTCCCTGACGAGTACGTTCAGGACGTAGTTGCGGGCGAGCCAGCCATGCACGGCGCCAGCCGTTCGCGCGGTGAGCAGGGCGTAGGCCCGTCGTGTCACGAGCGCCGTTCCCAACGTTGCCACGGCCGCGACTGACAGCCAAAGCAGTGCTGGGCCCGGCCCCAGGAAGACGGTCGCCGAGACCGCAACGACCAGCCAGGCCATCCCCAGCGTGCCACTCGCGCCGTGGCGTCCGACGACGATCAGCAGGGTGGCCAGCACGCCCAGCCCGGCGAGCAGCAGCAGCACGACTGGCAGGAGGCCGCCCAGTTCGCCCCGTGCGACGCCGAATGCGATGGCACCCGCCACCGACTCCAGCAGCACCACCACCCACACCGTGAGCGCGAGGGCGCCCAGGAAGCGTCCGGGAGACACCGGCAGCTGGACATAACCCTTCAGGCGGTCAACCCGGTAGTAGCCGTTGAGCAGCAGTGCCGTGCTCAGTACCGCGGACGCCAGTGCGGCGATCGCATAGACCCGTGGTGCGACCACCAGATCGATGGAGCGTGCGACGACGACCGCCACCAACACGACGAGGCAGCCGGTCACGACCCGGCGGATACCTACGAGGTCGCGCACCAGAACCGTCAGCATGTCAGTCCCCGCGAACCAGTCGACGTACCTGGCGCAGGGCGTCCGGTTCCGAGATGGGTCCCTCCAGTGCACCCGACCGCATCATGTACAGCTGGTCGCAGCAACGCTCGAAGCTCTCGGCGATGTGCGAACTCATCAGCACCGACCCGTACTCCCGGTATGCGTTTATGGCGTCATAGAGGAACTCCGTGCCGGTGAAGTCCAGGCCGTCCACGGGCTCGTCGAGGACCAGCAGCGGCAACCGCAGCGCGAGCCCGGCGATGAGGTAGAGCTTCTTGCGGTTGCCGGTAGAGAGGGCCCCGATCGTCTTGTCGCGGAAGGGCTCGAACGCGAAGCCGGCCGAAAGTTCCGCGACCTCGCGCGCGTCGACCGGCCGCCTGTAGGTGCTGGACAGGAACGCCAGGTAGGCGTCGAAGCTCCAGTAGGCGAAACCGGAGTGCTCGGTGAAGACGGTGTAGCGGCTGGCCCGGAACCCGGGATCGCGGAAACCCGAGTCGCGTCCGCCCTGTTGCACGTCCTCGACGCTGAACTGTTCGTGGACGCCCGACATGCAGTTGATCAGGGTCGTCTTGCCGGCTCCGTTGGCGCCCAGCAGGCCCACCACGGTGTGTGGCGGTACCGCGAAGTCGGTGATGTCGAGCACGTCCTGACCGGGCACGTACCAAGCGCGCAGCCCGCGCAGCGAGATGACGGGCGGCGGGTTCGCGTCGCGGGGGTCCCGCGGCGGGACGACCATCACTCCACAACCTCGTCGCGCTGTCGCGCCAGCCCCACCACCCGGACGAGGAACGCGAGCGCGCCCGCCCCGAACAGCGCCATCTGGCCGACGTCGCTGCGCGTCCAAGCCAGGACGAACATCGCGACGAACACCACGAGGATGACTGCTGAGACCAACAGGTGCCTGTTCATGAGATCCCTTCCATTGGGTGGCTGGGGATGCCGGCCCCGGCCCCAGGGTGTGGTGCGGGTGCGCCCAACTGCCGGAGGCACTTCAGTGCCCAGATGTTCCAGGCCTGAATCGCGACCAGCACGATCACCACCATGGGCACGGTCATCATCAGGGCAGGGTCCTGGCGCAGCGAAGCCCTCCGAAACCCTCGGCGGGGCAACCTGAGCAGCTGCGAACTGCGCGGCGCCACTGCGACCTCCAGACACCGGTCCGACGCGGACCGAGCTCGCCGTCCACCCTAATTGGTTTCCCGGCAACGCATTTCACCGCCCCGGCAACTCCTACGCAAGCCAGCTGGCGGCCCTCGTCCCGGGAGCGAGACTGGTCGCGCGCGGCGTCGATTCGTCCTTCGAGATCAAGATGATCATGGACGTGGTCGCCCGGCGTGATGTCGGTCAGGGCCTGAGCGATCCTGCGGTCTCACAGGCGCTGGATCGGCACCGCTGACTCACCACCCCGCGGTTGTGGTGGGTCCGCCGTGGCGTCCCATGCCGCGATAGGTCCAGCCGGCGTTCATCCAGGCGTTCGGGTCGAGCACGTTGCGGCCATCCACGATCTTCCGGGTGCGTACGAGTTCGCCGGTTCGCACCGGATCGAGGGCGACGAACTCGCGCCACTCCGTGAGCAGCAGCACCAGGTCTGCATCGCGCAGGGCTTCGTCCAGGTCGTCGACAACCTGCAGGTTGGGACGCTTGACGCGCAGCGCCGGACCGGCCGCCGGATCGGTGATGACCACATCGGCGCCGCGAGCCCAGATTCGTTCCGCGATGTCCAGGGCGGGGGAGTCGCGCAGGTCATCGCTGTTCGGCTTGAAGGCGGCGCCCAGCACCGTCACTTTGTTGCCGACGAACCGCCCGTCCAACAGCTCAGCGGCCAGTTCGACGGCCTTGTCGCGTTGGCGCAGGTTGATCGCGTCCACCTCGCGCAGGAAGGTGAGGGCCTCGTCCACCCCGAGTTCGCCGGCCCTGGCCATGAAGGCCCGGATGTCCTTCGGAAGGCAACCACCGCCAAATCCGACCCCGGCCCGCAGGAACTTGGCGCCGATGCGGTCGTCATAGCCGATCGCGGTGGCCAGCTGGGTGACGTCGCCCCCAGTGGCGTCGCACAATTCGGCCATCGCGTTGATGAAACTGATCTTGGTCGCCAGGAAGCTGTTGGCGGCCACCTTCACGAGCTCGGCGGTGGGGTGGTTGGTGAGCAGGCGGGGGATGCCGGTGGACAGCAGCGCCGTGTAACACTCGTCCATGGCTGCCCGGCCGAAGTCGGCATCCGGCTGGTCATCGGGCAGGCCGTAGACGATGCGATCGGGTGACAGGGTGTCCTGGACAGCGAACCCCTCGCGCAGGAACTCCGGGTTCCAGACCACCACGAAGTGCTTCCCGGACGCGTCGGCCGCCTCCTGGATCTGCCGGGCGGTGCCCACCGGAACGGTGGACTTGCCGGCGATCACGACGGGGGACGCAGAGGTGTCGGCGTGGGCGAGCAGGGTCGCCACCGCCCGCCGGGCGTAGCTCAGGTCAGCGGCGTTCCGGCCCGCCAGCTGCGGGGTCCCGACCGCCAGGAAGTGGATCTCGGCGTCGGCGATCCGGGTCGGGTCGGTGGTGAAGCGCAGCCGGTCGGTGGCCAACTGCGCGGTCAGCAGGTCGGCGAAACCGGGCTCGAAGAATGGCGGCCGGCCGGCATTCAGCGCCTCGACCTTGGCCCGGTCGACGTCCAGCCCGACGACCTGATGGCCCAACTTGCTCATGCAGGCGGCGTGAACCGCACCGAGGTAGCCGCAACCGATCACCGAAATGCGCACGGACTCAGGCTAACTCCTGTGGTGGGCTCAGAACTCCACGGTGTCAGGGTCCAGCCCCGAGGTGCGTCCAGCGGGGCTGTCCAGCGCGTCCAACAGGGCCACCTGCTCGTCTGACAGTTCGAAGTCGACGACCTGGAAGTTCTCGGCGATCCGGTCAGGGTTCGAGGAGCGCGGAATGACCACCCGGCCCTGCTGGAGGTGCCAGCGGATGACGATCTGCGCGGGGGTGCGGCCGGATTGCTCGGCGACCCGCAGGACGGTGCCCTCGGTGAGGTCGTGGGCGCGTCCGAGCGGGCTCCAGGCGGCCACCACGATGTCGCGTTCGGCGAGGTGGGCGCGCAGCGGCTGCTGGATGAAGGTGGGGTGCAGTTCGATCTGGTCGAGCACCGGAGTCGCACCCCGAAGCCTTGCGAGGTGGTGCTCATGGAAGTTGCTCACCCCGATCGAGGAGACGAGGCCCTCGGCCTGCAGTTCCTGCAGGGCGTCCCAGCAGCCGATGAACGCGTCGCCGTGCGCGATCACCGAGGGCCAGTGGATCAGGTAGAGGTCGAGCCGCTCGACTCCCAGCTTGGTCAGGCTCGTTTCGAGGGCCCGACGCGGCGCGTCCAGGTCGGTCGTCCAGATCTTGCTGGTCAGGAAGACCTCGTCGCGGGCCAGACCCGACGCGGCCAGCGCGCGTCCGACCTGGGTTTCGTTGCGGTACACCGCCGCGGTGTCGATGTGCCGGTAACCCACCGCGAGTGCCGACTCGACCGCATGGAGCGCGACGTCGTCGCGGAGCTGCCACGTTCCGAACCCCAGCTGCGGGATTCGATGGCCGTCGCTGAACGTGATCTGGGGGACTTGGGTCATCTCGCTGCCTCCTGGTGTGCCTGCGCAAAGGCTAGCGTCCGCCAGACGGTGGCAGGGCGCGAGAACGAGGCATGGAAGAATGGTGGCCATGTCTTCACTGCCCTCCCAACTCTCGCGGCGGATCGAGGCGGCCATCGGGGTTGATCCCGAGCTGCGTCCGGCCACCAAGCCGCAGTTCGGCCACTTCCAGTCCAACGTGGCGCTGCGACTGGCCAAACTGGAGGGGGTACCGCCGCGTCAGGTGGCCCAACGCATCGTCGACGCCCTGCAACTGGACGACCTGTGCGAGCCCCTGGAGATCGCAGGACCGGGCTTCATCAACGTCAGGGTGCGCGCGGACGTGCTGGCCGCGACGGTGAGCGGCCAGCTCACTGACCCGGGCGCCGGCATCGTGCGGGCCACCGCACCCCAGAAGGTGGTCATCGACTACTCCTCACCCAACGTCGCCAAGCAGATGCACGTCGGTCACCTGCGCTCGACGATCATCGGCGACTGCTTCAACCGGGTGCTGAGCGCGCTGGGGCACGACGTCGTCGCCCAGAACCACCTGGGCGACTGGGGACGCCAGTTCGGCATGCTGATCGAGCAGGTCATCGACGAGGGACTCGATCTCGAGACCCTCGACCTGGCGGGGGCCGAAGCGCTCTACCGTCGGGCCAACGCGCATTTGGAGGCCGACGAAACGTTCGCGGAGCGTTCCCGGGAGCGGGTGGTCAAGCTGCAGTCAGGCGATCCGGACACCCTGATCGCGTGGCGCCTGCTCATCGAGGTGTCTCTGGCCGGCTTCAACAACACGTATCGCCGGATGAACGTTCGACTGACCGACGCCGACGTGGCGGGGGAGTCGAGTTACAACGCCCTGCTCGCCCCACTGGCGCAGGATCTGGCCGCCCGCGGCATCGCCAAGCTCGACGACGGGGCGCTGGCCGTCTTCGTCGACGGCTTCGATGCGCCGGCCATCATCCGCAACTCGGCCGGCGGGTATGGCTATGACGTGACCGATCTGGCGGCGATCAGGTACCGCGTCGAGCAGTTGGGCGTCCAGCGGATCGTCTACGTCACAGACGCCCGGCAGTCACACCACTTCAGGCTGGTCTTCGCCGTGGCCAGGAAGGCCGGCTACCTGCCGCAGGACGTGGTCGCCGAGCACGTCGGATTCGGCATGGTGCTGGGCCCCGGCGGGACGCCGATCAAGACGCGGGACGGCGGCACGGTCACCCTCGACAGCCTGCTGGACGCGGCCGAGGAGCACGCGTCCCCTGACGTGGCGCTCGCCGCCATCAAGTACGCCGACCTGTCGAACAGCCTGCAGAAGGACTACGTCTTCGACGCTGAGCGGATGACCCAGACCACCGGCGACACCGGCCCCTACCTGCAGTACGCGCACTCCAGGTGCGCCGGCATTCTGCGCGAGGCCGCGGCCCGAGGGCTGGATTTCGAGCGCGTTTCGCTGCTGGTGGAGCCCGCCGAGCAGGAACTCGCCCTGTGGCTCACCCGGTTCGGCGAGACCGTCCAGGTTGTCGCCGACGAGTTGACCCCGCACAAGCTGTGCACCTACCTGTTCGAGTTGGCCACGAAGTTCTCGACGTTCTATGAGCAGTGCCCGGTTCTGAAGAGCGAGGGTGAGGTGCGGGCGTCGCGGTTGGCGCTGGTGGCTGCCACCAAGCAGGTGCTGGCCACCGGGCTCGACCTGCTGGGCATCGAGGCCCCCGAGCGGATGTAGCCGGGCCACACCACCCGTCACGGGCGGACGCGTGCGAACTAGCTCGCCGCTTGCGAAATAGCGCACGCGGGAAGCTGGATCGCACGCGGGAACATGGTTCAGGGCGCAGGGGAGTCCCAAAGGCTCGAGTTGCTCCTGCTCGTGGGCACGCTGATCACGTCGAGAGGGGGGACGGCGGTCTGGCTGGTCGACCGCCACCGCCGCAGCCCCCACGATGCCCGCCTGGTTCAGCAGTTCGGCGGGGACGATCGGGGTGTTCAGCTTGAGCAGCGGCAGGAAGCGATCGTGGTTCTTCGACACGCCGCCGCCCACCACGAGCAGGTCGGGCCAGAACAACCGCTCGAGCGTGGCGTAGTACAGCTGCAGGCGCCTCGACCAGCGTTCGTAGCTGAGCTTCTCGCGCGCCTTGGCGGCCGCCGACGCCCGGGTCTCGGCGTCGTGGCCGGCGATCTCCAGGTGACCGAGTTCGGTGTTCGGCACCAGCCGGCCCTCGTTGATCATGGCCGAACCGATGCCGGTGCCGAGCGTCGTCACGATGACCAGGCCGGGGTGGCCCTTGGCGGCACCGAATCGCACCTCGGCAAGGCCCGCAGCGTCAGCGTCGTTGACCAGGACGACGTCGCGCTCCAGTCGCTCGCTGAACAGTTTGTTGACGTTGACGCCGACCCACGACTGATCGAGATTTGCCATCCACGGCACAACTCCGTGCACCACCGGGGCGGGCACGGTGACGCCGATCGGCGAGTCGCCGATCTCCTGGCCGAAGTGCTTGACGATCTTGGCCACCACATCGGCGCAAGCCGACGGGGTCGCCTTCTTCGGCGTGGGAATGCGCAATCGATCGGCGGTCAATTCGCCAGTGGTCAGGTCGACGGGGGCGCCCTTGATACCCGATCCGCCAATGTCGATGCCCAAGACGGGCTGCGCAGTCGAAGTCATGAGGTAATCCTAGCGATCGGGCATCCGGGTGTGGCGCGAGCCCGCTGCACTGGTCGGGTCTCCAGGCGAACTTGTCAGCGTGCGGCTGGTCTGCCCGCGGCCGGGCTCCCGCGACCGGGCTTCGGGCTTGGCCTAGGCTGGTTGGGTGAAGGTGCGCGACTACCACGAGTCCTGTCATGGCTCCCATCCGACCCGTCCTGGTGAGGGCGACTGGACGCACGTGATGGTGCTTCACGACGGCAGCACCGTGTACGCGGACACCGCCACCGAGGTGCTGGAGGAGATGCTGCCCGGCTACGGGTCGCTGGACGAGGCCGCGCAGTTCGGGGCCCGAACCCGGCATGCCCGCCGGGTCGCCGAGTTCATCCAGCGGCTGCAGATCGATCGGGCCGTCGCGGCGGGTCTGTTCGACGAGGCTGACCCGCAGTTGGCCGCGTTGGTCCACATCCTCACGACCGACAAGGCGCTGTCGTTGACGTTGGAACTGCCGGACGCTCCAGGAGAGGTCGCCGACTGGCTGCCGGTCGTCCCGCTGGTGTTGCTGACGACCAGCTATGCCCCCCACACCCAGTACCCACGCATCGGTGGCAACGTCGTGTGGCTGGATCCGGCGTCGGAGGCGAGCTACCTGGCCGGCCTGCACCGCACCGGGATTTTCAACTACTGGACGTCGATGAGCCCTCTCCTGGCGGACGAGGCCGGCGGCGAGCCGTCGTCCCCGACGCTGTGATGCAGCGCAGGACGCCGCCGGGCGGACCGCATCCGGTCAAGTTCTGAGGTGGCCAGCAGTCGGGCGTCCCACTCGTCCAGATGTCGGCAGACCACGTCCACCGGGCCCGACGTGGTGTGTGCCTCGACACTTGCCAGCCGCAGGGCGCGTTGCAGCGGACCCTGGCGCAGCCTGACCGACTGCACCCGGGCGTGCGGGACGATCGAGGTCCGCCGGTTGAGCAGCCGACCGGACGCAACCAGCACGTGGTCGTCGTGACCCCACGCGTAGGTGTGGGCGTCCAGCCATCGCAGCCACCGGGCCCTGGCCGGGATGGGACGCATCGGCACCGACGCCAGGTCGAGCTGAGGCCACAAGGCCCCCAGGACGGCGTCGACGTCGGCTGGTGTGCCGACCGGCAGCAGCACATTGGACGGCGCCCTGTTGGCGTCATCGCCGCCGCTGGCCAGCCCCAGCACGTCCAGGCGGATACGGAACCAGCGGAACGGTCGCCACAGCAGGGGCTGGCTGATGTCGATGGCCTGCACCCGGTCGCGCGGAATGGTCTGGCTCATCAACGACGTCAGTCCGGACGCGGTGCGCAGCCCCCCGTCGGCCGAGGCGGTGAGGGTGAAGTTGAACTCGTTGCGCATCCGGGCCAGCACCATCGACCCGAGCCCGACCAGCCACGGGACGACGACCATGGTGCTGGCCAGCCCCGCGAGGTTGTCCGTAATGGTGAGGGGGACGACGACCGCCGCGGTGGCCAGGATGCCGACGACGGTGCCGGTGCTGATCAGCAGGGAGCCCAGCAGCCGTCCCGCCGGCACCCGGACGATGACCCGGTCGGCCACGGATCGGTCCTCGAGCACGGTGCCGACCGGCAGACGGGCCGATCCGGCAACGGTGGTGCGCGTCCCGTGTGCTCGGGTGATGAGGTAGTCGCGCAGTTGGTAGGCCCGGTCTCGTGCCAGATACTCAATGGAGGTCGCGGAGGCGCCGCTGCCGACGTCGATGCGCAGTGCTGCCAGCCCGAAGAGGCGCGCGACCATCGGCTGAACAACGTCCACCGACTGAATCTTGGTGAACGCGATGCGTTCGGAACGGTGCGAGATGAAGGTGCGCTCGATGCGCACCTGTTCGTCATCAATGATGAAACGGGTGTAGCGCCAGCTGAAGTAGCCCAGCACCAGGGGCACGACGAAGACCATCCCGACCACCGCGAGCAGCACCCACCACGCCTGGGAGAGGGCGCCGAACTCCTGGCCGGGAATCTCCTGCAGCAGCACGACTCCTACGGCCACGAAGGCGATCCAGCCCTTGACGAGCGGTGACATCGGGTGGGGACGCTCCGACACGGTGCCGGAAGGCGGGGCTCCCGCAGGCAGCGTGAGCTGTGGGGGCGCGTCCTCTGCCAGACGGGGCGCCGAGAGTGGCGGCGTGAGCCGCGTGAAGTCGGGGCCCGGGCCCTGGTGCGGCGCTGACGGGACGCTCACAGGCCGGCCGCCTGGGTCTCGCCGCGTTCGGTGAGCCGGTCACGCAACGCCGCCGCGGCTTCGGGCTCCAGACCGGGGATCATCGCGTCCGACTGCGCCGACGCGGTCACCAGCTTGACGGTCGCGACGTTGAAGGCGCGCTGCAGCGGACCGGCGGTGACCTCGACGGCCTGCATGCGTCCGTAGGGCACCACCGTCAGCTGTCGCTGGAAGATGCCCGACGTGATGTACAGGTCGGTCTCGCGCTCGGCGTAACCCCAGGCTCGGACGATGGCTCCCTGCCGCACCACTCGCCACAGCGTGAGGACCGCCCCGACGCCGAGTGCGGTCAACCCCGGCGTCCGGCCGACGAAGATCCACAGCGGGACGACCGCGATCGCGGTCAGCAGCACCCAGCCGAGCGCGGTGTCCAGGCGCCGCAGCGGGATGAAGCGGCTGGACAACGGAACCCAGGACTCGGTGGGCGGGCTGAACAGGTCGTTGGTCGTCGTCACGTCAGAAGTTGCCCTTGATGCGGTCGAGGAGTGAGACATGTTCGCTGCCGTAGACGGTGACCTCACCCATGATGACTGTTCCGGTCAGGACCACTCGGGGGGCGTCGACTCGGGGTGGGCTGAGCTTCTTGAGCGTGACGTCGCCGAGCACCGTGTGGGTGTTGTCGAGCACCGTGGTGCCTTCGGGGACGAAGATCTGCACCTCGCCCATGAAGCAGGAGACCGGAATGGTGATGTCCAAGGACTCGAAACTGGCCTCGCGCATGTCGAGTTTGATGCTGCCCAGCACGGCGGTCAGGGAGAGTTGGGACGGCACCAGCCACGCTCCCGAACGCTTCTTGTCGCCCAGATAGGCCCCGATGGAGTTCGCGAAGGTGACCGGAAGTGCCGGACCGTCCGGTCGCGGCACGAGGTCGTCGGCATGGTGGGAGTCCCGGATGACCACCAGATCGCGGCTCAGGGCGTCGAGATCGGGCAGGCTGCGGGCCTGTTCGGCCAGTGCGGTGCGTTCGGCGTGCTCGGCGGGGGTCAGTCGCCCCTGCACCAACCCGCGGTCGATGATGGCCAGGGTCGCCTCGCGATCAGCGTCGGAGGCGGACAGGAAGGGCTGACCGGTGGGGGGCTGCTGGAAGCCGAAATCCTGGCTCTCGTCGGAGTTGGAGGTCATGAGGGGATTCTCCCATCACTGCGGAACATTGGCGATGCTGGAAGGCCCTGAATCAAGGGGAGATCAGCCCAGTGCCGCAATCGCCGCATCATAGTCGGGTTCCATCCCGGTCTCCGCAACCAGTTGGGTGTAGAGCACCGTTGCGTCGGTGTCCAGGACGACCACGGAGCGGGCAAGCAGACCCTGCAGTCTCCCGTTGATCATGGTGACGCCGTAGTCCTCGCCGAACGATGACCGGAAGGCCGACGCGCTGACGACGTTCTCGATGCCCTCCGCCGCGCAGAAGCGTTCGTGGGCGAAGGGCAGATCCTTGCTCACCGAGAGCACCACGGTGTTGTCGAGACCTGCGGCGCGCTTGTTGAACGTCCGGACGCTCATCGCGCAGACCCTCGTGTCGAGACTCGGGAAGATGTTCAGGACGACACGCCGGCCGGCGAACTGGTCGAGGGTGATGCTGCCCAGATCGATGCCGACAAGCTCGAACGCCGGAGCCTTCGTGCCGACCAAGGGCAGCTCTCCCGAGGTGGTGACGGGCGTGGAGGTGAGATTGATGGTGGCCATGGCTCCATTGTTGTCGGCGAAGACAACGCCCGGGCCGTGTTTCGCGGTTGGCGGATCCTGGAAGACGTAGCGGGTGGCCGATCGACCGACCACTCGGAGCGGGCGACGGGAATCGAACCCGCGTGTTCAGCTTGGGAAGCTGACGCTCTGCCATTGAGCTACGCCCGCAGCGCCTTGCGGCGACGCGGTAGAGAGTCTAGCGCATCGGGCGGTGGGCGCCAGTTCGGACGCCCACCCGAGGGTGATCAGTCGTCCCAGTGCCGAGTAACGCCGGCCTTCACCTGTGCAAAGACCTCGTGGGGCACCCGTCCGGCAATCCGGCGGATGCTCGCCGGGTCGACGCGCACGATTCGATCCAACCGCACCTCGCTGGCACGGCCCTGTGAGTCCCAACTGCCCTGCCCGATGTCGACCCAGTACCGACCCGCCCGGCGTTCCTGTTCTGCGTCGCGGTCGTGATCCTGGCTCGTGGCCGGCAGACCGAGCAGCTGCTCGGCGTCCGATCCCACCAGCAGGACGGGACGGTCCTTGCCCTGGCTGGCGTCCTCCTCGAAGGCGACCCAGGTCCACACCACCTCGCCCGAACGGTAACCGCCGGGGCCTGTCCGCCCGAAGACCATCTCGGGGCAGCCGGGGTAATCACCGGCCGCGGTGCTTGCCGCCCGAGGCCGTGCTGAAGGCTGCGGTGTGGCCGGGTGCGACCGAAGCTGCTCGCCGACCACCCTCATCACCAGACGGGCCAGGGGACGCCACAGGTTGGTCGTCATCAGCGGAACCTTGGTGCCGGTCCGTAGGCCACGCCCACCGACGGGACGATGGCTTGGTGATCGGGATTGGCGTAGTGCTGCCAGGCCTGGAAGTAGGGTTGCGCCGCGGGGAGCCAGATCAGCGCCGTGCCCAGGGCTGAGAATCCCAAGGCCAGCCACGACCACGGCAGGACGAAGAAAGCCAGCAGGCTGGTGGCGCAGGCGGCCACACCGGCGGTGCGACTCCAGGGAGCGCCCTGCCAGATGTTGTAGGCGGCCACCGCGGGCCCCGCGGTCATGATGATGCCGATCACCGCCATGACGCAGACCAGGACGACCGAGCTCCCTGAGCCGGGCCTGGGGTCGAAGAGCTCGATCAACCTGGCGCTGGTCGAGAAGTTCTCGATGGTGATGGCCAACCACCAGTACCACCAGTAGGTGCCTGCCGCGACCAGCGAGGCTGCCCCGAACGACACCGTGGCAGCAACCACCAGAGGGATGCGAACAGGTTCGCCGGTGCGTGGGCTGACGGGGAAGCCGGCCACGGCCAGCTCGACGGGGGGTAGTGCACGAATCGGCACGGCGGGTGGGTTGCCCAGGCCATCGGTGGCGTCCGGGTCGTCGAGCACGGGTAGTGACTCACTCGGCTCGTTCACCCGCCACCTCCCTGCGTCCCTCGCCTGCCTGCGCAACCAGACTAGCCGCTCGGGTCGGGCAGGCCGCCAGACGAACCCGGGATTGTGAAGGCTTTCGACCGCGCCGTTAGGCTGTGACTCATGCGCTCTGCACCGCGATGGCCGGTCGTCCTGTTCGATCTGGACGGCACCCTGGTCAACACCATCGACGCGATCGTTGCCAGTTACACCTACGCCTGGGACGCCGTTACCGGACGCGAGGTCAGCCGGGCGGAGGTGTTGCCCTGGATCGGCAAGACGCTTGCCGATGTCTTCGGTGAGGAGGCTCCCGAGCACGCCGCCGAGCTCGAGCGGGTCTACATGGACCACAACTTCGCCAACCTTGAGTCGATGGTGACGCGATACGTTGGGGTGGCCGAGCTGGTCGCCGACCTGGTCTCGGCAGGCGTGCGCACCGGTGTGGTCACCTCCAAGCGGCGCAGGACCGCCGTCCCCGCCATGAGAATCGCCGGGTTGCCGACCGAGACGGTGTTGGCGTGTGCGATGGACGACACCACCCGGCACAAGCCCGACCCCACCCCGTTGCTCACCGGTCTGGCCGTGCTGGGCGCCCCTGTGCAGGGCAGCCTCTACGTCGGCGATGCCATCCACGATCTGAAGGCTGCTGACGCTGCCAGGATGGACGGCATCGGCGTCACCTGGGGCGCCGGTCACCCCGACGAGCTGCGAGCCCAGCCGCACGTGGCCGTCGTCGACACGGTCGATCAGTTGCGGGAGTTGCTGCTGGGCTGACCTGCAGCCGCAGAGACGATCGGGTATCCCGCACAGCGAACGGCCCCCACCTTCTGGGTGGGAGCCGTTCGCTGTGTCAGGCTGCTACGTGCGGGCGCCCGGGCGCATGCTGCCGGTCTCCAGGAACTTCTGGTGCCAGCTGAGCGCCCGGTTCAGCACATGCGGGGTGTGGATGCCGTTGCTGACCCGCAGGGCCTCCTCGTAGTAGTCGAGCAGTTCGGCCCTGTAATCGGGGTGCGCGCAGTTCTCGATGACGACCTTGGCGCGCTTGCGCGGCGAGAGGCCACGCAGATCGGCCAGGCCTTGCTCGGTGATGAGAACCATGACGTCGTGCTCGGTGTGGTCGTGGTGGCTGACCATCGGAACGATCGCCGAGATGTCGCCGCCCTTGGCCAACGACGGGCTGACGAAGATCGAGTAGCCAGCGTTGCGGGCGAAGTCGCCGGAGCCGCCGATGCCGTTCATCATCCGGGTGCCCATCAGGTGGGTGGAGTTCACGTTTCCGTAGATGTCGGCCTCGATCATCGCGTTGCACGCGATCACGAACTGGCGGCGGATCACCTCGGGGTGGTTCGACACGTCCTGCGGGCGCAGGATGATCTTGCCGCGGTAGTTGCGGGCATTGTTGTTCATGTGCTCGGCCATCTCGGGCGAGAGCGAGAACGAGGTTGCCGATGCGACCGTGATCTTGCCGGCGTCGATCAGGGTGACCATGCCGTCCTGGATGACCTCGGTGTAGCTGGTCATGTTGTCGTACTTGGACTCGGCCAGACCCTGAAGCACCGCATTGGCGATGTTGCCGACGCCCGACTGCAGCGGGAAGAGGGTGCGCGGCATGCGTCCGGCAGCCACCTCACGGTCGAAGAAGTCGAGCAGGTGACCGGCGATGGCCCGCGAGTCGTCGTCCAACGGCTTGAACGCCGAGTTGCGGTCGGCTGCGTTGGTGGCGATCACCGCGACGACCTTCTCGGGGTTGACCTTCAGTGTGCGCTGACCGACGATTGCGCCCGGGTGGTTGATCGGGATCGGGGCGCGCCGCTCCTTGATCTGCATGTCGTAGTAGATGTCGTGCAGACCGAACAGATCTTCGGTCTGCCACTCGTTGACCTCGATGATGACCTTTTCGGCATTGTCGAGGTAGGTGCGGTTGGCGCCCACCGAGGAACTGGGTACCAGTTCACCTTCGGGGGTCACGGCCGTGGCCTCGACGACGGCGAAGTCGAGCTTGCCGAGGAAGCCCATGTTGGTCAGCTTCGGCCCGTGTGAGAGGTGGGTGTCGACATAGTCGGTGGTGCCGTTGTTGATGGACTTACGCATCGATGGATCCGACTGGTAAGGCACGCGGAAGCTGACCCCGCCGGTCTCGGCCAGTGCGCCGTCCAGTTCGGGGGCGGTGGACGCGCCGGTGAACATCCTGATCGTGAAGTCCTCGCCGCGTCCGCGGGCCTCGTTCATCCGCTTGGCGAGCGCAGCCGGGAACTCCTTGGGGTATCCGGCGCCGGTGAAGCCCGAGAAGCCGATTGCTGCGCCCGGCGTGATGAAGGCGGCGGCCTCCTCGGCGCTCATGACCTTGTTCGCGAATGACGGGTGCGCGATACGGCCTGACATGGTTCCTCCTGAGTGGTCTTTTCGTCCTAGGCTATCGGCCGCTGCCTGTCTGCGTGGTCAGGACTGAGCGAAGACCGGAACCTCAGCGGGGGAGCCGGGCGGTTGGCCTGATGACCAGGCCCGTCCGCAGTTTAGGGGTGAAGAAGGTCGACTTCGGTGGCATCAGGAGACCCTCGCGGGCGGTGCGCGTGATCTCGTCCAGAGTGGTGGGTCTGATCAGTACCGCTGCCGTCGGCTTTCCGGAGCCCTCGCCTCGCAGTTGGGCCAGCACCTCGTCCAGACCATGCTGGTAACCGACTCGGGCGCGACTGCCGGCCAGGGCATGCTCCAGCCAGGCCCCGTCCAGGCTTCGGACGCCTTCGAAGGCTCCCGGCCTGGGGATCAGCCACTCGGCCCTGCCACTGGATGACAGCAGGATCAGCCGATCATCGCGCACCATCTGGGCCAGGGTCTCGGGATTCGGGGTCTCGACCATGTCCTCGAACGTGAAACTGCCCGACAGGTCGTCGCGCAGGTCCTGATAGGAGATCTGGTCGTAGATGCGATGGATGGCCTCGATCGAAAGTTGGTCGTCGATCAGTTCGTTGACGAAGGTGAGCGTCAACTCGGCCGCGGTGTCCTTGCTGTGGGTCGCCTTACGAACCATGTTTCGGTAAGTACGCGACACCCCGTAGCGGTGGTGGCCATCGGCGATCAGCACGTCGTCGCTCCCGATGATCGCGGCGATGCGGGCCACCCGGTCAGGATCGGTGACTCGTTCCACGCGGTGGGTGACCCCCTCGACGACCAGTTCGCCCATCGGCTCGCCCGGCTCCGCCAGTTCCTGGGTCAGCCCGGACGCCAGGGAGAGCCCCCACACCGGCGACAGGTTCGTGGCGGTGGCGACCATCAGGTCGAGGCGGTCGGTGCTGGCCTTCTTGGTGGTGCGCTCGTGCGGCAGGACGCCCCCCGCACCCTCGTCCACGACCTCCAGGCCACCCAGCACCCCGGAGATGGTGCGGGCAACACCGGTCGCGTCCACCAGATCCATCCGGTAGATGGTGAAACTGGGTTCCTCGTCGAGGACCAGGACGGACTTCTCGAGCCACTCGTCCAGCAGGAAAGCGGCCACCGTGTACCGGCTGGCGTCCCCCCGGGGTACGTCGACCCAGGTGATGTTGTACGGGCTGCGCCGACCGAGTTCCGTGACGTCGTCCTCGGAGAGGACGTCGTAGGGCGGGGCGATCACCTCGTCCAGGTTCGCTGAGGAGGCGTAGCGGATGGCGGTGAAGGGTTCGAATCGTGGCACGTCACCACGGTACCGGGGCCTGAACACCCGGGGCCTTGAGGTTCACGTCGCGGCACGGGCTGGGCGGTCGAATCATCTCTGCTCGTCAGGTGAGTGAGATCGCCAGCGCGACGAGGCTCAGCACGATCTCGGTGACGCCGATCTGTAGCGGCTTGAGGCGTGAGCTGACGTGCGGTCGGGTCATCCACCAGCTGCGCAGGGTTGTGATGGTGAAGAAGACGATCCACCAACCGGACGTCCAGCCGGTGACTGCGCCCAACGCAGCCAGACCGACCATCACCGCGTGCCAGAGGAGGGTTCGCCATCGCGCGCGACGCTGTCCACGCTCGCGGATCAAGGCCTTGACGTGCCAGACCGTGCCGAAGAAGTAGCCGAAGAGCCCCAGCATGACCAACGCGTCCCTCGCCTGGGAGGGCCAGTCGTCCAGTAACCCAGCCGGGGTGACGAACCGGGTCACCAGGCCCATGCCCACTGCCAGCGCCACGGTGGCCAGGCCGCTCAGCACGTCCCGGTCGCGTCGCTGGGACGCCAGCCAGATCGCCAGGGCGGCCATCGGCAGCGCGACCGGCAACCAGGCCAGCATCGGCCAGGCTCCCAGAGCCATAGCCAGGCCGCCGCTGGCTGCGGCCGCCAGCCCGTAGACGACCACCGGGCGCGTGTAGGTGTGACGCCTGGAGGGGGCGGCGCGCAGCCAGAACGTCAGCGCGTTGAAGCAGAGGTACGCGGCCAGTTCGGCAGCGGCCAGGGGCAGGAGCCACGCGTCCAGGGACGCCACGCGCGAGCGCAAGATGACGCCCACAACGAACGGCACGATCATCATCGCCCACGCCCCATGCTGGCGTGGCACCCAGCCCTGCTGCCTGCTCACCGTCCTCAGACTAGTCAGCCTGGTGGATTCCAGACCAACCTGGTCGGCGTCCCGGTCAGCGGCGGGTCTCCCACTTCTCGCACCAGACCAAGTCGTTGGCCGTGCCCTTGAACTCGGAGTTGCCCATGATCTTCTGGATCGTCTGGCGGATGACCTCGCGGGTGTTCTTGTAGGCGTTGATGTAGGTCTTGACCATCGGGACGTCGGTCAGGTGCGTGGTGTAGTTCAGCGAAACGAACACCACAGGCTTCTCCCAGATCTGCCACGGGATGTCGGCCGACATTGGGTTCGCCCACCGGATGCGGTAATTGTTCTCGGACGCGTAGCCGCGGAAGTCGGCGAACGTGAAGGTCGCGTCGAAGTCGCGGTTGTAATCGGCCACCTTGCCGCCGATGCGCATGTCGCCCTTGGCATAGGTGGGCTCGAACCCGGCCGCCCTCAACTCCTCCATGATGATCTCCAGGGCACCGCCGCCGGCGTAGATGGCACCTGCTTCTTGGGCGCTGAGGTAGCGCACCTCGATGCGCGGATGAGTCTCGGGCCGGATCGGCAACTCGTTCTTGGTGTTCTTCACCAGGGTGATCGACTTGTCGGCAGCGTCCGCCGCGAGCTGCAGATGCTTCTCGCTGCCGACCACCGCCAGGCCGTCCTCGGTCGGGGTGTGCGCGCCCTTGTGCAGGCCGATGGCCGCCTTGAGACCCAGGATGCGGCGCAGCGCGTCGGTGAGGCGCTCGTCGGTGATCACGCCGTCGCGGTAGCCCTGCATCATCGACTCGAAGTCCTCGTCCTCGTCGCGGAAGAAGAGGAACATGTCGCAACCGGCGGCGATGGCGCGCGGCACGGCGTCCTTGCGCTTCATGGCGGCCGCGAGGCCGATCATGTGGGACGCGTCGGTCAGCACCAGGCCGTTGAAGTCGAACTGGGTCTTCAACAGGCCGTTGATCAACTCGGGCGCCAGGGTGGCGGGCATGATGTCGTCGTAGCCGAGTTCGGGGTTGAGCTTCTTGGAGTACTCGGGCAGCGCGATGTGACCGGCCATGATCGAGTGCAGGCCATCGGCGATGAGCCCGCGGTAGACCTTGCCGAAGGAGTTCTCCCACTCCTCGACCGACAATTCGTTCACGCCGAGGACGAGGTGCTGGTCGCGTTCCTCGGTGCCGTCGCCGGGCCAGTGCTTCACGCAGGTCGCCAGATCGGACTCGCGGACCCCGCGCAGGTAGGCGCTGGTCCACCGGAGGACCTCGTCGGGGTTGTTGCCGTAGGCGCGGGTGTTCACGATGGTGTTGCGCCAGTTGTAGAGGACGTCCACGCACGGGTCGAAGTTCCAGTTGACGCCGATCGCCTTGCAGGTTTCGCCGGCGACCAGACCGGTGTTGTAGGCGACCTCCTCGCTCTTCGAGGCGTCGACCGCGGCACCGCTGGCGACGTACACGCCGTCCGCGCAGGCGCCGTCGCCACCGTTGTCGCAGTTTGCCGCGACCAGCATGGGGATCTTCGCGACCTCGCGCAGGCCCTGAGTGAAGTCGAACACCTCTCGTGAGCTCGACCCGGAGTCCTTGTAGCGCTGGCCGCCGTAGTGGTACTTCGAGATCGCCTCCTGGGCCTCGTTGACGTCGAGTCCGCGGTTGTGGCTGATGAACAGCTGGCCGATCTTCTCCTCGTCGCTCATGGCGGCGATGGTCGACTCGACCCATTCGACCGCCTCGTCGTCGAGGTAGTAGGGCTTGGCCCTGAGGTCGACGATGACACCCATGGGATCCTCCTGATTTCGGGGTTGCGGCGCTTGCCGCTGCAGTTTTGACGCTAACAGCCCCGACGGCTTGATGGTTGCGATTCGGCGCGACGGGAGGCTACCTGACGCGCAGGCTCCGGGTGAGCGTGTAGTGCCTGTTCTGGGCCACCTGGGTGGTCGGGCCGATCGTTCGGGCCAGGTGCGCTCGCCACGGCAGGTGCGAGTTGAACACACACCAGAACTCCCCACCCTCGCCCAGCGTCCGGGCTGCCTCGTCGAAAAGCTCGAACGTGGGGGCGGAGTCCTTGGCGGTACCGCGGTGGAAGGGCGGGTTGCTGACGATGACGTCGACGCTGCCGGGAGCGAGGGTCGTCAGGTCAGCAGCCCACAGCGCCCGGACGCCGGTGCCGCTCGCGGTCAGCCGGGTGGCCTCGACAGCGGCCCGGGACGCGTCCACCGCGTACACCTCGGCGTCAGGGTGTCCCAGGGCCAGCAGTGTGGCCAACACGCCCGACCCGCACCCCAGGTCGAGGTAGCGATCGGCATCGGCAACCCGGTCGAGGTGGTCAATCAGGAGTTGCGTGCCAGCGTCGATGCGTCCGGCCGCGAACGTCGCCCCGTGCCACCACAGGTCAACGGCCACGCCAGAGGGGGTCACGGTGACCGAACGGTGCCGGGGCCAACTGGTCGGGTGGCGAACCGGCCCGGAGGCCAGCAACGCCCGGGACTTCTGGGCGCCCAGCGAGGCGGCGACGTTCGTGAAGTGCCGCGCCAGAGTGGTGTTCATCGAGGGGTTGAGGTGTTTGTCACGGGCCGCGCCGATCAGCTGCACGACATCCGGCGCGTGGGCGGCGACCAGTTCCGCGTACTCGTCCAACGCTGCGAGGGCTGGGGGCAGGCGCAGCCAGACCAGGTCGACCCCTGCCAAGGTGGGAGCGTCCAGCTGGTCCACGACCAGGTCGGCCGGGACGCGGTGGGCGTCCCGGATGTCGTCGCACCACACGCTCACTCGTTCTGCCTGGCTGCGCGCCTGATCGACCAGTGCGGGAGCGTCGATCACCAGCAGGTGCGCTGCCCACCTCGGGGAGTTCGCCACGATGATGCGGTCGACCGGATCCATGCAGCCGATTCTGCCTGACCCACGGGTGCGCGACTTACCATGGGCCCATGCCCAGATCGCCTCGCTCGCCACGCTTGCCACGGTCCTTCGTCACGGCCGCGATCGGGCTGGCGGCGCTTGCCTTCGCGCTTGTCAGGGGCGCCGTCGCTCGAACCAGGGACGCGACCCTGCCCGAGGCGGACGCGCCCGAGGTCGTCCCCGACGCTGTGCTGGACTGATAGCGGTCGGTGGCACGCCCACCAGTGCGCTAGCCTCACGTCATGCCGGTCGACCAACTGCACATCCACGTCATCGCCGACAGTTCCGGTGAGACCGCTGCCCGCCTCGCCCGTGCCGCGCAGGCCCAGTTCCCCACCACGATGTTCACCATCGTGAAGCACCCCCGGGTGAAGGACGCGGACGCCCTGCTCGGGGTCTTCGACCGCATCACCGCGAGCCGACTGGAGAATCCCGACCGTCGCATCGTCATCCTGTTCACGCTGGTCAAGGAGCAGATGGCTGGCATGGTCCAGCGCTACTGCACCGACAAGGGCCTCCAATTCGCGAACGTCTTCGGGGACACGTTGAAGGCGATCGAACAGACCACCGGCACCGACGCCGACGAGGTGGTCATGCGCCCAGTCGGCGTCGAGGCCGACTACTTCGAGCGGATCAGCGCCATGGAGTTCGCCGTGCGCAACGATGACGGCGTCATGCCCCAGGCGCTGCGCGAGTGCGACATCTGCCTGGTCGGCGCCTCGCGTTCCGGCAAGACCCCCCTGTCGCTGTACCTGGGTTACGTCGGGTACAAGACGGTGAACGTGCCACTCGTGCCGGGCATCAAGGCACCCCAGGAACTGTTCGAGATCGATCGCTGGCGCATCGTGGGGCTCACCATCGACGCCGAGAGGTTGTTGCAGATCCGATCCCGTCGCGCCCGGTCGTTGGGCGGCTACGGCACCAAGGACGGCGGCTATGCCGATCTGGCGAAGATCTATGACGAGTTGGACGAGGTTGGGCGCATCCAGAAGTCGCTCGGGTGTCCGGTGATCGACACCACCGGCCTGGCACTGGAAGAGGCTGCCGCGCGGGTGACCGACATCGTCGAAGCGCGTGCCCGCAAGGCAGGCAAGCACCTTCGCCGGCTGCCCGGCAGCCTGAAGGTCACCCCCTGACGAGGTGTGCAGCTTGACCGGGTAGCGCGGCGCCCTTGTCGGCCAGCCCGAATCCCGGGCGATTGGCTCCCATGGTGGGCGAGCAGGCAGAATGGGGGCGTGCGGGTCCGACGACGGGCCCTGAGCGCGTGTCGCGGACCTCCGTCCCCACACGGTTTCGTTAGTCGAAGGAGAGCACACGAGTGACTGACAAGTACATCTACGACCTCGCCGAGGGCGATGCCTCGATGAAGCGCCTGTTGGGCGGCAAGGGCGCCAACGTCGCCGAGATGTTGCGGCTGGGCGTGCCGGTGCCAGACGGATTCACCGTCACCACGGAAGCCTGCATTCACACCATGAACAACAACGGTGAATGGCCGGCAGATCTCGAGGAGCAGGTCAATGCGGGCCTCAAGCGCTTCGAGGAGCGCACCGGGAGGGTGCTCGGTGACAAGGACAAGCCCTTGCTGTTGTCGGTCCGCTCGGGGGCAGTCGTGTCGATGCCCGGCATGATGGACACCATCCTCAACCTCGGTATCTCGGACGACACCGTCGGCGCTGTTGCCGCAGAGGCCAACAACGAGCGCTTCGCGTGGGACTGCTACCGCCGCTTCATCCAGATGTACGGCGAGGTTGTCGAAGGCGTCTCAGGTCACCTCTACGAGGACGCCTTGAGCGCGAAGAAGGCTGAGAAGGGCGTCAAGAACGACACCGACCTTTCTGCTGAGGACCTCAAGGAATTGGTTGAGGAGTACAAGCAGATCTCCAATGAGGCGCTTGGTGGCGAGTGGACGACCGACCCGGTCGAGCAGCTGCACCGTGCCATCAACGCCGTCTTCCGGAGCTGGGGCAACCCGCGCGCCGAGGTCTACCGCAAGGCGAACAACATCTCGCGCGACCTGGGCACTGCGGTCAACATGATGCAGATGGTCTTCGGAAACCGTGGCGACACCTCGGCTACCGGTGTCTGCTTCACGCGTAACCCTTCCACCGGTGAGACCGGCCTGTACGGCGAGTTCCTGGTCAACGCTCAGGGCGAGGACGTCGTTGCCGGCATCCGGACCCCGCGTCCGTTGGCCGAGATGGAGGAGGTGCTGCCGGAGGCCTACCGTGAGCTGCTCGACACGATGGCCCGCATGGAGGCGCACTACAAGGACATGCAGGACATGGAGTTCACCATCGAGAATGGCAAGCTCTACATGCTGCAGACCCGCAACGGCAAGCGCACCGCCGCTGCCGCGCTGAAGATCGCGTCCGACCTGGTCGACGAGGGCGTCATCGACAAGGCCACCGCGCTGCGTCGCATCGAACCGGGCCAGCTCGACCAGTTGCTGCACCCGGCGATCGACCCGTCCAACACCGCCAAGGCCATCACCCAGGGCCTGCCGGCCTCGCCGGGTGCTGCCGTCGGTGAGGTCGTCTTCGACGCCGACACCGCTGCAGCTCGCGGTGAGAAGGGCGAGCCCGTCGTCCTGGTTCGGTACGAGACCACCCCGGACGACATTCATGGCGTCCTGGTCGCCCAGGGCATCCTGACCGCTCACGGCGGCATGACATCGCACGCGGCAGTGGTTGCCCGTGGCTTCGGCAAGCCCTGCGTCGCCGGCGCCACCGACATCATGATCGACGTGGTCGGCAAGAAGCTGACCATCGGTGACCACGTCTTCAACGAGGGTGACGTCATCACGCTGAACGGCTCGACCGGCGAGGTGTTCGGCGAGGCTCTCACACTGATCCCGCCGCGCATCAACGAGGACTTCCAGCGTTTGGTGAAGTGGGCCGACGAGGTGCGGACGATGGGTGTGCGCGCCAATGCGGACAACTTCGACGACGCCACCAAGGCTCGCGAACTGGGCGCCGAGGGCATCGGGCTGTGCCGCACCGAACACATGTTCATGGCGCAGGACCGGCTGCCGGCCGTCCGCGAGATGATCCTCGCCGATAACAGCGAGGAGCGCGCGGCTGCACTCGAGAAGATCCTGCCGATGCAGCAGGTCGACTTCGAGGGCATCTTCACCGCCATGAAGGGTCTGCCGGTGACCGTCCGGTTGCTGGACCCGCCGCTCCACGAGTTCCTGCCGAACTACACCGATCAGGCCCTCAAGGTGCAGGCCCTCGAGCTGACCGGTGGATCGAAGGAAGAACTCGCCGCGGAGCGCGAGACCTTCGCCCAGGTGAAGAGGTTGCATGAGCAGAATCCGATGCTGGGCACCCGTGGCTGCCGTCTGGCCATGCTGTACCCGGAGATCCCCGACATGCAGGCTCGCGCCATCATCCGTGCGGCTCTTGCCGTGCTGGAACGTGAGGGCGAGACCGTCGGTGTCGAGATCATGATCCCGCTGGTCAGCCTCGAGACCGAGATCAAGGCCCAGCGCGAGATCGTCGTCAAGGCCGTCGAGGACGAGTTCGCCAAGGCCGGCACGTCGCTGCCCTACACCGTTGGCACGATGATCGAACTGCCGCGTGCGGCACTGATCGCCGACGTCATCGCCAAGTACGCCGACTTCTTCAGCTTCGGAACCAACGACCTGACCCAGACTGCTCTGGGCATCAGCCGCGACGACGCCGAGAACGGCTTCCTCACGGACTACGTTGTTGAAGGCGTTCTCGATCGGAACCCGTTCGAGTCCATCGACGTCGACGGTGTCGGCGAGTTGGTCAAGATCGGTGTCGAGAAGGGCCGCAGCGTCAACGCGAAGCTGAAGTGCGGCGTCTGTGGTGAGCACGGTGGCGACCCGGACTCGATCAACTTCTTCCAGAGCGCCGGTCTGGACTACGTGTCCTGCTCTCCCTTCCGTGTTCCGATCGCCAGGTTCGCGGCGGCCAGGGCGGCGATGGACGCCAAGAAGTGACCCTCAACTGAGGTTCGCCTGAACTGACCAGGGCCCGGCTCCCCACTCATGGGGCCGGGCCCTGGTTCGTCGTCGGGAGTTGTTACCAGGGACGCGGGCGTCATGCTTCGTTGCAGAGCTCCCCTCCTGGAGAGCCGGGTACCCATGTCGACGCGGAAGCGTGTCGTTGCCCTGAGATGGTGTACCTGTGGACGCACGGGGCTTCGGGTTGTCCACAGAAATCAGGTGGTCGTTGACCGCTCCGCAATCGCGGGGGTCTGATGTGGCCATGCCACCAGTCACTCGCTCCATGGCTCGACAAGGCCCAATGGTCCCGCGACATCGTCCGCGAGGAGCGAGCACGGGCGCTGGGCTACACGGTGATCAGGGTGACTGCGGAACTCTTCCGCGATCCGTGGTCGCAGGTACTGCGCGTCCATCAGGAGTTGGTCCGTCGCGGTTATCGAGGCGGCGCGCCAGCTTGCTCGGTCACCTGGGGTGCCGCTTTCGGGGCGTGGCGGCCACGCAGGGCCGCCTGATCGTCCACAGAGCCGCGCAGAACTCGTGCTGTGGAGAGTTGGGTACGCAGACCGGCCCGGAAGCGTGTCACAACGCGCGTCTTGGAGGGTTGGGTACGCGAACTCCAGCATCACCCGCAGGAACCCATGGGTGGGCAAGACAGAAGTGGCTGCACCAAGGCGCGTCTTGCGCCTCAGGTGCAGCCACTTCCAGCGATTCGCGGGCTCAGTGAGCCGAGAGCCGACGACTCAGAGCTTGGCCTGCCACTTCTCCGTCCACACCAGGTCGTTGGGCGTGCCCTTGAACTCGGACTTGCCCTCGAGCTTGTCGATCGTTGCGATCGTGTTGGCCTCGTTGGGATGGTAGGCGTTGATGTAGCACTTGACCATCGTCGCGTCGTGCAGGTGGGTGGTGTAGTTGTGGCTGACCATGAAGGTCGGCACCTCCCACACGTACCACGGGCACTCGTTGCTCATGGCCGTCTTCCAGACGATCCGGTAGTTGTTCTGGGCGCCGTAGCCGACGACCTCGGCGACGATCAGGGCGGCGTCCACCTCGTCGCGGTACTTCAGCGTCGGGCCCTTGACGCGGGTGGTGCCGTCGTTGATCGTCACCTCGTAGCCGCGCTCGGTGAGCAGCTTGACGTACAGCTGCGCGAGCTTGTCGGAGGCCTTGCCGAACATGCCGCTCTCGCCGGTCAGGTGGTAGAGGCGGATCCGCTTGTGGTCGGTCGGGTTCAGCGGCAGCTGGTCGAGGGTGTTCTTGACCAGGGTGATGCCCTTGTCCGCGGCGTCCGCGCGCATCGCCAGGTGCTCCTCGCAACCGACGACCGCCAGATCCTCGGGCTTGGTCAGCAGCGTGCCCGCGGCCTTCTTCTCGTGCAGCCGCAGCTTGGCCTTCAGGCCCAGGATGCGACGGTTGGCGTCGTCCAGACGCTCCTTGCTGATGACGCCCTTCTCGACGCCGGCCTTCATGAAGCCGAAGTCCTCGTCCAGGTCGTTGAAGAACAGGAAGCAGTCGCAGCCGGCCGCGATCGCGGCGGGGACGTAGTCCTCGCGGCGCATCGCCGAGGTCATGCCGAGCATGTGCGAGGCGTCCGTGATGACCGCGCCGTTGAAGTCGAGCTTGGTCTTGAGCAGTCCGTTGATCAGCTCGGGGGCCAGAGTGGCCGGCAGGATGTCCTCGTCCTCCAGGGACGGGTCGAGCTTCTTCTGGTAGTACGGCAGGGCGATGTGGCCGGCCATGATCATCTCGACGCCGTTGGCGATGTGCGCGCGGTAGACCTCGCCGAAGCTGGCCTCCCACTCCTCCGGTGACAGTTCGTTGACGCCCAGGACGAGGTGCTGGTCGCGCTCCTCGGTGCCGTCGCCGGGCCAGTGCTTGATGCAGGTCAGGATGTCGCGACTCGCGCTGGCCCTCGACGAACGGGATCGTGTACTTGATGACGTCGGCGGCGTTGGTGCCGTAGGCGCGGGTGTTGACGATCGTGTTGCGCCAGTTGTACAGGATGTCGACGCAGGGGTCGAAGTTCAGGTTGACGCCGATGGCCTTCATCTCGCGTCCGGACACGTAGCCGGCGTTGTGGGCCACCTCGATCGACCGGCTCGCCTCGGTCTGGGCGCCCGAGGCGACGTAGGTGCCGTCGCTCATGGCGCCGTTGCCGCCGGAGTCGCAGTTGGCCGCGATCAGCAGCGGGATCTTGGACGCGGCCTGCAGCCGGTTGAGCAGTTCCTGCACCTTGTCCGCCGTCGCCGCCGTGGTAGCGGGCGACGCCGATGTGGAACTTCTCCAGGATCTCCTCGGCGGTGTACGGGTTGCCGGAGAACTTGTCGACGCCGAAGAAGAACAGGTTGGTGAACAGCTGGCCGACCTGCTCGTCGACGGTCATGTCGGCGAGGGTCTGCTCGACCCAGGCGAGCTGGCTCAGTCGTCGAGGTTGTAGGGCGCGGCCGTGAGGTCAACGAGTTTGGGCATGTCGGTGTTCACTTCACCTTCGGCATGGGTGACGGTCTTGTTGCCGGAGATGGTCTCCCACGGCACCTCGCCGGGCAGGTAGCTGTTGAACTCCTCGATGAGGGCCTGCTGGTAGTCGCCGGCGAAGCTGCCGTCCAGGAACTTCGGCAGCGCCTCGTCCTTGAATCGCTTCCACGAGTCCTTCTCCTTGCCCGGCAGGATCGGGTAGTAGAGGCAGTCGGCCTTGTCGGCGGCGTCCCGGTCGCCGGGGGCGTCGCCGATGAGCATGATCTTGTCGGCGTCGTACTTGCCCTTGGCGGCGTACTGGACGTGCTCGGCCTTCGAGCCCATCTCCTGGCCGGCGATGACCTGCATGTACTGGGCGATGCCGTGCGCGTTCCACTCGTAGGTGAGCGCGTGCAGCGGGGTTGCGGAGACGGTCATGCAGTCGACGTCGGGCTGCATCGCAATCATGGCCTCACGGACGCCCGGGAACGGGCCGCAGCCGTGCACCATGTCGGCGATGGACGCGTTCACCGCGTCGCCCCAGCGGATGGCGCGTGCGATGGTCTCGGAGGGGTGATCCTCGTAGAACTTGGCGATGCCCTTGTCTGACAGGGGATAACCGGGAACGGTGACGAACTCGGTGAGTTCCGGGTACTCGGGGATGACCACGCCGCGCTCGGCGACCTCGACCCGGTCGCGCAGCAGGTCGAGCAGCTGTTTGAGGGCGAGCCAGCGGTTCAGCCCGCGGGTGACCGAACCGAGGTTGACGAACAGGGCCGTCTGACGCGCCAGCGTCGAGATCGGCTGGAGATCCCAGTGCTTGATGTAGCAGGGGGTGAAGCACTCCTGGTGCTTGATATCCATGGCGTCCATCGCGCAACCGTCGGAATCGATGCCCACGAAGTACTTCTTGGTGGGCACGAAATCGACGAGCGCTTGGGCAGCCTCTGGGTGCTGGCTCACAACGACCTCCTCGGCGTTTGGGCAGGTGACGGGGCACGGACGAGCACGCCACGGCCTGTTCGACAACTTAGCCAAGGGTTGACAGACCCGTCGGAGTTCCATGAAAGTCGTGGCCAGCCCGCAGACGGACGCGTCGGGTCGGCTGGTTCCTCCGCGGGCTAGTGCGACTCGCGTCCCACAGCCGAGCCGCTCGAGCCCACCAGGAAGTCGAGGTCGGCGCCGGTGTCCGCCTGCATGACGTGGTCGACGTAGATCCGCTCGTATCCGCGCGCGGGGGCGGCGAAGGTCGACGCTGCGGCGGCCGACACCTCACGGGCCTCGAGCTCAGCATCGTCCATGTCGACGCGCAGGACGCGGTTGGGCACGTCCAGGACGATGAGGTCGCCGGTGCGCACCTTGCCCAGCGGGCCACCGGCGGCAGCCTCCGGGGTGACGTGCAGCACGACGGTGCCGTACGCGGTGCCCGTCATGCGCCCGTCACAGATGCGCACCATGTCGCGCACCCCCTTGGCGAGCACCTTGGCCGGCAGTGGGGTGTTGGAGACCTCTGGCATGCCGGGGTAGCCCTTGGGGCCGGCGCCCCGCAACACGATCACGCAGGTCTCATCGATGTCGAGATCAGGGTCATCGATGCGGGCGTGCAGGTCTTCGATGTTCTCGAACACCACGGCGCGGCCCCGGTGGGTGAGCAGGTCGGGTGACGCTGCGGCGGGCTTGATGATGGCTCCGGTGGGAGCCAGGTTGCCCCGCAGCACCGCGATGCCGGCCTCGGTCTGCAGTGGGTTCTCGCGGGTCGAGATGACGCTGGGGTCGCTGATCCGGGCGCCGTCGAGATGGGCGCTCAGCGGCTTGCCGGTGACGGTGATGGCCTCGTCCGACAGCAGGTCTCGCATCTGGTCGAGCACGGCCAGCAGGCCGCCGGCCCGGAACAGGTCATCCATCAGGTACGCACCGGCCGGCTGCAGGTTGACCAGCAGTGGCAGGTGCGACCCGTGCTCGTCGAAGTCGCTGAGCGACAGGTCGGCCCCGACCCGCCCGGCGATGGCCAGCAGGTGGACGACCGCGTTGGTCGATCCGCCGATCGCCGCCAGGGCGACGATCGCGTTCAGGAAGGCCGCGCGGGTGAGGATCTGGGACGGCTTGAGGTCCTCCTCCACCATGGCAACGATGCGCTGGCCGGTGGCGTGGGCGAACTTGAGCAGCCGGGCGTCCGGGGCGGGGGTGCCGGCGCTGCCCGGCAGGGTCATGCCGAGGGCCTCGGCCATGATGCCCATCGTGGAGGCGGTGCCCATGGTGTTGCAGTGCCCGGCCGAGCGGATCATGTCCTGTTCGGAGGCGACGAAGTCGTCCACCGACAGTTCCCCGGCCCGCATCTCCTCCGACAGCTTCCAGACGTCCGTGCCACAGCCCATCGGGCGTCCCTTGTAGTTGCCGGTGAGCATCGGGCCACCGTTGAGCATGATGCTCGGCAGGTCGACCGATGCGGCCCCCATCAGCAGGCTCGGCACAGTCTTGTCGCAGCCGCCGAGCAGGACGACGCCGTCGATCGGGTTGGCCCGGATCATTTCCTCGGTGGCCATGGCGGCCAGGTTGCGGAAGAGCATCGCAGTGGGACGCACTTGGGTCTCGCCGAGCGAGATGATCGGCAGGTCCAGTGGGACGCCGCCTGCGGCCCAGATGCCGTTCTTGACCGCTGCGCTGACCTGATTGAGGTGCTTGTTGCAGGGGGACAGATCGGAGGCGGTGTTGCAGATGGCGATGTGCGGTCGGCCGGTGAAGGAGTCGTCCGGCAGACCGCGGCGCATCCAGGCGCGGTGGATGTAGGCGTCCCGATCGGTGCCCTCGTACCAGGCGGCGGTGCGGCGCTGGGTCATGGTGATCTCCTTCAATCCATCGATGACCTCGATCGTATAGGAAAAGCCTTCGTGGCGGTCGCTGAACACGATCCCGGGCGAAGGATTTTGTCGCGCCTGCGCCAGATGGGTTAGTCTCGGCCCATGGGCGAAATCTCGGCACCGCACGGCACCTGCCGTGTCGCCATGATGCCCATGTGCTGTCGGTGCACGCCTGCCTGACAGCACGGACCCGATCGCTCCTCCCACGAGTCGCAGCGAGTCGTACGTCCCTGACGCAGATCGCTGCGGCCGTGCTGTTGGATGATCACCTGACCCACACCAATCAAGAGGACCTTTGATGCGTATCCGTTCCCTGCTGGCCACCGCGGTGGCTGCCACCCTGCTCACCTCACTGTCTGCCTGCGGTGGTGGCGGCGCCACCGGCGGTGCCAGCCCTGACGCCACCGAGCCGCTGCGCGTGATGGCCGACGTGATCCCGCACGCCGAGCTCATCAAGCAGGCCGAGTCCTTGGGTCTGCTCGGCGACGTGAAGATCGACGTCACCGAGATCTCCGGCGACGTCGACCCCAACCAGTTGGTCAACGCCGGTGACCTGGACGCCAACTTCTTCCAGCACGTGCCCTACCTGGATGACTGGAACGCCAACCATGAGGGATCCGACCTGGTTGCGGTGGCCACTGTGCATGTCGAGCCGCTCGGCCTCTACTCGAAGAAGGTGACCGCGCTGGCCGACGTGCCGAGCGACGCCGTCATCGCCATCCCCGCGGACGCCACCAACCAGGCTCGGGGCCTCTTCCTGCTCGAGGACGCCGGGCTGCTCACCTTGAATGTCGACCGCGCCGACCCGGAGCTCGACTACGCGCAGATCACCGACGCCAACGTCGCCAGCAACCCGAAGAACATCTCGTTCGTCAAGATCGACCGCCCGCAGCTGGCCGCGTCCCTGGACGACCCCAAGGTCACGCTCTCGATCGTCAACGGGAACTACGCGCTGGAGGCAGGGCTGGTGCCGGCCAACGATGCGCTGGTGCTCGAGAAGGCCGAGGGCAACCCGTACGCCAATATTCTCGTGGTCAAGCAGACCCTCGCTGAGGATGCCCGCGTCAAGGCCCTGGCCGAGGCACTTGAGTCACCCGAACTGGCCAAGTTCATCAACGAGAACTACCAGGGCTCGGTCCTGCCGGTGAACGGCTGATCCGGTGATCACCGTCACCAACCTGACGAAGGTCTACGGCGCGGGTGCCAAGGCCGTCGCGGCAGTGCAGGACGTCAGCCTGCACGTGCCCGACGGCGGCATCTTCGGCATCCTCGGACGCAGCGGGGCGGGTAAGACGACGCTGATGCGTTGCCTCACCGCACTCGAACGTCCGACGTCAGGTTCGGTGACGGTGGCCGGGGCCGAGCTCACCGCCCTCAATGCCGCCCAGCTGCGCGCTGCCCGCCACCGGATGGGCATGATCTTCCAGCACTTCAACCTGCTGAACAGCCGCACGGCCGAGGCCAACGTGGCCTTCCCACTCGAGGTGCAGGGGGTCGCCAAGGCCGCCCGTGACGTCCGGGTCGCCGAACTTCTGGAACTCGTAGGACTTTCCGACCGGGCACACACCTACCCGTCCCAGCTGTCGGGCGGCCAGAAGCAGCGGGTGGGTATCGCCCGCGCGCTGGCGGCGCGTCCCGACGTTCTTTTCTGCGACGAGGCGACCAGCGCCCTCGACCCGGCGACCACCGAGCAGATCCTCGACCTGCTCAAGCAGATCAACCAGGCCACCGGTGTCACGGTGGTGTTGATCACCCACGAGTCCGAGGTGGTGCGTCGGATCTGCGACGCCGCTGCGCTGATGGCCGATGGGCGCGTCACGGAGCAGGGCCCACTGCTCGACCTGCTCGCCAATCCTGAGTCGCGACTAGCCGACATCTTGCTGCCCACCGGCGACGCTGCTCTCGACCCGGGCCACGACTCGGTGGTGCTGACGTTCACCGGTGAGCACACCACCGAGCCGGTGATCTCGGGGCTGACCAGGCACTTCGGTCTGGACGTGACGATCCTGGGTGGTTCGGTCGACTGGATCGCCGGACGCAAGGTCGGACGCCTGCGAGTCTCGCTCGCGCACCCGGACGGGGTGTTCGACCAGGCGGCCGTCCACAAGTACCTAGCCGACCGGGAAGTGAGCGCGCGGTTGTGAAAAAGGCGTCCTGGATCGAGGTCCTGCCCGAACTCCTCGAGTCGCTCGGCCAGACCGGCTGGATGGTCGGCTGGTCCTTCCTGATCGTTGCAGCGGTGGGCCTGGTCGTCGGCGTGCTTCTCCGGCTGACCGCCCCCGACGGCCTGCACCCCAATCAGGCGGCCTATCAGGTGGTCGGCGCGGTGGTGAACCTGGCCCGCTCGCTGCCCTTCCTGATCCTGATGATCGCGTTGATCGGCTTCACCCGCTGGCTGGTCGGGACGGCGTACGGGCCCACCGCCGCGATCGTCCCGCTGTCCGTGGGCGCCATCCCGTTCTACGCCCGGGTCGTGGAGGCTGCCCTGAGGGAGGTCTCGCCCGGCAAGATCGAGGCCGCGCAGGTGATGGGCGCGAACACCTGGCAGATCGTCCGCAAGGTGCTGCTGCCGGAATCGTTGCCCGGTCTGATCTCGGGCGCCACCCTCACCTTGGTGACCCTCATCGGGTACTCGACCATGGCCGGTGCCATCGGCGGCGGCGGCGTCGGCGATTTCGCGATCCGGTACGGCTACCAGCGGTTCAACGCAGAGGTGCTCGTCATGGCGGTGGTCGTGCTGATCGTCGTCGTCCAGGTGGTGCAGTCGCTCGGGGACGTGGTCGTTCAACGGATGGCCCACCGACGTGGCTGAGCCTGGCGTCGTGAGCCCTGCGCTGCCGGTCATTGCCGGGCCACGGTCGGGGTGCCAAGCTTGGTCTCACCGCGACCCGTGACCGGGTCGCCCCCAAGGAGGAGCCCTGATGACGACTCGCCAGGCGGCAGTGCTCACCAGTTACATCCCGGGACGTTGGCTGGCGCTGAGTGGCCCCACCGCCGTGGTGATGATCGATCCCGGCCCCCACCCGGCGGCCACACTGGTGGCTGCCCTGTGGAACATCGTCAGCGGTGACGCCACGCTGGACGACATCGCCGACGAAGTCGATGCGTGGGGCCTTGAGAGGGCGGTTGTGCTTGCGGTGCCCACACCGTCCGACGGGCACCTCCAAGGCCTGACGCTCGGTGAGGCCCAGGTCGTGGACGCAGACTCCGACGTCCTGCTCCTGGCCGGGGATCCCGGCGCCTGGACGACATCCACCCTGATGGCTCGCCGAGTGCGCGTAACCCTGAATGCGGCCGGGCCGACCGGCGGGTTCGTCCTGCCCCTCGTGCTCGGTGTGGTGCCGGCTTCCGGTGTGCTGCTCGAACTGCTCAGTGAGGTGGCCGTCGCGTCCAACGCCGGAGCAGGGGACCAAGCTGTGGAACCAGAGGTGGAGCCCCCGCCCTCACCGGTCGTCGATCGGAGCCCGCAGCCCGTCCACGAACCCACCCAAATGCTGGGTGAGCGTCCCCCTTATGCCCCCGGCCAGGAACCAGATCGCGTGCCAGCACCACCGGTCCTGCTCAACCCGCCGCTCGGCCAGGGCGCCAGCGGCACCACCGGTCCGTGGGGTGCCCAGGGGTTCGGCGGTGGTCTGGACGCGGTGCTGGCGACCGAACAGATCGATGCGGAGGCGGCACCCGGCCAACGGGAGATTCCCGAAGTCCTCGAGGTTCCCGAAGTGCTTGAGATTTCCGAAGTGCTCGAGGGTCCTGAACCCCAACCCGAGCAGCCGCCGGTCGAGGTCGACGTGGTGTGCCCGGATGGCTCCCGGACCCGTCTGACCGGGGCGATCCTGGTCGGCCGGGCTCCGCGCACAAGTCCGGACTTCCCGGACGCGGACCTGCTGCGCGTCCTGAGCCCGAATCGCGACATCAGTCGCACGCATGTCGCGATCAGCATGCACGACGGGAGCATCGAGGTGATCGACCTGAACTCGACGAATGGCACCATCGTGGCGCTGCCCGATGGACAGCAGGTCATGCTCGAGCCCGGGCAGCCCATCCAGGTGACGCTGGGAGCCCGCATCGACCTGGGCGACGACCAGGTGCTGACCCTGGACGCGGCCGACTGAGCCTCTGCTTCGCGAGAAGCACAAGTCAGGTGGACTCGTCCTCGCTGACCGGGATGGTGATACGGGTGAAGTTCAGGTGCGAGCGACTCGCCGTGGGGCCCCGCTGGCCCTGGTAGTGCGATCCCCGGGAGGCCGAACCGTAGGGGTGCTCGGCCGGCGAACTGAGCTTGAAGAAGCACAGCTGGCCGATCTTCATGCCCGGATAGAGCTTGATCGGCAGGGTCGCCATGTTGCTCAACTCCAGGGTGACGTGCCCGCTGAACCCCGGGTCGATGAACCCGGCGGTCGAGTGGGTGAGCAAGCCCAGGCGTCCCAGCGACGACTTGCCCTCGAGCCTTGCAGCGACGTCGTCGGGCAGCGTCACGTACTCGTAGGTGGCGCTGAGGACGAACTCGCCGGGGTGCAGCACGAACGGCTCGTCGCCCTCCGGGGACACCAAACGGGTCAGCTCGGGCTGATTGGCGGACGGGTCGATCGCGTCGTACCGGTGGTTCTCGAAGATCCGGAAGTACCGGTCGAGCCGCACGTCCACGCTGGCCGGCTGCACCATGGTGGGGTCCCAGGGGTCGAGGACGACGCGACCGGCGTTGACCTGGGCGATGATGTCACGATCCGACAGCAGCATGACCGAAATCTATCCGAGGTAGTCCCGACCTGCTTGGTCGATCTCGCACCGTCGGGCCCGGTTGACCCTGAGAACAGGGCCCTTCCCGTGAGCCAGGACGTGGCTGTAGCGTTCTGCCTGACAGGCAGGCCCTGACAACCGACAGGAGGGTTGCTGTGACGGCAACCAGTGCGGCGCAACGAGGCGCCGGCGTTCAACTCATCGCCCCGCTGAGTGGTGTGCTCGTGCCCATCGAACTGGTCCCCGATCCGGTGTTCGCCCGCAAGATGGTCGGCGAGGGAATCTCGATCGATCCCCTGAGCAACGTGCTGGTGGCGCCGATCGCCGGCGAGGTCATCAACATCCAGCCGTCGGCCCACGCGATCACCATCCGGTCGCCGCAGGGGCTCGAGGTGCTCATGCACATCGGTCTGGACACCGTGAAAATGCAAGGTGAGGGGTTCACGCCCAAGGTTGTGGTCGGTCAGGACGTCATCGTCGGCGACGAACTGATCGCATTCGACATGGAGATGGTCGCCGCGCAGGCCCTCAGCCTGCTCACCCAGGTGGTCATCACCAACTCCGAACTCATCGAGGTGCTGACCCCCGGCGACCCCGGGCGAGTCACCGCCGGTCAAGACGTGGTCGCCGAGATCTGGCTCAAGGAAGCCGCCGTCGGTCAGGACGTGGCCGTCGGCGGCCGGAAGGTCACCTCCGAGGCGATCCTCGTCCCGAACCCCACCGGACTGCATGCCCGGCCCGCCGCGACCCTGGTGGCTCTGGCCAAGCAGTTCACCTCAGACGTGCAACTTCGCCGCGGCCGCGACACCGCGAACGCCAAGAGCATCATGGCGATCATGGGGATGGCTGCCGCCCGCGGCGACAAGGTGGTCGTCACCGCGCACGGGCCTGACGCCGATGAGGCGGTCGCCCAGGTTGCGCAGGCCATCAAGGACGGGCTGGGCGAGGACTGCCCGCCGCTGCCACTCGGCGGCCCCGACACGGAGGCCGTGACGGCTGTTGCGCCCCCGGCCCCCGAAGCCGTCAGTGACGAGCCCCGTTCGGGTGACGCCAACCTGTTGCTGGGTGTGGCTGCGTCTCCCGGGCTCGCCGTCGGTCAGGTTCTGCAAGTGCGCCACGAGGACATCACGGTCACCGAGCACGCCACCGATCACCACCTCGAGCGCCGCAAGTTGAACGCCGCCCTCGATCGGGCGCTGCTCGATCTGTCGGCGCTGGCGAAACGGCTCGAGCAGGACTCGGACGCCGACAAGGCGGCCATCTTCGCGGCGCACGCCGAGATCCTCCAGGACCCCGATCTGCTGGATCGCGCCGTGAGCGGCATCGACAAGGGCAAGAGCGCGCCGTTCGCCTGGCGGGCCGCCTACCAGAGCTATGCCGACCGGCTCGGTCAACTGGCCAACGAGGTGCTGGCCGGGCGAGCCAACGACGTGCGTGACGTCGGCCAGCGCGTTCTCGAGGAACTCACCGGGCAGCGGCGTGAGTCCCCCGACATCGCACCGGGCACCATTCTCATCGCCGAGGACCTCACCCCGTCCGACACCGCCAACCTCGACCGCAGCAAGGTCGTCGGGTTCGCCACGGCAGCCGGCGGTGCGTCCTCGCACGTGGCGATCATCGCGCGCTCACTCGACATCCCCGCGGTGGCCGGCATCGAACCGCGAGCCCTGGACATTCCGGACGGCACCCGGGTGGTCATCGACGGCGCCTTGGGGACTGTACAGATGAACCTCACCGATGCCCAGATCACCGACATCGTCGGCCGACAGCAGCGCATCGCCGCCAAGCGTCAGGCCGAGTTGGCCCGCGCCGACGAACCCGCCACCACCACCGACGGCCACACCGTGCAGGTCGTCGCCAACATCGGCGGTCTCGAGGACGCCAAGGAGTCCCTCACCAAGGGCGCCGAGGGTGTCGGCCTGCTGCGCAGCGAGTTCGTCTTCCTCGGTCGTCAGTCCGCCCCGACCGAGGACGAACAGGCGAAGCTGTACGCAGATGTCGCGCGGGCGCTCAAACCTTCCCAGCCGCTGGTCATCCGCACGCTGGACGTCGGCGGTGACAAGCCGCTGCCCTACCTGCCCATCCCCGCGGAGGAGAATCCCTTCCTCGGTATCCGCGGAATCAGGGTCGGATTCGACCGTCCCGAGGTGCTGCGGGCCCAGTGCCGGGCGATCCTCAAGGCGGCGGACGCCGGGGCCCGACTGCACGTGATGTTCCCGATGATCGCCACCATGGACGACTGGCGCTACGCGAAGCGCATCTGGGATGAGGAGCGGGCCGCGCTGGGCGTCGAGACCGAGGTGCCGGTCGGCATCATGATGGAGGTCCCCTCCGTGGCCATCATGGCCAAGCAGTTCGCGGCGACCGATGTGGCCTTCTTCAGCGTGGGCACCAACGACCTGACCAGCTACACCCTGGCCATGGACCGCGGTCACCCCAAGCTGGCTGCGCAGGTTGACCCCTGCAATCCGGCGGTGCTGATCCTGATCGGCAACGCCGCCGAGGCGCTGCACGAGAAGGGCAAGTGGATCGGGGTGTGTGGGGGCGTCGCGTCCGACCCGCAGGCCGTCCCGATTCTCGTGGGCCTGGGAGTGGACGAGTTGAGTTGCACCATTCCGGCCATTCCGGCGGTCAAGGCCGCCGTGCGTGCCTATTCGTTGGCGCAGTGCCGCGAGCTCGCAGCCCGGGCCGTGACCTGCAGTACTCCCGCCGAGGTTCGTGCGCTCGTCCCGTTCGACGAAGCCTGAGCCGGCCAACCCCCCACGAGTGAAGGAACCTCATCATGACGAATACCGCAAGTGAGATCGTCAAGAATGTCGGCGGGGCGCGGAACATCACCAGTGTCAGCCACTGCGCCACCCGACTGCGCTTCCAGCTAAAGGACGCGTCCGGCGTCCAGGCCGCTGCAGTCGAGAAGATCCAGGGGGTGATGGGCGCGGTCCCCCAGGCCGGGGAGCGGTACCAGATCATCATCGGGGGCGCCGTCCAGAACGTCTACAACGACATCATGGCCCTGCCCGAGATGAAGGACATCGGCCAACCGACTGCCGACGACGTCAAGGCCGCTGCCCGGGCCCAGGGCCCACGGGGCAAGGTGGCGTGGCTGGACAGCTTCTTCGAGTTCCTGTCCGACTCCTTCCGGCCGGTGCTGGGAGCCCTGCTGGGCGCCTCGCTGTTCATCACGTTCATGTCGCTGATGAGCACCACCGGAGTTATCGGCAACTGGGCCGACCCGCGCACCGAACTGTCCCCGTCCTGGTCGTTCATCAATCTGCTCTGGCAGAGCGTGTTCGTCTTCCTGCCGCTGATGGTCGCCTACAACGCGTCCAAGAAGCTCGGCGCCGACCCGTGGGTGGGCTTCTCGATCATGGCGCTGTTGATGCTGCCCGGGTTCGCCGGACTGGTCAGTGTCGCCGAGCAGGTCACCATCTTCGGCAGCACCGTGAATGTCGTCAGCATCTTCGGTCTGCCCCTGACGATCTTCAATTACAGCTCCCAGGTCTTCCCGCCGCTGCTGATGGCCGGGGTGCTCGGCCCGCTCTACAAGTTGTTGAAGAAGATCATCCCCGACAACCTGCAGCTGATCTTCGTGCCGTTCCTGGCGATGCTCATCATGTTGCCGGTGACCGCCTTCATCATCGGGCCGATCGGCGTCTACGCCGGTGCAGGTCTGGCCGGGGTGCTGCGGACGATCAACGACTTCTCGCCGTTCATCTTCGCCGTCGTGATTCCGCTGGCCTACCCGTTCATGGTGCCGCTCGGCCTGCACTGGCCGATCAACGCGATCATGCTGCTCAACATCCAGACCCTCGGCTTCGACTACATCCAGGGCCCGATGGGCGCCTGGAACTTCGCGTGCTTCGGCGCCACCGCCGGCGTGCTGGTGCTGGCCATGCGCGAGAAGGACGTTGCCATGCGCCAGACAGCGACCGGTGCCCTGGCCGCCGGCCTGCTGGGCGGCATCTCGGAGCCTTCGCTGTACGGCATCCACCTCAGGTTCAAGAAGATCTACCCGCGACTCCTGGCGGGCTGTCTGGTCGGTGGCCTGATCATCGGCTTCGGTGGCGGACTGAAAACCAGCGCCTTCGTGTTCACGTCGCTGTTGACCATCCCGGCCTTCAGCAACATCCCGCTGTACGCCGCTGCCATCACGGCCTCCTTCGTCACCTCCATGCTGCTGGTCGTCTTCCTCGACTACCGGACGCAGGAGGAGCGTGCTCGGGCTCGCGGCGAGGAACTGGCTGGCGAGATCACCGTGGGCGCCGAGCAGGTCAGCCAGGCGCAGCAGTGGGTGGACGCGCTGGGCGGAGCCGAGAACATCGTGTCGGTTGCCCAGGTCGCCCAGACCCGGGTGCGCGTTGAGCTGAACGACTCCAGCCTCGTCGACGAGGCGGCGCTGGCGGCTGCCGGCTTGCCGGGCGTCGTGCAGGTGGGTCCCCAGGTCTGGCACCTGGTGGCCGGCTTTGATTCTGACATTCTGGCCACCGCCATGAGCCGGGCGATGGTGCCAGTGCCGGTGGGATGACGCCACCAACCGACAGCGCGGCCCCTCGAGCCGACTGGCAACCACGTGGCCGGGAGGTGAATCCCGGCACCGTGGGCGTGCGGCCCGAGGGGCCGAGCGCTGCTCTGGCCGAGGCCGAGCAACGTGGCGGGCGGTGGCAGCTGAGCGTCTGGCGTGGTGAGCACTGCCTCATCGACCGGTCCTCACATTCGGATGGCCCCGACCTGTTCTGGACGTGGTCGGTGTCCAAGCCGTTCATCGCGCTGCTGGTGTGGCAGTTGGTGGAACGTGGCGTGATCGACGTGGCCACCTGGTCAGCGGTCGGCCTACCACTACCTGAGTTTCGGGTTCTTGCTGGGCGAGACCGTCCGCCGGGCCACCGGGCGAGAACTGCCCGAGCTGATGGCCGAGCGGATCTTCGGTCCCCTGGGCATGCGCGACAGCCATCTCGGTCTGCCCGCATCCCAGCTCGATCGGGCGGTCCCGGTGGTGGTGGAGGCCCCAGGACAATGGGCCGTCACTCGCCTGCTCAACTCGCCGGCGGTCCGCCAAGCGGTGATCCCGTCCGGGGGAGTGTCGTCGACCGCCGAAGATCTGGCCCGTTTCTACCGGGCGATGCTGGCCGGTGGTGAACTCGACGGCATCAGGGTGCTGGACCATGCGCCGGTTGGCGGACGCGCTGAACGAGGCCTGCGACTAGCGGAAGGTCGACTCTCGCAGGTTCACCTGATATCCCAGCTGGACGTCGCGGACCTCTGGGTCGGACGTCGAGGACCAACTGGACGGCGAGTTCGCCGGCGTGCGCGGTGTCCAGTCTCACTGAGGTGATACTGGGGACCACGTCCAGGAGGGCGTCCCCGTCGCCGAACCCGGCCAGCCCGATGTCACCGGGCACGTTAAGACCAGCCTCCCGCAGTTGGCGCAGCGCCCCCAGAGCCAGCAGGTCGTTGGTGGCGAAAATGAGGTCGGGCAGCTCGCCGGCGATCAGGTCCGCGGTCGCCCGCTGGCCTGCCTGCCGATCGAACGCGCTGTGGACGCTCGCCAGCACCGTCCCGCCACCCTGGTGGACACGCTCGCGGAAGGCGTCTGCGCGGCCGCTGGCGCTGGGGAGATCGGACGGGCCGGCCAGTACCGCGAAGCGTCGATGACCCAGGGCGAGCAGTGCATCGGCCAGTTCGGTGGCGCCTTGGCGATTCGGCAACAGCACCGACTGAACCCCCAGTTCCTCGGCGCCGATGCTCGCGATTCTGGCGCCGGCTCTCACCAGACGTCCCAGGGCCGACCGGAGTTCGCCCAGATCGGGATCGATTGCCGAGACGCTGCCTGCCACGATGAGCGCCCGGACGCGCTGCGCGGTCATCAGATTGACCACCTCGGCGCGGGGGTGCGCCGCGATACCTGTGGACGACAGGGTGACGATGCAGCCCTGCGCGGCGGCGGCAGTGGTCACCCCGGCAGCGATCGAAGCGAAGTGCGGGTCGGCGATGTCGTTGACCAGCAGGCCCAGGCTGTTCGAGTGCCCCCTGGCCATCGTCTGGGCGGCCGCGTGCGGCAGGTAGTCGAGTTCACGCGCGGCAGCCAGGACCTGCTCACGCAATTCAGGACGGACACTGCGTCCCTGGGCGCCGTTCATGGCGCGGGAGGCGGTGGCCAACGAAACCCCCGCCCGTTTGGCGACATCGCTGAGGGTGCTCACGGCAGCGGGGCCCCGGCGAGAATGGCGGCGCTCGCGGAGCAACCGATGCGGGTGGCGCCGGCCTCGATCATCGCCATCGCCGTGGCATGGTCGCGGATACCGCCGGAGGCCTTGACGCCCAGTCGTCCGCCCACCGTTGCGGCCATCAGTTCGACTGCCTGCACCGTCGCCCCGCCTGCGGGGTGAAATCCGGTGGACGTCTTGACGAAGTCGGCACCCGCCTGCTCGGCGGCCCGGCACGCTGTCACGATCTCGTCGTCGCTGAGAGCTGCCGACTCGATGATCACCTTGAGCACGCCCGGCACCGCGGCCCGCACGGCGGCAATCTCGGTGACCAGCCCTGCGATGTCGCCGGCGCGCAGCAGTCCCACGTCGATGACCATGTCGACCTCGTCGGCCCCGGACGCCACCGCCGCGCGAGCCTCGGCGGCCTTGATCCCGGGGGTGTGCTTGCCTGAGGGGAAGCCGCAGACCACCGCCAGCTTCACCGTCCCCAGATCGGTGTGCACCGGCAGCATGTTCGGCGAGATGCACATGGCGAAGGTGCCCAACCGCACCGCCTCGTCCGCGAGCCTGACCACGTCGGCGGGTGTGGCGTCACTCGCCAGCATGGTGTGGTCAAGGTAGCGGGCCAGTTGGGCGGCGCGCAGGGGCATGGTGGACTCCTTCGGTCTGCGCGTCCAGCCTAGTCTCAGACGGCTTGCTGACTCTTTGAGGACGCGACGCCGGTGGCCAGTGGCAGCCGGACGGTGAACGTGGCGCCGTGCTGGGTCGAGGCCACGGACACCTGCCCGCCGTGGGCCTTGGCCACCGCCGCGACGATCGCGAGCCCCAGACCGGTGGAGCCCTCCCGGTCGTGGGCCCGGGCCTGATCCGCCCGGGTGAACCGTTCGAAGATGTGATCGAGCACTTCGGGAGGCACGCCTGGGCCGTTGTCGGAAACCTCGATCTGGGCCATCCCGTCCTTGCTGGTCACTGAGGTGCGTACGACCGTGCCGGCAGGGGTGTGCTTGCGGGCATTGCCGAGCAGGTTGGCGACCACCTGGTGAAGTTGGTTCGCGTCACCGAGCACGATCACTGGCTCGTCGGGGACGCGCACCTGCCACTCGTGGCCGGGGCCGGAGGCCTGCGCGTCGCTGACCGCGTTCAGTACCTTCTCGCCGAGATCGACCTCGGCGACCTCCAGATCCGGGCCGTTGTCGAGTCTGGCGAGCAGCAACATCTGCTCGACCAGCCGACTCATCCGCTGCGACTCGGATTCGATGCGCGACAACGCGAACACGGTGTCATCGGGCAGCCGATCGCCGCTGCGTCGGGTCAGTTCTGCGTAGCCGCGGATGGCGGCCAGAGGGTTGCGCAGCTCGTGGCTCGCGTCGGCGACGAACTGGCGAACCCGGGTTTCCGAGGTGTGCCTGGCCTGCAGGGAGTCCTCGACGTGGTCGAGCATCGAGTTGAAGGCCGCACCCACGCGGCCGACCTCGCTGTCCGGGGACGAGGTCCCCTGGGGGACGCGCACGCCCAGCGACACCTCTCCGGCGCTCAGCGGCAAGGCGGCGACCTCGGCCGCGGTGGCCGCCAGTTGATTGAGCGGACGCAGCGAGGCTCGCACCACGACCGTCGAGACGCCGGCCGCGGCCGCCGCCGCCAGCGCGATCAGGGCCAGCTCAATCCAGATCAGTCGCCCGACGATCGCCTGGGTGACGGCCAGTGGCGCGGCGACGGCCATGAAGCTGCCGTTGCGGGTCAGCGCCACAGCGCGGTAATCCCCGTAGTCGTCGAACCGCACGGTGCTCACCCGCCCGTCGCCGGGCAGGGACAGCAGGGACGCTATCTGCTCCTGGCCGGCCTGTCCCGACCCGGAGTCCCAGATCATGGTGGTCTGCACCAGGCCGGAGGACGAGACGCTCAGCCCGAAACTGCCCGCGGGCAGCCCTCCGACCCGCAGGTCGACCCGGCCCCCAGGCTCATCACCCATGGATTCGGGACCGTGCGGACGGTCGTCGGTGGCGTGCACCGCGTAGCGCAGCTGCTGGTCGAGGTTGCCGGTCAGGATGCGGCCCACCAGCATGGTCGACAGCGCCGCCAGGATGATCGCCACGACGGTGACGATCAGGGTGATCCGGATGACCAGCTGCCGCTTGAGGGTCCCGCTACTCGGCCGGTTTGAGGACATACCCCGCCCTTCGCATGGTGTGGATCATCGGTGTGCGTCCGGCGTCGATCTTCTTACGCAGATAGCTGATGTACAGCTCGACGACGTTGTCCTGCCCCCCGAAGTCGTAGTTCCAGACCCGGTCGAGGATCTGGGCCTTCGAGAGCACCCGGCGGGGGTTGCGCATCAGGAAGCGCAACAGTTCGAACTCGGTGGCCGTCAGATTGACGGGTTGACCGGCTCGGGTCACCTCGCGGGCGTCCTCGTCCATCACCAGGTCGCCGACCGTCAGCAGCGACTCGGGGCGGGCCATGGTGGCGCCGCTGCGACGCAGCACGGCCCTCAGCCGGGCGATCAGTTCCTCCAGGCTGAACGGCTTGGTGACGTAGTCGTCGCCGCCCGCTGTCAGACCGGCGACGCGATCGGCGACTGCGTCCTTGGCGGTCAGGAAGATCACCGGCATGTCAAACTGGTCAGCTCGGATGCGCCGCATCACCTCGAGCCCGTCGAAGTCGGGCAGCATCATGTCAAGCACGATGGCATCGGGACGAATCTCGCGGGCGGTGGCGACCGCCTGCGATCCGGTGGACGCCGTGTGCGCCTCCCAGCCCTCATAACGCAACGCCATGCCCAGCAGTTCGGTCAGGCTCGGCTCGTCGTCGACCGCCAGAACCCGCAGGGGAGAGCCATCGGGACGGGTCAGTCGTTCTTCGTCGTTGATCGCCATGACAGCAGCGTCCCAGACCACCCGCGGTTCCCGCTGTGGATCAGCTGTGAGTGGGCTGTGAAGCTTGGGGCTCAGAGTTGGGTCGAACCCAGCCTCGGCTGGTAAAGGTCGCTTCCGGGGTCGGAGGCGTCCAGTTGACGCCGCCGGAACAGGACCGCGTCCAGTCCGGCGTGGCTGGCGCCCACCGCCAGGAATACCAGGCCGAGACTCGCCAGCGCGAGGTTGTACTCGAAGCCGCCGTTGAACAGGTGAATGCCGGCGGCCCAGCGCATAATCACGATGACGATGATGTTCTCGACGGCGACCAGGGCGGCCACCAGGCGGGTCAGCAGGCCGAGAGCCAGCAGGACTCCGCCGATGGCCTCCAGAAGGAGGGTTCCCCAGGCGATCAGTTCTGCTTGGGGGATACCGAATTCGGCGATCCGAGCGGTCTGGGCGGCCATCCCCTCGACGCCCCAACGCCACCAGGCGCGTCCTACCAGAATGACGGCGAAACCCAGCCGGGCGATCAGCAGCACGAGCGCCTGGACGACGGTGCCGGCGGTGGAACGAGTTGACAACGGATCCTCCTGCAAATGTGGTCACTGCCACGTTACCTGCCGGATGACCACGGGGCCCCGGGTCAGGGGGCGACCGGTGGCACGTCGGTGTTGAGTGCCGCCTGGACGTGCGTCCAGTCTGCGGCCGGGTCAAGACCGAGGACTGCCGCCCAGGCGGGGACGCACTGCGCCGAGTGGTACTTGTGGCCGAAGCCCGGGCCCACCGAGCGGCAGACGGGCATGTCGGCGGCGATCTGCCAGAACGTGATGAACGGCCACCAGGTCATCTGGGCCATCGGGGTATCGGTGCCGGCCATCTCGTCCATCCAGACCGGACGCTGCCACAGCAGGTGGGTGTCGAACCAGACCACCGGGTCGGTCTCGTTCTGCAGGTAGACGAAGCGGGGTTCCGTCCACTCGCCGTAGGGCGGCCCACTGGGGTCGGTGAGAAGTTGGTCGGGGCTCATCGCGAACCGGACGTGGCGTCCCTCGTCGACCACCGGGCGCACCACCGTCGAGCCGGCCCTGCGCACCCGGGTGAACTCGGTGTGCAGCGGGGTGAAGGTGGGGCATCCCGTCCACACCCCGCCGGCCGCGCGAGCGAACAAGTCGTCGGGGGAATCGAAGGTGCCGTTGGAACCGTAGGCGCCGAGGGACTCCCCAGCGACGTAAAGTCGCGGCCGCCGGTCGGGCGCCAGCGTGGCGACACGTTCCTCGATGGCCCCGAAGAGCAGTCGGGACGCTTCCATGGGCACCTGCTTGGAGCTGAGCATGGTGACCGCCGAGGGCAGCCCGGAGTACTGCATTGCCGCGGTGGCGCAGTCGCCGCGCATCAGGAACTCGAAGGCCGAGGTGCTCCACTCGTTGACGTTGCCCCGCCCGGTGGTGGTGACCACCAGGATCGCCTTGCGTTCCCAGGCGTCGGTGCGATCTAGTTCGGCCAGCACCGCGTCGCAGACCTCGGCCATGTCGCGCCCGTTCATGGACGCGTAGGCCCGGATCGGCTGGCGGGCGGGTTCTCCCAGCACCTCGAGGATCCGCTCACGAGTGGGGCCTGCGCAGGTGAAGCGTTTGCCCTGCAGACCCAGGCTCTCCCATGTTTCCAGCGACTCGGTGCTGCCGGAGTGCAACCAGGTGGTGGGCTGGTGGACGTTGGGCGGGGTACGCAGGTCGACCTGCGCGGACGCCGTGGTGGCCACGCCGATCACCCCGCGCAGGATCACCTGGTCAAAGATCACCAGAGCGGTGGCCAGCACCACCAGGGTGGAACTCAACCGGGCGAGCAGTCCCCAGGCCATCCGGTGGTGCAGGTGGCCCGACAGGTGGTTGATGGCCCACAAGGTGGCTCGCCACTGGGCCATCAAGAGCCAGAAGATGCCCGAAGCAGCGCCGGCGGAGGCCACAGCCCAGAAGGCGTCAGGGCCCGGACGGTGCACGTGGTCGGCCGTCTGCCGGTGCCAACGCACCGACGCCAGCGGGATTGCCACCGCCCCGAGGGCGAGCAGCACCCCACCCGCCAGCATCCCCCCTTGTCGTAGCCCAGGTTTGATGGTGACCTGGACGCCGAGCCGTTCGGCGACGGCGCTGATCGTCCAGCTGAGCAGGAGTCCGCTCTGGTAGCCGAAGACCCCACCGAGCCCCGCGACCAGCCCCTGGAAGTACCAGGGACGGGGCAGCAGGCTGGGGGAGTAGGACGCCGCGTAGCCGCCGATCGCGCTCATCGCCTCGGGGACGGTCAGTGAGGCGAGCTTGTCGGCGCTGGTGATCGCCAGCTTCCAGCGGGAGTCGAACAGTTGGGACAGAAGGTGAGGGCCGGTTCGGCGTCCGAGGGCTCTGCTGGTGAACGGCGAACAGAGTCGATCGCTCACGCGCCGTCCGGCGAAGGGATTCTGGAGGCCCACGGGGGCCAGCTTAGGGCCTTGAGGTAAGTCGTCTGCCCGGCCGGGTTTGAGGGTCATCCATAGGATGGCGCTGCTGGCCAGTGAAAGGAAATCAACCATGGCTGCCGCGCACCTCATTGCCCTTGTCGGACACGGTCTCGGCCTTCTGATGGTGCTGGTCGGCATCCTCGGCCAGGCTCGGGCGCTCACGCGGAACGCGGCGCGGGTGAGCACGGTGGTGCTCGCCGGGGCGTTCCTGTTGTTGGCCACGGGTGTGGCCCTTGCCCTCATGATCGCTCTGACCGGGACGCCGAACTGGCCGAAGTTGGCCCTCAAGCTGGTGATCGCTGCCTCCATCGCGACCGGGCTGCTGGTGCACAGGGGACGCCCGGCAAGCTCCCCGATGCTGCTGGGGATGGCCGGGCTGACCCTGGTGAACGTCGCCATCGCTGTTGCCTGGTAGCCAGCCGCTGGCCATGTGTTGCTCAGTTCGCCGGGATGCTCCAGATTCGCCGGGATGCTGGTGGATCGAAGTCTTGCGTGCGTCGGGGACGTGGTCGGGTGTCTGGGACGGGTCGGCCACGTGAGAAAATGTCTTCAAGATCTCATCGAGGAGGACCAGTGCTCAACGACGACACCGTCACGCTCAACCCGAATCAGCTTGTCAGGGCGCTGGGCAAACCTGCCGATCAGTTCACCAAGGCCGACATCATCGGCTACATCGAGGACCACGACATCAGGTTGCTGAACCTGCGTTACCTGGGTGGCGACGGCCGGCTGAAGATGCTGAACTTCGTCATCCAGTCGAAGGCCCAACTGGATCGGGTGCTGACGATGGGCGAGCGGGTGGACGGGTCGAGCCTGTTCAGCTTCGTTGACGCGACGTCGTCCGACCTGTACGTCGTACCCCGGTTTCCGCACCGCCTTCATCAACCCGTTCGGCGACACGCCCTCGCTCGACCTGCTGTGCTCGTTCTACGACGTCGACGGTCAGCCGCTGGCCAGCGCCCCCGAGAACATCCTTCGCAAGGCCCAGGAGTCGCTGGAGGCCGCCACCGGATGCACCATGGAGGCCCTCGGCGAGCTGGAGTACTACCTGTTCAGCGCGGCAGACGAGCTCTACCCGGTGGTCGAGCAGCGCGGCTACCACGAGGCGCCGCCGTTCTCGAAGTGGGGCGAGATCCGCCAGCAGACCCTGTATCACCTGGCCGAGATGGGGTGTTCGCTGAAGTACGCCCACGCCGAGGTGGGCAACTTCGTCGCCAACGGCCAGCAGCACGTCCAGCACGAGATCGAGTTCCTGCCCACTCCGGTGAGCGAGGCGGCCGACCAGATGGCGCTGGCCAAGTGGGTGGTGCGCCAGGTGGCGTACCAGTACGGCCTCGAGGTGAGTTTCTCGCCCAAGATCGTCGTCGGCCAGGCCGGCTCGGGGATGCACTTCCACACCCGGCTGATGAAGGGCGAGCACCAACATGTTCAGCCAGGGGCAGGGGCTGACCGATGAGGCCAAGAAGGTCATCGGCGGCTACCTGACCCATGCCGCGTCCCTGACCGCCTTCGGCAACACCGTGCCCACCTCGTTCCTGCGCCTGGTGCCGCACCAGGAGGCGCCGACCGCTATCTGCTGGGGTGACCGCAACCGCTCGGTGCTGGTGCGCGTCCCGCTGGGCTGGCAGAACCTGGACGACCGCATGTACCGGGACGCCAACCCGAACGAGCCGCCGATCAGCGACCTGCCGAATGACGCCCAGACCATCGAGTTGCGAAGCCCGGACGGTTCGGCCAACATCCACCTGCTGTTGGCTGGCATCGCCATCGCCGCCCGCGAGGGGCTCACCACCCCCGGAATGCTGGAGTACGCCGAGGAACGCTACGTGCTCGGCGACGCGTCCAAGATGGCGAATCTGGACCAACTGCCCGGCTCGTGTTACGAGTCGGCGCAGCGGCTGCTCGAGAAGCGGGCCAGCTACGAGGCCTACGGCGTGTTCCCGGCAGGACTCATCGATTCCTGGGCCGAGCGGTTGATGGGCTACGGCGACCAAGACCTGCGCACGCAACTGCTGGAGCAGAAGGGGCTGCTGGACGAGATGGTGCGCCGCTACTTCCACATCGGCTAGGTCGAAAGGCAAGGCCGGACGCCCCGACCCACCAGGAGGAGTCAGCATGAGGCATCGCAGACACACGACGCCGATCGGGGACTACCTGATCGTCATCGCTGAGAACGACTCACTGGCTGGCCTTTACCGGGACGCCCAGCGCCACCTCCCTGCTCCAGAGGCGCTGGGGCCTGAAGATCCCGCGGCGGGCGCCGAGGTTGTCCGCCAGCTCGACGAGTACCTGGCCGCGCAGCGAACCGAGTTCGAATTGCCGCTGGCTCCCCGGGGAACCGACTTCCAGAGAACGGTCTGGGCGGCCCTGCGCACGATTCCCTATGGCGAGGTGGTGTCCTACGGGCAGCTCGCCCGCGAGCTCGGTCGTCCGGCGGCGTCGCGGGCAGTCGGGGCGGCTGTCGGGCGCAACCCCATCTCGATCGTGGTGCCCTGTCACCGAGTGGTAGGGGCCTCGGGTGGACTCACCGGCTACGCCGGCGGGCTGGAGGCCAAGCGCTGGCTGCTCGATCTGGAGCAAGGCAGACGTGGGGAGCTCAATTGAGCAGGAGCGCCCCCAGCTGAGGCCAGACCAGCGCACCAGAACTAGGTTGTCTGGGCATCGAGCTCAGCTGGATCCTGGGTTGGCGCCCCCGCCAGTGCCTCCGACGTCTGGCCGGATGTCATCTGCGACGGCACTGCCGCCGTCCCCGCCCTTGCCAGCAGGACCCGTCGCCTGACCCAGGTCGGCTGCGCAGCGAGTCCTCGGCGTCCCACCTCAACCATCAGGAAGACACCCACGGCGGTGAGCAGCACGATCATGACCGCCGACGCCTCGGCACCGAAAGCCCCGCTGCTCAACCACTCCGGGCCGTTCATGGTGGACCTGATCAGACCCGTACCGCCGGCCGATGAACCGGACACCACGATGCCCAGCAGGGGACCCTGCACCACGTTCCAGGCGAAATGCACACCCATGTTCACAGGAGACGCCTTCACCCACACGGACGCCGCGCCCGCGTTGTGAACCGCGGTCAGGCCGGCAACCCCGGAATATCCCCAACCTCGAAGTGGTTGAGTGAAGTGGACTCAACTTTGGGACATGAGTGCGCTAGACTCAATGAGTCGGCTCACCAGTTGAGCCCCGCAGACTCAAGTACAGACCACACAATGCGTCCAACGGACGATACAGGAGGAACAATGGCTCGTGCAGTTGGCATCGACCTCGGAACCACCAACTCGGTGATCGCAGTCCTCGAAGGTGGTGAGCCCACCGTCATCCCCAACGCTGAGGGCTCCCGCACCACCCCGTCGGTCGTTGCGTTCACCAAGAGCGGCGAAGTGTTGGTCGGCGAGGTCGCCAAGCGTCAGGCTGTCACCAACCCCGACCGGACGATTCGTTCGGTCAAGCGTCACATGGGTACCAGTTGGACGACCCAGATCGACGGCAAGACACAGCGTCCCCAGCAGATCAGCGCCGCGGTGCTGCAGAAGTTGAAGCGCGACGGCGAGGCCTACCTCGGCGAGCCGATCACCAATGCGGTCATCACCGTGCCCGCCTACTTCGGTGACGCCGAGCGGCAGGCCACCAAGGAGGCCGGTGAGATCGCCGGTCTGATCGTCGACCGCATCATCAACGAGCCCACCGCTGCGGCTCTGGCCTACGGCCTCGACAAGGCCAATCAGGAGCAGCTCGTCCTGGTCTTCGACCTCGGCGGCGGCACGTTCGACGTCTCGTTGCTCGACATCAGCGAGGGCGTGTTCGAGGTGAAGGCGACCAAGGGCGACCCGCGCCTGGGTGGCGACGACTGGGACCAGCGCATCATCGACTGGCTGGTCACCCAGTTCAAGAACAAGACCGGCATCGACCTGTCCAAGGACAAGATGGCCGGCCAGCGGCTCAAGGAGTCCGCTGAGCGCGCCAAGATCGAGTTGAGCCAGGTGCAGGAGACCGAGATCAACCTGCCCTACATCACCGCCGGGGCCGACGGCCCACTGCACCTTGAGGAGAAGCTGAGCCGCGCGGAGTTCCAGCGCATGACTCAGGACCTGCTCGACCGCTGCAAGGGTCCCTTCAACTCGGTCATTTCCGACGCCAAGGTGAATGTCGGCCAGATCGACCAGATCATCCTGGTGGGCGGCTCGACCCGCATGCCGGCCGTTCAGGATCTCGTCCGCCAGCTGTCCGGCGGCAAGGAGCCCAACAAGACGGTCAACCCCGACGAGGTTGTCGCACTGGGCGCGTCCCTGCAGGCGGGTGTGCTGAAGGGCGAGGTCAAGGACGTGCTGCTGCTCGACGTCACCCCGTTGAGCCTGGGCATCGAGACCAAGGGTGGCGTGATGACCAAGATCATCGAGCGCAACACCACCATCCCGACCAAGCGCTCCGAGATCTTCACCACCGCGGACGACAACCAGCCCTCGGTGATGATCCAGGTGTACCAGGGCGAGCGTCAGTTCGCCCGCGACAACAAGTCGCTCGGCAACTTCGAGTTGACCGGCCTGATGCCCGCCCCGCGCGGCGTGCCGCAGGTCGAGGTCAGCTTCGACATCGACGCCAACGGCATCGTCCACGTGCACGCCAAGGACATGGCGACCGGCAAGGAACAGTCGATGACCGTCACCGGCGGTTCGGCCCTCGGCAAGGACGAGATCGACCGCATGGTCCGGGACGCCGAGGCCAACGAAGAGGCCGACCGCAAGCGTCGCGAGAGTGTCGAGATGCGCAACGAGGCCGACGCGCTGGCCTTCCGCACCGAGAAGGTTCTGGAGGACAACGGCGACAAGATCCCCGAGGACGTCAAGACCCCGGTTGTCGAGTCGCTGGCAACGCTGAAGGCCGCCCTCAAGGGCAGCGACAACGACGATGCGGTGAAGGCCGCCATGGAGGACCTCAACCACAAGGCCTCCGCCATGGGTCAGGCCGTCTACCAGGCCAGCCAGGCCCAGCAGCAGGCCGAGGCCGCCGCCCAGAACGCCGACGCTTCCGGCCAGCCCGGCGACGATGACGTGGTGGACGCCGAGATCGTCGACGACGAGAAGAAGGACTGATCATTCATGACTGAACCCGTGGAACAGACGGGCGACCTCGGCGCCGATCTGGCCGCCGAGGCGGCCGCTCTGAACCCACTGGACGTCGAGGGGACCCTGGCAGGTGCCGGGGCCCTCTCCGACCAGTCCCAGATGGCCGACCAGCTGGCTGAACTGCAGAGTCTGGTCGCCGAGCGCACCAATGACCTGCAGCGCGTCCAGGCTGAATACGTCAACTACAAGAAGCGCGTCGACCGTGACCGGGCCTTGGCACGGCAGGGCGGGCTCGAGGCGGTCCTGCGTGACCTCATGCCGGTGTTCGACTCGATCCTTGCCGCCCAGGATCATGACGACCTCACCGGCGGCTTCAAACTGACTGCCGACGAACTCGTCAGGGTCACCAAGTCGTACGGCTTCGAGTCGTTCGGTGCGGTCGGTGACGAGTTCGACCCGCACCTGCACGAGGCGCTGATGCAGGTGCCCAGCCCGGACGCCGACGTGATGACGGTGCACGAGGTCATGCAGGTGGGTTACCGGATCGGCGAGCTGGTCATCCGGCCGGCCCGGGTCATTGTTGCAGTGCCTGCGGATCAGTAAGCCCGGAAGGGGGTGGGGTGATGAGCACCAAGGACTGGCTGGAGAAGGACTACTACAAGATCCTCGGTGTGCCCAAGGATGCCAAGCCGGACCAGGTCAAGAAGGCGTTCCGCAAGATCGCCCGAGAGAACCACCCCGACCAGCATCCGGGCGACCGGGCGGCCGAGCAGCGCTTCAAGGAGGCCTCTGAGGCCCACGATGTGCTGTCAGATCCCGACAAGCGACGCGAGTACGACGAACAGCGCAGCTTGTTCGGCTCGGGATTCCAGTTCCCGCGAGGGGGCGCGCAGCGTCCCGGGGCGGAGGACGTCTTTCGCACCATGGGCGACGCCGGGCTGGGTGATCTGCTGGGCAACCTGTTCGGACAGGGCACGACCACAGGTACCCGCCGCACCTCGACAAGGGGGCCGCGTCGCGGCTCCGACGTCGAGGGTGAGGTGACAATCGGCTTCAACCAGGCCGTCGAGGGCACCACCGTCGGGGTGCAGATGACCAGTGAGGACGCGTGCGCGGCCTGCCGGGGGACCGGCGCCAAGGCCGGCACCATGCCTCGCGTCTGCCCCACCTGCCAGGGATCCGGCATGCAGCAGTCCACCGCCGGCGGTGTCTTCCAGGTCACCGAACCGTGCCGGGAGTGCCGCGGCAGGGGCTTGATTCTGGACGACCCTTGCGACGTCTGCCACGGCAGCGGCCGGGCCCAGAGCCATACGACGATGCAGGTGCGCATTCCGGCCGGCGTCACCGACGGCCAGAAGATCCGCATCAAGGGCAAGGGCAGCGCAGGCGAGAACGGCGGCTCGGCCGGCGATCTGTACGTGGTGGTCCATGTGCGTCCCCATCCGGTCTTTGGACGGCAGGGCGAGAACCTCACCGTTACCGTGCCGGTCACCTTCCCCGAGGCCGCCCTGGGCGCCGAGATCGAAGTGCCGACGATGGGTGGCGGAAACGTCAAGCTGCGCATCCCGGCTGGGACCCCCAACGGGCGGACCTTCCGCGTGCGGGGCCGGGGGGTGGCGAAGGGGTCCGGCGACAAGGGTGACCTGCTGGCGACCGTCGAAGTGCTCGTCCCGGCGCATCTGAGCGAGGACGCCCGCGCTGCACTGCAGAACTACGTCCAGGTCAGCGGTGAACCGAACCCGCGCATGAATCTGCTGGCGGACAACCGATGAGTGAGCACCTGCCACAGGTGCTCGACCCGGACGCCCCGATCTTCAGCATCTCGGTGGCCGCGTCCCTGGCCGACATGCACCCCCAGACGCTGCGTACCTACGACCGGATGGGCCTGGTGGTGCCCAGCCGGGCCAAGGGTGGCGGACGCCGCTACACCCCGCGTGACGTGCGCCGGCTGCGGCTGATTCAGCAGCTGTCGCAGGAAGAAGGCGTCAACCTGAACGGCATTCGTCGGATCATCGCCCTGCAGTCGGAACTGGACGACACCCAGCGTCGGCTGGAGGAGTTGACCGTGCTGGTGCGCCAGTTGGCCGCCCAGCGTGTAGAGGGCCCGGGTGTTCACCGCCGGGGTCAGCGGCCCGGCCGAGTACGGCCGACGTTTCCGCAGGCCCTTGGCGCTGCCGGGCCGCTGAGAGCACCCGGCAGTCGGTCGGCCCGATTCCCAGCATCAGGGAAGATCGATCACTGCTCCAGCCTGATGGGTGTCGTGAAGGATCGGTGGAATCTGAGCACCACAACTGCGGTCATCAGCAGGAACATCACGGTCTCGCTGACCCACAGCCACGGGCCAGTCCCCATGTCGCTGAACGAGGCCAGGTAGTAGGCCAGGTGAACGCCGAAGTGGACGCCGACCGCCGGCCACAGTGAACGGCTGGCGATGGCCAACGCGCCGGCCAGCAGCCCGAAGCTCAGCGCTGAGCCCGCGTAGATGAGGCGCTCGGCGACGCTCTGCTGACCAGCCTGCGAAATGAGGTGCAGGGCCCCGAAAGCCACGCCCGAGACGATGAGGGCGGTCACGGGACGGTCGCGCATGGTCTGAAGCGCGTACCCGCGCCACAGGAGTTCCTCCGGGAAGCCCTGGGTGAGCAGGCCGAGCACCACGACCATCAGGAAGGTGGCCAGCGGACTGCCGGCGTCCACGTAGTCAGTCTCGGGACGAAGCAGCCCCGCCCTGGTGAGGATCAGGCCGGCAGGGAGGATGGCAAGGATGCTGCAGACGATCCCTCCGAGTGCCAGAGGCAGGCTACGCATGGAGACCACCACGCCCGCCTCGCGCAGCGGGCGACGATCGATGTACTTCATCATCAGCCAGACCAGGAAGACCGCACCCAGAGCAGGGGTCGCACGCATGATCAGGGTCGTGGCCAGCAAGAGCCACTGAGGCCAAGACTCCCCGCTGGCGTTGTAGGCAAGCTGGATCGGGATACCGAGGATCATCGGGGTAACCATGACGTTTGCCAGCATCGCGACGACGACCAGCACCACGCGGAACGGATAAGACATGCGCATGGGTGCACGGTGGGTGGTGCCGTCGTCCTTGACAGGGGAGGCCGGGGGGAGCGTCGAAGGCAGGCCGGTGGAGTTGGTCATACCTTGACGCTAGGCGGAGGCGCCGGCCGTGAGCAGTCGCTCTGGTCATGACTTGTGCTGACCGAGGGGTGACTCAGGTCACGGGTGGTCCAGCCACCAAAGCTGTCTCGTGATTGACCCCGCGAGCAGCTAGGTTTGCCCCATGACCCCCAGGCTCGCTGCCATCCCCCGGCAGATCCGGTCGTTGATGGACGCGCTGTGCGTTGCCAACCTGGTGCTCTACCTGACCACGACCTTCGTGTACGACTTTCGGGGCTGGGAGCCACAGGTGCTGATCTCGACCCTGGCACTGCGGATCGCCTGGGCGTTGATCATCGCCGGGCTGTGGTTGGTCATCCGCCGTTCCGGCAGGATCGTCTGGGTCGTTGGCTTCTGCGTGCTCGCCATCATCGGAACCGGGATGGACGAGTTCAGCATGCTGGTGATGGCGATCGTGGTGGTCTACGTCTTCCTGGGAAACCGGGCCGGGCTGATTTTGGTGGCGACAAGTGTCGTCGTCTACACCCTTCCGATCCTCGTGGCTCGCGACGCCTGGAGCCCCTCGGAGTCCGCACTCATCGTCGTGCGTTTCCTGATCACGATTGCCACGCCGACCCTTATCGGCCAGGTGTTGCGCCGCGGGTCGGAGGTTCTCGAGCAGCTTTCGGTCGCCAACGGCGAACTCGGCCGGGCAAACCGTGAGATTCGGGAGCGGGCGAGTCTTGACCAAGACCTGATGCTGGCCGAGGAACGAGCAAGGGCAGCGCGGGAACTGCACGACGGATTGGGCCACCAACTGACCGTGGCGGGCATGTCGCTGGACTTCGCGTCCCATAGCCTGCCAGGCCAGCGCGAGCTAGCACTGAGCGAGGTGGACGAAGCGCGCCGGGTGGTGTCCGAGACTCTGTCGGACGTCCGGTCCTGGGCCCAGGCGCTGCAGCCGGTCGATCTGCAAGCCTCCGGTTTGGGCGGGCTCCCGGCTCTGGTGCGGGGGTTGGGAACCGGCGAGCTGTCGGTCGACCTGAACCTGCCGGACCGCTTGCCTGTACTTGGCCACCGGCAGGAGCTCTTCGTCACCCGGTTCGTGCAAGAGGGCCTGACCAACGCCGTGAAGCACGCCCGGGCTGCGCGGGTGGAGGTGGTGGCCGAGGTGCTCGATCAGCGCCTGATGCTTCGGCTGTCGAACGACGGCTGGTTGCCGGCCGAGGTGACCGAGGGTTTCGGGCTGCGTTCGCTGCGGGAACGGGCCGAAGAAGTCGCCGGCGAGTTCCGGGCCGAGGTCTCCCACGGCGGGTTCACCTTACGGGCCGACATCCCGCTGGTCGTGGACAAGTTGGGGGTCGGCGTTGCCTGAGATCACTACTACCCAACCGTTGGCCAGGAGGGTCTTGGACCTGCTGTTCATTGCGGGGTTGATCGCACTGGCAACGGGTGGTCGTCTGGACGGCGCGGCCCCACCGCCCGAAGCTCTGTGGGCTCTGGTGAGTGCCGCGGCGCTCTGCTGGCTCATGCTGCGTCGCAGTGCGCAGACCTGGATTTTGGTGGGCTTCTGGGTTCTGTCGTACAGTGCGCTGCTGTTCTTCGAACCGACGCTGATGATGGTGGCGGTTCTGGTCGTCTTCGTCCGTAGCGGGGTGCAAGTCGGTCTCAGGAGCGTCCTGATCGCGCTGGGGCCCATCGAAGCAGGCTGGCTGGTGGCCCACCTGTTCGACCCTGGACGCGGCTGGCTGCTGACGGCCTTCTGGATGGTCTACACCGTCGGCTACCTGGCGGTTCCGGTTGTGTTGGGCGTCGCTCTCAGCTGGCTCCAGACCGCAGTGACGGACCTGGCGGCGGCCAACAGTGGACTGGAGGTGGCCAATCAGGACCTCGCCAAGCAGTCTCTGCTCGCTCAGGACCTGTTGCTCACCCAGGAGCGGTCCAGGGCCGCACGTGAGCTGCATGACAGCCTGGGCAACCAACTCACGATCGTGGGCGCGCAGCTCGATCGCGTCCGCGAGCTGGCCGAGGATGACCTGGGTCGTGCCCAGACGGAGTTGACTGGCGCCCGCGCCGAGATCGGTGCCGCGCTTCGGGATGTGCGGATCTGGGTGCGGGCCATGAATCCGCCCAACCGATCCTCCGGTGTCGGGCTGGCCGGCCTGAACGACGTGGCGGCCAGCTTTCGCGGCACCGGGTTGGCCGTCGAGGTGCGGGTGCCTGACGGCCAACTGGATGTTGGCCAGCGACGTAACCTCTACGTCACCCGGTTCGTCCAGGAGGGACTGACCAACTCGCTGCGGCACGGCAGGGCGCATCGGGTCTGGGTACGAGCACAGGTGAACGGACCTCAGCTGAATCTCGAGCTTCGCGACGATGGTCAGGGGGCGGTCGGCGTGCCGGTCGAGGGCTTCGGGCTGCGGTCGCTGCGCGAACGCGCCATCGAGTTGGGGGGCAGCTTCGAGTCGTCCGGCCTGCCCGGCGGGGGATTCGGGATCAAGGCGGTGCTGCCACTGGTGGAGGCGACCGCGTTCGCTCCGGTCGGCGCTGCCGGGCTTGGGCGAGGGAGTGTGGAATGACGTCGGTGCTCATCGTGGATGACCAGGAACTGCTGCGTCGCGGACTGCGGCTACTGCTGAGCACCCAGCCGCAGATCGAAGTGTGGGGCGAGGCAGCTTCGGGTGAACAAGCGCTGGCGATGCTGCAGGCCGGGCAACCCGATGTGGTGCTGAGCGACGCGCGAATGCCACCGGGCATGAGTGGCCTGGAACTGGCTCGCAGCCTGGCCGCGCTCTTCCCGAAGCTGCCTGTTCTGATCCTGACGACCTTTGACGACCAGGAGGTCGTCGTAGGGGCGATGCAGGCGGGTGCGTCCGGCTTCCTGCTCAAGGACATCTCTCCCGAGCAGTTGGCCCAGGCGGTCGTGGCAGCCAGCCAGGGTCAGGTGACCATCGATCCACGCGTGGCGGCCGCTGCCCTCGGCAGGCAGGCCGCCGCCGATCCCCTGGGGTGCCTCACGCCCACGGAACGCCGGGTGGGGGAGTTGGTGGCCGACGGCATGAAGAACCAGCAGATAGCCGAGGTGCTCGTCCTCACGGTGGGGACGGTGAAGAACCACGTCTCCAGTCTGCTGCGCAAGCTGGGGCACCAGGACCGGACGACGCTGGCGCTCTTCCTGAGCCAGGCGAGAGACCATCTGCGTTGATGCGCATGATCGGACAAGGCCAGACGCTTGTTGGTGCTGTCTTTTGCCGGGTGTTGCCAGTTCAATTTGGCCGCAATATATCGCCGCGATATATTAGATCGTCCCCAACGGAAGGTTCACCGTGTCGCTGCGTCCGCAGACTCTGGAGTTGGCCATTCTCGGCCGGCTGATGCAGGGTCCGCTGCACGGCTATTACCTGCGTAAGTACCTCACCAGCGTACTGGGGGCTCTGCACTCGATCTCTTATGGTTCGTTGTACCCGGCGTTGCGCCGGTTGACCGAGCGCGGACTGATCTGCGATTGCGGGGCGGGGATCGCCCGACTCGTGGGCGGACGCTCACGACGGGTCTACCACATCACTCCCCAGGGCGAGGAGTACCTCGTCCGGCAGCTGTCCGTTCCCGACTCGGCCGCCTGGACCGACGACGACTTCGGGGTGCGGTTCAGTCTGCTCGGTGCCACCCAACCGCAGGCCCGCCTGGGCATCCTGGCAGGACGTCGGGCGCACATCCAGGCGAGACTGCTCGCCCTGCGCGACAGCGTGCAGGCAGATTTCGATCGATACACCACAGAACTTGTGCGGCATGCCAGCGAGACGATCATTCGCGAACTCGAATGGCTCGACCAACTCATCGCCGCAGAGGAAGCCGCCGACTCTGGCGTCAAAGTGATCAAGGAGAACAGATGAACGCAATACGCGTCGCGATTGTCGGCGTTGGAAACTGTGCGTCGTCCCTGGTGCAGGGAGTGACTTACTACCGGGACGCCAAGGCCGGCGAAAAGGTACCCGGGCTGATGCACGTGCAGTTCGGTGATTACCACGTCAAGGACATCGAGTTCGTCGCTGCGTTCGACGTTGATGCCGCGAAGGTCGGGCTCGACCTGGCTGAGGCCATCAATGCCAGTGAGAACAACACCATCAAGATCTGCGATGTTGCCCCCACGGGTCTCACCGTGCAGCGCGGTGTGACCCTCGACGGCCTCGGCAAGTACTACCGCGAGACGATCACCGAGTCGGACGCCGAGCCGGTGGACGTCGTCGCAGGCGCTCAAGGACGCCAAGGTTGACGTGGTCGTGAGCTACCTGCCGGTCGGCTCGGAGGAGGCGGACAAGTTCTACGCCCAGTGCGCCATCGACGCCGGGTGCGCGTTCGTCAACTGCCTGCCGGTGTTCATCGCCTCGGATCCCGAGTGGGCCAAGAAGTTCACCGATGCCGGGCTGCCCATCGTCGGTGACGACATCAAGAGCCAGATCGGCGCCACCATCACCCACCGGGTGATGGCCAAGCTGTTCGAGGATCGCGGCATCACCATCGACCGCACCTACCAGCTCAACGTCGGCGGCAACATGGACTTCAAGAACATGCTGGAGCGCGATCGGTTGATCTCGAAGAAGATCTCCAAGACCCAGGCCGTCACCAGCAACGTCGAGCACCACTTCGAGGATCGCGACATCCACGTCGGGCCGTCCGACTACGTCGACTGGCTGGATGACCGCAAGTGGGCGTTCGTCCGCCTCGAGGGACGCAACTTCGGCGGCGCCCCGGTCAGCCTGGAGTACAAGCTCGAGGTCTGGGACTCCCCGAACTCGGCCGGTGTGGTCATCGACGCGATCCGCGCCGCCAAGATCGGCCTGGACCGCGGCGTCGGCGGCCCGCTGCTGTCGCCCGTCGAGCTTCTTCATGAAGTCACCGCCCGAGCAGCGCCACGACGAGATCGCACAGGAGTCCACGGAGCAGTTCATCCGTGGCGAGATCGAGCGCTGACCTCACGTTCCACGTTCTGGGGCGGGTCCTTCGGGGCCCGTCCCTTCTCGTTGCTCAGGGGTGCGCGGACCGCTTCCGAGCAGTGGAACCCTGAATGGAGCACAGCAGTGGACGCCGGGAACGTTTCAATCAGGGGTATTGGTCAACTGCTGTGCGCAGTTCAGGGAGGCTCGTCCCCTGCTGAACCGGAATATCCGCGCACGAGCAAGGGTTGAGTGTACTAGACTCAACTTTGTCATCCCCACGTGAATGCGGAGGTCTCATGGACACCGAGAAGCTGACAACCATGAGCCGGGACGCGGTCTCCACCGCATTGCGGCTCGCTTTGACCAACGGCAATCCCACGGCTGAACCCGTGCACCTGTTGCATGCGCTGCTGATGGTGCCCGACAACTCGGTCTCACCCCTGTTGGCGAAGCTCGGCGTCGACGCCGCGCAGATCGACCTGCAGGCCGAGGCAGCCATCAAGAAGTTGCCGAGCAGTTCGGGGGCGTCGGTCACTCAGCCCCAACTCTCCGGGTCGTTCGCGCGCGTCATGGCGGACGCCGAGACCAGGGCGGGGCAACTCGGCGACCAGTTCGTGGCGACCGAGCACCTGCTGATCTCGCTCAGCCACGTCGCGTCCGAGGCGGCCACCATCCTCAACCGTGCGGGCGCAGTCACCGACAAGCTGACCGCGGCCTTCAATGATGCCCGCGGCGACAAGCGGGTGACCAGCGCCGAGTCCGAAGGTGGGGAGTCCGCCCTCGACAAGTACTCCGTCGACCTCACCGCGCGCGCCCGGGATGGCAAGCTCGACCCGGTGATCGGTCGGGACGCCGAGATCCGCCGCGTCGTCCAGGTGCTGAGTCGTCGCACCAAGAACAACCCCGTGCTGATCGGCGAGCCCGGCGTGGGCAAGACCGCGGTCGTCGAGGGCCTTGCCCAGCGAGTTGTGGCCGGTGACGTGCCCGACTCCCTCAAGGGACGCCGGGTGGTCTCGCTCGACCTCGCGTCCATGGTCGCCGGGGCGAAGTACCGCGGCGAGTTTGAGGAACGCCTCAAGGCCGTGCTCAACGAGATCAAGGAGGCCGAGGGCCAGATCGTCACGTTCATCGACGAACTGCACACCGTCGTCGGGGCCGGCGCCTCCGAGGGGGCGATGGACGCGTCCAACATGCTCAAGCCGATGCTGGCCCGCGGTGAACTGCGCATGATCGGCGCGACCACACTGGACGAGTACCGCGAACGCATCGAGAAGGATCCTGCCCTCGAGCGCCGCTTCCAGCAGGTCTATGTCGGCGAGCCCAGCGTCGAGGACACCGTGGCCATCCTGCGCGGCATCCGTGAGCGCTACGAGGCCCACCACAAGGTGCGCATCACCGACGGGGCACTGGTCGCCGCCGCCACGTTGTCGAGCCGCTACATCACCAATCGACAGCTGCCTGACAAGGCCATCGACCTGGTGGACGAGGCGGCGTCCCGGTTGCGGATGGAGATCGACTCCTCACCGGAGGAGATCGACCAGCTTCGCCGTCAGGTCGACCGGCTCACCATGGAGCAGTTCGCCCTGGGTACTGAGGCCGACGACGCGTCGCGCAGTCGACTTGAGACGCTGAACGCCGAACTGGCCGACTCGAAGGAGCGGTTGCGCGCGCTGGAGGCCCAGTGGGAGGCCGAGAAGGGTGGCCTCAACCGGGTCGGTGAGCTGAAGGAGCAGATCGACGCCCTGCGTACCGACGCCGAGCGTTACCAGCGCGAGGGCAATCTCGAGAAGTCCGCCCAGATCATCTACGGCGAGATTCCCGCCCTTGAGAAGGAGATGGCGCAGGCCGAGACGGCCGCCGGGCAGAAGAAGACCATGGTCTCCGAAGAGGTGACCAGCACCGACATCGCCGAGGTCGTGAGTGCCTGGACCGGTATTCCGGTCGGCAAGATGCTTGAGGGCGAGTCGCAGAAGCTACTCGAGATGGAGGCCCGGCTCGGCACCCGGCTGATCGGTCAGACCCAGGCGGTCACGGCCGTGGCTGACGCGGTGCGCCGCGCCCGGGCCGGCATCTCCGACCCCAACCGGCCCACCGGCAGCTTCCTGTTCCTGGGCCCGACCGGCGTCGGAAAGACCGAGTTGGCCAAGGCGCTGGCCGAGTTCCTCTTCGACGACGAGTCGTCCATGGTGCGAATCGACATGTCCGAGTACATGGAGAAGCACACCGTGTCACGGCTGGTCGGCGCCCCGCCTGGCTACATCGGTTACGAGGAGGGTGGCCAGCTGACCGAGGCCGTCCGTCGGCGTCCCTACTCCGTGGTCCTGCTGGACGAGGTCGAGAAGGCACACCCGGACGTCTTCAACATCCTGCTGCAGGTGCTGGACGACGGCCGCCTGACCGATGGCCAGGGCCGGACGGTCGACTTCCGCAACGTGATCCTCATCATGACGTCCAATCTGGGCAGCAACTTCCTGGCAGACCAGAGCCTGGATGAGCAGTCGAAGCACAATGCGGTGATGGGTGTGGTGCGCAAGGCGTTCCGTCCCGAGTTCCTCAACCGGCTGGACGAGGTCGTCATGTTCAACACGCTGTCGCGCGAAGACCTGGCTCGCATCGTCGACATCAACCTCGGCCGCATCAACCGGCGGCTGGCCGATCGGCGGATCGTCATCGAGGTCAGCGATGCCGGGCGCAAGTGGCTCGCCGATCGTGGTTACGACCCGGTGTACGGTGCGCGTCCGCTTCGTCGGCTGCTGCAGTCCACGGTGGAGGACCAGTTGGCCAGGCGGCTGCTGGCCGGTGAGGTCATCGACGCCCAGACGGTGAGCTTCGACGTCGATCCAGCGACCGACGAGTTGCGGGTCGCCAGCGTGCAGTGACGAGGTCGTCGGCGCCCAGTCCTAGACTGGGCGCCCATGGACTCCGAGTACCATCTGATCCCCGACAAGCCGGGGTGGGTGCTCGTCATGGACGGCGTAGCGCACTCCTGGCTCGACCCGGACGACCCGACGCGGCTGGAGTTCGGCTACATGCTGCGGATGGCCGACTACCTGGACGCGGCAGCGCCCGCGGGGCAGCGGATGCGCGTCGTCCACGCCGGCGGTGCCGCCATGACCATGGCGCGCTACGTGGCGTCGCGACGTCCGACCTCGCCGCAGATCGTCCTTGAACCCAATGAGGCACTCACCGAGCTGGTGCGTCGCGAACTGCCGCTGCCGCCCAACTCGGGGATCAAGGTGCGGGCGCTGGACGGGCGCAGCGGTATCGCCGCCATGCCCGACAACTACGCCAGGGTCATCATCGTGGACGCGTTCGCCGACGCCCGGGTGCCGGCCGACCTGGTCAGCGTCGAGTTCTTCGCCGACGTCTCGCGGGTGCTCGATGACGCCGGGGTGCTGCTGGTCAACCTGATCGACATCGCGCCCCTGCGGATGGACGCGCCGGGTGCTGGCCGGACTGGCCGAGTGCTTCACCGACCTGGCCGTCAGTGCGGAGTCTGCCACCCTCAAGGGCCGACGCCACGGCAATCTGGTGGCCGCGGCCAGCAACGTAGCCCTGCCCATCGACCAGGTGACCCGGCGGGCGGCCGGTTCGGCGTTCCCGTTCCGCGTCCTGCACTCGGAATCGCTGCAGCGCTTCGTGGGTGCGGCGCAAGGATTCACCGACGAGGACGCTCAGCCCTCGCCGGGCGTCGAGCGTGGGCTGTTGCACTTCGAGTGAGGGAGGGGGATGCGGTGGACATCGATGAAGCAGGTGAGCTCGGCCGCGAGATCATCGACCAGGGTGAGCAGGCTGCCCAGGCCATCCGCAGGGCCAAGACCTATCAAGTTCTGGTCAAGGTGGGGCTGGTCGCCTATGGCGTCGTCCACCTGACCGTTGCCTGGCTGGCGGTTCGCCTGGTACTGGGGCATCGGGACGGTGAGGCGTCCCACACCGGGGCGCTTCGCGAGCTGGCCACCACACCCATCGGTGAGCTGCTGCTTTGGGTGGCCGGAATTGGACTGCTGACCCTGGTGGTCTGGCAACTGATCGCGGCAGCCATTGGCTACCGCGAATTCGACGGCACCAGACGACTTCGCAAGCGGCTCAGCGCGCTCGGACGCACCCTCATATACGGCTGGTTGGGCGTCGCCGCCTTGCGCATCGCGCTCGGACCTGAGGCTGACGAGGGCGAACAGATCCAGGAGTCGATCTCTGCAGGACTGCTGGGGCTACCTGGTGGCCAAGTGCTTGTCGCGCTGGTGGGTCTGGGCGTGATCGCCTACGGAGCCCGCACCGGGTACAAGGGTGTCACGGGACGCTACAACGACGAGATCGAGATTGAGCTGCGCGGGATCGCCAGACTGCTTGCAGGCGCCGGGCACCTGGCCAAAGCGATCGCCTACCTGCTCATCGGGGCGCTGTTCTGGTGGGCAGCGTTCAGCTTCGACCCCGAGAAGGCGGGCGGCCTGGACGAGGTGCTGCAGACGGTACTCGGCCAACCCTCAGGCAGCGCGCTGTTACTGGTGATGGCCGCCGGGATCGGCAGCTATGGGGTGTGGTGCTTCTTTCTGGCGCGGCACGCCAAGCACGCCTGAAGGCTCGGGCCGCGAGGTCCGCTGCACGGCTCGACTATGGTGCAGCCATGGAAGCTGCCAAGCCGACGCCCCTGGTCGTCCAGACCATCAGCGAGAAGACCCCGCAAGCACCGACCGACTCGCTGGTCACCACCCAGCACGTGGTCGCGACCACCGACGGCGAGCTGCGTTACACCGCACGCACCGGGCGCATCGTCCTGCGTGACGACGAGCAGACCGAGGGTGTCTACGCCGGGCGCACCGAGCGTGCGCAACTCGGCATCACCGCCTACACCCTGGACGACGCCGACGTCACCACGCGTCCGGTCACCTTCTGCTTCAACGGCGGGCCGGGGTCGGCGTCCATCTGGCTGCACATGGGGCTGGTCGGGCCGCGCATTGTCGACATCGGCGAGGTGATGGCCATCGCCCGGCCACCGTACCGGCTGATCGACAACCCCCACACCCTGCTGAGGGCCACCGACCTCGTGGTGATCGACGCGATGAGCACCGGCTACTCCCGGGCCGCAGAGGGGCACAAGCCCAAGGACTGGCATGGCTGGAAGGCCGACGTCGACCAGTTCAGCGAACTCATCCGATTGTGGTGCACTCGCGAGGACCGCTGGATGAGCCCCAAGTTCCTGCTCGGCGAGTCGTACGGGACCGTGCGGGCGGTCTCGGTTGCGCAGAAGTTGCAGGACGACTTCGGCATGTACTTCAACGGCATGATCCTGCTGAGCAGCGTCGTCGACTTCGGTACGCAGGACTTCGACAACCCGCGCTGGGACGAGGCCTGCATTCACTTCCTGCCCAGTTATGCCGCCACCGCCTGGTACCACGGCTTGCATCCCGGCCGGACGCTGGAGGAGGTGCGCACCGAGGCGGAGGCGTTCGCCGACGGCCCGTACCGGTTGGCGCTGGCGAAGGGACGCCGGCTCGGCGCCGAGGAGCGTTCGCAGGTGGCTGCCACCTTGGCGAGGCTCACCGGGCTGTCGCAGCGTTACGTCGAGTTGACCCGGCTGCGCGTCGAACACGAACGGTTCTGCGCCGAACTCTTGCGCGATCAGGGACGGGTGGTGGGACGCATCGACGCCCGCTTCACCGGGCCGGCCGCGTCCGGCGTCGAGGAGAAGATGGATACCGACCCCAGCGGTGACCTGACGATGGGGGCGTTCGCGGCGGCGCTGCATCACTACTTCCGCTCCGAACTTGGCAGCATCGAGGAGATCCCGTATCAGGTGGCCACCGAGTTGTGGCAGGACTGGAGCTATGCCGAGTTCGAGGGACGCCCGGTGAGCGTCACAGACAAACTGGAACGGGCGATGCGAGCCAATCCTGAGCTGCGGGTGCGCATCGAGTACGGCTACTTCGACCTTGCCACGCCCTACTTCGCCGCCCAGGACATGGTCGATCACCTGAACCTGCCCGATGAGGGGTTCGAGCGCATCGAGCACGCCTTCTTCGACACCGGTCACATGCCCTACCTGCACGGTCCCAGCCGGTTGCGTGAGGCCGACGAGCAGTGCGCCTTCATCAGGTCGGCGTCCGGGTTGTGAGCACGCTGGTTGGACGACGACTGCTGAAGGCCGCGTGGGTGGGGTTAGCGGCTGTAGTCATCGGCGCCACGGCGTGGGCGGCCTGGTTGCTGATCGGCACCAATCAGTTGGCGGGCAATCGCGCGGAGGCTGCAATGCAGACCTTCCAGACCGCTTGTCGGACGACCAGTACTGAGCCATCCTCACCAAGTGAGGTTCTTGCTGAGATCAGCTTCCCGGACAGTTCACCGGACGCCAGTTGGCCGGTGGTCGTCGGAATCGGGGACGAACAGCTGTCCGTCGGAGTCGGCTGGTACCCGCAGACTGCATCCCCGGGAGCGATCGGCAACATGGTGCTGGCCGGCTACCGCATCACCAACGGCGCACCCTTCGTCGGCCTGCTCGACCTGCAGATCGGCGACCGTGTGCAACTCACCACCTGCCAGCAGGTCTTCACCTACGTCATCGACGTGGCGCCGGCCGACCTCACCATCCAGGCAGGCGACGACTGGGTGCTGGATGCGGTGCCAGGCCGACCCGGGCAGGTGCCGACCGGGCGGATGATCACCCTTATCACCAGTCAAGACCTGCTGCCCACCGCTGACCGATCGGTGGGGTTCGGCCACCTCGAGTCGACCGAGCAGCGGTAGGCGACCGACGACGGGCAGCCCTAGACTGGGCGCCATGAGCGACCGGGATGACCTGCGAGACCTGATCAACGAGTTGGCCGTCGTCCGCGGGCGGGTGACGCTGGCGTCGGGGCGCGAGGCCGACTACTACATCGACGTACGCCGGGTCACCCTCGACGGCGTGGCCGCACCCCTGGTCGGGCGGGTGATGCGCGACCTGGTGGCTGACTGGGATTTCGACATGGTGGGCGGGCTCACCATGGGCGCCGACCCGGTCGCCCTCGCCATGCTGCACGCCGCTTCGGCCCAGGGCGAGCGGCTCGATGCGTTCGTGGTGCGCAAGGACGCCAAGACCCATGGTCTGCACAAGCGCATCGAGGGCTCCAGCGTCCAGGGAAAACGCGTCCTGGTCGTCGAGGACACCTCCACCACCGGAGGCTCGGCCCTACAAGCGGTGGCCGCGCTTCGGGAGGCGGGCGCGGAGATCGTCGGGGTCGCGGTCGTTGTCGACCGCGCCACAGGTGCTGCCGAGGCGATTCAGGCGGCCGGTCTGCCGTACCGCCACGCCTTCGGAATCAACGACTTGGCCCTGTGATCCACGACGACCCGACCAACACCGACGTCGGCGTCGGGCCGGCCCCGCAACCCTGGCCGGACGATCCCCGGCTGGACGCCGACTTGCTGGCCTCGGGTGACCGGCGCAACGTGCTCGACGGCTACCGATACTGGAGCATGGATGCGATCGTCGCCGACCTGGACCGGCGGCGGGCCCTGTGGCGTCCGGCCCGGTTGCAGGTGGCGATTCAGAACTGGGAACACGACTTCAACATCGGCTCGATCGTGCGCACCGCGAACGCGTTCAACGTCGAACAGGTGAACATCGTCGGACGACGACGGTGGAACCGCCGGGGTGCGATGGTCACCGACCGCTACCTGCACGTCGTCCACCAGAGCGACGAACAGGCGTTGGTCGAGCACTGCCGCACTGAGGGGCTGACCCTGGTGGGGTTCGACAACCTGCCCGGGTCGGTGCCGCTGGAGTCCACCACGCTGCCGCAGGCCTGCTGTCTGGTCTTCGGGTCGGAGGGCCCGGGACTGACGGACGAGATGGTCAGCGGCCTGCAGCCAACTGGTGGCCATCACCCAGTTCGGCTCCACCCGCTCGATCAACGCCGGTGCGGCCGCGGCCATCGCCATCCACGAGTGGACGGTGCAGCACGTGCACCGTGCCAGACTGGCCCAGTGAGCGAACTGGCCGCCCGTGTAGACGGGCTCACCGCCGACGACCTGCGGGCCGCCGGCAGTCTCAAATGGACGACCTACCCGGACGCCATCGGGGCCTGGGTCGCCGAGATGGACTTCGGGCTGGCCCCGGTCGTGGTGGAGGCGGTCGACGACCTGTGGCGGCGTCAGCTGACCGGTTATGCGCCGATGGCGCTGCGCGCCGAGCTCAAGGCGGCCACGGCCCGGTTCGTGGCGTCCCGTTACGGCTGGGGCGTCGATGAGCAGCGGGTGCACGCCATGCCCGACGTGCTGACCGCCTTGGCCGTCGTGATGACTCGCTGGCTGCCCCGGGGATCGTCGATCATCATGCCGACCCCGTGCTACATGCCGTTCGTCGACATGCCGGCGTACTTTCGGCCACCGCCTGGTGGAACTCCCGATGCTCGAGGACGAGGTCGGCTGGCGTCTTGACCTTGCGGGCCTTGACAAGCAGTTCGCAGCCGGGGCCAGGCTGTTGGTGCTGTGCAACCCGCACAACCCGATCGGCAAGGCCTACACCCGCGACGAGCTCGCCGCGGTCTGCGAGGTCGTCGACCGGCACGGCGCGATGGTGTTCAGCGACGAGATCCACGCCCCGCTCACCTTCCCCGGGGTGCAGCACGTGCCGTACGCCAGCCTGAACCCCAGCGCCGCCGCCCACACGGTGACCGCCATGTCGGCGTCCAAGGCGTTCAATCTGGCCGGGCTCAAGTGCGCCCAGATGGTGCTCACCAACGACGACCAGCAGCGGTACTGGACCAGCCAGGGTCACGGACTGCCCTACGAGTCGACCCCGATGGGCATGGCAGCGAACGTTGCTGCCTTCCGATCAGGCGGCCCGTGGCTGGTCGAGGTGCTTGACTACCTGGACGCCAACCGTCAACTGGTCACCTCGATGGTCGGCGAACTCATGCCTGGGGTTCGGCTGCACCAGCCCGAGGCGACCTTCCTGGCACTCCTCGACTGTCGCGCACTGGGGCTGGCAGATCCCCGTCAGCACTTTCTGGACGCGGGCGTGGCCCTCACCGATGGCGCCGACTGTGGCGATGCCGGACGCGGTTTCGTGCGCCTGAACTTCGCGCTGCCGCGGCCGATCCTGCGCCGGGCGATCGAGGTGATGGCCGACTCCCTCGGCTGAAAACCTCGGTTCGGGGGCCGCTCAGCCGATGCCGGCCAGCGCAGCCTCGTTGAGTTCGTCCAGGTTGTCGATGACCAGGTCGCAGCGGGCGAGCAGGTCGGCGCTCGGCGGATGGAAGTGCGGCGGCACCGCGATGACCTTCATGCCGGCAGCCATCGCCGACAGAATGCCGTTGGTGGCGTCCTCGACGACAACGCAGCGCCCAGGGTCGACCCCCAGGAGTTCGGCTGCCCGCAGGTAGCCGTCCGGGTGGGGTTTGCCGCGCTCCACCTCCTCGGTGGAGACGCGTGCAGTCAGCAGCGCGTCCCACCCCATCGCCGCGGCCACGGCGTCGATCAGCCGGCGGGGCGAGGACGAGCAGATGGCGATCGGCGCCAGGTCGGCAATCCGCCTGACCGCTGCGTCAGCCCCGTGGAGCAGCGGCACGCCTTGCTGGTACTTGACGACCATGCCTTCGATGACGCGCTCGGCGACGTCGGTCCACGGGCCGGGCACACCGACCACGTCCACCAGATAGCTCGCCCATTCGCGCGTGCTCATGCCCATCTGCTTCGTGCTGGCATCCGCCGGCCAGGGCCGGCCCTCCTGTTCGGCCAGCTCCCGCCGGACCTCGTCCCACCAGTGTTCGGAGTCGGTCAGGGTGCCGTCCATGTCGAAGATCACCGCGTCGATGTGGCTCATGGGCCCATTCTGCCGGACAGCCCAGAACCACCGGGGCTCTCATGGCGACGCAGTCCACTGGGGGCATTCGAACCTGCCAGAATGGTGGGAAAACCGCGTACGGAAGGCCAACCCATGGATCAACTGCGTGTCGTCGTCGCCAAGCCGCTGGACTCGGATTACGTCGAGCACATTCGCGCGGCCGAGCCGCGCATCGACCTGGTCATCGAGCCCGACCTGCTGCCCCCGATGCGGTGGCCGAGCGATCATGAGGGCGACCCCGCCTTCCAGCGCACCCCTGAACAGCAGGCCCGCTTCGAGGAACTCGTCGACAGTGCGGACGTGCTCTACGGAATCCCCGACACCAAGCCGGCCTCCCTCGCGCGCACGGTGCGGGCCAACCCGAGGCTCAAGTGGGTGCAGACCATGGCCGCCGGCGGAGGCTCGCAGGTGAAGGCCGCCGGCCTCACCGACGAGGAACTCGCGCGCGTCATCTTCACCACCTCAGCGGGTGTGCATGCCGGGACGCTGGCCGAGTTCGCGTTGTTCGGCGTTCTTGCCGGGGCCAAGGACCTGCCCCAGCTGCTCGAGCACAAGGCCAGGCACTACTGGTCGCCGTCCCGGTGGGTGATGAAGCAGGTCTCCGACATGACCGTCGTGGTGATCGGCCTGGGCAGCATCGGGCAGGAGTGCGCCAAGCGTTTCGCCGAGTTGGGCGCCACGGTCATCGGCGTCAACCGCTCGATCAAGCAGGTTTCAGGCGTGTCGAAGCTGTTTACCTCCGACCAGATCGTCGAAGCCGCCGCGGGGGCGGACGCGCTGGTCAACGCGCTGCCGGGTGCGGTCGGCACCGAGGGACTCATCAGCCGTGAGGTGCTCGAGGCCCTCAAGCCCGGCGCGATCGTTGCCAGCGTCGGGCGGGGCCCGTGCATCGAGGAGGACGCGATGGCCGACCTGCTGGCGTCCGGGCACCTCAGCTTCGCGGCGCTGGACGTGACCAAGGTTGAGCCGCTGGCCGCCGACAGCCCGCTGTGGGATCTGCCGAACGTGCTGATCGCACCGCACACCGCCGCCAACTCCGAGAAGGAGGACGGGCGCATCGCAGAGCTCTTCCTGGCCAACGTCAAGGCCTTCCTGGACGGCGGACGCATGCGCAACGTGGTCGACACGCAACTGTTCTACTGAGGCGGGAGGATTTATCGGTGAGCACCCCCGCACCGTCTGATCCTGCTGTGGAGCCTGCTGTGCTGGCGGCAGGGCCAGCCTTGGCGGAGCATCTGGACGCGCTTGACCCCGCGCCTGGCGGTGGCATGCTGGTCAGCCACTCGCCAGTGGCGATGGCCCAGCGGGCGGCGGGATTCCGCAGCCTGCTGTTCAGGCAGTGGATGGGTGTGGCCGTCAGTCTGGGGATCAGCGTGGTCTGGTGGTTGCTGTTCAAGCCACCCCAGGGGTCTTTCTTGTTCTGGCTGTTGGTCGCGTCCGTCGGCCTCTCGCTGGCCAGGGTGCTCACCACGATCGTCAAGCTGCGCCGAGCCCGCCGGACGACTGCCCAGGTGCCGATGGGACCCGCCTTCCAGATTGACAATCTGGGTGTCGTGCTGGCGAGCGTCCCGTCCGGGCAACGGGTGAACTGGCCCGACGTTCGACAGGTGGCAGGTCGCAACGCCTTGTTCAATCCAGGTCCCAGGCTGGAGTTCAGGTGGGAAGTCGACCAGAGTTGGTCGGTGCCCATCATCGTCCTGGACGCCTCGCCGAGCACCATCGACTCGGCGCTGCGGGCCTTCTCGCAGGGGCGCTTCGGGCTCGATCTCAGTCGTGTCGACAAGATATGGTGAGCCGACGTCCATCGCCCCACGTGGTTTGACAGAATGGTAGGGCCCGGCCATCGCCTGTCGATGGCATCTTGTGGCGCGGGCCGCGAGAGATCCGACAGAAAGAAGCAGCTATGCCCATCGCAAGTCCCGAGGTCTACCAGGAGATGTACGCCAAGGCCAAGGCCGGCAAGTACGCCTACCCGGCCATCAACGTGACGTCCTCACAGACAGTGATCGCCGCCATCCAGGGCTTCGCGGAGGCGGGCTCCGACGGCATCATCCAGGTCTCCACCGGTGGCGCCGAGTACGCGTCCGGATCGACCGTCAAGAACATGGTGACCGGTGCCGCGGCGCTGGCCGAGTACGCACGTGTGGTGGCCAGGCACTACCCGGTGAACATCGGCCTGCACACCGACCACTGCCAGAAAGAGAAGCTGGATTCCTACGTCAACCCGCTGATCGCCATCTCGCAGGAGCGCGTGGACCGTGGCGAGGATCCGCTGTTCAACTCCCACATGTGGGACGGCTCGGCTGTTCCGGTCGAGGAGAACCTCCTGATCGCTGAGGAGCTGCTCGCCCGCACCTCCAGGGCCAAGCTCATCCTCGAGATCGAGGTTGGCGCCGTGGGTGGCGAGGAGGACGGTGTCGTCGGCGAGATCAACGAGAAGCTGTACACCACCGTCGAGGACGGCATCCGCACCCTCGAGGTGCTCGGTCTGGGCGAGAAGGGCCAGTACCTCACCGCCTTGACCTTCGGCAACGTGCACGGTGTGTACAAGCCGGGCAACGTGCAGCTGCGCCCCGAGATCCTCAAGGAGATCCAGCAGGCCTGCGGTGCCAAGTTCGGCAAGGAGAACCCCTTCGACCTGGTGTTCCATGGCGGTTCGGGATCGTCGGCCCAGGAAATCGCGGACGCGGTCAGCTACGGCGTCGTCAAGATGAACGTCGACACCGACACCCAGTACGCGTTCACCCGCCCGGTGGTCGATTACATGCTCCGCAACTACGCCGGCGTGCTCAAGGTTGATGGCGAGGTCGGCAACAAGAAGCAGTACGACCCGCGCGCCTGGGGCAAGGTGGCCGAGGCCGGCATGGCCGCTCGCGTCATCGAGGCCTGCCAGCAGCTCGGCTCGGCCGGGACGCACTCGGCCTGAGCGGCCCCAACCTGATGAGGGGCTGGCCCAGTCATGGGCCAGCCCCTCTTGGCTTTGTCCGCGGCCGTAGTGGGCGTTCGTGGTTTATTGCGACCGATCACGACGGGAGTACGAGATGTGATCGGTCGCACTGAGTTGTCCACAGGGTTCAGGATTTGTGGTGATCCCGTCCGGAATTGCCCATCAACTAAGCATGAAACCCATCACTCCGGTCCCTGGCTCACTGCTCCAATTGGCGCAGATCCAGTCCCACGCCATCACTCGCGATCAGGCGCTACGCCACGGCCTCAGCAACCCGGTCATCAACCGGCTGCTGCACAACGGCAGCTGGCAGGTTCCCGTGCCTGGCGTCTACGTGACCCACAGTGGCCCCGTCGATTGGACCACCTTGGCGTGGGTGGGCGTCCTACGCGGCGGCGATCGGACGATGCTGGCTGACGAGGCTGCTGGCTACCTCTGGGGCATCGTGCGGGAGGCCCCCGGCCTGATCACCGCAGTGGTGCCCAACGATCGGCACCCCGAACAGCACTGGCCCTGGCGTTATCGCCGAGCGCGCCAACTGCCTCGCGCGCTCGGCTCTCCCCCTCGGACGCCCCTGCCTGACACAGTGGTGGATCTGTGCGTTCTGCAGCCCCAGAGGCAGGCCCAACTCCTGGCAGACGTGGTGTCGACGGGACGCAGCACCACCTCAGCCATTCTCAAGGTGCTGGACGCCCGGCCTCGCGTCCCGGGCCGCAAGAACATGGAGGCGATGCTGGGACGCGTCCGCGAGGGTATCCATTCGGAACTGGAATACCGCTATGCCCGCGACGTGGAGCGCGCACATGGCCTCCCCAGGGGGCAGAGGCAGTTCTATGACGGGCGATACCGAACCGACGTGCGCTACGACCGCCTCATCGTCGAACTTGATGGCCGGGTGGGTCACATCGGCGCAGGCGCCTTCCGTGACATGAGGCGTGACAACGATCACCTGCTGCGAGGTGAGTTGAGCCTGCGCTACGGCTGGCATGACGTCACCGTGCTTCACTGTGAGGTTGCCAGCCAGGTGGACGAGATGCTGCGCAGGCTCGGCTGGCCAGGAACCATGCACCCTTGCCCGTCCTGCAGATTCACTGCGACCGATCACGTCGCTTAGAAGCGATGTGATCGGTCGCGATAAGCGCTGCGGGGGCTCAGCCCAGCCGTGGATCATGGTCAGTACGCGTCCAACCTCTTGCCTGGTGGGGGCGTAGGCCCCGGCTCGGCTGACCGTGAGCCCGGACGTGACCACCGCACGGTGCAGCGCGGTGCGGACGTCCTTCCAGTGCGCCGTCCGCAGCCGCGCCTTGGCGTCGGGGCTCCCGATGAGGGCCGCGTCCAACAGGCCCGACAACAGCCCCGCCATGAACGAGTCGCCGGCACCGACAGTGTCTGCCACCTCGACGTTCAGTGGATCGACCACCAGCATGTCGCGATCGCCTTGCCCCGGTCATCCTTGCCCCACCAGGAGGCCAGCGTGGTCGGATGGCCGAGGGTGGCCACCTCACAGGCCACGTTCAGTGGGCTGCCACCGACATGTTCGGACGACTTCCCGTCCCGGATGATGATGTCGACCAGGGCCTCGCCGAGACAGAGCACCGGATCTCCGGACATCGCGGGACCCCGGCTCAGTCCAGCTGCCGCCGCGCCGCACCCTTGTCGGCACTCAGGGCCAGACTCGCGAATACCTTAAGCGCGTTGCTGACCTGACGTTGCCGGGTGGCCGGACGCCAACCAGCGGCATCTTTCTCGGCACGCCGGCGTTGCAGTTCCTCGCGGCTCACCTCGAGATTGATCGATCGCTCAGGGATGTTGATGGCAACGATGTCGCCGTCCTCGATGAGCCCGATCGCCCCACCGGACGCCGCCTCAGGGCTGATGTGCCCGATGGACAGGCCGCTGGAACCACCCGAGAAGCGTCCATCAGTGATCAGCGCACACTTCGGCCCGAGCCCGATCCCCTTCAGGTAGCTGGTCGGGTAGAGCATTTCCTGCATGCCTGGGCCGCCCCGGGGTCCCTCATAGCGCACAACCACGACGTCACCGGGCACGATGCGTCCACCGAGGATGGCCTCGACGGCCTCGTCCTGCGACTCGGTCACCTTGGCCGGGCCTCGGAACACCCACTGATCCTCAGGGACGCCAGCGGTCTTGACGACACATCCGTCCACCGCGATATTGCCGCGCAGGATGGCCAGACCCCCGTCGGTGGTGTAGGCGTGCTCCACGCTGCGAATGCAGCCGGAGACCTGGTCGACGTCCAACGAGTCCCACAAGGCACTGGTGGAGAACATCTGAGTGGTGCGCACGCCGCCCGGTGAAGCGAGGAAGAGCCGGTGCGCATCGTCCAGCGCCTTGCCGCCGCGGATGTCCCAGTCGTCCAGGAAGGTCTGCAGTGAATCGTGGTGCACCGAGTGGACGTCGGTGCGCAGCAGCCCAGCCCGGTTGAGCTCGCCCAGAATTGCGGGGATGCCGCCGGCTCGGTGCACGTCCTCCATGAAGTAGTTCTTGGTGTTGGGAGCGACCTTGCAGATGCAGGGCACCAGTCGGCTGAGGGCGTCGATGTCGTCCTGGGTGAAGTCGACGCGGGCCTCCTGGGCGGCGGCCAACAGGTGCAGAATCGTGTTGGTCGACCCCCCCATCGCTATGTCCATCGTCATTGCGTTCATGAAGGCGTCCTTGGTGGCGATCGACAGCGGCAGCACCGAAGCGTCGTCGTGGTCGTACCACCGCTTGGCCAGTTCGACGATCTGAGCTCCCGCCTGGACGAACAGTTCGCGACGGTAGGCGTGCGTGGCCAGTGTGGTGCCGTTGCCCGGCAGCGACAGGCCCAGGGCCTCGGTCAGGCAGTTCATCGAGTTCGCGGTGAACATCCCCGAGCACGAGCCGCACGTCGGGCAGGCTTCCTGCTCCATGCGCAGCAGCTCGGCGTCCGAGACGCTGGGGTCGGCGGCGGCGGTCATCGCGTCCACAAGGTCGAGCCGGTTGCTCTGCGTGCCGTCGTCCTTGAGAACGGGACGCCCGGACTCCATCGCCCCGCCCGAGACGAAGACCGTCGGGATGTTCAGCCGCAGCGCGGCGAGCATCATCCCGGGGGTGATCTTGTCGCAGTTGCTGATGCACACCAGCGCGTCGGCCTTGTGCGCGTTGACCATGTACTCCACCGAGTCGGCGATCACCTCACGGCTCGGCAGGGAGTAGAGCATGCCGTCGTGGCCCATGGCGATGCCGTCGTCGATGGCGATGGTGTGGAACTCGCGGGCCACGCCACCGGCCGCCTTGACGGCCTCGGCCACGACCTCGCCGACGTCACGCAGCCCGACGTGGCCGGGGACGAACTGGGTGAAGCTGTTGGCAACGGCCACGATCGGCTTGCCGAAGTCGTCGTTGGTCAGGCCAGTGGCGCGCCACAGGGCGCGGGCGCCGGCCATGTTGCGGCCATCGATGGTGGTTCGGGAACGCAGCTTGGGCATGACCATCTCCTCGAGTCGATGGGTTCCAGATTAGTGCGTCCCACCTGAGGCACCCGTGGTGAATCAGAGCTTGACCGGGTAATGGGGGTGCGGCACCTCCGGGACGATGCTGCCGGTGACGAAGATGTCGTACCAGAGCATGAAGACCAGCAGCGTCCACACCTGACGCGAGTTGTCGGCAGCACCTCGGCGGTGCTCGTCGAGCAGGTCCAGGGCAGCCTTCGGGTCGATGAACTCGGTGGTGCCGGCCGAGGTGATGATGTCGCGAGCCCACTGGTAGCCGTAGTCGTCGCGCAGGTACACCCGCACGGGCACCGGGAAGCCGAGCTTCTTGCGGTTCAGCACGTGGGCCGGGACGACCTGCTCGAGTGCCTTGCGCAGCGCCACCTTCGACTGGTTGCGGGTGATCTTCTGCTCGATCGGGATGTGTCGTGCGACCTCGAAGACCTCCTTGTCGAGGAAGGGCACGCGAAGCTCCAGCGAGTTCGCCATGGTCACCCGGTCGGCCTTGACGAGGATGTCGCCGCGCAGCCAGGTGAACAGGTCGACGTGCTGCATCCGGGCCACCGGGTCCCAGCCCTTCGACACCCCGTAGATCGGGTCGGTGACGTCGCGGATCGAGCCGCGGCTCGCCGCGCAGCACCTTGGCCACCTGGTCGGGCCGGAAGTTGCGGGCGTTGCCGTAGTAGCGCTCCTCCAGGTCGATCGACCCGCGTTCCAGCAGGCTCTTGCCGCGGAAGCCTCGCGGCAGCGCCCGGCTCACCGCGGCAAGTCCCTTGCGCAGCGGGTTGGGCAACATGGTGATCGGACGCAGACTGAGCGGCTCGCGGTAGATGTTGTAACCGCCGAACAGTTCGTCCGCGCCCTCACCCGACAGCACCACCTTGACGTGCTTGCGGGCCTCGCGCGCCACGAAGTACAGCGGCACCAGCGCGGGATCGGCGACCGGGTCGTCCAGGTACCAGACGATCAGCGGCAGCGTCTCGAACAGTTCGTGCTCGCTGACCGTCTTGACGAAGTGCTGGACGCCGATGGCCGCCGCAGACTCGGCGGCCACGTCCACCTCGGAGTAGCCCTCGCGCTCGAACCCGGTGGTGAAGGTGAGCAGGTTGGGGTTGTACTTCTTGGCCAGTGCCGCGATGGCGGTGGAGTCGATGCCGCCGGACAGGAAAGAGCCGACCGTGACGTCGGCGCGCATGTGCTTGGCGACCGAGTCGTCGAGCACCTCGAGGATCTGCTCGTGCAGTTCCTGGACGGCCTCGGCGCCCTTGACCGGGTTGGCCGCGAATCGTGGCTTGAAATAGCGATTGGTGGTCAGGTTGCCGGCGCGCAGCGTGAAGGTGCGTGCCCGACTCGATGCGGCGCAGGTTCGCGTCCGCCGATTCGGGCTCGGGCACGTACTGCAGGACCAGGTAGTGCGCCAGGGCCTTGCGGTCGACCGCGGCCGGCCCGGTCAGTGCGCGAAGGCTCTTCGCCTCGGACGCGAATCCGTACCCGTCGGCGGTCCGGGCGACGTACAGCGGCTTGATGCCGAACCAGTCGCGGGCCCCGAAGACCTCCTTGGTCTGGGTGTCCCAGATGACGAAGGCGAACATGCCGCGCAACTGCTTGACCCAGTCGGGGCCGTGGTAGTGGTAGCCGGCCACGATGGACTCGCCGTCACCCTCGGTGTGGAATACCGCGTGGTCGTCTGCGCCCAGTCGGGCGCGCAGTTCGACGTAGTTGTAGATCTCGCCGTTGAACACCATCGCGTAGCGATCGGGGTTCTCGGGCGGCCCCCAACGCAACGGCTGGTTGGACCCTTCGATGTCGATGATGCTGAGTCGATTGAAGCCCATGGCAACCCGGTCGTCGTGCCAGACGGCGGTGTCGTCGGGGCCTCGGTGCCTGGCGCAAGTCATACCCTGGGCGACTTGAGAGACGCGTTCGTCGTCCAGCTCAGCTGTCGAGATGAAGCTCATCAAGCCGCACATGTGCCGTTCCACCGTCCTTCGTGAGCCACCTGCTCCGCTGACAGACAGTATCCCCGAAGCCGACAAGGTTGTGTGCGTGGCAGGGGTTGTAAATGGCACCCGGTGAGTCGGCGCGTAGTCCTTCGTGCGAGAATCATCGGCATGAGTCCGCGACATATTGAGGTCTCCGAACCCCGCGAGGTCGGTATCACCGAACTGGTGCTCCGTGATGGCCATCAGAGCTTGATGGCCACACGCATGGCCATGGAGGACATGGTCGACGCCTGTGCAGACATAGACGCAGCCGGCTACTGGTCGGTCGAGTGCTGGGGTGGAGCCACCTACGACAGTTGTATCCGTTTCCTCAACGAAGATCCATGGCAGCGCCTGCGGACCTTCCGAGAGCTGATGCCCAACAGCCGCCTGCAGATGTTGCTGCGCGGCCAGAACCTGCTCGGCTACCGCCACTACAACGATGAGGTCGTCGACCGTTTCGTCGACAAGTCGGCCGCCAATGGCATGGACGTGTTCCGCGTCTTTGACGCCATGAACGATCCGCGCAACCTGGAACACGCCATGGCTGCGGTCAAGAAGGTCGGCAAGCACGCCCAGGGCACCATCTGCTACACCATCTCGCCGGTGCACACCGTTGAGGGTTACGTCGAACTGGCCGGTCAGCTGCTCGACATGGGCGCCGACTCGATCGCGCTGAAGGACATGGCTGCACTGCTCAAGCCGCAGCCCGCCTACGACATCGTCAAGGCGATCAAGGACACCTACGGCAGCGACGTCCAGATCAACGTCCACTGCCACTCGACCACCGGGGTCACCCAGGTCGCGCTGATGAAGGCCATCGAGGCCGGCGCCGACGTGGTGGACGCCTCGGTCAGTTCCATGTCGCTCGGGCCGGGCCACAACCCGACCGAAGCCGTCGTCGAGATGCTCGAGGGCACCGGCTACACCACGAAGGTCGACATCGACCTCGTGCTCAAGGTGCGCGACCACTTCAAGAAGATCCGACCGAAGTACGCCGAGTTCGAGTCGAAGACGCTGGTCGACACCAACATCTTCAAGTCGCAGATCCCCGGCGGCATGCTCGTCGAACATGGAGTCGCAGCTGCGCGCCCAGGGTGCCGAGGATCGCATCGACGAGGTCATGCGGATGGTGCCGGTCTGCCGCAAGGACGCCGGCTACCCGCCGCTGGTCACCCCGTCGTCGCAGATCGTCGGCTCCCAGGCCGTCTTCAACGTGCTGATGGGCGACGTACAAGGTCATGACCGGTGAGTTCGCCGACATGATGTTGGGCTACTACGGTGCCTCACCCGCCGAGCGCAACCCCGAGGTCATCCAGCAGGCTGCAGTGCAGGCCAAGAAGGACCCGATCGAGGAGCGTCCGGCCGACCTGCTGGCCCCCGAGTGGAACGACCTGGTTGCCAAGGCGTCTGCGCTCAAGGGCTACGACGGCACCGAGGAGGACGTGCTCACCTACGCCATGTTCCCTGGTGTCGCCCCGACCTTCCTGGAGAGCCGTGACCAGGGCCCCAAGTCCGTGGCCCGCACCGAGGCCCAGATGAAGGCCGCAGCCGAGGGCCAGTCGAACGCCCTGGCCGGCCCCATCACGTACAACGTCACCATCAACGGCAACAGTCACACCGTGGCTGTAGAGCCGGCCTGAGGAGACTGCACAATGGCCAAACAACGCACCATGGACGAGCGCCTCGAGCACCTGAACAAGGAGCGCGCTCACGTTGAGGCTGGTGGTGGCGCCGACCGCATCGCCAAGCAACACGAGAAGGGCAAGATGTCGGCGCGCGAGCGCATCGATGCCTTCACAGACCCGGGCTCGTTCATCGAGACCGGTGCCTTCAGGCGGAACCGCACATCTGCCTTTGGCATGGACAAGGCGGACATGCCGGCCGACGGCGTGGTGACCGGCCATGCCTCGGTGATGGGACGCCCGGTCTACCTCGCCAGCCAGGACTTCACCGTCGTCGGTGGTTCTGCCGGCGAGACGCACAACATCAAGGTCACCGAGACGATGGAGAGCGCGCTGACCAACGGTGCTCCCTTCATCTTCATCAACGACTCCGGTGGCGCGCGCGTCCAGGAGGGCATCGACTCCCTCTCGGGCTACGGCAAGGTCTTCTTCGCCAACGTGAAGCTGTCTGGAGTCGTGCCGCAGATCTCGATCATCGCCGGCCCATGTGCCGGTGGCGCGGTCTACAGCCCGGCGCTGACGGACTTCATCATCCAGACCCGCAAGGCCCACATGTTCATCACCGGACCTGACGTCATCAAGCAGGTCACCGGTGAGGTCGTCACCCAGGACGAACTCGGTGGCGCCGACGCCCACCAGTCGATCTCGGGTGTGACGGACTTCGTGGCAGACGACGATGCGCAGGCCCTGCTCATCGCCCAGAAGTTGCTGAGCTTCCTTCCGCAGAACAACGCGGAGGAAGCACCGGTCGTCATGCCGGACGACAACGTCGAACTCAACCCCAAGTTGCGCACGATCGTTCCGGTCGAGGGCAACAAGGGCTACGACGTCCGCGACGTGATCGCCGAGATCGTCGATTACGCCGACTTCCTTGAGGTCAAGGCCGGTTATGCGACCAACATCGTCACCGGTTTCGGACGCATCAACGGCCACTCGGTGGGGTTCATCGCCAACCAGCCGAAGTCCATGTCGGGGGTGCTCGACATCAACGCCTCCGACAAGGCGGCTCGGTTCATCTGGATCTGCGACGCCTACAACGTGCCGGTGGTCAACCTGGTCGACGTCCCCGGCTTCCTGCCGGGTGTCGCCCAGGAGCACGGTGGCATCATCCGGCACGGCGCCAAGATGCTGTTCGCGTACTCGGCCGCCACGGTGCCAAAGATCACCATGGTGCTTCGCAAGGCGTACGGCGGTTCGTACCTCGCCATGTGCTCCAAGGAACTGGGTGCTGACAAGGTGTTCGCCTGGCCCAGCGCGGAGATCGCGGTGATGGGTGCCGATGGCGCAGCGGCCGTTGTGTTCCGCAGGGAGATCAATACCGCTGCCGATCCCGACGCCAAGCGGCTCGAGCTGGTGGAGGCCTACCGTGAGAAGTTCGCCACCCCGTTCGCCTCGGCCGCCCACGGCTACGTCGACGACATCATCGATCCCGCCGACTCGCGTCGACAGATCGCCGTCGCCCTCGGGTTGTCCGCCAACAAGCGCACGCAGCGTCCGCCCAAAAAGCACGCCGTGTTCCCGGTCTGATAGGAGGACTGATGAGCAACGAAACGAAGGACCTGTCGGTCGTTGAACTGGCTGCGCTCGTGCAGCAATTGCAGAAACGCGTCGATGGCCTGGAATCCACCGTCGCGGGTCTGGTGGCCACCCGTCCGGTCCCCGAGGAGGACCTGGCGGTCCTGGCTGCCGCGGCAGCTGCCTACATGGGCTACAAGGGCAAGGTCAAGGCCGTCCGCTACTCCAGCCGGACTGGCTGGACCTCGGCCGCGCGTAGGAGCCTCACGGACAATCGTGTTCGTGGCACCATGCCCGCGCCCGCGCTGTGATCCGGTGTCTGGTTGAACTGAAAGAGGAATGACAATGCGTCTCAAGATGACCGTCAACGGCACCGATTACGTCGTGGACATTGAAGCCGAGCCGGAGGTGCGCGCGGTGCCGGCCCCGATCGTCATCGGCGGCAGCGCCGGTTCGGCCAACACCAAGACCACCGCGTCTGTCCCCGGAGCGAGCGCCAACGCGATCGTGGCTCCGCTGGCCGGTTCGGTGGCCCGAATCCTGGTGAGCGTGGGCGACAAGATCGAGGCCGGCCAAGTGGTCGTGGTCCTCGAGGCCATGAAGATGGAGACCGAGATCACCGCACCTTCTGCGGGGACGGTCGAGGCCATCCTGGTGGAGCCCCGCGAGGCCGTCCAGGGTGGGCAGGCTCTGGTCACCCTGGCCTGATCTGCAGACAATCACCCTTACCGCTGGAAGCGCCGGCCACCCCTGTGGTGGTCGGCGCTTCTTGCTGCCTGCCCGCTTGGCGCTGCTGCCAGAGGCGCGTCTGCACGCCCGTCCGAACTCGCGCCAGAGGCGGTCTTATGGGCTGCAGTGGAGCGCGTCCCGTGATTCAGGAGTTGCGGGCCACCTTCCAGTTGGCCGCCTGAGCGCGCGGCCTGATGACAAGTCGGTCGATGTTGACGTGCTTGGGCAGGGTCGCCACCCAACGCACCGCCTCGGCGATGTCTTCGGCCACCAGCGGAGCATCCACCCCGGCGTAGACGGCGTCCGCCTTGGCCTGGTCACCCGCGAATCTGACCAGCGAGAACTCGTCGGTCCGGACCATCCCCGGGCTGATCTCGCACACCCGAACCGGCCGTCCGGCCAGTTCGAGGCGCATCGACCAGGCCAGGTAGCGTTCGGCCGATTTCACTCCGCAGTAGCCCCCGCCGCCCTCGTAGGCGGTCTCGGCGGCGGTGGAGGTGATGAAGATGACCGCACCGTGCGTCGCCTCAACGGCAGGCAGCAGTGCCTGGGTGACGCGCAGCGTCCCCGAAACGTTGATCCGGTACATCTGCTCCCAGTCGGCGATCTCAGCTGACTCGACGGGTGCCTGGTCGATCGCCCCGCCCGCGTTGTTGACCAGCACGTCGCAGCGCGCGCCGACCGCCTCGGCCAGTGCGTCCACCTGGCCCTGATCGGTGATGTCGCAGACCACCGCCACCCCGCCGATCTCGGCGGCCAGTTCGGTGAGCCGGTCCCCGCGCCGGGCCGCGCAGAAGACCTTGTAACCCTCGGCTGCCAGGGCACGGGCGCTCGCCGCCCCGATCCCGCTGGACGCACCTGTCACCACTGCAATGGGCTGATTCATGCCTCCGATTCAAGCACGTCGCCCGGGGTGCGCGCGGGGTCTTGCCGGTGGCCACTGCTAAGGTGACTGTAAAGCCTCCACGAAGGGACTCCCATGCGCGTACTCGTCACCGGCGGCGCCGGCTACATCGGCTCCCACACGACCCTCGCTCTGCTGGCCGCTGGTCACGATGTGCTGGTCGTCGACGACCTCTCCAACAGTTCCCAGGAGTCGCTACGTCGGGTGGGTGAGCTGGCTGGGCGCCGACCCCAGTTCGTCCAGGCCAACGTGCGAGACACCGAAGCCCTGGACCGGGCGTTCGCCGCCTTCCGCCCCGAAGGGGTCATCCACTTCGCCGGATGGAAGGCCGTGGGGGAGTCCACCCAGATCCCGTTGACCTACTACCGCGAGAACCTCGAGTCCACCATCGCGTTGCTGGAGGCGATGGCCCGGCACGACTGCCACCGGATCGTCTTCAGCAGTTCCGCGACCGTATACGGCGAGAGTTCCGAGCCGCCCTTCGTCGAGGACGCCCCCACCGGCGCAACCAATCCGTACGGACGCACCAAGCACATGATCGAGCAGATCCTGGCGGACGTCGCCGCGGCTGACCCGACTCTGGCTGTCGGCGTCCTGCGCTACTTCAACCCGATCGGCGCCCACGAGTCGGGCCGGATCGGGGAGGACCCGAAGGGCATCCCCAACAACCTGCTGCCGTTCGTCGCCCAGGTGGCCGCCGGACGCCGCGAGAAGCTGATGGTCTTCGGCGAGGACTACCCCACCGCGGACGGCACCGGTGAGCGCGACTACATCCACGTTGTAGATCTGGCCGAGGGCCATCTGGCCGCGCTGGACTTCCTGGCCAACCATGCCGGTTATCACGTGTGGAACTTGGGCACCGGCACTCCCACGACGGTGCTCCAGGTGGTCACGGCCTTTGAAAATGCGTCCGGTGTGACGATTCCCTACGAGATCGTTGGACGCCGGCCGGGCGACGTCGCGTCATCCTTTGCCGATCCGGCCAAGGCCCGCGCCGAACTGGGCTGGTCGGCAACGCTTTCCGTCGAGCAGGCCTGCCAGGACTCATTCCGCTGGCAGTCGGCCAATCCTGACGGGTACCACCGCCACGAAGGCTGACCCCGGCCATGGCATCGACCGCTGTGCGAGCCGATCCAGGGCGTCCTCGAACTGCACGCACCTCGCCATCTCGTGAGCTGCGCCAACTAGAATCCGGTCCATGACCTACAAGCTGATTCTGCTCCGCCACGGTGAGAGCGAATGGAACTCCAAGAACCTGTTCACCGGCTGGGTGGACGTTGACCTCAACGAGAAGGGCGTCGGGGAGGCCAAGCGCGGCGGCCAACTGCTGGCTGAGCAGAATCTGCTGCCCCAGAAGCTGCACACCTCGCTGTTGAGACGCGCCATCCACACGGCCTACCTCGCCCTCGACGAATGCGACCGGCACTGGATTCCCGTGCAGCGCTCATGGCGGCTCAACGAGCGCCATTACGGCGGCCTCCAAGGGCTGGACAAAGCCGAGACCCTCGCGAAGTACGGTGAGGAGCAGTTCATGCTCTGGCGCCGCAGCTACGACACGCCCCCGCCCGTGCTCGATCGTGATGCCGAGTACTCCCAGTGGCATGACGCGCGTTACGCGGACATCCCCGAGGATGAGCGTCCCCAGACCGAGTGCCTCAAGGACGTCGTCGCACGCATGCTGCCGTACTGGGAGTCCGACATCAAGCCTGACCTGGCGTCCGGCAACACCGTCCTGGTCACCGCGCACGGCAACTCGCTGCGCGCCCTGGTCAAGCACCTTGACGAGATCTCGGACGCCGACATCGCGGCCCTGAACATCCCGACCGGCATCCCGCTGCTCTACGAGTTGGACGACAACTTCGAGCCGGTCACCAAGGGCGGTCGCTACCTCGATCCCGAGGCCGCCGCGGCCGGCCAGAAGGCTGTCGCAAGCCAGGGCAAGAAGTAGCCCCTCGAGCATTGACAAGGCCGGACGTCCCTGGGGGCGTCCGGCCTTGTGGTGTCCTGCCTGGGGCTAGGTGGACGGCCAGTCCTCGCCCTCGGGCAGGTCTCCGGTGATGATGTAGATGATCCGTCGGCCCATGCCCACCGCATGGTCGGCGATGCGCTCGAAGTAGCGTCCCAACAGGGCGACGTCGACGGCTGCCTCGACGCCGTGAGCCCAGTCGTCCCCGAGAATGACCCGGAACTGATCGCTGCGCAGAGTGTCCATCTCTTCATCTTGCTGTGCCAGCGCTTGGGCCTCGGCCAGGTCTCGCTCGGCCAGGATGCGGCCGACATTGCCGATCATGTCCTGGGCCAGCCGCGACATCCTGTTGAAGTTCGCATACAGCGGCTCGGGGACGGCGTGCTCGGGGTAGCGCAGGCGGGCGATCTTGGCGACGTGCGCCGCGAGGTCGCCCATCCGTCCCAGTGCCGCAACCATCTGGATGACCGCCACCAGCGTGCGGAGTTCGCCGGCCACCGGTGACTGCCGAGCCAGGATCGTGAACGCCCGGTGTTCCAACTGGTCATGCATGGCGTCAATCCGCGTGTCGCCGCTGATCACTCGCTCGGCCAACTGCAGGTCTGCTTCGAGAAGCGCCCGGGTGGCATCCCTGACCGCGATCTGGATGCTGTCGGACATCACAACCAGTTCGTTGACGACACCCTCAAGGTCGCTTTGGTAGATCTCGCGCACCGCTCACCCCCATGCTCTGTTGGCCCGCTCGGCCCCCTTGATTCTAGGGCCTGCCAGCGATCCTGCGGTGGCGCACGCTGGGCGACTAGGTGGCCAACTGGTGAACGTGGCGTGAACGGTGGTCGTGCGTGCGCCTTTGACTTGGGCCGCCCGGCCAGCCGGGCGCTGCTGGGGCCTATGATCGAGCGTGTGGACGTCCTGCTCGCCGCCGTGCTGGGCCTGCTCATCGGGCTGAGCTACGCGCCGGTGATCGGCTGGTTGAAACGTCGCGCCGGGGTTCTCGATGCCCAGGGGAATGCCAAGGTTGCGGTGGTTTCGGGCCAACTTGAGGCCGCCGTCGATCTGCTTCGGTCCGCGGCATTGGTGGCCGGCCTGTACGACGAGGTGCTGCACTCCAATCCCCAGGCGCGATCCATCGGTCTGGTGCGCGGCAGCCGGGTGGGAATCGACGAGTTGCTGGAGTTGGTCCGTCAGGTGCGCAAGGTCGGGCAGACGGTGGGGACCGTGGTTCATGTGCGGCGTGAACCGGGCACCCCGATGCTCGAGCTGGCCGTGCGGGTCAGCGCACTTGAAGGTGGCCTCGTGCTGGTGATTGCCGATGACCGCAGTGCCCAGTTGCGCACCGACGCGATCAAGAGGGACTTCGTTGCCAACGTCAGCCATGAGCTCAAGACGCCGGTGGGCGCCCTGCGGGTGCTGGCCGAGGCTGTCGAGCAGGCTGCCGACGATCCGGTGGCCATCAGGCGCTTCGCGGCAAGGATGATTCTTGAGTCCGAACGATTGAGCGAACTGGTTCAACAGATCATCGAACTTTCCCGGCTGCAATCCGACGATCCCCTGATACAGCCCCGGGAGGTGGCTGTCGATGACGTGGTCGAGGCCGCGTTGGCCCAGTGTCGCGAGCTGGCGGCGTCCCGTTCGATCAGCCTGACCGTCGCCGGGACGGAGGGTCTGAAGGTGTTGGGTGATGACGTGCAGCTGACCAGCGCGGTGGCAAACCTGGTGACCAACGCCATCAACTACTCCGATCCGGGCTCCAGGGTTGCGGTGAGCACTCGCGCCAGCACCGACGCCGGTGACGACTTCGTTGAGATCAGCGTGGCCGACAACGGAATTGGCATCCGCCCGGAGGACTTGGAGCGTGTCTTCGAACGGTTCTACCGGGTTGACTACGCCCGCAGCCGTGACCACGGCGGCACCGGACTGGGCCTGTCGATCGTGAAGCACGTCGTGGGCGCGCACGGCGGAACGGTGAACGTCTGGAGCAAACCTGGGCAGGGCTCCACTTTCACCATGAGGTTGCCCTCGTACCAGCAGATCACGTCACCAGCGTCGGCGGTCCATGGACCGTCACGTTCACCAGGAGGTGGGTCATGACCAGAATCTTGATCGTCGAGGACGAGGACTCCTACCGCGATGCCATCGCCTACATGCTGCAACGGGAGGGCTTCGACGTCGCCGAGGCGGCGGACGGGGTGGCCGGTTTGGCGGAATTCGACCGGAACGGCGCAGACCTGGTGCTTCTCGACCTGATGATGCCGGGTATGCCCGGCACCGAGGTGTGCCGTCAGCTGCGGCTGCGCGGCAACGTGCCTGTCATCATGGTCACCGCTCGCGATTCAGAGATCGACAAGGTGGTCGGACTGGAACTTGGTGCCGACGACTACGTGACCAAACCGTTCAGCCACCGTGAGCTGGTGGCGCGGATCCGGGCGGTCTTGCGCCGCGGCCAGGATGCCGAACTGCTGCCCGAGGTGATCGAGGCGGGTGACGTGCGGATGGACGTCGAGCGTCACGAGGTCACCCTGCGCGGGGAGGTCGTCAAACTGGCTCTGAAGGAGTTCGAGCTTCTCGAGATGCTGCTGCGCAACGCCGGACGTGTGATGACCCGCGGCCAACTCATCGACCGCATCTGGGGTTCGGACTACGTCGGTGACACGAAGACCCTGGATGTGCACGTGAAGCGGCTACGCTCCAAGATCGAGGACGATCCCACCCAACCAGTCCGGCTGGTGACCGTCCGGGGCCTCGGGTACAAGTACGAGGGCTGAACCGGGTGCTGATTCCCAGCGCCCGATCGGTCTTGGGTGGGTGTGTCAGTTCTCGACGAACGAGATGGTGCTGCCGAGCGCCGGATCGCCCAGTGCCGGACCGGACGCCTTGATAGCGCCCGGGAGCAACTCCTGGGCGGGTTGCGAGATGTAGACCACCGCGTGCCCCAACTCGGTCAGATTGTCGAACACCCGTCCGCCGACCTCGTCAAGGACGTAGGTCTGGTCTGCGAAGATCAACGAGTCCCCGGCCTTCAGGGGGCGGCTGAGTTCGGTGGCATGGGTGTGGACGACGCTGACGTCGGCCAACGCGTCGGGGACGGGCTCACCGAAGAGGATGAGTACGCCTGCCGTCGTCAGTTCAGCGGCGTCACTGCCGATGCGCGACACCTCGGCACTCCACAACGTCCTGCTCATCACTGTGTCCCTTCGTCAGCTTGCCGCTCGCGTACGAACACATTGTGGCACCGGACCGCCCGCCCCGTGGTGTGAGAGACTGCGGTGCATGACGGAGCCGGTAGTTGCGGTCATTGTGGGAGCGGGGCTGGGGCTGCGATACGGCGGTACGACACCCAAACCTGCCCTCAAGCTGACTGGAAAAGCCTTGATGGTCATGTCGGTCGAGGCGATGGCCGCCGGTGGTTGCACGGACGCCGTGGTGGTCATCAACGAGACCCTTGCCGAAGCGTTGGGCCCGGCCCTGGCGGCCCTGCCCATTCCTGTGCATCAGACGATGGGCGGTGCGACCCGACAGGAGTCGGTGCACAACGGACTCAAGGTGATCCGCGACGACCCGCACTTGTCGCAGGCCACGATCGTGCTGATCCATGACGCGGTCCGGCCGATGGTGCCTGCCAAGGTCGTCGATGGCGTGATCAGGGCCGTCCGGGAAGGTGCGGAGGCGGTTGCCCCGGCCGTGCTGGTCAGCGACTCGATGCGCGAACTGACCAACGAAGGCCTCACGAAGGTGGTGGACCGATCGAGGTTGCGAGCCATCCAGACCCCCCAGGGATTCCCGCTGGACGTGATCCTCGACGCACACGACCGGATGGCATCGCACAGCGGCGATTTCACCGACGACGTGTCATGTGCCGAACAGGCCGGCCACAGGGTCGTCCTGGTGTCAGGCTCGCGTTTGTCGATGAAGATCACCGAGCCGTCCGATCTCACGGTGGCACGTGCCCTGTGGAAGATGCGCGAGAGCCTGGGGCACCACTCGGCACGCCGAGTCCTGCGCCATCTGAAGCCATGATCCGCACCGGGATCGGCGTCGACGTCCATCAACTGGTGGCCGGGGTCCAGATGTGGGTCGCAGGTCTGAACTTTCCCGACGAGCAGGCCGGATTGGCCGGGCACTCGGACGGGGACGTGGTCTGCCACGCGGCTTGCGACGCGCTGCTGTCGGCGTCGGGGATGGGCGACATGGGTTCCAACTACGGCACCAGTGAGCCACAGTGGGCCGGGGCGAGCGGAGTCGCTTTCCTGGCGGAGACCCGTCGACGCCTGGAGGAGGCCGGCTGGCGGATCGGGAATGTGGCCGTCCAGCTGGTGGGGTCCAGACCACGGATGGCCGCCCGGCGGGGTGAGGCCGAGGAACTGATGAGCCGGGTGCTGGGTGCCCCCGTCAGCCTGGCAGCGACCACCACCGACGGGTTGGGCTTCACGGGACGTGGCGAGGGTGTGGCAGCGCTGGCCACGGCCTTGGTCGAGCGGGACTGAGGGTCGTCAGCGAACCTGGTTGTCGGGTGCGGCGAACGTGTTGCAGGCCCCCATCGAGGTGGTGGCGGTGCCCTCCAGGAACCAGGCCCGGCGGTTCTCGCCGAGGCCGTGGTTGCCGTCGATGAAGGGATCGCCGGTCAGTTGGTCGTCACCGATGCTGTGAAAGAGCATGGCGAGCTGCTCCACACCGTTGGCGTCCACCCCGACCGACTGGCCGACCGAGTTGATGAACTGACCCGACCAGCAGTCGGCCTGCACCTCGAGGCGACGCGAGAACTCGTTGGCGTCAGACTCGTTCGAGTTCTGCTCCCAGGCCGCGTTGGAGATGAGGATGCCGGTGCGTCCCTGAATGGCATGGGCGAACTCGTGGGCGATGACGCTCTCGACGACGTAGTTCACGCCCCGTAGTTGACCGGGGACGATGTCGGGCAGTTCGGTGGAGTAGTAGACCTGCTGGTCGGCTGCGCAGTAGGCGGCGTTCTGTCGCGGCATGGTGCCGCACCGGGTCTGCACCGGGGTGTCGTAGATCGTGACGCTGGGACGCACCGCGACATAACCGGCGCTCTCCACGGCAGGGGCGAAGACCCTCATCAGACAACCGGTCATCAGGTTGAAGTGTTCCCGCAGTTCACCGACCGACGCGCCGCGCAGGTTGATCGGAGTCGCCTCACACATCACCGGCACTGCTATCTCGGAGTTGTAGATGGAGTTGTTGACCAACCAGTCGGAGGCCTGGCCGTAGGTCTCGGGCATCGGGAGTTCGGGCGGATTCGTGTCGATCGGGGGTACCTGGTACTGCTCGTTCTGGTACTGGTCGGGCTGGAACCCGCCGGTGTCGTACTGCTGGGACGGGGCCTCGGTGCCGGGACCGTCGGGCGTGCTCATCAGCGACAGCAGCACCAGTCCGACGAAGATGACGCCCATCACCAGCATCATCGCTTTCAGAACGCCCACAATCGGGTTTCCGCGCCTACGGGCAGGTGCTTGCAGACGGTTGGGCGCGCTCACCGTGCCCCAGGTCTGCTGGGACTGCTGCCAACCCGGGTTGGGCTGGCTCCAGTTCTGCTGATTGGCCGCTCCCCACGGGACCTGGGTGGGTGCAGGCCACTGCGGGCGGGCGCCAAAACCACCACGTGGCGCTCCCTGACGAGATCCCTGCTGCCCCCATCCACTCACGTGACCACCATAGCCGCTGCACACCCCGTTGAGGGAGCCTGCAGCAGCCGCCCGGGTGCGCTAGCTTGGGCAGCGGAAACCCTTTGCCGCGCCCAGTGGTGATCGTCCGCAGAAAGAGGTGCCCATGAGCACTCGTCAAGGGCCGCACACGCCCACGCATTCGTTCTTGGGCGCTGCTGCGGCTGTCGTCACGGTGCTGCTGTGTTCGCTCGCCCTGGTGGCTCCCGCCAGCGCCGAGGAGATGGCCGATTCGTACGTCGTCTCCGGTGCGGTGGCCGCCGATGGCAGCCTGACGGTCACCGAGACCATCACGTTCGCGGGTCAGGCCCCTGCGGTTCTGCAACAGCGGCTCGCCACCACCAGGCAACTGCTCAGCTACACCCAACTCGAGTACGACATCAGCGACATCTCTGTCACCGCAGATGGTGCGGACCTCAACCCGACGATCAGCACCGACGGTGATTACCAGGTCATCAGCGTGGACGCGTCCCAGGCAGGCGAGGCGCCGATCGAGATCAGCTACCGGGTCACCGGTGCTGCGGTGGCGCTGCCCAGCGTCCAGGGTCAGCGTGACATGACCGAGGTGTCCTGGCGGGTGCTGCAGGGCCTGAGCGTCGGCGCCACCTACGTCGAGGGCGAGATCACCCTTCCCACTGGCGTTCGCACCAACGACATCAGCTGCCAGGCCGGCCCGCCATCCAACACGATGAGTTGCCTGACCGTCCAGTCGGGCACCCACGATGCGGTCTTCCCCAAGTTCACCGATGGCCCGCGGGGTGCCGGAGAGGTGGTCGTCCTCACCTTCTCGGTGCCGACCGACGCTGTCGCAGCCAATCAGATGGTCACCGAGCAGTGGACGCTCGACCGCGCGTTCTCCGCAGAGCCGATCCCGTTGCTGGCTGCACTGGCGGCGCTGCTGCTGGGCTCCGGTGCACTGTTCCTGCTGCACCGGCTCCGCGGCGCCGACCAGACCGGTGGTGCACCCACCCCGGTCGCCCGGTTCGAGGCTGTGGCTGCCGGCCAGGAGCGGTTCACCTTGCTGGCCGACGTGCTGCCCGGTGAGGTCGGGACCCTCACCGATGAGCGCGTCGACCCGGTCGACATCACCGCGACCGTCGTCAACCTGGCCCAGCGCGGGTACCTGACGGTTGTCGAGATACCGAAGACCAGCGCCCATGCGGTCACCGATTGGACGTTTGAGCGTGGCCCCGCTGATGGCGAACTGCACGATTTCGAGCGGACCCTGATCGATGCGCTGGCACCTGAGGGTGGCCAACCTGTCGTCGTGTCGCAGGTCAGCGGTGCCCTTGAGAAGGTCATCGGCACCGTGCAAGACCAGATCTACGACGAGGTCGTCAGGAAGGGGTGGTTCGCCCATCGTCCGGATGCCGTGCGCAGCACGTGGAGCATTGCGGGCACGGCTGCCGTGGTGGTCTCGCTGGTCGCCCTGGGTCTCCTCGTGGCGTTCACCCGGTTCGGCCTGCTCGGGTTGGTGCTGGTCGCGCTCGCGCTCGGACTGCTCTGGGCGAGCCAGGTGATGGCCCGGCGCACGGCCAAGGGTGCCTCGGTGCTCAAGGGTCTGGAGGTGTTGGCGATCAACCTCGCCACCCAGCCGATGACGACGATTCCCAAGGACGATGCGTACGCCGAGATATCCCGCGTGCTGCCCTACGCCATCGTGCTGGGTGGTCAGGACCGATGGCTGCAGGCCCTGGTGGAGGCCGACAACGACCCGGGCGTGCCCGACCCTGAGGATCTGGGCTGGTACCGGGCTCCCGCGTCGTGGCAGCTCTCTGACCTGCCCAGTTCGGTTGAGGCGTTCATCACCACCATGGAGGGCAAGCTCTTCGCCCGGCACTGAACCGGCAACGACAAACGCAGGGCTCTGGATCCACCACCGGATCCAGAGCCCTGCGTTGGTTCTGAGCGGATGTGTCTACAGTTCCAGGCCCGGGTACAGCGGGTGGTTGCCGAGCAGGTCATCGGCCGCGGACTGGGTCGCGGCGGCAACCCCTTCGGCGAGGGTGTACTTCGCCTTCCCGGGCGCCCCGGCCGCGGTCGGGGTAGCCGTGGTGCTGCGCAGGGTGCGCACGATCAACGCGGCCACCTCGTCCATGTCGGCGGTGGTGAACCCGCGAGTGGTCAACGCCGGGGTCCCCAGCCGGATGCCGGAGGTGTACCAGGCGCCGTTGGGGTCGCGGGGGATGGAGTTGCGGTTGGTGACGATGCCCGCATCCAGCAGCGCACCTTCGGCCTGGCGTCCGGTCAGCCCGAACGAGGACGCGACGTCTAGCAGCACCAAATGGTTGTCCGTGCCACCGGTGACCAGCGTGGCACTCCGGCGCAACAGGCCCTCGGCTAGCGCCTTGGCGTTGTCGGCAACCTGCTGGGCGTAGGTCTGGAAGGAGGGCTGGCGAGCCTCGGCCAGCGCGATCGCCTTTCCGGCCATCATGTGGCCGAGCGGGCCACCGAGCACCATCGGGCAACCCCGGTCGACGTCCTCGGCGAACTCCGCGGTGGCCAGCACCATGCCGCCGCGCGGGCCGCGCAGCGACTTGTGGGTGGTGGTTGTGACGACCTGGGCGTGCGGGATCGGGTTCTCGTCGCCGGTGAACACCTTGCCGGCCACCAGGCCAGCGAAGTGCGCCATGTCGACCATCAGGACGGCGCCGACCTCGTCGGCGATCTCACGCATGGTGGCAAAGTTCACGCGGCGCGGGTATGCGGAGTACCCGGCGACCAGGATCAGCGGCTTGAACTCCAGCGCCTGGGCGCGCAGTGCGGCGTAGTCGATGAGGCCGGTCTCGGGATCGGTGCCGTAGCTGCGCTGGTTGAACATCTTGCCCGAGATGTTGTGGCGGAAGCCGTGGGTGAGGTGGCCACCCGCATCCAGGCTCATCCCCATCAACCGCTGGTTACCGAACGCGTGGCGCAGATCGTCCCAGTCGGACTGGCTGAGGTCGTTGACGGTCTTGGCGCCCAAGCGATCCAGCGCAGGGCGCTCGACGAGGTGACTGAGGATGGCCCAGTAGGCGACCAGGTTGGCATCGATACCGGAGTGCGGCTGGACGTAGGCGTACTCGGCGCCGAAGAGCTCACGGGCATGTTCGGCGGCCACCGACTCGACGATGTCGATGTTCTGGCACCCGGCGTAGAACCGGTGCCCGATGGTTCCCTCTGCGTACTTGTCCGACAGCCACGTGCCCATTCCGAGCAGCGCCGGCAGCGACGCGTAATTCTCGGATGCGATCAGCTTGAGTGAGTGACGCTGGTCGTGCAGTTCGGCCTTGATGGCTTCAGCGATGCGGGGTTCGACTCCCGCAACGAGGGACAACAGTGCCTGATAGGCGGTGGTTGCGGTGGCGGCAGGGTCGGACACAGGCTCTCCTGAACGAGGTGGACGCGGAACTCGCGTCCACTCTATCGCCGAAGCTCGGGGCTCAGCTGGCGGCGGAATGCTCGTCGCGCAGCGACCGGCCCTTGACGTTCACGATGTGGTCGTGCAGCGCCTGCCGGGCGGACGCCTGGTCGCCCTGTCGGACAGCGTGCAGGACCAGGGCGTGTTCGCCGACGGCCAGTTCGGAGTCCTGGACGCCTCGAGTCACCGACTGGCGCAACCTGTGCAGGTGCGCAGGCAGGGCGTCGGCCATCGACAGCAGGTAGGCGTTGTGCGAGTAGCGGAAGATGGCGTGGTGGAAGGACCAGTCGGCGTCCATGTAGGCGCGGTATGCCGAGACGGAGGCCTTCTCGGGCGCCACGCCAGCGACCTGCACGGCGGCTCGCTCGTGACGCTCCTGCGCCTTGGCCAGCTCAACCGCCAACGTGGCGGCGTTCTCGAAGGCCAGGTCAAGCGCGCCCAGTTCGAGGATCAGCCTGGCGTCGAACAGTTGGCTCACCTGTTCGGCGCTCAGCGGAGGGGCCACCCGGTAGCCACGCAACGGTGCCCGCGAGACCAGTCCGGTGCGTTCCAGATGCACCAACGCCTCGCGAACCGGGGTGGGAGAGACCTGCAGCTCGCTGGCGAGGCCGTCGATACTCAAGGGCTCACCCGGGGCCAACGACCCCGACATCAGCATATCGACCAATGAGTCGTAGACGGTGTCGCGCAGCACCTTACGCTCCAGTGGCTTGACCACGGAGTGGGTCATCGCCGGCCTCCCCTGCGTTTGCCTATCCCGACGTTGGGATTTGGTAGGACCAAGAAATATAGCCTACATCACGACGCCAATATGCCATGGGACGAACTCGTTGCTCCCGTATCCCAGTGCCTCGCTGTTGGACATGGTGCCGGACGCAAGATCAAGCAGGGCGTTGTAGATCTCCAGGCCCTTGTCGCGCAGCGGCACCCCGTCACTGAAGACCGGACCGCAGTTGATGTCCATGTCGTCGGGCATCCGCCGGTACACGTCGTTGTTGGTGGCCAGTTTCAAGGTGGGGGCCGGCTTGGTGCCGAGCGCAGAGCCGCGTCCGGTGGTGAAGCAGACCAGGTTCGCGCCTCCCGCGATCAGACCAGTCACCGAGACGGGGTCATAGCCGGGGGTGTCCATGAAGCCCAGACCTGGCTCGGTGATGGGGGCGGCGTAGTCGTAGACCGCCCGCAGTGGCGCCTGACCCGACTTGGCCACCGCGCCCAGAGACTTCTCCAGGATCGTCGTGATGCCACCTGCCTTGTTGCCCGGCGATGGGTTGGAATCCATGGAGGCGTTCAGCTTGGCGGTGTACTGCTCCCACCAGGTGAGCTTGTCGAGCAGTTTCTGGGCCGTGGCCTGCCTGGTGGCGCGTTGCACGAGCAGGCTCTCGGCGCCGTACACCTCTGGGGTCTCGGCGAGCACCGAGCGTCCACCCTGGGCGACGATCAGGTCGGAGGCGTACCCGAGCGCCGGGTTGGCGGTGAGGCCCGACAGGCCGTCCGAGCCGCCGCAGTTGAGCCCGAGCACGAGTTCACTGACGGGGCGCTCCTCGCGGACGAACGAGGCGTTCACCTGGGGCAGCATCTCGCTGATGGCGTCCATGGCTGCCTCGACGGTGGCTTTGGTGCCGCCGGACGTCTGAATGCTCATCCGCACCAGCGGGGCGCCGGGGCGCAACGAGATCCGCTTGATCATCTGGTCGACCTGGTTGAGCTCACAGCCCAGCCCGATGACCACGACGCCTCCCACGTTGGGGTGGGTGGCGAAACCGGCGAGCGTGCGCTGCAGGACGTCCAGCCCGTCGGGCGACATGCCGCAGCCGAGGCTGTGCACCAGCGGGATGATGCCGTCGACGTTCGGGTAGTCGGCCAGCAGGTTTCGCCTGGACGCCTCGGCGGCCACCAGTTCGCAGGCATTGGCCGAGCAGTTCACGGTGGACAGCACCGCGATGTAGTTGCGGGTGGCGGTGGAGCCGTCGCTGCGCACCGCGCCGAGGAAGGTGGTGCGGGCCGGGGCCTCGGGTGCCTGCCAGCCGCGGCTGCCGAACTGGTCGGCGGTCGGTTTGGTGTGGGCGCTGAACTCCAGGTTGTGCACGTGGACGTGCTGGCCGGCCCGAATTGGCTGGCTGGCCACACCGATCTGATAGCCGTACTTGGTGATGGCCGCGCCCGCGGGCACGTCGCGCAGCGCGATCTTGTGACCGATGGCGACGGGGTCGATGACGCTCAGGGATCCGGCACTGCCGGTAAGTTCCTCGCCGGGCACAAGTGCGCGACGGGCAACAGCCACATCATCGGAGGGATTGAGGACCAAGAGAGCGTCCGCGGAATGCATGGTGCCATCACCTTTCGAGTGCGTCTGTGGCGAGGGATGCCACGAACGCGTGCTGGATCGTACGAAGGGGCCGTACGTGCAGCAATCCTATCCGATATTGCATATGCGGCCACTACTGGTTGCCATCCGAACGACACCAGAGCCCGGGGTCTGGTGTCAGTCCGACAGGTCTCCGCGGCACCGGGCGACCTCGTAGAGCGAGATGGCGGCGGCGACCGACGCGTTGAGGCTCTCGACATCGCTGGTGATAGGGATCCGGGCCAGCACGTCGCAGCGGTCCCGGGTCAGCCGGGCCAGTCCCTCGCCCTCCGAACCGATGACGATCACCAGCGGGCCGTCCACGCCCGGGACGCCCCCGATGTCGGTCTCGCCCTCGCCGGCCAACCCGACGACGGTGAACCCCGCCTTGGAGTAGTCGCTGAGCGTCCGGTTGAGGTTGGTCGCCATGGCGACCGGCACGCGGGCGATGGCTCCCGCGGACGCCTTCCAGGCCACCGCGGTCACCGAGGCGCTACGTCGTTCGGGGATGATCACCCCGTGGGCGCCGAAGGCCGCCGCCGAACGGATGATCGCGCCAAGGTTGTGCGGGTCGGTGATGCCGTCCAGCGCCACCACCAGGGCCTCACGCTGATCGTCCGCCAGCGCGTCGGCCATCACATCGTCGGGGTGGGCGTACTCGTAGCCGCGCAACTTCAGGGCGACCCCCTGGTGCACCGCGTTGCCCGTCAGGCGGTCCAGTTCGACGCGGGTGGTCTGCAGCATCGAGATGGAGTGTTCGGCGGCGTACTTGAAGATCTCACGCAGCCGGTCGTCCCGTTCGCTGCCCTCGGCGACGTAGGCGGTCTTGATCGGCATGCCGGCCATCATCGCCTCCAGCACCGGGTTGCGGCCGACCACCCAGTCTGCCCCGGCCCCCTGGCCGACGCTGCTGGGACGTCCCCCGCTGGCGGAACGCTGGTTGCGCCCCGGAGTGCGGGCGCCCGAGGTGTCGGACTGCTTGGCCTTGTAGGCCTTGTGGTAAGTGCGTTCCTCGGCCTTGGGGGTGGGGCCACGTCCCTCGAGCGCGCGCCTGCGTTGACCGCCCGAGCCGACCTTGCGTCCGGTTGCCATTGTTCTCCTCAGATGCTCCAGCGGACGCCGTCAGCGGTGTCCTCGATGGTCAGACCGGCCGCGTCCAGTTGGTCGCGAATCGCGTCGGCGGTGGCCCAGTCCTTGCGGGCCCGCGCCTGGCTGCGTTGGTCGAGCACCAGCGCCACCAAGGTGTCGACAACCCCCGACAGGTCGCTGCCGGCCGATGACGACCAGGCAGCGTCGTACGGGTCGAGCCCGAGCACCTGCAGCATGGCGCGCACCTGCCTCAACGCCTGGGCCGACGCCTGGTGGTCCTTGGCGTCCAACGCGCGGTTGCCCTGTTTGACGGAGTCAAAGATCGCCGCGACGGCTGCCGGGGTGCCCAGGTCGTCGTCCATCGCCTCGACGAAGGACGTGGGCAGGTCGGTGAAGTCGAACTCGACCTGCCCGGACGCGCCGGCGCGATCCAGGAACGAGTCGATGCGGTCGAGTTGCGCGGTGGCCTCGGCCAGCGAGGTGGGGCTGAACTCGATGGCCGAACGGTAGTGCGGCGCGCTCAGGTAGAGCCGCACCGCGCGGGCGGGGTACTGGCTGGTGACCTCGCTGACCAGGGCGCTGTTGCCCAGCGACTTGCTCATCTTCTCGCCGGCCATGGTCACGAACGCGTTGTGCATCCAGTACTTGGCGAAGTCGTGTCCGGCGGCCCGGGACTGGGCGAGTTCGTTCTCATGGTGCGGAAAGCGCAGGTCGAGTCCGCCGCCGTGGATGTCGAAGGCGCTGCCCAGGTACTTCAGGCTCATGGCCGAGCACTCGAGGTGCCAGCCGGGACGTCCGCGTCCCCACGGGCTCGGCCACGACGCGGTGGCCGGCTCTCCGGGCTTGGTGCCCTTCCACAACGCGAAATCCCGTGGGTCGCGCTTGCCGCGCGGGTCGGCGTCCGCGGCTGGAGCCATGTCGTCGATCCGCTGGTTCGACAGTTCGCCGTAGTCTGCCCACGATCGGACGTCGAAGTAGACGTCGCCCGAGTCGTCGGCGGCCGCATACGCGTGGCCACGTCGGATGAGGTCACCGACGAGTTCGATCATCTCGGGGATGTGGCCGGTGGCGCGCGGCTCGTAGTTCGGGGGCTGGCAGCCCAGCGACTGGTAGGCGCGGTGCAGTTCGAGTTCCATCGCGTAGGCCAGTTCGTACCACTCGATGCCCTGGGCGGCCGACTTGGTCAGGATCTTGTCGTCGATGTCGGTGACGTTGGCCACCACGCTGACCTCCAAGCCCTGGGCGGTGAGCCAGCGACGGAGCACGTCGAAGACGACCTCCTTGCGGATGTGGCCCAGGTGAGGAGCGGCCTGCACGGTCAGCCCGCAGTGGTAGATCGACACCTTGCCGGGCACCAGCGGGATGAACTCGGCCAGCGAACCGGTTCGCTCGTCGTACAGATGGAAGCTCACCTGCGCAGTCTACTGGCTTGGGCATCAGGGGTGCCTCTGGTTAGTGTGGCACGATGTCCGTCGATCACCAGAGCCCGGCAACTGCTGCTTCCGCTGCTTCTCCCGAGACACCTGACGGTGGTGGCGGGTTGCTTCCGTGGGTGTTCTGGCCCGCCTCCCTCGTGATCCTGGCCTTCATCGCTGTGACCATGGCGGCGCCGCAGGCCATGGAGACCGGCATCGGTGCGGTGCAGCAGGCAATCATCCGCAACTTCAGTTGGTGGTACGTGCTGGTCGCCCTGCTCTTCGTGGTGTTCTGTCTGTACGTCGGCTTCTCGAAGATGGGTGACGTCAAGCTCGGCCGGCCCGACCATGACCCCGAGTTCTCCAACCTTGCCTGGTTCGCGTTGCTGTTCGCTGCCGGCATGGGCATCGGTCTGGTCTTCTACGGCATGACCGAACCGTTGTCGCACTTCGCGAACCCGCGTCCGGCACTCGAGGCGGCCGCACCCTCGGTCGGCGTCCGGTCCGAGCAGGCCCTGTCGTTGACCTACCTGCACTGGGGCCTGCAGCCGTGGGCCATCTATGCGGTCGTCGGGTTGGCCATCTCGCATGCGATCCATCGTCGTGGCCGTCCCCTTTCCATCAGGTGGGCGCTGGAGCCACTGATCGGCGAGAGGGCCACCAGGGGCGGCTGGGGCCACCTGATCGACAGCCTGGCCCTGGTCGGGACGGTGTTCGGGGTGGCGACGTCGCTGGGTCTGGGTGTCACCCAGATGGGTGCCGGGCTGAGGTCGTTGGGGGTGGTGCCCGATGACAACCAGTGGATCGAGTACCTGATGATCGTGATCGTCAGCGGTTTCGTCATCTGGTCGGTCACCTCGGGAGTCACCCGGGGCATGAAGTGGCTGTCGACCACCAATCTGATGATCGCCGCCGGGTTGGTGCTGTTCCTGCTGATTGCCGGTCCTACGCAGTTCCTGGCCAAAGAGATGGTGCAGACCTTGGGGGAGTACCTGCAGAACTTCATCAGCCGCTCACTGAACACCTCGGCGTTCTACGGGTCTGCCGGAGACGCCTGGCAGTCGGGCTGGACGACCTTCTACTGGGCGTGGTGGATGTCGTGGACGCCGTTCGTCGGCGTGTTCATCGCGCGCATCTCGCGCGGCCGGACGGTGCGTCAGTTCGTCTTCGGTGTGATGATCGTGCCGACCCTCATCTCGGTAGTGTGGTTCGGTGTGCTCGGCGGCACGGCGCTCTACTACGAGGCCACTTTGCCGTCGGGGTACACGTCGGTGATCGCGGCAGATGGCTCGGTCAACGCCAGCTCTGCGCTGTTCCAGGTCATGGAGCAACTGCCCGGCGGCACATTCCTGGTGGTCGGGGCGATCCTGCTGTCGGCGATCTTCTTCATCACCTCCTCCGACTCGGGCTCGCTGGTGATGGCCATGATCGCCACCGGCGGCAATCCCGAGCCGCCCAACCGCATTCGGCTGTTCTTCGCGGTGGCGACTGCCCTGATGGCAGCCGCCCTGCTGCTGGCCGGCGGCCTCACTGCGATCCAGACCTTGGCGATCACCATCGGTCTGCCGTTCAGCTTGCTGATGGTGATGATGTGTGTGGCCACCTTCAGGGCCCTGGACGCCAACGTGAAGCGCGCCGAGAGCCTGCGTCGCAGGGCGCTGCTGGCTGACCTGTCGGAGAGGTTCGGCATGGACAGCGACGACGACGCGCTCGACGCGGGTCCGATCTCGGCCGACTTCTGGTGGGCCAATCTCAGTCGTGAGCGGCGACTGGAGATCGCGAAGACATCTGCCGGCCGGGTCGGTCATGGGTCCAGCAGGGTCGGGGCGCGTCGGCACGGTCGGCGGCGGTGAGGCGGTACTCGACGGTGCGTTGGTGCGCAAGGGTTCATCGCCCGCCAACGCTCACCTCTGCTTCGACCGAGCCCGCAGCGTGGTGATGTCCAGCCGGGACGCAGCCGCCAGATCGACGTCCTCGCTGTCCTCCCACGGGTCGAGGGCGGCCGGCAGGTTCTCGGTGATGGGGTCGTCCAGGTAGCCCAGCGACGGGTCGTAGGGGTTGGCCAGCGTTCGGCTGGCTGGGGTCATCGTCGACATCGCCTCGTCCGGCAGATTGGCCAGCACGTCGCTGATGTATCCCTGGGTGGCCTCGACCAGCGGCACCTCGCGGTTCTCGCCCTGCGACTGGTACCACCGGTAGTCGAGCAGTTCGTGGTAGATCTGCGCAGGGTCGCGCTTGCCGGCCAGTTCGACCGGCACCATCCGGACCACTTGTTCGAAGCAGTCGTTGAGCCAGCGGTGGGCGGCCACAGCCTCGTCCACTGCCTGCAGCCCCCCGCGCAGGACGTAGGTGTCCAGGTCGTTCAGCAGCCGGCGAGCCTGGTTCTCCTCGGTGTCCAGGCCGGTCAGGCGCAGCAGCCGCCGGGAGTGGTGGCCGGCGTCCACCACCTTCGGCTGGATACGCACGACCGAACCGTCCGGTGAGGTACTGATGTCAAGTTCGGCGATGTCGAAACCGAGGGCGTTCAACCGCCGGACGCGTCCCTCGATGCGGTCCAGTTCGGAACCGCTGAACACCTCGACCCCGGTCAGTTCGTTCCACAACTCGTGGTAGCGCGACTCGATGATGTTGACCATGGTGAGGGGGTCGAGGGACGCGTCCAGCAGGCCGCCAGCCTCGAGGTCGCAGAAGTCACCGAAGATGTTGACCCTGGCGATCGCCAGGTCGTGCGCCCGCTGGCCCGCGGTCAGTTCATCGTGCAGTTCGCCGGTCTCGGCGTCCACCAGGTAGGCGGCGAACTCGCCCGCGTCGCGCCGGAACAGGATGTTCGACAGCGAGACGTCGCCCCACATGAACCCGCTCAGGTGCAGCCGGGCCAGCAGCACCACCATGGCGTCCAGCAGTCGCAGCACTGTCTCGTTGCGTACGCCGGGAGTGAAAAGGGAGCGGTAGGGCAGCGCGAACTGCAGGTGCTTGGTCAGCAGTATCGGGTCGAGTGACGTGCCGTCCGGGGTCGTGCGGGCGGTGACCACCCCCACCGGCTCAACCGCCGGGGTGCCCAGCCGCATCAGGTCGTGCAGCATCCGGTACTCGTGCAGCGCCAGTTCCTCGTTCACCTCCTTGGCCGCCAGCACCTCGTCGCCGGCGACGATGAAGCGCACCACGTGTCTCGAGAGACCGCGGGGCAACGCCACCAGGTGCTCCTGCGGCCAGGCGTCCAATGGCGTCCCCCAGGGCAGCGGGAGAAGCCGGGAGTCAGGCGTCGCGGAAAGGAATCGGGGCATCCACCAAGTGTGACATCAGCCGGTGCGCTCGGCCCGGTCGAGGCCGTCGATGACGTCGGCCAGCAGGTCGGCCACCGGTTCGATGCCCACCGACAGCCTCAGTAGCGCCGGGGTGATGCCTGCAGCGGTGCGGGCCTGCTCGCTCATGGCGGCATGCGTCATGGACGCCGGATGGGCGACCAGCGACTCGACGCCACCCAACGACTCGGCGAGATCGAACACGCGCAGACCCCGACAGAACGCTTCGGCAGCCGGCAGCCCGCCAGCCAATTCGAAGCTGATCATCGACCCGTGACTGGACTGCTGCCTCGCAGCGATGTCGTGACCGGGGTGCTCCGCCAGTCCGGGGAAGTGCACCCGCGCCACTGCCTGGTGGCCGACCAGGGCGTCCACCAGTTCGGCGGCGTTGGAGTCGTGGACGCGCACCCGGGCGTCCAGGGTGCGCAGGCCGCGCAGCATCAGCCACGAGTCGAAGGCGCCGGCGGTCAGACCGAGCACGTTCGCCCAATGGGTGAGCCGCTCGCCGCCCTGCCCGGTCGCCGCCACCACCACCCCACCCACCACGTCCGAGTGGCCGTTGATGAACTTGGTGGTCGAGTGAACCACCAGGTCGCAACCGAACTCGATCGGACGCTGCCGCACCGGTGAGCAGAAGGTGTTGTCCACCACCACGAGCGTGGCCGTCGCGTGGGCGGCAGCGGTGATGACGGCCAGGTCGACCACCCGCAGCAGGGGGTTGGACGGGGTCTCGACCAGCAACAGGTCCGTGGGGGTGGCCAGCGCGGCGCTCAACGCGGCCGCGTCCGACTGGTCAACGTACTCGACGCCAAGAACGCCACGCTCAGCCAGATGGCTGAGTAGTCGCCAGGTGCCGCCGTAGCAGTCATGCGGGGCGACCACTCGTCCGCCGGGCTTCACCATCGCGGTGAATACGAGGGTCAGCGCCGACATGCCGGACGACGTCACCACGCCGGTTGCGCCGCCCTCCAGGGTCGCGACTGCCTCGCCGAGCAGGTCGCGGGTGGGGTTGCCCGAGCGGCTGTACTCATAGCCCGACGACTCGCCCAACCCGCCGAACGCGAAGTTGGTGCCAAGGTAGATCGGCGGGACGATCGAGTTGTAGGTGGGGTCGCTGTCGAGGCCGGTGCGCAGGCCTCGTCCGAGCCGGGAGATCTCACCTGTCATGGGGGCCAAGATATCGGCAGCCCCCAAGCGTGATCGGACGCGCAGGACGGGGCCCGCCAGTGGCGAGCCCCGTCCCGGTGGTCCTGGTCAGGAGATGCGCTTGCCGGACTCCTTGTCGAAGACGTGGACGCTGGCCGGGTCGACCGACAGATGTACCGTTTCCCCGCGGGCCGGTGGCGTGCGGGTGGTCACCCGAGCGACGATTTGCGGGTCTGCGGCACCTGACACGACGCGCTCCGACTGGCCCAGGGCGCCGTACAGGAAGGAGTCTGCGCCGGTCTCCTCGACCACCGCGATCTCCATCTCGATGCCCCGCTGGTCAGCCGACAACTCGAACGCCTCTGGCCGGACGCCGAGGATGACCGTGTCGCCCGTCGCCTTGGCGAGCACGTCGCGCGAGATCGGGATCACGTGGTCACCCACCTGCGCCCCGCCCTCGACGATCGTGGCGTTCAGCAGGTTCATGGCGGGGGATCCGATGAATCCGGCCACGAAGAGGTTGCCCGGGCGGTCGTAGAGCGCCAGGGGGCTGTCGACCTGCTGCAGCAGGCCGTCCTTCATGACCGCGACCCGGTCGCCCATCGTCATGGCCTCGACCTGGTCGTGGGTGACGTAGACGGTGGTGACCCCCAGGCGGGTCTGCAGCGCGGCGATCTGGGTGCGGGTCTGGACGCGCAGCTTGGCGTCGAGGTTGGAAAGCGGCTCGTCCATCAGGAAGACCTGCGGGTTGCGGACGATGGCACGTCCCATCGCGACGCGCTGGCGCTGCCCGCCGGAGAGGTTCTTGGGCTTGCGGGCCAGCAGGTCCTGCAGCCCCAGCAGGTCGGCGGCGTCCTTGACGCGCCGGTCTCGCTCGTCCTTGCTGACGCCCTGCATCTTGAGCGCGAAACCCATGTTGTCGGCGACGGTCATGTGCGGGTACAGCGCGTAGTTCTGGAAGACCATGGCGATGTCGCGGTCCTTGGGGGGCAGATGGGTGACGTCACGATCACCGATCCACACCGAGCCCCCGTTGATCTCCTCAAGGCCGGCAAGCATGCGCAGCGAGGTCGACTTTCCGCAGCCGGACGGGCCGACGAGCACCATGAACTCGCCGTCGCCGATTTCGAGGTTGAGTTTGTTGACGGCCGGAACGACCGACCCCGGGTAAATGCGCGTGGCATCCCGGAAGCTGACAGTGGCCATGCAGTCACCAATCCTTTCCATGGGCAGGAACGTGCCCAACGATCCGTGGTAGAAGGACGGAGCCCCGCCCTGCGTTCAGGATGCCACACCTGGCCACCACGGCCCAAGCGAATGCGGGGACAGTTGCCGTCCAGGCGTCACAGCGGCTCGGCCAGCCAGGTGATCAACTGCCAGCGGCCGTCCTCGCGGATGAAGACGCGCAGGTTGTCGAAGACCTGCACGGCCTCGGGCTCGGCCAACGTCCACTTGTCGACCCGGCAGCGGGCGGTGGCTCGCATCCGACCGTGCACCTCGAGATCGAGCATGGTGGTGCGGCGCTGGGCTCCGGTGGCCAGACCGGCGATGAACTCGGCCTTCGTGGACAGCGGACCACTGGGCCGGCGCATGGTGAACCGGTCGTGGAGGACCGCCTCGAACCATGCGGCGTCCGCCTCGGATTCGGCGGGCCCGATGCGCTCGTTGATGGCGAGCAGTTCGGCGAAAATCTCGGTGTCGTCATGCACAAGGTCAGCCTAGGAGGTGGCCGGGGGGAGGAGGGCTTTCAGCGTGGACTCGTGGGTGACTTCGGCCGGTCACATGAGCGAAGGGTCGCGACCCGGGGACTCGGGTAGAGTCGCGGCCGTGACCGTTGATCGCCCCGTCGGCGACGAACCGACCTCCAGCCCGGACCCTGTGCCGGACGTCGAGGCGACGCCGGTCGAGGCCGCAGCGCCCCTCGAGGGTGAGCAGCGGGAATGGTGGGACGACCCGTCCATGCCGTGGCGCCACAAGCCCACCCGTGCCGACATCACCTGCATGGCGTGGATCGGCTTCCTGGGGATCTTCAGCCTCGCCATGCTGCCCGTGCGGGCGTGGCTGCTGGGGGCTCCTGAGCGCCTGCCGTGGCTGGTCACGTTGATGGGCTCCCGGTCGGGAACTGCGGCGCTGGGATCGCTGGTGCGGGTGGGGACCGATGTGCCGTACGTGCTGCCGATACTGATCGGCACGCTGATGTCGATCAAGCTGGACTGGACGTACTGGTGGGCCGGCAAACTGTGGGGTCGAGGCATGATCGAGGTCTGGGCGGGGCAGTCCCCGCGAGCCGCCCGCAATTACGCCCGGGTGGAACGTTGGGCCAACAAGATGGGCTGGCTGGGCATGTTCGTGGCCTATGTGCCGATCCCTCTGCCGATCATGGCGGTGGTCTTCGTGCTGGCCGGCGCCCAGGGCATGACGTGGAAGAAGTTCATGGTGCTCGACTTCTTCGCCGCCGGAATCTGGCTGGTGGGCTACTTCCTTTTCGGCTACGCGGTAGGCGAACCGGCCGTCGAGTTGCTGAAGATATACGCCAAGGTCGCGAACTACGTGGCGATCGCCCTGATTATGTTCGTCTTCGTCCTCACCTTCGTGCGCAGCAGCCAGCAGGCCAAGGCGGCCCAGGGCTGAGGGTGGCTCGACGGGCCTGATTTCGCGGGCTGGCTGATCGTTGGGCACAATGGTGGAGCGCCTCCGTAGCTCAGCGGCCAGAGCACCCGCCTTGTAAGCGGGTGGTCGAGGGTTCGACTCCCTCCGGGGGCTCGATGTGCGTCCGGACCTTCAGGCGTCGGTGCCGGTGGCGCTCAGGAAACCCTGACCCTCTCCGCTGGCCAAGACCGTCTCGCCGGCGCCGATGAAGGCCGCCTGGCCGCTTTCCAGCACGAGGGCGTCCGCCCCGGTCGACAGGCCGAGTTTGCCCTTGGTGACCAGCAGGATGCGTCCCGACGACTCGGCCGGGAGTTCGATCGTGCGGCCCGGCACCAGGTCGAGACGCCAGACCGCGAACGCGCGTTCTCCGGCGGGATAGTGCCACAGCCCGGGCGCTTCCTGGTCGGGGTGGAGCGCGGGCATGTCGTCCGGCGTGAAGTTGACAACCTGCACGAGGGCGGACGCGTCGATGTGTTTCGTGGTCAGCCCCCCGCGCAGAACGTTGTCGGAACTGCCCATCACCTCGACGCCGGTGCCACACAGATAGGCGTGCATGGTGCCCGCCTTGAGGTGCAGGGCCTCGCCGGGATGCAGGCTGCGACGGTTCAGCAACAGGGCCGCCAGCAGGCTCGGATCGCCGGGGAAGTGCTCGTCCAGCAGCACCGCCGTACGGGCGAACTCGCCGAGTTCTCCCGGGTCAGCCAGGTGGCGGACAGCGGCCGTCACCACGTCGGTCACTGCGCCGTGGCGTTCCTCGTTCAGCACCAGGCAGTCCAGGAACACCTCGGCGAGTCCGGCAGTCGGGTGGCGGTGCACCAGAGGGGCGAAGAGCACCTCGGTCTGGGGGTGCAGACCCAGCTGGCTGAACAGGTCGGCGCTGGCCCGCGGGTCACGGAAGCCGGCCAGCGCCTCGAATTCCGTCAGCGCCACCAACAACTCAGGCTTGTCCCACGGATCGCGGTACGTCCGCTCCGGAGCGTCCAGCGCCAACCCCAGGATGTTCTCGCGCTCAAAGCCGGCCTGGGCGTCCAGCCTGGTGGGATGGGCCTGAAGGCTGAGGGGACGCGCGGCCGACAGCAGCTTGACCAGGAAGGGTAGGCGTCCCTCGAACTCCTGGCGGGCGGAGTCTCCCACGACAGCCGGGTAGTCACTGATGATCTGCGCGAGGGAGACCCCGTCGACCGATGAGGGTCCCATCGGGTGGGCCCCCAGCCAGTACTCCGCCAGCGGTTGCCCGTCGGCGGGGATGCCGAGAATCTGTGGGATGGCTTCTGGAGATCCCCAGTCGTACCGCTTGATGCTGCCGGCGAGCGGTCGCATCCCACCTCCTCGGGAAAGTTGAACCCTGATTCTATCCGGCCTAGGAGCGTGGCCCACTTCTGGGCGGCAACCAGTCGGCCAGCAGGTAATGACATCGGTGTGATTCGGGGTCTACAATCTGCTGCATGACCGAGGCGGTGGGCAACCAGACAGCCAGTTCCCCAACCCTGTCGCAGCGTGAGTCCGCGATCCTCGACTTCGAGAAGTGCTGGTGGCAGGCCAGGGCCTCGAAGGAGATCGAGATCCGAGAGCGTTTCGACATGTCGGCCTCGCGCTACTACCAGATCCTCAACGCGTTGATCGATCGACCTGAGGCGTTGGTCTACGACCCCCTGCTGGTCAAGCGGTTGCGCAGGCTGCGTGAACAACGCCAGCGCAACCGGTCTGCGGCTCGACTCACCGTTCGCTGAGGCCGCCTCGCCACCGAGCGCCCATTCTCGGGGGACGCGCAGGCACGTGGGGATAGCCTCCGGCGTTCAGGCCAGCCCGGGTCTCGAAGACGTTGGCGCCGTGGTTGGTGCCGGTGCGCAGCTGACTCCACGCCGTGGCGGCCGCGTACAACGGGAGGAATGGCAGCCCCAGACAGATCGCCCATTGGTCGGCATGCGCGCGTTCGTGGACCAGCAGACGCTGGTGGCGTCCGAGCAGTTCGGACAGCGTGGCGTTGGGCACCACCACGACGCTGCCGATGGTGAAGGCCCCAGCTTTGGGCCCAGCCCAGCGGTAGTCGTCGGCGATCCACAACCGATCAGGTCCGCGTCGCACCTCGGCGCCGCCGACCCTGGCGATCACCAGGCCAAGTGGGGTGGACAGGTTGATCCAGTTGGCCACGGCCCTCACGGTGTGGCGCAGGCTCGGTCGCGGGTCGGCGGAGTGCACGTCCCCAAGAATACGAACAGCTGGCTGCGTCAGCATCGCCACCCGACCCTGTACGGGGGTCTGGTTGTTTGCACTCGCCTGTGTCGAGTGCTAAGAATGGAGCTGGCACTCCGAACCGAGGAGTGCCACCACTTCAGACCATGATTCAGGTGAGGCCCCCAGGGCCGTCCGTCGCGGGCACCGCAGTCGTGGGACGGGGTGAGCCGGGGAGCCCGGCAACCACTGGACAACCACCGGGGCACTGCCCCTGATGCCAAAGGAATTCTTACAAGACCATGGCAAAGCTCATTCAGTTTGACAGCGAAGCCCGCAGGGGCCTCGAGAAGGGCATGAACACCCTGGCCGATGCGGTCAAGGTGACGCTGGGGCCGAAGGGCCGCAATGTCGTGCTCGAGAAGTCGTGGGGTGCCCCGACGATCACCAACGATGGCGTGTCCATCGCCAAGGAGATCGAACTGGCCGACCCCTTCGAGAAGATCGGCGCCGAGCTGGTCAAGGAGGTCGCCAAGAAGACCGATGACGTCGCCGGTGACGGAACAACCACCGCGACGGTCATCGCCCAGGCGATGGTTCGCCAGGGCCTGCGCAACGTGACCGCCGGCGCCAACCCCATCGAGCTCAAGCGCGGCATCGACAAGGCTGTTACCGCCATCATTTCCGAACTGGCCGCGATGTCGACCGACGTCGAGACCAAGGAGCAGATCGCCCAGACCGCGTCCATCTCGGCCGGCGACCCCACCGTCGGCGAGATCATCGCCGAGGCGATGGACAAGGTCGGCAAGGAAGGCGTCATCACCGTCGACGAGTCCAACACCTTCGGCATGGAGCTTGAGCTCACCGAGGGCATGAACTTCGACAAGGGCTACATCTCCGGCTACTTCGTCAGCGACCCCGAGCGGATGGAGGCCGTCCTGGACGACCCCTACCTGCTGATCGTCGACGGCAAGGTCAGCTCCCTCAAGGAGTTGCTGCCCGTGCTCGAGAAGGTGCAGCAGTCGGGTCACCCGTTGATGGTGATCGCCGAGGACGTCGACGGTGAGGCCTTGGCAGGCCTGGTCGTCAACAAGCTGCGCGGCACCTTCAAGTCGGTGGCGGTCAAGGCCCCCGGCTTCGGTGACCGCCGCAAGGCCATCCTCGCCGACATTGCGGTGCTGACCGGCGGTCAGGTCATCTCTGACACCGTTGGTCTGTCGCTCGAGGCCGCCGACCTGGATCTGCTGGGCCGGGCCCGTACCGTCACCGTCACCAAGGACGACACCACGATCGTCGAGGGTGCCGGCGACAAGGACCAGATCCAGGGCCGGATCAAGCAGATCCGCACCGAGATCGAGAAGTCCGACTCCGACTACGACCGCGAGAAGCTGCAGGAGCGGCTGGCCAAGCTCGTGGGTGGCGTCGCCGTCATCAAGGTCGGCGCGGCCACCGAGGTCGAGATGAAGGAGCGCAAGCACCGCATCGAGGACGCCGTCCGCAACGCGAAGGCCGCCGTCGAGGAGGGTGTGCTGCCAGGTGGTGGTGTCGCCCTCATCCAGGCCGCCAAGAACGTCAAGCTCGAGGGCCTGAGCGAGGACGAGATGATCGGCGCCCAGATCGTGTTCATCGCTGTCGAGGCTCCGCTGAAGCAGATCGCTGCCAACGCGGGCATGGAGGGTGGCGTCGTGGCCGAGAAGGTCAAGAGCCTGCCCGTGGGCCAGGGCTTGAACGCTGCCAATGGCGAGTATGTCGACATGATCAAGGCCGGCATCATCGATCCGACCAAGGTCACCCGTTCGGCGCTGGCCAACGCGGCCTCGATCGCAGGCCTGTTCCTCACCACCGAGGCCGTCATCGCGGACAAGCCCGAAAAGGCTCCCGCGATGCCCGCCGGCGGTGACATGGACGGCATGTACTGATCCGACCCGGATCACCAGTATGAGCTGGAAGGGCGGTTCCCGAATGGGGGACCGCCCTTCTGCATGTTCCGGGGCGCTGACAGGACTCGGCAACGGCAAGCCACCACCACTGCGGAGGTCCGACGGTGCACCATGGTCACATGGCTGGGCTGCTGGAAGTGGTCGTCCTCACGGCCGAGGATGCCCGACGCGCCGAGGAGGGTGGCGCTGACCGACTGATGCTGGTCGGCGGCCTGTCCGGGCAGGGCACCTCGCCGGAACCCGCGGCGTTCGCGCGCGTCCGGCAGGCCTGCACGCTGCCCATCAGGCCGCTGTTGCGACTGCGTGAGGGCTACCGGACCGACGGGGGCGAGGTGTCAAGGCTGCACGGGCTGATCGCCAGCTACCTCACCGAGGGTGCCGAGGGCATGGTGCTCGGCTTCCTGGACGGCTACTCCCAGGTGGACGTCGAGGTGGTGACGGAATTGACCGCGGTCGCGTCCTGGCCCTGGACCTTCGACCACGCGATCGATCGCTGCCTGGATGTCGACGGCGCCTGGCAGACGCTGCTGGGCATGCGAGGGCTTGACCAGGTGCTGACGGCCGGCTCGAGCCGGGGGCTGGACGCCGGCCTGGAAGACCTGATCGCCCGGGCGAGGCACGATCCTGAGGTTGCCCGGCTGATCCTGGCCGGTGGGGGACTGGTGCCCGAGCACGTCGCCTGGCTGAGCAGGGTGGGCGTCCGGTCCTTCCAGGTGGGCCCGCAGGTGCGTCCCGGACGCGACTTCTCGTCCGACGTGGACAGCTCACTGGTGCGCGGGTGGCGGATCCTGCTCGACTCGGAGCCGGTGCGCCGCTGACGAACGCTTCGGCGAGCGTGGCCGGACGCCGGAAGTGGCCGATACTGTGGCCTTCATGAGCGAGAATGACCGGCGGCCCATGGTGGCGGTCCCGCCGCCCGAGCGTCCCCTGCGCACCCGCCAGGCCGCTCGAATCGTGGTGCGCGCGCAGGGACGGGTGCTGCTGGTGGCCGACACCGACCCGGGGCTGCCCGGCTCTGGCTGGTGGGTGACGCCCGGCGGCGGACTGGACGCCGGTGAGACGCCGCGGGACGCCGCAGCCCGCGAACTGGCCGAGGAAACCGGGCTACAGGTGGCAGCGGAGGACTTCATCGGGCCGATCGCGCGCCGAGTCGTCCACCACGGCTACACCGACCAGGTGCTGGTGCAGACCGAGCACTTCTTCGCCCTCGATCTGCCGGCGACCTACGAACCGGACACCGCCGGATTCACGGCCGAGGAGCAGGTCACGTTGTCAGGTTTTCGCTGGTTCACCCCACCCGAGTTGGCCGACCTCACGATCTGGCCGGGTGATCTGGTGCGCCTGTTGGCTGCGATCGAGGCTGGCGAACTCCTTGATCTCGGCCAAGTGGAGGAGTCCACCGTCCCGGTGGCTCTCGGTCACCTCACGGCTCATCCGGGCTAGCCAGGTCGTTGATCACCACGGGTTCGGTGACCTGGACGTCCACGACCCGACGCAGCGGCACGCTGAACCGACGTCCCGCCCGCCGAACAAGGTAGGCCGAACCTTGGGCGATGGTCAGCACCCGCACCTCATCGACCCAGACCGTGCCGTCCTCGTTCGCGTGGCTGAGGAACACCCACCGGTCCTGCTCGGCCGCGGTGCGCAGTCTGGTCAACCAGCCGACCTCGGTGGACCCCTGACCGAGCAACCAGGCCGCCAGGTGGTCCAGGTGTGCTGGGGACGGCTCCGGGTGGGCCGGGGAAGGCACGGGTTGAACCGTTGGGTGTGCGGCGTCCTCGATCTGGACGGCGAACGAGGGCAGGTCGGGACGCCCGGACTCAGGGTCGAAGACCCGTCCACCGCGCAGCTCGATGGCGACCTCGCGGGGCAGGATCACCCTCCCGGCGTCCAACGGTCGCAGCAGGCCGAGGGCCAGGAGCCGGTCGATCGGTGACTCGGCGTCCTGCAGTCTCACCCTCCGGTCAGCATCGGCCACAGCGCCGATCGGGGGCCCCCACGCCAGTCGGTCGAGTACCGCGCGGTCGGCGGCGCGCAGCACCTGCAGGGCTGCGGCAACGCGGTCGTCGGTCAACGGCTGGGTGCTCGCGGGGGCCAGCCCCGCCGGGTAGGGGCCGAGCAATCGACGGACCGCCTCGCTGCAGTGAGGCGGATCACCCCACACCAGCCCGCGGTCGGTGAGGTGCGCCAGCGCCTCGTCCTGGTCGCCATCGGCGGGGACGGGCAGCAGTTCGGTAGGCAGTTCGGCAGCCAGAGCCATCAGGACGCGCAGCAGACGGGGAGCCAGGCCGGCCAGCGCTCGCGTGGTCGACGCGACAGTGAGGCTGCGTTCGACGAGGTCGTCCAGACTGCGGGGAATCGGTCGGGCGAGGTCGGGACGCGTCCGCAGCAGCCCGGTCACCCCTGGTGTACCGCGGGTTCGCAAGGCCTGCTCGAGGCTGATCTGCTTGGCCATGGTTCAGTCGACGATGCTGACTTTCTGGCTCATCTCTCGGTCGAGGCGGCCGAAGTTGTAGTAGGCCGCGCAGGCGCCCTCTGGAGAAACCATGCAGGTGCCGACGGGAGTGGTCGGTGTGCAGGCGGTACCGAAGACCCGGCACTGCCACGGCTTTATTCTGCCGGTGAGCACGGCGCCGCACTCACAAGCTGGGGGATCCGCCACCGCAAGCCCCGGGACCTGCCAGCGACGTTCGGCGTCCCAGTCTGCGTACTTCTCGGCGATGCCGAGTCCGGAGTTCGCGATCCAGCCCAGACCCCGCCACTCGAAAGTCTCACGGACGCCGAAGCAGTCGGCCATCACGGCCATGGCCTGCGGGTTGCCGTCGCGTCGAACCACCCGGGAGTACTGGTTGCCCACCTCGGCGTGGCCGGCGGCGACCTGACCGCTGACGAACTGCTCGAGCAGCATGGCCACCGACTGGAGCACATCGAGCGGCTCGAACCCCGCCACGACCACCGGCAGGTTGTATTCGGCAGCCAGGAACTCGAACGCGGCGGTGCCCACCACGGTGGCCACGTGGCCCGGTCCGATGAACCCGTCGACCACGGTGTCGCCGGAGTTGACGATGGTGCGCAGCGGCGGCTCGATCGTCACGTGGTTGCTGAAAACCGAGAAGTTGCCCACCTGCTGGGCGCGGGCCTGCACCAGAGTCACGGCGGTGGAGGGCGCCGTGGTCTCGAATCCCACAGCGAAGTACACGACCTCGCGATCGGGGTTGTCGCGGGCGATCTGCAGGGCGTCCAGTGGCGAGTAGACGAAACGGACGTCGGCGCCCTGCGCCCTGGCCTGCAGCATCGACTCGTGGGAACCCGGAACCCGCATCATGTCGCCGAAGGTGGCCAGGATCACCTCCGGTTGGTGGGCCAGCCACAGCCCGTCGTCCACCCGGCCCATCGGGATCACGCAGACCGGGCAACCCGGGCCGTGGACCAGCTCGACGTTTCCGGGCAACAGGTTCTCGATACCGTACCGGTAGATGGTGTGGGTGTGACCTCCGCAGATCTCCATCAGGTGGAGCGGGCCATCCAGCCGGGCGGCCAACTCCTCGATCTGGTGCAGCAGTGCGCGGGCCCCCTGCGGGTCGCGGAACTCGTCCACGAACCTCATCGAGACCCCTCGCCGGCCTGGGCGGGCGGGGGCGAGCCGATGGCGCTGGTGGCGAAGGATTCGACCTCCGTCGTGAGTACCTCACCACCCAGCAGACGGATCTGTTCGAGGGTGATCGCGGCCTCGTCCGCATCGATGCGACTCAGCGCGAAACCGACGTGGACCAGCACCCAGTCGCCGACCTGCAGGGTGTCCTCGATCAGCAGGTCGGTCGAGATCAGGCGTTCGACTCCGCTGATCGACACCTTCGCGCGCCCCGTCTGTCCCTCGGGGATCTCGACGATCTCGGCTGGGACCCCCAGGCACATGTCGATCAGCTCCTTCGTGGCGCCCTCCGATGATGCCGTTAGTATGGCACCACCTTGGCCGGGGTCGGAATCTGGCGGGCCAGGCCGTCCACAAGGGGGAACCATGGATCCGCGGAATCGGCTCAACGACGATGAGGACCAGGTGAACCAGCGGATCGAACGGATCCGGCGCCTGGGCAACCGACTCGACGACGATGTCATCACCCTGGCGCACGGTGCTGGCGGCAAGGCATCGGCGGCCCTGGTCGAACAGGTCTTCCTGCCCGGATACGGCAATGAAATCCTCGAAGAGCTCAACGACGCGGCGGTCAGCGATCTCGGTGAGCTGCTCGCCGGGGTTGCGGCCGACGATCTTGCCGGGGCCCGGCTGGCGTTCTCGACCGACTCCTACGTGGTGAACCCGATCGTCTTCCCGGGTGGTTCGATCGGTGAGCTGGCCGTCAACGGCACGGTCAACGATCTGTCGGTCAGTGGCGCGGTGCCGCGCCTGCTCAGTGCCGCCTTCATCCTCGAGGAGGGCCTGCCCATCGACGTCCTGCGCTCCGTGGTGGCTGCCATGCGGGACGCGGCCAGGGCGGCCGGGGTGCGCATCGTGACCGGCGACACCAAGGTGGTGCCTCGCGGGGCTGCAGACCAGCTCTTCATCACCACGGCCGGGGTGGGGTTGGTGCCGACCGGGCGCACGCTGGGTGCCCGCCACGTGCAGCCGGGTGACAAGGTGATCTGCTCGGGGGCCATCGGCGACCACGGGATGGCGGTGATGCTGGCGCGCGGCGACCTGGCCATCGATGCGGCCATCACGTCCGACACCCGGGCGGTGAACGGACTTGTGGAGGCGCTGTTCGCGGCCGCGCCCGCCACCAGGTGGCTGCGCGATGCGACTCGCGGTGGACTGGGCACGGTGCTCAACGAGTTGGCGCAGGCCAGCGGTTTCGGGGTGGTCGTCGAGGACGGCCGGCTGCGCGTCCACGAGATGACCCGGGCGGCCTGCGACATGCTGGGAATCGACCCGATCTACGTGGCCAACGAGGGGATGTTCGTGGCCGTGGTGCCGGCAGACCAGGCGGACGCCGCGGTACAGGCGTTGCGGGCCACCCCCGGTGGGGAGGAGGCCGACGCGGTGGGACGCATCGTCAGCGAGCCGGCCTCGTCGGTGGTGCTGGTGACCGGTTTCGGTGGCACCCGCATGGTCGACATGCTGGTGGGCGATCCGCTGCCGCGAATCTGCTAGCCAACCCCCTGGCCAACGGGTGACTCGATGAGGCGTCCGGCGGTGACCAGTCGTCCCGCCCACGCCTGACCCAGCGACAGGCCGCCGTCGTTGGGCGGAACCACCTGGTGGGTGAGCACCGTGAGGTCGAGTCTGGCCAGCTCTTCGATGAGCATCCCGGAGAACAACCGGTTGGCCAGCACTCCGCCGGTCAGACCGATCACCTCGGTGCCGGCCTGCTGCGCGGCGCGGGTCAGGACGTCCGCGAACCTCATGGCGAGTTGCCAGTGGAAGCGCCAGGCCCGCTGGGCCACCGGCATCGTGGGCTGGGCGAGCAGTTCTGTGAAGACCTGACGGAAACTGTCAGGGCCCTTCGTCCGGTCGAGTGGGGTGGTTTGCCAGCTGGTGGCCGCACGCTCCAGCCGCATCGCAGCTTCGGCCTCGTAGCTGGTGTGCAGGCAGACACCCAGCATCGCCGAGGCGGCATCGAAGAGGCGTCCGGCGGAACTGGTGGGTATCACGCCGAAGCCGCTGGCCAGTTGGGACGCCACCAGCCGTCGCTCGGCCTCGGGTGCCTGCCGCCAGGCGGGCGTGTGGCCCAGGTCGAGCTGCCAGACGGCACCCAGACCCAACGCCACCCGCCACGGATCGCGGATGGCCCGGTCGCCGCCGACCAGCCCGAAGGTGGGCACGTGGTCGACTCGCGACCAGTACACCGGTTGGTCGGAGGCGCCCTCGTCCGGCAGGTCGATGCGCAGGATCTCGCCACCCCAGATGGTCGTGTCAGGCCCATAACCGGTGCCGTCCAGCGCCCCCACAACCACCGAACCGGTGTTCAGACCCTGTTCGGCAACCAGCGACAGGGCGTGGGCCAGGTGATGCTGCACCTGCACCAGAGCCACGTCGGGATGCGCGGCCACGTAGCGATGCGCCCAACCCGTCGTTGCGTAGCCCGGGTGCAGGTCGGCCACCACGATCTGGGGTTGCGCCCGACGCATCGCCACCAATTGGGCCACCGAGGCGTCGAACGCCTGCTGGGACGCCAACGAATCCATGTCGCCGATGTGCGCCGACACATGGGCCAGGTCTCCCACGGCCAGGGTGAACGTGTTCTTCAACTCACCGCCGACCGCCAGGGTGGGCGGCCCGTCGTCGGGCAGGACGACCGGCAGCGGGGCGTAACCACGCGACCGGCGAACGGGCTGGCTCCCCTGGTCGCCGGCCAGGTGGACGGAGTCCTCCACCGGCACGTGGATCGAGCGGTCGTGGAGCAGCAGCGCGTCCGCCAATTGCGAGAGCCGGGCCTGTGCGTCGGGGTTCGTGTAGCACAGTGGTTCCTCTGACAGGTTGCCCGAGGTGGCCACCAACGCCAGAGCCGGATCTGCCAGCAAGAGCGCGTGCAGGGGTGTGTAGGCCAGCATCACGCCCACGTCACCGAGGCCGGGCGCGACCTGTTCGCAGAGATCGTAGTCGTCGCTCATGGGAGCGATGACGATGGGGCGGGCCGGACTGGTCAGCAGCTCGCGGTGCTCGCGGGCCAGTCGGGCCAGCCGGCAGGCTGCTTCCTCATCGGCCACCATCACCGCAAAGGGTTTCCCCGCTCGGTGCTTGCGTCGGCGCAGGGTGGCGACGGCCTGCGGATTGCGGGCATCGCACATCAGGTGGAAGCCCCCGAGCCCCTTCACGGCGACCACGTGGCCGGCCCTCAGGCGTGCGGTGGTGGCCTCAACCACCTCGCGTTGGGACGTTCGGTCGCCCGGCACCCAGTCCGGGGCCCGATCGTCGGGCTCCGGGAGTATGCCGGAGCCCGCGTCCACCAACCACAACCTCGGACCGCAGTCTGGACAACTGATCGGTTGGGCGTGGAACCGCCGGTCGTCGGGATCGAGGTACTCGCGCTCACAGGCTCGGCACATGGGGAATTGACTCATGGTGGTTTGGGGCCGGTCGTACGGCAGATCGGTGATGATCGTCAGGCGTGGCCCGCAGTTCGTGCAGTTGGTGAACGGGTAGGCGAAACGACGGTCGTCCGGGTCAGCCATCTCTGCGAGGCAGTCGTCGCAGGTCGCGACGTCGGCGGGAATCAGGGTTCGGACACCGGCCAGACGACGGCTCGCCACGATGACGAAACTGGTCTCCCCGGGTTGCACGGTGAGTTGAGCCACGTCCGTCGACACCACTCGGGCCAGCGGTGGCAGGTTGACCAGGAGATCGGCCCAGAACTCATCCAGCACGGCTGCGGTGGCCTGGGCCTCGATGAAGACCCGCTGGTCGTCGTTTCCGCAGACGCCGCTCACCCCATGCCTGGCGGCAACCCTGCCGACGTGTGGACGGAAGCCGACACCCTGCACGACCCCGCGCAACTGGAAGTGCCGACGTTCAAGGGCCTGCGCGCCGGGCCGGCTGGCTTCGGTCCCGGGAGGCATGGGTTCAGCGTAACCCTCTGGGCGCAGCTGCCGACTTGTGGTAGAAGTCGGGCGGGAGGTGGTCGTGCACGAATTGTCGCTATGTCATCAAATGGCACGGATCGTTTCGCGAGCGGCTGCTGGACGCGCGGTGGCCGTCGTCCACGTCGAGGCCGGCCAGCTTCGGCAGGTTGTACCCGAGTCGCTGGTGAATGCCTGGGGTTTCGTGGTGGCCGGCACCGAACTCGAGGGCTCCGAACTGCGCGTCACCCCGGTCCCGGCGCGGCTGCACTGTGACCTGTGTGGTGGCGAGCGGTTCATGGACGGGGAGTTGGGTTTCGACTGCCGGGAGTGCGGCGGGCCCAGGTCCCGGGTGATCAGCGGCGAGGAGTTCCGGGTGACTGCCATCGACCTCGACTAGGGTGGGCAGGGCTTGCCGGGATGGGTTGGAGAAGGAGAGCGCAATGGGGCGTTTCCATCGTCACGATGACGGGACCGTGCACACGCACGACCACGACGAGTCAGGCCATGGGCACTCGCATGATCACGACCATGACCGCAACCGCATCGATCCGGAGGTGATCGGCGATCACTCGGGGTACGAGACAGGTCGTCAGCGGGTGGAGGTTCTGGAGGACATCTTTGCCGAGAACGACCTGAAGGCGAACGCCAATCGGGCCCGTCTCGAACAGGCGGGGGTGCACTGCGTCAACCTGATGAGCTCGCCGGGGGCAGGCAAGACGGCCCTGTTACAGCGCACGCTCGACGAATTGGCGGGCCGAGTGAAGGTGGGAATCGTCGAGGGAGACATCGAGACGCCGTTGGACGCGGAACGACTGAGCGGGCGGGGTGCCCAGATCTCGCTGCTCAACACCGGGCAGGGATTCGGTGGCGAGTGCCATCTGGACGCGCCCATGGTCGCCCAGGCGCTGCGGGGTCTGGACCTCGAGCGCCTCGATCTGGTGGTGATCGAGAACGTCGGCAATCTGGTGTGCCCCGCCGAGTTCGACGTCGGTGAGCACCGCAAGGCAATGGTCTACTCGATCACCGAGGGCGAGGACAAACCACTGAAGTACCCGGTGATGTTCCGCTCGGTGGAGGCCGTCGTGGTGAACAAGATGGATCTTGCCCCTTATCTCGACTTCGACCTGGACCTCTTCATCCGCAACCTCGCCCAGGTGAACCCGTCCGCGACGGTCCTGAAGCTGTCGGCGAGAACAGGCGAGGGTGTCGACGGCTGGATCGACTGGTTGCTGAGCGGGCTCCCGGCCGGCGACCACTGCATCTGGTAGCGCCGGCCACGCCTCGAGAGTCCGCCCATTTCCTCAAGTAGAAGCGACTTTTCGCTAGAATCACGGCAGATCCTCGTGGCAGGCGCAGGTGGGCCAGGCAATGGAGCCGAGCCTTAGAGGAGCCGATGAAAGAGGTGAACTGTGGCTTACGAACTGCACGGTTGGCAAGAAGGCACCCTGTTGGAGAACCTCGTTGCCGCGGGTGTGTCGCGTCGTTCTTTCCTGCAGTACTGCGGGACGGTGGCTGCTCTCATGACGGTGAGCAGCGCGGCCGGCGCGCAGGCCGCGCCCACTCCTGAACTCATCGCCCAGAAGCTGGGCGAGCTCACGAAACCCAACGTTGTCTGGTTGCAGTTGCAGGAGTGCACCGGATGCATGGAGAGCACGATTCGCGCGGGCGGCACGACGGTCGAGGAGGTCGTGCTCAGCCTGCTGTCGGTGAACTACAACGAACTCGTCATGGCAGCGTCGGGCGCGTCGGCCGAGCAGGCGCTGCACGACACCAACGCTGAGGATCACATCCTGGTGGTCAACGGTTCGGTGCCCATGAAGGATGGTGGCATCTACTGCACCATCGGCGGCAAGTCGGCCGAACAGGTGCTGCGCGAATCGGCCGAGAAGGCCACAGCGATCCTCGCGGTGGGCGCCTGCGCGGTCTACGGTTCGGTTCAGGCCGCCAAGCCCAACCCCACCGGCGCCGTCGGCGTCGACGAGATCATCAAGAACAAGCCGGTCATCAACGTTGCGGGCTGCCCGCCCATCGGTGAGGTCATCACTGCCACGGTGGCCTACATCCTCACCCTCGGGAAGTTGCCCAAGACCGACGCGCAGGGGCGGCCGCTGTTCGCCTACGGCCAGCGCATCCACGACTCGTGCCCCAGGCCGGGCGCACTACGACGCCGGGCAGTACGTGCGTACCTTCGACGACGAGGGGGCCCGTCAGGGCTGGTGTCTCTACGACGTGGGGTGCAAGGGTCCGAGCACGTTCAGCCCGTGCCCCATCACGCAATGGAACCTGCAGACCAGTTGGCCGATCGGTGCCGGGCACCCCTGCATCGGTTGCACCGAGAAGGACTTCTTCGACCGCTTCACCCCCTTCTACACACTCCTGCCCGAGTTGCCCGGTCTGGGTATAGAGAGCACCGCGCAGAAGGTCGGTTGGGGAATCACCGGGGCCGTGACCGCCGGTGTCGTGATCCACGGAGCCGTCACCGCCGCCCGATCGGCGGCCGGCAGACGAGAGGCGTCGACCGTGCCGCTGAGCGCCTTCGGCGACGCGGAAGTCGCCCGTCCAGCGGGGCACGCCACCTCCGGCGATCAAGGAACCAGCGACACGCAGGGAAAGGCTGAGTGACCTCAATGGCCACCGAACGAGTAGTCATCGATCCCATCACCCGTATCGAGGGTCACCTTCGCATCGAGTTGGAGACCACCGACCAGAAGATCTCCAAGGCGTGGTCCGAGACCACGATGTTCCGGGGCATCGAAGAGATCGTCCAGGACCGTGACCCGCGCGACGTGTGGGCCTTCGTCCAACGCATCTGCGGCGTGTGCACCGCCGTCCACGCCATTGCCTCGATCGCAGCGGTCGAGAACGCGATCGGCTCGAACCCGCCCACCCAGGCCCGCCTGATCAGGGCGATGGTCCTCGGGTCGCAGGACGTCCAGGACCACATCATCCACTTCTACCACCTGCACGCTCTTGACTGGGTCAACGTCGTCTCGGCTGCCCAGGCCGATCCGGCAGCGGCCGTCGAGTTCGCCAAGGCAATCGGCTCCACCTGGCGGGGCAACAACGTCGATCGCTTCACCAAGGTTCGCGACACCGTGCAGGCCGTCCTCGACTCGGGGCAGCTGAGCATCTTCACCGGCGGCTACTGGGACCATCCGGACTACCGCCTGCCACCGGAGGCCAACCTGATGGCGGTGGCGCACTACCTGGACGCACTGGAGTTCCAGCGCTCCATGATCCGAATCCAGACCGTCTTCGGCGGCAAGAACCCCCATCCGAACTTCCTGGTGGGCGGCATGGCCTCGTCGATCGACCCCGACAGCAACGAGACCGTCAACCAGGTGCAGCTTGACAAGATCCGCACCTGGGTTGCCGAGTCCAAGGAGTTCGTCGAGACCTGCTACTGGCCCGACGTGAAGGCCATCATGGGCGTATACAAGGACTACTACTCGATCGGAGCAGGCCAGCCGAACTACCTTGCCGTCGGACTCGGCGGGGTCACGTTCAGCGGTAACCCGTCGGATGACCGCAATGCCATCGTGATCGGTGGCGTGCAGCCGGGCGTCATCTTCGGCGACAACTTCTCCGCGGTGCAGCCTTTTGATGCGACCAAGATCACTGAGTACGTCACCTCGGCCTGGTACAAGTACGCCGACGGCGACGTCGGCCTGCATCCAGACCGTGGCGAGACCGTGGTCGACTACACCGGCCCTCAGCCGCCCTACGAGTGGCTCGGCGACAACGACAAGTACACCTGGTGCAAGGCGCCCCGGTACGACGACAAGGTCGTGCAGGTGGGGCCGATGCCACGCGTGATGCTCGCCTACGCGCAGGGACACGAGGGTACCAAGAAGCTTGTGGACGAGGTGCTGGCCGCGCACGGCATCACCGTCGAGCAGCTCAACTCGACCGCAGGTCGGACCATTTCGCGAGGTATCGAGGCCTATACCAGCGCCCTGCACCTCGAGGAGGTGTTCAACGAGTTCGTCGCCAACATCAAGAACGGCGACATCGACGTCTTCGACTCCACCAAGTGGGAGCCCAAGACCTGGCCTCAGCAGGCCACGGGCTTCTCGCTGATGGAGGTGCCCCGGGGAATGCTGAGCCACTGGTGCGAGATCACCGACGGTAAGGTGTCGCATTACCAGGCGGTCGTGCCGACCACGTGGCTGGGCGGTGGCCGAGACGCCAGCGGAGCGCAGGGGCCCTACGAGGAGGCGCTCGCCGGCAACGGAGAGCACCCGCTGCTCGACCCGCAGCAGCCACTCGAGGTGCTGCGCACCATCCACTCCTTCGACCCCTGCATGTCGTGCGCCGTGCATGTCCTTGACCCAGAGACCGGCATCGCAGTGGACGTGGTGGCGGCGCCATGACTGCCGACACCACCGCGGCGAACCCTGCTTCCCAGGAACCCCGTGAAGCGCAGGGCATCGAGGTCGGGCAGCCGATCTCGGGCAGCCACGTGAGCTCGCGTCGAGTGGGTCTGCTGGCCGCCGTCTCGGCTGTCGGCAGCACCGACCCGGTGGACGCCGCCCTGCTGGACGCGCTGGAAGCCGAGTCCAAGAACCAGCCGTATCTGCGAGTCCCCCAGGGTCTGGTCGACCCGGCCAGACCCGACCGGCGTTACCAGTTGGCCACCGCGCCGAACTTTCCCGACTCGTCTGGCAACCTCCACGACATCGTGGTGATGCGCGGGGATCTCGAGGCCGTCCTGCATGCCGCCAATACGCCTCGCAGCGCCAGGGTCATCCACCGGAAGAATGCCCAGATGCTCACCCAACGCGGCTATCGGGTGCTGGCGGTCGCCTCTGCACGCCTGGCGGACGACGGAACCATGAGCAAGTACGTCGTGCATGGCATCGTGCCCGTGCGGCCAACTGCCGCCGGCGATTTCCATTCCGACGTGACGCGCGGGGTGGGAGGGTTCGTTCGGGTCAACATCTGGACCGGACTGTTGAGGTGGCAGCATTGGGCCAACGTGGCGGCGGTCTTCATCCTGAGCTGTACCGGCTACTACATCATGGATCCGTTCTTCGGACCCTGGTACTTCGACGGTGTCGAAACCGGCTACTTCATGGGTTGGATCAGGCTGATCCACTTCGTGACGGCCTTCGTCTGGCTGGGCATCGGTCTGACCCGGCTCGTGCTGTTGTTCGTCTCGCGCGACCGTTACCTGCGCTGGCGGGCGCTCTGGCCGCTCAACACCAAGGACGACCTGCGCTACCTCGGCCAAGTGGCTGCGCACTACCTGTTCCTCCGCAAGGAGCCGCCGCTCTACCTGGGCCACAACCCGCTGCAGCAGCTCACCTACACCGCGGTCTACGGCGCAGGGATCCTGCAGATGATTGTCGGATTCGGCCTCTACGGCATCTACCACCAGAGCAGCACGTTCTGGCGGATCATGTCGGCGCCCGCCAACGTGATCGGCATCCCGGGGCTACGCCTGCTGCACACCATGATCATGTTCTTCTTGTGGGCATTCGTCATCGCGCACATCTACCTCGCGGTGCGGGCCGACTCCATTGAACGTCATGGGGGCGTGTCCTCGATGCTGAACGGTGGGGTCTGGTTGCGTCGCGGCTCGAAGCCGGTCGACGCCCCGGAGGTCGAGTGAGTTCCGAGGATTCCTCCGATTTCGGCGACGAGCCGGCTCGGGAGATCACGGTGCTGGCCGTCGGCAACCTCATCATGGGTGACGACGGCATCGGCCCGGCGATCCTGAGCCGGCTCGTCGCAGACCGGGGTGATGACCCGCGCATCTGGTTCGAGGACGGCGGCCTGGGCGGCATGCGACTGCTCGACGTGGTGCGCCAGAGCCCGCGGCTGCTCATCCTGGACGCGATCGCCAGCCACCTGCCGCCCGGCACCGTGCTTCGCATCGGTGGCGACCAGGTGCCAAGGATGCTGGCCAGCAAGCTGTCCCCCCATCAGGTGGGGTTGTTGGACGTCCTGACCGCTGCCCGGCTGTTGGAGGACGAACCCGACGTGGTGGAGGTCGTGGGTGTGGTCCCGGCCCTGCTGGGCCTGCAGGTGGGCCTGAGCGACCCGGTGGAGGCCGCGATCGGCGAGGCAGTGGAGCGAGCTCACGAGGTGCTGGACGAGTGGCTGGTCCCGTGATTCGGCGGATCATCAGCTGTGCGTGCGGGGAGTTCCATGTCGACCCACGACACCTGGAACTCCTTGCCCTGGGTCAGTGTGGGGGTGATCGCCGCGCAGATCGGGCAGGCCAAGGCGAAGAACTCGTCCACGGGTTGCTCGCGCTGACAGGCCGCACACCAGACGCTGGCGGGCAACCATTCGATCTCCAGCCTGGCGGCGGCCAGTGGGGTGCCCGCCGTGGCAATGGGCCACGAGCCCGTGAGCGCCTCGGGCACCGCACCCGCCAGCGACCCCAGCCGCAGGCCCACGGCACTCACGGAGGTGGCACCGGCCTTCTGGGCGGCCTGATCCACCGCGGCGACCACGGAACGCAGCAGCCCCAGTTCATGCATGGGCTCATCCTTGCAGCTCATCTCGAGGTGGGAACACCGTCATGAGCGGGACCACCAGGCTCAACCTCGACGCGATCATCTCCCCGGCTGCCGCACGTGTCGTCGTCGAGGTGGACGCGCAGGGGCGCACCACTCAGGCGTCCTTCGACCTCACCGGACTGCCCAGGGTCGACGAACTGCTGGTCGGCCGACCCGTCCTCGAGGTTCCCACGATGGTCGAGCGGCTGTGCGGCATCTGTCCGGCCGCCCACCACCTGGCCGGGGTGGCCGCACTCGAGCAGCTGCTCGGGTTTACCGAGATCCCGGTCACGGCTGCCCACGTGCGTCGTCTGCTGCACCTGGGTTCGACCCTCGACAACCACGCCGTACGGCTCTTCGGCGGGCAACGGGACGCGGCGCTGGCCCTTCGACGGTACGCGAAGCTGGCCATGAAGGCCGCCGGCTCACCTGGCCACTTCCCGACGACGGCGTGCCCTGGCGGGGTGGTGAGTGGTGCCGATGAGGCCGCCTGCCAGGAGCTGGTCGACCTGGGCGGTGCGGCGCTGTCGTCCGCGATGCAGCTCGCCGACGCCCAGTTCGCGGGCAGCGACCTGCATGATGACGCGTTCGCCGGTGCGGACCTGGCGCTGGTGGACGACCACGGACGCCCCGACCTGTCCGGTTCAAGGCTGCGCGCCTGCGTCGGCGGTGAACCGGTGATGAACGATGCCCCGGCCGCCCGGTGGCCGCAGGTGGTGGCCGAGACCAGGCTGGGGGACGCCGCCCCGCGCCCTCACCTGGTGGGGCTGGGCGCAGGACGAGGCAACTACCGGGTTGGGCCGGTCAGCCAGTTGCGCGTCGGCGAACTGGCCACCCCTCGGGCCGCCGAGTTGCAGCGACGCTGGCTCGACGAGGATCGATCGGCCTTGTCGGCCCGCGCCGTCCTGCTTGTGCACGCCGTGGAGGCCATCGTGGCCCTGCTGGATTCCGGGGGCCTCACCTCAGGGCCGACCTGCGCCGCCGGTCCGCAAGAGCCGGCGTCCGGTGACGGTGTCGGGTACGTTGACGGACCGCGCGGGCTGCTCGTCCACCACTACCGGGCGGGTGCCGACCAGCGGCTCGCCTGGGCGCAGATCTTGACCCCCACGGCACAGAACGAACAGTGGTTGTCGGGGCTGCTCACCTCGGCCGCGACCGGGTTGCCGGGTGCGGGTGGCGCGCAGGGATCTCCCGAGCGCGTCCGCGACCTGATGGAGCAGTCGATCCGGGAGGCCGACCCGTGTCTGCCCTGCACGTCTGCGCCACCGGGCGGGATGGACCTTCAGGTCGACCTGGTGCGTACAGTGGGCGACGGGGAGGGATGACGATGTGTCTGGGGATTCCGTCGCGGGTGCTTGAGGTTTTCGATGGGCCGTTGCCGATGGCGCGGGTCGACACGGCCGGTCAGCTGCAGCACTGTGCCCTCTTGTACGTCCCCGAGGCCCAGGTGGGCGACTGGGTGCTGGTGCAACAGGGGTTTGCTCTCAACGTCATGGACGAGGCCTCCGCGGCCGAGGCGTGGGCGGCATTTGCCGAACTCGGAGTGGTGCGGACTTCGACCGGCTGAGTGCAGTCACGAACCTCGCGACGCGTCCAGGCTGAATCCGTAGGGCAGTTCGAGCCGGTGGGTCACCATGAGGTCCTCGTCGCCCAGGATGGCGCGGGTGGGACCGTCTGCGACGATGACGCCTTCGGAGATGACCGCCGAGCGCTCGCAGAGCTGCAGCGCATAGGGCAGGTCGTGGGTCACCATGAGGACGGTCACGTCCAGACCGGTGAGGATGTCGGCGAGCTCACGCCGGGACGCCGGGTCGAGGTTCGACGTCGGTTCGTCCAGGACGAGGATGTCGGGACGCATGGCCAACACGGTGGCCAGGGCCACGCGTCGGCGTTGGCCGAACGAGAGATGGTGGGGCGTCCGGTCGGCGTGCTCGCCCATCCCGACCGCGTCCAGCGCCTCGGCGACCTGCCGGTCGAGGGCGTCGCCCCGAAGGCCGAGGTTGGCCGGCCCGAAAGCGACGTCCTCGCGCACCGTGGGCATGAAGAGTTGGTCGTCGGGGTCCTGGAAGACGATCCCCACCCGGCGGCGGATCTCGGCCAGGTGGGGTTTCGTCACGGCCAGTCCTGACACGTGGACGGTTCCGGCCCCGGGGGTGAGGATGCCGTTCAGGTGCAGGATGAGGGTGGTCTTCCCGGCCCCGTTGGGCCCCAGCAGAGCGACGCGCTCACCGCGATCGATGCTGAGGTCGACGCCGAACAGTGCCTGATGCCCGTCGGGGTAGGCGAACCCGAGACCCCTGACCTCGAGGACCGGCGTGCTCACGTCCACCTCCAGGCGGCGGCCGTCACCAGTGCGGCCGCAGTCGGCAGCAGAGCCGCCTTCGCCCAGTCCGATGCGCGCGTGGGTGCCGGCGTGGCGGTGGGCATCGTGCCCGTGTAGCCGCGGGACAGCATCGCCAGGTGGACGCGCTCGCCGCGTTCGTACGACCTGATGAACAGCGTCCCCAGTGAGCGACCCAGCGCGGGCCAGGACGCCGGCGTGGTGGAGCGGAAGCCTCGGGCGGTGCGAGCGACCCCCATGCGGCGCCACTGCTCCCCGACCACGTCGACATAGCGGATCATCATGCCCATGATCTCGACCAGTTGGGACGGCAGGCCGAGTCTCCTCAGCCCGTTGAGGAGGGCGGGCGGCTGGGTTGTGGCCGCCAGGGTGAGGCCCGCCAGCACACCGAGGGTGGCCTTGGCGATCAGTGACCAGGCACCCCACAGCCCCGTCCGCGAAACCGTGACGCCGAGAATCTCGGTGGTCGGGCCGGTCGCGACGAACGGCATCAGGATCGCTGCCAGCACGAACGGTGTCTCGATGCGCAACCCTGTCACCATGTATCGCCAACTGACGCGCGCCACCGCGGCGATGGCCAGCACGAGGGCGAGGTGGGCCACATGGGGCCAGAGGTGCTCGCGAGGTGTGGCGATCACGGCCAGCACGAACCCCACGAGGGCCAGCACCTTGAGGTGCGAGCCCAGGCGATGGACCACCGACGATCCGTCCGGGTTGGCCGGGACAGGGGTGCTGGCGCTCACTCAGGGTTCCCCGGCTGGCCGACGGCGCACCGCCCACATCAGGACCGAGGTGACGGCCAGGACGGCGAGGGTTCCCAGGACACCTGCCACCCCGCCCGACAGTCGGGTTCTGCCCAGACCGGCGACCTCGTAGTCGGCCAGCGGGGAGGTGACCGGGGAGTGCTCGGCGGCAGCCTCGGCGAATCCCAGGAGTTCGGCGACCCGTTCCAGCCCGTCCGGGGATCCCGAGGCGTAGTAGCTGAGGACGCCCGCGCAGCCCAGCGCGACTGTCAGACCGACCAACCACAACGCCCGGCCGCGAGCCCGGGCTCGGCGCGCGGGGACGAGAGTGGTCACGTCCGGGTCCCTTGCCTGATCAGCAGCCTGCGCTCCGCAACCAGGCCGCGTGCCCCGAACACCAGATCGGGGCGCACCGACACGACGGCGGACACGACGGCGGCGGTGATCACCGCCTCACCGATCCCGATCAGCAGGTGGGTTGCCACCATTGCCACGGCAAGGACGTCCAGGCGGACAGGAACCGTCCCTCCCCAGGCGAAAAGGATGACGAATGCCAAGGCGGTCACTGGAACGCTGACAAATGCACCCACCGTGCTCGCGGCAACCAGGCCGCCGGTGCGTCGAGGCAGCAGTGCTCGAGTCAACCGGAATCCCCACCAGCCGGCCCAGACTCCCACCAGCCCCATCAGGACGATGTTGGTGCCCAACGCGGTGATCCCCCCGTCGGCGAAGAGCAGCGCCTGCACCAGCAGGACCACCGTCAAACACAGCGTCGCCGTCCACGGTCCCACCAGGACGGCCGCCAAGGCCCCACCCAACAGGTGCCCGGACGTGCCAGCCGCTACCGGGAAGTTCAACATCTGGGCGGAGAACACGAACGTCGCCACCAGTCCGGCCAGCGGAGTGGTTCGTTCGTCCAGTTCGCGACGCGCTCCCCTCAGTGCGAGGGTCACGCCCGCGATGGCGACCAGGCCCGTCGCAGCCGAGGTGGGCATATTCAGGAACCCGTCAGGAACATGCATGGCCCCGCCCACCCTTTCGCCCTCGACGCCCTGAACTGAAGACTAATGCAAAGACGTCGCAGTAGTGCCCCGGATGGGCGAAGCAAACACGTGCTGGGCTCAGCCTCGGGCGCATCCGCCACACAGGCCCGACAAGGCCACATGGGTGTCGTCCAGAACGAAGTCGTCCACCTCGGCCAGCCGTGCGCAGACCACGGCGAGCAGGTCGACGGGCAGATCCTGGACCCGACCGCAGCGCCGGCACTGGGCGTGCGGATGGGCAGCAACATCGTCTGTCAGGTGATAAGCCGTGGCGCCGTGGCCCAGATGGATGTGCTGCACCACTCCCAGGTCGCACAACCTGTCAAGCGCGCGATAGACGGTCGAGCGATGAACAGCTGGGTCGCTCCGAGCGGCAGCCTCGGCGATCTCCTCGATCCTCAGGTGCCCGGGCACCTCGGCCAGCACGGTGAGCACCGCGGCGCGAGGCCTTGTCATGCGGTCGCCCTGGGCGCGTAACCGGTCGCCCACTTGCTCGACCAAGGCCGCAGTCCTGACCGACCCGGCAGGCTGATCAGGGCAATCGCTCACAGTCAGACTCTAGCCCCGGAGCGCCGACCGGGTTCTTCTCAGCGGCGCAACGACTGGTAGGCCGTCAGTGGGACGCCGACCAGGCAGATGACGCTCAGCAGTTGGGTGGTCGACTGCCACTGGCTGGTCGCGAAGTAGCCCTGCCACCAGAAGACGCCCACTATCCCGGCGAGCAGGGCCGACGAGGTCAGCAGGATGCGACCGGGGCTCGAGCGGACCAGTGCGATGAGCGCGGCCCCAAACAGGGCACCAGCAGACATCTCGGGAAAGAACACGCCCAGAAGCAGGACGGTCATGACCAGGGAGTTGGAGGCCTGGAGCGCGCGTTGGAGGGTCGCCGGTTCGCCCGGGGGCGGGTAGCTGGATGGCGCCATGGGCGGCGGGTAGGGGCCTGCCGGGCCTGGCCCCGGGTACGTGGCGAAGCCCGCGGTGGGTGGGTACGGGCCCGCCGGAGCCTGGGCTGGGTGCTGCCCGCCCCATCCAGGAGCCGGGTACGCGACAGGCGGAGCCGCTGCCACGGGCAGCCCGGTGGGCGGTGGCAGGGCACTCAACACCGGGTCAGGGACGGCGCCCGGCGGACGGGCAGGCTCGGTGTTCCCGAACTCGCCTGACGACGAGCCGACGGCGGTGCTCAAGGGCAGCGGTTGGTGCGGCTGCCAGCTGGCCACTTCGATTGGCACCGCATCGGCAAGAAACGGGACTGTGGGGTCGCGCGCGTCCAACGGAGCAGGGGCGATGCTCTCCAGCGGCGCGACCGCGCCGTCGGCAGGCAGGAAGTCATCCGGTTGATCGGCGGGCTGCCCACCGCCTTGACTCGGGGTGGTGGTTGGACGCGCCGGTTCAGCCACCGAGAGTGGCGCGACTGTGGGGCGGGCGAACCCAAACGGTTGAGCCCGGGATGGGCCGTAGCTGCCTGCCGCGCTGGGGGTCGGTGCTGCGTCAGTCATGCTGGCCAGTCTAGGTCGGTACTGGTGTGGCCCCCGATGGCCCGGACCGATACCCTTGGGGATTACGAGGGGTCCGGTCTCCCTCGCATCCCCCGGACAAGTGAGGTAGTAGTGCCCAGCGGCAAGGTGCGTTTCTACGACGCAGAGAAGGGCTTTGGGTTCATCGCCAAGGACGGCGGCGGCGACGTCTATGTGCGCGCGGATGCCCTGCCCAAGTCAGTGACCGCCCTCAAACCCGGCCAGAAAGTCGAGTTCGGGATCGTTGAGGGACGCAGGGGTGAGCAGGCACTGTCGGTCGAGGTGGTCGAGTTGCCGCCTTCGCTGTCGAAGGCGTCCCGCAGGAAGCCCGAGCAGCTGGCTGTTGTGTTCGAGGACCTGATCAAGGTGCTTGACCAGGTCGGCAACGGTTACCGCCACGATCATTACCCCAGTGCCCAGCAGTCCACCAAGCTTGCGTCCATGCTGCGCGCGGTGGCTGACGAGCTCGAACTGTGAAGGATATCGACCAGGTCATCGCCGACGCCGTCGATGCCGCCCGCGAAGCAGCCGAAGAGGCTGCCCGGGACTTTGGGGTGGGCGAGCACCTCGGCACCCGTGCCGAGGAGGGCAGTCGGCAGGCCACCCACTACTTCGCGTGCCCCCACCCCGGCTACCAGGGCTGGCACTGGGCCGTGACGATGACTCGGGCCTCGCGTGCCCGGTACGCCACGGTGAACGAGGTGGTGCTGCTGCCAGGGGACCGCGCCTTGCTCGCACCGGACTGGATTCCCTATTCGGAGCGGTTACAGGCCGGCGATGTGACGCCCGGAACGTTGCTGCCGACCCCCGACAACGACCCGAGACTCGAGCCCGGCTACACCGTCGGCGAGCTCGCCGCCGACGAGGATCCGGCCGAGTGGGCGCAGACCCGCGCCGTGGCGACGGAGTTGGGTCTGGGACGCGAGCGTCTGCTGTCGTTCATCGGACGCGAACTCGCCGCAGAGCGGTGGCTGGCTTCGGACGGCGGCCCTGACAGCCCGGCAGCCAAGCAGGCGCCAGCCCCCTGCGTCAGCTGCGGCTATTTCGTGCGGCTGGGCGGCGCGCTGGGACGCGTCTTCGGTGCCTGCGCCAACGAGTTCTCACCGTTCGACGGCCGGGTCGTCTCGGTCGATCACGGCTGCGGCGGACACTCGGATGTGGTGGCCTCGGAGCGCGGCGTCCGGTTGCCGGACCCGGTTCTCGACACCATCACCATCGACCAGTCGCTTTTCGACTGATCTGCATCATCGCCCAGTCGCTCGCGGGCTGAGGCCAGCGGTGTCAGGCGGTGGGTGCCGAAATGCCCATGGCGGCGTCCCGGGCACGTTTGTTGCGTCGCCAGATGCAGTAGATCGTGCCGATCACCCCGATGCCCGCTCCCGTCAGAGCCACGCTGAGCCACCAGTCATCGAGAACCCACGTGCCCGCACCGATCGCCAGCACCACGGAGGCGACCGCGAAGAGCGCGGTGCCGATGGCGAACACCCGCACCCCATCGTCGTGCAGTGGGGGAATGGGTGCCTGGCGCAGCATGCCCTCCACCCCTGACCTGCCAATAGCAGAGTTCGTGAGCTCGTCCGACACCTGATCACCCATGGACCAATCGTAGGTCGCCCGCCCGTTTCGCTTACCATGACGCGCATGATCACCAACTCCCCGAAGGGGGCCCCGGTCGCCGCGAGCGACCAGCAACTGCCTGCCATTGACCGCTGGTTCGAGATCACTCAGCGCGGATCGTCGGTGTCCCGCGAGGTCCGCGGTGGTCTGGTCACCTTCTTCACCATGGCGTACATCATCGCGTTGAACCCGCTCATCATCGGGACCGCAGCCGACCGTGACGGCAACCTCATATCCGGCGCGCCCAAGTTCTCGGACGCGGCTCAGACCGTCGTCGACGGTGCGGCCGTCGGCCAGTCGATCGGCATGGTGGCTGCTGCCACCGCGCTGATCGCCGGCATCCTCACCATCCTCATGGGTGTGGTCGGACGCTTCCCGATCGGCCTGGCCACCGGGCTCGGCCTCAACGCCATGCTCGCTTATGTGGTTGCGCCCCAGATGACCTGGCCCCAGGCCATGGGTCTGGTGGTGGTCGAGGGTGCAGTGATCACCCTGCTGGTGTTGACCGGCTTCCGTGAGGCGGTCTTCCGTGCGGTGCCGGCCAACCTGCGCATCGCGATCAGCGTGGGCATCGGCCTGTTCATCACCTTGGTTGGCCTGGCGGACGCCGGCATCATCCGCGCGGGCAGTCCGTTGGTCCAGCTGGGCGTCAACGGTTCGCTCATCGGCTGGCCGATCTTCGTCTTCGTCGCAACCTTCCTGCTCCTGACCGTTCTGTACCTGCGCAAGGTTCGAGGCGCCATGCTCTGGGCGATCGCAGGTGGCACCGTGCTGGCCGTCCTGCTCGAGACCGTCGGCAAGATCGGCTCGCAGAATCAGGGCGCGAACCCCACCGGTTGGGCTCTCAACGTGCCGTCGTTCCCCGGCTGGCAGGCCTTCGTCGCCCCGGATCTCTCGCTGCTCGGTCGGGTGGACGTGTTCGGTGGTTTCGCACCCGACGGCACCTTCACGGTGGCCAGCGTCCTCACCGCGCTGATGCTGGTCTTCAGCCTGCTGCTGGCCGACTTCTTCGACACCATGGGCACCGTGGTCGCGATCGGCGCCGAGGGTGACCTGCTGAACGCGCAGGGGGAGCCGCCGCACCTGCGCGAGATCCTGCTGGTCGACTCGCTGTCGGCGCTGGTGGGTGGTGCGGCATCGGTCTCGAGCAACACCAGCTACATCGAGTCCACCGCCGGTGTCGCCGAAGGCGCCCGGACCGGGTTGGCCTCGGTGGTCACCGGTCTGGCCTTCATGTTGGCGCTGTTCGCCACCCCGGTGGTGAACATGGTGCCGTCCGAGGCGGTCGCCCCGGTGCTGGTGCTCGTCGGGCTTCCTGATGATGATGCAGATCACCGAGATCTCGTGGAAGGACTTCGAGATCGCCCTGCCGGCCTTCCTCACGATCGTGCTGATGCCGTTCGCGTACTCGATCACCGCCGGCATCGGTGCCGGCTTCATCCTGTACGTGGCGCTGAAGGTCTTCAACGGGCGGGCCGCCAAGGTGCACCCGCTGATGTGGGTGGTGGCGGCGATGTTCGCGATCTACTTCACCACCGGACTGATCAGCACCTGGATTCTCTGAGCAGCACAACCGGACGGGACGCTCAGCCCATCCAGACCACGACGAGGTCGGGGGCGGGGCGTCCCGTCTGTGCTGCCTGCCGCGTCCATTCGGGGAAGTTGTTGAGGAACTCCAGCGCGGTGCCGGTGGTCGTCAGCGACTCCTCGGCCACGTCGCCGATCACCGTGCTCAGCCCTTGCCGGGTGGCCTCGACGTGCGAGTTCTTCGCGTAGCCGAAACGTTGCCCGGGCAGCGGCCGCAGGGGAATCTGCGGGTTGCCCTGCAGGAGCCGTTCGAGTGCGAAGGTGCTCGGCAGGCCTGCCCTGGCGAGGTCGAACTCCACGGTGGTCAGCTGCGCCTCGTCCAGGTCGAGGTCGAGTCGACCCCAGCTGAGTTCGGCGAGCCAGACCAGGGCGATGTGCCAGGCGTAGCCGAGCCGCTCAGGGCCGACGGTCCGGCCCGCGAGCAGTGCGTCGACGTCTGCCAGGGTCGGACGCTTGGGGGCCTCCGGCTTGTCAATGGGCTGCTTGAGGGCGGGGCCGATGCGTCCGAGCAAGGTGCCCCGCCGGCGGTGCTCGCCAGTCGGTGTCGGCAGGTGGTCGGCCGCGATCTGGCGCAGGCGTGCCGCGAGGTCGGGTGAGGCGCCGAAGATGTCGCGAAGCTCGGTGATCCCGATCGCGAACATCGACAGCCGTCCCATGACCTTGAGGGTAGCGGCCCCCCACCATGGCTACGCCGATTTGCATGAGGACGCGATGTGTGGGCGCTGACTCCGGCCAACCCAGGATCGATAGACTGTGCACTCGCATCCAGTGAAGGAGGAGCGATGGGACGAGCGCGGCGGATCGCTGGCGCAGGTGCGGCCCTCGTCGTCCTCGGCGCAGGTGTCCCTGCCCTGGCGTCGCCTGGTGACATCATCACCATCCAGGACGCGACGTTGACCGCGTCCGGGGCACTCGCCACAGACGAAGATCGTGGCCTGTACTGGACGGCCAATCCGCAGGGCAACGGCGGTGGCAGCGTCCATGCCCTCAACCCGGACGGCTCGCTGGCCGGTGAGGTGCGCTACGACGCGGCACCCAGCCAGGTCGAGGGCCTGGCGTACTTCAACGGGCAGTTGTACGTCGGTGACGTGGGGGACCCCCAGCTCAGCCGGGGCGCGGTCACGGTCTACCGGTTGGAATCGCTGGAATTCGGCTCGTCGGTGCCCTACTACCCAGTGGACGCTGTTCTACCCGGACGGGGCGCACGACGCTGCCACCATGATGGTGTCTCCGCGCGGCAACATCTGGATCGTCACCAAGGGTGATCCGGGCGGGCTCTACTACGTACCAGCCCCGGCGGAGTCGGGGGAGTACGCCCTCGAGTACGTCGCCGACGCGCCTGCCTGGGTGACCGACGGCACGTTCATCGGGCCCACCACGGTGGTGCTGCGCACCTACACCAGCGTGCTGACCTACGACATGACGCTGTACTCGGTGCTGTCGCAGGCCGCCGCGCCCGAACAGCCGCAGGGGGAATCGCTCACCTCGACCCTCGACGGTGCGGCGGTGCTGCTCGGGTCGAAGGGAACCGACCAGTGGGTGGAGGTGGCGGTGCCCACCGTCATGGAGGCGCTGCCAGCCGTGCCTTCCGTACCACCCGCTTCGCTCCAGCCGGCGAGCCCGGAACCACCCGAGACGCCGACGGCCACAGTGGAGCCGGCACCGCAGTCGGGGCCGTTTGCCAGTAAGACCCTGACGGCGCTCGCCATTGCGGCACTGGTGTCGGTGGGGGCCGGTGTGCTGGTGTACTGGCGCACTCGACCAGGGGTGCGCTGAGGCCGTCCCGGGGCTCAGCCCTGCGCAGGTGGTTCCAGAGTGATCGCCGTGGCGTCCAGTTCCACCGACACGCTGCGCGCCGCCGTGACGGCGTCCTGCAGGACAACGAGTCGGGCATCTGGCACGGACAGGACGGGATGGTGCTGGGGCAACGCGGCGAGTCCCGCCAGGCGCGCGTCGGCGAGCACCTCGCGCAATCCGGCGCGATCACCGGCGGCCACCAGACAGGTGAGGGCGCCGAGGTGGGGGACCAGAACCTCGAAGGCGTCGTCGGCCGCGTGCTGGTAGGCGCTGCGCGCCTGATTCTCGCGTCTGCGAGCGTAACGCTGCTGCGACCAGCCGCCTGCCTTCGTGCGCGACTGCACGTAGTGGCGCGATACCCGGTGGGCCAGCAGGTGGTCACCATCGGCGACACCGACCGCGTTCGCGCCCTTGCGCACCAGCAGAAGCGCGATCACGCGGGGCCGGACGAGGTGGTCGATGATGGCCGCTAGATCGCTCTCGGGTGGCAACTGGCCCCATCGGTTCAACAGTCGCGCGGTGGCGCCGTCGGGTGCCGACAGCACCACCGCCTCAGCTTCGACGTCGGTCGCGAGGCAGCCATGGCGTGCGGTGAAGCGCTCTATCCAGCCGGGCAACCGGTCCGCAGAAACGGTGACCGTGCGGGCAACCTCGAAGTCGGGGGTCATGGAAGCATGGTAGGCGGGCATTGGTTGTGCGCAGGCGCCCGTCAGTTAGGCTTTCGCTGATGGGAGACCGGCATGAGTGAGTTGATCGACACCACCGAGATGTACCTGCGCACCATTCTCGAGTTGCACGAGGAGGGAATCGAACCGCTGCGCGCGCGAATCGTCGAGCGGCTCCATCAGTCCGGGCCAACCGTCAGCCAGACCGTCGGACGACTCGAGCGCGACGGGCTGCTCTCGGTGCGCGACGATCGGCATCTGGAACTCAGCGAAGAGGGCTGGCAGCGGGCCCGGATGGTGATGCGCAAGCACCGACTCGCCGAGCGGCTGCTCTGTGACGTGCTCGGCATGGACTGGACTGTGGTGCATGACGAGGCCTGCAAGCTGGAGCACGTCATCGGTGACCTGTTCGAACAGCACATCACCGAACTGCTGTCCTCGCCCCAGACGTCCCCCTACGGCTGCCCCATTCCGCCGGCGGCCGGCGAACTGCATCCCGAGGTATTCCGAGCGGGGGTCGTCTCGTTGCTTGAAGTCGTCTCCGAAGAGCCACGTGACCGAGAAGTGATCCGGCTCAGCGAGTTCGTCCAGGCCGATGGACAGGTGCTGTCGGGGCTGGACTCGATCGGTCTGCGTCCGGGGATTGTCGTCGAGGCCCAGATGGTGGGCGACGCCGTCGAACTGCGAGGCCCCGAAGGACGCGTCCGCGTCGACCGGGGAGTGGCGTCCGGGTTATGGGTGAGCCTGTGAGGGTCGGCTTGTCCTGACAAGGGAATCCGCCGGTCTGCAGTGATGCTGTGACGGCTCAGGGCAAGAGAAAGCGGCTACCACGCGAGAGGCCGAAGCCGTCTACCCACCCCCAGGAGACAAATCATCGCGCGGTAACCGCTTTCAGATCCTAACAGTAGACGATCGGTGGCGGTTGACCAAGGGAATCGGGACGCCCACATCTGCGATAGGCCGGCTGCCGCGCACTTGGACGTGGCGGCGCCGGCGGACTACGCTTGGCTGGTTGCATCGAGAGACTCGTTGCGTGGGCCCCATAGCTCAGGGGATAGAGCAGAGGTTTCCTAAACCTTGTGTCGCAGGTTCGATTCCTGCTGGGGCCGCCATAGTGAACTGGGTTTCAGGGTCGCCGACAAGGCAGAACAGTTGGACGCTCATAGCCTTGCCATCCAGAACGCATCTTCGTTCACCGGTCAGGAAGTGCCCCCCGTACAACCATCACCCGGGCGAGCGCGCTCAGGACGCGAGCAACTCGGTGATCCGCATCAACTGGTCGCGTCGCATCGCCTCGTTTGCCGGACGGCTGTCAGCCTGGAAGGTGGACAGGTCCTCGGAGTGGTCACGCAACGTGATGCGTGTCGTCCGGTCACCCTCCCTGGTGACGATGCTGTACGAGATGAAGGCAGGAACCGCGTACGGGGCGACGTAGATGACGAAAACCGCCTCGTCGCCCAAGTCGATGTCCTCGATGGTGATCGCGCCGGGGTCTGGCTCGCGCCAGGGGTCCAGCGATGCTGCCTGCTCATCAACGAACCGGGCCTCCCGCATTGTGACCGAGTTGGATTCGAAATCCGGGCCGAACCGGATTCCACACGTGAGTGCCTCCTCGGCGCCGTCACTGATATCGGCTGCAGGGGTGACTGTGCTCGGACGTATCCCCCACTCCCCGGGCTCGTCAACCACGATCCCGCGGATCTGTTCCTGCGAGGGCTCCAGAGCCGCACACCATTGCCCGAGACCGCTCAGGGCTTCAACCGACGGTGTTGGTTGAAGTTGCGGGGTTGTGGCGTCAGTTGGAGCGACCTGGCTTGGTGCGGCCGGCTGAGTCGAGGGTGCGGAGGAATCGGAACCACATCCGACAATCGTGGCGGAGATCGCAATGACGACAGCTGCGAACTTTCGGCTGGTGTTGTGCATGACCCCTCGCTCTCCGGGCCCCCACGGGGCCTGGCCGCCTGACCACCGTTGTTAGGTTAGGCTAATCTAAGTTGGCCTGCATGCGGCCGTCAAGCACCCGCGGTCGATTTCTGAGTGTCATACAGAGGGGTTCGCCCGGTAGGTGCGCCAGGCGACTGGCATTGGCCTCTACTATCCCCCGGACTTGCGCCGGAAGGTCCGCTTGCCGCCCTGCTGTCCATGCGGTCCGCCGGCCAAAGTGCCCGTGCCACTCGCCTCCGCGTGGGCCGCACTGGCGTGGACGGCGGCATTCTTGGCGTCGAGGGCGGCCTTCATCTGCTCCTTGGGACTAGGCCTACCCGCGGCCTCGTCCTTCGGATCGACGGTGGTGGCTTCATCCATCGCAGAGTCGCTCATCTGCACAGCCTTGCAGTAGGCGGGACTCACGTCCAGTGAACCGTGCGACTCGTGTTGTTAGGGGGAGGCCGCCGTCGGGGTGCGGCCTGGCGGAGGCGTTGGCGCAATCGGGCACAACTTGCGCAAACTCTATATTTTGCATAATGTAGACGTATGCCAGTTGCGGCAAGACCCTCAGCGGTGAGGAGCTGAAATGACGTTTCTTGTTCATGATCCTTCGACGTTCGCGGCGAGTGCGGGTGCGGGTTTCGCGCTGGTGCACGCGGATGTGGTGCACACCGTGGCGGGGGGCGTGGTTTGTACGACTCGTGGTGCTGATGATCAGGTTGCGGTGGTGATTGGTGGGGGTTCGGGTCACTATCCGGCGTTCGCGGGTTTGGTGGGTCCGGGGCTGGCGCATGGCGCCGTGCTGGGCAACATTTTTGCTTCGCCGAGTTCGCTGCAGGTGGAGAGTGTGGCCAAGGTGGCCGAGCAGGGTCGCGGGGTGTTGTTGTGCTACGGCAACTATGCGGGCGACGTGCTGCAGTTCGACGGGGGTGCCGCGAGGCTCGAAGCCGCTGGTATTCCGGTGCGGACGGTGCGTGTCACCGACGACATGTATTCGGCGCCGGTGGCGGAGAAGCAGAAGCGTCGCGGTATTGCGGGCGATCTGGCTGTCATCAAGGTGGCTGGTGCGGCTGCTGCTGCCGGATATGACTTGGAGGCGGTGTACGGGCTGGCGTTACGGGCGAACGAGTTCACGCGCACGCTCGGTGTGGCTTTCACGGGTTGTCAGTTGCCGGGGTCGGATGGGCCGTTGTTCGAGGTGCCGGTGGGTCGGATGGCTGTGGGTTTGGGTATTCATGGCGAGTCGGGTCTGGCTGAGGTTGATGTGCCGACCCCGGAGGGTCTGGCCGAGTTGTTTGTGAGCACGCTGCTGGGGGAGATCCCGGGTGGTGGTGATCCGGCGGGTCGGCGTGTGGTGGTGATTGTGAACGGGTTGGGTGCGTTCAAGTTCGACGAGATGTATGTCGTGTATGGCGAGGTGCGTAAGAAGCTGGACGCGGCGGGTGTTGTGGTGGCCGATTCGAAGGTCGGCGAGTTCTGCACCAGTTTCGAGATGGCCGGGGTCTCGTTGACGCTGTTCTGGCTGGACGACGAACTGGAGGAGTTGTGGTTCGCTGCGGCGTCGTCCCCGGAGTTCGTGGTGGGAGCCGCAGCCACCGGGTTGCAGGCGTTGGACGCCGACCGGTATGCGTTGGGCGAGTTTGATCGGGGCGTGCTGGCTGAGGCCAGTCAGGAGTCGCTGGATTTCGCGCCGGTGATGGTGGCGGCGATCGAGACGGTGCGGGCCACGATCGATGAGAACGTGCAGGAGTTGGGTCGTATCGATGCGATCGCTGGTGATGGTGATCATGGCATCGGGATGCAGAACGGCGCTCACGCCGCCGTCAGGGCTGCGCGGGCTGCTGTTGAGGCGGGTGCGGGGGCGGGCACGGTGTTGAGTCGGGCCGGTGACGCCTGGTCGGCTGAGGCGGGTGGCACGTCGGGGGCGTTGTGGGGTCTGATGTTGAACACCCTTGGGGGTGTGATCGGGGATAGCGAGATGCCTTCGGGTCGCTCGATTCGTGAGGGTGTGCGGGCCGCGTGTGACGCGTTGATGGCTCGGGGTGGTGCCAAGGTTGGTGACAAGACGATGGTGGACGCCATCTCGCCGTTCGCCGACGAGATCAACCGCGAGGGGGCTGCGTCGATCGCGGATTCCTGGAAGGCTGGCGCGGAGGCGGCCCGGCGTGGTGCTGAGGCGACCAAGGCGATGCTTCCCGGTCTTGGCCGGGCGCGTTCGCATGGGGAGAAGGCCGTTGGAGTGCCTGACCCGGGCGCCGTCTCGTTCTCGCTGATCGTCGCCGCCCTCGAACCCCTCGTGCGGGGCAATTCTTAACTCGGAAGAAGCCCTGAGACACAGGGAATAGGTAACCGGTGCAGTGCCTGCGCGATCCGAATCCGCAGCGTTACGGGACAAGAGAAAAGGTAGAGAAATGAGTTTTCCGGTAGAGAAATCAGCAGTGGTGACGGGCGTTGGCGCTCCTTCGGGAATCGGACGACGCGTGGCTCGTCGTCTGCTTCGCGACGGCTTCGATCTTGCTGTGGCCGACATCCAGGCAGAACGTGTCGACGAGTTTGTTGCGGAGGTGTCAGCAGATTTCCCCGATCGCAAGGTGATCGGGCTGCACGTCGACGTCGCGGACCAAGAGTCCGTAACGTCGGCGTTCAAGCGGGTCGGCGACGAACTGCCGCAGCTTGTCGCCCTCGTCAACCCGGCCGGCATTGCCGCACCGCAGACGATGGAGGAAGCGACGGTCGAGGAGTTCGATCGCGTGTTCGCGGTCAACTGCCGTGGCACCTTCCTCATGATGCGCGAGGCTTTCGCCCTCATGAAGCCCCACAAGGTTGGCCGCATCGTGAACTTCTCCTCGATCACTGCGTTCGACGGTGGGGGCACCTTCTCCAAGGGAATCTATGCAGGCGCGAAGAATGGTGTCATCGGCCTCACCCGAGGCGGCGCTCGTGAGTTCGGTCCCCACGGCGTGACGGTCAACGTGATCGCGCCTGGGCCGATCGACACCGAAATCATGGGCGGGAAGCTCACGGACGACCGCAAGGCGGCCATGTCCGCGAACATCCCGCTCCAGCGCGTCGGCCAGCCTGATGAGATCGCGGGTGTGTGTTCCTTCCTCGTCTCCGAGGACTCGTCATTCGTGAACGGCACAGTCGTGAACGCCGACGGCGGAAAGTACATGCGGTGATGTCGAAGTACACGAGCGAGACTTGGCCCATCGCGGCCAAGATGGCCTTTGGTACGAAGGCGTCCAACGGCGAACCGCTGGAGCATCATCCCGCCGAGTGGCGTCGCCAAATGGAGGTAGTGAGCAAGCTCGGCTACAGCGCATTCGACCCGACAGACGTGTGGCTGCCGTTCTGGGAAATGGGCGCGGACCAGGCTGCCGAGTTCCTCGGGATCGCAGAGGAACTGGGACTGTCGATTCCCTCGCTCTCGATGGGGCGCCGCTCCGTGGTCGACAAGAATCATGGAGCGGAGTACCTGGAACTGGCGCAAACATTCGTCGACTTCGCCCAGCGGTGCGGCGCATCGGTCGTGAACGTCGGTTTCATGCAGGATTTCACGCCGGCGCAGCAGACGGCGACGTGGTTCTGGCTGGCCGATGGCCACAAGGATGACCCCGCTCTGCGAGACCTGGCCGTCGAACGCATCCGGGTGCTTGCTGACTACGCCGCCAAAGCCGGGGTGATCATCAGCTTGGAGATGTATGAAGATACATATTGCGGCACCGCGGACGAGGCCGTCTCCTTCGTGACCGACGTGGACCGTGACAACGTCGGCCTGAACCCCGATCTCGGAAACCTCATCAGGCTTCATCGACCGGTGGAGGACTGGCAGTCCATGCATGACAAGGTGTTGCCGCACGCCAACTTCTGGCACATCAAGAACTATCTCCGCGACGAGGACCCCGCCACGGGCAGCTACTTCTCGTTCCCTGCGCCGCTCGAAACCGGATTCATCAACTACCGCCAGGTCATCGAACAGGCCCTCCGTCTCGGTTTTCAGGGGCCGTTCGTCACGGAGCACTACGGCAATGACTGGCTCGGAGTAGGGGTCCGCAACCTCCGCTACCTCCGTGAAGTCCTCGCACTCGCACTGGACGAGTGACACTCAGTAGCAATCACCCGTACCCCAAAGCTCTTTATGGCAGGGATGCCTTGCCGAACGCAGTTTCTCACATCAAGGCTCACGCACTTCCACTCACCACTGCGCACTCATTACCTGGAGACAAGAAATGGCAAACTCGCAAACAGCGGCGCCCAACGGCGTGATGCTGAACGACCCCTATACCCTCAACCCGGCGGACGTGATGGACCCACCTAGGGGTTGGCGCGCCAGCATGAAGTACTTCGGACCCGGCCTGATCATGTCGGCGTCGATCGTCGGTTCCGGTGAACTCATCGCCACCACCACTGCCGGCGCCAAGGTCGGCTTCGCGCTGTTGTGGCTGGTCATCTTGTCCACCTTCGTCAAGGTGGCCATCCAGATCGAGTTGGCCAAGTGGTCGATCACCACCGGGCAGACCGGCCTCACCGGCTTCAACAGGGTGCCTCCGCGTGTCGGCCGCGGTGGCTGGATGACGTGGCTGTGGCTTCTGATGGCCATCGCCAAGATCACCCAGATGGGTGGTGTTGTCGGCGGCACGGCCGTCGCACTGAGCATGCTCTTCCCCTTCGGCGGTGACCCGCTGAACAAGACGACGCTGACCATCTGGACCATCGCTGTCATCGCGTCCAGCATCGCCCTGCTCTTCTCGAACAAGTACGGCTTCATCGAGCGGGTCTCGACGGTACTGGTTGTCACCTTCTCGGTCATCACCGTTGCGATCGCCCTCGGTCTGCCGTTCACACCCTTCGCCTACAGTGTTTCGGACATCGCTTACGGCCTCAGCTTCTCGATGCCGGCGATCGCTGTCGCAGTCTCGATGTTCGGTATCACCGGTGTCGGTTCTGACGAGATCACCTTCTACACCTACTGGTGTGTCGAGAAGGGTTACGCCCGCTGGACCGGTCCCAACGACGGTTCTCCGGAATGGCAGGAACGGGCCAACGGATGGATCGCCGTCATGGTCAAGGACTCCTGGATGTCGTGGGTCATCTACACCACCACCACCCTGGCCTTCTACGTCATGGGTGCCGCGATTCTTCATCCTCAGAGCCTGGTGCCCGCCGGCAACGAGGTCATCACCACCTTGGCGCGGATGTACACCGACTCCATCGGCCCGTGGGCGATGTACGCCTTCCTGATCTGCGCCCTCGCGGTGCTGGCCTCAACCCTGTGGGCTGCCATTCCGAGTCACTCCCGCTTGTGGGCCAACTTCTTCTCCAACGTCGGCGTGTTCGATTGGAAGAACGACCCTGCGGCTCGATTGCGCTGGATTCGCATCTTCACCGTCTTCCTGCCCTGCGCGTGGGGTCTGATGTACCTGGTGATCAGTTCGCCGGTGTTGATGGTGCAGATCGGCGGCATCGCGACCGGCATCTTCCTGCTCGCGGTGGTTGGCGGTACCTGGTACCTGCGCCAGACCGAGACCGACCATTCGGTGCTGGGTTCGAAGGCGTGGCTGGCCCTGTTGGTCATCTCGAGTTCAGCCATCGGCATCCTCGGCCTGTACACGGTTGCCGGTGTCTTCGGCTTCAAGATCGGCTGAAACCCAAGCAAGCGGGAAGAGCCCCTGACCGAACTGGTCAGGGGCTCTTCCCGTGCTGGCTCAGCGCAGGGCAACTAGTTCTGGTGATTGTGATCCACACGCGATTGCAGGTCGGCCAGATGCGCGCGCATCGCGGCCACGGCGGCGACTCGGTCACCCGTGCGCACGGCGTCAAGGATCTTGCCGTGTTCGGCCAGCGCGAGGGGGGCGTCATCGGTGCCAGCGCCGATCGTCTGACGCATGCGATGCACGCGGAAGGACAACGCGTCCACCCCCTGTGCGATGTACCGGTTGCCACAGTGGCGCAGGATCGCCTCGTGGAATGACCAGTCGTCCTCGAAGTATTGGCGAAGCAACTCGGGGCGCTTGGCGGGATCGGCGGCCCGGAGCAACTCCGTCGATGTCCTGTGTTTGGCGTAAGCAGCCTCAAGGTCGGGCAGCAGTTCGTCTACTCTGCCCATCGCCCGTTCGATTGCTCCAGTCTCAAGTACGAGTCGGGCGTCGAGCAGTTCTCGCATCTGATCTTTTGACATCAGCGGCGAAACTCTATAGCCGATCCGAGCGGTGCGGCGCACGAGACCCGTGGCCTCTAACCGAGCGAGGGCCTCTCGTACGGGGGTGGAGGAGACCCCCAGCATTTTGGAAAGCACTTCGATCGAGAGGCGGGCGTCAGGCTCCAGGCTGCCCCAGGAAAGCATGTCCACCAACTTGTGGTACACCTCGTCCGGAAGGGCCTTGTTCCCCACAAGCCCCAGGTCGGGCGCAACTGTCGGCATTTCCACTAACCAATCCTAGCGGCTGAGTGAGCCAGCAGGCTCTCTCGTGGGCTGTGAGTCGGCGAGTAGCCACGGCGTTGTCTGGTGGCTGGGGGACGCCGGCCAGCCTGCTGTGGTCCTTGTGGCCCGGCTGGCCGGGGTTGGCGGCCCCCTTGGCGCCGATCGGTCGGGGATTCTGCCAAGGTGGAGTTATGCCAAATCCCCTGACACTCGCCCAGCTGGTCGCCCTGTCACTCACCGGAGTAGAGGTGTTCGCCTCCGATGAGCGGCAGGCGGATCAGCGCGATCCCGGTGTCATCGCCAAGGCGCTGAGAGACGCGGGGTGGAGGGTCGAAGATATTGCTGCGGTGCGGGACGAGCGTCGGACGGCCGGGCAGAGCTGGCCGGTGTTCGTCTCGGCTGAGGCTCGCGGTGGCATCGGGGCTGCCCAGTTGCTCGCGATCGACAGGGCCGTGCTGGACGCTCTCGGTGCCACACCCGACGTGCGAGTGCGCGACAGTCGAGCGCCGACCAGCCCCCGCGATCGGGTTCTGATGGCTGACCGTCCGCCCCATCACGGGTCGGTGGGCTGATTCGCCATCCGGACATGCAACGAGGGGACGCGTCCAGGCAGGACGCGTCCCCTCGTTGGCTCAGATGATCAGGACTGCTTGGCAGCCAGCAGGTCGCGGATCTCGGCGAGCAGGTCGGTTTCGGTCGCAACCGGCTCGGCCTCGGGGGTCAGGTGCGCGCGGAAACGGTTCACCGGCACCACCAGGGCGTAGTAGACGACCGTCGCGATCAGCAGGAAGCTGATGACCTGGGTCAGGAACGGACCGACGGGAATACCGCCGGGCAGGTACTGGTCGAAGTTGGGCGGGCCGCCCAGAACCTTCGAGATCAGGCTGAGCACGATATTCGTGAACGCATCCACGACGCCCTTGAACGCGGCGCCCATGATAAATGCGACGGCAAGCTCAACCAGATTGCCGCGCAGGATGAAATCTTTGAAGCCCTTCATTGTCCCTCTTTCGGGGTGTTACAGGTGCATGAGAAGTGCCTCCGGTGGGTGGCACAAGCACCCTCACTGTAGGGAGTGGTTCAGGTTTGAAGCAACATTCTGCTGGGCGGCTTGCCAACCGGTTGCCGGCGCTCACCTCAGGACGATGGCCATGCGCATCTGGCTTGATGCGGCCGCCAACCGGGCAGCTGTCTCAGGATCAGCGGCCACCACGATGAGGGCCCCGGACTCGCCGGAGAACGAACTGCTTTCGCCTCGGGTGGGCAGCGCGGCAACCCGCACATCGGTGGCCAGGTCGATCGCGGCACCTTCGACGGTGGCCCCCACGACGGTTATCCGGTCTCCGACCTTGAGCAGCGTGACCGTTGCGGCGTCCGGGACGCGGAACGGCACCAGGCGTTCGTCTGCACGTGCCCCGTCGTCACCGCCCTGAAGGGTGCTCACGTCGGTGATCACGCTTCCCCTTGTCACCGAGGCGGTGAGGGTGCGTCCGACCGCCCGTGCGGGGTCGGTGACGGCCGAGTCTGGTACGCCGGACACGGGGAAGTCGGTGAGTCTGACGTCGGCCTCGCTCAGCAGCGAGCCGGCGGTCAGCGCGCGGGTGGCAACCAGCACTGGAGTTGTCTCGGGTTGGGGCGGGGCGAGAGCCGACAGCGACGCGAACAGGCACACCACCGCCGCGGTGATCCCGATCGGGCGACGATGCCAACGCACCGTTCGGGAGACCCGAGAAGAGAGATCTGCAAGGTTCATGCGACAAGGATGGGCACGCCCGGCGGGATCCACCAGTTATCCACAGGCCCGTCTGCCGATCGGCGGACGTGACTTTGAGCGAAAGCTCAGGCGGCGGCGCTGGCCTTGGTCTTGCCGGCGGAGTCCTTGCTGGCGGAGTCCTTGGTCGCGGAGTCCTTGGGCGGAGGCCGCCGGTGCAGCCGACTCCGAGGAACCTGTCGACTCGGAGGATGTGGATTCGGCTGACAAGGCCTTGCTCGCCGACTTGCGGGAGTCGGTGGCATAGAAACCGGAGCCCTTGAAGACGATGCCGACCGCGTTGAATACCTTGCGCAGCGAACCGCCGCACTCGGGGCAGTCAGTCAGCGCGTCATCGGTGAACTTCTGGAAGGCCTCGAGTTCGCTGGCGCAAGCCTGGCAGCGGTACTGGTAAGTGGGCATCGTCCTGCTTTCGGCACGTGGTGGCGAGGGGGCCGGGCTGCTCACGTGGTGGCACTCGGCGTTCCCGACTGCTAATCATAACGCCTGACACCCGCCGCCCATTCCTCGCCTGCAACCGGTTTCACGTCCCGTCCCGGGGCTCGCACCAAGCCGTCTGCGTCCTGATGGTGCGGGTGGGGGTGACAAGCCAGTCCACCGGTTGGTCATGCGGTTCTTGGGGGCAGGGGCGCACCTCGTCATCGTTCAGCAGCACAACCACGGGGACGCCCGGTCGCCGGTGGAGAAGCGCACGGTCGAACCAGCCGCCGCCGGTGCCGATGCGGCTGCCGTCCAGTCCGGCGCCGATCGCCGCCGCGACGACCAGATCGGCCTGGCCGAGCGCCTCAGCGCCCAGCCCCTCGCCCGGCGGCTCAGGGATTCCGAACAACCCCTCGACAAGCTCGTCCGGGCTGCTCAGCCACGCCCAGTCGGGGTGCCGACGCGCACCGCCATCGGGCAGCCGCCCGATGCGGGGCGCCAGGACGCGGTACCGATCGGCGAGTTGGCCCACGAGGCTCAGCGTCCCGGGCTCGCCTGGACGCGACAGGTAGCAGGCGACGATCGAGCCCTCAGGCACGAGTGAGCCGATCAGCTCGAGCACCCGTGCGTCGCGGGCCAGATCGTCGGCCTGCCTCTGGTCTGGGGTGCGCTCGAGCCGGGACGCCGAGATCTTGCGCCGGATCGTGTCGCGGGTGGCCGTACCTGGCGGGTCGTGGCGGGGCATGCGCCTATGGTAGGAGCCATGCGCCTGTTCAAACGTCGCAGCGCCCCCGAGGCCCACCGTGACGAGCACGTCGAGGTGGAGCCCGAGCCGACGTTGCCGCCTCCACCGCCCAGCGACGCCCACGGTCGCCGCAGCGTCCACGAACAACGTGATTACCTGCTGTCGATGGTCGCTCCGCTCCCGGCGTTCGGCATGTATCTCTTGGACGCCTGGGGCACCGCCGTGTGCGAGGACATCGTCACCGACACCCACCTGCCCGTTGACGACCTGGTCGCGGTCAATGGGTACGCGGTGCGCGCCGAGGACGTGGCCGGGCTCGAACCCGGGACGCGGACCACCCTGCGCGTCCGGGACGACGACAAGGTCGCCAAGGTGGGTTCGGCGGTGCGCGTCCACGCCGGGCAGTTGCTGCCCGAGGGTGCGGACGCTGTCATCCCCGCCCAGCTCGCCAGCCTGGAGGGCAACGTGTTGACCGTCCGCAGGTCGGTGAAGAGCGGCGACTTCATCCGCTGGGCCGGCTCTGACGTGCACGCCGGGGTGCCCGTCATGCGTTCGGGGGATCGGTTGGACGCTCGTCGCAGCGCGTTGTTGGCGATGGCCGGCATCGATCGGGTGCTGGCTCGACCCCGCCCACGGGCGGTCGTGCTGAGTGTCGCGGACACCTCGTCCGACCCCAGTGACGTCGAGGCCCACCTGCTGGCGGCAGCGCTGCGGGCCGATGGCGCCCAGGTCTGGCGGGTCGCGCTGCCCACCGGGACGGACCGCGAACTGCACGACGCCATCAGCGACCAGCTCATCAGGGCCGACCTGGTGGTGAGCTCTGGGGTGCTGGACGCGAATGCGCAGTTGGCGAGAGTGGTGGCTGGCATGGGACTGTCAGACCTCGCCGACACGGCGCTGGAGCCGGGTGGGCGCATCGGTTTTGCCCTGGTGGGTGACGACGAGGTGCCGCTCATCATGATGCCCGACGATCCGGTGGAAGCCTACGTCAACTACCAGGTGTTCGTCCGGCCGCTGGTCCGCAAATTGATGGGTGCACCGGTCGTGAACCGTGAGCAGGTGAACTGCCTGGCCGGCGGCGACCTGGTGAGCGCGCCGAACCTGATGCAGGTGCGTTTCGGGACCATCCGTGATCAGCAGGGCGAGAAGGTCGTGGTGCCGCTCGGGCGTCCGGACAACCCGCGGCTGGCCGACCTGGTCGGGGCCGATGCGATGATCGTGCTCGGGGAGTCGACCACGTCGATCTCGCTGGGCGAGCGGGTCGGTTGCTGGCTGCTGGACGACTGAGATGACACGACCCGACGCGGGGTCGCCCCGGCTGCCCGAGGGTGTGGTCCTGCCGGCCTCGCACCGCTGGCCGGTGGAGTTACGCGCCGAGGCGGTCGTCCTGCGGCCGCTGACCAGGCGCGATGAAGTCGTCTGGGATGCTCTGCGGGTCACCAACCGGGACTGGACGCAGGAGTGGGACGCGACCACGCCCGCGGAGTCGACTGCTCAGGCGTTGCCCTTTCGAGGGTGGCTCCGGCAGATGAGCAGGTTGGCGAAGGCGGGTGGCGTGCTGCCATGGGGGCTGGCGTTCGACCCCGGCTGGCCGTCCAGCCCTCGACCGGTTGAGTGGACGCGGCTTGCCGGCCAGGTGACGGTGTCGAACATCGTCGAAGGGTCGGCGCGCTCGGCGTCCATCGGCTACTGGATCGACCGCCACTACGCAGGACGGGGCATGGTGCCCACTGCGGTGGCGCTGGCGTGTGACTACCTGTGGCAGGTGATGAGATTGCACCGGATCGAGATCTGCGTGCGACCCGAGAACGCGCCCAGCCTGCGGGTGGTCGAGAAACTCGGATTCCGCGAGGAGGGCTTGCGTCCGGGTTTCCTGCACATCAACGGTGCCTGGCGCGACCACCGGGTGTTCGCCCTGAACGCCGAGGAGGTGCCCGAGGGGTTGCTGAACCGCTACCTTGCCGGACGCGCACCAGCACCCCAGTCGACCATTGAGTGAGACTCAATTGAGGAAGTCGTGAGCGGCGCGCGGCGCGCCTGACGGGTTTGGCAGAGGCCACACCCTAGGTTGGTGCGCGTGCTGACAGGGGTGATCTTCGGGGCGATCGTGATCGCGTGGATCGTCTATTTGGTGCCCTACTTCTTGTCGCGCCGAGAGGATGACAGCCAGATCGACCAGCGGACCATCGACCAGTTCGCAGACTCGATGCACGTGGTTCGCCGCAGCGGTGAGATCACCCCGGGTTTCCTCGTTGACTCGGGTGCGCCCGTTTCCACCCCGCTGACCCGGCGGGCTGCCCGCCACCATCTGCGTCAGGCGACCCGAACCGCCGTCCGACGGCGCCGCAGGGGTCTGCTCGTTCATCTGGTGCTCGCGGTTCTCGGGGTGGTGGCCCCGTTCGTGCTACCGATCTCGCACTGGTGGACGGTGCTGCCCGTCGGGCTCCTGGTGGGGTGGCTGATTCTCAGCCGCATCAGCGTCGTGACCCTCGACCGGATGCTGAGGGCGGATCGCGCCGAGGTGGCGTTCGGCGACGAGGAGCCCACAGTGGTCATCCAGGTCACGAACCATGAAGAGACCGTCGTGCTGGGAGAGACGGAGCGTTCGATCGAGCTCACCGGGCCGAGTCCAGGACACGCTCGGCTCGCTGTGGGACCCCATTCCGGTCACCCCGACGACGTATGTGTCGCGGCCGCTGCTGCCACGTTCGGTGCGCACCATCGACCTGTCCGCGCCGGTCGCCTCGAGCGAGTTGGGCGTGCCGGTGACTGCTCAGCGTCCGCCGCTGGCCGAGCAGCCCGAGTTGCCCAACATGCCGCGCGCGGTGGGGGAGTAGTCGGCCAGCGATTTTGGGGCTGAACGCGGGAAACGTGTATCATTCTGGGGTACCGCGAGAGCGGCAAGGGGCTATAGCGCAGTTGGTAGCGCGTCTCGTTCGCAATGAGAAGGTCAGGGGTTCGAATCCCCTTAGCTCCACAATGGCGGATACCCATTACGGGATGTCCGCCTTTTGTGTCTTCCTTGCCCCTCGAACGCTGCCCTCAGTGACCGCCCGGGGTGCCCTCCGCGACGAACTGGTGTGAGTGTGCGTCGACAGACAACGCTTGTTAGCGACGTGACACTGTGCTGGCGGTTACCCCCTCGTTGCCCCTGCCGTTCCATGCACGCGCGGCCAGCACCTTTAGCATCCGTTTCCACGGTACAGCAGGTCGATTGCTAGGTGGGGTCGGAACCGAGTAGAACGTCGATGACGCTGGGGGCTGCGAAGCGGCGGTTGTACTCGGCCGGGCCCCAGTGTGAGAGGACGCCGAGCTCTACGAGTGAGTCGACCAGCTTGTTGGTCCGCCCGTAGGACAGGTTGAGGGCGGATGCGGCCTCCCGGACGGTGAAGGTTGGCTGGCCCACTGCGAAGTCGACCAGTTGTCGCGCCGACCCGGCGCGCAACGGCGAGGTGGCGACCTGCTGCTTGAGGTCGGCTTGGATGTGGGCGAGTTGCTCCATGCGGCGTCGGGTCTGGTCGGCGGAGGCTTGGAGGCCCCGGGCGAAGAAGCCCACCCAGCTGTCCCAATCGCCGTGGGTGGAGACGCCCATGAGGCATCCGAAGTAGTCGGCGCGGTGGCCCTCGAACCATGGCGAGACCGACAAGGTCGGTTCCGACAGGACGCCGGAGTGGTGCAACTGGACGACGATGAGGAGGCGCCCCAGGCGTCCGTTTCCATCGTGGAACGGGTGCAGCGCCTCGAACTGGTAGTGGGCCAACGCAGCGGCCACCACCGGGTCGAAGCGGCCACTGTGGTCGCGCGACATCCAGATCAGGAGGTCGCCGAGGCGCGCGGCCAGGTCCGGCCCTGGGGGAGCGGGAACGAACTGGGCCGCCTTGATCGGCAGCTCCTTCAGGCCGGCGTCCTGCCTGCGGCCGATGACCACCTGGACGTCACGCACACGGCCCGTCTGGGAGTTGCGGTGCCGGGTGCCCTCCATCAGGCGCTCCTGCAACTGGCCCAGCATTGACACCGTGAGCGCTCGGCGTTCCTGTGACCATCCGAAGGCGGCTTCGGCGACGACCAGGTAGTTGAGAACTTCGCGCAAGGATGGGTCCTTCTCGGCGTCGTCATCGGCGGCCAGCACCTTCATGAGGGGCTCGTAAGTGCCTTCCAAGGCGGCCGTTGACTGGGCCTCCACGCGTAGCGTCGTTTGCCGGAACAGCCGGGGGTTCGGCAACGAACGAGCGGTGCTGTCGAGCGCCGCGAGCGAGGCTCGTGCGTCCGCGACTGCCCGGTAGCTGGCACCGGAGAGCTCAGGGGACTCCTCGGGTAGCGGGTGGGGGACGAACGCAGCGTGTGTCCACTCGCCCCGCACAGGGTCGATGCCGGCGATGGGGACAAGTTGTCCCACTGAGCTGTTGGCGAACATATCGACTCTCACAATGTCACTCTACGCCGCGAAGAGGAGTGAAGTGACGAGAGAGTGTTCCATATGGGACAGTCCGGGGCCGAGGTCTATCGTCATCGTGGCCTTCGCGGCACATCGGAGGCGCGCGGGAGCAGTCTACGGCTCGGGTCTTCCTACTCCCGACCTGGGCGCACTCGCCCGGTTGTCCAACTGTGTGTCGGTGTGCTGAATCTCGTGGTGCGGTGGCTTCAACCCCGTCGGCACTCCAGCGTCAACCCGCCGCCGGCCCGGACTGCCTCCCGGAGCACCTCGCCGGCGGCCACCACGCATCCTGGCCACACAACACTGTCGACGAGTTCACCTTCGACCACCGCGCCCTCACCGATGACGCTGCGCCCGCCGTTGGCCAGCAGGTTCGCGTGAAGGTAGTCGGCTGGGGTGCCGCAGTCCACCACATCACCCCGCACGGTGACGAACTCGAGTTCGCCGCGCTCGTAGCAATCCCGCCAGACCCTGGCGTAGAGCCCGCCGAACCGGTCGGGCAGATCGACGACGTAACGGCTCGGCAGCAGACTGACGCCGACATAGCGCCACGGCCCGAAGTCGCCGGGGCCGGTCGCGGGGGTGACGAGCAGACGGGGGTGTTGTCCTGACCAGCCTTCGACCAATCCTGTGAGGTCGTCGGTGAGCCAAGCATCCGAGTTGTGGATGAGCACGTCCGCGTCCCCGATCCATGGTCGCAGGCGACCCAGCGCTCCGGCACTGCCGAGCAGATGCTCCTCGCAGGACACGTGGACGCCGGTGCCCTCCAGATGGGCATCGACCTGATGGGCGAGGTGGTGGGCGTTGACCGCGAGGCGCGTGACGTGCGGCCGCAGGCGATCGAGCGCCCAGTCGAGCAGTGGCCGGTTCGCGACAGGGCAGAGCGGCTTCGGCCGCAGGAGGGTCAGCGGTCGAAGCCGCCGACCCTCGCCTGCAGCCAGGACGACGCCGACCAGTTCGGTCCTGCTCGTGGTCATCGGGGCTCCCGATCAGGCTCTGTGGCCTCAGATGCGTGCCGAGATCAGCGCGGCGATCTCCGCAGGCTTGGCCACCTTGCCCGAGACGACGACCTCTTCGTCGATGACCAGCCCGGGGGTCTTCATGACGCCGTACTCGACGATGGTGGGGAAGTCGGTCACCTTCTCGACGGTCGCCTCAACGCCGAGTGACTCCAGTGCGGCCCGGGTGTTCTTCTCCAGATTGACGCAGTTGGCGCAGCCGGGGCCGAGAACCTTGATGATCATGTCGTTTCTCCTTCTGTTACTGGTTTGCCATGCTGTCAGAATCACGAGGCCGTCACAGCGGCCACAGGTTGAACGCGAAGCCGATCGCCATGATGCCGACCGTGACGACGCCGAAGAAGAGCGCGAGCAGCGGAGGCTTGAGCACCCGGCGCAGCATGATCGCCTGCGGGATCGACAATGCGATCGAGCTCATGGTGAACGCCATCACCGTGCCCAGCGACATGCCCTTGCTCCACAGGGCCTCGGCCACCGGCACCACTCCTGCCCCGTTGACGTACAACGGCACTCCGGCAAGTGTGGCAATCACTACGGCGAACGGGTTGTCCGGCCCGGCGAACCGGGCGAAGAAGTCGGTCGGCACCCACCCATGAATGGCGGCACCCAGCCCGACGCCGACGATCACCCACAGCCATACGCTTGCGAAGATCTCCCGTGACTCACCCAGGGCGGCGTCCACACGTTCGGCCAGGCTGGGACGATGTCCGCCGGCTCGCAGCGCCGCCACCCGGGTGGACTTCACCATGTCCTCCACCCAGTGGTCCAGCTTCAACCTGGCCAGTAGCAGCCCGGCGACGAATGCGATCAGTGAACCGGCCAGCACGTAGGCGCCGGCGATCGTCCAGCCGAACGTCTCGCCGATCATGATCGCGGCTATCTCGCTGACCAGCGGCGATGCGATCAGGAAGGTCAGCGTGACCGACAGCGGGATGCCCGCGGCCACGAAGCCCATGAACAGCGGAATCGAACTGCACGAGCAGAACGGGGTCGCCACTCCCAGCGCGATGGCCAGCACCAGTCCGGTGATCAGGCCACGACCGTCCAGCCAGGCCCGCGCCTTGTCGAGGTCGAGCGAGGCGCGCAGCAGGCCGACCACGAAGATCAGCCCGGTCAACAGCAGCAGGATCTTCACTGTGTCGTAGGCGAAGAAGTGCAGCGCCCCCCACAGCCGCTGCGTCCGGTCGAGGCCGAGCGCGTCGAACAGCGCCGTCCACACCCGCTCGTTTGCTGCGTAGGCCAGCACCCAGCCAACCGCGCCCCCCAGCAGTTTCGCGGCCAGCCCACGTTCGGACGCGGTGTCAAGGGCGGTGCTCATCGCTGGCACCGGCCGCAGTCATCGACGTGGCCGGGCAGCGGGATGGCCGCGTGGATGCGGTCCAGTGCGTCCGGGGCGAGCGCGTAGTCAACCCAGCGCCCTCGTCGCGACGAGGTCACCAGCCCCGCGTCCCGCAGCACCTTCAGGTGGTAGCTCAGCAGATTGCCGGGGATCGGCGGGTCGGTCTGCAGGTCACACACGCAGCGCTGCTCGGCCGAGGCCAGTTGGTGCAGCAACCCCAGCCGGATCGGGTCGGCCACCGCCGTCAGCAGCGCCGCATCGGACGCCAAGATCGACTGGTTCAAGAACTCGTTGAATCAACCACAGTTTGAACTGTACGCCTGCTCCTCGCTGATGGGCAAGCCTCGCACGGGCCGCCGACGGCCGCCTGAGACTCGGTGGCCCTAGGCTCGTGTCATGCCCGTGACCGCTGACATCGAGGAGTTCTTCGGCCACGACCGAGTCGCCCTCGACCTTGCTCGTGCGGTCATCGAACTGATGGACGAACGGGGGCGGTCGAGTCGCGCGTCACCAAGAGCCAGGTCGCGTTCCGTTCGCGCAAGGGGTTCGCCTATCTGTGGTGCCCCGGCCGATACGTTGCCAGCGACGTCCCGGTCGTGCTGTCGATCGCGCTGCCCGAGCAGATCGACTCGTCCCGCTTCAAGTCCGTCGTCCATCCCGGCCCCCACGTGTGGATGCACCATCTCGAACTGCGCGAGACAGGCCAGGTGGACGCCGAGGTGGCCGGCTGGCTGGCCGCCGCCCATCAGGCAGCCAGTTGAGGTCGCAACGATGCCACCCTCAGAATTGAGCTACCTTCCGGGAGACCTGTCCGGAGTTCTTCGGTGCGGTGGGTGGGCCGCGCTCGGCTCGGTAGCCCTGACGTCGTGCAGGTCGTCGTCTTCGTGATCTGGCCGCCCGTGCACACGGTTCCCGAGGTCTTCGACCTGATGGTGAGGTCTCCGGTGCTGGGACTGGTCTCGCTCGATGCGATCTACGTGGTCAACAACCTGCTGGTCTGGCTGTTCTATCTGGGCCTGGCGGTGGTGCTCTGGTCCGCGTCCAGGTCGGGAGCGCTGCTGCTGGTCGGGCTGGGCACGCTTCAGATGGCGGCCTACTTCGCGTCCAACCCAGCGGTGGAGATGCTGGCACTCGCCGCGGGCCCGCGCTGACGCCGACCCGCAGCGTCAGGCCGCGCTGCAGGCCGCCGGCGAGGCCGTCTTGGCCAGTTGGAAGGGCACCGCCTTCCTCACGTACTACTTCCTGGGCGCGGTGGTGCTGCTCATCTGCGCCTGGCTGCTGCATCGCTCGCGGTTGTTCCGTTCCTCGTTAGCGGGATGGGCGCTTGGTCGCTGGCGTCCTGATGCTCGTCCCGTCGACCTTCGGGACGGTGGGGTTGGTGTTCTCGGTCCTCTCGCTGCTGCCGTGGAGTCTGTTGTGCGTGTTGGCCGGACGCCAGTTGCTGGGACTGGCGGATGATCAGGCGCCTATGGTGGGTCTGGCATCGACCAACTGACAAGTTGCGAGGATCCGGCTTGCGCCCTATATTGACATCTGTCAATATAGACGCATGTCAATGCAGCAAGTCGGGACGACGTCCACAATCGCTCCGCACCCAGCGAAGCTGTCCACCCTCGACCGCTGGCTTGCCGCTGTGGATCGGCATCGCCATGGTGGCGGGCCTTGTCCTCGGACGGATGGTCCCGGGGCTGTCGGAACTGCTCACCCGCCTGGAGGTCGGTGGAATCTCGGTGCCGATCGCGATCGGCCTGCTGGTCATGATGTACCCGGTGCTCGCCAAGGTGCGCTACGACAAGGTCGCCGCCGTGACCGGCGACAAGCGGCTGCTGATCTCATCGCTGGTGCTCAACTGGCTCGTCGGACCGCTGGTGATGTTCGCGTTGGCCTGGATCTTCCTGCCAGACCTGCCCGAGTACCGCACCGGCCTGATCATCGTCGGCCTGGCCCGCTGCATCGCCATGGTGGTCATCTGGAACGACCTGGCCTGCGGCGACCGCGAGGCCACAGCGGTGCTGGTGGCCATCAACTCGGTCTTCCAGGTGGTCGCCTTCTCGTTCCTGGGCTGGTTCTACCTCACGGTGCTGCCCGGCTGGCTCGGCCTCGACACCCAGGGGCTGGAGGTCTCGGTCGTCCAGATCGCGCTCAACGTGCTGGTCTTCCTCGGCGTCCCGCTGGTCGCCGGCTTCGCGTCCCGCTGGCTGGGGGAGAACGCCGAAAGGGCCGCGACTGGTACGAGGACCGCTTCCTGCCGGTGATCGGGCCGTGGGCGCTGTACGGACTGCTGTTCACCATCGTGCTGCTGTTCGCGCTGCAGGGTGAGGCGATCACCTCCAACCCGTTCGACGTCGCCCGCATCGCCCTGCCGCTGCTGGCCTACTTCGCCATCATGTGGTTCGCCGGCATGCTGCTCGGCAAGGGCCTGGGGCTGGACTACCCGCGCTCCACCACGCTGGCCTTCACCGCAGCGGGCAACAACTTCGAACTCGCCATCGCGGTGGCCATCGGCACCTTCGGTGCCACCTCCGGGCAAGCGCTTGCCGGAGTCGTCGGGCCCCTCATCGAGGTGCCCGTCCTGGTCGGGCTGGTCTACGTCTCGCTGTGGCTCGCCCGCCGCTGGTTCCACACCGACCCCTACCTCACCCAGAGGAGCTCATCGTGACCACCCAGACCGCCTGCACTCCCAGCGTCATCCAGGCGATAGAACTCGACGCGGCCGAACACCTCGCCACCACACTCAAGGCACTCGCAGACCCCCTGCGGCTCCGCATCCTCTCGGCGATCGCCTCCGACCCGCGCCAAGAGGCCTGCGTCTGTGACCTGTCTGCCCTGGCCCAGGTCGCCCAGCCGACCGTCTCGCATCATCTGCGGGTACTCAAGGACGTCGGGGTGCTCACCTCGCAGCGTCGTGGCACCTGGGTGTGGTACTCGATCGCCCCGCCCAGCCGTGGCGCGGTCAGCACCCTGCTGGACGCGTTCGGACCCGCGACTCTCTCGCCCCAGCCCACCGAACAGAATCGCGCCGGCTATGACCTGCCCGACCTCGACGACCGCGTCACCCGGCTGGCCGAGGAATTGGCCGTCGAATACCCCCGGCTCGACCGCCAACGGGTGCTGGCTGTCGTGCGTGAGTCGCACGCCGGCCTGGCGCGGACCGCACGTATCACCCGTCACCTGATGCCGCTCACCGAGCGGTTCGCCCGCCAGCGCCTGGCCGACGCCTCCCGCGACAGGTCCACCAGTGAGCCGCAGGTGCTGTTCGTCTGTGTGGCGAACGCGGGACGCTCCCAGCTCGCTGCCGCGCTTGTCACCGAGCTGTCGGGAGGACGCGTCGTGGCGCGCTCGGCCGGGTCTGCCCCGGCCGCCGGTGTCCATCCGCACGTCCGGACCCTGTTCGCCGAGATCGAGGGAGACCGGGCCGACGAGCGGTTCCCCAAACCGCTGACCGATGACGCGGTGCGCGCCGCCGACGTCGTGGTCACCATGGGCTGCGGAGACGTCTGCCCGATCATTCCCGGCGTGCGCTACGAGGACTGGCCGGTCGGCGACCCGGCGATGGCGTCGCTCGAGGGCACCCGCGCCATCCGCGACGACATCGCCAGCACGCGTCCAGGCGCTCATCGACACCCTGCTGCAACCAACCCCTGAAGAGAGCGAGACCCCATGACCACCAAGCCCTCCGTCCTGTTCGTCTGCGTGCACAACGCCGGACGCTCCCAGATGGCCGCCGGATTCCTGCGCCACCTCGGCGGCGACCGCATCGAGGTGCGCTCGGCAGGCTCGATGCCGGCCGACCAGATCAACCCCGTCGCTGTCGAGGCGATGGCCGAAGTCGGCGTCGACATCGCCGGCGAGCAGCCCAAGGTGCTGACCACCGACGCCGTTCAGGCCTCCGACGTCGTCATCACGATGGGCTGCGGCGACGCCTGCCCCTACTACCCGGGCAAGCGGTACGAGGACTGGGTGCTGGAGGATCCGGCCGGCCAGGGCATCGACTCGGTGCGTCCCATCCGTGACGAGATCCGCAGCCGCGTCGAGGCAGCTCATCGCCGAACTGCTCGACTGATCAGCCCTCCAGCTGCAACCGGCACGCGTCCGGCTCCCCGAACGGGACGAGCCGGGCGCGTTGGCGCGTCCCCCATGACTCCAGCACCGAGTCGATCAACCCCTGGTGAATCGTGCACACCACGTCCGGGTCGGCCCGCGCCTGATCGACGAACGGGCAGGTGTGCAGCCGGAGGTCCCCGTCGTCGCCGCGTTCGGGGCTGAAGTCGAGCGACGCCAGGAGTGCGCACAACCGGTCGGTGGTCATCACCAGTCGATGGTGTGGTGGGACGTGCGACGTCGAGACCCTCATGCGACTCGGCGAGCTCGCGTCCCCACTGGCGGCCCACTTCGCGAGCCGCTGAGGCATCTCCGGCGGACACCAGACTGCCTGGTGAAAGCCCTGGTCAACGACAGATAGCCAGCGTCATGATGGCGGCAAGGGCCTGGCGGCCACGTGTGGTGATGCGGTAGACCCGGGCTGGTCGTCCCCGACCTTGCGTGCTGAGCACCTCGCACGTCACCAGATCGTCCTGGGCCAGTGCGTCCAACTGCAGACGACTGCTGTTGGGGTGGCCGCCCAGCTGGCGAGCGGCCTGCGCCACGGTCGTCCCGGTGTCTCGCCGACCAGCGACAGTACCCGGCGGCGCGCCGCACTCAGCGGGGGAGCCGGCGCGCCCGCGGGGGCCGGGCCTTCACTCGCCTTGCCTGTCATGGGGTCAGCATACTAGGTTTAATACAGTTTCAACTGTAATAAATTGCCAGACCGCAGTGACTGCTGACCCTTCCGACAGGAGCACGATGACCCAGACCCCGATCACCCAGGCACCCCAGGGCGGCTGCCAGTGCGGCCACTCCCAGGCTGACCTTCCCGAGTTGGACGCCCGCCAGTTGCCGCACGCGGTGCGTCACGGCGCGATCCTGGGTGCCGTCGCCAGCCTTCAGCCCGGTGCTGCGATGGTGCTGGTGGCGCCGCACGACCCGTTGCCGTTGCTGGCCCAGATGCGTGAGGCCTACGGTGACGCCATCGAGGTGGACTACGTCGACCGCGCCCCCGAGGCCGTCCGGGTGAAGCTGACCAAGACCAGCCTGAGCCTGATGACTCCACCCTGATCGACGGCGCACCCACGGCAGCGCCGAGGCGGGCCGTCGGTTCGGGTGGTCGGATTCTGCTGCTGGCCCTGGGTGGGGCGAGCCTGATCGGCGGGCTGGACGCCGCGCTGCTCCTGGCCGGGGTCTGGGCGCCCGTCGCGGCAGGACACCTGCCAGGCGTCCACGGCATGGTGATGGTGCTGGGCTTCCTGGGCACCGTCATCGCCCTGGAACGAGCGCAGGCACTCAGACGAACCTGGGCCTACCTGGCACCCGCCGTGCTGGGGCTGGGCAGCCTCGTGCTGATCAGCGGCGCCCAGCCGCTGCTCGGCAAGGCGCTGCTCGTCCAGGGCAGTCTGCTGATGTTCGCCGTCTACCTCGCCCTGTGGCGGCGCGCCCCGGTGCCGATGGTCGCGGTGCAGGTGCTGTCGGCGGTGCTGGCGACCAGCGCGGCCGGGTTGTGGCTGGTCATCGGCGTCGAGCACGTCGTCACCCTGCTGGCGGGGTTCGTCATCACCACCATCGCGGCCGAGCGCGCAGAGCTCGCCCAACTGACGATGGGTGGCACATCCGCACCACGGCTGCTCATTCTGGCAACGGCGTTGGTCGTCGCGACGCTCGCCGGCCTGTTGTGGCCCGCACCGGGCACCCGGATGTTCGGGGTGGTCGTTCTGGCGTTCGCCGGATGGCTGATCCGCGATGACGTGGCCCGTCGATTCATCCGCACCAGCGGACTTCGCCGCTACAACGCCGCGGCCCTGCTGGCCGGGTACCTCTGGCTCATCGTGGCCGGAGCCACCTGGGCGATCGGCGGAGTGCCTGAGGACCAACTGCCCTACGACACCGTCATCCATGCCACGTTTCTGGGGTTCGCCGTGTCGATGATCATGGCGCACGCCCCCATCATCTTCCCCGCCGTCCTGGGGCGGCCTCTGCCGTACCGGCCGGTGTCGTGGCTGCCCCTCGTGCTGCTGCACCTGGGGATGCTGACGCGCATCGGCGGCAACGCGCTCGGCTCGAACCGGCTCTGGCAGCTGGGGTCGGTGCTCACCGTGGTCGCGATGCTGATCTTCCTGATCGTCTCCGTGCTGCTGGTGGTGACCCACAATGACAAGCGCTGACGCTGGTGCTCCGACGTCGGCCGGCCCGCAACCACTGGCCCATGCGCGACTACCCGTCGGTGTTCTGGCTGGTCGCGGCCCTCGTGGTGGCGCTGACGCACCGCTGGCTGCCCTCAGCGCGCTGGCTGCTGGTGCACCTGCGTGCTGCTCGGCGCGCTGAGCCACGCCGTCATCGTCTGGAGCACCCACTTCTGCGAGGCCATCCTCAGGTCCCCGCACCACGCCCAGGCCCGTCGTCACCAGTCCCGACGCATCGCCCTGCTGCTGGCCGGGTCGGCGGCGGTGCTGATGGGCGTACCGACCGGGTGGTGGCCGCTGACCGTGACCGGGGCAGGCCTGGTCATCGTCGCTGTCGGCTGGCACGGCTGGGCGCTGGCCACGATGATGCGCCGCGCGCTGCCCGGTCGCTTTCGCATCACGGTGCGTTACTACATCGCTGCGGCCACCAGCCTGGTGATCGGGGCAGGACTGGGTGCCACGCTGGCCAGCGTCCCCGACGACCCCTGGCACGGTCGACTGCTGCTGGCCCACACCATGGCCAACCTGCTCGGCTGGGTGGGACTGACCGTGCACCGGCACCCTGCTCACCTTCTGGCCCACCCTGCTGCGCACCCGAATCGACGAGCACGCCGAACGTTGGGCACGCCAGGGGCTGCCGGTGCTGATCGTCGGAGTGCTGGTGGTGATCACCGGCGCACTGGTCGGTGAGCGCTGGCTTGCCGTGGTGGGCCTGGTCGGCTACCTGATCGGTCTGGGCTGGTGGGGACGCGGGCTGTTGCCCCCGTTGCGAGCCAGACCGCCGCGCGAGTTCGCGTCCGGTTCGGTCGGCGCGGCGCTGGGCTGGGCGTTGACGGGTCTGGTCTGCGTCGCCGCGCTGCTGGTGGGTTCCGGCGACTGGGCCGGACGTCACGGCTGGCTTCGCTCCGGTCGCGATCATCTTCGCCATCGGCATGGGTGCCCAACTGCTGGTCGGCGCACTCAGCTACCTGGTCCCGATGGTGCTGGGCGGCGGGCCGTCGGCAGTCCGGGCGTCACTGGCATGGTTCAACAGGGGCAGCCACCGTGCGCCTGGTGACGCTCAACCTCGCGCTGCCGTTGGTCGTGCTGCCGGTCTCACCGGCCGTCCGAGTGATGGCCGCAGGGTGCCGTCGCCGCCGCGCTGGCGGGGTTCCTGCCCTTGATGGTGCTCGGAATACGCGCAGGTATGGCCGCCCGCAGCCGCTGACACCGCCCCCGTTCCGCCGGTCGGCCAGCAGCCCCCGGTGTGGAGCAGCGGCGGGCTGGTGGCGGCCCTCGCGAGTCCTCAGCCTGGTCGTCAGCCCTGGGCGTCGCGCTCGACCCAGCCGCCGCCGGCTACACCCTGCACGGGCAACGCGCGTCCGGGCGCCACGGCATCGTCCACCGGGCACGTCGTCCGGGTGCAGGTCAGTGCCCACGACATGACCTACACGCCCAACCAGATCAGCGTCCAGCCGGGTGACCGACTGGTCATCGAGCTGGTCAACGACGATCCGCTGACCGTCCACGATCTGTCGATCGCGGGACGCGCGACCCCTCGGCTGGCTCCCGGCGAGCGTGCCGAACTCGATCTCGGTGTGATCACCGAGTCGGCTGCAGGGCTGGTGCACCATCGCCGGACACCGTCAGATGGGCATGGTCCTCGACGTCCTGGTCAGTGGGCAGGACGGGGCCGCCAGCCGGGCCCAGCCAGCGACACGCACCACGCCTCGGGCCCAGTGACGGTACCGAACGTCCCGGACGCAGCGCTGGGCAGCCACGTCGATCCCGCCCTGGCCCCGCTGGGCCCGAGCGCGTCCACCGGCTCACCCTGACCGTCACCGAGGTGCCGCTCGAGGTCGCCCCTGGGGTGTGGCAGCAACGCTGGACGTTCAACGGCGCCTCCGTCGGGCCCGACCCTGCACGGCCGGGTCGGTGACGTGTTCGAGATCACGCTGGTCAACGACGGCACCATGGGGCACTCGATCGACTTCCACGCCGGGGCACTGGCCCCCGACCGGCCGATGCGCACCATCGCGCCGGGGGAGTCGCTGGTCTACCGGTTCACCGCCACCCGGGCCGGGGTGTGGATGTACCACTGCTCGACCCATCCGATGAGCGCCCACATCGCGGCCGGCATGCACGGTGCGGTCGTCATCGAGCCAGACGGGCTGCCCGAGGTCGACCGCAGCTACGTGCTCGTGCAGTCCGAGGTCTACCTGCAGCGGCCCGGCACGTGAGCCGGTCCAGGCCACCGAGGTGGACGCTGACAAGGTGACGGCCAGGCACGCCCGATCGGGTCGTGTTCAACGGCATCGCCAACCAGTACGACCAGGTGCCCTTCGAGGCGAAGGTGGGCGAACGCGTCCGGTTCTGGGTGCTGGACGCCGGGCCCGAACCAGCCGAGCAGCTTCCACATCGTCGGCGGGCAGTTCGACACGGTCTACCTGGAGGGCGCCTACCAGCTGCTGGCTGGACGCGACGCGTTCGGCCAGACCAGCGGCGGCGCCCAGGTCGCTGGGGCTGCTGCCCGCCCAGGGCGGATTCGTCGAACTGGTGTTCCCCGAAGCCGGCCACTACCCGGTGGTCTCGCACATCATGAGCGACGCCGAGATCGGCGCCCACGGCATCGTCCGGGTCAGCTGAGTCGTTGCCCCGTGTTCACGTCACACCCAGCGGGCCAGCCGATCGAACGCCTCGTCCAGGTCGGTGGACGACCCGGCGGTGCTGATGCGGACGAACCGCGATCCGTCGGTGGGTGAGTCCAGGCCGGGACGCAGCGGTGCGAAGTCGACCCCGGGGTCAGGGTCACACCGATCTCGTCCAGCACCCGCAGGCACCAGCCGAGCGAGTCATCGGTCAGGTGCGACACGTCGGGGTAGACGTAGAACGCCCCGTCCGGGCACCACCGTGTCCCTGACGCCGATCTCGGGCAGCCGGCGGAGCACGAGGTCACGATTCGCCCGGTAGGTCGCGACGTGGGCGTCCAGTTCGTCGCCGGCACCGGAGCTCGAATGCGGCCACCGCGGCCAGTTGCGACAGAGTCGGCGCCGACAGGTTGAGGTTGCCCAGCAGCAACTCGATGCGGCGGGCCAACCCCTCGGGCGCCACCAGCCAGCCGACCCGCCAGCCGGTCATGCAGTAGTACTTGCTGAACGACCCGACCGCGACGTGGTCGCTCGAGGTCTGCAGCACCGAGGCCGTCGGTCGGTCGAAGGCGATGCCGTGGTAGATCTCATCGCTGATCAACACGGTGTCGTGTGCGCTGCACCAGTCCGCGATCGCCGCGAGCTGACCGGGCTCGATGATCGTGCCGGTGGGGTTGGACGGGGACGCGACGATCAGCCCGGCCGGCGGACGGGCCAGTGCGTCCAGCATGTCGACGGTCGGCTGGAAGCGGGACTCGGGTCCGCAGTCCAGGTCGATCACCCGGCACCCCAGACTGGTGAGCACGTTGCGGTAGGCGGGGTAGCCGGGACGCGCCATCGCGACCTGGTCCCCGGCCTCGAACGCGGCCAGGATGATCGCCGTGAAGCCCGCCGATGAACCCGTGGTGATGACCACGCGGGCCGGGTCGACCGACACGCCGTAGCCGGACGCGTAGTGCCCCGCGATCGCCTCGCGCAGTTCCGGCAGCCCGTTGGCGTCGGTGTAACCCAGCGTCGAGCCGGACGCCAGGGCCGCCTGGGCGGCCTGCCGAACCGCGAGGGGGGCTCCCGAGGACGGCTGCCCCAGGCACAACGAGATCACGTCGGCACCGGATTCGCGCTTGCGGTTGGCCAGTTTGAGCAGTTCCATGGCATAGAAGGGCGGTACATCGCCGCGGTGGGACAACGAACGGGTCATGCCCGGGATCATCCCACACACCGCGGACGCCGGTCGCGTGCCCGGCCTGTTGGGCGACCCCAGGGTTCAGCTCAACTCTTGCTGTGCGTATTCTGTGGAAAGCGCTGCGGCGGGCTCGCAGTTGTTGATAGACATAGTTAAGGTCATTTCGCATCGTCGCGGAGGAGGGTGTGGCCGTGGTTCGCATCATCCAGAAGCTCTGGCACGAGTTCACCAGCGCCTTCACGGGCTGGGTGGGTATCGCCCTGGCGGCACTCATCGGGGTCATCCTCGGCGTCGGCCTGTTCACCTTCTACTATGCGGGCATCACCAACTATTTCGGCAACGATCCCGCCACCTGCGCGGGCTGTCACGCCATGACCGAGCAGTACGAGGGCTGGCAGAAGGGCAGCCACCGTGACGTGGCGACCTGCAACGACTGTCACGCCCCGCACGACAACCTGGTGAGCAAGTACCTCAACAAGGGTGAGAACGGCTTCATGCACTCGCTGAAGTTCACCCTGCAGAACTACCCGGAGAACATCCAGATTCGCGATCACAACCGACGGGTCACCGAGGCGGCGTGCGTGTACTGTCACGGTCACTTCGTCGAGCAGATCACCAGCATTTCCAACCACAACAGTGAGACCGTCTCGTGCATTAGGTGCCACGACGGCGTGGGCCACATGAGGTGAAGCGATGAACACTGACATGTCTGACAACAGCCGCTCGTCCGACGCTGCAGCGCAGCGCGGTGAGACCACGTGGACGGGCCCGCGCAAGCGGTGGGTACCCATCGTCGTGCTCGCCGCGGTGACCGTCGCGGCGGTGATCCTCACGTGGTTGCTGACCACGATCTTCACCCACCGGCAGGAGGCGACTCAGCCGTTCACCCAGGTGGTGGAGGTCACCGACACCACCTACGACCCGGCGGTGTGGGGCCAGAACTTCCCCCTGCAGTACGAGGGCTACAAGGCCACGTCCGAGATGGACGAGGAGAACAAGGTCCCCAACGATCCCCCCAACGGCGACGACGACCAGCGCGGTGAGTTCATCACCAAGAGCAAGCTGGCGATCGAGCCCCGGCTGGTGACCATCTGGCGCGGCTACGCGTTCTCGGTCGAGTACCGCGAACCGCGCGGCCACGAGTACATGCTGGTCGACCAGCAGTACACCCATCGCATGACCAACTTCAAGCAGCCGGGTGCCTGCATGAACTGCCACGCGTCCCTGCCTGAGGTCGTCGACTCGCTCGGCAACGGCGACGACGCCGCCGGCTGGGCAGCCATGAACAAACTGCCGTACGCCGAGGCCGTGCAGCATGCCAGCGGTCCGGTCGCCTGCATCGACTGCCACGAGCCCGAGACGATGGCGCTGCGGATCACGCGTCCGGCCTTCATGGAGGGCATCAAGTACGTCAAGGCCGCCGAGGGCATCACGGACTACGACGTCAACCGCGACGCCACCAACCAGGAGATGCGCGCCTACGTCTGTGCCCAGTGCCACGTCGAGTACTACTTCAAGGGCGAGGAGAAGACCCTCACCTTCCCGTGGGACGAAGGGACTGACGGTCACCGATGCGATCGCCTACTTCGACGAGGAGGGCTTCAGCGACTTCACCCACGCCACCACGAAGGCCAAGGTCATCAAGGCCCAGCACCCCGACTTCGAGACCTGGAGCCAGGGCATCCACGCCAGCAACGGTGTGACCTGCGCCGACTGCCACATGTCCTACGTTCGCGAGGGTGCCGCCAAGATCAGTGACCATCAGGTTGCCAGCCCGATGCGCACCGAGGAGACCATCAACCAGTCCTGCCTCACCTGCCATCACTCCACCGCAACCGAGATGAAAGAGCGCGTCGCGAACATCCACGAGGGCTGGGAGGGCGCGAAGGACGTCGCCTTCACCGCCGTGCAGGCACTGATCGACGACCTCACCGTCGCCGTCGAGAAGGGCACCGCGACCGAGGCGCAGCTGGCCAAGGCCTACGACTACCAGCGCAAGTCGCAGTACCTGGCCGACTACTCGATCTCGGAGAACTCCCGCGGCTTCCACGCCCCGGCCTACTCGATCACGATGCTCAACCAGGCCACCGACTACGCCCGTTCCGGTCAGCTGGCGCTGCGCGGTGTCGACGTCGAGAACGCTCGCGGACCGCAGAGCTACTCGATCGCTCCCGGTCGAACCCCCGAAGGTGAGCTGACCTTGGTGAGTGAATCTTCCAAGCCCGGCGCTCCGGAAGGCGTCGACGCAGCCCAACTGAGGGAGTTCCTCGCGTCGGCGCCGCAGGAACTCCGCAGCTGGGCGGACGAGCATCTGGCCAGCCTCGAACGCGAGGCTGGCCAGCGGCCTGCCCCCAGCGATGAGGTCGGGCTCGAGGCGTTCCCCGAGTTCAGCGACGACGCAGCCGCTGCTGGGCCGCGGCAGCCAGAACGCCAAGGCCCCGACCGCGTCGGCCAGGGGTCCGGCGTCCTCAGGTAAAGCCAGGGGCAGCAAGATCAACCTCATCCTGGTCGCCCTGCTGGCGGCGGCCGTCGTGATCATCGTCCAGCAGACCGGGCGCACCGCCCAGCCCGAGGCGGTGCAGACCAGCGCGATGCAGGAGACCTCGGTGCCCGAGGAGGTCAGCGACTTCCCGCCGTTGGACGAGGAACAGGCCGCCGAACTCAAGGCCCAGGCCGAGGCTGATCCTGGCAACGTCCAGGTGCTGCGCGACCTGGGCAAGCTGTACTTCGACAGCGGGCTCTACCAGGACGCGGTCGGCTACTTCGAACAGGCGCTGCAGGTGGCCCCCGACGACGTCGAGGTGCTGCTGTCGATCGGCGTCGCCGAGTACAGCGTCAACAACTTCGACGCTGCCGAGAAGCACTGGCTCCGGGCCACCGAGGTTGCCCCTGACAAGGCCGAACCCTGGTACAACCTGGGATTCCTCTACCTGGCCAGGACGCCCCCGGACTACGCCGGCGTCGAGAAGGCCTGGAGCAGGGTCGTCGAACTCGCCCCCGGCACCGAGATGGCGCAAACCGCCGAGAGTCACCTGGAACGGTTCCGGAGCGCGTCCGCGTCGCCATCGCCAGGACGCTGACCATGGAGATCACCCTTCCGCTTGCTCTGCTGGCCGGCCTGGCGTCGTTCGCCTCGCCGTGCTTCCTGCCGATCGTGCCCGCCTTCGTGGGGCAACTGGTCGGAGGCGGCACCCAGCGGGTCAGCAGGACGTCGGCGATGATCAGCGCGCTCACCTTCGTGGCCGGATTCAGCGTGGTCTTCATCGGCATGTGGGCCTCCATCGCAGTGATCGGCCGCTCGTTGGCGCCCCAGGCAGGCCTGCTGCGGGTCGCGGGCGGTGTGGTCCTGGTCGTGATGGGGCTGCACGTGGCCGGCCTCATCGAGATCGGCTGCTCAACCGAGTGGTGCGCGCGCAGGTGCGACCGACTGGCGCCCCGGCCGGTCTGTGGCGTTCGGGCTGATGGGCGTGGTCTTCGGCGCGGGCTGGACGCCCTGCATCGGTCCGATCCTGGGCGGCATCCTCGCCCTGGCCACCGTCAGCGGCACCAGCGGACGCGGAATCGCCCTGATGCTGGCCTACTGTGTCGGGCTCGGACTGCCCATCGTGCTGGTGGCGATCGGGGCAGTTGAGGTCAACGGTCGCGTCAGTTGGTTCACCCGCCACCACGTGGCAGTCTCGCTGGTGAGCGGGGCACTGCTGGTGGCCATTGGATTCCTGATGATTACCAACCTGTTCGCGAAGCTGGCAGGATTCGTGCCAGCATTCGGGGCCTGAGGAGACTGTGATGAGCCTGGATACCAGCAACGCCCCCCGCGTCGCACGCGATGCCGGGCCGGTCGATGGTCTGGACGGCGCCGTGCACGTGGCCCCAGGGCAGGTCCTCCACTCCATGTACGCGTTCTTCTACAACAAGCGGGTGGGTCTGGTCCTCATCCTGCTGGCGGGTGTGCTCGGCCTGATCGGGGTGCTGTTCCCGCAGGCCCCCGCAGGGGTACGGGACGACCCGGCGTCCAAGACCGCCTGGCTGGAGTCGGTACGCCCGACCTTCGGCGGCTGGACAGACGTGATGGACGTCATCGGGTTCTTCAACGTGTTCAGTTCGATTCCGTTCGTGGCGGCCATGGTCCTGCTGGCGCTCAGCATTCTGGCCTGCACCACCCACCGGGTTCCCCTGCTGTGGCAGGCGGCGTTCCACCCGCACACCAAGGTGACCGCCGACTTCTTCACCCGCGCCCGACTCAACCACAGCGTTGCCACGACGCTGCCTGCCGACGAGGTCGTCGACATCGTGAAGGCCGACGCCGCGCGCAGCCGCGTCCGGGTGATCGAGGACGACAGGGGCCCCGGTCGCAACCTGTACACCGACAAGTGGCACTTGGCGCCGTTCGGCACCGCCGTGGCCCACGTCGCGTTCGTGTTGATCATGGCGGGGTTCCTGATCAGCTCGTTGACCGGTTTCCGCGACGAGCAGTTCGCCCTGACCATCGACCGTCCTGCTGAGGTCGGGCACGGCACGGGGCTGGTGGCAGAGGCGAAGTCGTTCGCCGACTCCTACTGGCAGGACGGCACCCCCAAGGACTACGTGACCGACCTGGTGCTCACCAAGGATGGTCAGGAGGTGGCCCGCCAGGACGTGCGCGTCAACTCCCCGCTCACCTACGACGGCGTGATGTTCCACCAGGCCAGCTTCGGTGTCGCAGCGGTCGTCCAGATCACCGACGCCCAGGGCGCAGTCATTTTCCACGACGGCGTCCCGCTGAGCTGGAGCACCCAGGACCGGACGCTCAACTACGGCGTCCTTGAGGTCCCCGGTGTTGACGCCCTGGAACTGTTCGTGATCGGGTCGGCATCCGGCCAGACGGGCACCGGCATCGAGCCCGGCCAGATGCGCATCGAGGTGTACCCCAAGCAGAACGACGTCCCGCTGGGCACCGCGGTGCTCGACCAGTCCGAGCAGATCGAGATCGACGGCCTCACCTACACCTTCGAACGCGAGCAGCAGTACACCGGACTGTTGGTGAAACGCGACCCCGGGGCGTGGGTTGTCTGGCTGGGCTGCGCGCTGCTGATGATCGGCACCTGTGCCACCATGTTCTTCCGACACCACCGCATCTGGATCCGTATCAGCCCCACCGACCAGGGATCGCTCGTGCAGTTGGCGTCGCCTGACCGGCAGGACACCTCGTTCACTCGTCGCTTCGACGAGCTCGGGGCCACGTTGGACGAGAAACTGTCTGTTCCACAAGGAAGGATCCACTGAGATGCTGCAGATATCGCAAGCCCTCCTGGTGGCGACCACCGTGCTCATCACTCTCGCACTGGTCGCCTACGTCGTGGCGGTCTTCAGCGCCCGTGTTCGAACGTCGGTCGCCGTTCGTCAATCGGTGCTCGTCGAGGCCTCCGGGGCGCAGAGCGCAGGCACGGCGACCACCGGCCATACCCCGCGTGCAGCAGAACCGAGCGGACGCGGCATCACCTGGTTCGGCACCATGTTCACCCGGGGCGCGCTGCTGCTGCTGACCGCCTCGCTGGTGGCTCGCACCTTCGCCACCGGCCACGCGCCGTTCGCCAACCACTACGAGTTCGCAGTCTCGTTCGCGTGGGGCATGATCCTGGCGAGCGTCTACTTCGAGTGGCGCTACCGGGTGCGGACGCTGTCCCTGGTCGTGCTGCCGGTCATCCTGGCCATGCTGGTGTATGCGTCCACGCTGTCGTACGAGGCGAACCCGTTGATGCCCGCCCTTCAGAACAGCCCGTTGCTGACCCTGCACGTGTTCACCGCCGCGCTGTCGTACGGGGCGGCAGTCATCGCCTTCGGAGCCGGGGTGATGTACCTGTTGGCGCCGCGGATCGGCTGGCACGGCTGGCCGAAGCCCGAGATCCTGGACGAACTCGGCTACAAGGCCGTCATCATCACGTTCCCGATGCTGACCATCATGATCATCCTGGGTGCCATCTGGGCCAACATCGCCTGGGGCCGGTACTGGAGCTGGGACCCCAAGGAGACCGCAGCCCTGGTGACCTGGTTGATCTACGGCGCCTACCTGCACGCGCGGGTGGTTCGCGACTGGCGGGGCGCCCGGGCGGCCTGGCTGCTCGTCCTGGGCTTCGCCGCGATCCTGTTCACCTATTTCGGCAACCTGTTCTTCGGTGGCCTGCACGCCTACGCCTGATGAGTGCTGAGGCGGACCCTGTCGCCCAGGGCGGCAATGACCCGGCAGGCGCCGTGACGGGTGAGCGGGACTGGCCGGCCCAGGTGCGCAGCAGCCGGTTCGGCAGCCTGATCGTCCTGCTGGTCACCGTGCTGGCGGTGGGCATCGGCGCCTGGCTGGTGATGCGTCCCGGCACCGGCGAGATCTCGCAGGTGGACGTGCAGGACGCCCTCGCCGCTCCCCGGGTTGGAGACCGGGCCCCTGATTTCACCGCGACCACCCTGGAAGGCGGCGAGGTCTCCCTCGAGGCGATGCGCGGGCGTCCGGTCTGGCTGGTCTTCATGGCCACCTGGTGCTCCGGTTGCCGCGCCGAGACACCCGACGTGCAGGCCGCCCATGAGCAGGCCGGTGACGACGGCGTCCAGGTGGTCGCGATCTACGTGGGGGAGAGTTCCACGGTTGTCGGGCAGTACGCAGAACGGCTCGGTCTCACCTTCACCCAGGTGCCCGACCCACAGACCCAACTGTCCGCCGCGTACGGGGTGATGGGCGTGCCGGCTCACTACTTCATCGACAGCTCCGGGATCGTGCAACAGACCCGCGTCGGGGCACTGAGTTCTCAGCAGATCTCCGAGGCGATCGAAGCCATCACCGACTGAACCGGTGGGTTCACCCGACCGCGCGGAACCTCATCGGGGCAGGGCGCGTCCGTGCTCGTCGAACACCCCTGAGCTGCCACGGCGCCACGAGCCAACGAGGTGGTCATCCACCATGCCGATCGCCTGCATCAGCGCGTACATCGTGGTCGGGCCCACGAAACGGAACCCGTGCGCCTTCAGTGCCCGGGCCAGAGCGACGGCCTCGGGCGATGTGGTCGCGATGTCGGCGTCCCGCAGCGGGGCGGGGGTAGTGGTCGGAAGGTGCGACCACACGAGGTCGACCAGACCGCCGTCAGTCCGCAGCGCCACCGTGGCGCGGGCATTGGCGATGCTGGCCTCGATCTTGCGGCGGTTGCGAACGATCGAGGTGTCCGCCAGCAGTCTGGTGACGTCGGCCTCGGTGTAGGCCGCCACCGCGTCCGGGTCGAAATCGTCGAACCCGCGGCGGAACGCGTCCCGCTTGGCAAGGATCGTCGCCCAACTGAGCCCGGACTGGAAGCCCTCCAGACTGATGCGCTCGAACAGCCCCTGTTCGTCGCGCACCGGCAGGCCCCACTCGGTGTCGTAGTAGTGCTGGTAGGCCGGGCTGGCGGTCGCCCACCTAGGGCGGGGCCGCCCGTCCTCGCCCACCACGAGGTCACCGGGAACGTCCATGGGCGCCATTGTGGCCCCTCAGGGTGCTGGACGCGTCGTGGTTGCGCCGGGTTGCCGAGACCGGAATGCCCCGCCCGACGGGCGGGTCCAACCCCGCCGAGCATGTCTCGTTCCCGTCAGGTGATGGCGATCGGTAGGCATGACGCCTCCGAGCGGGTGAGCGTCCATTTCCCTGAACTGAGCGCAGCAGTGGGACACGACCCCTATTTGAAACGTTTGCGGCGATCACTGCTGTGCTTCATTCAGGTTCCAGAGCCCCGAAGTCGTCGGCAAGGGATAGATGCCGGCGCCACCGATTCACCCCATCAGTGGCAGGAGGACCGGTGCTCGCCGCTCGGCCCGGGTGCGACTCGACTGTTCCTCCAGCCTGGCGCAGCAGCAGGGGACTGACTCGCAGTCGAGTCCCGGTGGGCAGCGCTTGCCCAGGCAGTACAGGGCGGTGGGGGAGCCGTCGACGTCCATCACCTGCACCGGGGTGCCGAACACCCCGGTCAGCACGTTCGCGTCCATCAGTTCGCGGACCGGGCCGTGGGCGACGATCGAGCCGTCGGCCATCGCCAGCAGGTCGTCGGAGTAGGCGGCAGCGAAGTTCAGGTCGTGCATGACCATCACCACCGTGCGACCAAGTTCGTCGCACGCCCTGCGCAGCTGCTGCATCATCTGCACCGAGTGGCGCATGTCGAGGTTGTTCAGCGGCTCGTCCAGCAGGATGTAGTCGGCGTCCTGGGCCAGCACCATGGCGATGAACGCGCGTTGACGTTGCCCGCCCGACATCTGATCGATGAACCGATCGGCCAGGGGCTCGAGGTCGACGAAGGACAGCGCCTGGTCGACTGCGGCGTGATCGTCTGCGGTGAGCCGACCCCGGCTGTGCGGGAAGCGTCCCATCGCCACAAGTTCACGTACCCTCAGCCGCGCGGTGGTGTGGTTGTCCTGCCGAAGGATCGCCAGCTTCGTGGCCAGCGTCGCGGACGCGGTGCGCGCCACGTCCAGACCGGCCACGTTCACCGAACCTGTGGTGGGCATCAGGAGGCGTCCGATGATGGTCAGCAGGGTCGATTTGCCGGCCCCATTGGCGCCGATGATGGACGTGATCCCACCCGCCGGAATCTGCCCGCTGACTCCTCGTCCGCCGGCTCCCAGCACCGTGGCGCCCTGGTATGTCTTGGTCAGGTTGGTGAAGGTGATCACAGTTTTCTCCCACCGATCAGAATTGCCAGGAAGACGATTCCGCCCGCGAACTCGATGATCACGGTGAGGAACCCGGAGGCGTAGAAGAGGTGCTGCAGGATGAACTGACCACCGGCCAGGGCGATCACCCCGAGGAGCACCGCCATCGGCAGCACGTGGGAGTGCCGGTGGGTGCCCGCCACCTGGTAGGCCACGGTGGCCACCAGGAAGCCGAAGAACGTCAGTGGCCCGACCAGCGCCGTGCTGAACGACACGAGCGCCGCGACGATGATCAGCATGACGGTCAGTTCGCGCCGGTGGTCGATGCCGATGCTGGTGGCCATGTCGCGGCCCAGCAGCAGCCCGTCCAGCACGTGGCGCCGGCGCCACACCACCACCCCGACCACAGCGCAGACCGCGAACGCCAGCGGCAGGTGCCCGGCGTCCACCGCGGTGAGTCGCCCGAACAGTTCCAGAGACAGCAGGTCGTAGTCGGTGGGGTGCAGCAGTCGTTCGATGAAGGTCGACACGGTGTCGAAGGCCATGCCCAGCACGACGCCGACCAGCAGTGTCACGTACAGCCCGCCAGAGGTCGCGGTGAACAACCACCGGTACAGGGCCGTCGCGAAGCCGACCATCAGCAGAGTCTGGACGACCAGTCGTGGCACCCCGTCGGTGGCCGCCAGCACCCCGCCGCCGAACAGAGCGACCAGCAGCGTCTGCATGAGCACGAACAACGAGTCGAAGCCCATCACCGATGGGCTGAGGATCCGGTTGCCGGTCACCGTGTGGAAAGTGACGGTGGCCACCGCCTGAGCGAAGGCTGCCACCAGCATCGCCGCGGCCGTGGCGCCGCGCAGTTGCAGCGCGAACTCCATATCGCCGCGGATGTTCCAGCCCAGATAGGCCGCCACCGCCAACAGGGCCAGTCCGGCCGCGAGTCCCAGGCGCCACCCAGGGCTGATGCGGCGGCGTCCGGGTGCTGTCGGGGTGACGGCAATCCTCGAGGAGTCAAGCACTGATGCGCTCACGCTGGCTCACCACCATCGCGATGAATCCGATGCCGCCGACGATGCCCATCACCACGGACGCCGGGATCTCCATCGGGGCGACCACCACTCGTCCGATGAGGTCGCAGGCCAGGAGCAGCCCGGCACCGATGACCGCGACCCAGGGCAGGTTGGCGCGTAGGTCGTCACCGCGCAGCATCGAGACCAGATTGGGGACGATCAAACCGAGGAAGGGGATGAAGCCGGCCACCACCGAGGTGATTCCGGTGGCCAGCGCCACCAGTGTCGTGCCGAGGATGACGGTGCGCTGATAGTTCAGGCCGACGTTGGTGGCGACCTCGCGTCCCAGCCCGGCCACGGTGAACCGGTCGGCCGCCAGCCAGGCGACGGCAGCGATTGCCACCACCGCCCACAGCGGCTCGTAGAACCCCCGCACCACGCTCGAGAACCCGCCCGAGCGCCAGGCAGACATCGACTGCAGCAGGTCGAAGCGACCGGCCAGGAAGGTGGTCAGGGCGCTGACCACCGCCCCCAGCATGATTCCGACCAACGGGACGATGACCGAGCCGCTGACGCCCACCCGCCGGAGGATGGCCAGGAAGACCATCGTGCCAACGAAGGCGAACGTGCTGGCCACCGCCATCTTGACCAGCGGGGGCGCGTCCGGGGCCACCAGCAGGACGCTCAGCACACCCAAACCGGCCCACTGGCTGGTGCCGGCGGTGGTGGGCTCGACGAACTTGTTCTGGGTGATCATCTGCATGATCACCCCGCTGATCGTCATGGCCACCGCGGCGAACACCAGGGCCAGTGTCCGGGGAACCCTCGAGATGATGAAGACCTCCCGCTGGGCAGGGTCGGTGAGGACTCCCCACGGGCTGACGTCGTACCCGCCGACGAACAGTGACGCCAGCAGCAGGCCTGCGACCAGCACCCAGGCCGCCGGCCACAGCGCCCGGATCAACGTGAGGCTCACGCGGCTTCCGCCATGACCTCCGCCAGTTGCCGATAGAAGGCGGTGTAGGCGGTGATGCCTTCGGTGTAGTAGAAGTCCGCGTCCAGATAGAGCACCTGGTTGGTGGACGCGAAGGTGGTCGTCCGCCACAGTTCCTGGGCGGCGATGGTGGCCCTGGCGGGTGCGCCACCGTTGACTGCGGCGTCGCGATCCATCACGAAGAGCCAGTCCGGGTTGGCCTGGGCGAGGGTTTCGGGGGCCAGTCCGGAGTCGTTGTGAACCGAGTCGGAGCCGCCGCGGGTGCTGGCGAAGACGTCGGTCAGGTTCAGCGGTTCGATCAGGGGGGCCAACCGTCCGGCGCCGTTGTCGATCTTGCCGCCGTTGTGGTTGGCCAGGAACACTGTCTGCCCGGTGGCGAACGCGGACGCGGCGGTGACGGCCGCGTCGAGTTCGGCGTTCATCGCGTCGGCCTCGGCCGTCCTGCCGAACACCTCGCCGAGGGTGCTGGTCTGCTCCTTCAACGCCTGGAGGTAGTCCGCCTGCTCGACGTTGGGCGCCAGGTCGAGCACCGGCGCGATGCCGGCGAGTGTGTCGGTGTACTCGGCGAAGCGCTTGCCCCCGATGATCAGGTCGGCCTGGGACGCGTTGATCTCTTCGAGGCGTGGCTCGCGGTGGGTGCCGACGTCGATGATCTCGGGGTCATCAGCCCACTCGGACAGGGAGGCCGGTAGCAGTTCCTTGGGGACGGCGACCGGCGTGATGCCCCAGGCGCGGAGCGTCTCGAAGGAGGTGTTGTCAAGGGCGACGATGCGCTTCGGTAAGACCGGGACGGTCACCTCGCCAAGATTCGAGGTCACGGTGATGGTGTCGGGCCCGGCGGGTTGGGCCTGGCTGGGGGAGCCGCAGGCGACAAGGGCCAGGCCGATGGTGAGCAGGGCAGGGGTGCGGATCAACCGGGTGACGCTCAAGATTCCTCCAGGGCCGGGCTATCGTGGTGCAACTTAGGGTTACCTTACTTAGGGTGACCTTACGTGCTTCCAATTGGCAAGGCAAGTGTTGGCAAATGAGTGGACGCTGCGGGTCCGCCATGCTGCCGAATGCCCGAAGCCCTCGTTCCGGCCCGTCCTGCGCGACGATTGACCCATGCCCATCATCAGAGAACCCCAGCCCAACCCGATCCTGAGGCTGGGTATCGCCGTCGCCGAGCGGGTCACGGGGCGACGGATGACGCCCGCCAGACTGTTGGCCTGGGCCCCCAGGACAGCCGTCGGCGCTGCGGTACTGGAGGCCACCGCCGCCCACGCCGGCCACGGACTGTCGAACCGGGTGCTGAAACTCGTCCGGATGAGCGTCTCGCTGGGCGTCAACTGCCCCTTCTGCATCGACATGAACTCCACCGGCCACCGAGCGGTGGGAATCACGGATCAGGAGGTCATCGCCATTCGCGACAGACGCGAGTCCGACGTGGCGAGCTTCACTGCGCTCGAACGGGTGGCGATCGCCTGGGCGCGCGGAGCCTCCGCCACCCCGATCGCCCTGGACGCAGAACTGCTCGCCGACGTCGCCCAGACGTTCACCGAACGCCAGGTGGTCACCCTTGCGGCGACCATCGCCCAGGTGAACTACTGGGCGCGCCTGATCCAGAGCCTGGGTGTGCCACCGGCCGGCTTCGGTGACCACTGCTTGCTGCCGCAGACCAACCTCTGAGCTGTCGCGTCCAGCCTGCAGGTGAAACAGGTCCAGGCGACAGGTGAGAAGGGTCCCATTTGATCTTGACTTGTCCGGCCTTCGGGCCTACGTTCAAACTGCCGACTGATCTTGAGCCGACACGTGTATTTCATCCCGCTATTCGTCCGGCAGTGTCGCCGGACTCGTACCTGGAGGTCACCGTGAGCGACGCTGGCAGCATTCCCGTCCCGTCCGGAGAGGTTCCCCCCTCCGGTCACAACGCCAAGAAATCGGCCCTTCCGCAGGCGCACGCGCTGAGCTGGTGGACCCTGCTGATCACCACCCTGGCCATCCTGATGACCGCCATCGATGGCGGCATCCTGCCGGCCGTCCTCCCGGCAATCATGGAGGAGTTCGACCTGAACAACGCCCAGGCGGGAATGATCAACTCGGTCTTCTTCGGCGGGCTGATCTTCGGTGCCATCTTCTTCGGCTGGCTGGCTGATCGCATCGGATCGGGATATCGCCGCACCTGGACCTGGATCTTCGCCATGGCACTCGGTGTCATCGGCGGCGCACTCACCTTCGGGTTCTCCGGTGCATTCCTGTCCTTCCTGCTGTTGCGTATTCCGATGGGTATCAGCCGAGGTGGCTCCGAGCCGGTCAACGTGGCACTGGTCGGTGAATGGTGGCCCCGTGAGCACCGAGGCTTCGCGGTCGGTGTTCACCACACCGGGTTCCCGCTCGGACAGTTCGCCACAGGTGCTCTCATCGCACTGGTGCTGGGCGTGGGCGGTTGGCGTGAGGCCTTCCTGGTGATCCCGCTCATCGGCATCCCGATCATGATCGCGCAGGCCTTCCTCGGAACGCGCAAACATCAGCAGACCGTGTACAACTGGATCGACGAGAAGGGCCTGACCCGCCCGACCCACGAACTCTCGGTCCGCTCACCCGGCAACCTGATCGACCCGATCAAGCAGGTGCTGAAGAGCGGCAACGCCCGCTGGTGCATGATGTTGATCTTCCTCTTCCTCTGGGCCGAGACCGGCGCCGTTACCTTCCTCACCAAGCAGCTCACCGAGCAGGGTGTCTCGTTGATGGACGCCGCGCTGGTCTCCGGCGCATCCGGGCTGACCGGTTGGGCCGGCCAGGTCGGCTGGGGCTGGGCGTCCGATCGCACCGGACGAAAGTTCGCCCTGCGCTTCCTGATCATCGGCTGGGCCATCGCGGTTCTTGCGTTCCTGGGAATCAACTCGCTCACCATGGCCTGGATCATCCTCATCGCATGGGGACTCGTCCGCAACGCGCCATTCCCGGTGGTCTACGCACTGCTCATCGACTCGCTGCCGCGCTCGGCAGGCACCGCCATGGGTCTGATGATCGGTATCGCGCTCGGTGTCTCCGGTGTCATCGCAGCCCCGGTACAAGGCTGGATCATCGACAGTTTCGGGTTCACCACGCACTACATCGTTCTGACCCTTATCTGCCTGCTCGGGTTGATCCCGTTGGCCAAGATCAAGGAGACGGTGCCCGAGGACCACAACTGGAAGGAAGCCACCGATGACGACGCAGTTCTCTGACCTGATAGAGCAGGGCGCAGAACTGAGGCTACTGGCCGAGGGCATCGCCGACTGGGTCGAGGGGCCGCTGTGGTTGCACGACCGGCAGGCCTGCATCTTCAGCGACATCCACGGCAACCAGATCCTGGCGTGGTCCGAGCTGACCGGTGGGCTTGAGGTCTTCGCCGAAAATGTCGAGTTCACCAACGGACGAACGATGGACCTCGCCGGCGACGTCATCGAGTGTTCGCATGGCACACGTTCGGTGCAGCGCCGTAGGCTCGCCGACGGCCAGGTGGACATCATCGTCGACTCCTTCGCCGGGGGACGGCTGAACTCCCCCAACGATGTCGTGGTGAAGTCTGACGGGACCATCTGGTTCACCGACCCGTCGTACGGGATCGACCTTCCCGAGGAGGGCCACCCGGGTGAGCGGGAGTACGGGGACCGCTGGGTCTTCCGCTTCGACGAGGCCAGCGGGACGATCTGGCCGGTGGTCACCGACGTCATCGCCCCCAACGGGTTGGCGTTCTCACCGGATGAGTCTGTGCTGTATATCTGCGACTCGTCCAACTCAGGTGGTGAAGAGGGTCCGGGACGCCACATCCGGGCCTACGACGTGGTGGACGGTCGGCTGGCCAAGTGGGGCCGCATGCTGATCGAGATCGACAACGAGGTCCCCGACGGGATGCGGGTTGACCGCGAGGGCCGGATCTGGTCCTCCGCCGGCGACGGAGTGCGCATCTTCGAGGCTGACGGCACCGAGATCGGCCGCATCCTCACCCCGGTTCGGGTGGCCAACCTGTGCTGGGGTGGCCCGGATGGGCAGACCCTCTACATGTGTGCGACCGACAAGTTGTTCACTATTCGCACCACGACCACGGACGCCACTTGGTCGAGACGATTCTGAACCAGTTCGACATGGTCCGGGTCCGCTCACGATGTGTGGGCGGACCCGGACGATGTCACACAGCTGCAGGGGGGTGACCGTGGCTCACCTGTGGATCGCGGCTGCCTGGGTGGGGTCGTCTTCCTCGCCTTCAAAGCTCTTCGCGACCAGTCTGGTGCGCAACAGCGAGTTCTCCAGCCAGGCCTGCACCACCACCACCCCACCATTGGGCACATAGTCGAACGGTCGGTCGAGCAGGTCACTGAGCGTCAACCGCAGCAGCGTCCCATGGGATGTGGCCACCACGTTCTCACCGGGGTACTGCTCGATCAACGTCTCAGCAGCGAACCTGCCGCGCGACACCACCAGATCGGCGGGCTCGACGCCTGGGAACAGCTCGCGGGCGGCCAACGGATCCACTCCGGCAAGCTGCGGCCAGCGGCCGAGGCACTCGTCCAGGGTCAGGCCCTCGGCTGCACCCCAGTCGCGTTCGACCAGCGCGGGCAGCACCCGCGCCCGTCCAATGCCCAGCGCAGCTGCGATGATCTCCCCGGTCTCCCCGGCCCGTCGCAACGGTGAATGCCGCACGACCGACCAGTGAGTACCTGGCAGGACCGACCGCAGGCGGTCGGCCGCCTCACGAGCCTGAGCGCGACCTGCCGGGTTCAGGGCGATGTCGCTCGATCCCTGGAAGCGCCCGGTCGCGTTCCAGTCGGTCTGGCCGTGCCTGACCAGGGCGATCGTCGTCACTGCGGTTCGGCGCATCACCGGTGGTGGCAGGAGCTCAGAGTCCGTCGCGGCCTCTGACCTCGGGGCGCGCTGCCTGGATGTCGTCGGTTTCGTAAGCGCCCGGGGCGTCCACGATGAGAACGGCTCCCTCGGCGTCGTCCACCATCTCGCGCGGCGCGATCGCTCGGGCGACGTGGTACATCACGATCGTCACGATGGTGCCCAGGGCGATGCCTCCGAGCGAGAAGTCCTCGTTGAACGTCACCGTGACGTTGCCGACGCCGATGATGATGCCGGCAGCCACGGGGACAAGGTTGATCGGGTTACCGAAGTCGACCCTGTTCTCCTTCCAGATCTTGGCGCCGAGCAGACCGATCATGCCGTAGAGCACCACGGTGATGCCGCCCAGCACGCCTCCGGGGGTTGCCGAGATGACCGCCCCGAACTTGGGCGAGAAACCGAACATGATGGCCACGATCGAGGCCACCACGTAGGCCGCCGTCGAGTACACGCGGGTGGCCGCCATCACGCCGATGTTCTCGGCGTAGGTGGTGGTCGGGCCGGCCCCGACGAAGGTCGCCATCATCGAGGTCAGGCCGTCGGCGCCCAGCGCGCGTCCCATGTAGGGGTCAAGGTCGGCGCCGGTCATCTCGGCGACCGCCTTGATGTGGCCGGTGTTCTCGGCGATCAGAGCGATGACCACCGGCAGTGCGATCAGGGCGAAGGCGAAGTTGAAGTCGGGCAGGTGGAAACCTACGACGTTGTCCGGGCTGCCGAATTGCCAGTTGGCAAGGTCTGTCACGGGCGGGAATCCGATCCAGTCAGCGGAGGCGACCTTGCCCCAGTCGACCCTCAGCACCTCGCTGACGGTTCCGTCGGCGGCCACTCTGGTCATCGGGCCGAGCAGCAGGTCGGACAGCCAGCTCAGCACGTAACCGGCGATCAGCGACAGGAAGATGGCGATGCGCCCGGCGAAGCCACGCAGCCCGACCGAGAGCAGGATCACGATCACCATCACGATCAGGGCGGTCCACTGGTCCTGAGGCCAGTAGACCGCGGCCACCACGGGGGCAAGGTTGAAGCCGATCAACATGACCACGGCACCTGTCACCACGGGGGGAAGCGCCCGGTGGATGACCGCCGATCCCATGAAGTGAATCACCAGGCCGACAGCGACCAGGCCCACCCCACACCAGAACATGGCGCCAGAGACCGCGTCCGGCTTGCCGCCCTGCGCGTAGATGGCGGTAGCCACGCCCACGAAGGACGCGGAGCTGCCCAGGTAGCTAGGCACCCGATGCTTGACCAGGAAGAGGAAGATCAAGGTCGCGAAGCCGCTCATCATCACCGCGAGTTGGGGGTTCAGCCCCATCAGCAGCGGGAACACGAAGGTGGCGCCGAACATGGCGACCACATGCTGGGCGCCCAAGCCGATCGTCTTGCCCCAGCTCAGCCGTTCATCGGGTGCGACAACGGCCCCCGGTTCGAGCAGTCCGTTGTTGTGCAACTTCCATAGCGCCATGGTGACTCCCTTTCCAGCAGCGCAGTCTAGGGCGCCGACGCTGCCCCTGTCGTCCCCCTCCGATTCGCTGGACGACTAGACCCAGCTGCTGAACCACATCCGCAGGCTCCACATCTTCCGGGTCATCAGCTGGTCGGTGAGCACCGGATAGATGAACCAGAAGTTGGCCACCACCAGGACGAGCACCGCGCCGACGATGAACGCGCCGCGCCGACGTCGCTGGCCGCCGTCCGCCGGCCCGAGGATCTTGCCGAGCACCATAGCCAGCACCGTCGCCGTGAACGGGATGATCATGATCGCGTAGAAGTAGAAGAGCGGGCGCTCGGCATTGGGTAGCCACGCCAGCCACACGCTCAGGCCAGCCACCAGTGGTACCGCGAAGCGCCAGTCGCGGCCCAGCCACCACAGTCCCAGGCCGATGATCATCGCGATCAGCGCGAACCACCACAGCAGCGGCGTGCCCATTCCCGAGATGACCCGCAGGCAGGTTTGTCCCGCCTCAGCGGTGCAACCATCCACGCCGGGCGCGATGTCGTTGACCGCATCGATACCGATCACCCGTCCCATCACCAGCCACTGCACCGGGTGTGACTCGTAGATGTGGGTCTGGTCGGCGATCCAGTCGCCGGTGTGAAAGTTGAAGATCTCCTTGTGGTAATGCATCAGCGAGCCGAGCGCCTCGCCGAGGTGGCGCACCCAGAAATCCTCGGGGTTCTTGGCGCCGAAGTCGCGTCCCCAACCGCCGGAGGTGCGCAACCACGACCACCAGGTGGTGACGTAAACCACCAGGGCGCTGCCCACCATTGAGACGAACGCCAGCGGCGCGTCCAAAAGCACCGAGCGCCAGGCGCGCGCCTGGGCCCCGGCGGTGCGACGCGACGTCACGTCGTAGACCACCGACATGATGCCCATCGCCGCCAGCACGTACAGCGAGTTCCACTTGCAGCCGATGGCCAGGCCGAACAACACCCCAGCCACCCATCGCCAGGGTCTCCACCACAGCAGCGGCCCGTAGGCCCCGCCCAGATCAGTCAGTTTCCGGGCACGCAGGTAGTTGGCGAGTTGGTGTCGGAACCAGTCGCGGTCGGCCACCACGGCGGCAACCGCCATCACCGTGAAGGTGGCCTGGAAGATGTCGAGCAGCGCGATCCGGCTCATCATGAAGCTGAGCCCGTCGACGGTGACGAGCAGCCCGGCCATCGCGCCTACCAGCGTCGAGCGCGATAACCGCCGGGCCAGCCGAATGGTCGCCATCACCAGAAGCGTGCCGAACACCACCGCACCGAATCGCCACCCGAAGCTGTTCATACCGAACAGGTGCTCCCCAGCGGCGATCAGCCACTTGCCCAGTTGGGGGTGGACGATGTAGGCCGCCGTCGACTCCCAGACGTCGGTGGCGCCCGCCACGATTTGCTCGTTGGCGTCCTTGGGCCAGTTGACCTCGTAGCCGAAGTGCAGCAGAGCCCACGCGTCCTTGGCGTAGTAGGTCTCGTCGAACACCAGATTGCTCGGACGCCCCAGGTTCACCAGCCGGATCGCGAACGCCAACGCCCCGATGAGCACGGTCACCAGCCAGCTGAGCGGGCGGTCGCGGCGTAGCACGGCGGCATCGTCCAGTCGTTCGACGGTGGGCATCAACGGGTCGGCACGCGTGCCGCGCAGGTTCTCGACCACCGGGACGCGCGCCAGTCGCTCTGCCACTCCGGCCAGCTTCGGGCTCACCGGACCATCCTAGGTGGAGCCCGCCCCGGTGCCGCCGGACGCGTCCGGGGCGACGAGTAGCCTCAACCCATGAGCAGAGCCGCGTTCGCCCCGGGTCAGGGCCGCCTGGTGCTGGCCGGCACACCGATCGGCGATTCCCTGGACGCCTCACCCGCGCTCAAGCGGGCCCTGACCGAAGCGGACGTCATCGCTGCCGAGGACACTCGTCAGCTGCACCTGTTGCTGGTCCGGCTGGGCATCGAGCCTGCCGCCCAGGTCGTCAGCTACTTCGAGGGCAACGAGGCGTCCCGCACCCCGTGGCTGGTCGAGCAGATGGCCGACGGTCAGGTGGTGCTGCTCGCCACGGACGCGGGTATGCCCTCGGTCAGCGACCCCGGCTACCGGCTGGTGGTGGCAACCGTCGAGGCTGGCTTGCCGGTCACGTCGGTGCCCGGGCCGTCGGCGGTGTTGACCGCCCTGGCGGTCAGCGGTCTGCCGGTCGACCGGTTCTGTTTCGAGGGTTTCCTGCCCCGCAAGGCCGGCGAGCGGCGCCGACGACTCGCCGACCTGACGACAGAGCCGCGCACCATGGTGTTCTTCGAAGCCCCGCACCGGTTGGCGGAGTTCCTCAGCGACGCTGCCGGTGCGCTCGGTGCCGACCGGCCGGCCGCGGTCTGTCGGGAGCTGACCAAGCCGTACGAGCAGATCGTGCGCGGCCCACTCGCCGAGCTGGCCGACTGGGCGGGCGGCGAGGTTCGCGGCGAAATCACGGTGGTCATCCAGGGCGCCCCGGCGGCTTCGGACGACTGGCCCAGGGCGCTCGGCGAGGTTCGCGTCCTGGTGGCCGGTGGTGCCAAGCTGTCCGCAGCGGTCGCCGATGTCGCCCAGGCACGCGGTCTGCGCCGCAAAGACCTCTACGAGAGGGCGCTGGCCGCTCGCTCCACGCCCGATGAGTCAGATGAGGGGAACACGTGAGTGAATCGGTGATCGAGCGGCTGGGTCTGCCCGCCCTGCCGGACGCGCTGCCGCTGCCCACGGTCGACGCCCACACCCACCTGGATTCGACCCAGACGTTCTCGGGCCTGCGGGTCAGTGACAGTCTCGCCCTGGCCGCCAGTGTCGGGGTGCAGCGTGTCGTGCAGATCGGTTGCGACCTGGCCAGCGCGCAGTGGTCGGCCCAACTCGCCGCCAGCAACCCCCAGGTGGTGGCCGCGGTGGCCATCCACCCCAACGACGCTGCCCGGATGACCGACGAGCAGGCATCGACGGCCTGGTGCACCATCGACGGCATCGCCGCGTCCGGCACGCACATCCGGGCGGTCGGTGAGACCGGGCTCGACTACTTCCGCACCCGAGAACCCGAGGGCAGGGCCCGTCAGCAGGTGATGTTCCGCCGCCACATCGACACCGCCAAACGCCACGACCGCACCTTGGTCATCCACGACCGGGACGCCCACGACGACATCGCCGAGGTGCTCGACTCCGAGGGCTGGCCGCAGCGGGTGGTCTTCCACTGTTTCAGTGGGGACGCCGACTTCGCCCGACGGTGTCTCGATCACGGGGCCTGGCTCAGCTTCGCCGGCAACGTCACCTACAAGGCCAATCAGCAACTCCGGGACGCCCTGTCGATCACCCCACGTGACCGCATCCTGGCCGAGACGGACGCGCCCTACCTGACCCCGCTGCCGCACCGCGGCAAGGCCAACGCGCCCTACCTGCTGGTGCACACCGTCGGGTTCCTCGCCCAGCACATGGGCGTCGAGCTGGCCGAGATGTGCGCCCAGTTGGCGTCCAACACCGACGAGGCCTTCGGAGGCGCCTGGGGCGTCTCGCAGCCGAACGCGGGAGATCTCGATGCCTGACCTGCTCGACCCGCGCACCATCCGCCGGCTGGCCGAGAGCATCGGGTTGCGTCCCACCAAGCAGCGCGGCCAGAACTTCGTCGTGGACGCCAACACCGTCCGCCGCATCGTGGCCAAATCGCGCATCGGTGCTGACGACGTCGTCCTGGAGGTCGGGCCCGGGCTCGGTTCGCTGACCCTCGGGCTGTTGGAGACCGGTGCCCAGGTGACCGCCATCGAGATCGAGGACGCGCTCGCCCGGCTGCTGCCGCACACCGTCGCCGACCTGCAACCGGGTGGCGTCGACCGGTTGCGGGTGATGTCCGCAGACGCCCTGCAGGTCACCGAGTTGCCCGGTCCCGAGCCGACCGCGGTGGTAGCTAACCTGCCGTACAACGTGGCGGTGCCCGTGCTGCTACACCTGCTGGCCACCTTCGAGCACTGGCGCACCGGTCTGGTGATGGTGCAACTCGAGGTCGCCGACCGGCTGGTGGCGCCCCCGGGTTCGAAGACCTACGGGGTCCCCAGCGCCAAGCTGGCCTGGTACGCGAGCACGGAACGGGTGGGCACCGTGCCGCCGACCGTCTTCTGGCCGGCACCCAACGTCGACTCCGGACTGGTGCGGCTGACCCGCCGCGAACCGCCCGTGACCACCGCCAGTCGCCGGCAGGTCTTCCAGGTTGTGGACGCGGCCTTCGGGCAACGACGCAAGATGCTGCGATCGGCGCTGTCGGGTCTCTTCGGTTCCTCGGCAGCGGCCTCGGCCGCCATCGAGGCGGCCGGACTCGACCCGACGGCGCGCGGCGAGATGTTGGACATCGCCGAATTCGCCCGGCTCGCCGAGCAACTCCACCCCGCAGGACGCTGACAGGAGGGGTCGGTTAGGTTGTGGCAGTGAGTTCGCAGCCCGATTCCCCGACACGGCCGATCGTGCGGGTGCAAGTCCCAGCCAAGATCAACCTGGCGCTTGCGGTGGGGCCGCGCCGGGACGACGGCTACCACGACCTGACCACGCTGTTCCAGGCGGTGTCGCTGTACGACGACCTGCAGGCCTGCGCGCGCGACGACGCCCGGATCGTCGTGACCATGCGCGGCGAGGGCAGCGAGGAGTTGCCCTGCGACCAGACCAACCTGGTCACCCGGGCGGCGACCCTGCTGCGTGAACGCCATGGGGTGCCGAGCCTGGGCGTCGAGGTGCATGTCGACAAGCACATTCCGATGGCCGGTGGGATGGCGGGCGGTTCGGCAGACGCTGCCGCGACCCTGCTGGCCTGCAACGAGGTGTGGCAGCTGGGTCTCGGCCTCGACCAGTTGCTGGCGGTAGCCGCAGACCTCGGCAGCGACGTCTCCTTCCTGCTGCTCGGCGGCAACGCGCTGGGCACCGGACGCGGCGAACTGCTCCAACCCCAGCCGGCGCCCGGACGACTGGAGTGGGTCTTCGCCATCGCCCAGCACGGGTTGTCAACCCCCGAGGTGTACCGGCAGTTCGACCGGATGGCCGAACGAGGCGACCTGATCCCGAGCGTCGACCTGCCCGCCAGGGACGTCGAACTGGCGTGCAGCGGGCAGCCGGACCAGGTCGCGGCCGTGCTGCGTAACGATCTGCAGCCACCGGCACTGGAGCTCTACCCCGAACTGGGCGGCACGCTGCAGGCCGGCTGCCAGCCCGGGGTGCTGGGGTTCCTGGTCTGCGGGTCGGGACCAACCTGTGCCTTCCTCTGTGCGGACCCCGACGCAGCCGATCGGCTTGCGGCGTCACTGGCCTCGATGCCGCAGGTGCGCGACACCCGGCGGGCCCACGGCCCGGTGCCCGGTCCGAAGCTCGGCACCGACCGCTGACGGCTGTTGTGGTTCAATCGAAGGCGTGGAGCCAGTCATGTCACGCCCACCGGCCGAAGGTGACGAGGTCGATGAACTGGTCGCCGCCTGGCGCCGCGAACGCCCCGACGTCGACTCCGCTCCCATGCAGATGTGGTCGCGCATCACCCGTCTCTCCCAGGTTCTGGACGCCACTCGCGCCCGGGCGTACGCCGCCCAACAGTTGCAGGGCTGGGAGTTCGACGTGCTCGCCGCCCTGCGCCGGGCAGGTGCGCCCTACCGGTTGAGCCCCGGTCAACTGGTGGCACTGACCCACGTCACCTCGGGCACCATGACCAACCGGGTCGACCGACTGGCTGAGCGAGGTCTGGTCATTCGCCGGGCGAACCCTGCGGACGGCCGGGGGGTGCTGGTGGAGCTCGGCGTCGAGGGCCGGCTGCGGGTGGACGCCGCCCTGACCGACCTGGTGAGCGCCGAGCAAAGCCTGTCGGCTGCGCTGTCAGCGCAGGAGCGCGCCGCACTGACGTCCCTGCTCCGCACGCTGATGCGCACTCAGGCCTGAGTCCCCGTCTGCTGCGGTCCGGACTACTGGCTGACCGCCCGGGCCTGCACACCGATGTCAGCCTCGCTGGGCGTCACGAACTCTCTCGAGGCACGCCCATCGCCGTCGCCGCTGACCAGCCGCGGGTGCCTCTGCAGGTTGGACAGCCCGTTCCACACCAGATTCACCAACTGGGCCGTCAGTTCGTCCTTCGGTGGCTGGCGCAGGTCGAGCCAGGCCTGGCCTGCGCCCGACACCATCCCGACCAGCCCCTGGGCGAAGACGTGACCCAGTTGGGGGTTATAGCCGCGCCGGGTGAGCGGCAGGACGAGGATGTCCTCCACCCGAGCGGTGATGTCGGACAGGATGGACGCGAACGACGTGCTGGCGCCCGCCATGGCGGCCGAGTCACGGGAAATGATGCGGAAACCATCAGGGCAGGCGTCGATGTAGTCGAGCAGCGCCATCGTTGCTCGTTCGATGAGTTGCCGATAGCCAGCGTTGGGCGTGGTCAGCGCGTCCTGGATGGCCGTCTCCAGGGCGCGCACCTCACGGTCGACCACGACGGCGTAGAGCCCCTCCTTGCCGCCGAAATGCTCGTAGACGACCGGCTTGCTCACGTCGGCGTGCGCCGCGATCTCTTCCACACTGGTTCCGTCGAAGCCGCGTTCGGCGAACAGTCCGCGCGCAATCGTGATCAGTTGCTCCCGGCGTTCGGCGCTGCTCATCCGCGTTCGCCCACGACGGGCGCGCTGCGAATCGGACGGCCCCATGCACCCAGTCTGGCACAATGCGCTGACCAGGCGGCCGGGCGTGTGGAGCGATCGTGCGGGTGCCGCGGTGCACGCGGGGGCCCGACCGCGTACAGTAGGGGCGATCACGCCGAGCGTGGTCCGTTCCCCGGTTGGTCTGTCGGCAGGGCCCGCCTGACTTTGAATCAGGACTAGCGACGCAGGTTCGACTCCTGCCCGGGGAACTCGTGACGGCCCATGTGGCGAAGGAGATTCCGTGAGCACCACGCCCACTCAGTCCTCGGTGGCGGCTGTCATCGTCCTGGCGGCGGGAGGCGGCACCCGCATGAAGTCGAAGCGCTCCAAACTGCTGCACGCGGTGGCCGGGCGTCCGATGCTCAGTTACGCGGTGGACGCGGCCCAGGCCCTGGAACCCCAGCACCTGGTGGTGGTGGTCGGTCATCTGCGCGAGCAGGTGGAGGCGCACCTGGCCGAGTACTGTCCCCAGGCGCTGATCGCCGAGCAGCCGGTTCGCAACGGCACCGGCGGGGCGGTGGCCTGCGGGCTGGCCGTGGTGCCCGACGGCGAGGGCGAGGTCGTGGTCACCTACGGTGACGTCCCGATGCTGACCGGTGAGACGCTGACCGCGCTCGTCGCTGCGCACCGCGCGGAGCGGAACGCCTGCACGGTACTGACCGCGAGCGTCCCCGACCCGACCGGGTACGGCCGGATCGTCCGCGAGGACGGCCAGGTCGCCCGCATCGTCGAGCACAAGGACGCGTCCGAGGCCGAGCGCACGATCAGCGAGATCAACTCCGGCATCTACGTCTTCGACGGTGCGTTGCTGCGCGAGGGGTTGCCCGGCCTGCGGCCCAACAACGCCCAGGGTGAGTTGTACGTCACCGACATGATCGGTTACGCCCGCAGTCACGGGCTAGCGGGTGGGTGCCTACCTCACCGATGATCTGTGGCAGACCGAGGGTGTCAACGACCGCGTCCAGTTGGCCCAGATGAATGCCGAGGTCAACCGGCGTTTGGTGGAGCACTGGATGCGCGAGGGCGTCACCGTGCTCGACCCGCGCACCACGTGGATCGAGCATGGCGTCGACCTGGCGTCGGACGTGACGATTCTGCCCAACACTCAACTGCTGGGAGCCACCTCGGTGGCCACGGGTGCGGTGATCGGGCCCGACACCACGCTGCGTGACGTCGAGGTGGGTGAGGACGCCCACGTGGTTCGCACCCACGCCGAACTCAGCGTCATCGGTGCCGACTGTGAGGTCGGCCCGTTCGCGCGACTGCGGCCGGGCACCGTGCTCGGCGAGCGCGGCCGGATCGGCAGCTTCGTCGAGACCAAGAATGCCGAGATCGGCGCAGACGCGCGGGTGCTGCACCTGAGCTACGTGGGCGACGCACTGCTCGGTGAGGGCGTCGAGGTCGGGGCGGGCACGATCTTCGCCAACTACGACGGGTCCCAGAAGTCGCCCGTCCACGTGGGTGACCACGCCTTCATCGGGGCCAACTCCGTGCTGGTGGCCCCGGTCGACGTGGCGGACGGTGCCTTCGTGGCAGCCGGGTCCACCGTCGTCGAGGACGTCCCCGCCGGCGCGCTGGCGGTGGCCCGAGGCCGTGGGCACATCTCCAAGGGTTGGGTGCAGCGCAGACGAGCCGGAACCAAGGCGGCCGCGGCCGCTGAAGGCGCAGCCGGGCAAATACATGAGGCGGTTGCGGACGCTCGAGTTCGGCTCGGGGGCAGCGATCAGCCAGACCAGGAGGCCCAGCAGTGAGCGGTGTCAAGCGTCCCACCGAGAAACACCTGATGCTGTTCACGGGGCGGGCCAATCCCGAGCTCGCCGCGTCGGTGGCTGACGTCCTGGGCGTCGAACTGACCCCAAGCCGGCTCATCAACTACGCCAACTCAGAGATCTACGTCCGCTTTGAGGAGTCGGTGCGCGGCTCGGACGCGTTCGTCATCCAGTCACACCCGGCGCCCGTCAATGAATGGATCATGGAACAGCTGATCATGGTGGACGCCCTCAAGCGCGCCTCCGCCAAGCGGATCACCATGGTGATGCCGTGCTACCCCTACGCCCGCCAGGACAAGAAGCACCTGGGACGCGAACCGATCTCGGCACGCCTGATTGCCGACCTGTGTCGGGCGGCCGGTGCCGACCGCATCATGAGCGTCGACCTGCACACCGCCCAGATCCAGGGCTTCTTCGACGGGCCGCTCGACCACCTCACGGCTCTGCCGGTGCTGTCGGAATACGTGGCTGCCAACTACGACCTGACCAACATGACGGTGGTCAGCCCCGACGCGGGACGCGTCCGGCTGGCTGACACGTGGTGTGACCGGCTGGGGACGTCGCTGGCCATCATCCACAAGCGCCATGACCCCACGGTGGCCAACCAGGTGGTCGTCCACGAGGTGGTCGGTGACGTGGAAGGCCGCACCTGTCTGTTGGTCGACGACATGATCGACACGGCCGGGACGGTGTGCCAGGCTGCTCGTGCCCTGCTGGAGCGCGGGGCGGAGAAGGTGCTGTGTGCGGCGACCCATCCGATCCTGTCGGGGCCGGCCGCCGAGCGTTTGAACGCGACTCCGTTCGAGGAGATCATCTTCACCAACACCCTGCCCTTCCCACACGGCGTCCACATCGAGAAGGCGACCGTGCTGTCGATCGCCCCGCTGCTCGCCCAGGCGATCCACGAGATCTTCGAGGACGGGTCGGTCACCAACCTGTTCCACGGCCCGATCGGCTGACCCGATTTCGCGTCGCATCGGCGCGGGCGGTAGTCTGTGCAGGTTGCTTGGCGAGGGGCCTGTGGTGACGGTCCGTGATCGACTGGTGCGCTGCGCGCGTCGCTGCCTCGCCGGGTGCCCACTGGTAACCGCGTTGACGAAGTAGAGGAGAGACGATGGCTGAGATCATCAAGCTGACTGCAGAGGCCCGTGACGAATTCGGCAAGGGCGCTGCCCGCCGCATCCGGCGCGCAGACAAGGTGCCCGCCGTGCTGTACGGCCGCGGCGCCGATCCCATTCATGTCACCCTGCACGGTCACGAGACCATGCTCGCCCTGCGTCAGGCCAATGCCCTGCTGAGCCTCGTCATGACTGACGGCAAGGAGCACCTCGCACTGCCCAAGCAGGTGCAGCGTCACCCGTTCCGCGGCTTCATCGAGCACGTCGACCTGCTGATCGTCCGTCGCGGCGAGCGCGTCACCGTGCCGGTGCAGATCATCCTCGTCGGCGAGGCAGCCGATGACGTCCAGATCAACCAGGAGCGCAACGAGATTCACGTTTCGGCTGAGGCCACCAACATCCCGGCGCACATCGAGGTCTCCATCGCGGGTCTGGACGTCGGTGACCAGATCCTGGCGGGCGATCTCGTCCTGCCCGAGGGGGTTGAGCTGGACGACGATCCGGAGGCCCTGATCATCAGCATCAACTCGTCCATGTCTGTCGCGGACATGCTCGAGGGCGGTGCGGAGGAAGGCGCCGCAGCGGCGTCTAGCGAGGAGTCGAGCGAGGAGTGAGCTTCGGCTCGCCGCTGACGTGGGAGCCCGCCCGATGAGCAGTTGGCTGCTCGTCGGGTTGGGGAACCCCGGCCCGGAGTACGAACGAACCCGGCACAATGTCGGTTTCATGACCGCTGATGAGCTGGCCCGGCGCGCCCGGGCGAGCTATTCCGCTCCCCGCGGCATGCGCGCCGCGGTGGCTGAGACGGTCATCTCGGCCACCGGTTTGGGAACTCCTCCGGGCGACAAGCTCATCATCGCCAAGCCGCGCACCTTCATGAACGAGTCGGGTCAAGCCGTCGGCAAGTTGGCGTCCTTCCACCAGGTGCCGGGGTCCCGCATCGTCGTGGTCCACGACGAACTCGATCTCGAGTTCGGGCAGCTACGGATCAAGTTCGGTGGTGGCGACAACGGGCACAATGGCCTGAAGTCGATCCGGGCCCACCTGCACACCGGGGACTTCCTGCGCGTCCGGTTCGGTATCGGTCGACCTCAGGGTCGCCAACCTGCAGCTGACTACGTGCTGAGTGCCTTTCCTGTTGCGATGCGAGAGGAACTGGCCCTCGAGGTGCAACGGGTGGCGGACGCCTGCGTGGCCCTGCTCACGCAGGGCCTGACCAGCGCGCAGAACTCCTACAACAGCTGATTGCTCCTGCCTGGGCCCCGCGTGGGCGGATGCGCTACCAGCCGTCACATCCGATCGCGACGGACATCGCGGTGCGCGTCTGCCGCATGCGATCTGAGCTGATACTCCCAAGCCAACGTGTGAGTACCCGGACGTCCACATCGACCACCGAGTCCAGTTGGACGACGCACCGGCGATGCACGGGATCCTCGCCCGGCTCGAGCAGCACCTCGCTTGGTAGACCGCGGACGAGGGTGCTGCACGAGGCAACCATCGCCCGCCGGCGTCCCTGAATGGCTGCATCGCGGCTGAGCACCAAGACCGGGCGGGCTCCCGCGTCGCCCAGTTCGGCCCACCACAACTCCCCTCTGCCGGGCAATTTCATCGTCAAGACCTGCTGGCTGAGTCGAGGAAGGCGGGGAGGTCTCCCCAATCGTCCGGGGTGTCGAAGGGTAGCCGCCGGTACGCCTCCAGATACTGCGCGTCGACTTTCGCTGCGGTGTGTTCGCGCATCAATGCCCGAAATGCAGCCTCCACCACTGAGGCGTCCGTGGCGCCCCCGTGAGCGCTGCGCGCGCGGCGGAGCAGTTCGGAGTCCACGGTTGTGCTCAGACGTGTTCGTGCCATGCCACGAGTATGCCACTGCTATGCCATCATTCGCCATGCTCCAGACTGCCCGTGCGGCGCGCTTGCCGCATCCAACTACTCTGGAATGGTGAGTCTTACGGGCCTACTGGAGGCATTGGCTGCCGATCGCGGCGTCGCCGAGGTGCTCGCCGAGGCGAAGGCGGGGCTCCCGGCGCTCGACCTGGCCTGTGCGGCGGCCTCTCGTCCTGCGCTGATCGCCACGATGGCGCAATCCACCGGTCGGCCGCTGCTGGTGGTCACGTCCACCTTCCGTGAGGCCGAGCAACTGACGGCCACCCTTGCGTCCCTGCTGGGCGACGACGAGGTGGCCTACTACCCGGCCTGGGAGACCCTGCCGCACGAACGTCTCAGCCCTCGTTCCGACACGGTCGGACGCCGACTCGCCGTGCTGCGTCGCATCGCGGGACGCGAAGAGTTGCCCGCCCCGAAGATCGTCGTCGCCCCCGTCCGCTCGATACTGCAACCGCAGGTCGCTGGTCTGGCCGACCTGCGTCCCGTCCGGCTGCGGGTGGGCGAGGACTACGAGATGGCTGAGCTCGCGCGTGACCTGGTGGCCGCCGCGTACCAGCGGGTCGACCTGGTCGAGCATCGCGGGGAGTTCGCCATGCGCGGCGGCATCGTCGATGTCTTCCCGCCGACCTCCGACCACCCCGCCCGCATCGATTTCTTCGGCGACCAGATCGAGACCATCACCTGGTTCCAGGTGGCCGACCAGCGGTCCACCGACCAGACGGTCGACGAGATCGTCGCCGCGCCGTGCCGTGAGCTGCTGCTCACCGACAAGGTGCGAAGCCGGGCGGCCACCCTGATCGCCGACCATCCGGAACTTGCCGAGCTGCTCGAGAAGGTGGCCGCCGGTCAGGCGACCGAGGGCATGGAGGCGCTGATCCCCGCCCTCGCCGATGGCCTGGAGCTGCTCATCGACGTGTTGCCGGCGACGGCGTTGGTGCTGGTCAACGACTACGAGCTGGTCCGCACCCGAGCCGAGGACCTCGTGCGAACCAGCCACGAGTTCCTCAACGCAGGCTGGGCGGCCGCGGCGGTGGGCGGCCAGGCGCCGATCGATCTCGGTGCCAGCTCCTACCGTGAGCTGGCCGAGGTACGCAGCCACGCCCTGGGACGCGGCCAGGGCTGGTGGTCGCTGTCGAGCTTCACCGCGCGTCCCGAGGATGAACCTGACACCGATGCCTCGGTCGCAGGGGTGCCGGGACGCCGGCTCGCTCTGACCGACACCGCCGGCTGGCACGGCGACGTCAATGGTTTCATCGACCAGATCAAGCTGGACGTCACCGACGGCTGGCGGGTGCTGCTCAGCGTCGAGGGTTCCGGACCAGCCAAACGGCTGGCCGAACTGCTGGGCGAGCACGACATCGCGTCCCGGATCGTCGAGGGCCTCGGCGAGATCGAGTCCACCCCGGTGGTGCGCATCTTCCGCAGCGCCTTGCGGCATGGTTGGCGGGCCCCCGGTATCCAACTGGTCATGCACACCGCCGCCGACATCACCGGGGCCGGTCCCGACCGCACTGCCCGGAAGCTGCCTGCCAGGCGCCGGAACCAAATCGTCCCACTCGAACTCAGACCAGGTGACGCCCTGGTGCACGAACAGCACGGGGTCGGACGCTACGTCGAGATGGTCACGCGGACGGTGGCGGGTGCCACCAGGGAATACCTGGTGCTGGAGTACGCAGCGTCCAAGCGTGGCCAGCCCGGCGACCGGCTCTACGTCCCGATGGACCAGCTGGATGAGGTCTCCCGCTACGTGGGCGGGGAATCCCCGCAGCTCGACCGGATGGGCGGCGCCGACTGGAAGCAACGCAAGACCCGGGCACGTAAGGCCGTCCGCGAGATCGCCTCCGAACTCATCAAGCTATACGCGGCCCGCCAGGCCACCAAAGGCCACGCCTTCGCACCCGACACCCCCTGGCAGCGCGAACTCGAGGACGCCTTCAGTTACACCGAGACCCCCGATCAGCTGGCCTGCATCAACGATGTCAAGGCCGACATGGAGCAGGTCGTCCCCATGGACCGGCTGGTCTGCGGAGACGTGGGCTACGGCAAGACGGAGATCGCGGTGCGCGCTGCGTTCAAGGCGGTCCAGGACGGCCGGCAGGTCGCCGTACTCGTGCCCACGACGTTGCTCGTCCAGCAGCACATGAACACCTTCACCGAGCGCTACGCGGGCTTCCCGGTCGCGGTGGCCGCGATGAGTCGCTTCCAGACCGACGCCGAGATCGCCGACACCATCGACGGCCTGGCCTCCGGACGCATCGACGTGGTGATCGGCACCCATCGGCTGATCAGCGACAAGGTGAAGTTCCGCGACCTCGGACTGGTCGTGATCGACGAGGAACAGCGCTTCGGTGTTGAGCACAAGGAGGCGCTGAAGCGCATGAGGGTGAATGTCGACGTCTTGTCGATGAGCGCCACTCCCATCCCGCGCACTCTCGAGATGGCGGTCACCGGCATCCGCGAGATGTCCACCATCGCCACCCCTCCCGAGGAGCGTCATCCGGTGCTCACCTTCGCCGGGGCCTATGACCCGGGACAGATCACTGCCGCCATCCGCCGCGAACTGGCGCGTGAGGGCCAGGTGTTCTTCGTCCACAACCGCGTCCAGGACATCGAGAAGGTCGCCGCCCAGCTGCGCGATGCGGTTCCAGAGGCAACCATCGTCACGGCCCACGGCCAGATGGGCGAGCGGGCGCTGGAGAAGGTGATGTTCGACTTCTGGGAGCGTCGCATCGACGTGCTGGTCTGCACCACCATCGTCGAGGCGGGCATCGACGTCTCGACCGCGAACACCCTGATCGTCGACCGCGCCGACCGGATGGGCCTGTCTCAGTTGCACCAGCTGCGCGGTCGGGTGGGACGCAGCCGCGAGCGTGGCTACGCGTACTTCCTCTACCCTGCGGACAAGCCGCTGAGTCAGACCGCCTACGACCGGTTGGCGGCGCTCGCATCCAACAGCGCCCTCGGCGCGGGCATGGCGATCGCCATGAAGGACCTCGAGATCCGCGGTGCCGGCAACCTGCTCGGGGACGAGCAGTCCGGGCACATCGCAGACGTAGGTTTCGACCTCTACATCCGGATGGTCGGCGAGGCCATCGGTGAGTACCGGGGCGAGGCGGCCGCTGACGAGGAGCCCGAGATGCGCATCGAGCTGCCGGTGGACGCGCACCTGCCCACCGACTACGTCGAGTCCGAACGCCTGCGCCTCGAGATGTACCGCCGGCTGGCCGAGGTGCGCACGCAGGACGATGTGGACGGCGTCCGCGCCGAACTGACCGACCGCTACGGGACTCCACCCGCCCCCGCCGACGCGCTGCTGGCCGTTGCGCGGTTCCGGCTGGCCTGCCGGCGAGCCGGTCTGACCGAGGTGATGACGCAGGGCAACTACATCAGGTTCGGGCCGGTCAACAACCGGCTGCTGCCCAGCGGTGAGCGCCTCGACCTGCCCGAGTCACGCCAGTTGCGGCTGCAGCGCCTGCACCCCGGCACCCTCATCAAGGACGCCACCAACGCCGCACTCATCCCCAGGCCGCGAACCCGGGGAGTGCCGACCACGCCGATCGAGGGCCTCGAGTTGCTCGACTGGGCCTCCACGGTGGTCGCCGAGGTGTTCACCCCCGCGGTTGTTGCCGCTTCGTGACTGCCACGTACAATCAGAGCGGATCGTTCAGGCAAATAGCCCGGATCAGAAGAACATGAGGTCATCGATGAACAAGCTCGTCGGACGCGCGGTGCTGCCGCTGCTCGGACTGTCGCTGTTGGCCGGCTGCTCGCCGACCGGCGGCACGGCTGCGATTGTCAACGGCGTCGCCATCCCCGACTCGCGGGTGACATCCTTCGCGCAGGGCTGCTCGGCGGCCCTGCAGGACCAGAGCAACCCGCAGGCCGAGCTCGAACCCAACGCCCTGCGTCCGACCATGCTCCAGCTGGCCGTGCTGGACGAGATGAGCCGCCAGCAGGCGTCCGGCGATGCGCAGGCCCCGACCGACGACCAACTGCTCGAGGAGGTGCGCCGCCGCAACGGCGAGCAGTTCCTCGTCGATGAACGGTGTGCCGAGGCCACGACCGCATTGATGCGTCACGAGCACTACCTGCTCACCCTGCGCGATGAGTACCTGAGTTCTTACACCGTTGAGATGAACCCGCGCTACGGCGTCTGGGATCCCGACCAGTTGATCGCTGTCGGCTCGAGTTCACTGTCGACGGTGGACCAGTACCAGGGGTGATCGACCGTCCCACGCCTGCCATCGAGGCGTCCGGCGACTCGCACTTGCTGAGGCTGGCGGCGATCATGCGTCGGCTCCGAGTCGAGTGCCCCTGGGATGCGGAACAGACCCACCGCAGCCTGGCCAAGCACCTCATCGAGGAGACCGCGGAGGTCATCGACGCCCTGGAGTCCGGGGCCGATGAGCATGACATCAATGACCACGACCTGCGCGAGGAACTCGGTGACGTTCTGCTGCAGATCTACTTCCACGCCGAGATCGCGTCCGGCCAGGACCGCTTCGACATCGAGGACGTGGCGCGCGGAGTCAGCGACAAGTTGGTGCGTCGCCACCCGTGGGTGTTCGCCGGCGAGGACAACCCTGACGACATGATGGGCACCTGGGAGGCCGCAAAACTGTCTGAGAAGCGGCGCGAGAGCGCCCTTGAGGGCATCCCGAACTCGCTTGACGCGTTGGCCCGGGCCGCCAAGGTGGTGTCTCGAACCCGACACGTCCACCTGCCCGTGGAGATGGCCGTCGAACCGATCACCGCCGAGCAGGTGGGCGAACAGATCCTGGCCATCGTGCAGCGTGCCCAGGCCAGCGGAATCGACGCCGACCAGGCCACCCGGGACGCACTGCGAACTCTCGAGCAACGCGTGCGCCAGGCCGAGCAGTCCACTTGAGAAGTCCGGGGGCCGACAGTTAGTGGACTTTCCACCTTGTTGACTGCGTCAGTTTCAGGCGACCCAGTTCGCCGATAGTGTGGTGCTGGACACCACCAGATCCAACAGTCCGAACGAAAGGGTAAACACCCGTGGCACTTATCGAATACATCGAGGCTCGCGAGATCTTGGACTCCCGCGGCAACCCCACAATCGAGGTCGAGGCCCTGCTGGACGACGGCTCGTTCGCCATTGCCGCTGTGCCCTCCGGTGCCTCCACCGGCGCTTTCGAGGCTGCCGAACTGCGTGACGGCGACAAGGCCCGCTTCGGCGGCAAGGGCGTCCTGCAGGCGGTCGAGAACGTCAACGAGACCATCTACAAGGAGGTCGTCGGCTGGGACGCCACCGACCAGCGTGGTCTTGACGACGCGATGATCGACCTGGACGGGACCCCGAACAAGTCGAGCCTGGGCGCCAACGCCATCCTGGGCGTCTCCCTGGCCGTCGCTCGCGCGGCCGCCGAGTCTGCCGAGCTGCCGCTGTACAAGTACCTCGGTGGCCCGACCGCCAACATCCTGCCCGTGCCGATGATGAACATCCTCAACGGTGGCGCACACGCCGACTCCAACGTCGACATCCAGGAGTTCATGATTGCCCCGATCGGCGCCGAGAACTTCGCCGAGGCGATGCGGATGGGCTCTGAGGTCTACCAGGCCCTCAAGAAGGTCCTGCAGTCCAAGAAGCTGGCCACCGGGCTCGGCGATGAGGGCGGCTTCGCCCCCAACCTGGACTCCAACCGCGCCGCTCTCGACCTCATCGAGGAGGCCATCAAGGCCGCCGGATACGTCCCCGGCAAGGACATCGCGTTGGCTCTTGACGTGGCCGCCAGTTCCTTCGTCAGCGAAGGCAAGTACACGTTCGAGGGCGGCTTGAAGTCGAGCGCCGAGATGATCGAGTACTACGAGCAACTGGTCGCCGACTACCCGCTGGTCTCCATCGAGGACCCGTTGGACGAGGAGGACTGGGAAGGTTGGGCAGTCTTCACCAAGCGCCTCGGCGACAAGGTGCAGGTCGTCGGTGACGACCTGTTCGTCACCAACGTCGAGCGTCTGCAGCGCGGCATCGACCGCCAGTCGGCGAACGCGCTGCTGGTCAAGGTGAACCAGATCGGCTCGCTCACCGAGACCATCGACGCGGTGACCCTCGCGCACCGCAACGGCTTCCGCACCATGATGAGCCACCGCTCCGGTGAGACCGAGGACACCACGATCGCCGATCTCGCCGTGGCGCTGGGCTGTGGTCAGATCAAGTCGGGTGCCCCGGCTCGCGGTGAGCGCGTCGCCAAGTACAACCAGCTGATCCGCATCGAGCAGGAGTTGGACGCCGCCGCCGTGTACGCCGGCGTGTCGGCCTTCCCGCGCTTCGATCTGGAGAAGTGGTCCTGAGCCCCGGCTGCAGTCATGGCTGGTGACTGCTGACGACAGGGGCCGTCCCCGCGTTTCTGCGCGGTGGCGGCCCCTGTCATGTTCGATGATGGTTCCTGCTCCGTGCGGTGCCAGGAGCAGCGGGGGAGGTGGGGGTGATGGTCTCGGAATCCGGCCGGACCGGGCGTCCGGGTAGACCCACCGGACGAGGCCGTCCCGACACCCCCAGCGCGCGCACGGCCTCGCGTCCGGCGCAACGCAGCGCTCAGACCCGACCGCAGCTCGGTCCAGACTCGGCGGCAGAGCAGGGCGCCGCCCAACCGACCGGCGTGGTACCCCGATTACGCAACAGTCTGCGCATCACTCAGCGGGCCATCGTCGTGGTCGTGGTGCTGGTGATCCTGCTGGTCAGCTACGCCACCACCCTGCGCGTCTACCTGAACCAGCAGTACCAGTTGGCTGAGTTGCGCCAACAGATCGCCGCTCATGAAGAGTCGATCAGTCGACTCGAGGACGAGATCGAGCGTTGGGAAGACCCGGAGTACGTCAAGATCCAGGCCCGTGAACGACTCGGCTGGGTGGTGCCCGGCGAGATCGGGTTCCGGGTGCTCGGCCCCGACGGTAAGCCGTACGGCGGCGGTAGTCAGATCGGTGCGGCCAAGTTGCCCGAGGGCGAGTACGCCCGGACGTGGTGGGACCGCATGTGGTCGAGCGTGGCGGCAGCCGATGACCCGGCACCGATCGAGGACGCGTCCATCAGCGAGCCGGTGCGTCCCGATGAGCCCGAGCCGACCACCGGGCCGTGACCCAGAGGTCGCATGAGCCTGGGGTGCGTCGGGCGGCCGTGCCAGAATGGTCGGCATGTCCCGCTACGAAACCTTCACGCCCGAGGACGCCCGCCTCGCCGAGGCGCAGTTGGGGCGTCCGGTGCGTGGCGTGGCCGGGGTTGCCTGGCGCTGCCCCTGCGGTCGGCCGGGCGTGTTGGCCACCGAGCCCCGGCTGCCGGGCGGGACGCCGTTTCCTACGACGTTCTACCTGACCTGCCCGCGGGCAGTCGCCGCCGTGTCACGGCTGGAGGCGTCCGGAATCATGACCGAGATGACCGAGCGCCTGGCCACTGACGCCGAACTGGCCGACCATCATCGGCGTGCCCACGAGGCCTACCTGGCTGCTCGAGCCGAACTGGCCGAGGCCCTGGGCGACGACGTGCCCGAGATCGAGGGTTTCAGCGCAGGCGGCATGCCCACCCGGGTGAAGTGCCTGCACGCCCTGGTGGGCCACGCGCTGGCGGCCGGCCCCGGAGTCAACCCCATCGGCGACGAGGCGTTGGCGATGCTGGGCGAGTTCTGGACTGGTCCCTGCACACCCGAGGAGGTCGCACATGAGTGAGGTGGTGGCCGCGCTCGACGCCGGCACGAACACGCTTCGGCTGCTGATCGCCAGTCTGGGGCCCGACTCCTGTCTGCACGAACACGAGAGACGAGTTGCGCTTCGTCGGGTTGGGTCACGGTGTGGACGCCAACGGGAGGCTCAACGAGGCCGCGATCGCCCGGGGGTGGGCGGCGATTGACGAGTACGTTCCGCTGATCCGCAGGCACGGTTGCTCACGAGCCAGGTTCGTGGCCACCTCGGCGTCGCGGGACGCAGCCAACCGTGACGAGTTCTTCGCTGGGGTGCGCGAACGGCTGGGCATCGAGGCCGAACTGATCACCGGCGACGAGGAGGCCCGGCTGTCGTTCACGGGCGCACTGTCGTGTGCCGGCCAGGCCGAGGGACCCATCCTGGTGATGGACTCCGGGGGCGGATCCACCGAACTCGTCCGGGGCCACGCGGACGGACAGCTCGACCAGGCGATCAGCATCGACATCGGTTCCCGACGCGTCCGGGAACGTTACCTGCTGGATGACCCGCCCACCCCCGAGCAGGTGTCGGCCGCTCGGGCAGAGGTCAACCGGTTGCTGGACGCCTGCCCGGTCGACCTGTCTGGTATCGCCATCTTCATCGGGGTGGCCGGCACCGTCACCTCGATGGCTGCCCTCAACCTCGGGCTCGAACGCTACGACCGTGCGTTGGTGCACGGCTCGGTGATGACGCCGGATGAGGTGACGGCGTTGGCCGAACGCCTGTTGAGCATGTCTGCCGAGCAGGTTGCCGCTCTCGGGCCGGTCGCACCGGAACGCGCCAAGGTCCTGGGGGCCGGGGCGCTGGTGGTGGCCGAGGTCGTCAGACGAGTGGGTGTCGCGTTGCGGGCCAGTGAGTCCGACATCCTGGACGGCATCGCCTGGTCGATGCTGGTCGACGGCAGGGGGCACCCGCTGCCGGACAGCTGAGGTCTGGCCCCCGTAGCCCAACGGCAGAGGCAGGCGGCTTAAACCCGCCCGAGTGTGGGTTCGACTCCCATCGGGGGCACCATGAGGAGGAGACAGCGACACGAGCTTGCTCGTGATAGCTGCGACGACGAAATGGTTGAGGGTGGCGAAGCCGCCCGATCACATGAGGAGGAGACAGCGACGCGAGCTTGCTCGCGATCGCTGCGACGACGAGAAGGTTGAGGGTGGCGAAGCCGCCCGAGCACAGACGTGGCGAAGCCGCCCGAGCACAGACGCGAGGACCCGTCCGTGGGCTGACGCGCAGGTTGGGGCGTCGCGCCATCATTGACCCATGCGGTCCGAACCGCGTGGACTGACCTTGGCCGTCGTGGCAGCCGGGCTCACCTTGGTGGTGGGGGTCGGCGGCTCGGTGGTGCTGTGGACTCAGCGCGGGCACTTCGTTCCGGAGGTCGCGGCTCGCTGGGGCAGCCTCACCGAACCCAATGGGTTCGTGCCGTTCGCTTCCGCGCTGGTGCTCAATGCGATGATCGCCACGGCGATCCCCCTCTTCCTGATCGTGATGGGGCAGGTCAGTCAGCAGAGCAGGCACACCGGGCCGGTCGGCGCCGCCCTGGCGGTCTTCCTGGGAGTCCTCATGCACGGTGCCCTCTGGCAGCAGCGCGGCCTGAGCCTGGACGAGGTGCGCGGCGCGTCCCTCGCGGGCCCCTTGAGCGCGGCCGTGCTGTCGGCGGTGGCGGTGAGCCTCGCCATGGTGGGGCTGGGTCGCAGGCTGGGAGTGCCGCCGGCGCCGGATCTGTCCGCCGCCGCGCCCGAGGTGCCCACCCACGCCGACCTCGCCCGCTACCTGGGCTGGTCGGGTCGGATGCGCTGGTCGTGGCTGCTGGCCGGGCAACTGGTCGCCTTTGTCGGGCTCGTGACCGCGGCCGAACTGGCGGCCTGGAGCACCGGCGTCGCCGCGATTGTGCTTGTCAATGCCGCCACCGCGATGGTGTTCATCGTCCGGGCGCCGTTCGCGGCCGCAGCGGTGCACGTCACCCCGGAGGGCGTGCGGGTGCGCGGCTGGGGGTCTCGCGAGTGGCTGGCAGTGCCCATGAGCGAGGTCCTCAGTGCCTCTGTCGTCGGCGTTGACCCGAGGGCCGATTTCGGCGGCTGGGGACATCGCACGCGAGCCGACGGCGCGACGGGGCTGGTCACCGGACGGGGTCCTGCCCTTCGGCTCGAGCGGGTCGGCCGCAGGCCAGTGGTCATCACCGTTACCCACCCGGACGCTGCGGCCAGGACCGTCAACGAACTGGTGGAACGCAGGTGGGACCTCCCTGGTTCGGTATGACCGTTCGCTGGACAGTGTCATATTTCTAGTTATTATAGAATTATGTTGTGGGCGGTGAACCCCAGCGATCCGCAGCCGCTGTACGAGCAGATCGCGACCGTGGTGCGCAGGGCAGTAGCGGAGCGGACGCTGCGCCCGGGCGACAGGCTGCCGGCGTCCAAGGACCTGGCGGACGCCCTCGACGTCAACCTGCACACCGTCCTGCGGGCCTACCAGATGCTGCGCGACGAAGGGCTGATCGAGCTTCGGCGCGGACGCGGAGCGGTAGTGATCGCGGCCGACACCGGCGCCTCACAACTGACGACCCGGATCGATGAACTCGTGGCCTACGCCGAGCAACGAGGCATCAGCCGCAGCCAGCTTGCCCACCGCATCTCTCAGGGAGTCCACGATGAGTGAGTCCGTGTCACGCATCAGCCGCAGCCAGGTGGTCGCCGCTTTGGCCAGTGCCGTGGTGGTGGTGCTGGCCGCTGTCGGGGGAGCCGTCGCCGTCTGGAGTGTTCGAGACGAACTGCCCCAGGTGGTTGCCACGCATTGGGGGCCGACGGGACGCGCCGACGGCTTCCAGCCGCTGTCGGGCCTTTTCGTGCAGAACATGCTGATGTGTCTGGTCATGCCGCTGTTCATCCTCGTGATCGGCGTCGTCGCCAAACAGGTTCGTTATCTCGGGCCGGTGGCGGGCGGCACCGCCGTCTTCTTGTCGTCGGTGATGAACGGGTCGGTGTGGATGCAGCGCGGCATGACCGCCGAGCAGGTTGCCGCTGCGTCGAGTCCCGACCTTCCCCTGGTGGCTGGTGGCCTCGTCGCACTGCTGGTCGGCGGGCTGCTCCACCTGGGCCTCCGGCGCAAGCCCAGCGACGCTGCCGTGCCGGTCGAGATCGCTGCCACGGCTCCCAGGCTGCTGGTGGACGACGCGGTGCGCGTGGCATGGACCGGACGCACCCGGGTCGCCCGGGCGGTGTGGGTGCTGCTGGGGGCGGTCGGGTTGGTGACGGTCGTTCCGATGGCCGCCATGCTGGTCGCCGGCACCTGGGGTGGAGCGGTGATCATGGCTTTCACGGTGGTTCTCCTCGTGGTGGTCGGTGCGGCCATGGTGGCGAACGTGAGCATCGATGCGCGCGGGGTGCGGGCCCGCGTCCTGGGTGTGGTCCCGCTGGTCAACATCCCCCTGACATCCATCTCGGCGGCCTCCGTCACACAGGTCAGCCCACTGGGGGAGTTCGGCGGTTGGGGGCTGCGCGTCGGCCTCAACGGCGAGATGGGTCTGGTCACCAGCGCGGGACCCGCCGTCCGGATCGAACGCGGCAGCCAGGAGGGTCCATTTCTCATCACCCTGACCGACGCCGAGGCCGCCGCGGCGACCCTGAACACCTTGCTGTCGCGCCGCGGTGGGGACGCGGACCAGCGCTGACCCGGCGCTGGTGGTGCCAGCCCCGTCTTCACCGTCTGCCTCGGTGCTCGGAAACCTGACTGGAGCGCAGCAGTGGGCACTGCCAACGTTTCAACCAGGGCCGGTGGTCAACTGGTGCGCGCAGTTCAGGGAGGTAGGGCGTCAGTCAGCGAGCGAGGATCTCGATCCAGTTCGCGCCCAGACCGACGTCGTGGCGCGAGACCTCGGCGAGCCGCCCATCAGCGTCGGCACGGTACAGCGCCACCACCCGGTCGATCTCGGAGGCGACCAGCAGGTTCCCGTCCGGCAGGATCGCGAAGGAACGTGGCTGGGCGACCACGTCGGAGTGGGAAACGGGCTCGCCCAGCGAGCCGTCGTCGAGCACCCGCACGGCGGTGATCGTGGCGCGGTTACGCTCCGCGCAGTACAGCAGGCGTCCCGAATCATCCAGGTGCAGATCGGAGCACCAGATGAGCTCCTCGGCACGGGGGTTGGCGCCGAATCTGCTGGGCGACAGGCCTCGGTCGGTGGGCACACAGGTTGCCCGGGACGCCAACTCCAGCGTGCCGCGCACCGCGTCGCGGCGGTAGTGCAGCGCCTGCCCGGAGAACTCGGTGATGACGTACAGCGACGCCTGAGCCGCGTCCAGCACGAGATGGCGGGGGCCGGACCCCTCGGGAGCCGCAACGGTGGGGGGATCGAGCGGAGTCAACGATCCGTCGCCGGTGACCGCGTACTGGGCGACCAGATCGTCGCGCAACGAGACGAAATAGGCGAAGCCGTCGTCGCTGACCTGGACGCTGTGCAGATTACCGTGGTGGACGGGCCCACCGACGCCGGTGAGGTCACCGTCGGACCCCAGCTGCCACACCTCGCCGATGCCCTGGTGATAGGACGCGCTGAACAGCAGTCGTGCGTCCGAACTGAGCGTGAGATAGGTGGGTGCGCCGAGTGCGGAGTACCGACCCGCCACCGTGAGCGTCCCGGACGCGCGATCGAGCCCCAGCACCGTGACACCCACCGGGTTGCTGGTGCCGGCGAAGACCAGGTCGCGCGCTGGGTCGACCGCCAGCGGCATGCCGGGTGCTCCCACGTCGCTGACGGCCAGTGGGGTGAGGACGCCGTGGCTCAGGTCGAAGGAACTGATGGTGCCGTCCTTGGCGTTGGCGATCAGCACGAGGTGAGAGGTCATGCTCGTCAGCCTAGGTTCGCCGGGCCTGCCAGACGTCGGTCGCGGTGAAGTCGTCGCCCTTGTTCAGCTACTCTTCGACATCCTCGTCCACCCACCCCAGGCTCTTGCTGACAGCCTTGGCCCAGCCGCGGTACAGCCGGTCGCGCTCGTCGGCGCCCATCCGGGGCGTCCACCTCTTGTCCTCTGCCCAGTTGGCGACCACGTCCGACTCGTCACGCCAGAAGCCCACGGCCATTCCGGCGGCGTAGGCCGCGCCGAGTGCAGTGGTCTCGGCGACCATCGGACGTACTACCGCCACACCCAGCTGGTCCGCCTGGAACTGCATGAGCAGTTCATTGCCAGTCATCCCGCCGTCCACACGCAACTCCTGCAGGCCAACCCCCGATTCCGCGTCCATCGCCTCGACCACGTCGCGGGTCTGGTAAGCGGTGGCCTCCAGGGCTGCCCGGGCAATGTGGCTCCGGTTCACGAACCGGGTCAGCCCCAGTACCGCACCGCGGGCGTCCGGACGCCAGTAGGGCGCGAACAAACCCGAGAAGGCCGGCACCAGGTAGGCGCCACCGTTGTCGTCCACCTGGGCGGCGAGCTCCTCGACCTCGGCCGACGAACTGATCAGCCCGAGGTTGTCGCGCAGCCACTGGATCAGCGAGCCGGTCACGGCGATCGAGCCCTCCAGGGCGTAGTGCGCGGGCTCACCGGCGCGCTGGTAGGCCACGGTCGTCAGCAGGCCGTGCTCGGAGAACACGGGCTCGGTGCCGGTGTTCATCAGCAGGAAACACCCCGTGCCGTAGGTGTTCTTGGCCATCCCCGGAGCGAAACAGGCCTGACCGAAGGCGGCCGCCTGCTGGTCACCCAGCACGCCGGCGATGGGGGTGTCGATGACCAGCGAGTTCGCCGCACCCCGGCCGTAGACCTCGGACGACGAGCGGATCTCGGGCAGCAGTGACATCGGGACGCCCAGGTACTCACACAGTTCGGCGTCCCAGGCCAGCGTGCGCAGGTCCATCAGACTGGTGCGAGACGCGTTCGTCACGTCGGTGGCGTGCACCCCTGCCCGGGCGCCGCCGGTCAGGTTGTACAGCACCCAGCTGTCCATGGTGCCGACAGCCAGTTCTCCGGACTCGGCGCGGCCTCTGGCGCCCGCGACGTTGTCGAGGATCCAGCGAATCTTCGGGGCGGACACGTAGGGCACCAGCGCCAGACCCGTGCGGTGCTGGAAAATGCCCGGGCCGGCCTCGCCTGCCAGGTCGCGGCAGACCTGCTGGGTGCGGGTGTCCTGCCAGACGATGACGTTGTGGATCGGCTCGCCCGTGGCGCGATCCCAGACCACGACGGACTCGCGCTGGTTGGTGATGCCCACGGCGGCAAGCTGGTGGCGATTGATGTTGGCCCGGCCGAGTGCCTGGCCGATGACCGCGTTCACGTTGTCGCGAATCTCGATCGGGTCATGCTCCACCCAGCCGGGCCTGGGCAGGATCTGGCGGTGCTCGAGCTGGCCGGCCGCCACGGCGTGTCCGTCGTGGTCGAAGACGATGGCGCGCGTGCTGGTGGTGCCCTGGTCGACGGCCAGGACGTAACTCTGGACGGTCACTGCCCCTCCCGGTTGTCGGGCTGTGCCTGGTCGGCTGAGGTGGGAAGGCGCCCGGCCTTGATGGCCGCGCACAGGGCGGCGTGGTCAGCCTCGGTCTGATCGGCGTAGGCCTGGGCGAACCGGACGAACGCCTCGGCTGCCGCGTCGGAACCGCCCAGGTAGCCCGCAATTCGCGAGGCGCCCGAGGTGCGCGCGTGCCCCTTGGCCAGCAGTAGCCCCAGCACGCGGGCGTAGTCGACCAGGGCGTCGGCGTCCAGCCCGTCGATCAGCACAGCCCCCTTCATGTTGCGGTACTGGCGGACGTACACCTGAATCGCCGGTGAACCGGGCATCGCCGAACCGGGGCCCAGATGGGTGGACGTCGTGGGGTCGACGAGGGCAGGCAGCGTCGCCCAACCGAGCAACGGGTCGCTGACGGTCTGCAGGGCCTGCTGGTACTCCACCACCCGTTGACCCTGGTGGTGGTGAAAGGCCTGGTCGCCGTGAATGAACGGGGCGATCACCGAGCGATTGGCCTGCTTCAGCTGCAGAAAGAGGACGTCTTCCGGACTCGACCCCACCAGGAGTGCCACGAAGGCCCGGAGGCCGACCGACCCGACTCCGACCACTTTGTGGGCCACGTCGACCAAGCGGTAGGCGCCGACCACTCTTCGCCACTGCAGCGGAAGGGTGCTCAGGTACTCGTCCAGTGCCTGACCGACCTGGTCGAAGCGCGCAGGTGAGACCTTCCTTGTCACCGGCAGGTCCTCGACGATCTGGTGGACTCCTCCGATGGCGCGCGTCAGCTTGGGCAGCGCCCGGTCGGAGGTGCGCAGCCGGGCCTTGGCGGCCGCTCGGGAAACCTCGTCGCGCAGGGTGGGCTCGATGACGGTCTCGTTGAGCCGGGCCAGATCGACGCGCAGGAAACTGCGAGCCAGCAGAGGGACGTCGGCCAGTCGGGCCAGTTCGTCACGGTAGGCCGTGACACAGGCTGCCACTGCCTCGGCGCACTGCAGTTCGCTCATCCGGTTCTCGCGGCCGGCGACGTGGACGCTGGCAACCAGCCGGCGCATGTCCCACTCCCAGTACCCCGGGTGCGCCTCGTCGAAGTCGTTCAGGTCGAGCACCAGTTCGCCCTCAGGTGATCGATAGAACCCGAAGTTGCCCAGGTGCGCGTCACCGCAGACGATCGCTTGCATGCCGGTTGCGGGCAGAGACGCGCAGTCCCTGGCACACACGTTGGCCGCACCTCTCAGGAACCCGTAGGGCGAGGCGGCCATCCGGGTCATCCGCAGTCCGATCAGCCTCGGAATGCGGCCCAGATTGCTGGCGACGACCTGCTCGACAGGGTCGGGCCGGTCGTCGGCCGGGCACCAGCTGCCCAGGGACGAACGCGGGACCGTGGCTCGAAGGGCTTTTCCATACGCCCGCGACTCGGCTCTGGACGGGATGGGTTTGCGAACCGAACTGAACGCGTCCGCCTCCCGCACTGCGTGCGTCGACATGGGCCGATGATCCCACGGCCGCAGGCCGACCCGAGCCCTTCTCGGGGAAAACCCTCATTGGTTGATCGTCGCCCGGCACGTAAAGTGGTGAGGTAGCCCCTCTCGGGGGCCACGACAACGATCCAGGAGGAAGCGCCGGTGCGCACCAACAACCCCGTACTTTCGAGGCCTGATGCCTTCACCCCGGCTCAGTCGCAAGGTTACCCTCAGGGTTTCCAGGCGGACGCCTACTACAACCCCCAGCAGGCCAACACCTATCCCCAGTCCGGGTACGCACCCCAGGGATTCGGACAACCCCAGGACGCGTTCGGTCGTCCCCCCCAGGGCCCAGCCGCCGGACGGATGACCATTGACGACGTCATCGCGAAGACCGCGATGCTGACCCTGATTCTGGTGGCGGCGGCGGGTGTCGCCTGGCTGCTCCTGCCGGTCGAACTGCTGTTCCCGGTGGCCATCGTCGGGTCGATCGTCGCCTTCGTGACTGTGATGATCGTGGCTGCCCGTCGCAACGTCTCGGTGCCGGCGGTGGTGGCCTACGCCCTCGTCGAGGGCCTGGTGATCGGTGCGTGGAGCAAGGTCTTCGAGTTCATGTACCCGGGCATCGTCATGCAGGCGGTCATCGGCACGATCGTTGCGACGTTCGTGGTGCTCGGCGCCTACAAGTTCCTCGGCGTCCGGGTGAGTGGCCGCCTCGCCAAGATCGTGGTCGCCTCGATCATCGGCTACGCGGTGGTGTCCCTGCTCAACCTGGTGCTGCTGTTGGTCGGGGTCAACCTTGGGTGGGCCGCCATCGGCGCCTCGGCCGGGCCGATCTCATGGCTGTCCGCAGGACTGGGCGTGGTGCTTGCCAGTGCGAGCCTCTTGATGGATTTTGAGGCCATCGAGAACGGCGTTCGGATGGGCGCCCCCGAGCAGGAGTCCTGGCGGGGAGCTTTCGGGCTGATCGTCACGCTGGTCTGGCTTTACACGCTGCTGCTGCGCATCCTCAGCTTCTTCCGCGACTGAACCCTGGCGTTCAGTCCTGGAAACTCACCGGCCCGGAGTCACCCCCGGGCCGGTGAGTTTTCTGTCTCCAGGCTGACCTGCGGTAGGTGACGGTCGAGCAATGAGCGGGCCCCTGAGGTCCACGGCAGTGACCGCCACCGGCGAAGCGGCACCCAACTGGCCGACATCGTGGTGCCGTCGACGTCGAGCACCTGCGGCTGGGTGGGGGAATCACAGGTTGCGGTGTAGATGATGCGTAGGGCCTGAAAATCTTCGAGCACTCCGGTGGGGGAGCGGCCGATCCAGTGGTCGGACTGCACGTCGATCAGCCGGTCGATGTGTACCTGTTGAGCGGTCTCCTCGGTGATCTCACGAACCACTCCGGCGCTGGGCGTCTCGCCCGCCTCCAGCCCACCGCCAGGCAACTGCCACAGACCCGGGATGGCGGTTCGGGTCGAGCACTGGGTGCCCAACACCCCTCGTCGAGACCGGACGATGGCGTAGGCGGCAATCCGCTGTCTCGGGACCGCCACCTCACCAGGGGCGAACTCCAGTCGGGGATCGAGCCCTCGGTTGCGCACCTTGGGTGGGCGGGCGTCGTGCGTCCTCGGTCGAACCTGGGCGGTCAGGACGATGCCGTCATCGTCGAGATGGGTGCTCAGCAAATGGCTCAACATCCAACCGTGACGCCACAAGAGCATGCGGGGGTCGTCTCCGTGTCCGAGCACCCCTTCCACGGAACTGCAGGCCCCTGGTGCCAGCACTCCCACGATCCGCATGGGCCCATCATGGCATGGGTGTCCAACCTCACCGATCCGTGACGGGGACGCCCATCAGGTCGGTGACCACCTCCGAACCGGCCACGTCAACCACGATCTGCGCAACGGTGGAGCCGGCAGGTTGACTGACTTGCAGACTGACCGGGCTGTCGGCATCTTCCTCCAACATGAGGGCGGCCGAACGGAGGAGGTTCCCCAGCACGGCGGGGTCGACCACCGACACGTCGAACTGCTCCCCATTCGGCTCCTCGCGGCGTTGCGCCAGGTACATCGGCATCTTCGCCGGACGAATGCGCCGCTCGATGACGCCAGGACTGGTGACCAGATCGGCCCACACCTGTTCGGATTCCGTGATGCCCACCGCGACGACCAGCAACCGACCGTTCAGGACGTCGGCCAGCCCGCGAGCGATGTCCGCGTCGACACTCAGGTCAAGACGTGGAATCGGGGAACCCTCCCGGTCGAAGAACACCGTGGTTGACTCCGGCGTCGTGGTGACGGTCATGAACACGTCCCCGTGGTCGTACTCGTTGATCTGCAACTGCTGACGTTCCCGCGACCCGGAGATCTCGGCAGCCGTGGAGAACAGGGCGGCCACGTCCGAGAGATTGAACCGTGCCGGGTCGAAGGCCACCGCTGCCACCAGGTCGGTGCCGTCATCGCTGGGCGTGATCACGCCCGCCTGCCACACCACCGATGCAGGACGGTCGCCCTCCGCGACGAAGGTGAGCCGCGCCATGGTTCGGTCCAGCACGACCCGGACGATGGGTCTGCCCGCGGCGGCCTCGGCGAGCTGGCCGACCACCTCGGCGGCCAGCCCAGGGACATAGAGGTCGTGGGCCGCCGGGAGGCTGGGAGTTGCGGTGGCCGAAGCAGTCGCAGAGGCCGAGGCGCTGGGTGTGGGTGAGATGGTGCCGAGCTCCGGTCCGCCGCCTGAGGGGACGATGCACGAGGACAGCACCAGGACGAGGGCCAGCCCGGGCGCCGACCGGGCGACACGTTGCCCCGCGCGTCCCCCGGCCGGGGAGCGCCAGGTCAAGCGCCGGTTGGTCGTCACAGTCGAAGGCTACCGTTCGCGGGCTCGCGGGTGGTGCGGCATTCTGGTCAGATGCAGCCGCTCGACTTCCGGGCCCGTGCCGACGAGGTGGCTCCTGCCCTCGTGGGAGCCGTGCTGAGCCGGGGAGAGGTTCGGATTCTCATCACCGAGGTGGAGGCCTACCTCGGCGTGGATGACCCGGCGTCCCACGCTCGCAGCGGGCCCCGGGGCCGCGCGTCCACCATGTTCGGCGAGCCTGGTCGGCTGTACGTCTACCTGAGCTACGGGGTGCACAGGGCGGCGAACGTGGTGTGCTCGCCGTCGGGCAGCGCCTCAGCGGTGCTGTTGCGTGCCGGTCGTGTGCTGTCCGGGGAGCAGACGGTGCGGGCCCGGCGGCAGGCAGACCGAAGCGCGGGCTCGCGCCGTCCGATGCCGGCCCATCGGCTGGCCAGCGGGCCGGGAAACCTGGGTCGGGCGCTGGGGCTGAGCCTGGCCGATGACGGAGCGGTCCTCGGGGAAGACGTCACCCTTGAGCCGGCCCAACAGGAGTTCGTGACGTCGACGGGACCCCGGGTGGGCGTCTCCGTGGCCGCGGATTGGCCGCTTCGATTCTGGATCACCGGCGATCCAACGGTCAGCCAATATCGGCGCAGCCCGCGCGCCGCGCCACCTCCTGCGCCAATCACTCAGTTCACTCCCGAGCGGCCAGCAGCCGCACTACTGTGACTGCCATCCGAACCAACGTTGGTGAGGGCACTCCACAACTCAACCAAGCAAGCGAGGTCCCCATGGAACAGACGAGCGAGGTCACTGGCGAGACCGAGGGATCAAACGTCGTCGTGAGCCGAACCATTCCCCAGCCTGTCAAGGTCATCTGGGACGTGCTCATGACGAGTGAAGGCGCCGAGGCCCTGCTGGGGCCGGGAGCGCAACTGGGCGCCAAGGGTCACACCTGGCAGTCACATGACGGACGACAGGGTGTCATCCGTAGTTTCCATCCGCTGGAGGAGATTCGCTTCTCCTGGCGCCTCAACGACAGCGGGTCGCCGACGATGGTGGCGGTGGAACTTGCGCCGTCAGGTGAGAAGTCGACGCAGGTGCAGATCATCCACAGCAATCTGGCTCCCAGTGCCGACCGTGCGTGGGTGCGGGACCGCTGGTCGGCGGCCCTGGATCGTATTGAGAGTGACTGTCTGTAGGTTCTTCTGATCACCACGCCTGATCGGGCGAGCCCGGGTAGGCCCCCGTGGTCAGGCGTGCTGGTTTTTCTGCCATGCCTTGCGCGTGGTCTAGGCTCAGGTTTCATGATGAGATTCTCCAAGACCCTGTTGACCGTGCTCGGTTGTGTGGCAGCGCTGGCGTTCCTCGGTGTGATGGTCTACGTGGTGATCGAGGTCAATCAACTTCACGCGGTGGCCGTCGCCAACCGCAGTGCCGGTTTCGTCAACCCCCGCACCTGGATGCTGATCGGATCGGGCCTCGGTCTGCTCGCGGGGTTGCTGTTGGGGATGGGGATCGCCATGCCGAGCCAATCCTTCAAGGCCCGCTACGCAGAACTGCGCAAGGCCGAGCAGGTCTCCCAGGCCCAGGTCAGCGGCTTCAACGGCGCCACCACTCTCGACGAGCACATCTCGGATGCGCGGGTTCAGTCGCCCGGTAACGAATCGAACTCCTGACCGCCAAGCGCCGCGGCCGTCATCAGGGATTTCGGGTCTGCCCGGGTGGCCCAGGAACGGCAGCAGCCGTCGTCGGCGCGGCCTCGGCGGCGGACGACCTTGCGGGGGCCTTGGTGCTCGGCGCCGGCGGGTTGTAGGGCGGCTTCTGCGGCACACCGGTGATGATGGGCTGGGCCGTCCACCGGATGCCGGTCTGCTCGGGGGAAACGAAGGTCGTGGGGCTGGCTGAGGCCGCCGAAGCCGTGATCACCCCCGGGTTCGCCGACACGTCCTGGGGTGCCCGTCCGATCGCAATGGTCAGGGCCATCAAGGCCACCACCAGTCCCAGGGATCCAACGATCAGCGCCCCGACGATGCCGCCGTCGGCGCCGGCCGACCGCAGATTCTGGCGTCCGAGAAAAGTGAGCAGGGGCAGCTTCTCACTGGGGCCTCCGGCCGCCGGGCGAGGAGCTGCGCCGTTGGCGTCAGATGAGGCCGAGGGTGGCGAAGGACGGCCGTCTGCCGGGTTTGCCGAGTCGGCCATCGCCCCTCCTTCTGCGTCCGTGGCGGTTCGCACGTCTCCGAACGACCGCATCCCCAATATACGGACCTTCTGCCACTCAGGCCAGCCTCGTTGACAGGATCGCCGCTGGGCAGTTGGCTGGACCCCATGCCGACACTCAGCTCGCCCGCTCGCCTGATCGCCATCGACTGGGGCACCACCAACGCCCGCAGCTACCTGCTCGCCGCCGGTCCCCGTGGCCCGGTGGTGCTCGATCAGCGTACGGGGGAGGGCATCTTGTCGGTGGCCGCCGACGCCGACAACCGGGACGCCTTGTTTGCCGCGATCCTGGAGTCGATGGTGGGCCAGTGGCTGGACGCTGCACCGCAGCTGCCGATGATCGCCTGTGGCATGGTCGGTGCGGCCCAGGGCTGGCGTCCTGCACCGTACCAGTCCCTACCCACGGTCCTGGCCTCCGAGGGTGGCTTCGTCACGATCCAGACCCCGCGCGGGCCGCTGCCGATCATCGCTGGGGTGAAGAAGAGCAGGCCGAACGCCGACGTGATCCGCGGCGAGGAGACCCAGTTGGCCGGTTTGGCCGGCGATCTGGCGCCCGGTCAGACGGCCCTGGTGGTCATGCCCGGAACCCACACCAAGTGGGCGATCGTTCGCGACGGGGTGCTGCTCGACTTCGACACCGCGATGACCGGCGAGCTGTACAGCCTGCTGCTCGACCAGTCCATGGTGGGACGCGTAGCCGTGCCTGCCCCGCCGGGCCGAGACTGGCGTCCTGCGTTCGACTGGGGCCTGCAGTTGGCGGCTGATCAACGAGCGATCGCCTTCACGGCGTTCGTGATTCGCAGTTCAGTGCTGGACGAGCAACTGCCTGCCGATCAGGTGGCCGATGCCCTGTCCGGCCTGCTCATCGGGTCGGAGATCTCTGAACAACTCGACCGGATCGAGCCCGACATGCAGCCGGTGCTGTTGGTCGGCGGTGCAGGACTGGTGGAGCGTTACCAGCACGCCTTCGCGATGTCGGGAGTCGAGTCAACACCGGCCGACCCCGACGCAACCATCCGTGGACTATGGCGTTGCGCCATCGGTGCGGGACTCATCGAGGAGGAGAAGTGACACACGGGAGTCTGGTGGCGATCCTGCGCGGGGTGCGTCCCGACCAGGTGGCCGAGATCGGCGAGGCTGTGCTGGCTGGTGGTATCGAAATCATCGAGGTGCCCCTGAACTCACCGAGCCCGCTGGTCTCGATCGCCGCTCTGCGGGAGCGCCTGGCCGATCGGGCCGTGGTCGGCGCGGGCACGGTGCTCAGCGTGGACGACGTCCGTGCCGCTCACCGCGCCGGCGCCCAGGTGATCGTCTCGCCCAACTGCGACCCCGAGGTCATCGCTGAGACCCTGCGTCTCGGCATGCAGCCCTACCCCGGAGTGGCCACCGTGACCGAGGCTTTCACCGCTCTCAGGGCGGGGGCACGCCATCTCAAGATGTTCCCGGCCGGAGTGCTGGGGGTGGCCTCCCTCACGGCCTGGCGGGAGGTGCTGCCCGCTGGCACGGCCTTGTTGCCGGTGGGTGGCATGGACGCCAGGTCGGTTGGCGCCTGGGCAGCAGCGGGTGCCGACGGCGCCGGCTTCGGAGGATCGCTCTACAAGCCTGGACGTGAGGCGGCCGAGGTGGGCCGGCGAGCGGCGGAGTTGCTGGACGCTTGGCGTTCGGCCTAGCCCTGGACCGGCTCGAGCCGCAGGGTGCTCCGCCTGCAGACAGCACGCTCGATGTGGCCAGATGGCCGTGGCCCTTCGCTCGACGAGGTATGATGAGAGTGTCGCCCAGCGAAACGCTAGTTTCGCTTAACGGAAGGTAGTGAGGTCATGGAGAACCGGCATGCAGTCAGCAAGCAGCAGGTAGCCCAGATGAACACCGAGGAACTGCGCGCCAACTTCCTCGTCCCGGAACTCTTCGTCCCCGGCCGGATCACCTTGGTCCACAGCCACCAGGATCGTGTCGTGCTCGGCGGGGCGGTCCCCACCGACGGCCCCCTCACCCTTGAGGCGCCGGATGAGCTGAGAGCGGAGTACTTCCTCCAGCGTCGCGAACTGGGAGTGATGGTGGTGCAGGGCTCCGGCGTCATTACCACCGATGGCGAGGCCCACCAGCTACCGAAGGGCGGCTGTCTGTACGCCGGACGCGGCGTCCGCGAGGTCACGTTCGCCTCGGACCCCGGCGAGCAGGCAGTGTTCTACCTGTTCAGCGCCCCTGCGCATGCCAGCCACCCGACCGCGTCGGTGTTGCCTGGTGAGGGCGACATCCGTGAGTTGGGTGACCAGGAGCACGCGAACCGCCGCACCCTGAATCGCTACATCCACGCCGATGGCATCAGGTCGTGCCAGATCGTCATGGGTTTGACCCGGTTGCACCCCGGAAGCATGTGGAACACCATGCCGGCCCACACCCATGACCGCCGGATGGAGGCGTACCTGTACCTGGACGTGCCTGCCGACGCCCGCGTGGTGCATCTCATGGGCGAGCCAACCGAGACCCGGCACATGATGGTGGCCAACTTGCAGGCGATCATCTCGCCCAGCTGGTCGATCCACTCCGGCGTGGGCACGCAGGCGTACAGCTTCATCTGGGCGATGGCCGGCGAGAACCAGGACTTCGACGACATGGACCCCCAGCCCATCGAGACGCTGCTCTAAGACGCGATCCCCTGATCGGTGATTAAGGCTCCGTCGGGCACCCGCCGGGGCTCGTCATCACCGATCAGTACCCCTGCCCCGCGGACGCTGACGTCTGCACCGAACGTCCAGTCGCCGGTGACCTGCAGCGAGTCCGCTGCGACCAGCGACGGGGGTCCCGCCGGGAACCGGGCCTCGAAGTCGTCAATCAGTTTGTAGTGGTCGTCCAACTCAACCACCGGGACGCTGCGGTGGGCGATCAACTTGGCGTCGTCGGTGAACTCGTAGATGTCACTGCGCAGCACCAACAGGTCGGCAGTCGACTTCACAGGCAGGAAACGACTGCGAGGCACACCGATCGCCACGGCACCATCGAAAACCTCGACCGCAGCTCCGATCGCGCCCTCCAGTTGCACCACCGCCGGTGACGAGGCATCGGCGGGATCGACGGTCTTGCGGTTGACGATGAGAGGCAGTGAGAGGCTTCCCTGGTTGGCGTCCAGCACGGCAACGACCTGCTGCAGGTCGAGCCACAGGTTGTTCGAGTTCATCCAGGGGTGCCGCTCGATGTCGACGAAAGAGTCCATCTCGGCGGGGGAGACCTGGGCGGTGTCGCGCAACACCAGTCGGCCGTCGGCCCGCCGATGTGCCAAGTGGCCGCCCTTGCGGTCCATTGCGGTTCGAGCGGTGACCTCCGCCGCGTAGGGGGCCCCGCTGGCAGCGAACCAACCCGCCAGTCGAGGGTCGGGCAGCGCCCCCAGATTGTCGATGTTGGCCACGAACAGGTAGCGGAAGCCGGCGTCCAGAAGCCTCGGGATCAGCCCGCTGGCGTACAGCGATGGGTAGAAGTCGCCGTGACCGGGCGGGCACCACTCGAGCGCGGGTTCAGCCGGCCACTCGACCGGTCGGCCGTCTGCTGCCAGCACCTTGGGCTCGCGACTCTGCAGGAAGTCCAGCGGAAGCCCGCCGACCGGCAGGTCGGGGTAGTCGGCAAGAGCGGCGAGGGAGTCCTGCGAGGTGTTGTAGCTGTCCATCAGCAGCAGCGGCAGGCGAACCCCGTGCGCCGCGCGCATTGAAAGGATCTGGTGCACCACGATGTCGAGGAACCTCTGGCCGGCCCTGACCTCGATGAGGCACTTCGGCCCGGCGAGTCCCATGGAGGTGCCCAACCCGCCGTTGAGCCGAACGACGGCGGTCTGCGCCAGCGCCTGGACGGCGTCGCCGTCGAGCGGCAGGTCGTCCAACAGTGGCGGATCGGTGAGCGCCTCAAGATCGGCCTCGTTCAGGTAGCCGGTCTCCCCACCGATGTAGCGCCGGTGCCGGTCGACGAAGGCTGCGATCACCGAGGGTGCGGCGCCGTCGGCGGTCAGCTTGGCGACGGATGCATCGAGGGCTGGGTCAGACATGGTTCTCTCCTGGTTCATTCGGCAGGGCGGGCGGGGGCAGCCCAGCAGCATGTGAACGAGCTTAGGACCCGGTGCGACCCCGGTGCTCGCGCAGGACATGCCCGCAGTTGCGGACCGGTTTGCTGTGAACCCTGTGCGTCCAAGGTGAAGGTCGGTGTCTGGCAGGTGAACGTTCAGGGTTAGCATGCAGGGGTGACCTCCGGTTACCTACTGCTCATCCTCGTCGTTGTCACCGCATTGGCGTTCGACTTCACCAACGGTTTCCACGACACCGCCAACGCGATGGCAACCTCCATTGCCACCAAGGCCCTGAGTCCGAGGGCTGCTGTCGTCCTGTGCGCCGTGCTCAACCTGATCGGGGCCTTCCTCTCGGTGGAGGTCGCGCTGACAGTGACGAATGCCGTCATCAAGATCCAGAACCCCGATGGCACGCCGCGAGCCGAACTGCTGACTGATGGCGGGACGCCACTGCTCCTGATCCTGCTCGCCGGGCTGGTGGGCGGCATCATGTGGAACATCTTCACCTGGATGAAGGGGCTGCCGTCCAGTTCGTCCCATGCGTTGTTCGGGGGGCTGGTCGGTGCGGCCATCGCCGGCATCGGGTTCGGTGGGGTTAAATGGATCGGCGACGGCACCAAACTGGACGGTGTGGTCGGCAAGATCATCGTCCCCAGCTTGATCTCGCCGGTGATCGCCGTCATGGTCGCGGTGCTGGGCACCAGCCTGGTCTTCCGCATCACCAGGGGTGTAGCCAAGCGCTACGCCGACTCCGGATTCCGTTGGGGCCAGATTGGTAGCGCCTCCCTGGTCTCACTGTCGCATGGCACCAACGACGCCCAGAAGACCATGGGCGTCATCACCTTGGCACTGATCGCGAGCGGTCACTGGCAGTCCACCGAAGCGATCCCGTGGTGGGTGAAGGTCGCCTGTGCGCTGGCCATCGCGTCCGGCACCTACATCGGTGGCTGGCGGATCATCAGGACCCTCGGAAAGGGCCTGGTGGAGATCACCCCCGCCCAGGGGATGGCTGCCGAGTGCTCGTCGGCCGCGGTGATCCTCACGTCGAGCCACTTCGGGTTTGCGCTGTCCACCACGCACGTTGCCACCGGATCGATTCTGGGTTCCGGGGTCGGCCGCCCAGGCGCGGTGGTGCGGTGGGGAGTCGCCGGACGGATGCTGATCGCGTGGCTGACAACCCTGCCGTGCGCGGCCCTGGTGGGTGCCATCACCTGGTACATCGCGAACGGCCTGGGCGGCGGACTTGGCGGGCTGGTCATCTTCGCGCTCATGACGGGAGTGGCGTTCCTGATGTTCCAGCGCGCGCAACAACAGCCGATCGGCAGCCACAACGTCAACGAGGAGTGGGAGCCCACAGACTCCCGCGCCACGGCATCGGTCTGAGGGGTAGACGATGGACCTTTTCCTGAACGTCCTGCGCTCCTTCGCCGAGGTGCTGGTCATCGGTGCGTTGCTCGGCGCGGGACTGCCCGCCCTGTTCGCGACGGGCGTGAGAGTGCTGGCCTGGAGCGATGGGGCGGTCGACTCGGGGTCGCGTGCGGGAGCGAGGATGAGCCGCACGTCCGCCAAGCTGCTCGCCCACCTGATCTTCGCGCTCGTCGTGACCATCGTCGGGCTGGGGATCGCGGTGATCGTGGCCTCCGGGCTGGGTCTGGACATGCACTTCGAAGGCCTGATCCCGGTGTTCACCCGCTGACCCGTCCCCGCAACGACAAGAGGGGAACAGCGAGATGGTCGGGCTGCGGCAGGTGTCTGAGCACTGCTGGGTGGCCACGAGTTCGTTCTGCCAGCTGAACACCGTGGTGCTCAGCTCAGAGGGGTCGGCCGTCGTGATCGATCCCGGGGTCACCGGTGCGGAGTTGGACGAGCTCGTTGCCGCGTTGCACTCGCCTGGGTGTGAAACCCCAAGTTGGGCTTTCGACCCACCCACACTGGGACCACCTCTTGTGGCACCCCGGGCTGGGCGGGGTGCCGAGACTCGCCGGCGTCCGTGCCGTCGAGTGGCTGGACGATCGACGCCTCGCGGAGGCCAGGGCAGAGGCCGCCCCGGAGGCATCCGGTGCAGATCTCGAGTTGCTCGGGCTCATCGAGCCGATCGACGCCACTGGCCTGCGTTGGTCTGGGCCTCAGCTGACGCTGATCGGGCACGACGGTCATGCTCCAGGCCACCTTGCCATTTCGGTGCCCGATGACGGCGTCCTGATCGCCGGTGACATGTGTTCCGACGTCGAGATCCCGCTGCTGGATCTCACCGCTGAACAGCCGTTGGACGGCTACCGTACCGGGCTGGCCGAGCTGCGCCGAGCAGCCGGCGGGTGCCATCTGGTGGTGCCGGGTCACGGCACGATCGCCCGCGACGAGCAGGTGACCAGGCGATTCGACCAAGACCTGGCCTACCTGGACGCATTGGAGGCAGGCGAGCAGGTGGGCGACGTGCGGCTGGACGAGGCGGTCGCCCGGGGCACGGAATGGCTGCTCGAGGAGCATGCGCGCCAGCTGTCCTGGGCGCGGAGTGCTGGGGTGGGCCGAACACCGGGCAAGGTGGAGTGATGGACGCGCTCGGTCTGATCGTGCTGGGCCTGACGGTGACGCTCGGGGCGGCCGTCCAGCGCGTGACCGGCATGGGCCTGGCGCTGGTTGCCAGCCCGATTCTGGTGATGCTCATCGGCCCGGGCGCCGGCGTGGCCGTGCTTCAGGTGCTGGGCGTCATCGCCTCGGCGATCGTGCTGCTCCGGGTCTGGCGCTGGATCGACTGGAAGACGCTGCCATGGTTGGTGGTGGCAGCGGCGGTAGGCATCGTGCCGGGGGCGTTGCTGGCCAGAGCTCTGCCGGGCCCGTGGCTCGAGGTCAGTGTAGGAGTCCTCGTCCTGGTGGCCTTGGCGGCCACCGTCCTGGCGCCGCGCGCACGCATCTTCAAGGGACGCGGTGGCGCGCTGGCGGCCGGGATGGTGTCCGGATTCATGAATGCCGTCGCTTCCCTCGGGGGCCCTGCGTTGGTGCTCTACCGGATGTCAACCGACTGGTCGCAGCGGGTCTTCGTCGCGACTGTCCAGCTGTACTTCATCTTTCTTTCAGGCTTCACCCTGGTCGCCCGCGGGGTGCCGCGGATGCCTTCGCAGATCTGGCTCGTCAGCCTGGGCACCATGGTCGTGGGCATCTGGGCGGGGGACAGACTCGCTGGCCGGGTCTCGGAGGTTCTCGCCATTCGGACGGTGCTGCTGCTTGCACTGGCGGGCGGGCTGGTCGCCGTGGTCAGGGGAATCACGGCGCTGTGAACTCCCGCTGTGCCGGCACCCGAGCGTTCGCAGCACCTGGGCGGGTCTGTGCGGGATGGGACCAGGAATCGGTGGCTAGTCGAACGCCGGTCCGGTGTCGTCGGCATTGTTGTTGTACCCGCTGGTCTCCCAGAAGCCGCGGAAGTTCACATCATCAGACAACTCGATCCGAGTGACCCACTTGGCCCACTTGTAGCCGTACTTGGCCTTGGCGACCACCTGGAAGGGGAATCCTCTGTCGACCGGCAGCGTGATGTCATTCAGCTTCATCCCCAGCAGAATGTCGTTCTTGCGCAGGTAGTCGACGTCCAATGACGTGTAGCCGGTCGGGACGTCGGTGGTGTAAAAGATCGCAACCATGGCGCCGGGCTGGACGCCGGCGTCATCGAGGATGGTGGCCAGCGAGGGCCCCGTCCATTTGGCCGTGAAACTCCACCCTTCGACGCAATTGAGGTCCATCAACCAGGATTGCTGTGGGTAGGCCTGCAGCTCGGCGTAGGTCAGCGACAGCGGACGATCCACCAGTCCGTCGATGGTCAGAGTGTACGTGCTCGGGTCGATGACCTGTGTTCCCTTCAGGGCGTTGTTGCGTTGGGCCCTGATAGGGCTCAGCGTCACCCCCTCGAACTCGGTCGCCTCCACTTCGCCTGGAACGCTCCCCACCGGTTCGCTGCTGGTGGATCCACAAGCGCCCAGGAGCCCAAGAGTGAGAATCATCAGCGCTGACATCATCACCCATGGGGACTTCTTCCTGAGTCTCATGTCTCTCCCGTCATCGACCCCACGGTGGCGTCACCGGCAGGTCACCCCGGTGGCGTGGATCGGGCAGTAGCCGTTCGGATTGGCGTCCAGATACTGCTGGTGGTAATCCTCGGCGAAGTACCACTGCGGCGCGGACTCGATGGTCGTGGTTATGGCGCGGTAGCCGGCGCTGGTGAGGGCCGGCTGGAAGCGGGCCCTGACGTCCTCTGCGGTGGCGCGTTGCGCCTCCGAGGTGGTGAAGATCGCCGACCGGTACTGGGTGCCCACATCGTTGCCCTGCCGGTTGCCCTGCGTCGGGTCGTGGTTCTCGAAGAAGATCGCCAGCAGGTCGCGGTAGCTCACCCGGGCAGGGTCGAACACCACCAGGACGGTCTCGGCGTGCCCGGTGCGTCCCGAACACACCTCCTGGTAGGTGGGGTTTGGCGTGTGGCCGCCCATGTAGCCCGCCGCCGTCGAAACCACCCCTGGGGTCTGCCAGAACAGCTTTTCGGCACCCCAGAAGCAGCCCAGCGCGAAATAGGCGACCTCGGTGCCCGGGACGACCGCGTCCAGCGCGTTGCCGAAGATCCGGTGGGTGAAGGGCATGCGCAGCACCGGGGTTTGACGTCCGGGCAGCGCGTCAGTGGGATTGAGTGCGGTGAGATGCCGGAATCCGAACATGCCCCCAGCCTAGGAACCGCACCCAAGCACCGCGCGCTACAGCCCGACCTCGTCGAACTTGGCGATCGCCAACTCCCGGCCGGTCGCGATGATCCTGGCGCCATCGGCGAAATCGAAGGTCGTCCCCAGGTTGGCAGGCACCTCGATGTGCACGTCGGGTGGGTTGACAGCGATCCGGGACGCTTGGATGCGCGCCTGCATGACGTCCAGCGTCATCGTCATCATGTCGGTCAGGTCGAGCCCCTCGGGCAGCGGGTCGAACACGTCGTCGGCATCGGGGATCCTGGGCCTGGCAGGCAGTCTCTCCGCGATTCGCTCCCCCAGCCTGGTCAGTGCGTTCGAGTCGGCGGGCCGGTCGGCCGAGAGCTCGATCGCGCCACCGGGACGCAGTCCTGCCGTGGTACCGAACAGCGACACGGCAACAGTCAGGTCGGCGTCCAGCCGAAGGGAGGTCTCCATGGGCAGCGGGTTCAGCACACCGCCGTCGGTCAGCAGCCGGCCTCGCAGCATCACCGGTGTGAACACGGTGGGGATGGCGATCGAGGCGCGGATGGCGGCCAGCAGCGGGCCCTCGTGGAACCAGATCTCGCGCCGGGCCAGCAGATCGGTCGCCACCGCGGTGAAGGGGATGGGCAGGTCCTCGATGCGCACGTCCCCGATCACCCCGCGCAGCAACGTCATCACCCGGTCGGGCTTGATGAGTCCTGGTGCCCCCATCGATGGGCGCATGAGCATCCACAGGTCGGTCTTCGACAGCCCCAGGGTCACCTTGGTCAGTTCGTCAAGCACGCCGGCGGCGTAGGCGCCCCCGACCAGGGCCCCGATGGAGGCGCCGGCGACGGCCACCACCTCGTGGCCGCGTGCCTCGAGTTCCTGCAGGACCCCCACGTGGGCATAGCCACGCGCCCCGCCCGAGCCAAGCACCAACGAGATTCGCATCATGCTCCTTCGCCGTGATGGGCCTCAGGCTAGTCGAGGAGCCAGTCCATCGGTGGCGCGCCCTGGGCGGCGAGGGCCTCGTTCGCCCGGCTGAAGGGTCGTGAGCCGAAGAAGCCGGACCGCGCAGAGAGCGGCGAGGGATGAGCAGAGGCGATGACCGGGACGCCGGCCCGCTGCAGGCCGGGTGTCAGGGATTGGGCGTCGCGTCCCCACACGATTGCCACCAACGGCCCACCCCGGGCACACAGCGCGTCGATGGCGGCCTGGGTGACCTGTTCCCAGCCCTTGCCGCGGTGGCTCGCGGGGCGTCCGGGCTGGACGGTCAGGCACCGGTTGAGCAGCAACACTCCCCGCTCGAACCAGCCGGTCAGGTCGCCATGGGCCGGCGGGACGACACCCAGGTCGTCGTGCAGTTCCTGGATAGATGTTCACCAGGCTCCTGGGCAGCGGACGCACGTGGGCGTCGACGGCGAAACTCAGCCCCACCGGGTGGCCCGGGGTGGGGTAGGGGTCCTGGCCGACGATCAGCACCCGGACGTCGCGCAGGGGCCGAGAGAAGGCGCGCAACACCTTGTCACCAGAGGGAAGGTAGCCGCGGCCGGCAGCCAGTTCGGCGCGCAGGAAGTCGCCCATGGCATGGATCTGGGGCTCCTGTGCGGCCAGCGCCTCGGCCCAGTCCGCCGCCATCAATTCGCCGATCGGCCGGGGGCTCATGACGGGACGCCTTCGCCGGTGCTGTGCGTTCGGACCATCCCGGCCCAGCCGCTGACGGCCAGCATGAGCAGTGCCCCAACCCCGAACGCGATCGGCAGTGGGTAGTGGTCGGCGAGTGCGCCGACCGCGAGCGGGCCGATGATCGACCCGAGGTCGGAGTGCATCTGGAACACCGCCACAGGGGTGCCGCCACCACCTGCGGTGACGTCGCCCACGATGGCGGTGGGCGCGGTTGCCAGCGCCGCAGACCCGACGCTGAAGACGCACAACGCCAGGGTCAGCCAGACGATGTCCGGAGCGAAGGGCAGAGCTGCCGACGACAGGCCGCACGCCACCAGCCCGGTCACCAGCACGGGTTTGCGTCCCCACACATCGGTCAGCCGGCCGACCGGAGCCAACACGATCACCTGGATGACCGCGGCGACAGCGAAGGCGATGCCTGTCCACGTCGTCGGCCGGTGCAGCACCTCCACCACCATCAACGGGACCAGGGTGGTGCGGGCCCCGAACCCCTGCCAGCCGATGGTGAAGTTCGCACCGCAGGCCACCTGGAATCGAGGCTGACGCCAGGCGTCGGCCAAACTGGTCCCGGCCGGAGCTGACCGGGCGGGGGGACGCGAGCCCCGACCGGATAACAGCGCCAGTCCAGCCGCGCCGGCGAGCACCAGAGTGAACGCATAGAAGAAGAACGGGGCCCTCATCGAAATGGCGGACAGGCCGCCTCCGATCGCGGGCCCGGCCATCCCTCCGATCAGGAAGCCGCCCGAGTAGAGCGCGCTCGCGCGTCCGCGCTGGGAGGCATCCACGCTGGCCAGCAGCAGGGTCATCGCGGCAACGGTGAACAGGGCCGAGCCGATGCCGCCCACGCCCCGCAGCACGAGCAGTTGCGGATAGTTCTGCGACAGCCCGGCAGCGGCGGTGCTGAGGGCGACGATCCCGATTCCCAACCCGAGGGCCCCGCGTGCCCCGATCCAGCGGTTGACCTGCCCGCAGAACGGGCTCGTGGCCAGCCTGGCAAGGGCAAACGCGCTGATCACCGCGCCGACGGCGAACTGGCTCACCTCGAAGCTCCGGGCGAAGACCGGCAGCACCGGCACCATCACGCCGAAGCCGACAGCCACCAGGAACGCGACCAGCGACAGCACGTGAACGTCGCGAGGCAGGTCGTTGCTCGGCAGTCGGATCACGGCTCACAGGCTAGTCGAGGCTGCCTCTCAAGGTGCGGCGGTAACCCTGGGCGCCCGTAAGCTGGGGTTCAGTCAACACGGAGGAACAAATCACATGCCCGCTACCCCTGGACCCGTACCTGCTGACCTCCGACCCCCAGAGTCCGAGGACGCCCGGTACACCCCGCTGTGGTTGCGCGTCCTTGCGAGCTGGGGATGGCGCATCTTGGTCATCTCGGCGGTCGTCGCCTTGTTCTGGATGATCGGCGCGAGAATGAGCCAGATCGTCGTACCACTGTTGATGGCCCTGCTCATCACATCCGGGCTCTCGCCGGTGACCACCTGGCTGGAGGAGCGCGGCTGGCCGCGCTGGCTGGGCGGCCTGGTGGCCCTGCTCCTCATGCTGCTGGTGCTGGCCGGTCTGCTGACGGTGGTCGGGGCCCAGATCGCCACCCAGTGGACGCAACTGACAGAGGCCGCCACCACCGGTTTCAGCGGCCTGCTGACCTGGCTGGCGACCGGCCCGCTGCAGATCAGTGACCAGCAGGTCTCAGCGTGGATCGACCAGATTCTGCAGGCCGTGCAGGATTCGCGCAACCAGATCGCGGGAGCTCTGGCAGCGGCCGGCTCGAGGGTCGGAGCCTTCTTCGCAGGACTGGCCACCTGCCTGTTCGCCGCCTTCTTCTTCCTCAAGGACGGCCGCAAGATCGCCGGTTCCTTCGAGAAGGTCCTGCCTTCCTACGCCCGCGCCGCCGTCGAACCGGCCGTCCGCGGGGGGTGGACGTCATTGGCGTCCTACGTGCGGGCCGCGGTGACGGTGGCCGGCATCGACGGCATCGGAGCCGGTCTGGGTGCCTTGGCACTGGGCTCCAACCTGTGGCTGGCAATCACCGCCTTCACCTTCGTGTGCTCGTTCATCCCGCTACTGGGTGCCCTGATCGCCGGAGCCGTGGCGACCGTCGTCGTGCTGGTGACCCTTGGCCCGGTGAAGGCGGTCGTCATGCTGGGCATCTTCATCGCCGTCATGAATATCGAGGCCAACGTGCTGCAGCCCCTGCTGCTGGGACGGGCTGTCGAGATCCACCCGCTGATCGTGCTTCTCGGCATCTCGGCGGGCGCCATCATCGCCGGCATCCCGGGAGCGTTCTTCGCCATCCCGCTGGTGGCATTCATCACCGGCAGTACGCGGGGAGCCGAGGGAGTCCTCGCACAGATCCAGCCGCGACGCCGACCGACGTTCCGGCTGCCGGCGCGGCCAGCCGATCAGGGTGCTCCCGACGAAAGCCCGCAAAGGCCCGGATCGTGGTTCCGGTTGCCGCGGCCGCCCTCTAGATTGGATTCATGACTGACTCCACAGGGCTGTCCCGCATCCTCCAGGACTTGGCGGCCGGCAGGATTGACGCCGTCGAGGCCGACCGATTGATCAAGGCTCTGCAATCGTCGGCAGCGCCGTCGGTGTTCGACACGGAGGCGCTCTACGACAGCCCGCCGGCCCGAGCCATGACCGAGGACGCCGACGAACCGCAGCCGGCTACCGGTGACGGGGTGGAGCCCAAGGTTGTTGAAAACGTCGAGGCGTGGGTGGAGCCAGTGGTGGAGTTGGAGCCCATCGTGGACGCCACACCAGTCGATGCCGGCCCGCCACGCCCGTCCGACCGGGACGACGTAGTCTTCAGCGTCCAGCTCGACGACTTGGCCGCGACGGCAGGGGACATGTTGAGGGACGCAGGGGGCCTCGCCAGGAGCGCCTTCCAGAGGTTGGGCGAACTTGCCGGGGGCGTGGTGTCGGAGGGTGTTCGCGTGGCGAGCCAGCCCGCGCCACCAGCCCACGGCAGCGGCGAGTCTGCGGCCGGCGGGACGCGAGGAATCGAGCGGGTCGTGCTGCGATCGGTGGGTCGTCGGGTGCGTCTCATCGGTGACCCGAGCGTTGCCGCGATCGCTGTCGACGGCCCCCACACCCTGCGCCGCCAGGGGATGAGCCTGGAGCTCACCACCGAGGGCGAGTTGGGCGTCAACCTGGACGCGCTGAGTATCGTTCATCCGCCCCGGACGCTGGAGGACCTGCGGATCCTGGGGTTCGGCCGCGAACTGGTCGTTCGGGTCAACCCGGCGATCCTGGTGGACGCCGAGGTCACGGGGAGCCGCCTGACAACCCTGAACGTGCCGCACCTCGGCACGATCCGGGTCAGCGCAGGGAGCGCCAACTTGACCGGTGTGGTCCAGGTGCGGGACGCGCTCATCCAGGCAGGTGGCGCCTCGCTGGCCGGCCCGATCAGCGAGGGACGATCGCGAGTCCGGGTGGAGTCCGGGAACCTGTCGGTGAACCTCACCTCGGGTGCCAACGTGACCATCCGGTCCCACACGCAACTGGGTCGGGTGAGCTGGCCCGGGGAACCGCACGGTGATCTGGATGAGTTCGTTGTGGGCAACGGGTCCGCCCAACTCGAGATCAGCGTCGTGATGGGCCGAGCGGCGGTGCGGGTGGCCCCAAAGCCTGGCGTCGAGGACTGACCCCGCGCCGCCGGTTGCCCGTCAGACAGAGGACTACGGCGTCCCACCAGAAGGTGGGGCGCCGCAGTCTTGTGTCGGTGGTGGGTTGGGCTCAGCCCTTGAAGGGGGCCACATCAAGGATGGTCACGTCGATGGTCTTGCCGTTCGGGGCCAGGTAGCTGACCGAGTCACCCTTCGACGCGCCGAGGACGGCGCTGCCCAGCGGTGACTGTGGGCTGAACACGTGGGTGTCGATGTCGGCGTCCAGGCCGAGCATCTCGCGCGACCCGAGCAGGAAAGCTTCGGTGTCGTCCTCATCGCCGAAGTACGCGACGCTCACCAGGGTCCCCACCGTCACCTCGTTGGGGTTTGCGGGGGCCTCGCCCACCTTCGCGGTGCGCAGCATGTGCTCGAGTTGGGCGATGCGCCCCTCCATCTGCCCCTGTTCCTCGCGCGCCGCGTGGTACCCGCCGTTCTCGGAGAGGTCACCCTCCTCGCGCGCAGCAGCGATCTTGGCAGACACGCCGGGCCTGCCATGGGTCTTGAGGTGGTCCAGCTCCTCGGCCAGCTTGTCGAAAGCCTCCCGGGTCAACCACACCGTCTCGTGTTCAGCCATCGCAACATCCTAGCCAACGCACCCGAGCAGGTGGATCTGGGACTCGCAAGCTGGGTTGGTTGGGCCCTTCCCGGACGCTGGACGACAATGGTTGGCATGCCTGTACCTCTGAGCGCCCAAGCAGCCGATGGCGAGCGGTTGCGGCTGCTGCACGTCCACGCCCATCCCGACGATGAGTCGAGCAAGGGTGCGGCGACCACGGCGAAGTACGTGGCCGAGGGTGTTCGGGTCGTGGTGGCGACGTTCACCGGGGGTGAGCGCGGTTCGGTGCTGAACCCGAAGCTGGACCGTCCCGAGGTCCGCGAACGGATAGCCGAGATTCGCGGCCAGGAGATGGCGTTGGCCCGCGAGATTCTCGGCGTGGAGCACGTGGCCCTGGGCTACGTCGACTCCGGGTTGCCCGAGGGTGACCCGCTGCCGCCGCTGCCTGAAGGCTGCTTCGCGGCGATGGATCCGGCCGACGCTGCCTCGCCGCTGGTCAAGGTGCTCCGGAACCTGCGTCCCCACGTACTGACGACCTACGACGAGCAGGGCGGTTACCCGCACCCTGACCACATCCAGTGCCATCGGGTCAGCGTCCACGCCCTTCGCCTGGCTGCCGACGAGTCCTACCGCCCCGACCTCGGGCCGGCATGGTGCGTGCCGAAGGTGTACTACCAAATGGGTTTCCACCGGCTGCGCTTCGCGGCGCTGGACGCCGCCATGCACGAACACGGCATGGACTCGCCCTACGCCGAACGACTGGCGCAATGGGATGACCGGCACCACGAGCACCGGATCACGACCCGCATCGCATGCTCGGACTTCTTCGAGGTCAGGGACGCGGCGCTGCGGGCACACGCGACCCAGGTCGATCCCGACGGCATGTGGTTCTCGGTCCCACTGGAGATGCAGCGTCGTGCCTGGCCCACCGAGGACTGGCAATTGGTCTACAGCGCACTGCCGACGGTCATCCCGGAGGACGACCTCTTCTCGGGGCTGCGCCCGGTCGCGCCGGGGCAGCCCGATCCGAGTGATCTGTGGGTGATCTAGTATCCGCGGCTCGAGTCGGCGACGTGATCGCCCGAGAGTTCACCGAGGAACTCGGTGCTGGTCATCGGACGAGAGAACATCGGGTAGTCGTAGGTGATGGCGTTCTTGTGCTCCTCTGGGCTTGTGGCACCCAGGCAGTCGGTGAGAGTGATGACGTCGTAACCCCGCTCGTAAGCGGTGCGCATCGTTGACTCGACGCAGCAGTTGGTGAGGAAGCCGCCCAGCGCGACCTTCTCGATGCCCTTGCTGCGAAGGATGAAGTCGAGGTTGGTGCTGCCGAAGGCGTCCAGGCCGCGCTTGCCCTCGATGATGATGTCCTCGTCCGCAGGAGTCATCTCCTGCGTGATCTCGGCCCCCCATCCGCCGGCCACGAACGCGGTCGAGTTGACCACGCCCGCCAGGATCCCGTAAGGGTGGGAGGTGATCTCGTTGTATCCCGGCTTGAAGGTGATCGGGATGTGGACGATCGTCGCCCCGGCCTGCCGGGCGGCAGCCATCAGTTCGGCCGAGTTCGCCAGCATGTTGGTCTGCTCCATGGTCTCAGCGACAGCGCCGTGCAGCGCCCCACCGTCGGTGGTGAAGTCGTTCTGGTACTCGATGAAGAGAACTGCCGTTTTTTCCGATGCCATGGTGTCTCCCTGTGTCCTGCTTGGTGAAGTGCGTTACAGCACCAGTGAACACCAGCCGTGGCCTCGGAACCTCCGATTCGAGTGGAAGATGGGGTGAGCACACTCGTGCCGATTGATACCCAGACACCAACATGTTCAGGCGAGAAGGAGTCAATCCGTGGCGACAAAGCCATCAAAAGGTAGCGGCAAGCCCATTCCACGAATCGAGATACATCTGGAAGTTCCCGCAGAACGACGTGAGGAACTGCTCAGGACCCTGCACCTGCGTTTTGAGAGCAACATGCCCCGCCACGAAGGTCTTGAGTGGGCGAAGATTCGAGAGAGGCTGGAAGCCCATCCTGAGAAGCTGTCGTCACTCAATGCCATGGAAGACACCGGCGGTGAGCCGGATGTTGTTGGGCATGATGAAGCGACGGGCCAGTACATATTTCACGATTGTTCAGCGGAAAGTCCCAAAGGCCGCAGAAGTATCTGTTACGACAGGGTCGGCCAGGAAGAACGAGAAGTCAAGGGTGTTCATCCGGCCGGTAACGCCGTCGATCTTGCGGCGGCCATGGGTATCGAACTTCTGAATGAAGACGAGTACAGAGATTTGCAGGAACTTGGGGAGTTCGACACGAGGACGGAGAGTTGGGTGAAAACACCCACCGATATCAGGAGACTCGGCGGCGCCCTGTTCTGTGATCGTCGCTACGGCCACGTCTTCGTGTTTCACAACAGTGCGCCGTCCTTCTATGCCTCGAGGGGATTCCGTGGCTCGCTGAGGGTATGAGTCCTGGACAGGGCGATGCGAGCAACACGGCGTGCAGTGATGCGGGGGAGTCGTCGCGCCTCTCGCAGTTCGGGGGATTCCGGTGTGCCGACGGCGTACCCAGAGCCAAGGGCGTAGCGTTGGACGATGACCAGTCGCCAGGTCGTGAGGCCGGGATTCAACTGGGGGGCGGTGGTCCCCGGGTTGGCTGTGCTGCGGAGCTACCAGCGGGGTTGGTTGCGCGGCGACGTGCTGGCCGGCATCACGGTGGCGGCATACATGATCCCGCAGGTGATGGCTTACGCCGAGGTTGCCGGGCTGCCCGCGGTGGTCGGCCTGTGGGCGTTGGTGGGCCCGCTGCTGGTCTACGCGGTGTTCGGGTCGAGTCGGCAGCTGTCCGTCGGACCTGCGTCGACAACTGCCCTGATGACTGCGCTAGCGGTCGGGTCGCTGGCCGGTGCGTCGACCGATCCGGTGAGGTACGCCCAACTTGCGTCGATCATGGCCATCACGACCGGGGCGATCTGCGTGGTCGGCTATCTTGCCAGGCTGGGATTCCTGGCGGGGCTGCTGTCGCGTCCGGTTCTCATCGGCTACCTGGCTGGGGTGGCGGGCCTGATGACGGTCAGCCAGTTGGGCAAGGTGACGGGCCTGACGCTGACAGGTGAACACGCCTGGGATGAAGTGCGCTCCATGCTCGGTCAGTTCAACCACGTCAACGTGCCCACGTTGCTGGTGGCGACCGGCACCCTGATGGCGCTCCTGGTCGCTCGTCGCTGGGCGCCCACTTGGCCAGGGCCGCTGCTGGTGATGCTGGTCGCGGCCGGCGTCGTGCATTTCGGCGGTCTGCAGGCGCTAGGCGTTCAGGTCGTCGGCACGGTGCCCACCGGGCTGCCGGAGATCGTCGTTCCCGACGTCACCGGAGTCGATTGGGTGAGGCTGCTGCCCGCCGCGGTGGGCATCGCGGTGGTCGGCTACTCCGACAACGCGCTAACCGGCCGCGCGTTCGCGGCCCGACGTCGCCAGCAGGTGGACGCGAACCAGGAACTGCTCGCCCTCGGCCTGGCCAATCTGTCGGCCGGCTTCACCCAGGGTTTCCCGGTGTCGTCCAGTGGCTCACGCACCGTGCTGGGCGACTCCATGGGCTCCCGGACCCAGCTCTACTCGCTCGTCGCGCTGGCCACCCTGGTTGTTGCCATGTTCGCTCTCGGCCCGGTGCTGGCGGCCTTCCCTCGGGCGGCGCTCGGTGGCGTGGTGATCTACGCGGCGATCCGGCTGGTCGACGTGGGTGAGCTGCGCCGCCTCGGTAGGTTCCGGACCGCGGAATTGGTTCTCGCGTTGGCCACGGCCATGGCGGTGGTGCTGTTCGACGTGCTCACCGGGATCGGAGTCGCGGTGGCGTTGTCGGTTCTCGACCTGCTGCGGCGCATCGCCAACCCCGAGGCCGGGGTACTGGGCTATGTGCCGGGACTGGCGGGGATGCACGACATCAAGGATTACCCCAATGCCGAGCAGGTGCCTGGGCTGGTGGTCTACCGCTACGACTCGCCCCTGTTCTTCGCCAATGCCGAGAACTTCCGGCGCCGGGCGCTGGCAGCCGTCGAAGAAGCCCCCCAACCGGTCCGGTGGTTCGTGATCAACTTCGAGGCCAACACCAGCCTCGACCTGACGGCGATCGACGCGCTCGGGGAGGTGCGTGAAGTGCTGCAGGCGCGGAGCGTTGTGGTCGCGCTGGCTCGCGTCAAGCAGGAGACCCGCGACGAGCTGCAACGTGCCGACTTCATCGAGAGCCTCGACGGGCACATCTACCCGACCCTGCCCACCGCGGTGGAGGCCTACGTCGGGTGGGTCGAGCAGACGACTGGACAGCGTCCGGAGTGGGCGGTGACTCTGCCCGCTCCCTCCAGGCAGAAGGGTTATCCGGGAGGCATCCCCGAGTGACGGGGCAGTCGCGGTGGAGTCGAGACACCGCCGGCGCCCGACGTGGACGACTTGCCGGAGCACGGGCGTAACCTTGCCCACATGGCCAACCGACTCGCGTCCGCGACCAGCCCATATCTGCGCCAGCATGCCGACAACCCGGTCGACTGGTGGAGTTGGGGCCCCGAGGCCTTCGAGGTGGCCAGACAGCGTGACGTTCCGGTGCTGGTCAGCATCGGCTACTCGTCCTGCCACTGGTGCCACGTGATGGCGCGCGAGACCTTCGCGGATCCGCAGGTCGGAGAATACGTCAACGCCCACTTCGTAGCGATCAAGGTCGACCGCGAAGAGCGTCCCGACGTCGATCAGGTCTTCATGCGTGCCACCCAGGCGCTGACCGGCCAGGGCGGCTGGCCGATGACCATTTTCTGCACCCCCGATGGCGAACCCTTCTTCGCCGGCACCTACTTCCCGCCGGTCGCCCGGGGCGGGCTGCCGTCTTTCGGTCAACTGGTGCAGGCGTTGGCCGAGGCCTGGGATGAGCGTCGCGACGAGGTGGTCGGCTCTGCGGCCACCATCGTGCAACGACTCGCCGCCCTCGACCGGCCTCCGTTGCTGAGGACGCCGGACGCCAACCTGGCACCCCACCGGCTGCTCACCATGGTGCACACCCAGTTCGACCCCGCCCATGGGGGCTTCGGGGGTGCGCCAAAGTTCCCCCAGGCGCCGGTGGTGGACGCGCTGTTCGTGCGCTCCGACCCGCTGGGCAACGATCGCGCGCTGTTCACGTGCGAGTCGATGGCCCGCGGGGGAATCTGCGACCAGGTCGGCGGCGGCTTCCACCGCTATGCCGTCGATGATGGCTGGGAGGTGCCGCACTTCGAGAAGATGCTGTACGACAACGCCGCGCTGCTCGGCACGTACACTCGCGCCTGGCTGCGGGCCACCCCCGACGACGGCACCGAACAGCGCGAACTCTTCGAACGCGTCATCCGCGGAATCATCGGCTGGCTGGAGGAGGATGTGGCTGTGCCGGGCGGTGCCTTCGCGGCCAGCCTGGACGCGGACTCCGTGGGCGAGGACGGCGAACACGCCGAGGGCGCGTACTACCTGTGGAGTCCGCAGCAGTTCGACGAGTTCCTCGGAAAGGACTCCCGCTTCGCCCAAGGCGTCTTCCACGTCACTTACGGCGGCAACCTGCCGATGGGTGCGCATGCGCCTACCGATGGCAGCGGGCTTTCGACCTTGCAGTTGCACGGCAATCCTCATCCCGGTCGCCTGGCCAACATCATCGCGGTGCTGAAGGCGATCAGGGCTCGCCGGCCGCGTCCTGGGCGCGACGAGAAGGTGGTCACTGCCTGGAACGGCATGCTCGTCGATTCGCTCACCCAGGCTGCGATGGTCTTTGGAGAGCGCAGCTGGCTCGACCTGGCGGCGGGCGCCGCCAGCTACCTGTGGGACGCACACTGGGACGCCCAGCGACGTGTGCTGTGCCGCAGCAGTCTGGCAGTCGAAGGCGAGCCCGTCCCCGGCCCGGACGGAGTGACCGCCGACTACGCGGCCTCGGCGCTCGGCTTTCTGCGACTCGCCGGCGCGTTGGGTGATGTCCGGTGGCTCGATCGGGCGGTCGCGCTGCTGGATCGGGCGATCGAGCTCTTCGAGGCGCCCGACGGGGGCTTCTTCGATGCCGCCCCGACCGAGGGACTCTTCGAACGGCCCCGTCGGCTGGACGACGAGGCCCTGCCCAGCGCCACCTCGATCATGGTGGTCGCGCTGAGGACGGCCGCCCTGCTCTCGGGTCGGGCCGACCTTTCCGATCGGGCGGACGCAGCGGCGGTCACCTTGGGTCCCGTGCTGGCTGCCTCCCCGCGGTTCTGCGGCTGGGGGCTGGCCGACCTGCTCGCCTCCGCCGAGGCCGCTCGTGGGTGGGGCGCTGCCGAGGTGGTCATCGTCGACGACTCCGGCGACCCGATGTCAGAGCTGACGCGGGCCGCCTGGCGGCTGGCGCCCTGGGGCAGCGTGGTGGTGTCGGCCCCGGTCGGCACTGAGGGCTTCGGTGAGCTCTTCACCGGACGCGGCCAGCGCGATGGGCTTCCGACGGCCTACGTCTGCCGGGGGGCGACCTGCCAGCAGCCGGTGACCGACTGGGCTGAGCTGCGTCCACTTTTGTGGGGTCAGGGACACTGAGCCTGCTCGGGTGAGTGGCTGGGATCAGGTGCCGAAGCGGCGTTCGCGCTGCTCGTAGGAGCGCAGGGCGCGATAGAAGTCGACTTTGCGGAAATCAGGCCACAACGCTTCACAGAAGTAGAACTCGCTGTGCGCAGACTGCCACATCAGGAATCCGCTCAGCCGCTGTTCTCCCGAGGTGCGGATGATCAGGTCGGGGTCAGGCTGGCCGCGGGTGTACAGGTGCTCGGAAATCTGGTCGATCTCCAGCGTCTCGGCCAGGTCAGCCAAGGACGTGCCCTTGTCGGCCTCGTCGGCCAGTAGCGAGCGGACCGCGTCGGCGAGCTCGTGGCGTCCGCCGTAGCTGACGGCCACGTTGATGTGCATGCCCTCGGTGGTTTCGGTGGCGGCGGACGCGGCGCTCAACTTTCGGGCCGTCTCGTCGGGCAACAGGCTCAGGTCACCCACCACCATCACCCGGAACCGCCCGGTGTCGGCAAGGTCGGTGACCAGTTGCACGATCACTCGCAGCAGAGGAACCAGTTCCTCACTGTTCGAGCGGCGCAGGTTGTCGGTGGACAGAACCCACAGCGTGACGATCTGAATGCCGATCTCGTCACACCACTGCACGAACTGTTTCAGCTTGTCGGCGCCGGCCTGGTAGCCGAAGGCCAACGGGCGGCCTGGCGCATTCGCGCGAGCCCAGCGCCGGTTGCCGTCGGCGAGCACGGCGACGTGGCGCGGTAGGCCCTCTGGACTGATCTCGCGACGCAGCCGGCGCTCGTAGGCGCGATACACCAGCCGATTGACCTCCAGCGGCAAGAGGTCCAAGGCCCGGGTGATTGCGGCCTGTGCGGTGGCGATCGCCATGCGCAACAATCTAGTGGCATCGCTCGGCGCTGGAAGGTCCCGCTGGCATCGGACTACCTGTTCGCGCAAACCTACGGTAGCGTAGGTTTCATGAGTGTGAAGGTCTCCCGGAACTCCAGGATCGCGGTGCGTCCCAGCGAGTCGGATCGTGCCGATTCGAGGCCCGACGTCGCCCACGCCCGTCAGGAGGCTGCGGTGGAGGCACCCGCCAAACCACGGATGCGCGGCATGTTGCACCTGATCAACACCCCGATCGCGTTCCTTGGTGGGCTGCTGCTCATGGTGGTGGCCGACCAGATGATGCTGCGGGTGGGTGCAGCGGTGTGGACGATCACCGCCCTCGCCCTTTTCGGGCATTCCGCGGTCTACCACCGTGGCCGCTGGAGCGAGGACGTCGAGCGGCTCCTGCGACGCATCGACCACTCCAACATCGCCATCTTCATCGCCGGCACCTACACCCCTCTGGCTCTGGCGCTACTGGACGGCGGTTCGCGGGTTTTGCTGCTGGCGGTCATCTGGGGGTGCGCGCTGGCAGAGGTGGCGTTCCGGACGCTGTGGCTCGGCGCGCCGCGATGGCTCTACGTCGCGCTCTACCTGGTGATGGGCTGGGTGGCGGTGTTCTGGCTGCCCACCTTCTGGCAGGCGGGCGGGCCGAGCGTCGTGCTGCTCATCTTCGCCGGGGGGCTGTTCTACTCCTTGGGCGCGATCGTCTACGCCCTGAAGCGGCCCAATCCCAGCCCGGTCTGGTTCGGCTTCCACGAGATCTTCCACGCGGGTACGGTTCTCGGGGCGGTGTGCCACTGGGTGGCGATTCTGCTGGTTGTGACCTGAGGCCGGTTCTTCGGGCCAGGTGGCCATGACCTTGTGACCACCGGGACTCGCATCTTTCTAGTGCCGCACTCCAAGGTGAATTGTGGACGAACGTCCGGCCCCGCCTGATGGGTGACCGCCCTGGCCCGCAATAGCGTCTGATCCATGGAGCGATCCGAAGCGGCCGCGGGCCAGTCCGCAGTGAAGACTTACGTCATCGACACCTCCGTACTGCTCAGCGATCCCCGCGCATTGCAGCGCTTCGCGGAGCACGACGTCATCCTGCCGATCGTGGTGATCACCGAACTGGAGGCCAAGCGCCACCACCCTGAACTGGGCTACTACGCCCGTGCCGCACTGCGGCTACTCGACGAGCTTCGTCAGACCCATGGCCGCCTCGACCAGCCGCTGGTGGTCAACGACGTCGGAGGTCGACTGCACGTCGAACTCAACCACGCCAGCTCTGAGGTGCTGCCGGCTGGTTTCCGCCTGGGCGACAACGACTCCCGCATCCTGGCGGTCGCGTTGAGTCACTCGCTCGAGGGACGCGACGTCGTACTGGTCAGCAAGGATCTGCCCATGCGCGTCAAGGCGTCGGCCATGGGTCTGGAGGCCCAGGAGTACCGCAACGAGCAGGTCATCGACTCGGGCTGGACCGGCATGACCACGATCGAGGTTCCCGCGAGGGTGGTCGACCAGATATTCGACCAGGGCTGGGTGCAGCTCCCGCAGGCCGCCGACGTGGTGGTCAACTCGGGTGTGCTGCTGCGGTCCCCATCCAGCACGGCCCTCGGTCGTCGGCTCGCGGACGGCAGGATCACGGTGGTTCGCACCGATCTGGAGGTCTTCGGTGTGCACGGACGCAGCGCGGAGCAACGCGTCGCCCTGGACATGCTGCTCGACCCGCAGGTGGGCATCGTCAGCCTTGGGGGGCGCGCCGGCACCGGGAAGTCCGCCCTGGCGTTGTGTGCCGGGCTGGAACTGGTGATGGAACGCCGCCAGTTCGCCAAGGTGATGGTCTTCCGCCCGCTGTATGCGGTCGGGGGTCAGGATTTGGGGTTCCTGCCCGGCAACGAGGGCGAGAAGATGAGCCCCTGGGGTCAGGCGGTGTACGACACTCTCAGCTCGATCACCAGCAGGTACGTCATCGAGGAACTCGAGCATCGCGAGATGCTCGAGGTGCTCCCGCTCACCCACATCAGGGGTCGATCGCTGCACGACGCCTTCGTGATCGTCGATGAGGCCCAGTCGCTGGAGCGCAACGTCCTGCTCACCGTGCTGAGCCGGATGGGTCAGAACTCGAGGGTGGTGCTCACCCACGATGTTGCCCAGCGTGACAACCTGCGGGTCGGCCGTCATGACGGGGTGGCTGCGGTCGTCGAGCGACTCAAGGGCAATCCGTTGTTCGCCCACGTCACCCTGACCCGTTCGGAGCGCTCGCCGATTGCCGCGCTGGTGACCGAGATGCTCGAGGAGTTCTGAGGTAACGGCGGCCCGGGTGCCCACGGTCTGGCTGGGGCACTAGCATGGCGCTGCACCCGCGCGCCAGCCCGCTCGCGGTGCACGAAACGGAGGAATCGCATGGAGCGAGAGTCGCTGGCCACCCGGACCGGACACGAGGGGTCGATCGAGGACTACGTCGACGTCATGGTCGACGACGTTCGCCGGCAGGTGGGCGACAAGCGCGTGCTGTGCGCCCTGTCAGGGGGTGTCGACAGCTCGGTCTGCGCGGCCCTCGTGCACAAGGCGGTCGGTGACCAGCTCACCTGCATCTTCGTCGACCACGGGCTGATGCGAGCTGGTGAGCCGGAGATCGTCGAGACGCTCTTCGGAAACGTCTTCGGCGTGAAGCTGATCATGGTGGAGGCCCAAGACAGGTTCTTCGACAAGCTGGCGGGAGTCGACGATCCCGAGGCCAAGCGCAAGATCATCGGTGAGGAGTTCATCCGCGTCTTCGAGGACGAGGCGAACAAACTGGGAGAGATGGACTACCTGGTTCAGGGCACCATCTACCCCGACATCCTCGAGTCCCAGTCCGAGAGCGGCCTTGTCAAGTCGCACCACAACGTCGGCGGTCTGCCGGACGAGTTCGACTTCGAACTCGTCGAACCGGTGAAGTTCCTGTTCAAGGACGAGGTGCGAGCCGCTGGTGAGGCGCTCGGACTGCCACACGACATGGTCTGGCGCCAGCCTTTCCCTGGGCCCGGCCTGGGTGTTCGGGTGGTGGGTGAACTGACCCGCGAGAAGGTGCAACTGGTCAGGGACTCCGACGCGATCCTGCGTGAGGAGATCGCCAAGGCCGGCCTGGCGGAGTCGATCTGGCAGTACTTCACCGTCTGTCCTGGTGGTCGGGCGGTGGGTGTGGTGGACGGTCAGCGCACCTACGGTCACGCGATCGTCGTGCGCGCGGTCAACAGTGTCGACGCGATGACCGCTGAGGTCGCCGAGCTTCCATACGACTTGTTGCGGACCATCACCCTGCGCATCATCAACGAGGTGGACGGGGTGACCAGGGTGATGTACGACACCACTCCCAAGCCGCCCGGCACCATCGAGTGGGAGTGATCACCCTCGACCGGCAGGACGTCGAGGGGTTGTGACGGTCGCAGCCGGCGCAGGCGCGAGGGCTGAACGCCGGGAGATCATCGAGGGCCGGCGGAGGCCTGCCGGGCGGCTTCGACCTTGGCCCTGGCGCCGTCCAGCCACTGCTGACAGATCGCGGCGAGTCTCTCGCCCCGCTCCCACAACTGCATCGACTCGGCCAGCGGCACACCGCCCGACTCCAGCCGGGTGACGACGTCCTGCAGTTGTTGGCGGGCGGCCTCGTAGCCCAGTTCCGGTTCTGGCGTGCTCATCTGTTCTCCTGGTAGTCGACTTCGACGACAACCTGCCCGTCCGACAGGTACAGCATCAACTGGTCTCCGGCGTCAACGTCGTTGACGGAGGTGACCGACGTGCCCTCCGCGTCGGCCACAATCGCGTAACCCCGCTCCAGCGTGGCCTTGGGTGACATCGCGCGGACGCTGCGCAGCGCGTGGGTGACGGCGGTCTGCTCGTCGGCGATGCGTTGGTCGATGGCTCGTCGCAGGCGCTGACGAGCCATGTCGAGCCCCTGTTGGTGGACGGTGAAGCCGCCGGTCGGGTCTCGCAGCACGGGCCGCGACAGCACCTGGTCGAGCGACTGCTGCTCGTTGCTGAGCCGATGGACGATGGCCCACCTCAGCCGACCGACCAGCGCCGACAGCTGCTCGGCCTGTTCGCGTGCGTCAGGCACGACGAGCTTGGCGGCCGCGGTGGGCGTGGACGCCCGCAGATCGGCTGCGAGGTCGACGATGGGATTGTCCGGCTCGTGACCGATGGCGCTGACCACCGGCGTCCGTGCCGCAGCGACCGCCCTGACCAGACCCTCGTCGCTGAATGCCAGCAGATCCTCCAGCGACCCGCCACCGCGGGCAAGGATGATCACCTCAACCCGGGGGTCGGCGTCCAACTCGGCCAGGCCGGCCATCACGTCTGCGGCACAGTCCGGACCCTGCATGAGCGCGTGGCGGACGCGGACCTCGGCGCCGGGCCAACGGCTGTGGATGGTGCTCAGCACGTCGCGCTCTGCGGCGCTGCCTGCCCCGGTGACCAGCCCGACGACGCGCGGCAGGAAGGGCAGGCGCTTCTTGCGGACGGGATCGAACAAGCCCTCGGCCTGCAACTTCCGTTTGAGTTGCTCGAGTTGGACGAGGAGCCGCCCCTCACCCGAGATTCGCAGGTCGCTGCACTCGAAGGACAACTTGGCGTCCTTGGACCAGACCCGCGGGGTGAGGCAGGCCAGCACGGTCATCCCCTCGGTGAGCGGTCCGGCCGCGTCCAACACGGCGAGCGTGCAGGTGACGGTTGCGGAGTGCTCGCTGCGAGCGTCGCGCAATGTGAGGAACTGGGTGGGGGCGGCTCGTCGCCGGAGTTCGATCACCTGGGCCTGCACCCAGATCCAGCCGCAGCGCTCGACCCATCCCTTGACCTGTTCAACCACCACTCCGAGGGGCTGCGGGTTCTCAGGGGTGTTCCGGGGATTGCTCGTGGATCCCAGGGCCATCAGCGGCGCCGACTCCTGGTGTCGTCACGACGCAGTTCGGGGGGCAGCGAGAACGTCAGTGACTCCTCGACCAGCCGCTCCTCGACTGCGGGTGGGAATCCCATGCTCGTCAGTCGCTCCAGCACGCCGTCCACCAGCCGCTCGGGCACCGAGGCGCCGGAGGTTACGCCCACCTGCTGAACGTTCTCGAACCAGGCCGGGTCGATCTCGGATGCGTCGTCCACCCGGTGGGCGGCCTTGGCTCCCGCCTCCAGCGCCACCTCCACCAGACGTACCGAGTTGGACGAGTTCTGCGAGCCGACCACGATCACCAGGTCGGAGTGTGCAGAGATCTGCTTGACCGCGTCCTGGCGGTTCTGGGTGGCGTAGCAGATGTCGTCGGAGGGCGGGTCGACAAGGTTGGGGAAACGCTCACGAAGCCTGCCCACGGTGATGTTGGTCTCGTCGACGCTGAGAGTGGTCTGCGACAGCCACGCCACAGGCTGGTCGGTGGCCAAGGTCAGGTTGTCGACGTCGTCAGGGTGCTCCACGAGGGTGATGTGGTCGGGCGCCTCGCCGGCGGTTCCTTCCACCTCCTCGTGCCCGCTGTGGCCGATCAGCAGGATGGGCAGGCCCTGATCGGCGAACCGCCTGGCCTCGTGGTGCACCTTGGTGACCAGTGGGCAGGTGGCGTCGATCGTGCGCAGGCCTCGTGCTTCGGCGTCCGCATGCACCTGCGGAGATACCCCATGTGCGGAGAAGATGACCAACGAGTCGGCAGGAACCTCGTCCAGTTCCTCGACGAAGATGGCTCCCTTTTCCTCCAACGTCTGCACCACATGCTTGTTGTGCACGATCTGCTTGCGAACGTAGACCGGGGCGCCGAAGCGTTCCAGTGCTCGCTCGACCGTGATGACAGCCCGGTCGACTCCCGCGCAGTAGCCACGGGGTGCGGCGACGACCACGCGCTTGCCGGTCGTCGTGTGCAGGTCAGTGTCGCTCATGTCGTCCAGCCTAGGGTGTGGCACCCAACAACGCCCTGCGCCGATCTCACGCCGATGACCTCTCCGGCCGCACACGTGTGTCATGGGCATCGGCCTCGACGAGGTCGGTGAGACTCGGCCGACCCGGAGTGAGTTGCGCCCACTCCTCGGCGGCAACCAACGCGGCATCGCTCAACAGTTCGGGGGCGCTGAGCAGCCGTGGAGCCTGTTCGACTCCCTGCCCGACGCTCAGTTCCGCGTCGCTGACCTGCAGGTCTCGGAACTTGCGGGCGGTGACCAGGACGCGGCCCTCCAGTGACCCCAGGGTCGAGTTGTAGTGGCTCACCGCCTGTTGGAGCGAGCGACCCAATTTCTGGTAGTGCGAACCCATGGTGACCAGGCGGTCGTAGAGTTCCCGCCCCAGCCCGAAGACCTCCGCGGCCGAGTCGGCCAGCGCAGCCTGCTTCCAGCCATAGGCGACCGCCCGCAACATGCCGATCAACGTGGTCGGTGTGGCGATGATGATGTTGCGCCCGGACGCGTACTCGTGAAGGTCGGGGCGTTGGCTGATGGCCTCGGACGCCAGCGCCTCACTGGGGATGAACAGGACGACGAACTCGGGGGAGTGGGTGTCGGCCTTCCAGTACTTCTTGGCAGACAGGGCGTCCACGTGGCTCTTGACGTTGTCAGCGAACTGTCGAAGTCGACTCTCCCTTTCGGCCTCGTCCGCGGTCTCCTGGGCGTCCAGGAAGGCGCTCAACGGGACTTTCGCGTCCACGTAGACGAACTTGCCGTCGCCCAGCATTACCTGCATGTCCGGACGGATACGGGTGTCGGCGGCGGTGTGGCCACTGGCTTGTTCGAAGAAGTCGCAGTGGTCGAGCATCCCGGCGATCTCGACAACCCTGCGCAACTGAAGCTCCCCCCACGCTCCTCGGACCTGAGGTTTACGCAGCGCCGTGGACAACGCATTGGTCTCTCGTCGCAGGTTCTCGCTGGTGGCAACGACCATGTTCACCTGTTCGCGCAACTGGGCTGCGGCGGCCGATCGTTCCCGCTCAACCTGGCCGAGCCGCTGGTGAAGTGCGGTGAGCCCTTCCTTGACGGGAGCCATCAGCGCCTCGGTGTGTGCCAGGCGCTGGTCTGCCGATGCCTGGGTGCGGCGCTCCTGCTCGGCCAGGGCATCGCTCGACAATGCCTTGAACTGGTTGACCAGCGACGCCCGGTCGCCGACCGCTTCGTTGGCGCGCAGCACCGCCGCGTCCCGTTCGGCGTTCGCCCGGGCCACCGCAACAGCTGCCTTTGAGCGCGCCAGCACCGCGCCCAGGACGGCACCGATGACCAGCGCCACGATGACCGCCCCCAGAAGCGCCGCCAGACTCGTTGTCTCCATGAGATCCACCATCCCATCGACGACCGACAATTCCGGTCGCCCCGCCGCTGGGGCAGTGAGCGCACTCCTGGCCACGAGGCTTCCCACGACGTGTCGGTGGGTTGGTCTAGCCTTCTATGCATGCCGCCGCCGGACGACCACCTCACCGCCCTCATCGACGTGCTGTCGACCAGTCCGACCTCGTACCACGCGGCCGCAGCGGTCTCGGGCCGGCTTCAGCAGGCAGGTTACGTCGAGATGGACGAGGCGGCCGAGTGGCTCGCTCCTGCGCGGCGGGGCTACGTGTGCCGCGATGGCGCCGTGGTCGCGTGGCGTCAGCCCGCGCAGTGGGGTCCCCGGACACGAGTCCGCGTCCTCGCCGCGCACACCGACTCGCCGGCCCTCAAACTGAAGCCGGGTGGCTCGTTCGCCCGCGAAGGTTTCCAGTTGGCTGACGTCGAGGTGTACGGGGGGCCGATCCTGCACACCTGGTTCGACCGCGACCTGGCCGTCGCCGGTCGGCTCGTCGACTCGTCAGGGCAGGTGCATCTCGTGCAGACCCCGGCGTTCATGCGGGTACCGGCGCTGGCGATCCACCTGGACAGGGCTGTGAACACCTCGCTCGAGATCGACGCGCAACGCGACCTGACGGCCATGTTCGGTCTGGCTCTGGCCGCCGACACCGGGTCCTCGTGGGAGGCCCACGTCGCAGGACTCGCGGGCCTCGAGGTCGAGGATGTCGCCGGGCACGACTTGTTCCTGGTGCCCCTGCAGCCACCTGCCCTGATGGGCCTTGAGCAGGAGTTGCTGGCCGCCTACCGGCTCGACAACCTGTTGTCGGTTCACAGCACCCTGACCGGCTTGCTGAACGCGCGGTCAACCGACGACGTCCAGGTGCTCGCCCTCTTCGATCACGAGGAGGTCGGGTCAGCCACGCCGAGCGGCGCGTCCGGTCCGTTCCTCGCCGACACCCTGCGGAGACTCAGCCACGCCCAGCAGTTCGGTGTGGACGCCCACCTGGCCTGGCTGGCCCGGGGCTGCGTGCTGTCGGCTGACGTCACGCACGGTGTCCACCCCAACCGCAGTGACCGCCACGACCCGGTGGTCCGGCCGCGGCTCAACGGGGGACCGGTCCTGAAGTGGAGCGCCCAGATGAGATACGCCACCGATGCTGCGTCGATGGCCGACTGGACGCGGGCCTGCGCTGCCGCCGAGGTCGAGCACCAAGTGTTCGTCAACAACAACTCCGTGCCCGGTGGCTCAAGCCTCGGCCCCTTGTTGGCCACTCGCCTGGGAATGCGAACGGTGGATGCCGGTGTCGCCGTACTCGGCATGCACTCGGCTCGGGAGGTCTGCGGCGTCAGCGACCCAGAAAGCCTTGCCAAAGTCGCGTCCGCCTTCCTCGAAGGCAGCTGACCACACCGCGGGGGCGGTCGGCCGGCTCGCGGTAGGCTGGTGCGCTGTGGCACTCACCATTGGAATCGTCGGACTGCCGAACGCGGGCAAGTCAACCCTGTTCAACGCACTGACCCGCAACGCCGTGCTGGCCGCGAACTATCCGTTCGCGACCATCGAACCGAACGTGGGTGTGGTGGGTGTCCCGGACGACCGGCTCGCGGTGCTGGGCAGGCTGTACGACTCCGAGCGACTGGTTCCTGCGACGGTGAGCTTCGTCGACATCGCCGGCATCGTCAAGGGGGCCTCACAGGGTGAGGGGATGGGCAACGCCTTCCTCGCGAACATCCGTGAGGCCGATGCCATCTGTCAGGTGACCAGGGCATTCACCGACGAGGATGTCACCCATGTGGACGGCCGGGTCAACCCCGCGTCCGACATCGAGACCATTCGTACCGAACTGATCCTCGCTGACCTGCAGACTCTGGAGAAGGCCCTTCCCCGACTGGAGAAGGAAGCCCGCATCAAGAAGGAGTCCCGCCCCAGGTACGAGGCCTGGCTCGAGGCGCAACAGACGCTGAACCAGGGAGTCGGGGTCCACCAGGCGGCGCTCGACCCTGAGCCGCTGCGCGACCTGTTCCTGCTCACCGCCAAGCCCTACATCTACGTCTTCAACCTTGACCAGGACCAGTTGGCCGACGCCGACCTGCGCAGGCAGTTGGCCGCGGTCGTCGCCCCTGCCGAGGCGATCTTCCTGGACGCCAAGTTCGAGTCCGAGCTTGTCGAGATGGAGCCGGACGAGGCCCGCGAGTTCCTCGCCGAGTCGGGGGTGGATGAGCCGGGCCTCGACCAGTTGGCCCGGGTGGGCTACCACACCCTGGGCTTGCAGAGCTTCCTCACGGCGGGGCCGAAGGAGTGCCGGGCCTGGACGATCAAGCATGGCGCGACCGCCCCCGAGGCCGCCGGCGTCATCCACACCGATTTTCAGAAGGGCTTCATCAAGGCCCAGATCGTCAACTACGACGATCTGGTGGCACTGGGCAGTGAGGCAGCGGTCAAGGCGGCCGGCAAGATGCGTCTGGAGGGCAAGGACTACATCATGCAGCCCGGCGACGTGGTGGAGTTCCGCTTCAACAAGTGAGTCCAAGCGGTGCGGCAGCCACGTGGGGGTCCGCACCGACGTTCTTGGTCCGGACCCCCACCGCTCGGTCAGACCCGAGGAGCAGCCTTGCTGATGGCTTCCCACAGACCGGTGAGGTAGGCGATGCCCAGAGCCCGGTCGTGCAGGCCATAGCCCGGACGCCGCCGCTCACCCCAGATGTCGCGACCGTGGTCGGGGCGCACGTAGCCGTCGAATCCGGCCTCGTAGAAGGCCTTGACCACCTCGTACATGTCCAACGACCCACAGATCGAGGGGTGAGCCGACTCGTGGAAGTCGACCTCCGAGGTGAACTTGATGTTGCGGATCTGGGCGAAGGGCACCTTGTCGCGTCCAGCGAACTCGCGGATGATCGCAATCAGGTCGTTCTGGCGGTTCTCGCCCAGCGATCCGGTGCACAACGTGAAACCGTTGTAGGGGGAGTCGTGGAAGGCCTCGATGCGACGCATGTCCTCGGCGTTCTTGACGATGCGCGGCAGACCGAACAGCGACTTCGGCGGATCGTCGGGGTGAACCGCCATCTTGACGTCATACGCCTCGCACGTCGGCATGATGGCCTGGATGAAGTACTTGAAGTTCTCGGCCAGGCCCTGTTCGCCCAATGGGGCGTAGGCCTCCATCAGTTCGCTCAGGTGGACGAGGCGCTCTGGTTCCCAGCCGGGGAGTTTGTGACCCCCGGAGGCAGCCTGCATGCGTTCCATGGTCTCCTGCGCGGTGCCTTGCACCAACGCGTCCTCGTAGGCCATGGTGAACGAGCCATCGGGCAGCTGGTGACGCAGGTCGGTGCGCACCCAGTCGAAGACCGGCATGAAGTTGTAGCAGATCACCTTCACGCCCACCTGGGCCAGATTCTTGATCGTGGCGATGTAGTTCTCGATGGCCCGGTCGCGCTGGGGTCCTCCGATCTTGATGTCGTCGTGGAGGTTCACGCTCTCGATGACCTCAAGGTTGAGACCCGCCGCGGTGATCAGATCACGCAGCGCGGTGATCGACTCCATCGGCCATACCTCGCCCACCGGCACGTCGAACAGGGCGCCGACGACGTGGGTCACCCCGGGCACCTGCCGGATGTACTCGAGCGGAATGGTGTCGTCTGCCTGGCCGAACCAGCGCATTCCCATCTTCATGGTGGTTTTCCTTGTCTATGTCGTATGTGAGTCGAGAAAAGTCAAGCGGGGCGGGGTGGCCGCAGCCTCCCGCCCCGCTTGCCCCAGAGTCAGACCAACCAGCCCAATGGCACCGTGATCAGTGGCGGGAAGATCGCCAGCAGGAACACGAGCGCGAACTGGGCGAAGAAGTACGGCAGAACCGGGCCGATGATTTCGTCCATCTTCACGTTGCCCGTGGCGCAGGCAACGTTCAGCACTGGGCCCACCGGTGGCGAGGTCAGGCCGAGCACGTTGGCCAGGACGAAGACGATGCCGAAGTAGACCAGGTCGATCTCGGCGGCCTTCAGAACCGGAACGAGGATCGGAGTCAGGATCAGGATCGTCGGGACGACGTCCATCGCCAGGCCGACCAGCAGGACGATGAACATCAGGACCACCATCAGCAGCGTCTGACGGTCGACCAGCGGCTGCAGCAGGGAGATGACGATCTTGGGGAGTCCCGAGATCGTCATGAAGTAGCCGGCTACCTGCGCGGTCGCTGCCAGGAACATGACGACTGCCGACATCTTCGCTCCCGAGACCAACCCGGTGAACATCATCGGGAGCTTGAGTTCGCGGTAGACGAAGATGCCCACGATCAGGGCTAGACCACGGCGACCACGCCGGCTTCGGTTGCGGTGAAAACGCCGCTGCGCAGCCCGACCAGAATGATCACTGGCAGCAGCAGCGCCCACAGGCCGTCCAGGAAGATCCTCGCAGCCTCCTTGGGTGAGGGCCTTGGATCGTTGGACTTGATGTTGTCCTTGCGCGACACGATGAACCAGATGACGCACATCACCGCAGTGAGGTAGATGCGCTGGCGCGATGCCGCCCATGAACAGAGACTTGATCGACACACCGGCCGCCACGCCGTAGACGATGAAGGGGACCGAGGGCGGCATGATGGGCGAGACGAGGTTCGCGCTGGCCACCAGGCCGGCCGCCTTGGCACGGTCGTAGCCGGAGTTGGCCATCATCGGGATGAGGATGGCTCCCAGCGCTGCGGTGCTCGCCACCGCAGACCCGACGAGGCTGGCGAACATCAGGCAGGCGAAGATGGTCACGTAGCCCAGCCCGCCGCGCACCCGTCCCACGAAGATGTTCGCGAAGTTGATGAGGCGGGTGGTCAGGCCACCGCGGTTCATCAGTTCGCCGGCCAGGACGAAGAAGGGCAGTGCCATCATCGTGACCGAGTCGGTGCCGCGCATCAACTGAGCCGAGAGATCGGCCACATCACGTCACACGTGACCCCGGACGAGCCGCGTCGCCAACGACGTGAGCTCGCGGGCTTGGTCGTCATCCGTGATGCCAGCGCTGACAATAGCCGAGAACTAACCATAAGCTACAGCGTGTTGCACCTTGGAGCGGGCGCCGATGTCAACGGTTATCCGACCGTGATTCACAACCGACACTGCGTACGGGCAGGCTGGCCCGACCGACTGTTCCTCGGTTCCTCCCGATTGTGCGCCGTCGTCGGTGTTCCCTGCTGGCTGCGCTGCAATGACAACTGACGAGCGGCAGCGGGACGATCAGCGTGAACCAGCGGTCTTCGACTCGAACGCGCGTTGCCAACTACAGTCGTGCCCATGAGCGGGACGATGAGAGCTGTCGCGGCGTTCGGTCCGAGGGTCGACGACCTGAGAGATGTCGACCTGCCCCTGCCGATGCCTGGGCCCCACGACCTCGTCGTCGAGGTGCGTGCCGTTTCGGTCAATCCGGTCGACTACAAGCAGCGCGGCCGGGTGTCGCTGGGTGATGCCCCGCGCGTGCTGGGATTTGACGCCGCGGGCATCGTCCGCCAGGTGGGTGCCGAGGTGACCCTGTTCGCGGCCGGGGACGAGGTCTGGTACGCCGGGGACGTCACGCGTCCGGGCACCAACAGCGCCTTCCACGTGGTGGACGAGCGGATCGTGGGCTTCAAACCGGTGAGCCTCGGCTTCGCGGAGGCGGCGAGCCTGCCGTTGACAGCGATAACCGCCTGGGAATCCTTGTTCGACAAGCTGCGGGTAGCCCCGGGCCAGCGCGGCTCATTGCTGGTCGTCGGTGGGGCGGGCGGGGTGGGCTCGATCCTGATCCAGCTGGCCAGGGCGTTGACCGAACTGACGGTGATCGCCACGGCCTCGCGTCCCGAATCACGTGACTGGGTGAGTCGACTGGGTGCCCAGCACGTCATCGACCACACCCGGGCGCTCGCCCCTGCGGTGAAGGACATCTTCTCCGGTGGCGTCGACCTCGCGTTCTCCAGTTGGACGCAGGGCCGCGAGGCCGATCTCGCCGACGCTCTCAGCCCCCAGGGTGAGCTGGTGCTGGTCGACTCGCCGGAGCCGTTTGACCTGCTGGCCTTCAAACCCAAGTCAGCCTCGGTGCACTGGGAGAACATGTTCACCCGGTCAACCTTCCAGACCCCCGACATGATCGTGCAGCACGAACTGCTCGACCACGTCGCCAAGCTTGTGGACGCGGGCAAGGTTCGCCATACCATGACCCGCAGACTGGTCGGCATCAACGCCGACAACCTGCGGCAGGCACACGAACAGGTCGCAACCGGCGCCGGAATCGGCAAGCTGGTCCTCAGCCGCGACTGACGTGTCAGCCCAGCACCACCGGTACGCTGCGGAACCCGCCGACCGGCGGCAGCTCTCGCTCGGGAGCGTGCCCAGGTGCCACAGCGATGCTGCGCACGTGCCCCAGCAGTTCCTGGACGAACACCCTCAGCTCGACTGTCGCGAGCGGTCGTCCCGGGCAGACGTGCGGCCCGGTGCCGTAGACCAGGTTGTGGGGAGCGTTGCGGCGCGGATCGAAGGACTCAGGCTCACCGAACACCCGTGGGTCTCGGTTGGCAGCGGTCCAGTTGAGGTGAATCCTGTCGCCGGCCGCGATCTGCTGGCCGGCGATCTCACCGTCGGTGGTCGCGACTCGCCGGTTCGAGACGAACGGATCGTCGATGCGCAGCACTTCGTCGATGGCCATTTCCAGGTCGCGGTCGCTGGCGAGGCGCCAGTGCTCGAGGTCATGGGGGTGGGTGGCCAGCCAGTGCACCAGCACCCCCACACAAAGGGCGATCGAGCCCAGATCGCCGCCGGTCCAGTTGCGCAATACCGAGACCACCACCTCGTCGGGCTCGTCCTCCAGCAGCCGCATGAGCTCGGTCGTCACGTCGGCTGGTGCTGCATCGCCAGCGGCCCGACGAGGCGCGATGATGCCCCTGATGATCGCGTCGAATCGTTCGGCCACCTCGGCTGTCCGGCTCAGTTCCCCGGATCGGGAGGCCGCATGGTTGTCGGCCATCCAGTCCAACAGTTCGGCCTCCAACTCGGTCGGCCAACCCAACCAGCCAGACTGGCCGCGAACGGCGAAGGGAGCCCCGATGTCGTCGACCGCGTCCACCACCTTGCCTCGGGGTACATCCGCCAGCAGGTCGGCAGCGACCTGCCGCAGCACGGGCTCCAGTTCCGACATTCGGGCCGGTGCGAAGAACGGGTCGAGCAACCGGCGCATCCGGGCGTGTTCGGCCCCGTCCAGAGCGTTGGGCACCTGGAGGAATCGGGAAACCGCGCTTGAGAACCGCTGTGGATCGTTGGCGATCGCCACCACCTGGGCGTGCCGTCCGACCCACCACGCGCCTTCCCGGCACTCCAATTGCTGCTCACGCATCTCGTCGTAGCTGATCCTCGGGTCTATCGGTTCGCTCATCACGCCTCCTCAGTCCAGGCCCAGCCATTCCTTCCAGGCCGGCAGGTCACGGGCGATCTGGGTCGCCCCGTCCGCGAAACTGCGGTCCAGCCTAGCCACGTTGCGTTCGCCCTGGCTAACCGTGAAACCCTCGGGGAAGAACACCTTCGCCTGCCCGTCCCGCTCCAGGTCGAGGAGCTCCTCACGGGTGCGGTTGTAGTTGGCCGGACGCTCGGCCAGCGCGTCCGGGATCGCCGGGAAGCGGCGAAAATACTGCCTCATGCCGCGGCTGATCCTCATCGGAGGCTTGACGTACTCGCGCGGTCGAGTGAGCACCACCAGGAACTTGGTGAAGCCGGCCGCTCGGGCCGCGTCCAGTGCGATGCCCCCGCTGGAGCCCAGGGCGCCGTCGACGTACGTGTGCTCTCCCAGGCGCACCATCGGCATGAAGAACGGCAGAGTGGACGACGACTGCACCCGGACCATCAGGTCGTCCAATGTCGCCACGTCCTCGCGCGTCCAGTAGAACCCCCGGCCGGTGTCCGCCTCGAACACCCCCAGATTCATGCGCGCCGGGTTGGCCTGGAAGGTGGCGAAGTCGAAGGGCGAACGGCCGTCGGGCCGTCCCGATTCCCGGTAGATGTAGTGCGAGTTGAACATGCCCTGGCCGCGAAGGAAGGTCCGCAGGTCACCGAACCTTGGGTCGGCCGCGAACTCGACGAAGGCAGCCCGGGCCCTGGCCGCGTCCCGGGACAGGTAGTTGACGGTGTTGGAGGAACCGGCCGAGATACCGGCCACCCAGTCGACGTGGATGCCCGCCCTCAGCAGGGCCGCGACCACTGCCGCCGTGTAGCTGACCCGCATCCCGCCACCCTCGAAGATCAGGGCGACGTCGGTGATGTTGCTGGTCAGCGGAGCAGGGGCGGGCGACGATGACATGTCCTTCATTCTGTCCCAGGCTCGGGACAACAGCGACGACACCCGGGACGGCGGGCTGTCCGCGGCCGGGGAAACCCCTGCAGTCCGCCGCAGGTCGGGCGGGAGAGGTGCCTCGATGGCAGGATGGAGGAGTAGCCGTACACCTAAGGAAAGACAGAGGAACGACGTGACAGAAACCAAGCAGATCGGCTTCGTCGGTGCCACCGGGCTGATGGGCCACGGCCTGGCCAAGAACATCTTGCTCAAGGGTTACCCACTGGCCTACACCATGCGCAACCGTGCACCGCAGGGACTTGACGAGCTGGGGGCCACCCGGGCGGCCGACAACGCAGAACTCGGTCGGATCAGCGACGTGGTCGTGATTTGCGTCACCTCGGCCCTGGACGTCCAGCAGGTCGTCAGCGAACTGCTCACCGATCCCAAGCCGGGTCTGGTCATCATGGACGCCTCCACCTCGGAACCGTCGATGACCTACACACTGGCCGAGCTGGCCGCCGAGAAGGGCGCCCGCATCGCCGACATCCCGCTCACCCGTGGGCCGGCCGAGGCCGAGGCCGGCACCGTCAATGTTCTTGTCGGAGCCGATGATGACCTGTACGCCGAAATCGAGCCGATCATCGCGTGCTTCGCAGACAACATCTACCGCTGCGGTGGCATCGGTGCCGGCCACATCATCAAGCTGATCAACAACACCGCCTTCCAGGCGGCGCTGACCATCCTGGCCGAGGGCTTCGCCGTGGCCGTGAAGTCCGGCGTCGACCCGCAGAAGCTGATCGATGTGCTGTCGGGTGGTGGCTTCGCCAACGGTGGCACCCTGCGCATCATGGAGAACTCGCTGCACGGCAAGTTCGACACCCTGATGTTCCAGCTCGACAACGCCCGCAAGGACGTCCGGTATTACTCGCGGCTGGCGGGCGACCTCAGCGTCCCGGCAATGGTCGGTGACGGGGTGCACGAGGCGCTGAGCACGGCGAGCGCGCTCGGCTTCGGCGGCGAGTTCTGCGGATCCCTGACCAAGGCTCAGGCGAAGCTGAACGGCATCACGATCGAGGCCGGCAAGTAGACGCTGACGAACCCGGACCTTCATCAGGGCGCCGGACCCGGGCCCCGGTCCTGTTGATATGCTGGGCGGGCTCAGGTGGTCAGCCATCTGGCCCGCCCAGAAGCCGTGGCAACTGGCCGGGCTGGTACTACCGCCAACCTGTCACGGACGATGAAGCCGGTCGTCCGGACAGTTCGAAAACAAGGCTTCACATGAAGCCGGTAACACTGGGAGGAGTGAACCGATGACGACACCTACTCCACCAGCAGGCGCGTCAACGGATGTCGTGGACCTAGTCCCCGCAAACCTCGTTCTTGCCGGTGATTTCGCCGCACCCAGCTACGACCAGTGGGCGGCTGAAGTTGCCAAGGTTCTGAACAAGGGACGTCCGGAAGACAAGCTGCTGAGTCCTGAGCAGGCCATTGAGCGGTTGCGCACCAAGACCGTGGACGGTCTGGTCATCGAGCCGCTGTACACCAAGCAGGATGCGATCGGCGATCTCGGATCGCCCGGCGCGGCTCCTTTCACCCGTGGCACCACCGTTCGCAACGGCGACATGGACGCCTGGGATGTGCGAGCTCTGCACGAGGACCCCGACACGACGCTCACCCGTGAGGCCGTCAGGGTCGACCTGGAACGTGGCGCCACCAGCATCTGGTTGCGCGTCGACCCGGACGCCATCGCCGCATCCGACGTCGCCAACTCGCTGGCTGACGTGCTGCTCAAGCTGGCCAAGGTTGACGTCTCGAGCCGCACCGATCAGGTCGCGGCGGCCGAGGCATTGTTGGCCGTCTATGAGAACAGCGACGCAGACAAGACCGAGTTGTCGTTGAACCTCGGAATCGACCCGATCGGCGCCGCCGCCTTCAACGGCACGGCAGCCGACCTGTCCAACCTCGCCCAGTGGGTTCACAGGCTGGCCGGCTACACCAAGTCGCGCGCCTTCGTGGTGGACGGCACCATCTATCACAACGCCGGAGCCGGCGACGTCCACGAGGTTGCCTGGTTGCTGGCCACTGCAGTGGAGTACGTGCGTGCACTGGTCGAGCAGGGTGTCAGCGTGGACGACGCCTTCGACTCGATCAACTTCCGGGTCAGCGCCACCTGTGACCAGGTCGCCACCATCGCCCGGTTGCGCGCCCTGCGCCTTGCCTGGGCTCGCGTCGGTGAGGTCTTCGGGGTTGACGCCGCCAAACGGGGCGCTCGCCAGCACGCGGTCACCTCGTGGCGCGAAATTACCCGGGACGATCCATACGTGAACATCCTGCGTGGCAGCATCGCCACCTTCTCGGCCGCCATCGGAGGCGCCGAGGCGATCACAGTGCTGCCGTTCGACACCGCATGGGGACTGCCCAACGACTTCAGTCGCCGGGTGGCTCGCAACACGCAAATCGTTCTGGGCGAGGAGTCCAACATCGGACGGGTGAACGATCCGGCCGGTGGCGCCTGGTACATCGAGTCACTGACTCGCCAGATCGCCGAAGCCGCCTGGGCAGAGTTCCAGAAGGTCGAGGCTGCTGGCGGCATGCGTGCAGCACTGAGCGCAGGCACCATCGCTCAGGCTCTCCAGGGGCTCAACGACAAGCGCGCCAAGCTGTTGGCCAGCCGCAAGCTCCCGATCACCGGGGTGTCGGAGTTCCCGAACGCGGACGAGGTTCCGATCACGGGACGCAGCGCCCGACCCGAGGCACCCGCCTACGCCGGACTGGCCTGGCAGCGTGACTCCGAACCTTTCGAGAAGTTGCGTGATGCCGTTGCCGGCACGGACGCCAAGGTGTTCCTGGCCTGCCTGGGTGCTCGTCGTGACTTCGGTGGACGCGAAGGCTTCGCGTCCAACTACTTCAAGATCGCCGGCTTGGCGACCCCGAGCACCGAGGGTGGTTCGACCGAGCAGATCGTCGAGGCCTGGAGGTCATCCGGTACCCCGGTGGCCTGCCTGTGCTCCTCGGCCAAGGTGTACGCGGCCAGCGGACTCGAGGTCGCCAAGGCGCTCAAGGACGCCGGGGCGCAGAAGGTGCTGCTGGCAGGCAACATCAAGGAACTCGGAGACGTCGACACTGCAGGCATCATCGACGCCACCATCGCCGTTGGGGTGGATGTCGTGGCAGGCCTGAATGACGTCCTTGACACTCTGGGGGTGAACAAGTGAACGCGCTACCTCGCTTCGACCAGGTCGAGCTGGGCGATGCGGCCATCGCGGCCGACGCCCAGGCCAGATTCGACCAGCTGCTGGATGCCGCAGGACCTGAGGAATGGATGACCGCGGAACAAATCCCGGTCGAACAGCTCTACGGTGCCGACGTCTACGAGGGTCTCGACTTCCTGGAGACCATGCCGGGCCTTCCGCCCTACCTGCGCGGCCCGTACTCGACGATGTACGTGTCGCGTCCGTGGACGGTCCGCCAGTACGCGGGCTTCTCGACCGCCGAGGAGTCGAACGCCTTCTACCGACGCAACCTCGCGGCCGGCCAGAAGGGCCTGTCCATCGCGTTCGACCTGGCCACCCACCGTGGCTACGACTCCGACCACCCTCGCGTGGCCGGCGACGTGGGCATGGCAGGTGTCGCGGTCGACTCGATCCTCGACATGCGGCAGCTGTTCGACGGCATCCCGCTCGACCAGATGAGCGTGTCGATGACCATGAACGGCGCCGTGCTGCCGATCCTGGCGTTGTACGTGGTGGCCGCCGAGGAACAGGGCGTCAAGCCCGACAAGCTCGCCGGTACGATCCAGAACGACATCCTCAAGGAGTTCATGGTTCGTAACACCTACATCTACCCGCCGGCACCGTCCATGCGGATCGTCTCTGACATCTTCGCCTTCACCAGTGCGAACATGCCGAAGTTCAACTCGATCTCCATCTCCGGCTACCACATGCAGGAGGCCGGCGCGACGGCCGACATCGAGATGGCCTACACCTTGGCCGACGGTGTCGAGTACCTGCGGGCTGGTGAGGCGGTGGGCCTGAACGTTGACCAGTTTGCCCCGCGACTGAGCTTCTTCTGGGGCATCGGGATGAACTTCTTCATGGAAGTGGCGAAGCTTCGCGCCGCCCGCATGCTGTGGGCCCGCCTGGTTCGCCAGTTCAACCCGAAGAACCCGAAGTCGATGAGCCTGCGTACTCACTCGCAGACCTCTGGCTGGTCTCTGACCGCCCAGGACGTCTACAACAACGTGGTGCGTACCTGCGTCGAGGCGATGGCCGCGACCCAGGGCCACACCCAGTCGTTGCACACCAACGCACTGGATGAGGCCATCGCGCTGCCGACCGACTTCTCCGCCCGGATCGCCCGCAACACGCAACTGTTCCTGCAGCAGCAGTCGGGCACCACTCGCAGCGTTGATCTGTGGGCGGGCTCTGCATACGTCGAGAAGCTGACTGCGGACCTCGCCCGCAAGGGTTGGGCGTTGATCCAGGAGGTCGAGGCTGCCGGCGGCATGACCAAGGCGATCGAGGCGGGCATCCCCAAGATGCGCATCGAAGAGGCCGCGGCGCGTACCCAGGCTCGCATCGACTCCGGTCGTCAGCCGGTGATCGGAGTCAACAAGTACGTCCTCGACACCGATGACCCGCTGGACGTGCTGAAGGTGGACAACCGTTCGGTTCGTGAACAGCAGATCGCCAAGTTGAACAAGCTGCGCGCCGAACGAGATTCGGAAGCCTGCGCCAAGGCACTCGAGGCCATCACCTGGGCTGCCGGGAACCAGGACTCGACCGACCCGGAGCGCAACCTGCTCAAGCTGTGCATCGACGCCGGACGCGCCGGGGCGACAGTGGGCGAGATGTCGGATGCGCTGGAGGCCGTCTTCGGTCGCTACACCGCACAGATCCGCACCATCTCGGGTGTCTACTCGAAGGAATCAGGGAAGTCGGAAGTCATGGAAGAAACCCGTGCACTGGTCGACGAGTTCGAGGAGATCGAAGGTCGTCGTCCGCGCATCCTGATCGCCAAGATGGGTCAGGACGGTCACGACCGCGGCCAGAAGGTGATCGCAACCGCCTTCGCCGACCTCGGTTTCGACGTCGACGTGGGCCCGCTGTTCCAGACCCCCGAGGAGTCTGCTCGTCAGGCCATCGAGGGTGACGTGCACGTCGTCGGCGTCTCGTCGTTGGCGGCCGGCCATCTCACGCTGGTGCCTGCCCTGCGTGCCGAACTCGACAAGCAGGGACGCCAGGACATCTCGATCGTGGTCGGTGGTGTCATCCCCGAGCAGGACTTCGAGGAACTGCGTCAGGCTGGTGCAGCCGCGATCTACCCGCCGGGCACGAACATCCCCGAGGCAGCCAAGGATCTGTTGCGGGCGATGATCAAGGCCGCGCAGGAGGGTGATGCCTAGGAGGATCGACGTCCCCGCACTGATTGAGGGTGTCAAGGGTGGGGACCGGGCCGCACTGGCCCGGTCCATCACCTTGGTGGAGTCCCGCAAGCCGGCGCATCGCGTGCTGGCCCGTGAACTCCTCCGCGAACTGGCGCCCCTGTCGGGACGTTCGATCAGGCTGGGCTTGTCCGGGGTGCCAGGGGCGGGCAAGTCGACATTCACGGACGCGCTCGGGTGCCTGCTCATCGAGCAGGGCCACAAAGTGGCCGTGCTGGCGGTGGACCCTTCCAGTTCGGTGTCGGGCGGTTCGGTGCTCGGCGACCGGACGCGGATGGGCGCCCTCGCGGAGTCGGAGAACGCCTTCATCCGACCCTCACCCACGGGATTGCATCTGGGGGGAGTTGCCCGGGCCACCCGGGAGGCGATGCTTCTGGTCGAAGCTTCCGGCTACGACGTGGTGATCGTCGAGACCGTCGGCGTTGGTCAGTCCGAGGTAGCCGTGCAGGGCATGGTGGACACCTACCTGATCCTCATGCTGGCTCGCTCCGGCGACCAGTTGCAGGGCATCAAGAAGGGCATCCTCGAACTGGCGCACGTCATCGCCGTGAACAAGGCGGACGGAGATAATGCGGGTGAGGCTCGCGTGACCGCCCGCGAACTCTCCATCGCGATGAAGCTGGTCAGTTCGGCCGACTCCGATCGCAGGGTTCCTGTGTTGACCTGCTCGGCGCTTCACAAGATGGGGTTGGCGGAGGTCTGGCAGGCCGTCCTCGAGCATCGCGCCCATCTGGAGAAGAAGTACGGTCTGGAGACCTATCGCGCCTCCCAGCAGGTGAGCTGGATGTGGAGCCAGACAGAGGCTGCGCTGATGGACGCCTTGCACGGCACGCGTCGGATGCGGGCCCTGTCCCAGGACCTCGAGCACAAGGTGGGCACCGGTCACCTCAGCGCCCTGGACGCGTCCAGTCTGCTGCTGCATGAGTTCGCGGCTCAGATGCCTGACCTGGACTGGGCCAAACCGGGTAGCTGATCAACACCCGGCACCGGTCAGGGCATCAGGCCATGAGCGATGTTGTACCGCTGGGCACCCTGGTAGGCGTCCACCATGCCCCAGATCCACAAGGCGAACGCGCCCCCCGCCGGCAGGATGAGCCACGACAGGAGAACGCACGCGACGTAGCCGATCAGGATGCCCACGCCCTTGCCCGTCTCGCCGTTCATCATGCTTCCGACGCCGGGAACGATGAATGAGACGAGCAGCGAGACGGCGGGTTCCTTGCGACCCGCCTGGGGCTGGACGCCACCAAAGGGCGGCCGGATGGGCTGAACCTGCTGGCCGTAGGGGCTGCCGGAGGGTCCGACGCCGTACTGCGGTGGGGCGTATTGCGGTAGCGGCCCGTACTGGGGTAGGCCGTATTGGGGTTGACCGGACGACTGCTGGCCGTACGGCGGTTGCGGTCCGTACTGGGGTTGACCGTACTGGGGTTGACCGTACGGCTGCTGGCCGTACGGCGGTTGCGTTCCGTACTGCGGTTGACCGCTGCTCTGGTTCTCGCTCATCTGGATCCCCCTCGCCTTGCCGCACAGCGTACTCACTGCCGGAGTCCTCCGGCAGCCGGCGGGTGCCCACAGACTGCCCAGCCCTGCGGCGCTAGGCCCGCTGCAAGGCGTCCCGCAGGGCCGCGAGAATCAACTCGACGGAGGCCGGGTTGGCGTTCGGGCCCATCAGGCCGATCCGCCACACGGACGAGGCATACTGCTTGACCCCCGCGCCGATCTCCAGTTGGTAGCGATCCAGCAGGTAGCCACGCACCCGCGCGGAGTCGATGCCCTCCGGCACCCTGACCGTGGTCAACTCGGGCAGCCGGTGCCCCTCGGCCGCGAACAGTTCCAACCCCATCTCTTGCAGACCGGCCTGCAGTTGGGCACCGGCCGCGTGGTGGCGGGCCCAGACCCGGTGCAAGCCCTCCGCCAGAATGCGATTCAGTGCGGCCTGCAGCGAGAGGACCATCGCCACCGGAGCGGTGTGGTGGTACGTCCTGGTCGACCCAGAAGCCTCGCCGACGTAACCGCCCAGCATTCCGAGGTCGAGGTACCACGACCTCGGGTGCTCAACCCGACGCTGCCAGGCGCGGTCGTTGATGGTGAACGGAGCCAGTCCGGGGGCCACACCCAGGCACTTCTGCGTCCCCGCATACCCGATGTCAATGCCCCAGTCGTCGGCGTGCAACTCGATGCCGCCGATCGAGGTGACCGCGTCCACCAGCAACAACGCGTCGCCCTTGAGTTCACCGAGCGCGGCGATGTCTGATCGCACCCCGGTGGAGGTCTCGGCATGCACGGCGGCGATCACCTTGGGGTTCGGGTGGGCGGCGACGAGACGCTCCGGGTCGACCGGCTGACCCCACTCGAAGTCGACGCGCACCACCTGCGCGCCGCAGCGCGCCGCGACGTCGCACATCCGTTCTCCGAAGAGTCCGTTGACCCCGACGACCACGACGTCACCGGTCTGGACGATGTTGACGAACGCGGCTTCCATACCCGCAGAGCCGGTCGCGGACAGCGGCAGCGTACGGCGGTTCGTCGTGCCCCACACCTCCCGCAGACCCTCGCAGGCTTCGTCCATCGCCGCGATGAACGACGGGTCGAGATGGCCGAGCAGTGGGCGGCCGAGGGCGAGAGTGGCTTCCGGGTAGGCATTCGTCGGGCCTGGGCCAAAAAGGTGACGGAAGGGAATCGGCGTTGGGCTCATGGCATCACTCTTGCACTGCCGCGCCGAGTCTGCCTGGTCACCCGCTGAGGTCAGGCTCCGGCAGCAGATCACATCAGGAGCAGCAGGCTGAGGGCCATCACACCCATTCCTGCGATCAGTCCATAGGTGGCCAGGTGATGCTCCCCATACTCCTCGGCAGTCGGCAACAGTTCATCGAACGAGATGAAGACCATGATCCCCGCCACCAGCGCCAGCACGATGCCCAGGCTCAGGTCAGTGAGGAAGGGAAGGAGCAACAGGTAGCCGACGAGAGCGCCGAGCGGTTCAGCGAGTCCGGAGAGCCAGGCAGCCAGGACACCCTTGCGGCGACTGCCCGTGGCCTGGTGAATCGGCACGGCCACCGCGATGCCCTCGGGGATGTTATGGATGCCCACTGCGATCGCTACGGGGATGCCCAGCTGCGGGTCTTCCAGTGCGGCCATGAAGGTGGCGAAACCCTCGGGGAAGTTGTGCAGGGCCACCGCGGCCGCGGTCACCAGCCCTGTCCGGGCAAGACTGCGTTGCCGTCCGTTCATGTGAGTCCCGATGCTCAGTTCGTGAGGGTTGAACTGCGCAGGGACAAGGCGGTCGATGAGGGCAGCAACCATGATCCCGGCGAAGAAGGCGCCCACTGCGATCCAGCCAGCCCGCTGGTCAGAAACATGTTCGGCAAGCTTGGAGGTTGCCTGGGGCATGAGCTCCATCATCGAGACGTAGATCATCACCCCCGCCGAGAACCCCAGGCTGGTCGCCAGGAACCGGTGGTTGTGTGATTTGACCAGGGTCGAGAGTGCGCCACCCAGGCCCGTGGCGAGTCCCGCGAAGAGGGTCAATCCGAAGGCCAGCCACATGTGCCGATCCTAGCGGGCAGGCCCCTTGCCCCCCGAAGCTCTGCCTGTCGGTCGGGGTGCTTAGGATGCCACCATGGCAACGACGCTGACGGAACGGGCCGAAGAACTGGCCACTCGATACCCAGGTACTCCTACTGTGATCAATGGCAACGGTGCGGTTGCCCACGTGATGAAGCACGTCTGTGGGGGCGTCATCGGCTATCCGATCACCCCATCCACCGAGATCAGCGAAATCTACGAGGCCGCCCGCGCCGAGGGGCAGCTGAATGTCTGGGGCAAGCATCCGTTCTTCTTCGAGCCTGAGGGAGAGCACTCCGCCCAGTCGGGCGCACTGGGTGCGGCACTGACCGGCGGCATGTTCGTCTCGAACGCCTCCTCAAGCCAGGGCATCCTGTACGCGATGGAATCCCACTTCGTCACCGTTGGCAAGAAGGTGGGCGGTTTCGTCCTGCAGGTGGCGGCGCGCGTGGTGAGCAAGCACTCCCTGAACGTGATGGCCGGCCACGACGACATCTATGCCCTGCTGCCAGCCGGCTACACCGTGTTCTTCGGCGCAAATCCGCAGGAGGCCGCAGACCTGGCTGCGATCAGCTACCGCACGTCCGCGCTGTCGCTGATCCCCGTCGCCAACGCGATGGACGGCTTCGCGACCAGCCACATGCTGTCCGAGGCCCGGCTTCCCGAGCCCGAGCTGCTGCGCACCTATCTGGGCGACCCGGCCGGGCGCATCGACTGCCCCACCGTCGCCCAGCAGATGGTCTACGGCGCCAAGGGCCGCGTCTGGCAGCTCAACCAGTGGATCACCCGCAAGGCCGCCGAGTTCGGTCTCAATGAGCTGGGTGAGGTCCGTCAGTGGCTCACCTCGCATGCCGATGAGGTCGAGGCCGATGACGCCGGCCGGCTGGTCGACCAGACGCTTCCCCTGATTCCCAACGATCTCGCCGGCCAGTGGCGCCGCCAGTGGCTGGGCGCCTGGCGGGCAGGCACGCGCCAGCTCGTCCCCGCACTGGTCGATCCCAACAACCCCGGTCTGACCGGCCCGGTGCAGAACCAGCCCGATTTCCAGGCCGGCGCCGTCGACCACCGCACCCACTTCAGCGTCGAGGTGCCCAGGTTGGCGCGTCAGGCGATGGCCGAGTACAGCGAACTCACCGGACGCCGGTACGAGCCCGTCCGAACCTACGACGTTGACGACGCCGACTACGTCTTCGTCGGGCTCGGATCGGTGTGTGACGACGTTCGCGCGGTGCTGCCCTACCTGCGCGAACAGGGCCTCAAGGTTGGCCTGGTGGCCATCACGCTGCTTCAGCCCTTCCCTGAGGCCGAAGTGGTGGCCGCGCTGGCCGGCAAGAAGGGCGTCACGGTCCTTGAACGCTCAGACCAGATGGCGCTCACCCAACTGGTCACCACGGCCCTGTTCAAGGGGGCTGCCAACTCATCGTCCCAAGACAGGTTCGCAGGCATACCGGCCATCGAACGGATCCCCGAACTCACCAGCGCCATCTTCGGCCTGGGCGGCCACGACCTCCAACCGCGCGACCTGATCGCCGCGGCGCGCAAGATGGCAAGTGGCAACAGCTCGCCGTTGGTCTACCTAGGCTCAACCTTCTTCGACGCGGCGGCCACCGGAACCTTCGCCGACCTGCAGGCCAAACTGGCCGCCGCCTATCCGGAGACCAGGTTGATGGCGCTGGAGACCGAGGAGAACCCGCGCTTGCTGCCACCGCAGGCCTTGCGTATCAGGTTCCACTCCGTCGGGGGCTACGGCACCATTGCCACCGGGAAGTTGATGACCGACATCCTGGCCGGCGCGTTGGGGATGTACTCCAAGTCGGCACCCAAGTACGGCTCGGAGAAGTCCGGCGCACCGACGAACTACTACATCACCCTGAGTCCTGAGCCGGTGCTGGTCACCAACGCCGAACTCGAGGACGTCGAGGTCGTCCTGTCACCCGATCACCGGGTCTTCCACCACACCAACCCGCTCAAGGGCCTCGTCGCCGGCGGGACGCTGATCCTGCAGTCGAACCAGACCCCCGAACAGACCTGGCGGTCCCTGCCGGCCAAGGCTCGTCGAACCATTCGGGAACGCAACATCTCGTTCTATGTGCTGGACGCGTTCGCGGTCGCCGCGGAGCATGCACCGACCCCCGAACTCCAGACCCGCATGATGGGTATCGCCTTCATCGGCGCGGTGGTCGGTGGGGTCGACCGGATCGCGAGCGGCGCGTCGTCGCCCGACGAACTGCGCGAGAGGGTCTTCCAACAGCTCAACAAGAAGTTCGGTTCGAAGGGGGCGCACATCGTCCAGTCGAACATGGCCGTGATCATCGACGGTCTGAGCGCGTTGCAGCTTGTGCCCTACGAGTCGAGCGCATACCTGGCGATCGACGACGAGCCGGTGCTGACCTCAGGTCGCGGCGTCGAGATTTCGGCGAGCCTGTGTGCCAGCCCCTGCGCGGCGTCCAACCTGTTCGACACCGAATACTACGACCGCATCATGGGCACCCCCTTCAAGGAGGGCACGGTCGGTCGCGCACCTGTCATGCCCGGCTCGGGCCTGTTCATTCCGGCTGGCACAGCGTCGGGCAAGGACAAGGGCATGTTCCGGCGCTCGGTGCCGCTGTTCGACGCCTCGCTGTGCACCGGCTGCATGGAGTGCACGCTGGCCTGCCCGGACGCAGCCATCCCGAACGCCGTCCATGAGGTGCACACCCTGATCTCCACCGCGGTGCAGATGGTGGGGGTGCCCGAGGTCCAACGCGGTGCCATGCGTGAGCACATCTACGGCATCGCCAACAAGGTGCGGGACTACTACCGCACCGGTGGTGGCCAGGACGGCTTCGCAGCGGCGGTCGCTCGCGCGGTCGAGGAGCTCATTCCCGTTGGCTCCGGCTCGTACTTGCGGCGCAACTACTCGGCGGCGGTCGAGTTGCTGCGCAGCTTCCCGGTGGCCAGGACGCGCCCGTTCTTCGACGCGATGGAGCGAGAGGTGCCGGGCAGCGGTGGGCTCTACTCGGTGACCATCGACCCCTGGAAGTGCACCGGGTGTCTGGAGTGCGTCGAGGTGTGCGGCCCGCACGCCCTCACCTCCGCCGACCAGACCGCGCCGATCCAGGACCGGTTGGAGGCCTCGTTGGAGTTCCTCTCGAAGACTCCGAACACGCCTTCCCGGTTCACTGCCAGCGCGGTTGATCCCGGGGGCGACACCAAGCGACTCTTCCTCGACCGGTTCAACTACTACTCCGTGACCGGTGGGCACGGCGGCTGCCGAGGGTGCGGTGAGGTCACCAGCACCCGAATGGTGGTAGCCACCAGCCACGCCCTGGGCGCCAAGCGGCACGCCGAGCAGCGCTCGCAGATCGAGGGGCTGCTCCAGGAGTTGGGCGGGAAGCTCGCCGCGCTGAACGGTGACGGGGCTGGTCGCCGGGAGCGGATCAACGCCACTCTCGCCCAGCTCGAGTCGTCGCTTTACCTGCTGGAGGGCGGGCCGACCGGCAAGGGCCCGGCCACCACCGTGGTGGCCAACTCGACCGGCTGCTCCAGCGTCTACGCCTCGACGATGCCGTACAACGCATTCACCGATCCGTGGGTCAATAGCTTGTTCCAGGACGCTCAACCGCTGGCCAAGGGCATCTTCGAGGGTCTGGCAACCCGGACCGTCGACGTGGTGAAGGCCCTGCGGACCGCTCACCTCGAGCTGACAGACCGCTACGACCCTGCCGTCCACGACCGTCAACTCGCGACACTCGGGTGGACCGATTTCACCGAAGACGAGTTGGCGTTGATGCCAACCGTGCTGACGATCGGTGGCGACGGCGCCAGCTACGACATCGGATTCGGGGCGCTTTCCCGGATCCTCAGTTCGCCGACTCCCATCAAGGTGATGGTGCTCAACACCGGCGCCTACTCCAACACCGGCGGGCAGGCCTCGACCGCCAGCTTCACCGGTCAGGACTCCGACCTCGCACGGGTGGGCAGCGCCCACGGCGGCAAGGATGAGTTCCGCAAGGAACTCGGCATCCTGGCCGCGTTCCACCCCGGAACGTTCGTCGTTTCGACAGCCACGGCGATGCAGGGCCACTTCCTGCGCAACGCGATGGCCATGCTCACCTACACCGACGGGGCTTCGGTGTTGGACGTCTACACCCCATGTCAGGGTGAGAACGGGATCGCCGACAACATGGCGAACCGGCGTGGCCGGCTTGCCGTGGAGTCGCGGATGGCACCGCTGTTCGTCCACGACCCGCGCAAGGGCAAGGTGCTGCACGATTGGTTCGACCTCGAGGGCAATCCCGACCCGGACAAGACGTGGACCACTCAGACCCTCGAGTACCTGGACGAGAACGGTCGACTCCAACTGCTGGAATGCCCGCTCACCCCGGCTGACTTCGCTCTGGGCGAGGTGCGGTTCGCCAAGCAGTTCGCCAAACTGCCGCCAGACCAGGAGACCATCGCGGTGCAGTTCGACCAGTACCTCGACCTGCCGGAGGCCGATCGGGCGACGCACGTGCCGTTCATCTGGACGACCGACGCCGCCCAGCGGTTGCTCAAGATCAAGGTGAGTGCCGCGATCGTCACGTTGGCCGAGCGCCGTCGCCGCAACTGGCAGTTGCTGCAGTACCTGGCCGGAGTGAACCTGGACGCGCTCAACGCGCTGCACGCCGAGGATCTTGCCGACCTGCAGGCTCGTTACGACCAGGCCATGGCCGCGCGTGAGGCGTCCATGGACGACATCGCCCGAGCGATGAGCGAACTCGCGGCGGCCACCACGGCCCAACCGCTGACCACGTTCGGCGGTGGTCTGGGTGGTCTCGGCGTGGCCGCGGCTCCAGTCCCGGCCGCCCGATCGGCCGGTGCCTCAGGCGGCCAGCCGATCGTCCGGCTCGCCGCCGAGGACGTCGCCAAGTGCACCGACTGCAAGAACTGCTGGCAGGAACTGCCCGAGCTGTTCGAGCGCACCAAGGTGATCGTCGACGGTCAGGCAAAGGTCGCCGCACGCCTCATCCCCGGCGCGCTGGAGCGCGTCGAGGTGACCGAAGACCTCAAGCGCCGCATCGCCAAGGTGGTCGCCAACTGCGACGCCGAGATCATCCACTGAGGACGCAACGATGAGCACCGAGACACGTGACGAATTGTCCCGCTTCCTGCACGCCTCGCAGGCGTTGGCAGCAACGGCGAATGAGGTGGAGGAACTGGGTCGCTCCGAGGCGGTGGAGACCTACCGTCGACAGATGGACCTGCTGGGTAGACGCCTGCAAGCCAACCCGCGGGCATTTCGAGATATGTTCATCGCCGACGGTATGGGCGCTGTGGCGGCCGAGTTCCGCCAGCGGGAACTCAGCGCCGAATTCATCACGACGCTGTGGAACAAGCTGCTGGTCGGCAACGACGCGTCCCTGGTGTTGATGCGGTTCATCTGGAATCTGCCGTTGGGCGCCAAGCGGACGTTCATCCGGGCGCTCGACGTGCACCTGTCAGGCCGTTATCCGGTGTTCGCCGGACTGAGCCGGGGCTGGCCGGCCAACTCGTCGATCCCGCCATACGTCCGCGAGCCCGAGGAACGCAGCGAGGACTTCGAGCTGGTCAACCAGGGCTATCTCGGTTACCTCGGTCTGGGATACAGCCAGCGTGAGGTGGATCTGTTCGTCTGGCTCGAGGCGCTTCGCGACAAGCAGTGCGCCGACCGCCCGTGCCAGCTCGGTGAGTTGCTGGGCGGACGCAAGGAGCCCAAGGGTGGCTGTCCCGTGCAGGTGGCGATCCCCGACATGATGCAGTTGCTGGGCACCGGCCACTTCCGTGAGGCGATGGAGCTCATCGAGTCGATCAACCCTCTGCCCAATGTGACCGGCCGGGTGTGTCCGCAAGAGCTCCAGTGCCAGTCTGTGTGCGCCCACTCGGGCAGGCCGATCGAGATCGGTCAGCTGGAGTGGTTCTTGCCGCAGCGGGAGCGGTTGGTCAACCCCGACGGCAACATCACCCGATACGAGGGCGTCGCCGACCCATGGCAGGTAGCCAGCAAGCCGCCGATCGCCGTTGTGGGGTCGGGCCCCTCGGGGCTGATCAACGCCTTCCTGCTGGCCGCCGACGGCCACCCGGTGACGGTGCTGGAGGCCTTCCACGCGCTCGGTGGTGTGCTTCGCTACGGCATCCCGGAGTTCCGCCTGCCCAACTCGCTGATCGACGACGTGGTCGAGAAGATCACCGCGCTCGGTGGCAGGTTCGTCACGAACTTCGTGGTGGGCAAGACTGCCACGCTGGCAGAACTGAAGCAGGCCGGCTTCTCGCACATCTTCGTCGGTTCAGGCGCAGGTCTGCCGCGGTTCATGAACGTCCCGGGCGAGCACCTGCTGAACGTGATGAGCGCCAACGAGTTCCTCACCCGGGTCAACCTCATGCAGGGCCATCGGGAGGACTTCGAGACCCCGCTGCCGGTGTGCCGGGGCAAGCGGGTGGTTGTCGTCGGAGGCGGCAACACCGCCATGGACGCCGCCCGCACCGCGAAGCGGCTGGGTGGTCACGTCACCATCGTCTACCGCCGCACCCAGGAGGAGATGCCCGCTCGCGTGGAGGAACTGATGCACGCCCTGGAGGAGGGCGTTCACCTGGCCACCTTGCGGTCGCCGATTGAGTTCCTTGGCGACGATGCCACCCATTTCGTTCGGGCAGCCGTCCTGGAGGTGATGGAACTCGGTGAGGCCGATGCGTCGGGACGTCACCGACCCGTGGCCACCGGTGCCACAGAGACAGTCGAGGCCGATCTGGTCATCATGGCGCTGGGCAACTCGGCAAACCCGATCATCCGTGACTCCGAACCCACCCTCACGGTCACCACGGCAGGCGCACTGGAGCTCACCGAGGGAAGCCAGGCGACCTCCATCGACGGGGTGTACTCCGGCGGCGACGCCACCCGCGGTGGTTCGACCGCGGTCAAGGCGGCAGGCGACGGCCAGGCCGCGGCCAAGGAGATCAGCGACGCGTCCCTGCTGCCGGCGGCGGACATCCGCGACATGGTTGCCAGGGCGAAGAAGTTCAGTGATCTCGCCGGAGCTCGCAACGTCATCACCAGGCGTCGGGAGCTGGGTCCGGGCATCGTCGAACTCGAGGTCTACGCACCGCTGGTGGCCAGGGCTGCTCGTGCCGGGCAATTCGTCCGGGTCCTCGGGGAGCCGAAGGGTGAACTGATCCCGCTCACGCTGGCCGACTGGGACGCCGAGGCGGGCACCATCGTTCTGGTGATCCAGGGGATGGGCACCAGCACCCGGCGGATCAACCAACTGGCGGTCGGGGACGAGCTCGCCGGAGTGGCGGGGCCGTTGGGTCAGCCAAGCGACCTGCATCGGTTCGACGAGGGTCGGACGGTGGTCTTCACCGCCGGTGGGGTGGGGCTGCCCCCGGTGTACCCGATCGCCCGAGAGCACCTGAGGCTGGGCAACCACGTGACCCTCATCGCAGGCTTCCGCAATGCCGACCTGCTGTTCTGGGTGGGCGAGGGGGAGCGCGTCGACGCACTGAAGGCCGAGTTCGGCGACCTGTTGGACGTGGTCTACACCAGCAACGACGGCTCCTTCGGCATCGAGGGATTCGTCACCGTGCCGCTCAAGGACATGCTGGATGCCAACGTCCGGGGTGAGGGCCGCCCCATCGCGGAGATCACCACCATCGGTCCGCCGTTGATGATGCGGTCGGTGTCCGACCTGTCCAAGCCCTACGGGGTGAGGACCATCGCCTCGCTGAACTCGATCATGGTTGATGCCACCGGGATGTGTGGGGCCTGCATGGTGCCCTTCATGGTGGGCGGCAGGCTGGTGCGCAAGCACGCCTGCATCGACGGCCCCGAACTGGACGCCCACGCGATCGACTGGGACAAGTTCCTGCCCCGGTTCAACCTGTTCAAGGCCCAGGAGCAGCAGAGCAAGGTCAAGAACGGCTTTGCCTGACGAGCGGAGCAGGCGCCTCACCCCCCTTTCGTCATCGGGCGGTGAGGCGCGGCTTGGGTCAGACTGGCTGCGCCGTGCTGTCGCGGGCGCGCAGAATCCACAGGATCGTCTGATTGACCGGGGTCGCGATGCCGTGCCGCTCACCGAGGCCCACCACGCGTCCGGCGAACGTCTCCACCTCTGTCTGCCGCCCGGCATTCGCGTCCTGGGCCATCGAGGTCCATCCGGCGGCGGGCATGCTCGCGAGCACCTGGTCCCAGTGGGCCACGTCGTCGGCGCCCAGCGCCACCCCAGCGGCCGCGGCGACCTGCAGCACCTCGGCCATCAGAGCCTTCATCAGCCGGCGGGGGTCGCCCTCGGGCTGGAAAGCGCCGTACGGGGCGTGCAGCACAGCGGAGGCCTGGTTGATGCCTGTGTTGAAGTAGAACTTCGACCAGATCGCGTGCCGCATGTCGGCCGGGGTCTGCCAGACCAGTCCGGCACGGTCGAGCGCCTGCTGCACGGCGGCCACCTGCAGGTCGGGCTCGGCATCGTTGCCGGGGCGACCGACGAGCAGCCGACCGGGCTGTCGGAACCGGATCTGGTGTCCCGCGCGCTCGGCGTCCATGCCCAGTGCCACGCACAGCAGGACGCGGTCGGTGCCGTAGCGGGCAGCGATGCGTTCCTCGGAATCCAGGCCGTTGAGGATGGACATGATGATGGTCTGCGGGCCGATCACCGCTGCGGCGTCCTCGATCGCCTGGGCGAGGTGACGGTCCTTGACGGCGAAGATCACCAGGTCGGCAGGGGGCTGCCCCTCGGACGTCTCGACGTCGACCACCCCGGCCAGCAGCGGTTCCCCGTTGACCGTGAGCCCGGTCCGCAGGAGTGCCTCGGCTCGTTCTCCGCGCGCCACCAGGTCGACGCGGAGGCCCGCCCCTGCGAAATGGGCGGCGTACATGGCTCCCATCGCCCCGGCTCCGACGATGGCGACCCGCTCGATCTGGTGTGACATGGGGCCATGGTATTGGGCGGCGAGACGGTTTCCTCCTCCGCCCTAGGCTGGCCGGGTGATGCGTGTGCGCGTGGTGCCAGGACCAGATCTCGACGAGTTCGCCCATCGTGTGGCAGCGCTCACCTCCGAGGTGTCGACCTACCGGATCGGCAGCAACGATCTTGCCTGGTTGGGACGCGAGGTCGTCGCAGCGGCCTGCGCTCCCCAGACCCACGTGAGCAAACTCTGGGTGCTGCTGAGCAACGACGGCCAGGACCTGGCCGCGATCGAGATGGAGGCCAGCCTGGGCACCGACGGCCCGCCGGACTGCGAACTGTGGCTGCACCCGCTGGCCGGCGTCGCGGAGGTGCTGCCCGAGGCGTTGGCCGTGTGCCGCGAGTTCGCCGCCGAGCACGCCCGCGCGAGCTTCCTGGTCTGGTATCTGCATCGAGAGCAGGACGCGAGTCTGACATCGCCGGTAGGAGTCGGGTCGATCGGACGCGACGAGATGGCTGAGGCATTTCTCGGCTCGGGAGCCAGACTCGCCCAGGTGTGGCGGGTCTCAGCTCTCGAGGCAGCCCACCAGGGTTCGCCGATCGAACCGGCCGAGGGCTACCGGCTCGTGCACTGGTTCGGTGCGACCCCGCCCGAGTGGCGCAGCCGGGTGGCGATCATGCGCCACGTGACGGCGTCCGACGCGCCCACCGGTGAGACCGGCTACGTCGCCGAACCCTTCACTGCTGAACAGATCGCCGTTGAGGAGGCTGCCGCCGGGGATGCCGGCCGCGAACTTGTCACCGTGCTGGCGCTCGCGGCCGACGACTCTGCTGCCGGCTTCACCCAGGTGGCCGTCGCGGCCGGCACCGACCTGGCCTGGCAATGGGACACCTCGGTCGCCCCCACCCATCGTGGGCGGGGGCTGGGCCGTTCGTTGAAGACACTCTGCGCCGATTTGGTACGTGCTAGCCACCCCGAGGTGCGCCGGATCATCACCGTCAACGCTGCAGAGAACGTCCACATGCTCGCGATCAACGAAGAACTCGGCTGGCGGCCCATCGCCCACAAGGGTGTCTGGCTCATGGGGAGCGGGGAGGTCGACCCCGCTGCGGGATCGGCCTGACCTCGCCTGGCAGTCGCCCCGCCCGCTGCAGTTCGCGGCGCAGCAACACCTCGATCTGCGCGTTGACCGAACGCAGGTCGTCAGCGGCCCAGCGGGCGACAGCCTCGTGCACCGCCGGGTCGAGCCGTAGCAGGAGTTGCTTCCGTTCAGCCATGGCTGATCAGCTGTAGAGGCTGCCGGTGTTCACGACGGGGGTGGCGGGCGATCCGCTGCACAGCACGACCAGCAGGTTGCTGACCATGGCCGCCTTGCGCTCGTCGTCCAACACCACGATGTCGTCGGCCTCCAGACGCTCCAGGGCCCTCTGGACCATGGTCACCGCACCTTCGACGATCTTCTCGCGCGCAGCGATGACCGCGGAGGCCTGCTGGCGCTGCAGCATCACCTGGGCGATCTCGGGGGCGTAGGCCAGCGACGAGATGCGTGTCTCGATGACCTCGAGGCCCGCGATCGCGATGCGGTCGGCCACCTCGTGGGCCAACTCGTCGGCGATGAGTTCGGTCGATCCGCGCAGCGTCTCCTCGCCAGGGGCAGCGTTGTCGTAGGGGTGGCTGGTGGCCACGTGCCGCAGCGCGGACTCTGACTGCACGCTGACGAACTCCTGGAAGTTCTCGACGGCGAACGCGCTCTTCGCAGTGTCGGCGACCTGCCAGACCACGATGGCAGCAATGTTGACCGGATTGCCGTCGGAGTCGTTGACCTTCAGGTCGTTGGTCTCGAAGTTGTGGACGCGCACCGACACCTTCGTCTTCGTGGTCAATGGCACGGTGGTGTGCAGGCCCGCCTTGCGAATGGTGCCGATGTAGTTGCCGAAGAAGATGACCACCCGTGTCTCGCCGGGCTGGACGATGGTGAGCGAAGTCATCGCGACCGACGCCAACAGGAGCAGGATCGTGCCACCGACGAGCAGGGCCGCACCTGCTTCGCCTGCTTCCAGCCTGATGCCTCCCATGATCGCCAACGCCACCCCGCCCGCCAGTAGGGCGAAGGTCAGCAACACCCCGATGCCCCCGTTGAAGTACCAGGCCTTGTGCTCGGAGACGTCCACCCGGGTTCCGGTGAGGCCGACCGGATGGCCCGCCGGTTCGCCGCCGATCGACTCGCCCGCGTTGTCGATGACCTGAGAGGTCTGAGGGTTCATGGGGGTTCCTTTCCTAAGTTCGATAGCAAAATGATATCAGATTTATCGTGCGGCACAATGGTCTCGTGATGACCAGGGGTCGCGTTGGGGCCAGCCGCCACCTGCCGGTGCGGGACGCGCCCACTCGTCTGCCCGCCTCGGGCGGCCGCGTCTTCGTGGTGGTCAACCCCACGGCCCGACATGCCGAGGCTGCCGTCGCTGAACTGGACAGGCAGTGCCACCTCCTGGGTCTGCCGGCTGCCAGACACCTGGCCACCACCGTCCACCGACCGGGCTGTGACCAGGCCAGAGAAGCCGTCGAGGCCGGTGCCGACCTGGTGGTGGTGATCGGTGGGGACGGCACGGTCCGACAGGTCGTACGAGTTCTGGCCGGCACCAGCACCCGGCTGGGCGTCATCCCGCTGGGATCGGGCAACGTGCTTGCCCACAATCTCGGGCTTGTTCGACTCAGCCTCGCCCAGCAGGTCGACACAGCACTGACCGGGCCCAGTGTCGAGCTGGACGTGGGATGGGCGCACCTGGTCACCGCCAGCGGCGCCGAACACGATGAGCCCTTCCTGACCATGGCCGGGATCGGGCGTGATGCCCGAAGCGTGGCCGGGGCCACTCACGAGGCCAAGATGCGGCTGGGGTGGCTGGCCTACGCCGCGGCGGGCCTGAAAGAGGCCCTTCTTCCGGCGTTGCGGATGTCGGTCCGGGTGGATGACGAACCCGAACACACCATCGACACCTGGACGGTGTTGGTCGGACTCACCCCGGCCGCGCCCGGCAGGGTGGTCATCCATCCTGACGCCCTGGTGGACGACGGACTGTTCGACATCCTCGAGGTGCCCATCCGTCACCCGGCTCAGTGGCTGTCCGTCGCACTGAAGGGGCTGGTATGGCACCAAGCCTCGGTTGCCGCGCTGCGAAACCACACGGGACGCCGGGTTCTCGTTCGCCCGCTCCAGGCCCAACCCGTCCAGGTCGACGGTGACGTCATCCGCGACGTCACGGCGATGGCCGCACGAATCCAGGAGCGCAGCCTGCGCGTCCACGTTCGAGACCCTGAGGAGCCCGCATGACCGGTCTGGCGACTGACCTGCTGCACCAGCTGCTGAAGCGGCGCACCGACAACGAGGCGGAGCGCACCATCCTTCGTGTGTTGGCCACGGTGGAAACCGAGCAGCTCAACGAGATGTTGGCGGACCCATGGCTGACCGACCGACTGGTCGGTTCCATGGACGACCGATGGTTCGGGCCAGACCATCACACCGAACTGATGAGCCTGCTCGGGGTGACCCGCCGCGCGGAGCTGGGGCTGCCCGCCAGGGCCGCCTTCATTCATGCCGTCCAGACCGGTCGCACCGACGCCCGCGACGAGCGGATCGTGGCGGCCCTGTTCTGCGACGTCAAGGGAGCCGACCTCACGGTGCTGAAGAGCCTCGTCGATGCCACGCCGAATCACAACGACCTCGAGGAGTTGATCTACCGGGACATCGACGATCAGCGGGTCAGAGACCAGATCCTCGCCCACATCGCCGCCGAGGCCCTCCATGTGAACGGTCTGGAGGCCAAGGTGCTGTCCGACATCGACGACACCACCATCTGCTCGCTGCACGACAAGCGGTACCCCAAGGGTGTGGTCTACCCCGGGGTGCTCGCACTGTGGGAAGCGCTCGACCAAGGGCCGCAGGGCAAGCCCCGGTCGCTGGGTGATCTCACGTTCATCACCGCCCGTCCCGCCGACCTGCTGGGGTGGGTCGAGGACCAGACGCGCCGGAAGCTGCGCGGGGCGGGGGTGGGTGTCAATTCGATGCTGACCGGTTCGTTGACCCACCTGTTGAGCCACAGCGGGATGGCGGACAAGAAGATCCAGAACATCACCCACTACCACCACCTCTACCCCGAGTACCGGCTGGTGTTCATCGGGGACTCCGGGCAGGGAGACGTCACCGTGGGGGAGCGGTTGCGCGCCGAGTTCTCCGACGCCGTCGACGCGGTCCTCATCCATGACGTGGTCGACACGGACGCGGTCACTCGGGCCCGGCACGCGTCCGCGGGCGTCGTCTTCTTCGACACCTACGTGGCAGCCGCCCTCGAGGTCCGCAGGATCGGACTGATCAGTGATGCGGGCCTGCAGTCGGTCGCGGATGCCACCGTCGAGGGCTTTGCCGACGTCCCCTGGCGGGACGAGGCCCAGGAGGCTCGCGCCAGGGGATTGCTCCAGGCCGACCTCAACCGTCTTGATGCCGAGCGAGGCCAGGCCGATCCCGGTTAGGGTTGAGTGGCAGCAGGTCCGATGGAAGGAAGCGCCACCATGAGCCATCCTGTGACGATCACTGGTCTCGACCGGTCACTAGAACTGAACGTGGTGAAAGCCACGGAGGGCCCCGACGGGCTGGACATCGGAAAGCTGTTGCCCGTTACGGGAGCGGTGACCTACGATCCAGGCTTTGCCAACACCGCACCCTCCACCTCTGCCATCACCTTCATCGACGGCGATCTGGGGATTCTTCGCTACCGCGGCTACCCCATCGAACAGCTGGCCCAGAAGTCGACCTTCCTTGAGACCGCCTACCTGGTGATCAACGGTGAACTGCCCACTGCCGCCCAACTGGGTGACTGGGAGGACCGGATCCGCCGCAAGACGATGGTCGACGAGCGGATGCGGGAGTTCTTCAAGATGTTCCCGCGCCGTTCGCACCCGATGCCCGTGCTGGCCAGCGGGCTGATGATGTTGTCCACGTTCAGCTTCGACTCCGTGGGTGACTCTCCCGAGGCCATCGAGCGGGCCACCGAACGGTTGATCGCCAAGGTGCCAACGCTGGCCGCCTACGGTTACAAGAACTCCCGCGGCGAGGCGATGCTCTACCCGGACAATTCGCTCAACTACATCGAGAACTTCCTGAGGATGAGCTTCGGGTATCCCACCGAGCCCTACCAGTTGCACGACGAGATCACCCGGGCCCTTGATGTGCTCCTCATCCTGCACGCCGACCACGAGCAGAACTGCTCCACCTCGACGGTGCGGTTGATCGGGTCGTCCGGGGCGAACATCTACGCGTCCGTCGCGGGCGGCGTCAACGCGCTCTCCGGGCCGCTGCACGGCGGGGCCAACCAGGAAGTGGTCGAGATGCTCGCGGCCATCAAGGAGTCGGGCATCAGCGTCAAGGACTACGTCCAGCAGGTCAAGGACAAGAAGGCCGGCATCAAGCTGATGGGGTTCGGCCACCGGATCTACAAGAACTACGATCCGCGGGCAGCGATCATCAAGGAGCACGCAGATGCGGTACTGCGGCTGAAGGCCGGTCGCCGCGACCTGCTGGAACTCGCCCAGGAACTGGAGCAGGCTGCTCTGGCCGATGACTACTTCACCGAACGCAAGCTGTACCCGAACGTCGACTTCTACTCGGGCCTGATCTACGAGGCCATGGGTTTCCCGAAGGAGATGTTCACCGTGCTGTTCGCGATCGGAAGGCTGCCCGGCTGGATCGCCCAGTGGCGTGAGATGCGGGCCGATCCCCAGCGCCGGATCGGACGCCCGCGCCAGGTCTACGTCGGCCCGATGGAACGGGCGTACGTTCCCATCGGATCGCGCTGAGCCGGCCCTCGTCCCCGGTGTGACTGGGGGACCGCTCAGCCCGCCAGTGGGCTGAGCACCATCAGTGTGACGCTCAGCCAACGCTCGAACTTGCGTCCCACCTCGGGCAGGGTGCCGCAGTCGACGAAGCCGAGGTCCGCGTGCAGTGCCTTGCTGGCCACGTTGTCGGCGTCGATCACCGCCACCAGGGCATGCACCCCGGACGCCCTGGCCCGCTCGATGAGCCCCTGCATCAACCTGCGGCCCAGCCCGCGGCCCTGATGCTCGGGGTGGACGTAGACGCTGGTCTCGCGAGTCGCGTCGTAGCCGGCCAGACTGCGGAACTGCCCGTGGGCGGCATAGCCTACGACGTGACCGTCGACCTCGGCGACGACCACGGTGTGGCTCGCCAGCCAGAGCGCACGATCGCTGGTGCTGGCCTCGGTCAGGTCATAGCTGGCCGTGGTGGCCACTCCGAGGCTGTTGTACACGTCGGTGAGCGCGGGAAGATCGGCGCTGGTCGCGTCCCTGATCACAGCAGTCACGCAACCAGTGTGCCGGTTCGGCCCACCAGGGCGGAGCTCAGGTCTCGCCGTGGCATGGCGTGAGTGCAGCGGTGAAACCCGATGGTACGGGGGACCAATCATTCGCCGACCGGCTCGTGGCGAGGGTGGGCGCCGTTAGAATCACTGGGGGATGACCCGCGCCCTTCCGGCTCGATGCCGAGCGCTCTGACTACTAAGGACGAAACGTGAGCACACTCACCTGGACCGATCAAGACCGTCGTGCCGTCGACACCGCACGCATTCTGGCCGCCGATGCTGTGCAGAAAGTCGGCAACGGGCACCCGGGCACCGCGATCTCGCTGGCGCCAGTGGCCTACCTGCTCTACCAGAAGGTCATGAACACCGACCCGACCGACGAGAAGTGGATCGGTCGTGACCGCTTCGTCCTGTCCGCGGGGCACGCTTCCATCCTGCAGTACACCCAGCTGTACCTGGGTGGCCTCGGGCTCGAGATGGCCGACATCCAGTCCTTGCGCACCTTCGGCTCGCTCACGCCGGGTCATCCGGAGCTCGGGCACACCAGGTTCATCGAGTGCACCACCGGCCCGCTCGGCGCCGGCGTCAGCAACGCGGTCGGTATGGCGATGGCGGCCCGACGCCAGCGGGGTCTGTACGACCCGAACGCCACCGGCGACAGCCCCTTCGACTACTTCGTGTACGCGATCCTCGGCGACGGCTGCATGCAGGAGGGTGTCCAGGCCGAGGCCGCCTCGCTGGCGGGTACCCAGGAACTGGGCAACCTCATCATGATCTACGACGACAACAAGATCACCATCGAGGGTGACACCAAGATCGCCTTCGGCGAGGATGTCTCGAAGCGCTACGAGGCCTATGGCTGGGACGTGCGTGAGGTTGACTGGACCTCTGGTGGGACGAACTACTCCGAGAACGTCGAGGAGCTCTACGACGCGATCATGGCCGCCAAGCAGGTCGCCAACAAGCCGTCGCTGATCCACCTCAAGACCATCATCGGTTGGCCACTGCCGAACCTGCAGGGCATGGAGAAGATCCACGGTTCAGCTCTGGGGGCCGCGGAGATCTCCGCGGTGAAGAAGCTGTTGGACTTCCCTGATGAGCCTTTTGGCGTCGAGGATGAGACCGTCGAGTACGCGCGCAATCAGGTGCGCGAGCGCGGCCAGCAGGCCCGGGCGGCCTGGGACGAGAAGTTCGTCGCCTGGCAGGACGCCAACCCGCAGGGCAAGGCTTTGCTCGAGCGGGTGCTGGCCAAGAAGCTCCCGGACGACCTCACCGTGCCGGTGTTCGCGGAGGGCTCCAAGGCCACCCGCGCAGCCTCCTCCGACGTGCTGAATGCCTTGGCCTCGCAGCTGCCCGAGTTGTGGGGCGGCTCAGCCGACCTGGCGGGTTCGAACAACACCACGATGAAGGGCGAGCCGAGCTTCCTGCCCGAGGGTCGCACCACCGAGGAGTGGCCGGGTGGCCCGTACGGTCGCACCCTGCACTTCGGTGTTCGTGAGCACGCCATGGGTGGCATCCTCAACGGCATCAACGCCGGCGAACTGAGCCGTGCCTATGGTGGCACGTTCTTCGTGTTCGCCGACTACATGCGTCCGACCGCCCGGTCTGGCCGCCTTGTCGAACATCCCGACCATCTTCGTGTGGACCCACGACTCGATCGGCGTCGGCGAGGACGGGCCGACCCACCAGCCGATCGAGCATCTTGCCGCCTACCGGGCCATCCCCAATCTCGCGATCGTGCGACCCGGGGACGCCAACGAGACGGCTGCGGCGTGGGTGGCAGCCCTGCAGCAGACCAAGCAGCCGGTCGGTCTCATCCTGTCGCGGCAGAACATGCGCACCGTCGACCGGACCAGCGGCGAGTTCGCCTCGGCCGATGGTGTCGCCAAGGGCGCCTACGTGCTCAAGGAGGCCAGCGCCGAGCCCAAGGTGATCGTCATCGGCACCGGCTCGGAGGTCGAAGTGGCTCTGGACGCGCAGACCGCGCTGGAGGCCCAGGGAATCCCCACCCGCGTGGTGTCAATGCCCTGCCAGGAGTGGTTCGACGCCCAGGACGAGGCCTATCGCAACGAGGTGCTGCCGCCTGCGGTGAGTGCACGGGTCAGTGTCGAAGCCGGTATCGCCATGGGCTGGGCCAAGTACGTGGGCGCCAACGGCACGTCGATCTCGCTCGAGCACTACGGCGCATCCGGGGCGGCCCCCCTGCTCTACCGCGAGTTCGGCATCACGTCGGACGCCGTGGTCGAGGCAGCCAAGGGGTTGCTGGAGGCCTGATTCGAGACCAGCACAGAACGGGGTCGTCCTTCGGGACGGCCCCGTTCGGCCACTGGAGGATGTCAGCTCTCGGCAGTGAACAAGAGTGTCCACCGCATCCGGCAGGATGGTCTCATGACCCACGCCTGGTTCGACGTTTCCGCCGGGGTCGCCGGCGACATGATGCTCGGCGCACTGCTGGACGCGGGCGCGCCGCTCGCAGGGGTGCAGGACGCACTGGACGCCCTTGTGCCCGGGTCTGTGCGGCTGGAAGTCGAGACGGTGCTGCGTGGGGGACAGCGCGGCACGAAGGCCAAGGTGCGGGTGCTCGTGGACGACCCGCCACACCGCACGTGGGCGGGCATCCGCGACGCCCTCACAGCGGCCCCGCTGCCCGAGGTGACCCGCGATCGGTCGCTGGCGGTGTTCGGACGCCTCGCCGACGCCGAGGCGCGTGCGCACGGCATCGCCGCCGAGGACGTCCACTTTCACGAGGTGGGGGCCCTGGACTCGATAGCCGACGTCGTAGGCACCTGCGAGGCCCTGCGGCTGCTGGGGGTCGAGACGGTCTCGGCGTCGCCGATGGCGCTCGGGTCCGGCCGGGTCCGCACGGCGCACGGCGACATCCCCGTGCCTGTCCCCGCTGTCGCCGAGTTGGTGAAGGGTTGGCGCACCGTCGCGCCGACCGCCTTCGGCGCCGCGGTAGCTACCGGGGGTCACGATCACCCGCACACTCACGCACCCGATCGGTCGCCCTCATCCGCGCGCGACTACGAGCACGGTCACGGACACCGGCACGACCACGACCACCACCAGCACGACACCCCTGCCGCGGTGACCACCCCCGGGGAACCGGGCGAGCTGGCGACACCCACCGGGGCGGCGTTGGTCCGCGCGCTCGCCGTGCGCTGCGAGGCCCTTGGGGCGTTGTCCGTCACCGGAATGGGCGTCGGTGCCGGGGGTCGCGACTTCGCCACGCACCCCAACGTCGTGCGTGTCGTGCTGGGGCAGGAGTCTCAGACCCCCTCGGGCCTCGGGATGATGGACGCCACCACCGCGACGGGAATGGTCGAGCTTCGCGCCAACGTCGACGACCTGGACCCGCGAGTGTGGCCCGCGGTCATCGATGTCTGTCTCGCGGCCGGCGCCGTGGACGCGTGGCTCGTCCCCATCGTCATGAAGAAGGGCCGACCGGCTCACACGCTGCACGCCCTTGCCGCCCCGGACGTCGCCGGCGCCGTCGCCGACGTCATGCTGAGCCACACCACCACGCTCGGCGTCCGACACTCACCCGTGGGCCGCGTGGTGCTCGACCGCACGTTCGCCACCTTGGAGGTCGACGGTGAGCCGCTGACGCGTCAAGGTCGCCTCCCGGGACGGGGTAGTGGTGCACGCCGCCGCAGAGTTCGACTCGCTGGTCGCCGTGGCTGCGCGCCTCGGCCGCCCGCAGGCAGAGGTTGCCCAACGCGCGGCAGCCGCAATCGTGGCTGCAGGGTTGATGGCTGGGGCGCGCGGCTAGACTGCCCACGATGAGGAGGAACATCGTGCCAGGAGCAGTCTTTGCCGACCTGCCCGCTGTCGAGCGCGCCGACGCCGAGCGCGTTGCCGCTGCGCTCGCCGGGGTGGGACGCCTCGGCGTTGCCTTCTCCGGGGGTGTCGACTCCGCGGTGCTGCTCGCGGTGGCGATGCGCGTCCTCGGTCCGGACGCCGTGGTGGCGCTCCTCGCCGTCTCGCCGTCCCTGGCCGGCGACGAGCTCGAGTTGGCCCGCGACGTCGCTCGCGACCTCGGCGCGCGGCTGGTCGAGTTCGCCACTCACGAGGCGGACCGTCCCGAATATCGCGCCAACGCGGCCGACCGCTGCTACCACTGCAAGACCGAGCTCTTCGACCGCATCGATTCCGACATCGTGACCGCCCACGGCCTGGACGCGGTCGCCTACGGGGAGAATGCCGACGACGCCGTGGCCTCCGACCGGCCGGGCGGGCTGGCGGCGTCCGAGCACCAGGTGATGCGCCCCTTGGCCCAGGCCGGGCTGACGAAGGCGCGCGTGCGGGCCCTGGCGCGAGCCTTGGGGCTGAGGGTCGCGGACAAACCCGCCGCCCCCTGTCTGGCGTCCCGGATCCCGCACGGCGAAGAGGTGACGCCCGCGAAGCTCGCCCAGGTCGAGGCCGCCGAGAAGAGCCTGCGGGCCCTCGGGTTCGCCGACAGCCGGGTGCGGCACCACGGTGCCATTGCGCGGATCGAGGTGCCGGTGCCCGAGTTGGCCCGGTTCGCCGACGACACCGTGCGCCGCGAGGCACTCCGGGCGATCCGCGCCGCCGGGTTCGCGAACGTCACTGTCGACCTGGCCGGGCTGCAGTCCGGCGCCTTCACGCTCTCGGTGGTGCGGCATGGCTGACGACGACATCGCGGAACTCGACCTTGACCGCGGCGCCCGCCGAGGCTACCCCGAGGCGGTGTACTGCGAGGGCAAGTCCGTCCACCACCTGCGCGAGATCGCCGAGCGGGTCGGACAGCGTCCGGATGTCGTCACGATCTTCACGCGGGCGGACGCGGAGCGCGCCGAGGCGATCCTTGACGCCCTGCCTGAGGCCTTCCACGACCCCGTCGCACGCGTGCTGGTCTGGCCGCCCCAGATGCCCGAGCCATCCGGCGAACTCGTGGTCGTCGCCTGTGCAGGCACGTCCGATTTGCCCGTCGCGAGAGAGGCGCTGCTCACGGCCCGACACCTGGGACGGCCGGCTGAGCTGGTCGTCGACGTCGGGATCGCCGGACTGCATCGCACCCTTGCCAAGCTCGACCTGTTCCGGCGCGCGGGGGTCATCGTGGTCGTTGCGGGCATGGACGGGGCGCTGCCCGGGCTGGTCGCCGGCCTGGTGTCGTGCCCGGTGGTCGCCGTCCCCACGTCGGTGGGGTACGGCGCGGCCTTCGGAGGGATCGCGCCGCTGCTCACCATGCTCAACTCCTGCGCTCCCGGCGTCGGCGTCGTCAACATCGACAACGGCTACGGCGGGGGGCACCTCGCGGCTCAGATCGCCGGCCCGCGCCCGTCCTGAGCCAGTCCTGGGCCCGTGCTGAGCTCAGGCAGCCGTCGATGTGGCCGTCGGGCAACGTCGGGGACGACCAGTTCCCGCGTGGCAGACCATGCCTCACGCCCGCCCGGCGGTCGCCAGCCCGGACGCCTCGGTGAACTCCGCGTCGATCTCGGGCTTGCGGGTGACCAACGAAACAGCGACAGCCAGCACAACGTTGATGACGAATCCGGGCACGATCTCGTAGAGCGCGCTCCATGGGGTGTACTGCCAGGTGAAGACGGTGATGGCGCCTGCCACCATGCCGGCCATCGTGCCCATCGCGGTCAGTCGACGCCAGAACAGCGACAGCAGCACCGCTGGTCCGAAGGTGGCCCCGAATCCGGCCCAGGCAAACGCCACCAGCCCCAGGATGGTGTCATTCTGCGTCCAGGCCAGCGACATCGCGAACAGGGCGACGACCAGCACCCCGATGCGACCCAGCCACACCTGCTGGCGGGGGGCTAGATCGCGCTTGAGCAGCATCTTGGCCAGGTCCTCGACCAACGCCGACGAGCAGACGATCAGCTGGGAGCTCACGGTCGACATGATGGCCGCCAACACGGCAGCCAGCACGAAGCCCGCCAGCAACGGGTGGAAGAGGATCTGCGCCATTGCCAGGAAGACCGCCTCGGGGTTGTCCAGCGTCTGGTCGGTGTTTTGGGTGAAGTAGGCCAGGCCGATCAGGCCGGTCGCGACCGCACCGCCCATGGACAGCACCATCCAGCCGATGCCGATCCGGCGACCAGCGGTGGCGTCCGCGGCCGAGCGCAGCGCCATGAACCTGACGATGATGTGGGGCTGCCCGAAGTAGCCGAGCCCCCAGGCCAGGCTCGAGATAACGCCAACCGCCGACACCCCCACCACCATCGAGAATGCGTTGGGGTTGGTCGCGATCACGGTGCTCACCAGTTCGCCCGGCCCCCCGATGGCGAAGATGCCCAGAATCGGTACCAGGAGCAGGGCGGTCATCATGAGCAGGCCCTGCATCATGTCGGTGTAGGACGCGCCGATGAAGCCGCCGAAGAAGGTGTAGAGCACCGTCACACCTGCCACCAGAAGCATGCCGGCGTGGTAACTCGACCCGAAGGAGGTCTGGAAGAAAATCCCGCCGGCCACCATCCCGCTCGACACGTAGAAGGTGAAGAAGGTGAGGATGAGCAGTCCGGAGACGATGCGCAGCAGCCGTGACTTGTCGTGTAGGCGGTTCTCGAGGAACGACGGGATGGTGATGGAGTTCTGCGCCACCTCGGTGTAGGTGCGCAGCCTTGGCGCCACGAACTTCCAGTTGAGCCAGGCGCCCACGGTCAGGCCGATCGCGATCCAGGCGTCCGCCAGACCGGTCACGTACAGGGCGCCCGGCAGACCCATAAGCAGCCAGCCTGACATGTCGGAGGCACCGGCACTCAGCGCTGCGACCGCCGGGGACAAGGTGCGTCCACCCAGCATGTAGTCGTTGAGGTTCTTGGTGCGGCTGTTGGCCCACAGGCCGATCCCGATCATCGCCAGGAAGTAGACGATGATCGCGATGAGCTTGAAGATCTGGTCGGACGTCACGGGCGGGCTCCTCTAGAACGCGGCCGCTCTGTCGGCCTCCAACGGCAGAATCTACCGTTGCTTGTCCCGTTCTCGGCGGAGCGCCCTCAGGGTGGGACGGCGCTTGGCCGGTTCCTCTTCCTCGATTGCCTCGCCGACCATCAGCGTGATGGCCTCACGGGTGAGGCCGTCCATTGCCTTGCTGAGCTGGGACATCATGGCGCGCTGGCGGTTCCCGGAGGCCAGTTCGGCAGCCGGCAGCGAGGCCATCGCGCGACGCAGTCGCACCCCAAGCTCGGCCAGCACCTGACGCTCATCGTCGTTGTCGACCAGGCCGTTGAGGAACTCCAGTTGTTCGCTGAGCCCCGTGGCCTGCTTGCGCAGTGCGGCTGCCCGGTCGGTGCTCTGCCTCTCGCGCAGTCCCGCGGCGAGTTTGGAGATCCGCTCCACCATCTCGGGATCGGTCAGTGTGCGGACGATCCCCGCCACAGCCGTCGCCCCGGTCACCAGCGTGCGAAGACTTGCCATCGTTCTCCCCGTTCCTGGCGCACTGGTCGCCGCGTCGACTCTGCGCCACCCAACAGGTAGGCGGGGGACGCTTCCACCTCCATGGTACGAGCCGCCCACACGGCCCAAGGCAAAGGAGCCGCCCCAGACAGGGACGGCTCCTTTGTGAGACGCGACGATCAGTTCTCGGCCACGCTCGGGTGTGTCATGTCGACCGGGACGACCCACTTGTCGAACTCCTCGGCGGTCAGGTAGCCGGACTCCATCGCCGACTCCTTGAGGGTGAGGCCCAACTTGTGCGCATTCTTGGCGATCTTCGCCGCCTTGTCATACCCGATGTGGCGGTTCAACGCGGTGACCTGCATGAGGTTCGAGTCAAGGTTGGCCTGGATTCGGGCAAGGTTCGGCTCGATGCCGACCGCGCAGTGGTCGTTGAACGAGACGCAGGCGTCGCCGATGAGCTGGATCGACTCCAGGCAGCACCACGCCATCACCGGCTTGAACACGTTGAGCTGGAAGTTGCCCTGGCTACCCGCGAAACCGACCGTCGCATCGTTGCCGAACACCTTGGTCGCCACCATCGTCATAGCCTCGGACTGGGTGGGGTTCACCTTTCCAGGCATGATCGAACTGCCTGGCTCGTTCTCGGGGATGTTCAGCTCGCCGATGCCGTTGCGCGGGCCGGACGCGTACCAGCGCACGTCATTGGCGATCTTCATCAACGCATCTGCCAGCGTCCGCAGTGAGGCTGAGACCTGCACCAGCGCGTCGTGGGCCGACAATGCTGCGAACAGGTTCTCGGCCTGGACGAAGTCGATGCCGGTCTGTTCGCTGATCTTCTGGGCGGCCAGCTGACCGAAATCGGGATGGGCGTTCAAACCTGTGCCGACGGCAGTGCCACCGATCGCCAGCTCGCGAGCCCGCGAGTCCGCATACCGGATGCCATCGATCGCGAAGTCGATCTGGGCCACCCAACCACCGATCACCTGGCCGAGAGTCACCGGAGTGGCGTCCTGCAGGTGAGTTCGTCCGACCATCACGACGTCGCCGAACTCCGCCGCCTTGGCGGCAAGGGTGTCACGCAACTTGGCGACGTCGGGGTAGAGCTTCTCGTTGATCTGGGTGACCACGGCGATGTGCATGGCGGTGGGGAAGGTGTCGTTCGAGCTCTGACCGCGGTTGACATGGTCGTTGGGGTGCACGGGCTTCTTGGTGCCCATCTCACCACCCGCGATGTCGATGGCCCGGTTGCTGATGACCTCGTTGGAATTCATGTTCGACTGGGTGCCAGAACCAGTCTGGAAGACCACCAGGGGGAAGTCAGCGTCGAGTTTGCCCTCGATGACCTCGTCAGCGGCCTGGATGATCAGGTCTGCGACGTCGCGGGGGAGTTCTCCCAGGTCGGCGTTGGCCTGGGCTGCCGCCTTCTTGAGTACGCCGAGGGCCTGAATCATGGGGCGGCCCCAGACGAAGGTGGGACGACCGATGTCGAAGTTCTGCAGGCTGCGCTGGGTCTGGGCACCCCAGTAGCGATCGGAGGGCACCTCAACGGTGCCCATGGAGTCGGATTCGATGCGTGGCATGGTGCCAGTCTACCGAGGCTCAGTCGGGCCGGAGGGAGTCGAGCCCAGCTCGGTTCCCCCGCCTCGACGTGGTTCGGCCAGGCAGGTTGCCAGGTGGCGACACCGGGTTTTCCGCGGCCCGGCGGGGCTCGATTAGCATGGTTGGGCAAGACCAGCGGCCGGCCGGGCATCGGGCGTGGCCGCAGCAGCGTCCAACCACCACCAAGGAGACGGATGACGGTCAGCAGCGCTGACGACAGCACCCAGCCGGACGAGCCAACCCTGGCGCAGGCTTCGCCGGTCGCTGGGAAGACACCTGCTCGACGCCGACGCCGAGGTCTGGCCCTCGGAGTCGGCGGGGGGCTCGTCGCGCTGTTGGGAGTCGGCTACCTGGCCGCCCACGCGATGGCCTCAGACACCGTGCCAAGGCACGCGAGCGTCAACGGCGTTCCGATCGGTGGGCTGGGCCTCCAGGAGGCCGTCGACACCCTCACCGCCAGCCTCGGGCCCACCGACAGTGCGGTCATCACGGTGACCGGTGAGCCGGGGCAGTCGGCGTCCATCACCCCGAGCGATGCGGGCCTGGGTGTCGACTACGCCGAGACCGTGCGGCAGGCCGGTGCGGGTGCATCCTGGGACCCGCGCGTGCTGGTGAAGGTGATCACGGGTGGCGGTGAGACCGCGCCCGTCATCACGACAGACTCTGACCGCCTGCAGGCGGCCGTCGAGGCGGTCGCCCCAGCCTTCAGCCGCGATCCGGTGGACGCCCAGCTGGGCATCGAAGGCGCCGAGGTGCGGCACGTCCCGATGGTCACCGGAACCCGACTTCAGGCTGAGGCCACCGCCCAGACGGTCAGCGAGGCCTTCCGTGCGGCTGTTCAGCGTCCGATCGACGGCCCGCGCGAGCCGTACCAGGTGGCTGCCGAACTTGAGGTCATCGAGCCGACCATCACCGACGCCAAGGTCGATCCCGTGCTGGAGCAGCTGACGCTCGCCCTGCAGCCGGTCGGCATCACCAGTTCTCAGGGCACCTCCGAAATCAGCCCTGCCCGGCTCGCGGAGGTCACCACCGTGACCGTTGCCGACGGCGCGGTGTCGATGGCCGTGGACACGGCACGGCTGTACGAGGTGGCCACCGAGGCGATCGACCCGCACACCATCACCAGACCCAGGAACGCCACCGTGGTCATGGAGGGTGGGCGTCCGGTCGTGGTGGGCGCAGCAGCCGGCCAGACGATCAGTCCGGAGGCCTTCGCCGCCGGCGTCCAGTCGGTGCTCGCCAAGCAGGCGCCCCGTGCTGTTTCCCTGGAGATCACCGAGGTGGCCGCCTCGTTCACCACCGCCCAGGCCGAGGCGCTCGGCATCAAGGAGGTGGTGGGGGAGTTCACCACCTACTTCCCGGCGTCCTCTTACCACAACACCAACCTGGGGCTGGCGGCTGCCGGCATCAACAACGAACTGGTCAAGCCGGGTGAGGAGTTCAGCCTCGCGAAGGCCACCGGGCCGCGCAACGCGTCCACCGGTTACGTCGAAGGCGGCGTTCTGGTCGGTGACCACATCGAGTACATCGTCGGCGGTGGCGTGTCCCAGTCGGCCACCACCACCTACAACGCGGCGTTCTTCGCGGGAATGACCGACGTCGAGCACCACCCGCACACCCAGTACTTCAGCCAGTATCCGCCCGGGCGTGAGGCGACCGTTTATGAGGGTGTGCTCGATCTGAAGTTCCGCAACGACACCCCGTACGGCGTGCTGATGGAGGCCTACATCGTCCCCTCCGGGCCCGACCGAGGCTCCATCACCGTTCGGGTCTGGTCGACCAAGCACTTCGACTCTGTCACAGCGTCTGAGCCGTCGCTGTACAACTACACCGACGGACGCGAGCAGGTGAGCACGCGTCCCGGATGTATCGCCCAGAACCCCTCACGCGGCTTCGACGTCAGTTTTCAGCGGATCCTGGTGCTCAACGGGCAGACGACCACCGAGGACTACTTCTGGCGATACTCCCCGATCGACAAGATCACCTGCCAGCAGCCGGACCCCCCTGCGCAGGAGCCCGACGCCAACGCCGGGTGAGGGGTATAGAGTTCAAATCGACCCGGCCAAGGCCACCAGGCCAAGACAAACCAGGAGATCTCGGATGACTTACGTCATTGCCCTGCCGTGCGTTGATGTCAAGGATCGCGCGTGCGTCGACGAGTGCCCCGTGCAATGCATCTACGAGGGCCCGCGGTCGTTGTACATCCATCCCGACGAGTGCGTGGACTGCGGAGCCTGCGAACCGGTGTGTCCGGTCGAGGCGATCTACTTCGAGGATGACCTGCCCGCCGAGTACGCCGAGTGGTACGACATCAACGTCAAGTTCTTCGACGACCTGGGTTCGCCCGGTGGCGCCGCCCGGCTCGGGGTGCTGGATGCCGATGAGCCGCGCGTGGCGGCGCTGCCTCCGCAGAACCAGTGAGCGCACGCTGGACGCGTGTCTCCGCGAGACTTCCGGTCTTTCCGTGGGACACCCTCGCCAGCGCGAAGGCTGTTGCCAGTGCCCATCGGGACGGTGTCGTCGACCTCTCCGTCGGCACTCCTGTCGATGCGGCCCCCGATCTTGCGCGGGCAGCGCTTGCGGCCGCCTCCGATGCGCACGGCTACCCGACCACGTGGGGGACACCCGCCCTGCGTTCGGCGATCGTGGACTATTTGAGCGGACGCTGGGGCGCCGCGGGGCTCGATGACCACAACGTCCTACCGGTGATCGGCACCAAGGAACTCGTGGCTGGGTTGCCCCATCAGCTGGGCCTAGGCGCCGACGATCTTGTGGTGATCCCCACCACTGCCTATCCGACCTACGATGTCGGGGCCCGACTGGCCGGCTGTCGCGTCCAGCTGTGCGACGATCCGGACGCCATCGAAGGTCGGGCTGCGCTGATCTGGATCAACTCGCCGGCCAACCCGCACGGCGCGATCGCCTCGGAGGCCCTGTTGCGTCGCTGGGTCGAGGTGGCCCGAGACCAGGGCGCCGTGCTGGCCAGCGACGAGTGCTACGGGGAGTTCGGGTGGGACGCCGAACCGGCCTCGGTCTTACGCCCCGACATCTGCGAGGGCTCCCCCGAGAACTTGCTGGCGCTGCACTCGCTCTCGAAGCGGTCGAATATCGCCGGTTACCGCGCAGGCTTCGTCGCAGGAGACGCCGAGGTGGTCGGTGAGCTGCTCGAGGTGCGCAAGCACTCCGGCATGATGGTGCCCACCCCGGTCCAGGCTGCGATGGCTGCTGCCCTGAGTGATCAACAACACGTTCAAGCGCAACGAGACCGTTATCTGCGCCGCCGCACGGTGCTGGCGTCCGCGCTGGTCGAGGCGGGGTTCCGGATCGACCACTCGGAGGGCTCGCTGTACCTGTGGGCCACCCGGGGCGAGGACTGCCGGGCCACGGTTGACTGGTTGGCGATACGCGGCATCCTGGTCGCCCCAGGTGACTTCTATGGGGACGCCGGGACGCAGCACATCAGGGTCGCGCTCACGGTGAGCGACGAGCGGGTGGACGCGGCGGCGGCGCGCCTGCTGGCCTGAGCCTCGCACGGCGCTCGCGCTCCCGAAAGCGCCATCCGATCCGCACGCAACATCGACGCCGTCCGCCTCCGTCATGGCGGATACCTGTTGGGCCCCCAGCCCGCCACCAAGGAGGAAGGACACCTGGCGTTGACGGCCACCACGTGGCCCCTGCTGTCGTCCGAAACCGTGCTGAGCCACGCCACGGCCGGCGTCCTGTGGGGGTTGCCTGTGCCCGACCACCTGCTTGAGCGCGTCCATGCCACCCGCAGCCGGGACGCCGGTGGCAAGGTTGGACGCCACCTGCACCTGCATGTTCGCGAATTGCTGGACACGGACGTCGTCCAGAAGGGCGACTATCGGGTGACCAATCTGTCTCGGACGGCGGTGGATCTGGCGCGCTTGTGCCCGCCCGCCTACGCCTTGTCCGTGTTCGATGCGGCGTGGCGGCTGGAGGGGTCTGGCGACGGACTCGTCGATCAGGTGCTGGGCGACTCGGGACGAACGGGCGTTGGGAAGGCTCGGTGGGCGCTTGGGCATGCAGACCCGCGCGCGGAGAGCCCCGCAGAGTCCGTCAGCCGCTACTGGATGCTGGTGGGCGGCGTGCCCACGCCTGAACTCCAGTACGAGGTGCGGGATGAGGCCGGCGTCCTGCTGGGACGAAGCGACTTCGCCTGGCCCGAGTTGGGCGTCATCGGTGAGTTCGACGGCCGCATCAAGTACGACGGATTGGTGGCTCCGGGGGAGTCCGCAGCGGACGTGGTGATGCGTGAGAAGAGGCGCGAGAACCGATTGCGGGCCCACGGCTGGTGGGTGCTGCGGTGGACGTGGGCCGAACTGAGGGACGGACCACGGTTCGCCCGCTGGTTGAACGAGTCGCTTCGTCGTGGTCCGGGGCGCCATTGACCTTTCTGCATTCCACCTCCCGCTCCCGAAAGTGCAGTCCGCTCCCGATTGTTCGGGAGCGGATGGTCGTTTGGGGAGCGGGAGCGCAGGAAGGCCGGTCAGGTACGCAGGGTGATCACCACCGGTGCCGCGGCCGGCGTTGAAGGCTGCCAGATGGCGTGCTCGGTGCCCGAGTTCACCCAGATCTGTTCACCGGCCTGGATGCTCGCCAGACCAGCCGATGAGCCGCGCATCATGGCCAACTGAGCCACCGACCACGTCATGGTGTCGCTCGTGGTGGCCACCTGCAGTCCCACCTCGGTGGTACTGGCACCCGCGCTGGCGCCCCAGACCGTCGCGATGAAGTCCGTGATGATCACCGGGTTCGCCGCGCCCTCAGAACGGTCGAGGCAGCTCACCGCGGCTGGGGAGTAGCCGGTCAGTGCGCTGGCCCAGGCGCGTCCCTTGGACTCGTGTTGGGCGTAGGCGTCGGGAAACCCCGATCGCTGGACCGCCTGAGCGACGTCGTTGATGACGCCGGACTCCCAGTCGGTAACCTGCACCAGCTTCTCGTAGAACTTGCCTGAGGAGTACCAAGGGTCCATGATCTGCTCGACGGTGCCCCAGCCCTGAGAAGGGCGCTGCTGGAACAACCCGACCGAGTCGCGGTCACCGTAGTCCAGGTTGCGCAGGTCGGACTCCTGGTAGGCGGTCACCAGCGCGATCGTGGCTGCCCGAGCGGGCAGGCCCCGCCTGATCGACTCGCCGACGATGATGGACGCGTTCTCCGACTGCTCCCAGGTGAGGAAGCTCGAGAACCCATCGACGCTCACCTGGCAACCCTGCGCAGGCAGGAGCGGCTCGGGAATCCGAGGCTGCCAGCGTGCGATCCAGATGACCACGGTGGCGATCAGGGCCGCCAGCAGTCCCATCACCGTCAGGGCCAGCACCCAGCCCCCGATGCGACGCGCGTCGGGGGTGGGACTCACGGTGCGGCCGGGCATGCTCAATTGGCGTGCAGGGCCGCGTTGAGTTCGACCTGCTGGCCCGCCCGCGCCTTGACCAGCACGGCACCAGACTGCGAGTCGCGCAGGAAGAGCAGATCGGAGGCACCGCTGAGGTCGCGGGCCTTGACGACGCTGCCATCTGGCAGACGAACCTTGGTGCCGGCGGTCACGTACAGGCCGGCCTCGATGACGCAGTTGTCACCCAGCGAGATGCCCAGGCCGGACTCGGCACCCAGCAGGCAGCCCTTGCCGATGCTGATCATCTCGGTTCCGCCGCCGCTGAGGGTGCCCATGATGGACGCGCCCCCGCCGACGTCGCTGCCGTCGCCGACCACCACGCCCTGGCTGATGCGTCCCTCGATCATCGAGCGGCCCAGCGTGCCGGCGTTGTAGTTGACGAAACCCTCGTGCATCACGGTTGTGCCCTCGGCCAGATGCGCTCCCAGCCGGACGCGGGCCCCGTCCGCGACCCGTACCCCGGCGGGGGTGACGTAGTCGAGCATGCGCGGGAACTTGTCGACCGAGAGCACGGTGAGTCCGCCGCGGTGACCACGCAGCCGCGCCCGGACGCTCTCGAAGCTCTCCACCTCACAAGGGCCCGCGGTCGTCCACACCACGTTGGGCAACACGCCGAAGATGCCGTCCAGATTGATGCTGCGCGGCTGGCGCAACCGGTGGCTCAACAGGTGCAGTCGCAGGTAGCCGTCCGCGGTGTTGGCGGGTGGCTCGTCCAGGTCGACGACGGTCTGGATGATGTCGGTGGTGACCTGACGGGTGTCATCGGACGTGCGGTGCGCGCGCAGGAACGCCTGTGGCTGCGATCCGGCCTCGGGCTTGCCGAGCCGCGGCTGGGGGAACCAGGCGTCGAGCACTTGGCCGGAACTGTGGATGCTGGCCAGTCCCCATGCCCAGGCGGTCTGCCCGGGTGCAGTGGTGAGGTCGATCGCGGTGGCATGCTCGTCGGTCATGGCGACAACTCTAATGGCCGGACCCGACAGCCCTCACCTCCCGGAGAATCGCGCCAGTTATCGATTGACGACAATATCGAGAAGCGATAACATCGAGATACGATAACAATTCACCCGTGGGAGAAGTCATGAAACCCTGGAGTCTGGGCAAGGACGACTGGTCGCTGACCAACGCCGTACTCGCCATCGTCGCGATCGTCAGTGTCGTGCCCTTCGTGACCGGTCTGGCTGACTGGCTGCGCGGCCGGCCACTCGAACTGCTCACCGGTGCTGTGGTGGCGTCCCCGCCGGTCGAGGACGCGCAGTTGGCGCCCGGAGTCACCGGCGTTTACACCGGTGAGGCGCTGTTCACCATCACCGACCCCTCGCTCAGTCAGTGGCTCGCGTCACTGCTCGTTCCCCTGATGGCCCTCGTGGTGGGTCTGGTGTGCGTCTGGATGGTCGCCCGACTGGTGCGACACGCCCGGCACGGTGACCCGTTCCACCCAGAGGCCCACCTGGCCGTGCGTGTGCTCGGTCTGGTGCTCTTCTGCTACGGGCTGTTCACCCCGCTCGTCGGATGGCTGATGACCGCCATGATCACCACCGACATGCGGGGCGGTGAGTTCGCCACCATCGTCAGCCTTCGGGCCGCCGACTGGTGGCCAGCCCTGGTCGGTCTCGTGGTGGGCGTGGTGGGAGAGTCGGTCTTCGGTCGGGGCCGCGAGTTGGCCGATGACGCCGAGGGGCTGATCTGAATGCCTCCGGAGTTGGAGGGACGCGTCCACTGTCGGCTCGATGAACTCCTGGCCGAACGAAGCATGACCCTGACCGCCTTGGCTGACCTGGTGGGTATCACCATCGTCAACCTCTCGGTGCTCAAGAACGACCGGGCGAAGGCCATCAAGTTCTCGACTCTCACCGCCATCTGCGACGTCCTGAACTGTGCCGTCGGTGACCTGCTTGTGGTGCGCGACAATGTCGGCTCACGTTGACATGTCGGGCAAAAGCGGACATTACGAAGGAGCAGGCATGGCCCTCGAAGCGATACGCGAGGCTCGCCACGAGCTTGGCCTGACCCGGGCGCAGCTGGCCAAGGACGTCGGGGTCAGCCGTCAGACCATCAGCCAGGTCGAGTCCGGTCGCCGTGCGAGCGCGAACTCGCCCGCGCGTAGGCTGTTCGCCATGCCACTGCCCACCGACAACCTGCTGGCGCTCTTCCGGGCAATCGTCGACATCGAGTCGGTCAGCCGGGACGAACGAGCGCTGGCAGATGCCGTCGAGGACGCCCTGCGGCCCTGCGATCACCTCACGATCATCCGTGACGGCGATGCGCTGATCGCACGTACCAGTCTGGGACGCCGCGAACGGGTCATTATCGCCGGGCACCTCGACACCGTGCCCGTCGTTGGTAACCTGCCCAGTTCGGTGACCCAGGGCCCTGATGGACCGGTGGTGCACGGCCGGGGAACCTCCGACATGAAGGGTGGGGTCACGGCCATGCTGTGGCTGGCGCAGCGGCTCACCAACCCCAACCGTGACATCACCTGGGTCTTCTACGACGCCGAGGAGATCGACGCCGCCGCCAACGGGCTGGGACGACTGGTCGCCAACCATCCGGACCGGTTCGAGGCCGATCTTGCCGTCCTGATGGAACCCACCAGCGCCCAGATCGAAGGGGGTTGTCAGGGCACCATGCGGTTCGCCATCACCACCACCGGCGTCGCGGCCCACAGCGCCCGCAGCTGGCTGGGTCGCAACGCCATCCACGAGATGGCCGAGGTGCTCGACCGGACGCGGCTCTTCCCCGCCCAGCAGATCGAGGTGGACGCCCTGGTGTACCGCGAGGGGCTCAACGCCACCATGATCAGCGGGGGACTGGCCGGCAACGTGGTCCCGGACTCCTGCACGGTGCAGATCAACTACCGCTTCGCTCCCGACAAGTCCGCTGAGCAGGCTCTGTCGGTGATGCGCGAGTGGTTCACCGGCCGGACGCTCGAGGTGCTCGACCTGTCACCGGGGGCGCGTCCCGGCCTCGACCTGCCGGCCGCAGCGGCCTTCGTGGCGGCCGTCGGTGGCGAGCCACGTCCCAAGTACGGCTGGACCGATGTCTCGCGCTTCGCAGCCCTCGGCATGCCGGCGGTCAACTTCGGTCCTGGTGATCCCGGCAAGGCTCACGCCATCGACGAGTTCTGCCCGATGGCCGACGTCGAAGCCTGCGTGGACGCGTTGCAGCGCTGGCTGTCGGCCAGGGACTGACGGGTTCGGTGTGCCACCATGGCAGGCATGGGTTGGGTCTTCGCCGCGCTGATCGTGGTCGTCATCGGGTTCGTGCTGCTTGCCTCGGTGGGCAAGCTGGGCCAGATGGCTCCGCAGATCGACGATCGTCGCGTCCCGGCGCTGCCCGCCGATCGACCGATCACCGCTGACGACCTGGGCCGCATCAGGTTCGCGGTCGTGGCCCGCGGTTACTCGATGGAGCAGGTGGACGCGGTTCTCGACCTGCTGGCCACCCAGATCTCCACAGCCACCGGGCCAGTGGAGGAGCCCTCGCCGAGCACGGGGAATGGGTGGCCGTCCGTCGTGTGAGCCGCTTCATCGGCCCACGTGTCGTGGCGATGCGGAATAATGGGGGTGTAGTTCGTCGGACGAACAGAAACGAGGATGTAATGGCAGCGATGAAACCGCGTACTGGTGACGGACCGATGGAAGTCGCTAAAGAGGGCCGCGGCATCGTCATGCGGGTGCCTGTCGATGGTGGCGGACGCTTGGTTGTCGAACTCAACGCCGCTGAGGCCTCGTCACTGCTGGAGTGCCTCAAGTCGGTGGTGGGCTGACGATCCGCCTCTGATCAAGCACAGGAGGGTGGGAGCCGGTCGGCTCCCACCCTCCTGTGCTGTCCTGAACCCTTGTCCCGCTCAGGCCTTGTTCGCCTGATGATGGGCCTGGGCAGCCCGGTAGACCTCGACGGTCTCCTGGGCAATCTTCTCCCAGCTGAACTCGTCGATGCAGCGCTGGCGTCCGGCCAGCCCCATCTGACGCGCCCGCTCGCGGTCGCGGGTGATCTCGTTCAGCCGATCGGCGAAGGTCTTCTCGAAATTGGCGATGTAATCCGGATCGGAGGCCTGGGCCGGGTCGTAGGCCACCAGCAGCCCGGTCTCGCCGTCGACGACCACCTCAGGAATGCCGCCGACCGCGGAGGCCACGACCGGGATCTCGCAGGCCATCGCCTCCAGGTTGACGATGCCCAGCGGCTCGTAGATGGACGGGCAGGCGAAGACCGTGGAGTGGGTCAAGACCTGACGCACCGAGGCGCGTGGCAGCATCTCCTGCACCCACGTGACACCGCTGCGGGTGGCGTTCAGGTCAGCGAAGGCCTTGTTGAACTCGGCGGCGATCTCCGGGGTGTCCGGCGCACCGGCCAGCAGCAGCACCTGGGTGTCGGGATCGAGCATCCGGGCTGCGCGCACCAGGTGCACCAGGCCCTTCTGCCGGGTGATGCGTCCGACGAAGGTGACGATCGGTCGGGACAGGTCAACGCCGAGGCCCTCGATGACATCGGTGGCGGGATCCGGCTTGAACTCGTCGGGGTCGATGCCGTTCTTCACCACGTGGATCCGCTCCCGTTCGACGAACGGGTAGGCGTCCTGGATGTTCTTGATCATGGCTGCCGAGACCGCGATGATGGCGTCCGCGTTGGCGTACGCGGTCTTCTCGATCCAGCTGGAGACCCGGTAGCCGCCGGCCAACTGCTCGACCTTCCAGGGCCGATCGGGCTCCAGGGAGTGCGCCGTGACCACGGTCGGCACGTCCTGGAACTGCCCGGCGACGATGCCGGCGAACTGGGCGTACCAGGTATGGGAGTGGATGACATCGACCTCGGGGATGGCAGCAGCCATGGCGATGTCGGCGCCGAGGGTGCGGATGGCCGCGTTGGCTCCCTCGGGATAGGTCTCGGCATGGGCGGTCGCGCCTTCGCGAGGCTCTCCCATGCACTGGACGTCAACGCTCTCGCAGAACTTGCGGAGCTGCGGGACGAGTTGGCCGACATGGACTCCGGCGCCGCCGTAGATGAAGGGCGGGTACTCGCGGGTGAGAATCGAAACACGCATGAGCCGATGTTCGCACACCCCCCGCTTCCGGCGCGGCGAGGACGGAAAATCACGGTGCGACTTCGCGAAATCGGTTGCCGAGCGGCTCTGCACACCCTAGGTTCGTGTCATGGCTCATCCCAAGGTCCTCTCAATCGTGCTGGCCGGCGGCGAAGGTAAACGGCTGATGCCGTTGACCGCCGACCGTGCCAAGCCGGCGGTGCCCTTTGGAGGCACCTATCGACTGATCGACTTCGCGCTGTCGAACATGGTGAACTCCAACATGACGAAGGTCGCCGTCCTCACGCAGTACAAGTCGCATTCCCTCGACCGTCACATCTCGATCACGTGGCGGATGTCGACGATGCTCGGCAACTACGTCACCCCAGTCCCAGCCCAACAGCGTCGTGGGCCGCACTGGTACCAGGGCAGCGCAGACGCCATCTACCAGTCGATGAACCTCATCAACGATGAGACCCCCGATTATATCGTGGTCTTCGGAGCAGACAACATCTACCGGATGGACGTGCAGCAGATGCTGGACGCGCACATCGACTCGGGTCTGTCAGCCACGGTGGCTGCGATCCGCGTCCCGCGCTCCGAGGCGTCCGCGTTCGGCATCATCGACGCCGGCGCAAACAAGGTCATCGACCGCTTCCTCGAGAAGCCCTCGGACCCGCCCGGGCTGCAGGACTCCCCGGAGGAGTCGTTCGCGTCCATGGGCAACTACATCTTCAGCCGCAAGGCGTTCGTCGACATGCTCAACGCCGACGGGCACAACCCTGATTCCAAGCACGACATGGGCGGCAACATCATTCCGTCCTTCGTCGAGCAGCGGCAGTGCGGGGTGTACGACTTCACCGAGAACGCCGTCCCGGGTGCCACCGACAAGGACCGCAACTACTGGCGGGACGTGGGCACGATCGACGCCTACTTCGATGCGCACATGGACCTGATCTCGGTCGACCCCGAGTTCAACCTGTACAACAACGAGTGGCCGATCTGGACGTCCCAGGCGCAGCTGCCCGGCGCGAAGTTCACCCTGCACGGCACCGCCGAGAGCTCGATCGTCACCAACGGCTGCATCATCTCCGGTGGGGACGTCGACCACTCGGTGCTCAGCCCCGGCGTGCGAGTCGACGATCACGCGTCGGTGGACGGCTCGGTGATCATGCACAACTCCCGTATCGGACGCAACTGCGTGCTGCGCAACGTCATCCTCGACAAGAACGTCGTGGTGCCCGACGGTGTGCACATCGGTATCGATCGTGAGGCTGACGAGGCCCGCGGCTTCCACGTCTCCCCCCGTGGGGTCACCGTGGTTCCCAAGGGTGTCACCGTCACCCCGGCCTGAGGCCCCAGGACCTGACAACGGCGCCGACCCCGCGAGGGGATCGGCGCCGTTTGTTGCGTGCGGTTGATGTTGCGTGCGGTTGATGTGTTGTGTGCCGTTGATCCTCAGCTGCGGACGGCCACCAGCAGGCCTTCGCCGAGAGGGAGCAGGCAGGGGGTCAGAACTTCGGAGTCGCTCACGGCGGCCAGTGCCTCACGGATGATCACGGTCTCGTCCGACTCGTCGGTTGGATCGGCCACCAGACCGTGCCACAAGGCGTCATTGACCACCAGCAGGCCCCCGTGGCGCAGCAACCTCTCGGCCTGGGCCACGTACTCGACGTACTCCAGCTTGTCGAAGTTGGCCAGCACGATGTCGTAGGCGTTGTCGCGCAGGTTGTTGAGGACGTCGAGCGGTCGACCCGCGATCAGACGGTAGCGCTGGGAGGCGATCTTCTGGTCACGGAATGCCTGCCTGGCGGCCAACTGCCAGTCCACCTCGGCGTCGATGCTGGTCAACACGCCCTGGGGGTTCATGCCCTCGAACAGCGCGAGCCCGGTGGTGCCGGTCCCGGTGCCGATCTCCACCACGGCCTTGGCGTCCACCACCCTCGCGAGGAACGTCAGCGTGGTGGTGACGCCGTTGGAGGGGGCGGGCGCGCCACTTGCCACCGCGGCCGCGCGTGCGGCGCGCACATGGTCGGTGGCGGGGACGTAGTCCTCGGCGTAGGCAACCGAACGCTGGTCGAGCAGGAAGGCTTCACTCACGCGGTCAGCCTAGCGTTCATGACGGAGTACCGGGCTAGCATGTACCCATGACCGAACCGATTCTGGGTCGACTGCTGACGGCCATGGTGACCCCATTCGACGATGAGGGCGCAGTTGACCTGGCTCGTGCGCAGCAGTTGGCCGCCCGGCTGGTGGACGAACAGCGCAATGACACCGTGCTCGTGAACGGGACGACGGGGGAGGCCCCGACGACGACCGACGAGGAGAAGTCGGCGCTGGTGCGAGTCGTCAAGGAAGCCGTCGGTGATCGGGCGAAGGTGGTCGCCGGCGTGGGCACCTTCAACACCCACCACTCGGTCGAACTGTGCCGTCAGGCCGCCGCCGCCGGCGCCGACGGACTGCTGGCCGTGACCCCTTACTACTCGCTGCCGCCCCAGGACGCGCTGGTCGCGCACTTCCGGACACTGGCCAGCGCCACGGACCTGCCGATGGTGCTGTACGACATCCCGCATCGCACCGGGCGTCCGATCGAGACACCCTCACTGATCACGTTGGCCGGCCATCCCAACATCGTCGGGGTCAAGGACGCGAAGAACGACATCGTCGCCTCGGCGCAGGTGATGGCGGCCACCGACCTCGACTACTACGCCGGTGACGACGCCAAGATCCTGCCGTTGCTGTCGGTGGGTGCGGTGGGGGTCGTCGGCACGTCCACCCACTTCACCGGACGACGCACGGCCGAGCTGATCGAGGCCTGGTTGCGCGGCGACCACGCAGAGGCGCTCCGGCTGTTCCGCTCCCTGCTGCCCACCTACACCGGGGTGTTCGCCACCCAGGGCGTGATGATGGTCAAGGCTGGTCTTGCTCACCAGGGCTTCCCGGTCGGCGGTCTGCGGGGCCCGCTGCTGCCTGCCTCCGACCAGTTGGCAGAGGCGTTCGGTGCGATCCTGGACGCCGCCGACCTGTGAGTTAGCCGATGGTTCCCCACGAGTTCCTCGGCATCGGCTGGGGCGAGTTGATGCTGCTGCTGGTGCTGGCAGTCATCTTCTTCGGCCCCGAGAAGCTGCCGGAGATCAGCCGCAAGGCCGCCCGCCTGATCTACACGGTGCGCGTGTTCGCCAATCAGGCGACCCGCCAGCTGAAGCAGGAGTTGGGGCCGGAGTACAAGGACCTCACTCTGGCCGACCTCAACCCCAAGACGTTCGTCCAGAAGGTCCTGCTGGCCGACATGCAGGACGACCTGAACGACATCAAGAAGGAGCTGGACGGGGTCAAGACCGAACTCACCGGTTCGATCGGCGACATGAAATCGGCCACCAGCGACGTGAAGTCGCTGGTCAACGCGAACCTGTCCCAGGCGCCCGCAGCTGAGGCCGCACCGGCCGGCGTTGTGGTGCAGACGGTGCCGTGGGACCCGGAGGCCACCTGAGCGTTCCGGTCACCCGGCGAGGCCCAGGTGGGGGTCGGTGTTCAGGTGGTCATCAGGTTGAGCGGCTTGCCCACCAGTGAGGGACGCGCCGCCGCCATCCGCTCGGCCAGACCGGTGATGGCCTGCGCAGCCGGCAGATCAGGCTGGCTGATGACGACAGGGGCGGCGAACTCGCTGCCGGCCCCCATCGCCAGTTCCATCGGGATCTGCGCCAGCAGCGGGACCTCGCGTGACAGGCGATCGGTGAGACCGTCCGCGGTCTGCTGACCCCCGCCGGTGCCGAACAACTCGACGCGGTGCGACCGGTGGCAGTGCGGGCAGGTGGTCTCGTACCAGCTCATGTTCTCGATGACGCCGATCACGTTCTGATGCATCATCGAACCCATCGTGCCGGCTCGCTCGCTGACCCACGCGACGCTGGGCTGCGGGGTGGTCACGACAATCAGGTCGCTACCGGGCAGCTTCTGCCCGATCGACATGGCGACATCTCCGGTACCGGGAGGCAGGTCGATGAAGAAGTAGTCGAGGTCACCCCAGTAGACCTCGCTGAGCAGCTGGGTGAGCGCCCGATCGAGGATCGGGCCGCGCCAGGCGATCACCTGGTCACGGGACTCCTTGAGCATGCCCATGCTGATCACCTTGAGCACGGCCTTGGCGCCGTCGGCCGATTCGAACTCGACCGGCACCGGCATGATCATCGCGTCGACCATCGTGGGGCGGGCGTCCTCGGGCATGCCGAGCAGGTCGGGCACCGAGTGCCCGTAGATGTCCGCGTCCAACAGACCGACGCTGCGTCCCATCTTGGCAAGCGCGAGTGCCAGGTTGACGGTGACCGAGCTCTTGCCCACCCCGCCCTTGCCGGACGCGATCGCGATCACCTTGGTCAGGTTTCCGGGCTGGGTGAACGGAATGACGGGTTGCGGAACCCCGCCGCGCAGGACCTGGGTGAGCTGGGCGCGTTGCTCGGCGTTCATCACGCCGATCCGCAGACTGACCCCGGTGACTCCGTCGACGCGTCCCAACGCGGCCTGCACGTCGGACTCGATGGTGCTACGCATCGGGCACCCTGCCACGGTCAGCAGCACGGTCAGCTGCACCACACCGGCGTCGTCCACACTGAGCTGGTCAACCATGCCCAGCTCGGTGATCGGGCGGCGGATCTCGGGGTCAATGACGGTCGCCAAGGCGGCTTGTACCGCGGGCAGCAGGTTATGTTCGCTCACGGCCTCATGACTACGCCAGTGTGGGTGCCGATTTCAAGTCGCGGTCCCGTGGGGTTCGTCGCGTTCGAGCTCCGACAACAGGTCGCGCAGTTGGTCGCGGATCTCACTGCGGACGAAGTCGCGGGTGGCCAGTTCGCCGACGTTGCTGCGTAGGGAGGCGATCTCGCGGGCCAGGAAGTCCATGTCGGCGCGACTCTGGGAGGCGATCCGGCGGTCCTCGTCGAAGCTCAACCGGTCGCGAGTCTCCTGCCGATTCTGGGCGAGCAGGATCAGGGGAGCCGAGTACGCGGCCTCGATCGACAGCATGAGGGTCAGCAGGATGAACGGGTTCTCGTCCCAGCGGATCGACTGCGGACCGAAGCCGTTGGCGAGGATCCATACGACGATGAACAGCGTCATCCAGATCAGGAAGGCCGGACTGCCCATGTAGCGGGCGATGAACTCCGCGAACCGCCCGAAGGTCTCCTGGTCGACGCGCAGCCGACGCGGCCACACGAAGGAGGAGCTGCGTCCCGGGGTGCTGAGCCGGTCGTCGGAGGCCCACGGCCGCTCAGCCATCGCTCACCACCGGCAGGAGGTCGTTGCCATCCATCTGGTCACCCCGCCAGTCGGGGGGCAGCATGTGGTCGAGCACGTCGTCGACGGTGACCGCCCCCACCAACTGGTTCTGGGCGTTCACCACCGGTGCGATCACCAGGTTGTAGGTGGCGAAGTACCTGCTGACCTGCGGGACGTCCGCGTCCGGGGGCAGCGGCTGCAGGTCGGAGTCGATCATGGGACCGATCTGCAGGCTCGGCGGCTCACGCAACAGGCGCTGCATGTGCACCGCGCCGATGTAGCGGCCGGACGGCGTGTCGTGGGGCTGACGGGTCACGAACACCATGGACGCCAGAGCGGGGGTCAGTTCCTCATTGCGAACCCTCGCCAGTGCCTCGGCGACGGTGTTGTCGGCGCCGAGGATGACCGGCTCCGGAGTCATCATGCCGCCGGCTGTCAGCTCCTCGTACTTCAGCAGGTTGCGAACGTCGGCAGCCTCCTGCGGATCCATCCGGCTGAGGAGTTCCTCGGCGAGCTCTTCAGGCAGGTCGTTGATCAGGTCCGCCGCGTCATCGGGATCCATCTCATCCAACACGTCCGCAGCCCGATCCTTCTCGAGGGCTTGCAGCAGGTCGACCTGCTCGTCCTCGGGGAGTTCCTGGAAGGCATCGGCCAGCTGTTCGTCGTCCAGCGCGTTGGCCACCTCGGCGCGCCGGTCGGGATCCATGTCGTACAACTCGCGGGCCACGTCGGCGGGGTTCATGTCGGCCAACTGGGCGAGCTTGCTGTCGGTGCTCTGTTCGGCCGACAGCACGGTTGAGGCGACCGCAGACCAGGCCACGACGACCATCGGCCCCTTGGACGGCAGACCGAAGCGTCGGGTGGCCGGGATGTCGCGCAGCGCGACCTCGTGGAGTTCCCACTCGCGGTTGCGGACCTCGACCATGGAGACGTCGATGATGATCGCCTTCCGGTTGTCCCGGGCGATCTCGCGGTCGAACAGGTCGTCGATCACCAGAATCTCGGAGGCGCGCCGGTTGATGCGGCGGGTGTCCACCACCCCGATGATCGACACCTGGGTGGAGTCGATGGCGTGCACGCGCATCATCGGGACGAAGATCCTGCGGCGGGCGAAGAGTTCGACCACCAACCCGCGAACCCTCGGACGTCCCGCGAGTCGGGCCTGGACGACCACGTCGCGCACCTTGCCAACCTGGTCACCGGACGCGTCCAGCACCTGCAGCCCCTGCAGGCGACTGATGAAGACCGGCGACGCGTTGCTCACCGGCCCAGCCTAGCCCGGGGCACCCTTACACTGACGCCATGAGCAGTCAGCCACGCCAATTCAGGGCCCGGCGCACCGTGCTTGCGGTGCCGGGCAGCTCCCAGCGGTTCATCGAGAAGTCCCGTGGACTGGGCGTCGACGCGGTCTTCCTCGACCTTGAAGATGCTGTCGCGCCGGCCGCGAAGGCGCAGGCGCGCGGCCAGATCGTCGCCGCGCTCAACGAGGGTGGCTGGATCGCGCCCACCGTCACGGTGCGGGTGAACGACTGGGACACCCCGTGGACGACTGCCGATGTCCTGGAGGTCGTCGGGGGTGCCGGCACGCACATCGATGCCATCGTGTTGCCCAAGGTGCAGTCGGCCCAGCAGGTCGTGGCACTGGACATGGTGCTGCGGCAGGCCGAGGCCTCGGCGGGGCTGCCGATCGGCAACATCGGACTGGAGGTGCAGATCGAGGACGCGTCCGGTCTGCAACAGGTCGACGCCATCGCGGCCGCGAGTGAGCGCCTGGAGTCGCTGGTCTTCGGACCGGGGGATTTCATGGCCTCGATGGGCATGCGGGGGCTGTCGGTGGGCAGTCAGATCGCCGGCTACGAGGCCGACGCCTTCCACTACGTCCTCTCGCGGATCCTGGTGGCTGCCCGGGCGAACGGGTTGCAGGCCATCGACGGGCCGTACGTCTCGATCCGCGACCTGCCCGGTTTCAGGGCCTCTGCGGCGAAGGCAGCTGCGCTCGGTTACGACGGCAAGTGGGTCGTCCACCCCTCTCAGGTTGAGTCGGGCAACGATCTGTTCACCCCCGACCCTGACCAGATCGAGCGGGCCCGCCGCATTGTCGACGCCTATCAGAAGGCAACCGACGCGGCCGGTGGAGCGGTCGGTGCCATCGTGGTGGACGACGAGATGGTCGATGAGGCCGGCATGAAGGTGGCGCAGGCGATCCTCGCCAAGAGCGGTCACGGCCGAGTCTGACGGCTCGTACCGAGCCTTGGATAGTCTTGGTGAGGGAGGTCACAACCAATGTCCATCACTGCACCACCCCCGAAGTCACGTGAGGTGCTCAAGCTCAAGCGCCCGATGTCCGTGGCGATCTACGACGACTACGCCGACGCGGCGCGCGCGGTCGACTACCTCGCAGACCGACAGTTCCCGGTCGAGAACCTGGCCATCGTCGGCACCGATCTGAAGAGCGTCGAGAAGGTCACGGGCAATGTCACCTGGGGCAAGATCCTGCTCGCAGGATTCCTGCAGGGCGCCATGTGGGCGGGCATGTTCGCGGTCTTCATGTGGCTGCTGACCCCACAACTGAACCTGCTGAACACTCTGGCCATGGGCATCGCAGGCTTCGGCCTGGTGGGCATGGCTATGGCGGCCCTGCAGTACCGGATGCGTGGCGGTGAGCGCGACTACACCTCGACAACGGCAATCATCGCCACCCATTACGAGGTGTTGGCCGAGGCCGAGGTGGTCGACCGGGCGCGGAGCCTGCTCAGTGGCGGGTCGGCGCACCAGACACGTGAGATCGCGGCGGCCTCTCCTGCGCAGTCCGCCGGGGCTGCCCCCGGCTCCCAGGGGGTCGACCTGGCCGCCTTCCCGCCGCCGTTCGGTCAGCGCCCCGCAGCGGAGGCACCGAACGACACAGGCGCCCAACGGGCGTGGCCCGGTCTTGACCAGCAGGCGCCCCCACCGCTCCCGGTGCCCCAGCCGTCGGCCGGCGCGCTGGCGGCCGCCCCACCTGTGGGCGACCAGCCGGCCCCAGAATCCCCGGTGTCGGCCGGCAACACCCCGTACGGGCAGTACTGGGGTGAGGGTGAGCCTCAGGGCATCGGCAACGCGCCGACCGGGGACGTCCCGACCGGCTTCGAGCGTCCTCGGCGCACCGACGAGTCTGCGCAGTAGCCCCCCAGAACTCGCGCGGAGTCAGCCGCCCATGAGCTCGGCCATCCACGACTCGACCTCGTCGGGGGTGCGGGGCAGGTGGTCGGACAAGATCTGGCAGCCGTCGCTGGTGATCACGATGTCGTCCTCGATGCGTACCCCGATTCCGCGCAACTCCGGCGGCACCAGCAGGTCGGTCGACTTGAGGTAGATGCCCGGCTCGACGGTGATCACCATGCCGGCTTCCAGGGTGCCGTCGCGGTAGCTCTCGCGGCGAGCCTGGGCGCAGTCGTGCACATCCAGGCCGAGGTGGTGGCTGGTGCCGTGCACCATCCAGCGACGATGCTGGCCGCCGGTCTCCGGGTCAAGTGACTCAGCCGCGCTGACCGGCAGCAGTCCCCACTGCTCAAGGTGTTGCGCGATGACCGTGACAGCCGCCTGGTGGACGTCGGAGAACTTCGCCCCCGGTCGGGCGGCTGCGATGCCGGCCTGCTGGGCCGCCAGCACGGCCTCGTACACCTTTCGCTGGGCGGGGCTGAACCGGCCGTTGACCGGCAGCGTACGGGTGACGTCGGCGGTGAACAGGCTGTCGAGTTCGACACCCGCGTCCAGCAGCAGCAGGTCGCCCTCGTGCAGGGCGCCGTCGTTGCGTATCCAGTGCAGGGTGTTGGCGTGGTCACCGGACGCGGCGATCGTGTCATAGCCAACCGCGTTGCCCTGGTGCCGGGCGTGCAACCCGAAGACGCCCTCGACCCAGCGTTCCCCTCGGCCGTTCGCCACCGCGTTCGGCAGTTCGCGAACGACCGCCTCAAAACCGACGGCCGTGGCCCGGCAGGCCTGGCGCAGTTGCTCGATCTCGAAGTCGTCCTTGATCAGACGCAGTTCGCTGAGGGTGACGACCAGTTCGGCGTCCTCGAGGTCGGCGCGTCCACGCCAGGAGTCGAGTCTGCCTGCGAGGTCCGGGTCGGCGTCCCTGAGGATGCGCGCGGGGGTCTGCGACGCCAGATGTGCCAGCGCGTCGTCCAGGTCGGCGACGTCGGCGGTTCGCAGTTGGCTCAGCGCTGCCATCTCTTCCAGCGACTCTCGCTGGCCCACCCACATCTCGCCGTAACGGGAGTCCGCGTAGAACTCCTCGTCGGTTCGTGGCACCCGCGGATGGAAGTAGAGGGTTGCCTCGTGGCCACCCGGTGCCGGCTCCATGACCAGGACCGCGTCCGGCTCGCGGTCGGTCCCCAGCCCGGTCAGCCAGTTGAACGCCGAGTGCGGGCGAAACCGGTAGTCGCAGTCGTTGCTGCGGGTCTTGAACCCGCCCGCGGGCACCACCAGGCGTTCGCCTGGATACCTGCGTGACAGTTCGTGACGGTGGGACGCCGCGGCCACCGCCCAAGGAAGGGCTGCCGGCGGTTGCGGATCGTAGGGCGCCCATTCGGTGCAGATGAACTGCTTGAACGCCTCGGAGAACGGCGTCTGCCTGTTCGGCAGAGCCGGTCGTTGTTCACTCACCTTGGGTCCTCCAGTCGGGGGCGAACGAATCGATGCCTGTGATCCTATGTCGAACCGATAGGCTGCCAGTCTGACGGAGGTGGACCCATGCAAGCCGACCCGAGCGCCCAACAGGCGTTGTTGCAGATCGCTGATCTTGACACCCAACTCTCGCAGGTGCGTCATCGCAAGACGGTGCTGCCCGAGCACGCCCAACTGGCCGAGTTGGCCGCCAAGCGCGCCCGATTGAGTGAGGTGGTGGTGGCCTCCGAGACGCGGTTGGGCGATGCCGAGGCCGAGCAGGAGCGCGTCGAGTCCGACCTGGTGCCCGCCAGGGCCCGCCGCGAACGCAACCAGAAGATGCTGGATTCCGGTGCGGTGAACGCTAAGGCCCTGCAGGCAATGATCGACGAGACCTCCCACTTGCTCGGCAGGATCGCCTCGCTGGAGGACACCGAACTCGAGATCATGCAGCAGATCGAGGATGAGACAGCCGTCCGCGACCGTCTGCTGGCCGAGCGGGGCGAGGTGGAGACCCAGATGCGGGCGCTGCTGGCCAGCCGGGACGCGACCGTCCGCGGCCTTGACACCCAACTTGAGGAATTGGCCGATCGGCGCTCGGGGATGGCCGCGCGGCTACCGGCCGATCTGGTCAGCCTCTACGAAAAGATCGCCCGGCGCACCGGTCGCACTGGTGCGGCCGAACTGCGGGCGCGTCGCTGCACGGGCTGTGGTCTTGAACTCGACAACGCCGAACTCAAACGGCACGCCGGCGCGGATGCGTCCGCTGTGCTGCTGTGCGAGGAGTGCGGCCGGATTCTGGTGCGAACCGCACAGTCCGGCCTCTAAGGTCATGGCACCGCAGGATCTGAAGGAAGAACGGAGGTGGCACCGTGAGTGACGCCACCGACTTCGGGCCCATCCGGGGCCCGCAGCGCGTCAACCCCGCCGATCGTGCGCAACTGGCCGAATCCCCCATCGCACCTGGCCGGGTGACGGCATTGTTCGCACCCCAACGGTGGCGCATGTTCTTGCTGCTTGTCATCATCGTGGTGGTCGCTGTCATCGGCATGGGCCAACCCTTCCTGCTGCGGGCGATCATCGATGACGCACTGCCGACCGGGGACACCCGTCTGCTGGTGATGGCCGTGGCAGGGATGATCGGCATAGCGGTGGTCAGCGCCATCGGCGGGGTCTGGCAGACCTGGCTTGCCAGTTCCATCGGTCAGCGGGTCATGCACGAGTTGCGACTTGGTGTCTTCGTCAACGTCCAGCGGCAGTCGATGGACTTCTTCAAGCGCACCCGCGCCGGCGAGATCCAGTCCCGGCTGGTCAATGACATCGCGGGACTCCAATCGATTCTGACCAGCACAGCCACCGCCGTGGCCACCAACGTCACCACGGCCGTGGCCACCGCAGCGGCGATGGTCGCCCTCGACTGGCGGCTCAGTCTGGTCAGCCTGCTGGTGCTGCCGCCGGCCATCTTCGCCACGCGTAGGGTCGCGCTCATTCGTCGTGACCTCACCAGTTCCCGGCAACGAGCCCTGGCCCAACTGCACGGGCAGGTGGACGAGGCCCTGGGAGTCAACGGGGCGCTGCTGACCAAGACCCTGGGTGCGGCGGACCGCCACACCCGGAGGTTCGGTGAGATCTCGACCCGACTGATCGACCTTGACATGCGTTCGCAACTGGCCGGACGGTGGCGGATGGCCACGATGAGTATCGTCTTCGCCGCACTGCCGGCCATCATCTACCTCGCCGCGGGGTTCAGCCCTGGCACCCTCACCATCGGCACGGTCGTGGCGTTCACCAGCCTGCAGTCCGCCGTCTTCCGACCGATCATGGGGCTGCTGAACATCGGTGCACAGTGGGTGGCGTCCATGGCGATGCTCAGCCGCGTCTTCGGCTACCTCGACCTTGTTCCAGAGGTCCAGGCCCCCGAGCATCCCGTGCCGGTGGACGTCGCCGGTGTGCGCGGCGAGATCCGCTTCGAGGCCGTCACCTACTCCTACCCGGACGGCGATCGTCCAGCCCTCGATCGCTTCGACCTGGTCATCCCCGCGGGCAGCACGGTCGGCCTGGTCGGGGCCACAGGTTCAGGCAAGTCGACTGCCGCCGCCCTGCTCTGCAGGCTGGCCGACCCCAGCACGGGTCGGATAACGATCGACGGGATCGACTTGCGCGACCTCGCCCCCAACGACCTGGCTGCCATCGTGGGTGTGGTGAGCCAGGAGACCTACCTGATGCACGACACCCTGCGGGCGAACCTCAGGCAGGCCAGGCCAGAGGCCACCGACGAAGAGCTGTGGCGCGCGCTCGAGGCTGCGCGCATCGCCGATGTGGTGCGCGAACTGCCGGAGGGCCTGGACACCGTGGTCGGGGCAAGGGGGCATCGCTTCAGCGGAGGAGAACGCCAACGCGTCGCGGTCGCCCGGACCCTGCTGCGCGATCCGCGGGTCCTGGTACTCGATGAGGCCACCAGTTCGCTGGACCAGAGCACCGAACGTGAACTGCAGGACGCCCTGGATCACCTTGCCGCGGGACGCACCACGGTGACCATCGCGCACCGGCTGTCAACGGTGCGCAACGCCGACCAACTCGTCGTGCTCGATCAGGGACGCATCGTGGAGCAGGGTGATCATGATGAGCTGATGGCGGCGGGCGGTTCCTATGCGGCCGCCGTCGCAGCAGGGGAGCGTCCGCTGACCGCCTGACGCCAGTTGGAGCGTGGCACCCTGGCTGCAGCAGTGACATCCAGCGCTACCATCAACGTGGGCCTGGGCTCGCAGCTTGGGCACTAACCCGAGAGGGCTGACGTGGGTTCACTGGCGGAGATCGATCGCGACGCGAGCCAGCCGCTCGCCATACCCGACACCTCTTTGTCGGGTGTCCTGGGCGGCCACGACAACGCACTCAACTTCTTGCGGCTGATCCTGGCCGCAACGGTGATCCTGGGGCACTCCGCCCCGCTGGGTGGCTTCCCCTACGACTGGCTCGAGGCCGTCGCGGACAGTGCCGTGGACGGCTTCTTCGTACTGTCGGGGTTCCTGATCGCTGGCAGCCGAATGCGTCTGGGGCTGCTTGCCTACCTGTGGCGGCGCTTGTTGCGCATCATGCCGGGGTTCTGGGTGTGCATCGTCGTCGTCGCCTTCGTCTTCGCTCCCCTCGCCGGCCGGTACCCCGGTGAGGCGTACGTCCAGCAGAGCGGTGTCGAGTACGTCGTCGCCAATGCCGGCCTGCAGATCCACCAGTGGGGCATCGACAGCACGCTCGAGACCGTGCCGTTCCCGTACGAGTGGAACAGTTCGCTGTGGACGTTGATCTACGAGTTCAAGGCGTACCTGGTGGCAGCGGTGCTGCTCTGGCTGCCACCGATCCGCAAGTACGCCGCCTTCATCGTGCCGGTGATCGCAGTGGCGGCCGGCGGGGCGGCGCTGGGGGAGTGGGGCTATGGCAGGTTCGGCACCGGGTGGATGGACATGGACGCGAAGCGCTTCTTCGCCTTCTTCGCTGCAGGCATGGCGTTGTACTTCCTCGGTGGGTGGATCCGGTCCTCACTGGTGGCGGCGGGCATTGCCGGCGTCGCGATCCTCGCCATCCGGCTCGTCTCTTACCCGTGGTACCTGGGCGTTGCCCCCTTCTTGCTGGGCTACCTTCTGCTGGTCCTCGGCGGCAGACTCCCCATCCGGTTGGGAGCCCGCAACGACATCTCCTACGGCGTCTACATCTACGCGTTCCCAGTCCAGCAGATGCTTGCCTTGAACGGTGGTCATTCCTTGGGCGTGCTGGGATTCGCTGCCGTGTCCACCGCGCTCACGGTTCCGCTCGCCTGGGTGTCGTGGAAGCTCGTGGAAGAACCCGCGATGAAGCTGCGCCGACTGGTCCCGGCTCACCTGTTCAAACCGAAGTACGCGCCCCGCCGATCCGAGTAGGTTTCGACCATGCCGATCCGTCACGTACGCGTCCCGGACGCCCCAGCCGCACTTGTCGATGGTCTGCGTAGGCTGGCGACCCGGCTCGAGGTTCCTGCGCGGTTCCCCGACGCAGTGCTGGCCGAGGCATCCGAGTTGGCGGCGTCCGGGCCCGTGGATGGCCACCGTCGCACCGACCTGACGGATCTGGGGTTCGTGACCATCGACCCGCCGGGCTCCACCGATCTTGACCAGGCGCTGTACATCGAGCGGCTGGGCGCCGGCTACCGGGTCTGGTACGCCATCGCGGATGTCGGGGCATGGGTGCGTCCGGGGGGAGCGATCGACCTTGAAGCCCACCGACGTGGCCAGACCTTCTACGCGCCGACGTGGCGCATCCCCCTGCATCCCCCCGAACTGAGCGAATTCGCTGCCAGCCTGTTGGCAGACGGACGACCGCGTCCGGCCCTGGTCTGGCGGATCGATCTGGACGCGGACGCCCAGATCGCCGACATCTTCCTCGAGCGGGCGATCATCCGCAGCCGCGCCAAGCTCGATTACGCGGGAGTCCAACGCGAGATCGACTCCGGGCAGGCCAGCGAGTCGTTGACGCTGCTGCGTACCGTGGGGCGGTTGCGTCAGCAGGTCGAGATAGACCGGGGAGGAGTCAGCCTTGACCTACCCGAGCAGGAGGTTGTCGCTGACGGTTCCGAGTGGCACCTGCAGTTTCGGACGCCGCTGGCGGTGGAGGGCTGGAACGCCCAGATCTCGCTGCTGACCGGGATCAGCGCAGCTCAGATCATGCTGGGGGCCGACCTCGGCATGCTGCGAACCCTGCCGCCGGCCGAAAGACGCGACGTCGAGAAACTGCGTCGGGTGGCCAAATCGCTGCACCTGGCATGGCCGAGGTCGATGAGTTACCCGGACTTTGTCAGGTCGCTGGACAGGTCCGACCCGGACGGGCAGGCCATGCTGAACGCCTGCACCTTGCTGTTCCGAGGGGCCTCCTACACCGCGATCGACCGGGACGACCCCGGTCAAGTGAGCGTCCACGCGGCGTTGGCCACACACTACGCGCACACCACGGCTCCCTTGCGGCGGCTGGTCGACAGGTACACCGGTGAGCTGTGCGCAGATCTGGTGACCGGGGTAGCGCCGCAGTCCTGGATAATCGAGGCCCTCGGAGCCCTGCCTGACGAGATGGCCACATCCGACCGAAGGGCCAAGAAGTTCGAGCGGGGGATCATCGACTTCGTCGAGGCGCTCGTCCTGCGCGATCACGTCGGCCAATTCTTCGAGGGCACCATCATCGACCTGGACGACCGCCGACCGGACAGGGGCGTCGCGTCCATCCCGCGGGTAGCGGTGGAGGCACCGGTGGCCGGGGACGGCCTGGGCCTGGGCGACGAGCGATGCCTGCGGCTGGTGACTGCCGACCTGGACGAGGGGCGCGTGCTGTTCGAGCCCGCCTGACGTAGAATGTGGCGTTGGACGAGTTGGCCGGGTGATCGCGGCGCGCGAGCGTCGAGGAAAGTCCGGACTCCACAGGGCAGGTGGTGGGCAACACCCACCCGGGGCGACCCGCGGGACAGTGCCACAGAGAACAGACCGCCCGAACACCTTCCCCGCAAGGGGTGCAGGTTCGGGTAAGGGTGAAACGGCGCGTGTAAGAGACCACCGCACGACTGGTGACAGTCGCGGCACGGCAAACCCCACCCGGAGCAAGACCAAGAGGACGCGCAAGCGTCTGCGGGAGCGATCGAGGGCGGCCCGCCCGAGTTCCCGGGTAGGTCGCACGCCGGATGCGCAAGCGTCCGGGGAAGGCCGTCGGTAACGGCGGTCGCAGATGGATGATCACCGCCCCCAGGGGCACAGAATCCGGCTTACAGGCCAACTCGTCCCACACCTGTGCGCCCGCTCCCGAAAGCGCAATCCGCTCCCGATTGTTCGGGAGCGGCTGGTCATTCGGGGAGCGGGAGCGCCTCGCTTCAGCCGACTCTCAGGTAGCCATCGAGACTTGAGGTTTGTTCAGCGCGTTCTCAGGCGCGAACCCTCAAGCATCACCCTCGACCGGGGTTGCCCGCCAGGGGAGCGCTGCCTACCTTCAGGCGCGGCAGGCCCCCACCAACGACGCGGGGCCCGGGCACCGGGAGGGGCATCGGCATGGCGTTCAGAACACCAGCACGAATCACGGCGGTCGGCCTGCTGACGGGTACCTTCATCCTCGCCGGCATGGTGACTCCCGCGCCGGCCCAAGCATGGGACCCCGCGGTCTGGGACAGCGTCGCCATGTGCGAGTCCAGCGGAAACTGGTCGATCAACACCGGCAACGGCTTCTACGGAGGACTGCAGTTCGTCCCGTCAACGTGGGCCGCTTTCGGTGGCACCGACTACGCCGCCCGCGCGGACCTGGCGACCAAGGACGAGCAGATCGCCATCGCCCGCCGGGTGCTGTACACGCAGGGCCCGGGCGCGTGGCCGGTGTGCTCCGTGAGGGCAGGGCTCAACAAGACCAATGGCGGCGCGGATCCGGATGCGATGCCGGCCGCAGTGCCGGACCCGGTGCCGGACACCGCAGCCTTCACGGACGTCGTGGCGTCGAATCCGTTCTTCGCGGAGATCAGTTGGCTGGCCGACGTCGGCATCTCGACCGGTTGGGGAGACGGAACCTTCCGCCCCACCCAGCCGGTCAACCGTGATGCCATGGCTGCGTTCATGTACCGGTTCGCGGGTCGGCCGGAGTTCACGCCGCCCGCGGTGAGCCCGTTCGCCGACATGAGCGCCGACACGCAGTTCTACCTGGAGGTCTCGTGGCTGGCCGGCGAGGGCATCTCGACTGGTTGGGGGGACGGGACCTTCCGCCCCACCCAGCCGGTCAACCGGGACGCCATGGCTGCATTCATGTACCGGTTCGCCGGGGAGCCGGAGTTCACGCCGCCCGCGGTGAGCCCGTTCACCGACTTGAGCGCCGACACGCAGTTCTACCTGGAGGTCTCCTGGTTGGCCGACGAGGGCATCTCGGAGGGTTGGGATGACGGCACCTTCCGACCGGTGACCCCCGTGAACCGGGACGCGATGGCCGCCTTCATGTACCGACTGAACGACAGCGTGCCCGCCGGCTGACCTGCGAACGCGGCGCCACCCCACCGCCGGTCTGCCCAACCCTTTCAGGGGCGCCGACGCTGACCGTCTAGGCTTGGCAGGAATTGCCCCACAGGCCGACTCGTCCTTGACGGTGTGAATGATTGCGACCGATTCGTCTGGGAGTATGCGGGCGCATCGGTCGCAATGGTGAAGGAGGCGTATGCGAACAGTGCTGAACGTCCTGGCGTCCCTGGCTTTGGCGGTGGCCATCCTGGGCGGCTCGGTGACGGCGGTTCTGGCCGCGAAGTTCACCTACCCGTGGTTCTCGGCGGGCAAGCTCAATACCTTCCAGTTGACCGATGCCCAGATGCAGGCCAACTACGACCGGGTCATCGACTACAGCCTGCTGCCCTGGGTCGCAGAACTGCGCCTGGAGACACTGCCGATGTCGGACGCCGGCCGCCAGCACTTCGCCGAGGCGAAGGACATCTTCCAGATCTTCGTGCTGTCCGGGCTGGCGGGGTTGGTGTTGGCGATCGTCCTGGGACTGTGGCTGTGGCGCAGGCATCACACGTCAGCCTTCCTGACCGCCGGGGCCGTCATCGCCCTGGCCACGCCCCTCGCTCTGGCCATTCCGCTGGCCATCGACTTCGACCGGGCCTTCGTGGCCTTTCACGAGATCGCCTTCGACAACGACCTGTGGATCTTCGACCCGCGGGTCGACCCGATCATCGACTACCTGCCTGAGGCGTTGTTCATGCGCAACGCCTTCGCCATCCTGGTGGTCATGGTGGCCCTCAGTGCTGCCGCCATCGCGTTGGGACGAGGCTTGCGGCGCAGCCTCAATCGAGGGTGAGCGCTGCGCGGCGCACCACCAGCTCGCTGAGCCTATCGAGCTCGGCCAGGCTGGCGGCCATGATGTACAACCCGACGCTCACGTCCCGGTCGGCGAGATAGGTCACCTCGATCCGGGCCAGCATCTGGCACACGGGGTACTCCACGGACGTGGCCGGGGGCCTGCCGAACTGCAGGTGGTGGGCATGGAAACCGTCTGGTGAATGGTCGGGGCAGTTAGTGCTGATGACCGCGTCATGACCGGTCCAGTCGTGCCCGGCGAACGTCGCAGGTGCGCTGACCGACTCAAGGACGTCGAAGTGGTTGTCACGAATGCCGAGACCGAGCGCCGGCAGGGCCAGCTGTCGTTGATCGAACTCGGCGACCTGCGCCACCTCACGTGCCGTGAGCGGACGCCCGAGACCGGCCAGGAAGTAGCTACCCACGTAGGCGCCGTATCGGGCATCGTCCGGATCGAAGATGCTGCTGTGGGGTGCCCAGGCCTCGAAGTCCCCGAAGGTGAAGTCGACCGTGAACCGCACCGGGACGCCAAGCCAGGCCGACATCTGCTGGTCGGCATTGAAAGTGATCATCCGCGGGTAGTAACCCGAGGCTGACAGCGGCATGTCAACGCGGACGCCCGCGTCCCGGGGAAGTGAGTCACGTTCGTACGACCAGTCGTAGCCCGTCATGACCGCCAGCGAGCGGTACCTCGCGAGCCACGGATTGACGCTCAGGTTGACCAGCAAGACAAGCACGGTGATCACTGCCACCAGCGTCCTGCGGCGTTTGGGTCGTGCGGCTAGACGCGGCATGGCTGATCGCACCCGGGCGGCACGGTCCGGTTCACCCCAGTTGGGCGAGATCGATGGCCGTCGGGTCGCCGCCGGCGATGAGGTCACCCGTACTGGGCACGGTGAGGATCTCGGCACCGGTCTCGGTCACCACGATGGTCTGCTCGAACTGGGCACACCAGGAGCCGTCCTGGGTGAGCACCGTCCAGCCGTCGTCCCACTGCTTGGTGCGGGGGTTGGCCTGGGTGAGCATCGGTTCGATGGTGAACGTCATGCCCGGTTGCATGACGGTGGTGAGCATCGGCTCGTCGTAGTGCAGGACGATCAGCCCGGAGTGGAAGGCGGTGTGCACGCCGTGCCCGGTGTATTCCCGCACCACTCCGTAACCGAAGCGCTTGGCGTAGGACTCGATGACCCGGCCGATCACCGACAGGGGACGCCCGGGCTTGACCGCCTTGATGCCGCGGTACATGGCCTCCCGGGTGCGTTCCGACAGCAGTCTGGCCTCTTCCGAGACCTCGCCCACGTAGAAGGTGGCGCAGTTGTCGCCGTGCACACCATTGATGTAGGCCGTCGAGTCGATCTTCACCAGGTCTCCCTCAGCCAGCGGCCGCGCGTCCGGGATGCCGTGGCAGATGACCTCGTTCACCGAGGTGCAGATGCTCTTCGGGAAGCCCCGATAGTCCAGGGACGCGGGGTAGGCGCCCAGATCGCACAGGTACTCATGGGCGACCGCGTCCAGGTGATCGGTGGTGACTCCTGGACGGATCTCGGCAGCGGCCACCAGGATCGAGTCGGCGGCGATCCGACCCGCGAGCCGCATTGCCTCGATGACCTCGGCCGACTGCACGTCGGAACCGTCGTACTGCTCGGCACTCATCACCCCCGCGTAGGGCGGCCGCGGCACGTTGGACGGCACGGCGCGCATCGGACTGACGGGATGGGGCTTGATCGGTTCACTCACCCGATCGATTCTAGGCTCGTCCAGAAGTGGCGCCTCTCCCACGGCCCGGCGCGGTTGTTGCGGAAGATCGCACAGCGACTACGCTGCGCGATCCACCGCGCAAACGTGTGGTCAGTCGACAGTCAGGCTGGCGATGGCCTCATCGACCAGTGCCTGCCGGCGGCTGTCACCGATGGTCGCGCTCGACACGAAGACGCCCATCCGGTCAGGTTCGCCCAGATCGACGACGATGATGTCTACCACGTCCCCCTCGATCTCTGGCATCTCGCTGGACTGGATGTGCACCTCGGAGCGCATCCGCCACGCAGGGAAGCCATCAACCGTGGCGGGCTCGCTCAGCAGGTCCACTCGATGAGTGAGTCCGAGGTAGTAGCCCGACGTCGCGAAACACTCCAAGGTCTGGCGGGCCGCGGTCTGCGGATCGGCGAACCCGTCCACCGTGTTGAGTTGACCGACCCCGATGTTGCTGATCCAGCCGGGTCGCACCTCATCGACCTGGGAGTGGAAGTCCGACACCCACTGCAGGTACATGTTCCCCTCCTGCCAGCCGGAGATCTTGTCTGCCGAAATTCCTCCGCCGTGCAGTCGGCCGTCCAGGCCTTGCCTGCTCAGCCCGGCCACCTCGGTGAAGGGACAGTCCACGACGCTGGCGGCCGCGGTGGGGGGCGGAGTGGGTCGGGAGGTCTCGTCCCACCCGGTCACCGTCGGGGTGGCCGAATTGGTGTCCTCTGGCACAGGAGTGAACCGCTGATCGCCGACACCGCGCAGCACCAGGAACGCCACGATGGCGGTCACCACGAGCGCCGCCAAGGCCGCGATCAGCCAGATACCGGTCCTGGACCCGCTCCGATTGCCTGCCCCGGTCAGGTCGCCGATGCCCGGACCCGCGCCCGGGACGGGGTCGGCAGGGTTGGCGCTGGTCATGTTTGTCCACGCGTTGCCGTCCCAGTAACGGAAGCGGCCTTGGCCGCCAGCAGGATCGGGGTACCACCCTGGCATCGACATGACACGCAGTCTATGGGTTGCCCCGGGCCATTCCCCGGGCAGACGTCGCGTCCACCGCCAGCAAACCGTACCCGAACGAGGCCTCCTCGTCGCCTCGTGGCCATCAGGTGCCGGGACTGGCACACTGGGTGCATGGATCGTCAGACCGAGTTCGTCCTGCGTGCCGTCGAGGACCGCAAGATCAAGTTCATCCGGTTGTGGTTCACCGACGTCCTCGGTTTCCTGAAGTCGGTCGCCATCGCACCCGCCGAGCTTGAGGGCGCCTTCAGTGAGGGGGTCGGCTTCGACGGCTCGGCCATTGAGGGGTACGCGCGCGTCTACGAGGCCGACATGATCGCCCACCCCGACCCGACGAGTTTCCAGTTGCTGCCCTGGCGCACCAAGGCCGGCACGGCCCGGATGTTCTGTGACATCGCGATGCCCGACGGCTCACCAGCCATGGCTGACCCGAGACACGTGCTCAAGCGGGCGCTCAAGAAGGCCGCCGACATGGGTTTCACGTTCTACACCCACCCCGAGATCGAGTTCTTCCTGTTGCGCAACGGCGTCGTCCCGGGCGCCGAACCGATCGCCCTGGATGACGGCGGCTATTTCGACCACACCACGATGGACGAGGGGACCGACTTCCGCAGGGACGCCATCAGCATGCTCGAGCAGATGGGCATCTCGGTCGAGTTCAGCCATCATGAGGGGGCACCGGGCCAGCACGAGATCGACCTGCGGTACGCCGATGCGCTGAGCATGGCCGACAACATCATGACCTTCAAGGTGGTACTCAAGGAGGTTGCGGTGTCGCAGGGCATCCGCGCGTCCTTCATGCCCAAACCGTTCACCAACCACCCCGGGTCTGGCATGCACACCCACCTCAGTCTCTTCGAGGGCGATCAGAACGCCTTCTACGATGCGACTGACGAACTGCGGATGAGCCGGATCGGCAAGCACTTCATCGCAGGGCTGCTCGCCCACGCGGCAGAGATCACGGCAGTGACCAACCAGTGGGTCAACTCCTACAAACGGCTTGCCTGGGGTGGGGAGGCGCCCAGTTACGTGTGCTGGGGACGCAACAATCGCTCGGCCTTGGTGCGCGTCCCGCTGTTCAAGCCGGACAAGGCCAGCGCTGCGCGGGTGGAGTATCGCGCCATCGACCCGGCATGTAATCCCTATCTGGCTTACGCGTTGCTGTTGAACGCCGGGCTCGACGGTGTCGAACGAGAACTGCCGCTGCCGCCGGAGGCCGAGGATGACGTCTGGGCGCTGAGTGAGCGGGAGCGAGTCGCGCTGGGCATCACGTCGCTACCGCGGAGTCTCGACAGCGCGATCAGGATCATGGAATCGAGTGAGCTGGCCGCCCAGACCCTGGGCGAGCACGTCTTCGACTACTTCCTTCGCAACAAGCGGGCGGAGTTCGAGGAGTACCGTCGCCAGGTCACCCCGTACGAACTGCGCACCCTGCTGCCTCGGTTGTGAGGCTGACTCACCTCAGCGCGGATGGTAGATCGGGAAACCTCGGGCGGCCTCGTTGGCGTGTGAGCCGGAGGCGCTTAGTCGCCCTGAGGCGACCGCGCGCGTCCAGCTCTGCCGGGCCGTGGCCAGCGCGAGGAAGGTCGCGGGGTCGGTCTCAACCACGTTGGGCGGTGTACCACGGGTGTGTGTCGGCCCTTGGCCGTACGCGCCGATCTGGATCGCGACCAACGGTGGGACGCGCACCTCGATCGTGCGTCCGGGGTAGCGTTCGGCCAGCACCCCGGCCAGGGCACGCACGGACTCAGCGAGCGCCGCGGGATCGGTGCTGCCGGTGACGTCCATGGCCAGGTCGAGGGCCAGGATCGTGTTCGCTCGCAGGTAGTCGATCAAACGGATGGGGCCGAAGATCGACGACACCGTGTTGGGCACCCCGGGTTGCTCGACTGCAACCCTGAGATCGCTCAGCTGCGGGGCCAGTTGCCGGGTCAGCGTGGCGGCGTCCTCGTTTCCCATCAGCTCGCTGGCCCGCTCGGACAACCTGTCTGCGGCCAACTCGCGCAGTCTGAGGTGGTCGCCGAGCGACAGGGGTGTGGCCGGTGTGTTTGTGGCCAGCGTACTGAGCGTGTCAGAGACGATGAACATCACCTTCGCGAGGTTGTACCTGGAGAGGTGCTCAGTTGGCTGGGTCAGGGCATGCAGCTGCCCCAGGAAGGCCTGAGCCACCCCGTTCATCGACCTGCTCGCTTGAGACGCCAAAACAGCCACCCCCTGTAACTAGCCGCGCTCCGTGAGCGTGAGGTGACGGCGTGGTTACCGTTTGGCCAACTCCGAGGCTGCTCGTCCGTGTGGTGGGCCATCCTAGCCCAGCGTGGCGCCGCTAGTCTGGAAGACGATGAGCGGACGCACGACCACAGCAGCCGGCGAACTGGCCCGCCGTGGCTTCAGCGACGCCGCCCGCGCCGCAGCGATGGTGGACGCGCTGGCGAAGCGCCACCCACACACCGAGGCGTGGCTTGAGCTGGTCGCCGCTGCGGCCGACCCCGATCTTGCGCTTCACGGACTGGCAGCCCTCGACGAGGGTTCTCCTGAGCTGTTCGACGAGGTGTTCGCCGCCGGCGGCTGGCTGGTGCGACTGGTCACGGTGCTGGGGGGCAGCCAGGCCCTCAACCAGCACCTGCGCGCTCACCCCGAGCAGGTTGTCGAACTGGCCGCCGAACCTCGGCGTCGCAGTGCGGCCGACCTGCAGTCGTCCATGCTGTCCAGGCTGGGGGCCAGCGGCGGGCTTGACAACCTCGTGCTGATGACCCCGGACGCAGCCGACCGGCTACGACTCGCCAACAAGGCTGAATTGCTGCGAATCGCCGCCCGCGACCTGTGCCACCCCGATCCGGTGGCCATCGTCGACGAAGTCTCGGCCGAACTCTCCGACCTGGCTGACGTCGTGATGGCTGGTGCCCTGGCCATTGCGCGCGCTCAGGTGCCGGGCCACGAACAGGTACGGCTGGCGGTGCTTGCGTTGGGCAAGTGCGGGGCCCGTGAGGTGAACTACCTGTCCGACATCGATGTGCTCTACGTCGCAGAACCGGCCGGCGAAGAGGTCTCCACCGAACAGGCCTTGCAGGTGGCCACCCGGTTGGCCGCTGCCTCGGCACGGGTCTGTTCGGACCATTCGTCGGCAGGCACGATCTGGCAGGTGGACGCGGCGCTGCGACCCGATGGAAACGCCGGACCGCTGGTGCGCACGTTGGCGTCGCACCGGGCCTACTACGAGAAATGGGCGAAGAACTGGGAGTTCCAGGCGATGCTCAAGGCCCGGCCGATGGCCGGCGATGCTGAGCTCGGTCAGGGGTTCGTCCAGATGGTGGCACCGCTGGTCTGGCGGGCCGGCGGCCAACCGAACTTCATGGCCGAGACCCAGGCGATGCGCCAACGGGTGGTCTCGTTGATCCCGACGCGCGACCGTGACCGCGAGATCAAGTTGGGGCCCGGAGGCCTACGTGATGTCGAGTTCAGTGTCCAGGTGTTGCAGTTGGTGCATGGCCGCATCGATGATCGGCTCCGCCACCCCGGCACTCTGGCAGCGCTGGCGTCCCTGGTGGAGCATGGCTATATCGGACGCGGTGACGGGGCCAGTCTCGATGAGTCATACCGGTTCATGCGGGTGCTGGAGCACCGCGAACAGCTCTTCCGGCTGCGACGCACCCACCTGATGCCGAACGACCCCACCGATCTTCGTCGGCTGGCCCGCCAGATGGGTCTGGATGAGGGCCAGCAGATCTGGGAGGGGTGGCGCGCGGTCGCCCGGGACGTGCTGCGGCTCCAGCAACGGGTGTTCTACTCACCTCTTCTGGAGGCTGTCAGCAGGCTGTCGGGCGAGGAACTGCGGCTGTCCACCGACGCGGCGGCCGATAGGTTGCGGGCTCTCGGTTTCAACGATCCGGCCGCCGCCCTGCGGCACATCGAGTCCCTGACGACCGGGCTGACCCGCACCGCGGAGATCCAGCGGCAGCTGATGCCCGCGATGCTGCGCTGGTTCAGCGAGGGACCCAACCCCGACCTCGGCCTGCTGGGATTCCGTCGGTTGTCGGACGAGATGGGCTCGACGTCGTGGTACATGCGCGCCCTGCGTGACGAGGGGTGGCTGGCCGAGCGCCTGGCGCGGATCCTGTCGGCGAGCCGTTACGTCAGTGACTTGCTGCGCCGGGATCCGTCGGTGATCCAGATGCTGGGCAGCGACGAGATCCACGCGCCACGCACGCGAGCCGACCTCGCGACGTCGATGGCCAAGGTAGTGGAGCGGCACAGTGGCTCCCCCGATCAGGCGATCACCGCCATCAGGGCGCTGCGTCGTCGCGAACTCTTCCGGCTCGCTGCCGGTGACCTGATCGGCACCATCGAGCTCGAGGCCCTGGGTCGGGGCCTGTCGGATCTGGCGGGCGCCACCATCGACGCGGCCCTCAAAGTGGCCCTGGCCGAGCTGGGCAACGAGGTGCCCCTGGGTGTGGTAGCCATGGGCCGCTGGGGTGGCGGCGAGATGGGCTACGCATCCGACGCGGACGCCCTCTTCGTGGTCGCCGACCTCGCCACCCCCCAGCAGTTGGCGTGGGCCGACAAGGTGGTGGCCCGGGTCCGTGCCATGCTCGGCTCAGCAGGACCGGAGCCGCCGCTGTCGATCGACGCCGACCTGCGACCCGACGGTCGGCGCGGGCCGATGGTGCGCACCCTGGGCAGCTACCTCAGCTACTACCGCAAGTGGAGCGACACCTGGGAGTCCCAGGCCCTGTTGCGCGCCTCGCACGGGGCGGGGGACCCGGCGCTGGTGGCTGAACTGCTCGAGGGGGTGGCTTTTCGGCGCTACCCGGACGGCGGTCTCGCCGGCGCCCAGGTGACGGAGATTCAACGACTCAAGGGCCGGATGGAGCATGAGCGGACGGGCCGCACGATCAGGCAGAATCTCAAGCTGGGTCCGGGGGGGCTGAGCGACGTCGAGTGGACCATCCAGTTGTTGCAGCTTCGCCATGCCGACGCGCTGCCGCAACTGCGCGTCCAATCCACCTTGGCGGCACTGCGGGTGTTGCGCGAGCACGACCTGATAGGCGCCCAGGACGCCGCAGCGCTGGAGAATGCCTGGAGACTCGCCAGCGAACTGCGCAACAAGACGATGTTGGTCCGCGGCAAGGCGTCCGATCTGCTGCCCTCAGATCCGCGGGAGACCGCCTCGGTGGCGCTGCTGCTCGGCTACCAGCCGGGCCAGGCCTCCCAACTGATGGAGGACTGGGCCAGGGCCGCCCGACACGCCTCGCAGGTCGTGGGCCGGCTCTTCTGGGGAGAAGTTCGATGAGACGCATTCTCGTGCTCGGTGGGGCCAGCGAGATCGGCCTGGCCATCGCGGTTGAGTTGGTGGCGAGCTCCCCGGCTGAGGTGCTGCTGGCCGGTCGGCCGAGCTCGAGGCACCGGGACGAGGCCTTGGCCCAGGTGCGCGCGGCGGGAGCCTCGGGGGTGCGGTGGCTGGATTTCGATGCCACCGATTTCGGCAGCCACCCGGGGGTGATCGATGAGGCCTTCGACGCGCCGGTGGACGTGGCGGTCGTCGCCTTCGGGGTGCTGGGCCACGGGCAGGTCTGGCGTGACCACCGGGCCACCGTCGAGTTGGCCCAGACCAACTACACCGGGGCGCTCAGCGTCGGGGTGCTGCTCGCCCAGCGATTCCTCGCCCAGGGGCACGGGCAGATCATGGCCGTCAGCTCGGTGGCCGGCGAGCGGGTGCGGCGCAGCAATTTCGTCTACGGCTCGTCGAAGGCGGGACTGGACGGGTTCTACCTGCAACTGGGCGTGGAACTGGCGTCCGCCGGAGTGCAGGTGCTGGTGGTCCGTCCCGGCGCCGTGACCGGACGGATGACTGCCGGACGCCGGCCCGTGCCGCTGTCGACCACGCCTGGCGATGTCGCGCGGGCCAGCATCAAGGCGCTGGAAGCCGGTCGGCCGGTGGTCTGCGTGCCAGCGATCTTCGGCCCGATCTCGATGGTCTTCCGGAATCTGCCGGCCTGGTTGGTCAACCGGCTGCCCTTCTGAACTGGCCCGTCGGGGCCAGTCGACTCACCAGGCCAGGGCGGCCACCACCAGGAAGGCTGCGCCCGACGCCTCGACCAGCGCGCCGAAGCAGTCACCCGTCATCCCGCCCAGCGTCGTGACCATCCGCCGCGTCAGGGCCGCGCCAACAACCAGGGCGACGATGGCGGAGCCGGGCAGCACAACCGCGCCCGGCCCGCCCGCCGCGAGCCATCCCAGGGCAGCGGCGACCGTCAACCAGACGGCAACCTGGCCGAGCACGTGGCCTCGGGGGGTGATCTCGCTCATCAGGGCCCCGAATCCGCCAGGGCGAGCCGACGGGATACCAGGACGGGTGGCGAGCAGCACCGACAGTCGCTCGATCACCGGGAACAGCAGCAGCACGACCGCAGACGATCTCCAGTCCGGCAGCGCGCTGATGGCGGCCATCTGGATGGCCAGCACGAGGGCGATCGTCGCCACCCCCATCGCCCCGATGTCCGGTTTCCGCATGATGTCGAGAGCGCTGGACGCGTCGCGGCCCTGCTTGCGGCTGCCGATCGCGGCAAGTCCGTCGGCGGTGTCGGCCAGCCCGTCCAGATGCATGCCGCCCACCAGAGCCTGCAGGCAGGCGATTGCCAACGCCGCGGCCAGCAAGTGAGATTCACTCAAGAAGAGTGTCACGGTGGCCACCCCGGCGGCCGCCAGACCAAGCAGGAATCCCAGGGCGGGAAACCAGCGGATGGCCCGGCGGGCGACGTCCGTGGTGATCATGGTGACGGGCGGCACCGGGATGACAGTGAACAGCCCGGCAGCGGTTACCAGCGGGTGAGGCTGACTCACTTGAGCCTCTGGGGCAGACCCGCGATACAGAAGTAGACCCGGTCGCTGGCGGCAGCCACCCGTGCGTTCACGATGCCCATCTCGTCGCGGAATCGGCGTCCAGCTGACGTCGCGGGCACCACGCCCTGACCGACCTCGTTGCTGACGGCGACCACGGGCCGCAGGCAGCCCTGCCAGGCCGTCACCAGACAATCCGTCGCCAGGCTCAGGGCCGCATCACTGCCAGGGCGAGCGTCCCAGATGCCGGCCAGATCCATCTGGCGGGTCAGCCACACGGTGAGGCAGTCCACCACCAGTAGCCGATCGGTCTGGCGGCCCAGTTCGGCGGCGACATCCAGCGACTCGATCGTCTGCCAGTGGGGGGGACGACGCTCACGGTGCACGGCCACCCGGGCCTCCCATTCGAGGTCGTCGGGGTGACGCTGGGATGTCGCGAGGTAGTCAACAGCCCCGCTGACAAGGGCCATGGCCTCGGCGAAGGACGACTTGCCCGAACGGGCGCCGCCCAGCACCAGTACCCGATCGCTGACAGGCTCCACGGACTCACCTCCATTGTCAACTCTTCATCATCCTTGCACAGCCGGCTTCGATCGTGGAGTGGGTTCATCGCGCACCGGGTCCCCGATCGGACGCGGCGCCCTGCCCGGCGGTTACCGACGTCGCGTTCCCGCCGGCGACGCTCACCTGGTAGGTCTGCGAGGTCACCATGCCGGGGACCGAGACGATGATGGAGGCCGCCGGTTTGATGGCCGTGAAGCTGGCCACGGCAGTCGTGCTGTCGCTCACCTCCAGAGTCTGGTTGGCGGTGAGCTGGGTGCTGATGGCGATCCAGCCCTGGGTGCTGGCCGAGCTGGGCGTGACCACCATGCCTGCGCTGCCCGCGGCGATCAGTCTGCCGCCCGAGATGGTGAAGCTGGACGCGTCCAGCGACCCGTTGCCGTTGCCGGTCGGGCCGTTGACGACGACGTCGCCGCCGGTCATCGTGGCTGTTCCGTTGGAGTCCAGCCCGTCGCCCTCGGCGTTGACGCGCAGCTGGCCGCCGGTGATCACCAGTTGGGAACCGTCGCTGGCCTCGCCGCCGCCGGGGCCACCACCGGGGCCTCCCATCGCGGCTCCGGAGGTGGCGTTCAGGCCGTCGTCGGAGGATGTGACGCTCGTCACACCGCCCGCGATGACGATGTTGGCGCCCTCGAGGCCTTCGGTTGATGAGGCGATCGTGAGCGTCCCCCCGCTCACCACCAGGTCGCCCTCGGCGTGCACGGCGTCGTCACCGGCATCCAGGGTGGTGAGGCCGCCACTGATGCTCACGTAGCCCACGGTGTCGTCGTCCTCATTGGTCGCCTTGATGGCATCGCTGCCGGCCTCGATGCTGAGGGTGCCGCCTTCGACGATGACGTAGTCCTTGCCGCGCAGCCCGTCGTCGCCCGCCTCGATGCCGATGGTGCCGGACGCGACGACCAGGCCGTCCTTGCTCGCCACGGCATCATTGTTGGCGCTGGTGACCTGCAATGTGCCGGTGCCGGTGATGGTCAGGTCGGACATCGAGAAGATGGCCGCGTCGGCTGCGTCCGGATCGCTGCTGGCCTGGGCGGGCGACGTGTCGGTGATGCTGCTCTCAGTGCCCTCGGCCAGCACGATGACCATCTCATCAGCGGCTTTCACCATGATGGGCGCACCGGACGACGAGGTCATCGTCACACCGGAGAGCACCAGGGTGACCTTGCCCTCGGCGGCCGAATCGACGGTGAGCTGAGCCTCCCTCATGGAACCGGACACCAGGTACGTGCCGGGCTCGCTGATCGTCACGTCCTGGTCTGACAGGGTGATGGCTGTGGCGCTGGACGCGTCGTATTCGGCGTCGTCCGGTTCGGCATGCGAGGCGGTGTTGTCGGCCAGGAAGCTCGTCACTCCGGTGCCGATGGCCGCAGTCTCAGCCTCGGTGGTGGCCCCGGCGTTGACCGGTGAACTCGTCGTGGCGGCGATGGTGCTGGTGGGGGTGGTTGCCGCTGGCGTGGAGCAACCAGTCAGGGTGAGCGCGGCCAGGCAGAGCGCGGCGATGGTGGGCTTGGCGAAGCGATTCATGTCTGAGTCCTTGTGTTCAGCCGGCCAGTTGGTGGGCCAGCAGGTGGTGCCACTTCAGTGGCGGTTGATCGGTGCGCAGGGTGGCGATGCCGACCCCGTACTTGCTGATGGAGATCGGGCGGTGTCCCATGGACCACAGCAGCCGGTCGACGGATGAGGGGTGGGTGGTCCCCTTGGTCTCGACGATGACGAAGCGCTCGAAGCCGGCAGACACCGCACCGCCGGGCGCGTCGTCCGGTAGTTCGCAGTCCAGCCCCACATCGAAGGTGACCCTTGAGGGTGGCTGGTCGGCCCCAGGTGAAACCTGAAGGGTGCGTCGCAGGTAGCTGGTGGTCAGGGTCGGCCGGAGTTCGCCTGCGCCCCACTCACTGCGGACGGGTGGTGCGGGGATGCGGCGAGCCTGCAGGGTGTGCGCCAGCCAGTCGCTTTCGGTCGGCGCCAAGTCGGCCGACGCGCCGGCCCTGGGTAGCCGGTCCTTGATGGTCGACCCGCGAGGACCGCGGGTCTTCACCTCCAGCCAGCTGTCGCCGGTGTGCTCGTACTGGCGGGTGCGCACCTTGAACCGGCGCCGGCGGCCACGTCCGGCGTCGGTGTAGCACCTCAGTGCATCGGTGTCGTAGTAGACCGAGCGGTAGCCGAACCAGGTGAGGCCGTCGATCTCGAGCACCCGGGCGCGGGGGAGCACCTTCTTGGTGAGGGCGGGCAGCTCGCGGGCGTCCACCAGGTACTTGCGGTCGACGCGGCTGAGCAGGGCTGAGTACGCCATCAGTTCCTCGAGAGTGATGGTTGCGGTCATCGGTCGACCCGCTCGCCAGTTGCCGGGGCCGGGCACGCGGTCCTGGGGTGGCCCTCGGGGGGTTGTGGGACTGTACCTCACTCGCACCGCGGTGGTGTCGTTGACCAGGTCGATCTTGCGCACGGTGAGTTCCTCGAGGTGACCGCTCAACAGCGTCCGGACGTAGGCCGACAAGGCGTCTGGTTCGGTGATGGCGCGGTCGATCACCAACTCCAGGCAACGTGACTGTCCGACGATCCGGGGATGGTCCCCGACCGCGATCGCGGCCAGCACCAGCACCATCAGTCCCGCACCCCAGGCGATCGGCAGGCTGCCGAGCCCGCCCAGTAGCCCCAGGCTGAGGGCGGCGAAGTAGTAGGCGATCTCTCGATGGCTCAGCTCCTCGGAGCGCAACCTGATGATGGACAGCACCCCGAACAGCCCCAGGCCCAGTCCGGCGCCGATGGTTCCGGTGGCCATCGCCGTGGCGACTGCCATCACGCCCACGTTGGTCACCAGCAGGTTGCCCACCAGTTCTCGTCGACCTCCTCGTGGCAGGTAGAACAGGAGTACCAGCAGGCCGATGGCCAGCAGGTCGGTGAGCAGGAGTGCGGGGTTCATCTTTGGTGACCTTCCGTGTTTGTTGTCGGTAGGTCCATCAAGCCAGTTCGAGTTGTCCTGAGGCGGTGAGGCTGCTGTGGGTCTGCTGTGAGACGGTTCGGGGTCAGCGTGCTGGGTAGGGTGGGGCGATGAGGTTGCTGCTCGTGCGTCATGGCGAATCGACCGCCAACCGTGACAGGCGGGTGTTGGGCCGCTCGCTGAATGTGGCGCTCACCGATCGAGGGCGGCGTCAGGCCCTGGACGCCGCCCAACTGGTGGCCTCGATGTCCCAGGGTTCGGCGAAGGTGTACTGCTCGGACAGCGTGCGTGCCCGCCAGACGGCTGAGGTGATCGGCCGGCTGCTGGGGGTGTCGGTCGAGGCCACCGAGCTGTTGCGTGAGCAGTACCTGGGCGACCTTGAGGGACGTCCGGTCAGCGAGTTGCGCGCACTGCCCACTCCTGAGGGTCTGCACGTCACCGAGGTCGGCTGGGGTGGCGGTGAGTCGATCGAGCAGGTGGCTGTGCGGATGCGCCGGCTGCTCGCCTGGCTGGCAGTCCGTGAGCCCAGCCCCGAAACCGTGGTGCTGGTCGGTCACGGGGACGCGCTCTGCGTCCTGCTGGCCGTGCTGGCCGGGCGCACCCACCGCGATGTCGACTTCGGCACAGACTCGCTCGAACTTGGCGGGGTACGGCTCGTCGAATGGTCACCGCAGGAGTCAAGGGCCGGTGGCGGCGCGGGACAGCGCACCTGAGGACGACGAACCGGGCCGCCTCCTGATGCAGGTGACGGCCCGGTCAGTCCGGTCAGATCTGGTGGTGCAGTTTCAGATCTGGTAGTAGAGGTCGAACTCGTAGGGGTGCGGACGCTGCCGCAGGGCGTCGATCTCCTCGCGCTTGAGGTTGATCCAGGTTGCGATGAGGTCCGGGGTGAACACATCTCCGGCGAGCAGGTAGTCCTGGTCAGCCTCCAGCGCGGCCAGCACCTCGCTCAACGACCCGGGCACCTGGGCGATGTCGGCGTGCTCGTCCGGAGGCAGTTCGTAGAGGTCCTTGTCGACCGGGGCCGGCGGCTCGATCCGGTTCTGGATGCCATCGAGGCCGGCCAGCAGCATGGCGGCGAAAGCTAGATACGGGTTGGACGACGGGTCGGGGCAGCGGAACTCGACCCGCTTGGCCTTCGGGTTCGATCCGGTGATCGGGATGCGGATGCAGGCCGAACGGTTGCGCGCCGAGTACACCAGGTTGACGGGGGCTTCGAAACCAGGCACCAGCCGGTGGTAGCTGTTCACCGTCGGGTTGGTGAACGCCAGCAGCGACGGGGCGTGCGCAAGCAGCCCGCCGATGTACCACCGGGCGGTGTCGGAGAGCTGGCCGTAACCGTTCTCGTCATAGAACAACGGCTTGCCACCACTCCACAGCGAGGAGTGCACGTGCATGCCCGAACCGTTGTCGCCGAAGACTGGCTTCGGCATGAAGGTGGCGCTCTTGCCGTTGACGTAGGCGGTGTTCTTGACCAGGTACTTGAACTTCATCACGTTGTCGGCGCTGATCAGCAGTTCATCGAAGCGCCAGTTGATCTCGGCCTGTCCTGCGGCGCCGACCTCGTGGTGGGCGCGCTCGATGATCAGACCGGCGTTCTCGCAGTGCCGCACGATGTCGTCACGCAGGTCGCCGTAGTGGTCGGCGGGGGCCACGGGGAAGTAGCCGCCCTTCTGCTTCACCTTGTAACCGAGGTTCCCCCGGTCCTCCTCACGAGCGGTGTTCCAGCCCGCTGCCTCGGCGTCCACCGAGTAGAAGGAGGAGTGCCCGTTGGTCTCGTAGCGGACGTCGTCGAAGACGTAGAACTCCGCCTCGGGAGCGAAGAATGCCGTGTCGCCGATGCCCGTGGTGCCCAGGTAGGCCTGGGCTTTGCGGGCGATGTTGCGCGGATCGCGGCTGTAGGCCTCCTTGGTCAGCGGGTCGTGCACGAAGAAGTTGACGATCAGGGTCTTCGACTTGCGGAACGGGTCAAGGTAGGCGGTGGTCGGGTCCGGCAGCAATGCCATGTCGGACTCGTGGATCGTCTGGAAACCGGTCACCGACGAGCCGTCGAATGCCAGGCCCTCCTCGAAGACCTCTGGGCCGAAAGATCCCACCGGGACGGTGAAGTGCTGCATGATGCCGGGCAGGTCGCAGAACCGGACGTCGACGTTCTCGACACCCTCGTCCTTGATGTAGGCCAACAGGTCATCTGCGCCTTGGAACATGAGTTACCTCCCACTCGACGGCCCGGTTACCCTCGGGCCGCACCTCTGCTGTGAACGAACTTCACGCTAGCGTGGGAATCCGGCACAGGTGTTGCGGAGGTGTTTCAACCGTGTTACGCCCTGTCCGGTGTCTCGGGTGCTCACTGCTCAGACTGCTCGTACTCCTCGGCAACCTCGAGCCAGGACTCCTCGACAGCACTCAGGTGCTCCTCTGCGGCGCCCAGTTCGCGCTGCAGCTCGGCCAATCTGCCGTAGTCCGATGCGGCCGCCACCATGCTGGCGTGCAGCCTGTCGATGGCGCGATGGGCCTTGTCGAGCTGGGACTCCAGACGGGCGAGTTCCTTGCGCGCAGCCCGGGCACGGGCCGCGTCCGAGACTCTCGGCGTGCTCCCGACAGCCGGGCGCGCATCCGATTCGGTTGCCGCGGCGCGTTCGGTGAGGTACTGGTCGACTCCGCCGGGCAGCATGACGCAGTTGCCGTCCTCTCGAAGCGCGAAGGTCACGTCGCAGACCCGCTCCAGGAAGTACCGGTCGTGGCTGGCCACCACGAGAGTTCCCGGCCAGGTGTCCAGGTAATCCTCGATGACGGTGAGGGTGTCGATGTCCAGGTCGTTGGTCGGTTCGTCAAGCAGTAGCACGTTCGGTTCGCCCACCAGCAGACGCAGGAATTGCAGGCGACGCCGTTCACCGCCGGACAGTTCACCGATGCGCGTCACCAGGCGGTCGCCGGTGAACCCGAAGTCCTCCAGCAGGTTGGAGGCGGTGGCGTCCCGGCCGGTGGCCAGCTTGGTCTCGGCCCGTAACTGGTTCACCGAGTCGAGGACCCGGTCCTCATCCACCATCTCACCGACGTGCTGGCTGAGGTGTCCGAGCCGCAACGTCAGGCCGTGTTTCACCCTGCCGGCGGTGGGCTGCTGTTCCCCGGCCATCAGCCGTAGCAGGGTGGACTTGCCTGAGCCGTTGACTCCGATCAGGCCGATGCGGTCGCCGGGCCCGATCGACCAGGTGATGCTGTCCAGCAGGGCGCGTCCATCCGGCAGCCGCACGGACGCATTCAACAGGTCGATGACGGCCTTGCCAAGCCGCGACATCGAGAATCGGGCCAGTTCCAGCTTGTCACGGGGCTCCGGCACGTCGGCGATCAGCTCACTCGCGGCGTCGATCCGGAACTTCGGCTTGCTGGTGCGGGCGGGGGCGCCACGTCGCAGCCAGGCCAGTTCCTTGCGCACCAGGTTCCTGCGGCGGGACTCGTTGGCGACTGCCTGACGTGAACGCTCAGCCCGGGCCAGGACGTATGCGGCATAGCCGCCGTCGTAGTCATCCACCACACCGTCGTGCACCTCCCAGATGCGGGTGCAGATGGCATCCAGGAACCATCGGTCGTGGCTCACCACGAGCATGGCCACTCCCCGGGCCTGTAGCTCGTGCAGATGGCTGGCCAACCACGCGACGGCCTCCACGTCGAGATGGTTGGTCGGCTCGTCCAGGACGAGCAGGTCGTGGCGTCCGGTGAGCAGGCCGACCAAGGCTGCCCGGCGCCGCTCCCCACCGGACAGGGCTGTGACCGGGGTGTCCAGATCGATGCCGCCCAGCAGGTGCGCGACGATTCTCCGGGTGCGGGCGTCAGCGGCCCACACGTGGTCAAGGCCGTCCTCGATGCCGTCCACGTCTGCCAGGGCGAGGTCTCGGACGCTCTGGTGCTCAACGATCGCCTCGGCTTGGGTGAGGATGCCCACCGATGTGCCGCCCGTGCGGGTGACGCGTCCGGCATCGGGAGGAATCGTCTGGGTCAACAGTCCCAACAGGGTGGACTTGCCGTCGCCGTTACGTCCCACGACGCCGATGACATCGCCCGATGACAACCCGAGACTGACGTTCTCAAGAAGCAGTCGGGTGCCGTAGCCCTTGGTGAGCCGCTCGGCGTTGATCAGGTTTGCAGCGCTGGCGGCCACCGCTCAGCGGCCCCGCATCGCCTTGCGAGCGCCCTTCGTCGAGGTCGGCAGCGGGCCCTTCGGTACGGGTACCCGCGGCTTCATGGCGTCCAGGGCCTTGAGGCGGCCCTTGACCTCCTCGATCTGCAGGGCGTCCAGCTTGGCAGGCAGTTTCTCGATGTGCTTCTGCAGCTTCTCCATCGGCACCTGGCCCTCGCCGTCGCCCATCTGGAGCGGGACAACCTCGACGCCGTAGAGCACCTGCTGGTGACGCTTGGCCTCGGTGGCCAGCATCGGCTTCAGCCGGGCCGGGTCACCGTCACCGACCAGGATGAGTCCGGCCGCACCGACTACCCGGTGGATGCAGTCGCTCTGACGGGTCACCGCGATCGCGGGCTGGACGACCCACTTCTTCTTGTTCAGCATGCTGAGGGGAACCTCGCCGGCGCCCGGAGTGCCCTTGTACCGGGTGTAGGTACCCTTCTTGGTTCGGTGGGTGAGCATGTACAGGGCGCCGGTGAATCCGAAAAGGGCGCCGCCCACCAGGCCGAAGATCCAGCCGTTGTCACCCCCGAAGACGATTCCCAGGATGAGCCCCAGCACGGTGATACCCAGCCAGGCACCCCCCATCCACCACGGCAGTTGCGGGTCCACCTCACGTGTGAGCTTGAACGATTCGCGGATTTGCTTCCAGGTACTCCAGTCACGGGGGTTGTCCGAGTTGCGCTTCTTCTCGCGCAGCGCCTTGGCCTCAGCCTTCTGCTGGGCGGCCAATTCCTTGGCTCGCTCACTCCTAGCCATCGATGCTCCGTCACCTCGTTGTTCGTCCACCGGACCGGGGCGCCCCATGGCGCATCCGACTTCCCATGCTACCGGTCGGCGCGGGACCATGCCATCGAGGCCGACGGCTGCCGCCGAACGCAGAACGACGCCGCGAACCCGTGGGCCCGCGGCGTCGTCTCGAAGGTGTGGGAGAAGGACTCAGACGCCGAACTCGCCGCCGAAGTCGCCCTCCTCCAGACGGTTCTTGATCGCCGAGAGGAAGCGGGCGGCAACGGCACCGTCGATGAGCCGGTGATCGTAGGTCAGCGAGAGGTACATCATGTCGCGGATCGCGATCGTGTCATTCCCGAACTTGTCAGTCACCACCATCGGACGCTTCACCAGCGCCCCGGTACCGAGGATGCCGGAGTTGGGCTGGTTGATCACCGGCGTGTCGAACAGCGTGCCGGCCGAGCCGTAGTTGGTGATGGTGAAGGTCGCTCCCGACAACTCGTCGGGGCCGAGCTTGTTCTCGCGACCGCGGGCAGCCAGGCTGGTGATCTGCTTGGCGATGCCCCCGACGTTCAGGTCTCCGGCGTCCTTGATCACCGGGACGATGAGCCCGCGCTCGGTGTCAACCGCGATACCCAGATGCTCGGCGCCGTGGAAGACGACGTTCTTTTCCTCGATGGACGCGTTGACGATCGGGAAGGCCTTCAGCGCCTCAACGGTCGCCTTGGAGATGAAGGCGAGGTAGGTCAGGCCGGTGCCCTCACGCCTCTTGAAGTCATCCTTCACCTTGCCGCGCAACTTGCTGATGGCGGTCAGGTCGACTTCGACAGTCGCGGTGAGCTGGGCGGCGGTGTGCAGCGACTCCACCATCCGGGCGGCGATGATCGTGCGCAACCGGCTCATCTTCTCGGTGGTTCCGCGCTTGGCGGCCTCGGCTGCGGGGGCCTCGATGGTTGCCGGCTTGGCAGGTGCGGCCACGGCCTGAGGGGCAGGCTGGGCGGCGGCAACCTTGGCGGCTTCGGCGGCCACCTTGGCGGCTTCGGCGGCGGCCTTGGCGGCATCGGCGGCGGCCAAGACATCCTGCTTGCGGACGCGTCCGCCGACACCGGTGCCGGGGATGTTGTTCAGGTCGACGCCGTAGTCGGCGGCCATCTTGCGCACGAGCGGGGTGACGTAGGGGCCTTCCTCGACGTCGGCAGCGCTGCGCGGTGCGACGACGGGCGCCTCAGGCTCCTGGGCGGCCCTGGCCGGCTTCGCGGCCTCGGGTGCGGCTTGGGTCAGTTTCTGGGGTTCGGCAGCGGCAGGCGTCTCGGCAGGAGTCTCGGTGAGGGGTGCCTCATCATCCACCGGGGCGACCGGCGTTGGCTGCTCCATGCGGGCAGCCGAAGGCGTGCCGACCAGCCCGAGCACCGACCCGACCTGGGCGACCTCGTCCTCTGCCACTCTGATTTCGAGCAGGACGCCAGAGGCGGGTGAGGGGATCTCGGTATCGACCTTGTCGGTGCTGACCTCGAGCAGCGGCTCATCAGCCGCGACCTGCTCGCCGACCTCCTTGAGCCAGCGGGAGACGGTGCCCTCGGTGACCGACTCGCCGAGGGCCGGCAGCAACACCTCGGTGGCATCGGAGGACGAGGCCTGAGCGACCGGTGCCGGGGCTGCCGGTGCCGGGGCTGCGGGTGCTGCCGGGGCTGCGGCGGGGGCCTGTGTGGTGGCCTCGGAGGCCTCCCCGATCACCGCGAGCACAGCGCCGACTGGTGCCACATCGTCCTCGGCAAATTTCACCTCGAGTAGTACGCCAGACACCGGGGAGGGGATCTCGGTGTCGACCTTGTCAGTGCTCACCTCCAGCAGCGGCTCGTCAGCCTCGACGTGTTCACCAACTTCCTTCAACCAACGCGAGATAGTTCCCTCGGTGACGCTCTCCCCAAGGGCGGGCAGGGTGACTTCAGTCGACATGGGCTGGCTCTCCTTTGAAATGCCGTCGGTAGCGCTGCCAGCCTAGCCCGAACGGCCTGATCGTGCCGGACCTCGGCAAGCAGGCTGCGGCGAATGTCCGGCGGCAGACAACTTCGGGCGGGTGGATAATGGGGAAATGACGCCGATCGGACGGTTCTTCTCTCGTGCCAGGCGTCGTGTTGCCACGACCAGGGACGATCGGTTGCTCGGCGACGACACCCGCGACCTGCTCGTCTCGTTCATCGCCGGACGCCGAGGCGTCGAGGCCTGGGTGGAGCCGGCCACCCAGATGAACAAGCCGTCGCTGCTCCTGATCGCTCATGACGGGGAATGGGTACGCCGTGCGGTCCCCTCGGGGAACTGGGCATTCGACTTCTGCGCACGCCACGACATCCCGGTCTACCAGGCAGGGGTTGTGCCCTATCCGCAACGAAAACGCGATTGGGACGCCCGGCACCGCTGAAGTCAGGCGCTCATCGCTCGGGCCAACGCCACCAGGGTGCGCACGCCCATGCCGGTGGCCTGTGCGGGCACGTAATCGTGTGCCTCCTCACGGTTCCACGCAGGTCCGGCGATGTCGAGGTGAGCCCAGTGGACGCCGTTCGCGACGAAGTGCTGCAGAAAGGCGCCCGCGAACGTGGCGCCCCCGTGGCGGTCCTTCTTGGAGCGCAGATCGGCCACCTCGGAGGCCAGGAGACTTCGCGTGTGCGCGGTGATGGGAAGCTGCCAGAACTCCTCACCGGCAGTCTCGGCAGCATCCAGCAGGCTGTCCGCGGTGGTGTCGTCGCTGGCCATCAGGCCGGCGATCCGGGTGCCGAGCGCCACGACGCAGGCCCCCGTCAAGGTGGCGATGTCGACCACCAGATCCGGGTTGTCGGCGTTCGCCCTGGCCAACGCATCGGCCAGGACGATGCGGCCCTCGCAGTCGGAGTCGACGTTCTCGACGGTGGTGCCGTCCAGCAAGGTCAGTACGTCACCAGGCCGGTAGGCGGAGCCCGAGATCATCGACTCCGCGATCGGTGCATAACTGGTGAGGTGGATGGCCAGTCCGAGTTCGGCAACCGCACGCGTGGCGGCGATGACGGCCGCCGCGCCCGCCATGTCCTGCCTCATGACCAGCAGGCTGTCGGCTGGTTTGAGATTGTAGCCGCCTGAGTCGTACGTGATTCCCTTGCCGACCAGCACCAGGTGCTGGCGTGCACCGCGTGGATGGTAGTCGAGGCGCAACAACCGAGGGGGCCGTGTCGATCCTCCGCCCACCGCCAGGATGCCCCCGTAGCCGGCCTTCTCGAGGGATCGTTCGTCGAGGACCTCCACCTCGACGTGCTGGTCCTTGAGATAGCTGCGCGCCTGGTCGACCAACTCCTGGGGACCCAGCAGGTTGGCGGGCAGGTTCGTCCAGTCGCGGGCAGCGCACACCGCCGCCGCGATGCAGCGTCCGTTGTCGAGGGCCTGAGTTGATCGTGCCGGGGCCAGCACACCGATGGAAACCATGGCTGCGGGGGGCGTGCTGCGACTCAGCGGCGCGTAACGGTAGGACGCCAGCAGGGCGCCTTCGACGACCGCCTGCACCTGGGCGTCCGAGCTGGGATCGAGGCTGATGACCAGGCGACGTGGCTCGGGGGTGGTGATCGAACCTGCGAGCCGGACGCCGAGCCCCGCAGCGCGACGCAGGTCCTCGGGGCTGAGGTCGAGGTTCTCACCCAACCCGACCACACTCACCCGTTGGTCTGGCAGGCTGACCTGCGCCAGATGGTGCTGCGTCGCCTGCGCTCCGTTCGCCACCAGCAAGTCGAGCAAGGGGCCTGCCGCGCGCCCCGCCTGCTTCTCCAGTTCTGCGGTCGATCCGACCAGGGTCAGGCGTCCTCTCGTGCTGGCCAGCCCGATCACCACATCAGTGGCCCGGCTCACCGACCTGACGAGTTCAACGCGAGGCGCCAGACTGCGCCCGGGGTCGAAGCGCATCGGATCGAAGAGTGGCTGCTGCTGTGTCGCCATCAGGTACCTTTCGCGGCCGGTCAAGTTCGCTGACCACGCTAGCCGCTCGTCGCCGGTGGAGTAGCGTGGCTGGGACTACTCGGTAAGGAAGGCCCATGCTCAGTCCCGCGTTGCACCAGTCGCCGCTGCATGAGCGGCACATCACCGCCGGAGCCAAGATGGCGGAGTTCGGGGGCTGGGCGATGCCAGTCGAGTACGTGGGGGCTGGGGTACTGGCCGAGCATGCTGCCGTGCGCGGGGCCGTGGGCATGTTCGACGTGTCACACCTGGGCAAGGTGCTCGTGGCCGGCCCCGGGGCGCTGGATCACCTGAACCGCAGGCTGACCAACGACCTGTCCGCACTGGCCGCAGGCAAGGCGCAGTACCACCTGCTGTGCAACGAACAGGGCGGCGTTGTCGATGACTTGATCGCCTACGTCGTGAGCCCCGATCGGGTGCTGCTCATCCCCAACGCTGCCAACGCCTCCACCGTGGCAGGCCTGCTCAAGCAGGACGCCCCCGCCGGCGTCCACCTCACCGATCTACACCACGACCGGGCGGTCATCGCCGTTCAGGGGCCGCGTTCGGACGAGGTGTTGAGCGCCATCGGTCTGCCGGTCGACCTCGACTACATGTCTTTCCAGGAGTTGGACCCGTCCACTACCATCTGCCGCACCGGTTACACGGGTGAGCGTGGTTGCGAACTCGTGGTGCCCGCCGATGCTGCCGAGGAGTGGTGGGACCGGCTGGCGGAGGCTGGAGCGCCGTTCGGTGTCCAGTTCTGCGGACTGGGTGCCCGCGACACCCTGCGCACCGAGATGGGATACGCACTGCACGGTCATGAGCTCTCACCCTCGATCGACCCGGTCAGCGCCGGGGTTTCATGGGCGATCGGTTGGGACAAACCGGAGTTCGACGGCAAGGACGCCTTGGCGGCGATCCGGGCAGCCGGCCCGCCACGGCGTTCGAGGGGAATCCTGGCCAGCGGTCGTGGCATCCCGCGTCCGGGAATGGAGGTGCTGGACGCCGATGAGCAGCCGATCGGAGTGGTGACCTCCGGAACCTTCTCGCCCTCCCTGCGAACCGGCATCGGCCTCGCGCTGGTGGATGCCGGTCACCTTCCCGGCACTCCGGTCGGGGTTCGGGTGCGTCAGCGCATCGAGGCCTTCGACCTGGTCAAGGCGCCGTTCGTCGACTCTCACGTGCGGTGACTGGTCCTGGCGGGATCACTCGCTGAGGGACATCGGCCCGTACACCAGGCGGCCGGCCTCGACCAGACTCACTGACGTCACTCCAAGATCCTCCAGGTCGAGATAGAAGGTGCTCAGCCACTGCTCGGCGCTGCGCTGGTCTTCGAACTGCAGCCCCACCCCTGCCCCCGACAAGTCATCAGGGGTCGTGCTGGCTCCCGGCGCAACGTCGGCCTCCCACCAGAAGGCCATCAGAACGCCGCACCCCGGTCGATGGCTGTGGGCGGGCGTCGGTAACGCCTCATGGCCACCATCCTTGATGCCATGTACATCAGCAGGCCGCGTCGCGGCGCGTCCGGAACGCGCTTGTCGAGCAGCCTGCGGAATTGCATCCACATGTAAGCCACCTCTAGTAGCACAGCGAACATGATGACCCAGATGGCGTACGAACCCCAGATGGCCATCTGGGGGAACCACGTGCCGGCCACGAACATCGCCAGAGCCAGGAACAGCATCGGCCAGCTGAACTCGGCGAACGTCCAACGGGCGTCGATAAAGTTGCGCAGCAGTACTCGCTCCGGGCGCATCTCGACGTTGGCCCACACCTTGTCTTCGCGCACCCGGCGGAGCTCCCTCTCGCGGGCCTTGATCTCGCGCTTGGACAGGGTGGGGTGGAGTCTCGCCCGACGAAGCTGTTCGGCATCTCGCCGGCTCGGGGTGGGTGCACCCTTGCCCTGGGTCGGTTGGGACGCCGTGGCCGCAGGTGCGGAGGGGTCCGCGGCCTGACTGCTGGCGTCATTGCTCTGATAAGGGCGGAAGAGTCCCACGGGAGTCCTTCTGGTAGGTGGTGCTGGGCACATCCTAGTTGGCTGGCTGTGGAATACCATTTCTCGGGGCCACTGGCCCCTAAGCTGAAGGACACCATCCGGGGGAGACGACGACGGGGGTTGCCATGGCAGGCATCTTCAACCGCATATCGCGGGTGCTGGGTTCAGGCAAGGTGGACGAGGCGCCGCCCACTGCGAACCCTCGAACGACCCTGCAGCAGCTCAGCGCCGAGCAGGGCGAACTGCTCCAACGGGTACGCCGTTCGGCGGCTCGGGTGGCCGTCGGTCGCAAGAGTGTCGGTGAGCACGCTGCCAGGGTCGCTGCCGAACTGGACTCGCTGGCGCTGACCGCCCGACGCAGCGTCGAACAGGGACGCGATGATCTGGCCACTGAGGCCTTGACGCGCAGGAGACTGTTGGCTCAGCAGTTGTCGGAACTCGATGCCGAACACGACAGGTTGCAGCGTCAGGAGGAGGCGCTGGTGCTCACCAGCACGCGTCTGCAGGCCAAGCTCGATGCGATTCGGATCAAGCAGGACACCGTGTGGGCCAGTTACTCGGCCGCGGAGGTGCAGGCCCGGCTCGCTGAGGCCCTGGGCAACCTGAGGGCCGATCTCGGCGTTGCTGACCTGGCAGTCCAACAGGCTGCAAGCGTCGCGGCCTCGCCGGTGACGTTCATTGACCAGGCGGGCGAGCAGCCCGCTGACCTTGCCGAGCAGGTTGCGGCCGAGGTGGCCGCCCTGCGTCGGAATGTTGCGGGGCAGGCGACGGCGCTACTTTCGGACGGGGCTTACCGGCAGCCGGCTGACCACGTTCGTCCAGGTCCTGTCCAGGACGCTGAGATCTTCGACAAGGGGGAGTGATGATCGTTCGCATCATGGGAAAGGGTCAGTGGGAGGTCCCCGACGAGTTGACCATCCACCTCAACGTGCTCGATGAGCTGGTGGCGGATGCCGTCGAGTCCCGTGACGGCGAAGCGTTGTCCGCGACCCTTGCGGAGATGGCCGACTTGGTGGTCCGGAACGGTGAACAGCTGCCCCCAGGACGTGCGAGGTGGTCCGACCTGATCGTGCCGGGGGCAGGCTCGTCGCTTGAGGAGATCTTCGAGTGGATGCAGGAGAGTCGCGCCGACGACGGGCTGATCCCGGGCTGAAGGCGCGCAAGCGAGCGGGCTGGACGGGGGTTGAGCCCGTCGTAGACTGGACCGAGCCCGGGGATTGCCGGGTTCTGGTTGGCCGATAGACCATTTGGAGCAGACAATGACCGATACTTCCGTTACTTCCGTGCGCGCCACCGGCGTCACCCTGACCGATGCGGCTGTGGCCAAGGCCTCGGCCCTGCTCGCCGCAGAGGGACGCGATGACCTCGCGCTGCGCATCGCCGTGCAGCCAGGGGGATGCTCCGGCCTGCGATACCAGCTGATGTTCGATGACCGTCAACTCGATGGCGACCTGCGTGACCCTCACGCCGGAGTCACGTTGGTGGTGGACAAGATGAGTGCCCCTTACCTGAGTGGTGCCAGCATCGACTTCGTGGACACCATCGAGGCCCAAGGGTTCACAATTGACAACCCGAACGCCTCCAACTCCTGCGCCTGCGGGGACTCCTTCCACTGAGGCGACCTGTTGGGGCCGTGGCTCACAACCAGCTGGACGAGAGCGGGCGACCCTCCTCATAGCCCGAGGAGGACTGGATGCCGATGACGGCCCGATCAGAGAACTCGGCCAACGTCCTTGCCCCGGCATAGGTGCAGGACGATCGCACACCAGCCATGATCCAGTCGATCAAGTCCTCGACGCCGGGACGCTGGGGATCGAGGTACATCTTCGATCCGCTGATGCCCTCCTCGAACAAGCCCGCCTTGGCTCGCTCGAAGATGGACTGGCGGCGCGTCCGGTTCTTAACAGCTCGGGCGCTGGCCATCCCGAAGCTCTCCTTGTAGGCGCGGCCGTCGGGGTCGTGCAGCAGGTCACCGGTCGATTCAAACGTGCCGGCGAACCAACTGCCGATCATGACGTTTCCGGCACCGGCTGCCAGCGCCAGGGCGACGTCGCGCGGGTAGCGCACACCGCCGTCGGCCCAGACGGCGGCGCCGTGCTCACGGGCGGCCTCGCTGCACTCCAGTACGGCGCTGAACTGAGGGCGTCCGACACCGGTCTGCATCCTGGTGGTGCACATCGCGCCCGGCCCGACACCGACCTTCACCACGTCGGCACCGGCGTCCAGGAGGTCGACGGTGCCCTGGGCGGTGACCACGTTCCCGGCTACGAGCGGGGCGCGGAGCCCCGATTGTTCAGCGAACGTGTCGCGCACCGGCAGCACGGCGGCAAGGGCGTCGAGCATGCGTTGCTGATGACCGTGCGCGGTGTCCAGCACCAGGACGTCCGCGCCCGCTTCGAGCAGCGAATGGGCGCGTCCGGCGGAGTCGCCACTGATGCCGATCGCCACGGCAACCCGCAGCCGACCCTGCGCGTCGAGAGCAGGGCGGTAGATGGCCGAGCGCAGGGCGCCCTTGGCTGACATCACTCCGACGAGGGCGCCGCTGGCGTCCACGGCGACCGCCAGTCGTTGGCGGTTGGCTGTCAGCGTGTCGAAGACGTCCTGCGGGACGGTGTCCTGACTGACCAGTGTGAGATTGGTGATCATCACCTCGTGGACCTGGGAGAACCGGTCGACCCCTTTGGTCTCGGACTCGCTGACCAGGCCGAGCGGGACGCGATCGCCGTCAACCACCACCACCACGCCGTGGGCTCGTTTGGTCATCAGATTCATGGCCTCGCCCACGGTGGTGGTTGCCGCCACCGTGACTGGGGTCTCGAAAACGGTGGGGGCTCGTTTCACGCGGGCGATGGACTCCGCCAGCACGTCCACGGGGATGTCCTGCGGAAGGACGGCCAGACCGCCACGGCGCGCGATCGTCTCCGCCATCCGCCGCCCCGAGATGGCGGTCATGTTGGCCACCACCAGAGGCAAAGGCAGGCCGATCCCGTCTGTCGAGGTGAGGTCCACGTCCAGCCTCGACGTCACGGTGCTGCGGTTGGGTGTCATGAAGACGTCGCTGTAGGTCAGATCATGGGGAGGTCTGCTGCTGAGGAATCGCACTCGTCCATTGTCGCGGGCCGAGTCAGGAATCGGGCGGCGGCACTCCACATGGACGGGCGGGGTCTGGGCGTTCGTGCACCCCGAGTGAACTTGCGGATTGGAGGCGCTAGCATCTTGATGACCAGTGGCGCCGGCATCTCTTGGTGGATCCGGCAGGTGAGGGGCGAGGAAAATCCATGAGCGCAGACGCTTCGGCACAGACCACCTCCGATGTCTTGAAGGTGATTGTCTATTCCAGTGACCGTGTGGTCCGTGAGCAGATCAGGCTCGCACTCGGCCGCAAGATCGCTGCCGATCTCCCAGAAGTACAGATCACCGAGTTCGCCACCCAGCCGGCTGCCATTGTCGCGATGGAGAAGGAGTCCTTCGACGTTGCAGTGTTCGACGGGGAGGCCGTTCCGGGTGGGATGGGGCTGTCTCATCAGATCAAGGACGAGATCCCCGGCTCCCCGCCTGTGGTCATGCTGATCGCCCGGGTGGCGGACGCCTGGCTGGCCACCTGGTCGCGTGCAGAAGCCGTGTCTCCCTACCCGGTTGATCCGATCCGGCTACCCAACGACGTCGCCCAGGTGGTGCGCGACGCACGCGAGGGTCGTACCAACGCGTTGTCGCCTTCGCCGGTGCAGCCAGGCGTTGGCAGCCGTCACTGATTTCACCCCGGTCATCGGTGACCGGCGAGCAGGCTTGGTGTGCTGCTCACGCCGGACGCTGCTCGGCTCGGTCGGCGCGGCGCGTTAGTCTGGCCGGGTGGATTTCACTTGGCCCAACGTGCTGACGAACTTGGTACGTGGCGAGCACATGGACTCTCAGACCACTGACTGGGCGATGGGAGAGATCCTCTCCGGCAATGCCACAGCGGTGCAGATGGCCGCCTTTATGGTGGCCCTGCGGGCCAAGGGCGAAACAGTTTCAGAGATCGACGGTCTCGCCAGCGCAATGCTGGCCAAGGCAAGACCCATCAGCCTGCCCAGCGACGCGGTCGATGTGGTGGGCTCGGGGGGAGACCGGGCCAACACGGTGAACATCTCGACGATGGCCGCGCTGGTCGCGGCCGCTGCCGGGGCCCAGGTCATCAAACACGGGAATCGTGCCGCCAGTTCGATGTGTGGTACCGCAGACTGCCTCGAAGCCCTCGGCGTGGCACTCGATGTGTCGCCCGAGGCGCAGCGGAAGGTGTTCGACGAGTGTGGCCTGGTGTTCCTTTTCGCCCCGCTCTATCACGGGTCGCTTCGACACACCGCGCCAGCTCGCAGGGAGTTGGGGATCCAGACCACCTTCAACTTCCTTGGCCCGCTGGCCAACCCGGCGCGGCCGCGGGCCCAGGCGATCGGCGTTGCCAATCTCCAGGTTGCTGAACTCGTGGCCGGGGTGATCGCACGGCGGGGGCATCGAGGCCTGGTCTTCCATGGCGAGGACGGTCTGGACGAGTTGACCACCACGACGCGATCTGACGTCTGGCTGATCGCTGATGGGGAGGTCGTCCGGACCGAACTTGAACCCGCGGATCTCGGCGTTCTTCCGGCATCACCCTCGGATCTGGTTGGCGGTCCGCCCGCCTACAACGCCCAGGTGGTCCGTGACGTAATGGCTGGCGCCAGCGGTCCGGTGCGAGACATTGTGCTCGTCAACGCTGCCGCCGCGCTGCTGGCGTTCGACGGCCCCGATCTTGTCGATCCAGTGGCGGAGCAGCTGCGTCCTCGGTTGGAGCGTGCCTCTCGCGCGATAGACGAAGGTGTGGCTGCCTCTTTGCTGGACCGGTGGGTGGCGGCTACCCAGCGGGCCACCGGGGTTGATCGCTGATCGTGGCTCAGGCTCCTGCCAGCGCCATCCAGCCCCACCCCAACCACGGTCCCAGCCACAGCCCGGGACCGTAGGCGAAGACCGTGCCCAGAGGCGAGGGGTGTGCGCGCCGCCAAACCATAGTGGCCAGACCCCAGGCGGCTGCGGCCGCCGAACCGGCGAAGAGGCTCGCAAACCAGAGCTCGGCCCCTCCCAGGGCGGCCAGACCTCCGGCCATCGCTGCCAAGCGGACGTCGCCGAATCCCAGGGAACCGCTGATCCACCACAGGGCTGCGTACAGACCGCCGGCCACCACCGCCCCCAGACCCGCGTGAACCAGCAGCTCCAGGCCCTCGGGCCCTGACCGCAGAGCCGCTACCAGTGTTGCGATCACCAGGCTGACGGCGGCGAAGGCGGTGGCCCTGATAGGTAGCCAGGTGGTTCGGGCGTCCACACCAACCAACACCATGGTCGCGCTGCCCCAGACCAGCCAACTGGCCTGTTGATGCGCGGGCATCCAGACAATAGGCAGGCAGCACAGCAACGTGGCAATCAGTGCTCCCGCGGTGGCCCTCGAGTTGACCAGGTGTGCGTAACGCGGTTTGTGGGCCGCGTCCGGCTCATCGCTGGCGGGCTCGGGGTGCTGCGCCACGACCAGGAGTTGTATGCCAGTCAGTGTCAGCCCCAAGCCGCTCAGCTGCCACGCGCTTAGCGGCGGCATCAGGCGCTCCGACGGGCGACACCCGCTCCGGCTCGCAGAACCTCATCCGGGTCTCGGCCCCAGGCCTCACAGGCGGCCTCCGCCCTCAGTTGCTGCAGGCGTGAACACCAAACGCTGCCGCCAGCCATCAACACTCGAACCGACCGCGTGTCGCAGCCGATGAAGCTGCCGATCTGGTCTGGTGAGAATCCCGCCAGACCCAAAGACCACGTGAGCAGTCGCAAGGACTCGCACGACGCGGGCTCTGAGGCCAGGCAGTGCAATCGGCGGTGGTCAAGGCGCAGCAGTCGATCCGCGTCCAACCGACGCATCTGCTGAACCGGACGACCCGCTTGACCACGCAGCAGTGTCTGCACAGTGCCGGAAGGGACACTCGCCGCCCGGGCCAGCACCCGCCACGGGAGACCGGTGTCACTGACGAGTTGACGAATCCAGGCGCGGAACGGGGCGGCCTCGACCCAGTGGCTCTCCGCTGACGAGGCGAGGTCGGAAAGGGGTCCAGACGATCGGTGACCTCCGGGAAGCAGGTTGGCGGGGGCGGGCTGAGCAACGAGAACCACGGGTGTCTCCTGGGGGTGGCGCCAGGCCGGTGGGGGTGGCCGGCCTGGCTGGGGGTGACTCCAGTCAAGCTGATCCGTCCGCTGCCGCCAAGGCTCATCCGCATGCTGACAACACCTTCCAGGTTCGGACAACACCCGGGCCCACTCGGACAACACCTGGCGCTGATGGGACAACACCCCGAACATGGGGAGGGGCTGGCCGGTGCATGCACCAGTCAGCCCCTCCTACCGTGAGACGAACTCAGCGGGACGCGCGGGTGAAGCCTGCGGCCTGGGCCGCGTCCTCGCTGACGAACCACACGTCGGCCTTGGTTCTGCCGTAAGCGGCGGCGTCCGGGGTGTGGAACTTCATCGAACGCTCGTTGCCCTTGATGGTGAAGCCCTCCGGCGGCTCGTCGCCCACGTAGGCACCTTCGCCGTAGGCTCGCGTAGCCGTCTCAGCGATGTCACCCAGGGGCTCATCCACCGGCCCACCCTCGGCCACCATCACCTGTTCGGCCTCCACTTCCGAGACCGCCACGGCGGTGTCCACATCAGGTTCGGCCTCCACTTCATCGCTGAAGGGACTGTCGCCCCAGACGGCCTCGTCCTCGTCATAGCGGGGACGGCTCGGTTCCTGGGGTGACCAGCCGTCATCGTGGGTGCCGAGCACAGTCCGCACCGCGACGACCACAACTCCGATCAGGGTGGCAACTCCGAGCGCTGTGAGGAGCCAACCGAGCAGGCTGCGGCTGCGACGGGCCGGCGCGGGGTCAGGCAGGGAGAGGTCACCGCGCAGCGCGGCCACTGCCGAGCGGCCGCGACGAGAGGCCTCGGCCACGCTCGGGTTGTCGCCGGCCTGTTCCAGGAGGCCCAGGAGCAGCGGGTAGACGTCGTGGTGCACCTTGTCAGACACCGTGTCGTAGGCGTGGTGAACGGCTGGTTGGACGCGGTCGACCACCTCGGCCATCACTGGACTGACGCGCCCTCGGGCGTCCTCGATCACTGGACTGACGCGCCCTCGGGCGTCCTCGATGACCGGGCTGACGCGCTCCATGGCCTCATCGAAGACCGGGCTGACCCGGCCCAAGGCATCCTCGAAGATTGGGGCGACGACCTCAGCAGCATGGTGACCGGCCTGCCGGGCACGCGGGGCGACATAGTTGACGACATCGGCGAAAGCATTGCTGCCATGCTCGAGCGCCTCCTGGGCGGCCGTTTCGGCGGCCCGGCGGGCTGACTTGCACCTGCAGGTCATGGTTGACTCCGTTCCTTGCGTTGGGCCCGTAATCGAGCTTGCTCGTGGTCGAGCTGTCCTCAACGCTACGTGGTGATGCCAGCGCAATGCGTACAACCGGCGGAAATCCAGGCCCGGCGCCGCAGGGCCTCAGATTTGGCGGGGCGGTCTGTCAGGATGGGAGGGTCCTGACATCTACCTGAAAGGCCAAAGCCCTCATGACACAGGCCACCCTGCACACCTCCCTGGGCGACATCGTCATCGATCTGTTCGATGACTATGCGCCCAAGACCGTTGCCAACTTTGTGGGTCTGGCCAACGGGACGCGTGAGTACCGCGACCCGACGGATGGACAGACCAAGACAGGTCCCTACTACGACGCCACCATCTTCCATCGTGTGATCGACGGGTTCATGATCCAGGGCGGTGACCCCACCGGCACGGGTCGGGGCGGCCCCGGCTACACCTTCGCTGACGAGTTCTATCCGGAACTGGTGTTCAACCGGCCCTACCTGCTGGCCATGGCCAACGCTGGACCGGGCACCAATGGCAGCCAGTTCTTCATCACTGTCGCACCGACCCCGCACCTGAACCGCCGCCACACCATCTTCGGAGAGGTCGCCGACGCGGCCAGCCGGGCCGTTGTCGACGCCATCGCGACGACACCCACCCAGCGTGGTGACCGTCCGGTCACCGACGTCGTGATCCAGTCGGTGACGATCGCCTGAACGCACGCGCGGCGCCACGCGCATACCGACCTTGGTGTCCGGAGGCTCCCGGGCACCAAGGTTGGCCGGAATCAACTGACCACGGGATCGCCCAGAGCGGCGATCAGGATGAGGCGGAAGATGAGCATGCCAACCCAGGTTCTGGCCTTCGGGGGACGCTCGCGGGATCCGTGGCTTGACGACCAGCCCATCCGGTCCCCGCTGTTCAGTGATGAGCAACTCGCCCGGCATGCGATGTCGCTTGCGGACAGCCAGATCGTGCTGGAGCGGCCCGGGGCGCCGGCCATCGGTCTGCTGCGCCGTCTCAAGGACAACGCCCGCGCGTTGGGGGAGTGTTACCGAGACCTCAGTCATGCCGCGGCCCAGGGTGGGCCGCTCAGCCCGGCGTCGGAGTGGTTGGTGGACAACTTCCATGTCCTTGAGGAGAACGCCCGGCAGGTCCGTCATGACCTACCCAGGAGCTACTTCTCCCAACTGCCGAAGCTCGGCCCTGGCTTCCTCGTCGGCCACCCGCGCATCTTCGGCATCATGTGGGCCTACGTCGCTCACACCGACAGCCTTTTCGAGCCCGACCAACTGGCGCGGTACGTGTCCGCGTACGAACAGCGGAAGGCCCTCACTCTCGGCGAGCTGTGGGCGGTCGCCATCAACCTGCGGATCCTGCTGATCGAGAACGCCCGCCGGCAGGCCGATCAGCTCGTCCGCGCCACCCGGGACCGCCGACTGGCCGACGAGTTGGCCGACGAACTGCTGGGCCTCGATGGTAGCCGGGCAGCCTTCGTCGCGCGCCTGGTGCCTGGTGAACACCGAGTGCACGCGAGCCGCGCGTTCGTCGTGCAACTGCTTCGTCGGCTCAGTGGTCGAACGATCGACGGCATCGAGGAGTGGCTGGACACCCAGCTGGGTCATCTCGGGGATGACCAGGAGTCCGTCATCCAGGCCGACCTGACTGCCCAGGCAGCAGCCACCGTGACGATGCGCAACATCTTCCACTCCCTTCGACTGGTGAACGACGTGAACTGGGAGGACTGGCTCGAAGACGTCAGTTGCATGGAGGCCGAGCTCCGCACGAATCCCGGGTATCAGGATCTGGACTTCGCCACGCGTAACTCCTACCGCTCGGCCATCGAACGGCTTGCCCGCGGCTCAGGCCAGGCGGAGATCGACGTGGCACGGGCGGCGCTCACCCTGGCTGGCAGGTCTCCGGACGACGTCGGTAGCGATCTCGGGTTCTGGCTGGTGGACGATGGTCTGCGACAGTTTGAGACCGATCTGGGCTACCGGCCGAGGTGGCGGGAGCGACGGGAACGCGCGGTTCTGCGGATGGGGTTGCCGGGCTATGTTGGCACTCTTGCGTTGACGACGGCGGCGGTTGTCGCCGCGGCGCTCTGGCTGATGCACGTCCTGGTCGACGGCATGCCGGGGTTGGTCATGGTCATCCTCGGTGTGCTGGTGGCCGCTCCGGCCAGTGAACTGGTCCTCGGCCTGGTCAATTACACCCTGTCGCGACTGTTGCCCACCACGGTGCGGCCAGCCCTCGCCCTGCGTGACGGGGTCCCCGAGGCCATGAGGACCCTGGTGGTGGTGCCGACGATGATCACATCACCAGGGGGCATAGACGAACTGATGGACACCCTCGAGGTCCACCTGTTGGGGAACGACGACGGCGAGATCTACTTCGCCGCGGCCACCGATTGGGCAGACGCGCCCTCGAAGAACGCCCCGAACGACGCCGAACTGCTTGATCTGGCGCGGTCCCGCATCCGGGCACTGAACGACCACTATGGCGACAGGTTCTTCCTCTTCCACCGTGAGCGCCTGTGGAACCCGTCCGAGGGCGCGTGGATGGGGTGGGAACGCAAACGCGGCAAACTCATGGAGTTGAACGCCTACCTGCGGGGTGCCACCGACACCAGCTACCTGGTCGCCGAGGGGCGGGCCCCAGGGCGATTCCGCTACGTCATCACTCTCGACTCCGACACCAGGCTGCCCAGGGACACGGCGAAGAAGCTCGTGGCCAAGATCGCCCACCCGCTCAACAGCCCGGTTGTCGACCAGCGCACCAGACGGGTGATCAGAGGTTTCTCGATCCTCCAGCCCAGGGTCACACCCAGCCTGCCGTCCCCCGACGACACCTCGGTGTTCCAGGAGGTCTACTCCACCCAGCGAGGACTTTCGCCGTACGCGGTGGCTGTCTCGGACGTGTACCAGGACCTCTTCGGTCGGGGATCGTTCAGTGGCAAGGGCATCTACGACATAGACGCGCTGGAGATCACCCTCGGGGGTCGGATCCCCGAGAACGCCGTTCTGTCCCATGATCTGCTCGAGGGCAACTACGCCCGGTCCGGTTTGGTGACCGACATCGAGGTTGTCGAGGAGTACCCCACCAGCTACGAGGTCGACACCAAGCGCCAGCACCGCTGGATCAGGGGTGACTGGCAGTTGATGCCTTGGATCCTCGGGCGCTGGGAGGGCCTGGATGCCTTGGGCGTCTGGAAGATGGTCGACAACCTGCGCAGATCGCTGGTGCCGGTCTTCGCTGTCACCGGGTTCGTCATCACACTCGCTGCGCCATCGTGGCAGGCCGGTGCGGCCTGGGTCGGGCTGATGCTGCTGCAACTCCTGCTTCCATCGGTGATCCCGCTCGTGCCTGCGCTGCTCGTACCTGCACGCGAGATCACCGTCGCCAGCAAGTACCGCACCCTTGGTGCGAACCTGGCCCACGCGCTGGCGCTGGCCGGGTTGAACTTCACGTTCCAGGCCCACCGAGCCGCGTTCCAGCTTGACGCCGTCGTGCGCACCCTGTGGCGTCTGATGGTCTCGGGCCGTCGCCTGCTTGAGTGGACCACCGCGGCGGCTGCCGCGGCGCAGGCGAGTGGGACGCTGCGTCGGTTCTTCCAGCAGATGGCCACCGGCATGGTGCCCGCCGTCCTGGCGCTCCTGGTAGGCGCGATGAGCGGCGTGGGTCAACTGCTGGTTGCGCTGCCGGTCGCGACTGCGTGGGTGTTCGCTCCACTGGTTGCCCAACGGGTCAGCCGTCGGCTGGAGCACGCTGAGTTGCATGCGGGCCCCGACGACCTGGCGGACCTGCGCCTGGTGGCCAGACGCACCTGGGGATTCTTCGAGACGTTCGTCACGGCACAGGATCATCATCTGCCTCCGGACAACTTCCAGGAGGACCCCGAGCCCCGGGTGGCGCACCGCACCTCGCCGACCAACATCGGGCTCTACCTGCTGGCCGTCATCAGCGCCCACGACTTCGGCTGGATCGGCATCCGGGACGCCGTGGACCGGTTGCAGGCGACCATGGACAGCGCCGTCAAACTCGAGCATCACCACGGGCACCTGTACAACTGGTACGACACGCAGACCGGGGAGCCCCTCACCCCGCGCTACGTCTCGGCGGTGGACTCCGGCAACTACGTCGGGCACCTGCTCGCCGTCGCCAGCTTCTGCCGCAGCTGGCGGGAGGATCCTGCGAACAGCCACGACCCGCGGGCAGGCCTTGGTGACGGGGTGCGGCTACTCGAGCAGGCGCTGGCCGAACTGCCCGCCGACCGCTGGAAGGGAGTCGAACGCTCTGCCGTCGAGGCAAGGGCGGCAGCCATCCGCCAGGCCTACCGGGACATGTCAATCCATCAGGTGGACGTTGACGCACTCACCCGCTTCTCGGCAGCCATCAGTGAGCTTCGTGCCCAGGGTGAGCTGCCGGGGACGGTGCAGCACGTTGTCGACTCGCTCGCGGGCAGCGTTGCCTCCGCGCTTCGTGATCTGGAGTTGGACGGCGCAGGCCGCAGCGAACTGGCAGGTCGACTGGCCGCGATCGAGGAGCAGGCGCGGTGGGAATTCGAGGCGACCGACTTCCAGTTCGTCTACGACCAGCGTCGTCGGATGCTCTCGGTGGGCTACAACGTGGATGAGGCCAAGCTGGACGATTCGACGTACGACTTGCTGGCCTCCGAGGCCCGCCTGGGCAGCTTCGTTGCCATCGCGAAGGACGATATTCCCACCCGGCACTGGGGGCGGTTGGGGCGTGAAGTCACGGCGGTGGGTGGCGGCGCTGCCCTGCTCAGCTGGTCGGGATCGATGTTCGAGTACCTGATGCCAATGCTGGTGATGCGTCAGCCTGCGATGGGGCTCTTGGCCACGACCTGTGAACTGGCCGTTCAACGCCAGATGCAGTACGCACGACAGGTGAACTGCCCCGTCTGGGGAATCTCCGAAGCCGGATACCATGCCCGAGACGCCCAGATGAACTACCAGTACTCCCCGTTCGGGGTGCCCGGGCTGGGCCTGGTCAGAGGGCTGTCCAACAACCTGGTGATCGCACCGTACGCGTCGGGGTTGGCGTCCATGATCAATCCCGGCGAGGCGATGACCAACTACCGCCGGCTGACCGAACTCGGTGCTCGCGGCCGCTACGGGTTCTACGAGGCCCTGGACTTCACCACCCGCAGACTCCCGGAGGGCCAGCGTTTCGCCATCGTGCGCAGCTTCATGGCGCACCACCAGGGTATGACCATCGTCGCGATCGCCAACGTCGTCTTCGACGGCCGGATGCGGGAGAGGTTCCATGACGAGCCGATGGTCAAGGCCGCGGAGTTGCTGCTGGAGGAGCGCGCTCCCGACCACGTGCCGATCTCCACCGCCCGGGGTGGTCCGGACTCGGAGTCCCGCTCCACCAAGGCGTTGGTCACACCGTACGAGCGTGTTCTCAGCGGCGAGGCGGCTCTGGCGCCCAACGTCCAGCTGATGTCCAACGGTCACCTCAGCCTGACAGTCACATCGTCGGGTGCTGCCTGGCTGCGGTGGAAGGGGCTGGCGATCACCCGATGGTCTGCCGAACCGACCGCCACCTCCGGCAGTGACCACTTCTACATCAGAGACGCCGAGTCTGGCCAGGTCTGGTCGCCGGCCGTGCTGCCGACGCGCCAGTTGCCGTTGGACTACCAGGTTCGGTTCGCCGAGGATCGCGCGCGATTCAGCTCCCGGTTGGATGAGGACCTCAGTGTCGTGGTGCAGCACCAGGTCTCACCCGAGGCGGATGCCGTCCTTCGTCGGATGACGCTTCGCAACGACGGTCAGCGGCCTCGGCGCCTCGATGTCGTGAGCTACCTCGAGTTGGTCCTCGGACGCGGGGCAGACGACCAGGCGCACCCGGGGTTCTCCAAGCTCTTCGTCCACACCAGCCTTGAGCCGGAGGGCAACGTCCTGGTGGCCACCAGACGTCGTCGCTCACCCGAGGATCCCGAGGTGTGGGCGGCGCACTTCATCAGCGTGGAGCGGGGCGCCGAGCATCTGCCCAGCCAGCCGGTCCACGAAACGGACCGTCGGGCGTTTCTCGGGAGGGGCGGTGACGCGTCCAGCCCCGCCCAACTGGCCGCAGGTGCCGGGCCAACGGGGACCACCGGCTACACCCTCGACCCGATCTTCTCGCTGCGCCAGCCCATCGTCCTGCCGCCAGACGAACGCGTCGTTCTCGACTGGTGGACGGTCGTTGCCGCAGATCGAGACAGTCTGCTGCGCCAGGTCGACCAGCACCGAAGTGCGGGAGCCGCGGAACGCCTCGCCATGCTGGCCTGGACGCAGACGCAGGTCGAACTTCGACACCTGGGCATCGACACCGAGCAGGCGGGCCTCTTCCAGAGCCTGGCTGGGCGGGTGCTCTACCCCCAAGTCGACATGCGCGCCCCGGTTGGCGTGCTCGCTTCCGCCGGCCCGCAGTCGGACCTCTGGTCGATGGGCATATCCGGCGACCTTCCCCTGCTCGTGGTTCGTATTCGGGACGCCGCCGACGCTGCCCTGGTCCGAGAGGTGGTGCGGGCGTTCGAGTTCTGGCGAATTCGTCGGCTCGCCGTCGACGTCGTGCTGTTGAACGAGGAGTCCACCGGCTACGCCCAGGCCCTGCAACGTCAGCTGGAGGAGGCTGCGAATTCCATCGCCCGGCGGACCGGTCATCCCGACTCCACAGGCCGGATTTTCGTGGTCCGCGGCGACCAGGTCTCCCGGCCGGCACTGGACGCGCTGCTCGGTGCTGCGGCCGTCTCGCTGCTTGCCAGGTGCGGCTCGATCGCCCAACAGTTGCTGCCGCCACCCGGTTTGCCCACTGGTGGCGGACTGCTTCACCCCCTGCCACGACCCGACCGCAACTTGCCGTCCCTGCCCGCAAACCTGGGCGTCGACCTGCAGTTCTTCAACGGTTTGGGTGGGTTCACGCTCGAGGGTGACGAGTACGTGGTGATCAGTGATCCCGCAGAACCGACCCCGGCGCCCTGGACCAATGTGGTGGCCAACGAGCAGTTCGGCTTCCTGGCCACTGCCGAAGGCGGCGGGTTCACGTGGTGGCGCAACAGCCGGGACAACCAGTTGACCGTTTGGCGCAATGACCCGGTCAGCAATCCGGTGAGCGAGGCGATCTATGTCCGCGACGATGACACCGGCAATATCTGGTCGCCCGTGTCGGCGGTCGCCGACGGCGGACGGCACCTGACCCGGCACGGTTTTGGCTACACCACCTACGTCTCCCGGTCAGAGGAAATGTCGATCGAGCAGACCGTCTTCGTGCCCCTGGATGACCCTGTGAAGATCAGCCTGGTCAAGTTGACCAACACATCGTCGAGGACGATGCGGCTGAGCATCAGCAGTTACGCCGAGATCGTGCTGGGCAGGCATCGCGACCTGACCGCTCGCCACCTGGTCACCGAGTGGGATCGGGTGAGCCGCGCGTTGTTCGCCCGCAACCCGTACAGCGTCGACTACCCGGACCAGGTGGCCTTCCTCGACATGGGCGGACTTCAGGGATCCTGGACCGGAGACCGAGCCGAGTTCCTGGGGCCCTTCGCCTCGCTTGGTCGGCCGCACGCCGTCACCAGACGTGAGCCGTTGTCCGGGCGGGTGGGGCCAGGCCTTGACCCATGTCTGGCCATGCTGCGCTCCATCCGGTTGGAGCCAGGAGCTGAGATGCTCATCCCGGTCCTGTTGGGGGCGGCCAGCGAACCCGCCGAGGCCCGTTCGCTGATCGCCAAGTATCGGCGTGCAGATCTGGGCGAGGTGCTGGCCGGGGTTCGCGCACACTGGCGCGACTTGCTCGGACAGGTGCAGGTGAGCACGCCCGAGCCCTCCTTTGACCTGATGCTCAACGGATGGCTGCTCTACCAGACCATGGCCAGTCGAATGCTGGCCCGTGTCGGGTACTACCAGGCGTCCGGGGCGTACGGTTTCCGGGATCAATTGCAGGACTCGATGGCCGTGGTCCTCATCGACCCAGCCCTGGCCCGCCAGCACCTCCTGCGGGCCGCGGGGCGCCAGTTCGTCGAGGGGGACGTCCAACACTGGTGGCTGCCGGCCACGGGCGCAGGGGTCCGCACCAGGATCTCGGACGATGTCGTGTGGCTGGCCCACGCTGCGGCTCGCTACGTCGAGGTCACCGCAGACGCGGCGGTGCTGGACGCCCCGGTCGGCTTCCTGGTCGGGCCTGCGCTGGCCGAGGGCCAGCATGAGTTCTTCTTCACCCCGCAGGTGAGCGAGCAGAGCGCCAGCCTGTACGACCATTGCGTCATCGCCCTGGAACGAGCCTTCCATCACGGCCGGTTCGGACTGCCGCTGATGGGCACGGGGGACTGGAATGACGGCATGAACCGGGTAGGCGCCGCTGGAGACGGTGAAAGCGTCTGGCTCGGCTGGTTCCTGCACGCCACCTTGTCAGCGTTCCTGCCGCTGGCCCGCGCACGCGGTGACCAGGCGTTCGTCGAACGTGGCCTCGCCGAACAGGAGCGGCTGCTCGCCGCCCTTGAGGAAGCCGGCTGGGACGGGCATTGGTACCGCCGCGCGTACTTCGACGATGCCACGCCGCTGGGCTCGTCGGGGCGCACCGAGTGCGCGATCGACGGCATTGTGCAGAGCTGGGCGGTGCTGTCAGGAGCTGCGCTGCCGCAACGAGCAACCTCGGCGATGGACGCGATGTACGAACGGCTGGTGGACCATGACCATCAACTGATCAGGTTGTTCACCGGTCCGTTCGACGTCTCCGAGCCCGATCCCGGCTACATCCGCGCCTACCCGCCGGGTGTTCGGGAGAACGGTGGCCAGTACACCCACGGGGCCATCTGGTCGATCCTTGCGTGGGCTGCGCTGGGCCGCGACGACCGGGCTGGGGAGGCGTTCCAGTTGATCAACCCGGTCAACCACGCGCTGGACCGCGAAGCCGCCGAACGTTATCGCGTCGAGCCCTACGTCCTGGCGGCCGACGTGTACTCGGTGGAGCCATACGCCGGACGCGGGGGCTGGACGTGGTACACGGGTTCTTCCGGCTGGCTGTACCGGGCTGGTCTCGAGGCGATCCTCGGTGTGCAACGCAAGGGTGAACACCTCGAGATCCGGTGCTGCCTGCCACCCGAGTGGACCGAGGTGAGTGTGCTGTACCGACACGGCAACGCCCGATACGACATCGACATTGCTGGGGAGGCGGGGCTGGGACGAGTCGTCGTGTCGTGCAGCGTGGATGATCAGCCTGTGCCGGTGGTTGACGGTGCAGCGATCGTCACCCTCGACCGCACTGCAGCAACACACTGGGTCACGGTTCGGTTGGGGCACCCACAAGCGCGGGTCTGATCAGTACGCGGCGCCGAGCGAGAAGGTTGCCTCGAGATCGTGCTGGCTGTAGGCCCGGAAGGCAAGGTGGGTCTCGGTGTCGAGGACGCCAGGCACCTTGGCGATTCGGTCCGAGATGATGTCGGCCACCGACTCGAAGTCCTTGGTGCGCACCAGGACGATGAGGTCGATTCGTCCCGTGACTGAGTAGACCTCGCTCACCGAGTCGATGGCGGCGATCTGCTCGGCTACTTCCGGGATCCGTCCGGAGTCCACATGGACGAAGACGATTGCGGTGATCATGGCCCGATTCTAGGCCGACTGAGCCTGCCTGGATTCCGGCGTCCCGACACGCCCCACGGTGAGCAGGGGCAGATCGTCGAGCCGCAGGCCGGAGTGCAGCGGCATCGACCACTCGCCGTCGATCTCCAGCAGGCGCACCCCCGGACTCTCCAACCAGGCCGCGACCCGTTCGGCCTCCTCAACCGAGCAGGCCGGCAGCCCGTGGGGAGCAGGCAGCACCGTCTCGGCCAGTCGGACAGCCTCGTCCGCCACCGGGCGCGGGGCCTGCCCGGGAACTGCCGTCGCGGCTGCCGCCAGTCGCCCGTACCTGATCACGTGGATCTGCCAGCCCGGCGCCGGGGCCGGCTCAGGATGCCACTGGGCGGCCACGATCTGGGGGCAGCGCGACAATCCGATCAGGCGATGCCATCGCTGGGTGGTGATAGCGCAGGTGCGTAGCCGAGCGGTCAGGGCACTGGCCTCCTCGTAGCGAAGCTGGCTGGACAGTCTCGCGATCCGCTGCCCCACGCTGGCCAGGGTGGGGCGCAAGTCACTGGTCAGTGCGGTCCGCACGTCTTCGACCGCAGCCAGGTAGGCGTCCCGATCGGCGCCGGTGCAGGGCGCCAGGCACCTGCCCAGCTCTCCAAGCGCGCAGCCCGACTCGGAACTGCTGCGCCCGATCCGCTTGGTGCACTGGCGAATCGGGTGGGCGTCGTAGAGCCCCTGGCAGGCCTCCTGGGCGGCCAGCCTCGAGTTGAAGGGGCCCCAGTAGGTGGAGCCGTCGTTCGCGACGCTGGAGACGATCGACAGTCTCGGCCAGTAGTCGGTGGTCAACTTCACCCAGACCGCCTTGTCCTGACGCCGTGAGCGTCGGTTGTAGCGCGGTGAGTGGGACGCAATCATCCGCAACTCCCGGATCTCCGCCTCCAGATCGGTGGCACAGACCAGTGCGTCCACCCCGGTGGCCACCCGCACCATTTCGTCCATCCGGGGGCGGGTCTCGGACGAGGTGAAATAGCCGCGCACTCGCCGCCTGATGTTGGTGGACTTGCCCACGTACAGCACGTGACGGTCCTGGCCCGGGCGGTCCGCGTAGAACGTGTACACCCCGGGGGCCTCGGGCAACGCCTGGGCCCAGGCTCGCTTGGCGCGGCGAAGTGGTGAGACGCGGTGCTCGAACTCCTTGAGGTCTTCGATGGTCAGGACGCCCAGGTTGCCGATCCGTTCCAGCAGGCCGTGCAGCACGTCGACCGTGGCCCTGGCATCCGACAGGGCTCGGTGATTGGGCTGGGTTGTGGAGCGGAAGTGCCTGGCCAGCGTCTCCAACTTGCAGTTCGGAACCTCACCGGCGAGCAGTCCCTGACGAGCCAACCCCACCGTGTCGACCACCGTGGGGTTGGGCCACGGCTGATCGAACTGTTCGCAGGCCCTTCTCAGGAAGCCGATGTCGAACCGTGCGTTGTGGGCAACGAGGACGGTGTCGCGGGAGAACTCCAGGAAACTGGGCAGCACCTCGCCCAGGGTGGGGCAGGTTGCGACCATCTGGTTGGTGATGCCGGTCAGCACTGCGATCAGGGCTGGGATGTGGGTCTGCGGGTTGACCAGGGTGGCGAACTCGCCGAGCACCTCGCCGCCGCGAACCTTGACGGCGCCGAACTCGGTGATGGTGGATTCCGGGCCGCTGCCGGTGGTCTCCAGGTCAACAACGCAGAACGTCACCGCCCGCAGCGGGGTGCCCAGATCAGCCAAGCTGGGCTGCAGGGCGCTCTTCGCTTGCATCGACGTCATGTCCGGCACGTTAGGGCACACCCCTGACAGTTCTACGGCCGGCAACCACGGCAACACGAGGTCCCCGATTTTGAGAATCGGCTTAACGAGATCTAAGGTTCCTAAAGGAGTAATCGAGACGAAGGTGGATGGATGTCCTTGGTGCGGCGAGCGATGACAGCTCTGATCGGTACTGGCGTGGCAATCTCGCTGACCGTCGGGCTCACCCCAAGGGCCTTTGCCGAGGACGCCGTGGTCGCGGCCCAGGTCGAGCTGACCCAGTTGCAGGTCGAGGCGGCCAAGGTCGAACTGGAACTGCAGGCCTCGAAGCAGGAGCAGGCGAGCGCCCAGCGCGAGTACGAGATCACCACCGCAGATCTCGCCGATCAGCGGTCTCTCGTCGAGACCATGCGCGTGCAGGTGGGTCGCGTGGCTGTCGCCGCGCACCAGCAGGCCAGCGGCCTGGGTGCTGCAGCCCTGTTGTTCGCCTCGGATTCTGAGGACTCCTTTCTCGCTGACATGTCTGTGATGCAGAGTGTCACCGCGATCACCGACGAGCAGTTGGTGCGTCTCGGCGCCGAGGAGGATCGGTTGACCGACTTGGAGGCGACCCAGGCGGATTCGCTCGAGAAGGTCAGTGCTGAGGTCACCCGGCAGACGGAGCTGGCCGCCGAGTATGAGCAGAAGGTGGCCAAGGCCCAGTTGGTCGTGCAGCGGCTGACCGCGGCGCAGAAGTCCGCGCTGGAGAGCTCCGTGAATTCTGCGATCCTGAACGCCAACGCCGCGCTGTTGGCTGGTGCGCTCGCCGAGAGCGCCGATCGCGTCAGCCGCGCTGGACTGGCCCTGCCGACCGGCAGTGAGGTTGGCGTCTGGCCCACCAGTGGCCCGATCACCTCCTCCTATGGTTACCGGGTCAACCCCATCGGTGGCTACTCCGAGCTGCATGACGGTGTCGACATCGCCCCCGCCTGCGGTACCCCGGTGCGCGCCTCGTGGACCGGCGTCGTGCTGAGCGCTCGCGCTGAGGGTGGCTGGGGAAACCGGATCATCGTTGACAGCGGTGTCTACAAGGCCGCTTACAACCACCTGCAGACGATGGCCGTCGCGCCGGGCGAGGTCGTCCAGGCGGGCCAGATCATCGCCTCGGTGGGCACCACGGGCTACTCGACCGGTTGCCACCTGCACTACAGCACCTGGTACAACGGTCAGATCACTGACCCGGTCTCCTTGTTCTGATCCCTGGCCGTTCGAGAACTGTCAGTGCCCCCCAGCACCATGGGGGGCATGGACTGTCTGCTGATCGATTGCGAGCGCTGCGTCGTACGCGGCCCGGCCTGCTCCCAGTGTGTGGTCTCGGTGTTGTGCGGCCCGAACGAGCTGTGCGACGTCACACCCGACGAGCAGCGGGCCATCGTCTCGCTGGCCGCAGCGGGACTGGTTCCTCCGTTGCGAATGAGCGCCGCGAGACCCGCCAGCGGTGTTGGATGAGCAGGTGAGCAGGCGCACGGGTGCCGGACTGGTCGTCGTGCTGCTGGTGGCCGCGATCGTAGGGTGGCTGGTTGCCGGGAACTCCACCTCGGAGGAACGGTCGGCGAGGTTGGCCAGCCGGCTGGTCGAGGTGGTGGGGTCCGCAGATCGTACTGGGTTCGAGGAGATCTTCTCGGCCAGCCGCCGACCCAGGTCGTCGCGACGATTTGTGGGCCAATCTCGGCCACGTCGAGGTTCTCGACATCGACCTGACACCCCACGACACCTGGCAGGTCGAGTGGCGCGTGCCGGGGGAGTCCGGGGTGGCCAGCCACACCGTGACGCCTCGCCTGGACTGCGGCGCCCTGAAGTGCCTGCTCACCGACATCGTGCAGACTCCGGCATCACCGACCCCCATCTGGCTCACCGGGCCAGTCCGTGTGCACCGTGCGGAGGGTGTTGCGGTCATCGGTGGCCCGGCCGCCGCGCAGTGGCTGACTGCGGCCCGGCAGGCCGCCAGTGTGCTGACCGCCCTGGATGTCGATGGGTTGCTTCGCCCGCCCGCGGTTCAGGTCGTCGAGGTGCCAGCAGACACCAGGGCTTTCGAACAGGTGATGGCGGCGCCCGCCTTCGACTTTGCCGCGACCGGGGCCCTCACCTGGCAGGTGAACGTCTCCGGGCCCCACGCAGCTGGCGCCCCCGCCGCGACGAGGATCGTGGTGAACCCCAATTCGACCCAGAACCTCGACCAGCAGTCGCGCTCGGTCTTGATGCTGCACGAGCAGGTGCACGCGGCGACCAGTTGGCTCGGCTCCCCGTCGGCCGGTCAGCGTTGGGTGAGTGAGGGCCTGGCAGAGTGGTTGATGCTCCAGGAGTCCCCGGACGAACTCGAGCGCTCCCGAGCCGTGCTGGCGGCTTCGTGTCCAGCACCAGACACCGCACCGTCCGATGGCGACTTTGCCGACCCCGCGCGACTGGCGCTGGCCTATGCCAGGAGTGCCGAGATCGTGGGGCAGGTGTTGGCCGAGCAACCTGGAGCAGCCGCGCGTCTCGCCCAGCTGTGGCAGACCCCAGGGGCACGTCCGGCGTTCGACCAGTCGCTTGTCGGTTGCCGCTGACCGCGCTGGGCTCAGATGCGCGCCCCGTTGTCGTCTTCGTCGCGGTGTCGGGGCAGAGCGCTCAGCAGCAGGCCCAGGCCCAGTCCCGTGGCCAGCAGAATGACGATGCCCAACGTCCAACCCGGACTCAGGCCTGCCAGCACGACCAGACCCATCAGCAGACTCGCGACCAACAGCATGATGCCGGCCACCACCCGCAGTGAAGGCAAGGGCAAGGAAGCGCCGGCAGGAGGGGTCCAGCGTTCGAGGTCCTCGTCCGGCGTCGTCTCCTCGATGGCCTGGCTGAGGTTGAAGTACTCGATCGGGTCACGCAGCTTCCGCGTCCCGAAGCGGCGCCGGTTCTGGACGGGGACAGCTGCTGGTGGGATGCGCTGTTCGCCCGGGCCCTGGGAGCCCGCCACGTCACCGAACTCCGCGCGAATCAGGTCGCGGAAACGCTGGTCGACATCGTCGTCACTGTGGCTCATCGCCGGCCCGCAACTGTTGGGCGATGAAGTTCGCCGTGGTCAGGTTGATGAAGTCGGCGTCGTGGTCCATGGTGGCCACGTGGTAGCTGTTCTCCAGCCAGTGGTCGGTGATGTCTGAGCACCGGGCGCGCAACACGCGTCCCGAGTATCCGTCCACCACGTGATCCTGCCTGGAGGTGAACAACAACACCGGCACGTCGAGGTTGTCGAGGTCATCCTCCACCAACGTCCAGAGGTCTCTCATGCTGCTGACCGCAGCCAGCGGGGCTTTCGCGTACGCCACCTCGACCACGCCCTGGGCACGGATGTCGCTCCCGATGCCCTTGACGGCCGGCAACACCTTGGACAGCGTCGCCGCGAACCGGTAGGCCGGGGAGTCACTGCCGATCGACGGGTTGACCAGAGCCACGGCATGCACCGTCTCTCGCTGGGCGACGCGCAGAGCAAGCGCCCCACCCATGGACAGTCCCGCCGCCACCTGCAGGCGGCTGCGCCCGGCGAGCCAGTCCAGCGCCGGTGTCAGGACGCTGTACCAGTCCTCGTGGGTGGTCAGACTCATCTGTTGCCACGTGGTGCCGTGACCAGGAAGCAGGGGACAGGCCACCGCAGCCCCGAGCTCGGCCAGGTACTCGGCCCAGCCACGCACGCTTTCAGGGGTTCCGCTGAATCCGTGACAGACCAGCACTCCCGCGCCCGCCAGCGGTCCGGGCCCGCCCTCGGCCCAGATCGAGTCGATGCCCGACATGGCGGGCTCGCGTCTGGTTCCCACGTTCACACCCTAGGTCACCGATGGCCGACTGCTCGCCGAATCGCCCTGACTCGTCAGACCCGATCGGCGGGTGGGGCCCTAGAGTGGGGCGCAGACAAGGCGCAGGAGGATCCGTTGACGGTGTGGTACAGCTTCTTCAAGACGGTGCTGGTGCGACCCGCGACGAAATGGTGGTTACGGGTCGAGATTGAGGGGGCCGAGAAGATCCCGGCCGGCGGTTGCGTGCTGGCCGGCAATCATCTCGATGCGGGGGACACCTTCACGTTGCCCGCGCTGATCAAGCCGCCAGTCGTCTTTCCGGCAAAGAAGGAACTCTTCCAGGGCAAGGGCGTCAAAGGGCGTCTGGTGAAGTGGTTCCTGCGAGCCGTTGGACAGGCACCGATCGACCGCTCCGGGGGCCGCGCCAGTGCCTTCGGCCTCGGCTCTGTCGAACAGCACCTGGCACAGGGCGGCGTGGTCGGCATCTTTCCGGAGGGCACCCGCAGCCCCGATGGCAGTCTCTACAAGGGCAAGACCGGCGTCGCCAGGCTGGCCCTTGACTCTGGACGCCCGGTGGTTCCGGTCGGCCTGATCAACACCCGGCTGGTCACGTCCCGGATCGGTGTCCCGACGATGAGGGGTGCCCGCATCATCATCGGCGATCCCATCGATTTCAGTGACTGGGCCGGCCAGGGCAACAACCACCAGGTGCTGCGCTGGGTGACCAACGAGGTGATGGGTGCGATCCAGAAGTTGACCGGTCAGACCTATGTCGACGTCTACGCGTCCCGGGTCAAGTGGGGCGATCTTGTGGGAGCTGACCTCGCTGCCCACATCCGCAGTCACCCCAACGAAGGTGAGGCGATCCCCACCCGCACGATCGATCTGGAGCCCGGGGCGTGAAGAGCACAGGCAACCCCTGGCAGTTGCTGAACCGGCTGCGAAGTCCGTTTCGGATCGAGGTCGACGGGCTGGACCAGCTGCCTGTGGGCGGGCTGATCCTGGCCGTCAACAGGGTTGGACCTCACGACCACCTGTACGTGGCGGCCTCGCTGGGGCGTCCGGCGACCGTCGTCATCCCGGCGACCTCGGGCCAACGCGCCCTCGTCGGGCTGCGGCGCACCAGTTGGGTCACTGACCCCGACTCCGATACGCACCCGGCGGCGTCGGTGGGACGCGGCGAGATCCTCGTGGTGTTCCCGGAGGTGGTGGCGGGCATCGACGGGGCGGTGCACCGCGGCCACGCGGAGTTCGCCGCTCTGGCCTTGTCCAGTCGGTGCCCGATCGTCCCGGCCGGGCTGATCCCCCTCGCCAGCCGCGCCGAGTCATCGCGGTCCTGGCAGGGACGCGTCGAGGGGTGGTTGCCGGAACAGCGGTACTGCCTGCGGGTCGGTGAACCGATCCCGGTGACGCGTTACGGCGACCTGGGGCAACCCAGCGACACCGTCGACGGGCTCATTCTGCGCGGACTGACCGATCTGGTGATGGCCAGGATCAGCCAGCTCGCCGGGCGCCGGTATGTCGACAGCTATACGGTGCGCACTGCCCATGAACCGCAATCCACCAGCGCGCTGCCCCGTACCGAGCAGGCCCGGGTGTCGAAGGCCCAGCGCAGGGCGGCCGACCAGCAGCGCAGGGCGGCCGAGGCCGAACTTGCCCAGTTCCTGGATGAGCAGGAGGCCTCACGGCTGGAGGCCGCCGCAGAAGCCGCCCGACAACACGCGCAGCTCGCCGCCGAGGCCGATGAACGAGCACGACAACGACGTCGCCGACCAACGACGCCATGACCTTTCTCGGCTGAACAAGACGATGCGGCCGGGTTCCTGGCGGCAAGTATCCTTGGCAACGTGTCTGACCTGATTCCCACCCTTGCCGAGCTGCATGCGATGCCGCAGGTCCAGCAGCCCACCTACGCCGACCCCGAGCGCCTCCGGTGGGTGGTCGACCGGGTCAGGGAGTTGCCTCCCCTGGTATTCGCAGGGGAGGTCGATGACCTGCGTTCCTCGATCGCCCGGGTGGCCGACCGCAAGGCCTTCATGCTGCAGGGCGGTGACTGCGCCGAAACCTTCGCTGGGCTACGGGCCGACAACATCAAGTCCAAGCTGCGCGTCCTGCTGTCGATGAGCGTGGTGCTGACGTACGCGGCGCAGCTGCCGGTGGTCAAGGTCGGACGCATCGCCGGGCAGTACGCCAAACCGCGTTCCAGCAACACCGAGACCCGTGGGAACGTCACGCTGCCTGCCTACCGTGGCGACGCGGTGAACGGTTTCGAGTTCACCCCCGAGGCCCGCGAACCCGACCCCGAGCGTCTGATGCGGATGTACAACGCGTCGGCGGCCACTCTCAACCTGGTGCGGGCCTTCGTCACCGGTGGCTTCGCCGACCTGCGGCAGTTGCATGCCTGGAACGCGAACTTCGTGCGTGACTCGCGGATCGAGGAGCGCTACGAGAAGATCGCCGACGAGATCGACCGGGCGCTGGGCTTCATGTTGGCCTGTGGCGTGAAGGACGACACCCTCAGCACCGTCGACTTCTACGCGTCCCATGAGGCGCTACTGCTCGACTACGAGTTCGCCATGACGCGAATAGACTCGCGCAGCCACCTGCCCTACGACACCTCCGGTCACATGGTGTGGATCGGCGAGCGCACCCGTCAACCGGGCGGTGCGCAGGTCGAACTCTTGCGTCGGGTTCAGAACCCGTTGGGGGTCAAGCTTGGCCCGGGCGCCACGGGCGCGGACGCCTTGGAGATCGCCGATCTGCTCGATCCCGATCGCGTCCCCGGCCGGATCACCTTCATCACCCGGATGGGCGCCGACAAGGTGCGGGACAAACTACCGGCCATCATCGAGACCGTTGAGGCGGCCGGACGCAAGGTGGCCTGGGTGTGCGATCCGATGCACGGTAACACCTTCGAGACGGCCAACGGATACAAGACGCGTTCCTACGCCGCCGTGGTCGAGGAACTCAACGGCTTCTTCGATGTGCACGACAAGCTGGGTAGCTGGCCAGGCGGGGTGCACGTGGAACTCACCGGAGAGGACGTGACCGAGTGCCTGGGTGGCGCGTTCCACCTCTCGGAATCCGACCTCGATTCCAGGTACGAGACCGCTTGTGATCCCAGGCTCAACCGCAACCAGAGCCTGGAACTGGCCTTCATGATCGCCGAGCGACTGAAGCAGAGCCGAGTGCTTCGCCGAGAGCCGCTGCTGGTGCCCGATTGGAACGACTGAATGTTCGACCTGAGATCAGACACCGTCACACGCCCCACGCAGGGGATGCGGGCGGCCATGGCGTCCGCCGACGTCGGTGACGACGTCTACGGTGAGGATCCGGCCGTCAACGCGCTGGAGGAGCGTACCGCGCAAGCGCTCGGTCATGAGGCGGGGCTGTTCTGTCCCAGTGGGTCGATGGCCAACATGTTGGGCATCTGGCTGCTGGTGCCGATCGGTCGCGAGGTGCTGTGTGACCAGCAGGCGCACATCGCTCGTGCCGAGATGGGCGCTCACGGCGCACTGCACGGCCTCACCATGCGCACCTGGCAGCCATCCTCCGGCGTCCCCGGAATCGCGACCGCCGCAGACGTCACCAGGTTGATGTCGATCGGTACGGGGCCGTTCCTGGTGGAGACGGCTGCGGTGGAGATCGAGAACACCCACAACTTCGGCGGCGGAACGGTGCACCCGATCGAGGTGCTCCGCGAGGTGCGGGCTGCGTGTCGGCCTGCCGGTGTTGCCATGCACCTGGACGGTGCCCGGCTGTGGAACGCCCACGTGGCCACGGGGGTGCCAATGCGCGAGTACGGGGAACTCTTTGAGACCGTGAGCGTCTGCTACTCCAAGGGAATGGGCGCACCCGTCGGCTCGGTGCTGGTGTCGAGTTCCGAGCGGGTCGCCCGGGCACGGGTTCAGCGCAAGCGGTTGGGTGGTGGCATGCGGCAGGCCGGCGTTCTGGCGGCGGCCGCCCTGCATGCCTTGGACCACCACATCGCCCGGCTGGCGGACGACCACGCGAACGCCCGCCTTTTCGCCGGGCAGGTGGCCCGATTCGCCCCCGAGGCGGTCGAGCCCGAACAGGTGGCGACCAACATCGTGGTGATGGACACCGGGACCCGCTCCGCCCAGCAGGTGGTGGCAGCAGCCCGACAGCAGGGGATCGGTCTCAGCGCGGTCGGGGCGCACGTGGTGCGGGCCGTCACCCACCTGGACGCCGACGAGGCGGGCTGCCGTGCTGCGGGCCGGGTGGTCGGGGAGATTCTCGCGTCCTGAGCGGTTGACTGGCCCGACTCATTCGTGAACGCTCAGGTGCGGCGGGGCGAACTGGGATAGTGGAGCCATGCAGATCACCCATCTCGGCCATTCCTGTGTCCTGATCGAGACTCACAATCAGCGTGTGCTGGTCGATCCGGGCTATTTCAGCACCGCCTGGCACTCGGCCACCGATCTGGACGCCATTCTGGTCACCCACCAGCACGGCGATCACGCTGATCCGGTGAACTTCCCCAGACTGCTGGCCGCCAACCCTCAGGCCGTGGTCGCGGTGGAGTCCAGCGTCACGCAGATCCTCGACCTGCCCGAGCGCACCCGCAGATTGGGACCGGGGGAGCGCCTCGATCTGGGGACGCTACAGGTGAGCACCATCGGTGGGCAGCACGCGGTCATCCACCGCGACTACCCGCGCATCGCCAACGTCGGGTTCGTGTTCCGCAGCGAGGGGGAGCCGAGCGTCCTGCACCCCGGTGACTGCCTGGACACGGTCGCGGACGGCGTCGACATCGTCCTGGTGCCGGCTTTCGCCCCCTGGTCGGCCACAAAGGAGACCATCGAGTTCGTCCGGGCGGTCGGTGCGCCCCGGGGATTCCTCATCCATGACGCGCTGCTGGACGAACGCGGGTGTGCGCTCGTCGCCAGGCACGTCACCGCGTTGAGCAGCACCACTCTCGTGGACGTCCGCGACACTCGCCCGTGGCAGCCCTGAGCCGCGTGGCACCGAACGATCGGGCAGCGAGGCAAGGATCATGGCCAGCACCAGGGCGGTGCCGCCGACCACGGTCCGCCAGGCCAGATCCTCCTGGCCGGCGGCGATGGCGAAGGTGGCAGCCCAGATGGGTTCGGAACTCATGATGACCGCGGCCCTGGTCGCCTCAACCCTTGCCTGCGCCCAGACCTGCAGGACGACCGTCAGCGCGCCGCACAGCACGGCGAGGTAGCCAACGGCCCACCAGTCCCAGGCTCGCTGCGGTAGTGCGATGCCCCCGGGCAGGGCGGCGACGGTGCACATCACCGCGATGGTGATCGTCTGCACCGTGCTCAACCGAAGCACGGTTGCCTCGGACGTGACCCGTCCGGTGTAAACGATGTGGCCTGCGTAGGCCAGGGCACTCAGCACGGTCAGGGCCTCGCCCAGCCCGAAACGGGTCGCGCCCAGCCCGGGTGCGATCGTCAGGGTACCCAGACCAGCGGTGGCCAACGCCACCGCCAGCCAGACGCGACGGCTCACCCTGGCTGCCAGCAACACCGCCTCCAGCATCGGCGTCGCCACCACGTACAGGCCGGTGAGGAAACCCGAGATGGAGGCACTGGTGTGCGCCAGCCCGTAGGTCTGCAACAACTGACCTGACCCGTAGAGCCCCCCCATGACCAGCCCGTCCCGAAGCAGCGTGCGAGTCAACCGCAGCCTCCGGTTGAGCACCGCCACCAGCACCAGTGCCGCGATGGTGAATCGGACCCCCAGCAGGTCGGCGGCGTCGATGCGGGTCAACAGGTCCTTGATGACGAAGAACGTCGACCCCCACAGGATGGCCATCAGCATCAGGCTGGCGGGGGCGGCCAGGTCCATCAGGGACGACCGCGAAGTGCGCTGCTGCATCAATCAGCCCATCACCAACGCGACCTTCGAGCCGCGGGGAGCCTCGGCGCCGGCTGCCGGATCGGTGGACTTGACAGTGATCTGGAAGGGCGTAGTACGCACGACTTCGCCGATCTCGAAGCCTGCATCCTTGAGTGCCTTGGTGGCCTCCGACTGCGTCATGTTCTTGACGTCGGGGACCTTGACGAGCTCGACGCCCTTGCTGATGACCAGCGAGACGGTGTCGCCGCGGTGGCCGGTGCCGTTCGCCGGCTCTTGGCTGACGACCGAGCCATTGGGCACCTTGGGATCGTACTGCTCTTCACCGGTGGCCACCTCGAACCCGGCTTCGGTGAGCATGGTGCGGGCATCCGCCAGGGACAGACCGACCACAGCGGGGATGGGCAACGGTTCACGACCCTGGGACACCACCAGATCGACTTGCGATCCACCCTTGAGCTGCTCTCCCTCGGGGTAACCGGCCTCCACCACGTAGCCTTCCGCCACCGACTCACTCCACACCCGGGTGACGGTGCCCGGCTGCAGGTTGACGGCGCCCAGGGCCGCGCCGGCCTCTTCGAGCGTCAGACCCACCAACGGCGGCACCGAGAACCGCTCCGGACCCTTCGAAACGACCGCCGTCAGCGTGGTGCTTCGGATGACCCGCTCGCCCGGGCCGGGTGACGAACTCATCACGAGTTCACCAGGGACGGTTTCGGAGTACTCCTCGGTGAAGATGATCGTCATGCCGTTGGCCTGCGCGATGGCGGTGGCCTCCTGGCGGGTGTGGTTGATCACCGACGGCGTGGTGACGTATCTGCCCGAGGTGAACCACCAACTGCCCAGTCCGACCGCCAGCGCGAGCAGCAGCACCAGGACCGTCACCAAGGCAGTCTGACGCCGTTTGTGGGTGTGCGACTGGGACAGTCGAGGGTACCGGGCACCGACGGGCTGGGCCGGTGCCGTCGGCCGATTCGGGGGCCTGCTGCCAGGGGAGTCATTGTATGCCTGGCCGCGCACCACTCGACGAGACACGGGTGGCGGCTCCGCTGCGACGGGCAGTTGCGGGGCCGCCCGCACCACCGGTACCCGGACCGCCGGCAGGGGTTCGATGGGCGTGGGTGGATCGGCCGGACTGGCTGTTTGGCCAGGCAGCGCTGTCACCTCACTGTGCGCAAGCACCGAGGTGGGGGCAGCGTCTTGGTGGATGACTTGGGTCTGCTCGATGTCCCACGGCAGTCCTGCTCCCGGAAAGACCAGACGGGCCAAGGCGTCGTCGCTGCGGATGCCACGCTCGAGCGCGCGACGGACGCGTCGGACACGGCGCAGAAGCTCACGACCGTCGACGGGCCTCGCCTGCGGGTTGCGCCGGGTGCAGGCGGCCACCAGGGCATCCACGTAGTCGGGAATGGGATCGCGTCGCGCCTGCACCGGGTGGTTACGGGTCAATACCTCCGAGGGCAGCGGGACGTTCTCGTTGACGTGCTTGTAGGCGACGGTGATGGGGGTGTCGCCCGCATAAGGCTTGGAGCCGGTCAGCATCTCGAACAGCATGATGCCGGTGGAGTAGACGTCCGAGGACGAACTTGCTCTGCCCGAGGTGAGCAACTCGGGCGGCAGGTAGCTGACCGTGCCGATCAGGAGCCCCTGAGTGTGAGCGGCGGTCTGGGCGGTCATGGTGCGCGCCAGACCGAAGTCGGCCACCTTGATAGCCCCGCGGTCGCTGATCAGGACGTTCTCGGGCTTGACGTCGCGGTGCACCAGACCGGAGTCGTGCGCCACGGCCAGCGCCGCCGCCACCGGCTCGATGATCTGCAGGGCGCGCAGCGGACTGAGGGGGGCATCCCTGGTGATCAGCGTGCGCAGGGTTGATCCCTCGACGAACTCCATGACGATGTAGGGCCGGCCGTGGTCGTAGCCCTGATCGAAGATGCTCACCACGCTCTGGTCGCACAGCCGGGCGGCTGCCCTGGCCTCGCGGTCGAACTTGGCGGCGAAGTCGGCGTCGTCCCCGAGACCCTCGTGCATCACCTTGATGGCGACGATCCGCTCCAGGCGGCGGTCCCAGGCGCGGTAGACGGTGGCCATGCCGCCGCGGGCCAGCCGCTGAAGAACCTCGTAGCGTCCGTCCAGCACGTCTCCGACCAGCGGGTCGGTCGTACCAGCTCGGCTCACCATGGGCTCCAGATCGGTCGGGGTTGGCACGCGGACGCCGTCTGCGTCCGGGCAGACGGCCCTCCCAGTCTAGATGACCAGCCCCACGGCGGACATCACGGCGATCCCGGCGACGTCGAGTCGCGACTGGCCTAGGGTGGGACCGTGACAGCGATGCTGGGGATGAGAACGAGACTGGGCAGCGCCAAGACCCTGGTCTGGGTCGGACTGCAGGATCATCCGCGCACGCTGAGTGCCCTGGTGGGGCAGCTGTGCACGGCCCGCGCCGACCTGGTGGTCCTCACGCAGCCGGACGCCCGACCAGACGACCTGCTGTTGGGCCACCGGGCGGCCCAACAGGCCAGTGACGGACGCGTCCTGCTCGGCCTGGCCGGCGAGGCTCGGCTGACAGGCCGGGCCAACGCCGATCTCGTGGCCGCCAAGGCGTCCGAGGTGCGCGAGCGCATTCATGAGCACTCGCTGAACCTGGCCGTGGTGACGTCACCCGCACACCTCCGGGCCGCCCTGACAGATGACCGGGTTGACGCGCTGGTGCTCACACCCGAACTTGTGGCGGATGCTGTGCTGTCGGCCCCACCGTCCCAGCGTGGGTCGCGACCGTGGTTCGTGCAGGTGGCATCCCTGGAACAGGCACGCGAGGTGATCAAGGCCGGTGCTCGACGGTTGGCCTTCGACCTGGCGGTGGTGTCACGTTCCCGGCCGCAGTCCACGGCCGGTCAACTGGTGGCTGACTTCCGCGACGAGTTGCTGACCAGCTGGCAAGCAGACATGGGCGAGGTCGCCATGGGGGCGTTCAGGCTAGGGGACACCGACCAGCCGGGGGGGCTCACCTGAGCTGTGCGGCAGGGTGGGCGTCCTCAGTTGTCCCGCTGGACACACTGGCGCGCGAGTTCGATCAGCGCGACGCGTCCAGGTTCACGCAAGGGTGTCTGGTTCAGCGCCGCCAGCGCAGCAGCGTGATCCTGGGAGATCGTCTCCTCCACCTCGGCGACCGCCCCCGAACCCTCGATCAGGGTGCGAGCCCGGTCGACCTGGGTGGAGTCGAGGTCTGAGCGTCCCAGCATGGCCTCGAGTTCGCCGCGATCCAGGTCGTTGAGCCTGGCGAGTGTCTTGGCCATCAGGACTGTTCGTTTGCCCTCCCGCACGTCACCGGCCGCCGGTTTGCCGGTCTGTTGCTCGCTGGCGAAGACGCCGAGCAGGTCGTCGCGCAACTGGAAGGCGCGACCCAGCGCCAACCCGTAGCGGCCCAGCGCTGCCAGCAGTTCGGCGTCGCCTCCTGCGGCCGCAGCTCCGAACTGGACGGGACGTTGCACCGTGTAGCGTGACGTCTTCTCCTCCAGCACGCGGGCGGCGACCACTGCCAGATCGGGGTGGACGTCTGCGTGGATGCCGTACTGGGCGCAGACGTCGAGCACCTGACCGCTGTTGACCTCGGTTCGCACCTTGTGCCAGTAGGGCCGTGCTGCCCGCCAGGCGTCCTCGGGCAGGTCTGCGTACTCGGCCAGTTCACCAGACCACACCAGCAGCTGGTCACCCAGCAGCACCGCCATCGCTCGCCCGAACTCCGCCGCGTCCCCCTGCCCGTGCCGCTCGCGGTGCCAGGTCTCGAATTGGCGGTGCGCGGACGGTCGCCCGCGCCGGGTGTCGGCAGCGTCGAGCACGTCGTCGTGCATGAGGACACCTACGTGCAGCAATTCGATCGCGCTGATCGCCGGCCACAGCGCATCGGGCACCTTGGCCTCGCCGGCCGCCGCCACGTACCCCCAGTAGGCGAAGGCCGGCCGGATCCTCTTGCCGCCGCGGGAGAGGTCTGCTGCAACTGCGGTGAGGGTGGTCAACAGCGGTGACACGGGGCGCAGCCGGTCGCCCATCGCCGAGAGGAATGTCTCGATCTGGACGTCGATGCGGGCGCGAAAGTCCGCCGAGATCGGGTCGGTTGCAGACAGGTGCATGGCCTCACGCTACCGGCATCGGCGAGACGGTGACCGGGCTCGTCGCTGTCGGCGGCCTAGACTTCGGGGCATGTCACTTGAGCTGACCATTGGCGAACTGCTGAGCACCGCTGTTGGCCCCACCTTCAGCTTCGAGTTCTTTCCGCCGAAGGACGAGGCGGGTCAGCAACTGCTCACGCGGACCATCGCCGAGCTGGAGCCGCTGCGTCCGGACTGGGTGTCGGTGACCTACGGGGCCAACGGGTCGAGCCGCCAGCGCACGCTGGACGCCACCATGTCGATCAGGAACACCACGGATTTCCGGGTGATGGGCCACCTGACGTGCACCGGGCAGACCGTGGACGAACTGAAGGCGGTCATTGACGCCTACGGCGACTCCGGCGTGCACGACATCCTGGCGATCCGCGGGGACATGCCGGGTGGTCCGTCAGCGCCTTGGGAACCCCACCCGCGAGGTCTGGCGAATGCCACCGAGTTGGTCGAACTGATCCGTTCGCGTGGCGACTTCTGCGTGGGGGTGGCCGCGTTTCCCGACGGTCATGCGTCCTCGACCCTGGAGGTCGATGCCCAGATCCTGCTGGGCAAGCAGCAGGCCGGCGCCAGTTTCGCGGTCACCCAGCTCTTCTTCGACCTGGGCCGATACTTCGAACTGGTCGGGCGGGCACGTAGCGCCGGCTGCACGCTGCCGATCGTCCCGGGCATCATGCCGGTGACCAGTGTTCGTCAGCTGGGCAGGTTCGCCGAGATGTCCGGCGCCGCCATTCCAGCCAAGGTGGCCGAGCGGCTGCTGGCGGCCCCCGATGACGCCGAAAGGGTGCGTGCCACCGGCTCCCAGATTGCCGCCGAGCTGTGTGAGCGACTACTGGGCGGACGCGCCCCGGGCCTGCACTTCTTCACTCAGAATCGGTCGGCGGCCACGCGAGAGATTCTCGCCATGTTGCGGGCTGGTCGCCGCTGAGATCGAGAGTCACCAGCCGTTGGGTCGGCCGCGTCAATGCCACGTAGAGGATGCGGACGCCACCGGGGGTCTGTTCGACGATTTCGTCAGGGCCCACCACCACCGCGGCGTCGTACTCCAGGCCCTTGACCTGCAGCGCCGTCAGGACGGCCAGTCTCTCGTGGGTGCCCTTCGGCATCGGCAGATCCGACAGCAGCCTGCTGACCTCACGGTGGCGTCCCGCCGCGGTGATCACCGCGATGGTGCCCTCGACCTCGGCCGCCAGGTGAGTGAGGATGGCGGCCAGCGAGTCCGGGAGGCCATCGGGGGTGGTGGTGAGCAACTGAGGTGCCACCCCGGTGTGGCGGATCGCCCGCGGCAGGTCAGCTTCCGGGTAGACCGCCGAGATCACTCGACCGGCAAGTTCCATGACCTCGGCGGGGGACCGGTAGTTGGTCGACAACCGGAAGGTGCGCGAGGCGCCGCGTCCGACCAGTTCGCGCATCGCCCGTCGAGTCTCCTCGTTGTTCGGGTAGGAGCTCTGCGCGGGATCGCCCACCAACGTCCAGGACGCCTGCGGTCCGCGCCTGCGCAGCATCCGCCACTGCATCGGGGTGATGTCCTGGGACTCGTCGACCAGGACGTGGGAATGGGTGACGGCAGGGTCCTCGTCGGGATCGAACTCGTGACGGCTGCTCAGCCGGTCGGCCAGGGTGACGATCTCGGAAACCTCTGAACCATCCGCCAGGAACAGGGTGGGATCGGTTTCCACCTCGACGGGTGGTGGGCCGATCATGGCGGCCAACTCATCCAGCAGGGCGATGTCGCTGACGGTCCAGGCCGGACGCGGATGCTCGCTGTCGGGGACGAAGCCACGGGCGTGTGCAAGGCTCTCCGAGATCGCCTGACGCTCAGCGTCGCTGAGCACATCGTGGGCGAACTTGTGCAACAGTGCTGGATCGGCCAGCCGCGAGAGCACCATCTCGGGGCTGAGGCTCGGCCACCAGGCGCGGAGGAACATAACGTAACCGGCCTGCGAGGTGACGATGTCGTCGAACAGGTCACGAGGCAGGTCCAGGAGCGCAGCTATGTCGGTGGGTAGTTTGCGCCACAGGGCGTCGCTGAGGGCCTTCTCGGCGGCGTCTCGCGCCCGGTTGGCCTTGTGAGACGACAACACCTCGCGTCTGATGTGGGCCAGTTCGGCGGGGGAGAGCGTCAGGATCTCGCCCTTGACGCTGACCCGCAACATCATGTTCTCCGGAGTCAACGGTTCATGCACGGCGCGACGCAGCACCGACACCATGCGCAGGCTGCCCTTGATGAGTGCCGCCTGCGCGTCGTCCACCCGTTGACTGCTGAATCCCAGGACGTCGGTGGCCAGTTCACCGACCGACTTCAGGGTCACCGCGTCCTCACCGAGGCCGGGTAGCACCCGCTCGATGTAACTCATGAAGACATCTGTCGGACCCACCACCAGGACGCCGCCCTGCTCGAGGCGCCTGCGGTGGGAGTAGAGCAGGAAGGCGGCCCGGTGCAGTGCCACGACCGTCTTGCCGGTGCCCGGCCCCCCGGAGATCACCGTGACGCCCTGGTAGGGGGCGCGGATGGCCTCGTCCTGTTCGGCCTGGATGGTGGCCACGATGTCGCGCATCTGCGGGCCCCGGGCACGTTTGAGGGACGCCATCAGGGCGCCCTCCCCGATGACGACCAGGCTGGCGCCGCTGTCCTCGTCGAGCAGGTCGTCCTCGATGCCGATCACCCTGTCGTCGCGACAGCGCAGCACCCGTCGACGCACCACCCCCATGGGGTCGGCTGCGGTGGCCCGGTAGAAGGCCTCGGCCGCGGGCGCCCGCCAGTCGAGCACCAGCGGCTCGTAATCGTCGTCGCGAACCCCGATTCGCCCGACGTAGCGCTTCTCGGCGGAGGTGAAGTCGAGGCGCCCGAACACCAGACCCTCGTGCTGGGCGTCCAGGACCGCCAGCCGCCGGGTGGCCTGGTAGGCGAAGGCGTCCCTTTCGAACAGTGCGGTGCCGTCCTCTTCGCGCATCCAGTCGGCGCGGTCGGTGCGGAACTTCGCCCGTCCCTCGGCCGCCGCACCTCGTGCCGACGCTTTTGCCTTCGCCAGATGTCGGTACACCGTGTCGACATGTGCCTGCTCGACGGCCAATTCGCTGGCCAGTAGTGCGGCAGCGTCCGGGGTGTGTGCTTCGGTCAAGATGATCCGTCCTCAGAAAATGCCCTGAGGAGTAAGCCTACATCGTGGCTTGCAGCGGTGGAGTGATCGGTGCCTCTGGGCTCAGAGGTCGGGCTAACCGCGAACGACAGCGCCCTCTGCATCGGTGTAGATGATGGATCCACCCTGGAACTGCTGCTCGGTCGTTTCCCCATCGGTGAACTGGTCGCCCGTTGGAACGCCCAGGTCGCTGCGGACGCCGGGGTTGAGACGGTAATGATCCCAGATGACGCCGGTGAGGGCGTGGGTTCCGGCACCAGGAGTGGAGATGATGGTACCGGTGTCGAAGGTCACCATCCGGGACCCCGTGACCGGGCCGGCGGACTCGATGCCGACCGCGGTGCCAAGCGGGCCGTCCACACCGCCCATCGATGCGTAGAGCGCCCCGATCGCGCCGGTCACCGGCACCGTCCCTGCCCGCGCACCCTGGTCGAAGCGGCGCAGGTTGTTGGAGTCGATGATGCTGATCAGCTTGGACGCGTAGGCCGGGTCGGTGGCGTAGCCGGCAGCCGCAATCGCCTGGGCGAACCGGGCCGGATCGGTCGTGTTGAAGGCCGCCGCGTAGCGGCTGTTGGTGCGCAGGAAGCTGCCGTGGTCGAGGACCGAGTCGGTCAGCGAGTCGTAGGACCGGAAGTAGGCCATCACCGTGACGTCCGCTCCGTTGATGACCTCCCAGGTCGGCAGCGGGATGCAGGCTGTCGCGTAGGGGCCGTAGTTCGTCGAACTGCACTTGACCCCGAAGTACGCCTGCCCGTATCGGGACAGCGTGCTGCCACCCCAGCCCGATTCGAGGATCGCCTGGGCGATCGTCACCGAGGCAGGGACGCCGTAGGTCTGCTGGGAGGCCTGGGCCATCGGGGCGATGGCCGCGATGAAGGTCGCCTGCTTGGTGTACGGCACGACCACCGCCTCGCCGGGGTCGGCTGTGGGAGCGCTGGTGGTGGGGGGTGCGCTCGTGGTGGGGGGTGCGGTGGTGGTGGTGGTGGGGGGTGCGGTCGTCGTGGTGGGGGGTGCGGTCGTGGTGGTGGGGGCTGAGCTCGTGGTGGGGGGTGCGGTGGTGGTGGTGGGGGCTGAGCTCGTGGTGGGGGGTGCGGTGGTGGTGGTGGGGGCTGAGCTGGTGGTGGTGGGGGTGCGGTCGTGGTGGTGGGGGCTGAGCTGGTGGTGGGGGGTGCGGTCGTGGTGGTGGTGGGGGGTGCGGTCGTGGTGGTGGGGGCTGAGCTGGTGGTGAGGGGTGCGGTGGTGGTGGTGGGGGCTGAGCTGGTGGTGGTGGGGGGTGCGGTCGTGGTGGTGGGGGCTGAGCTGGTGGTGGGGGGTGCGGTCGTGGTGGTGGGTGCGGTGGTGGTGGGGGCTGAGCTGGTGGTGAGGGGTGCGGTGCTGGTGGGGGCTGCGGTCGTGGTGGTGGGTGCGGTGGTGGTGGGGGCTGAGCTGGTGGTGGGGGCTGAGCTGGTGGTGAGGGGTGCGGTGCTGGTGGGGGCTGCGGTCGTGGTGGTGGGTGCGGTGGTGGTGGGGGCTGAGCTGGTGGTGGGGGCTGAGCTGGTGGTGGGGGGTGCGGTCGTGGTGGTGGGGGGTGCGGTGCTGGTGGTGGGGGCTGTGGTCGTGTACTCGACGACTGGGTCAGCGTTCGTGCTGGTGTACGCGACGAAGGGTGCCGTGGCTGGAATCGTTGTGGACGCGACGCCGGAGGGCGATGAAGGCCTTGTGGGTGAGGACGTGGTGCGGGGACCGGTGGTCGGAGTCGCCTTGCTGGGGGTGGGAACGACTCGAGCGGGCGCACTGGAGGAGGTATCGGCCAGTGGAGCCGCCTTCTCTGCACGATCCAGACCCAGCAGTGCGCCTGCGCCAACCACGGGGACGAGCAGGATGAGGAGCAGTCGACGCAGGTGGAGCAGCATGGTTACCCTCATGTCAGGCGCAGGAGCGTTGAGTCCCGATGAGTATTAGCGGGTCCCCGTGGGTCTGCCAAGCTTCGCAAGTTCGAGTTGAGGTCGAGACTGGAGATCTCGGGGGCCGACCTGACGACGATTCGAACCGAGCGAACGTTTGATGGCCTGACATCGGCGGGCAGGGTCGAGGACCTCGATGGCTGTTACGATGCGAAACGTGACCGGCATCTGGGGCCATCGCGGTGCCTCGGCAGAAGCTCCTGAGAACACCCTGCAGGCCTTTCGGCTCGCCTTCGAGCAGGGCGCGGACGGGATCGAGCTGGACGTGCAGCGCACTCGTGACGGCGTCCTGGTGGTCTGCCATGACGAGACGATCGAGCGTACGAGTGACGGTTCGGGATCGATCGCCGAGTTGACCTTCCAGCAATTGCGTCGCCACGACTTCAGCAACGGACGTCCGGGGTACGCCCAGGTGCCGATCCCGACGCTGACCGAGGTCCTTGAGCTTGTCAGCGGCACCGACCGGGTGGTCAACATCGAGTTGAAGAACTCGATCGTGGCCTACCCGGGCATGGAGGCCGAGGTTGAGGCGCTGGTCAATGAGTTCGGGTTGAGTCCACAGATCTGGTACTCCTCGTTCAACCACCACAGCCTCGTGAGACTTGCCGCTCTGGGTACCGGTGCCGGGCTGGGGGTGCTGTACGCCGAGCAGTTGGTCCGCCCCTGGCAGTACGCCACCGGATTCGGGGCGAGCGCACTTCACCCAATGGCGCTGACGGTGGACTCCGAGATGGTTGCCGAGGCCCACCGGGCCGGGCTTCGCGTCCACCCCTGGACGGTGGACGACCCCGAAGCCATCGCCGCGCTGGCGCAGATGGGAGTGGACGCGATCATCACCAACCGTCCCGCGCTGGCCCGCGGCATCCTCGGCTGAGTCTCGACTCTCGTCCCTGCCCCTTTTCACAAGGGGAATCGCTGTACTGATGTGCGGTGCGGCCGGCCTTTCTGCGAGTTTTCCCCAGCTCTTGACGCCTGCCCGAAGCAGGGGCATAGTAGAACATCTATTCGAACACCTGTTCGAATAGATGAGGGGGTTGGGATGCGGATCCGCAACGAGTCGATCGTGGTTCGGCTGCCAGCCGGACAGCAAGCAGCCGCGCCGTCGCAGTTCATCTGGCGCCAGCGCTTGTGGCGGGTGCTCGCGGTGCAGCGCACCTGGACCGAGGCGGGCGCCTGGTGGGACGACCCGCGGGTGCGTCGGGCCCGTGGCCAGGACGTCGCCCGGCGGTGGTCGGACGATCGAGGAGGCCCCGACCCGCCTCGTGAACCAGCGGCGCCGGACGGTGACCTGCTGGGTGACCAGCAGGTCTGGCGGGTAGAGGCGTCCGCGGGGGCGAGTGATGAGGTCGGTGTCTACGAACTGGCCTGCCGAGGCTCTGACTGGCGGCTGCGGACGGTCATCGATTGAACGGGCGGGAGGAAGCAGATGGTGGCATCGCCAATGCGGGCGGAGTTGTCGTGGGCGCGTTCACTGCTGGCGAGCGCCGACCTCGCGGCCACCCCGGTGGAACGCCGACGGGGGTGTCTGCTGGCAGCCAGACAGGGGGCGGCTGCGGTGTTGTCGATGCACCGTCAGGTTTCTCTGATCGTCGAGCCGGACGAATTGTGGGCCAGGCTCGCCCTCGAGGTGCCGGTGTTCGTCGAGTGGGCGTCCTACTTCGCCCTGCTGGAGGGCAGGAGTCGATTGAGCGAGCGACAGGCTGACGACCTGTTGCGTGACCTCACGACCTTCCTCGACCTGGTTGACCGGCAGCTGAGCCGGTCGCGTTCGGATCGGGTGCGGTATGGCTGAGGAGTTCACGCACCTGCGGGTGGCCTCGGGTTATTCCATGCAGTACGGCGCATCCCACCCGGGTGATCTGGTGAGACGGGCAGCAGAGCTGGGTATGACGCGACTGGCGCTGACTGACCGCGACGGCATGTACGGGTCCGTGCGATTCGCCAAGGCATGCCTTGCTGCCGGACTGGAACCGGTGATCGGGGTCGATCTGGCCACCAGATTCAGTGCCCGGCACCCGGCGTCCCGCATCGGTCGGGCGCCCACTGCGGCCAAGGGTGGGTCGAGTTCCGAGCTGTGGCGGGCCGGCCAGATTGGCGCCGACCGGGCCCTCGGGATGCCCCGGGTGGTGGTGCTGGCCCGCAACCGAGCCGGTTGGGCTCGGTTGTGTCGACTGGTCAGCGCCATCCACCTGTCGGGCGAGCGAGGCTCGCCGGTCGCTCGCGCCGAGTTGATCGGCGAACACTGCGCCAGCGGCGAGTTGACGGTATTGCTGGGTGCCGACTCGGAGCTGGGGTTGGCGGTGGCGGCTGGTGACCGGCCGGCGGCAGAGTTCGAATTGGGTCGCTGGTTGCAGTTGATGCCCACCGACCGGTTGGTCGTGGCCGTGACCGATCAACTGGTGGGTGGAGAGCAGGTGGGTTCTTTGCGGCAGGCGTCCCGGTTGTTGCGACTCGCCGATGACCACCGGCTGCCCGCAGTGCTGACCAACCAGGTGCGAATGGCGTTGCGCCGTCAGGCCATGACCTGCGACGTGCTCGACTCTGCGCGGCGCCTGATGGCCCTCGATTCCCGAGCCATCGACCGACGCAACGCAGAGGGCTGGCTGAAACCGCCCGACCTGATGCGTCCGATCGCCGAGGCCGTCTCACGAGACTCCGGACGCACCGACGACGGTTCCAGGCTGCTGGCCGAGACCGTCGACCTCGGCGCGCAGTGTGCGCTCGACCCGATTGCCGACATCGGACTGGGCGAGGTTCACCTGCCCGAGTTCGAGCACTTCGGCACCACTGCCGACCAAGCGCCCCGGGTGCTGCGGGACCGCTGCGAGGCAGGCGTCGCAGCTCGCTACGGCACCGGTGACCAGCGGCTGGCGCGCCGTCTTGACGACGAACTCGACGTGATCGGCCACCTCGGTTTCGAGTCCTACTTCCTCACCGTCGCCGAAGTGGTCGACATGATTCGGAGGATGGGCATCCGCTGCGCGGCACGCGGATCGGGGGCGGGCAGTCTGGTCAACTACCTGTTGGGCATCTCCGGGGTCGACCCGATGGCACACGGGCTGATCATGGAGCGCTTCCTGTCGCCGTTGCGTCAGGGGTTGCCCGACATTGATCTGGACGTCGAGTCGCAGCGCCGCACCGAGATCTACGCCAAGGTGCTGGAGACCTTCGGCGGTGACCGGGTGAGTTGCGTGGCGATGCTGGAGACCTATCGCGTCCGGCATGCGGTGCGCGATGTGGGCAGGGCATTGTCGATGCCGCCCGCCGAGGTCGACGCGATGGCCAAGTCCTTCCCGCACATCCGTGCCAGGGACGCGCGAGCCGCTCTGCGTGACCTGCCCGAACTGCGCACCGCAGGACTGGGGGATGAACGCCTCGAGGTGCTGCTCGAGCTGGTCGAGTCACTTGACGGGCTGCCACGTCATGTCGCGCTGCACCCGTGCGGGGTGATCCTCTCGGATGCCGGCATGGGCGACCGGACTCCCGTGGAGGCCAGCTTCGGTGGCTTCCCGATGAGCCAGTTCGACAAGGACGATGTCGAGGACATGGGTCTGCTCAAACTCGACGTCCTGGGCATCCGCATGCAGTCGTCCTTCGCGCACTGCCTGAGCGAGATCGGACGCACCTGCGGGCCTGAGCAGGTTCCCGATGTGGATCACCTGGCCCCGTTCGACGACGCGCAGGTCTTCGACATGATCGGCCACGCCCAGACTCTGGGCTGCTTCCAGATCGAGTCACCCGGTCAGCGTGAGTTGGTCGGCAAGTTCGGTCCGGACAACTTCAACGACATCATCATCGACATCTCGCTGTTTCGGCCCGGGCCGATGAAGTCCGGCATGGTGGTGCCGTTCCTGGACGCCAGGCAGGGATGGACGCAGCCCCGCTACCTGCACCCGAGCCTGGCGCCGGTGCTCGACCAGACCTACGGGGTGGTGGTCTACCACGAACAGGTCATCGAGATCATCTCGGTGGTCACCGGCTGCAGTCTGGCCAAGGCGGACGAGGTGCGCCGGTCCCTGGGTGACTTCCAGGGCCAGCAGCAGGCCCGGGAGTGGTTCCTGCCCAGGGCACTGCTGCGGGGATACCCGCTGCAGGTAGCCGAACGCATCTGGACGGTGCTGGCCTCGTTCGCGTCCTTCGGTTTCTGCAAGGCCCACTCGGCGGCCTTCGCGCTGCCCACCTACCAGTCGGCCTGGCTGAAACGACACTGGCCGGCACACTTCATCGCCGGAGTCCTCACCCACGACCCGGGCATGTACCCCAAGCGCCTGCTGGTGGAGGAGGCCCGCCGGATGGGGGTGCAGATCCTCGGTCTGGACGTCAATTCATCCGGTGCCGGCTACCGGGTCGAGCGGCTGCGCCGGGTCGACCGATCTTTCCAGCCACCTCCAGGCCTGCCCGACGGGTCGGACTGGGGGATCAGGCTGGCGCTTTCCGAGGTGAAGGGCGTCGAGGCGTCCGCAGTGGTGAGGATCGAGGCCGGGCAACCGTACGAATCCCTGAGCGACTTCTGGATGCGCGCCCAGGTGGCGGCGCCAGTGGTCGAGAACCTCATCGTGGTGGGTGCCTTTGACGCCTTGTACGGCATCAACATCGCCCGGCGCCTCACGGGCCGTGACCAGGTGAGTCGCCGCGATCTGCTGTTGCGCCTGGCCGACCTCAAGCGCATCGGCCAGGTGGAGGCTCGCACCGCCCGGCGGGCCCGGGGGTTGCGTCCGGTGAATGACCGCTCACCCCTGACGGGCAGGCTGGCCGCGGATGATCCGGCTCAACTGGCGGCCCGGCAGGCCGTCGGACAGGCGGTGGCCGCCCGGGTGCGGGAGGGGTTCGATGGTGTGCAGTTGGCCCTCGACTTCGACTCGGAACTCCATGTTGAGGAGCCCCTCGCCGACGAGTCCCCAGACGTCGACAGTCAGGGCGATCCTGACTGGGCCGGGCCGACCGGGGAGCCAGGGTTCCTCGATGGGTCAGGAGCCCGGCGGGGTGGGCCGCCGACCGACGTGGTCGCCTCCGGGCTACCCGAGATGAACCGCGCCGACCAGTTGGCTGCCGAACTCGATGTGCTCGGGCTGGACGCCAGTCAGCATGTCGTCGAGTTCTACCGGGAGTTTCTGGACGCCTGCCGGGTCACCATGTCGGCGGGTCTGCTGGCCCGACGCAACCACAGCGAACTGCTGGTGGCCGGGGTCAAGGTTGCCACCCAGACCCCGCCGGTTCGCTCGGGACGCAGGGTGGTCTTCCTCACCCTCGATGACGGCACCGGGCCGGTGGACGCCACCTTCTTCGAGGACGCCCAGGGGCCTTACGCGGCGACCGTGTTCTCGTCCTGGTTGCTGGTGGTGCGCGGAAACCTGCGTCGTACCGGGCCGCGCGGAGTCTCGCTGCTGGCAACCGGCGCCTGGGACCTGCAGGTGCTCTTCGACCAGTGGCGTGAACTGCGCGATGAGGGGTGGGACGCGGAGGCGGCGGCTACGGCGGTGCTCGGCCAGTTGGCCCCACCACCGGTTACAGTCCCACCTCTTCGGACGCCGCCTCCCGAGGACCCTGCGACCGCCGATCTGCGTGCCCCGACCTCATCGACCGACCCGGACCCGACCAGACATGCCCCGGCCGGAGGGATGGGTCGGCGCCGGGTATTCCTGCACGCCAGCGGCTTCAAGCAGTCGCCGTACGCCGACATCAAGCCTGCCGGCTTGCCGGCGGACCAGGCTCCCCGCAAGCTCTGGCACTCAAGCCCGGGAAGTTCGGGACGATGACACCCATTTCCCGGGCAGGGATGGCTGGGCGTCAGGCCCCGGTGATCATGCATGTCGACATGGACGCGTTCTACGCCTCGGTCGAGATGGCCCGGCGTCCAGAACTGCGTGAGGTGCCCATGTATGTGGGTGGTGCTGAGCGTGGGGTGGTGCTGAGCGCGAACTACCCGGCTCGCGCCTACGGTATCGAGGGCGGTATGCCCTCGACCCGGGCCCGCAGGCTGTGTCCGCACGCGGTCGCCGTGCCGCCCGATTACGACTCCTACACCGACGTGTCGGCCGGAGTCATCTCGTTGCTGCGGTCGATCACCAACCGGGTCGAGGTGGCCAGCATCGACGAGGCATTCCTCGACGTCACCGGCGCGCTGCGTCGGCTCGGTGAACCCCGCGCGATTGCCGAGATGGTGCGCGCCCGGGTTGCCGATGAGCAACGCATCGGTTGCTCGGTGGGTATTGGGCCGAGCAAGTTCATCGCCAAACTGGCCAGCAAACAGGCCAAGCCCGACGGGCTGGTCGAGGTTTCCCCCGACCAGATCACGGCCTTCCTGCACCCGCTGCCGGTGGAGGCGATCTGGGGGGTAGGGCCGGCCACCGCGTCCCGGCTGAACAAACTCGGTCTGGTCACCATCGATGACCTCGCGCACACCACCAGGCCCACCCTGCAACGTGCGTTCGGCGCAGGCCAGGGAGCGCTCCTGCACGACCTGGCCTGGGGACGTGACAACAGGTCGATCCAGATCACCGAACCCGATCACTCGATCGGTGCCCAGACCACCTTCGGACGCGACACCGATGACCCGAGGGTGGTGCACGGTGAACTGTTGCGGATGGCGGCTCGGGCATCCTCCCGCATGCGCGCGGCCGGCATGTGTGGACGCGCGGTGAGCATCTCGGTGCGATTCTCCGACTTCACCACCATCACCCGTACCGGCCCGCTGACCAGCCCGAGCGATGTCACCGATGAGATCTATGCCCAGGCGAAGCGGTTGTATGAGGGACTTCACCTGCAACGCGCCCGCATCCGGCGGGTCGGGGTGCGAATTGAGAAGCTGGTACCCGCAGATGAGGCCTATCGGCAGCCGACCCTGGACGCTCCCGAGCGTGGTATGCGCGAGGTGGAAATCGCTGCCGACGCCGCCGTTCTTCGCTTCGGTCCGGACGCGGTGCGTCGGGCCAGCCTGACGGGTGGAGGAGCTCGGTCGGCGCCTCCCGGACTGGTTGCGGATCAGTCCGCCACGTGGGCGACCAGACGGCCCTTGACCTCATGTCGCATCAACCGGCCCAACCCCACGGGAATCTCCTCGAAGTCGACGACGGTGTAGACCGGTGACAGATCGCCCTTGGCAATCAGTTCGTAAACACCCTGGATGTCATCAGGAGTGCCGCCGTTGGATCCGATCAGCGTTGTCTGGTTGGTGATCAGCTTCTTGGTGTCGATGCTCGACTCGAGCTTGCCCATCCCGACCAGCACCACGGTGCCACCCAGACGGACCGTCCCGCTTGCCGCATTGGTGGTCGTGCCGAAGCCTGCGTGGTCGACGATCAGGTCGAGACCAACGCCGGCGAAGTCCGTGATGCCCTTCGCGATCTGCTTCGCGCCGAGTTCAAGGCCGAGATCCCAGGTGGCCTCATTGATCTCGGCCACATAGACGGGCATCCTCACCAGCGCTTGCTGGCCGATCACCATCTTGTCGGCGAAACCACCGCCGCTCGACGTAACCCGGGGCGCCGGCGGACGTGGTGGGGCAGACCCCAACCCTGTCGCCACCTTCCACTCGGTCACTGACTCACCGACCTGGCTGATAACCCCGGCACCTCGTGGCCAATGGTGATCGGACGGTAGGCGAGCAGCTCACGCCAGCCGGGGTCGGTCAACATGCCCCCGTCGGAATGACACAGGCCAGCAGCCTTGACGTCGATGACGACCTGCCCCTCATCGGCCACTGGTGCCGCCACTTCGGCGCGGTAGAGCGGCTCCCAGGTGTTCACGAATTGCCAAGCCCCATCAGGTTCTCCCTCTTCGAATCGTTGTGCCGACGACGACTGTGCCGTCCGCATGACGTGGTCTGCCTAATGCCCACGGGGGTATCGAGTCGGCGTTCGTGACCGTCTATGTCGAGCGTTCAGAAGTCGCCCAGCCCCGTGCCGGCCACGCACTCTCCCCGCCGCGATGACGATTGAGATGAGGCCTTCGCTGCGACCAACGGAGCGCCTACACTGGAGAACCTACGGCGGTTGACATCGACCGCACTGAAGCAGGAGGGGAGGACATGGCGCTCTCAGAAGAAGAACAGCGGCTTTTGGCCCAGCTCGAGGCCTCGCTTGCCGCGGATGATCCAAAGTTCGCCCAGGCACTTGGCTCCCACCACACGCCACGTCAGATCCACAGCCGCCGCGCAACTCTCGCGGGGCTGCTCTTCCTGGTCGGTGTGGTGCTGCTGATCGTCGGCCTGCAAACTGCTTGGCCGTTGAGCGTGCTCGGCTTCATCGCGATGTTCGTCGCCACCATCGTGGCCCTTGGATCGTGGCGCAAGGTCGCGGGCGCAACCACCCAGCCGCGACAGCCGAACCGGCCGTCCTCAGAGCCGTTCATGGGGCGCATGGAGGACCGTTGGCGTCGCCGTCAGGACGGCGAGCTCTGAGTTCCACCCCGTCGAGTAGCCTGCGTCTTCATTGAGCAGAACGTCGTCGACGACCGAGCATTTGAGTCTGAGCCTTCATCCAAGGGTGTCGTGCACCCCCGCACGACGCCATCCCCATTCCCTCAGCAGCGAAAGCGGAGCAACCCTCGTCCAGAGTCGCGCCAGGAGCGGGAGCCCTGCTCGCCACTGTCTGGTGACCAGAGCCACATCGTCGGCCACCGCCACCTCGGCGGGCAGCCCGGGGGAATAGCGCAATCGTTCGGTGAGCAGAGCCAGCCTCGTCAGGGCTGCGTGCCCTGCGGGATCGAGGTCTGGCCAGGGGGCCCCTGCCACCTGCCGGGGAGTGGCATCGGGCCAGCCCAGCGAGAGATCGATCGCCGTTGCGCGTAGCTCTCGCCACGCCCCGCTGACACGTCCGGGAGCGTCACCCGCAGTCAGTCGCCTTCGGCGCAACCAGGCCCGTGCGAGCCCCGGGCCGGCCAGTGCCAGCAGCAGGGCCAGCGCCCCCGCGAGCCGACCAGCGTCGGGTGCGCCGAGCCCCTGGGAGGTGCCCGGGGGCTCGTCAGACCCACTGTCGGCCGGCGGGTTGGTCGGTGGGCCGCTTGGTTCGACGCTCGCGCTGGCCTGGGAACCAGGAGTGGGGGTGGCTGCGGGGTCGGGCAGGTTGGTCCAGCTGGGCTCCTCGCCGACCGAGACCGTGGGTTCGAAGCGCACCCACCCCAACCCGGAGAAGTAGAGCTCCGGCCAGGCGTGCATGTCGTGTGAGCTCACCAGCCACGACCCGTCGGCCTGTTGGGTGCCGGTGGTGAATCCGACCGCCACCCGCGACGGAATGCCCACGACCCTCGACATCAGGGCCATCGAGGCCGCGAAGTGCACGCAGTACCCGGAGCGTTCGTCGGTCAGGAAGCTGACCAGCACCTCGTACCCCGTGCCGGAGGGTGCGGCCAGGTTGTAGCGGAAACGCTCCGGATCGCGCAGCCAGTCCTGCAGGGCGATGGCCTTGCGGCCATCGGTGGGGGCGTCGGCGGTGATCTGCTGGGCCAGATCGGTGATCTGCGCGGGCACGTCGGCGGGTACCTCCAGGGCGAGCACGCCTTCTGGCGGAGTCCCGGCCGCCGCATCGGCCACCTGCTGCGCGCTGGGCTCGACTGACCGGCTGGCCACCGTGTACCGAAGGTCCTGCAGGTGTTGGGGGCCGGTGCCCGGGTCGACGTTGAGCACCGTCAGTGAGGCCGGATCAAAGTCCCACAGCCCCTCGGCCTGCCAACCGACCGGAGCGTAGGGCACCGGAAGGTAGAGGGAGGCGAACTCGCCGACCACGACTTCGGTGGAATCCGTTGGTTGCACCCCGGCCAAGCCCGGAACGCGGGTGGGGTAGCCACGCTGCAGCATCATGTCGACCTGGTGCCAGCCGGCGCCGTCCACCCTCGTCAGGGCACTGCTGCGCAACATCACCCCGTCGGGGGCGGTGGTCGTGTAGCTGAGCAGCGGGCGGTCCTCGGGGCGACGAAGGTTCTCGTTCAGGTCGATGCTCGGGTCGGTCAACTGAAGGGTTCCGCCGGTACCGTTGTCAGCCCATGGGTCGCTCGGGGTGCTGGGAATCGCCAGCCCGGCCACCAGCGCGCCGGCCAGCCCAGGCACGCCCAGTCCCAGAGCGAGCATGGAGAAACCGTGCACCTGTAGCCGTGGGTTGGTCTCGTACAGCAATCCACGAGGCCAGCGTCGCTCGTGGTCGAGTGTCCGGGAAGCCAGCAGCAACAGCCAACCCACCCCGACCGCCAGCAGCGAAGTCATCGCCACCGACTCGTCGACCACGACGGTGGCCACCCCGTATCCGAGGAGCAGCGGTACCGTCGCCGCCAGGACGCTGCGCCAGGCGATGAAGGCCACATCGATGGCCACCGTCAGCAAACCCATGCCGCCCACGAGCACCACCAGGGTGGAGTCGTCGGGCGCCATCGGGGCTGTCTGGTCACCCACGTGGGTGAACGCCCCGGCGAACGTCTCGCCCACCGCCTTCCAGGGCGGGCTGGCCGGCTGCCCGGGGTTGGCCAGGTGGGCGCCCACCAGCAGGGCGGCCAGCAAAACCGCGAGTTGCGCCACCGACACCGGCCACTCGCGCTCGGTGTAGCGGCGCGCCACGGCGGCCAGGCCCTGCAGGAGTGCCGCCAGCAGCAGGACCCCGGGCAGGAACCTGTTGTCGCCGGTCACCTGGGTCAGCGGCACCGCCGCGAGGAACCCCGCCAGTGCTACGACGACGGTGTTGCGCATCGAGCCGATCATCCCAACGCCTCGGCTGACTCGCGTAGTTCGTGCCAGGCGCCCGGGATACTTGTGGTGGATCCTGCGACCACGACCGTCCAGCCCCGCTCCGCCAGGACGCCGGCCCGCTGTCGCTGCTGGGCCGTGGGTCGTGACCCGGCGAAGCTGTCGACGTCCAGCACGATCGCGTGAGCCGAACCGGTGCGTGGCATGGCGTCGACCAGCAGGGCCAGGGCGTCGTCATCCAGACGTCCCAGGATCGCCAGCACCGACGCGCCCTGCGTCTGATCCTCGCCGGCCACCGCGAGCCCGGCCGAGAGGGAATCGGTGCGGGTCAACTGCACATCGGTGAGTTCGTCAAGCAGTTGCTGGCCCCGAATGCTGTGCTCTGCGTCGGGGCTGAGGCTCGGTCCGTCGGCGTCGGCGAACTCGAGCATCGAACCAGCGGCGAGCAGGGCCAAGCCGGCCGACGCTGCCGCGGAAACCGCCCATTCGAAGGAGCCGTGCGCCCCGGTGCCTGCGTGCGCGGCCCGGCGATTGTCGAGCAGCAGCCGGGTGGTGGGCTGCCAGGACTGTTCCTCCCTGCGCACCATCAGTTCGCCGGTGCGCGCTGTTGATCGCCAGTGCACTCGGCGGACGTCGTCACCTCGTCGATACTCACGCACCAGGACGTCGTCCTGCCCCACGAGGCCGGCGCGCGCGCTGCGCGCCTCGGCCGAGGCCCCGGACGCGCCCGAGGCCAGCCTGCCGAGCTCGTGGACGCGAGGGGTCACGGCGATCTCGGTCGAACTCGCAAAGGCCATGTCGTTGCGCGCCAACCCGAACGGATCGAGGCTGCGCACCAGCAGAGGACCGATCCGGAACCTGCCCCGCTCGTTGCCGGCGAGTCGGTAGGTGATGTCCTCGCCGACCACCGACAAACCGCCTGACAACGAGAAACGTGGACGGACTCCCATCGCGCGGGGTACCACGTCTTCGAAGTGCAGCAGTCGCGGCGTTCGGCGGCCCGCGCCGGAAAGCCGCAGACCCACCTCAAACTCCGAGCCAGCCGGGACCGATGAGACGCGCAACGACCGCTCGTGGCGCAGCCCCTTGATCGGCCAGGAGACCAGCGTCAAAGCCCCGAGGACGATGAGGCAGGCGAAGGCGCCCAACCAGAACAGGTCACGCTGGGACAAGAGGGCCCCTGCCGTCGCCAGCAGCAGCCCGGCCAGGACAACGATGCGTCCTCGTGGGGTCAGGCGTCGCCAGAGCTGCACGTTCAGTCGCCCCGCGGCACCCGCAGCGTTCCCGCAGCCGCGAGAACCACATCAGCCGCCTTGCGTCCGGCCAGGCGTGCCTGGGACGTGAGCAGCACGCGGTGGGCGAGCACGGGGGTGAGCAGGGCCTGCACGTCATCCGGGATGACGTAGTCGCGTCCCTGCATCGCCGCCCGGACGCGTACCGCCCTCAGCAGTTGCAGGCCGGCCCGCGGCGAGGCGCCCAGACGCAGGTCGGTGCTGGAGCGAGTGGCCTCCACGATGTCGACGATGTATTCCTTCACGGGGGCCGAGACGTGTACCTTCCCCAAGCCGGCGGCCAGCTGGGTGATCGTTGCGGCATCGGTCACAGGCCTCAGGTCGGCCAGCGGATCGGCAGCGCCGTGTGCGTCCAGCATCTCGAGCTCTGCGCTGCGGGTGGGGTAACCCATCTGGATGCGTGCCATGAAGCGGTCGCGCTGCGCCTCGGGCAAGGGGTAGGTGCCCTCCATCTCGATGGGGTTCTGGGTGGCCACCACCATGAACGGGGTCGACAGCTTGTGGGTGGTGCCATCCACGCTCACCTGGCGTTCCTCCATCGCCTCGAGCAGGGCCGACTGGGTCTTGGGGGAGGCGCGGTTGATCTCGTCGCCCACCACGATGTTGGCGAAGACCCCGCCCGGCTTGAACTCGAACTCGCGGGACTGCTGGTTGTATACGGAGACCCCGGTGATGTCGGACGGCAGCAGGTCGGGGGTGAACTGGATGCGTCGCACCGTGCAGTCGATCGATCGACCCAGCGCCTTGGCCAGCATGGTCTTTCCGACGCCGGGGACGTCCTCGATGAGGAGGTGCCCCCCGGCGAGCAGTACCAGGATGGCCAGGTCGATCTGCTCGGGCTTGCCCTCGATGACACTGGCGATCGCGGTGTGGATGGCGGCAGTGGCTTGCCGCACCTGCTCGACGTCGAGTTCGGCTGGCAGGACGCGCGGGGTTTCCACGGACACGAGGTTCCCATCGGTTGAGCTGACTGGCCTGTTCATCCTACCGACCCGAGCAATCCGGGCTGCGTTCCGCCGAGGCTTGCCGGTCGGGTGAATTCCTGGCGTTTCGTCCAGCCCGGTGGTGTCCAGGTGGAGTGAAGTGGAGTAAAGTGGAGCCACGTGGAGAAGCAGGTTCGTGTCGTGGAGCAGGGGGGTGGTGCCAGTGTTCTTCGGTACCCACACGCCCAGACTCGACGACAAGGGCCGGTTCTTCCTGCCTGCGAAGTTCCGGGACGAACTGGGCGAGGGGCTGGTCGTGACCAGGGGGCAGGACCGCTGCCTGGCCGTCTACCCGATCGCCACGTTCGTCAAGAAGACCGAGCAGATGGCGTCCGCGCCTACGACGATCCGCCAGGTGCGTGATTTCCAGCGCATGTTGGCCTCGTCGGCCAGCGACGAAGTGCCTGACAAACAGGGACGGATCACCATTCCTGGGGTGCTGCGCAGCTACGCGGGGCTCGACAAGGACATCGTCGTGGTCGGAGCCATCGATCGGTTGGAGATCTGGAACCCGCAGGCATGGGAGGACTACTCCACGGCGCAGGAGGCGGCCTTCGCCGAACTGAACGAGGAGATCTTCCCGATCCTGTGATCGGGCCACCTTCGCTCGGTGCCGAGCAGTAACCGACCACCGCTGTGCCGTCCGGCTTCAATCCGGGCCCTCAGCCCCCTGGCGCACCTTCCCCGGTGCCAGGTGGCCTTCGGCTCACGGGACCCAGGTCCCGGGTCCGGATTGGAACCAGAAGGCATGAGGGGTTGTCTCGGGAGGGGACACGATGGACGAGAGCACGCAGGCCGCCGCCTCGATCGGTGACCCCATCAGCCCCGCGTTGGCCACCGGGCAACGCGGCGAGGTGGTGCACACCCCGGTGCTGCGCGATCGTATCGTCGAGTTGCTCTCGGGTGCGCTGTCCGTCGCCGGAGCGGTGCATGTGGACGTCACCCTCGGGATGGCCGGGCACGCAAGTGCCGTGCTGGCCGCCAACCCGTCGGCGAGGCTGGTCGGCATCGACCGGGACGCCGACGCGCTCGCCATCGCGGCAGGAGTCCTGGCCCCGTTCGGTGAGCGCGTCACACTCGTCCAGGCCCGCTTCGACGAGTTGGACGATGTGCTGGAGGACCTCGGTATCCATCAGGTGCACGCTGTGCTGGCAGATCTGGGTCTGTCCAGCCTGCAGATCGATCGGCGTGAGCGTGGCTTCGCCTACGCCACCGACGCTCCACTCGACATGCGGATGGACGCTCGCGCATCCAGGTCGGCGGCGGACGTGCTGAACAGCGCGAGCAAGTCCGAACTTGTCCAGATACTGCGCCGCTACGGTGAGGAACCACACGCTGAGCGGATCGCCCGGGCCGTCGTCGCCGGACGTGAGACGGAGCCGTTCACCTCCTCCGCGCGGCTGGTCGAGGTGATCTCGGGTGCGCTGCCGGCCGCGGTGCGCTACAGCGGCGGGCACCCCGCGAAGCGAACCTTCCAGGCCCTGCGCATCGAGGTCAATGGCGAACTTGACGCACTCGCCGGGCTGCTGCCCGCTGCCCTGGAGCGACTGGCGCTCGGTGGGCGATTCGCGGTGCTGGCTTATCACTCCCTGGAGGACCGCATGGTGAAACAGAGCTTCGCCGCCGCCGCCAGCGACGCAGCTCCGGCCTGCATGCCGGTGGTTCCCGAGCCCCTGCTCGCCAGGTTCGCGCTGTTGACAAGAGGCGCCGAGAAGGCGGACCCCACAGAAGTCGCTGCCAATCCGCGCGCTGCTTCAGCCCGGTTGAGGGCCGTCCAACGCATTCGGGCCGGCCACGTTGTCGCCCTGGAGCGGCACCGATGAGCGCGCTGCCGGCACCGGTCGGTGCCCCGGAGTATCGATCCACCCCTCTGCGGGCGGTCCCCAACAAGCCCCGTCAGATTGCCCAACTGCCCTTCGTCCTGATCATCGCGGTGCTGCTCGGCGTGGGCATGACCGGCGTGCTCGTGCTGTCGACGACCATCCAGACCAAGTCGTCTGAGTTGAGCGCACTGCAGACCCGGGAGGCCGATCTGCGCCATCAGGAGGCTGCCCTGGTGGCCCAGGTGCAGGACTTGCGCTCCAGCCAGAAGTTGGCGGAGCGGGCGTGGGAGGTGGGCATGCGCCCCAACCCCCATCCGGCGTTCATCCAGATGCCCTCGGGTCAGGTGGTTGGCGTTCCCGTGCCGGTGTCCGGGGACGAACTGGCAGGGATGGCGCCCCCCCGGGCGGTAGCCGCAGCCAGGGCGGCCGCCGAGCAAGCAGCCAAGGCCGCCTCGGAGCAAGCCGCCAGGGCCGCCGCAGAACAAGCCGCGGCGCAGGCGGCCCGTCTGGAGGCCGAGGATGCGGCAGCGTCGGCTGCCGCAGATGCCCCTGGCGGCACTTCCGCCCAGACCGGGACTCAGGCACAGCCCGAGCAGCAGGCCAGCGTGGCGCCATGAGTGGCCAGCGAAGAACTCAACGGACCTCGGCGTCCTCGGCTGGCAGGGCTCGGCATGGCAGGCGCCGGCGGCCAGGCAGTCTGCCGATCGGCTCCACCGATCACCGGATCACGGTCTTCTTCGTCCTGATGGCCTTCACCATCAGCCTCGCTTCGGGACGCGCCCTGCTGCTGCAAGGCATCGATGCCTCAGCCAACGCCCAGGCGGCGGCCGAGCAGTTGACCCGTTCCCAGGTGTTGAAGGCCGATCGAGGGATCATCCTGGATCGCAACGCTCAGGTACTGGCCGAGACCCAGCCCGCCTTCCAGGTGATCGCCGATCCATGGTCCATCTCGTCGAACGGATACGACCCGGAACACATGAGCGCTGAGCAGACGGCCAAGGCCAAGCAGGCGCCCGCGGCCATCGCCGAGATCCTGGCGCGCTATCTCGGTGGCGGCGCCGATGACTACCTGCCACGGTTGACCAACACGCGGCGCGCCGACAACGGCCCCAACCAGTACGAGTTGATCAAGCGCAAGGTCTCGGCTGCCCTTTACCAGGAGATGGCCGCCGAGTTGAAGGCCGGCGGGTGGTACGGCATCTACCCGGTATCCGATCCGGTGCGCTACTACCCCAACGGGACCCTGGCCTCCAACGTCCTCGGCTTCGTCAACTTCGAGGACGAGGGAGCCGCCGGCCTCGAATACGGCCAGAATGCCCAACTCAGCGGTATCGACGGCAAACGGACCTATCAGTCGTCCAGTTACGGGCCCATCCCCCTGGGCGACACCACGCTCGTGGAGCCGGTCAACGGGACCACCTACCAACTCACCATCGACGCCGAGATGCAGTGGATGGCGCAGACCGAACTGGCCAATGCGGTTGACAAGGCGGGGGCCGTGAGCGGCACTGCGATTGTGATGGCCGTGCAGACCGGCGAGGTGCTCGCGATGGCCACGGTGCCCACCTTCGACTCCAATAATCCTGGTGTGGCGAATGCGGACGACCTCGGCAACCGTGCCATCACCGACGCCTATGAGCCGGGATCGGTGCAGAAGGTGCTCACCGTAGCGGCTCTGCTCGACGCGGGCCTGATCACCGCTGACACTCCGGTCGAGGTCCCCGAACGAATAGCCTCGGGCAGCGGATACGTCAACGACGCGTGGGGACACGGCACCTTGTTCCTGACGGCCCGTGGCGTGGTGGCCCAGTCGTCCAACATCGGCACCGTCGCGTTGGCACGCCTGATGGACAAGGCCACCATGTCGAACTACCTGGCCTCCTTCGGACTCGGCAGCGCCACCGGGATCGAACTGCCCGGTGAGCCCGAGGGGGCGATGGGTGTTCTGCCAGGGGCCGATATGGCCGACTACACCCGCGACCAGATCGCGTTCGGCCAGGGCCTGTCGGTGACGGCACTCCAGCAGGCCGCCGCCGTTGCCAGCGTGGTGAATGGCGGGGTGTACCACCAGCCCACGATCATCTCCTCGGCGACGACCACCGCGGGCGACGTGGTCGGTTTCGCGCGCTCAGAACCTCGCAGGGTCATCAGCGCGGAGGCTTCGGCCGCGGTGGTCAACATGATGGAGGCCAGCGTGGCCAGCCCTGAGATGACGACCCTGGACTCCAAGACCATCCCGGGGTATCGCATGGCGGGCAAGTCCGGAACCGCGCAGAAGATCGGCAAGTACGGCAACTACGACGGGGGCTACACCGGCTCGTACGTCGCCGTGGCACCGGCCGAGAACCCGCAGATACTTGTGTACGTGGTGATCGACGAACCGTCCAACGGGTACTACGGTGGCGTGGTGGCCTTCCCGTCCGCCCGAGAGTTGATGATGCAGGCTTTGCCGCGCTACGGCATCGCGCCATCCACGCACGTCCCCGAGTTCACCGACCCGCTCAGCTACCAGCCGTGAGCAGGTGCCACGGTGCGGGAGTGGCCGGGCAGCACCCACGGTCCCACCGGTTGTCCTCGCTGCTTGCCGGACTGCCAGTCAGTCTCCCCTCGAACGATCCCCTCATCGAGGGTGTAGTACTCGACTCGCGCAGGGTGAAGCCCGGCGACCTGTATGTGGGGCTACCAGGGGCCAGCCAGCACGGTGCCGGCTTCGCCTCAGCTGCCGAGGCGGCAGGGGCGGTCGCGATGCTCACCGATCCCGAAGGACGTCGGCTGGCCGCTGGGACGCGGCTTCCTCTGGCGGTCAGCGACGACCCCCGCACGGCGATGGCCTGGGCGTCCTGCCGAATGTTCGGTGATCCCGCCCAGTCGATGACCAGCTTCGGGGTGACGGGCACCAACGGCAAGTCGACCACCGTGCTGATGCTGGCCGCAGCCCTTGAAGGGGCTGGACGCGTGGTCGGCAGCATCGGGACGTTGGGCTTCCTGCTGGGTGGCCAGCCCATTCAGGTGGAACGCAGCACCATCACCACCCCAGAGGCGCCCGACCTGCAGGCCCTCCTCGCGCAGATGCTCAGCAAGGGCGCGGACACCATGGCCATGGAGGTCAGTTCGCACGCCCTGGCCCTGCAACGGGTGGCCGGCATCACCTTCGACGTGGTCGGCTTCACCAACCTCGGACGAGACCACCTGGAGTTTCACCACACGATGGCCGAGTACTTCGCGGCCAAGGCCCGACTGTTCACCCCCGGGTACGCTCGCCGGGCCGTGGTCAACGGGGACGACGAGGCCGGTCGCAGACTGGTCGTCCAAGCCATCTCGCTCGGGCTTCCGATGGTGACGGTCGGCTTCGGAGCGGATTGCGACTACCGGGTGACGAGTTGGGCGGCCTCGGGTTCGGGTTCGGAGTTCACCCTCGCTCATCCGGGCGGCGAGCTGACCGCGAGTGTGTGTCTGCCGGGTGACTACAACGTCCGCAACGGTGCGACCGCACTCGCGATGATTGACCAGTCCGGTCTGGACATGTCCGCGGCCTTGCCGGGACTGGCCCGGGCCGTCATCCCCGGACGCATGCAACCCGTCGACCTGGGCGGGGGCTCACCCCGGGTGTACGTCGATTTCGCGCACACTCCGCAGGCGATCGCGTCCGCTCTGAATGCGCTCAACCCGCCAGGGCCGACTCGACGAACTCGCGTGATCGCTGTGCTGGGAGCTGGCGGTGACCGGGACCCTGACAAGCGCGAACCCATGGGACGGGCTGCTGCCGAGGGTGCGGATGTCGTAGTTGTCACCGACGACAATCCGCGCTCGGAGGATCCGGCCTCGATCAGGGCCAGGGTCATGGGCGGCGCGCGGGCGGTGCTCGACGCGGCGCAGCCGGGCAGCCGGCTCGCCACGGTGCAACTGATCGACGGGGGTGAGCGACGGACGGCCATCGGTCTGGCCCTGCGGCTGGCAAGCCCGAGCGATGCGGTCGCGATCCTGGGCAAGGGTCACGAGCGCACCCAGCAGTTGGCCGATCGGACAGTCGAGTTCGATGACGTCGAGGTGGTTCGTCAACAGTGGGCCGACATCGCCAGGCAGACGGAGGGCGGGGAATGAGGATTCGAACGGCGGCCGAAGTGGCCGAGCTGATCAGCTCGGGGGGCGAACCCTGCGAGCTTGTCGGGGCCTCAGACGTCCTGATCGGTCCGGCGGTGGTGATCGACAGCCGAGCTGGTGGCCCCGGCGCGCTGTTTGTGGCACTACCGGGAGTTAAGGTGGACGGCCACGACTTCGTCGCAGCTGCTGCCGAGGCGGGCGCGGCGGCCGCGCTCACCAGTCGCCAGGTCGCCACTCCAATCGTCCAGCTGGTGACGACGGATGCCCAGCGGGGCCTGACTGCACTGGCCCGCAGCCTGCACGCCGAGGCCCGTCGGCGCGGAATGCTGACCGTGGCGATCACCGGTAGTGCAGGCAAGACCAGCACCAAGGACCTGCTGGCCCAGGTGCTTGCCGCAGCCGGGGAAACAGTCAGCCCGGTCGGCTCGTTCAACAACGAGATCGGCACACCGCTGACGGTCTGCAAGATCGACGACACAACCGAGTTCCTGGTAAGCGAGATGGGTGCCCGCGCGCTGGGTGATGTCGCGCACCTCTGCTCCGTCGTGAAACCCAGCGCCTCGATCGTCCTCAACGTCGGCACCGCGCACCTCGGTGAGTTCGGCAGCCAGCAGGCCATCGCGCAGGCCAAGGGCGAGATCGTCGAGAGCCTCACTAACGATGGCTGGGCGGTGCTGAACGCGGACGACCCCCTGGTGGACGCGATGGCCGCTCGCACCTCCGCCCACATCGCCAGATTCACCGTCGGCACGTCTCGTCAACCCCAGGCCGATCTGGTGGTGCGGTCGCACGATCTGGTCGCCGATGACCTCGACCGGTTCGGGTTCACGCTGAGCGTCACCGACCCCACCGGCCGCACCGAGTCCAGCCGGGTCCAGCTGCGCGTGCTGGGCCGCCACCAGGTGGTGGACGCCACGGCCGCGGCCACGGCCGCCCTGGCTCTGGGCGTCCCGCTGGAGACGGTGGCCGACGCGCTCAACCGGGCTGTGCCGCTCTCACCCTGGCGGATGGAACTGCACGAGCTGGCGAGCGGTGCGGCAGTCATCAACGACGCCTACAACGCCAACCCCGACTCGATGGCGGCTGCGCTGCGCACCCTGGCAGCCATCGCGGACCGCCGCAGGGTGGTGTTCCCCGGAGCTCGCGCCATCGCTGTGCTCGGCGACATGCTCGAACTTGGTGACACTGCGCCTGGGCTGCACCGAGAACTCGGTGCCCTGGCCGCAGAGCTGGGCATTGACGAGGTGATCGCAGTCGGTGAGTACGCAGGTGAGCTCGCGGTCGGTGCCAGCCAGGCCGGCGGCTGTGGAATGGTGGCGCCCATCGAGTCCGCGGCGCAGTCACTAGAGTTGCGGCGCGGGGACGTCGTGCTCATCAAGGCGAGCCGCGGCTTGCGACTTGAACTGGTGTCCGACCAGTTGGTCGACGGGGAGGTGGAACAGTGAAGCTGATCATCGCTGCTGGTGTGCTCTCCCTGCTCGGGACACTGGTGGGCACCCGAATCTTCATCGGATTCCTTGTTCGCCGCGGGTACGGCCAGTTCGTCCGTGATGACGGTCCCAAGAGCCACGGCGTCAAGCGCGGCACCCCCACGATGGGTGGTGCCGTGATCATCGCGGCCAGCGTGCTCTCCTACACCATTGCCCACCTGATCCTGTGGGAACCGCCGTCCTACTCGGGGATCCTGCTGCTCGCCCTGCTGCTGGCCTGCGGACTGCTGGGTTTCGTCGACGACTGGACGAAGATCAGCAACAAGCGATCGCTCGGTCTCACCAGCCGGGGCAAACTCGTGGGTCAACTGCTCATCGGGCTCGGGTTCGGCGTCGCCGCCCTGAGCTTCCCCGACGCCTACGGCGAGACCCCGGCCAGTCAGGCGATCTCTCTCACGCGTGACATCGACTGGCTCCGCCTGCCGCTGGTGGCCGCTGTTGTCTGGATGGCACTGCTGATCATCGCGTCCTCGAACGCAGTCAACCTGACCGACGGGGTGGACGGGTTGGCCACGGGAGCGCTCACAATGGTGTTCGGCGCCTACACTCTGATCTCGATATGGCAGCGCAACCAGTGGTGCCGGCCGGGTTCGACCGCGGGGCCGATGTGTTATCCGGTGCGTGACCCCTGGGACCTCGCCGTAATCTCGGCCGGGCTGGCCGCGGCATGTTTCGGCTTCCTGTGGTGGAACGCCAAACCGGCCAAGATCTTCATGGGTGACACCGGCTCCCTGGCGCTCGGTGGGGCAGTCGGTGGCCTTGCGATACTGACTCGCACCGAGATCCTGCTCGTCATCCTGGGCCTGCTGTTCGTCGTCGAGACCGCATCGGTGGCCATTCAGGTCGCCTACTTCCGGCTCTCCAGGGGCAAGCGCGTCTTCAAGATGGCGCCGCTGCACCACCACTTCGAACTGCTTGGTTGGGACGAGGTGACGGTGGTGATCCGGTTCTGGATCATCTGCGGCACCAGCGTCGTGTCCGGATTGTCGCTGTTCTACGCCCAGTGGGTGCTCGGCCAGTAGCTGTCCTTCTCTCTTTTTCCGACTCCTACCTCTCCAGGAGGACGCCATGACCGCGCACTGGCTGGCCACCGCCGACCGACTCTCCGACTGGCAGCAGGCCACCGTGGTGGTGGCGGGGCTGGGCGTGTCCGGTTTCGCTGCGGCGGACGCCCTGATCGAGCTCGGCGCCACCGTCATCGTCCTGGACGACGCCGACCATGACGACAACCGCGACAAAGCGGCTGTGCTCGAGTACCTGGACGCCACTGTGCGCCTCGGCAGCGGGGCCAGCGCCGTGCTGCCAGACGGGGTCGACCTGGTGATCACCTCACCCGGATGGCGGCCTGACTATCCCTTGCTCGCCCAGTCGACGGCGCGCGGAGTGCCCATCTGGGGTGACGTTGAACTGGCCTGGCGGCTGATGCACCCCGACCGGATCGTCCCCTGGCTCGGCGTCACCGGGACCAACGGCAAGACAACCACCACCCAGATGCTTGACTCCATGCTGCGCGCCGCCGGGCTGCGGTCGGCCGCAGTTGGCAACATCGGGCGTCCGATCATCGAGGCGATCAACGACGAGGTCGCCTACGACGTCTTCGCGGTCGAACTGTCCAGCTTCCAACTGCACTGGGCGCCGTCTCTGGAGTTGCACTCCGCGGCCGTGCTCAACCTGCACCCCGATCACCTCGAGTGGTACACGCCCTGGCTGGGCCAGGCGTCGGCGATGGACGGTTACCGAGCTGACAAGGCGCGCATTTACCATAACGTGCGGCACTCCTGCGTCTACAACGTCGGGGAACCGGTCACCGAGCAGATGGTCGAGCAGGCCGAGGTCCGCGAGGGAGCCCGGGCGATCGGATTCACCCTGGACGTGCCGTCGGTCAGCATGCTCGGGGTCGTGGACGACCTGCTGGTCGACCGGGCGTTCATCCCGCAGAGACGCGACTCGGCCCTGCCGCTGGCCAATCTGTCCGATGTCCAGCCGCAGGCGCCGCACAACGTGGAGAATGCCCTGGCAGCCGCTGCGCTGGCGCGAAGTTTCGGAGTCGGGCCCACCGCGGTCGCCGAAGGGCTGCGCACCCTGCATCTGGGTGGCCACCGCATCGCCACCGTGACGACCCGTGGGGGTGTCACCTGGGTGGATGACTCCAAGGCCACCAACCCGCACGCCGCCAACTCGTCCATGCGAGGGTTCACGTCGATCGTCTGGATCGCCGGCGGACAGGCCAAGGGCACGACCTTCGACGACCTCGTCGCCGCCCACTCCGACAAGCTGCGGGCCGCAGTCCTGCTGGGTGTCGACCGACAGGTGATTGCCGAGGCCTTGGCCCGACACGCCCCCGATGTGCCCGTGGTGATGATCGATCGGCCGGACACTGGAGCCATGGTCGAAGCAGTACAGGCAGCGGCCGGCCTCGCCCGTTCGGGTGACACCGTCCTGCTGGCCCCCGGTTGCGCGAGCAAGGACATCTGGAGCGGTTACGACGCGCGAGGCGACGACTTCGCCGCGGCTGTTCGCGGCCTGGTGGGCGAGGAGGGTCGCAGGTGAGCGCGGTCCTCGACTCCCGACGTTCGGCCGACTCGTCCGGGCGTCGTCGTCCCAGGCTGCTGGAAGGCGGGTTGGCCAGGCTCGGCACCCGCGGGAACGGTGGACTGGCCAGGCTGCTGGCTCATCCACTTTCCGACTACTACCTCGTTTTGGCCTCGGCAACCCTGCTGGTCGGTCTGGGCGTGCTGATGGTCCTGTCCGCGTCGTCGGTGTGGTCGTCGGTGAACAACGACGGCGACGCCTACTACTACCTTGTTCGCCAGATCGCCTTCCTGGTGGTCGGAGTGCCGGTGGCCTGGTGGCTCTCGCGCCGCCACCACTCGGTCCTGGCCGTGCTCGGCTGGGTGGGGCTCATCGGCAGCATCGTCCTACTGGCATTGGTCTTCACCACCCTCGGCGTCGAATCGTTCGGAAACCGGGCCTGGCTGAACGTCGGAATGCTGGGCACCGTGCAGCCTTCCGAGTTTGCCAAGGCGTCCCTGGTGCTGTGGTCGGCGGCGGTGCTCGCCAACCGCACCAAGACCCTTGGAGACCCGAAGCGGTTGCTCTTCCCCTTCCTGGTGGGCTTCGGGGTGGTCGAGGGCCTGGTGCTGCTCCAGCACGATGTGGGCACAGCCCTGATCATCGCTTTGATCATGTTCGCCATGCTCTGGTTCGTTGGTGCTCCGATTCGCATCATGGCGGGGCTGTCGGTGCTCGGGTCACTGGTCATCGGCGCCCTGGTCGTCACCGATCCTGAACGGATGAACCGCATCTTCAGCTTCCTGGACCCTTCGGCAGCCACGTCCGACCAGCCGATGAACGCGATTTACGCGCTCGCCTCCGGGGGTTGGTGGGGGCAGGGACTGGGTGCCTCGCGGCAGAAGTGGGGCGGGTTGTACAACGGCGCCCAGACCGATTACGTGTTCGCCGTGCTCGGCGAAGAGATGGGACTGTTCGGGACGCTGTTCGTCCTGGTGCTCTTCTTCGTGCTGGGCTTCGCGGGACTGCGGATCGCGGCGCGTTCCACGAACAGGTTCCTCAGTTTCGCTGCCGCAGGCATGACCGCCTGGCTGATCCTGCAGGCCATGATCAACATCTCGGTGGTGATGCGGATGCTGCCGGTGGTCGGCGTCCCGTTGCCCTTCCTCAGCCAGGGCGGATCGGCTCTGCTGGCCAATCTCATCGCTGTGGGCGTGCTGCTGAGCGCGGCCCGTCAGGAGCCATCCGCCGCGCGGCTGCTTGCCACCGGGCCGGGGTCGCGCCAGCCGCGGCTCACCAGCGTCATTGACGCCCCCCGCCGCTCGGGCGGCTGATACTGCTCCGCCCGGTGTTGGTACCGGGCAATCGCGGGTATCGGTGGCAGACTGGGGACGCTGGGCGTCCACCGACCCCCCACGTGGCCCTCAACCCCAGCTGATGAGATGAACGGAGAACTCATGGTGAGTGTGGTGCTGGCCGGTGGCGGCACTGCCGGGCACACGTCGCCGTTGATCGCTACCGCCGAGGCCCTGAAGGCCCTGGATCCCTCGGTGCGCATTACCTGCGTGGGCACGGCCCGCGGGCTGGAGACCAGAGTGATTCCCGAGGCGGGCCTCGAGCTGCAACTGGTGCCAGCCGTCCCGCTGCCCCGCAAGCCCAGCCTCGACCTGACCATGGTGGCCCCCCGGCTGGCCGGTGCTGTCCGTAAGGCCGCAGCGATACTTCGGGCCAGCCACGCGGACGTGGTGTGCGGCTTCGGCGGCTACGTTGCGATGCCGGTGTACCTGGCCGCTCGCCTGCTGGGGGTTCCGGTGGTGATTCAGGAGCAGAACGCACTCCCCGGTCTGGCGAACAAGGTGGCCGCGCGATTCGCGTCGGCCGTGCTGACGTCCTTCCCCGGTACCCCCTTGCCCGGTGCGCGCTTCGAGGGTCTTCCGGTGCGTCGCGCGATCACGGAGTTGGCGGCCGAGGGACGCACGAGTCGGCAGGGCGCCCAGCGCGAGAAACTCGGGCTCGATCCCCACCTGCCGGTGCTGTTGGTCAGCGGGGGCTCGCAGGGGGCCCGTACCTTGAACAACGCCACCATGGACGCGGCGGATCGTCTGCTGGCGGCCGGGATCCAGGTGCTGCACGTCTGGGGCAACAAGAATTTTCACGACGGGCTGACCGAGCGGGTCGACCAGCGGACGGGGGCCCGTTATCGTCCGGTGGCCTACGTCGACCAGATGGCTGAGGCGTACGCGGCTGCCGACCTCATGGTGGCACGGTCAGGGGCAGGCACCGTCGTGGAGACGGCGGTGATCGGATTGCCCACGATCCTGGTGCCACTGCCGATCGGCAATGGTGAACAGGCTCGCAACGCCGAACCGTTGGTCGAGGCGGGGGCGGCGGTCGTCATCGAGGATCCCGCGCTCGACAGCTTTCGGTTGGTGACCGAGGTGACCGCGCGGATAGGCGATCCTGAGAGACTGGCGGCCATGTCGGCCGCGGCACAGCACCTGATGCGACCCGGGGCAGCCGATCGGGTGGCCCGAATTGTGCTCGAGACGGCCAGTCAGGGCGCACGCAGGGGAGGGACGAGATGAGCCTGCAGGCAGTTGTCGAGGTCGTGCCATTCGACCAGGTGGGATCGGTTCACCTGATCGCCATCGGTGGCGCCGGCATGAGTGGAATCGCCGACATGTACCGCCAGATGGGTGTTCCGGTGAGCGGCTGCGACCGGGCGGATTCTCCGACGCTGCGCCAACTGGCCGCGTCGGGGGTCGCCACGGCGATCGGTCACGACCCCGCCCACCTGGACGGCATCGACACCGTCGTGATCTCCTCGGCGATCCGTCAGGACAATCCTGAACTGGTGGCGGCCCGCGAGCTGGGCAAGCGCATCTGGCACCGCAGTGCAGCGCTCGCGTCCCTGATGATCGGCTACCGAGGGATCTCCATCGCCGGCGCCCACGGCAAGACGACGACCAGCGGCATGACTGCTGTGATGCTGGCCGCGGCCGGCGCCGACCCGTCGTTCGTGATCGGGTCACCGCTGGCGGCCACCGGCACCAGTTCACACCTGGGGGCCGGCGACGTGTTCATCGTCGAGGCCGACGAGTCCGACGGGAGTTTCCTGCAGTACCCCACCCAGATAGCGGTCATCACCAACATCGAGCCCGACCACCTGGACAACTGGGTTACCCCGCAGGCCTATGCCGAAGGTTTTCGGTCCTTCGCCACCGCCCCCCTGGTTGAGGCGGTGGTCATCAATCTTGATGACCACGGATCGCGAGCGCTGGCCGAGGAACTGCGTGCCAATGGAACGCGGGTGGTCGGTTACGGCGAGGCTGCGGACGCTGACGTCCGCCTCACCGACCCGGACTTCGAGGGAACGAGTGCCTCGGCGACGCTGCACGCCGAGGGTCAGTCCTATCCTTTCCGGTTGCAGGTGCCTGGACGCTACAACTTGGCCAACGCCGCTGCGGCCTTCGCCACCGGCCGGCTGCTCAACCTTGACGCCGACCGGCTGATAGCCGGGGCCAGCTCGTTCACTGGAACCCTGCGCCGCTTTCAGTTGATCGCCCAGGTGCCGCTGTCGGCGGGGGCCCCCTCCGATCAGGCGGTGCGGATCTACGACGACTACGCCCACCACCCGACCGAGCTGAGGGCCGCGCTGGGCGCAGCGCTGCGGGCGCGCGGCGGCGGGCGTCTGCTGGCGTGCTTCCAGCCGCACCTGTACAGCCGGACCCGGGATTTCGCGGAGGAGTTCGGTGAAGCGTTGTGCCTGGCGGACGTCGCCGTGGTCACCGACGTGTACGGCGCTCGGGAGGACCCCCAGCCCGGGGTCAGTGGGGCCCTGATCGCGGACGCCGCCCAGCGGCACGCCACCGCGGGCACCACCGTCCACTACGTCGCAGACAAGGGTGAACTGGCAGGCTTCCTGGCCAACCAGGTGCGCCCCGGTGACCTCGTGATGACGTTGGGAGCCGGCGACGTCACCCTGGTGGGCCCCATGCTGGCCAGGATGCTCGCTGAACGGGCCGCGCACTGATGAAATCCGCAGAGCAACCGGGCACCGTGGCGTCCGGTGGGCGGAGCGACCTGTCGGCCAAGCTCGACGTGCGCCGTCGCGCCCGTCGCAGGTCGCGGTTCCGTCGCTCGGCGCTGGCCCTGGGCGTGCTGGCATTGCTGGTTGGGGTGGTCTGGCTGGTTGGTTTCTCAACTGTGCTGGACACCCGTGAGGTGGTTGTCGAGGGCAATGACCTGATGGCCACCAGCCAGGTGATCGCAACGGCCCAGGTGCCGTTGGGCACGCCCATGCTGCGCCTTCCGACAAGCGCGATCCGGGAACGCCTGCTCGCCCTTCCTGCGACCGCGGACGTGGCGCTTCGCCGCGACTGGCCACACCGGCTGACGATCCAGCTCTCCGAACGTTCGATGGTCTTCCAGCGGCTGGACGCTGGCACCTACCACTGGGTGGACGAATCTGGCCGGATCTTCCACATGGTGCCCGATCGCAGCCCGGGCGTGGTGGCTGTTACGGGCACTGACGAGCCGCGGATGCTCGCCGACGTGGCAACCGTGGTCCGGGCCCTGCCGAGAGGCGTCGCTGAGATCACCGAACACCTGGAGGCGCCGAGCGTCGACCACATCGTCGTGCTGCTCACCGACGGGCGAACGATCGTCTGGGGCAACGCCAGCCAATCCGTCGAGAAGGCTGCACTTCTGGGCACCCTGCTCGGGATGCCGGGCAGCGTCTACGACGTGTCGGTGCCCAGCTACCCGGCCGTTCGCTGACGAGACCCTCGACCTCAACTTGAGGCTCTGTGGGCTGCTGCGGGCTTTCTTGGACACGCTCGCCGAAGCTCTCATAGCCTGTGTGCGGCGTGACACGGTTGATCAGGTCGTTCAGGACCCGCCCGATCGGGGTTCGGCAGGGCAGAGGCGGGTCGTTGGCAGGTTCGTCGCTGACCAGCAGGGCACAATGGGGGCAGCCGTTGCCGCCGAGCTTGGCAGCTGTACGCGGGAAAGTCGGAGAACAAACACGAAACGGTGGCTCCCGTCGTGGGATCACCGGCAAAGAATGGGGCAAAGTGGTGGCCACTGCATCGCAGAACTACTTGGCAGTCATCAAGGTCGTTGGTGTCGGCGGTGGCGGGGTCAATGCAGTCAACCGCATGATCGAATCCGGCCTCAAGGGCGTCGAGTTCATCGCGATCAACACGGACGCCCAGGCGTTGTTGATGAGCGATGCCGACGTGAAGCTCGACATCGGCCGTGAGTTGACCCGGGGCCTGGGAGCCGGCGCTGATCCGGACAAGGGACGCCAGGCAGCCGAGGACCACGCCGACCAGATCGAGGACGCCCTGAAGGGCGCCGACATGGTTTTCGTCACGGCGGGCGAGGGTGGCGGCACGGGTACCGGCGGTGCCCCTGTAGTGGCCAAGATCGCGCGGTCACTGGGTGCCCTGACCATCGGCGTGGTCACCCGGCCGTTCTCCTTCGAAGGGCGCCGGCGAGCCAATCAGGCTGAGGACGGCATCGCCAACCTCGCCGACGAGGTCGACACCCTGATCGTCATCCCCAACGACAAGCTGCTCGAGATGACCGACCATCGCGTGGCGATCCTGGACGCGTTCAAGCAGGCCGATCAGGTGCTCATGCAGGGTGTGTCGGGCATCACCGACCTGATCACCACCCCGGGCCTGATCAACCTGGACTTCGCGGACGTCAAGTCCGTGATGAGCAACGCCGGTTCCGCGCTGATGGGCATCGGCTCGGCCCGCGGCGACGATCGCGCCCGGAAGGCGGCGGAGGAGGCCATCAGCAGCCCCCTGCTGGAGGCCAGCATCGAGGGCGCTCGAGGAGTGCTGTTGTCCATCGCCGGAGGCTCCGATCTGGGGCTGTTCGAGGTGAGCGAAGCGGCCAACCTCATCGAGGAAGCCGCCCACGAGGACGCCAACATCATCTTCGGCACGGTCATCGACGACGCGCTGGGCGACGAGGTGCGTGTCACCGTCATCGCAGCCGGCTTCGACAACGTCCAGCCGCCGCAACGCCAACCCCGGGCCGCCAAGCCCGCGGTGGAACGTCCCGCGCAGAGCTCTGGCGCTGTCAGGCCGCCGGCGACCGAGCAGCGTCGCTTCACCCCGGCGGCGGTGAAAGATCAGTCAGCTGACGAACCGACCCGCACGTCGCTGCGTTCCGGGGCGGCGGTCGAACCCGATGACGATGATCTGGATGTGCCCGACTTCATGAAGTAGGGGTCTGCCAGAGCGCCATGTTCGACACATTCCTCGACCCGCTGCACAACGACGGTGTCGGCGTCGCCTTCACCGACCGACTCGGCGGGGTTTCGCAGGGAGTGTTGTCCAGCCTCAACCTGGGGCGCAGTGACCTAGACTCGCTCGACAACCTGCGAGCCAACATGGCACTGGTTCGCACTGCACTCGGCGTGGGCCCGGTGGCCGCCCTCAACCAGGTGCACGGGTCCGGCGTCCACAACCTCGACACGGACAGTCGCGAGTGGTCTGGCGACGCCTGGATGGGGGATCGGCTGCCCGGTGCTCGGCCCCTGCCGGTGGCGGACGCCACGATCACGACGCGTCCGGGACTGATGCTGGCCATCAGGGTTGCTGACTGTGTGCCGGTGGTGCTCGCTGACCCGGCGGCTGGGGTGGTCGCAGCAGCCCATGCCGGGCGCGTGGGGCTGCTGGAAGGGGTGCTGGCGGCCACCGTTGCGCAGATGCGGGCCCGTGGTGCCCGCCACCTTCGGGCCTGGATCGGACCGCACATCTGCGGTTCGTGCTACGAGGTGCCGGTTGACATGGCCGCCCAGGCACGTCAGAGCCTGCCGGCCGTCAGTGCAACCACCCGATGGGGCACCCCGGCCATCGATCTCGGTGCCGGCGTGCAGGCGCAGTTGGTCGGCCTCGGGGTAAACGTCACTCGCTGTGATCCGTGCTCATTGACCAACACTCGGTTCTTCTCCCACCGTGGCGATGGCCCGCTGACCGGACGCCAGGTGGGGCTGGTCTGGCTGGCGGGCTGAGACCCAGCACGGAGGCGTGTCGCGACAAACCTGCGCAGGACGGCGGTGAAGGGCAGGTAGGCTCAGCGTGATCAATGACCACGCGTAGTGGAGCAGGGGAAGGTTCATGATGGCGCAGATGATCCGGAAGGCGGCCGCCTGGATCGGCCTGATCAGCGACGATCAGCGCGACGCGTTCGGCGATGACATCGAGCAGTTCAGCGAGCCCATCTACGGTGCCGGCAACCGGCAGGAGGCGTCGATCGTGACCCCCATCAACCGAGGCAAGGCTGAGGAGCGGGTGCGTGCGCCCGAACCGGTCGAGCCCGACCTGGTGCCCAGCCAGCGTGCAGACCTCAGCCGCATCATCACCGTGCATCCGCGCACGTACAACGAGGCACGCACCATCGGTGAGCACTTCCGCGATGGCGTGCCGGTGATCATGAACCTCTCCGACATGGAGGACCCCGACGCCAAGCGTCTGGTGGACTTCGCGGCGGGGCTCATCTTTGGCCTGCGTGGCACCATAGAACGTGTGACCAGCAAGGTGTTTCTGCTGTCACCCAACAACGTTAACGTGACCGCCGAGGACAAGGAACGTATCAAGGGCGGTTTCTACAACCAGAGCTGAGGATGAGTATGCAGACTGTCGGATGGGTGCTTTTCAACCTGTTGCAGGTCTACATCTGGTTTCTCATCGCCCGCATGATCATCAGCTGGGTGCCCATGCTCGCCCCCTCCTGGCGGCCCAAGGGGATCGTGGCCTCCGCGTTCGAGCTCATTTATACCCTCACAGATCCGCCCATCAAGGCCTTCCGCAAGGTCATCCCGCCGCTCAATCTTGGCGGAATCGGCCTTGATCTGGCATTCATGGCGGTCTTTGTGGCGGTCTACGTGCTGCAACGCGTGGTCATCGCGTTCTTCATCTGATCGCACCAGGGCGTGCGTATGTTCGCGCGCGTTGGTGGACCAGCGTTGGGGTGGAGTAACCTGAACGAGTTGGACGTGCGCCTCGGGTGTGCGATGCCAGGGGTCGGTCGCGTGGCCGACCCACACTTGAACCTGCTGATGTGGAGTGAGAGATGACTCTGTCCCTCGATGAGGTCCGCAATATCCGCTTCCCCATGGCGCGCAAGCCCAACGAGGACGGCTATCGGGCCAGCGCTGTCGACAACTTCATGGACAAGCTGGAAGTCAGCTACGCCCAGACCATGGAGGAACTGGAACGGCTCCGTGCCGCCCAGGGCGCGCCGGGTTCGGAAGCGGACTCCGTCGAGGCGCAAGCCTTGCGCGACCAACTCGAAGCGGCCCGGGGCGAGGCTGGGCGGCTGGCCGAGGAAATCAACGCGCTGAGGAGTGCGAACTCTCAGCTTGAGACCGCCAATGGTCAGCTCAGTCAGGACAACGAGCGGCTGACCGGTGAGGTCAACCAGCTGCGCGGTCAGCTCGACGAGTTGCGAACGAGCACGGACCTGTCGAAGACCGGCGGCGAACAGTTGCAGTCCGAGAACGAGTTCCTGCACCGTGAGCTCGATGAGTTGCGGGGCCAGTTGAACAAGTCCCAGCAAGACCTGGCTGTGGCAGAGCAGGCCCGGATGGCCGCCGAGCAGGCCGCCCAACAGGCCGCCCAGCGGGAGCCTGAGTACGACACGATTCCGGCTGGCTCACTCACCGCTGCAGAGACCACCGCCCACATGGGCGTGGTGTCCGACGGTGTGCGCGCGATCCGCGTCACCACCAGCGCGGAAGCAAGCTCTGCCGTGGTGAGACTGGTCGAGTTGGCCACCGATCAGGCCGAGACGTTGCTGAGGGACGCCCAGGCTGAGGCTCAGAGCCGACTGGACGAGGCCGCCGGACAGGCCGAGCGGGTAACCACCGAGGCCAACGCACAGGCCGAGCGGGTCACGGGCGAGGCCAACGCACAAGCCGAGCGGGTCACGGGCGAGGCCAACGAACAGGCCGAGCGGATGACCGCCGAGGCTCGTGCTCGCGCCGAACAACTAGACAACGAGTCGCGGCAGACCGCAGACCGGGTGCTCGGTGAGGCACGGTCGCGTGCTGACCGGCTGGACGCCGAAGTTCGCGGTCGTCGGGCCGAACTCTTCGCTGCGCTGGAGGCCGACCGCGATACTCTCGCCGATCGGGTCAACCAGCTGCGTGACTACGAGGAGAACTACCGCCGCACTTTCAGTGGTTTCCTGCAGTCGCAGATCGACAAACTGGCGCAGACCGAGCTCAAGCCGAGCCCGCGCCCCGATGTCGACGCGATGTACGGGCTGGGCCAGCCGCAGGTTTCGACGCCGCGACTGGACGCGCTGGTGGACGAGAGCCGCAAGGAAATCAACTGACCATCAGTACCCGATCAGCGGTCCCCGGTACCAACGGTGCCGGGGACGCTCCTTGTCAGGTCGAGTTCCTCGGCCGGCCCGAGCATCGAGCCGAGGCCTCGGCTCCTGATCTTGCCAGGACGGCTGCGGGGTGTACACTGCCCGCACAGAACGTAGTGAGGGAGTGACGATGGCCACCAGGAAATCCGCCGGCACCCAGCCGGCGCCGGTCCTGCCCGTGCTCGATGGTGAGGAGCCGTGGACCGCTGCCGAGGTGGCGGCGGTTCTGGCCGAACTTGAGTCGGAGCGCGATCGCCTGCAGGCGTCGATCGCCCACGCCGAGGCGGAACTGGCGGAACTGATGACGGAGGGCAGCGACGGCGCCGGACGTGACCCGGCCGATGTGGGCTCGATCAACTTCGAGCGCGACCAGGAGATCTCGCTTCACAACAACCAACGTCACATGCTGGACCAGACCGAGCAGGCGCTGCGGCTGCTCGAGGTCGGCACCTACGGCTATTGCGAGAACTGCGGGAAGCCCATCGGCAAGGTACGCTTGGAGGCATTCCCCCGAGCCACCATGTGCGTAGCCTGCAAACAACGTCAGGAGCGCCGATAAGCACCCCGGCTCCCCAGCCAGCGGAGGCTGCGGAGGTCCGGTCCGCCTTCTCGGCACCGACTCATCGTCGGGTGCTGGCCGGGGCCACGAGCACCACACCCGCACCGGGACTGCGACGCGTCCTGATGGGAGTGCTCGCGCCGGCGCTGTACGCACTGGACCAGGTCACGAAACACTGGGCACTCACCCACCTGCAGGTCGGTGAGCCCGTGGCGGTGGTGCCGGGGCTGTTGTGGCTGTCGCTGCATCTCAACCCCGGCGCGGCCTTCAGCATGGGCACACAGGCCACAGTCGTCCTGGCCATTCTCAAGCTTGTCGTGCTGCTGGTGCTGGTGGTCGTGGTCGTCCCAAGGGTGCGCAACTGGCTGGTGGCCCTCGCCACGAGTTGGCTGATGGCGGGCGTCGCAGGCAACCTCACAGATCGGCTCTTCCGCGACCCCGGGCCCTTGCGCGGCCACGTCGTCGACTTCATCGCCGTGCGCAGCTTCGCCATCTTCAACGTCGCCGACATGTGCATCACAGGCGCCGCCATTCTCATCGTCATCTGGTCGGTTCGTTCGGAGCGGGGTAGATGAGCCTGCTGTGGGTGCCTGACGGTCTGGCCGGCGAGCGAGTGGACGTGGCTGCCGCCCGGATGACCGGGCTGACCCGATCACGGATCGGTGACCTCATCGAGTCCGGGGGCGTCCAACTTGCCGGGGAGCCGGTGGCGCGAGCCTCGGTCCGCGTGAGCGCCGGCGACCTGCTGGAAGTCGACACCAGTGAGCCATCTCGGCAGCCCCGTGTCGTTCCGGAACTGGCCGACGGGCTGCGGATCATCCACGAGGACGCGGACCTGGTGGTGGTGGACAAACCCGCTGGGGTGGCGGCGCATCCCTCCCTCGGTTGGACAGGGCCGGACGTCGTCTCGCATCTGGTCGCGGCTGGGGTACGGGTGGCGACCTCGGGGGCCGCGGAGCGTCAGGGCGTCGTCCAGCGACTGGACGTGGGGACCTCCGGTCTGATGGTCGTCGCCAAGGGGGAGTATGCCTACAGCGTTCTCAAGCAGGCGTTCCGCGACCGCACGGTCGACAAGACCTACTGGGCCATTTCGCAGGGCCACCCCGACCCCTTGCGGGGCACGATCGACGCCCCCATCGGACGACATCCTGGCCATGACTGGAAGTTCGCCGTGACCGCCGCAGGACGCGCCTCCGTCACGCACTACCAGACACTCGAGTTGTTGCGTGGGGCGGCGCTGCTCGAGGTGCACCTCGAAACCGGCCGCACCCACCAGATCCGGGTGCACCTGTCCGCGGTCGGGCATCCGTGCGTGGCAGATCCGCTCTACGGAGGTGATCCGGTGCTGGCCCGGCGGCTCGGACTGGAGAGACAGTGGTTGCACGCCACTCGGCTTGGCTTCGTCCACCCCGGCAGCGGACAATACGTCGCGTTCGAGTCGGAGCCCTCACCCGACCTCGCAAGGGCTCTCGAGAGGATGCGCAGCGAGTTGTGACCAGCCGACAGAGGCTGGGCGCCCGCCCCCTGGCCCGATGGGTTTGCGCTGAGGTTGCGTTGACATGCCGCGTGGCGGGGTCCGCTCCGCTAGGGTGAGCAACGTGCGTAGAGCGAAGATCGTGTGTACCCTCGGGCCAGCAACGTCGACCCAGGACCGAATGGAAGAATTAATCAGGGCTGGGCTCGATGTGGCCCGGTTCAACATGAGCCACGGCGATCACGGCGAGCACAAGAAGCGCCTCGACGAAACCTTGGCCGCGTCCAAGGCGGTGGGTAAGACGGTCGGGCTGCTGGCGGACCTGCAGGGCCCCAAGATCCGACTCGGCAACTTCGCCGAGGGCAAGGTCAATCTGACCTATGGCCAGACGTTCACCATCACCATCGACGACATTCTTGGGGATGCCAGCCGCGCGTCCACGACCTTCAAGGGGTTGCCTGCCGACGTCAACCCCGGGGACGCCATCCTGATCGATGACGGCCGCGTCGCGCTGGAGGCGATCGAGGTCACCGACACCGATGTGGTCACCAGGGTCACGGTGGCCGGCCCGGTGAGCAACCACAAGGGCATCAACCTGCCCGGGGTTGCCGTCAACGTCCCCGCCCTCAGCGAGAAGGACGAGGACGACCTGCGCTGGGTGCTGCGCAACGGTTTCCACATGGTGGCGCTCTCGTTCGTCAGACGCGCCGATGACATCACCCGAGTCCACGAGATCATGGCCGAGGAGGGCGTCAAGCTGCCCGTCATCGCCAAGATCGAGAAGCCCCAGGCCGTGGCCAACCTCGACGAGATCATCGACGCCTTCGACGGCTTCATGGTGGCCCGTGGCGACCTTGGTGTTGAACTGCCGCTCGAGGACGTGCCGCACGTGCAGAAGAAGATCATTCGCAAGGCCCGCAAGTGGGCCAAGCCGGTGATCGTTGCCACCCAGATGCTCGAGTCGATGATCAGTGCACCCCGCCCGACACGTGCAGAGACCTCCGACGTCGCGAACGCCGTGCTGGACGGCGCCGATGCGGTGATGTTGTCGGGCGAGACCTCCGTGGGTGCCTACCCGGTGGAGACCGTTGAGACGATGGCACGCATCGTCGAGACCACCGAGCGTCACGGCGCCAAGGACATCAGCAAGATCAAGTGGGACCCGCACACGACCGGCGGAGTCATCGCCATGGCGGCAGCGCAGGCAGCGACCCAGCTGGACGCCCGTTACATGATCGCCTTCACGCAATCCGGCGACACCGCACGGCGCATGTCCAGGCTGCGCAGCGATACCCCGCTGCTGGTCTTCACCCCGGAGCAGCGCACCGCCCACTGGCTGACGCTGTGCTGGGGAGCCCAGGTGATCATGACGCCCACCTACACCCGCAACGAGGAGATGGTCACCGCCGTCAACAGCATCTTGTTGGAGCGTGACATGATCAACGTGGGCGAACGCGTGGTCATCGTGTCTGGTTCACCGATGGGCCAGGTCGGCAAGACCAACACCCTTCGGGTCCACCGCATCAAGCCCGTTGAGTGGTCCGAGCACGACGACGACTCGAGCGATTAGACGCCAGGCCGGTGTCCGGGTCGCGGCAACGGCGCCCGGCTCGGACGCCTTGTTGCGCACATGAAAGGCCCAGCACGACGTGCTGGGCCTTCTTCGGTGCAGTGCCCGGGAGGGGAGTCGAACCCCTACAGCCTTTCAGCCAGACGGGTTTGAGCCGTCCGCGTATACCATTCCGCCACCCGGGCCAGCCGGACCATTCTGGCACACCTCAGGCGGCAGCGCCACGCGCCCAGGCCATCGCGGTGCCCGTCGATGGATCGCGGCGTCCTGGCGACGGTGCGCTTTGCGGTAAACTCATTGCGTGGCGAACTGGTTCCAGTTCGTTGAACACGTGACAGTGCCGTCCGGTGTTCCGGGCGCGCGGACAAGGGAATCGCTGTGAGGGACACATCAAACGGAGGGCAGGCCCAGCCCCCCCGCGTTCTCGTGGCCGAGGATGAGGCGTTGATTCGTTTCGACCTGGTCGAACTCCTCAAGGACGAGGGGTATGAGGTCGTCGGGGAGGCTGGTGACGGCGAGGCTGCCGTCGCGTTGGCCCGCGAGCTCGAGCCCGATCTGGTCGTGATGGACGTCAAGATGCCCAAGATGGACGGGATCGCCGCCGCCGAGATCATCGCCGCCGAGCGGATCGCCCCCGTCGTGATGCTGACGGCTTTCAGCCAACGAGAACTCGTCGAGCAGGCCCGCGACGCAGGTGCCATGGCTTATGTGGTGAAGCCGTTCGACGCCTCCGACGTGGTACCGGCGATCGAGATCGCCATGGCTCGTTTTGCCGAGATTCAGGCCCTCGACGACGAGATCGAGGACCTGGAGGAACGGCTGGCCTCCCGCAAGATGGTGGACCAGGCCAAGGGCATTTTGCAGGAGAGCCTGGGACTCACCGAACCCGAGGCGTTCCGGTTCATCCAGAAGACCGCCATGGACCTGCGCAAGTCGATGCGCGAGGTGGCCGAGGGCGTCATTCACCAGACCAAGTCGGGCAAGGGCGCCCGGTAACGCTCAGTCCAGGATCCGGCAACTGAGACGTCCGGACGCGATGAGGCGCCCGTCGTCGTCGGTCAGGTCGACCTGGTAGACCGCCGTGGTCCGGCCGAGGTGGAGGGCTTTGGCCTCGCCGTGCACCCAGCCCTGTCGGGCGCTGCGGAGGTGGCTCACGTTGAGTTCCAGGCCCACGACCCGGCGGCCCGGGCCGGCATGGGCCGCGGCACCCAACGATCCCAGGGTCTCGATGATGGTGGCCGACGCCCCACCGTGCCACAACCCGTGGGGTTGAGTGTTGCCCTCGACCGGAGCGCGACCGACCACCCGAGACGCTTCCCAGTCGATCACCTCGAGCCCTAGCTTGCGTTCGTAGTCGCTGATCATCGAGGGCGGTGGTCTCATGGCCCCACTGTGGCACAGGCCTCGCGCCGTGTCATCGGGGCCCGCTACAGTCGGGCAGGTGACAGACCCCGCGACGCCGGCTGTGCCCAAGGTCATGCTGATCGATGGCCACTCGATGGCCTACCGGGCGTTCTACGCACTCCCGGTGGAGAACTTCGCCACTGCCACAGGTCAGCACACCAATGCGGTCTACGGCTTCACCTCCATGCTCATCAACGTCCTGCGCGACGAACAACCCACTCACGTGCTGGTGGCCTTTGACGTCTCGAGGCAGACCTTCCGTGCCGCGGAGTACGCCGACTACAAGGCGACCCGCTCCAAGAGCCCCGAGGAGTTCGCCGGTCAGGTGAGTCTCATCCACGAGGTGTTGGACGCGCTCAACATCACCCACGCCAGCCTGGACGGATACGAGGCCGACGATGTCATCGCCACGCTGGACGCCCAGGCCAGCGAGCGGGGGTGGCAGTGCGTGATCGTGACCGGTGATCGAGACTCTTACCAGTTGATCGACGACAACACCACAGTGCTCTACCCCGTCAAGGGGGTCAGCGAGTTGGCCAGGATGACACCGGCGGCCATCGAGGCGAAGTACGGTGTGGCTCCTGATCGCTACGCGGAACTGGCCGCCCTGGTGGGGGAGACCAGTGACAACCTTCCCGGTGTGCCAGGAGTGGGGGCCAAGACAGCCGCCAAGTGGCTCGCCAGTTTCGGTGGATTGGACAACCTGCTGGCCCGGGCCGACCAGGTGCCTGGCAAGGTCGGCGAGTCCTTCCGGGCGCACCTGGCGGACGTGCGTCGCAACCAGAACTTGAACAAGCTGGTGCGTCATCTGGATCTGCCTGTGGGTTTGGACGACCTCGAGCGCCGCAGTTGGAACAGGGATGCCGTCCACAGGGTCTTCGACGCTCTGGAGTTCCGGGTGCTGCGGGATCGACTGATGGAGACCTTCCCGCTCGACGACGCTCCGGTGGAGGACGGTTTCGCGCTGCAGGGGCTCCTGTTGGCCCCCGACGAACTGGCCGACTGGCTGGCGCAGCACACCGACGGCACACCGACCGGGTTGGACGCGGTGGGCCAGTGGGGGGCGGGACGCGGCGAACTGACCGCGTTGGCCCTGGCCAGTCGCGATGGCTCGGCGTGTTGGGTTCCGGTCGGCGAGCTCAGCGTGGGCGACGAGCAGGCCCTGGCTGCATGGCTGGCCGATGCTGCTCGTCCCAAGGCGATGCACGCGGCCAAGGGTCCGACGCTGGCCGCCTGGCAGCACGGGTGGCAGCTGGAGGGCCTGGTCTGTGACACCGAACTGGCCGCGTACCTCTTGCGTCCCGATCAACGCAGCTACGACCTCGCCGACCTGTCGATCCGGCACCTTCGGCGGGAGCTGAGGACCACCTCGTCGTCGGCTGACGACGACTCTCAGCTGATGCTGGACTTCGGCGACGAATCCCCGCCCGACGAGCGGGCGCAGGCCGCCATGGTGCGGGCTCGCGCCGTGGTCGACCTGACCGAGGCATTGAGCGGAGAACTCGACGAGCTCGGTCAACGTGGCCTCCTGGACGATGTCGAGCTGCCACTGCAACGAATCCTCGCAGGGATGGAGCGCATCGGAATAGCGCTGGACACAGCTGTGCTGCAGGAACTGCACAGCCAGTTCGACTCCCGCGTTCGGGCCTCCGAGCAGGCCGCCTGGGACGCGGTCGGCCAGCAGGTCAACCTCGGTTCCCCCAAGCAGTTGCAGGCCGTGTTGTTCGACCATCTCAACCTGCCCCGCACCAAGAAGATCAAATCCGGTCACACCACCGACGCCGAGGCGCTGGAGCAGTTGTTCACCCGGACACAGCACCCGTTTCTCGCCCATCTGCTGGCCCACCGCGACGCGATCAAACTGCGTCAGGCCGTCGAGGGGCTGAGCAGGGCTGTGCAGAACGATGGCCGCGTCCACACCACGTACCTGCAGACGATCGCGGCCACCGGGCGTCTGAGCTCGGCCGACCCCAACCTGCAGAACATTCCGATCCGTACCGACGAGGGTCGCCGGATCCGGGAGGCCTTCGTCGTCGGTCCTGGGTTCGAGGCGCTGATGAGCGCCGACTACTCACAGATCGAGATGCGCGTCATGGCGCATGTGTCCGAGGATGCTGACCTCATCGCGGCCTTCCGTAGTGGCATCGACTTCCACACCGTCACCGCGTCCAAGGTGTTCGGCGTGCCCATCGATGAGGTAACCGGCGCCCAGCGAGCGGGTGTGAAGCAGATGAACTACGGGCTGGCATACGGGTTGTCGGCCTACGGTCTGTCCACCCGGTTGGGGGTCTCGGTGGGTGAGGCCAAGGACCTGATGGACGACTACTTCACCACTTTCGGTGGGGTGCGCGATTACCTGAACGAGATCGTCGTGCAGGCGCGCCGGACGGGGTACACCGAGACGTTGCTGGGCCGGCGTCGCTACCTGCCCGACCTCACCTCCTCAAACCGGCAGCGCCGTGAGATGGCGGAGCGGATGGCCCTCAATGCGCCCATCCAGGGGTCGGCCGCAGACATCATCAAGGTCGCGATGATCAGTCTGGACGCAGCCCTGGCAGAGGCTGGCCTGGCGTCGAGGGTGCTGCTCCAGATTCACGACGAGCTGGTGCTCGAGGTGGCCCGTGGCGAGCGTGACCGGGTCCTCGGTCTGGTGAGGGAGAAGATGGCCGGGGCCGCAGACCTGCAGGTTCCACTCGACGTGTCCGTCGGCTACGGGCCGACGTGGTTGGCGGCCGCTCACTGAATCACCCCCCGATTGACCCCCGTGCGGGAGCGCAAGTAGACTCGAAAAGCACTGTGGTCTGTGTCGTCTCGGACGGAGCAGGCGACACTGCGGTGTGACACGCCGGTCAGCCGGTCAGTATTGCACGGGGCCGCCGGTCTGAGTGGGCTGCGTCGTGGGTATCGGTCGAGTCGTGCGCTGGAGCATCGTGACAGTCCGCTGTGCGTCCATGATCGAACTACATACCAGTAATCGGAGCCCTACTACATGACCTCCTCAACTGAGGCCTCGAACCAGGTCGCAATCGACGACATCGGCACCTCTGAGGCCTTCGAGGCCGCCGTCGATGCCACCATCAAGTACTTCAACGACGGGGACATCGTCACCGGTACCGTCGTCAAGGTCGATCGCGACGAGGTCCTCCTCGACATCGGCTACAAGACCGAAGGCGTGATTCCCTCCAAGGAACTGTCCATCAAGCACGACGTCGACCCGTTCGATGTCGTGCACGTGGGTGACGAGATTGAAGCCCTCGTCCAGCAGAAGGAGGACAAGGAAGGCCGCCTCATCCTCTCCAAGAAGCGCGCCCAGTACGAGCGCGCCTGGGGCACGATCGAGAAGATCAAGGAGGAGGACGGCGTCGTCACTGGCACTGTCATCGAGGTCGTCAAGGGTGGTCTGATCGTCGACATCGGTCTGCGGGGCTTCCTGCCGGCATCGTTGGTCGAGATGCGCAGGGTCCGTGACCTGCAGCCCTACGTGGGTCAGGAACTCGAGGCCAAGATCATCGAGCTCGACAAGAACCGGAACAACGTGGTGCTGAGCCGTCGTGCGTGGCTCGAGCAGACCCAGTCCGAGGTTCGCCAGAGCTTCCTGAATCAGCTTCAGAAGGGCCAGATCCGCAAGGGTGTGGTCTCCTCGATCGTCAACTTCGGCGCTTTCGTCGATCTTGGCGGCGTCGACGGTCTGGTGCACGTCTCCGAACTCAGCTGGAAGCACATCGACCATCCGAGCGAGGTTGTCGAGGTCGGCCAGCAGGTCACCGTCGAGGTCAAGGATGTCGAACTGGACCGGGAGCGCGTCTCGCTGTCGCTGAAGGCGACCCAGGAAGACCCCTGGCAGACCTTCGCCCGCACTCACCAGATCGGTGAGATCGTGCCCGGCAAGGTCACCAAGCTGGTGCCCTTCGGGGGGTTCGTGCGGGTTGAGGACGGTATCGAGGGCCTGGTGCACGTCTCGGAACTTGCCGAGCGCCATGTCGAGATCCCCGAGCAGGTCGTCGCGGTGGACGACGATGTCATGGTCAAGATCATCGACATCGACCTGGACCGGCGCCGCATCTCGCTGAGCCTCAAGCAAGCCAACCAGGGCGTCGACATCGCTGCGGAGGACTTCGATCCGTCGCTCTACGGCATGACTGCCAGCTACGACGACAACGGCAATTACATCTACCCCGAGGGCTTCGATCCGGAGACCAACGAGTGGAAGCCGGGTTATGAGGAGCAGCAGGCTGCGTGGGAGGCCCAGTACGCCGAGGCCCAGACCAGATGGCTCGCGCTGAAGAAGCAGGCCGCCGAGGCCGAGGAGTCGGCAGTTGTCGCCTCTGCGTCCTCGACCACCGAGTACACCTCCGAGCCGGCACCTGTGGAGGGTTCGCTGGCCTCGGATGAGGCTCTTCAGGCGCTGCGTGACAAGCTGACAAGCGGCAACTGAGCGCAACGAGCAGGTAGGCCCCGGACCCCAGAGGTCCGGGGCTTTCTGTTCTTTCCGGGGCGTGTTCGCTCGACCCGGTACCCTCGGTAAGCATGAGGACGAGGTGCCTACAGTGCTGACGCCGGGTGCGTGGCCGATCCTGGACCACGATGACGACCCCAGGGACATGATCTCGGCCCACCACGTGGCCGCAGGTGGGCGGCCAGCACTACCGTCGGTGGTGGTGGTGGCGTTTCTCGGATCGAAGGTGGCCGCCCACGCCGCCGCCCAGCAGGCACCCGCCGTCCACACCGTCGACATCGTCACCCAGCGCCACACCGTGTACCGGTTGGAGCGCGGCGGACTCGCCGTCGGGTTGGTCGAGGTGCCGGTCGGCGCCCCGGCGGCGGTCATCGTGGCCGACGACCTGTTCCTGCGTGGTGTGCAGTCGGTCGTGGCGGTGGGCTCCTGTGGTGCGCTGCGACCGTTGGGCGAGGGCGAGTTCGTCGTGCCTGTCATGGCGCTGCGGGACGAGGGCACCAGCCACCACTACCTTCCCCCGGCGCAGTGGGTCGACACCGATCCAGGAGTCAGCGCAGCCTGCCGGTCCGCTGTCGAGGGTCGTGGACATGCGGCCATCAGCGCCCGGACATGGACGACCGACGCGCTCTTCCGGGAAACCCCTGCCATGGTGGAACGTCGACGCAGTCAGGGCTGTGCGGTGGTCGAGATGGAATGCGCGTCGCTGGCGGCGTGTGCGCAGTTCCGCGGCACCCGGTTCGGTCAGATCCTGTTCTCGGCAGATTCCCTGGTCGAGCAGCGCTACGACCCTCGTGACTGGGGCCGCGATGTCCATGAGGTGGCACTGCACATGGCGGTGGATGCCGCTTTCCTGGTGGCGGGGGAGTGACATGGTGTTCTCCGTTGCCCTGACCGGCGGAATCGCGTCCGGCAAGACCACGGTGGCCCGAATGCTCGGCGAGTTGGGCGTGGTCCTCGTCGATTCCGACGAACTGTCCCGCGAGGTCGTCGCGCCAGGGACGCCGGGCCTGGCCGAGGTGGTGGCCCGGTTCTCAGACTCGGTGTTGGCCGCCGATGGTGGACTCGATCGGGCGGCGTTGGGTGCGATCATCTTCGGCGACGACCAGGCCAGGGCCGACCTGAACGCGATCATCCACCCGAGGGTGCGGCAGCGTAGGGCAGAACTCATCGCTGCCGCCGGCGACACCATCGTCGTCTCGGTCATCCCGCTGCTGGTCGAAAGTGGTCTCGCCAACAGCTTCGACGCGGTGATCGTCGTGGACGTGCCAACCGACCTGCAGGTCGAGCGGCTGATGACACGTAACGGTTACTCCGTACAGGAGGCCATCGCCAGGGTCCAGGCCCAGGCTGACCGGGACGAGCGGCTGGCCCAGGCGACGTGGGTCATCGACAACTCGGGCACACGAGACCAACTCGCCGCTCAGGTCGACGCCCTGTGGAAGGAACTGCGGGCCGCCCGAGCCGAGCAGCAGGCCCAGCCTCAATCGCCCCCCTGACCGACTCCCCGGAGTCGGGGTGCGCTGTCGGTACGCGGACATACGCTGGGACCATGCGTCCAGTTGGGGAGATCACGCGGCGGGTGGCCCCGTTCACGATGCACGCCGACTTCCAGCCGTCCGGTGACCAACCGGCGGCGATCGACGAGTTGGAGCGGCGCATTCGTGCCGGAGAACAACATGTCGTCCTACTGGGGGCCACCGGCACCGGGAAGACGGCCACCGTTGCCTGGTTGGCCGAGCGGCTGCAGCGTCCGATGCTGGTGATGCAACCCAACAAGACGCTGGCAGCCCAGTACACCTCGGAGTTACGGCAGTTCTTCCCCGACAACGCGATCGAGTACTTCGTCAGTTACTACGACTACTACCAGCCGGAGGCGTACGTCCCCCAGACCGACACCTACATCGAGAAGGACTCCAGCCTGAACGAGGAGGTCGAGCGGCTCCGGCACTCGGCGACGAACTCGTTGCTGACCAGGCGAGATGTCATCGTGGTGGCCACGGTGTCGGCGATCTACGGACTGGGCACGCCCCAGGAGTACGTCGACTCGATGTTGCGGCTGCGCGTCGGTGAGGAGTGGGACCGCTCGACCCTGCTGCGCAAACTGGTGGAGATGCAGTACGTCCGCAACGACCTGGCGGGCACGAGAGGCACCTTCCGGGTCAGGGGTGACACCCTCGAGATCTTCCCGATGTACGAGGAGAACGCGGTGCGCATCGAGTTCTTCGGCGACATGGTCGATGCGCTGTCCACCATGCACCCCCTGACCGCGGAACTGCTCACGACCGACAGTGAGATGTACGTGTTCCCCGCGTCGCACTACGTGGCCGGTCCGGAACGGATGGAACGAGCCATCGGCGCCATCGAATTCGAGTTGGCCGCCAGACTGGCCGAGTTCGAGTCGCAGGGCAAGCTGCTGGAGGCGCAGCGGTTGAAGATGCGGACGACCTACGACATCGAGATGATGCGGCAGATCGGTAGCTGCGCCGGTATTGAGAATTACTCGAGACACATCGACGGTCGTGGGCCGGGCAGCGCACCCAACTGCCTGCTCGACTACTTCCCCGAGGATTTTCTTCTGGTGGTCGATGAGTCGCACGTGAGCATCCCGCAGATCGGCGGCATGTACGAGGGCGACATGAGCCGCAAACGCACGTTGGTCGAGCATGGCTTCAGGTTGCCCAGCGCCATGGACAACCGGCCCCTGCGCTTCGAGGAGTTCACCGAGCGGATTGGCCAGACCATTTACTCCTCGGCCACGCCAGGGCCCTATGAACTCGCGCGAGCCAACGGTTTCGTTGAGCAGATCATTCGGCCCACCGGACTGATCGACCCGGAGATCATCGTGAAACCGACCAAGGGTCAGATCGACGACCTGATGGCCGAGATAAAGGCGAGAGTGCTGCGCAACGAGCGCGTCCTGGTCACCACGCTCACCAAGAAGATGTCCGAGGACCTCACCAACTATCTGATGGAGCACGGCGTGCGGACGCGTTACCTGCACTCCGAGGTCGACACGCTGCGCAGGGTGGAACTGCTCCGCGAATTGCGGCTGGGGGAGTACGACGTGCTGGTGGGCATCAACCTGCTGAGGGAGGGCCTGGACCTGCCCGAGGTCTCATTGGTCGCCATTCTCGACGCCGACAAGCAGGGTTTCCTGCGCTCAGAACGTTCGCTCATTCAGACCATCGGACGCGCCGCCCGGAACGTCTCGGGGCAGGTCCACATGTATGCCGACAAGATCACCGACTCGATGCGCAACGCGATCGACGAGACCAACCGGCGTCGCGCCAAGCAGGTGGCCTACAACACCGCGCTCGGCGTCGATCCCCAGCCGTTGCGCAAGAAGATCGCCGACATCACCGACATGATGGCTCGCGAGGACGCCGACACCGAGCGCTGGCTCAGCATGACGCAGGGCAACAGGCGGTCCTCGGCCGTGGTTCTGCCGGACGAGCTTCGTGACCTCGACCCTGCGAATCTGCCGGCATCCGAGCTGGCCGCTCTCATTCAGGAGCTCGCTGCTCAGATGCACCAGGCAGCGGGGGAGCTCCAGTTCGAACTTGCTGCCAGGTTGCGCGACGAGGTCGCCGATCTCAAGAAGGAATTGCGCCAGATGGTGGAGGCCAACCGCTGAGGCCGGGCGTCCCGCCGACCCGTTGCGGTCAATCGGGTTGCCATCCGAATTGTTGTCGGGCGTGGTTTGGTGACAGAATAGCCCCTGGAGGGGAGTAACCCCCAGTGCGGTGTCGTCAATACGAAGCGAAGCTTCCGATTCTGCAGCCGATCTGAAACGATCGGTGGTGAGACCTCCGAAGTTCACTCCTCTCTCAGTTAGAAGGCTGACCGATGCATGTAACTCCGACGGTGTGGATCATCACCTTGGCCGTTCTCACGGCTGTGCTGATCTTTGACGTCATCCTGATGATTCGCCGTCCGCATGAGCCCTCCATGAAGGAAGCGTCGCTCTGGATCGCGCTCTACGTGACTGCCGCAACGCTCTTCGGTGTCGGGATCGGGTTGTTCGCCCAGCCGACCTCCGACAAGACGAGCTGGCAGTACGCGATCGAGTTCTTCTCCGGCTACCTCACCGAGTACTCCCTGTCGATCGACAACTTGTTCGTCTTCATCATCGTGCTCGGCAGCATGCGGGTGCCGCGCGTCTACCAGCAGTTTGCGTTGATGTGCGGCATCATCCTGGCGCTGGTCTTCCGTGGCATCTTCATCGTGCTCGGTGCTGCGCTCATCGAACGATTCGCGTGGGTTTTCTTCGTGTTTGGTGCGTTCCTGCTCTACACGGGCATCAAGCTTGTGATCGATTACCGGAAGCACGGCACCGAGGAGGAGGAACACAACGAGTCAGACACCGCCGTGATGCGATTCGTCAAGCGGGTAGTGCCTTCCACCCCCGAGTACCACGGCACGCACTTCTCGGTCAAGGAGGACGGTCGACGGCTGTTCACCCCCATCTTCTTCGTGGTGGTGGCCTTGGGCTCGATCGACATCATGTTCGCCCTGGACTCGATTCCCGCCATCTTCGGCCTCACCCAGGAGGCTTACCTGGTTTTCACGGCGAACTTCTTCGCTCTGATGGGTCTGCGTCAGCTCTACTTCCTGCTCGGCGGCTTGCTTCAGCGTCTGGTGTACCTGTCGCTGGGACTGGCCTTCATCCTGTGCTTCATCGCCGTCAAGCTGGTGCTGCACGCCATGCACCACTACCACTGGATCAGTTTCGAGATCCCCACCGTGCTCTCGCTGGCGGTCATCGTGGTCACCATTGCGTTCACCGCAACCCTGTCGCTTATCAAGACCCGCAGGGACGCCAGCATCGAGGCATGATCCACTGGTCGATGATCGCTGTGGCCGGGTCCCTTGGGGGATCCGGCCACGGGCGTTTCACCAACCCCGGGCCGCCCACGCCGGCAGGTGGGGTCGCTCAGCGCCCAGGGTCGTGGCATCACCGTGCCCGGGGTGAATGATCGTGTCGTCGTCGAAACGGTCGAACAGTTCACGTTGGACGTCTCCCAGCAGCGAGGAGAACTGTTCGAGGCCGGCGGTGTTGCCGACGCCGCCGGGGAAGAGCGAGTCACCGGTGAAGATGTGCGTCCCGGTTTCATCTCGCAGCACCAGTGCGATCGACCCCGGCGTGTGTCCCACCAGTCCGATCACCTCCAGGTGGATGCCGCCCAGGGTCAGCTGGTCCCCGGTCCACAGCGGCTGACAGGTGACGCCGGTCTGCCTGGTGATGGCCCCGGCGTCCGGTTCACCGGCGAAAGCCTCGGCACGGGTCGCGGCGACCACCTGCGCGAGCGCCCGGACGTGGTCGGCGTGCTGATGAGTGGTCACCACAGCGCTCAGCCGGCGAGCGCCCAAGACGGCAAGCAGCCGGTCAGCCTCATCGGCCGCGTCGATCAGGACCACCGGGCCGCCGGCATCCAGCAGGTAGCAGTTGTTGTCCATGGTGCCGACGGCGATCTTGGTGCACTTTACGCTGGCCGCGGTGAAATCCACCGGTTGCCGGCGCGCTGACGTGTGGTGAAGTCCGGTCATGGCTCCACGCTACGGGTCGCATCCGGGCGCGGTGGGTCCTCAGCGCAGCTGAGGCGAGTCGGGCATGTGGAGCGCCTCGTCCGGGTTCAGGCGTCCGGTCAGCCAGCCGAGCAGGACTGCGTCCGTGCCCTCGACCAGGGTCGTTGAGCCCGCGGGCCCGAGGTCGACCGTGAACCCCGAGTCTGAGAGCAGTCGCACCGCGGGCAGAGCGTCGTCACGGATCGCGTCGAGGGCGTTCCACTCCAGGAGCCATCGTGCAATGACCGGATCGACCTGTGACACCTCGAATCCACAGTCGAGGTCAACGTGGTGCAGCACGACCTCGTTCAGCCTGATCAGGGGCAGCAGCCCGGCCCGGAACAGTTCCCCCGGACGAAGTTCGACCATCAGGTCGACGGGCATCTGCTCCAGCACGTTGAATCGCCTGTTCAGGCGACCCGCAGTGGTGTCGAGGTCGATCTGTTGGTCCAGGCCACTGCGTTCTGAGCCGCGTTCGATGGCCAGGTCGCGGTCCTCGTCGGTGTCGTACATCAGTCCGCGGCGTCCGAGCAGGACGGCGTCAACGGCTCGGACGAATGCCTCAGCGTTGCGCGCCACGTGGGTGGCCACGTGCGCTCGCGTCCAGCCCGTCAAGCGTGAGGGTTCCTGCCAGGCCTGTTCGCTGAGGGTGATCGTGTTGCCCAGCAGTCGTTGGGTGGCTTCGAGCTTGAACTTGCGGACGCTGGTCACGGGCGCACGCACGTTCAAATCTGCTTGCCGCGCCGCATCCCATGACATCGTGTCGCTCCCGGCCCTGGTGGTCGTCCACTCAGTCGATCACGTTACCGCCACCGTGTCCAGCCCGTCCTTTCACGTCGCTGTGCTGTCGGTGGCGCAGCATACGATGAGGGGCGTGAAGGATCGACTCATCATCTCGGGAGCCCGGGAGCACAACCTGCGCAACGTCTCGCTTGACCTGCCAAGGGACGCGCTCATTGTGTTCACCGGTTTGTCGGGGTCTGGCAAGTCGTCCCTGGCATTCGACACGATCTTCGCGGAGGGACAACGCCGCTACGTGGAGTCTCTGTCGGCCTACGCGCGGCAGTTCCTGGGCCAGATGGACAAGCCCGCCGTCGACTTCATCGAGGGCCTGTCCCCGGCAGTGGCGATCGACCAGAAGTCCACCAGTCGCAACCCGCGATCCACCGTGGGCACCGTGACCGAGGTTTACGACTACTTGCGGCTGCTCTTCGCCAGGATTGGTCACCCACACTGTCTGGTCTGCGGGGGGCCCATCAGCCGTCAGACCCCCCAGCAGATCGTCGACCAGGTGCTGGAACTGCCAGAGGGTACCCGTTTTCAGGTGCTGGCTCCGCTCATCCGTGGCCGCAAGGGTGAGTACACCGAGTTGTTCCGCAACCTGGCCAGTCAGGGCTACTCCCGGGTGCGGGTGGACGGCGAGACCCACCAACTCACCGAGCCGCCGACACTTGACAAGCAGCGCAAGCATGACGTCGACGTGGTGGTCGACCGGGTGGCCGTCAAGGCCTCGGCCAAGCAGCGCATCACCGACTCGGTCGAGACGGCCCTGGGGTTGGCCTCGGGGCTGGTGATCCTCGACTTCGTGGACCGTGCCGCCGACGACCCGCACCGGCAGCGCAGCTTCAGCGAACACCTGGCATGCCCCAATGGCCACGACATTGCGCTCGACGAGATGGAGCCGCGGCAGTTCTCCTTCAACAGCCCTTGGGGGGCTTGCCCCGAGTGCGCAGGTCTCGGGACAACGTTAGAAGTCGATCCCGAGTTGGTGGTGCCTGATCAGCTGAAGAGCCTGAGTCAGGGAGCGATCGCGCCTTGGTCCAGTCCTACGATCGCGTCTCACTATTCCCATGTGTTCGAAGCGATGGCGGAGCAGCACGGCTTCTCAGTTGAGACTCCATGGCGTGAGCTACCAGCGAAGGTGCGCGATTTCATCCTCACGGGCCACGACGATCCGGTGATGGTGCGCTATCGCAACAGGTTCGGCCGGGTGCGCACCTTCACGCAGAAGTACGAAGGGGTCCTGCCCCAGGTGAGACGCAGGCATGAGGAGGCCGAGTCCGACGCCGCCCGAGACCGGTGGGGCTCCTACCTGCGCGAGATCCCATGTTCGGCGTGCGGTGGGGCGCGCCTCAAGCCCTCCACCCTCGCGGTGACCGTCGACGGACGCAACATCGACCAGGTGTCACGACTGTCGATCGACGAACTGGCTGACGTCGTCGGCCGTCTGACGCTCAGCGAGCGCGAGACGGTCATCGCCGAGCAGGTGCTGAAAGAGATCCGCGAACGGTTGCGGTTCCTGCTCGACGTCGGGCTGGACTACCTCACGCTGGCGCGCACCGCCGGATCGCTGTCCGGCGGTGAGGCGCAACGCATTCGCTTGGCGACCCAGATCGGTTCGGGCCTGACCGGGGTGCTGTACGTGCTGGACGAGCCGTCCATCGGTCTGCACCAACGCGACAACCGGAAGCTGATCGAAACCCTTGTAAGGCTGCGTGACCTGGGCAACACGCTGATCGTCGTCGAGCATGACGAGGACACCATCCGGGCCGCCGATCACGTGGTCGACATCGGTCCGGGGGCCGGTGAGCACGGCGGCGAGGTGGTGGTGAGCGGCAGCTTCGCCGACCTGCTGGCGAGCGAGGAGTCGATGACCGGTGCCTACTTGTCGGGGCGACGCGAAATCGCCCTGCCGGCCAGGCGCCGACTCGGCAACGGCCAGCGGCTGGTAGTGCACGGCGCGTCCGAGAACAACCTGACCGACATCACCGTCGAGTTCCCGTTGGGGTGCTTCGTGGCGGTCACCGGCGTCTCCGGTTCGGGCAAGTCATCCCTGGTGAATTCCATTCTGTACTCCTCGCTCGCCAAGCAGTTGTACGGCGCGAAGGAAGTGCCGGGCCGGCACACCGGCATCACCGGCACCGAGCACGTGAACAAGGTCGTCCATGTCGACCAGTCACCCATCGGACGCTCGCCACGCTCGAATCCGGCCACCTACACGGGGGTGTTCGACAAGATCCGCACCCTGTTCAGCCAGACCCCGGAGGCCAAGGCTCGTGGCTACCAGCCGGGCCGGTTCAGCTTCAACGTCAAGGGGGGACGTTGCGAGAACTGCATGGGTGACGGCACGATCAAGATCGAGATGAACTTCCTACCCGACGTCTACGTGCCGTGCGAGGTCTGTCACGGGGCCCGATACAACCGGGAGACCCTCGAGGTGAAGTACAAGGGGCTCACCATCGCCGAGGTGCTCGACCTGCCCATTGAGCACGCGGCCGAGTTCTTCGCTCCGATCTCTTCCATCGCACGGCACCTCTTCACCTTGAACGACGTGGGACTGGGCTACGTCCGGCTCGGACAACCGGCCACCACCTTGTCAGGAGGCGAGGCCCAACGTGTCAAGTTGGGTGCTGAATTGCAGCGTCGCTCGACCGGACGCACGCTGTACGTGCTGGACGAGCCCACCACGGGACTGCACTTCGAGGACATCCGCAAGTTGCTCGACGTGTTGAACCGCCTGGTTGACGGGGGCAACACGGTCGTGGTCATCGAGCACAACCTGGACGTGATCAAGACCGCCGACTGGGTCATCGACATGGGGCCGGAAGGCGGCCATCGGGGCGGTCAGGTGGTCGCAGTCGGCACCCCGGAGTCGGTCGCCGGCGTGGCGCAGAGCTACACCGGGCACTTCCTGCGCGGGATACTGGCCGGTCGTGAGGTGCCGGTGGCCGAACCCGAGCCCGAGGCGCTGGTCGAGGCCCCGACTCCTGCCAGGAAGCGGACAGCTCGCGTTCCCAAGGACGCAGACACCCCGGCCGCAAAGGCGGGCCGGACGGCGGCCCGCAAGGCTGCAGGCTCGGCCGGCGCCTCCTCGAAGCACGCGAGTGCGTCGACGACCAGGAAGTCGGCCTCCGGAACCACGCCGGCCGCCTGAATTATGGCTGACCCAGCCAGCTACCGCCCGTCGCCCGGTTCGATCCCCACCGAACCGGGGGTCTACCGGTTCAGTGACTCATTCGGTCAGGTGATCTATGTCGGCAAGGCGAAGAACCTGCGCAATCGGTTGAACTCGTACTTCGCCGACCCCGCGGGGCTGCACTTCAGGACGCAGACCATGGTGCGCACGGCCGCCAAGGTCGAGTGGACGGTGGTGCGCAATGAGGTCGAGGCCCTTCAGCTCGAATACACCTGGATCAAGCAGTTCGATCCGCGGTTCAACATCAAGTACCGTGACGACAAGTCGTATCCGTGGTTGTGTGTGACCTGGAGCGAGCAGTTCCCGCGGGTCTTCGTCGGGCGCGGCGCCAAGCGCAAGGGCTGGCGGTACTTCGGTCCGTTCGGGCAGGCCTGGGCTGTGCGAGATTCGGTGGACCTGCTGTTGCGGGTGTTCCCGATGCGTTCGTGCAGCAACGGAGTCTTCCGCAACGCCGCAGCAGCCGGTCGTCCCTGCCTGCTGGGCCACATCGGCAAGTGCGCAGCACCCTGCGTGGGACGTGTCACCGAGGTCGAACATCGTGACATCGTCAGTGACTTCTGCGCGTTCTGGGCTGGCCAGACGCGCGGCCTCGAGCGCAAGCTGACTCGCCAGATGCGAGCCGCCGCCGACCGGCAGGAGTACGAGCATGCTGCCGTGCTCCGCGACTCCCTCGACGCCCTTCGGCAGGCCACCGAGAAGAACGCCATCGTGCTGGCCGACGGCACCGACGCCGATGTGCTCGCGGTGGCGGCAGATCCTCTCGAGATTGCGGTGCAGATCTTCCACGTCAGGTCGGGACGCGTCACAGGAGAGCGGGGCTGGGTTGCTGACCGAACCGACGACGCCGACGTGGCAGAGCTCATCGAGGGGTTCCTGTTCGGCCTGTACGCCGATGACCAGGGCTTCCAGACCGCCAGCGGCAGCACCATCCCCCCCGAGATCCTCGTTGAGGTCGACCCGGCCTCCGGGGACGTGCTGGCCGACCTTCTCCGTGAGCAACGTGGTTCTGCGGTGCGCATTCACGTTCCCGTGCGAGGCGACAAACGCAGGTTGCTCGACACGGTGGCTCGCAACGCCTCCGAGTCTCTCGCGCTGCACAAGACCCGTCGAGCCTCGGACCTGGCCACCCGCGGAGTGGCGCTTGAGGAGTTGCAGCGCTGCCTCGGCATGGCCACCGCTCCGCTGCGGATCGAGGGCTTCGACATCAGCCACCTGCAGGGCACCGAGGTGGTCGGCTCCATGGTGGTCTTCGAGGACGGGCTGCCTCGCAAGTCGGAGTACCGGCGGTTCGTCATCAAGGGCTTCGAGGGCTCCAACGATGTCGCCGCCATGGACGAGGTGCTGCGCCGTCGGTTCCGGCGGTTGTTGGCAGACCGGGAGTCCATGATCTCGGCCGGGCTCGACGGGCAGGGTCCTGCTCTGATCGATCCGGCCACCGGGGCTCCTCGCAAGTTCGCCTACGCCCCGGCTCTGGTGGTGGTCGACGGCGGCTCGCCGCAGGTGAACGCCGCCCAACAGGTGCTGGACGATCTGGGACTGGCCGACGAGGTGGCCCTGATCGGCCTGGCCAAGCGCCTCGAGGAGGTGTGGATACCGGGGGAGGATTACCCACTGATCCTGCCACGGGCCTCCGAGGGCCTGTACCTGCTGCAGCGCGTCCGTGATGAGTCCCACCGGTTCGCCATCACCCATCACCGGGGACGCCGGTCGAAGGCCATGGTCGAGTCGGTGCTGGACGGCGTCCCGGGGCTGGGGGAGGTCCGCAGGGCTACCCTGCTGCGGCACTTCGGGTCGGTGCGCCGGCTGCGTTCGGTCACCCTGAACGACCTGAGCGCCCTGCCAGGGTTTGGGCCGTCGACCGCCCAAGCGGTGCTGGCCGCGCTGGCGGCCGACGAGGTCGGCGAAGCCGTGAACACCACGACAGGCGAGATCACCGAGGCCTGACGCTCCGCCTTCGGCCAAGTCGGCTGAGTGAGGGCAATAATGGGGGATGTGAGCCAGCCACGACAGACCGACGAACCGGGGGCGGCCAATGTCGGCGCCCCAGCCAGTCCGGCAACCCCACGGGTGGTGATCATCACCGGCATGTCGGGGGGTGGGCGCCGCACGGCCATGCATGCCATGGAGGATCTCGGTTGGTTCTGCGTGGACAACCTGCCGCCCAGTCTGCTGCCGCAGTTGATCGAGACCACCCGGCGCGGGGGCCACGACCGGCTGGCCGTCGGGCTGGACGTCCGTTCTCGCGAGATGTTCGACCAGTTGCCGTTGGTGCTCGCCCAGATCGAGGCCCAGGGCATCCGTCGGGAGATCTGCTTCCTGGAGGCCAACGACGACGCCATCGTCCGTCGTCAGGAGTCATCCCGTCGTCCGCTGCCCCTGCAGGGCGGGGGCAGCATCATCCAGGCTGTCGCCAAGGAGCGACGGATGATGCGCAATCTGCGGGCGGACGCCGACGTGGTCATCGACACCTCCAATCTGACGGTCCACCAACTGGCGTACCGGATCGGCCACATCTACGGGTCGGGCGACGACAACTCCACGCGTTTCCAGATCATGAGCTTCGGCTTCAAGAACGGGGTGCCGGTGGACGCCGACATGGTCTTCGATGTGCGTTTCCTGCCCAACCCGCACTGGGTGCCTCATCTGCGTCCCCAGACCGGGCTGTCGGTCGAGGTCAGTGACTACGTCCTGGGCCAGCCGGGAGCCGCGGAATTCCTGGACCAGTTGGAGGCTCTGATCGCGACGGTCGCCCCAGGCTATGAGCGTGAGGGCAAACGGCAGGCGACAGTCGCGATCGGTTGCACCGGCGGCAAACACCGCAGCACGGCAATCAGCGAGGCACTCGCGGCCCGGTTGCGCGACAAGGGCGTCCAGGTCAGCGTCCTGCATCGTGATCTGGGGCGGGAATGAATCCGGGCGACCTGCCCCGGGTGACGGCCTTGGGCGGAGGGCACGGACTGTTCGCGACCCTGCAGGCTCTGCGGCAAGTAACCGACCAGCTGGTTGCTGTCGTCACCGTCGCCGACAACGGCGGATCCTCGGGGCGACTGCGCCGAGAGCTCGGGGGGTTGCCACCAGGTGATCTTCGGATGGCACTGGCCGCCCTGTGTGGGGACACCTCCGTTGGACGCCAATGGGCCAGTGTCCTGCAGTCCCGCTTCCACAGTTCAGGGCCGCTGAACGGTCACGCGATCGGCAACCTGCTCATCGAGGGCCTGTGGCAACAGCTCGATCCCGTGCGTGGCCTCGACATGGTGGGCCAGTTGCTGGACGTTCAGGGCCGGGTGCTGCCGATGTCGTTGGTGCCGCTGACCATCGAGGCCGACGTTCTCGGCCTTGACCCCGATCGTCCTGGCGATGTCTCGGTACTGAGTGGCCAGCACGAGGTGGCGGTCACCCAGGGCCAGGTGAACGCCATCCGACTCGTTCCCAACGACCCACCGGCTTGTCCCGAGGCGGTGGCTGCCGTGGCGGATGCTGATTTCGTCGTCCTCGGGCCCGGGTCGTGGTTCACCTCCGTCCTGCCTCACTTGCTGGTACCGCAGTTGGCTGCAGCCATCGTGGAGTCGCGTGCCCACCGGGTACTCACCCTCAACATCGCGCCAGCGGCCGAGACCGAGGGCATGGGAGCCGCTCGGCACCTGGAGATCCTGGCCGAGCACGCTCCTGCGCTCCACTTCGACACCATCGTGGTGGACGACACCTTCGGCGCCGACGACTCCCATCTGCGTGAGGTCGCCAGAGGTCTTGGCGCCCGGCTCGTGGTCGCGGATATTCGTCGTCATGACGGCAGCGCCCGACACGACCCGTTGCGCCTGGCCTCGGTGTTCCGAGACCTCATGGTGGGTTGAGGGGCCACCGCCCCGGGCCACGGCAGCTCGGAGTGTGGGATGATGCCGACGTGGCACTGACGCAACAGGTGAAGTCCGAGCTGGCAACCGTCCGGGTGCTCAAGCCCGAGACCCGCGCCGTCGAGGTGGCCGCGATGCTGCGGTTCGCCGGGGGACTGCACATCGTCACCGGGCGGATCGTCATCGAGGCGGAGCTTGACACCGGGGGAGCGGCGCGACGGTTGCGTCAGGCGATCACAGAACTGTACGGGTTCGAATCGGAGTTGCTGGTCATCAACGGCTCGGGGGTTCGCCGCGGGACCCGGTACATGCTGCGCATGGTGCGCGACGGAGAAAGGCTGGCCCTTCAGACCGGGCTGATCGACTCGCACGGACGTCCTACCCGCGGACTGCCGGCCCAGGTCGTGGGGTCTGGCATGAGCGAGCAGGTGGCCGTCTGGCGCTCGGCGTTTCTTGCGCGTGGCTCGCTGACCGAACCCGGTCGGTCCATGTCGCTCGAGGTCACCTGTCCCAGCTCGGAGGCCGCTCTGGCTCTCGTCGGGGCTGCCCGGCGACTGGACATCAGTGCCAAGGCCCGGGAGGTGCGCCAGGTGGAGCGGGTGGTCATCCGGGACGGCGACGCCATCGCGGCTCTGCTCACCAGAATGGGGGCCCACGAGTCCCTGCTCGTCTGGGAGGAGCGCAGAATGCGTCGCGAGGTGCGGGCCTCGGCCAATCGACTGGCGAACTTCGACGACGCAAACCTGCGTCGATCGGCCAGGGCAGCGGTGGCCGCGGGCGCCAGAGTCGAGCGTGCCCTGGAGATATTGGGCGCCGACGTGCCTGACCACCTGCGGCAGGCGGGCCTTCTGCGGCTCGAACACAAGCAGGCCAGCCTGGAAGAACTAGGCCAACTGCACGACCCTGCCCTCACCAAGGACGCCATCGCCGGACGCATCCGTCGGTTGCTGGCCATGGCCGACAAGGCCGCCGCCGAGCAGGGGATCGCCAGCACCGAGATGGCACTGACCCCCGACATGCTGGACGAACGGGACTGAGCGAGCGCCGGGCGCCTCGGCCCCAGCGATTGCCAACCCTCGCGCAGCTGTCTGCGCAGAAGTGCGGCGCGTTCGATAGAGTTGACAGTGACCAAAGACGTCTCGACGCGTGCCAGACGTCAGGCACAGTATCTCTGAAGGGGATCACCACATGACCGTGAAGGTTGGCATCAATGGCTTCGGCCGTATCGGCCGTAACTTCTACCGCGCCTGCAAGGAGCAGGGTGCCGACATCGAGATCGTTGCCGCCAACGACCTCACCGACAACAAGACCCTCGCCACCCTCCTGAAGTACGACTCCACCATGGGTCGTTTCCCGGGTGAGGTGACCTACGACGAGAAGTCCATCACCGCCGACGGCCACCGGATGGTCGTTCTGGCAGAGCGCGATCCCGCTGCCCTGCCGTGGGGCGATCTGGGTGTCGACGTCGTGATCGAGTCCACCGGGCGTTTCGTCGAGGCCTCGGCAGCGGCTGCCCACATCAAGGCTGGCGCCAAGAAGGTCCTCATCTCGGCTCCTGCTAAGAACGAGGACATCACCATCGTGATGGGCGTCAACGACGCCGATTACGACCCGGCCCTGCACCACATCATTTCGAACGCCTCCTGCACGACAAACTGCCTGGCCCCGGTGGCCAAGGTGCTGAATGACACCTTCGGCATCGAGCGTGGCCTGATGACCACCGTGCACGCCTACACCGCCGATCAGAACCTGATGGACGGCCCGCACAGCGACCTGCGTCGCGCCCGCGCCGCGGCCGTGAACATCATCCCGACCAAGACGGGTGCGGCCCAGGCCGTCGCCCTGGTGCTCCCCGAACTCAAGGGCAAGTTCGACGGATTCGCGCTGCGCGTCCCGGTGCCCACCGGTTCGGTCACCGACCTGAGCTTCGTAGCCAGCAAGGAGGTCTCGGTCGCGGCCATCAACGCCGCGATCAAGGAGGCCGCTGAGGGCCCGCTGAAGGGCATCCTGGCCTACACCGAGGACCCGATCGTGGTCACCGACATCCAGGGTGACCCGCACTCGAGCATCTTCGACGCCTCCTACACCAAGGTCATCGGCAACCTGGTGAAGATCCTGTCCTGGTACGACAACGAGTGGGGCTACTCGAACCGCTTGGTCGACTTGGCGGCTCTGGTCGGCAAGAAGCTCTGAACCATCCCGATCCGGGACTGACGTTGGGGGCGTGCTGGCTGCTGCTGGCACGCCCCCAACCGTCTCGCCACTCACCATCACCCACCAGGAAGAGGAACCACAAGTGCGTTCTGTGAACGATATTCTTGACGATCTGCGGGGCAAGCGCGTCGTCATCCGATGCGATTTCAACGTGCCCCTGGACGGCGACGTCATCACCGATGACGGCCGGATCAAGGCGGCTCTGCCCACTCTCAACAAGCTGCGCGAGGCAGGTGCCCGCACCACGGTGATGGCGCACCTCGGTCGACCGAAGGGGAAGGTGAACCCCAAGTACTCCCTGGCTCCGGTGGCACGCAGGCTGGGCGAACTGCTCGGCACCGAGGTCAAACTGGCCACTGACGTGGTCGGTGACTCTGCCCAGCAGTTGTCGAGGTCGCTGGCCGACGGCGAGGTCTGCCTGGTCGAGAACGTCCGCTACGAGCCGGCCGAGGAGTCAAAGGACGAGTCCGAACGTTCGGCCCTGGCTGCCCAGTACGCCAAGCTCGGTGACTACTTCGTCTCGGACGGCTTCGGAGTGGTGCATCGCAAGCAGGCATCGGTTTACGACATCGCCAAGCTGATCCCGGCTGCTGCCGGTGATCTGGTCGCAAAGGAGGTCGAGGTACTGAACAAGCTCACCACCGACCCTCAGCGTCCGTTCGTGGTTGTGCTCGGTGGCGCCAAGGTCGCCGACAAGCTGGCCGTCATCGACAACTTGCTCAAGGTCGCCGACGCACTGGTGATCGGTGGAGGGATGGCCTACACCTTCCTCAAGGCGAAGGGCAACGAGATCGGCAGCTCGATTCTCGATGACACCCAGGTCGGGGTGTGCGCCGGGTACCTCGAGTCGGCCCGGGCCGCCGGCAAGCAGATCGTCCTGCCGGTCGACGTGCGCGTCGCCCAGGGAATGAACTTCGAGGCCCGTGAGGTCATCGGTGAGGTCTCGGTCGTGGCGGCCGACCAGTATTCCGGCCGGCCAGGGGGGTCTGGACATCGGTCCCGAGATCCGAGAAGCTGTTCGCCGACATCATCCGTGGCGCCCACACCGTCTTCTGGAACGGACCCATGGGTGTGGCCGAGATCGAGGCATTCGCCGGCGGCACCGCGGCGGTCGCCAAGGCGCTGACGCAGGTTGACGGGCTGACAGTCGTCGGTGGTGGCGACTCTGCTGCCATCGTGCGCGACCTCGGCTACGCCGACGACCAGTTCGGTTGGATCTCGACCGGCGGCGGCGCCTCGCTGGAGTATCTGGAGGGCAAGATACTGCCAGGTCTGGTCGTTCTTGATGACCAACCCGTGCCCGGAGTGGAGGACAACCGATGAACCGTACACCCATCATGGCCGGCAACTGGAAGATGAACCTCAACCACATCGATGCGGTGGGGCTCGTCCAGAAATTGGCTTGGACTCTGGCCGACGAGCGTCACGATCCAGCACGATGCGAGGCGGTCGTGATACCGCCGTTCACCGCGCTGCGAACCGTGCAGACACTGATCGACGGCGACAAGCTGCCTCTCAAGCATGGTGCCCAGGACCTCTCCCCCTACGATGACGGCGCCTACACCGGTGACATCTCGGCCAGCATGCTCGTCAAGCTTGACTGCGCCTACGTGGTGGTTGGTCACAGCGAACGCCGTGAGTACCACCACGAGTCCGACGACGTGGTCAACGCCAAGGCCGTCAAGGCGCTGTCGGCTGGGCTGGTCCCGATCATCTGTGTCGGCGAGGGACTCGACCTGCGCAAGCAGGGCAAGCAGGTGGAACACACCGTGGGTCAGGTCAAGGCCGCACTGGCCGGCATTTCGGCGCAGGACGCTGCATCGCTGGTGATCGCCTATGAGCCCATCTGGGCCATCGGTACCGGTGAGGTGGCCACACCAGACGACGCCCAGGAGGTCTGCGGCGCGATCCGGGGTGCGGTCCGTGACCTGTACGGCGACGTGGTGGCGCAGGCCGTCCGCATCCAGTACGGCGGATCGGTCAAGGCCAGCAACGTGGTGGCGATCATGGACCAGCCCGACGTTGACGGTTGCCTGGTCGGTGGCGCAAGCCTGAAGGCCGAGGAGTTCGCCGCCATCGTCCAGTTCTACAAGCAGTGACGCACCTGCCCAGCAGGTAGTCAAGGGACGCCCCGGCCAGCCGCCGGGGCGTTCTGCGGTCCCAGATGCTGCCTTGGAGTGCGCCGGACCACGAGACGGCGGCCGTTCGGGGTCTCCGCGCCGGTGGGATATGATCGGGCCCGTGACCTTTGTACCGCTGATGGCTTGGCCGATCATGACGTTGTCGATCTTTCTGGTCGTCCTGAGCGTCATCCTCACCGCGTTCATCCTGCTGCACAAGGGACGCGGCGGGGGGATGTCCGACCTCTTCGGGGGAGGCATGACCTCAGGCATGAGCGGCACATCTGTCGCGGAGCGAAACCTTGACAGGCTGACGATTGTCGTCGGGCTGCTGTGGGCGCTGTGCATTGTTGCGTTGTTGATCTTGTACTCGGCCGGGGTCTGACGATCCGTTCGAGGTCCATCGGTAGGTTGAGGGAGCAGAACTGTGGTTGGTGGCAACGCCATTAAGGGAAGCCGGGTCGGGGCCGGTCCGATGGGTGAAGCGGAACGCGGCGACTCCGCGCCCCGCACCAGGATCAGCTTCTTCTGCGCCAACGGACATGAGACTCGTCCGGCCTTCGCGCTGGAAGCAGATCTACCCGCCGAATGGGAGTGCACCCGGTGCGGACTTCCTGCGAACAGGGACCAATTGAACCCCCCTCCGCCTCCGAGGAACATCCCGTACAAGACCCATCTGGCTTACGTCAAGGAACGCCGGTCGGACGCCGAGGCGGTGGCCATCCTCACCGAGGCGCTGGAGTTGTTGCGGACCCGCCGGGCCAATGGCGAGGTCATCTACTGAGCCTCGGGTTCAGAACCGGCAACGATGGTAGGCCAGCCCAGCCGCGGCGTCCTGGTCGACGAACCAGTAGGTAGCCTCAGCACCGTGAACCAGCCCGGCAGGCAGTTCGGGGTCGTGCTGCAACGCACGGGCGACGATTTCGGCCTTGTGGGCTCCACTGGCCAGCAGCCACACCTCGCTCGATCGATTGATGGCGTTGAGGGTCAGCGTGACCCGCTCGAAAGGTTCATGGGGGGCGTCCGTCACGCCGATGGCCAGTAAGTTGGTCTCCGCCTGGACCTGCAGACTGGGGTGATCCGGGTAGATGGCGGCCACGTGGCCGTCGGCTCCAATGCCCAACAGGCAGATGTCGAAGGTCACGCCAGCCAGTTCCTTGGCGTAGTCGTAGGCAGCTTCGTCCGGGTCGGAGGTGCCGGTCGTGCTGGGCATCGGATGCACCTGGGACGACACCAACGACATCGTGCGCGCCAGTAGCGAGAGGGCCCCAGTCGAGTTGCGTCGCTGGTCGGTGGTTGCGACGTAGCGTTCGCTGGTCCACCACAGTTCGAGTCGGGTGGGGTCAAAAGCGGTGGCCTGGGCCAGCGTGGCGAAAGCCTCGTACAGGGCGACGGCGCTGGAACCTCCCGTCAGCGCCAGATGTACCCGCTCCTTGCCGGCCTGCAGTTCGACGAGGCGGTGCACCAACCGTCCGGCCATGCTCATGGCCAATTCGTCCCTGCTGCGGTAGCGGTACACCCGCTGGACGCCCACGACGCTAGGCCTGCCCGGAGCCCGCTTGTCTGGTGGCCATGTGGGCCATCAGCGCGTCAAAGGCAGCGTCGCCGGTCAGTCGCATCAGTTCCTCGGCCAGCAGTTGTTGGGTGGTTCGCCTGGCCAGGGCCACGGGACGGTCGGGCTGGCCAGGCAGGGTGAGGACGGCGTCGATCCGTGAGAGCCGTCGTAGCGTGATGTCGCCGTTCTGGGTGCTCAGGTGCACGGCATGGAGACCCGGGTAGTCGGAGTCCGGTTCGGGCCGAGTGACAGGCACCTGCAGCCTCATCTCGAGCCAGGCCGCCAGCAGTTCGGACGGCGCCGACGTGGCGGGCCCCACCACCTCGGCTGAGGTGACGGGGGAGCGCGACTGGTCGAGGGCAGCCACCAGAAGGGCGCGCCACCGGGTGAGGCGCGTCCAGGTCAGGTCGGTGGTACCCGGTTGGTGGTGGCCGGCCAACCACCGCACTGCGCCGATGGGGTCTTCAGCGGTGCTGGAGTCGAGGATCAACCGGTGGGTCAGGCTGCGGAGGTCGCACTGGTTGGGGTCTGCGGGGGCTTTGGTCGGCCACCAGATAGCCACCGGGAGTTCGGGCAACAGCAACGGCAGCAGGACAGAGTCTGCGTGCCTGTCCACCTCGCCCGAGAACTCCAGTGTGATCACCTCGGTTGCCGTGGATGAGGTGTGAATCTCGGCGTTGAGTCCATCCTCGTTGTCCAGACCGCGGATCGCGACCAGGATGCGGGACGGGTGCAGCGAACCGGCTTCCCTGGCCTCGGCCATCGCTGCCTCCGACCCGTCCGCCGGAGTGTCGATGACTAGAGTCAGCACCTGCCCGGACGCGGAGGCTCCTTCCTTGCGGAGCCTGAAGAGGGTCTCGTTGATCTGCCGGGCGTCGGTGCCCTTCAGCTTGATGGTCATGTGCCCTCCTAAGGACGACGCCACGCGACACCGTCACGGGCCAGCATCTTTTGAGCCCCCTGGGGCCCCCAGGTTCCGGCCGGATACTGCTCCGGCTGGCCCGCGTCGGCCCACATCTCCAGCACCGGATCGAGGATCTGCCAGGACAGTTCGACCTCGCGTTGGCGAGGGAACAGCGGCGGGTCGCCGAGCAGCACGTCGAGGATGAGCCGCTCGTAGGCCTCCGGGCTGGTCTCGGTGAACGATCCGGTGTAGGAGAAGTCCATGCTCACCTGCCGGATTTCCATCTGCGTCCCGGGTACCTTGGCACCAAAGTTCATCTCGATGCCCTCGTTGGGCTGGATTCGAAGGACCAGGGAGTTGACACCCAGCGCCTCGATATCGGGCTGGCTGAACGGCATGTGAGGCGTGCGCCGGAAGTTGAGGGCGATCTCGGTGATCCGCCGAGGTGCCCGCTTGACGGTACGAAGGTAGAACGGTACCCCTGCCCACCGGCGGGAGTCGATGTCCACCCGGATGGCCGCGTAGGTCTCGGTGCTGGACGCCGGGTTGATGCCTTCCTCCTCGAGGAAGCCCTGGACGCGCCGGCCCCCTTGCCAGCCGGCGGCATATTGCCCGTTCGCGGAGTGCTGACGCAGGTACCTGGGCACCTTCGAGGCTTCCAGCACCTTTTCCTTCTCGCGGCGCAGGTCGTTGGGGTCGAAGGTGTTGGGCTCCTCCATCGCGGTCAGCGCCATCACCTGGAACAGGTGGTTCTGGATGACGTCGCGAGCTGCGCCCACCCCGTCGTAGTAGCCGGCGCGGCCTCCGATGCCGATGTCCTCCGCCATGGTGATCTGGACGTCGCTGACGAAGTTGCGGTTCCACAACGGTTCGTACATCATGTTGGCGAACCTGAACGCCAACAGGTTCTGCACTGTTTCTTTACCCAGATAGTGGTCGATACGGAAGACCGACTCAGCGGGGAAGGCAGCCGCAACCGCGCGGCTCAGTTCCTGCGAACTGGCCAGGTTGTGCCCGAAAGGCTTCTCGATGATCGCCCGTTTCCAGCCGCGCGACTGGTCGGTGAGTCCCTGGGAGTTGAGTTGTTCGATGACCTGTTCGAAGTTCTTCGGCGGAATGGACAGATAGAACGCGTGATTGCCGCCGGTGCCGTGCTCACGGTCGAAACGATCGAGCGTGAGCCTCAGCCGCTGGAATGCCTCGGGGTCGTCGAAGCTGCCCGACACGAAGTCGATGCCGCCGACCAGTTGCCTCCAGACCTCTGGCCGGAACGGCGTCCGGGCGTTGGCCCGGACGCCGTGCTCGATCTCGACGATGAACTGTTCGGTGGTCCAGTCCCGCCGGGCAAATCCGATCAGACCGAAACCCGGCGGCAAGGCGCCGTGGTTGGCCAGATCATAGATTGCCGGCAGCAGCTTCTTGCGAGCCAGATCACCCGTTACTCCGAAGAGCACCAGGACGCTGGGTCCGGCAATCCTTGGGAGCCGCCGGTCCCCGCTGTCACGAAGCGGGTTGGTCCACGACGAATCGTTCACGCGTCCTCCGGTCGTCTGTTCAGGCCTTGGCCAGCGCCGAGGTGACGCCTTCCACCAACTCACCCCATGAAACCACGAACTTGTCCACTCCTTCGCGCTCCAGGGTGGTGAACACCTGATCGAAGTCGATGCCTGCATCGGCGAGGTCGGCCATGACCTGCTTGGCCTGCTCGTAGTTGCCGGTGATGGTGTCACCTGCCACCACGCCGTGGTCGGCGAAGGCCTCGAGGGTCTTGGCGGGCATGGTGTTCACGCACGGGCGCGCGATCAGTTGGGCCACGTACATGGTGTCGTCGTAGTCGGGGTTCTTGACTCCCGTGCTTGCCCACAGCGGACGCTGCAGGTTGGCGCCCTTGGCCTCGAGCGCCTTGAAGCGGTCGGAGCTGAAGACATTCTCGAACGCCTGGAAGGCGAGCTGGGCGTTGGCGATGGCTGCCTTGCCGCGCAGGGCGAGGCCCGCTTCGTCACCAGCCGCTTCGAGCTGCTTGTCGATCTCGCTGTCAACCCGGCTGACGAAGAACGAGGCCACCGAGTGGATACCCGACAGGTCGATGCCAGCAGCCGCCGCGTCCTCGAGGCCGGCCAGATAGGCGTCCATGACCTGCTCGTAACGCTCGATGCTGAAGATCAGGGTGACGTTGACACTGATGCCCTTGGCGATGGTGGCGCGGATGGCGGGCAGCCCGGGCTCGGTGGCAGGGATCTTGATCAGGACATTGGTCTTGTCGACCATCGCGTACAGCTGTTCGGCCTGATCGATGGTGGCCTGGGTCTCCATGGCCAGGGTGGGGGCGACCTCGATGGACACCCGCCCGTCGTAGCCCTTCGAGCTCTGGTAGATGCCGGTGAAGACGTCACAGGCCTCGGCGACATCGTTGCTCATGAGCGAGCGGATGGCGGCCTCGACCTCGACACCCTCGGCCTTCAGAGCAGCGAGCTCGGCACCGTACTGGGTGAGGTCCTGGAAGGCTGCTGCGAAGATCGTCGGGTTGGTGGTCACTCCGGTGACGGACTTCTCTGCGATCAGTTCCTCGAGTTCCCCGGAGCGGATCTTCTTCCGCGAGAGGTCATCGAGCCAGATTGAGACTCCGGCGTCGTGGAGGGCCTGGAGGTTGGTGTTCATGGGTTCTCCCTCGATGGATGGGGCGGCTTTGACGTTGGGCGAGGCAGCCGAGCCAACTCTATCGGCAGGTCATGAGGGTGGTGTCCGTTCGCGGGAACCTGGCACCACTGCGGTGTACAGGTCGTCGAGGAGATTCTGCCGCTCGTCGTAGAAGCGGGCACGCACCGGATCGGGGCGCAAGGTGGGGCCGGTCTCGGCGGGTGTGCGGGGCGTGTCGGGGGCCAGCACGTCCAGGGCGATGAGTGCGGTGCCCCGGAGAGTCGAGCGTTTGATGGTGACCGGATCAATGTCGAGATTCAGTCCGTCGGCCAACACGGTGAGCAGCCCCGGAGCCTCGCCGGCCACGCGTCCACCCACCCGGGTGTTCGCGATGGGGCCGCTCAGCTTCAGCAGTTGGTCGGTGATGCGTTGGAATGACCAGACGATGCCCTCCAGCACCCCTCGGTACAGCTCGAGTGCCGAGGTGGAGAAGTCGACGTGGTGCAGGGTGGCGCGCGCTGAGCCGGCCCAGCCCGTCGAGCGCTCACCGGTGAAGAAGGGCAGAACGAGGGGAGTGATGTCGCTGGGCGGTTCCAGGAGGTGGGCGGCGAGGGTTTCTGCGTCCGGCAGTTGCAGCTCACGCATCATCCATTCGGTGGCCCTGCCGACGTCGTTGACAGCCCCGCCGACCAGGCTGTGCCGGGCATCAAGTCGGTAGCACCACAGGCCGGTGGGCAGCGCTCGTCCTTGCCCGCCCACCGGGTCGTCGATGAGAAGGCGCATGGCGCCCGAGGTGGCCAGCGAGATGACCAGACTGCCCCGACCGGTGCCCACCCCTCTCGTCGCAGCGTAGCCGTCCCCGATGGGGGCAAACCAGTGCGACTGGCGAAGCTGTGGCCACAGGTGGTGGGCAACGGAGCCGTGCGATGGCTGCAAGGACGTGTCGGGGTCCACCACCTCGGACAACTTGCGGCCGCTCAGCCCGGCAAGGGCGAGGGCCTGGTCGTCCCACTGCCCTGTCACGCGGTTCAGCAGTCCGGACCAGGCAGCTGTCGAGGTTCCCGCCGCCACGCTGCCCAGCAGCCGCAGGTGGACGTACTCGCCCAACGACAACCATCGGGTGACCCCAGCCCACACCTGCGGCTGGCTGCGGGCGATCCACCGCAGTCGTGCGGGCAGGTAACTGGCGTGGAACCGGCAGCCTGTGCGGGACTGCACGTCGTCCTCATCTGCGTCGGCCCGCAGGCCGGCGACCTCCCCGGCGCATCGGTTGTCGTTGTAGTTGAAACAGGGCGTGATGGCCCGACCGGTGAAGTCAACCCCGACAAGCGAGGATGCGAAGGTGTCCAAGGCAACACCCGCGATCGGCAGCCCATCGGCCACGCCCACCAGGTCGGTGATGAGTCGCGTGATCTCGTCGACCACCTGGTCGGGGTCGATGACCGAGGTGCCGTCGGCTCCAGTGGTGAAGGCGTGCGCGACCTTGGCGCGGGGTTTGAGCGGACGTCCGGTGGCATCGTGCAGGGCGCCCCGGCTGGCGGTGGAGCCGATATCGAGAGCCAGAACGAGGGGGAGGGCGGCTTGACTGGGCTTCTTCTCAAAGGCGTCGCTGGCCATGGGCATCTCCTGTGTCAAGCCGCAGACTAGTGACGGGTCGGCGGTTTCGCAGGGCTGCCCGAGTTTTCGTCAGCCGCGGTATCTTGCCGACGTCCAGACACAGCAGGGCCGCGGCTGCCCCAAGGTAGCCGCGGCCCTGCTGTGCAACGTCATGGATTCAACGGCGGGCGGGTTCGACGTCGGAGTCGGTGAACCGTTCGGCATCGAGATCCAGGCCGGACTCGAGTGCGCGGGTGGCATCTTGGTCGTGCTTGAGGATGTTCTTGACATCGGTCAGGCCCAGGCCAATCCGCATGCCGTAGAACGAACGATGGACGAAGTACGCCGCGGCGGCCAGGAAGATGATCGCGCCCGCGAGCACCACAGCCGCGTTGGAGGCTCTCAATGAGACCGCCAACTCCACGGCCAGCAGGCCGAACAGCGTGCTGAACTTGATGATCGGGTTCAGCGACACCGAACTGGTGTCCTTGAAGGGATCTCCCACGGTGTCGCCGATCACCGAGGCGTTGTGCAGGTCGGTGCCCTTGGCGTTCAGGTCGACCTCGACCAGCTTCTTCGCGTTGTCCCAGGCGCCACCTGCATTGGCCATGTAGATGGCCTGGAAGAGCCCGAAGATCGCGATCGAGATCAGGTAGCCGATGAAGAACCACTCGTCCACGAAAGCGAAGCCCAGGGTGGCGAAGAAGATGGCCAGGAAGATGTTGAGCATGCCGCTCTGGGCGTAGCGGGTGCAAATCTCGACGACCTTGGTCGAATCCTCGTTGGACGCCTTGGTGGCACCGTCGAGGTGGATGTTTTCCTTGATGAACTCCACTGCGCGGTAGGCGCCAGTGGTCACCGCCTGCATCGACGCGCCGCTGAACCAGTAGATGATGGCTCCGCCGGTGATGAGACCCAGCAAGAGCATCGGATTGAGCAACGACAGGTTGGCTGCCAAGGGGCCGTAAGGATCCTTGTCGGTCAGCGTCATGATGATCGAGAAGATCATCGTGGTGGAGCCCACCACCGCGGTGCCGATGAGCACCGGCTTGGCGGTGGCCTTGAAGGTGTTGCCTGCGCCGTCGTTCTCCTCCAGCAGTCGCTTGGCCCGTTCCCAGCGCACGTCAAAGCCGTACTCGCGCTTGATCTGGTCGGCGACGTCGGGGATGTCCTCGATCATGGACAGTTCGTAGACGCTCTGGGCGTTGTCGGTCACGGGGCCGTAGGAATCGACCGCGATGGTCACCGGACCCATGCCCAGGAAGCCGAACGCCACCAGGCCGAAGGCGAAGACCGCCGGGGCAATCATCAGTGCACCAAGTCCCAGTGTGCTGATGCCGAAGCCGGCACCCATGAGAACAACGATGGCCAGACCGATCCAGAAGGCCGAGAAGTTGCCGGCCACGATTCCCGAGAGGATGTCGAGGCTGGGGCCGCCCTGCTGCGCCGAGACGACGACCTCCGCCACGTGCTTGGACTTGGTGGAGGTGAAGGCCTTGACCAACTCGGGGATGAGCGCGCCCGCCAGTGTGCCGCAACTGATGATGGCGGACAGTTTCCACCACAAGCCGTCAGGCAGGTCGTTGATCAGGACCGCCGAGGTTGCGAAGGTCAGGACGATGCAGATGACCGAGGTCAGCCAGACCAGACTGGTCAGCGGCTGCTCGAAGTCCATCTCGTCCGCGTTCTGGTAGCGGGCCTTCGTGATGCTGGCGTTGATGACGTAGGAGATGAAGGAGCCGATGACCATCATCACGCGGATGAAGAACACCCAGGCCAGCAGTTGCACCTGCGTGTAGGGCTCGGGCACCGCCAGCAGGATGAAGGTGATCAGGGCCACCCCGGTCACGCCGTAGGTCTCGAAACCGTCAGCCGAAGGGCCGACCGAGTCTCCGGCGTTGTCGCCGACACAGTCGGCGATGACGCCGGGGTTACGGGCGTCGTCCTCCTTGATCTTGAAGACGATCTTCATCAGGTCGGAACCGATGTCGGCGATCTTCGTGAAGATCCCGCCTGCGATGCGCAGCGCCGAGGCTCCCAGTGACTCGCCGATGGCGAAGCCGATGAAGCAGACCCCCGCGAGGTCGCCGGGCAGGAAAAGCATGATGACCAGCATCATGAAGAGTTCGACGCTGATCAGCACCATGCCGACACTCATGCCTGAGCTCATCGGGATGGCGTGAGCGGGGTAGGGCTTCCCCCTGAGCGCGGCGAAACTGGTGCGCGAGTTGGCGAACGTGTTGACGCGAATGCCGAACCAGGCGATGAACGCGCTGCCCAGCATGCCGATCAGGCTGAACGCCAGAATGATGGCCACCCGGGCGATCGGGAATCCCACCAGGAAGAAGTAGTAGACGAAGACGACCACTGCGATGAAGGCCCACAGCAGGGAGAGGAACTTCAGCTGCTGAACGAGGTAGGCCTGACAGGTGCGATAGATCAGCTCGGACACTTCGAGCATCGACCTGTGCACGGGCAAGTGCTTGAGCTTCGAGTAGGTCACCAGTCCGAAGCCCAGACCGGCCAGGCACACGACGAGCCCGATGAGCAGCAACTGGTGGCCGTTGATGGCGCCGCCCAAGAAAGTGACCATGTCCAACGGAGGTAACTGCAGGTTGGCCTCTCCACCGCCGGCATGCTCTCCCGGTGCCCCGCCGGCACCAGCGCAACCTGTCAGACCCAAGCCCGCGGCCAGGATCGCCGCAAACCCCAGGGGGCGGACGATTCGTCGTGCTGGAGTGCGTGATGCAGTGGTGCTGGCCACGTGGCCTGGTGCCCGTCTGTCGATCTTCACCTGTGAACCTCTGTCTGTGCGTTGCGAGCGCCCGGGGGTGCTCGCGCTGTTTCTTTTCGGTTGTGTTGACGGGAACCCCAAAAACCCCGCAGCGTATACGCTACGACGTCGGTGCGGCGACCAATCGCGGGGGTCAACAGGTGGCCATGGACACGGTGCCGAGGGGTTGAGGGACGTGTCCCCGGGTCGCGGCGGTGGGCCAAGAGAGATTAGGCTCATCCACATCTCGGGACCCGTTTGGATTTTCGGCTCGAATTAGACAACATGGGTGTTGTGAAATCGTCGATCAGATCCGCACCGGAAGGCGCCGGGAACGCTGCCACCGTGGCTGGCGACGCGTCCACCAGGCAGCGGGTGCTCGATCTCTTGCTGGCCAGCGGGCCGATGTCGGCCTCTGACCTGGCGCAGGCGCTGGGCCTCACCCCGGCCGGTGTGCGTCGCCACCTCGCAGCACTGAGCGAGGACGGCGACATCGTCGCCCGTGAGCAGAGTGGTCAGCGCGGACGGGGCCGTCCCGCGAAGGTCTACCAGTTGACGGCACTCGGCCGTCAGGTGTTCGGCGAGGCCTACGACGATCTGGCCCTGACGGCTCTGGCCGAACTTGTCGCGGCTGCCGGCCCGGATGCACTTGACCGGCTGGCCGAGAAACGGCTCGTCGAGGTGGAGGCGGACTACTTGCGTCGCAGGGCCTGTGATCCGCACGGTGAACCGGCCCAACTTCTGGCCGAGGCGCTCAGCGCTGCCGGATACTTCGCCTCGGCCCAGGGCGACGGTGGCCTGTGCCAGCACCATTGCCCGGTCGCCCATGTGGCGGCTCGCTTTCCCCAGCTGTGTGAGGCGGAGACGAGCGTGTTCGCCCGACTGCTGGGGACCGATGTGTCCAGGTCGACCACCATCGCCCTGGGCGACGAGGCCTGCCGCACCCATCTGGGCGGTAGAACTCTGCTGCCCAACCCTGTTCCTGCCAGCGTGGATCGAAAGGTGAGCGCATGACCACTCAGGTCGACAATCAACCAACCCAGGCCGAGCAGATCGAGGCCCTGTCGCAGTACCGCTACGGCTGGCACGACACCGACACGGCTGGTGCCATTGCCAAGCGGGGCCTTAACGAGAACGTCGTTCGAGAGATCTCCGCACTCAAGAACGAGCCCGAGTGGATGTTGGAGCGCCGGCTTCGCGCGCTGAAGTTGTTCGAACGCAAGCCGATGCCCACCTGGGGTGCCGACCTTAGCGGCATCGACTTCGACAACATCAAGTACTTCGTGCGCTCCACGGAGCGGCAGGCGACCACCTGGGACGAACTGCCCGCCGACATCAAGAACACCTACGACCGGCTCGGCATCCCCGAGGCGGAGAAGGCCCGTCTGGTCGCCGGTGTCGCGGCGCAGTACGAGTCCGAGGTTGTCTATCACAAGATCAACGAGGAGTTGGAGCGCCAGGGAGTCATCTTCCTGGACACCGACACCGGCCTCAAGGAGCACCCGGAACTCTTCCAGGAGTACTTCGGCACGGTCATTCCTGCGGGAGACAACAAGTTCTCGGCGCTGAACACCGCGGTCTGGTCCGGCGGGTCGTTCATCTACGTGCCCAAGGGTGTCGACGTGACCATCCCCCTGCAGGCCTACTTCCGGATCAACACCGAGAACATGGGCCAGTTCGAGCGCACGCTGATCATCGCCGACGAAGGCTCCCACGTCCACTACGTGGAGGGCTGCACCGCACCGATCTACAAGTCCGACTCGCTGCACTCGGCGGTCGTCGAGATCGTGGTCAAGAAGGACGCCCGGGTGCGGTACACGACCATCCAGAACTGGTCGAACAACGTGTACAACCTTGTCACCAAGCGAACCACCGTCGCCGAGGGAGGCACGATGGAGTGGGTCGACGGCAACATCGGCTCGAAGGTGACCATGAAGTACCCGGCGGTGTGGCTGATGGGCCCGCACGCCAAGGGTGAGACGCTGTCGATCGCCTTCGCAGGGCATGGTCAGCACCAGGACACCGGATCGAAGATGGTGCACGCCGCGCCGCACACCACGTCGACCATCGTCTCGAAGTCGGTCTCCCGCAGCGGGGGACGCGCGTCCTACCGCGGACTGGTCGAGGTGCAGCCGGGAGCCCGTCACTCGGCGTCCAGTGTCAAGTGCGACGCGCTGCTGGTAGACAGCATCTCGCGCACCGACACCTACCCGTACGTCGATGTCCAGGAGGAGGACGTGTCGATGGCCCATGAGGCCACCGTCTCGAAGATCAGCCAGGACCAGCTCTTCTACCTCATGCAGCGAGGTCTGGGTGAGGACGAGGCGGCCGCCATGGTGGTGCGCGGCTTCGTCGAGCCGATCGCCCGTGAACTGCCGATGGAGTACGCCCTCGAACTCAACCGGCTGATCGAGCTGCAGATGGAGGGTGCGGTCGGCTGATCGCCGCCGCCCGTCCAGACCCGAACCAGGAGAGAGAACCGAGTTGAGCACCATCACCAGCGAGCCAGAGGCATCGCTCGCCAGCGCTATCTTCACGTCCCACCTGCACCCCACCCCGTCATGGCTGATCGCCGACCACATTCAACCCAGCGGACGCGAGGAGACCTGGCGGTTCACGCCGGTTCGCCGCTTCCTTCCGCTGATGGCGGCCGGGCAGGACGGCGACTCACCCCTGCGGGTGTCCCTGCCCGACGGAGTCACCAGTCGTCACATCGAGTCCGAGGCCGCTCGAGCGGCGTCCTTCGACGCTCCTGTCGACCTGGTGGCCGCCCGGGCAGTGCAGCGGGCGCGCCGGACGATGCTGGTCGAGGTGCCGGCCGAGGCGGTGCCGGACGGACCGATCGAGCTGACCGTCGAGGGACAGGGCGGCACGGCCTACGTCCACCTGCTGGTCGACATCGGCCACCACGCCCAGGTGACCATCGTGCTGCGGCACGTCGGGGTGGCTCACTACGCCTCGAAGGTCGAGGTGCACGCCGGCGAAGGTTCGCACGTCGATGTCGTCTCGGTGCAGGATTGGGCGCCCGGTGCGGTGCATGGCGGACAGGTGTCGGTACGCGTCGGGCGGGACGCCCGCGTGCGCACCATCCAGGCCAGCGTCGGCGCGGGCGACGTGCGACTCGTGGAACGCGCCGAGTTCGCCGGCCCGGGCGGCAACCTGGAACAGCTCGGCCTGTACTTCGTGCAGGCGGGCCAGCATGTCGAGCACCGCCTGCTGGTCGACCACAACCATCCGCGCACCGTCAGTCACGTCGACTACCGCGGAGCGCTGCAGGGCAAGGGCGCCCACTCGGTCTGGATCGGCGACGTGCTGATCCGCAAGAACGCCGTGGACATCGAGACCTATGAGACGAACAAGAACCTGATGCTCACCGAGGGCTGCCAGGCCGACTCGGTGCCCAACCTGGAGATCGAAACGGGCGAGATCCGCGGTGCGGGCCACTCCAGCTCGACCGGCCGATTCGACGATGAGCAGCTCTTCTACCTGCGCAGCCGGGGCATTCCGGAGGAGCAGGCCCGCCGCTTGGTGGTCGAGGGCTTCTTCCTCGACATCATTCGCAGGATCGGCGTCCCGGCCATCGAGCAGCGCCTGACCGAGGCCCTGAATGCGCAGCTGGCCAGCATTGACGGCGTCGCCCATGAGGCCCTGCTGGTCGATCGGGCGGAGGGCCAGCAGTGAGCCCCATCGCGTTGGCCAGGCTGGACGACATCGGTGCGGTCCCGCTGGGCGTCGACGTCCCCGGCAGTGAGTTCGAAGTAGCCCTGGTGCGGATCGGCGAGGAGGTCTTCGCCATCCGTGATGAGTGCAGTCACGCCAAGGTGCGGCTGTCTGAGGGGGACGTCGACACCGCCGCCTGCGCCATCGAGTGTTACCTGCACGGCTCGATGTTCGACCTGCGGACCGGTGCCGCGCTGAACCTGCCGGCCACCAGACCCATCCCCGTGTATCCCTGCGTCATCGAGGACGGCTTCGTCCTTGTCGACATCGACAACCCGATCACCAACCAGGAGAACTGAACCACCATGGCAGACCTTGTCATCACCGACCTGCACGTCGATGTCGAAACCGAGTCCGGTCCCAAGCCGATCCTCCACGGAGTCGACCTCACCATGAAGTCCGGCGAGGTGCACGCGATCATGGGCCCGAACGGATCAGGCAAGTCGACGCTGGCCTACGCCATCGCGGGCCACCCCAAGTACACGATCACCTCGGGTTCGGTGACACTCGACGGCGTAGAGCTGACCGGGCTGAGCGTCGACCAGCGCGCCAAGGCGGGGCTCTTCCTGGCCATGCAGTACCCCGTCGAGGTGCCCGGAGTCTCGACCAGCAACTTCCTGCGGACCGCGCGGACGGCGCTGGACGGGGTGGCGCCCAAGGTGCGCACCTGGCCCAAGGTGGTGACAGCTGCGCTCGAGCGTCTGGAGATGGACCCGAGCTTCGCCGCCCGTTCCGTCAACGAGGGCTTCTCGGGGGGCGAGAAGAAGCGTGGCGAGATCGTCCAGCTCGATGTGCTCAACCCGAAGTTCGCCGTGCTCGACGAGATCGACTCCGGCCTGGACATCGACGCCATCCGTATCGTGGCCGAGGGTGTCAACCGATTCGCCGCCCAGGGCGACCGGGGGCTGCTGCTGATCACCCACTACACCCGGATCCTGCGCTACATCCAGCCCAGCCACGTGCACGTCTTCGTCGGTGGTCAGGTGGTCGCCGAGGGCGGCAAGGACCTCGCCGAGGAATTGGAGCTCGAGGGCTACGACAAGTACCTGAAGGCCGTGCGGGCGTGATGCTGGACGTGTCGTCGGTTCGCGCCGACTTCCCCATCCTCGCCCGCATGGTGGGCGAGCATCCGCTGGTGTACCTTGACTCCGCCAACACATCACAGAAGCCGCGTCAGGTGGTGGACGCGATCGCGTCCCACTACCTGGAGCACAACGCGAACGTCGCTCGGGCCATGCACACCCTCGGCGCCGAGGCGACCGCAGGGTTCGAGGGTGCCCGGGTCAAGGTGGCCTCCTTCGTCGGGGCCGCTGGTGGCGAAGAGGTGGTCTTCACCAAGAACGCCTCGGAGGCCCTCAACCTGGCCGCGCACACCCTCGCGTCCCGGCTGCGCCCCGGCGATGAGGTTGTCATCTCGGTGATGGAGCACCACTCCAACCTGGTGCCCTGGCAGCTGGCCTGTCAGGCCAGCGGGGCAACCCTGCGTTGGTTCGACATCACCGAGGACGGCCGACTCGACCTGGCCGGCGCGGAGCGTGACGGTCTCATCAACGCCCACACCAGGGTCGTGGCACTCACCTGGGTGAGCAACGTGCTCGGAACCGTCAACCCGATCGCCCGGGTGGCGGAGATGGCGCACGCCGTGGGTGCCGTCGTCGTGGTGGACGGCTCTCAGGGGGTGCCGCAGCGGCCCACCGATGTGCACGCGCTGGGGGCCGACCTGATGGGCTTCACGGGCCACAAGCTGTGCGGCCCGACCGGCATCGGAGTGCTCTGGGGTCGCTACGAACTTCTGGAGCAGTTGCCGCCCTTCTTGGGCGGGGGCGAGATGATCGAGGTGGTGCGGATGGAGGCGTCCAGTTACGCACCGCCCCCGCAGCGTTTCGAGGCAGGCACCCCGCCGATCGCCCAGGCGGTCGGGCTGGGGGCGGCCATCGATTACCTGAACGGTCTCGGCATGGCAGCGATCGAGGAGCACGAGGCCGCTATCACTGCTCGCCTGCTCGCCGGCCTTGGTGGGCTGGACGGGGTACAGATCCTGGGGCCCACTGACTTGGCCGATCGAGGGGGAGCGGTCTCGTTCACAGTCGACGGCGTCCATCCCCATGACGTCATGCAACTGCTGGACAGTCGGGGCGTCGCGGTGCGCGGCGGCCACCACTGTGCGGCTCCCCTGCATCGCCGGCTCGGGGTGCAGAGCTCGACCCGGGCGTCCGGCTACCTGTACACCACGAACGAGGAGGTGGATGCCCTCGTCGAGTCCGTGGCCTGGGCGTACGACTTCTTCCAGTCCCGAACCGGCACCAAGACGGCCCGCAGGAGGCGTTCGTGAGCGTTGAACAGCTCTATCAGGAGATCATCCTCGACCACTACCGCGAGAAGCACCACTCGGGTTTGCGCGAGCCCTTCGGTTCCGAGGTGCACCACGTCAACCCGACGTGCGGCGACGAGGTGACCCTGCGCGTCCTGTTGGACGGGGACGTGATCGCGGACGTCTCCTACGACGGTGAGGGGTGCTCCATCTCACAGGCCTCCACGTCTGTCATGGCAGACCTGGTCATCGGACGCGACGTGCGTGACTCGATGGCCCTGTTCGATGAGTTCCGCATCATGATGGAGGGCCAGGGACGGGTGGAGCCCGATGAGGACCGCCTCGAGGATGGTATCGCCTTCGCCGGTGTTGCCCAGTTTCCGGCACGCGTCAAGTGCGCCATGCTCGGTTGGTCGGCGCTGCGGGACGGACTCGCCCGCGCCGGCGCCCAGCTGTCTGCGACCCCCCTGGACGATCAGGCCCCCCCGGCCGTTGACAAGGAGTGATGATGACCAATCCGTCTGACCTGGTGAAGGACGTCCTGCCGGGTGCCGCACCGGCTGACAGCACGTGGGCCCAGGCCACGCCCGAGCAGAAGAAGGCCGTCATCCTGGAGGCCATGAAGGAGGTCGTTGACCCCGAGCTGATGGTCAACGTGGTCGATCTCGGCCTGGTCTACGACGTGATCGTCGACGACGACCTCAACGTGACCATCGACATGACCCTGACCAGCCCCGCCTGCCCGATGACAGACCAGATCGAGTGGGAGGCCCAGGCTGCGCTCGGGCAACTGGCACGATCGGTGACGATCAACTGGGTGTGGCTGCCGCCGTGGAACCTCGACCTGATCACCGACGATGGACGCGAACAGTTGCAGGCCATCGGCTTCATGGTCTGATCGGGCCGGGAGCCTCAGGTAGCCCAGCAGTTCAGCGGGTGAGTGACCAGAGTCCGATAGTGCGAGCCGCTCGGCTGGAGGACCGACTCCATCAGGTGCACGGCGTTCACCGTCCAGTCAGGGCCCCGGTAGTCGTCCCAGGACCGAAGCCAGCGAGGTGAGGGCCGCGGGTGCCCGCGAAACAGGGTGAGGTGCGGGAAGAAGTTCTCGGCCGCCACCCGGATCCCGGCCACCTTGGCGGCCCGCAGGCAGACCCGGTTGATCTCGGGGAGCGTCCCGGTCGGGTCGTGCACCCCTGCCCACCAGGACTTCGCCGCTTCCGGCGGGCCAAAGGCCCCACCGCCGGCCAACGCGAGGGGGAAGGGTTCGAATCCGATCAACGCCTCGGCAAGACCATCGTTGACGTCGTCTGCGCCCTCGTCGGCCACCTCGCCCAGGAAGACCATGGTGATGTGCCATCCTGCTGGTGCGGTCGGCCGTGCCCGGCCCTCCGGCGGCCCGATGATGGCCAGATGATGCTGCAGGTGCGCGATTGCGGCCTCGTTCGGTGGCAGTGCGACGAACAGTCGACGTGACATGCGGCAACGATAGGCCTACTGGAAGAGCGGTTGCCCCCGATTCAGCCGCAGTTCAGTTTGTTCGAGGCCGCTGCGCGCGAAACAATGGGCGACGACATGATTCAGGCAACCGAACTTGAGGTCCGTGCGGGTGCGCGGCTGCTGCTCCTACCCACCACCTTCCGGGTGAATCCTGGAGACAAGATCGGCCTGGTCGGACGCAACGGCGCCGGCAAGACCACCATGATGCGTGTTCTTGCCGCTGAGAGTCTGCCGGCAGGTGGGCAGGTCACCCGCAGCGGCCAGATCGGCTATCTGCCGCAGGACCCTCGCGAGGCCGAACCGGGCATGCTGGCGCGAGACCGCATCTTGTCGGTCCGGGGCCTGGACCGGATCCTTGAACGGCTGCGCCGATCCGAGACCATGATGGCCACCACCGAGGGTGACCAACAGGCCCTGGCGATGTCGTCCTACGCCCGCGCCGAGGCCGAGTTGGTGGCAGCGGGTGGCTACGCCGCCGAGAGTGAGGCGGCAAGGATCGCCGCCAACCTTGGGCTGCCCGACCGCGTCCTGCGTCAACCGTTGCGCGAACTGTCCGGTGGTCAACGTCGCCGAATCGAGCTGGCCCGCATCCTGTTCAGTGACGCAGACACCCTGCTGCTCGACGAACCGACGAACCACCTGGACGCCGACTCGATCGTCTGGTTGCGCGACTACGTCAAGACCTACGCCGGCGGGGTGATGATGATCAGCCACGACACCGGTCTGCTCGAGCAGACAGTCACCAAGGTTTTCCATCTGGACGCCAATCGCACCACCCTGGACCAGTACTCGATGAACTGGAAGGCCTATCTGCTGCAGCGGGAGACCGACGAGAAGCGACGCAAACGCGAGCGCCAGAACGCCGAGCGGAAGGCGGCCCAGCTGAGGTTGCAGGCCGACAAGCTGGGTGCGAAGGCCACCAAGGCAACGGCGGCCCAGAACATGGCCAGACGCGCCGACAAACTGCTTGCGGGCCTCGAGGGGGAACGGGTCAGTGACCGGGTGGCCAAGATCACCTTCCCCACCCCTGCGCCCTGCGGGCGAACGCCCCTGATGGCCCACGACCTCTCGAAGACCTATGGCTCCCTCGAGGTGTTCACCGGTGTCGACCTGGCCGTCGACCGCGGGACGAGGGTGGTGATCCTCGGGCTCAACGGCGCGGGCAAGACGACCCTGTTGCGACTGCTGTCCGGCGTCGAGGAGCCCGACACCGGCGAGGTCGTGCCAGGCCACGGCCTCAAGCTCGGCTACTTCGCCCAGGAACACGACCTGCTGGACCCCAGCCAGAGCGTCCTGGAGAACATGATGGCGGCGGCCCCCGACCTCAACGAGACCGAGGCTCGTCGGGTGCTGGGCGGGTTCCTGTTCACCGGCGATGACGACCACAAGCCGGCGCGAGTGCTCTCGGGTGGTGAGAAGACCCGGCTGGCTCTGGCCACACTGGTGGTTTCGGCGGCCAACGTCCTGCTGCTCGACGAACCCACCAACAACCTCGACCCGGCCTCGCGCGAGGAGGTGCTGAACGCCATTCAGCGATACGAAGGGGCCATCGTCCTGGTGACTCACGACGAGGGTGCAGTTCAGGCGTTGTCACCCGACCGGGTCATCGTGCTGCCCGACGGCGTCGAGGACCTCTGGAGCGAGGACTACGCGGAACTGGTTTCGCTGGCCTGACGGGCCGGGACGTGGGGTGGGTCTGCCAGACCATGCGGGCGAGCCGCGCCACCGAACATCACTGAATCGCTTCAAGCCGCTGTGACAGGCGATATTCTCAAGTCACCTTCTTGCGGAAGGAGTGGGTCATGACTCGGCTTGTCAAGGGCAAGCGGATCAGTGGTGAACTGCGGGACGAGGTGGCGCAGTCCTTGGCCCAGCGCTACAGAGCCGGCGAGTCCATTCGTTCGCTGGCATCCGATGTCGGGCGGTCCTACGGCTTCGTCCAGGGCATCCTGAAGGATGCAGGAGTAGCCCTGCGAAGCAGAGGCGGTCCGCGCAGACTGCGGAAAGCGGGCGAGCAGTAACCCGCAGCCTGCCGGCAAGAACTGGTTCGCGACCGTTCCCGAGGTCGCGTGAGGTGACCTCAGACCACGTGGTAGCTGCTGATGGTGGTCGAGACCTGCACCGTGATCGCCGACGTGAACACCGGGGGACCGCGATGGAACGCGTTCGGCCCCATGGCTATCAGATCCGCGGCGGTCTGGGGGTCGAGTGCGACCGTGAAGGCGCACCAGGAGCGGGCGCTCAGGTGCAGGCCGGCCCCGGCCATCGCCTCGTCCAACCGATCCTGCTTGTCGGTCGGCACATCTAGCAGGTTGAGTTGCGCCCTCAGGTCGGCAAGGTGCTCCGAGGTCGGAGTGGCGACGACGACGCGGCCACCTGGCCTCAGCGTCCGGGCGAACTCTGCCGGGTTGCGCGGGGCGAAAACGCAGAGCACCCGGTCCAGGCTGGCGTCCAGCACGGGAAGCCCGGCCCACGTGTCAGCCACCGCGCTGGCCAGTCCGTGGCGGGCCGAGCGGCGCGCGGCGGCGACCGAGATGTCGAGAGCCAGATGGCGTGCCGGTTGGTGTCGGGCCACGACCTCGGCCAGGTAGTAACCGGTGCCTGCGCCCACCTCTGTGACGCTGGTCGCTCCCTCACACGCTGCTGCCACGGCCGACCGGAGGGGCTGGTAGGCCCCACTCGCCAGGAAGCGCTCGCGGGCGCCGACCATGGCTGTGGTGTCGGCGTTGCTCGGCGCTGCTGCTCGTAGCAGGTTCACATGACCCTGGCGGGCCAGGTCGAAGCTGTGACCTGACCCGCACAACAGCGAGCGTCCGGCCCGTCTCAGGGGCTGGGTGCAGACCGGACAACCGAGCAGACCGATGGCCGGGTCGATGACGTGCGGCTGGGTGGTGTGGTCGGCCCGTCCTGGATCCATCCCCCAATCTTGCCCACCCTCCCATCACTCGGACCAGCGGAGGCACTGGCCAAGTCGCCTGGCGCTAGCCATGGAGCGAATCCAACAATTGTCCGCCTGCGTTTTTGTGCCTGACCTCCCGGCCTCAGGGGCATGGGTCGCGATAAGTTCGCAGGGTGAGTCCAATTTCGAGTACGTCAACCGGGCGGGTGGCCGTCATCACTGGTGCGAGTCGTGGCATTGGTGCGGCCATCGCCGAAACCCTGCGGGACGCCGGCTATCGAGTCGTGGGCCTCAGCGGCTCAGGTGCCGCGCCCGAGGGTGTGCTGGGGTTGGCCTGCGACGTCACCGACGCCCAGGCCATCGACCGGGCATTCACCGAGGTGGAGGCACAGTTCGGGCCAGTAGAGGTGCTGGTGGCCAATGCGGGCATCACCCGTGACACGCTGCTGATGCGGATGGCCGACGATGACTGGCAGGACGTCATCGACGTCAACCTGACCGGGACCTTCCGTGTCGTGCGCCGTGCTGTGCGTGGCATGGTCAAGCGCAGGTTCGGGCGCATCGTGGCGACCAGTTCGGTGGTCGCGATGCTCGGCTCGCCCGGCCAGGTGAACTACGCGTCCAGCAAGGCCGGCCTGATCGGAATGGCTCGCAGCGTCTCCCGGGAGGTGGGCGGGCGCGGCATCACCTTCAACGTGGTGGCGCCGGGGTTCATCCAGACCGCGATGACCGATGTGCTCGATGAGGCCACCCAGAAGTCCTACGCTGACCGGATTCCGGCCGGGCGTCTGGGCACGGTTGATGATGTGGCGAAGGCGGTTGCCTTCCTGGTCAGCGACGAGGCAGGATACATCACCGGGGCCGTCGTCCCGGTGGACGGCGGTTTGGGAATGGGGAACTGACATGGGCATGCTGACTGGCAAGAAGATCCTGATCACGGGTGTGACCATGCACACGTCGATCGCCTTCTCGGTGGCGCAGATCGCCCAGCAGGAGGGCGCCGAAGTGGTTGTGTCCAACTTCGGGCGTGGCCTGAATCTGACCCGTCGGGTGGTGCAGAAACTCGACCCGGTGCCCGCGGTGCTGGATCTCAACGTCACCGACGCCGATGCGCTCGCGGCGCTGCCGGGGCAGTTGCGTGACCTGGGCTTCGACCATCTGGACGGAGTCGTGCACTCCATCGCCTATGCGAACCCCGAGACCGCCTTGGGTGGGGCCTTCCTGACCACAGGTTGGGATGACGTGGCCACCGCCGTGCACACCTCCGCCTACTCGATGCAGAGCCTGACGATGGCGGTGCGCGAGTTGCTGGGCCGTGGTTCATCGATCGTCGGGCTGACCTTCGACGCCACGATCAGTTGGCCGACCTACGACTGGATGGGCGTGGCCAAGGCGGCTCTGGAGTCGACCAACCGCTACCTCGCGCGCTATCTGGGACCGGACGGCATTCGCTCGAATCTGGTGGCCGCCGGGCCGTTGGACACCCTCGCCAAGAAGGCGATCCCGGGTGGCTCGCCGTTCAATGACATCTGGGCCGGGCGTGCCCCGCTGGGGTGGGACGCTTCGGACGCTGTGCCCGCGGGTAAGGCCGTGGTGGCACTGCTGAGTGACTGGTTCCCGGCCACCACCGGCACCATCGTGTACGTGGACGGCGGTCTGCACTCCACGGGAGCCTGAGCCTCCGCAGGTAGGGTTCCAGGCATGGACATTGTTGCCTCGGTGATTGCCGGCCTGCTGCTCGTCGTCGGCGCGTTGGGCACGATCTTCCCGATGCTACCGGGCAGCGTCACGGTGATCGTCGGCCTGCTGCTCTGGGCGCTCGTGATCGGTGGCAACGTAGGATGGACGGTCTTCGCCCTGGGTTTCGCCCTGTGCGCTGCGGGAATGACCTCTTCGGCGCTGCTGACCGGCACCCGACTCAAGAAGCGTGCCATCCCCAACCGTTCGATCCTGATCGGTGCGGTCACCGGGATTGTCGGCGCGCTACTGATCCCCGTGGTCGGACTGGTTGTCGGTTTCATCGTGGGGCTGGTGGGCAGCGAGTGGGTTCGGCTGGGTGAGCTGAGCCCGGCCTTGGACTCCTCCAAGGTGGCGCTGACCTCGGTCGGTCTGGGCATGATCATCGAATTCGGTTGCGCCGGGGCGGCGATCGCGGTCTGGGTGATCGGGCTCTTCGTGCACTTCTGAGCGCTGCGGCAGCCGCCCGACGACGCCGGGGTGCGTAGGGTTCGGCGGGCCGGTATCGTCAAGGCCATGGTTGCAGTAGCCGAGTTGGCCGGAGTGAGTGTGCGGCGGGGGACGAAACTCCTGCTCGATGACGTGGATCTCCGGATCGAGGAGGGGCAGCGTTGGGTGGTCATCGGCCCCAACGGAGCTGGCAAGACAACCATGCTCCAACTGCTCAGTGCACAGATGCACCCGACGATCGGGGTTGTCGAACTGCTGGGTGAGTACCTGGGCGCGGTGGACGTCTTCGAACTACGGCCGCGCATCGGGGTGTCGTCATCGGCGCTCGCCGTCCGGGTGCCGCCCAGCGAGCAGGTACGCGACGTCGTCGTGTCCGCGTCCTACGGGGTGGTGGGACGGTGGCGCGAGGAGTACCACGAGATGGACTACGCCCGCGCCCGGTCCCTGATGGCCATGTTGAGCGTCGAGGACCTGGCTCTTCGGACCTTCGGGACCCTGTCGGAGGGTGAGCGCAAACGGGTCGAGATCGCACGGGCCTTGATGACCGACCCCGAGTTGTTGCTGCTGGACGAACCGGGAGCCGGGCTTGACCTCCGCGGTCGCGAGATCCTCGTCCAGACGCTCACCGAGCTGTGCCTTGATCCGGATGCGCCGACAATGGTGCTGGTCACCCATCACGTGGAGGAGATCCCCGACGGCATCACCCACGCGCTGCTGATGGCCGACGGAAGAGTGGTGGCCGCCGGCCCGGTGGCGGACGTCCTCACCAACGAGCGGGTGTCCCAGGCCTTCGGGATGCCCATGCTGATCTCCCGGACTGACGGTCGCTGGACGGCGCGGGCCTACCGCCCCTCCGTGTCCGTCGACGGCGGCGTCGAGTCGCCTGAGTTGGTGGAGTCGAGCCAGGCCTGATCCTGCCGCGCGTAACGGCTGGCCAAGGTGGCGCAGGCCATCAGCTGCATCTGGTGGAAGATCATCAAGGGCAGCACGATGATCCCCACCTGCCAGGCTGGGAAGAGCACCGCGGCCATCGGAACACCGGTGGCCAGAGACTTCTTGGTGCCACAGAACTGGATGGCGATCTGATCACGCCGGTTGAATTTCAACCAGGCCGGGACGTGCCAGGTCACCCACAGCATGATCGCCAGCAGGACAGCGCTGGTGAGCACGATGATGACGATCTCCTTCACCCCCGTGCGCTGCCAGATGCCCTCCCGGACGCCCTGCCCGAAGGCTTTGTACACGACAAGAACGATGGAGGCCTGGTCGAAGAGCTTCAGTCGGCGGTGTCGCAGGACGAAGTCGGCCAGCAGCGGTCGGGCGAGCTGTCCCAGTACGAAGGGCAGCAGGATCTGGGCGGCGATGTCGATGACCGCTGTCGCGCTGAGGAACAGTCCGGTGGTGCTCATCAGCGCGATTGCCAGCAGTGGAGTGACGAGCACTCCCAGCAGGTTCGACATGGACGCGCTGACGATCGCTGCGGCGACGTTGCCTCGTGCGATGGCGGTGAAATTGATCGAACTCTGGACCGTGGAGGGCAGCAGACACAACCACAACAAGCCGCGGTAAAGCTCCTCGTTGATCACGGTGGGCACCAGAGGACGCAGGGCGAGCCCGAGCAGCGGGAAGAGCAAGTAGGTGAAGCTGAGGATGACGCCGTGCAGCCGCCAGTGCCGCAGACCGGCCACGGTCTCGGTCGGCCGCAGACGCACGCCGAACAGGAAGAACAGCACACCGATCATGACCCGGGAGGTCCAGTCGACGATGGGAACCGCCGCGCCCCGTGCTGGCAGGATCGTGGCCGTGAGTGCGGCCAGCACGATGGCGACCATGAACCGGTCGAGTCGACGCCACCAGGGGCGGCGATGTTGTGGGGTCTGGGTCACGTTGATCACACTACGATGCCGCCATTGCCGTCGTGGGACGGTCCACGCGCGGAGCTAGGATCGCAGTCATGGCCAACCTGCTGGAGATCTCCGATGCCGGTGACGTGCGGCTGGCCGACTACGTGCGACTGCGGGAGAGTGCGCTGCGCCAGAGTATGGAGGTGGCGGGCGGCCTGTTCATCGCCGAAGGGGCGAAGGTGATCCGGCGGGCCGTGGCCGCCGGATACCGTCCGAGATCATTCATGCTCGCGCCGCGGTGGCTGGCGGGCCTTGGCGACGTCATCGAGGGCTGCGACGCGCCGGTCTACGTGGTCAGCGAGGCCCTGGCCGAGGCAGTGACCGGGTTCCACGTGCACCGCGGGGCGTTGGCGTCGATGCACCGCAGCGTCGCGTTGGAGCTGGACGACCTGCTGTCCCTTCGACGGCTGGTGGTCTGTGAGGACATCGTGGACCACGCGAACGTCGGAGCCGTGATCCGCAGTGCGGCGGCCTTGGGCTGGGATGGCGTCATGCTGGCACCACGGGCAGCAGACCCGCTCTATCGCCGGTCGGTCAAGACGTCGATGGGAGCGGTCTTCGAACTGCCCTGGGCGAGGATGGCTGACTGGTACGACGATCTCGACAGACTGCACCAGGCCGGGTTCGAGATCGCGGCGCTTGCGCTGGCCCAGGACGCCGTCAGGCTGGACGACTACGTTGCAGACGTCCGGGCGCGACCCCGCAGGCTGGCCTTACTGCTGGGCACCGAGGGGGCCGGGCTCAGCCCGCACTGGATCAGCCAGTCCGACGTGCGCGTGCGGATCGACATGCATCGGGGCATCGACTCGCTCAACGTGGCGGCAGCCGCCGCGGTGGCCTGCTACGCGCTGGCCGAGCCTCAGACGACCTCGACGTCGGGATAGACCGGCTGCCACATGGCCTCGTAGACCTGCTGGATCGGGCTGGTCAAGGGTCGGTCGGCCAATCCCTCGGCTGCCGCGGCCTCGGCCACTGCGACGGCCACCCGAGCCGAGATCGGACGCAACTGGGTCATGGCAGGCAGCAGGGACGTGCCTAGGCGCCGGTCGGTGACTGCCCCGGCGATGGCGTTGGCAGCGGCCGCGATCATCGTGTCGGTCACGCGGCGGGCCTGGCTCGTCACGACACCCAGCCCGATCCCCGGGAAGATCAGCGCGTTGTTCGCCTGGGCGATCTCGTAGGCCACCCCGTCCCAGGTGACGCGGCCGAAAGGCGAACCGGTGGCGATCAGCGCCCGACCCTGCGTCCACTCCAGCAGGTCGTCCGGCACGGCCTCGGCGCGGGCGGTGGGGTTCGACAGCGGCATGATGATCGGCCGGTCGCACCAGGACGCCATGTCGCGCACGATCTTCTCGGAGAAGGCGCCGGTTTGGGCGGAGGTACCGATCAGGATGGTGGGCCGCACGTTGCGGACCACGTCCGCGAGTTCGATGTGTCCGGGGAAGTCGAGTGCCCAGTCGACCAGTTCGTCGACCGGTCGGGCGTAGGGTGCCTGGAAGTCACGGAGCCGCCCGCCCCGCACCAGCAGGCCGCTGCTCGACAGGCCCCAGAACTTGCTGATGGCCTCGTCGCGGCTCAAACCGTCGGCGACCATCACGTCCACGAGCAGGTTGGCGATGCCCACGCCAGCGGTACCGGCGCCGTGCACCACGATCCGCTGGTCAGCAAGCTTGGTCTTGGCAGATTTGATGGCCGACAGCACAGCGGCCACCACCACCCCGGCGGTGCCCTGGATGTCGTCGTTGAATGTGCAGATCTCGTCGCGGTAGCGGTTCAGGATCCGGTGGGCGTTCCCGGCGGCGAAGTCCTCCCAGTGGAGTAGCGCCCTTGGGAAGCAGGCGCTCACCTCCTCCACGAATCTGTTGACGAACTCGTCGTACTGAGCACCGCGCACACGGGCATGACGGACCCCAAGGTAGGCGGGGTCGTTCAGCAGGTCGAGGTTGTCGGTGCCGGTGTCCAGGACGACCGGCAGCACACGGTGGGGGTGGATGCCGGCGGCAGCCACGTAGACGCTGAGCTTGCCCACCGTGATCGCCACTCCGCCCACACCCTGGTCGCCGATGCCCAGGATCCCCTCGGAGTCGGTCACCACGATCAGGTCGACGTCCTCGGGACCCTTGCCATCGGCCAGCAGCGCCGGACGGATCGCGTCCGTGTTGTCGATGTCGAGGTAGATGCCGCGCGGCTTGTGGAACCAGTTGCTGTACTCCTGGATGGCCTTGCCGATCGTGGGGGTGTAGACGATCGGCAGCATCTCCTCGATGTTCTCGGTGAGCAGCCGGTAGAAGAGGATCTCGTTGCGGTCCTGCATGGTGTTCAGGTAGTTGTACTTGGCGATGTCGGAGGGCTCGCTCGCGAACTGCCAGTACACCCGCCGGAGTTGGGCCTCCATGGTGAGGACGGCGTGGGGCAGCAGCCCGGTGAGACCCAGAGCCTCACGCTGTTCGGGGGTGAATGCCGTCCCGAAATTGATCATTGGGCGGTTGAGGACGTCCCGCCCTCTACACGAGATGCGGGCAATGTCCCGCCCGTCGCGGCGGACCAGCTCAAAGTCTTTGGACACATCCCGAGCGTAGCGGAGCAACCGTGCGGCTGGCTGGCCGGCGGCGGGTCACATGGACTGTCGATGACCCTTGCGGGTGATCGGCCAGTCGTCGGGATAGAGGTGGGCCAACTGCTCCCGCTGCTCGTCGAGCAGGCGCCGCGCCCGGTTGGACAGCCGATCGCCGAACACGGTGCCGTTCAGATGGTCTGTCTCATGCTGGACGCAGCGGGCGAGCAAGCCGGTCGCCTCAATGCGGACGGGCGCCCCGTTCTCATCCACACCCTCACAGATCGCCTGGTCAGGCCGGGCGAGCGTCTGGTACGCGCCGGGCCAGCTGAGGCAGCCCTCCTCGGTCGCGTCGAGGCGACGATCCTTGCCCTCCGGCAGGGTGACGGTGGCATTGCAGACCACGCCATGGCGCAGGCGGTCATCGGCGTCAGGGCAGTGGTAGATGAACACGGCCAGGTCAACGCCCACCTGTGGTGCGGCCAGTCCGACGCCGTCTGAGGCCTCCATCGTGGCGAACATGTCGGCCACGAGTTGATGCAGTTCATCATCGAACCGGGTCACCTGGCGGGTCGGCGTACGCATCACCGGTTCGTCCCAGCGCGTCACCCGGAGCACCTTCCCCTTGGCTGCCCATTCGCGTGGAGTCGCCATTCCGCTGCCGTCCTTCTCGCTGTGTCGTGCGGGGCACCTGCCCTGTGATCGCGTCAAATCTAGCCGACTCGCCCAGCCGGCAGGCGCAAGGTGGCGGTGGGGTGGGGGATGCTGGAGAAACACCGCGGGCGATCTCGAGGGGGTGGGCAGTGGACAAGCCGGACGAGCAGACCCTGCCGGCCGGTATGGCCCGCGCCCAGGACTGGTTCGAGGAGTACCTGCGGTTGGGTGCCCACCGAGCCGACCACACGTCCCGGGCTTACCGCGGCGATCTGGACGACCTGTTGCGGTATCTGGTCAAGGCCGGCATCACCAACCTGGACGAGGTCGCCCTGCCTGATCTTCGCGGTTGGCTGGCCGAACTGCAGGCCAGGGGGCTGGCCCCGGCGACCTTGCAGCGTCGCAGTGCGTCGGCTCGCGTCTTCTTCAGATGGGCGCGGATCGAGGGTCTGGTGACGCAGGATCCTGCGTCCGGACTCAAGTCGCCCCGAGCACCGAGGCGCTTGCCAAGAACCCTCACTCAGACCGACGCCGGCACCCTGATGGCGGCGGTCATCGCCGCCGCAGCCGACGAAGGAACTCCGGCAGGGCCACGAAACGTGGCAATCCTGGAGGTGCTGTACGGTTCCGGCCTGCGGGTGGCCGAGTTGTGCGGTCTCGATCTGGGCGACATCGACCGCGAGCGAGGTGTCGTGCGGGTGATCGGCAAGGGCAACAAACAGCGCACCGTACCGATCAGCCAGCCAGCCGAACACGCGGTGGACGCCTGGCTGGCGCGTCGCTCCGAGTGGCTGAGGGCAGGGTCTGGCGCGGCCATGTTCCTGGGGCGCCAGGGGGGGCGACTCGACCAGCGGGTGGCGCGGCGAGTGGTGCACGAAGCCATGCGGGCCGTTCCCGATGCCCCCGACGTCGGGCCACACGGTTTGCGCCACGCGATGGCGACCCACCTGCTGGAAGGCGGAGCGGACCTGAGGAGTGTCCAGGAAATGCTCGGGCACTCCTCCCTGGCCACCACCCAGATCTACACCCACGTCAGCAGCGACCGGCTGAAGCAGGCCTTCCGTCAGGCTCACCCGCGCGCCTGACCCGCCCGGCTGCGACGGCTCATGGAACCCCCGCCAGCGGATCCACCGCTCGTCCGTCCAAGGTCACGGAGTAGTGCAGGTGGCACCCGGTGGAGAACCCGGTCGTACCGACCACACCCACCGACGACCCGGCAGTCACCGCGTTCCCCGTCGCGACGCCAATTCCGGACAGGTGCGAGTAGGACGTGGCCACCATCTCGCCGCCCGCCAGCCCGTGGGTCACCTCCACGCGCATCCCGTATCCGCCGGCCCACCCTGCGAAGGTGACCAGGCCGGCCCGCAGCACCTGAACGCCCAGACCGCACGGAGCGCCGATGTCCACCCCGTCGTGGAACTCGACGCCGCCGGTGATGGGGTTGATCCTGGTGCCGAAGGCGGAGGTGAGTGCCCCGGTGACCGGCAGGGCTCCGGGTGCCATCGGTTCGGCGTCATCGGTCTCGCTGAGACCTGGGGGAGGCAGTTGGCGGACCACCGCGGCGCGGGGTAGCAACCGGACATCGGCACTGGACGCCCCGCTCAGCCAGACCAGCGGATCGAGGTAGCGCTCACCGTGGCGCAGGCCCCAGTGCAGGCACCCTCTGCTGGGACAGTGTCCCGGTTCAAGGATGCCGACGCTCTGGCCGACAACTACCGCGGTGCCCTGCGGAAGGGTGGCGCGGACAGGTTGGTACGTGGAACGCAGACCGTCGGGGTGCTGGATGCTCATCATCGGCACCCCCGCGATCACGCCCACCCAACTGATCACACCGGCCGAGGAGGCGAGCACCTGCTCCCCGGCGCCGGCGGCGAGGTCGACACCGCGATGACCGGGTAGCCAGTTCTGCTCCCCGATCTGGAACTCGCGCAACAGACCACCGTGCACCGGTGGCTGTCGCGCCGAGTCATCGGCGGCGGCCGGGCGGGCCTGCAGTCCGAGAAGCTGCGCCAGACAGGTGAGGGTGAGTAGCAGGAAGGCTGCACCGAGCATCAAGGGGCAGGGCTGCCGCCAGTGCCGAGGCCGGGAAGAAATGCGTCCTGTCACGCCGTAAACTGTGGGCACTGGAGGGGGCGATCGCCAGGATTCTGCCCGGTTGTGGACATCTCCGGCCACTGAGTGTGCACCCGCGGTGGGACGGCCCACGCTGATTGGCGCGGCTCACGTGCGGCGGCGTATGCTGACCGGTGCAGTTCGTTGTGTGAGCTGACATCGCATGTGCCGTACCGGGCGCCCGGCACCCGGCTCCTGTCCCGAGGTCCTGCATCCACGATGCCAGGTGGGACGGGTTGGCACATCAGGAGGCACCAGGAACCCCTGATGTCTGACAACCCAGGTGGGCCTGTGGCCCACGAAATCTCCGGGCGCCCCGGGCGGTCACCAGACCATGGGCGCTCGCACGAAAGGATCGACCATGGCCGTCGTCACCACGCGCCAGTTGCTCGAGAACGGTGTCCACTTTGGGCACCAGACCCGTCGCTGGAACCCGAAGATGAAGCGCTTCATCTTCAACGAGCGCAATGGCATCTACATCATCGACCTGCGCAAGTCGCTGACCTACATCGACAAGGCCTACGGGTACATCGCCGGCGTCGTTTCCCGTGGAGGCCAGGTGCTGTTCGTGGGCACCAAGAAGCAGGCCCAGGAGACCATCGCCGAGCAGGCCACCCGCGTCGGGATGCCGTATGTCAACCAGCGCTGGCTGGGTGGCATGCTGACCAACTTCCAGACCATCTCCAAGCGCATCTCGCGCCTCAAGGAGCTTGAGTCGATGGACCTGGAGAACGTTGTGCCCGGCGGCCTCACCAAGAAGGAGCTGCTCGGCCTGCGTCGCGAGAAGGACAAGCTGGAGAAGTCGCTGGGCGGCATCCGTGACATGGGTCGCGTCCCGCAGGCCGTGTGGATCGTCGACACCAAGAAGGAACACCTGGCCATCGACGAGGCGCGCAAGCTGCACATCCCGATCGTCGCCGTCCTGGACACCAACTGTGACCCCGACGAGGTGGACTTCCCGATCCCCGGAAATGACGACGCGATTCGCTCGGTCTCGCTGCTGACCCGGATCGTCGCCGATGCGGTGGCCGAGGGACTGATGAGGCGTTCGCAGGGTGGCGTCGAGCAGGCCGCGTCCGAGCCCATGCCCGATTGGGAGCTCGAACTGCTGGGTGCGGGGGCTGCTGTCGATGCTCCCCTGTCGGAGGCAACTGCCGAGGTCAGCGAGGTCGCGGATGTTGCCGAGCAGCCGGAGAGCGCCGATGTTGAGGCGCCTGCCGAGTCCGAATCGGTCAACTGAGCCCACCACCCCACTTTCGAAAAGGACCAGAACATGGCAATTGCTGCCGCAGATGTGAAGAAGCTGCGTGACCTGACGGGCGCCGGCATGATGGACGCGAAGAAGGCCCTGACCGAGGCCGAGGGCGACTTTGAGCGCGCCACCGAGTTGTTGCGGGTTTCCGGAGCGGCCAAGGCCGCCAAGCGCAGCGACCGTTCGGCGAACAACGGCCTGGTGGCCGCTGTCGGGGCCTCGCTCATCCAGTTCAGCTCGGAGACCGACTTCGTGGCCAAGAACCAGGAGTTCGTCGACCTGGCCAACGCCATCGCCGCCGCCGTCGAGGCTGGCGAGGTGAGCGACGTTGATGCAGCCCTGGGCCTGCCGTTGGGTGAGTCCACCGTGGCTGACGCGATCGCTGCGCTGGAGGCCAAGATCGGCGAGAAGCTCGAGTTGGCTCGCGTCGCCCGCTTCCCTGGCGCGGTGCACACCTACCTTCACCGTCGCAGCCAGGACCTGCCGCCGCAGGTCGGCGTGCTCGTCGAGTACGTGGGCGCCGATGAGGAGTTCGTGCACGGTGTCGCTCTGCAGATCGCCTCGATGCGTCCCGACTACGTCTCGCGCGAGGACGTGCCGGCCGAGGTGCTCGAGCGCGAGGAGCGGATCGCCACCGAGACCGCGAAGGAGGAGGGCAAGCCCGAGAAGATCATCCCCAAGATCGTTGAAGGTCGGGTGAACGCCTTCTTCAAGGACGCCTGCCTGCTCGAGCAGCAGTCCATCTCTGACGAGAAGAAGACGGTCGGGCAGTTGGCGAAGGACGCCGGGGTGAGCGTCACCCGCTTCACCCGCTTCGTCGTCGGGGGCTGAACGACGTCAGGCCTGAAACAGGCGGTGGCCCTCCGGGCTGCCGCCTGTTTGTCGTCCCGGGCATGGCAGGGTCGCTCGGCCCGAGTCGCTGCCTGGTGGGACGGGCACTAGAGTGGCTCGGAACGTGCCGAACCGTGGAGGGAACCTCGATGCCTGAACCGTACCGTCGTGTGCTGCTGAAGCTGTCCGGAGAGGCCTTCGGGGGTGGCAAGTTGGGCGTCGACCCCGACATCGTCCGCTCGGTCGCTCGGCAGATCGCGGCAGTGGTCGCTACCGGTACGCAGGTGTCTGTCGTGGTGGGCGGGGGCAACTACTTCCGAGGAGCCGAACTTCAGCGCGGCGGCATGGACCGTGACCGGGCCGACTACATGGGGATGTTGGGGACGGTGATGAACTCGCTGGCGCTCCAGGACTTCCTGGAGAAGGAGGGGGTGCCAACTCGCGTCCAGTCGGCCATCACGATGGGCCAGGTGGCCGAACCGTACATTCCGCGGCGTGCGGAGCGCCACATGGAGAAGGGCCGCGTCGTCATATTCGGCGCAGGGTCGGGCATGCCGTACTTCTCCACCGACACGGTGGCTGCGCAACGAGCGCTGGAGATCAAGGCAGAGATCCTGTTGATGGGCAAGAACGGGGTGGACGGTGTCTACGACTGCGATCCCAAGACCAACCCGGACGCCATCCGATACGACGAGCTCAGCTACGACGAGTTCCTCACCAAGGACCTCAAGGTCGCCGACGCCACCGCGATCAGCCTGGCCCGGGACAACAAGCTCGACATGCTCTTCTTCGGACTGGACGACGAAACCAACATCGGCCGCGCCGTGGCGGGTGAACGCATCGGCACCTGGGTGCACCCCTGACGCTTCCGGCGCCACGGCTCCCACGGCCGGTGCCAGCCGCTAACCTCACTACCAACAGCTTCGGAAGGACCAGCCGTGATTGAGGACACCATCAAGGAAGCCCACAAGAAGATGGCCGGGGCCATCGATTTCGCCCGTCAGGACTTCGCCACTGTGCGTACGGGACGGGCGAACCCGGCGATGTTCAACAAGATTGAGGCCGTTTACTACGGCGCACCCACGCCGCTGCAGCAGTTGGCCACCTTCCAGTCGCCCGAACCGCGCGTCATGCTGATCACCCCGTTCGACCGCACCGCTGTCAACGCCATCGAGAAGGCCATCCGCAACTCCGACCTAGGGGTAAACCCCGCCAGTGACGGTGTCTCCATCCGCGTCGTTCTTCCCGAACTGACCGAAGAACGTCGCAAGCAGTACATCAAGCTGGTGCGCAGCAAGGCCGAGGAGGCCCGGGTCGCGGTGCGCAACATCCGGCGCCATGCCGTCGACCAGATCAAGAAGGCCGAGAAGGACAAGCAGGTGGGCGAGGACGACGCCAAGCGCGCCGAGAAGCGTCTCGACGACGAGACCAAGAAGTCGGTGGAGATCATCGACGAGATGGTGAAGGCCAAAGAGGTTGAATTGATGGCGGTCTGAGGGTGACCGATCAGGACGCCGCCGGATCGCCTGGGCCTCCCGTGGGCCAGCGCAGGCGTAGCGCTGGTCGCAACCTGCCATTGGCCATCGGCTCGGCGGTGGTGCTGCTGGCGTGGATCTTCGGGTCGCTGGTGTGGTGGCAGTGGGGTTTTGTCGTCTTCCTGATGGCCGCTGCCGTGGCTGGGTCCTACGAGGTGACCAGGGCGTTGGGCGTGACCAGGATGCAGGCCGTCTTCGCGCCCATCGCCATCGGAGCGCCACTGATGTTGGCGACGTCGTACTGGCTGGCCCGGGACGGCGACCAACTCGACGGCGTCGCCGCGATCCTGGGTGGGCTGGCCCTCATGATCGTCGCGTGTCTGGTTTTCCGGCTTCGGGGCCCGGTGCGGGGCTACGTGGCCGATGCTGCGGCCAGCGTCTTCACCATCGGTTACGTGCCGTTGCTGCTGTCCACCCTGACCCTCCTGCTGGCTCAGCCGGACGGCAACCTCCGGGTGATTCTCTACTTCCTCCTGGTGGCCTGCTCCGACACCGGCGCCTATGCCTTCGGGTCGTTGTTCGGCAAGCACAAGATGGCTCCGCACATAAGTCCAGGAAAATCCTGGGAGGGCCTGGCGGGTGGCCTGTTGCTGGCAATGGGTGCTGGGGCGGCGTTGGCTCCGGTGATACTGGGGGCCACCTGGTGGGCCGGGGCGATCATCGGGGCGCTGCTCGCGTTGGCAGGCGCCACGGGCGACCTGATCGAGTCGATGATAAAGCGCGACGTCGGCCTCAAGGACATGGGGACCATCATCCCAGGCCACGGCGGAGCGATGGATCGGCTGGACTCGTTGCTGGTTGCCGCGCCTTTTGCCTGGGCGTCCATGCTGGCGCTGGTCTGAGGCTTGGCCCGGTCGGGCAGACTCGTCCACATGGCCACCTCGTCACCCCCCATCGATCTCACCGGGAAGTTCGTCGCCAGCAGGCGCAAACCACCGATGCACTGGATGGACCTCAACCCCGAGCAGCGTGTTGAAGAAGTCACCCGGTTGGGACTGCCGTCCTACCGTGCCAAGCAGATCTCCACGCAATGGTTCTCCCGGCTGAGCAACGACCCGAACTCGTGGACCGACCTTCCGCAGGCTGTCCGTGAGCAGGTCTCCGAGCATTACTTCCCGGAACTGCTGCACCCAGTTCAGGAGCAGAGCGCTGATCGCGGCATGACCGTCAAGACCGCCTGGCGGGCGTTCGACGGGGCGATCATCGAGTCGGTCATCATGCGGTACCCCGGGCGCACCACCATCTGCATCTCATCCGAGGCGGGGTGCGGAATGGCCTGTCCGTTCTGCGCCACCGGCCAGGGGGGTCTTCAGCGCAATCTCACCGCGGCCGAGATCACCTGGCAGGTGCACGATGCAGCCCGCCGCCTGGCAGCCGATGAGCTGCCGGGAGGCCCCGGCCACATCTCCAACATCGTCTTCATGGGGATGGGCGAACCGATGGCCAACTATCGAGCCGTCATGTCGGCGGTGCGCCAGATCCACGCGCCCGCTCCGAACGGACTCGGCATTGGTGCCCGGGGACTGACCGTCTCGACAGTCGGCATGGTTCCCCGAATGCGCGAGCTCGCCGACGAGAACCTGCCGGTCACACTGGCCGTTTCGTTGCATGCCCCCGACGACGATCTGCGCGACGAACTGGTGCCGCTCAACAAGCACTTCAACGTCGATGCGGTGCTGGACGCGGCCTGGGCCTACGCCCAGGCCACCCGACGTCGAGTCAGCATCGAGTACATCCTCATCAAGGACATCAACGACCAGGCGTGGCGTGCGGATCTGCTCGCCAAACGCCTCAAGCAGCGCGGTGACTGGGGCTGGTATCACGTCAACCTCATCCCGCTCAACCCGACCCCCGGCAGCAAATGGACCGCGTCGCGTCGCGAGGACGAAAAGGCGTTCGTCGACCACCTGGAACGTGCCGGGGTGCCGGTGACTGTCAGGGACACCCGCGGCCGGGAGATCGACGGGGCGTGCGGTCAGCTGGCCGCCAATCTGGACACGGCCCGCGGTTACGAGTCGGCTCGGCGGCCAATCAAGTAGGCAGCCGCTTCGTCGACGTCGTCGACCAGCATCAGACGCGCGCCCATCGTCCGGCCGGCACCGAGGGCCTCCACCAATCCCCAGACCGGCAGGGTCTGCGTCCAGTGCTGCACGCCGACGAAGACCATCGGGCAGACCTGGTCGGGGTCTGGCGAGTAGTAGTTGGCAGCGGCGGTCTGGAAGATCTCCTGGACGGTGCCGGCCGCCCCGGGCAGGTAGACCATCCCGCCATGGCAGTGCTGCAGGAGGAGATCCTCACGCTGGGCGTTACTGAAGAACTTGGCCACCGACGTGGCGAAGGCATTGGAGGGCTCGTGGCCGTAGTTCCAGGTCGGTACACCGATCGAGCGTCCGGTGGCGTGGGTCTGCGAGCGCACCTCCAAAGCCGTGGCCGCCCAGAGCGTCACGTCCTCGGCGAAGTGGGGTGCACTGGAGAGGTGATCGATGGCGTGGCTCAGGTCGGCGTACTGGCCGGCCAGATGGGCGCCCAGGTTGGCGGCCTCCATCGCCCCCGGACCGCCGCCGGTCAGGATGGTGAACCCGGCCAGGCTCAGCTGTGAGGCCAGTCGGGCCGCACCAATGTAGTCGTCACTGCCGCGTCGTACGGCGTGGCCACCCATGATGCCCACGGTGCGCCCCGGCGGGACGCCGCCGATGAGTTCCTCGAGCGCGTCGGTGATGGCGTGGTCGTGCAGGCTCATCGCCAGCGTGGCGGCCAGGTCTGCGGGCTGTGCCAGAGACGTCGCCCAGCCGTAGATGCGAGCGTCCAAGGTCTCGGAGTAGAGCTCACCAGCGAGGATCGCGTCGTAGAGTTCGGCCGGACCGTACAGCGCTGCGCGGTACGGGTCGAAGGGCAACGCAGGCAGCACCGGGAAGATCAGGGCGCCACGCTCCTTCAGCTCCGGGCCCATCCCGTCGGGAAAGTCGCAGCCCAGGAAGACGGCGCCCAGAGGATCTACCCGGAGAAGATCGGCCGCCCGTTCGGTGAGATCGATCGACTGCATCACCCAGCCATCGATGGCCTCAGCGGCGCCGATGTGGGCATCCCATTCGGTCAGCGTCTCGATCTCGAGGGTAGGTGTGTGAGCGGTGTTCATCGGGCTCCTCATCTTGCGTCGGTCATGCGCAGCGCGGGGTCGGGGTCGAGCCTAACCTGCGCCGCTCAAACCGTGGCGACGTGCCAGACTGGTGCGATGCGCAGCGTGGTGATTCTTGGTTCAACGGGTTCCATCGGCACTCAGACCCTCGAGGTCATCGGCACCCGACGCGGTGAGTTCATGGTCGACGGGTTGTCGGCCAACGGGTCCAACCCTCGGCTGCTTGCCGAGCAGGTCCTGGAGTTCGCGCCACTGAAGGTGGCGATCGCCGACGAGTACGCAGTCCGGGGGTTCCGCAACGAGATCGAAGACCTGATGCTGGACCGGGGACTGGTCGACTGGGAACTGCCCGAGTTCGAGGTCATCAGCGGGCCACATGCGGCCAGCGAGCTGGCCGGGATGCAGGCCGATGTGGTGGTGAACGCGATCACCGGGGCGGCGGGGTTGTTGCCAACCTTGGCTGTGCTCAAAGCCGGCACCACCTTGGCGCTGGCCAACAAGGAGTCTTTGGTGATCGGCGGTCGGCTGGTCACTCAGGCTGCGGCACCCGGCCAGATCGTCGCCGTCGACTCCGAGCATTCGGCATTCGCACAGTCTCTGCGCAGCGGTAAGCGCGGTGAGGTGCGCCGGTTGATCCTGACTGCCTCGGGCGGGCCGTTCCGGGGTTGGACACGGGAGGAGCTTGCCGGCGTCACCCCCGAGCAGGCGATGGCGCACCCCACCTGGAAGATGGGGAGAGTGATCACCATCAACTCGGCCACCCTGGTCAACAAGGGATTGGAGTTGATCGAGGCGGCGCTGCTCTACGACATCGACCTGGACGACATTCGAGTCGTCGTCCACCCGCAGTCGATGATTCACTCCGGCGTCGAGTATTGCGATGGCGCGTTCATCTCGCAGGCGTCACCACCCGACATGAAACTGCCGATCGGCCTGGCGCTGAGGTGGCCCGACCGAATGCCGGACGCCGCCGCGCCGGTCGACTGGACGACGTCGCAGACCTGGACCTTCGAGCCTCTGGACGCCGAGGTCTTCCCCGCCGTCGAGTTGGCCCGCCGTGCCGGCAAGGCAGGCGGTACCGCGCCGGCGGTGTACAACGGCGCGAATGAGGTGGCTGTGGACGGGTTCTGTGCCGGTCGGATCTCCTTCGTCGAGATAGTTGACACGGTCGCCACGGTGCTGGATGAGCACCTGGCCGCCTCAGATGGGCCGGCCGGGCACGTTGCGGACGACCGGTTGACCGTGGAGGCGGTGCTGGCCGCCGATGCGTGGGCGCGGCGCCGGGCAGGCGAGCTGGCCGCCCGGTGAGCCGCGGGGTTCGTGGGGTTCGGAACTTTAGCGACTACGCTGGTCCACGCACCCGTTCACCAGGAAGCGAGCCATGAGCATCAATCTCGGCATCCCGATCCCCGCCACCGCGCCCGTGCTGGCCGCGCGCCGCCCGACCCGCAAGATCAAGGTTGGCAAGCTCTTCATCGGTGGCGACGCGCCCATCACGGTGCAGTCCATGACCACCACCCCCACCAGCAACATCAACGCCACCCTGCAGCAGATCGCCGAGCTCACCGCGGCGGGCTGCGACATCGTGCGGGTCGCGGTGCCCAGCCAGGACGACGCCAACGCGCTGCCGGCCATCGCCGCGAAGTCGCCCATCCCGGTGGTCGCCGACATTCACTTCCAGCCTCGCTATGTGTTTGCCGCCATCGAGGCCGGTTGCGCGAAGGTGCGCGTCAACCCCGGCAACATCAAGGCGTTCGACGACAAGATCGCCGACATCGCCAAGGCAGCCACCGAGCACGGCACCAGCATCAGGATCGGGGTCAACGCCGGCTCGCTCGACCCCCGACTTCGGGCGATGTACGAGTCAGACCCGGCCGGTGCGCTGGTGCAGTCAGCGCTCAACGAGGCCGCCCTGTTCGAGGACGTCGGCTTCGGCGAGTTCGGCATCTCCGTCAAGCACCACGACCCCGTCATCATGGTGCAGGCCTACCAACGACTCTCGCAGGCCTGCGACTACCCGCTGCATCTCGGCGTCACGGAGGCGGGCCCGGCCTTCCAGGGGACGATCAAGTCGGCGACCGCCTTCGGGGCGCTGCTGGCGCAGGGCATTGGCGACACCATCCGGGTCTCGCTGTCTGCCCCGCCGGTCGAGGAGGTCAAGGTCGGCATCAAGATCCTTGAGGCGCTGAACCTGCGTCCGCGTCAGTTCGAGATCGTCAGTTGCCCCAGTTGCGGACGCGCCCAGGTGGACGTCTACAAACTTGCCGAGGATGTCACCGAGGCGCTCAAGGACTTCACCGTGCCTATCCGGGTCGCGGTGATGGGTTGCGTGGTGAACGGGCCGGGGGAGGCCCGCGAGGCCGACCTGGGGGTGGCGTCCGGCAACGGGCGTGGACAGATCTTCGTCAAGGGCGAGGTCATCGCGACGGTTGCCGAGGACCAGATCGTGCCGACCCTCATCGCGGAGGCCAACAAGTTGGCGGCCAGCTTCGCGGAGTCCGGGCAGCCGGCCGTCTCGGTGAGTTGAGCGGATCACTGCGGGTCCTCGACCAGGACGACCTGCCCGAGCTGCGTGCTCTTCTTCGCCGCGACCCCGTGTCGAACCTGTTCGTCGCGTCCCGGGTCGCGACCTCCGGGTTGGCCCCCGAGTTTCTTGGCTGCCCCATCTACGGCTATTTCGACGCCGGCGAGCTGGTGGCGGCCTGCCATGTGGGTGCCAATCTGGTGCCGATCGGTGAGCATCCGGACGCCCTGTCGGCGTTCGCCCGGGCCATCGGGCCGCGACGTCAGGTGTCCTCCATCATGGGTCCGGCGGGCGCTGTGCTGCAGTTGCACCGGGAGCTGTGCGGACGCTGGGGCAGCAGCTGGATCGCCTCACGAGACATCAGGGCGCACCAACCCCTGATGATGATCGACTCAGACCCGGCGACGGCCAGTGACCCGCGGGTACGCCGGGTGACTGCGGCTGATTACGAGCCCTACCTGGTCGCCGCGATCGCCATGTACACCGAGGAGGTCGGGGTGAGCCCGCTGGACTCCTCCAACAGCTACCAGCGCTACGTTCGGATGCTCATCCAGCTGGGCCGGGCATTCGGCGCGGTTCACGACGATCACGTCTGGTTCAAGGCCGACGTGGGTTCGGCATGGGGCACCTACTGCCAGGTGCAGGGCGTCTGGCTGGCACCTGGCCTGCGGGGCAAGAAGATGTCTGCGCCCGCGATGGCCCAGGTGGTGCGGCTGTGCCGGGAGCGTTTCGGCGTGGTGTCGTTGTACGTCAACGACTACAACACTCGAGCCCGTCGGCTGTACGAGTCCATCGGGTTCCAGACCGTCGGCGAGCTGGCCACCGTCCTGTACTGAGCGGCGCCCAGGGGTCATGATGACCCTGCGTCCGGGCACACTGGGGGCATGGAAACCCATCTGCGCCACAACCCATCCTTTGCTGTGGCCCGTCTCTTTCTTCAGCCCAACGAACCCATCAAAGTGCAGAGCGGGGCCTTGATGGCCCACAGCCCCGGCATGCAGGTGGATGCGAAGATGGAGGGCGGGCTGATCGCCGGCCTGAAGCGTTCGGTCCTCAGCGGCGAAAGCTTTTTCGTCACCACCATGACCGCGCCACCTCAGGGCGGCTGGGTCGACATCGCCGGCGTGTTGCCAGGCGACATCATTCCCCTCGAGATCGCGCCCCAGCGCCCCTTCTTCATCACCCGCGGCTGCTGGCTGGCCAACTCGCACGGCGTCACGACCGACTCCAAGTGGGGCGGCGCCCAGAACCTCTTCGGGGGCGAAGGTGGCTTCGGCCTGCAGGCCCGGGGACAGGGCACGGTCGTCCTGAGCGTCTACGGTGCGCTGGAGGCCATGGACCTGCAACCCGGAGAACAGGTAGTCATCGACTCGGGTCATGTGGTGGCCTACGACCTGGGCATGACCTTCCAGTTGCGTCAGGCCGCTGGCGGCCAGCTCTGGAAGACCGTGAAATCCGGGGAAGGGTTCGTCTTCGACTTCTTCGGCCCCGGCCGCGTCCTGCTGCAGTCGCGCAACCCCGCTGCCTTCGCGGCCTATATTCGCGGGTTGGTCCCGTCGTCCGGCTAGTTCGCCAACGGGCGGTCGGGACGCGTCCGCAGACTCAGCGCCAGCGCGGCGCCCACCACCAGGATTGCCCCGACCAAGGCAACCGGGCCGAGGAACTCGCCGAAGAACACGGTGGCCAGCAGCATCGCCACCACTGGTTCGAGGGTCGAGATCACTGCCGCCCGGGTGGCGGGCATTCGGCGCAGACCGGCGCCGTGCGCCAGATAGGCCAGCCAGGTGCAGCCGACCGCCACGGCGATGATGCTCGCCCAGGCCTGGGCTGACAGGGTCGAGAACTCCGCGAACGGCAGCAGTCCCAGCGCGCCGACCGGCAGCGCGAAGGCGTAGACGGCAGCGGGGGAGTACCGGGTGAACATCACCTTGCCGAAAATGTAGTACAGCGCGTACGTGATGCCGGCGGTGAGGCCCAGCCCGACCGCGGCCCCCGACGGATTGATGCCCCGACCGCCTCCCAGACTGATCAGCGACACCCCCAGCAGGGTGGTCACGACGGCCACCACGTCGAGTGAGGTCAACCGCTCCTTCAGCAGACCCCATCCCATCAGCGCAACAAAGGCCGGTGCGGTGTACAGCAGCACAGCTGACAGGCTCGCTCCGCCCTCGCGGACGGCCAGTTGGTAGGAGCCGTAGAAGACACTCACCGAGACCAGGCCGAAGACCACGGTGAGCCAGAGATCACGTCCCGTCGGCAGGCGAAGGTGGCTCAACCGCGCCTGGGTCGCGAACAACGCCCCACCCAGCGCCGCTCGCCAGAAGGCGATCTCGAGGGGCTGCGCGCCGTTCGACTGGGCGTGTTTGGCGAAGATGCCCAGAGTGCCCCAGAGCACCGCCGCGGTGAGGACGAACAAGCCTGCCGGCAGCGCATCGAACGCCGTTCTCCCGGTCGCGGGCTGCCCGGGATCGTGGCCGGCTTGGTGCCCCTCTGGTGCGTCACGCACGCTGGTTCGCGCCTCCTGCCGGTGGAGAGGTGTTCTGCAGACACGTTACGGACCCGTCGGCCGCCGGGCGGACCGCGTCCGAACCCCGGGAGTGGCCTGGCGCGACCCGTCGTGGCCGGCCGCTAGCCTTGACCCCAGCAAGCGAACCAAGGAGAGCCCGTGATCACCCGTTTGAGCCAGCTGTTCGTGCGAACCCTGCGCGAGGACCCGGCCGATGCCGAAGTGCCCAGCCACCGCTGGCTGGTCAGGGCCGGCTACATCCGACGCGTCGCCCCGGGCATTTACTCCTGGTTGCCGCTCGGGCTGGCGGTGCTGCACAAGGTGGAGCAGATCGTGCGCGAGGAGATGAACGCCATGGGGGCCCAGGAGGTGAGCTTCCCGGCGTTGTTGCCGCGTGAGCCGTACGAGGCGTCCAACCGGTGGACCGAGTACGGTGACAACCTGTTCCGGCTGGTGGACCGCAAGGGTGCCGACATGTTGCTCGGACCCACCCACGAGGAGATGTTCACCCTCATGGTGAAGGACCAGTGCAGCTCCTACAAGGATCTTCCGCTGAGTCTCTACCAGATCCAGACCAAGTACCGGGACGAGGCCCGTCCGCGGGCCGGCCTGCTGCGTGGCCGGGAGTTCATCATGAAGGACTCCTACTCCTTCGACCTCGACAAGGCCGGACTGGACGCGTCCTACCAGGCCCACCGGGCGGCCTACATCCGCATCTTCGACCGGTTGGGCTTCGACTACGTCATCGTGCAGGCGCATTCTGGCGCCATGGGCGGGTCGGCGTCCGAGGAGTTCCTGGCCATCGCCGAGAACGGGGAGGACACCTTCGTGCGATCCGCCGGGGGTTTCGCGGCCAATGTGGAGGCTGTCCAGCGTCCGCTGGCACCCGCTCAGGACGCGTCCTCGGCGCCCGCCGCGGTGGTTCACGACACGCCCGATGCCCCCACCATCGACACCCTGGTCGCCCAGGCCAACGCGCTGTTCCCGCGCGCGGACCGCCCTTGGCGGGCCAGCGACACCCTCAAGAACATCGTGTTCAAGCTCAGCTATCCCGATGGGCGATCCGAGGCGTTGGCTGTCGGCCTGCCAGGTGACCGCGAGGTCGACATGAAGCGGCTCGATGCGGCCGTGTCACCGGCGAGCGCGGAGGTCTTCACCGAGGACGACTTCGCGACTCTGCCCCAGTTGGCTAAGGGGTACATCGGGCCCGGGGCACTTGGTCAGGGGCCCCTTGCTCCCGGCGAGGAGCCCGCAGCCGGGCGCGTGCGCTACCTGGTCGACCCGGAAGTGGTGCCCGGCACCCGATGGCTCACCGGTGCCGACGTCGCCGGCAAGCACGTCGCCGATCTGGTGGTCGGTCGCGACTTCACCCCCGACGGGTACCTCGACGTGGCCGACATTCGTGCGGGAGACCAGTCGCCGGACGGCTCCGGCCCGCTCAGCCTCGCCAGAGGCATCGAGATGGGCCACATCTTCCAGCTGGGTACCAAGTACGCCGAGGCGCTGGGCCTGAAGGTGCTGGACGCCAACGGCAAGCTGCAGACCGTCACGATGGGCAGCTACGGCATCGGCGTCTCGCGAGCCGTGGCAGCGGTGGCCGAGTCGACCTGCGACGAGAAGGGTCTGTGCTGGCCACGAGCACTGGCGCCGCACGACGTCGAGGTGCTGTCGGCGGGCAAGGGTGACCAGATCGCCGCCGCTGCCGAGCAGTTGGCCGCGGAGTTGTCAGCCCGGGGAGTGTCGGTGTTGCTGGACGACCGCTTGGCCAGCCCCGGGGTCAAGTTCGCCGACGCGGAACTGCTGGGCATGCCGACATCGGTGGTGGTGGGACGGCTGTTGGCCGACGGCAGGGTGGAGATCCGCGACCGGAAGTCGGGCGCGGCTCGCCAGGTGTTGGTGGCCGAAGCCGTTGAGGAAGTGCTGGCCGAGATCCGCGGTTAGGGTCCGTTCAGACCCAACCTGGCCAGTAGGGCAGTCGTTCACCGTGGCTGCGTGCGCGTCCTGCCTGCAGCAGCGCCATCTCGCACGCAGACTCTCGCTCTGCGGCATCGGCGGCCGCCACTCGCACCCAGCCGGCGAGCACGGCCAGTTCGAGGCGTCCCCAGATCGGCTCGCGCTGGGCGGGGTCCAACTCGTCGCCGGGCAGTTCGTAGCCGGGGGAGGGCGCTTGGGGCTCGTCCCCGGACGCGCTGATGCTTGCTGCGGTGAGGTCGCGTTCGCGCATCGCCTCGCCCAGTCGTGCGCCCAAGGTGTCGGCGACGGGGTCGTCGAAGGCGATCCGGCCCAGCAGGGCCTGCAGCCCGAAGACCAGGGCGCGTTGGTGGCTCAACAACACCTGACGTGCCATCACCAGGTCTCCCACCTCGACCTGGGCGGGCACCGCGCCTCCGGCCACGTGGGCTGGGCCGAGACTGGCGCCTAGCCCGCCGGCCAGGGCGTCCGCGGAGACCCGGGCGGCCAGTCTCAGCGAGATCCACAGCAGCGCCATGCTCGGCGACTGGTCTGCGTCGGAAACCGCCGGACCCAGCAGGTTGGCGAGCGCGGTCTCCTGGCCGGCCAGCCGGGCCAGCGCGCTTGACAGGTCCGACGGGGTCGGCACGGCCCCCGGTCCGATCGGTTCCAATGGCGTGTGATCGGCCTGCACGCCACCCAGCGGATCGGCCTGGGCGAGCACCTGCACCTGGGAGCGGTGCTGGTCGGCCAGCGCGGCACACCAGTCGTGCACGCCAGCGTCCACCACCGCGAGAATCGCGCATTCCTGCGCCAGTACGGCCAGGCCGGCGACGGCGGTGGCGGCGGCGCGCCGCCGGTCGTCGAGGGTGGGGGCAGGCATCGGGGAGAGGCCTGCCGCTGGGGTGACCAGCGGACTCGGTGCGCACGCGACCAGCAGGGACGCAGCTGATCCGCCGGCCAGCAGCCCCAGGAAGTCCCTGCGAGGCCAGCGCCCCGACGCGGGAGGCATGAACATGGTGACACCCTAGGTCACGCGCAGGCAGTCGCCCGTCGGGCCTGCCGCGAGAACTCGGCCCGCGTGGCCCAGTGTCCCGATGCCCTAGACTGGTCCGATATACGCAATTTCATCGGACAAGAGGACCCCCATGAAGTACCCCGGGCTCAGCGAGCTGTTGGCCGCCATCCTGTCCGGTCACAGCCTCGAGCTGGACGACCTGGAGGTCGCGCAGGCCGGTCGCCGAAGCATGGTCCGGGTCATCGTCGATGGTGACGGCCCTGCCGGTACCGGACCGACTCTTGACGAGATCGCTGCCGCAACCCGCGCCATCTCGCATGCCCTGGACGGCTCGGACATCATGGGCGAGGCGCCCTACACCCTGGAAGTCAGCTCCCGCGGCGTCTCGCGGCCCCTCACCCGTCCCGTGCATTACCGGCGCAACGTCGGGCGCCTGCTGGCCCTCACCCTTTCCGACGCCAGCCAGCTGACGGGTCGGATCGTCTCGGCCGATGACGTCTGCGTCGTCCTCGACGTGGCGGGTCAGTCACGCAGCGTCCAGCTTGACCAGGTGGCCATGGCGGTCGTCCAGATCGAGATGAATCGCCGCCCGGCGGCAGTCGGAGAAGCGCCGAACTGGGGCGATGACCAGGACGACGACGACACCGACGGCGACGAGGACGACGACACCGATGACGAGAGTGAGTGAGCCGCGATGGATATCGATCTGTTGGCGCTTCGTGCCATCGAGCGTGACAAGGAGATTCCGCTCGATTACCTGATCAAGGCCCTTGAGGAGGCCCTGCTCAACGCATACCAGAAGACGGAGGATGCCCACCCCGGAGCTCGCGTCAGCCTTGATCGCAAGACGGGGTCCGTGCGCGTCATGGTTCCCGAACTCGACGAGGAGGGGAAAGCCGTCGGGGAGTACGACGACACGCCCAGCGATTTCGGACGGGTGGCCGCCTTCACCGCGCGCCAGGTGATCTTCCAGCGGCTGCGCGAGCATGAGGACGAGCAGAAGTACGGCCGTTTCGCGGCATCCGAGGGCGACATCCTGACCGGAGTGATCCAGCAGGACCGTGACTCGAGGACCGTGCGGGTCGACCTGGGTCAGATCGAGGCCATCATGCCGGTGGCCGAGCAGTCGCCCGGCGAGGTGTACAGCCATGGCAAGCGGATTCGGGTGTACGTGGTCAGCGTCCGCAAGGAGTTGCGCGGACCCCAGGTGGTCGTCAGCCGGACCCATCCCAACCTGGTGAAGAAGCTCTTCGCCCTGGAGGTTCCCGAGATCGAACAAGGCATCGTGGAGATCAAGGAGATCGCCCGGGAGGCGGGCCATCGCACGAAGATCGCCGTGCACTCCAAGAGTCCCGAGGTCAATGCCAAGGGGGCCTGCATCGGCCCGATGGGGCAGCGCGTCCGAGCCGTCATGCACGAGCTGAATGAGGAGAAGATCGACATCGTTGACTGGGACGCAGACCCGGCCACTTTCGTCGCCCACGCCCTCAGCCCGGCCAAGGTGAGCAAGGTCACCGTGGTGGATCTGGCTGCCCGCACTGCCAGGGTGATCGTGCCTGACTACCAGCTGAGCCTGGCCATTGGGCGGGAGGGCCAGAACGCCCGTCTCGCCGCCCGCTTGACGGGCTGGCGCATCGACATCAGATCAGACACCGCACCGGAAGGCCCGTGATCTGGTGGGCCTCCGACCGCCGATGCGTACCTGTGTCGGCTGCCGAAAGGTCGTCCCGGCCCAGGAGTTGACGCGCTTCACTCTCGTCGACGGGATCCTGATGGCCGATCTCGATCAGCGCCGGCCTCGTGGCGGCAGGGGGGCGTGGCTGCATGTGGACGCGTCCTGCCTGGCCCAGGCGCGAAAGCGTGCCGCTTTTTCGCGGAGCCTGCGAGCCAAGGTCAACGACAGCGTTCTGGACGACCTGAGCGACCAGCTGGGGTGAGTCGGCATCTGGGTTCGGCGTCGGTTGCCAGGACACGGATGGTCTCGTTTGGTCAATGGGGACGAAAGAGCGATAAACTCTTCTCTGCGTGCCTTTAGGGACGTTCCCGAAGACCCTCAGCCCTACCCTTCCTGGTGTCGCACCACACGTGCGGTCAGGTCCGGGCGGGTGCCGGGGTGTTGCCGTGATCACGCCAAGCAAGAAGGTGGGCTACTGCTCATGACCACTCGATGAGTACGCCGCAATGAGCACAATCAACAACTAGTGGTCTTGGCCTCGGGCCTTGACCTGAAGGAGATCAGTGGCCAAGGTCCGTGTCTACGAGCTCGCAAAGGAGCTTGGACTGGAAAGCAAGGAACTTCTCAGTACCCTGAACGAGATGGGCGAATTCGTCCGATCGGCGTCCTCGACAATTGAGGCGCCCGTGGTTCGCAGGGTGAGCGAGAAAGTGAAGAATGCGTCCAAGGGCGCGAGTCAGGCCAGCGCCCCTCAGGCGCCGGTGACAGACGGTGTGAGCGTCACTGCGGCGCCCCCCGCGGTCACCCCTGCAGTGACCCCCACAACACCGATGGCTGGAGCCGATGCACCGGCCGGCGTCGGTGAGGCCAAGGTGGCCCCCCGTCCTGCGCAGCGCACTCCGGGACCTCGCCCGGCCTCACCAGGCCCCGTGGCGCGCCCAGGTGCACCGGTGCCGGCGCCGGGTCCGCGCCCGGCTGCCACGTCACCGGTGCCGGAACGTGTCCGGCCGGCGGTTCCCAGCCAACTACCCACCCAGCGCCCAGCCCGCGTCGACCCTTCGGCTCCTCGGCCGGCCGCAGGCCCACGGCCCGGAGGGACTGGTTCTCCCGGAGCCCCCAGCCCTGCCCGGCCCGCCGCCGCTGGCCCCTCTGATGGTGGCTCACGTCCGACGCCTCGCCCGCGCCCGACCGGCCCCGGCGGTGCTCCCACGCCCGGAGCTGTCACGCCCGGCCCCCGCCCGGGTCCCGCCCCGGCTGCTGCTCGACGTACCGGCACTCCTCGTCCCGGCAACAACCCCTTCTCGGCTTCGCAAGGGATGGGTCAGCCACGTCGCCCGCAGGCTCCCGGCGGTCGCCCGGGTGCTGCCCCGCGCCCAGGCGAGCAACAACGTGGTCCCCGTCCGGCAGGTGCTGGTGGCGATCGGATGCCGCGCCCCGGTGGGACCGGCGGACTGCCGCGTCCGAATCCGGCAATGATGCCCAAGCACGCCAACCCGACTCTGGGAGGCCAGCAGGCCCCCGCCCGCGGTGGGCGTCCAGGAGGCCCCGGTCGTGGTCGTGGCACCGGTGGTCCAGGTATGGGTGCCGGTGGTCCAGGTGGTCCCGGTGGCCCGGGTGGAGCAGCGGGTGGCGCCGGTCGTGGCGGTCGGGGCGGTCGTGGGGGAACCCAGGGCGCTTTCGGTCGGGCAGGGGCCAGCCGTCGCGGACGCAAATCGAAGAAGCAGCGTCGTCAAGAGTTTGACGAGATGCAGGCGCCCACGATCGGTGGCGTGCGCATCAGGCAGGGTGACGGTCAGGTCGTGCGGCTGCGTCGAGGTTCGTCGTTGACCGACCTCGCCGAGAAGATCAACGTGGATGCGGCGCAGTTGGTGCAGGTCTTGTTCAACCTCGGCGAGATGATCACCGCGACCCAGTCGGTGCCCGACGAGACGCTCGAGATCCTCGGCAACGAGCTGAACTACCGCATCCAGGTGGTCAGCCCGGAGGACGAGGACCGCGAACTGCTGTCCAGCTTTGACCTCGAGTTCGGTGAGAACGAGGGCGGCGAGGAGGACCTGGCTGCCCGTCCGCCGGTCGTGACGGTCATGGGACACGTCGACCACGGCAAGACCAAGCTGCTGGACGCCTTGCGCCACACCAATGTGCAGGGCAAGGAGGCCGGTGGCATCACGCAGTCCATCGGTGCCTACCAGATCGACACCGTGGTGGACGGCCAGGAGCGAGCGATCACCTTCATCGACACCCCGGGTCACGAGGCCTTCACGGCCATGCGTGCCCGTGGCGCGAAGTCGACCGACATCGCGGTGCTCGTGGTGGCTGCCGACGACGGCGTGATGCCGCAGACCATTGAGGCGCTCAACCACGCCAAGGCGGCCGAGGTGCCCATCGTGGTGGCCGTCAACAAGGTCGACAAGCCGGATGCCGACCCCGTCAAGGTTCGCGGTCAGCTGATGGAGTTCGGTCTCACGCCCGAGGAGTACGGCGGCGACGTCATGTTCGTCGACGTCTCCGCGATCACCAGGCAGGGACTGGACGAGCTGCTGGAGGCCATCATCCTGACGGCCGATGCGGCGCTCGACATGCGGGCCAACCCGACCATGGACGCCCAGGGTGTTGCCATCGAGGCGCACCTTGACCAGGGCCGTGGTCCGGTGGCAACCGTGCTGATTCAGCGCGGGACGCTGCGGCGCGGTGATTCCATCGTGGCCGGGCCTGCCCACGGACGCGTCCGCGCCATGATGAACGACAGGGGCGAGACGATCGACGAGGCTCCGCCGTCGATGCCGGTCCAGGTGCTCGGTCTGACCAGCGTGCCAGGTGCCGGTGACAGCTTCCTGGTGGTGGAGGACGATCGGATGGCTCGCCAGATCGCTGCCAAGCGTGACACCATGCGGCGGGCGGCCCAGCAGGCGTCGTCGTCTCGTCGCAAGACCCTTGAGGAGCTGTTCGAGCAGCTTGAGAAGGGTGAAGCGAGCGAGCTGACGTTGATCCTCAAGGGCGACGGTGCCGGTTCCGTGGAGGCCCTCGAGGATGCCCTCGCGAAGATCGAGGTCAGCGACGAGGTCAGCCTGCGGGTCATCGACCGCGGTGTCGGTGCGATCACCGAGACCAACGTGTCGCTGGCGGCCGCGTCCACCCCGCACGCGGTGATCATCGGCTTCAACGTTCGTCCGACCGTGCAAGCCGCCCGGATGGCCGACCAGGAGAACGTCGACATCCGCTACTACTCGGTCATCTACGATGCGATCGACGAGATCGAGGCCGCGCTGAAGGGCATGCTCAAGCCGATCTTCGAGGAGAAGACGCAGGGCCGCGCAGAGATTCGCGAGGTCTTCCGCAGCTCCAAGTTCGGCAACATCGCGGGCTGTATGATCATCGACGGTCACGTGCGTCGCAACGCGAAGGCACGCCTGCTGCGTGACGGGGTGGTGGTCGCTGAGTCCACGATCGCCTCGCTGCGTCGTGAGAAGGATGACGTCACCGATGTTCGTGAGGGTTACGAGTGTGGTCTGACGCTGCACAACTTCAACGACATCCAGGTCGGCGATTTCATCGAGACCTACGAGATGGTCGAGAAGGCGCGCGACTGATCGAACAATTGGACGCGGGGCGGGGCGATTGTGCCTCGTCCCGCGTCCGGCCAACTCAGGGAGGACTCATGACCAATCCCCGCATCGCCAAGCTGGAGGACCAGATCCGCAGGATCGTGGCCCAGATGCTGGAGCGACGAATCAAGGATCCGCGGTTGGGATTCGTCACCGTCACCGATGTGCGGCTGACCGGTGATGGTCGAGAAGCCACCATTTTCTACACCGACCTCGGACGATCGTTGGACGGCCGTGAGATCGACGCGGCGGGCGGAGTGAGCGACACAGCGGCTGCACTGGAGTCGGCGAAGGGGCTGTTGCGCACCACCATCGGTCAGCAGTTGGGGCTCAAGTTCACCCCAACGCTGGCCTTCGTGGTGGACGCCACCGAGAAGTCCGCCCAGGACATGGCCGACCTGCTGGCCCGGGTGCGCGAGAGCGACGCAGATCTGGCGGCTCGTCGCGCCGGCGCGCAGTTCGCTGGTGAGGCAGACCCGTACCGCACCCTTGCCGAACCGGACGAACCAGCCGACGACTGAGCTTGAGCCATGGACGCCAACGGGCTGCTGATCATCGACAAACCCGCCGGTCTGACGTCCCACCAAGTGGTGGGACGCGTCCGGCGGGTCTACGGCACCCGCAAGGTGGGCCACGCCGGCACGCTCGACCCGATGGCAACCGGAGTGCTGATCGTCGGACTCAACCGTGCCACCCGGTTGCTGGGCCATCTGGCCCTGCACGACAAGGCGTATCGGGCCACCATCAGGTTGGGTGCCTCGAGCAGCACGGACGATGCCGAGGGCGAACTCTCGTCCCGCCTCGACGCGTCGGGGTTGAGCCAGGACGCGATCCAGGCCGCAACGGGACCGTTTCGCGGTGAGATCATGCAACGGCCCAGCACCGTCTCGGCCATCAAGGTCGACGGCAAGCGCGCCTACGCCCGAGCCCGGGCAGGCGAAGAGGTCAACCTGGCCTCACGTCCGGTGGTGGTGAGCCGCTTCGAGATCGTCGGAATGCACCTCGAACCTCCGTGGTGCGATGTTGATGTCGAGGTGGAGTGCTCGTCGGGCACGTACGTGCGGGCGCTGGCCCGCGACCTGGGGGAGGCCCTCGGGGTCGGTGGGCACCTGAGCATGCTGCGCCGCATCAGGATAGGGGCCTACGGGCTCGACCGGGCGGTCGAACTGGATGACTGCGAGGCCTCGACACCCCTGATGTCGATGGCCGAGGCCGCGCGCCTCAGCTTCCCGGTGGTCACGGTGGACGACCAAGCGGCTCGCGACGTGGGCTTTGGTCGGAGTCTGGACGTTGCGGTGCCGGGCGATCCCACGGGGATCGTCGGGCCTGGGGGTGACCTGCTCGCCCTCTACCGTCCGGACGGCCAGCATTCCCGTCCCGTCGCCGTGTTGACCTGAACCGTCGTCGAGCCTGGAGGGCTGGCTCGTCAAGAGGAGATGGTGGGGCGGAGCACCTGGCGGCAGGGGCGCCCCTAGTGTGAAGGCCATGGAGCTCTCGCAGATCGAGTACTCGACCTCTGGTCAGATCGCCCACGTCACCTTGAACAACCCCGCTCGTCTCAACGCCATCGGACCTCAGATGGCAGCCGAGTTGGTGAGTGCGCTGCAGGCGGCGTCCGCCGACGACGACGTGCGTGTCGTCCTGCTGAGTGGTGCCGGCAAGGCCTTCTGCGCTGGGGGCGATATTGACGCCTTCCAGGAAGGGCTCGTCAGCGGCAACCTGGACATGGCGGGGCTGGTGGCTGATCTGGGAGCAGCCGCCGTGCTCATCCGGCGGATGCCCAAGCCGGTGATCGCCTCGGTGCACCGTGCGGCTGCCGGAGCGGGCATGGGACTGGCGCTGCTGGCCGATTTCTGCCTGGCTGGCGATGATGCCATTTTCACGACAGCCTTCGTGACCGTGGGTCTGGTGCCGGACACCGGAGTGGGGTACGTCCTGACCCGCACGCTCGGACACCTGCGGGCCGTCGATGTGTTGATGAGTGGTCGATCGCTGACCGCCCTGGACGCCCAGCGCTTGGGGCTGATCACCGACGTCGTCGCCCCTGAGCGGCTCAGCCAGGCCACCGTTGACCTCATCGGAGGTCTGCTCACCGGCCCGCGAGGGGCCTTCGCGGGGATCAAGCAGCAGGTCTGGGCGGCGCAGTTCAACGACTTCGAGGAGTACCTGGCCATGGAGGCCCGGCTGCAATCACAATGCTCGGCTCTGCCCGACTTCGCCGAAGGCGTGGCCGCTTTCAGCCAGCGAAGGCCCGCCCGCTTCTCCTAAGCTCGCGAGGGCTCGTTGGGCGTATTCTCCAGGACTCTTCCCACGTGGAACCGAAGCCGGCTCGAAGATGCTGCAGCGATCGCCGTTATGCTGGTCACCGGCCCTACCTTCTGGGCGGGTTGACGGACGTGACCGGGAGACTTCATGCGACACAGTGTGGTGGCCGTCGGCAACTTCGATGGCGTACACGTCGGACATCAGGAGTTGTTGTCCACTGCCGTGCGTCGTGCGGCCGTGCTCGGGTCGCCCGGTCAGCCGTTGTTGGTGGTCGTCGTCACCTTCTGGCCGCATCCGATGAGTGTGGTGGCCCCACCCGGCCAGGTACCTGCGCTCCTGACGTCCCTGTCGGACCGCATCGACCTGCTGCGCAAATACGGCGCCGATGAGGTGCGGGTCATCCAGTTCAACCGCGAGGTGATGGGCTGGACACCCGAGCATTTCATCGACCTCATCCTGGGCCCGCTCGATCCGGTGTTGGTGGTGGTCGGTGAGAACTTCACGTTCGGGCAGGGCGCCAAGGGCAACCCCCAGACCATGCGGGACGTTGCGGCGGGCCGCTTCGAGGTCGAGGTGCTGAACCTGACGAAGGTCGATTCCGAGCGGACCTGCTCCACGCTGGTGCGGGCCAAGTTGGCTGAAGGCGATGTGGCCCAGGCTGCCCGCCATCTGGGCAGGTACTTCTCCGTCCGCGGCGTGGTGGTTGTGGGCGACCAGCGCGGACGCGAACTGGGTTTCCCCACCGCCAACCTGCCGGTTGCCCCCGAGATGGCGACTCCGGCAGATGGGGTGTACGCAGGTTGGCTGCGGCGGCTGGACGACCCGTCCTGCCCGCGGCTGCCGGCAGCGATCAGCGTCGGCACCAACCCCACCTTCAACGGCATCGAACGCCGGGTGGAATCCTACGTGTTGGACCGCACCGATCTGGAGCTCTACGGGATCGAGATCGCCGTGGAGTTCGTCGCCCACTTGCGTGGACAGGTTCGGTTCCACTCCGTGGACGACCTGATCGCCCAGATGACCACCGATGTCGCCAATGCCCGGATCGCACTGGGCCTGTTACCCGCGGACTGAATCGATCGGCTGGCCCGGCCAGATTCACCGCCCGCAACCCGAGCGTGGTAACCTTTCGAGGTTGCCGTTGGATCGGCCGCGGTCTGGTAAGAGCTCCCATCGCAATCCCGCACAGGGGGCGCCGCGCAGCAAGTCTGAGAGGGTTGGGCTGTCATGGACGCTGAAACCAAGAAGAAGATCATCGAAGAGTACGCCTTGCATCCTGGCGACACCGGCTCCCCGGACGTGCAGATTGCGCTGCTGTCCAAGCGCATCGCACATCTCACCGAGCACCTGAAGGCACACAAGGGTGACCACCACAGCCGCCGCGGTCTGCTGCTGCTGGTCGGTCAGCGACGTCGCCTGCTGAACTACGTGGCCAGGGAAGACGTCGACCACTACCGCAAGCTCATCGAGCGGCTCGGCCTGCGTCGGTGACCACCAACTGACCCGCTGGGGGAGCAGCCGTCCGGCTGTTCCCCCAGCGGTGTTTGCGCCGGGGAATCCGTCAGCGTGCAATCTCCACCCCACCCCGGCATCATGGGAGAACAGACAACTTCACACATAGCCGCCCGCCCAGGGTGGCATGGGCGCGAGGACAATCATGATTGTTGGTCCTCGGTAGTGGCCCGCGGGCCGGCCGGTGACCCCGGCGTCCCGAGGACCTCGATCGAAGACCGGCAGTCGAGGCCGGAAACCTCCCGATGATCTGTCCTGCGCCGCACTAGGGTCGGGCCGTCGTGCTCGTCCCTGACGTCGCGGACTCACGTCCGCATGCAGAGAGGACATATTCATGGAGGGTGAAAACCTCAAGTTCGCAGAAGCGATCATCGACAACGGAACCTACGGCAAGCACGTCGTCCGCTTCGAGGCCGGCGTGCTGGCCCAGCAGGCCGACGGCGCCGCCGCGGTTTACCTGGACGGCGACACGATGTTGCTGTCAACCACCACCGCGCAGAAGTCCCCGCGCGAGTCGATCGACTTCTTCCCGTTGACCGTTGACGTTGAAGAGAAGATGTACGCCGTGGGACGCATCCCCGGCTCGTTCTTCCGTCGCGAGGGACGTCCCAGCGAGAACGCGATTCTTGCCTGCCGGTTGATCGACCGACCGCTGCGCCCTGCTTTTGTCAAGGGGCTGCGCAACGAGGTCCAGGTCGTGGTGACCGTGTTGGCGCTCAACCCGCAGGTCGAGTACGACGTCGTGGCGATCAACGCCGCGTCGATGTCCACCCAGATCGCGGGTCTGCCCTTCCATGGCCCGATCGGGGCGGTGCGGGTGGCGTTGCTCGGTAACCAGTGGGTCTGCTTCCCGACCGTCGAGCAGGTGAACAGCTCGGTCTTCGCGATGGTCGTTGCCGGCCGGGTGCTGGCCGACGGCGACGTCGCCATCATGATGGTCGAGGCAGGCGGGACGGACGCGACCTGGAATCTGGTCCGTTCCGGCAAGACGGCTCCCACCGAGGATGTCGTGGCAAGCGGGCTCGAGGCCGCCAAGCCGTTCATCAAGGTGTTGTGTGACACCCAGGTCGAACTGGCCCAGCAGGCCAGCAAGGAGACCTACCCTTACCCGGTCTTCAAGGAGTACGAGGACGACGTCTTCGCCGAGGTGTCGTCGATCGCTGCGAATGAACTCGACCGCATCATGCAGATCGCCGACAAGCAGCAGCGCGTCGAGGCCGAGAAGAGCCTGAAGGCGTCCGTCTTCGGACAACTCGCCGACTCGGGGTCCTACGAAGGTCGGCAGGGTGAGATCTCGGGGGCCTTCAAGGCGCTGCAGAAGAAGATCGTGCGCCGCCGGGTGTTGCGCGACGGCGTCCGGATCGACGGCCGTGGCCCCAAGGACATCCGTCCGCTTTCCAGCGAGGTCGGCCTCATCCCGCGGGTGCACGGCAGTTCGCTGTTCCAGCGCGGTGAGACCCAGGTGCTGGGCGTCACGACGCTGAACATGCTCGACATGGAGCAGAAGCTGGACACCCTGAGCTCGGTGAAGGCCAAGCGCTACATGCACCAGTACGACATGCCGCCGTACTCCACCGGTGAGACCGGACGCGTCGGCTCGCCGAAGCGTCGTGAGGTCGGTCACGGCGCACTGGCCGAGCGGGCCATCATTCCCGTACTGCCGCTGCGCGAGGAGTTCCCCTACGCGATCCGTCAGGTCTCTGAGGCGATCGGGTCGAACGGCTCGACCTCGATGGGCTCGGTCTGCGCGGCGAGCCTTGCGCTGCTCAACGCCGGTGTGCCGCTGCGCGCTTCGGTGGCCGGCATCGCCATGGGCCTGATGAGCGAGGCCGACGACAACGGTGAGACCCGTTACCTGGCCCTGACCGACATTCTGGGCGCCGAGGATGCCCTGGGTGACATGGACTTCAAGGTGGCCGGCACGGCGGAGTTCATCACCGCGCTGCAGCTCGACACGAAGCTGGACGGGATTCCGTCCGACGTGTTGGCGGCCGCGCTCCTGCAGGCCAAGGACGCCCGGACGGCGATCCTGGGCGTGATGAACGAGGCCATCGACGCTCCCGACGAGATGAGCGAGTACGCGCCGCGGATCATCACCACCCACGTCCCGGTGGACAAGATCGGCGAGGTGATCGGGCCCAAGGGCAAGGTCATCAACCAGATCCAGGACGAGACGGGCGCCAACATCTCCATCGAGGAGGACGGCACCATCTACATCGGTGCCGTCAATGGCGAATCGGCCGAGGCTGCCCGTCAGATGATCAACGCGATCGCCAACCCGACGATGCCCGAGAAGGGTGAGCGTTACCTCGGCACCGTGGTCAAGCTGACCAGCTTCGGGGCCTTCATCTCACTGCTGCCCGGCAAGGACGGCCTGCTGCACATCTCGAAGATGCGCCAGCTGAACGATGGTCAGCGGGTCGAGAACGTCGAGACCGTGCTCAGCGTCGGCCAGAAGATTCAGGTGGAGATCAGTGACATCGACGACCGGGGCAAGCTGTCGCTTGTGCCGGTCACCGAGGACAAGGCCGAGGAGTCCCAGCCGGAGGCCTGAGCCTGATCCGCAGTTGTACTCGGCCCGTGGAGCTTCTGCTCCGCGGGCCGTGGCATGTCCGGTCCACCCTGGGGCCGCGAACACTAGGCTTGGTGCGGTCAGGCCAGTGACGAGCGAGCCAGCGTGAGAGGCGGGAACGATGATCAAGGTTGCGGTCTTCGGGTCGAAGGGACGCATGGGGCAGGAGATCTGCCAAGCGGTCGAGCAGGCCGGCGACCTGCAGCTCGTGGCAGCGGTGGACGCGGGCGACGACCGCAGTCAGGTGATGGAAGCTGACGTGGTCATCGATTTCACCCACCCCGACGTGGTGATGGACAATCTGGCCTGGTGCATCGAACACGGCATCCACGCAGTCGTCGGCACGACCGGGTTCACCCCTGCCCGCTACGACGAGGTGCGCGCATGGCTGACCGGGCGTCCCGACGTGAACGTGCTGATCGCCGCCAACTTCTCCATCGCCGCCGTGCTGATGATGCACTTCGCGGCCAAGGCGGCACCCTTCTTCGAGTCGGTCGAGATCATCGAACTGCACCATCCGCGCAAGGTGGACGCGCCGTCGGGGACGGCGGTCACCACCGCCCGGGCGATCGCTTCGGCCCGTGCCGAAGCCGGCTGCGATCCGATGCCGGACGCGACCGGCCACGAGGTCGAAGGTGCCCGGGGTGCCCTGATCGAGGGGGTACACGTCCACTCGGTTCGACTCCAGGGACTGTTCGCCCATCAGGAGGTGGTGTTCGGCAACCCCGGCGAGATGCTAACGATCCGCGACGACTCCTTCCAACGAAGCAGCTACATGTCCGGCATCCTCGCCGCGGTACGGGCGGTGGGCGATCGTGCCGGGCTGACCATCGGCATTGATGACCTGCTGGGCATCTAGGATCCTCGGTGCGCAAGCTCGGCCGGCTCTTCGGCATCCTGCTACTGGTGCTCGGCGTGGCCGCCGGGCTGGCGGTCGCCGACGAGTGGATTCGGCGGGACGCCGAACGACAGGTCAGCGCGACGTTGACCGCCGAACTGGGCGGGCAGGTCAGCACCGAACTGGGCGGCTGGCCCTTCGTCGCCACACGCCTCACCAACCGCTTGACGGATGCCAGGGTGACGGTCACCGACGCCACGCTCCCTGTCGGTGACCGCACGGCTGAGGTCCAGACCATCAAGGCGAATGCCACCGGTCTGAGCCCTGTCGACGACCCGGCGGCGATGCGGGCGGAGCAACTGGATGCGCAGATCGTCATGACGTGGCGCCAGCTCACCACTCTGGTCGGTTTCCCGGTGGGCCATGTGAGGGCAGACCGGGTGTCGGCCCGCGCCTCGGTGGAGGTGTTCGGCGTGGTGGCGGTCATCGAACTGCAGGCCGATCTCTCGGTTGGTTCGGACGGCTCCCTGCTGCTCGAGAACCCGACAGCCTCGGCCGCGGGTGTGGCGGTGCCCGACATGATCGTCCAGTTGGCGGTGGATTCGATGGCTCCGGAGCTCAGGCTGCCGTCGGTGGCGGGCATGTCCTACGAGGGCATCACGACCGATTCCGAGGGACTCGTCGCACGCCTGCACGGCACCGACGTGCTGATCAACCAGTTGGGCTGAACCTGACGAGGGCTGAAGCCAGCAGAAGCGATCAGACCAGCGAGGTGTGCAGCCTGACCTGCTTGAGGCGCAGGTTGTCGTCCTCGTCGCCGATCTCCTGGTGGGCACCATCGGGCTCCCAGCCCGACTCCACCAGCAGTTGTCTGGTGGAGTCGTCGTCCGACAGCACCCACCAGGTCGCCCGGGTGAAGCCATCTGCCTTCATGGTGTCGATCACGGCGTGCATGAGTCGGTCATCGTGCCCAGCGTCAGTCACTCGCGGGTCGATGCAGAACTCGGCCACCAACGCATCGCTCACCTCGGCGTCCGGGTCATCACTCGGTCCGACTGCGGCGAATCCGATCACCGAGCTGTTCGCGTCGAGGCCCACCAGGACGCGGAAGGTGGCGAGCGGGGGCCGCAGGATCGCCCGCTCCCAGGCTGCCGAGGCCTCGTCCTCGGTCACGGAGTCCAGCAGGCTCGCGAGCGGCAGACGGTTGGCCAGCCAGGCACGTTGCACCTGGGCGATGGCCCAAGCCTCGGCCGGCATCGCGAGGCGGACGCTGTCAGGGCGCGGGATCTGATTCACCGTGCCATCCTATGCGTCCCCCGGTCGCCGGCGGCCGGCCAGCAGGTTGGCCCGGTACAGTAGGCCTGACATGAATGCTCTCCAGACCCCACCCAAGCTCGCGTCCCACACCCTGCGGATCATCCCGCTCGGGGGGCTCGGTGACATCGGCCGCAACATGACCGTCTTCGAGATCAACGGCCAGCTGTTGCTGGTCGACTGCGGGGTGTTGTTCCCCGAGGACGACCAGCCCGGGGTCGACCTCATCCTGCCAGGCCTCGACTACCTGGATGATCGCCTCGACGACATCGTCGCGCTCGTGCTCACCCATGGCCACGAGGATCACATCGGCGCCGTCCCCTACCTGTTACGCCGCCGTCAGGACATCCCGATCTACGGCAGCAAGCTCACCCTGGCGTTCGTCGACGGAAAGCTGCGCGAACACCGGCTGCGCGACACCGCGATGTACCACGAGGTCGACGAGGGCGACAGTGTCCAGCTCGGCGAGTTCGGACTCGAGTTCTTCGCCGTCACCCACTCGATCCCCGATGCCCTGGCCGTGGCCATCAAGACCTCCGCCGGCACAGTGCTGCACACCGGCGACTTCAAGATGGACCAGCTGCCGCTGGACGCCCGGATCACCGACCTGCGCGGCTTCGCACGGTTGTCGATTGAGGGCGTCGACCTGCTGATGGTCGACTCCACCAACGCCGACGTACCCGGGTTCACCGCCCCCGACCGGGACGTGGAGCCGGCACTGGAACGGGTCTTCGCTCAGGCCCGCAACAAGCTCGTGGTCGCATGCTTCGCCTCGCACGTGCACCGCGTCCAGCAGGTCATGGACCTGGCGGTCGTTCACGGTCGCAAGGTGGTCTACGTCGGACGCTCAATGGTGCGCAACATGGCCACCGCCCAGCAACTCGGCTTCCTCAGGGTGCCCGGGGGAACCCTCATCGAGCTGAATGACATCGGCAAGTACCCAGCCGACAAGGTGCTGATCATCTCCACGGGCTCCCAGGGCGAACCGTTGGCGGCGCTGGCCAGGATGGCCAATCACGAACACCCGGTCGTTCAGGTCGGCCCAGGGGACACCGTCCTGCTGGCCTCGTCGCTGATCCCCGGCAACGAGAACGCGGTCTACCGGGTGATCAACGGACTGACCCGGCTGGGAGCCGCGGTGGTGCACAAGGGCAGCGCGTTCGTTCACACCTCGGGCCATGCCAGCTCCGGTGAACTGCTGTACCTCTACAACGTCGTCCAACCACGCAACGTGTTGCCCATCCACGGCGAGGCGCGACACCTGGTGGCCAACGCCCGGCTCGCGCAGGCCACCGGTGTGCCCGCAGAGCGGACCCTCGTGGCCGGTGATGGCGATGTCATCGACATGCAGGGCGGCATCGCCAAACGGGTGGGGCGGGTGGACGCGTCCTACATCTTCGTCGACGGTGCCACCGTGGGTGACGTGACCGAGTCGTCTTTGACCGACCGGCGCATCCTCGGCGAGAAGGGGTTCATCTCGATCATCGCGGCGGTCGACCTGCGGGCCGGCGCTCTGGTGGCCGGTCCCGACATCAGCGCCCGTGGCTTCACGGAGGATCCGCATGCCTTCGACTCGATCACCGAGGAACTGCAGGGCGCCCTGCTGGCGGCACTCGCCGAGGGCGTGGACGACACCCATCGGCTGCAGCAGGTGGTGCGCAGGATCGTCGGCCGCTGGGTCTCCCGAACCTACCGCGCACGTCCGATGATCGTGCCGGTCGTCATCGCCGTCTAGATCAGGGCCCACCGATTTGGGTGAACCGACGAGCATTCGCTAAGATCGTCAGGTTGCGTCTTCATGACGCGCACTGACTGTACGTGACCAAGATCGAGGAGTGCTCCCATGGCTGCCGTGTGCGAGGTTTGCGGTAAGGGCCCCGGCTTCGGGCACAACGTCCCCTGGTCGAAGAAGAAGACCAACCGGCGCTGGAACCCGAACATCCAGCGGGTGCGCGCGCTCGTGAAGGGTGCTCCCCAGCGCCTGAACGTGTGCACCGGCTGCTTGAAGGCTGGACGCGTCACCCGCTGACGTTGCCCTTCGGCATAGTCGTCCGTCATTCCCGCAAGGGGTGGCGGGCGTTGTGCTGTCCGGGGCGATGTCGGTGAGCGGGGGTAGTCTGCTGGCGTGGTGAAGGCAGAGCGGCAGAGCGCCGCGGGGCAGGTGGCCAGCCCGTGGCGAACCGAGGCATTCCGGAGGCTGGGCCAGCCACTGGGGCCGGTACTGGGTGAGGCCACCTCGAAGGCGCTCGCCTCGCTCAACCTGCACACCGTGGCCGACCTCATGGGTCACCTCCCGCGTCGCTACCTGTCGGGCACCGAGACCACCGAACTGGCTGGTCTGGCTCCCGGTGAGGACGTCGCCGTCGTGGCCCGGGTGCAGCGCCTGGAGGCCAAGCCGGGACGCGATGATCGCCGCCAGCGCCTCGAGGTCGTGTTGACCGACGGCACCGGGAACCTGAGGGTCACGTTCTTCGGCCGCGACCCCCTCGTCAGGCACTGGCAGTCCCAACTCAGCCTGGGCGTCAAGGGCATCTTCGTCGGCAAGATCGGGGTCTTCAACAATCAACTGCAGATGACCCACCCGAACTTCGTCATGCTGGACGACCGAGGCAAGGTCGTGGGGCGGGCCGCTCCGGGGAAGCGGTCAATGGCGGCCCACGTCAGCCGATCGGGCCTGGTCGGCCTTTATCCCGCCACGAGCAAGATTCCGACCTGGCAGGTGGGGGAGTGCGCGAACCTCGTGCTGGAAGGGCTCACCGGCCTGGGCGACCCGATGCCGGCCGAGCTGCGACGTCGCCTCGGGCTGCCCGATCTGCTCACCGCCTACACCCAGGTGCACCGACCCGACAGCCTCGAGGACGCCGAGCGGGGGATCGACCGCCTCAAGTTCGACGAGGCCTTGGCGCTGCAGGTGACCATGGCGCGTCGCCGAGCGGATGCCGCCAGGTTCGCGGCCGGGCCCGTTCGGCTTCGCGCGGACGGCCTGCTGGCGGCCCTCGATGAACGGCTGCCCTTCTCCCTCACGCATGGCCAGCGCGAGGTGAGCGACCAGATCTTCCAGGACATGGCCCGGACGCGTCCGATGCAGCGGCTGCTGCAGGGCGAGGTTGGGTCGGGCAAGACGGTGGTGGCGCTGCAGGGCCATGCTGGCCGAGGTCGACGCCGGACGCCAGGCAGCCCTGCTGGCACCGACTGAGGTACTGGCCTCCCAGCACGCCGACTCTCTGCGGGTGATGCTCGGCGAGCTGGGTGCCGGACAGGTGCTGGGCGCGCCGGACGAGGCCACCGAGGTCGTGCTGCTCACCGGCTCCATGCCCGCTGCTCAGCGCCGCGACGTCCTCACGAAGATCGCCGATGGCCAGGCAGGCATCGTGGTCGGCACGCACGCACTGCTGTCCGATCAGGTGCGGTTCGCCGACCTCGGGCTGGTGGTCATCGACGAACAGCACCGTTTCGGCGTCGAACAGCGCGCGGTCCTGCAGACCAGGGCCGCTCTGGTTCCCCACCTGCTCGTGCTCACCGCCACCCCCATACCGCGGTCGATCGCGATGACGGTCTTCGGCGACCTGGAGGTGTCGACCCTGCGCGAGATCCCAGCCGGACGACAGGCGGTGCAGACCACCGTGGTCGATGTCACAACCCACCCCGCGTGGCTGGATCGAGCATGGCAGAGGGTGCGTGAGGAGGTCGCCGCCGGCAGGCAGGTGTTCGTGGTCTGCCCGCGCATCAACGCTTCCGAGCCGGACGCCGACGTCGCCCTCGTTGCTGGGCCCAGTGCGACAGTGGAGGAACTGACCGAGCACTTGACCGACGGGCCCTTGAAGCACCTCAGGTTGGGCAAACTGCATGGACGGATTGTCCGCTGCCGAGAAGGACGCGACCATGGCGCAGTTCGTCGCCGGGGATCTCGACGTACTGGTGGCGACCACGGTGATCGAGGTGGGCGTGGACATCGCGAACGCGTCGATGATGGTGATCATGGACGCCGACCGGTTCGGCATCAGTCAGCTGCACCAGCTGCGTGGCCGGATCGGACGCGGACGCCACCCCGGTGTCTGCCTGCTGGTGACCTCAGCTGGGCCGGACTCGCCCGCGGCCGTCCGGCTGGCGGCAGTTGCCGAGACCCGCGACGGCTTCGAACTCGCCGAACTCGACCTGCAACAGCGGAGGGAGGGTGACGTGCTGGGCGCCCAGCAGGCCGGCGGACGATCGACCCTGCGCCTGCTTCGCGTCCTGGCGGACGCCGGTCTGATCGTCGAGGCTCGCCACGTCGCCGAGGAACTGGTTGCCGGAGATTCCGACCGACGCAGCGACTGGCTGGCCGACATGATCACCCTCACCGAGACGCGCTCGGCAGGGGACTGGTTGGAGCGGGCGTGAGGGTCCAGCATCCGGATTCACGGCTGCACGAGGGGACGACGCCATAATCTGGCCGCACGCCGGCGGTGGCGTAGGTGCTAGTGAGGAGACTGCGATGGGCGATGTCGAGGCCAAGAAGAAGCGGAGCTTGACCGACCGCTTCCTGGACGGTGTCGAGGCTGCGGGCAACAAACTGCCTGACCCGATTCTGCTCTTCGCACTGATCTGCCTGCTCATCGTCCTTGCTTCCTGGATCAGTGCCATGGCGGGTGTGAGCGCCACCAATCCGGCCACGGGCGAGACCATCCAGGCCGTGAACCTGCTGAGCCCCGACAACATCCGCCGGATGATCTCGGAATCGGTGAAGAACTTCGGCAGCTTCCCTGCGCTCGGCCTCGTGCTGGTTGTGATGCTGGGCATCGGACTAGCCGAGAAGAGCGGCTGGTTCGAGATACTCATGCGCTCGGCGGTCATGCAGGCACCCAAGAACCTGATCATCCCGTCCATCGCCTTCGTCGCCATCCTGGGCAACGTGGCCGGCGACGCCGCCCCGATCGTCCTGCCACCGCTGGCGGCGATGGTGTTCGTGAAAATGGGCTGGCACCCGGTGGCCGGCATCGCGATGGCCTATGCGGCGGCCCTGGGCGGTTTCGCGGCCAACCTGATCCTCGGTATGTCGGACGCCCTGGTCTTCGCCTTCACCCAACCAGCGGCCGCGCTGGTGGACCCCACCGTCGAGGTGAACACCGCCATGAACTACTACTTCATCGCAGCGTCGGTGTTCGTCCTGCTGCCGATCATCTGGATCGTCACCTCCAGGATCACCATCCCGCGGCTGGGCAGATACGACAACCCAGAGTTCGTGCACGAGGACACCGGAGCGATCACCGATCAGCAGCGCACGGCCCTGAGGTGGGCCAACTGGTCGATGCTCGCGGTGCTGGTGGGCATCGTGGCAATGTCCATCCCGCGTTCCGGCCCGATGCGCAACGGTGAGACCGGCAGTCTGCTCAACAATTCACCGCTGATGAACGGCATCGCGCTGCTCATCACCGTGTTGTTCTTCGTGCCCGGCCTGATCTACGGCATCAAGGCGGGCACCGTCAAGAGTTCCCGCGACATGGCAAGGATGATGACCGAGTCGATGGCCTCCATGGGCAACTTCATCGTCATCGTCTTCTTCGCCAGCCAGATGCTGGCCTACTTCAACTGGAGCAACCTGGGCAGCATCATCGCCATCAAGGGCGCCGGCCTGCTCGAGAACCAGAATGGCGTGTTGCTGATCGTCGGCATCGTCGTCATCTCCAGCCTGGTCAACATCCTGATCGGCAGCGCCTCGGCCAAGTGGGCGATCCTGGCGCCGATCTTCGTGCCGATGATGATGTTGCTGGGCTTCCATCCGGCGTTCACCCAGATGATCTACCGGGTCGGCGATTCGATCACCAACCCGATCACCCCGATGCTGCCCTACTTCCCACTGGTTCTCGGACTGGCCCAGAAGTACGACAAGAAGCTGGGCATGGGTACGCTGATCTCGACGCTGCTGCCATATTCCATAGCCATGGGCATCGGCTGGACGCTTTTCCTGATCATCTGGTTCCTGATCGGGCTGCCGGTCGGCCCGGGCGGACCCATCTACATTCGATGAGGCTGACATGAACGCGATCGACTCCTACCTCGGCCAGCTCGTGGCCTGGCGCAGGCACCTGCATCAGTATCCGGAGATCTCGTTCGAGGAACACGAGACGGTCGCCTACATCGAGTCCGAGCTGACCGACCGGCTGCGCAACGTCACCCGGATCGAGCGGCTCACCCCGACGAGCCTGGTGGTCGTCTTCCAGACCGGGCGACCCGGCCCCAAGCTGGGTCTGCGGGCCGACATCGACGGCCTGGCCATCCAGGAGGATCGTCCCGACCTGGACTTCGCGTCCAGGGTGCCGGGCAGGATGCACGGTTGCGGTCACGACGCGCACGCCGCAGTCATGATGACGGTCGCCACGTGGGTGGACGACCACCTCGACGATCTCACCGGTGAGGTGCACGTCATCTTCCAGCACGCAGAGGAGACCCCGCCCGGCGGCGCCAAGGACATGGTGGCAACCGGCTATTTCACCGGCTTCGACTTCATCTTCGGCTTCCACTTCTGGGCGACCATCCCGACCGGGCAGGTCGACATCAAGGACGGTGCAGCCTCGGCCAACTCCGATCTGTTCCAGTACACGATCAACGGTCGCGGCGGGCATTCGTCCACCCCCGAGGTCACCATCGACCCCGTCGTGGCCGCGGTACACCTGGTGGGCCAGTTGCAGACCATCGTGTCCCGGCGGGTCGCCGCACGCACCCCCGCCGTGGTGTCGACGACCTGGCTGGAGGCCGGCCACCAGGTCGCGCTCAACGTCATCCCAGCCAGAGCCCGCCTGGGCGGAAGCGTGCGGACGACCGACCCCGAGACCAGGGCTCTGGTGCAGCGCTCGATGGCCGAGTTCGCTGCCGGACTGGAGGCTGCCAACCCCGGGATGGCGATCGAACTGGACTACCTGGTCGGGTACGACATGGTCTGGAACGATCCGGCGCGCACCGCGATCGTCCGGGACCTCGCGCGGGCCCACTGGGGTGACGACGTGGTGGCGCTGCCGCCGATGCTGGGTGGCGAGGATTTCGCGGCTTTCTCCCAGGTGGCTCCCGCATGCTACGTGTTCATCGGCGCGGGCAGTGAGCCGAAGGGCTTCACCAGTTCGCACCACAGCTCGACCTTCGGCATCGATGAGGACGCGTTCCCCGTCGCCTTGCAACTGGTCGTGGACGTGGTGCGCAATGGCCCGCGGCTGGCGGCCGGCTGAACCGAGGGTTCGGCTGTCGAGGACTCAGCTGCGCAGGGCGAATCTGTCCTCCGCCGCGATCCGGGCGTTGAGTTCGGCGAGGAAGGCGTCATCGTCGAATTCGGTCAGGTCGATGTCGCGTCCGGTCCAGGCCGACAGCAGCATGGCGTTGGCCAGCCGCACGCCGTGGATCCCCTCCGCCCCCGGCGCGATCAGCGGCGCCCCGGTGAGGATGTGTTCGGCGAAGTTCTGGAGCACCACGGCGTGCTGCTCACCCCACACGCTGGTGTACTCGCGGGTGGTGGACGAGTAGTAGCCGCTGGTGTCGAGCCTGCCCGACGGTGCCAGAGCCGCCTGCTCGGCGCTCAGGGAGGCACTGATCTGTTGTTCGGGGGCGGTCAGCCGCCAGACCGTCACGGTGCGTGAGTTCTCGACCAGGATGCGTCCCTGATCGAAGAGGATCTCCAGTCGGTCGGTGCCGATCAGGTCGTGGGTGCAGGTGAGGAACTGGCCGGTGGCGCCACATCCGAAGTCGACCGAGGCGCTCACCTCGTCCTCGGTGGCGATCGGGCGCCGGAATCCGAACTGGACGCGAGCGAAACACCGCCGGGGCACGCCGCACAGCCACATCCAGAGGTCGAGTTGGTGCGGTGCCTGGTTCACCAGCACGGCACCGCCCTCACCACCCCAGGTGGCTCGCCAGGACGAACTGGTGTAGTACGCATCGGGACGCCACCACGAGGTGACCGTCCAGGTGGAGTGTCGAAGCGCGCCAAGCTCACCCGACTCGATCAGCGCCTTGAGGTCGGCGTACAGCGGATTGGCCCGCTGATTGAACAGCACGGCCAGAGTCGCCTCGGGGTGCCGGTCGGCGGCCGCGAGGAGCTGCTTGGCCTGCTTGGTGTACACCCCGATCGGCTTTTCGACCAGCACGTGGACGCCTCGTTCCAGCGCGTCGATCCCGATCCTGGGGTGCTCGTAATGCGGCACGGTGATGACGATCGCGTCCACCTCGCCGGACTCCAACAGTGCGATGTGGTCGGTGTGGAAGCCCACCCCCAGATCGGCGGCGAATTCGCGGTGGGACTCGTTTCGGGCGCAGACGGCTCCCACCGTCATGGCGGGCACCCGGCCCGAACCGATCAGGTCCGCGTAGACCCGGCCCTGGGCCCCCAGGCCGATGATGCCGAGCCGGACGACGTCGCGTGTGGGAGGGTTGGTCATGGTGAATCCTTACCGGCCCTCAGGCCCAAGGGATGTGAGCCGAGCGGAGCAGCCCGATCAGTGCGGTGTGCGCGGCCGTCCATGCCTTGGCTCCGCTAAGTCCGCCGAAGGCGTCGTGCACCCCCAGATGCGGTTCCAACGAGAGAAAGCCGTCATAACCATCGGCGTGCAGGGCCTCGATGAGTTGGGGCCACTGAGCATCCCCCTCACCGGCCGGCCGGACCGTGGCGTCGGCCAGCACGGCATCCTTGACATGAACGTACCTGGTGGCCCTCGCCACGATCGGATAGGCCTCGTCAACCGGCAGGATGCCGCACTGCACGTAGTTCGCGGGGTCGAGAATGAGCCCGAACCAGCGGTCGTCGAACTGGTCCGCCAAGTCCTCGCACCGCTGCGGAGTTTCACCGTAGATGGCCTTCTCATTCTCGTGTAGATATCGCACCCCAGCGTCGGCCGCGAGCTGGACCATCTGCCCCAGACGGTCGATCACCTCGGCGCGGTGGTCGAGCGGGGGGACATCAGGGGGAATGAAGAAGGAGAAACCGCGCAGATCGGTGGTGCCCAGCCGATGAGCCACCTCAATCGCGCGGCGCGTGCGGTCGAGATGGGGGTCGAAATCGTCGAGAATCCCGATCTTGCCGAGATCGGTGCCCAGAGCACTGACTGCGATGCCGGCGTCGCCCAGCATCGCCTTGGCCCGGTCGACCTGGGAGTCGTCCAGATCGAGGACCCGGACGCCCCATGCGCTGCGCAGCTCGATGAACGTGATGCCCAGGGTGGCCATCAGTTCGAGCTGTGCAGCGAAGTCAGTGGCCACCTCGTCGGCGAAGCCGGTGAGGGTCCACATTGCGGGTCAGCCCCGGCTGGGCTCAGGGCCGAAGACGAAGTGTCGTCCGCTGATTCCAATGGTGGGGCTCACGCGGACGAAGATCGTCTTGACCGTGGGGACCCAGGGGAGCAGGGGGGCCCTACGGGCGCGGGCCAGTTCGTCCTCATCGACGATGCGTTCGGCGATGCCCTTGACCATGACACTCCAGCCACCATCGTCGGTCCAGCCATCGACCTCGAAGACGACGTTCTTGTTGAGAGCGAGCTGGTCCATCTTGCTGCCCTCGGCCGAACGGAAGATGAGCGATTCGCCGTCAACGTAGTAGTTGATCGGGAAGATCTCGGGAACATCGTGTGAGCTCACACCGAGGCGTCCCACTTCCTGTGAAGCAAGGTACCCCCAGCAGGAATCCTCGGGGATGACGGTCACAGGGTTGTCGTTGTCTGCCATGGACACCATTGAACCGCACTCGGTGGCGGTGTGTCAGGCCAACCCGGCTGCGCGTCCTTTCGCTCAAGGGTGAAGGGGGTGCATCACAGCCGTAGGCTGAACCGATGAGCAGGATCATCGCCGGGCGTGCCAGGGGCAGCCGCCTGCGGATGCCCCAGGGGGAGCGGACGCGACCCACGACAGACCGGGTGCGCGAAGCCTTCTTCTCGTACCTGGCGACCTGGGCCGACGGCGCCGCCGCCGAACCCGAGGACCAGTTGTCTGGTGTCCGCTTCCTCGACCTGTACTCGGGCTCGGGGGCGATGGGGCTGGAGGCGGCCAGCCGGGGGGCTGCCGAGGCTGTCCTGGTCGAGAGCCACCGGCCGGTTGTCGAGTTGATCAAGCGAAACGCCGCTGCGACGACGCTCGCAGACCGGGCCACGGTGCACCCATTCAGCGTGGCCACCTTCCTGGCAGGCGAACCCCAGCCGTTCGACGTGGTCTGGCTCGACCCGCCGTACTCCATGCCGACCGACGAGGTGTCGGCGGTGCTGGCCCGCATCGCCGAGGGTTGGTTGGCCAGTGATGGCCTTGTGGTGGTCGAGCGCTCCAGGCGTGACCCGCCACCACAATGGCCGGCCCCCCTGCGCGTTCGGTGGTCACGGCGTTACGGTGAAACCGAGCTCCATTTCGGGCGCCCAGCGCCCCACGACTCCGTGAGGAACCCATGAACCAGACCCAGACCTGGCCCGTGCGTGCGGTGTGCCCGGGCTCTTTCGACCCCATCAGCCGAGGCCACCTGGACATCATCGGCCGGGCTTCCGCGGTCTTCCCGGATGTCATCGTCGCAGTCGGTCGCAACACCTCCAAGAGCTACCTGTTCACCTTTGAGGAGCGACTCGCGCTGACCACCGACGCCGTGGCCGACATCCCCGGCGTCCGCGTGGCGGCCTTCGACGGGCTGCTGGTCGACTTCTGTGCGCAGTACCAGGCGCGGGTCATCATCAAGGGCATCCGTTTCGGGTCGGACTTCGACTACGAGTTGCAGATGGCGCAATTGAACCACCAGCTCTCTGGTGTCGAGACGCTCCTGTTGCCCGCGGGCACGGAGTTCGGCGCCATCTCGAGCTCCCTCTTGCGTGAGATCGCGCAGCATGGTGGGGACATCGCCCCGTTCGTGACCGATGCGGTCAACCGCGCAGTGCTGGCCAAGCTGGGACGCTGAACAGACCGGCTCCTTGCCGCGTGGCGATAGGCTGGCCGGGTGAACGACCACCAGTCCCTCGACCCGCGTTCGCCCTGGGTGATCAGCATCCACGACTTGGTGCGCAGCGCGGGTGCGATGAAGTCCCTGTCGCGTGAAATTCCGGCTCCTGCGGGAGTGGGCATCGAGTTGATACGCGTTCCTGAAGGCAGTCCTGTCACCCTTGAGCTGCGGCTGGAGTCGGTGGTGGAGGGCGTCCTGGTCAGCGGCACGGTGGGTACCGACCTGGTCGGGGAGTGCGCTCGTTGTTTGACGGAAGTCAGCGACCATCGTGAGTTCGAGCTGCAAGAGCTCTACTACTATCCCGGCAAGGACGCCGAGGAGGACGCCCTGTTCATCGTCAACGAATACATCGACCTTGAGCAGCCCATGCGGGACGCAGTCGTGCTCGACCTGCCGTTCACCCCGCTGTGCCGCCAGGACTGCCTGGGCCTGTGCCCGACGTGCGGTCTCGTCCTCAACGATGACCCTGAGCACAACCATGGTCTGGACGTCGACCCCAGGTGGGACGGGTTGCAGGGGCTGGTCACCGAACAGGACGAGGCCTGATCGGGACGCAGGTCGCACGCGTTTTGCGGTCATGGGTCCCGATTGGTAAAGTAGGCAGGCGTTCGTCCTGACGGACGATAGTGACTTCGCCCGATGTGGGCAGCTCGTGGGCACCTGCGGGCACAATGATGAAGGAGAACCATCGTGGCTGTTCCGAAGCGGAGGATGTCCCGCAGCAACACGCGGTCTCGTCGTTCCCAGTGGAAGGCGACCGCGGTGCAAACCGTCACCTGCGCCAACCCTGCTTGCCGTGCGCAGCATCTGCCCCACACCGCCTGCCCGGCGTGCGGTCAGTACGGCCCTCGCGGCGAGCGTCGCCAGGTCCTCGAGGTCTGACCGTCGCGTGAGCGCTGCGGCTGGTGAGGCCTCCCGGCCGTCACCGTCATTCTCATCGCTGATCGAGGAGCTCGGCGTCCAGGTGGACGCAGACCTCCTCGATCTTGCTTTGACACACCGGTCGTACGCGTACGAGAACGGCCAGCTGCCCACCAACGAGCGCTTGGAGTTCCTCGGCGACTCGGTCCTTGGGATCGTCGTGACCGAACACCTGTACCGCTGCTTCCCTGACTGGCCCGAGGGGCGGCTGGCCAAGTTGCGCGCCAACGTGGTGAGTGCCGTCAGCCTGGCTGCGGTCGCTCGCCGGCTCAGAATCGGTTCGATGATCAAGTTGGGTCGTGGCGAGGTCACCACCAACGGACATGACAAGACGTCGATCCTGGCCGACACACTGGAAGCCCTCATCGGGGCCGTCTACCTGTCGGGAGGCAAGCCCGCAGCAGAACGTGTCGTCCATCGCCTCTTCAACCCGCTGATCGGCCATGCCGCGACCCTCGGTGCCGGCCTGGACTGGAAGACATCGCTGCAGGAGGCCGCCTCCGCAGTCGGCCTACCCGGCACCATCTACGAGATCATCGAGTCGGGACCCGACCACGACAAGCGGTTCGAGGCCTGGGCCGTACTGGGGGAGCGCCGTTTCGGGCCGGGTCACGGTCAGAACAAGAAGCAGGCCGAGCAGGCAGCCGCGGCAGCAGCCTTCGAGGTGCTGGACGCCGAACGCAACAGCCTCGACGTGGAGGCTGCGACGCACTCTGATGCCTGAACTGCCCGAGGTTGAGGTGGTTCGCGCGGGGTTGGCCGCGGTCGTCACCGGGCGCACGGTCCGGGGGGTACAGGTTCTCCACCCCCGGCCGGTCAGGGCTCATCCGGCTGGCGTCGAGGGGTTCATCACTGACCTGACCGGACGCACCCTGGCCGAACCTCGACGCCGCGGCAAGTACTTGTGGCTGCCGTTCACGGACGGCGACGCGCTGCTGGTGCATCTGGGGATGAGTGGGCAGTTCCGTGTCGATGAGCGCGGCGCACCGCTGCTGGCGAACACCCGGCTGCTGGTGGATTTCGATGACGGCGCCGACCAGTTGCGCTTCATCGACCAGCGGATGTTCGGTGGACTCCAGATCTCGCCCTGCGGCGCGGTCGGCCCCGACCAGATCGCCCACATCGCCCTCGACCCGTTCGACCCCGACTTCGACCCGGAAAAGGTAGCTCGCAGCATGCGCAGTCGTCGGAGCACGGTCAAGCGGGCCCTGCTCGACCAACGCCTGGTCAGCGGCATCGGCAACATCTACGCGGACGAGAGCCTGTGGCGCACTCGCCTGCACTACGACCAACCGACCGACGCCGTGACCCAGCGCAGGGCCGTTGGTCTACTGCGTGCCGCCCGCGAGGTGATGAGCGAGGCGTTGGCCCAGGGCGGCACGAGCTTCGACGCGCTCTACGTCAACGTCAACGGCGCCTCCGGGTACTTCAGCCGCAACCTGGCCGTGTATGGACGAGAAGGACAGTCGTGCGACCGATGCGGCACGCCCGTCGTTCGGGAGCCCTTCATGAACCGATCCGCCTTCCGCTGCCCGCGGTGTCAGCCTCGACCGACGGGAACAACGCCGGCGTCCGTCAGTCGGTCCGGCAACCGCGTCGGCGGGACATCCACGGGTGGGCCCGTGAGCGTCTATCACGCCCCCAACGCTAAGTTGAGTCCCCATGAGCGATGACCGCGGTGAGACACTCGTCCCGGAGGGCACGCGTCCACGCATCATGCGCACCCTGATCGAGTTCATCAAGTTCGGCATGGTCGGCGGCTCCGGCGTGGTCGTCAATCTGGTGATTGCCTATGTCATGACGCAGCTGAACGGCGGGGTGAGCAACGACAACAACGTGGTCGTGGAACTTCCCGGCCCCTACGCTCTTCGTTTCACGCTGCTGGTGTGGATCGTCGCGTTCATGGTGGCGAACCTCTGGAACTTCCAGCTCAACCGGGTCTGGACATTCAAACGCGACCAGATGCGTAGTTGGTGGACGGAGTTCTGGCCCTTCTTGCTGGTCGGGTCGGTGGCCGCTGCGGTGGGCGCGATCCTGAAGGTGGGCTTCACCAACCCCACGTCGCCGATCTATCTTCCGGCCCCCTGGTTCAACGATTACGAGGGGCTTCGGGCACGGGCCTACTGGGCCCAGTTGTTCACCATCCTGGCCACCATGCCGATCAACTACCTGGTCAACAAGGTGTGGACCTTCCGCGCCTTGCCGCGGGAGAGCCCACCGCGGAGCCGTCCCGATGACCCGCCGCCGGGGGTCGGGTGAGGTGTACCTGAAGCAACTCACCCTGAGGGGATTCAAGTCGTTCGCCTCGGCCACCACGCTCACCTTCGAGCCCGGCATCACCGCCATCGTCGGGCCCAACGGTTCGGGCAAGTCCAACGTGGTGGACGCGCTCTCCTGGGTGATGGGTGAACAAGGGGCCAAGTCGTTGCGCGGCGGCAAGATGGAGGACGTCATCTTCGCAGGCACCACCGGGCGAGCCCCGCTCGGACGCGCCGAGGTCTCGTTGACCATCGACAACACCGATGGGGTGCTGCCGATCGAGTACACCGAGGTGACGATCAGCCGGACGCTGTTCCGTAACGGAGGTTCCGAGTACGCCATCAACGGCCACACCGTCCGCCTGTTGGACGTGCAGGAGCTGCTCAGCGACACCGGCATGGGACGCGAGATGCACGTCATCGTCGGACAGGGTCAGCTCGACCAGATCCTGGCGGCCACCCCGGAGGTACGGCGTGGGTTCATCGAGGAGGCGGCCGGCGTCCTCAAGCACCGTCGCCGCCGTGAGAAGGCCGTCCGCAAGCTGGAGTCGACGCAGGCGAATCTGGCACGTCTCAATGATCTGGTGGCCGAGATCAGGCGCCAGCTCAAACCGCTCGGACGCCAGGCCGAGATCGCCCGTAAGGCGGCCACGGTGCAGGCCGAACTCCGGGACGCGCGTGCTCGGCTGCTGGCCGACGACATCACGCAGGCCCAGCTCGCCCTCGACTCGGAACGCGTCGCCGAGTTGGCCCTCAAGGCGCAACGCCAGGGCGCCGAAGCCGCCCTCGAGGCCGCCAGAGCGGCTGAGGCGGCCGCCGAGCAGACGGTGGAGGACCTGAAGCCACGGCTCGCCCTGGCGCAGGAGAACTGGTACTCCCTGGCTGCGCTGATCGAACGCATCACCACCACGGCGTCGATCGCGACAGAGCGGATGCGGCACGGCTCGGAGCCACCCGCGTTGACTGGCGGACGTGATCCTGAGGCCCTGGAACGTGAGGCCGCGAAAGTGCGCGCCGAGGAGAGCGATCTGGCCGAAAAGGTTCGACTGGCCGAGGCCGCCCTTGCCGCTGCCAGCGGTCGGCGCCACGACGCCGAGGTGGCCGAGGCCGCAGAGACCGGGCGCTACGCCACCCAACTGCGGGCGGTCGCTGATCGGCGTGAAGGCCTGGCGCGACTGACTGGGCAGGTGAACTCGCTGAAGTCTCGCCTGCAGGCCAGCGGTGAGGAGGAGTCCCGCCTGGCTGAGCGACTCGCGGAGTCGCTGCGCAGAGCCAAGGAAGCCGAACGGCAGTTCACTGCTTTGGAGACCCGGCTGACCGGGATCAGCCTCGGGGAGTCCACCCTGGACGACGACTACGAGGCCGCCGAGGCCGCCCTCGTGGAGGCACGGTCGGAAGTGGAGGCGCTCCGTCTGGCTGAACGCGATGCCGACCAGCGCGTCGCCACCCAAGTGGCTCGCATCGAGGCCCTGAAGGTGGGCCTGCAGCGCCGGGACGCCTCTGGTGCGCTGCTCAGCGGCGGACCGCAGGTGGGCCTGCTCGGTTCCTTGTCGTCGATGGTCACCGTGCAACCGGGCTGGGAGCAGGCGGTGTCCGCCGCCCTGGGCAGCGCGACCGAGGCCCTTGTGATGAGCGATCTGCCTGCGGCCGTGGACGCGTTCGAACGGCTGAAGGCCGAGGACCTCGGTCGAGCCGGCATGCTCCTGGCAGACGCGCCCCGCGACGAGGAGACCTGGCCTGCCCTCCCTGGTGGCGCATGCTGGGCAGTCGACGTCGTCACCGCAGACGATTCCATTCGGCCGGCCCTGCGTCGACTGCTGAGGACTGTGGCCGTGGTTGACGACCTGGGCATGGCGCGCTCACTGGTCCGGGCGCTGCCCGATGTGACGGCGGTGACCGCGGAGGGCGACGTGGTCTCTCGGTGGTTCGCGTCCGGCGGATCGAGTGCCCAGCCCTCCGTCATCCAGGTTCAGGCCACCATCGATGAGGCTGAGACGCTCCGTACGGCAGCCCGTCAGGATGGCGAACGAACTCGGTTCGCCACCGCGGCTGCCACCGCGCGCCTTCGTGATGCCGAGAAGGCCGCCGCTGTCGCACTGGAGCGCTTGCACGATTCGGACGCCCAGATGTCTGCGCTTGCCGAGCAACTCGGCACCCTCGGTCAGACCGGCCGGGCAGCGCGCGCCGAAGCTGAGCGACTCGAACAGGCCATCAGCCAGGCAGGGCGAAACCGTGACGCCGACCGCGCGTCCCTGGCCGAGTTGACTGCTCGGCTGGAGGCCGCCGGAGGTCAGGCCGATCTCGCCGAACCCGACCCTGCGGAGCGGGACCGACTGGCCGTGCTCGCCCGTCAAGCCCGCGGCGCCGAGATGGAGGCCCGACTGGCGCTGCGGACGGCCGAGGAACGGGCCCGCTCGCTGGCCGGGCGGGCCGACTCGTTGGCGCGTTCTGCTCAGCACGAACGCCAGACGCGAGCCAAGGCGCAGGCCCGGGCCGAACAGTTGAGACGGGAGGCGCAGGACGCCACCGCGGTGCACCAGGCCGCAGTCTGGCTGGCCGGACGGGTCAGACTCGCCCAGGGGTCTGCCTCGGCCGAGCGAGCGGCTGCCGATGAGGCGCGTCGGGCCGCGGAGGCGTCGCTGGGTCATCACAGGGTGTTGACCCGGGAGAAGTCGCGGGCCCTTGAGACCATCGTCGAGGGCGAGCACCGCGATCAGATGGGTCGAATCGAGCTCACCATGAGGCTCGAGCAACTCAGTGATCAGGCCATGACAGAACTTGGCATGGACGTCGACACTCTGGTCGACGAGTACGGCCCTGACCGTCTCGTCCCCGAGTTGACCACCCGCGCCGGTGTCGGTGTCCAGCCTGAAGACGAGCAGCCCGCACCGGTGCCCTACTCGCGCGAGAAGCAGGCAGCCAGACTGCGCACAGCCCAGCGCAACCTGGAGGCCCTCGGGCGGGTCAACCCGCTGGCACTGGAGGAGTTCGACGCGATGAGCGAGCGGCATGCCTTCCTCGCTGAACAACTGGAGGACCTCAGGAAGACCCGCAAGGACCTGCTGGGCATCATCGATGAGGTGGACAACCGCGTCCAGGAGGTGTTCGCGCTCGCATTCGCGGACGTCGAGACAACCTTCCGTGAGGTGTTCGCCCGACTGTTCCCGGGCGGTGAAGGCCGGCTGGTCCTGACCGATCCCGACAACATGCTCTCCACGGGGATCGATGTGGAGGCTCGCCCGGCAGGAAAGAAGGTGAGGCGGCTGTCCTTGTTGTCGGGTGGGGAGCGCTCGCTGGTCGCGGTGGCCTTCCTCATTAGCCTGTTCATTGCCAGGCCGAGCCCGTTCTACATCCTGGACGAGGTCGAGGCTGCCCTGGACGACGTCAATCTCAGCCGGCTGCTGGGGATCTACGAGGAACTGCGCGCCCGGTCACAGCTGTTGATCATCACCCATCAGAAGCGCACGATGGAGGTGGCCGATGCACTGTACGGCGTCACCATGCGAGGCGATGGAGTCTCCACGGTCATCTCGCAACGCCTCAAGGAACGGTGATCCCAGCCCTGCGCAGGTCGTCCTGGGCGGCCCGACCAGCCCCTGCCCCGCAGGCAATGCGGTGACAGCAGCGCCGCCCGGTAGGCTGACTGGGTGAACTGGATCTTCTGGACGGTCATCGGCGGGGTCCTGCTGATGACCGCTGTTGCAGGTATCTCGATCGTCATCAGCAGGCGGCGCGCCGAACTGGCCGCGTCCCGCGTTCGCGAGGTGGAGGCTCCCGCTCCCGCAGAACTGGTGGAGACCGGGCCCGTCGAGCAGGTGGAGGCCGTCGAGGCCGAGCTGGTCGAGGAGGAGGCCGGCGAGGTTGGTGGAGTCGCCCCGGCGACTGTGGAGGAGACCGGCATCCGGGAACCTGTTCCCAGCCGGTTCGAGCAGCCGGAGGCTCCTGGCTCGCGACTGGTGCGGCTGCGACGGAGACTGGCGAGCAGCAACAACGCCCTGGCCCGCGCACTGGCGGACCTGCTGTCGAGCGACCGGATCGATGACGACACCTGGGACGACTTCGAGACCACCTTGATCACCTCCGACCTTGGGGTGGGTCCGACCACTGAACTCGTGGAGGCTCTGCGCCAACTGATGCGCATCGAGGGCGTTGCCGACCCCGCGCAAGCCAAGTCGCTGTTGCGCTCCGAGCTGGTCAAGCTCGTCAGGCCCGACCTGGATCGCAGTCTCAACGTGAGCCACGCCCCCGGCCAGCCCGCCGTGGTCCTGGTCGTCGGGGTGAACGGAACCGGCAAGACGACGACGGTGGGCAAGCTGGGCCGCATGCTGATTGCCGAGGGCGCGACCGTGTTGTTCGGTGCGGCCGACACCTTCCGTGCCGCAGCCGCCGAGCAGCTGACCACCTGGGGCGAGCGAGTCGGTCTGGAGACGATTCGCGGCAACGAGGGTGCCGATCCCGCGTCGGTGGCCTTCAACGCGGTCGAGCAGGGTATCGAGCGCGGGGTGGACGTAGTGTTGGTCGACACCGCCGGACGCCTGCACACCAAGGTTGGCCTGATGGACGAGTTGGGCAAGGTCAAGCGGGTCATCGAGAAGAAGGCCCCCGTCAGCGAGGTACTGCTGGTCATCGACGCCACGACGGGTCAGAACGGACTCACCCAGGCCCGCATCTTCGCCGAGGCCGTCGACATCACGGGCATCGTGCTCACCAAACTGGACGGCTCGGCCAAGGGTGGCATCGTCGTGCAGGTGCAGCGGGAGTTGGGCGTCCCGGTCAAGTTCATCGGACTGGGCGAGGGCGCCGATGACCTTGCGCCGTTCGATGCCGAACAGTTCGTTGACGGCCTGCTCGGCGACTGATCGGGAGATCCGGCAGCCCCCCCGCGGGCCGTGCTCATGACCCGACGGGCGGCCCTGCCCGGTATCCTTGGACCTTGACATTCCTGAAACCCTGAGGACACGCGTGTTCGACACCCTGCAAGACCGGCTGGCAGCAACCTTCAAGTCCCTGCGCGGCAAGGGACGCCTGACCGAGGCTGACATCGATGCCACCGCCCGCGAGATCCGCATCGCGCTGCTCGAGGCTGACGTCAATTTGGCGGTGGTCAAGGAGTTCGTGGCCCGCGTCAAGGAGAAGGCGCACGGCGTCGAGCTCTCCCAGGCGCTGAACCCCACCCAGCAGATCATCAAGATCGTCAACGAGGAACTCGTCGAGATTCTCGGCGGTCAGACCAGACTGATCCGGTACGCTAAGCGGCCACCGACTGTCATCATGCTCGCTGGTCTGCAGGGTGCCGGCAAGACCACCCTGGCCGGCAAGCTGGGTGCCTGGCTGAAGGAGCAGGGCCACTCACCGCTGTTGGTGGCTGCCGACTTGCAGCGTCCCAACGCCGTCCAGCAGTTGCAGGTGATGGCCGAGCGCGCCAAGGTAGGCGTCTACGCGCCGCAACCGGGCAACGGGGTGGGCGACCCCATCGTGGTCGCGAAGGAATCGATCGAGCACGCCCGGCACCACCTGTACGACGTGGTCATCATCGACACCGCCGGGCGCCTGGGCGTCGACGGCGAGATGATGCGCCAGGCGTCCATGATCAAGGCCCTGACAAAGCCCGACGAGACGTTGTTCGTCGTCGACGCCATGATCGGTCAGGACGCCGTCAACACTGCGCTGGCCTTCGAGGAGGGTGTGGGCGTCGACGGGGTCGTGCTCACCAAGCTGGACGGCGACGCACGCGGTGGCGCCGCACTGTCCATCGCCAAGGTCATCGGCAAGCCGATCATGTTCGCCTCCAACGGCGAGAAGCTCAGCGATTTCGACGTCTTCCATCCCGACCGGATGGCTGGTCGCATCCTGGGCATGGGCGACATGCTCACCTTGATCGAGCAGGCAGAGAAGACCTTCGATGCCGAGCAGTCTCAGCTCGCCGCCGAGAAACTGCTGGGTGGACGCAATCAGTTCGGTCTGGATGACTTCCTGGCCCAGATGCAGCAGGTTCGCAAGATGGGCCCGCTCAGCAAGATCTTCGGCATGTTGCCCGGGGCTGCGCAGATGCCCGGGATAGGGGAGATCGATGAGAAGCAGGTGGACCGCATCGAGGCGATCATCTACTCGATGACCCCCGGTGAACGTGCCGACGTTGCCGTTCTCAACGGCTCGCGCCGGGCCCGCATCGCGCGGGGTGCCGGCGTCGAGGTGCGCGAGGTGAATGAGTTGGTCACGCGCTTCCTCGAGGCACGCAAGGTGATGCAGTCCATGGGGCAGATGATGGGCGGGAGCCATGCCTGGGATGCCAGGTGGGCGACGGTCGGCGAAGGCACCGATCAAGAAGGCAAAGGGTGGCAAGAAGGTGTCCGGGCAACCCTGCCAGACGCGCCGCCCAGCTTGCCGAGCGACAGAATCCGAGCGTCGCCGGCGTCGTTCCCGCCGCCCAACCTGACCCGGCCGAACTGCAGGCCGCGATGAAGGACTTCCAGTTGCCCAGCGATCTGCAACAGATGTTGTCCCAACAGAACAAGGGGCCGGGCTGGAACCTGCCACGTTGACCTGGAGGTCACGATGAACAGTTGGCATCTGCGCGGGGTGGTGCTGCCAGGCACCGAACCGACTGACGTGTGGGTCTGCGACGGGGTGCTCAGCGCCACCCCCGTCGCTGGTTCCCAGACGCTGGCGCGCGACGTCTGGATCGCCCCTGGCCTGGTGGACGCCCACTGCCACATCGGCCTGGGCGCCGCAGGTGCCGTCGATCAAGCGACCGCCGAGCAGCAGGCCATCACCGATCGGGACTCAGGAGTCCTGCTCATCAGGGATGCCGGGGCACCGGTGGACACTCATTGGGTCGACGAGCGGATGGACCTGCCCCGCATCATCCGCGCGGGCCGCCATGTGGCGGTGCACCAGCGCTACCTGCGCAACTTCGCCGTTGAGATCGACCCCGAGGATCTGGTCGGGCAGGTCGAGGTGCAGGCGAGGGCCGGTGACGGTTGGGTCAAGCTGGTGGGCGACTGGATTGACCGTGCGCTCGGTGACCTGGCGCCGCTCTGGCCGGCCGAGGTGGCGAGGCAGGCGATCGACCGGGCACATGAACTCGGTGTGCGGGTGACCGCTCACTGCTTCGGCGAGCAGTCCGTGGCCGAATTGGTGTCTGCCGGTATCGACTGCATTGAGCACGGCACGGGGATGAGTTCCGAGGTGATCGACCGGATGGCCGCCGCCGGTGTGGGGTTGGTTCCCACCATGACCAACCTCGAGACCTTTCCGGCCATCGCCGCTGCCGGTGAGGACAAGTTCCCCCGATACGCCGCCCACATGCGGCGCCTGCATGCCACCCGCTTGGAGGTGCTGGGGGCAGCCCGGGAGGCCGGCGTCCCCATCTACGCGGGCACCGATGCGGGAGGCACCCTGGCGCACGGGCGCATCGCCGAGGAGGCGGCGCTCCTGGCGCGGTTGGGTGGCGCCGAGTTCGCGTTGGGAGCAGTGTCCTGGCGGGCCCGGGAATGGTTGAGCGCCGACGGACTGGTGCCCGGCGCTCCTGGCGACCTGGTCGTCTACGACGCCGACCCCCGTGCCCGGATCGAGGTGCTGGCCTCGCCCAGCCTGGTCATGCTGCGTGGCGAGCCGGTGCAACGCGTTCGGGCGCACTGACCTCGCGGTTCTTCGGGCGATGGCCGGCGGCAGCGCGCCGACTGGACGCGCGGCCGTCGGTTTCGCGCTTGGCCTGCTCATCTGGCACAATGGTCGATGCGTCTGGCGTCCAGGTGCCCTCTCATCACTGGCGACGCAGATCCACTGACCTGAACGCACGTGCCCCACACGGGCGGGACGGTCACCCGTTTGCACCGGGGCCAAACCCGGGCTTTCCTACAGGAGAAACCACACCAGTGGCCACCAAGATCCGTCTGAAGCGGCTCGGCAAGATCCGCTCGCCGCACTACCGCGTTGTTGTCATGGACTCCCGCGCTCGCCGCGATGGCCAGGCCATCGAGGAGATCGGCATTTACCACCCGAAGAATGACCCCTCGGTCATCCGCATCGACTCCGAGCGTGCTCAGTACTGGCTCGGCGTCGGCGCCCAGCCCACCGAGGCCGTTGTAGCCCTGCTCAAGCGCAGTGGTGACTGGCAGAAGTTCACGGGTGTTGAGTCGCCTTCCGGCATCAACCCGCAGCCCGTGCCGCTCGACAAGTTGGCCCGCTTCAACGCCGCGCTCGCTGAGGCCGACGGTGAGCACACGTCCGAGGCCATCAGCCGCAAGGCCAAGAAGACCGAGGAACCGGCGCCTGAGGCTGAGGCCGTCGAGGGGGCCTGATCATGCTGGCTGACGCACTCGAGCACCTGGTGCAGGGCATCGTCACCCATCCCGACGACGTGCGCATCCGCGACAAGGAACTGCGCCACGGCCGGATGCTGGAGGTGCGCGTCCACCCCGAGGACGTCGGCAAGGTGATCGGTCGCCAGGGTCGCACCGCGACGGCGCTGCGCACCGTGGTGGCCGCACTTGCCGGTCGCGAGCAAGTCAGGGTCGACTTCGTCGACGTCGACAGCAAGCCCAACCGCGGCCGCCGCTGAGATCAACACCGTTCAGGCGCCCCAGCCATCTGCCGATGGTGGGGCGTCTGTCGTTTCATGGAGGATGACGTGGTCGCGAGTGATGTCGTTGAGGTCACGGTGGGCGTGGTCGGTCGAGCCCACGGCGTGCGCGGGGAGGTGAGCGTTGAGGTTCGCACCGACGAGGTGGAGCGCCGATTCGCCCCCGGGACTGTTCTGTTCACCCCCGCAGGACGTTCGCTGAGGGTCGAGGCCACCCGGCAGGTGTCTGGACGACTCGTGGTGAGCTTCGCTGGGGTGGCCGATCGAACCCTGGCCGAGCACCTGAATGGCACGGAGTTGGTGGCCCGCGTGCCGGCGACCGAGGAACCCACCGGTGACGAGGAGTACTACGACCGGCAACTGGTCGGTCTGGCGGTTCTGGACGCTCGGGGCAACCAGGCTGGGACGATCACCAATGTGCTGCACAACTACGCTCAGGACCTGCTTGTGGTGGACGCCGGAGGCAGCGAGCGGCTGGTGCCCTTCGTCCACGCCCTGGTGCCCGTCGTCGACCTGGCAGGCGGCCATGTCCAACTCGCTGACCTGCCTGGCCTGCTGGACGACCTCCCGGATGACCATTGATGCGCATCGACATCGTCTCGATCTTTCCCGACTACTTCGCGCCGCTGCAGCTGAGCCTGATCGGCAGAGCGATCGCGGACGGGGTGCTGGAGGTCCGCGTCCATGACCTGCGCGACTGGACGCACGACAGGCACCGCACCGTCGACGACACCCCCTACGGAGGGGGAGCCGGCATGGTGATGAAGCCCGAACCTTGGGGTGAGGCCCTCGACGCCCTGCTGGCCAGTTACCCAGCCGCATCCCAGAAGAGTGCAGACGCGCCGCCGACCACCCGTCCGGTGCTCATCGTGCCGTCGCCCTCCGGTCAGCTGTTCAGCCAGCAGATGGCCGCAGAGCTTGCGACCGCGGCCACTTTGGCCTTCGCCTGCGGACGCTATGAAGGCATCGACCACCGGGTAATCGACTGGGCGTCCACGGTCTTCGATGTACGCGAGGTCAGCCTCGGTGATTACGTGCTCAACGGTGGTGAGGTGGCCGTGCTGGCCATGATCGAGGCCATCGTGCGCCTCGTGCCCGGCGTGATCGGCAACCCGGAGTCCCTGGTCGAGGAATCGCATTCCGTCGACACCGACGGCCTGCTGGAGTATCCGGTGTACACCAAACCGGCGTCCTGGCGAGGTCTGGACGTTCCGGAGGTGCTTCTCAGTGGCCACCACGGGCGAGTCGCCCGGTGGCGTCGAGAGCGTTCCCAGGAGATCACCGCGGCCAGGCGCCCCGACCTGTTGCAGTGACCGCAGAATCAGGTCGCCCTTCCTGCGGGGGCGGCCGATGGAACGACGAGGCCGCCCACTAGACTCCTGTATGTGGCAACCCAACTCACAACTCGCGATCCGAGTCGGACCCCCCACCAGCGCGCTCTGAACTCCACGGTCTTCCGCAAGGTACTGATGGCTGTTACAGGGTCCATTCTGGTGGCCTTCCTGCTCATGCACATGTTCGGGAACACGAAGCTTCTCCTGCCTGAGATTGGGGCCGAGGAGTTCGACGAATACTCGCACTATCTGCGCAGATTCCTGTACCCGATCTTCCCGCCGATGCTCTTCCTGTGGCTCTTCCGCATCGCGTTGGCCTTCAGCGCAGTGGTGCACATCATCGCTGCGGTGCAGTTGACCTTCCGTGACTACGATGCCACCGGGCTGGGGCGGTACTTCCGCCAGCGCTACCTGGCTGGCAGCTTCGCGGCGCGCACCATGATCTGGGGTGGCATCATCATCCTGCTCGGTGTCGTCGTCCACCTGATGCAGTTCACGGCGCAGATCGTCAGAGTGAACTACCCCGGCGCCGAGACCTCCGTGGAGCCGCACATGCGGGTGGTCCTTGGCTTCCAGGAGTGGTGGCTGGTCGCCTTGTACGCGGTCTGGATGGCTGCTGTGTGCCTGCACGTGTGGCACGGCTTCTACAGCGCCTTCTGCACCCTGGGTGCTCGGGTCGGGGCCTTCAGCGAGAAGGTGATCAAGGCCTGCGCCTGGGTCGTTGCCATCCTGCTCTACCTCGGCTTCATGATCACCCCGATCGCTATCTACTTCGGATGGATTTTCCCCAATGTCTGACGCCAAAGTGACCAACACGATGCCCGCGACGGACGCCGATTACTACGCGGTCGGCTCCGAGATCCATGACAGGAAGGCTGACACCAGCCTGCCCATCGACAAGGTCTGGCCCGATCGCCAGTTCCACGCCAAGCTCGTCAACCCGGCGAACCGCCGCAAGATCACGATCATCGTGGTCGGCACCGGCCTCGCCGGTGGGGCGGCGGCGGCCTCGCTGGGTGAGGCCGGCTACAACGTCCTGAACTTCTGTTACCAGGACAGCCCGCGACGCGCTCACTCCATCGCCGCCCAGGGTGGCATCAACGCCGCGAAGAACTACAAGAACGACAACGACTCGACGTTCCGGTTGTTCTACGACACGGTCAAGGGTGGCGACTACCGTGCCCGAGAGACCAACGTCTACCGACTGGCCAGCGTTTCGGCCAACATCATCGATCAGTGTGTGGCCCAGGGAGTTCCGTTCGCCCGTGAGTACGGTGGTCTGCTCGACACCCGTTCCTTCGGCGGCGTTCAGGTGCAGCGCACCTTTTACGCTCGCGGCCAGACCGGACAGCAACTGCTGATCGGCGCCTACCAGGCCCTGGAGCGTCAGGTCGCCGCCGGCACCGTCGAGATGTTCGCTCGCCACGAGATGCTCGAGGTCATCCTCAAGGAGAATCGTGCTCGCGGCATCGTGGCGCGTGACATGGTCACCGGCGAGGTCACCGCATACACCGCGGACGCGGTTGTGCTGGCCACGGGCGGATACGGCAACGTCTTCTTCCTGTCCACCAACGCGATGGGCTGCAACGTGACCGCCGGTTGGCGGGCTCATCGCAAGGGCGCCTACTTCGCGAACCCCTGCTACACGCAGATCCACCCGACCTGCATTCCGGTGCACGGCGACAACCAGTCGAAGCTCACCCTGATGAGCGAGTCGTTGCGCAACGACGGGCGTATCTGGGTGCCCAAGAAGGCCGAGGACTGCACCAAGGATCCGCGCCAGATCGCCGAGGAAGATCGCGACTACTACTTGGAGCGCATCTACCCGGCCTTCGGCAACCTGGTTCCGCGTGACATCGCGTCTCGTCAGGCGAAGAACATGTGTGACGAGGGACGCGGTGTTGGCCCGCTGGTCACCGAGGTGGACGAGTCCGGCAAGGAGCGCCAGGTGCGTCGCGGTGTCTACCTCGACTTCTCGGATGCGATCAGCCGGCTGGGCAAGCACGGTGTCGAAGTCAGGTACGGCAACCTTTTCGACATGTACAAGCAGATCACCGCAGAGGATCCCTACGAGCTTCCGATGCGCATCTACCCGGCCGTGCACTACACCATGGGCGGCGTCTGGGTCGACTACGATCTGGAGACCACCATTCCGGGCCTATTCGTGGCCGGTGAGGCGAACTTCTCCGACCACGGCGCCAACCGGCTCGGTGCGTCCGCACTCATGCAGGGTCTGGCCGACGGCTACTTCGTGCTGCCGAACACCATCAACGACTACTTGGCTGCGCACCATCTTGGCCAGTTGCCTGCTGACGACCCGGCAGTCGTCGCAGCCGTGGACGAGACCAAGGATCGGATCCAGCGGCTGCTGAGTGTCCAGGGATCCCGCACCGTGGACTCGTTCCACAAGGAACTGGGCCACATCATGTGGGAGTACTGCGGCATGGCCCGCAGCGATGCGGGGCTGCGCAAAGCCATCGGACTCATCCGTGAATTGAAGGCCGAGTTCTGGCGCGACGTCAGGGTGACAGGTGTCGCAGAGGACCTCAACCAGACCCTGGAGCGCGCCGGTCGACTCATCGACTTCTTCGAACTGGGCGAGTTGATGTGTGTCGACGCCCTGCATCGTCGCGAGTCGTGTGGTGGGCACTTCCGCCTCGAACACCAGACCGAGGAGGGCGAGGCGCTGCGTCATGACGATGAGTTCGCCTATGTCGCTGCCTGGGAATGGACCGGAGAGGGCTCCAAGCCGGTGCTGCACAAGGAACCACTGGTTTACAAGGCGATCGAGCTGAAGCAACGGAGTTACAAGTGAAACTGAAACTGAAGATCTGGCGCCAGGCTCGCGGCTCCCAGCAGGGCAAGCTGGTCGAGTACAAGATCAAGAACGTCAGCGAGGACATGAGCTTCCTCGAGATGCTTGATCAGTTGAACGAGGAACTCACCGCCAGCGGCGAGGAGCCGGTGGCTTTTGACTCCGACTGCCGTGAGGGCATCTGCGGCATGTGCGGTCTGGTCATCAACGGCACGGCCCATGGTCGGGGTAACTCGCCGGTGGCCACCACCACCTGCCAGTTGCACATGCGCTCCTTCAGCGATGGGGACACCGTCACCATCGAGCCCTGGAAGGCCGATCCGTTCCCGGTGCTGAAGGATCTGGTCGTCGACAGGACCGCGTTCGACCGCATCATCCAGGCGGGCGGCTTCATCTCGGTCAACACGGGTTCTGCTCCGGACGCGCACGCCATGCCGGCCCCGAAGCTGCAGTCCGACCGGGCGTTCGACAACGCGACCTGCATCGGTTGCGGTGCGTGTGTGGCGGCCTGCCCGAACGCATCGGCGATGCTCTTCACATCCGCGAAGATCTCGCACCTGGCCAACCTTCCCCAGGGTCAGCCCGAGCGTTGGCTGCGGGTGAAGAACATGGTCGCCCAGCACGACGCCGAGGGCTTCGGCAACTGCTCCAACATCGGTGAGTGCGCTGCCGTGTGCCCGAAGGGCATCCCGTTGGAGTCGATCAGCCAGTTGAACCGCGACCTCATCTCGGCACTGTTCCGCAAGGACGGTTTCGAGGGCTGACGTCCGGCAATACTTGAGTCAGCAGGAAGGGCGCTGGGGAGACCCGGCGCCCTTCCTGCTGTCCGGCGATCAGGTGACGACAACGTCCGGGACCACGAGACGGAACGCCAAAGGATTTCGTCCGTCGCCGGCCGTGTGACAGAATGATGAGGTTGCTCTGCCGCGCGGACCCTGCCACAGGGGGATTGACCACGCGGGTGGGGCTTGACCAACCACCAACCGCGAGGTGGCCTGTGGCACCGACGAGGGAATCATCATGAATGCGATCATCACCCAGCTCGACCAGGCCTCACTGCGCGAGGACATTCCCGAGTTCCGTCCTGGTGACTCCGTGCGTGTGCACGTGAAGGTCGTCGAGGGCAACAAGTCCCGTGTCCAGGTGTTCGCCGGAGTTGTCATCGCTCGCGACGGCAAGGGGATCACCGAGGCATTCACCGTCCGCAAGGTTTCCTACGGCACCGGGGTCGAACGTACCTTCCCGCTGCACTCCCCGATCATCGATCACATCGAGGTGGAGCGCCGGGGCGATGTGCGTCGGGCCAAGCTGTACTACCTGCGCGATCGTCGTGGCAAGGCAGCCAAGATCAAGGAACGCCGCTACTGACATCGGTCACTCGAGTCCCGGTTGCCATCTGGTGACCGGGACTCGTCACGTTCGGCGCGTAGGATGGCCCAGGGTTTGCCGATTCGAGGAGTCTCATGATGAATGTGCGGGGCCGACCTTATGACGAGGAGCCGGGCATCCGTCCGCACGTTGAAGGGGTGAGCACGGGGTCGGGGCCATCAGTGACGCGCCAAGTTTTCACCTTCTTCGCCGAGGCGGGACTCGCCATCCTCGTGGCTCTGGTCATCACCGCCTTGCTGCGCGTTTTCATCTTTCAAGTTTTCCGGGTTCCCAGCGGCTCTATGGAGAACACCCTTGAGCAACGTGACCGGATCGTGGCTGTTCGGCTGACGGACTACCAGCGCGGTGACATCGTCGTCTTCGAAGACCCACCCGCGCAGTGGATGGGCCCGCAGCCAGCCGCCTCGGATCCGGTTCGCAGGACGCTGGAGGCGCTGCAGCTGCTGCCGGACAGCACCCAGGGTTACCTGGTCAAGCGCGTCATCGGTTTGCCTGGCGATCACGTCAGGTGTTGCGACCAGTCCCAGCGGATCACCGTGAACGGCGTGGCTCTGGACGAGCAGGATTACCTCTATCGTGACGCGGCCGGCCAGCCGGTGGCCCCGTCCGGGATCCCCTTCGACATCGTGGTGCCCTCCGGGCACCTGTTCGTCATGGGGGATCACCGTGACCGGTCGGCTGACTCCCGCCTTCACCTGTGTGAGCAGACCGACGCCGGCGTCCCCGCCGGGATGAACGGCTTCATCCCCCAGGCCAACGTGATCGGCCCCGTCACCACCATCGTGCTGCCCCCCGGGCGCTGGCGGAGTTTCTCGACCCCCGACACCTTCGCCGCCATCCCGGCCGGCCAGGACGCGCCCCTCGCCCCGGTCATCGGCGAGGGAACCTGCAGCCAGCCCTGATGGCCGAGTTCGTTCGCCCCGGAAGGGGAATCTATGGCTATGAACGGGCCCTGGCCAGGGCGGGGTTCAGTCCGGTCGCAGGCGCAGACGAGGCTGGACGCGGTGCCTGCGCCGGGCCGCTGGTCGCGGCCGCGGTGATCCTGGATGACCATGCCTCCCGCCGGATACCCGGCCTCAACGACTCCAAGCTGCTCAGCGCGGGGACGCGCGCGCGGCTCTACGACGAGGTGGTCGACAAGGCGATTGCCTGGGCCGTGGTGTCCATCTCGCCGGCCGAGTGCGACTCCCTGGGGATGCACGAGGCAGACCTGCAAGGGCTGCGGCGCTCACTCCTGCGGCTGGACGTGGCGCCCGCCTTCGCCCTCACCGACGGGTTCCCGGTTGCTGGTCTGGGCTTTCCCGGTCTTGCAGTCTGGAAGGGCGATCAAGTGGCGGCGTGTGTGGCCGCGGCGTCCATCGTGGCGAAGGTGACCAGGGACCGTCTCATGGAGGCCTACGACGTCCAGTTCCCGGGCTACGGATTTGCCGTCCACAAGGGATATTGCACCGCCGAGCATCAACGGCAGATGGAGGAGCGCGGGCCGTGCGCCATCCACCGGATGCGGTACGAGAACGTGCAGCGAGCGCGCGACGTTCACGCGGGAGCTAGAGTGGGCTCACCATGAGCACCGACGACCTGGAAGCCTACGAGGCCAAGCTTGAGCTCGACCTTTACCGGGAGTACAAGGACGTGGTCGACATCTTCACCTACGCGGTGGAGACCGAGCGGCGCTTCTACCTGTGCAACGCCGTGGATCTCAAGGTGCGCACCGAGGGCGGTGACGTCTACTACGAGGTCTCGATGGGTGATGCGTGGGTCTGGGACATGTATCGTCCGGCCCGGTTCGTGAAATCGGCCAAGGTGCTGACCTTCAGGGATGTCTCCATCGAGGAGATTCAGCATCGCGAGTTGGAGATCCCCGAACGCCAGTGACGGCGCTGTGCACGCGGTGGTCCGGTAACTCGGGCCACACCGATTTCCTGAGAATTGACCCTGTGGACAACTGACGAAAACGCCCCGGTCTGCCCATCCTTCTTCTCGAAGGAGGTGGACGATGGCGAGCATGGTCGACATGCCCCGGTCCGCACGGAATCTGGGGTCGTGGGGCGAGGAACTGGCAGCCGAGTACCTGCGCGGGCTGGGCTGGCACGTGGTGGCCCGGAACTGGCGGTGCAGTCTGGGCGAACTTGACGTGATTGGACTGGAACCGACTGCTGAGGGCCGCCTGACCGGGGTCGTGGTCGAGGTCAAGTGCCGCAGCGGAATCGACTACGGCGACCCGTTGGAGGCCATCACCGCACAGAAGGTGCGCCGCCTGAGGACGCTGGCGGGCGTGTGGTACCGCGACTACGGCCTGCAGTTGTCCGGGCTGAGGGTGGACGCCATCGGGATCTCCAAGCTGAGGGGTCTCGCTCCGCAACTGAGACACGTCAGGGGACTGGCGTGAGCACCGCGAGCGCCTGGTCGGTGGCCTTGCTGGGGATGGAGGGCACCCTCGTCGAGGTTGAGGCAGCCATCGGGCCGGGCCTGCCGCGCACCGTGCTGGTGGGACTCCCCGACACTGCGCTGTACGAGGCACGGGATCGTTGCCGCGCCGCGGTGGCGGGCGCGGGCCTGGCCTGGCCCTCCCAACTGCTGACGATCAATCTGACCCCGGCCAGCCTGCCCAAGGCCGGCTCTCACTACGACCTGGCCATTGTGGCCGCCGTGTTGGCCTCCGCGAACATCGTGCCGCGCACGATCGCTGGCAGCAGCGTGCTGGTGGGCGAGCTTGGTCTGGACGGGCGCGTGCGGTCGGTGCGCGGCGTCTTGCCGGCCCTGTTGGCGGCGCGCAAGGCAGGCATCGCAACCGCAGTGGTGCCCGCGCAGCAGGTCGGGGAAGCCCTCCTGGTCAGCGGGATCACGGTGTGGGGCGTCTCCTGCCTGGACGACCTGGTGGAGGTCTTGCACGGGCGCCCGGTGCTGTCTGTGGTGCCGCCAGCCGTGCAGGGGGACGCCACCCACGTCCCCTGCGCCGACCTGGCGGACGTGCGCGGCCAGCCGGAAGCCTGCTGGGCGGTCGAAGTGGCGGCGGCAGGTGGCCACCACATCTTCCTGCACGGGGCGCCGGGGGTGGGCAAGTCGATGCTGGCCGAACGTCTGCCCGGACTGTTGCCCGACCTCCCCGACGAGCAGGCCCTCGAGGTTTCCGCCATCCACTCACTGGCCGGGGAGGTGCTCGGCCAGGGCCTGATCAGGCGTCCCCCGTTCGCCAACCCGCACCACAACGCGTCCATGGCCGCCCTGATCGGTGGTGGGGCGCGGATGGCGCGTCCAGGGACCATTTCGCTGGCGCATCGAGGCGTCCTCTTCCTGGATGAAGCCCCCGAATTCAGCAGCCGCGTCCTGGAGGCCCTTCGCACCCCACTCGAGACAGGCGAGGTGTTGATCGCCAGGTCGACCAGCCACGTGCGATACCCCGCCAGGTTCCAGTTGGTGATGGCGGCCAACCCGTGCCCGTGCGGGCTGGCCGGAGTCGCTGGGGCGGCGTGCACCTGCACACCGATGAGCGTTCGTCGGTACAACGAACGCCTCAGCGGTCCCGTGCTCGACCGGATCGACATCCACCACCGTCTCCTGCCCAACCTGCGTGTCATGGCCGAGACGATGGCAGGGGAGTCCTCTTCGGTGGTTGCTGCCAGGGTGCACGCCGCGCGGGAGCGGCAACGCGATCGGCTGGTTGGTACCCCGTGGTCGACCAACGGCGAGGTGCCGGGTTTCCATCTGCGAACCTTGCCCACTCCCGACGGGTTCCCGCTGATCGATGAGGCGGTGAGAACCGGTCGACTGAGCGCACGTGGTGTGGACAAGGTCGTCCGGATCGCCTGGACGCTGGCCGACCTGGCCGGTCGCGATCGCGTCGGTCGCACCGACATGGCGGCGGCCCTGGGGCTGCGCCAGGACGCGTGGGGGTGTGCGGCATGAACGGCTGGGATCAGGAGCGGACGGCCCGTGCGGTGCTCACCTGGGTGTGCGAGCCCGGGGATCCGCGTCTGGCGCGGCTACTCGACGGCCACAGCGCGGCCGAAACGCTGGCCGCCCTTCGCCGAGCCAACCATGACACGGCTTGGACGCGGCGGGCACGGGCCGCTGAGGAGGCGTCCCTGGTGGCTCAGGCGCACCGCCTGGGGTTGCGGTTCCTCGTCCCCACCGACCGGGAATGGCCCACGCCCCTGGCCGATCTGGCCAGCTGTCAGCCGGTCGGAGGTATGGGGGGCACACCGGTGGGGTTGTGGGTGCTGGGCTCGCGCACCCTCTCCGAATGGCTCGGGGATGCGGTCGCAGTGGTTGGAGCCAGAGCTGCCACCCCATACGGGGAGAGGGTCGCCATGGATCTGGCCGGGCAGCTGACGGCCGACGAGCGCGGCAACTTGACCGTGGTGTCCGGTGGAGCCTACGGCATCGACGCGGCAGCGCACCGAGGCGTCGTCTCAGCCGACGGGCGAACGATCGGGGTGTACGCGGGAGGGTTGGACGAACCTTACCCTCGCGGCAACGCTCGCCTCTACGAGCAGTTGGCTGCCGACCACTTGGTTGTCTCCGAGGTCGCCCCAGGCTTGCGCCCCACCAGGGCAGGGTTCCTTGCCAGGAATCGGCTCATCGCAGCCCTGTGCCTGGGGACCGTCGTGGTGGAGGCAGCTCAACGCTCGGGGGCACGCAACACCGCCAGTTGGGCTGCTGAACTCGGACGTGTCGTGATGGCGGTGCCTGGCCCGGTGCACTCTGCGATGTCGGTCGGTTGCCACCGGCTGATCCGCGATGGGCAGGCGACCCTGGTGTCTGATGGGGACGACGTCGCGGCCCTGCTCGCACCGATGGGACGGGGCCCTCAACTACCTCTGGGAGGTGCGGAGCGACCTCTGGATCGCCTTGAACCGCACCTCTTGGGCGTCCGCGAGGCCATGCCCGGCAACAGGTCGGTGAGTGCTGCGGAGGTGGCCGCAGGCTGCGGGCAGACCGTACCGGCCGTCGTGGCCGCTCTGATCGAGTTGGAGCAACGTGAGTTGGTGCGTCGGGGACTGGACGGTACGTGGCGGATCAAGCGGCCCAGATGACGCCGGTTCGCGGGATTTGTCGTCATCGGGTGGAATGGTCACATGATTCTCACAGTCCCGGTAACCGAGGAGGGCCTGGTCGACGTCAAGTTCGGCAAGGCGGTCACGATGGCAGTCGCAACTGTCGTCGACGAGCAGATCACGCGTTGGCACCTGCATGAGGTCGGGTGGGATGTGCTTCACGATGAAGGCGGGCACGGCCAGCACCACGCCCGCATCGTTCGCTTTCTCAAGGACAACGAGGTTCAGCGGGTGCTCTTCGCCCACATGGGCCAGCCCATGCTGAACACCATCAACAAGATGGGGCTCGAGCTGGTTCAGGTGGGTCCTATGGATGCCCGTGAAGCGGTTGTGCAGGCGGCGGCCCTGCAAGCCGGCTGAACCGCGCGAAGTGGCGGCGTTCACAGCCCCACATGAGGCAACATCGCGTGTTTCCTCGCGAACCTCCGCCCCACAAGGCTCGCCGTGATGCATGATGTTTCTGACCACCCTGCGGCGGATCACTTGTGTCAGAACTCGATGAGGAGCACGTCATGTCACAGCCAGCGAATGCTAACTCCCTGATCATCACCATGTGGGAGACCTACGGCTGCGGAATGGAACAGATAGCGGGCAGACTTGCCGAGCAACTCGGAGTCCCGGTGCACAAGCAGGCTTTCACTTCCGAGCAGATCGAAGCCGCGGAGGCTGAGCGGGCCAAGGAGGGCGGTTTCATGCGCATTGTCCGCCGCATCGGCTCTCTCCACGTGGACAACGCAGTCACCGATGGGGCGGCCCGTGGTGAGCAGGAGTCCTGGACCGAGCTGGCGCACCAGAACACCAAGATCGTCCGCGATGAGGCCGCAAAGGGTGGGGTGATCCTCGGCCGCAACGGCGCCTTCATTCTGCAGGACGAGCCGCGGGCCCTGCATGTCAAGCTTGACGGTCACCCGCGGGACCGCGCTGCGCTGGCCGCGCAACTCAAGGGCATCTCGGCCGACGTCGCAGCCGATCGGTTGCCCCGTGAGGACGAGTTCCGGCGTAGCTTCTCGATCAACACCTACAACTTCGACCCGATGGGCAACGACTACTACACGCTGGTGTTGAATGCACCCAAGCTCGGCGTGGACGAGACAGTTCGCTTGATCCGGGAAGCGCTCAACAGCATCTGACAGGGTCTCGGGTAAGGGCCCTCGGCCGCATCGAGCGGCCTATGCTCGATTCATGGTCAACCAACTGGCGGTGATGACATGAAGACGATGGAACGGCTGACGAGCGCCTACCAGAATGCCCGGGTGGAGGAGTTCGACGACTCCAGCAAGTACATCATCATGAGTGATTGCCATCGTGGCGATGGGTCGGTGTCCGACGAGTTCCTCAAGAACAAGAACGTCTACCTGGCTGCGATGGAGTACTACTGGAAGAACGGTTTCACCTACATCGAGGCCGGCGACGGTGATGAGCTCTGGGAGCACCAGTACAAGCACATCATCAAGGCGAACAGGGCTGTCTGGGACTTGATCATCCCCTTCCACAAGGCGGGCCGCCTCATTCGGATGTACGGCAACCATGACATCCAGCTGAAGGACCCCAACTACGTCCATGCCAACCTGTGGAATGCGGCTGACCCGGATACCGGCGAGGTGGAGTCGTTCCTCACCGGGCTCGAGGCCGTCGAGGCCGTCGTCCTGAAGCATCGGGAGTCTGGTCAGGAGATCCTCGTCGTCCACGGCCATCAGGGTGACTTGCCCAATGACCAGGCCTGGCAGTTCAGCCGGTTGTCGCTGCGCTACTTCTGGAAGTACCTGCATGCCTTCGGGGTGCACAGCCCCTCCAGCCCGGTGCGCAACTCCTACAAGCGCCACAAAGTGGAACGCAATTACGTCAAGTGGATCCAGGGCAACTGCGTCGCGTTGATCTGCGGACACACCCACCGGGAGAAGTTCCCCAAGGGCAACGAGATGCCGTACTTCAACGCAGGCAGTTGCCTGTACCCCTCGCACATCACTGGCCTGGAGGTCACCAACAGCACCATCACCCTGGTGAGGTGGCGGGTGGACCCGAACGAGGACGGGCTCCTGCAGGTGACGCGTCGGGCTATTGCTGGTCCCGAGCCCGTGTCCAAGTTCGACCTCAAACGACGGCGGGATGAGGTCGACTGAGGCCGGACTCACTGGCGGTCAGTGGGCTCAGTGCCGCCGTCCCGTCTCGAAGTCGGACGCGCTCACCGGTGGTGGGCCGATGAGCGCCGCCCGAGCGAACACGGCGGCCTTGCGCCAGGTGGGCACGCGGATGCGTCCAGCGAACACGTCGTAGTCGGCCCCCTCTATCCGGTCGAGGATCTCCGAGTAGAGCACCAGGGCGGTGGCCACACATCGCTGGGACGCGTCCGGCAGCACTGCCAACCCCCCGGTGGCCTGCCGGTACAGTTCGCGATTGCGGGCGATCTGCTCAGCCATAAACGCACGCCACTGCGGGGTAACCCGGCGCAGGTGGGGGTCGGCCCCGTGAGCGGCCAGTTCATCCTGCGGAAGGTAGACGCGACCACGATCAAGGTCCTCGTCAACGTCCCGCAGGAAATTGGTGAGCTGGAACGCCAGCCCCAGCGCCCGGGCAGGTTCCTTGGCAGCCGGGCTGCTAGGCTCCAGCACCGGCAGCATCATCTCGCCGATGACCGCAGCCGATCCCTCCATGTACCCGTCGCGCAGCGCCGGCCAGGTGGGCCAGGTCTCGGTGGTCAGGTCGAGGGCCATGGCGTCGAAGAACCGGTCGAAGCATTCCAGGTCGGTGCCGCGACGCTGCAGGCTGTCGATGACTGCGGCCATCACCGGCTCTTGAGCGGAGCCGGCCGCCAGCGCCGATGTGAACCATTCGCGGAAGGCGGACAGTCGCTCCGCCGGCGTGCCATCGGCGGGCACCGAGGGGTGCGGGTGAGCCTCCGGCTCGTCGACGATGTCGTCGGCCAGCCGACACAGCGCATAGACCGCGTAAACGTCGCGACGCTGACCTATCGGGAGCAGGCGAGCCCCCCAATAGTAGGTGGTGCCGTACCTTCGGGTGAGTTCTCGGGCCTGGCGGTAGCCAGCCTCCAAGAGTTCACTCATCGAGCCATGTCCTGGACGCGACGAGCCGCCAGAGCTCCCGAGACCAGCACCATGGGGATACCCACACCGGGAATCGTGGAGGAGCCCGCGAACACCACGCCCTTGATCCGCTTGTCGATGTTGCTCGGCCGGAACGGACCAGTCTGGCGGAAGATGTGGGCCAGAGCGAACGGGGAGCCAGCGGCCATGCCCAGGTCGAGCCAGTCCTGTGGCGTCACCATCTTCTCGGTCCTGATCGTCGTCGGGTAGCCCCAGGCCTCCAGATCGGCCAGCATCCGCGAACGCAGCCGGGGGCCCTCGGTGTCCCAATCAACCCGACCCACCTGCAGGTTCGGTGCCGGCTCCAGTACGTACAGGCTGGTGCAGCCCTCCGGAGCGGAGTCCGGGTCGTCCATCGACGGCACAACGACGAATCTGGACGGGTCCTGCATCGAACGACCGCGGACAAGGAGGTCGTCAAAGGCCTCGTCCCAGGCGTCCCCGAAGTGAATGTTGTGGTGCGCGGCGCCTTGCGGCGGCTGGCCCTCCACCCCGAGGTGCCACACGACGCAGGAGGGGGAGAACTTCCCCTTCGCCGCTACCCGCGGCTTGTCGAGGTGCGGCAGCAGCCGGTCGTAGGCCACGGGCAGGTCGAGAGTGCACACTACGGCGTCAGCCCGCACGACCTCCCCGTCGCGCAGACGCACCCCGGTCGCCCGGTCACCCGAGTGGGTGATGACCTCCACATCGGCCCGGTACCGGATCTCGGCTCCGGCGTCGATGGCCGCCTGAGCCATGGCGTCCGGCACGGCGTGCATGCCGCCCTCGGGGAACCAGACACCCTCCACCGAATCCATGTAGGTGATCACCGCATACAGGGCCAACGCCTGCGCCGGCGCCAGGCCTGCGTACATCGCCTGGAAGCTGAACACCCGGTGCAATCGCGGATCCCGGAAGCGACGCTGGATGGTCGGACCCAGGCGTCCGAACCCGCCCAGCCCGATCAACCGGGCGCCGGCCATGGGGTTGCGCAGCAGCCCCAGCACGCTGTCGAAATTGACGTCGATGAAGTTGGGCATCTCTGCGAGGTAGAGCTTGCGCAACCACGACACGAACTCCTCGTAGGCAGCGGCATCCAGCGACCCGCACTCGCGGGCGATCTCGTCGCGCATCGCCTCGACGCCGTGACGCACGTGCAGGGTCGACCCGTCGGCGAAACAGGCCCGGTAGGCCGGGTCGAGCAGTTTCATGCTGACGTAGTCAGAGGTTCGTTTACCCACCGCCTTGAATGACTGGTCGAGCAGGTCGGCCATCGTGAAGACCGTGGGTCCAGCGTCGAAGGTGAAGCCGTCCTGGCTGATGATCCCGCTTCGGCCGCCGGGCAACTCGTCACGCTCCAGCACCGTCACCCGATGCCCTTGCCCCAACAGGTGGAGGGCTGCCGACAGTCCAGCCAGACCGGCACCTACGACGACGACTCTCATGACTGCCTCCAGGCGACTGCTTCTGCTGTTGACTTCAGGCCGGCGACGCCGGCTGGGGTGAGGGTGGATTCGGCCAGACAGGCGAGCGCTCGAGCGAGTTCGGAGCCGATCAGTGCTTCGACCTCATCACGGATACCGCAGGCCTCCAGTGCCTCGGTGACCACCGCCACGTCACCTGGACGAAGGTCGCGAGTGCCCAGTCTCTGCAGCGCCTCAGCCGCCTCACCGCTCAGCCGGTCCGCAGCGAGCGACATGACCACGGTGGCCTTGCCCTCGGCCAGGTCGTCCCCAATGGGCTTGCCCGTCGTTGCGGGATCGCCCCAGATGCCCAGTTGGTCGTCGCGCAGGGCGAAGACCCTGCCCAGATGCTCTCCGTACCCCTGCAGCGCGGCGAGGATCTCCGGGCGGGCACCGGCGGCCACCGCGCCTAGTTCCAGGGGACGCTCGACGCTGTAACGACCCGACTTCAACCTGGCGATGTGCTCGGCGTGACGCCGGTCACGTCGCGCGCCGGCAGCCCCGGCGATGTCCGCCCGCTGACCGACGATCAGCTCCACACACAGGTCGAACCACAGCCGCTGCTGGTCGGCGGGCAGGTCGATGATCAGATGATCGGCCAGCATGTGCGCAAGGTCACCGAGCAGGATGGCCATGCTGAGGCCGAACAGATCGCTGTCGCCGGCAGCCCCCGAGTCGGCATGCCATCTCGCAGCCTCGACGTGGGCCGACGGTGAGCCGCGGCGCGAGGGTGACTGGTCCATGACGTCGTCGTGAACGAGGGCGAACATGTGCAAGGTTTCCAGAGCGGCGGCGAACCTGACGACGTCGCGGTACGCGCCGTCGTCGAGGTGGCCGCCAGCCGCCACGAAACTCCAGAAGGACATGGCCGCACGCAGCCGCTTTCCCCTACCCACCAGCAGCCTGCCCAGCCACTGGGGGAGGTCCTCCACCAGGACGCGCGCTGTCTCGCCGTCGGTGAGCATCTCCCAGCGGGCCTGCAGGTGCTCCAGCACGTCGGCCGTGAGTTCGTCCACATCGGTGATGAAAGCCTTCGGGTCGACGTCCCTGGGCTCGTTCACCCCGAGACTGCCCAACGCCTGGTCGACGCGGGGAACCTGCAGCACACACCACGGGCTGAAGACCTGCGGGGTGGCTGCGACCGCGGACCTCAGATCGTCCCACGTCACCCAGGCGTGATCGGCGACCTCTGCGGGGTCGGGTACGACCTCCGGAGAGGAAACCGTACCCCACAGCACAGGGCAGATCTCGTTCTCGACGATGCCGCTGACGTCGGTGGCCCGGTAGCGGAAATCCGGTACGACGGGTGACAGAGCCGCAACGTCCAGCCCGAGCTCCTCCCGAACCCTGCGACGCACCGCGTCCGACATCTCCTCGCCGGGCCTGGGGTGGCCGCAGCAACTGTTCGTCCACACCCCTGGCCAAGTTCGCTTCGACAAGGCTCGCCGGGTGATCAGGACGCGACCCTGGCCGTCGGTCAGGTAGGACGAGAAGGCCAGGTGGAGCGGAGTGTCAGTGGTATGCACCGAGAGCCGGTCAGCCACACCCACGGGCCGCCCGTCATGGTCGAGCAGGACGACCTCATCGGTTGCCGGACAGCCGTCCGATCGGTCCAGGGGGATCATGGGCAAGTTCCGTCCAATCTCAGGCATCGGCAGGTATCCGGGCCTGGTCAACGCAAGACTGGTCAAGGCGCACCGCTTCTCGGTGCATCAACATGACACCTTAGTTGACAACGAGAACCAACGTGGTGGACGCTCACCGGATCACGCTGGACGACACCCGCAGGGGACTCACAGGCCGGGCTCAGGAGGGTGTGGCGCCTCGGGCCTGGCGGGACGCATGGTAGCGGGCAAGCGTCTCGGCACGTTCCTGCGCGTGATCCACGATGCGTCCGGGGTAACCATTCCGGTATCCGCCCGGGTGCTTCCACGGCTCGTGGGAGGCCTTGCCCCTCAGATGCGCGAGTTCGGGGACCCAGCGGCGGACGTAGTCGCCGTCAGGATCGAACTTCTCGCCCTGCAGGACGGGGTTGAACACCCGGAAGTAGGGTGCCGCGTCTGTCCCTGTCCCAGCGGTCCACTGCCAGCCGTGCGAATTGGACGCAGCGTCGGCGTCGATCAGGTGGTCGTCGAACCAACGGGCACCGACCGGCCACCACTGGTGCAGGTCTTTGGTGAGGAAGCTGGCGGTGATCATCCGCACCCGGTTGTGCATCCAGCCGGTGGCCAGCAGTTGGCGCATGCCGGCGTCCACGATGGGGTAGCCGGTCCGTCCGTGCTGCCAAGCGTCCAGTTCGCCGGGGTCGTCGTCGTAGGCCAGGCCGGCCAACTCGGGACGCAGGTCGTGGTGCAGGCTGTCGGGGAATTGCGCCAGCACGTCGGCGTAGAACTCCCGCCAGGCAAGCTCCGTGATGAAACGTTGCACCCCTGGGCCGTCGTTTCCGGCCAGATCGGCCAACAGGGTTCGCGGGTGGACCACGCCCAGCGCCAGGTAGGGCGACATCCTGGATGTTCCGTCAAGGTCGGGGCGATCGCGTGTGGAGTCGTAGGTCTCGAGCCCTTCGGCGAGGAACTGATCCCATCGCTCCAGCGCCGCCTGTTCGCCGGCTGCCGGCATGTCAGGCAGGCCGGGAGCGCTCGCAGCGTCCCTGACCATCGCCCAGGCGCATTCGTCGGAAGCGACGTCCAGCAGTCTCAGCGTGGACGGCTCCTGCGCAGGTTCCCGCCAACCATGCTCACGCCAGGCGCGGGAAAAGGGTGTGAAGACCTTGAAACCGCCCCCGCTTGAGGAGCGAAGCCTTCCGGGGGTTACGGCGTAGGGGCTGCCGGTCGCAACCAAGGCGACCCCAAGCTCTGCCAGGGCGGCACGCACGGCGGCGTCCCGCATCGCCCCGTCTGGTTCCGACTCGTTCGACACGTGCACGCAAGCGGCTGCAACCTCGGAGGCAACCTGCCCGATGACGATCGCGGGGTCGCCGAAGCGTAGACACAGCCGCTCCTCGTAGCTGGCTCGCAGGGACAGCAGGTTGCGGGCCAGCCAAGCGCGCCTGGCGGTGCTGAGTCGGGCCCAACGGTCGTCCAGGACGAACACCACCGCTGCCGAGCCGTCGGACGCCGCTGCCTCAGCGAGCAGTGGCAGATCACGGCGGCGCAGGTCGCGCCTCAACCACACCAAGCCAGGCATGCGGGTCCTCTGAGTGCGACGGGTTCGGAGCCGCTGGCCGCGCGGCTGACGGAAGAGAGGCAAGCCTAGCGCGAGAGCAACCCTGCGGGGATGATCCGATGCAGCGCACACGGCGGTAGAATTCCACCGCTTGGTCAGCGAACGCTGGCGGCAGTGAGGACGCGGATGGGCACCACACCGGCAGGACCGGTCATCATTGAGGAGTTGATCCACAAGGGCGTCCGGATACCCAATCCGGGGAGCCTTGAGGTCAGCGATGACTTTGATCCCGAACGCATCAGCCCGGATGGCGTGACGATTCACGCCGGCTGCCGACTGCGGGGCGCGCAAACCGTGGTCTCGGCCGGTTGCACCTTGGGTGCCGAGGGCCCGGTCACCGTCGAGAACTGCCAGCTCGGGCCGGGTGTCGAGCTAAAGGGCGGCTACTTCTCGAAGTCCGTCTTCCTGGAGGGGGCCAATTTCGGTTTGGCTGCGCACGTTCGGGAAGGCACCATCTGCGAAGAAGAGTCAGGAGGCGCCCACTGCGTGGGGCTGAAGCAGACCATCCTTTTCCCCTTCGTGACCTTGGGCAGCCTCATCAACTTCTGCGACGTGCTGATGTCGGGTGGGACCAGTCGTTCCGATCACAGCGAGGTCGGCTCGTCCTACATCCATTTCAACTTCACCCCGGACGGCAACAAGACGACGGCTTCGCTGTTCGGAGATGTGCCCCGGGGGGTGATGCTCGACCAGCCGGCGATCTTCCTCGGAGGGCAGGGCGGGGCAGTGGGCCCCGTCCACACCGGCTTCGGCACCGTGGTGGCGGCCGGGTCGGTGTTGCGTTCCGACGTGGACGACGACGGACTGCTGGTCGTCCCGGACACTCCTGCCAGCCACGTACGGCCGGTGCGGCGGCACTCGTATCGCCAATTGCGCCGAATCATCGAGCGCAATCTCACCTATCTGGCCAGTCTGGACGCGCTCGAGGCCTGGTACCGAGGAGTGCGTCAGCCGTTCTTCACCGCCCAGCACCTGGGTGCGCCGGTGTTCGAGGGCGCGCTGGCCGCGTTGGCCAGCGGACGCGCCGAGAGAGTCAAGCGACTGGGTGCACTCATCGGCCACCTCGACGAGGTCGACGCCTCGCGCGCCGAACTGCGGGCGCATGCCCACGGAATACTGGCGGGGTTCGGGACGCCAGAAGTGGACGTCCCCGAGCCGCTGTCCTCGGAACTGTCGGTAGCCCTGGGCGACGCCCGGAGCTACCTGGCCGCTGTCAAGGGACTCTCCGCAGAGGCGCGCAACGCCGGAGTCACCTGGTTGCAGGGCCTCATCGACCAACGCACAACGGCCGCGTCGGCACTCATCCCATCCCTCGGCCTGTACACACAGGCCTGAACTGATTAGGAAACCCACATGGGCAAGCTCTTCGGCACCGACGGCATCCGCGGTGAGGCAAACAAGTACCCCATGGACGCCGGCATGGCGTTCTCGGTCGGGCAGGCGTTGACGCGCGTCCTCAAGGATGAAGGCAGGCACGCACGGATCGTCATCGGGAAGGACACCCGTATCTCCGGTTACATGCTCGAAGGTGCGCTGGAGGCGGGCATCACATCCATGGGCGGATCGGTGCAGCTGACCGGTGTGCTGCCGACCCCCGGCATCGCCTACATCACCGAGAGCATGCGGGCGGACGCCGGCGTGGTCATCTCGGCGTCCCACAACCCCTTCCAGGACAACGGCATCAAGATCTTCTCTGGCAACGGTTACAAGCTGTCCGACGAGGAGGAGGCCCGGATTGAGGACCTCATCCTCGGTGGCGAACTCAACTCCATGGTCCCGCATCCGCGTGAGATGGGACGTGCCCGGCGGCTCGAGGACGCCGTTGGCCGCTATGTTGTCTTCCTCAAGAACACCTTCCCCCGCGAGTTGTCACTCGACGGCTTCAAGGTGGTGCTCGATGTGGCCAACGGGGCAACCTACAAGGTTGCGCCGGCGGTCTACCGGGAGCTGGGCGCCGAAGTGACCGTCATCCACGACGAGCCCAACGGGCTCAACATCAACGACAACTGCGGTTCGCAGCACACCCAGGACCTGCGTGAAACCGTCCTGCAGACCGGGGCATCCCTGGGGCTGGCCTACGACGGTGACGGCGACCGGCTGATCGCGGTGGACGAGAACGGGCAAGAGATCACCGGCGACCAGATCCTCATCATCTGCGCCAACCAACTCAAGAAGGAGGGTCGGCTGGCCAACGACCTGCTGGTGAGCACAGTCATGAGCAATCTCGGTCTGCGCATCGCCTGTGAGAAGTACGGGTTCCACCACCACGCTTCCAAGGTCGGCGACCGCTACGTCCTCGAGGACATGTTGCGCCTCGGCGCGGTGATCGGCGGTGAGGACAGCGGCCACGTCATCTTCCTCGACCACCACACCACCGGTGACGGCATCCTCAGCTCGTTGCAGCTGGTGGCGGCCATGCTCAAGTCGGGGCAGCCGCTGTCGGAGTTGGCCAAGCAGATGGACGTCTACCCGCAGAAGCTCATCAACATCGACGTCGCAAGCAAGCCAGCCGTCGAGTCGCTGCCCGAACTGATGGAGGCGATCGACCGCGTCGAGCGTGAACTCGAGGGCAAGGGGCGGGTTCTGGTGAGGTACTCCGGCACCCAGAACATGTGCCGGGTCATGGTGGAGGGCCCCACCGCGGAACTGACCGAACGCTACGCTTTCGAAGTTGCCGACATCGTCCGCCGGCTCATCGGCTGAAAGAGACCACCATGCCATTCACGATCCATGTCACCAAGGACTTCGACCAGATGAGCCACGTGGCGGCCGCGCTGGTGGAATCCTCCATCGCCAGAGGTCAGGCGGAAGACGGCTCCTACGTCCTGGGCCTGGCCACCGGCAGCAGCCCGACGGGGCTGTACAAGCACCTTGCGAAGGCCTTCAACGCCGGTCGGCTGGACGCCAGGCGCGTCCGCACCTTCAACCTCGACGAGTACGTAGGGCTACCCGGCGAGAACGCCCAGCAGCGGGCCATCCATCCCGAGTCCTACAGCTTCTTCATGGTTTCGGAGCTGTTCGGCCTGGTCAGCCCCAAGTTCGTCGAGACCAACGTGCCGTGGGGGACGCTCATCGAGCAGGACGCACTGCAGGCAGCGATGGACGCCGGTGAGGGCTACGAGTTCGCCGGCACCGACAAGGGACGCGCCGTTGTCATCAGCCCCGAGGCGCAGGGCTACCTCGGCTGGGTTCGCGACGAGATCCTGGACGCCTACGCCGCCAAGATCGAGGCGGCCGGGGGCATCGACCTGCACGTCGTCGGCGTCGGGGGCCGCGGGCACGTCGCCTTCCACGAGAGCGGTATCCCGTTCGACGCCTACCCCGTCCTGCTGGTGCAACTGGACGACAACACCGTCGCCAACGCTGTCGCGGACGGGCATTTCGCCGCGGCCCAGGACGCGCCGCACTTCGCGATCTCGATGGGTGCTGAGTTGGTTTTCAGGGCCCGTCAGGTGCTGATGGTCGCCAACGGCCCCCGCAAGACCGTTCCGGTCACCGAGGCGGTGCTGGGCGACGTCACGCCTGACGTGCCCCTGTCGTACGGCCAGACCTATGCGGCCAACGGCGGGGAGTTGATGTTCGTCCTGGACGAGGCTGCGGCCGGCGAACTGTTGGCCAGGGCCGAAGAGGTGGCCGCTCGCGGTGTCACGATCGTCGATCATCGTGGCGAGTCCTATGAGCCCGTGACGAGTGTCGCCTTCACGAGGTCCCCGGACACCGGGACGCTCATCTAGTGGCCGACCTTGCCGCGATCCGCAAGGTGCTGACGGAGCGAGGCCCCCTCACCGGGGCCGACCTCCATTCCGAGGTCGGCGGCGAAGTCTTCGGACTCTGGAAGGCCTGCCGCGGGTCGGGTGACTTCGACATCGCGGTCACCGGTCGCAGGTACATGCGTCTTGATCGAACGGTGGAGGGGTTCGCGAGGCTGTCTCCGTCGATTCTGCGGGAGTTCATGACCTACAGCGTGATCGGTCTACCAGGTCAGCACGCCCAGATCGCCAAGGCGGCAGACCGGCTGCAGCGTCGTACCGTGGCCATCAGCAGAACGAAACTTGGGGTGGCCAGGAGGTTCATCGAGGAAGTGCTCGAGCCGCTGGGGGACGCGGGCACGGATCTGGCCCAGTTCTGCTTCCTGATCGCCGGGGACGTGGTCTACGACATGTCACACGATGTCGTCCGGCGTGAGAGCAGCAGTGGCGGACGAGTGGACGGGTCTGATCTCGACATCGTCGTGTTGGCCAGCGACGAGGCGCCGCAGGACGCTGTGGATGCCATTGACGCGGCCATCATGACGCGCAAATGGCTGTACCTGCGCAACCCAGCGGTCCGCGAGGAGGTCGACTACGTCGTCAAGAGGTTTGCCCGACTCGACGAGCAGTCGGGCTTCGACACGTTCGGTCACATGGTGGCCTGCAAGGTTTTCGATGAGGCGCGCCTGCTGCAGGGTAGCCGTGAGCTTCACGAGGCGGGGCGTCGCCTGCTGGTCGAGCGCGGCGTCATCGACCGGTTGCGCGATTTGGAGGCCCAGGCCATTGAGCGACGGGCGCTGCGCGAGCGGTCGCTGCTCGCCGTCGAGGGCGATCGCCTGCCAGCCGAGGGCATCCAGCAGTTCTACACCGAGGAAGAGGCCGCGGAGTTCGAGCACCAGGACTGATCAGGCTCCCGCGTACCTGGGGTCGACAGACGCGGAAGGTCTGGTTGAGCTTGCAGAGTCCTTTGGGTCCGTGGCCTGCTCGTGCTCCAACGGGACGGATGTAGCCTCCACCGCGGTCATCGGCTGCGGGGACTCAACCGGGGCCAGACGACTCGGTGCGCCAGCAGCACGACAAGGGTGATGGCCAGGGCGACGCCGAAGACCGCCAGCGAACTGCCGAGCCCGTTCATCAGGTCGGGGTTGACGATCATCACGACGGCGAGGGTGAGCATGAGCACTCCGCCGATCAGTTTGAGGATGCGTCCGTGTTTCTCCTGCAGTTTGCTGGCCCGCAACGTGATGACGGCACCGCCGAAGATCACCAGTTCGTCGAACTGGTAGACGAGCATGTACACCAGCAGGAGTCCGGCGAAGGTGGCCGCGCCGACATCGTGGGCGGTGAGGATGTTCGCCCAGATCACGGGGAACCCGGCTGTGCACGCGAGCTCGATCAGGGAGACCCCGGCTGCCAGTGCGGCCGTACTGGCGATCAGGGCGGGGACGTTGTCCGTGTTGCCGATGACCGCACGCATCTGCTGGTAGATGCCGGGCTTCTTCGCGTCGGGGATGGCGAGCGAGGGGCCCCGCTTGAACCAGAAGTAGTCTTTGACGTTCAGTAGCCCGAAACCTGCCGCGATGAGAGCGACCAGCAGCCGAACCCACGGGGCGATCGTCAGGACCGACAGCACCGAGAAGATGCCGGCGATGAACAGTGCATACATCAGCGCGGTCACCCCGATGAACACCAAGCCGATGAGCAACGTGAGCTGCCTCGACCCGGCGCGCAAGGTCAGCGCCAACAGGATGGTCAACACCCACAGCGAGCACGGGTTGAAGCCGTCCACAAGGGCGATCAGCAGGGTTGTCACCAGGAGGGACTGACCGGCCAGCTCCACCTGTCCGACGATCGGGAGGTCGAGGACCCCCTGATCTGGTGCAGGTGACGAGGATGTGGGTGTGGGTGAACTGGCTGGCTGGGAGGGGACGGACGTCGTCGGTGCTGGCCAGGTCTGTGCTGGCGGGACTGGCGTCACCAGGCCTTCTCCAGCGTCCGGACAGCTCTCCACGAGGCAGACGGCGACGGATTGTTCAAGGTCGGGGCCGGTCAGCTCCCGGCTGAACCCTATCCAGTAGCGCTCGCCCAGGACGATCGTCGGCACCCCGCTGGCCTCGAACCCGACCTTGTCAGCCATCTCCGCGAACAGGGCGCGGTTCTCGGCGCTGTAGTAGATCTCGTATTCGCGAATGATCATCCCGGGGTTGCGCGCCTGAATCTCGACGAGCACAGGCTTGGCTGCGGCACAATGCGGGCAACCCTGCCCCCAGAAGAAGTAAACGATGGCCTGCCCGGACATGGCGGTCGGAGCGGCTCGGGCGATGGTGGGCACCAGGCCTGCGGCCAGCGCCAGAATCGTCATCACCAGCGCCGCGAACCGTCCCGCCGTCGGCGTGGCGGTGGTCGGGCGAGGGCTCACGCACGTTCTCCTGTCAGGTTCCTCAGGTGCGGATGAAGACCAGCAGACCGTCAGCAGGTGTGGCGAACCACACCCCCCAACTCGTGAGGGCCACGTCCATGACGTCGGCACTCGGCACTCCATCGGCGAGGCCGTAGGCGTGCCAGGCCGTACCGTCAAAGGACGCTATGCCGCCGGCCGTCGCCACCCACACGGTGGTGTCGTCCACCGCAACAGCGCGCACGTCATTCGATGGCAGACCATCGGCGGTGGTCCACACCGTCCATGTCGAGCCGTCCCAGCGTCCCACGCCGCCCGCGGTGGCCGCCCACACCGGGTAACCTGCACCGAACTTGGGGTGGGCTGAGCCCGAGGCCAGGTCGCGGACGTCATCGGCGGGCAATCCGGTGGTCACGAGGTGGCGTGACGTCGTGCCACCAACCGGGTCGATGACCACGACGCCGTGGCCGTTGGTCCCGACCCAGACCTCGGCGCTGGGGTTCTCGATCGTCGCGATCCGGGTGGGCATCGCGTCTGCTGCGGCGACGATCGTGCCGATGTCCCAGAGGCTTCCCGGGGTGATGAGCAGGTCAGGAAGGTGAACGACAACATCGGGCAGGACGATCACGGCCTGGGTTGCGATGTTGGCCAGCCCGACTATGTCAAGGTAGGGATACCCGGTCGCGGCGCCACGGCAGTCCCACAAAGCGGTGGGTCCGCCAACGTTGTAGACGCAGGGGCCATCGTCAGTGCTCACCACCAGTCCGCCGCCCGGCGGGAACTTCACAGCGGCGGTGGCCTTGTCTCCGACCGGCACAGTGAGCACGCTCCACGCGGTGGGGGCACCGGGGGCCGGCCCGACCGGTTCAGACGGTGTGCAGATCGTGGTGCCCTCGGCGACGTAGGAGGCGCCGATCAGTCGCGGGGAGTTCGTGCACAAGCCATCTGCCGATCTGAGCTGGGACCAGGTACCCGGGACACCGACCCCTGCCGCAGCGGTGGAGGGTGAAGCGTACGTGGTGGCGCCGCCCGAGGGCGTGGCGGAGGTGGTTGGAGCTCCTGAGGAGGTGGGTCCCCCCGAATCTTGGTTCGGCAGGCAGCCCGCCAGGGCGATGAGAGTGAGCAGGGTTCCTGCGGATCGTCTGCGAGTGACCGACACGCCCCTGTGCCCGATGTGCCTGAATCTGGGTTTGGTGTTCATGGCAGGCCCCTTTGCCTGGTGTCTGCTTCCATTGCAGCACCACGAGGGTCCTTCCGCCAGAGTCCGTCACTGAGGCTCAGCGGGCCGCTACAACCGGCAGAGTCGGGACGAGTACGACTCGACCCGCTCACTTCACCGGGCTGGACAGCTAGCATCAATGTCAAACGTGGGCTCTGGTTCCCGACGTTCCATGGAGCACCTGCGGGAGGTAGTGACGTGACTGACAAACTGGTGACTGAGGGCCGTTGGGTTGTCGGTACCGACGGATCCTTGCGTGCCGAGAAAGCAGTTGAGTGGGCGGCCAAGCACGCTTCCGAGCGCACCGTACCGGTCCCACTCCTGATCATCCATTGCGTTCCCAGCATCGCCATTCCGCCCCGCACCGCCGCGGCCGTATCCTTCGTGGAAGGCCGCGACTACGCAGACACGCTGCGAGAGAGGGCGGAACGAATCGTCGGCGAGGTGGCAGAGCGAGTTCGGGCACAATACCCCAACCTCACGGTCGAGACCGCGGTCGTCGAGGGGCACCCGGCGGACGTGCTCGCCGAAGCCGGAAAAGACGCCGACCAGATCGTGGTGGGCGCTCGGGGAGCGGGCGCGCCGGCCTTGGTGAAGATGCTGGGTGGAACGTCTGACTACGTGGTCTCGCACGCCCAGGGTGCCGTCGCCGTCGTCCCCGACCAGGCTGAGGACAGGCCAGGTGCACCGGTGGTCCTGGGCGTGGACGACTCACCGCAGGGCAGGCTCGCCATGGCGCGGGCTTTCCAGGCGGCGTCGCTGCGCGGCGTCCCGCTGATCGCGGTCATCGCCTGGGACTTCGGCCCATACGACGCACACAACGCCGAGTTGTGGCAGTACAGCATCGAGGACATGAACAAAGCCATGGCCGGCGAGGCGCGGAAGGTGCTGGAGGACTCGATCGCCGAGTTCCCGGAAGTCGAGGTCATAGTCAAGGCCGTGCGTGGGCGCCCCGAGACCGCCCTGATCGAGGAATCGAGGAATGCCGGGCTGGTGGTCATCGGCTCCAAGGGACGCGGGGGCTTCACTCGTCTGCTGCTCGGTTCAACGAGCCGCCACGTGTTGCGTGATTCGTTCTGCCCCGTCGTCGTGACGCGCGACTGGGCAGGTTGGAAGGATCGTTCTGGGCGGTCCCGCTGATGGATCTCCGCATGACCGCGGGTGATCCAAAGCTCGACCGCCCCGCCTTCGCGGGTGTCGGTGCCCTGACCGTGCTGGCGTGGTACGCCCTGCCGGACGCTGTGCGCAGCCGGGCCGCTCGAGTCATCATCAAGACCGGACTGCTGGCAGTGACCGGGGCTGGGCTCGCCGTCCTGCCCACGGTCTACCCGGAGGTCGAGAAGCTCGGGCTGAGGTTACCCGACGACCAAGACCTGGGCTGGTGGGGAATCTTCGCTGCCTCGGTGGCGGCGACGGTCGCGGGAGAGAAGATCGTCTTCGCTCACGGTGAGCACCGCAGAGCCCGTGGGGTGAGGTTCGCACACACACCGCTAGCCGTACTGCTGGCAGCGGTCACCGGCGCCGCCGCGCTGGTCGACTGGCAGCGGGTGACCGGAAGGAGCAGTCCGAGTTCATGACAGCTACCCGCGAGGTCGTCCCGAGCCTGCACGGTCCGATCCCGGTCACCGCAGAGAGCCACCAGTTCAACTCGACTCTTACCTACGATGTGGCCCTCGACCTGGGCCGGTTCGGTTTCGTCGAGGAGGAGTTCTTCGTATCGGCGACCTCGGCCGTGTACGCCGATGACCTTTCGGTGATCAGCGAGGTGCCCTACACGAACCGGCTGATCGTCCGGCGTCCGGCCAACCCGGCAACCGCGTCCGGCGTGGTGTTCGTCGAGATCCTGAACCCGAGCAACGGCTACGACGCCGAGGGTATGTGGCGCCGCGGCTGGGATTACTACCTGGACCAGCGGCACACCTACGTCGGTATCAGCGCCCGTCCGGTGACCATCGATGCCCTGAAGATCTTCGACCCCCTCAGGTATGCCCCGCTCTCGTGGGACCTCGACCCGCAGAACCCGCACAAGCCCGTCGGAGCCGACGCCAACCCCTACGGGGTGGTGGACGGGTGCGAGGAGGGGATCGTCTGGGACATCATCACCCAGACCGGACGACTCCTGCGCGACCCCGTCGGGGCGGCGATCCTCGGTGACCTCACGCTGCGGTCTCTGGTGCTGACCGGCCAGTCGCAGTCGGCCCAGTACCTGAACACCTGGCTGCGATTCTTCCACCCCCTGACTCCGGGCTTGTGGGACGGCTTCTGCTGCAGTGTGGGGTCGATCCTCGAGCGCCCGCTGCGCCAGGAACCGGTCAGCGAGTGCGGACTTTACGCGGTCGTTCAGAGGGATGAGGCGGCCCCCGTCAGTGTTCCGACACTGACCGTCACCTGCGAGGGGGACGTCAAGATGTACGGGGGCATCGGTGTCACCAACGTCGCCACCGCCGGCATCGCGGACGGGCCGCTGAGGCGACACTGGTGCGTGTCGGGCGCCGGTCACACCGAAGTCACCACGCCGGTCATGCCCGGTAACCCGGAGGTGGTCCGGGCCGGCCGCAAGCCGCGCTTGATGACGTCCGAGCAGGTGGCGGCAGGCAACATCTTCCCCCTGCAGCCAGCCGTGACTGCGGCTCTGGACGCCGTCGTGGCATGGGCAACCGTAGGGAAGCCGGCTGCTGACTCGGTCTTCTTCGAGACCGACACCGACGGCAATCTGGTCCGCGACGACGACGGAAACGTGCGCGGTGGCCTTCGATACGGGCTCATCGTGCACCCCGTCGCCACGTTCACCGGATCACCGTCGGGCGGCACGCTCGGATCGCTCGACTTGTTCAGTGCCGACCGGGTGCTGAGGTCGTGGCCCTCGTTGGCGTCCTATCTGGCGGCGGTGGCGGCTGTCGATCGGGAACTTGAGTCGCGTGGCTACCTCAACGACATCGGTTTCGCCCAGATGCAGGACGCGGCTCGAGAGCTGTGGACGCGCGCCACCGGCCGGGATTCCTGAGCCTGGTCTGCTGCCAGTCTGTCCCGCGGTCCCGGCTGCGTCGGACGCTGCGACGGTCAACCGCTCAACGAACGCCTGCCGCTGGGATCGATCACCAATACCCGAGGCGCCGGCCCCTCGGCAATCACAAGGACGTCCTGACCCACGTGCCCGGCCAGGGCAGCCAGCACCGCTGCCTCGTCCCACGGAACCGGAACGTCGTCCAGTCGTCCCCAGACCTCGACCCGGGCTCCTGTCGCGTGACTGATGGCCCGGTCAAGTTCGGGGGTCGTGGCCCCAACCAGGACGACGGAGCGGGGGCCCGGCAGGCGTCCCGGAACGGCGACCCCACGATCCTGTCGGAAGATGGTGCCGTGGTAGGCGGACACGGCGGCGGTGGCCACCAGGACACCCAACCCGTAGCGCATCGAGCGCAGGGTCACGGCGCTGATCTGGGAGTTGACCAGGTCTTGGAACATCGTGTTGGCGACCGCGAGGAGTGCGACCACCGCCGCGATTCCGGCGACCCCGAACAGGACGATCAGGTAGATCCGTCGCACCAGTGAGTCAACCTCTGCGCCAGGTGCTGCGGCAACGGCCGACCGGATGTGCCCCCAGAACACCCACCACACGGGGGAGCCGACCACCAGCAGCGTGACCGCCGCCAAGAGGGTGTTCATGGTCGTCATGCCGACGTCGACGCCAGGAGTGGTCGCCTCGATGAGGGCGACCAGGACCGTTCCGACCCCGCCGGCCGCCGCTATCAGCGCTATCCCGGCCACGAGATACTCGTAAACGCGGCGGACCTCGTTGCGTCCCACGGCAGTCTCGCCCAGAATCGCTCGGTGGTACCACCACACGAGCACGCCGGCCGCGACGGCCGAGGCCTCCATGGCGGCGGTGTCGAAATGCTGGGTGGCACTCATGTCGAGACGATCGCCGAAGAACCAGACCAGGACATTCCACAACAATCGGCTGGCCGCGACCAGCGACATGACGAGTCCGCCGCCAACCCCAACGGGCAGCACGAAGGCCAGCCACAGGGGCCGCCTGGGCAGGTGAACGGCCGCGGTGGGCCAATACCTCACCCACACCAGGGCGCCGGCTGCCATCAGACCTGCTCCCTCTGCCAGCCCCGTGATGGGCCTGACGATCGCGCCGGGACGCAGCAGCATGTCGAGCGCTGAACCCAGCGTCATGATCAAGCCGGCCACTGCCAACGCCAGGCCGACCAGCGAGCCGAGCAGCAGGTGGGGGGTGCCCCGCTCGGCGTCCAGTGAACGCCGAGCGAGGACCCAGTGCGCGAACCACAGCAGACCCCAGGCGATCACCTGGCCTGCGGCCTCGCCGTCCAGACGCGACCGGTCAATGATCTCGAAGATCAGCACCTGCAGCGAGGTGGCTGCCATGACCACGCCGGTCAGGCAGGTCAGCGTGAGATAGGCCGCGAACAGGGCGGATCCGGTCTCCGATGTGTCGTTGCGGTGGCTCCGCCAGGTCCACCAGGCCAGGCCGGCGGCCAGGGGCGCGCCAACCAGCACGAAAGCCAATGCCTGGGCAAGCACGTAGGCGTCGTTCTCCCATTCCGCCGATTGGGCTCCCAGCGCTCGTCCGGCCAGTTCGGCGAGGCCGATGGCCACCACCACGAACAGCGCGTAGAGCAGCACATACTGGAAGAAGCGCCGGACGCTGCGCGCGTCGATCCCTGCGCCATCGGTGCCGCGCCGGCGCCCGGCAGTCGTGAGCAGCACGAGGAGTCCGACGACCAGCGCCAGCCCGACGATCGTGATGATGATTCCCACGTCGATCACATCCTCACTTGCAGCCGTAGACCGGCCAGGGATGGCCGGTGATCATCCATCCGGAGTCCTTGACCAGCAGGTCGTAAACCTCGCGGTGAGACCACGAACTGAACGGTCCCTCGCCGTACTCCGTGACATCGAGGACCACTGTTGCCTCCTGGGCCGTGGACTTCGTGCCGACCACGGCCATCGAGACGCGGCTGGGACGGTAGATCTCGCGCAGCGGAGCGGTGCAACCCAGGTCGGGGTCCAGCAGGGCGACGGCTACCTCGTCGTCACCCTCGATCACCGCGAGGACGAACGTCTGAACGCTGCCCTCCGGGGTGGTCGGGTCGAGCGTGACAGGCTCGCGCCTCGTGGCGAGCAGGCCTGCAACTACCGCCAGGATGACGACAAGGCCGACCACCACAGCGAGTACTTGATTCGGGCGTGCACTCATACGTCTAGGGTCCACCCTCACGGGCAGGTTGTGGAAGGGGCGCGCTGCAGGGGAGTACGCTGCGGAGCAAGCCGCGGAAGGCCGACATGCGGCGAGGAACGTCCAGCCGCCGCACGGTTTCCGATCATTGCGGCCCGTGCCGAGGAGGATGTCGACATGAAACGGACCGGGGTCAAGCACACTGCGCTGGCTGTTCTCATCATGCTGGTCATGTCGGTCCTGGCCGGCTGCGGCTTGGCGACGCAGTCAACGTCCGGCGAACCCACCTCTGCGGACGGGGCCGGAGCGCCGGCTCGCGATCAGATGGCCAGCGCTCCACAACCCGCGGGAGTCCCCGAGTTGGGTGGCGGGGGCGAGGAGGACCGGCTGGTCATCCGCTCGAAGGTCCTGAGACTCCATGTGGATGACACCACCGAGGCGGTCACGGCGGTCACCGATCTGGCCAAGACCCACTCCGGCATCGTGACCGCGATGCAGGTGGCCACCGACACCGACGAATGGCTTTATCGCTACGACAAATACGGCTCGCCGGCTGGCGATGGTGCCGCGTTGCGGGGATGGGTGACCGTCCGGGTACCGGTGGACGGCTTCGAAGCGTTCGTTGAGGACGTCTCGAAACTGGGAACGGTGACGTTCCAGTCCGAGGCCTCAGACGACGTCACGCAGGAGCACCTTGATCTGGCGGCCCGGCTGGAGAACCTTCGCGCCCAGGAGTCCCGTCTGCGGGAATTGGTTGCGGCGGCGAAGGATGTCACGGAGATGCTCGCGGTCGAGCAGGAGTTGTGGCGGGTGCGAGGCGAGATCGAGAGTCTGGACGCCCAGGTCACCTACCTTGAGCGTCAGGCTGCCATGGCCACCGTCACCGTCGAGTTGGTGGAGGACAAACCAGTCGTGAGGCCGCAGGGCACGTCGTGGGGATTCGTGGAGGCCATCACCAACGGCCTGCGCGGCGCGGCCCAGGTCGTGAGCTTCACGATCGCCTTCGTGATCGCCAGCGCTCCGGTCTGGCTCTCCGGCATCGCGCTGTTCTTCGTCATCCGGACGATCCTGCGGCGGCGAAAGGCCAACGCCTGACGAGGCCGGTGATGCTCAGCGCCCTCCTGCGAGGCTCAAGGCTCAGTGGGGAGTAGGCCACGGTTGCGGGCTGCGATGAGCGAGTCTCGCATGTGGGTGAGGGTCGGGCCTTGGAGGGGCGGCCTCGACCCAGCTGGCGGCGGGTAGGTCTGGTCCGAGGTAGGTGACTTGGAGTCCGGCTCGTCGCAGCATGGTCGCGAAGGCCAGGGCCTCGACGTCGTAGGTGTGGCCTGCGGCGATCAGGGCATGGGGGCACTCCGAGGTGTTCGGCCACCCATTTGATCGTGTACATGTCGCCTCCTTGAAGGACACTATACAAACTTTCTGCAGTGTCTTGACAAGTACACGCAGAACTCGCACAATGGTTACACAGTCCTTATATGAAAGGTGTGAATCATGAAGCTCTCGATCGCCGCCACTGGTGCAGTCAGCCTCGCCTTGTTCCTGGGCGCCTGCAGCTCTGGGACCACCTCGACTCCGGCGTCGTCGGCGCCGATGGCGCCGGCCACCTCGGCCAGTGCCGCCCCGACCAGTGCCGCCCCCACGATGAAGTCTGTCGACATTGTGGATACCGCCGTGGCTGCGGGTGATTTCACCACGCTTGCTGCCGCGCTGACGGCTGCCGGTTTGGTGGACACCCTGAAGGGACCGGGCCCGTTCACCGTTTTCGCTCCGACCGATGCCGCTTTCGCGGCCCTGCCGGCGGGCACGGTGGACGAGTTGCTGAAGGATCCCTCGGGGCAGTTGACCCAGATCCTCACCTACCACGTGGTGGCCGGGAAGGTGATGGCCGCTGATGTCGTGAAGCTCGACGGTCAGAAGGTGGCCACCGTCCAGGGTGGCGAGCTCACCATCAAGGTCACGGGCGGCAAGGTGGCGTTGGTGGACGCCGCCGGTAACTCGGTCAACGTGGTCACCACCGACGTGGCGGCCAGCAACGGTGTCATCCACGTCATCGACGGGGTGCTGATGCCCAGCTGACACCACAGTGACGCCAACGGCGTCCCGGTTCGCTCACCACAGGCGAACCGGGACGCCTTTCGTTTTACATGCTGTCGTCGGGGTGCTAGGACTCTTGTGTTGGTGCAGCTTGGTGCCTCAACGCCGCCGCAGGCGGTCGCCTATTCCAACGGGATGTGCCTCTATGACCACAACTGCGAGGCGCAATTCGACACTCCTCGCAGCCGTCGTGGCCGTGCTGACCGCCGGGGTCTACACCCTCTACGCTCACCTCCAGTGGATCGCCCTGATCACGGCGTCATGGGACCTGGCGATCTTCGCGCAGCTCGCGAAGGCGTACTCGACATACAGCCCGCCGATCGTGCCACTCAAGGGGGAGGGGTTCAATCTCCTCGGTGACCACTTCCACCCGATCCTTGTGCTGCTCGGGCCGGTGTGGGCACTGTGGCCGTCCGCCAAGGCGCTTCTTGTGCTGCAGGCGGCGCTGTTCGGCCTGTCGGCCTTCCCGCTGACCCGACTGGCGGCCCGGCGACACGGACTGGGTTGGGGGGCGTTGTTCGGCGTGGCATACGCGTTCAGTTGGGGGCTGCAGCCCGCCATGGCCGTTCAGTTCCACGAGATCGCCTTCGCGGTGCCGATTCTCGCATTCGCGCTCACGGCCTACCTCGACGGCCGCCTCCGAGCGGCCGCGGCATGGGCGGCGGCACTGGTCTTCGTAAAGGAAGACCTCGGTCTCACGGTGATCGCCTTCGGGTTGGTGATGGCGTGGCGCGGAACTCGCGGGCCGGACAAAGGGCAGAGGCCCCCTGGAGCGATCGCACAGCCCGCCTTCCCTGGGGTCACCAGGCGTGAACGGCGCCTGCTGGGTCTGGGCCTTGCAGTTTGGGGGGCGGTGTGGTTCATCATCGCCGTGTTCGTCGTCCTGCCGGCGCTCAATCCCGCAGGGGCGTACGCCTACACGGATCGGCTCGCAGGCCTCCTCAACTTCTTCTCCCCGGCGGAGAAGTGGCTGACCACCCTGATGGTGGTGACCACCACCGGTCTGATAGGCCTGCGGTCCCCGATTGCGCTGCTCGTGGTGCCCACACTGGTCTGGCGCTTCGTCGGCGACGTCCCGGCCTACTGGGGGCATCGATGGCACTACAGCGCGGTCCTGATGCCGATCGCGTTCTCCGCGTTGCTCGACGGGGTTGCCGGTGAGTGGAGAACGCGCCTCGTGCGCAACGTGTCCTCCACCATCGCGGGAACAGCCAGGTGTCGCTGGCTTGCACTTGTGCTGGCCGCATCGACGACGCTGGCCCTGGGGCCGACCATGTCGCTCTTCCGGCTCACCGACCCGAAGTCGTACGCGCGCTCCGCGCGCTGGGAGCCGGCGATGGCCATCGTCAACGCGGTTCCCCAGGGAGCGAGCGTCGAGTCGGACCCGGTGCTCATGGCGCTCCTGGTGCCCCGCGCCGAGGTTTACTGGTTCAAGAACGACAATCCGCCCCCCGACTTCGTCGTGCGCGACGCCACCACCCCCACATGGGGGCCGGATGGGCCGCCACCGGACATTGCCTTGTGGGCAACCCGGCGGCACGGAGTGCCCTATGAGATCGTCCTCGATGTGGGTGGCCTCCAGCTGGCGGGCAGGACCGACCAGGCATGATGTGCATGGTCCCTCCCTGCCGTCTGTCCTCGGAAGCGGCTATTGTCCGATCATGACTTCCCGCTCCAGGGCCATGCTGGCCGGCGTCGTGACATTGGCTGTAGGCACCTTCGGGTTCAGCCCTCAGCCAGCTGCCGCAGCCCCCGCTCCCGAGGAAACCGTCGGCGTGACCCGGATCGTGCTCACGGACGAGGCCGGGCAGCGCAGCCCCGCCGCCGTGGCCGGCGCGCCGGATAACTCTTCCTTGTCCGTCGACACCGGGGAGATCACCGTCGACGAGTTCCTGGTGGCTGGTCTGACCTGGGCTCCCGACGATCAGCTGGCCGCGGACGTGCGGATGCGCGTCCGGGAGCAAGGCAACTGGTCGGACTGGCTGGAGATCGTGCCGGATGACGCCTCTGACGGGGCCGCCGCTCGTGCGGGGAGCGAGCCGTTCGTCACTGGCGGCGCCGATGGCGTGCAGATCGAGGTGGCTTGTTCACCCGCCGATCTGCCGGCGGACCTTCACCTGACGATGATCTCTTCGGCTCAGAAGATGGCGCCCGCCATGACGTCGAGAGTGATGGTCGCGTCCGACAGCATGGCCGCGGTCGCAGCCGTCTCTGCGTCCAATGCCCCGGCGATTCACACCCGCGCTGCCTGGGGGCTGACGGCTGCCGAGGAGCAGTACACCTCCAACACCTGGCCGCCTGAGTTCGCCCAGCTGAAGGCTGCGGTGGTGCACCACACGGCAGGGACGAACAACTACACCGCGGCCCAGTCTGCGGGGGTGGTGCACGCGATCTGGCAGTACCACGCGCAGGTTCTCGCCTGGGGCGACATCGGGTACAACTTCCTCGTCGACAAATACGGCCAGATGTTCGAGGGTCGACGCAACTCCATGCCGGCGTCCGGTGGATACTCCATTCCCAGCAGCATCCCGGCCGGATTCATCGCTCAGGGAGGCCACGCATCCTCGTACAACAAGGGGACCCTGGGGATCTCGGCCATGGGGGACTACTCCCAGACCGCACTGATCGCGGATCCCACCCTGGTCGTCGAACCCATCGCCCAACTGGTCGCGTGGAAATTCGAAATGGCCGGCCTGGACGTCGTCGACGCATCCGGCAAGCGGGTGCCCAGCGGCATCGTCTCGCCCGGGACAAGCGCGGCCTATCCGGTCGGCACACAGTTGCCGCGCATCATCGGCCACAAGGACGTGAACTCGACCCTGTGTCCAGGCTCGATCGGGACGACAGCCGTGATGAACGCGGTGTACGACCGGGTGCTTCAGTTGAGTGGTCAGGTCACGCCCCCACCCGCAGGAACCAGTTTCGCGGATGTTCCGTTGGGACTGCAGTTCCAGCCGGAGATCGAGTGGATGTTCGCCAAGGGTGTTTCCAGAGGCTGGGAGCAACCGGACGGCACTCGTCTCTACAAGCCGTTCGAGCCGGTCCTACGGGATGCGATGGCAGCGTTCATGTACCAGTTGGCAGGTTCACCGGCATACACCCCGCCGAATGTCTCGCCCTTCACCGACGTCACCACGTCGACGCAGTTCTACAAGGAGATCGCCTGGCTCGCCGAGAGTGGAATCTCGACGGGATGGCCGGACGGGACCTTCCGCCCCTGGGCTTCGGTCAATCGGGACGCGATGGCGGCGTTCATGTATCGGTTTGCCGGAAAGCCGGCCTACGCCGCACCGGACGTGAGCCCCTTCGCCGATGTCACCCCAGCCACGCAGTTCTACCCCGAGATGGCGTGGCTGGCAGAGCAGGGGATTTCGACGGGTTGGCCCGACAAGACCTTCAGGCCGGTGACGCCGGTGTACCGTGACGCGATGGCTGCCTTCATGCGCCGACTCAACTCAGCCCACGGGTCGCTCTGACCAGTGGTCGGTGATTGAGTGGTCGCCGTCGATGAGTCGGTGCGCTCAGCGTCCGACCGCCATCGATTGCAGGAGCGCCTCCTGGATCAGCTTCTGGGCGCCGAGGGCGTCCTGTTTGGCTCTGGGCGGCGGCCAGAGCGTCGTCGTCGAGCAGGTCTAGGGCACGGTTGAGCGCCTTCAAGAACCTGATAGACAGCTTGGCGTTCTCGACGGCATCCTCACGGAACGGGAACTGGTCGAGGTTCCACACGCCTTGCCAACCGTTCCTCTTCAGGACGTGGAAGAACTCGAAGATCTCGACCAGGTGGATGGAGCCGACCATCATGTCGTCGTCCCAGCCCCGGTAGTTGTCGTTGACGTCCATGCCCCAGAGCAGGCCATGGTCGATCAGCAGCTGCGCGGACTCGGCCGGCGGCTCCCCGCCGAACAGGGCGTGTCCGAAGTCGAGCAGGACGCCGACGTTGTCGACGCCCATCTGCTGGATGCCGAGGATGGTCTTGGCCGCAGACCCCCAGTACATGTGGGTGCGGGGCTCGCGCGGCTTGTACTCGATGACGAACTTCAGGTCGGGGTGGCCCGAGGCGAGGTCACGCATGCCATCGACCGCGAGCCGGTTCAGCTCCTTGTAGTCAACCTGGAACGGGTAGTCGAAGCCGTCCTGGCCGGGCCAGATCTTCACGTACCTTGGCGCCCACCTCGCGGACGATGTCGGCTGCCTCGTTCATGATCGTCATCGCTGAGGCTCGCTTGGAGGGGTCGGGATTGGTGAACGCACCCCTGCAGTGCTCGCGCAGGTAAATCTCCGGTGTGATGCCGATGCAGTTGATGGCGTGCTCGGCGAGCTTGGCCTTGACGTCATCGAGGGAAACCCCAGGCGAGAACGGGTAAGTGATGTCGACCCATCGGATGTCGCCCACTTGGGCGGCGAGATCGATCTGCTGCAGGGTGCTGCGCGCGTCGCCATAGCCGTCGGAGGCGTAGCGGTCCTTGTAGGTGGCGAAGTTCCAGAGCCCAGCGCCGAATTCGGGTTCAGTCATGAGGATCAGCTCCTTGGTGGTGGTCGGTGCGTCCAGCTGGTTGGTTGTCGCTTGTGGATGGCAGGTGGACGCCGGCTCGGCTGAGGGCGTCGCGCCACAGGGCTCGTTTGGTGGCCCTCGCCTCGGGGGTGAACGAATCGGACGGACTCACCTGCCGCGGCGCCAGGTCGTTGCTGGGCGAGAAGTCGATGCCTGCCGCGGCGAAGGCCAGGGCCGCCGCCCCGACGGCGGAGATGTTGGCGATCGATGAGACCAGCAGGGTGCGGCCCAGCAGGTCGGCCTGGGTTTGCATGAGGAGCCCGGAGGTGGTGGCGCCCCCACCGGCGTGGATCGCTTTCGCCGTGGCGTTGGGATCCATCGCCTCCACCACGTCGCAGATCTGGTTGGCGACGGCGTCGATGCCCGCCCGGGCAATCTCCGCCCTGGTGGTGGCGCTGTCCAGACCGGTGAGGGTGCCGATCGACGATGCCTCCCACCACGGCGCGCCCAGGCCGTTGAGGGCCGGGACGAACGTGGCCCGTCGGCTACTGGCGGCCGTTGCGGCCAGTTGGGAGAAGGCCTCGCCGGTGGGCACGCCCAGGGTGCGGGCGAGCCAGTCGATCCCCGCGCCGGAGTACAGGATGTTGCCTTCGAGTGCCCACAGTGGCTGGGGTGCCTGCCATGCGAGGGTGGTCCCCACTCCGCGGACGCGGCGATCGGGTCGATCGGTGGGCAGCATCACCGACGATCCCGTGCCGTAGGTTGCCTTGCCCAAGTTGCCGGTGCCCGGGGCCAGTGCCCAGTGTCCGTAGAGAGCGGCGTGTGAGTCACCGAGCACAGCCAGGATCGGCGTGCCGTCCGGCACCCCGGCGAAGCCGCGAGTCTGGCCCCACGGCCCGACCGACGGCCGGATCTGGGCGAGCCGTTCGACGGCGACTCCGAAGAGGTCGCCAAGCTCGGCGCTCCAGACCTGCGCCTCGAGGTCGAACAGCAGCGTGCGGGACGCATTTCCCGCCTCGGTGGCGTAGACCGCACCACCCGTGAGGCGGTCGATCAGCCAAGTGTCGACCGTGCCGACGCGCAGGGATGGGACGCCGCCGTGACGCTCCAGGAACCAGGCGATCTTCGAGGCCGAGAACATGGAGCCGAGCTCGAGTCCGCTGAGCCTCTGCACTCGGGCGGCGTTCTGGCGAGTTGCCAACTCGCGGCATACGGAATCGCCCCGTTGGTCCTGCCAGCTGATCGCCGAGCCCACCGGGACTCCGTCACTGGCGTCCCAGGCGACGACGGTTTCACGCTGGTTCGAGATCGCGACCCCCAGGATCTGGGCGTCCGGGCAGGCGGCCAGTGCCGATCGGGTTGCGGCCACGACGCTGGCCCACAGCTCGTTGGCGTCCTGCTCCACCCAGCCCGGCTGAGGGGAACTGATGGCCAACGGGCACGATCCGGAGGCGACCACCCGACCGCTCGGCTCGACAAGGAGCGCTTTCGAACTGGTGGTGCCCTGGTCGAGGGCAAGGACAAGGTTCCGCGTCATTGGTCACCATCTCTGGGGCGCGGCGGCGGTGAGGGCCTGTGGGTCATGGCTGGACCGCTCATCCCTTGAGGTTACTGGCGTGGCTCCCGCCTCGAAGCCGTGCGAGGAAAAGGCTTGGGATTGGCTGATGCAAAGCCCCTACCAGCACCTGAGGTGTCGCGATCCGTGGCTCTTCCCATCGCAGCGCAGTGGGTGTTACATGCTGGTATCGGAACATCCAATCCACGTGCTTCAGGAGGGGCGTCATGAGGCTGCGGGACAAGGTCATCATCGTCACGGGAGCGGGCTCGGAGATGGGCCTGGCGATGGCGAATCGGTTCGCGCGGGAGGGTGCGACCCTCATGGCCGCTGACTGGAACGGGCCACGGCTAGATGCTGCGGTCGCCGCGATCCCCCGACGACATCGCCAACGTGGCACTGTTCCTGGCCTCTGACGAATCCGTCCACATCAACGGCGCAGTGATCACCGCGGACGGGGGGTGGATGTCCGCCTGACGACAAGGCGAGATCGGCAAGCGGACGTCACGACGCGCGCTGGCGCAAGGCGCTCCCACGACCCGGCAACGTCCGGGGACGTCCTCATAGCAGGCCGCGCTCGAAGGCCACCCGGACGGCTGCCGCACGGTCCGAGACGCCGAGCTTGACGTACGCGTGGGTCAGGTGCGTCTGCACGGTGGCCTCGGACACTATCAGTTCGTCGGCGGCCGTCTTGTTGGTGCTGCCGTTCGCAATGACCCGCAGCACCTGCATCTCCCGGCCGGTCAGCGAATAGTCGTTCCGGCGTCCCGACAGTGCAGCGAGTGCCTGGGGGGCAAGGACTGGACGGCCGGCGGCGAGGTCCTGCACGGCGCGGATCAGGTCGGCCCGGGGCGCGTCCTTCAGGAGGTACCCGTGCGCCCCTGCCCCGAGCGCCGCGAGGATGTCGTGGTCGGTGTCGTAGGTCGTCAGCACGAGAATGCGGGCCTGCGTGCCGCGCTCGACGAGCGTGCGAATGGCGTCCACCCCATCACCGCCCGGCAATCGCAGGTCCATCAGCACCACGTCGGGGAGGACCGTCTCGACCACCGCAACACCTTCAGGACCGGACGCGGCCTCGCCGGCGATCTCGAGTCCGGGTTCGCGGGAGAAGATCCCGATGAGCCCGTCGCGGACGATCGGATGGTCGTCGACGACCACGATCCGGATCGGGTCACTCATCGCGGTACGGCCGCACTGACGGTGCAGCCCCCGCCTTCGGTGGTCTCGATCTCCAGCGTGCCGCCTATGATGGCGAGCCGCTGCCGGATTCCGGGCAGCCCGTGGCCCGAACGGACGGTTGCGGGGTCGAATCCGCGTCCGTCGTCTCGGACGTCGAGCCGCACCTGGTCGGCCGAATAGCCGAGTGTCACCATCACCCGGGACGCCGCCCCATGCCTGACCACATTGGCGAGCCCCTCTTGGCAGATCCGTAGCAGTTCGGCGTCGAACGGGCTAGGTGCCGGTTCCCCGTCCAAGGTGAACCTGGCATCGATGGTGGTCGCCTCGCAGTCATCGTCGCGGTCGCCGCTGTCCCGACCCTGCCCGGCGACTGCACCGGATTTCGACGTCGGTGCGAGAATGGATGAGCCTGACCCGCGGGGGCCGGCAGGGCCAGGAGACCTATCACCATGCTGAGCAGCGCCGATCCGGGTGGGGTGTCCCGCGCGGCGCGCGCCGAGGCGGCAGTGCTGCGGCCCGAGGTCATCAAGATGGTCGACGTCTCCAAGTCCTACTATCTGGGCGACGAGGAGCTGGAGGTTCTCCACCACGTCGACTTGGTGGTGCGTCAGGGGGAGTTCGTGTCGATCCTGGGGCCGTCCGGTTCGGGGAAGTCCACGCTGATGAACATCCTCGGCTGCCTGGACGTGCCGACCAGCGGCGCCTATGAACTGGCCGGCCATCGCGTCGCGGATCTCAGTGAGGCCGAGTTGGCGCGCATCCGCAACAATGAGGTCGGTTTCGTGTTCCAGAGCTTCCAGCTGCTGGCCCGCCTGACCGCGTTGGAGAATGTCGAGTTGCCACTCATCTACACCAGGGCCAGCGCCGCCGAGCGGCGCCGCCGGGCGTTGCGGCTGCTGGATCGGATGGGGTTGTCGGGCAAGACGCGCAACCTTCCCAACCAGTTGTCCGGCGGACAGCAGCAGCGGGTCGCTATCGCGCGTGCGCTGGTCACCGATCCGGCCGTCCTGCTGGCGGACGAACCGACGGGGGCTCTTGACCAGAAGACGGGGGCGCAGGTGATGGAACTGTTCGAGGAAATCAACCGCGAAGGACGTACCGTGATCATGATCACGCATGAGCCCGACATCGCCGCCTATGCGCAGAGGACTGTCACCATCCTTGACGGGTGGCTGACCGAGCAGGACAACTGACCGCAGCGCCGAACAGGCGTCTTCGGCTCGGAACGCGTCAGTCCCGGAAGACCGGGAAGGGGAATGGAATGGACGAGGAAGCGCAGCCACCGACCGAGCGACCTGCCATGAGGTCGTCCGCGCCCGCGACGGCGCGGCGCCGGAGGAGGCGACGCTGGCTGGTCGCGGGAGCAGCCGCGTTGGCCCTGATCGCGGTGATGGTGATCGTCGTGACACGCCTGCAGACACCCGTCAACAACCTCGCCGCGTCCGACACGACGGTGCTGTCGCCCACGACCATCCGCACCACTGTCAGTGCGACCGGGACCGTGGCGAGCGCGAACTCGTTCAAGGTGTACTCCAACCTCAGCTACGCCGTGAAACGCATCCACGTGTCAGTCGGGCAGGCCGTGCGCGTCGGCGACCTCCTGTGCGACCTCGACACCGCAACGCTCGACAAGCAGGTCAGCGCCAGGACCGCGGCGATGGACCAGGCTGCGGGGACGTCCGCTGCCGCGATCCAGGCCGCCCAGGACAAGTACGACGCGGCCCGCAACGCCTTGGCGAACGGCACCAACGCTGCGGTGGTCAACGCCAACTCGGCCGTCACCAACGCTTACAACGCGTGGGTGAAGGCGCAGCAGGCCTCGCAGGACTACGCAGCGTCCCTGAACAATGACCAGAACTCGCAACTGTTGACGCTCAAGGCGGCACTCGACAACGCGAGCAACGCGTTGCTGACCGCCCGGTACTCCGCTCACAAGGCCGAGTCCGACAGGTCCGAGGCCGAGAAGCAGTTGGACAAAGCCCGACATGCCTACCGCGAGGCGAAGGCGGCCGTCGAGGCCGCGGACTTGCCCACTGCGGCGCAGTTGGAGTCCCTCGCGAACGCGAAGGCGGGTCTGGACGCGGCGCAGCAGGCCTACGACACCCTCGCGGACGTCTCCCACCGGGCCGATCTTGCACTCGGGTCAGCCGAGACGGTGCGCGACAACGCCGACGAGCAGTACCAGGCCGCCCTTGCCGGCGCAGACACCACGCTGGCCGATCTGCAGAGAACCGCCGACGCGGCCCAGGACTCCTACTTCAACGCCCTGGCAGCGCTGGAGGCCGCGAACGCGTCGGCCGAGACCGAGATTCAACTCGCTTACGATGGATTGCTCAGCAGCGAGGCGTCTGCCTCCAACAGCGCGGCGCTCCAGGATCTCGAGAACCTCTCCCAGGACCTGGCCGCGACCACCGTGGAGGCTCCCGTTGCCGGGGTGGTGACCGCCGTCTACGCGAGCGTCGGCGCCAACCCGGCAGGCCCGGTGTTCGTGATCGAGGACACGACCCGGCTGCTCATCGAGTCGTCGGTCAAGGAGTACGACGTCGTCAGCGTTCAAAAGGGGATGGCGGTGACCATCGAGTCCGACGCCACCCGGGACGCCGTGTACGAGGGAAGGATCGCCTCGATCGCCCCCGCGTCCGCCAAGGACTCGGCAGGCAAGTCGATCACCGGCAGCGACATCCAGTACGCGACAAAGGTTGACGTGCTATCCCCACAGACCGACCTGCGCATTGGCATGAACGTGCGCCTCGACTACGTGTTGGCGCAGCAGGAGAGGGCGCTGGTCGTCCCCTTCGATGCCGTCTTCACCAGCGCGCAGGGCGGCGCTGCGGTTCTCGGAGTCGTCGTGGACGGGCGCGGGCGCACCATCCTGCAGGAGATTCCGGTGGTCACGGGCTTGTCCAACGATCTCAACGTGGTCGTTTCAGGTCTCGGCATCGCCGAGGGGTTGCGCATCGTCAACACGCCCACCGAGTACTCCGCCGGTGACGTCGTGACGATCGCGTGAGAGGGGCGGACGCGATGGCCGTGGGCTGCGGCCTGGCGGGGGGACTCGCATGAATCTGGTCGCGAACGCCCGGATGGCGTTGAAGAGCCTTCAGGTGAACAAGGCACGCGCCCTCCTGACCATGCTGGGCATCGTCATCGGAATTGCCTCGGTGATCGCCATCCTGACGGTGGGTGACGCCCTTCGGAACTCCGTGCAGTCGTCCATCAGCGTGTTGGGGTCCAACAACATCGCTCTCACCCTGCAGCAGCGTGACCAGCAGGCCGGCTTCCAGCAAGGTCCGCAGACCTCTCAGAAGCGGCCACAGGCCAAGGACCTGATCACCGACCAGATGATCGACACCATTCGGCAGCGATTTCCGGCACAGGTCGCCAGGGTCTCGCTGACCGAGATTGTGGGGGGCGGCCAGGCCAAGGACGGACGTCTCTACAACAACATCGCGCTCCTCGGCGCCAACGGCGACTACGCGGAGGTCAACAACGTCACGCTGCTCAAGGGACGTTTCCTGTCGGAGAGCGACGTGAAGGGAGTCCGCAGCGTTGCCGTCGTCTCTGACCGGCTGGCAGCCAACCTGTATGGACCCGACCTCAGGGGGGCATTGGAGAAGGAACTGAGGGTTTACGTCGGCGCCCAGATCTACACGTTCTCGATCGTGGGGGTGTACGAGCACGACCTGAGCGCGCTCACCGTGTCACAGGTGGCCGAGAAGGATGTCAGCACGAACGTCCTTGTCCCGGTCAGTACAGCGAAACGGCTCACAGGCAGTTCCAGCGGCTACCCCAGCGTCATGGTTGCGGTCGAGACAGACGTGGACCCGATCGCTTTCGCCGACCAGTTGCAGGAGTTTTGCTCGACCTACTACACGAACAACCTCGACTACAGGTGCATCGCCACCAGTATGAAGAGCATCACTCAACAGATCGATTCGGTGATGGGTTCGCTCAGCATCGGGATCTCGGTCATCGCCGGGATCTCGCTGCTGGTCGGCGGCATCGGGGTCATGAACATCATGCTGGTGTCGGTCACCGAACGAACCCGGGAGATCGGCCTGCGCAAGGCCGTGGGTGCGACCCCCAACAACATCCGCCTGCAGTTCATCGTCGAGAGCACCATCGTGTGCCTGATCGGCGGCATCCTGGGGGTACTCCTGGGCGGCGCGCTGGGCTACCTGGGAAGTTACCTTCTGGACGTGCCTACCCTGCCGTCGGCGTACTCGGTCGCCATCGCGGTCGGGTTCTCCGTCTCGATCGGGCTCTTCTTCGGGTTCTACCCGGCAGACCGGGCCGCCAGGCTGAACCCGATCGACGCTCTGAGGTCCCTGTGATGCTCGCCAGACCCCGCACCGAAAACGTCTTGTCGAACTCGGGTGTGACACCCGGTCCGTTTCGGTCCGAACCCCTGCGCCCTCCGTGTGTTAAGACTGTGCTGACCTGATTGCGGACACCCTCGCGCCACCGATGGCGCCAACCCCGACAGGAGGGATCAATGGCCGCTGCCGGCACGCGCGACACGACGGTCCTCGCCGCTGCCGTCGGCGTCCTGGCCGCTGCCACCTACACCCTCTACTACCACCTGCATTGGATCGCCCTCTACATCCCGTCGTGGGATTTGGCAATCTTCGCCCAACTGGCGAAGGCATACTCGAGCTTCAGTGCGCCAATCGTGCCCCTGAAGGGGGAGGAATTCAATCTCCTCGGGGATCACTTCCATCCGATCCTCGTTCTCCTTGGCCCGGTTTGGGCGGTGTGGCCGTCCGCCAAGGCGCTGCTCGTGCTGCAGGCCGCGCTGTTTGGGCTTTCCGCATTCCCCCTCACCCGGCTCGCAGCCCGACGCCACGGGTTGGGGTGGGGAGGCTTCTTCGGTCTGACCTACGCGTTCTGTTGGGGACTGCAGTTCGCGGCAGCCGTTCACTTCCACGAGATCGCGTTCGGGGTGCCCCTGATCGCCTTCGCGCTCGCAGCCCATCTGGATGGCCGCCCGGGCGCCGCAGCTGCGTGGGCGGGGGCTCTCGTATTCGTGAAGGAGGACCTCGGACTGACCGTCGTCGCCTTCGGGTTGGTGACGATGTTCTTCCCGCCTCGAGGGCTCGCCGCGGGGGCCCCCACGAACGGCTCGAAGGCCGACGCTGCCGCCTTCCGGGCTCTCACGTTCAAACGCCGAAGAATGGGCCTCGCCCTTGTCGGGTGGGGTGCGATCTGGTTCGTCATAGCGGTGTTCGTCGTCCTGCCAGCTTTCAATCCGGTCGGCGAGTACGCGTACACAGATCGCCTGGCAGGTCTGATCACCTTCTTCTCGCCGCCAGAGAAATGATTCACGGTGCTGATGATCGTGACGACCACTGGACTGATCGGCCTGCGATCCCCCATCGCGATGATGGTCGTGCCCACATTGCTCTGGCGCTTCGCCGGGGATGTCCCGTCCTATTGGGGCATCCGGTGGCACTACAACGCGATCCTGATGCCGATCGTCTTCACCGCGCTGCTGGACGGGGTTGCCGGTAGGCCACCCGAACGCCTGCTGACCGTGCGCGGGGTGTGGGGACTGCGTATGCGGCGATTCCTGCTATCCAGATTCCGGGGTCAACGGGTGTGGCGGTGCCTCCCCCTGATTCTGGCGGCCGCTGCGACGTTGTCGCTCGGGTCGTCAATGTCGCTGTTGAGGCTCACCCGTCCGCTGTCCTACGAGGTCAGCGACCGCTGGGACGGCGCCCAGGCCATCGTCGCGGCGATCCCCGAAGGCGCGAGCGTGGAGTCTGATCCGGTGCTGATGGCGCTCCTGGTGTCCCGCGCCGAGGTGTACTGGTTCAAGAACGACAACCCGGCGCCAGACTTCGTCGTGCGGGATTCGAACACCCCCACCTGGGGGTGGGATGGGCCGCCGCCCGACATGGGGGTCTGGGCGACGCAGCGGCACGGCGTGCCGTATGAGGTCCTCCTCGACGTTGACGGGTTCCAGTTGGCCGGCAGGACAGACAAATCGACCACCCCCGGGTAGCTGCCGGCGGCACACGGTGTCCCAGGCACCAGGGGTGACAGCGTTCCGGACTCCTTCGGTTAGATTGGCTGCGAACAGTTCCGTAGAAGGGGACCTATGAGCGCGCAGGCAGGGTGGTACGACGACGGATCGGGTCGTCATCGTTGGTGGGACGGTCAACGGTGGACGGACAACTACGCTGATCAACAGCGAGACCACAGCGGAGTGGCCAACCACTTCTCGAACGTGAGCAGCGCCCTTGTCAGCAACGTGACCGCGAGGCACGACCCGTCCCTTGAGCCCGGCACATTGTGGTCGGCAATCGGGAAGCCCCTGACGGGGATCGGTGTGGGCAGGTACCGGCTCACCGAGGAGTACTTGTTCTTCGAGAAGGGCACTCTCTCCACCAAGAGCCAGCAGATCCGGGTCCACGAGATCTTCGACGTGGACGCCACTCAGTCGATGACGCAGAAGGCCAGTGGGTGTGGGCACCATCACGCTGCGGGCGCAGCGGCCCAGCGGAAACGAGCGCGTCATGATCGAAGACATCCCCAACTTCCGCGAAGGTGTCGCCATCATCAATCGGGTGTCGGACGATGCGCGGCAGCGCGTGATAAGACGGCGGAACACCCAGCATTTCAACTACACCGGCAATGCTGCGGGGATGCCGCACCAATCGGCGGTTGCTGCGTCTGCGGGGGCGGCGGCTGCCGCTGGTGCTCCCGGCGGAGGGCTGAACGAGGAGCTGGCGAGGTTGGTGGAGTTGCGTCAGCGGGGTGTTCTTGACGATGAGGAGTTCACGGCCGCGAAGCGCAAGTTGCTCGGACTCTGACTCGGTCACTCCCCGTAACTCTTCAAGACCTCCTGCAGCGGGATGTGCTCGATCTTGCGCCTGCTCGCGTACGTGCCGCCCAGGAAGATGACCACCAGGATCACGAGTCCCTTGACCATGTCCAGAGGGGCGAACTCCAACGGGATGACCAGCCCGTACTCCTGCAGGAAGACCTGTTGCATCAGGTCCAGAGTCCCCAGCGCGATGGGCATACTGAGCAGGTAGCAGATCAGCGAGTAGACGAAGTAGCTGTCGAGGATCATCGAGTTGACCTCCCGACGTGAGTAGCCGAGCACCTTCAACAGCGAGATCGCGTAGTAGTTGCGTTCGACGGTGAACGCGGTCAGCACGAACAGGATGCTGGCCGCGATGACGGCCGAGGAACCGATCATCACGTTGATCATGACGTCGCTGTAGGAAGCCATCGACCGTGACTGGTCGAGCAGGCCCTGCTTGCTGAGCACGACACTGTAGAACTGCTCGGGCGGCTCCTGGGTCGCGTAGATCCCGCTGTACAGATTCTGCGTCTCGCCCCGCGACACGATGCTGCTGAGCCGGCGGATGTCCAGGTAGACCGTGTCGGCGGTGTACTCGTCGGCGACGCCGACCACCCGGAAGGTGTGCACGTCCGCGTTGACTCCGACCCGAATCCGGTCTCCCTCCACCAGCCCGAGCTTCAGCCGCAGGCTCTCGGTGATGACCGCGTCCTGCCTGATGCGGCCGGTGATATCGCGTCCGTCGGCGTCGTGCAGGTTGAACAGGGCGTTGTCGGGCTCAAGCCCGTGCAACGTGACCACCCGGTCGCCGACGTAGCCGTACGGGTAGACGAGGAACTTCTCGTCGCCGGGAAGCAGGTCCGGAGCCCGCTTGGTGGGGTCTGCATACCCCTGGTACTCGTATCCCAGACGTTCGAGTGGGCCAACCGTCATCCGGTCCACCATGCCGCCCATCATGAACGCGAAAGTGATGAGCAGCGTCGAGAACATGATCCCCACGAAGAAGACCACGAAGCTGCGGGTGTTGCGGATCGCGTGCAGGTACTTGAACTTGGTGGTGCCCTTCGCCCCCCTCAGGAGCCTGCTCACCCACCGGGTCAGGGCGTTGAGATAACCCGATTCCTGGGGCTTGAGCAGCGCGAGTGGCCCTTCCCCGAGCATGCGGTAGATCACCGCTCCAGAGAACAGTGCGAAGAAGAAGAGCGGGACGAAGATGGCCGTCGCGAAAACGGTGACGCTCTGGGCGATCTCGGTCTGCGGCAGCAGGTAGAAGTCGAGGTAGATGCGCTTCAACGGCTCAGCGAAGTAGGTGCCCGCCACGTATCCGACGATCAGTAGGACGAAGGCCATCGCAACCACGGACGCGAAGTAGGGCATGGCGATCTCGGCTCGCCGATAGCCCATCGCCTTGAGAATCCCGATCTGGCCGCGCTCGGCGTGCAGCAGGTTCGACATCATGATCGAGACGATCACCACCGCGATGGCGGCGATGAAGATGCTGAGGCCCAGGCCCATCGTCCGGCCCTGGGTCAGCTCGTCGTAGATCGCGCCGCTGCGCATGTTGGTGTCGGTGCGGATGATCTGGGTGACGAACGGAAGCTGGTCCGAGTCGTATGCGGTGTCGACGACGGCCCCATCCGCGGTCTTCCCTGCCAAGCGGAACCCTTCGTCGGCGTCCACTTGGTCGTAGGCCGTGTCGGTGAGTAGCACCAGCGGCTGCAGTCCGGTGTCGATGTTGAAACTGTTGTCGAAGGTTGTCAGGGTGTAGTCCGGGAAGAGCACGAACCCCGTGACCTGGTAGCGGGTGCCCAGCATCTCGAAGGAGTCGCCGATCTCGATGCCGTTCTTCTGGGCGTAGATCCGGTTGATTGCGATCTCGTCGTCCTGTGATGGCTTGGCGCCGTCCTCCAGGTAGGACAGGTTGATCCGCTCGGCGTCCCTGGCCAGCATCGCCGTGTGCTCGCGTCGATTGTGGTCGAAGTGGACGATCTTGAACCTCCGCACCTCGAGCGACACCCCAGGGTGGAGATCCTCAAAGGCGGCCATTCGGGCGTCCATCAGGCGTAAGAAGGTGGCAGGCTCTGCCCCGTTGATCTGCTCCAGGCTGTAGCTGCCCTGAGCCACGAGCCTGCGCACCATCGGGTACTGCGCCTCCTCGGGAGTCAGGACGCTCAGCATCTCGACCGCGAAGTCCTCCTGAACGCACTCCTCGAGGTAGGACGTGGTCGGCTCGGCGATGCCGCTGAGGCCGTAGAACATCATGGTGTAGATCATCGAGCTGAACACGACGATCACACCGATGGCCGCCAGTTGCATCCACTTCTGACGCAGGGCCTTGAGGACGTTCTTGAACAACATGAGGTCCTCAGCCCCACTCCACGTCCTCGGCGTCGACCAGCACGTCGTTGTGCAGGATCTCGGTGATCGCGCCCGAGTTCATCTTGATGGTCTTGTTCGCCATTTGGGCGATGCCCGTGTTGTGCGTGATCACGACCACCGTCATCCGGTGCTCGCGGTGCAGGTCTTGCAGTGCCCGTAGGACGCGCTTGGAGTTCATCTCGTCCAAGGCTCCCGTGGGCTCGTCGCAGAAGACGATGTCGGGGTTCTTGGCGAGGCTTCTGGCCACCGACACCCGCTGCTGCTCCCCGCCGGACAGCTGGCTGGGGTACTTGTTGCGAGCCTCCGCCATGCCGACCGCGGCCAGCAGTTCGTCGATGTCGAGGGGATCGCTGCTCAAGTCGGCCGCGATCTGGACGTTTTCGTACACGGTCAAGTTCTGCAGCAGGTTGTACTGCTGGAAGATGAAGCCGAGATGGTCGCGACGAAACGACGTCATCTCGTCGGGGGAGAGGTCGGTGAGGTTTTCGTCCCGGAAGGTGATCTGCCCGGAGCTGACCGTGTCCAGGCCGCTGATCACGTTCAACAGGGTGCTCTTGCCGCTGCCGCTGGGCCCCAGGACGACGACGAACTCGCCCTCGTCGATCCTCAGGTTGACACCTCGCAGGGCAACGGTCTCAATCTCGCCGCTCCCGTACACCTTGGCGACGTCGGTCAGGACGAGCAGCGGGCGTCGCTCATCGTCGGGTCTGGCCGTTGCGGCTGCCACCGCCGGCGCGCTCACGCGAGCCTCACCCTGGCATCTTCCACCAGCGTGTCCTCGGGATCCAGGACGCAGTCCTGGCCCACGACCAGCCCGGACACTACCTCGACCTGGTTGGCGGTCTCGATGCCCGTCTGGATGAAGACCTTGTTCACCCGGTCGCGGTCGTCGACCATCCAGACGTACCTGCGGCCCGATGCCGGATCGGTGCGCACCGCTCCGGTGCTCACCTGGAGTGCTGCCGCCTTGTCGTCGAGCATCACCTCAACGTCCGCCTCGAAGCCAACCCGGACGCTGTCGTCGGGTTCGAGGATGGCCACGTCGATGCTGAGCTTCGGATGCTGGTCGGCGGCAGTGGCCGAGGTCTGGGCAACGGGGGACACCGAAGCGACCGTCCCCTTGAATGTGGCTCCGATGCCCTTCACCCTGACGGTCGCACCGAGGCCGGGCTTGATGCCGGCGCTGTCGGCCTGGTCGATGTCGACCGCTGCCACAAAGCCGTAGGTCCCCTCCACGACGATGGCGTCTCCCAGTTGCGGGTACTGGTTCACCACGGCGTCCATCCGGGAGACGACCCCGGCCACGTTGGCCCGAAGACGACCCTGCTCGACCTTGTCCCGCAGGTAACGGATGTTGGCGTCCAGCAGGCTGATCTGGCTGCTCTGGTTGGAAGTGCGCTCGGCATCGCTGGCGCCGGCGGCATCGGCGGCGTTCTGGGCGTTGGACAAGGCGATCTCTGCACTGGTGATGGCCCGCTGAGCGTCGGACACGGCCCGCTCGGCGCCCTGGCGGTCGGCGTCCGACTTCAGCGCCGCAGCGTCGCGGGCCGCCTCAGCGCTCGCGATTGCCAGGTCCGCGTCCGCCACCGCCTTCTCGGCGAGCGACACGTTGGCGTCTGCGCTCACCCGTGCTGACTCAAGGGCGACGTGGGCGCTGTGCAGGGTGTTGCGGGCGACGTCGACGGTGAAAGCCAGCACCGGGCACTGGGCGTCGTATTCGGCCTGCGTGACCTGACCGAGCACCAGGCGCTGCTTCAGCTCGGCAAGGTCGTGTTCTGCCTTGTCGTAGGCGATTCGCGCGACATCCAGGGCGATCTCGGCCTGGCACACAGCATCCCGGTTCAGCTCCCTGGCCGAGTCGAGGTTGGTGCGCGCTGCGTCCGCGTTGAGGATGGCACCCTGCAGGACGAGTTCGGCCTGCGTCAGCGCGCTGTCGGCGAAACCCGGAAGGTTCGCCAGGTTCTGCCGCGCGGCTGCCTCCGCGGCTCGGGCGTTTTCCAGGGCGACCGCGGCCTGGCTCACCGCGTTCTGCGACGTCGCCCCGTTGGTGGCCGAGTTCGGGCCGGACAGGTAGTCGAGCGTGGATTCGGCCGCCGACAGATTGATCTGCTGTTGTTCGAGCTGGCTGGCGTACTCGGACGTGTCGAGGATCGCCAGGACGTCGCCGCGTCCGACCCGTTCACCTTCCCCCACCAGGACCTCGACGACCTTGGCCGCCGGCGACAGGGTGATCACGTTGCGGTCGCGGGCTTCGATGTCACCGACCGCGATCACCGAACTCGTCAGCCGAGCCTGCGTCACCTGGGTCAGTTGGACCTGGGGGTACCGGCTCTCCTGGAATCTGACGACCGAGAACACGCCCGTGCCCAGCACGGCGACGGCGGCGACCGCGGCGATCGCCTTGGCCTTCCTGGTCCTGAGAACGAGGGTCTTCATCCTGGCCGCCTCCGGGGCTCCGGCACCACGTGACGGGAAAATCCGCTGCGACCGCCCGTCTGGTGTCAGTCATGCTAACGGATTCGAGGCTACCTCCGGCCGAAGCTGGTGACCCAGCTCGCTGCCCTACCCTTGGGGGAGCCTATCCTCAGGAGCGACCGTGAACCCGCTTGCCAGTGTCTTCATCACCGCGGCCTTGGTCTTCTACTCCATCGGGGTGTGGGGAGAACGCCTGGTCGGGCGCCTGAGGTGGTGGCACGCAGTTTTCTTCGTCCTCGGCCTGGTGTGTGACACGGTGGGCACCGGCATGATGTTCGACTTCGTCGACGGCATGACCTTGGACGTCCACGGCATCTCGGGGCTCATCGCTATCGTGCTGATGTTCGTCCACGCCGTCTGGGCGGTCGTCGTCCTGCTCAGGAAGGACGAGGTCGCGATTGGCAGCTTCCACCGGTTCAGTGTGTTCGTCTGGGTCGTCTGGTTGATTCCGTACTTCAGCCCAATGTTCTTTGCGCTGGCGACCTGACGTTGAACACCAATGGGGAACGTCGCGGTCAGGACGCGTCGCGCAGGATGTCGAGCGCCGCATTCAGAGCCGCCTGAATGTCGCGCGCCAGTCCGACCATCGCGGGGTTGTTCGTCAGGCTCACCAGTGTCTCCGGATTGATCGCTTCGACGACGGTGAGTTCTCCAGCACGTCGGACGACCACGTTGCAGGGCAGCAACAGTCCGATCGAGGGCTCGACCTGGAGCGCCTGGTGGGCGAAGCGGGGATTGCAGGCGCCAAGAATCAGGTGCGGCTCGATGTCGACGTCCAGCTTGGTCTTCAGCGTCTTCTGCATGTCGATCTCGGCCACGATGCCGAAGCCGCTGGCAGCCAGTGCCTGTTTCACCTGGGGAACGACCTCATCGAACGGCTGAACCAGGTCGATGGTCAGTGCGTAGCTCATGGATGGACCTCCTGACGCAAGACTACTGAGCCAGCGGGTTGCGGGAGACAACCGCTGAGTGCGGCGTCCCCATCGCAGCCCCCAATTTTCAGCGCGCGGTGACCACGAGCGGCAGTCCGCCGGTCGGCCGGACGGTCACCATCGGATTGGGCGTCGGCAGCCCGCGTCCAGGTGGGTAGGCGACACTCACGGCGCCGGCCAGTCGGGCCAGCAACAGGACGCTCTCGACGTACGCGAAATCGCGGCCAATGCACATGCGAGGTCCGGCGCCGAACGGAATGAAGGCCCGGCGGTCGATCTTTCCCGAGATGAAGCGGTCGGGGTTGAAGCGTTCCGGGTCGTCCCACAGGTCGGGGTGGCGGTGCAGCAGCGACGGGCTCATGATGACCAGTGCTCCGGCTGGCAGTATGTGTCCGTCGATGACATCACGTTCGAGGGCCTTGCGCGTGATCAGCCAGGCGGGCGGGTACAGCCGCAGTGTCTCATCGATCACGGCGCGCGTGTACGGCAGGCGCTGGTAGTCCTCGTAGCCGGGGAGCCGGCCACCGAGGACTGCGTCGGACTCCTCCTGCAGGCGACGCTGCACCTCAGGATGAGCGGCCAGCAGAGCCCACGCCCAGGTGAGCGCACTGGCGACCGTCTCGTGGCCGGCGACGATGAAGGTGACGATCTGGTTCCGGATCTCCGCGCTGGTCAGCGCCTGCCCCTTGTCGTCCCGCGCTGTCAACAGAATCCCCACCATGTCGAGCTGTCCCTGGTCGGACTGCGAGTCGTCGCGGCCTGCCAGGATCCCCCTCACGGCCCCGTCGAGGTCGCGGACGGAACGGGCGAGCCGCCGGTTGCTGGGAGTGGGGAGCCAGGCCGGGGGAGAGACCGGGACTCGGGACCGGGCGATGACGACGTCCAGGGCCTCCAGGGTCGCGGCGGTGAGCCGCTCGGCTTCGGAGGACAGGTCGGTGCCGAAAAGCGCATGCCCGACCACCTCCAGGGCGGCCTCCATCATCGCCTGATCGACGTCCACGACGGTGCCCGGAGAAGTGGCACTCCAATGGGCGACCAATTTGTCCCCCGCCGCGTTCACATGCGGGACCAGCCCGGGCAGGGTGTCGTGCCGGAAGGCGAACTGGATGAGGGGACGTTGCCGTTTCCACGCCGCGGTGTCGGCGGTGAGAAGCCCCTCGCCGGTGACCATCGACAGCGAGCGGTACTGGATCGTCGACTTGCCGTAGTTGGCGTTGTTGGCGACCAGCACACGGCGGACGCCCTCGGCGCTGTTGATCAGGTAGGTTGGCGGCCGCGGGATCGGGAACTGCACCACGTCCCCGTACTCTCGCCACACCCGCAGGAGGTAATCGACCGGGTTGGCGAAGATCGACCTCATCTCGGTCAGCATCTGGGGTCCGGCAGGGCCGGGAGCTGTCGCCGGAGTGCCCATGTATGAGCGGGCGGGAACCCCGCTTGGCGGTGCGTCCATAATGGCATTTACGGTAGCATTCCCCGGATTCGGGGGCCCTGGACTAGGGCGGAATCAGCAATGGGGGGGCGTTGTGGCACCAGTGAGTCTCGGCAATTGGACGTACGTGGGGGTGCTCGGCTTCATCCTGCTGGCTTCGCTGTGGCTCGAGGTCATCGTGCGGACGCGCGTCCTGCGGCGCTGGCGTCGACTGCTCCTGACGTTGATCCTGCCGGTGGCCATCTTCACCATCTGGGACGCCTACGCCATCGCCGCCGGGCACTGGACCTTCGACGCATCCCGAACACTCGGTTGGGAAGTGGTCGCAGGAGTCCCCATCGACGAAGTGTTGTTCTTCGTGACCATCCCATTGGCCTCGGCTCTCACCCTGGAGGCCGTTCGTGCCTCGACGGGATGGCAAGCAGGAGACGAAGAGCAATGACATACACCGAGGTCGCCCTCTTGGCCGTTCCGCTCGCGGTGGCCGCCGACGTGTGGGTTTTCCGTACCAGGCTGGTCAAGCGCAAGCTCTTCTGGGCCTCCTACGCGATCATCGTCTTCTTCCAACTCCTGTCCAACGGATTGTTCACCGGGCTCGGGATCGTGAAGTACGACGGCGGTGCCATTCTCGGTTCGTCGTCCCCTGTGACGGGCCCTCCGCCCCTTCTCGGGGATTGGAGGATCGCCTACGCACCGTTGGAGGACCTGCTGTTCGGTTTCGCCCTGGTGCTGGTCTCACTGTGCTGCTGGGTGTGGTTGGGGCGCCGCGGCGTCCAGCGGACGCCCGCTGCCGGGCCACCACGCTGGGTTCGCCCCCGGACTGCGTCGAGCGGCGAGTATGGAGGTTCCCGGACGCGCTGACGTCGCCGGTGTCCTGGTCTACGTCAGTCCGTCGTGGTTCCGGGCCAGTGGGCCGGGCCAGCGCTGCCCGCAGCGTATTCGTCCAGGGGTACAGCGCCGGTTCGCCAGGCGTCCAGCACTGGCTCGCAGATCCGCCAGCACTCCTCCGCGATGTCACCTCGCACCGAGATGAGATGGTTGCCGTCCAGGACAGCCGCCAGCACCTCGGCGTAGGGCACCAGGGAGGTCTGTCCCACCGCCGCCTCGAGGGTGGCAGTGCCCAACCGGAACCGCCCGCCGCCCTGATTCGTGACGATTTCCACGTTGATGGTGTCGGGGCTCAGGTTGATGGTGAGGACGTTCGCCGGCGGGTAGCCGCCCATCCCGTGCGGTGCGAACGCCACGGGACGCAGGGTCACGACCACCCGGCGGACGTCCCCGTCCAGGCCCTTGCCGCTCCGCAACCGGATCGGCACCCCTGACCAGCGCCGGTTGGCGATCTCGAGGTCGACCTCCACCAGGGTCTCGGTGTTGCGATCGGGTTCGACGCCCGGCTCGTCGCGGTACGCAGGCACGTCCCGTCCGCGGCTGGTGCCGGCCGTGTAGCGGGCCCTGCGAGACGACCTCGCCGGGTCGCCGCCGGCGACCTGGGTCACGCTCAGGGCGTGCGACATGAGGTCATGGACCAGTCCGGGATCCAGACGGGCCGGTTCCTCCATCGTCACGAGTGCAAGGACCAGCAGCAGGTGGCTCTGCACCATGTCGACGAGTGCGCCTGCCTTGTCGTAGTACCCGGCCCGACCCTCCAAGGCCAGGGTCTCATCGGCGGTGATCTCGATGCTGGTCACGTGGGCAGCGCTCCAGATCGGCTCGAAAAGTCGGTTGGCGAACCTGAGGGCCAGGAGGTTGAGCACCTGTGAGTCACCGAGGAAATGGTCGACCCGGAAGATCTGCTGCTCGGAGCGGAAACTCGCCAGCAACGCATTGAAGTCGCGCGCGCTCGCCACGCTGTCCCCGAAGGGTTCTCCAGGGCGAGTCGAAGTCCGCCAAGGTTGCCGCAGCGGTACAGGTGCTCGCAGGTTATCCGCGCGACACTCGGCGGAACGGCGAAGTACAGAACGGTTGCGTCGCGATCCGGAATCTGGGACAGCAACGATTCGATGCCCTCCAGTTCGGTGATGTCCACCTGGAGATATCGGGATTTCGCCACCACCGCCATGGAGCGGTCATCGTCGCAGCCGCCCCGGACCAGCGCGTTGCCTACTCTGGCGCCCCATTCTGTTGGTTCCAGCGACTCTCGGCCGACCCCCCAGACCTCGACCTGACGGCCGGTGTCGTTGGCCAGCAGCGTTCCCAGTCCTGGCAACAACAGCCGTTTGGTGAGGTCGCCCGACGCGCCGAGGATGACCAGTCTCTGCGGGTGATCTGTCACGGTACGTCCCTCCTGCCTCGACCGAGACTCTACGCCGTGAGGTTCGGACCCCGGGCGAGATTCAGGGTGAGGGCGCTGGGGAGGTCAGCGTCAGTAGGCTGATGGGGTGTTGGATCGGATCGGACAGATCTGGCCTGGCGTGCCCACCAGCCGCGCCGACCTCTTCCGCGTCGTCGGGGATGCGCTGACCGACGTCGGCAGGCTGACCGTCGTGACCGTCCTGGCCTACCTGCTGACGGTGACCTTCATCTCCGGCCCGGTCGACCTCACCGGTGCTCTCACGGCCATGTTGGTCACCCAGGCCTCACTGCGGGGATCCTTCCGAACGGGCCTCACGAGAGTGGCGGCGGTGCTCATCGGTGTCGGGGTCGCGGTCGGGTTCTCGCTGTTCGTGGGGTTGCAGTGGTGGTCGCTGGGCTTGGCGGTTTTCGTCGCGCTGATGGTGGCCAGGATCTTCCAGCTCGGCGCCTCCGGACTCGAAACCGCGATCAGCGCCATGCTCATCCTCGGGTCCTCCGGGACTGAGGTGGCGGCGGTCTCCAGGCTGCTCACGACCCTGATCGGCACGGTGGTAGGGGTGATCTTCCCGCTGGCCCTGCCGCGTCGCATCAGAGTCCACGAACTGTCCGGCGAGGTTCGGCAGGTTGCCATCCGTCTCGGTGAACTCTTCGATGACGCCGGTGACCACTTGGCCACCCACACGATGACGCGGGACGCAGCCACGCAGTGGTTGGCGAGCAGCCGTGAAGTCGTCCCACTGGTCACCCGAGCTGCCGGGAGCTTGGACGAGGCGTCGGAGCTGCGTCGGTGGAACCGACGGGCGATCTTCCAGGCCGATGTCGTCCCCCTGCTGCGCGAGGGACTGGATGCCCTGGAGCGCACCCTGCTCGCGGCCCGGCAGGTGTTCCGCGTCATGCAGGCTGAGGCGCCCCTGCACCCCAGCCCTGATGACGGTTACGGCGACCAGGTGCGTCGGATCTTCTCGGTGGTGCTCCGGGAGGTTGGCCTCACCGTCGCTGAGTTCGGTGCTCTGCTGGAGGCGGAGGCTGGCGGGGACGTGCGAGACGCCCGCGTCCGGTACGAGGCAACCGTGGCGACCCTGCGTGAAACCCGCGCCCGGCTCACCGATTTGATGCTGGTCGATTCGGTCCAGACCGACCTGTGGATGATGCGGGGCTCCATCCTTTCGGCGATCGACCAGATGCTGCAAGACCTGGACGCAACGGCTCATGCCAGGCGCTACGACGAGTGGCAGGCGACCCAGCTGGGGCTGGCGCTGCCACAAGGATCCGTTGGTCCGCGGATCCGCACACCTTGGGGGCTTGCCGCCCACCAGAGAATGCGCCGCCGGGCAGCCAGGTCGCGCACGGAGCATCCGGAGGTCATCTACGAGGTGTCGGACGACGAGCTGACGGTGGCCATGCCGGCCGTAGAGCCGGTTGACGAAGAAGCGATCGGCGAGGATCCCGAGCCACGATGACCGACGATCCACGGCCTGGCATCCGCCCCGATGTCGTCGCGTCCGCTGCGGGGGACGTCAGCAGTCGTCACCTCGCCGGGACCGGCGGGGCAGCGCTGGTCATCGCGGGGGCGTTGGCGGCCACTCTCAGACCCGCTAGTGAGATGACCGCCAGTCTCTTCGGTCGAGCAGCCACGCTGCTGTCCCTGGACCCCCGAGCTTTCTGGATCTGGTGGGCGGTCATCGCGGGGCTGTCTGTTTTCATCGTTTGGCTGTGGACCGCCAGGGGTCGAGCCTCCAGAAGGGGTCGGGCCATCGGCTGGCCGGCTGCGGTGGCCGGCGTAGCGCACCTGGGTTGGGTCCTGTCAGCGCAGACGGGCCTGCTGGTGCCGGCCATCGTCCTGTTGGCCCTCACCGTCGGGTCCCTGTGCCTGGTGGTGTGGCGCCTGGCCAAGTACCGGGCATCGTGGCTGGAGCATCTTGCCACCGACCCGGGTTGGGGGCTGGCCCTGGGCTTCGTGACAGTCGAGGCGTTGGTCTCGGTGCCGGTCATCGTTGAGTCGTACTCACTTGTCGAGTCGGACCTGTACCTCATCACCGCGATCATCGCCTGCTGCGTCTTCGTGGCCGGCGCCTTGGCCATGGCGGGCCGGCTCTACCGCCAGTACGCCGTCGGTCTGGGGCTGGCCTGGGGCTTGGGTTGGGTGGGCTGGGAACGGGTATTCGGCGAGCCCCGCAGTTACCTGCTGGCGGGCCTGGCCGCCTTCGGCTGCTTCGTCATCCTGGCGGCTTTCTACGCTTCTGCACGTCGCCGGCGCAGCCTGGTCCCGGGACTTGAGGGCGGCCATCCCTGGACGTGATCCAGCGACGGTTCTGCCCGCCTGGATCAGCGCGTCTGTTCGGCCCGGTTCCTGGTCGTCCGTACGACGTTCAGTCGCTGCGATCGCAGGATGTCGTGCTCGGCGTTGACGTCTGGACGCGGCAGTGGGGGCAGTGGGCGTCCCAGTGCCCACTCGAGCAGGTGATCGGCCAGCGCCGGGTTGCGCGGCAGGATGGGACCGTGCGGATACGTTCCGATCACCCGACCCTGCACGGCTCCGTCGAAACCGTCAGTACCGTTGCCGACGCCTACCTCGACCTTCGCGAACGGCTTGGCGTCGCTGCCCAGGCTGGTGAACCCGCCGTGGTTCTCGAAGCCTGTGAGGTACTCCTCGCTGCCATCCGGACGTGTCCACGTGGTGAGGATCTCACCGACGGCTCGCTGGTCACCGCGTCTGGTTTCGACGTCGAGCAGTCCCAGTCCTTGGAAGACCTCTTGGTTCTCGCCGACGGTGAAGGAGTGCCCGCACAGTTGGTAGCCCGCGCAGACGGCGAAGAGCACCGCGCCCGCGTCCAGCCCGGCATGCAGGCCGCGGTCGGCGACCAGCGCCTTGACGGCGGCGATCTGTGCCTGGTCCTCTCCACCCCCCAACAGGTAGACCAATCCGTCGGTGGGCACCGGCTGGCCGGGCTCGACGTCGACGAGCTCGGCGGGTTCACCGCGCCACTGCAGCCGCTTGAGCAGGACTTTCGCGTTGCCACGATCACCGTAGATGCCCAGCAGTGACTGGTAGACCACCACGATTTTGTGCGTCATTTCAGCTCAACCCCTCCCAAGCGGCACAACCGCAGGAATACCGAGTAGGTGGCCAGGACGTCCACTGTGCCTTCGAACGGTCCCTTGAGCGCGTCTGTGACTTCTGGGATGACCTCATGATCCACGTCCGCATAACTGAGCCTGACCGCCAGGTCGGCAGATCGGGGGCCGGTACAGATCACCCGGCGTCCGGCCAACTGCTCGAAGTCGACGTCCCACAGCCAGCTGACATCGGTGCCGTCGGCTATCAGCGAGTCGATTGCCAGGATCACGGGATCGGACTCCATCACCAGCAGCGATTCAACCCAGCCGGCCGGGTTCTTGGCCAGCACCAGTCGCGCCCGGGTGTTGCCGTAGACGCCGACGGCGAAACGTCCGGCCGGCGCCTTGACGGTGCGCATGCCTTTGATCGCGACCGCCTCGTAGAGACCCATCTCGACCGCGGCAGCCAGCGCGCAGGCAGCGTTGCCCTTGTTGAACCTGCCCGGGACCTGGAGCTGCAGCCGCCACCTTCTGCCAGAGGCACTCACCACATCGTCGCCCTCGACTCGGAAGTCGGCCTCCTGCTCGCCGAGTTCGCATCCAGGGCAGTCCCAGCGTCCGTCCCGATCAATGACAAGAACCGTGCCGCAGCTCGGGCACAGGGCCGAGTCCTGCGACCACTGGGTCCCCATGTCGACCCAGATGACCTTGTTGGCCGGTTGGGCGGACCAGGCGACCAGCGGGTCCTTGACATTGGCGACCACCGCCGGACCGTTGGCGCCAGCCTCGATCAGCGCTTCGCGCCACCTGCGTCCCAGGGCATTGATCTCGTGGTGCCGGTCGAGTTGGTCGCGGCTGAAGTTCAACATCACGAGCACCTCGGGTCGACCGAGGCGGATCATGTCGGGCACCACCTGTTCGTCCACCTCGAGCACCGCGATGGGCGCCTTGGGCCGAACTGACAGGGCCGAGACCACCCCCTCGCGCAGGTTGGCTCCGTCGGGGTTGGTCACCACGTCGTGGGGATCGGCGACCGACTCGCGCAGCGCCGCGGTGAGCAGGTGGGTGGTCGTTGTCTTGCCGTTCGTGCCGGACACCACTGCGATGCGTTTGCCGCTCACCAGTCGCGCGAAGGCCCCTGGGTCGAGCCGAGTGATCAGCGCCCCTTTGATGGACGCACCGGTGCCGCGTCCGGTGACCCGGGAGGCGAAGGCGGCCACGTTGCCCACCGACAGTGCGAAACTCTGGCGGAGCGTCCCGCTGATCGACTGGATGCGCTTGGCAGATGTCACGCCGCCCATTCTGTCAGACCGCGGTGACGGAAGGCCCTGAGTCGCTCAGGGGTCGCCGGGCGATCTCATTCCAACACCCCGGCGGTCCGCAGGTGATCGATCAGGTTGACACTCAGGGGGACGTTCACCAGTTCCGACGGGGTGAACCAGCGCACGTCCAGGGCATCGTCTCCCGGTGCGAGCCAGCCAGACTCGACAGTGGCGGTGAAGTCGCGAACGTCGTACTCCCGCTCCGTTCCGGCCGCGATCCGCAATCGCAGCACTTCACGCTCGATTCGGACCCTCAGGCCCGTTTCTTCCAGTGCCTCTCGGACGGCAGCCTGAGCAGGTGTCTCGCCGGGCTCGACGCGTCCGCCTGGAACCGACCACCGGCCCCGTTGGGGCTCGTTTCCGCGTTGCACCAACAGGATGCGCCCCTGCTCGTCGAGAACGATGACACCGGCTGCCGAGACGACGTCCACCCCGGCAGCCTACGTGGTCATCCGCTTTGCAGGCAGTTCAGTTGCCACAAGCCTGTGTGCCAGCCCAAGCTTCTGTCGTCCTCTTGAGAAATCAAGAATCGTGAGCGAGTCTGGGGTATGGCAACGACAAAGAAATCCACGACCTCTGCCAACAAGCCAGCGTCCGGCAAGATCTTCACGGTTCCCGGAGTCGACACCGCCAAGGGGCGGGCACTGGCCGAGAAGCTGCAGTTGAGACTGCATGCCCTCAACGACCTTCAACTGACCCTCAAGCATGCTCACTGGAATGTGGTTGGTCCCAAGTTCATCGGCGTGCACACCATGCTCGACCCGCAGGTGGACGGTGTTCGAGCCATGGTCGACGAACTCGCCGAGCGCATGGCCACGATGGGGGTCTCGCCCAACGGTTGCCCGGGTGACCTCGTCGCGAAGCGGACGTGGGATGACTACGCGATCGGTCTGGGCCAGGCCGCCGAGCACCTGGCCGCGCTCGATCTGGCCTACTCAGGAGTGATTGAGGACCATCGGACGATGATTGATGAGGCTGAGCCCATCGACGTGGTGACCCACGACATGCTGGTAGGTCAGGTGGCCGAACTTGAGAAGTACCAGTGGTTCATCCGAGCGCACCTGATGGATTCGGACGGGGCGTTGGTGACCGAAGGAGTTGAGTCATCGCAGGAGGCTGTCAAGAAGTCGATGGCCGCAGACATCAAGGTCGACTGACGGATTGGGGCCGCCGTTCGGCAGCACCAGCCGGACGGCGGTTCGCCGGCAGCGGGAGAGGTGAAGGTGGGGTGGATGACGGGACTTGAACCCGCGACCGCCTGGACCACAACCAGGTGCTCTACCAACTGAGCTACACCCACCACGGCCACCCTCGGACGTGTCCTTCAACAGGACAGCCAGCTTAGGTTAGCGCCCCGGACGGCTCAATGTGAAATCCGCGCCTTCAGAATGAGCCCCACGTTGTCCGGTGACTGCCCGGTCCGGACTCCACGTAGTACCCGTGGGCGGTGGCCCAGCGTTCCCCGCCCTGGGACAGCAGCTCCGAACCCGAGTTCAGGTAGTCCTCGGCCATCGACACGTCGCCGACCTGCATCAGTAGATCGTTGAGCCGGTCCTCACTTCCAGGAATGCCGAGCTTCACCGCCAGGAACAGGGTGCGTTGGCGGCTGGCCGCGTCATTGGCCACGAGGTCCACGAGCACGTTGGTGGCGGTCGCGGGATCGAACCGGAGGATGAGTTCATAGAACCTGAGCGCAGTGCCGGCATCCGTCCAGTCGCCCTCCTGCGTGAGTAGCCCCACCGTCCTGCCCACGATCGCGTTGGCGGCCGGCTGACCGGATGCCACCAACACGTCACCCAGTGTCCACTCTGCGGCCACCGATGTGCTGGCGTACGTCTCGACCAGGAAGGGCAAACGCTCGGGGGTAACCAGGTAAGGAGCCGCTTCGCCTGGATGAGCGTCGTAGAAGTCCAGCAGCGCCTTGAGCGCGCGGGCTCGCAGCGCGGGGTCGCCATCTCCCAGCAGCGACACCAGTTCGGGTGCGGCGGCCGTCCCGAAGCGGCCGAGCAGGTCGACTGCCCAGTCTGCGGAGCCCAGCACTCCGGCCAGGGGGCCTACCGCTGGCTCTCCGATGGCAAACAGGATTTCCTCAATGTCCGCGTATCGCGGTGAGAAGGCTTCGTTTGAGTGAGCCTCGACCAGCTGGGCCGCCCGATCAGGGGAAGCGAGGAACCCATCGACGGCCGCGCGGTCCTGCCCACGCAGACACAGCAGGGCGCCTAGGGCGCCGGCACGGACGGCCGCATCAGGATCGGTCAGGGCGCCCCCGGTGGGGGCGATGGCCGGCGTCCCGATCGTGCACAGCATCTCGGGAACCCACGCGGCATCTTGTGCCGGCGCCAGCGCTGCAACGAGGGCCACCGCTGCCGGTTCGCCCTGCTTCAGCAGCACCCCGTCCACGGCACGAGCCGTCGAGGCCCCCCAGTTCGCGCTGACGCCACCAGCCTCCGACCGCAGCTCAACGAGGCGCGGAGCAGCCTCCGGGTGGTCGATCAGTGCGTCCGCAGCCGCGGCGCGGATGCCATCGGAACCCCAGCCATCCGGAATCCCGATCACCCCGACCAAGGCGGTCAACGCACCTTGCGAGGTCCCTGCGGGGGCGGGCGGTGACGCTGCGGTGGCCATGGTGGCAAGGACGCCCACCGCGTCCACTCGCTGCTGGATGATCCACTCGTTGTTGTTCTGGACGAATCCGAGCAGGCCCAACATGGCGGGGGTGTCCCCGATCACAGCCAGACAGTCGATCGTCTCGTCCAGTGCGGTGGTCTGCTTCTCGGAGAGGGCCTTGGTCGGCTCCACCTCCAAGGCTGCGAGGTAGTGGTCCCTGAGTGCCGCAATTCCGGCGGCTGCGTTGGCGCCGGAGGACGCCACCAGCGTCTCGGTAGCTGCCCGTGAGTGCCGACTGGCAAGCTCGGTAGCAGCCTTCCCGCGGGCCTTGGCGTCGTCCGTGGTCGCCAAGGTGTCGATCAGGTCCGCCTCGGACGCGGAGCACCCGGTGAGCAGCGACCCCAACATGACCAGGAATGCGAGCACCAGTGCTCGTAGTCTTCTAGAGCCTCCCGACGTGGTTGAGCGACGAGTCGCGTTGAGTGTGGGAGCAGGTGTGAGCGCCATTGCCAACCTCCTGTGGGGGTGTGGTGACGATTATCCTCGTGTGAGCATGGCTCAGCGAGGTTTCACACAATCCCGGGAGGGCGGCGCACGAGTTGCCTCGGCGCTCAGTCGTCCGTGGTCTCGTCGCTGCCCTCGAAGGCCAGGGCGGCAGGTCCGTGCCCGGTCAGAGCCCCCTGGTGCTTTCCGGCGATGATGCGTGCCTGGGACGTCGATGGCCCGGGTTGCGGGACGAAGACCGCCTCCCGGTAGTAGCGCAACTCCTCGATCGATTCCTGAATGTCGGCCAGGGCGCGGTGGTTGCCGTTCTTGGCTGGGGACGCGTAGTAGGCCTTCGGGAACCAGCGGCGGGCGAGTTCCTTCACGCTGGAGACGTCGACATTGCGGTAATGCAGGTACCCCTCCAGTTCGGGCATGTCGCGGGCCAGGAACCCCCGGTCGGTACCGATCGTGTTGCCGGCAAGCGGTGCCTTGCGCGGCAGGGGCACGTACTGCCTGATGTGGTCGAGGATCTGCTGTTCGGCCTCCCGCATGGTCAGGGTGGCTCCCGACAGCTCAGCCAGCAAACCGGAGTTGATGTGCATCTGCCGGACGAAGTCGCCCATCTGGTCCAGGGCCTCCTCGGAGGGGGCGATGAGCAGGTCCAGCCCCTCGCCATGCACCTTCAGGTCCGCATCCGTGATCAGCACCGCCACCTCGATGAGCGCATCCGCACGAAGGTCGAGCCCGGTCATCTCGCAGTCAATCCACACCAGCATGTCCATCACGCGCACAAGACTAAGGCCTTCTCAGGCGACCGCTGTCACCCGACCTATCGGTCGTCACTCATCGGGGCGGAACCGATCCAACTGCTCCGGAGTGCGCGGCACCCAGCGGGCCAGCCAGAACCCTCCCAGGCATCCCAGCGCACCCACTGCCACGGCGGCTGCGCTCAAGCCGCCCAGAAAAGTCACGCCCGAGATGATGAGGGGTCCCAGTGTCTGGCCGGTGTCCACAATGAGGCGCCATCCCGCCAGGAACTGGGCGCGCCCGAAGCGTGGGGAGGCGTCCGCCCCCAGCGTCAGCACGATTCCTGAGCTGATGCCGTTGCCCAGTCCCAGCAGGCACGCGACCACGGCGATCGCCACCGCGGTGTTCGCCAGCGGCAACACCAGGATCCCCACCGACATCACGAACGTGGACGGGACGCAGACCCACCACCGCCCGAAGCGGTCCATGATCGCCCCGCCCGGGTAGAAGAGGGCGACATCGAAAGCCATGGACAGCGCGTACAGCAGGCTGATGAGACTGGCCGAGAGACCGTTGGAGTCGGCCCACAGCGGGATGATGACCTGCCGTGAGGTGCGAACCATCATCAGGCCGAGGCACCCGATCCCCACCGTCAGCAGCGACCTGCGATGGCGACGCAGCACCGACAGGGTGCGCGGCCGCTCGCCTTGATCGTTGACGCTCATCCGTCGATCCGTTGGCAGCGCCGGGAGCCCCAGGGTGACGAAGGCCGCCACCAGACTGGTGGCGGCGGCGAACACGAACGCGTCCCTGATCTCACCCCTGCTCAGGATCGCCGCCCCGGCCAGCGGGCCGAGGAAACCGCCGATGCGGAATACCCCGCCCAGACTGGACATGCCGCGGGCGCGATAGCGCAGCGGGATCGCCTCGGTCAGGTAGGTCTGACGGGCCAGGCCGAAGATCGACCCCGTCATGCCGTGGGCGAAAACGGCCACTGCGAGCACCGGTAGGGAGGTGGCGAGGTAGACCGTGGCGAGCACCAGCGCGTCCACCAGACACGCCGCGACGATGCTGGTCCGCTCGCCCAGACGCGATGCGATCGTCCCCGCGGGCAGGTCGAAGATCAACAACGCGACGCCGGACAGTCCGGTGATGAAGGCTGCCAGCCCGATGCTGGCGCCCAGTGCACTGGCCTGCAGCGCGACCAGCGGGATGATCGCGCCGAACCCGACGGAGGCGAGCAGGGTAGGGCCGTAGATGGCCACGATCAGTCGCAGCCACTCCTGGCGGCTGCGGCCTTCCTCGGAGCCGGGATCCACGGTCACGAGTGTGTCATGCCCGAATCATCTGGACGCGTCCTGCCGCTGGGTGGGCACCCGAGCCGAGGCGGACAGTCGCTAGGCTATCGGTGCCTCCGTAGCTCAGTGGATAGAGCAACCGCCTTCTAAGCGGCAGGTCGCGAGTTCGATTCTCGCCGGGGGCGCCGCCCGAGGTTGCCCGACCGAAACCTGCTCACAACACTCGGGACAGGAACTCCTTGGTCCGGGTGCTGGCCGGGTGGTCGAAAACTTGGGTCGGCGTGCCCTCCTCGACGATCTGGCCCTCCGCCATGAAGACCACCCGTTGGGCCACCTCGCGGGCGAATCCCATCTCGTGGGTTACCAGAATCATCGTCATGCCCGACTGGGTCAGTTCCCGGATGACCTCCAGAACCTCGCTGACCATCTCGGGGTCCAGAGCGCTGGTGGCCTCGTCGAACAGCAGCACCTCGGGCGACATGGCCATGGCTCGGGCGATGGCCACGCGTTGCTGCTGGCCTCCGGAGAGTTCGCCCGGCAGTTGGTCGGCTTTCTCGGCCAGGTGGACGCGCGCCAGCAGGGTCTCCGCGAGGTCCCGGGCCTCGGTCGCCCCCACCCGTCCCAGTTCGACGGGGGCAAGCATGATGTTCTGGGCCGCGGTGAGGCGGGGGAAGAGGTTGAACTGTTGGAACACCATCCCGACCGACTGTCGGATCTGGTTGACGTCGGTGTCCTGGGCGCCCACATCGCGGCCGTGGAACAGCACCTCACCCTCAGTGGACTCCTCCAACCTGTTGAGGCAGCGCAGGAAGGTGGACTTGCCCGATCCGGAGGGTCCGATGATGCACACGACCTCGCCCTGGCGGACGGCGGTGGTGATGCCTCTCAGCACGTGGTTGTCTGCGAACCACTTGTGCAGGTTCCTGGTCTCAAGAATGATCGGGGGCGACTCGTCGCTGATGTCAGTCATCTTCTGGGATTCCTCCTGGCCCGACAGTAACTCCCGGCTCGGTACGCTGGCCAACCGTCCCAAGCAGGGGAGCCTGCCCGACGAAGCGGGCATGCCTGGTTGTCATGAGGTGCCGCGATCATCGGCAGGTAGGCTGGCCGGCATGACTGCTGACGCCAACACCTGGCGCCCTCCGGCGTCCACGGCGCCGGTACGTGCGACGGGACGCGGTGCCGCAGCTCGCATCGCCCGCGCGCCGGAGGGCCGTGGTGAGGCCGGGCACAGCGACCTGGCGGCTCAATACCGTCGGGCACGCAACGGTCTGGCCCGCCACAGCGATCCCGAACTCGGCTGGTGGCGTCGCCACGTGGTACGTAACCCGTACGCGTGGGCGACGGTGCTCCTCACCCTGGTATTCGCAGCCCTGCTCGTCTCGGTGTACCGGACGGTGGGCGCGGGTCTGATCGAGGAGGTCGCCAAGGTGACCGAGGAGGCCTACGGGCAACCGACCCTGCTCACCTGGGGACAGCTCAACGAGGCCTACTGGCTGGTCACCCAGCGGGCGGCGGTCACTCTCGGGGTCTACGTTGCGCTCTTCATTCTGCTGGACAGGCTGAGGCCCACCACGTGGTCGATGAAGTGGTTGGCACTGGGCTGGGGGGCCTGCGTGGCTGTGTTTGTTTCCCTGCACGTCAATACCTGGGCCGGCGAGTTGATGCGCGCCCAGGGCCCGGTCGACCCCTCAACCGGTGCCAGATCCGCGATCTTCTCCGCACCCTTCGTCGAGGAGGCCGCCAAGGCAACGGTGCTGTTCGGCCTGGCCATCCTGATGAGGCGCCGGATGGTGGGAGTACACCAGGTGCTCACCTTGTCGGGGCTGTCGGCGGTGGGCTTCGCCTTCACCGAGAACATCGTTTACTACCTACGCGTCTACATGTACTCGGTGACCATCTACCAGACCGACGCCAAGGCAGAACTGAGCGAGATCGTCCTGATGCGGGGCCTGCAGACCTCGTTCGGGCACCCGCTGTTCACCGCCTTCATCGCCCTGGGCCTGATCGTTGCGCTGACCAATCGCAGCAAACTGGTGCGAGTCCTGGCCCCGGTCGCGGGCTACCTTGGCGCAGCCCTGGGACACATGCTGTTCAACGGGATCGCGTCGGTGTCGAACAACGTCCTGGTCATCATCATCGGTGGCTGGGTGGGTGTCATCGTGCTGGTGGTCTACACCGTCTTCCGCTACGTCCACCAGATCAGGAACATTCGCGCACGTCTGAGCGAAATGGTTCGGATGGGTTGGCTGGAGGAGTCCGATCCGGTCGAGTTCAGCCGGGTGTTCGGACGCTGGCGGATGGCGTGGGCCGCCCTGCTTCGGGGACCACGCGTCTTCAGGGCCACCTTGAGACTGCAGCGCCACCTGACCGAGTTGGCCTATGTCCGCGACGCCGAACTGCGGGGAACCATCGACGCCATGGCCATCGAACGTCAGCGCGACCTGCTGCTCGCCGCCGCGGACGCCCGGGTGTGGGCCATCGACACCACCGACGGACTGAAAATGATTCCGTCCGAATGGGGACAGAAGTGGCGGGCCTTCCTGCAGCGACGCCGGGACGCGCGTATTCGGAAGAAGGCCAGCCAGCCCATGGCGTGGGCCCCACCTTCCGGCCAGCCGGTGGCGGCTGGCCGCGCAAGTTGGTCACCTGTGGCACGGTGACGTGCCACAGTGGTGCAAGGGGCCGCACCGGTCCGCGGATGTGACTGGATGACAGGAGAGGGCAATGGTGTTGGCGACGTCGTTGTCGTCATTGCGATCTGCCCTTGAGGGTGTGCGGTTGCCGCTCGACCTGCCTGACTCTGCGGCCGCGGCGTCGACGTCCCGCCAGATCGTCGCCCAACTGGACGACTACATCCTGCCCAGGCTGGGCAATCTGGAGGCTCCGCTGCTCGCTGTCGTCGGTGGGTCGACAGGAGCGGGCAAGTCGACGTTGGTCAACTCCCTGATCGGACGGGTCGTCTCGCAGCCAGGCGTGATACGACCGACCACACGATCACCGGTGTTGGTGTTCAACCCACAGGATGAGCGCTGGTTCAGCGATGACCGGATACTCCCCGGGTTGCTACGTGCCCGGGTGGCCAGTCAAGATCAACGTTCGCTGCAACTGGTCTCCGAGGCCACCTTGCCGCCGGGACTGGCCGTTCTGGACGCCCCCGACATCGACTCCGTCGTCGAGCAGAACCGGCTGCTGGCCAGCCAACTGCTGGACGCGGCAGACCTGTGGCTGTTCGTCACCTCGGCTGCACGCTACGCCGATGCTGTCCCGTGGGACTTCCTGAAGACTGCGGCGCAACGCGGCGCCTCCATCGCGGTCGTGCTGGACCGGGTGCCGCCCGCTGCCATGGGCGTGGTGCCCGGCGACCTCGGCCGAATGATGACCGAGCGCGGCCTGGCGGACGCGCCGTTGTTCGCCGTTCCCGAAACCATCGTCGACGACCTGGGATTGTTGCCCGACCAGGCGGTTGCGCCGATCAGGACCTATCTGGCGACCCTGGCCGCCGACAAGGATGCCAAGGAACGCGTCGTCCTGCGCACCCTTGACGGGGCCATCGCCTCCCTGACTGACCGGGCCCCAGAAGTGGCCTCGGCTGTCGACAGCCAACTGGCCACCATCGACCAACTGGCGCAGGACGCTCAGAAGGCGTATGCCGAGGCCGCGCGTGCGGTTGCCGTACAGTCCGCCGATGGCACCCTGCTGCGCGGCGAGGTTCTGTCTCGCTGGCATGACTACGTTGGCACCGGCGACCTGATGCGCAGCCTCGATCAGAAGGTCAGCAGGTTCCGCGACCGGGTCGTCGGGTTCCTGAGTGGTCACTCCCAGCGCGGCGAGCACGTGGGGGTGGCGGCCGGCAGCGGACTGGAGGCGCTGATCCTCGCCGAGGGCCAAGCGGCCGCGGAGCGGGCCACCTCCGCATGGCAGGGCAACCCCGCCGGGCGCCAACTGCTCGCCAGACACCCCGAACTGGTCACGACCGGCCCCGATTTCCAGGCGTCGGTTGCCCGAACGATCCGGGAGTGGCAGTCCGCCGTCCTCACGTTGGTCGGCGACGAGGGACGCGGCAAGCGATCGACGGCCCGAGTCGCCGCCCTCGGACTGAACGGAGTCGGCGCCGCTTTGATGCTGGTCATCTTCTTCAACACCGGCGGACTGACCGGCGCCGAGGGCGGCGTGGCAGCCGGCACCGCCGTCCTGGCGCAGCGGCTGCTGGAGTCGGTGTTCGGGGACGAAGCGGTCAGGCGGCTGGCTGAGACCGCCAAGAGTGACCTGGATGCCCGCGTCGAGGCGCTGATGGCTGCCGAGATGGCCCGGTTCGGCGGCGTCCTCGATCAGCTGCCGGTGGACCATCAGCAGGGTGAGGCGATCAGACAGGCCATGGCCACGGTGTCGTCTGACCGGGCACAGGGCATGGCCGCCGGGGGCGCATCAGCCAATGGACGCCGGCCCCACCAACCCCAGCTCACCACGGGCTTCCCGGAACCCACGCGGGTGGAGTTGACACCCGTGGACGCCACCTCTGGCGCGGAGGTTGTGGACGCCGAGCTGGTGCCTGACGAACGAACGGGCAGGTGAACCATGGCCAGGCGTGACAAGGCAGCATCGCTCGCTGAGCGGGTCAAGAGTATGGGTGCCGCCGCAGACCTGGCGGCAGGGAGACTGGACGCCGCGGCGGTCGAGGAGGCTCGCCGGGTGGTGCGGCAGGTCGACCGCCGGCTCGCCTTCGCCGGTGACGACACGGTCATAGCGCTGGCGGGTGCGACCGGATCGGGCAAGTCGAGCCTGTTCAACGCCATCTCAGGCACGAGGCTGGCCGAGCCGGGGCTCAAGCGGCCGACGACAAGCAAGGCAATGGCCGCCTACTGGGGAGCAGAATTGCCCAGCGACCTGCTCGACTGGCTTGAGGTGCCGCGCAGACACCTCGTCCAGGGGGACGACGCGGCGTTGAACGGGTTGATCCTGATGGACCTGCCCGATCACGATTCCACCGTCACCTCGCACAGGCTGGAGGTCGACCGGCTGGTGCAGCTGGTCGACATGCTCATCTGGGTGGTCGATCCGCAGAAGTACGCCGACGGTGCCCTGCACAACAACTACCTCAAGCCCCTCGCCGGGCACGCCGAGGTGATGCTGGTCGTGCTCAATCAGGCCGACCGGTTGAACAGCGACCAGTTGCGGCAGGCCATGCGAGACCTGCGCAAGCTGCTCGACTCGGAGGGATTGGCCGACACCCCCGTGGTGGCGGTGTCCGCCCTCACGGGAATGGGTGTCGAGTCCCTGCGCAAGACGATCGCCGCGGCGGTCAAGCACAAGCAGACCGCCGCGATGCGGCTGGCCTCCGACGTCCAGGCGTCCGCGGTGAACCTGCGGAGCGCCTATGGTGATGGCCAGGTTCCCCACAAGGTCCCAGACCTGCAGGCCCGGCAGCTGAACCAGTCGTTCGCGCAAGCGGCCGGTGTCGAGTTCGTTAGCGACGCCGTGCTCAAATCGATGCGCCACCGCGGAACGTTGGCCACCGGCTGGCCGGTGACAGCCTGGCTGGCCAGATTCCGTCCCGATCCGCTGCGGATGCTGCACCTCGACCGCGCCGTGCCGCGTCCCCGCAGGGCGAAGGCGCCGGAACTGGAACCGGTCGGCGTCCAACGCACCAGCCTGCCCTTAGCTGGTGGTGTGCAGCAGTCGCGGGTCGACACTGCCCTGCGCGGTCTGGCCGAAGCTGCTTCCGTCGGGCTGCCGGCCGGTTGGATGAAGGTCGTCCGGGACGCCACCCTGGCCCACCGCGAGTCGTTGCCCGATGCTCTCGACCAGGCTGTGGCCACCAGCGACCTGGCGATGGAACGCGGACAGGGGTGGTGGCGCGTCGTGACCGTGCTGCAGTGGATCATCTTCGCCCTGGCCGTCGTCGGAGGCCTGTGGTTGCTGCTCGACATGGGCCTGGCCTACCTTCAGATGCCGGCCATTCCCGCGGTTCGGGTCGGCCAACTACCCCTGCCGACGGCGCTGCTGCTGGGTGGGGCGGCGCTGGGGTTCCTGGTTGGGCTGGCCGCCCGAGTCGGCGTGGAGGTTGGCGCCAGGTCGAAGGCCGCCAGAGCGGAACGCGTGCTGGTTCGCCAGGTGGCCGACGTTGCTGATCGGTTGGTGATCGAGCCCGTCAATCAGGAGCTGAGGCGGTTCACCGAGGGACGCGAACAGGCGGCGCGAGCGGCCGGCTGAGCGCGTCCTTGGGTGTCGCGAGGTGCCTGGGGAGGGACCCGGGCTCGCGGGTTCGATGTCGGAGATTCGAGTTGTCCACAGCCTTTGGCGATTCTGGCGATTCCGGCACCGGAATGCCCATCCTTGGGGCCCCTTTGAAAGGAGTTCCCCATGGACGCGCACATCACTGTTTCCGGCAATCTGGGTACCGAGGTCGAGCATCGCTCAGGTGACGGGTACAGCCGAGCAAGCTTCCGGCTGGCCAGCACACCACGACTGCGCCGTGGTCAGGAGTGGGTGGACGGCCACACCACCTGGGTCACCGTGGAGTGCAGCAATCGGGTGGCAGACAACGCCCGCGACTCCTTGGCGAAGGGAGACCCGGTGGTGGTATTCGGAAAACTGCGTACCCACATCTGGGTGACCGAAGGGGTGCGCAACGAAAGGCTGGTGGTTGAGGCCAGCTCGCTGGGTCACGACCTCAGCCGCGGGACCAGCCAGTTCACTCGCACCCCGGTGGCGCGCGACACCACCGCCGACCAGCCAACCAATACTGGTGAGAGTGCCGGGGTGGAGGAGGACGAGGAGCAAGCGTCGATGGCGAGCTGATGCCGCGGTCGTGACGGTCGGGGTCAGCCGGCCAGTGCGGCATAATGGGACGGGTCACCGCCCCCGCCGCCCAGTGCGACCGTTTGCCCGGGCACCACACGCCAGCTGAACAAAGGAAATGCGCGCCGAAATGGCTGAGTTCATCTACACCATGCACAACGTCCGCAAGACCATCGGCGACAAGTTGATACTCGACAACGTGACGCTGTCCTTCTTCCCGGGAGCGAAAATCGGCGTCGTCGGTCCCAACGGCGCCGGCAAGTCCACCCTGCTGAAGGTGATGGCCGGGCTGGAGCCGATCAACAACGGGGACGCCCAGCTTTCCAAGGGCGCCAGCGTCGGAATCCTCATGCAGGAACCCACGCTCACCGAGGGCAAGACTGTCCTCGAGAACGTGGAGGAGGGTGTTGCCGAGGTCAAGGCCATGCTTCGCCGCTTCAACGAGGTGTCCGAGGCGATGGGCGATCCCGATGCGGACTTCGACACGCTGCTCGCCGAGATGGGCGACTTGCAGACCGAACTGGACGCCCGGGAGGGTTGGGACATCGACTCCCAGCTCGAGCAGGCGATGGACGCGTTGCAGTGCCCGCCGCCAGACACCATCGTTGATGTGCTGTCCGGCGGTGAGCGCCGTCGCGTCGCGCTGTGCAAGCTGCTTCTGGAGCAGCCCGACCTGCTGCTGCTCGACGAGCCCACCAACCATCTGGACGCGGAGTCGGTCAACTGGCTGGAGGGCCACCTCAAGAGCTACCCGGGTGCTGTGCTGTGCATTACCCACGACCGGTACTTCCTGGACAACGTCGTCGGGTGGATCTGCGAGATCGACCGAGGACGCCTCTATCCCTACGAGGGCAACTACTCGACCTACCTCGAGACAAAGCGCAAGCGCCTGACCATCGAGGGGCAGAAGGACGCGAAGCGCGCCAAGATTCTGGAGCGCGAACTCGAGTGGGTGCGATCCAGCCCCAAGGCTCGTCAGGCCAAGAGCAAGGCACGTCTGGCACGGTACGAGGAGTTGGCCACCGAGGCCGAGCGCAACCGCAAGCTCGACCCGGCCGAGATCAACATTCCGCCTGGTCCCCGCCTGGGGAGCGTCGTGCTGGAGGCCAAGAAGCTCACCAAGGGATTCGACGACCGTGTCCTGATCAAGGACTTGGACTTCGACCTGCCACGGGCTGGCATCGTGGGCATCATCGGCCCGAACGGCGTTGGCAAGACGACCCTGTTCAAGATGGTTGTCGGTGAGGAGAAGCCCGACTCGGGCAGTCTGCGCATCGGTGAGACCGTCAAGCTGAGCTACGTCGATCAGGGTCGTGGCGGGCTCGACCCGAGCAAGAACGTCTGGCAGGTCGTGAGCGACGGTCTGGACTTCATCAAGGTCGGGAATTTCGAGGTGCCCAGCCGAGCCTACGTGGCGTCCTTCGGGTTCAAGGGTCCCGATCAACAGAAGCCGTCTGGGGTGCTCTCCGGAGGAGAGCGCAACCGCCTCAACCTCGCACTGACGCTGAAACAGGGCGGCAACCTGCTGCTCCTCGACGAACCGACCAACGACCTGGACGTCGAGACGCTGCAGAGCCTCGAGGACGCCTTGCTGGAGTTCCCGGGCTGCGCCGTCGTGATCTCGCACGATCGCTGGTTCCTCGACCGGGTCGCCACCCACATCATGGCCTGGGAGGGCGAGGACGCCGACGGTAACCCACGATGGTTCTGGTTCGAGGGCAACTTCGCCGACTACGAGATCAACAAGGTTGCCAGGCTGGGTGAGGAGGCCGCGCGTCCGCACGCCAGCAAGCACCGCCGTCTGACGCGCGACTGAAACCGCAAACACGTTTCGACCGTGGCGAACCCTTTGGTGCGCCACGGTCGAAGCGCCTCCCAGCCCTCAGCTGTGCGAGGCCAGCAGCTCCGACAGCGTGATCGCTTGGCGGTCCTCCAGATCGGACAGCTGCTTGCGGCAGCCGTAGCCGTCGGCGAGGACGATCGCGTCCCGTCCAGCGGCGCGGAGAGCCGGTAGCAGGTCATGTTCGGCGACCTTGACCGAGAGATCGTGATGGCCCTGCTCCAGGCCGAAGTTGCCGGCCAGTCCGCAGCAGCCGCCGAGTGTCACCACGGTGGCCCCCGTGCGGGCCAGCAGTGCAGCGTCCGCCTGCCAGCCGAGGACAGATGCATGGTGGCAATGCGGCTGGGCGACAATGGTGTGCCCCGTCAGATCGGGGGGCGTCCAGTCGTCGAGCGATCCCAGCAACTCGGCCAGTGTCCGGATGGTACCGGCGACCAGGTCGACGCGTTCGTCATCAGGGAGCAGTTCAGGGGCGTCGCTGCGCCAGACCGCCATGCAACTGGGTTCCATCCCGACAATCGGGATGCCCTGTTCGGCGATCGGCGTCAGCACGTCCAACGCGTGACGCAGCTGCCGGCGAGCTCCGTCGAGCTGTCCGGTGGTGATCCAGGTCAGGCCGCAGCAGGCATCCTGCGAGATCACCTTCGGATCGAATCCGAGCGTGACCAACAGCTTCAACAGCGCAACGAGTTGGCCGCCTTCGAAGGCGTCGGTGAAGGAGTCAACCCAGACGGCCACCGGGCCACGGCTCCTGGTCACCTGAGCGAGGTCGTACTTCTGCTGGCTGGCGGCCGCGCCTCCCCGGAATCGGGGCATAGGTCGGCGTTGGTCGATCCCCACGACAGCCCTGATCAGGTGCACGACGCCCGGCGTCTGCAGCGCGAGATTGGCGACTCGGCCCAGTCGCAGTTTGGTGGCCAAACGGCCCCAGCGGGGCAACCAGCCCATCGCGTAGTGCGAGACGGGACGCAGCCGGCCCTTGTTCTTCTCGTAGAGCACGCGTGACTTGTAGGCGGCCATGTCGATGCCGGTCGGGCAGTCGTGCCGGCAGCCCTTGCACGCCAGACACAACTCGAGCGCCTCGGCCACCTCGGGTGAGCGCCACCCGCCGGTGACCAGAGTCCCGTTGATCATCTCCTGCAGGACGCGGGCCCGCCCGCGGGTAGCGTCCTTCTCGTCGCCGGTGGCCTGGAAACTCGGGCACATCACCGCACCTGCGCGGGTGGTGTCGGCCCGGCACTTGCCCACGCCAGTGCATTGGTGCACCTCACGGGCGAAGTCGGGATAGGCCAGTGCGTAGGGCGAGCGGCGGGTCTCCGCGATCCGCACATGTCGGTCCAACGGCTCCGGGTCAACCAGCACCCCGGGGTTGAGTAGGTTGTGCGGGTCGAAGATGTTCTTGACCTGACCGAACAGGCTGAGAGCCGTGGGGGAGTACATCAGCGGGAGCAGTTCGCTGCGCGCCCGGCCGTCGCCGTGTTCGCCGGACATCGAGCCGCCGTAGCTGGCGACCAGCTTCCCGGCGGCCACCATGAAGTCATGCAGCACCCGGGTGCCCTCCGGCTGATCGAGCGGGAAGTCGATCCGGCAGTGCACGCAGCCCTCGCCGAAGTGGCCGTAGGGCAGGCCGTGCAGGCCGAACGTGGCCAACAACGCCTCGAAATCGCGCAGGTAGTCGCCCAACTTGTCGGCCGGCACCGCCGAGTCCTCCCAACCGGCATGCGCGGGCTTGTCCAGAGCCACGGCGGCCAGCCCCGCGGCGTCGGTGCGGATCGCCCACAACCTGGCCGCCTCGACCGCGTCGGGCACAACCCAACCGTCGGTCGCCCCGGATGCCTGCACCAACTGGTGGGCGCGCTCGGCGATCTCGTCGGCGTCCTCGCCCACCAGCTCTATGAACAGCCAGGCGTCTCCAGCTGGCAGATGAGGCACCGCCTGTGCGCCCAGACGCTCGGCCACCACGTTCGACAATCGGCGATCCATGCCTTCGCAGGCTGTCGGTCGGAACTCCAGGATGCGCGGCATCGCGTCGGCGCCGTCGGCCATGCTGGGGTATGCCAACGCGACGGTGGTCTTCAGGGGTGCGTCCCGTACCAGCTTGATCGTCGCCCTCGTGATGATGCCCAGGGTGCCCTCGGTGCCGGCGAAGAAGCTGGCGACGTCGAATCTGCGCTCGGGCAGCAGATGTTCCAGGCTGTATCCGGACACCTGCCGGGAGAATCGACCGAATTCCGTGCGAATGGTCGCCAGATTGGCCTCCACCAGATCGCGCAACGCGTCGAGCACGGTTCCGGAAGCTCCCGGACGAAGCGTCAGTAGCTCACCGGTGCCCGTGATGACCTCGAGCTCAACGATGTTGTCGGCGCTGCGACCGTAGCCCAACGCCCGGGGACCACACGCGTTGTTGCCGATCATGCCGCCGACGGTGCACCTGTTCGAGGTGGACGGATCAGGGCCGTACCGCCAGCCGTGGGGAGTGACAGCCTGCTGCACCAAGGCCTGGATGGCCCCTGGTTCGACCACTGCGGTGCCCGCTTCGGCGTCCACCGACACCACCGCGTTCAGGTGCCGCGCCATGTCGATGACCAGCCCGGGGCCGACGGCGTTGCCGGCACACGAGGTGCCCGCTCCGCGCCCGGTGATCGGCAGGCCGACGGCCAGAGCGGCCCTGACTACCTCGATGAGCTCCTCGGTGCTGCGTGGGGTCGCCACCATCTGCGGGACCACGCGGTACAGGGAGGCGTCCGTGGAGTACAGGGCCCTGGCGAGGGTGGAGTCGTCGAGGCAGGTCGGGTCACTGAGCCGAGCCCGGAAGGTGTCGAGGGTCTCAACCCAGGATGGCGATGAGTTCACCTGTCCAAGTCTCGCACTGCCAGCACGGCCTTCATGGCCCGTCCCAGCGCCTGCCAGTCGTCCGGATCGATGGCGTCGACGAGTACGCGGCGCACGGCGGACACGTGGTCTACCGCTGCGCGCTGCAGCAGTTCGAAACCCTTGTCAGTCAGCGTGGCGACCACCCCACGCCTGTCACCAGCCGCGGTCTGGCGCTTCACCAGGCCGGCTGCTTCCATGCGCCCAACGGTGTGGGTGAGACGCGAGCGGGACTGGTTGGAGCCCTCGGCCAGCTGCGACATCCGGACGCTGTGCTGCGGGAATTCCGACAGCACGACGAGCACCTCGTACTCGTTGAGGTCGAGGTCGTGCGGGCGCAGGTCTGCGTTCAACTCGTCATTTATCCAGGCGGACGCGCTCAGCCAGTCGCGCCACACCACCTGTTGCGACGGCGTGAGCCAGCGGGGTTCCTGCTCGGACATGCCGGCATCCTAGCGGAGGCAATTGAATCATGAAGCAGGGGGTTGTTGGGTGCTCCAACAGTTAGGATCATCGTTGTCTCGGTGCCCGCGCCGATTTCAGCCCGAAACACCCCGACGCAGGGGAGCCGACCGAGGAGTGCCATGAACCCGACCGCTCAGCAACTTGCCGACAAGATCGAGGCCTCCAGCGCTCCGAGCTATCCCGCAATGTTCCGTGAGCGGGTGGCCGCCGATCCCGCTCGAGTGGGTTTCACCGTTCCGGACGGCGACGGCTGGCGAGACGTGACGTGGGGCGAGGTGCGTGACGTCGCGGATCGTGCTGCCGCCGGGTTGATCTCGCTGGGACTCTTGCCCGAACAGCGGGTTTCCATCGCCTGCAGCACCAGGTTCGAGTGGGTGCTCGCCGACCTGGGCATCGCCTGCGCTGCAGGTGCCACCACGACCGTGTACCCCAACACCAGCGCTGAGGACGTGCTGTACATCGTTGCGAACTCCGAATCCGTGATGATGATCGTTGAGAACGCCTCTCAGCTGCACAAGGTGCAGCACGTCCCGGAGTTGAGCGCCCGGCTGAGCCACATCATCCTTCTCGAGGACGACCGCCCGGCCGGTCAGCCAGCCGATGACAGGATCATCAACTGGGAGGAGTTGCTGGAGAAGGGGCGTCGACACATTTCGCAACACCCCCAGTGTGTTGACGACGCCATCGGCACCGTGGGTCCGGACTCCCTCTCGACCCTCATCTACACCTCCGGCACCACCGGACGCCCCAAAGGGGTGGAACTGCTGCACCGGAGCTGGACCTACGAGGGCGCCGCGGTCAAGTACCTCGACTTCGTCAACCCCGATGACGTTCTGTACCTCTGGCTGCCGCTGAGCCACGTCTTCGGCCGTGACCTGCTCGCCGTGCAGTTGGCCGTTGGATTCAAGGCCGTTGTCGACGGACGCATCGATCGCATCGTCCAGGGTCTCGGCGAGACTCATCCGACGATTCTTGTCGGGGTGCCGCGGATCTTCGAGAAGGTGCGTGCGGCGGTTCTGACCATGAACCCGCAGCAGGGGCTCAAGGGGCGGATCTCCCGCTGGGCATTCCGGGTCGGTCGCGACTCGCGTCCCTACCGGTTGGCCGGACGTCCACTGCCGCGGACGCTGGCGGTGCAGTACTCGGTGGCCGACCGGCTGGTGTTCAGCAAGCTGAAGCAGAAGCTCGGCGGCCGAATGCGCTTCATGATCTCCGGATCGGCCAAGCTGTCGGTGCAGGTGCAGGAGTGGTTCTACAGCGCCGGAATCACCGTCGTCGAAGGTTACGGAGCCACCGAGACCGCCGCCATCACGTTCCTCAACCTTCCCGGCCAGCCCCGCTTCGGCACCGTAGGCCCGGTCATCCCCGGGCTGGAGACCACCATCGCGCAGGACGGTGAGATCCTTGTGAAGGGCCCGACCATCGCGCGCGGCTATCACAACCTGCCGGGCCAGACCGCGGAGACGTTCGTCGACGGCTGGTACCACACCGGCGACATCGGGGTGCTCGACGCGGACGGCTACCTGACCATCACCGACCGCAAAAAGGACTTGTTCAAGACGTCCAACGGAAAGTACGTTGCGCCCCAGAAGATCGAGAACACGGTGATGGCCAACATCCCTTACCTGAGTCAGGTGGTGGCTATCGGAGAGAATCGCAAGTACGTCACCGCTCTGGTCGCCCTCGACCCCGCGCAGCTGCAGAAGTGGGCCGAGCGTCGTGACAGGTCCGAGCTCAGTTACGCCGAGCTCACCCAGCTTCCCGAGATCCGCAAGTCCATCGACCGCCGGATGCGCAAGGTGAACGGCCGCCTGGAACGTTGGGAGCAGATCAAGCGGTACACCATCCTTGATTCCGAGCTCACCCTGGCCGACGGCATTCTCACCCCGAGCCTGAAGGTGCGCCGAGACGAGGTGCGCGCGGTCTACGGGCCGGTGATTGAGGCCATGTACTCGGACACCTCCACGTCCGATCTGGTGGCTGGATGAGCGGGTTCATCGCCGAGGTCCAGCTGCGGTGGACCGACCTTGACGTACAGGGACACGTCAACAACGTGATGGTGGCCGATTACCTGCAGGAGTCGCGTGCGCAACTCCTGATCAGCGGGCCGACGCAGGCGATGCTGGAAGAGGGCTGTGTGGTGGTCGGCCACCAGATCGCCTACCGAGCACCGATCCGGTACTCCGATTGGCCGTTGGGCGTCGAGGTGTCCGTCTGCGAACTGGGGGGTGCCCGTTTCGGGGTCGCGTACCGGTTGGTGCAGGACGGCCGGCTGTGCGTCGAGGCCCGGTCGGTGCTGTGCCCCTTTGATTTCGACACCCAGTCACCCAGGCGTCTCACCGATGTCGAGCGCGGCTTTCTGGCCTCCCATCTGGTCGCCTCGGAGCCTATGAGCCAACTGGTCGCACCCGCCCTGCAGGGACGCGGCACCCCGATGGACGTCCACACCCGGTGGTCTGATCCAGACCGGTACGGGCACGTGAACAACGTGCGCTACCTCGACTTCGTGCTCGCCGGACGCATCGACATGACCACCCGTGCCGATCCGTCGATGTCCAGGGTCGGAATGGGCAACCCGGACGCGCTCCAGTGGCTGATCGCGCGTCAGGACATCGACTACCTCGTGCAACTGGACTACCGGCCCACGCCTCACCGCGTCCTGACCGCACCGGTTCAGGTGGGGGAGACCTCGGTCGTCCTGTCCACCGAGATCGTCGACCCGGACCTCGGCACGGTCTACTCCCGCGCCCGCGCTGTGCTCGTCTGCGCCGACGCCGACGGACGCAAACGTCGGCTGCCCGAGACGGCCAGGGCTGCCATGCTGGCCCGACTGGTCACTGACTGATCGACCCGATGGCGCCAAGTCGAGCTGGCGTCACGTAGCGTCAGACCATGGCGCGAGGGTTGATCACGGTGATGGCGGTGGCGCTGCTGGCGGGCTGTGGCCCGGGAAGCGCCGGGCCTGGCTCGGAGGAACGCCCGTTCGTGATGACCGAGCAGGCCCGATTCGATGAACCATGGGCTGTGAGCTTCCTGCCGGGCACAAACTGGCTGGCGGTCACCGAGCGCAGCGGCACCCTGTGGTTGCGTGACCAGTCGGCCGGAACCCTGGTGCAGGTGGATGGTGCTCCGCAGGTCTTCGACTCAGGCCAGGCCGGGTTGGGCGATGTCATCCCCGGGCAATATTTCACCGAGGACCAGCAGATCTACCTGAGTTGGTCGGAGGAGGGCGTAGGTGGAGTAGGGGCTGCGGTCGGCCGGGCGACGCTGCAGACCAGCGGGGCGAACGCGAGCCTCCAGGACCTTGAGGTGATCTGGCGCCAGAGTCCCAAGGTCTCAGGCGACGGCCACCTCTCCCAACGGCTGGCGTTGAGCCCCGATGGACGCCACTTGTTCGTCACTTCTGGCGACCGACAGAAGTTCGCGCCCGCGCAGGACCTGTCCAACACCCTCGGTACGATTGTGCGCCTGAACCCGGACGGTACCCCGGCCGCTGGCAACCCGTTCGAATCCTTGGGCGGGGTGAGCGCCGAGATCTGGAGCTACGGCCACCGCAATCCCCTCGGAATCGCCTTCGATGCCGACGCCAATCTGTGGTCAACCGAAATGGGGCCCCAGGGCGGAGACGAGCTGAACCTCATCGTCCCGGGCGCAAACTACGGATGGCCGCTCGCCTCCAACGGCTCCCACTACGGGGGAGGGGACATCCCCGACCACGTCGTCAGCAGTGATGGTTTCGAGGCTCCGCGGCTCTGGTGGACACCGAGCATCTCGCCCGGCAGTCTGATGATCTACCAAGGGGAGATGTTTGCGTCCTGGCAGGGGGACGCCTTCATCGGCGCGCTATCCGGTGAGGCCCTGATCCGCGTAGATCTGGCAGACGGCACCGCCCAGGAGGCCGACCGGTGGGCCATGGACGAACGCATCCGAGCCGTGGCCGAAGGCCCCGACGGGTCGATCTGGCTGCTGGAGGACGCAGGGTCGGGCCGCTTGCTGCAGCTCACCGCACCCTGACACCCAGCAGCTCACCTTGCCGTGACGCAGAACAGGCTGACCCCGGTGGGGGCCAGCCTGTTCGGTCTGCTCAGTGAGGTGATCCGACCACGTCAGTTGTCGGAGGTCTTCGACTCCGAGCGGTCACCCGACCAGTCGAGGTGGAAATGGCCTGGCATGTCAACGCGCTCGTAGGTGTGCGAGCCGAAGTAGTCACGCAACCCCTGGGTGACCGCGGCGTTGTTGCGCGGTGCCCTGGCCATGTCGTAGTAGGCCAGCGAGCTCGAGAACACCGGTGCGGACACGCCGGCCTGCGCGGCTGAGGCGACGACGCGACGCCAGGCGTCGTTGTACTCGGCCAGCTTGGGTGCGATGGACGGGGCCGCCATGAGCGATACCAGATCGGGGTCTGTCGAGTACTCCTGGCGAATGTTCTCCAGCAGCTTGGCGCGGATGATGCAGCCGTCCCGCCAGATCTTCGCGCAGTCCGCGACGTTGATGTTCCAGCCGAACTCCACGCCACCGGTGCGGATCTCATCGAAGCCCTGGGAGTAGGCGACCACCTTGGATGCCCACAATGCCTGACGGACATCCTCGATGAAGGCTTCCTTGTCGGGCACCTGGAGGGTCCGGTCGGGACCGGCCAGGTTCGTCGCGGCGGCCCGCAGGTCGTCGTGGCTCGACAGTGCACGAGCGAAGACGGACTCGGCGATGCCGTTGACCGGAACGCCCAATTCAAGGGCGGTCTGGACGGTCCAGGTGCCGGTGCCCTTCATGCCTGCGCGGTCCTTGATGACCTCTACCAGCGGTGCGCCGGTCTGTGGGTCCTTCTGGGCCAGCATGTCGCAGGTGATCTCGATGAGGTAGCTCGACAGCTCGCCCTGATTCCACTTGGTGAAGATCTCTGCGGCTTCGTCAGTTCCGATGCCAGCGGCCCGGAGCAGCTCATAGGCCTCACCGATCACCTGCATGTCGGAGTACTCGATGCCGTTGTGAATCATCTTGACGAAGTGGCCGGCACCATTGGGACCCATCCACGCGCAGCAGGGCTCGTCGCCGACCTTGGCTGAGATGGCCTCGAGCATCGGGCCCAGGATCTTGTAGCTCTCGGGGGTGCCGCCGGGCATGATGGAGGGCCCGGTCAAGGCGCCGTACTCGCCGCCGGAGATGCCGGTGCCGACGAAGTGGAAGCCCTGATCAGCGATCTCCTTCTCACGCCGGATGGTGTCGCGGAAGTAGGAGTTGCCGCCGTCCATGATGATGTCGCCGGGCTCGAGGTGGGGCAGCAGTTCGGCGATCGTGGCGTCGGTGGGGGCACCGGCCTTCACCATCAGGATGATCGAGCGCGGGTGTGCGATCGACCCCACGAAGTCGGCTACGCTCTCGCTGCCGATGAACGCCCCTTCATGGCCGTGATCCGCAAGCACCTGCTGGGTCTTGCCGAAGCTGCGGTTGTAGATCGCCACGGTGTAGCCGCGGTGGGCAAGGTTGCGGGCCAGGTTCGAGCCCATCACTGCCATACCGACAACGCCGATATTCGCCTTCTGTTCCGACATGGGTGGTTTCTCCTTGTTGTGTTGAACTCTCACTGCCGAGTTGGTGCTCGGCGTTGCCGATAGGAGGGTGGTCAGTCCTGCTTGCCAATCTTGCCGCCTTGCCAGCGATCGCGCAGCCAATGTGCAATCGCCTTGGGCTGGCGTTCGCGAGTGAAGGCGCCCTTCTTGTTGCCGCCCACCCGCATGATGCCCGACGTGGACGTGGCGAAGTCCGCGAAATTCCACATCTGTTCGCCGACCACCAGATCGGTGGCGTCCATGGCGGCACAGTTCGCCAACATGTACTCCACCTGGTAGTCCTCACTCCACGGCTCGGCGGGCAGCGACGTGCAGGCCAGGATACGTGTCCGCGCCGAACTCCGTCATGATGATCGGCTTGCCCTCACCTGCCCACGCGGCCAGCTCCTTCGTCATGTCGATCTGTGCTGCCGCCAGGTCGCCGGTGTTGACGTACCAGCCGTAGTACCGGTTCAACATGATCACGTCGCAGTAGGGGTGCAGTCGGCAATTGCCGTGCGGGTTGAGCATCACGTTGACGAACCCGACCGGACGAGTGGGGTCGGCCTGGCGGGCCACCTCGAACAGGGGTCGGAAGTAGTTCTCGGCGGACTCGGTGCCTGACTCCGGCTCGTTGGCGATCGACCAGATGATCACGCACGGGTGGTTCTTGTCGCGGTTGACCAGTTCGCGGATCATCTGGGCGTGCAGCCGCTGGGCCGGTTCGCCGATGGTGTCGGGACCGAACGTCGGTTTGACCGCACCACCACCGAAGATGCCGCCAGCCACGCCGAAGTTCTGGCCGACGGCCGGCACCTCGTCGATGACCAGGATGCCCTGCTCATCGCAGTAGTCCATGATGTCGCTCGAGTAGGGGTAGTGCGACGTGCGCATGCTGTTCGCGCCGATCCAGTTCAGCAGTTCGAAGTCCCGCAGCATCATGGTGTCGTTGTGCTGCTTGCCGACGATGGGATGGTCCTCGTGCATGCCGAAGCCGGTCAGGTAGACCGGCTTGCCGTTGAGCAGCAACCGGCCGCCGTCGACGACGAAGGTGCGGATGCCGAGCCGCTGACGGTAGTCGTCGACGACATCGTCACCCTCGACCAACTCGACATGCAGGGTGTAGAGGTAGGCGTCCCGCACCCCCCACAGCCGCGCCTGCGGGACGACGATGCGTCCGGACGCACCCTCGGCGCGTCCCACAGCCTCGCCGGACGCGTCCAGCAGAGTGGTGCGCAACTGTCACCTGGTCGGGTATGCCACCAGCGAGGACCACGGCGTAATTGACGACACCCGTCGTGCCTGGCACCTCGGTGAGTCACGGTGATGTCGTCCACGTGGACCGAGGGACGCGACTGCAACCAGACGTGACGGTGGATACCCGAGTAGTTGAAGAAGTCGTGCAGGTAGCGCAACTTCGGTCCGGACGACGTCGCCTTGAATGGTGCCGGGCGGAATCGTCTCGTAGGTGAGCAGGTTGTTGGCGATCACCGTCAGGGTGAACCAGGCACCTGGTGACACCAGTGACGTGATGTCGACCTCGAACGGTAGGTAGCCGCCCTGGTGTTCGGCGACCCGGGTGTCGTCCACGAAAACGGTGGCGGTGTGGGTGACGGACTCGAAGTACAGCACCACCTGCTCGGTCCAGCCGTTGGGCACCTTGACGCGACGCTGGTACCACGCGTCACCGAAGAACTCGCGTTCGGATTGCGTGGTGAAGATGTCATTCCACGACCCAGGAACAGCCATCCGGCGGGACTGCGGGATGCCCGACTCCCAGCCATCTGCCTGACCTCGACCCTCGGTGTCCAGCGCGAAGTCCCAGAGCCCGTCAAGGGCGCGGATGTCTCGGCGTGCAGCGTCCTGAGGACGTAACATACGGCCTGCTCCCCTCATGTGGTGTGGGCGCCGGTGCCCAGACTTACCGCCAACGGTACGACCTCGGGAACATCCAGATCAGCCTTCCGTGTGAAAAACCCCCTGTGAGCCGACCATCTGGCACAGTCGACGCGCCTCGGACGACTTGGGCGGGCGTCGGTTAGAGTGTCGAACGTGGAGCCACTAACCCCGCCAGAGAGAGCAGCGACCATCTACGACGTCGCGGCCGTCGCCGGGGTCAGTCCCTCGACTGTCTCACGGGCGTTCTCCCGCCCAGGACGGGTGAGCAGCAAGACCTCGGCGCATATTCACCAGGTGGCAGCGGAGTTGGGCTACCGCGCGCCGCACGCGGTCAGGGCGGAGGCCTCCCGGCATTCCAAGATGCTGGGCATCGCCGTGACAGACATCACCAACCCGTTCTTCTTCAGCATCATCAGAGGTGCCGAGCACGTCGCCGTCACCGAGGGCTACTCGATCCTGCTGGTGGACTCGGAGGAGTCCGAGGAGTTGGAGCGCACGCTCTTCGACCGCACGATGCCTCTGGTGGACGGGATGATCGTGGCCACCTCCCGGATCTCGGATGCGGCACTGCGCGCCGCGTCCAAGGCGACCCCAACGGTCTGCTTGAACCGGCTGGTGCCCGGAATCCCGAGCGTCGTCACCGACAGCCCGCGGGGCATGCGGCGGGCGCTGGAGCACCTCGCCGAGTTGGGGCATCGGCGGATCGCCTACGTCAGCGGCCCAGCCGCATCCTGGGCCGACAATGCGCGGTACCGGGCGTTCAGGGAGGGCTGTTACGAGCTCGATCTGACCGAACAGCGCGTCGGACCCACCCCGCCAACGGTGCGGGGCGGCATGGGAGTGTTCCCCGCGGTGCGCGAGAAGCGGGTCAGCGCCGTCGTCTGTTTCAACGACCTCATCAGCATCGGCATCATGAGGGCCGCCAAGGCCTCGGGATTGTCCATCCCTACCGACATGTCGGTGATCGGCTTCGACAACATCTTCGCCTCTGACCTGGTGACCCCCGGTCTGACGACGGTGGCCGCCCCGCTGAGCCTGCTTGGTGAAAGGGCAGCTCGTAGCGTCATCGCGCTCGCCAACAACGAGGAGCCCGAGACGACCTCGGCCGCCCCGTCGGTGCTGCCGATGCGACTTATCGTCCGGGAGTCGACAGCTGCGGCGCCGAGACGCTGATTCAGCCGGCTGTCGATGACAGCCGGAGATGACCGAGGCCGACCCGCAGCGTCGCGGGCCGGCCTCTTCCTTCGTGAAACCGAGTTCAGCTTGCGGGACGGTCCGACGACAGCCGGAACAAGACCTCACCGGCGTCCTTGATCACATGGAAGTTCGGGTCCTCCATGAGCCCCGGGATGCTGGCTGGATCGCGGTAACCGACGTTGATGGAGGCGCACACCTCCGGCGGGATCGCGGTGGCGAAGGTCAACTTGAGGCGGCAGCTCTCCACGCCGGTCTCGGGGTCGTAGGTTCCGCCGCCGCGGCCATGCGTGGAGTGGGCGAGCACGCCCCACGGGACGTCGTGGTACTTCTCCCATTGCTTCACGAAGTAGTCGCGGCAGTGGTAGCCGATGTCGTAGATCTCGTGGTGGGCCTCAGAAACCGTGTCGATGTGCGGTGCGTAGATGATGACCTCACCGCCGTCGGCTACCGCCGGCTCTGCCTTGTAGAAGCCCTTGGCCGCGGTCCAGATGTCGTGGTAGCGCAGCGGGATCGCGGCGATGACGTTGGGGAACGGCTCGTCGACGTACTCGATGTGGGTCTGCGCGGTCACCTTGGCCTGCTCAGCCCAGGCGTCCTCGGGGCTGCCGAAGGATGCGGACTCGATCTCGTCGGAATATGCCTTGACGACGAACGCCAAGCAGTACTTCTCGCCGGCGATGAGGTTGGCACCCTCGTTGATCATGGCGCGTACCGGGGTGATGCCCGGGGTGCCGATCATCTTCGCCGAGGTGATCAGTGCGCCCACCCAGTGGGTCATGTCGATCAGCTCGTGGGCCGCACACCCGGGGATGAAGTACTTGTTGCCGCCAGAGATTCCGACCACCTCGTGGGGCAGGATGGGGCCGACGATGATGCGCACGTCCGCCTCGACGACGGTCTTGTTGATGAGGACGTCGGTGCCCTGAGCCAGCCGCCCGCCGGAGAGTTCCGAGATGCGCTCGCCGCTGATGTGCCCGACGTTGACCAGCTCGTGGTGGTCCTTCCACAGGTGGTTGATGATCGGCATGCCGGGGTACTCGGCGCTCAGGTCGGCGTCCCCGCTACCGGTCGTCCACAACGCGATCTCGTCGGGTTCCATGTACTCGTGGGTTCCCAGAGCGATCACTGCCGTGACGCTGGCGGCACGATTGATGACGGCCTTGTAGACCGCACGCAGGATGCGTGGCATCGGGCAACCGCGCGTGTCGTCCGGGATGATGAGACACACGTTCTTGCCCTCGAGGGTGATCTTGCCGATCTCGTGGGTCACGAACCCTTCGAATTCCTCGACGCTGATGTGGTAGCCGGGGCCACCGATGCTGGGCACGGACATGACTTCTCCTGGTCGGATCGCTGACGTTGCGAGGACCACATCTTACCGCGACCGGCGTCCCGCAAGCGGGGACAGGACAGACAGCGCGCATTCTTGGTCTGGCAATCGGCGACAATTGGGCGCCCCGCGGGCGGCGATGCACAAGAATGTGGCCCATGGCCCAAGAACTGACCCTGCACGACGATCGCCTGTTCCCGGCGGACGAAGCCGTCCGCTCGATCGCACGACGCATCTATGCCCAGACCCGAGACCTGCCGATCATCTCTCCGCACGGTCACGTGCCGCCGGTGTGGATCGCCGAGGACACCTCGTTCGAGAACCCGACACGGCTGTTGCTGACACCCGACCACTACATCAACCGGATCATGCATGCCAACGGTGTGGAGTTGTCGGAGTTGGGCGTGCCGATGAGTCGCCCCGTCATGGACGAGGCAGCCAATCGCAATGCCTGGCGTACCTTCTGCTCGCACTGGAGCGACTACAACGGCACCGCCATGCGCTACTGGATGACCGACCAACTCGTGGGTGTCTTCGGGGTCACCCAGCGGCCCAGCGTCGAGACCGCGGACGACATCTACGACACGATCCAGGCGTGGATCGACACCCATCGCCCACGTGCCCTGATGGACCAGTTCAACATAGAGTTCATCGCCACCACCGACGACCCGTGCGACGATCTGGGCTACCACGAACAGATCGCTGCGGATGCCGAGTTCAGTGCCAGGCATCGGGTGGCCCCAACCTTCCGCCCCGACAAGTACCTCGAGCCCGGTCGCAGCGACTGGAACCAGTTGGTCGACACCCTGGGTGAGGTCGCCGGTGTCGACACCAGCACCCTGGCCGGCTACACCGCCGCCATGGAGAACCGCCGTGCCTACTTCAAGGCACGCGGAGCGGTCAGCACCGACCATTCGCACGCCGACCTGCAGGCCGAGTACCTCGATGCAGCGTCCGCCGAGCGCATCTTCGCCAAGGCCCGCAAGGGTGAGGCCACCGCCGACGAGACGGTGGCCCTGCGGCGCCACCTCATGATGGACCAGGTGCGGATGGCCACCGAGGACGGTCTGACGTTGACGCTGCACCCCAGCGTGCTGCGCGACCACGATCCGGCCACGGCCAAGGAGTACGGCAACGACGTCGGCTGTGACATCCCCTACGCCGTCGAGGTCACCCGGGCCATGCGTCCGATGCTCAATGCGTTCGGCAACCACCCCAACCTCAACCTGGTGGTCTTCACCCTGGACGAGGACACCTTCTCGCGCGAGATCGCCCCGCTGGCGGGCTTCTACCGCTCGCTGTACATCGGCGTCCCGTGGTGGTTCATCGACGCCCCGGAGTCGATCATGCGGTTCAAGCAGTCGGTGACCGAGATGGGCGGCTTCAGCCGCATCTCCGGCATGATCGACGACACCCGCGCGTTCTGCTCCATTCCGGCCCGCCACGACATGATGCGGCGCGTTGATGCCGCCCATCTGGCCAATCTCGTGGCCGTCCACCGCCTCGACGAGTCCGAGGCCATCGAACAGGCGATCAAGTTGGTCGTCGACAACCCGAAGAAGGTGTTCAAGCTGTGAGCGCTACCCTGAACCGCGCCGAACATGGGCGTCCCGCTGCACCCGTCCGCATCATTCATCTCGGCATCGGCAACTTCACGCGGGCCCACCAGGCCTGGTACACCGAGCACGCCGCCGACGCCGACCAGTGGGGCATCGCAGGTTTCCCCGGTCGCACCACCGTGGCACCCAAACCCTCGCCGCGTGACGACGCCCTGGACGCCCAGGAGGGCCTGTACCAGCTCGACGTCCAGCACCCCGACGGAGACAAGGTTGAGGTCATCAGCTCGGTGTCCGCGTCCTTCCGCTCGCATGACATCGAGGCGTGGACCAGACTGTTCGCCGACCCGCAGGTGGCGATCGTGACCTCCACCATCACCGAGGCCGGCTACTGCCGCGACGTCAACGGCAACCTCGACCTGACCAACCCCGAACTGATCGCCGACCTCGACAAGTTGAAGGCCGGCCAGCTGGACGTGCCGGTGTTCACGGGGCCGGCCAAGTTCGTCCGCGGCCTGCTGGCCCGGCGGGCCGCCGATGCCGGACCCATCACCTTCGTCCCGTGCGACAACGTGCCGGACAACGGCGAGATGGCCGAACGTATCATTCGGCAGGCAGCCGAGTACGTCGACCCCAGCCTGCTTGCCTGGATCGACGAGAACGTCGGGTTCGTGACGACGATGGTCGACCGCATCACGCCTCGGGCCTCTGATGAGGATGCGGCTCGCATCGCCGAGTTGACCGGCATCGTCGATCCCGGTCTGGTGGTCACCGAGCCGTTCGCCGAGTGGGTGCTGGCCGGTGAGTTCAAGGGCGAGCGTCCGGCCTGGGAAACCATGGGGGCGAAGTTCGTCGACGAGATCCGCCCGCACGAGATGCGCAAGCTCTACCTGTTGAACGGTTCCCACTCGTTGATGGCGTACTGCGGTCCCATCCTCGGGCTTGAGACCGTGTACCAGGCGATCAACGACGAGCGGGTGCTCGGCTGGGTCAATGCCTACTGGGACGACGCCGTCCAGCAGGTTCCGCTGCCCGACGCGGAGAAGCAGGCCTACCGTGACGCCTTGCTCGACCGGTTCAACAACCCGCAGATGAAGGACCAGTTGGCGCGCATCGCGATGGACGGCACCCAGAAGCTGCCCATCCGCATCGTGCCGCACCTCAAGGCCATCGCCGAGCGTGGTGGCGTGGCCTCGGGTGCCACGCGGGCCGTGGCGGGCTGGGTTCTGCACCTGCGCGGTGTGGGTGCCCCCGTCAACGACGCCAACGCTACGGAGGTGGCCGCAAAGGCGAATGCCGGTGACCTGGAGTCTGCTGTGGCCGCCGTTCTCGAGTACCTGCAAGTCGACGACCAGCAGGTCGCTGCCACAGTGCTCGCCCAGGCCAACGAGTTGCTGGAGATGCGTGCCTGACGACTTGGTGGGCTGATCAGGGTTCGATGGGACGTCAAGTGGCCGGCACCCGGTTATGCGGGTGCCGGCCACTTTCGCGGAGTGCGAGCCTCGCCTCAGCCCCGGCGCGAGTAGGTGACGCGCCCGGCCAGCATCGTCAGCTCAACAGGGTCGGGCAGGTCGATGCCATGGTAAGGGTTGTTGCGGGACGCCGACAGGCTCTGCGCCCGGTCGACGACCTCGCGCCGGTTGGGATCGACCAACACCAGATGGGCGGGTTCTCCGGGACGCAGGGTGCGCCCCTGGTCGTCGGCGCGTCCCAGTCGGGCTGGTGCGGCACTCATCACGCGAACCACATCGGGCCAGCTCATCCGTCCGGTGAGCACCATGGTCTCCATCACCACTGCAAGGGCTTGTTCCAGACCCAGCATGCCGGGCTTGGCGTGCGTGAAGTCACCGCTCTTGGCGGCCGCATCGTGGGGGGCGTGGTCGGTGCCCACCACGTCGACGGTTCCATCTGCCAAAGCCTCACGCAGTGCCTCGATGTCTTCCGCGGAGCGTAACGGCGGGTTCACCTTGAAGGTGGCGTCCAGGCCGAGCAGGTGTTGCGAGTCGAGGAACAGGTGGTGGGGGGTGACCTCTGCGGTCACGTGCACTCCGCGCGCCTTGGCCCACCGAACGACGTCGATGCTCTCTGCGGTGGTCACATGCTGGCAGTGCAGGCGTCCACCGGTGAGTTCGGCAAGTTGGACGTCCCGGGCGATGATCGTCGACTCAGCCGCCCACGGCCACCCGGTGAGTCCCAACGGGCCAGCCACCGAGCGCTCGTCCGCGCTGGCCTCGGGCCCCGCCAAATGGTGGTCCTGGCTGTGCTGGGCGATCACCACGTTGGACGCAGCCGCCAGCGTCAAAGCCTGCCGCATCAGGGCACTGTTCATCACGCACCGACCGTCGTCGCTGAACATCCGGACGCCGTGCGTGGCCATCTGGGCGATGGGAGACAGCTGCTCACCCGCCAACCCGATGGTGACCGAGCCGACCGGGATAACCTCCGCGTGACCTGCGCGACGACCCAGCTCGGCCACGTGCGCCGCGCGCTCCACAGAGTCGGTCACCGGGTCGGTGTTGGCCATCGCGAAGACGGCGGTGAACCCGCCCCGAGCAGCGCAGGCCGCTCCGCTGGCCACCGTCTCGGAGGCCTCGAACCCGGGCTCTCTCAGATGGGTGTGCGGATCGACCAGACCGGGTAGCGCGATGAGTCCGTCGGCCTCAATGAGTTCGGCCCCACTGGGAGCCTCGTGTACCAAGGCGCCGTCTTTGACGAACAACTCGGCAGGGGCGCCGTGGGCGTCGCGGGCTCCCCGGATGATCCAGGCACTCACTGGTGTGATTCCTGCACGGCCTGGGACGCGCTGTACTCCTGGACCCTCAGCGCCCGCAACGCGCCGTCGCGGGACTCGGTGAGGATGCGGCGAACCTGCTCCGGGAGTTCACGACCGGACATCCACTCGTCCAGCATTGCGAGCCAGGCGTGGTCGGCGAGCACCGAAGGCCACAGGTGCCGCAGCGCCGTCTGCCTGGCCACATGGCCCCGCTCGGCCCAGCTGCCAGCGGAGGACGCGATCTGTTCGCACAGCTCCAGGTACGCGTTCCGGTAGCCAGCGAGCAGATCCTCCTGTCCGTACTTCCAGAAGTTCTCGGCGATCGCGATGTGGGTGCCGTTGGGGATGTCCGGTTCGTCGGTGGCCAGCCGCCAGGCCTGGGACTTGGTCACCGGGTCTGCCAGCGCGGCACGAGCGCCCGCGGCGGCCTCCAACCCCGAGATGGTCTTGTCGGCTGCTTCCTCCGCGGCGATCTCGTCCAGACCGACTCGCCCCAGCCTGGCCAGCGTGGTGATGATGGCCCAGCGACGGTCGGCGTCGATCGGGAGTCCCGGGGGCACCTCCTCGCCAACCAGCCAGCCGGCCAGCAGGTCGGCCCCGGCGGGCGAATCAACAGAGGTGATCATGGCATCGGCAACAGCCAGCTGACGGTCCGATCCGGGCGCGGCGGTCTTGAGAAGCCCGGCCAGGGCGGCCACCAGTCGGGCCCTCAGGGCCGGGCGCTGGCCGGCGGGGGCATAGCCGGTGGTGGCCAGATGGGCCTGGGCCAGTTGGTTGATCATCGCGGTGGCGATGTCCTCACCCCGCAGGCCGTTGATGACCAACGAGAGGTACTGGGCGGAGGTCATCTCCGCGTCCCGCCAGGAGTCCCACGCGCTGGTCCAGAGGACCGCGCGGGCCAGCGGGTCGGTGACGTCGGCCAGATGCTCGACCGCGACCCGCCGTGAGGCGTCATCGATCCGCACCTTCACGTAGCTGAGGTCGCGGTCGTTGAGCAGCACCAGATCGGCCTTCGGCGCCCCGTTCAGTGCGGCGATCGGCGTCCGTTCGCCGTGGATGTCGACCTCCAACGACTCGCGCAGAGCAAGGCCCTGTACGCCGTGGTCATACAGCCCGATCGCCAGCCGGTGGGTGCGCAGCGTGGGATGGGCGGGGGCAGCGGTTTGCAGCACGTCGAAACGTGCGTAGTTGCCGTCCTCGGCCACGTCGAACTCCGGACGCACCAGGTTGACCCCGGTGGTCTCCAGCCACTGGGTCGAGAACTCGGAGAGGTCCCGACCGCTGGCCTGCTCCAGGGCGCCCAGCAGATCTGCGAAGGTGGAGTTGCCCCATTCATGGGCCGTCAGGTAGTCGCGGACGCCGGCCAGGAACTGCGGCTCGCCCACGTAGGAGACCAACTGCTTCAGGACGCTGGCGCCCTTGGCGTAGGTGATGCCGTCGAAGTTCTGGTCGACGGTCTCCAGGTCGATCATGTCGGCCGCGATCGGGTGCGTGGTGGGCATCTGGTCGACCCGGTAGGCCCACAGCTTGCGGGCATTGGCGAACTGCATCCAGGCGTCCAGTCCGCCGTGGCGTCCAGCGATCTGGGACTGGCAGTAGTAGGCCGACCACTCTGCGAAGCTCTCGTTGAGCCACAGATCGTCCCACCATCGCATGGTGACCAGGTCGCCGAACCACATGTGCGCCAACTCGTGCAGGATCGTGTTGTCGCGCTTGGCGTAGGCGTCCTGGGTCACCTTGGAGCGGAAGAGGTAGTCGTCGCGGAAGGTCACGCAGCCGGCGTTCTCCATCGCGCCTGCGTTGTACTCGGGCAGGAACAACTGGTCGTAGGAGTCGAAGGGGTAGGCCCTCCCGAAAGCCGCCTCGAACACCTCGAATCCGCGCTGTGTGGTGGTGCCCATCTGCTCGAACTCCAGATATGGCGCCATGGACTCGCGACAGACGAAGTCCGCGGGCAGTTCACCCTTGATGGAGTGGATGGTGCTGGGTTGGACGTGGAACTGGCCGGCGACCAGAGCGGTGATGTAGGTGGAGATCGGTGGCGTGGCAGCGAACCGCCAGGTGGCGAAGCCATCGCCGCGAGGCTCGGGCGCAGGAGCAGCCGAGTTCGAGTACACCTTCCACTGCTCGGGGGCATGCACGGTCAGTTCGAACGTGGCCTTCAGGTCTGGCTGATCGAAGCAGCCGTACATGCGGCGGGCATCGGCGGTCTCGAACTGGGTGTACAGGTAGATGCGGTCGTCGGCCGGATCCACGAAACGGTGCAGGCCCTCCCCGGTGCGGGAGTACTTGCACAGCGCGGTAACGGTCAGCTGGTGTTCACCTTCGGTGAGGTCCAGCGGCAACCTGGTGCCGTCGTGGGCCTCGGTCGCCAGCTGCACGCCGTCCAGCCAGGCATCCAACAAGGTGTCGGAGACCAGATCGAGCCAACTGTGTCCAGTACCGCTCGTGAACACCACGGTAGAGGTGGAGACGAAGGTCGCGTCGGCATCGACCAGCGGCTCATCGTCGAGTCCGTGCCCGGTCAGGTCAACGCTCACCCGGTAGGCGTGGGTGCCGATGAGCTGTGAGCGCTGTTGCGCCTCGGCCCGCGTGATGTTCACCGAAGTGGTCATGGTGTGATTCTCCAAGTCGTCGCCTGGACGCGCCGACACTGGACGCGGCCCCCACGGCGAGGTTACCTTCCGCCGTCGGCGTAGTTACTTTACCTGCGACTGCGGCGCGTCGCGGAGCGGCTTCTGCTTGGCTGGCGTCATGACGCAGGACACGCAGACCGTCGACTTCTGGTTCGATCCCATGTGCCCATGGGCCTGGATGGCCTCAAGGTGGATGCTAGAGGTCGAAAAAGTCAGGCCCGTAGCCACCGTCTTCCATGTCATGAGCCTCTCGGTGCTCAATGAGGGCCGCGAACTGGACGAGGACTATCGGCTCGCCATGGACGAGGGCTGGACAGCGGCACGAGCCTGCATCGGGGTCGAGGAGATCTACGGCAGTCAAGGCCTGCGCACGTTCTATACGGCCATCGGAACGCGATACCACCCTGGCGGTGAGACGAAGGGCGACATCGACGTGGTCAAGGCAGCGCTGCGCGACTGCGGTTTCGATGACGACATTGCGAACCGGGCCGCCGCGGGGGAGTGGGACGAGAAGCTGAGAGCGTCGCATCTCGAAGGGATGGGCCCGGTGGGCACCGACGTGGGCACCCCGGTCCTGCACATCAACGGCAAGGCGCTGTTCGGTCCGGTCATCTCACCGGCCCCGAAGGGAGAGGCGGCTGGTGACCTTTTCGATGGGGTATCAAAGGTGACTGCGGCAGACGGATTCTTCGAGTTGAAGCGGTCGCGTGACAGGGACCCGATTTTCGATTGATCAGCCGAACCCCCAGCGTGGCTCCATGATTGTCCGTGCAGCCTTCCTAGAGTGGTGGAGGTCGGAGGTACAGTCTCCACGGGGATGAGGTGAACGGATGTCTGTTGCCGAGAGTATTGAGCCGGTGCCATCTGGAATGACAGCTCGGCGGGGATTCGTGGCTGACGATGAAGGCGTCCCGTACTTGCAGTTCGCGCCCAAGAGGGCCATGGTCACTGACCTGATAGTGCCGGGATCGGGGCTGGACGAGTTGCCTGTCGTGCGGGAACACGCCCGGCGACGCGCCCCGGTGCGGGCGCTCCTCGACCGGCTACTCATGGGCCTCGATGGGGGTGCTCGGCGGGCGCAGAGCGACCCGAACGATCTATTGATCGCTGAACTGGTCCGCCTGTCAGGTCTCGACCCGCGCTGGGGATTCCTTCAGACTGCGAGAGTGCACGAGGAAGGCACGGGTCTGGATCACTGGGCCATCGGGCCGGGTGGGGTGTTTCTGCTCAATGCGAAGCACCTGCCCGGTTCGCGACTGCACATCTCTGGGGACCGATTCCTGGTGGACGGGCGCGAGCAATCGTTTGTCGCCGAGATTAGGGGTGAGGCGCGTCGCAGTGCGGATCGCATGTCCTTGTCGACCAGGTGGGACATCGGTGTCACGGGAGTCATCGTCCCGGTGAACGATCGCCGACTCGTCATCGAGCACTTCCCCGACGACGTCGCGGTGGTTGACCAGTTGGATATCGCCAACTGGTTGGTCAACCGGCCCGAGCAGTTCGGCAAACGACAGATTCTCGCCGCCTTCAGCGCCGCCCGGGACACAGCGATCTGGACACCCAAGTTCTCCATCTGAGCGTTGGGAACTGTCCGGGCCGACTGACAGGATTGCCCCATGGCCAAGGACTCAGGTGATCGTGCAACGTCGAACGACGTCCACCCGGTAGAAGTCGCTGAGCCGGGTTTGGCAGAACGCCACCGATGGGCCGAGTTGGCGTCCCTGATCCGCGACGCCCAGGAGTCCTACTACGGTCACGATGCCCCGACGATCTCGGACGCCGAGTACGACGAACTCATGCGCGAACTGCGTCTGCTCGAGCAGGAATTCCCGCAACTGCGCACGCCCGGCAGCCCCACCCAACAGGTGGGGGCAGCACGAGGGATGACCGACTTCGCTCCGGTCACTCACCTGGAGCGCATGCTCAGCCTGGACAACGTCTTCACTGCCCAGGAGTTGTCGGACTGGATGGCCCGCACCTCGCGGCTGCTCGGTGGCGATGAGGTTGCGTGGTTGTGCGAGCTCAAGATCGACGGACTGGCGGTGGACCTGGTGTACCGGAGCGGTCGCCTGGCGACCGGCGCGACCCGAGGGGACGGACGCGTGGGCGAGGATGTCACCGGCAACGTGACCACCATCAAAGACGTGCCACAGGTCCTGAGCGGAGAGGCCGTCCCCGAGCTGATCGAGGTGCGAGGCGAGGTCTTCTTCCCGATCTCGGGGTTTGCCGACCTCAACGCGTCCCTGGTGCAGGCCGGCAAGGCGCCGTTCGCCAACCCGCGGAACGCGGCCGCCGGCTCGCTACGGCAGAAGAACCCGGAGGTGACTGCCGCCCGCCCACTACACCTACTCGTGCACGGAATCGGCGCCCATCAAGGCGTGACGCTGCATCGCCAGTCCCAGGCCTACGAGCTGATGGCCAGCTTGGGCCTGCCCGCGCCCACGACCTATCGGGTGCTCGCCCGTCCTGAGGACGTCCTCGCCTTCGTCGATCACCACGGTCAGCACCGCCACGACCTGAGCCATGAGATCGACGGGGTGGTCGTCAAGGTTGATGACCTCGCCCAACAGGGCAGCCTGGGGGCCACCTCGCGTGCGCCCCGGTGGGCGATCGCCTACAAGTACCCTCCCGAGCAGGTGAACACGAAGTTGCTTGATATCCAGGTCAACGTCGGACGCACCGGCCGGGTGACGCCGTTCGCCGTGATGGAGCCGGTTCTGGTGGCAGGGTCGACGGTGTCTCGCGCGACGCTGCACAACGCGTGGGAGGTGGTCCGAAAGGGCGTGTTGATCGGTGACACGGTGGTGTTGCGCAAGGCCGGTGACGTCATCCCGGAGGTGCTCGGCCCGGTGGTCGAGTTGCGGGACGGCACAGAGCGGCCCTTCGTGATGCCCACCAACTGCCCGGCGTGCGGGTCGATCCTGCGTCCCGAAAAGGAGTCTGACAAGGACATTCGCTGCCCCAATTCCCGGTCGTGTCCATCCCAGTTGGTGGAACGACTCGCCGGGCTCGCCTCCCGTCAGGCCCTCGACATCGAGGCACTGGGGTGGGAGGGTGCCCGCGCCTTGTTGGACAGTGGCGTGCTCGACAATGAGGCTGGTCTGTTCGAGCTCACGGCGGACGACCTGATTCGCGTGCCGCTCTTCACGCGGGTGGCCCGCAAATCCGACCCTGCCGCCGATGTGGTCGGTGGGCGGGTTCTCTCGGCGAATGGGCACAAACTCCTGGCCAACCTCTCCAGAGCCAGGCAGCAGCCGCTGTGGCGGGTGCTGGTGGCCCTGTCGATCAGGCACGTGGGCCCCACTGCGGCGAGGGCGCTGGCGCAGCGATTCGGGTCGCTGGACGCGATCAGGTCGGCATCGTTGGACGACTTGGCCAGCACCGAGGGCGTCGGGCAGATCATTGCCGAGGCGGTGCAGGAGTGGTTCACCGAACCCTGGCACTGCGACGTGGTGGATCGCTGGGCGGTAGCTGGTGTACGGATGGCCGACGAGGCCGTGCAGGAGTCCGAGGATATCGCGCAGACCCTGACTGATCTGACAATTGTGGTGACCGGGTCGTTGGCGAGGTTCAGCCGGGACGAGGCCCAGCAGGCGATCGTCGCGCGCGGTGGACGGGCCGCTGGATCGGTGTCGAGGAAGACCGACTACGTGGTCGTCGGCGAGAACGCGGGCTCCAAGGCCGCCAAAGCCGACGAACTGGGCTTGCCGATCCTCGATGAGGAGGGGTTCGTCCAGTTGCTGAAGTCAGGTCCCGAAGGGCCGCGGTCGCGCAACCAGGCTTAGCGCCAGATCAGCGGGCGTCGTCCAGCGCGGAGATCTTGTCGACCCGGCGTTGGTGGCGGCCGCCCTCAAACTCGCCTGCGAGGAAAGCGTCCACGATCATCAACGCCAGGTCGATGCCAACCACTCGGGCTCCCAATGACAGCATGTTCGCGTTGTTGTGCCGGCGAGACATCAGCGCCGAGTAGGGCTCCGAGCAGATGACGCAGCGGATGCCGTGCACCTTGTTCGCCGAAATCCCGATGCCCACGCCGCTGCCACAGACCAGGATGCCGAGGTCTGCCTGACCCGACACCACCATTGCGGCGGCTTGGGCCGCGAAGTCCGAGTAGTCGACGCTGGCGGTGGAGTCCGTGCCCACATCGGTCACCGTGTGGCCTTGGGCCTTCAGGTGCTTCGTGATCTGGCTCTTGAGTTCTGGACCTGCATGGTCATTGCCCACGACGATGTGCATCGCAACCCCTGTTCGACGACTGGTGTTGTCAGTCTAGTGCGACCGGGGCGCAGGGAAGCAGGTCGCTGATGCGTATGGGCGGAGTCGGTGGCCTGGATCGTGGGCCAACCCTGGGCTGCCGACGGACTACCAGGAGGTGGCTCCGTCGAAGTCTGATCAGGCGCCGCGCCCGTTCAATCGGGGGAGCAGCGACGGGAGGGCATCCTTGGCTCTACGCCGATCGGCCTCGGTGGGCTGGCTCACCTCGCGGGCGCGCATGGCCCGGTCATGGTTGACCATGATGGTGATGCCGTCGCGTCCCATCGACCGGGGACGTGCTCGCTCTCCCGTCACGCTGACCTCCAGAGGTTGGTGTCATCGTAACGGGAGGGCCCGGAGCAGCAGGTGGTGGGGGAGGACGGGCGTCCGATACACTGAACCCTGGCCGTCCCGCTGGGATGACCGACGGGGCGTAGCGTAGTGGCTAGCGCGCCTGCTTTGGGAGCAGGAGACCGCAGGTTCGAGTCCTGTCGCCCCGACCATTTTCGTCACCGGCGCCCACAAGGCATTTCGCCTTACTGACTAGGGATTATGCCGATCCTGCTCGGGGTCGGAGGGGGTCACTGAGGGACTCCTGGTGCCCCAAATAAGCCCCAGATTTCCGATTTTGGGGCAAGCGTTACCCCTAGTCAGCGAGATACCCTGAAGACCGGTCTGGAGGTCCCTGGGGAGGTCCAATGGCAGAGAAGGAGCGACGATCCTTCGGCGGCATCGAGCAGCGAGGGGGCGTCTATCGGTGCCGCTACGTGGGGCCCGACGGCCAGAGGTATGAGGGTCTCGAGGTTGAGGGGCTACGTAGAGGATCAGGGAGGCGTCGGTGGCGCTGGTGGAGTGATGGCGGTCGAGGGACGCGGGGGCATCAGGTTGGGCTCGGCGAACGGCTGTGACCTGAAGCCGACGTCGAGAGGGGGAGGGGTTCACGGACGCGGCAGCCAGACGGGTGTCCAGAGAGCGGTGGCTCCCGGCGTTGTCGGTCCGGCCTGCGACCCCTGTGTCGTCAGGAGCAAAGGGACGAAGGGACGCCTCATGACCACCCCCACTGACGAGCGTCAGTCCAACGGCCTTGTGTCGCGGCGTGCCTCAGGGGCTCGCCTTCTCACGCACCCCGTTGCCCTGAGCGTTGAGCAGCGCGATCTCCTCCCGCTCGTTGAAAGACAGGTACCGGCCCGACAGCGGTTTCGGATCGAATGGGCGCATCCCGCCAGCACCACGTCGTACCCCAAGTGCGTCGAGTACGCCGCCGCCCACGGCCCGTCGACGATCTGGAGCGCCACGCGCCGGCCCCAATAGTCGAGCAGGCGGGTCTCGCCGGTGAATGTCGGCACCCCCTCAACCGTGGCCCCGGGCAGCGTCACTGTCAGCACCCCGGCGTCCCACCCGGCCCGGGTCTGCACGAGGGTCGGGTTCTCGACGGTGCGGAGCACCCGCTCGCGCGCCAGGTCGACCAGACAGAACTCCCGGTCGCCGACCGGCCCGTCCCGGGTCAGGTCCACAAACGGTCGGCCCAGGTGGCGGGCCCCCATCGCCCTCTGCCGGCGCCTACTTGGATGATTGGGCGTAGCCTGAACATGAGTAGACACATGGGCTCGCAGATCGCGGGTGAGCTCCATCAATCAGATCCATCATGTCGAGCCTCCCTTTAGGAGATGAGGACGATGACCAGGATCACCACCTTGGAAATCCCCAACACGGCCGGCGCCACGTCGCTGGCCAGGATCACGGGCGGGTTGTACTTGGCGTTCATGATCACGGCTGTTCTAGCGGACCTGTTGGGCCACATTGGTTTGGGAAATGCCCAGCAGGTCTACGGATCGATCACCACCGCCGGCTGGTCGTTCCGCGTCGGTCTGGTCGTCGCGTTCGTGTCAGCCTTCCTGTTCCTGATGGCCGCCTGGGGGCTCTATGTCCTGCTGCGGACCGTCAACCAGGACGTGGCGTTGTTGTTCCTCCTGCTCAACGCGGTCGGAGTCGCCGTCCAGTGCGCGAGCCAGCTCCAGTTGGTGTCCGCCATGCTCATCGTGGATGCCGGCGCCGCACCCACGACTTTCCAACCGGCACAGACCGAAGCGATGGCGTTGATCGCCATCAACGTGTATCGGATGGGTTTTGTCGCCGCCCAGTTGTTCTTCGGCACCTGGCTGTTCCCGCTCGGCTACCTAGCGGGAGTTTCCGGGATAGGGCTCGCTGGGTGAGCGTTTGTCCTGGTCAGCGGTGGTTTCCTTGGCCGGCGTGTGTATGACCTAAGTTTTGGGTGCGTAGGTGGTGATGCCGAAGGTGTCGGCGAGTTTGGCGGCGATCGGGTCGTGGTCGGTGAGGATGCGGCGGGCCTTGGGTCGGCCGCCGGTGGAGGGGTAGAGCAGCACGGTTTCTTGGATGGTGCCCAGCGTGGCGAGCAGTTCTCGGACGGACAGGTGAAGGCCGGCGTGTTCGGCTTGGCGGCGCATCAGGTGCGCGATGGCCAGGGCGAGGACGCAGTAGAACGCATGGACGCGGGTCTTCTGCTCGGTCCAGTGGAACATGGGTGAGAACGACACGGTCTTGGGATCTTTGAGCTGGCGGAAGCCGGCCTCGACCTCGGACTGGGAGCGGTAGCCGGCGACGACCTCGGCGACCGGCCAGTCGTCGTGGTCGGTGACCAGGATCCGCTTGCCGAACAGCTCATCCTCCAAATCCTGCCGGGCATCGTCGTCGGTTTCGAACTCGAGCCGGAACTGGGCGGGGGTGTCGCCGGTGAGGGTGGTGGTGATGACCCTCGCCACCCAGCGGGGGGCGAGGATTCTGCCGATCGCCGCCTGCACCTGGTCCTTGCCGCGGCGGGTCCTGCCGCGGGCCAGGGTCGCGGCGAGCTCACCGAGTTGCCGGGTGGCCTTGGCCAGAGTCTGATCGAACCCGCGGGACTGCTTGGCGTGCAGGTTCGCCGAGTGCGTCAGCACCGCCCGCCGGGTACCGCCGAGTGCCGTCACGGTGGTGTCGATCGCGGTCAGGCCGGGGAACCGGTCCGGATCAACGACGGTGTAGTCGGCGGCGGGCAGGGCGAGCAGGTCGGGGTGGTCCGAGGGCGGCAGGGACCCGACGAAGTGCAGATCCTTCTCGGCCAGGTGGGCGAAGTTGGCGGCCGAGTTCTGCCCGGCGTCGAACACCACCGAGAGCCCGGCGGCGGGAGTCATGGCGGTGTAGCGGTCGGTGAGCGCGTCGACGATGGCGGAGAACTCGGCCACGTCGGGCCGGTTGCCCGGATACGGGTGGGAGACGATCGGGATGCCGCCGTCGCGGGTGACGACCAGACCCAGCCCGACCAGGCGCAGATCGGTGCGCTTCTGCTTCGCGTGCCCGCGCTGCGCGATCGGCGCCGCGTCGTTGCCGGAGTCGATGAAGGTCGCGAAGTTCGTCATGTCCAGCGCCAGGCCGGCCAGATCCAGGCCGAACTCGGTCACCATCCGCTGCCCCAGCCGCACCTCAATCTGCGCCAGCGCGTCCTCGTCGAGCGCGTCCATCGCGTCCCAGAACCGGCGGTGGTCCAGCGCCGCGGCCGGGATTCGCATCCACCGGTCCGCCGCGGTCGTGGCCCACCATTTGCCGAAGGCGAGCTTCGAGCAGGGCGCGACGATGCGGTTCAGCGTCACCAGCGCCAGGTAGGTACCCACCGAGACGCCCGCGTCGGCGCGCCGCGACCCGACCGCCTCGTCGATGATCCCGGCCACGTCCAGGCGCTCCAGCATCGACCACACCGCCGCGACGTCACCGAAGGCCAGGTGCTTCGTCCGCGCCGGGGTACCGGCAGCGCCGTCGAGCGCGGCGGCGATGTCCTCGGCCCTGCCCAAATACCGCTGCGAGACGATCTTCGGCTTCCCCTCCACCCGCGCCGACTCGCGCAGGTAGTAGTAGGTCTGCCCGTTGATCTTCTTCCCAAACACACTCACCATACTTTAGGTCATACACCTTCGAGACAGTGCAATCCAGTACCGACACACCCAAATGCGCCGGTCAGCGGCGGAAAACATCAACCGGGCCGATCTCCCCAACGCCAGACAAAGCTGCTAGCCCGGAAACTCCCGCTAGCACCCGGGCCGGTCAGAGCCCCGTGACTCGCGGCCCGCCTTCCAGGCGAAGACCCCACAGCACGTTGTGCGTCGCACCGGGCTCGATGACTGCGAGGTCGTGGCCACTCACAAAGGCGTTCGCGGGGCACGACATCGGCTCGGCCGCCACCCCGGTGCGCTCGTAGCGCCCGGTCTCCGGGAAGTCGCCCGTGCAGACCTGCCAGTAGGCCAACGGCGGCTCCATCCAGGCCGCGGCCACCGAACCGTCCGGGGCGGTGAGTCGCGCCCAGGAGCGACCGTCGCGGTGGCCGGCCGACCCGAACCCGTCGTCCAACGAGGTGGCGCCCAGCCGCCGAGCGCTGGAGAAGTCCTTGTCGGCGGGCAGTGGCTCGCTCGCCACCGGCAGCAGCCGGTCGTCGGTGCGCAGCCACGAGGCGGCGTCAACCTGCAGCAGGCACTCGTCGAGTGTCGCGGTGCCAGGTGACAGCCAGGGGTGGAAGCCGACCCCGTACGGCGCCCGGGTCTGCCCGGCGTTGGTGGCCGCCAGCCCAACCGACAGACCGTCCGCGGTGAGCCGGTAGTGGATGTGCAGGTCGAGGTGGAACGGGTAGCCGGACACCGGCAGCAGGTCCAGGGCGAGCTCGACGTGGCTGTCACCGTGGTCGACCAGACGCCAGTCGGCGCTGTGCACCAGCCCGTGGTTCGCCACGCGGCGGGCAAGCTCGGTGATCGGCAGCAGGTGGGTCCGCTCGTCGAAGCTGTAGCGCCCATCGGCGAGCCGATTCGGCCACGGCGCCAGGATCGCGCCGTGCATCGCGGGTGGCAGTTCGTCCTCGCCGAATGGCACCACCACGTCGCGGTCGCCGACCTGGTAGGTCCGTAGCGCCGCGCCGCGCTCGGTGATCACCGCCCGCTGGTCGCCGTCTCGGATCGTGAACTGGCGGCCGGTGGGGTTGGGAGTGGGGGTCATCTGTGTCTCCTGTCCGGGCCGGCCCAATCAGCACGGCCCCTAACGCTGCTGCTCAGGCGAGGACGGTGCCGTCGGGGACGGTCCGCGGTTCGCCGGGGTCGGAGAGCCGGACGTCTCCGGTGACGACGACGCCTGCGCCGAAGGTCCAGTCGCCCTCAACGGCAAGTCGTTCGGCCGCGCGCAGCGACGGCGCTCCCGCCGGGAAGTGCGCGTCGAAGTCGGCGATCCGCTTGTAGTGTCGCGGGTCGAGGCTGACCAGACAGGCCTGCTCCGGCACCAACCGAAGTTGGAAGTCCTCGCCCAGGTCGTACGCGTCCGAGCGCAGCAGCAGCAGGTCTTCGGTCGTCTTGACCGGCAGGAACCTGGCCCGCTCCACCAGCACCGGCTTCGGGTCATCGAACAGCTCCACGACTGCGCCCATCGCGCACTCGATCTGGTAGACCTCCGGGGATGACGGGTCGGTCGGGTCGACGTGCTTGCGGTTGCGAATCAGCGGCAGCCCCGGCACTCCGCCCCGCGCGGCGAGCGTGTCGCGCAGCGCGATCAGGTCGAACCACAGGTTGTTGGTGTGGAAGTACGGGTGCCGGTGCTCGTCGGTGAACCAGCGCATGTCCTCATCGGGTGTCTGCGCGGTGTCGCGCAGGATCATCCGGCCGTCCGTCTTCCGGCGCCCGAGGTGGCCGCCCTTTCGGTCGGCGGCGGTCCGGCGGCACACCTCGGGGGCGTACGGTGCCCCGCTCGCCGCGAACCAGCCGGCGATCCGCCCGTCGGGGGCGGCACCCAGGTTGTCGGCGTTGGAGGTGTTCGCGTACCGGTAGCCGCGGGCGATCAACTCGTCGAGCAGTCCGGTGGTGAGCAGCGCGACGTAGATGTCGCCGTGGCCGGGCGGGCACCACTCCAACGAGGGGTCCGCCGGCCAGTCAGCCGGCTCCAGTGAGTCGACCAGCAGCTTCGGCTCCTGGTTCTGGACAAAGTCCAGCGGGAGCCCTTCGTGGGCCAGGTCGGAGTGGGCCGCAAGCGCAGCCAGCGAGTCGTCCCGGGTCCGGAAGCTGTTCATCAGCAACAGCGGCAGGCCGGCGCCGCTGTGCGACCGGGTGTGCCGGATCTGCCCGGCGATGATGTCGAGGAAGCTCAGTCCGTCGCGCACCGGCAGCAGCGACTTGGCGCGGTCCATGCCCATCGACGTGCCCAAGCCGCCATTGAGCTTGATCATCACAGTCCTGGCAAGGGCATCGCGTTGCTGCTCGGGGGAAACATCCTCGTCCGCGATGTCGGTGACCTCGAGGACAGGGTCGATCGAGTCCTCCGGGATCAGGCCGGTCCGGCCCTCCTCCAACTGGTCGTAGTAGTGGGCGAACACCTCGATGGCCAAGGCGGGCACGCCCGCCTTCCGCATCCGATCGGTGGCGTGTTGCAGTCCGTCAGCGCTCATTGGTCCGTTGATCCTCTCGTGGGTCAGCTGTGGTGTGGCTGGTGGATCGGTCACCCCGCCCGACGGCCAGTGAGATCGGGGTGGGTGGAGCGATCTGGGTGATCTTGGTGGGCGGCGGACCTGCGGAATCGCGCACGATCAGCCGGGTGGGCATGGTCAGCAGACTGGGAGCGTGGCCCTGGACCATGCCGAGGGCAACCTCAAGCGCCTTGCGTCCCACCTTGTCCCAGTCCTGGGCGATGGTGGTCAGCGGTGTCGGGAAGGCAACGGCCTCGTCGATGTCGTCGAAACCAACCACCGAGATGTCCTGCGGCACGCGAAGTCCCGCCGCCAGGATCGCCCGGAAGGCACCCATCGCCATCTGGTCATTGGCCACGAAGATGGCGCTCGGCTGCTCGACTGCCAGCAGTTCGCGGGTAGCCAGGTAGCCGGAATTGGGCGTCCAGTCGCCTCGGACGGGTTTGGGGATCGGGCGGCCGGCCTCGCTCAACACCGCACGCCAGGCCTGTTCGCGGCCCTGCGCGGGGAACGACCATGAGGGGCCGGCGATGTGGTGCACGGTCTGGTGACCCAGGCGTAGCAGATGCTCGATCGCGTCACGGGTGCCGATCGCCTGATCGATGTCGATGGACGAAACCCCGGCAGCCACCGGAGGCCCCAGCACCACCGTGGGCACCCGGATCGGCAGTTGCCGGCTGCTGGCCACCTGCCCCGAGGTGAAGACGATGACGATGGCCGCGTCCACCGAGAGCTCACCGGACCTGGTGAACGAGGCACCGTCCTCCCCCCTGGTTGATGCCGCCAGGGGTACCAGGGTCGTGCCATAGCCGTGTTCGGCCGCAGCCGACGCGATGGCCTCAAGGGCCAGCCGACCGCCAACCTCGTGCAGGCTTTGGTAGAAGACCCCGACGGTCTTGAAGGCGCCCTGCTTCATTGCCCTTGCCGCCGCATTCGGGCGGTAGTCCAACTCCTGCATCGCAGCGAGCACCCGCCGGCGCTTGTCCTCGGAGACGTAGCGCTGACCTTGTGACACCCGTGAAACCGTCTGGGGCGAAACATCGGCCAGCCGGGCGACATCAGCCATCGATGCCCTACGAGCCGCGGTCATGACATCTCCTTGTTCGATCTCTGGAGGCTTCGCCGGCAGAGCATTTGCGCTCGGTGGCGAAGCCTCCCGGGGATACGAGCCTACTCGCCGCCGGACGCGCCGCCGGTCGGGTTGATCTTCCACCAGATGCCCATCACGACCGCAACGGCCAGGAGTCCAACACCTGACCAGAGGTTGGCATTGATGCCGCCGGTCTTCGCCATTTCTTCGGGGCCGTTGGCGAACACCGAGCAAATCAGCAGGAAGATGGCGATGAGGCCGAGGGCGGAAGCGATGATGAACCGGATATCGGTCAGTTCACTGCGCACCTGCGGTGCAGGCTGCGGAGTGGTCTTTTCTGGGGTCATTTTCGAACCTTCTCTTCGTTGTCGCGGGGTATCAGTGGAAGACGATGTTCAGGGTGACGACGAGCACACCCGCCACGATCGCCAGCGGCACCGGGCGACGCCAGACCGGCAGCTCGTGCAGGTGCGGATCGGTGCGGTCCTCCTCGGGCGTCAGCGAGTAGACGAAGCCGCGCAACTCGGCCTCCGGCTTCGGCGTGGTGACCTGCGAAACCAGGACCGTGACGACTACATCCACCACGAACGCCACCGACGCCGCGAGGAAGGCGCCACCCTGGCCGGGCAGCGAGATCACTTGGTCCACAGCAGGATGTTGACCGTGAGTGCGGCCAGGGTGCCGGACGCCAGGCCAGTCCAGCCACCTGCGGGAGTGGCCCGCTTCCAGAACATGCCGACGATGAACGTCGCGAACAGCGGCGCGTTGAAGAATCGAGAACAGCGTCTGCAGGTAGTCCATCAGGTTCGCAGTACTGCGAGGCGATCAGCGCGGTGAAGATCGCGATGACCGAGGCCGCCGACGGTGGAGTACTTGCCCATCTGCAGGTAGTGCTTGTCGACCTTGTCCGGGGCGGATGTAGCGCTGCCAGAGGTCGACGGTGAAGACCGTGTTGAAGGCCGAGATGTTGGCGGCCATGCCGGCCATGAACGACGCCAGCAGGCCGGTGATCGCCAGGCCGAGCAGGCCGTTGGGCAGCACGTCGCGCATCAGCAGCAGGATCGCGTTGTTGTACTCGAACTCGGGCTCGCCGGTCAGTCTTCGCGTCGGCCACCTCGGTGACCAGGACGCCGGCGATCATGCCGGGAATGATCACGAGGAAGGGGATGAACATCTTCGGGAAGGTGCCGATGATCGGCGTCTTGCGGGCCGCAGACATCGAGTCGGAGGCCATCGCCCGCTGCACCTCGACGAAGTTGGTCGTCCAGTAGCCGAAGGAGAGCACGAAGCCGAGGCCGAAGACGATGCCCGACGACCGACAGCACCGGGGAGTCGAAGCCCGACAGCAGCGTGCCCGGCCACGACTTCAGCTGACAGCGCCGGATCGGTGCCCGCTTGTACCGCGAGGTCGGTGATCTGGTCCTTGAGCCCGCCCCAGCCGCCGACCCGGTGCAGGCCGATCAGGGTGAGCGGCAGCAGCGCGGCCACGATGACGAAGAACTGCAGCACCTCGTTGTAGATCGCCGCGGACAGGCCACCGAGCGTGATGTAGGTGAAGCACGATGATCGCGGCGACGATCAGCGCGACGCACAGCGGCCAGCCGAGCAGCGCAGTTGACGATCTTGCCCAGCAGGAAGAGGTTGATGCCCGCGATCAGCAGCTGCGCCAGCGCGAAGCTCAACGCGTTGACCAGGTGCGCCGTGGTGCCGAAGCGCTTGAACATGAACTCGGGCACCGAGCGGACCTTGGAGCCGTAGTAGAACGGCATCATCACGATGCCGAGGAACAGCATCGCCGGGATGGCGCCGACCCAGAAGTAGTGGAAGGTCGGCATGCCGTATCTGGGCGCCGTTGGCCGACATGCCCATGATCTCGACCGCGCCGAGGTTGGCCGAGACGAAGGCGAGCCCGGTCACCCAGGCGGGCAATGAGCGTCCGCCGGTGAGGAATTCATCGGATGACTTCGCCTTCGCCTTCATCACGAAGCCGACGCCGATCACGAAGGCGAAGTAGATGATGATCGGGATGTAGTCATACCAATAGGCATTGAGTAGGAGTTGGTCCTCCATCGGGTCCCCGTTCGGGTCGTTGACTATGTGCGGGCGGGTCAGACCTGTTTGCTGCCAACGGCAGGCCCGATCGTCCTTGATAGCGCAACCATACGACTGTGGTCGTACGGCGTCAAGCCCGAGAATCTTGCTAGGCTCCCTACCAAGACATGCAATGAGGCAGGGGACGACGTGAAACTCAACGACCTGAAAGAACAACTCGTCCAGGGCGGATTGGACGACGACATCCAGCGGGTCTATGCGACCCAACCAAGCGAGCTGCAATCGGCTCGTGCGCGTCTGGTGTCTCTGGTTGACCGCTTCGGGGCCGACTTCGATGGCGAACAGGCTGAGCTCTTCTCGGCACCGGGACGCACCGAGATGGGCGGCAACCACACCGATCACCAACGCGGCCACGTGCTGGCGGGTTCGGTCAATCTCGACATGGCCGCATGCGCCGGACGCAACGGCACCCAAACCATCCGGGTGCTCTCGGACGGCTACCCCCAACTTGAGCTGGACACCGGCGAACTCGATCCGATCCCCAATGAAAAGGGCACCTCGGCCTCTCTGGTGCGGGGTGTCTGCCGCGCGGTGCGCGACCGCGGGTATGCGATCGAGGGCTGGGACGCCTGCATAACTTCGAGCGTGCCGGGCGGATCGGGGCTGTCGTCCTCGGCCGCCTACGAGATCCTCATCGGCACCATCGTGAATCACCTGCTCTGCAACGACGAACTCTCCCCCGTCGAACTAGCGCAGATCGGCCAGTATGCCGAGAATGCCTTCTTCGGCAAGCCTTCCGGACTGATGGACCAGATGGCCAGCTCGTTGGGCAACGTCGTGCACATCGACTTCGCCGACCCTGCCCACCCGTTGGTGCAACCCGTGGACTTCGACATGTCCGCCTCGGGGCACGTGCTGTGCATCGTCGACTCGGGCGCCGACCACGCCGACCTCACCGACGAGTACACGGCGATCACCGACGAGATGCGCGCGGTTGCGCAGCATTTCGGCCAGCAGTACCTGAGCGAGGTCTCCCCGGACGACTTCTGGCGCAACCTGCGCGAGGTGCGAGCGGACGCCGGCGATCGCGCCGTGCTGCGCGCCGTGCACTTCTTCGAAGACAACGCGCGAGTTCCGCTGCAGGCCACCGCCCTGGCCGAGGGTCGCTTCCAGGATTTCCTGGCGCTGGTGCGAGCCTCGGGCGTCTCGTCCGCGACCCAGTTGCAGAATCTCTTCGGCACTTCCCAGCCTCAGCAACAGGCGGTCGGAGTGGCGCTAGCGCTGGCCGAGCACCTGCTGGGTGGACGCGGCGCAGTCCGGGTGCACGGCGGCGGGTTCGCCGGCACCATTCAGGCGTATGTGCCCACCGAGATGGCTGAGGAGTTCCGGGCGGGCATGAACCGCGTACTGGGAGCCGGCAGGTGCTGGATCCTGCGGATCCGTCCGGCCGGCGGCGTCGTCATCGCCGGCTGAGCCAGAGGGTGTTGGGACAATTCCAGGGTGGCCCACTGCGCAGCGCCACACCGGCACCTCTCGTCGTTGTTCGTCGGTCCTCGATTCTCCTGCTCGTCAGCCGCGGCCCAGATGTCAAAACGCAACCGTGATCACAAGGACCCCTCATGACCAGTACACCCGCCGGACCCACCGCCAGCCCCCGCAACGACGCCCCGATCCTGTGCCTGGGTGAGGCGCTGGTTGACATCATCATCCGCGACGGCCAGGTCCTGTCCGAACACGTTGGCGGCAGTCCACTCAACGTCGCCTGCGGCCTGGCCCAGCTCGGGCATCCGGCACTGATCGCCTCGTGGTGGGGCAACGACGAACGAGGCAAAGCCATTGAGGCGCATGCCGCCGCCCGCGCAGTCGGCATCGTGCCCGGCAGCGACAAAGCCGAGCGCACCGCCACCGCAAACGCACACCTGGACCCGACGGGACAGGCCAGCTACGATTTCGACCTCGTCTGGGACGTTCCGAAGCTACCCGCCCCGGCCTCGCTGGCGCATCTGCACACCGGCAGCTTCGCCACCACCCTCGACCCGGGCGGCTCGAAGGTGCTCGCCGCGGTGAAGGCGATGGCGATCAGCGGCACGGTCAGCTACGACCCGAACGCGCGTCCAGCCCTGATGGAATCGGCCGACAAGGTGCGCGGACGCATCGAGGAGATCGTCGCGCTGTCCGACGTGGTGAAGGCCAGCGACGAGGACCTGGGCTGGCTCTACGGCAAGGACACCCCGGTTGAGCAGATCATGCGCGAATGGATCAGGACCGGTCCCGGTCTGGTCGTCGTCACCCGCGGACCGTGGGGCGCCCATGCCCTGCTCTCGGGCGACCGGGACATGCTGGTGGTCGATCCGCTGAACGTCGAGGTCGCCGACACCGTCGGCGCCGGTGATTCCTTCATGGCCGGGCTACTGTCGGGTCTGCTGGACGCGGGCCTGATCGGTGGCCCCGAGACGAAGGCCCGGCTACGAGCGGCGAGCTGGGGCGAGGTACGCACGCCCCTGCACCGCGCAGTCGTCACGTCCGGCCTGACCGTCAGCCATTCGGGCGCCTACTCTCCCACCCGCGCCGAAGTCGAGCGGGTCCTCACCGTCGACCCCCTGCTGCGCTAATCCTGGTCATCTCGTCCGCGGTGATGATCCTCGGGGCGAAGCAGTTGGGCCGGCGCAGCTCGGAGTGTTCCGGCAGCACCCAAGACTATTAACCCTGCGCTGGCGGCGCGCCTGCGAGATGAGTCCGAGAAGACCCGCGGGGACGATTACCCGAACAATGCGCGACCTTCCCGCCCGAACCGGACAAAGGTGTATTCGATCCGACTCAGCGAAGACGAGCAAGCCCGGGTGCAGCAGGCCGCCGATGCACAGCACCTCCCGGCGTCGACACTGGTTCGCTCCTGGATCCTCGACCGCCTCAACCAGGACCAGACCGCCTGACACCCATCCGATCATGCCGCAATGATCTGGGGCTGACTTGCCGAGCAGCGTCCGTGACCTGAGGTGCCGGCAGCGCGGCTGCTGCGGCCAATCTTGGCGGCCACGTCGTCGAATGAGGTCTGCGCGGTACTGAGTCCAGCATGTGACGCGAGCATCGGGCTGACGTCGTACAACTCATCGAAGGTCCCGCCGTGCGTTACGGAACGACACGCCTGCTGTTGAGCAGAACTGCGAGTTCCTTCTCGGCGATTCTCTCGTTCCGGACGCTCTGGAGCAGCGCGGGTGTCACCAGCACGATTCCGATTCGAGAGTTTCGAAGGCCCTTGTCGATCTTGCGAGTCATCAGTGAACCAAGGGGAATGTCTTCCTCGCTGAACCACACCCTTGCACCGTTCGCCTTCAGGCGAACGCACGGATCGCGGCTGAGGTGGGAACCACGACGACGTCTGTGTGGAGATGGCGCAATCGGTTGCCGCGTCGGGTCTTGCGGGCCTGACCGACGCGCCCCGCGCGGGCCGACCCAAACAAGTCGATGACGAACGGATCATCGCGGCCACGCTCCAGGCGCCACCCAAGAAGTACGGGGTGACGCACTGGTCGTCGAGATTGCTGGGTCGCTGTTTCGACACGCCAACGACTAGGCGCCAGACACGTGGAGAGCGAGCCGACGGTCGCGATTCACAGCTGCGAACTTCCCGCCGCAGCGCTCTGAATTGCGCTCTGAGCACGGGAAAAGGGGCACAATACAGGGGTGCCTCCCGAGCTCGTGATCTTGTCGCTGGTGGTCCTGACCGCCCTCGCATTCGACTTCACCAACGGCTTCCACGACACGGCCAATGCCATGGCCACGTCCATCGCGACCAAGGCGTTCAGCCCGAGAACCGCGGTGACGGTGTCCGCGATCCTCAACCTGATCGGCGCCTTCCTCTCGGTCGAGGTCGCACTGACCGTCACCAACTCGGTCGTCAACATCCAGGACGCCTCCGGTGCGCCTCGCCCCGAACTGCTGCAGGACGGCGGGCAGGCGCTGCTGCTGATCGTGCTCGCAGGCCTGGTGGGCGCGATCGTCTGGAACCTGCTGACCTGGTTGTTGGGGCTGCCCTCCAGTTCGTCCCATGCCTTGTTCGGTGGGTTGATCGGCGCCACCATGATTGGGCTGGGCGCTGGCGGAGTGAACTGGGCCGGCGACGGAGCCGGGCCGGGCGGCGTCATCGGCAAGGTGGTGCTGCCGGCGCTGATGTCACCGTTCATCGCGATCATCGTCGCCACGGTGGGCACCTGGCTGGTGCACAAGGTCACCAAGCACGTGCTGGCGCGGTATCGGGACACCGGTTTTCGCTGGGGACAGATCGGTTCAGCGTCGCTGGTCGCGTTGGCGCACGGCACGAACGATGCCCAGAAGACGATGGGCATCATCACCTTGGCCCTGATTGCGTCCGGGCAGGTAACCGATCTCCAGCACGTGCCCTTCTGGGTGAAGCTCTCCTGTGCGCTGGCCATTGCCGTCGGCACCTACACCGGTGGTTGGCGCATCATCCGGACCATGGGCAAGGGCCTGGTGCAACTCACGCCACCGCAGGGCATGGCTGCCGAGTTCTCGACCGCGTCGGTGATCCTGGTCTCCAGCCACATGGGTTTCGCCCTGTCGACCACGCATGTAGCCACCGGTTCGATCCTTGGTTCGGGAGTCGGCAAGAAGGGTGCGAAGGTCAACTGGCGGGTAGCCGGAAAGATGGTGGCTGCCTGGGGCATCACCCTGCCATGCTCAGCAGCGATGGGCGCGCTGATGTGGTCCATCGGGCACTCGATCGGCGGCCTGCCCGGTGCATTGGTGATCTCGGCCATTCTCATCGTCAGTGCGATCTGGATGCACCGGCATTCGCTGCGCACCAGGATCGACCACAGCAACGTCAACGCCGAATGGTCGGACGCTGGCAATGGCTCCTCGCTGCGGCCCGCCGACCCGCAGCCCGCCGAACCGTTGTCCACCGCAAACCTCAGCCATCCTCAGGTCGACTTCGTCACCCTGAGGCAGCTCGATCCACCGATCGGGCGCAAACCGGCGAAGGTGAGGTAGGACGATGCAATTCCTCGTTCAACTGCTGGAAAGTGCCGGCGAGGTCCTAGCGGGAGTTTCCGGGATAGGGCTCGCTGGGTGAGCGTTTGTCCTGGTCAGCGGTGGTTTTCTTGGCTGGCGTGTGTATGACCTAAGTTTTGGGTGCGTAGGTGGTGATGCCGAAGGTGTCGGCGAGTTTGGCGGCGATCGGGTCGTGGTCGGTGAGGATGCGGCGGGCCTTGGGTCGGCCGCCGGTGGAGGGGTAGAGCAGCACGGTTTCTTGGATGGTGCCCAGCGTGGCGAGCAGTTCTCGGACGGACAGGTGAAGGCCGGCGTGTTCGGCTTGGCGGCGCATCAGGTGCGCGATGGCCAGGGCGAGGACGCAGTAGAAGGCGTGGACGCGGATCTTCTGCTCGGTCCAGTGGAACATGGGTGAGAACGACACGGTCTTGGGGTCTTTGAGCTGGCGGAAGCCGGCCTCGACGTCGGACTGGGAGCGGTAGCCGGCGACGACCTCGGCGACCGGCCAGTCGTCGTGGTCGGTGACCAGGATCCGCTTGCCGAACAGCTCGATCCTCCAAATCCTGTCGGGCATCGTCGTCGGTTTCGAACTCGAGCCGGAACTGGGCGGGGGTGTCGCCGGTGAGGGTGGTGGTGATGACCCTCGCCACCCAGCGGGGGGCGAGGATTCTGCCGATCGCCGCCTGCACGCTGGTCCTTGCCGCGGCGGGTCCTGCCGCGGGCCAGGGTCGCGGCGAGCTCACCGAGTTGCCGGGTGGCCTTGGCCAGGGTCTGATCGAACCCGCGGGACTGCTTGGCGTGCAGGTTCGCCGAGTGTGTCAGCACCGCCCGCCGGGTACCGCCGAGTGCCGTCACGGTGGTGTCGATCGCGGTCAGGCCGGGGAACCGGTCCGGATCAACGACGGTGTAGTCGGCGGCGGGCAGGGCGAGCAGGTCGGGGTGGTCCGAGGGCGGCAGGGACCCGACGAAGTGCAGATCCTTCTCGGCCAGGTGGGCGAAGTTGGCGGCCGAGTTCTGCCCGGCGTCGAACACCACCGAGAGCCCGGCGGCGGGAGTCATGGCGGTGTAGCGGTCGGTGAGCGCGTCGACGATGGCGGAGAACTCGGCCACGTCGGGCCGGTTGCCCGGATACGGGTGGGAGACGATCGGGATGCCGCCGTCGCGGGTGACGACCAGACCCAGCCCGACCAGGCGCAGATCGGTGCGCTTCTGCTTCGCGTGCCCGCGCTGCGCGATCGGCGCCGCGTCGTTGCCGGAGTCGATGAAGGTCGCGAAGTTCGTCATGTCCAGCGCCAGGCCGGCCAGATCCAGGCCGAACTCGGTCACCATCCGCTGCCCCAGCCGCACCTCAATCTGCGCCAGCGCGTCCTCGTCGAGCGCGTCCATCGCGTCCCAGAACCGGCGGTGGTCCAGCGCCGCGGCCGGGATTCGCATCCACCGGTCCGCCGCGGTCGTGGCCCACCATTTGCCGAAGGCGAGCTTCGAGCAGGGCGCGACGATGCGGTTCAGCGTCACCAGCGCCAGGTAGGTACCCACCGAGACGCCCGCGTCGGCGCGCCGCGACCCGACCGCCTCGTCGATGATCCCGGCCACGTCCAGGCGCTCCAGCATCGACCACACCGCCGCGACGTCACCGAAGGCCAGGTGCTTCGTCCGCGCCGGGGTACCGGCAGCGCCGTCGAGCGCGGCGGCGATGTCCTCGGCCCTGCCCAAATACCGCTGCGAGACGATCTTCGGCTTCCCCTCCACCCGCGCCGACTCGCGCAGGTAGTAGTAGGTCTGCCCGTTGATCTTCTTCCCAAACACACTCACCATACTTTAGGTCATACACCTTCGAGACAGTGCAATCCAGTACCGACACACCCAAATGCGCCGGTCAGCGGCGGAAAACGTCAACCGGGCCGATCTCCCCAAGGCCAGACAAAGCTGCTAGCCCGGAAACTCCCGCTAGTCTACAAGTCCGGGTTCCTGCCGCGCATCCTGGGCGTGCTGCTCATCCTGGACGGGGTCGCCGAGATGATCTGGTTCCTCCAGGCGTTCCTGCTGCCGGCCTACCCGCAGATCAAGATGCCCGGGACCGTCGTGAGTCTCCTCGCCGAGGTCGGGCTGGCGTTGTGGCTCCTCATCAAGGGCGTGAAGGTGACCACGCCCACGATCGCACGTCCCGGCGCCCGCCACCAGCGCCGCCAGAAGCACGACCCTCCCGATGACGACCACGCTCACCCACGCGGGATCCTGGCCACGGCGGTCCGGCTCGGTCTGGGTGGAGCAGCGGGATTCTGGGTGACGAACTTCGCGATCTCGCTGACCCCCATCGCGGCGGAGTACCGCGCTGCTCTGGGGATCACCTACCTGCCCATGCTCGGCGAAGCCCTGCTCGCCGGGCTGATCATCGGCTTCGGTGTCAGCTATTCTGCCTGCTCCGCTTCTACGGCCGACTCCCGACATCCAGCCCCCTCCTGAAGGCGATCCTGCTGAGCCTCGTCGCGTCTGATCGTGGTCACCGTCCTCGTCGAGATCCCCCCACGGCTGCTCGCGACCACGAACACCGACCTCCGCTACGTCCTCATCGGCGCCGCCTTCAACACCCTCCGATTCCTCGCTCTCGGTGTGGCGATCGGCTACCTGTACCGCAGGCCCGCCCGACCCACACGGGCACAGTAAAGACAGCAGAGTCCAGGAAGCCGACGACCTGACTGCCGGCCTGCGCGTCCCCAAGCCCCGCCAATCTCCGGCAGCATCCACATCGACCCGCGCGCTGACCGCGGCGACAAGTCCTGCGGTCGGATCCGCCCAGCCGACAGGCCACCGGCGCGCGGCAGAACCGGGCATGTGGGTTGGCCTTCCCTCGGCTGCTGCGGGTGCTAGCATTGCTGTCAGAAGGGGGTGGTCATGAGCACTTTGACGATCCGGCAGTTGAACGAGCACACCCACGCACGGTTGCGTGGCCGCGCGGCCAAGCACGGCCGATCGGTGGAGGCAGAGGTCCGTGCGATCCTCGATGCAGCCGTTGATCTTCCTGAGGAGAACATCCTGCTCGCCCTTCACGCCACGTTCGCCGAGGTCGGGGGCGTGGATCTCGAGGTGTCAGAACGGACCGAGCCGCCGCGTCCGGTCGATCTGTCGTGATCATCGCCGACACCAACATCGTTTCGGAGTTCATGAAGGACACCCCCGACCAGAGCGTGCTGGCATGGGCGCGAAGCCTGGGGGCGGCTGACCTGACCATCAGCGTCGTGACCGTCGAAGAGATCGACCGTGGACTGGGTCGCCTGCCCAAGGGACGCCGGCGCAAGGATCTGGAGCGTCGGTGGACCAATTTGCTGGATGCGTTCGCTGACACCATCGTCACCTACGACGTGCCGGCCGCTAGGGCCACGGCGCGTCTCCTGGTGTCGGGCATGGATCAGGGACGACCGATGGCACTGGCCGACGCGCAGATCGCGGGGATCTGCGTGGCGCACGCGGCCACCCTGGCCACCCGAAACATAAAGGACTTCGCCCAGGTGGGGGACTTGACCCTCATTAACCCGTTCGAGCACCCGGTTCCGTAACGCACCAAGGGCGGCATGACAGTGCGTCAGGCGTGGGCACCGCAACGGGCGACGTCCGGCGACAGAGGAACTGATGCTCCTATGGGTTGTCAAGCAGCGGTGGGCCATTCGCGGTAGCGGTTTGCGAGGTCGTCGTCGCGGCGTTTGCCGCGTTCGATGGTGGAGATGTGCATCGGCCAGACGTTGAAGTGGTCGGCGACGGTTTGGAGCGTTCTAACCTTCACTCCCTCGACGCTGGCCTTTCAGGGACTCGGCTGTGACGGCATCGACACAGCCGGTCCGTGCTCGCCGACTGATCAAGTGCGGCGTGGGTGGACTCCTTTCGCATGGGTGTTTGTGAGCCACCCGGCTGGCGGGGGCAAGCTGTGGGTGCGATGGTGCATCCCGACGCGGACTTCATCGCGACCTTCGGGTCAGTCGGCGTTGACATGAGCGACGTCGTCGTCTTCGTTGGCTTCGCTCTCTGCGCGGGCGTGATCCTGTTCGCTGGCCGGGGCCTTTCTCGGTACGGGGATCGGATTGCCGAGGTGAGCGGGCTGGGTGGGGCGTGGGTGGGGCTGATTCTCATGGCCGCGGTGACGTCTCTGCCCGAACTCGTGGCTTCCGTCAGCTCAGCTGCGGTCGTGCGCTCTGCCGATCTCGCGGTCGGCACCGTCATCGGCAGTTGCGCCTTCAACCTCATCGTCCTGGCCGGACTGGACGCCTTCGTTCCGGCACCAAGGCCGCTGTTCAACGTCGCTTCGGCGTCGCACGTTCTCGCGGCCGCCCTGGGGATCATCCTCCTTGTCCTGGTCGGTATTGGGCTGCTCGACCCCAGCGAAACCGAGCTCACTCCCTGGCTCGGGGTCACCTCACTGCTGTTCATCGGGGTCTACCTGGGCTCGGTTCGGCTGTTGTACCTGCACGTCCGGCATACCGGGTCGGACGGGTCGATCCAGCCGACCCTCGACGGCGAATTCCCGGAGGGTCACGATCCGGCGTTGCTCAACCTGCCGACGCGGCAGGTTGAGCTCCGCTACACCATCTACGCGTTGGTCATCGTCGCGGCCGCCGTGCTCCTGCCCCCGCTCGCGGAGCGGATCGCGGTCGTCACAGGCTTGCAGGAGTCGTTCGTCGGCACGCTCCTGTTGGCCGCCTCCACGTCCCTGCCCGAGATCGCCGTCTCGGTCGCCGCCGTCCGGATGGGCGCGATCGATCTCGCCGTGGGCAACATGCTCGGGTCGAACCTCTTCAACATTTTCATCCTCGTGGTGGGCGATCTTGCCTACACGCCCGGCGTCCTGCTGCGCGACGCCGACAACATCCACCTCGTCTCGGTTCTGTCGACCATCGCCATGTCGGCCATCGTCATTATCGGACTGACCTACACCACCCGCGGCAAGCGCTTCCTGCTGGCCTGGGACGCGGCCCTGATCATCGCCGTGTACGCCGCCAACCTGATGCTCCTGTTGACCCTCCGGGTGCCCTGACCGTCGGCGGGCAGGCGTGAGGTTCTCAGGAGGCCCACGCTTGGCCGCTTCCTTGCTTCACGCCCCCGCGAGCTGCTGGGGCATCCGGCGGGCGACGACGACCGCTGCCACGCCGAGTGCGGCGGTGATCCCCAGCGCGATACCGAGTTCGGGGCCACGGTGGCGAGCGGTTCGCCCATCACCGACACCTGCCAGATCGGTTCGATGATCCAGTACAGCGGGAACAGCATCGCGATCCATTGCGGCCAGTCGGGGAAGATGTAGAACATGGCCGGGGCGAACAGGAAGATGCCCATCCCTTTCACCGTCGCGAACATCATCACGAGCGCGAAGAACACGATGAGCGGGATGAGGCGGGTCGAGATCGGCAGGCCCTCAACGCCGACGCTCACCACCTCGACGACGACCGGCGCCTGGCCGCCCTCGATCTCCCGCACCAGGTCGATGGCGGCGACCGTCAGGATGATCCGGTTCGCGGCGTGACTCTCACCGCCAATCCAGAACTGGAGCTCGGGCTTGGCGCCGGACCGGACCGCTTCGTCGAAGCCGGGCGGCAGCACGATCCCGGCGTCGAGGTCGTTCGCCTCCACCCGGTCGCGCAGCTCCGCCTCGTCGTCGAACACGGTGACGGTGATGCCGTCCATGGCCCTGACGGCGGCCGTCAGCGAGGAGTTGCCGCGGTCGACGACGCCGAGGCGCGGCTCGGGGTCGAAGAGGGAACCGAACGCGACCTGCAGGATCAGGGTGAGGGCGAAGGGCATGACGACCGCCCACAGGAACACTGCCGAGCGCGGCCCCACAGCGAGATCCTTGCGCAGGAGCTTCCACACCAGCGAGGGGTTCACAGCGACGCCACCTTCCGCTTCAGGGTGATCCAGCCGGCCCCGAACAAGACGACCAGCCAGATGGCCGCGTAGGCCAGCGAGCCCCACGAATCGGCCCAGGTGGCGCCGTACACCGTGGTCCCTACGAGGATGTCGATGATCGGGTAGGTCGGGATGGCCCGCACCCACCAGGCGGCCGAGCCGAAGAACAGGGTCGCGACAGCGGGGATGAGGAGGGGGATCGTGAAGAGCATCGCTCAGAACAACTGCCCCATGAAGTCCTTTCCGGCCGAGCCCACGAACAGGGCAACCCCGGTGAACATCACCGCCCCCAGCAGCAGGGTGGCCAGGAGCAGGGACCAGTTCTGGGTGGTCATTCCGCCGATCATGGCCAGGACGATGAGCGCCTGGCCCAGCGACAGGATCGTGCCGAACACCGCCTTCGCAAGGAGGAAATCCGACACCCGTGCGGGGGTGACGAGCACGGCGGTCACGGTGCGTTGCGCCACCTCGGTCGAGACCAGCGACGCCATGGCGAACGTCTCCATGAGCAGGATCATGAACAACAGCAGCGGCCGCATCCGCTCCCGCAACGTGACCTGGTCACCCGCACGGTCGGTCCCCAGCACGATCTCGTCCTCCGCGGGCAACTCCACCGGCAGTTCCCGTCCCGCGAACTCGTAGGCCAACTCCCGCACGAAACTGCCCATGGCTCCACGGATCTCCGGGGACACCGCGGCATCCGAGTAGACCGTCACCGCGACCCCCGGCACTCCTGCCACCACATAGGCGATGAACCCGGCCGGGAACACGATCCCGATCTCGGCGTCCAAGCGCTCGGCGCCCGCGGGTGCCGGCTCGGTCGCCGGGTCCCGGACGACGACGGCCCCGGCGTCGAACCGCCAGGCTTCCAGGGTGCCGTCGACGATGCCCCTCAGTTGGGCGGCATCGTCGACTCCGATGAGGTCGAGCCCCTCCCCAGGCGCGACGTCGAGGGCATCGAGCCGGGCGAACTGCTCGGGGGGAGCAGCCCGCGCTGTGAGCTCGGCGCGCGCCTGGTCGACCATCGTGGGCAGGGACGGGCTGACGGCGAGCGTGATCGTCTCGTCCACCGCGTCCGGCATGATCCGGAACACGAGAGGGAGCACGATCAGCAGGGCGATCGTCAGGCCGACGTAGACGAGGTCCCGGGAGTAGGCGACCAGTTCCTTGCGGAGCAACGCCCCGATGATGGTCAGGCGGGTGACCCGCCGGTTCATCCGGCCAACCCCCGCCCTGTGAGCTCGATGAAGATGGCCTCCAGCGACGCCTCCTCGGTGTGGATCGTCAGCAGGTCAGGGGACGCCGCCAGCTCCGCCAAGCGCGTCGAGCCGCCGGACCCCAGAGGGAGCACCTCCTCGCGCACGCCGGCGCCGTCCCGCACCGGACCTTGACCGAGCGCGTGCCGTAGTGCAGCTTCAGATTCTCCACGGTGTCCAGCGCGACAACCTCGCCGTCGTTGATGAAGGCGACCCGGTCGCACAACTCGTCCGCCTCGAGCATGTCGTGGGTGGTGAGCAGCACCGCAGCACCCCGGCCGGCCTCCTCACGGATCGTGTCCCGGATCGCCGCCGACGTGACCGGGTCCAGGCCATCGGTCGGTTCGACCAGGAACAGGACATCGGGGGTGTTGATGAACGCACGCGAAATCATCATGCGCTGGCGCATGCCCTTCGAGTAGCCGGACACTCGATCCTTCGCACGATCCTCGAGCCCGACCCGCCGCAACGCACGAAGGACGTCGAGGTCCTTGATGCCGTACAGGCTGGCGAAGAACTCCAGATTCTCCTTGCCCGACATCGTCAATTACAGGTTCTTCTCCTCGAAACACACCCCGATGCGGGCCTGCATCGCAGGATCACTCGCGCGAACGTCGAAGCCGAGCACCGTGGCGCGGCCCTCCTTGGGCCTGAGTTGGCCGGTGAGCACCTTGATGGTGGTGGACTTGCCCGCGCCGTTTGGGCCGAGGAAACCCAAGACCTCGCCGGGCGCCACGTCGAAGGACACCCCCTTCACCGCCTCGACGTCGCCGTAGGCGTAGTGCAGGTCCTCAACGTGGATCGCTGGTTCAGTCATGCTGTGTACTCCTTCGCCGCGCGGGTACCACTGGCGATTGTCCCCCGCGAGCGGAACAGCGGCGAGGATGGAGTCAGCGTTCCTGGGGGGATGGGGGTCGGTCATGAGGATGTTGTTGTCGACGTTGGGTAGCCGCGGCGATGTGGAGCCTTTCGTGTGGCTGGCGCGCGCCGCGCAGGAGGCGGGTCACGAGGTGAGGGTGGCCCTGCCCCGGTCTGAGGATGTGGGCACCGCCGGGGTGGACGCGGTCGGCCTTGGGATCAGTTTCGCCGACCTGGCCGAAACCTTGGGCGGTGGCGCCGGTGCTGCGCTGCGGTCGTATCGGGAGCGGATCCGTCCGGCGATGGTCCGCGCGTTGGCGCAGGCTGTGGACCTGGCGGTGGACTGGCGGCCGCAGGTGATCCTGGCGCACCCGAAGGTCCTGACCGCTCCGGTCGCGGCAGCCAAGCTCGGTGTTCCGTGGTTGGTGGCCGAGTTGACTCCCACGCTGACCCCGACCCGGGAGTTCCCCGCGGCCGGGGTCGCGGCCAGGTCGCTGGGGCCCTGGCTCAATCGGCTCAGCTACCGGGCGGTGGGACTGGCGGGGGCCATGTTCGGCAGCGAAGTCACCCAGGCCCAGCGCAGGCACGGGGTCAGCGGGCCGCTGCCGCCCCCGGCCGCCACCCTCGCAGCCTTCAGCCCGACCCTGGTGCCGCGTCCGAAGGACTGGCCGGTCACCACACAGCAGACCGGCGATTGGCACGGTCCAGCAGGCGGGGGCGCACTCGAGCCGTCGTTGGCGGCGTTCCTCGATGACCCGCGCCCGTTCCTGTACGCGGGGTTCGGCTCCATGACAGGGGGCGACGCGGTAGGACGGGCGCGGGTGATCGTCGCCGGCGCCCGCGCCGTGGGCCACCGAGTGCTGTTCGTGACCGGCTGGGGTGGACTCGATCCCTCCAGCGACGTCCACGCCGACGATGTGTACGTGACCGCTACGGTGCCGCTGGCAGCCGTCCTTCCTCGCGCGGCGGCCGCTATGCACCACGGCGGAGCCGGCACCGTGCACGCCGCCACGCGCGCCGGCACCCCGTCGATCGTGGTGCCGTTCCTGGGCGATCAGCCGTTCTGGGCGGCCCAACTCCAACGAATCGGGCTGGCCGGCCCGCCACTGGACAACAATCGGCTGGACCCCCCAGGTGTCACCGCGGCCGTCAGAGCCGCCATCGGGCACGCCGACCCGGTGCGTCAGGCCGCTGACCGCATGCAATCCGAGAACGGCACCGAAGCCGCCATCACCCACCTGACCAGGAGCACCTGACACGCGGCGCGGACGCGCACACCACCAGAAGACTCCGAACGCGCACAGAATGCCGCCGCGGGACATCGAGCCTTCAACGGTCATTCCGACAGGCTGCAGTCAGCGAGCGCTCTTCGGCACCACGGGATGTCTGCCACCGGCAGGTTCTGGAGCGACCCCAAACCTTAGGATTGGAGTAGCGCCGCGGTGAGGGGGTGGGGCTGTAGGGAAGGGGCGTCCTGGCCGTCGAACTGCCTGTCGGGTTCCACCGGTTCAGCAAGATCGGGTTCATTAACTACCAGCTGAACCGCTGGTACTCGAGTTGAAGGTTCGCGACCCCGTCGAAGGAGGACGTGATGAAACCCGAGTCCTGCGGCTTCGTCACCGGAGCAGGGTTGCGGTGTCTCGTTGGGCGGCCGGGTGGGCCGCTGGCAGGTCGGAATTGGACGGAGAAGCGTGTGGTCCGCCCTTGCCCCAGATGCGCGGGTTCAGCTTGTCAGGCGCCGCAATTCGAGGACGGCGTCCAGCAGCGCATCGGCGACCTGGCGCTTCGGACCGGCGGCCTCCGCGACGATCTCGTCGGTCGGGCCGAGGATCGTCAGCCGGTTGTCCGCGGTCTCGAAGCCCTTCTCCCAGCCGACCTCGTTGACTGCGAGCAGGTCCACGCCCTTGCGGCGTCGTTTGCGCCGTCCACGTGCGAGGAGTTCGTCGCCCCGGGCGGTCTCGGCTGCGAACGCGACGATGGTCTGGCCGGGGCGACGACGCTCGGCCAGGCCTGCGACGATGTCCTCGTTCTCGACGAGGGTGATGGTAGGCGGCGCGCCTGCCTCCTTGGTGAGCTTGCCATCTGATACCTCGGCCACCCGGAAGTCGGCGACCGCGGCGGCCATGATGATGATGTCCGCGCTGTCGGCCAACCGGCGCATGGCCGTGGAGAGGTCCGACGCCGAACCCACCTTCGTGATGTCGATGCCGGACAGTTCGGCTTCGCGCAGGATGTCGCCCTCAACATTGGCCGCGGCCAACAGCACCTTGGCGCCCCGCTGTGCGGCCGCTACGGCCAGGGCAACTCCTTGGCGTCCGCTCGAGCGGTTGCCGATGTAGCGGACGGGGTCGATGGGCTCGCGGGTGCCTCCAGCGGACACGGCAACGGTGAGGTCGCTCAGGTCAGCTCGCGCGTTGAGCAGCGCGAGCGCAGCTTCGTGGATCACCTCCGGCTCGCTCATGCGTCCGGGGCCGGAGTCGCCGCCCGTGAGCGGGCCATCGTCCGGGCCGACGACGTGGACGCCACGCGACCGCAGCGTCGCCATGTTCGCGCGGGTGGCGGGGTGGTTCCACATCTCGGTGTGCATCGCGGGCGCGATCAGGACCGGGGCCTTGGTGGCGAGGAGCGTCGTGCCCAGCAAGTCGCCGGCCAGCCCGGCGGCCATGGCGGCGATGGTGTTCGCGGTGGCCGGTGCCACGACGATGAGGTCCGCCTGCTGCCCGAGCGCCACGTGCCTGACCTGCGGGACGTCGTCGTGCACCGACGTCGTGACCCGGTTCCGGGAGATCGCCTCCCAGGTGGGCCGGCCCACGAAGCGCAGCGCGTCCTCGGTCGGCACGACGTGCACCTCATGTCCGCCACCGATGAACAACCGGACGAGGTGGACGGCCTTGTAGGCGGCGATGCCGCCCGTGACACCAACGACGATGACCATGCGTCAGATTGTCCCACCCTATCGAGGCGCGAGTACCCTTCCTGTGCATGGTGCTGGATTCGCTGGCGGGACGGTCCCTTCCCGACCCGCTGACGACTCTCGGCTTCAACCTCATCCTCCTCACCGCCGACGGCGCTCGCGTCACCTCGTGGGAGGGCGGTACCCCACAGGTCGTTGACCTGGCCCCCGGGACGCACATGGTCGCGCACGACTACCTGGACGACCCACGCACCGAGCGGTCGGCGCCTGGCTCGACGCCTTCGCGGCGGCCCCCACCGATACGACCTCGGACTCTAGCCATCACCCCACGGGAGGGTTGCGGCGCCGGGATGGCGGTGGTGCACGGTGGGCTCAGCCCGCGATGCGTTGGAGGATGGCGTCGGTGACCAGACCGGGTGCTTTCTCGGGGAGCCAGTGGTCGGCGTCGGCCTCGATGAACCGGAACGGGCCCGTGCAGTAGTGGGCCGTCCGGTGGGCCGCCTCGGGGCCTAGGTATGGATCGTGGCGTGACCAGACGTAGGTGGTCGGCGTCTCCACGAGGGTGCGCGAGCGGGTGGTGAGCGGCGAGGGCCAACCCAGCATGGCGCGGTAGGGGGCGATCGCGCCGGTGATCGCTCCGGGCCTGCGAAGCTGCGCCTCGAACGCGAGGCGGTACTTCAGGGGCAGGCCGAGGGAACGCAGCCCCTCGCGGCGCAGGCCCCAGGCGAACAGCGCCTCGGGCAACACCGGCACCTGCATGGCGAGCATGTACCAGCTCCGCAGACCCTGATTGCTCCTGCGCATCGACCACAGCAACGCCGACGGGTGCGGCGTGGACAGGACCGTCAGGCTGAGCACGCGCTCCGGTCGCCGCAGGGCCACCTCCCACGCGATGCCTCCGCCCCAGTCATGCCCGACGAGGTGCGCGCTCGCCAGGCCGGCGGCGTCCAGCAGGGCGTCGACGTCCTCGACCAGTCGCTCGACCCGGTAGTCGCCACGCCGGCGGGGCCGCGCCGTCTCCGGCAGTCCCCGCAAGTCGGGAGCCAGCGTCCGCAACCCCGCCTTGTTGAGGCCCGCGCACACGTCCTGCCAGGCGGCGCGGTTCTGCGGAAAGCCGTGCAGCAACACCACTGAGTGGGCGTTGTCCGCATCGACGGGACCCGTGTCGGTCACCGGGAACGTCATGGCGAGGTGCGAAAACTGGTCCATCAGTTCACTCTGCCACGTCAAGAAGCGGGCGGGGTGCTAGCTCTCGGGTGCGCGCGCGCTTGGTGAGGACTACGACGCCTCGCGAAGTCGGTCGAGTGTGCCAGCGATCCGCCGTTGCCGGGTCTCCGGTCGCTTTGCCTGTTCAACCCACTCCACGAGCTCACGCCGGTGGGTGAACGGCAGGCTCTCGAACCGGATCTTCAGCTCTGGCTCGCTGACCAGGGCAACCATCAGGTCGTCGGGCACGGCGACGGTCCGCGGAGTGTCGTCGAGCCACACCTCGGCGTCCACCGTTTCGCCGATCCCGACATGAAGGAGGCCACGGTTGGCCTTGGAGATGCCGATCACGTTGAGCCCGCCCATGACAGCGAGCCGAAGCCGGGCCGAGTGGTCGCCGATCCGAACCACCACCGCCGCGCGCTTGCCCCCGCCCAACGCCGAAACGTGCTCGTCGGACAACAGCAGGGCCCCCGCTGGCCCCATCTGTTCGATCACGGCGTGCAGGTGCAGAACGGTCACGTGACCGAGCGTAGCGGGCCGCGATATTGCCGGTGATGATGACGAAGCTGTCCCAGGCGACGTGCGAGCGGGAGCAGCCGATCGGGGCATCGCCAACCTCGACGTGCGCCCGGGCGACGGCGTCTCCATTCCGCTGGCGCGCAGGAGTTTCCGACGTCGCGGCCGCGTCCCTCGTGATCTTCTTCAATCCCGATCCGGTGCGAACCTTGGGCCGATGGGTGGAGTTCGTGCGTCGGGGCGGCAGAATCGGGCTGACGAGCTTCGGCCGGGTCGACCAGGCTTGGCAGCAGGCCGATGGGCGAACAGTCGCGATCAATCCCCCGCCAACGCCGATCCTCCGGATGGCGTACGAGATCGCCGACCTGCTGGACGCGTCCACCCACTGGGCATCGTCAATCGCCAACAACACGTGGGACTCTTCGCTGAGCCTTTCCAGTATCGACAGGAACGCCGCACCGAGAACTCGTGGTTCGATCGAGTGGCCTTGGTCGGACGACCGCACCAGCGCCACGTCGATCGCCTCCTGTTGCCGGGGAGGCAGGGAGTCGAGCACATGAGCCGGGACTCCTGACAGCAGGTCTGACAACGTCGCCAGGGTCAGGCCTGCCTCGCTGCTCGTCGGACGCGCCACCAGCACATCCACCCCTTGGGTGTGCGCGAGGTCGAGGGCCGAGCGCCACAAGGACGTCTTCCCCATGCCGGCCGAACCCCCGAGGAGCAGCGTGCCGGAGTTCGACCCCAGAGAACCCAGGAACTCGGCAATGACCTGCAGCTCCGCCTGCCGACCCAACAGTTTGCTGTGCACACCTCAGTCTCCCGGTAGACCGACCCGCAGGGAAGGACGCACGCGCGACCAGTTGCCCGGTATGTCGGCCAACTGATCGGTCAAGCGTCAGGTTGGAGCGCTGCCGAGAGTGCGTCCAGCTGGTCTTCGAGGAATCGTCGCGACACGGCCTTGCCGGGAAACACCTTGTCGAAGCCGTGGAAGGCGCCAGGGATGACCACAAGGCGAGTGGGGACGCCTGCCGCGGTGAGCCTGTCGGCATAGACGCGGTCCTCGTCGAGGAACAGGTCATCGCTTCCCACGCCGATCCAGGCCGGCGGGAGCCCGGCCAGGTGCTCACGCCGGGCAGGTACGGCGTAGGGCGGAAGCTGTCGGCCTCCGTGTGCGGAGGCCAGGTAGGACGACCAGCCGAACCGGTTGCTCGCCGGCGTCCACACCCGTAGGTCCCTGCCTCGCGGCGCGCTTCGGGAGACGGTCCGGTCATCGAGCATCGGGTACACGAGCAGCTGGAAGACCAACGTGACCGGGCCCTCGTCGTGGACGCGTTGGGCGAGTGCGGCGGCCAGCCCACCGCCCGCGCTGGCCCCGCCGACGGCGATCCGGGTGGTGTCGACGTGGCGTTGGGTGCTGTTGTCGAGGAGCCAGTGCAGGGCCGTGTGCCCGTCCTCGAGGGCTGCCGGGAACGGGTGCTCCGGGGCCAGCCGGTAGTCGACGGACGCCACCGTCATCTGCCGCCGGTCGGCGATCGCCTGGCAGGTGCGGTCGTCCTGCTCGGGCCAGCCCATGACGTATCCGCCGCCGTGGAACCACAACAACGCCGGGGCTGGCCGGCTCAGCCCTGCTGGACGATACAACCGCAGCCGGAGCGTGCCTGCCGGCCCGTCGATGTGGATGTCCTCCACGGCAAGTCCGGCACGCACCGTGGCCGCTGGAACCGGGACTCGCCGGACCAGCCGCAGCGTTCGAGCTCCGAACGAGAGAGTGGGGAGCCATCGCGCGGCAGACAGGTCGGGATGAAGCACGCTACCGATTATCCCCGGAAGCGAGCGGGTATGTCGTGGCCGATCCCTTGGTGGGGGTTCCGCCCACCGGCTTCTGCTTGGCGGCAGTCAGCCCAGGAATCGGCCCAGAGTCAGCCCGAGAAACGCCAGGATGAGGCTGAGCCCGATCATGGCGAGAGCCAGGACCACCGCAGCCCTGGGCCGTCCGGCGCGAACCAGCCGGACCAGTTCGACGCTGGCGGTGCTGAACGTGGTGAATCCACCCAGGAACCCGACGCCGACCACGGCCTGCACGAGCTCGAGGCGGCCATTGCCCACCCAGCCGGTCACCAACCCGAGAAGGAACGATCCCAGCACGTTGATCGCCAGCGTCGCTGTGGGCAGGGTGCGGCGAGTGTGATCGGTGATGAACCCGTCCAGAACGAACCGGGCACCGGCCCCCAAACCGCCTGCGAGTGCCACCCACAGCGGCGTCATCCCTGGTCACCTCCCAGCCGGCGGACGACGAGCCGCGTCGTGTTCATGGCCAGGAACGCCGCGGCGAACCCCGCGACCAGGCTCGCGACGTCGTAGCACGCTGCAAGGAGGACCGAGCCGCGGCCGAGGCCGACGGTCTCGAGGACGAACGTGCTGTAGGTGGTGTAGCCGCCCAGCAGACCGGTGCCCAGGGCGAGCTGGAGCGCACGCCGCCGGCCGCCCTCCGGGCCGACCAGCGCGAGCAACTCGAGCAGCAGTCCCAGGAGGAAGGCCCCCGACACGTTGATCCCGAACGTCGTCCACGGGAGCTGGCCCGGCGGCGTCGCGAACGCGGTCTCAAGGCTGTCCCGCAGCCCCGTACCGACAGCCCCGCCCAATACCACGAGCCCTACCAGGGACGGTCGCCGGTAGGCCGGCTTGCGGGCCCGGTCCAGTCCGGTGACGCTCATCCCAGCGGCGTCTTCCAGTCGACCACCTCGGTTGGCACCACCAACACCGGGCGATGCTGGTGATGCGACAGGTGGTCGCCGACCGCCCCGTCGATCAGCTCGTGGAAGCGGCCTCCGCCGCCCGGTCGCCGCGTCCCGACCACTATGACTGCAGCGTCCACCGCACGCGCCAGGTGCGTGAGTGCGCGGTCTGGCCGGCCGGCCAGATAGCGGAACTCCCAGGCCACGTCCCAGTCGGCCAGGACCTTGCCCACCGCGGCCACCAGCTCGGACTCCCTGCGCCGCCAGTTCTCGTCGTCGGACATGTCAGGATCCAGATCGGCATGGCGCACCGTGCCGTCGGGGAACTCGTGTTCCACCACCCGCCCCGGGTCCGCGTAGGCGAAGTAGACCATCGCGCCCAGCGCTCGAGCCAGATCGGCCGCAGTCAGCACCACCAACTCGGGCTGTCCCGGCGTCACCCCAGCGACTATCGGGTGACCCGCGAACGGAACCATCCGCGACGGGTGCGGCTGCGGCACCTGACTCACCGTGACACACCCCTCGGCAGTCCGAACCTCAGCAACGACCTCACCCTCGCCAGCCTAGCGGCCTCTTGCCTGAGAGCCGCTCGCCGGTCGTTCAAGCAGTGCCATCCGGCATGTACTTCGCCTTCGTGGGCACAAAGGGCTGACCGATCAGCGCCTAACGGCGCTGCTCGCCATCCACGTACATCCAGCGACCGCCGCGTCGCTCGAACCGGGATCGTTCGCGCATGCTTCCGCGCTGGCGTCCGTGCCGATAGTGAGCAACGAACTCGACGATTCCGTGCTGGTCGTGTTCGATGCCATCGATCACGTCCAGGATTTCCAGGCGAGTCCACGACGTGTCGTCGAGCGTGACGTGTTCGGGACGTGTGCGCGGGTGCCAGGTGCGCCAGAGGTACTCGTCCAGACCCAGCGCGAACCCCGAGTATCGCGACCTCATGAGCGCCTGGGCTGTGGGCGCTTGCTCCTGGCCGGTGTGGAGCGGTTCACAGCACTCGGCGTACGGTCCACCACCGCACGGGCACGGTCTCGGGTCGGTCATCGCTGGCTCTCGGCCTCCTCTTCGATGACTCGCCGGCGGGCACAGGCAACGACGCCAGGAAGGTCCAGCTCGTACCGGGGACCTTGGGTGGCGGTGAAGGAGTCGAGGAGCGCGGCGCCCCGTTCCACGAGCCGGCCAGCGCCGACACTGTTGCCACGAGCGGCATGCGTCAGGCCGACGCAGATCTGCGCCAGTCCCTGCCACAGGTCGCGTTCCTCAGCCGGACAAGCCTTCCAGCGAGTCTCGAGAACCTCGTGGGCAGCAAAGGGCCGACCTGCCCTCACCAGACTCCGGGCCAGTTCCAACGTCTCCACTGGCGGCAAAGGGCGCTCGGACACCGGTTCGACACCTGCGGTGCCGTAGGGCATCGGGCGGCCAAGCGCGTCCCGAGGACGCGCCTGACGCGCGCGACCGGACTCGTCGCGGTCTCGGGTCACAGTGGGCATGACGCGTCGAAGGCAAGTGTCATGCGCCCATGGTAGGAGCCAGCTCGAAGGCAGGCTCGCTGCGTTCGGGCCTGGAGGTGCGCCTTCGATGATCCGCGTGCGGATCAGTCAGCGACTACCCCCACGAAGATAGTCGCCCCACCGGTCGCTATCGCCTGTAGGTCGGCGACAACAGCCTGCCCCTGCGCCGACGTCAGGCCTGCCGTCAAGTCCGCCTCGGTCGGGAAGTTGCGCTCCGCCATCCGGTAGGTGCTCCGAGCGTCGTGAGAAGCCCGAGGTTCCACGGGTGGAACGTCCAGGATCGTCCCGTGCCGCTGAGATGTTTGGACTAGTCAGGCGGGGGTGTTCGTGCTCGTCTGCGCGGTGAGGAAGTCGCGGACATCGGCGATCTCGGTGGCGTTGATTCCATGGGCGAGCCCGTTGTAAACCCGGCAAGTCGGTTGGGTGTGGGCCGGCAGCCACGATTCGGTGCGGGTGATCGCGGGTGCGGCGATGACCCGGTCCTGAGCGCCACGGCCCCAGAACACCGCTGGGCGGTTCTCGGCGAGTGAGGTGTCAGCGGGCTGCGGTGCGCCGAGGACGAAGCCGCTGAGGATGACTGGGGCCAGTACCCTTTCCGGACGGGTTCGCAGCAGTTGGCTGGCCATCAGCCCGCCTTGTGAGAAGCCGATCGGGACCACTTGGGTATCGGGGTCCAGCTGAGCGTCGACCCAGGCCCAGACTGCGTCGGTCGCATCCGCAACCGCTTGGAGGTCGGGGCTTCCCGGCGTGGTGACCGCGAACCAGGCAGCGCCGACCCCGAGGCTGAGTGGGGCGCGCAGGGAGGCCCACGGCATCGCCAAGCCCAAAGCCGGGGCCAACCCGGTGAGGTCATGTTCGTCCGAGCCGAAACCGTGGAGGAAGAGGGCGGCGACTGGGGCACGGGTCGTCCACCCAGGGGAGCGCACGTCACGCAGGGCTGCGGTCATCGGGAGATCAGCTCATCGACGGACAGATCGGGCAGGGCGAGCGTGACCTGGGTGCCCCACGGGTCGGAGACAGTGACCGAGCGGCCGTCGCCCACAAAGGGGATCGAGCGGACGCGCAGGCGGGCCTTGAGCGCCGCCAGGTCGTCAGCCCTGGGCACGGTCACCGCGACATCGCCCAACCCCAGGCTGGCGGCGCGCGGCCCGGAGCCGCGGCTGTTCCAGACGTTCATCGCGACGTGGTGGTGGTAACCCCCTGCGGACGCGAAGAGGGCGCCCGGGTACTCGGTTTGGGTCGCCTCAAATCCGAGCGCCTCAACGTAGAAGGCCCGTGCCACGGCGATATCACCGACCTGCAGGTGCACATGCCCCACTGTCCCGGACATCGAGGAACCGGCATCCACAGCCTCCTGCGTGAGGTGGCGCTCCAGGTAGGCCTGGGGGTCGAGGTAGTTGGTGGCCATCATGATCTGACGGCCGCGACGAGTCCACTGGTCCCGGGGGCGGTCGGTGTACAGCTCGACTCCGTTGCCCTCGGGATCGGTGAAATAGAACGCCTCGCTCACCAGATGGTCGCTTGATCCGACGAAGCGACTGGACGGTTGCTGCGCGGCGCGATAGACGGTCGCTGCGAGGCTCGCCGCATCCTCGAAGAGGAACGCAGTGTGGAACAGCCCGGCCGCTCGAGGGTTGACAGCGGGCAGGCCGGGGGAGTGGACCAACCGCACGAGAGGCTGCTGGCCGCGTCCCAGGACCCGGTGAACCTCACGGCCGCGGCCGCGCTCCTCGAGAGCGTCGAGGGCGAAGGCCTGGGTGTAATAGGTCGACATCCCCTCAAGGTCACCGACCCGCAGGGTTATTGCGCCCATCGAGGTGTCCGGGTTGAGGATGTGTTCGTCGGTCATGACGGTCATGGTGCGACTCCAAGTCGAAAACTGGTTGTGACTTCAACCATACATGGATTAGTTGTAGATGCAACCTTTGAGTACAATCGGGGTCATGGAGCGCTTGCGCAGTGACGAACGAGTCGCTGTCGCGCGCCTCAACGCGCTGCTCGAGTTGCTTCCCACTGCCCTCGACAGGCACCTGGCCACCGTGGGACTCACGTCGTTCGAGTTCACCCTGCTCGAAGCGCTTCACGAGGCCGAGGCGCACAGGCTGCGGCTCAGCGCGCTGGCATCCCGCACCAACGCGACCCTGCCCCGACTCTCACGCGTCGTTACCGGGCTGGAACGCAAAGGGCTCGTCGCCCGCGTCGCCTGTGAACGGGACGGACGCGCCACCAACGCGGTGCTCACCACGGCTGGCGAGCATGCCTTCCTGGAGAGCCGTCCCCTGTACGACGGTGCCGTTCGCCAGATGATCCTTGACGGCCTTGGCGACGACGGGGTGGCACTCCTGGCCGAGCTCTCCTACGCCATCCTGACCCACCTTGACCCGCAGCGACGGCTGGCTGTCACGGCCGGCCATCCCGGCGCTGCGTGCCCCGCTGACCCCGCCCCCGACGCCTGCCCAGCTGATCCGCGGACGCGGCTCTGACCGCTGGGTATTGACCGAAAGTTGACACAGACGCTAGATTTGTGATATTAGCGCGCCTCGTAGGTCGTCTGAGAGGAGATGCCGCCTCCGACTGACGCGAGTATTGCCCCCGCCTACCGGTGGGCTGAGTCATCGAAAGGAAGTGATCCTGATGGCATCCGCTCGCAAGCACAGCGCCGCGATGGTCACGCTACTGGCGCTCCTGCTGAGCCTGCTCCTGCCCACGGGAGCCAGCGCAGCGAGTCCTTCCGTCGTCGTATCCAGGGCGACGACCTCTGCCAAGGTCATGGCCTTGACCTTCGACTTCGGCAGCGACGCGGGGAACGTGTCCCGCATCCTTCAGGTCCTGTCTGACTACGGGGTGAAGTCCACCTTCTTCGCCACCGGTCAGGCGGCCACGAACTTCCCCGACGCCGTGCGTTCGGTGGTGGCACAGGGCCACGAGATAGGGAATCACTCCTACTCACACCCCTACTTCACCGGGTTGACGGCCGCGCAGATGAACGATGAACTCTCACGGGCCTCCACCGCCATCCGCACTGCCACTGGCCAGTCGCCGAAGGCATTCTTCCGACCCCCGTACGGCGACTACAACGCCGCGGTGTTGCAGGCTGTCGGCAACGCCGGCTACGGCCAGACCATCATGTGGAGCATTGACACCGCCGACTGGCAGGGGTTGTCGTCCACCGCGGTCCGCGACAGAGTACTCAACGGGGCGAGCCCCGGAGCGATCGCGCTCATGCACGTGGGCGGCGGCGCCACCGGCACCCCGGGCGCTCTGCCCGGCATGATCACGGGGCTCCGGGCAGCGGGCTACCAGCTCGTCACGATCTCGCAGTTGTTGGGGGCGGCACCCACCGGCCAGACCCAGTACGTAGTCAAGCCCGGCGACACTCTGTACAAGATCGCCAGCCTCTACGGTGTGAGCGTGTCGGCGATCGTTGCTGCCAACAACCTCGTCAACCCCAACCTCATCTACCCCAATCAGGTGTTGGTCATTCCCGCGAGCACGCCGACGACATCGACGCTCCGTTACACGGTGCAGGCCGGTGACACGCTGTACCGGATTGCGGCCAAGTACGGTGTGACGGTCTCGGCGATCGTGGCGACCAACAACATCGCCGACCCCAACCTCATCTACCCGGGCCAGGAGTTGGTCATCCCTGCCAGCGCACCGGCCACATCGACGCTCCGTTACACGGTGCAGGCCGGTGACACGCTGTACCGGATCGCGACCAACTACGGTGTGAGCGTCTCGGCGATCGTGGCGGCCAACAACATCGCCGACCCCAACCTCATCCGCCCAGGCCAAGTGCTGATCATTCCCCAGTGATCACGTGCGGGGACTCCTCGAGGACCAGGAGCCCCCGCTCTGGCGCAGCGGCTGTGAAAGGAGGCTCACATGGCCCGATTGGTCCGTCTGCTCGGCTCTGTCGTGACAGCAGCATTGCTCGCCGGCTGCGGTGCTGGAGGTGAGAGCACACCGACCACCGCGCCGCCCAGCGCACCCACGTCAAGGACGCCCACCGGTTCGACGTCCGGCACGTCGGTACCGACCGATGGCACCACCAGCCCCGGGCAGGGAACGGGCGCCCCCACGACTGGTGCGCCTGTCGTCCCGACGGTGGACGCACTCGCCGGCTACCTTGCCACTCCGGCGGACCTCGGGGCGGATTGGAGTCTGTGGGAGGGCTTCTTGTCCTGGCCGGGCGGGGTACCGGGGGTGATCCCGACCGATCAACGCGACCTCATCCCCACAATCGCGATGTGCCCGAGCGCTGGTGAGACGGCCGTCGCTGCGGCCGAAGGGCTGCAGTGGCAGGCGTTCAGCCAGCTTCACCGGGCGACCCCCGACGAATTCGCCAACATGGTGGTAGTTCAGCAGTTCCTTGTTGCCGACGAGCCCGGCCAGACCGCGGCAACCTTCACCACTCTGCGCGACGGGCTGACGAGCTGCCTGACCAAGAACCTCCCGGGTGGTGACTGGGAGATCGGTCGGCGGGACGAACTCGCCGTCCAGCCCGTGGGGGATGATCGCTACGCCGAGCGGAGTTCCAGTGTCGACTCCGGCGGCGCACGTCGCGACACTCGCTGGGTGCTGGTGCGCGACGGTGCGGTGCTCATGGCGATCCAGATCGACGAGGTCCTCATCACACCGGACGCCGAGCCGGTGTTGACGCCCGAGGTTGTCAACGACGTCATCAGCAGACTGGCGGACAAGCTGCCGTGACTCTGGCCGTATCCCGGTCAGGGGAGGGGCTGACGCTTCATCAGCTGTGAGGCGTAGACGTTGCTGATGCGCACCCCGTCCAACCAGTCAGTCAGCCGGGCGGCCTCGACGTCCAGTGCGAACATAGCCTCACGCCCCAGGCTTACCCCGGGCGCCAGCACCACACGGACTCTTGCGTCGTCCTGCACCCAGGTGCCGACGATCTGACCGTCCCACCAGGCAGTGTTGCCGGCGTTGCCGTTCGTGTCGAAAAGGTAAGGGCTGTGCATCGGGTCCAGGTAGAACTCGCGTCCGCGCCAGCCCATCGTGGTGGGGTCGAGGGTCGGCAGGAGCGCCGCCCACGCCTCGACGTCGCCCATCGGGTCGACGTCGTCGGGCAACAGCCATCCGACGGCGTTCCTGTCGAGCGATACCTCGACCGCATCAACCGCTGCCAACGCGGCCCGGACGGCGGTCCTCGTCGACCCCAGCCACCACGCGATGTCGTCTGCAGTCCCCGGCCCGAAAGTGCGCAACCAGCGACGCACGAGCTCGGCGTATCCCTGCTGGGAGGTCAGGGGAGCGATCTCCTCGCCCAGCCAATCCGTCATGAGCGTCCACGTCGGCCTGTTGCTACGCCAGGGACCGCGGTTTGGGCCTCGGGCGATGAGACCCTCGACGCCGAGCAGGGTGAGCACCCGGGGCGCCATCTGCACGGCCCCGCCGTAGCTTTTCTCTGGTGAGTACATGATCGTGCCGGTGAGCTCGACGAGACTGTCTCGCAGTTCGCGCGCCGTCAGCGGCGGCGAGTCGGCGAGGCGGGCCAGCACGGCCCCGCGCGCAGCCTCGAGCCACGCCTCGCCGTCCTCGGCGACGCCGTGGGCCTCGACGTCACGGACGATGACGCGCCGTTGTTCAGCCGCGACCCGGGCCGACGCACTGCCCAGGGCAGCGGGCAACAGATCGCGAGGCATGACGAACAGTGTCCTGCGCATGGCCAGCTGCTTGACCACCGACCGCTCCACATAGAGGGCGCGGTCGACGTCGTCCAAACCGACGCCCGCGGTGCGCGCGCACACGGCCAGGTGAACGCTCGCCGCCTCGGTGGCGTGCAGGACGGTCATGGCGCGCGTCGCTGCCACGGTGCTGGCGACCCGGTGCCGGGGGTGCAGGGCGTGTCGCGCCGCCAGACGCGACCGGCGTTCACGATCGCCGACGTGTCGCACCGCCTGAGGTCTCACAGGACGGATCCGCCTCGCTGGCCGCGCACCGCTCAGGCGCCGTGCTTGACCAGCTTGGGCCAGTTGGTCGAGAAGTACTCAACGAACGGTTCGCCCAGGAATTGGGCTCGCAGGTGGTCCTTCGTGACGGGGAAGGCCGGGGCCTGATAGTCGACGTCCGTCAGGGCGTGGTGAGCGAAGTCGTGGTCGGCGATCGCCGCCTTGCCGACGAACGCCAGGTCGGCACCCTTGGAGAGGACGGCTTGTGCGTCCGCGGCGGTCGCGATGCGACCCGCGACGCCGAGAGCAGTTCCGTGACGCGGCAGCCCCAGGAAATGATCGATGAGCAGCGGACCATCCTTGGCGCCAGCCGGCAGCTTCATGACGTCCCAGAGCGACAGGTCGATGTAGTCGAGGTCGCCCCGCGCCAGCATGTCGGCGGTCAGTTGCACCATCTCTGCCGGGTCGACCCCGAACCGCTCCGGCGAGACGCGCAGTCCCACCTGGAAGTCCTCTCCCGTCCGGGCGCGAATGGCATCGATCACGTCATGGATGATGCGCGTCCGACCGGCGTAGTCGCCGCCGTACCCGTCCTCGCGCGTGTTGTGTTCGGCGTCCAGGAACTGGCACAGCAGATAGCCGTGCGCGCCATGGAGTTCGACTCCGTCGAGGCCGGCACGCTCGACACGGACGGCCGCGTCTGCGAAGTCCTCGACGACCTGCCCGACCTCGGCAGACGACAACGCCCGCGCACCAACGGCAGCGTCCGCCCACGGCGCGACCAGCGGCAGACCGGAGGCGAGAGCGTCCGCACGCAGTCCGCCGTGGTGCAGCTGCACAGCCGAAGCACCACCCGCGGCCAGGACGCCCTGGGCCAGGCGTTCAAGTCCGGGCAGGTGATCATCCGAGCAGACTCCGAGCTGACCCGCCCACGCACGTCCGGCAGGATTCACGAACGCGGCCGCTGTTACCGTGAGCCCGAACCCACCACGGGCGCGGGCGAGCAGCCAGGTGAGCTCCATCTCTGAGAGGCTCCCATCGGGAAGGCTCTGCTTGTTGGTCAGCGGTGACAGCACCAGCCGGTTGGGCAGGGTGCGTCCATGTCGCAGGACGAGCGGAGAGCTCAGTGAGGTCATGGGCCCATTCAAGTCCGCCAGACCGTCCATGACAAACGTGCTCTCACCAGCACGCAGCGACGGCCGCGCCCCGAACCCTCGGGACGCGGCCGTCGCTGGCTGGATGATCAGATGACGACGAGTTCCTTGGGGACGGCCTTGAGGGCCTGGCCCACCGGGCAGTTGTCCCGCGCCCACTCGGCCTTGGCTTTGAAGCCCTCCGCGTCGAGTCCCGGGACGTCCCCCTTGACGAAGACCTTGATGCCGGTGATGCCCTGGCCCGGAACGAAGGTGACTTCGGCGTTGGTGTCGAGGCTCGTGGGAACGTTGCCATCCTCGGACAGCGCATTGCTCAGTGCCATGCTGAAACAGCTCGTGTAGGCGGCCGCCAGCAACTCCTCAGGGTTGGTGTTGCCCTGTGCGGCCTGTGAACGCTTGGTCCAGTTCACGTCGAAGGTGGCCAGACCGGAGGTCTCCAGCTTTGTCTGGCCCTTGCCCTGGAAGAGATTGCCCTCCCAGTGGGTGCTTGCTTTGCTGACGCTTGCATTCGCCATAGCGGTGCTCCTTCTGATCGAGGTGTGCCTTGCGCCCACGATAGACCGCCTCACAAGCGCTCGCGGCGGGCTGCAGAAAGGGCGGGCAACGCTGTGAGGGTTTACGTTTGTGGGATGAGTGAGGTGCATATCGCCCCAGGCCCCGGTTTGCCGTTCGGGCTGGTGATTCCAGCCCAAGAACTGGTCGAGCGGTACTCCCACGCGTCGGGCCCCGGAGGGCAGGGGGTGAACACAGCTGACTCCAGGGTCCAGTTGTCCTTCGACGTGGCAGCCTCCTCGGTCCTGAATGAGGTGCAGCGTGAACGAGTGCTTGCGTCCTGACTGTCCGCGACGCTGCCTGACACCGGGAAACCTGAGTGGAGCACACCAGTGGGCGCCACTTAAGCTTCAAGGAGGCTTCTGGGCCAACTGCTGTGCTCAGTTCAGGGAGTGGCTCGCTCAGGTGATGTCCCGCCGGCGGTAGCCGACGAATCCGAGCGTCGTGAAGGCGGCTGCCACCAGCGCCAGCCCCATGAGCCCGCCCCAGGCCGGGTCTGCGGCCTGGATGTTGGGCACATGCCACAGGGGACTGATACCCAGGACCCAGTCGTAGAGGTTCAACATGGGCCCGAGGATGGTGAGGGCGAACGTCGCCACCACCCCCATCCAGCCGGCAAGGCGCTTCGACGGGTGTGCCCCGACGACAGCGAGCGCCAGCCCCACCAACACCCAGACCGCCGGAATGGTCGCCACCGCCTGGCCCAGCACGTCCGCGAATCCGATTGCCTCACCCGTGGCGTCCGCGACCCACCCCATGACCGAGCCCGCCACGATCATGCCGAGTGCGGTGGAGCCGAACGCGATCACCGCGTGGCTGGCCAGATGCGCCCACCGGGTGGTGGCCCCACCCAGCAGCGGGTCGGCCCGGTACTCCAGTTCTTCCGCGTACAGCCGCATCACCACCTGCACCCCGTGGACCGCGGCGTAGATGCCGAGGATGCGGATCATCGTGAGGAGGAACTCGGCCACGAGGTCCTCCTGGGAGACCGCGCCGGACGCGAGCACCTGGGCGATCGCGGGGTTCTCGGCAAACACGTCGGTGGCGGTGTTGGCGAGAAACCCGAGCAGTACCCCGAGCACCGCGAACCCGACCATCCAGGAGGCCATGGTGGGGCGGTGCAGCCGCAGCGCAAGGCCCCAGAGGTTGCCCACCGCGCCGGCTCGCGCCGGTCCCGGCCGGGGCGCCACGAGGCCCATGCCGAAGTCTCGGCGCGCGTGCAGGGCCAAGCCGGCCCCCACAAGGACTACCGCGAGCCCCACCACCAGCAGAAGAGGCCACCAGATGTTGTCCACGGCGGGCTTGGTTTCCTGCAGCCAGCCGAACGGGGTGAGCCACACCGCCCAGTCCGGGGCGCCGGAGGAGTCGATGTAGCCGCGCGCCACGAACAGCGTCCCGAGCACGGAGACCGCCAACTGGTTGGCGGCCCGGGCGTCCGAACCCACCTGCGCGGCTATCACCGCGACGCCGGCGAACAGCAGCGCAGAACTCGTGAACGTGGCCGACAGCATGATGGAGTTCGCGACTCCGCCACCGAAAGCGATGGTGACCAGGGCGGAGACCACCCCGAGCAGCGCCGCAGCCACCGCTGCCATCGCCACCGCCACCGCGGGGCGTGCCTCGCGGCCGACCACCCCGGACGCCACGAGCTCGGCGCGTCCGGAGTCCTCCTCAGCCCGGGAGTTACGCACGACGATGAAGATGGCCATCAACCCGGAGAAGAACGCCCCCAGTGCGCCAGCACGCCAGGCATTGAACCCGTCCGCGGTGGTCAGGTCCACAGGCTTGCCGAAGATCAGTGCCATGGCCGGGTTGGCCGTCACGTTGAGCTGCAGCACCTGCTGGCTCTGCGCGTCGGGGAACACCCAGTCGTAGACGAGCACCGAGCTCGCAGAGAGCACCGAGATGAGCACGATCCACGGAGCGATGGACGTCCGGTCCTGACGCAGTGCCACGGGGAGCAGGTGATGCACCCCGGTGAGCCGGCCCGCCACGTCACACCTCCGAATGCCGGCCGGGACGCCAGCCGGCACGAGTCGGAGCCGGAGGGGCTGCGACCTGGGCAGCAGGGTTGGGGCCCGCGTCCTCGCCGTAGTGGCGCAGGAACAGGTCTTCCAGCGAGGGTGGGGTGGCGGTGAGCGCAGCGATCCCGAACTCGCCGAGCAACGCGACGGCCTCGCCGACCCGTTCCGACGCAACGGTGCCGTGCAGATGGGTGCCGTCGAGGTGGACGTCCTCCAGGGGCGTCAGGTCGGCGCGGGCTGCGGGCGGGCGATCGAGCGTGGCCAGGATAGTGGTGCGGGTGCGGCTCCGGAGGTCGTCGAGGGTGCCGGTCTCGACGACCAGTCCGTCGCGGATGATCGAGATCCGGTCAGCCAGGGCTTCAGCCTCAGACAGGATGTGGCTGGACAGCAGGACGCTGCAGCCCTGCTCCTTGAGTTGGGTGATCTCCTCCTGGAAGACCATCTCCATGAGCGGGTCCAGCCCGGAGGTGGGTTCGTCCAGGATGAGGAGTTCGACGTCGGAGGCGAGCGCCGCCACCAGGGCCACCTTCTGTTTGTTGCCCTTGGAGTACTGCCGACCGCGTTTGGTGGGGTCGAGTTCGAACCGCTCGACGAGGTGGGCGCGGCGCTTCTCGTCCAGCCCGCCGCGCAGGTTCCCGAGCAGGTCGATGGCCTCACCACCGGTCAGGCCAGGCCACAGGCTCACCTCGCCGGGCACGTACGCCAGGCGGCGGTGGAGGGCGACGACGTCGCGCCATGGGTCGGCGCCGAGCACCTCGACGCGTCCGGCGTCTGCGCGCAGCAGCCCCAGCAACACCCGAATGGTGGTGGACTTGCCGGCACCGTTCGGCCCGAGGAAGCCGTGCACCTCGCCGCGATTGACTGTCAGGTTCAGGCCGTGCAGGGCGGTGAAACGCCCGTAGCGCTTGACCAGTCCCTCGACCGTGATGACGGATTCCATGGTCGGCAGGCTCCTATGCAGGTAGAACGTAGACGTACATGAGGAGGTAGTGGAGGAAAGCTGCCACAACCACCAGCAGGTGCCACAGCTCATGGAAACCGAACACTCCGGGCCGCGGGTTCGGCTTCTCGATCACGTAGATCACGAAACCTGTGCTGTAGACGACACCGCCCGCCGCCATCAACCCCAGAGCGCCCGCCGGCAGGTGCGGGGCGGTGACCACGAGCAGTGCCGTCACCCAGCCGAGGGTGATGTACAGGGTGTTCGTGACGTATTTCGGCAGTTGGCGCCACCACGATCGCAGGACGATCCCCAGCACCGCGATCACCCAGACGCCGGTGAACACCGTCCAGCCGTAGACGTTGCGGAACAGCACCAGGACGAGCGGTGTCACGGTGCCGGCGATCAACAGGAATACCGAGTCGTAGTCGAGGGTGCGGAGCACCTCGTTCAGCCGAGGCGAACCGTCAATACCGTGGTGCAGCGTGCTGGCCACGAACAACAACATCAACGTAAGGGCATAGATGCTCAAGCCGACGATCTTCCAGGGGTCACCCTGCGCGCCCGCTTGAGCAACGAGCAGGCCTCCGCCCACGAGGGAGAAACAGGCTGCAGCCAGGTGAGTGGCGGTGTTGAAACGCTCGTCGGTGACGTGGACGCTGCCGTCCCTGCTCGTGGGAACTGTCTCCACCGACCCGCCTTCCGTGACGCCACGCTCTCGGTTCCCCTACCGCGAACGGCTACGAGAGTGGATGGGTTGAGCCTAACCCTTCAGCCATCGTCGGACGCCGTGGCGACGGACGCGATTGGGCGTTGGGCGCGCCGACTAGAGTCGAGCGCGAGGAAGCCTCGGGTGGCTGGCGGGGCATCGCCTTCGACCAGAACGAGGTGCGTCAGATGCAGAGAATCGTGCCCTGCCTGTGGTTCGACCACAAGGCAGTCGAAGCTGTCACCTTCTACACATCGGTGTTCCCGGACGCCCGCGTGAGCGCCACCCAGTACTACCCCAGCGAGGGCCTGCTCGACTTTCAGCAGGAGTTCGCCGGCAAGGAACTCACCGTAGATTTCGAGATCGGCGGCGTCCGGTTCGTGGCCATCAACGCCGGCCCGGAGTTCACCGTCAATCCGTCGGTGTCCTTCATGCTCAACTTCGACCCGTCCCGCGACCCACAGGCCCGCGAGCATCTGGACGCCCTGTGGGCTGCGCTGTCCGAGGGCGGCGCGGTCATGATGCCGCTGGGTGAGTACCCCTTCAGCCGTCGGTACGGCTGGGTGCAGGATCGCTACGGGGTGACCTGGCAGTTCATCCTCAGCGACCCGGAGGGCGACCCCCGTCCGTTCATCATACCCAGCCTGCTGTTCGGCGGCGCTGCGCAGAACAGGGCCGGTGAGGCCCTGGACTACTACCGGGAGGTTTTCCCCGGGGCACGCGTCGGCACAGTGGCGCGCTACCCGGAACAGACCGGGCCGGCCGGGCCGGGCGACGTGATGTTCGCCGACGTGGAGTTGTTGGGTCAGTGGTTCGCGCTGATGGATTCGGGGGTGGAACAGGACGTCACCTTCAACTGCGGCGTCTCGCTGATCATCGAGTGCGCCGACCAGACCGAGCTCGACCACTACTGGGACGCGTTGAGTGCCGTCCCCGAGGCTGAGCAGTGCGGCTGGTGTGCCGACCGGTTCGGGTTGAGCTGGCAGATCATCCCCGTCAACCTGGGGGAGCTCATGGCGTCGCCGGGGGCTTACCAGAAGCTGATGCAGATGAAGAAGATCGAGATATCGGCGTTCGACTGAGCCGATGGGAGCGTTGAGGAACACCTCAAACGCGTGAAGCGGAAGGAATCCTCGATGCAACACCAACGTACGATTGTCATCACAGGGGCCAGCGACGGCATCGGGGCCGCCTCGGCTCGTCAGCTCGCCGCCGACGGTCACCGAGTCGTCGTGGTCGGACGATCTCCTCAGAAGACGGCCGCGATTGCCGGCGAGATCAACGCACCCCACCACGTGGCCGACTTCACCGACCTCGCGCAGGTCCGCGTCCTGGCTGCCGAGTTGCTCGAGAACTACCCGCGAATCGACGTGATAGCCAACAACGCCGGCGGGGTGTTCGCCAGGGCGACCACCACCGACGGGTTCGACAAGACCTTCCAGGTCAACCACCTGGCGCCGTTCCTGCTCACCCACCTGCTGATGGACCGGCTCATCGAGTCGGACGCGAGCATCATCCAGACCTCCAGCGTCGCGCACCGGGCGTTCGCCCACCTCGACCTCGAAGACCTCGACAACGCCAGAAATTGGAACGCCAACAAGGCCTACGGGGACGCCAAGCTCGCCAACGTCCTGTTCACCCGGGAACTGCACCGCCGCTACCACGGCGAGGGCATCAACGCCGTCGCGTTCCACCCCGGAGGAATCGCCACCAACTTCGCCAACGACACCTCAAGTGCCATGCGGTTCATGTACCACTCCCCACTCGCAAAGCTGCTGACCAGCGTCGAGAAGGGGGGTCAAGCACTCACCTGGCTGGCCGCAGGCGTCCCCGGCGTCACCTGGCAATCCGGGCAGTACTACGAGAAGAACGCCATCTCCAGGAAGATCAACCCTCAAGCACTGGACGCAAGCCTGGCCGAAGGGCTCTGGCGGCGTAGTGAGGCCATGCTGGGCATTTCGTGAAGCGTCGACGGCGTCGGCTAGCCGATTCTGGGTCGAGCCCGCCGTAAGGGTTGTGGGGATGCCCGGAGTTGAGGATCATCAATTGTGACAGCCGAGTTCGGCGTCTACTTCAACGGAGGCGGACATGGGCCATGGCAAGAAGGTACTTGAAGATCTCAGCGGGCAAGCGGCGACGTTGCGGTCGCTGATCCCTGACGTCTACGCCGGCTATTCGACGTTGAGCAAGGCAGTTGTCGCGGACGGTGCGCTTGACCGCAAGACGAAGGAACTCATCGCGCTGGGGATTGCGGTCGCCGTCCGGTGCGATGGCTGCATCGCCTCGCATGCCCGGAGCGCAGCCCGGGCCGGAGCGACTCCGGAAGAAGTCGCCGAGGCCCTGGGCGTCACGATCATGATGCAGGGCGGGCCCAGCACCGTCTACGGACCACGCGCCCTCGACGCCTTCCTGGAGTACTACGTTCCGCCTGCCGACCTGGGCTGATGCGCGTACCCAACCCTCCAAAACGCGCGTCATGACACGCTTCCGGGCCGGTCCGCGTTCCCAACTCTCCTCAGGGCGGGTTCTGCACGGTTCGGTGGACGCTCACGCGGCGCCAGGGCGCAGCCACCATGCGGTCAGGACGTCCAGCGGCGGCGTCAGCGCGTCAGGATGGGGCAGTGATCACTGCCATGGTTTCCCTCAAGGTCAAGAAGGGCGCCCTCACCAGGGTCGCCAGTGAGCTGAGCTCGATCGAAGAGGTGGTCGAGGTCTATTCGACCAATGGCACCTACGATCTGCTGGCGCACGTGCAGGTGCGCGAATACGAGAACCTCTCCGACGTCATCAACGACAAGATAGCCACCCTGCCCGGCATCAAGGACACCGTCACGGTGACCGCCTTCAAGCAGTACAAGTTCCGTCGGCTCGACCAGGGCGCCGCTCCCGGAATGGCCGCAGCCCTGGGCGCGCCGGACGACGCCTCGGTCGACGTCGCTCAGATGCAACTGACCCGGGGTCGAAAGGCCATCGCGCCGATCCTGGCGAAGCTCTCCGACAGCTTCAACCTCGACCGCGCCGAACTCTTCTCGGTCGTGAACGCCATCGCCGCCGGCGAGTTGTCAGACGTCCAGATCGCCGGGTTCCTGGTGGGCCTGACGAACAAGGGCCCGACCACCTCCGAGGTGGCTGCGATCGCGGAAGCCATGCGCCGGGTGGCCGTCCCGTTCAGCGTCGACGTCGAGGGCGAGCTGTCTGACACCTGCGGCACCGGTGGCGGGCTGACAACCTTCAACGTCAGCTCCGCGAACGCAATCCTGTCGGCGTCCGGCGGGTGTGAAGGTCGCCAAACACGGCAGCCGGTCCATCTCGTCATCCTCGGGCAGCGCCGACGTCCTCGAGGCACTGGGCATCAACATCGACCCCACCCCCCAGCAGGCCGCTCGCCTGATCGAGACCGTGGGCGTCAGTTTCCTGCACGCGCCCACCTTCCACCCGATCATGGGCCGGGTTTTCGGACCGGAGAATGAACTGGGCATCAAGTCGATCTTCTTCACGATCATCGGCCCGCTGATCAATCCGGCGGGTGCTCGCAACCACTCGATGGGCGTCTACAAGCCCGAACTGGTCTCGATGATGGCGCAGGTCGTCGCCGAGATGGACTTCAACCACGTCCTCATCGCGCACGGCCTGGACGGGTTGGACGAGTTGTCGCTGCTGGGACGCACCTCGATCGCCGACGTCAACCGCGGGGCCATCCGGTACTACGAGATCGCACCGGAGGACTTCGGGTTCCAGCGGTGCAGCATCGCCGACATCGCCGGCGGCACCCCGGCGCAGAACGCGCAGATCATCCGCGACATCTTCACCGGGCGCGAGACCGGAGCCCGGCGCGACTTCCTGCTGCTCAACTCGGGCGCCACTCTCTACATCAACGACAAGGCCGATTCGATCGCCGACGGCATCGCGCTGGCCCGGACGCTCGTCGACTCGGGCGCGGCGAACGCCAAGCTCGACGAGTTGATCGCGGCCTCGCAGGCGGGGGTGTGACCCGCTCCCTGGTCGCCGAGATCCGGGACCGCCAGGACGCGGGCGTGTTCCCCGTCATCGGCGAGGTGAAGGCGCGCTCACCCAAGGAAGGTGACCTGCTGGCCGGACGCGACCCTGTGACCTACGCCCTGCTGATGGCATCCGCCCCCGTGGCCGGAATCAGCGTGGTTACCGAGTCAGAACATTTCGGCGGCTCGATGGACGTGCTGCGGGCCGTTGTCGCCGCGGTCGACCTGCCCGTTCTGGCCAAGGATTTCGTGACCACCCCCGTCCAGATCGACGCGTTGGCGGACGCCGGCGCCGCCGCCCTGCTGCTGATCGCAGCCCATCTCGAGCCCGAGACGTTGGCTGTGCTCATCGACCACGCGCGCACCCGCGGCATCGAGACGCTCGTCGAGGCCCACACCGCCGCCGAGACCACCACCGTGGCCGGCCTGCCCGCGGACCTGCTGGGCATCAACAACCGCGACATCACGGTCCTTGAGATCGACGACACTGACGTTGGGCTCACCGCCGAACTCGCCGGCCGCTTTCAAGGCGGACGACCGATCATCAGCGAGAGTTCGATCGCGTCCGCCGTCGACGTCCGTCGGGCTGCCGCGGCCGGGGCGGACGCCGTCCTGGTGGGCACCGCCGCGCTCCGCGCCGCCGATCCCGTGGCCTTCCTGCGCGGGCTCGCAGGCGTGGGCTGGCCGGCATGACCTGGGCCAAGATCTGCGGGATCTGCCACCCGGACGACATCGCGCTGTGCGCCGCTGCCGGGGCAGACGCGCTGGGCTTCGTTGTCGACTATCCGATCGACGTGCCCTGGAACCTGACCGTGGCGCAGGCTCGCGACCTCATGGCGCTCGTGCCGTCCGGCGTTCAACGGGTGGCCGTGGTCGGCGAAGACCCTGATCAGGTGATGCTCATCGCGCAGCGTCTGCGTCCCGATCTCGTCCAGTTGCACGCAGACGAGGACCCCGCCACGACAGCACGCCTGATCGAGGGGCTGCACACCCTCGGCGTCCGGGTGATCAAGGCCTTGCGTTTCGACGTGGCGTCGGGGGCCCTGCTCACCCGGCACCACGTCCCAGGCGCCCCGCTGGACACCGCACGTCACTACGCGGAGGCGGGCATCGACATGCTGCTGGTGGACTCGGTGAGCGCCACCCGACCCGCCGGCACCGGACGCACCGTCGACTTACGGGTGGCTCGCGCTATCCGCGACGGGGCTGGCGTCCCGGTCGTGCTCGCCGGTGGCCTGCGCGCCGACAACGTCGCCGCGGCGATCACGGCAGTAGAACCGTTCGGTGTCGACGTCATCAGCGGGGTGGAGCAGTCGGTTGGCCGCAAGGACCCGGGCCTGGTCGCGGGGTTCCTGGCCGCCGTGCGGGGCTGAACCGCAGCCGGCCCGCGCGACCCGAGCTTGGGGTTCGGGCTCGTTCTGCTGGCCGTATGGCAGGCCCAAGTAGGCTCGAAGCACCCGGCGTCCGAGCCGGTGAAGCGTCGGCCTTCGTGCCCAAAGGGCGCCGGACGCCGGAGGCTCTACGAGGAGGTTCACGTGCGTGCCGTGATTGTTTACGAGTCGTTGTGGGGTAACACTGCCGCGGTCGCGCGGGCGATCGCCGAAGGGTTCGGGCCGGGCGCCCAGGCGTACGCGACGGTTGAGGCCGGCAAGGACGTGCTGGCGGACGCGGAACTGATCGTTGCCGGTGGACCGGTCTTCGCGTTCCAGCTTTCCAGCGAACGGACGCGCGAGGAGATCCGGCAGAACCCCGGGCCGGGCGCCCCAACCCCGGACCTGTCCCACCCGTCCATCCGGGCTTGGCTGAACGAACTGCCCGCCGGCACTGCTTGGTGCGCAGCATTCGACACCCAGGTGCGCGGCCCGTTCGGCAAGGGCGCCCCGAGCATCGCGAAACTGCTGCAGGCCAAGGGTTACCGGCTGCTCGCGGCGCCCGAGGGCTTCATCGTCTCGGGGAAGCAGGGCCCGCTGCGGCCGGGCGAACTTGAGCGCGCCCATGCCTGGGGTGCCCAGCTACGTCAGCTCATCGAATCGCCCTGACAAGGGGTTACTGACGTGTCTCTACGAGAATCGGGTGCTCTGGCCGGGCTGCTGGCCACGGGTGTCGGTCTGGGGCTTGGCCACGGCGTGGCGGGGTTCTCGGGTCGGGCATCGTCCCCGATCGTGGCGGTCGGCGACCGGGTGATTGAGCTGTCACCACCGGCGATGAAGGAATGGGCGGTGGCCACCTTGGGCACCGCGAACAAGCCAGTGCTGATCGGAGCGGTGTTGCTCGTCACGTTGGCGCTGGGCGCACTGGTCGGCGTGCTTGCCCGCAGGTCGCTGCTGATCGGGCTGATGGCCGGGTCTGCGCTGATCGTCGTGGCACTTGGCGCCGCCTTCGACGCCCGCCGCCCAGCCACTTGGTGGCTCCCGGGATCGGTGGCGCTGCTCTCGGCCGCGGCGACTCTCGTCCTGCTGTTGAGGCCCGAGGGTGAGGCGGTCGGGGACTCAGCTGCTGTCGGGGGCGCAGCCGGGAACCACTCCCGGCGTGGCCTGCTCAGGCTCGTCGCGGCCGCGGGTGTGGGGCTGCTGGGTTGGCTGGTGGGGGAGGGGATCGGGGTCGCCGGGTCGCGGAAGCCGGGTGCGACCGGACCGGTGAGCCTGCCGTCCTTCGACACGACCCCGCTGCCACCGGGGCTGGAGGTCGAAGTACCGGGCGTGAGCCCCTTCGTGACGCCAACGCCCGACTTCTTCCGGATCGACACAGTGCTGTTCCCGCCCGTGCTGGACGCCGCGACGTGGCGTTTGACCATCGACGGAATGGTCGACCATCCCTACTCGATCAGTTTCGATGAGCTGCTCGCGATGGACGTCATCGAGCGACCGGTGACGCTGGCATGCGTGAGCAACCCTGTGGGCGGGAGCTACATCGGATCGACGCGATGGCTGGGCGTGCGCACGTCGGAACTGCTGGCCCGGGCCGGGGTGCAGGCCGGCGCCGACCAAGTGCTGTCGTGGTCGTCGGACGGATTCACCGTGAGCACTCCCTTGCCGGCGCTCCTCGATGACCGGGACGCCCTCGTCGCCTTCGGGATGGATGGCGTTGCGCTGCCCGTGGAGCACGGCTATCCGGCACGACTGATGACTCCTGGGCTGTACGGGTTCGTCGGTGCGACCAAGTGGCTGGTCCGGATGCAGGTGACCACCTACGCATCGGCCGAGGCCTTCTGGACCAAGCAGGGCTGGTCGGCCACTGGTCCAGTCAAACCGAGTTCACGGATCGAGGTGCCCAGTTACGCCCAGCAACTCGACAGCGGGCCCGTCAAGGTTGGCGGCACGGCCTGGGCCCCCGAGGTCGGGGTGGGCGGCGTCCAGGTGCGGGTGGATGGGGGTCCCTGGCAGGACGTCACGCTCGGGCCGGACGGCGGCGTCCCGTACTGGCGCCAGTGGGTGTGGTCATGGGACGCGCCCCCCGGCGACCACGTGCTCCAGGCGAGGGTCGTGGACGCCCGCGGCACACCGCAGAGCGAGCAGTTGGTGGACTCCTTCCCGGACGGCGCGTCCGGGTTGCACAGCGTCCGGGTTACGGTGAGTTGAGCGGGGGCGGTTGCCTGCTCTTCATCTTGCGTTGCATCGCCGGCGCTGTTCCCTGGCTGGCCATCCTCGTTTACACCATCGCCCCCGGCTCGGACGCCGAGCCGCCCGGTTTCGTCTACGCGATCGTGGTCTCGCTCTTCTTGTTCTTCAACGTCTTCGCCCTCAACCGGTGGCTGCAGTACCGAGCCAGGGGCGGTGCGCCGACTACCTGGTCGGTGAGCGGGGTTACATCATCCTCAGCCTGGTGGCGAAGTCGCTGCTGGCCCTGGCAGGTGTTCGGGGCACCCTCGCGGCCTAGTAGCGGCGACGGCTGCCCCGTGCGTCGATAGCGGTCATCCAACAGGGCTCAGCTGTTCCAGCGCAGCACTGCCCACGACTCCTTCTCACGCCCGAGGATCGACACGGACGCCACCTCGAGCGGGAAGCTCTGTCCGAAGATGAGAGGGAAGTCGAGCCAGCACAGGGCGAGCACCCGGGAGGCGTGGCCGTGCCCGAAACAGATCGCCTTGTCGACCCCCGACTCGCGGACTCGGTGCACGACACGCGTCAGGCGGGCCCGAACCTGGTCGGACGACTCGCCACCGGGGCAGCCGTTGAACCACAGCCGCCAGCCCGGGTGCATGGTTGCGCGGATCTGCTGCGAGGTCAGGCCCTCGTAATCGCCGTAGTCCCACTCCTGCAGGTCGTCGGTGACCTCGACGTTCTCGAAGCCCGCCAACTTGGCCGTCTTGCGGGCGCGCAGGCGGGGACTGGACAGCGCCAGCCCGAACTCGGAGGGGTCCAGCTTGTCGCGCAGCGACTTGGCCTGCACGACGCCCTGCTCAGTCAGGTCAAGGTCGGTGTAGGACGTGTGCTGGCCGGACTTGCTCCACTCGGTCTGGCCGTGGCGTACCAGATACAGGATCGTCATGATCGTCATCATTCCAGTCGGACGCGGGCCGCGAGGGGCGAGGGCCATATTCCCTTGAGACCAAGGGCTGGAGTCCTCGTCGTCCACATACTGGGGGGATTTCTTCGAAGCACCATGATTGGCTCAGGACGCACGACTATCGAGGGGACGCGCATACCGTGACACGGCACCGGATCTTCACCACCAGTTTCGCCAGCATTTACCCCCTCTACCTGACCAAGGCCGAGCGAAAGAACCGCAGCAAGGAAGACGTCGATCGGATCATCCGGTGGCTCACTGGCTATGATGCCGCCGGCCTTGAGAGGGCCCTCACCGATGAGGTCGACCTGGAAACCTTCTTCGCGTCGGCTCCTGGAATCAATCCCCAAGCGACCCTCATCAAGGGTGTGATCTGCGGCCATCGAGTGGAAGACATCGAAGACCCGCTGATGCAGCAGATCCGCTACCTGGACAAGCTCATCGACGAGTTGGCCAGGGGAAAGAAGATGTCGGCCATCCTGCGTGGTGGCGATGCGGCGGACGTCTAGGACCACAGGTTGGTGGATCCGACGGGCGGTACCGCAGCACGCGTCATCGCCGACAGCCTGGGCGAACGCGCGGACGCGGAGCTTCCGCCCGTGTGCAGGCCACTTCGGGTGTAGCTGCGGGTTAAGAAGGACGACCCGCTTGGGCGAGCGTTTCAAGCAGGGTTTCCGATCCAGTCGCGCAGCTTGCCGAGTCCCTCGGTGATGCGGTCGATGGGGATGCCGGAGTAGGCCAGCCGGATGTACGCGCGATCCTCGCCGGGCTGGGGACGTCCGAAGTGGTCGCGGGTGCAGAAGCTGCAACCGGTTTCGTGCAGCGCCCGGTCGGTGAAGTCGGCCAGGTTGCGGGCGCCGACCAGTTCGAGGGCCTCGGTGACGTCGGGGTAGAGATAGAAGGTGCACTCCGGCTTGGCGACCTGTATGCCGGGGATGGACGCGAGGATCGCATGGGCCGCGTCCCGCCGGTCGCGCAGGGCGTCGCGGATCTGGTTGATCTCGGTCTGGTCGCCGTGCAGTCCAGCGAGTCCGGCGTACTGGACGAAGTGGGTGGTGCACGACTCGTTGTTGGTGTTCATCCGCGAGAACCAGGGCGTCATCTCGGCCGGGGTGATGCCCGCTCCGAGGCGCCAGCCGGTCATCGCGAACCGCTTGCCGAACGTGTAAAGGATCACGGTGCGTTCAGCCATGCCGTCGATGGACGCGATGGAACGGCTGAGACCGGAGTAGCGGGTCTCGAAGTAGGCCTCGTCCGACAGCACCCACAGGTCGTGCTCGATCGCGAGTTGCGCAATGGCCTCGCGCTCGGCGTCGCTGGACTCCGCGCCGGTCGGATTGTGCAGGTCGTTGTAGATAATCGCAGTGGTGCGCGCGGTGATCAGCGAACGGAGTTGCTCGAGGTCGATGCTGAAGCCGGTCGCAGTGGGCAGGAAGCGGTAGGGACGCCCGACGCCGCCCAAGTAGTCGATCTGGGACTCGTAGATGGGGAAGCCGGGGTTGGGGAAGAGCACCTCGTCGCCGGGGTTCATCACCGCTTGCAGGAACTTGGTGATGACGGGCTTTCCGCCGGGCTGGATCGTGATGTTGTCGACGGTGTAGTGCGTGCCGCGCTTGGCGTTGACGTCCGCGGCGATGGCCTCGCGCAGGGGAGTGATGCCCGGGCCGGGGCAGTAACCGGTCTTGCCGTCGGCGATGGCCCGGTTCATGGCCTCGACAAGGGTGGACGGGGTGGGCAGATCGATGTCGCCGAGGTGGAACGGGTAAACGGTGTTGCCCTTGGACGCCCAGTCTGCGGCGATCACCGAGACCGCGAACGCAGGTTCCGTGCCGAGGTTGGCGAGTCGGTCAGCGAGTTTCATGGGACGCTCCTTGGGCGGCGATGCCTGTTTGGGATCGAGGCTACCGCGCTGGGCTTGAAGGTCCTGCCAAGCCGACGATCCCGCGATCGAACGCCGCATCTCTTGGGCCGCCGGCCTTGAGGCCCGAATCAGACGAACGTGACGCGACTGCTGCCGCAACTCGGCATGTTGCTGGCCGTGCCGGCGAGCAGAGCAGGGATCGGGGCTGGACGGCTTGCGCGCGGCCCCGCCGTGACGGGCGTCTAGTGATGGTGGCGGTGGTCGCTATCGGGGTAGTGCTCGTGGGAGTGGGTCAGCCCCTGATGGGTGTGCTGGTGACTGTGCCGGGTGCCGGGCGGCACGGGCTGGTCATGCTCGTGCTGGTGGTGCTCGTCATGGACATGCGGATGGTCGTGAGTGAGCGCCTCGTGGGTGTGTCCGTGCTCATGGCGTTCGGTCAGGTGAAGCCACACCCCGATGGCCATCAACACCGCAGCCACAGCCAACGGCCAGGTCGGGGTGTCGCCGAGCATGAGCGCGAGCAGCGCTCCGAAGAATGGCGCTATTGAGTAGTAGGCCCCGGCCCTGGCAGTGCCAAGGTGGCGCATCGCAACGATGAACAGCACCAGACTGACGCCGTAGGCGAAGAACCCCACCAGCAAGGCGGCTGCGATGTTCCCGGGCGCCGGCAGCCGAGCACCCAGGCTGAACGCCAGCAGCAAATTGATCGGCCCAGCGACGGAACCCTTCACCGCTGCGAGCCAGGTCGCGTCGCTGAGTGCGACCTTCCGGGTCAGGTTGTTGTCCAACGCCCACGCCAGGCAAGCCCCGAGGATCGCCGCAGTTGGCCATGCAGACCCCAGATTCGTTCCAGACGGGACACTGAGCACCACCGCCCCGGCAAGGATCGCGACCATGCCGACGGCGATCCGCCGGTCGAAGTTCTCCCCGAAGACGAACCAGGCCAACAGAGCGGTGAACAGAGCTTCGGCGTTCAGAAGCAGCGACGCCCCAGAAGCCGGCATGTTCGACAAGCCGAACATCAACATCACCGGCCCGGCCACCCCACCGGACAGGATCGACCCAGCGAACGGCACCGTCTCGCTGGGCTGCAGCCTGACCTGGGGCGAGCGGCGCACCAGCCGAATCAGGAACAGCCCCACCCCGGACCCGCAGTACAGCAGGCCTGCCAACAGCCAGGGGCTGACCTCCCCCAGCAGCAGCTTCGCCAGCGGAGTGCCCGCACCGAACAGCACGGCAGACAGCAGGACGACCTGGACGCCCCGGTTGCCCAGGCTCGTCCTCATCGCAGAACGTTGCCGAGGTGATGGGCAGGGGTGCTCTCCAGGGCGTGCTCGGACTGGAGCATCGCCTCGCTCACCAGCCGACCGGCATGCTCGTCGGTGAGCCGATAGAACACCCGTGTCATACGCAGACAATCCCACAAAGGGCACCCCCGAGCAATCGTCCATCGGTAGACCAGGCTGTTCCAGACGCGGCATGATGATGTTCTGGACGATGACGGCATCCTGTGGCCGCATCCCTCGCGCCCACCCTACGGAGGAACCGTGATGCCTAAACCGTCGGTGCTGTTCGTCTGCGTCCACAACGCCGGCAAGTCCCAGATGGCCGCCGCCATGACCCGCCAGTTCGCGGGCGACCGTCTCGAGGTGCACTCGGCCGGGACGCAGCCGGACGCCGAGATCCACGATCTCTCGGCCCAGGCGGTGGCCGAACTCGGAGCCGACATGTCCGACCAAGTGCCCACGGCGCTGAATCCTGCCCTGATGACCGCCGCAGACCGGGTGGTGATCCTGGGTGAGGAGGCCCAGGTCGACCCTGTCCCGGGCATGCGGGCGCCGGTGCGGCGTTGGCTGATCGCCGACCCCGCCGAACGGGGCATCGAGGGCATGGAACGCGTCCGACTGATGCGCGACGACATCCACGCCCGGGTCCAAGCCTTGGTCGGTGAGCTACTCGCTTGATGCCGCTGGTCAGTGCTGGCTGTGTGGCTGGTCTGCGTCGTTGTTCAGGATGTTGGCCAGTAGCGCCGCCACCTGTGCCGTGGATTGCTGACCGGGGTCGGTGACAACCAATGCCCGGCTGTCAGGCGTCCTGGAGCTTCAGCGTCGTGAGACAGGTGGGGTCGCCGAGGCCGGTGGCGATGGCGCTGCTGGCCTTCTTCCCGGACGCCGTGACTGTCAGCGTCCCAGCCATGTTGCGCGGCAGCCACAGCCCAGCGAACCCGTTGGCGTACGTGGTGACGTCCTTGTCCACCAGGGTGGCGCCGCTGGTGTCCGTGATCGTCACATGGATGACCTGGTTGGCGAGTTCACCCTTGCAGGTGGCCAGGTTGTGGTTGAAGCAGTCGTGGGTCTTCGTCAGGTAGGGCGCGACAGACAGGTAGAACGTGTCGGCCGGCACGGGCAGTGTCGCCTTCCCGGTGGCGTCGGACAGCTCGAGCTCGTCCGGGCGGACGGAGCCGACCGGCCCGGCCGTGCGATCGTCCTCGGACGCGTCGAGCCTGTCGATGACCTGTTGGGTGGTGAGTCCGGTGAGGTTGTGGCGGGCAAGGAACTCGGCGGCACCGGCGGTTGCGGCGACCGGGGCGGGTGATGTCGTGGGGGCGGCGGTCGGGAGGGCTGAGCAGCCGGCGAGCAGGACGCCGAGGGTGGCGAGCACGGCGGCAGTTGGCACGAGCCTCATGGTGTTACTCCTTGTGGATTCGGTGGTGGAAAGCTCAGTGGTGCATGAGGTAGCCGAGCACGCCCGGATCCATCATCCCGAAGATCATCGCGACGTGAGCCACGACGAGGAACACGGAGATGAACACCGCACGCAGGCGGCGTGCCTCGTGCTGGGTGTCGCCGAGCAGGCCGAGCTCGACCAGCGTGATGCCGGCGAAGGGCACCACACCCGCAAGGTAGAAACCCACCGCGATGATGTCGGCCGGGCCGCGCCAGCTGCCCGTCAGGGTGATCGGGACGACCGCGCGCAGCGCTAGGTGCAGGAAGATCGCGACCATCGCCGGCCCGGCGAGCAGGCCGGCGGCCCGATTGAGCTTCCGCACCCAGGTGGGCTGGTCGGGCTTGAACAGCAGGGCGATCTCGGTGATCGCCAGGGTCTCGGCGAGCACCACCGGGACGCCCATGAAGAGCAGCAGGTTGCGGGGCGAGCCAATGCCGAGGAGTTCCATGTAGTGGGTCATGCCCATGGCCATGCCCATGCTGGTGTTCGACACCGTCAGGTCGGGCCCGAGCAGGGCGAGGAGCGACAGCACGAGGGTCAGGCCGCCGATACCGGCGGCGGTGCTGACGGCCGCGGTGTTGCGTCGAAGGGCGAGAGGGGCTGCAGACGGCAGGGCGGTTCGGCTCATGTCCAGCAACGATGCCGTCCGAGGCTGGGGATTCCCCGACGTTTCGGTGAAGGTTCGATGAAGACCACCGGGTCAGGGGGCCGGGAGAGTGAGGACGAACTCGGAGCCGAGCCCCAGACCGGCGCTCGCGGCAGTCAGCGTCCCGCCGTGCGCGGCGGCAATGGCGCGGCTGATCGCCAGTCCGACGCCCGTGCCCGCGCCCTCGTCGTGGCGCCGCGAGGCGCCCCGGTAGAACCGCTCGAAGACGTGCGGCAGGTCGGACGGGTCGATCCCCGCCCCGTTGTCCCGGACACCGATGCGCACCAGGCCTGCGGGAGCGTCCCCCCACACCAGCACGGTTCCGCGGGCCGAAGTGTGCTGGACCGCATTGCGCAACAGGTTGTCCAGAAGCTGGCCGATCCGCGCCCGGTCGACGTCGACCGCGATGTCGGGCAGGTCGTCGTCGACCACAAGCCGGACGCCGCCACTCACGCACCCGGACGCCGCCGTGTGGACGGCCGCGGCCACCAGGTCCGCGACCAGTACGCGTTCGGGCCGGAGGTCGAGGCGGCCCTCCTCCGCGGCCGACACCTGACGGATGTCCGAGGCGAGCCGCGCCAGCCGCGCCGTCTGCGCCCGCAGGGTCGCCAAGGTGCTCGCATCGGTGGGAACGACGCCGTCCTCGACGCCTTCGAGCACCAGGTCGATCGCCGCCAAGGGCGTCCGCAGTTCGTGGGAGAGGTCGGTGAGCAGCCGGCGCCGGGTGGCCTCGACATCGGCAACCCGCGCGGCCATTGCGTTGAAGCTGGCGGCCACCGTGGCGAGCTCACGGTCGGCCCGCTGAAGCGTCACCGGGGTCGCGTAGTCGCCCTCGGCGACCCGCTCGGCGCCCTGGGCCAATGCGGTCAACCCCGCGACGATTCGCCGGGTGGCCAGCACGCTGACGGCGAGGGCCATGAACGCGGCGATGGTGAGCCCCACGGCCAAGGCGGTCAGGCCCGCCGACTGGAACGCCTCGCCTGCGTGGAGCAGCACGTCCGGCTGGGTGTGGCCGGCCATCAGCATGTGCTGGCCGAACGCAGCCGGCCCGATAATCGCAGCCACCCCGACGACACTCACCGCCATAGCCACCACGACACCCACCTGGGCGACCAGCAGGCGGCCCGAGATCGACAACGGACGCCGCGGAGTCACCTTCCCGGCCCCATCCGGTAGCCCACCCCGCGGATCGTCAGGATGTAGCGCGGGTTCGCCGCGTCCTCGCCCAGCTTGCGGCGAACGTGGCCCACGTGAACATCAACGAGGCGGTCGTCGCCCACCCAGGCCGGGCCCCATACCGCCTCCACGAGTTGACGGCGCGAGAACGCCAGGCGCGGCTGGGCCGACAAGGCCTCGAGCACGTCGAACTCGGTCCGGGTCAGCACGATCGGTTGCCCGTCGACGTGCACCTCGCGTCCCGCCGGGTCGATCACCAGACCGCCGAACACGCGCCGTGCCGCATGGGCCGGCGCCGCCGCGGCGGAGGTGGTCCGCGGACGCCGCAGCAAAACCCCGACCCGTGCGACCAACTCACGCGCGCTGAACGGCTTGGTCAGGTAGTCGTCGGCGCCAACCGACAACCCGACGAGCATGTCAACCTCGTCGTCGCGTGCCGTGAGCATCAGCACGTAGCAGTCGCTGAACGTGCGGACCTGGCGACAGACCTCTACGCCGTCGAGCCCCGGGAGCCCGAGGTCGAGCACGATCACGTCGGGGGCCCAGTCGCGGGCAACCGCGACGGCGTCCCGGCCGTCGGCGGCCACGCGCGTCGTGTGGCCGGCCCGCGTCAGGTATGACGCGACGACACCCGCCAGGACGGGCTCGTCCTCGACCACCAGCACCCGGGCACCCTCACCACTGTCCGTCACGCTCACCAGTGTCCCCCAGCGGCCACTGCCACCGCGACCGCCAGCCGGCAAGCCCGTCCAGACCCGCCCACATGGAGGTGACCGCGTCCTCCATGCCGGCCAGGCCCACTGTATGGCGGGAGTCGAAAGCGCGACATAGGCTGAAACCCATGAAGCGCCTGCTCGCGTCGCTGGCTGTGCTCGGTTTGTTCGGGGGACTCGCGCTGCTGCCCGGCCTGGTCTACCGGAACCCCGGCACGGGCGACGGAGCTGTCTACGAGCCCACCTCGATCACCGACTACCAGGCGGTCTTCGATGTCGACAATGGCGGGCAGATGGGGGTGACCGAGACCCTGGTGGTCGACGTCCCCGGTTCGGACCGGCGCGGCATCTTCCGCTTTTGGGACGAGTACGACGTCAACCAGCCGCGCGCAGTTCGCGCACCGCAGGCCGTCTCCGTTACCCGCGACGGCTCGATCGAGCCCTGGGTCATGCTGCGCCAGAACGCGGGGCGCTTCCACGTGGCACGGGTCGGAGACGAGGACGTCTACCTGCAACCCGGCCAGCACACCTACGTGCTGGCCTACAAGATCGATGACGTGCTGTTGCCTGGCGAGGACGACACCTCGACCTTCTACTGGGATCTGGTCCCGTCAGGTTGGCGGCAGCACATCGGCGAGGCCCGGCTCACGGTGAACCTGCCCGCAGAGGCCGAGCAGGTCGAGTGCCTGGTCGGGGTGGGGGCCTCGGGCGGCTGCCAGGCGCTGGGCGAGGGGACTCGGACCCTGGTCGTCGAGGTGTCGGGCCTCCCGCCCAACACGCCGGTGACCGTGCGCGCCCGGGTGGCGATGCCCGCCCCAGCAGCAGACCTGGCGCTGTGGAGTGCGCCGTGGCGGCCGGTGCTCGGTTCGTCCTTGCCGCTGCTCGTGGTGGTCCTGCTGCTGGCCGTCGGGGCCGGCAGTGTCGGCTACCGGCTGGCACGCCAGACACAAGAGACGACCCCGCCGTTCCCGCTGCAGTACGCGCCGCCGCCCGGCATCGGTCCGGCCCAGGCGGCGTACATCCTCCAAGAGGGGGTCAGCCAGCAAGAGTTCGTCGCAACCCTGATGTATGGCGCCGAGCGTGGCGCGCTGATGCTGGACCGGCTGCCTGACGGCAAGACCTGGGGAGTGCGGGAGGTCGACTCGGTGGCCTGGCGGGACGTCGACGAAGCGACCCACGCGATCGCCGACGCTTTGGGGGTGACCGGGGGACGTCCCTTCGTGGCGCACCGCAAGGACGTCGAGGCCGGCCAGACCCTGCAGTCCGCGCTCGCCACGCTGGACCGCAGCGTCAGGGATTGGGCTCGCCAGGCGGGCTTCATCAGCCAGGCGGGCCCGGGTCTCGGCGGCGGCCTCCTGGTGATCCTCGCTGCGGGGGCGGCCGGCCTGCTGGCACTGCTGCCGGTCCTCTGGGTCGACGCCCCCTTCCGGATCAGCGCCCTGGCGCTGGTGCCCGGCGCGTTCGCCGCGTTCGGGGTCCCGATGCTCCTGCCAGGGGCGAGCACCAAGCGCACAGCCTCCGGGCGGGACCTCTGGTCGCGGATCGGCGGTTTCCGTCGGGTGCTTTCCACCCCGTCGAGCGTGGAGCGGTTCGACTTCTCCGGCCGCCAGGAGCTCTACACCACCTACCTGCCGTGGGCCGTCGCGTTCGGCTGCGCCGAGCAGTGGGCCGCCAAGTACGTCACCGAAGTCGGGGCCGAGCCGCCCACTCCCCACTACTTCGGCGGGTACGTCGCCGGCGTGCACGGCGACTTCGTGTCCTCGATGGTCTCCGACTTTTACTCCACGCTGGACTCCGCCGTCTCAGCCTACGCGGCCACCAAGGCCTCCTCCTCCAGCGGGGGTGGCGGCGGTGGCGGTGGTGGCGGAGGTGGTGGAGGCGGCTCCTGGTGAGGTTCCTGCCGGCCCAGCCCGACCCGCGAAAGACCCCCGTCCGACCCGTCCAGATTTCTGAGAGGCTCCGCACATGACATTCGCCATCCTCACCCTCGCCATCATGACTTTCCTATCCGCCATCCTCGTGGTGGGCGGCGTGGTGGGCTTCAACAAGCTCCGCAAGGCCGACATCGCCGCCCAAGAGGCCATCGGCGGCATCGACGTCCAGCTCACCCGCCGGGCCGAACTGATCCCCAACCTGGTGGAGACCGTCAAGGGGTACGCCGGTCACGAGAAGGACGTGCTGGAAGAGATCACCCGCGCCCGGGCCAGCGTCCAGCAGGCGGCCGCCGGCGGTGACGTGCCGGCCAAGGCAGCCGCCGACGCCGAACTCCAGGGCGCCCTCGTCCACCTCAACGCCGTCGCCGAGAACTACCCTGACCTCAAGGCCAACACCAACTTCCTCGAGCTGCAGCGGCAGCTGGCCGCGACCGAAGACCAGATCTCCTTCGCGCGCCAGTACTACAACGACGCCGTGCGCCAGCTGAACAGCCTGACCGAGACGATCCCGTGGATGTTGCTCACCGGGGTCGCCGGCGTCTCCAAGCGCAACTTCTACGACGCGCCCAAGGGTCAGGAGCAGGCCCCACAGGTCCGGTTCTAGGTCTGCCACCGAGTTGCCCCGAGCATCCCGCGCCGCCGGCCGCCCTTTCAGGACGTCCAGGTCATGACCCCGTCTGCCTCACGTCGCTCAACCGGGACGAACCCCTCGGCGGCGTAGAGGTGGGCGGCGAAGTTGCCATGCTCGACCGACAGGCTCAAGCGGGCGACACCTCGGCGGCGGGCTTCCGCTTGCAGGACGCGCAACAGACACCGCCCCACGCCGAGCCTTCTGCTGGAGGGGTCGACCCACAGGCAGAGCTCGGGCGTCTGCTCATCCACGAACCCGTAGCCGGGATCATCGGCCCCCAGAAACTGCGCCCACACCACACCGATCGGCTCGCCAGCGACCTCCGCGACGATCCCGAAGTCGCCCCGCTCTGATCTGAGCGCCGTGTAGTGGTGGAACTCCGGCCGAGTCTCGACGTCGTGGGCCGTGACGTGCTCAGCCGACCAGTTGATGTTCCCCAGCGTCGCGGTGGCCAGCAGGGCGCTGTCCCTGGTCGTCAAGGGTCTCAACGTCCAGCTCGTGGTCACTCTCCGAGAATAGATCCGCCACCTTCGGCACAGCTCATGGCAGTGCGGATCTCGAAGTGGCGAAGCAGGAAGGAGCGTTCGTCGAGTCGCTTGCGTCGAAGCCAACTGGTGACTTCGTCGTTGCATTTGCTGGTGTTGCAGGAGCGGCAGGCTGGGACGACGTTTTCGACGGTGTAGCGACCGCCGCGAGAGATGGGTAGGACGCAGTCGCGTTGCAGCGGCTTGTCAGTCGTCCCGCAGTACGCACACCCGGCCCACGCGTCCAACAGGTCAGCCCATTGCCGGTCGCTGAGGTCGCTGACCGTCTGCTCCAGGCGTCGTTTGCGGCGCCGGTCGGCACGGGCCTTGCGACTCCTGCTCACAGCCATGCCGGCAGATTACGACGCCAGACGGTCGCCGACACTTCACGACACACGCGCTCGTCGACCAAGGCCCAGCCCGTACATCAGGGGCTGATCACACTTCCAGAAGCTTGTGGTCGATGCCACCATCATCTTCCAGACCCTGACGCAAGACATCCCGGCGCGCGTGTTCCGTCAGTCGACGCTGGAGGCGTTCGCGATGGTGTCCGCCAGCTCCACGGGTTTGGACCACATGGGCCAGTGGCCGGTGGGCAGGTCGATGTAGGTGACGTCGGAGTAGTCCAGAAGGGCTGCCAGGAAGGGCACTCCTTGGGCGGCGTAGTGCTGGTAGGCGCTGGCCGGAAACGTCGTGCAGATCACGGTGACCGGGATCTGATGCCGTGCGTCATTGTTGAGTTCCGCGGCCTCGGTCACGACGCTGGCCGGTTGCGGGACGGCGCGTTCATGGAACGTCTCCAGCTGGGCTGCGGTCAGGTCGGTGAAGGAGCCTTCTTCCTGCAGTCCGGGCCAGGCGTCGGCGAGGGTGAAGTCGCCAACTTGTTCGGCGTTGAACGCCAACCCCGGCTTGGGTGGCGCGGTGTCGACCAGGACGAACCGGTCGACCAGGTCGGGGCGGCGGTCGAGGACGAGGGCGCCGGGGAACGCGGCCCCGCTGTGCACGACCAGAATCCGTCGTTCGGCATCGACGTCCAACGCTGCCTCGATGGCCGCTGCCTGGTCGACCAACGTCACCGTCACCTCAGGATGGTGGTCGGGTTCAAGCCCGGGAAGGGTGAGCGCCACCACGTCGAAACCCCGTTCCCGCAAAGCCGGGGACACATCATCCCAAGCCCACTGCCCCAACCAGAAGCCGGGCACCAGGACGATCCGTGTAGTCATGGCGCCCACGCTATTGGACGAGACCGACAGAACGACCCTCATCTGCCACTTCGACCGGTGACTCACGCTCTGCACGCGGCAGCTGAGGTCGTGGCCGAGCGGGCCGAAGGCTATCGTCGGCGGCGCGGCATCTTGGGTCGTTCAGGCGCACCAAGAACACCGAGCGGCGTAGACCCGCACCGGCTGCGGGTCCTCACTGCCATCCGCGCCCCGGGCGCGATCGGCGCCATGAGCGGTAGATACCAGACTGGTATCATCTGGGTATGGCCATGACACTTCGACTCGAACCCGAGGACGAGAAGGCGCTCGCCCTGCTCGCCGAGGCAGAGGGCGTGAGTAAGCAGGAAGCAACGGTCCGCGCCATCCGCGAAGCCGCAGCCCGACGGGTCCGCGAGGACAAGGTGCGCCGACTGTCCGCATCAGCTCGAGCGCGCTATGCCGACCTGCTCGACCGGCTTGGCCAGTGATCGAGTACCTCACGCTGGAGGATGTCCTGTCGCTGATCGAGGACCTCGCGGTTGGCCCCGTCCGGGACATCGGCTTGCTCGACTCTGCAGTCCACCGACCGAGCGTGAGCGTCTTCGGCCGAGATGCGTACCCGGGCATAGACGACAAGGCCGCTGTGCTGTTGGAGTCGCTGGTCGGCAACCATTCGCTGGTCGACGGCAACAAGCGATTGGGGTGGCTTGCGGTCGTGGTGTTCTACGGCGTCAACAACATCGACCTCCAGGCGCCCGATGATGACGCGTACGACCTGGTGATCGCCATCGCGAGCGGAACTGCCACTTATCACGAGGTGGCAGGTCGACTCTCCTCCTGGCACTGACCCGCAGCGGCAGATCAGTGCGTTCGGTGGAGTACAGCACCTTGGCGTGGTGGCCGCCGCTGTCGAGCTTCGCATCGCAGGTGTACAGCGGTGCTTCCAGAGCCTCGGCAAGAGCGAGATACGCGGCGTCGTAGCTCGTGTACTGGTGACGCAACTGCCAGATCCGATCAGCCAGGGGAGCGACTTCGTAGCGGTTGAGGGTGAACGCGAAGTGGTCTCCTCGGCAACCTCGCGGCCGATCAACGCCTTGACCACCGCGGAGTCGTCCAGGACGATCACCGGCGGCCTGCCTGCATTGCAGCGACGATGTCGTCTGAGCTGGGCCCGCTCGAACGGTCGCCAGCGGTTCAGGGACGGCTTCGCTCTCCTCCGTGATATCGGCCCCGGTGTCGGCGACCAGGTCAACCAGCCCCTGCAGGGCGGCCGTTTGGGAGTCGGCCTGCCACGACTGCGAGGGCAACTTGGCACATGTGGCCACGAACTGGCCGTCTTCGACCGACCACTTCACGGGCGAACTCCCCCCAGCGGCGGTTCACAGTCCCAGGCCCCGATAGCGGGCTTGGCGCAGCGACAGCCGCTCGTGACGGTCGAGTGCCATGACCTCCATGAGGGCCCGGCCGAGCTCGTCGGCGAGGCGCAGACAGAACTCCTCGCGGTCGGCGGCGTGGTCGGTGTCCCGGTGCACGACCGCCGGAGCCCCCTCGGGCGGCAGCGGCGCCAGCCAGGCGTGCTGGGAGGCCAGCGTCCGGTCTGCGGGCGCCAGCGCCAGCGCGATGCCGCCGGTCCCCTGGCCGAGCAGCAGGCTCACCGTCGGCGTGGGCAGGGTGAGCAGTTCCGACAGCGTCCGGGCGATCTCGCCGCCCAGCCCGCGCTCCTCGGCCTCCTTGGAGAGCGCCGCCCCGGGGGTGTCGATGATGGTGACGAGCGGCAGGCGGAGTTCGCGCGACAGGCGCAGCCCGCGGCGGGCCTCCCGCAGGCCCGCGGCGTCCAGTGGGCGGTCGACGGTCTGCCCCTGACGGCACTGTCCCAGAACTACGCACGGCGCCGCGCCGAAGCGCGCGAAGGCGAGCACGGAGCCGGGGTGCGACTCGCCGCCGCCGGTGCCGTTGAGCATCGTGACATCGGACGCCCCCACGGCGAGCAGGTCGCGGACGCCGGGCCGGTCAGCGCGCCGCGTCAGGTGACGGACTCCCACGCGTCGATGTCGGGCAGGTCGGGCTGCGGCCGCGGCTCCGGTGCGGGGAGGGCGGCCTCGGTGAGCAGCCCCCGCTCGCGGCGCATCATGAGCACCGTGATGATGCGGTTGAACATGTCCGCGAGGTCCTCCGGCCGCGCCACGGCGTCGATGATGCCGCGGGCCTCGAGGTTCTCCGACACCTGGACCCCGGGAGGGAAGGGATGCCCGTAGATGGCCTCGTACACGCGCGGGCCGAGGAACCCCACCATCGCGCCGGGCTCGGCGACGGTGACGTGGCCCAGCGACCCCCATGAGGCGAACACGCCACCCATGGTGGGGTCGCGGAGGTAGACCAGATAGGGCAGATTCTCGGCCTTGTGGGCCACGACCGCCTGGGTGATCTTGGTCATCTGGAGGAACGCGATCGTCCCCTCCTGCATGCGCGTGCCCCCGCCTACGGGGAAGGCCAGCAGGGGCAGCCCCTCCGCGGTTGCCCGCTCGATGCCGGAGGTGAGGGGCTCGCCGGCGGCGACGCCGATCGAGCCGCCCAGGAAGTCGGGGTCGCCGGCGATGACGGCGACGCGGCGTCCGCCGAGGCGTCCCTCGCCGACGAGCACCGACTCGGCCCGCCCGGTGCGTTCGCGGGCGCGCTTGAACTTGGCCTCATGACTCGGCGTTCGCGGCGGACCCGGAACGAGCGGGATGGACCACTCAGCGAAGGATTCGTCGTCGAGGACGAGACTGACCAGCCCCGTCACGGTGTGGCACGCCATGACATCCCCCTGCGATTGCCTGTCACGACACTACCGGCGCGGCAGCCCCGCGCCACCACGTACGAGGCGGCGGCCCAACGGTCCAACGTTGACGCCGACGGCAGCGGGGAGTGCCCCGAACGGCTGCTGGCTGACTGTCAACGCTGTCAGGCGACTTGACCGGCCCGGCTTCACAATATCTTCACAGTCGGGAACGTGTCGTTCTCACACAGAGCCTGTCTACTTGGGTATCAAGAAGATCCCTGAGACCAAGGAGTCATCATGAACACGCAGCGGAAGATCGCACTCGGAGTCGCCGGTGCCGCCATTGTGGCCGCCTCTACCTTCGGGATTGTGGCGTCACACGCGGAGCCCACTGCCCCGGCGCCCACCACCACGCAGCAGGGCGGGTTCGGGTACGGCGCTCAGGCCGGCATGACCGGCCACGGTCGCATGGGCGGGGACATGGGCCAGATGGGTCAGGGTGCCGGCTATGGCACCCAGGGCCAGGCCGCCTACCTCGCCGAGAGGCTCGGCACGGACGAGGCCGCCCTTACCAAGGCCCTCGCCGATTACCGTGCCAGCCACACCGCGCGTGTTGGCGGCCGCGACATGGACGACACCGCCCGCATCGCCGAGCATGAGTCCCTCGCGACTTATCTGGCCGAGCAACTCGAGCTCGACAGAGCCACGGTGCTCGACGCCCTCAACGGCATGGATGAGGCGCGCCAAGCCGTCCGCACCACTCAGATCAAGACTCGGCTCGACGACGCGGTCAAGGCAGGCAGCCTCACCCAGACCGAAGCTGACGCGATCGTGGCGGCCCACGAGTCCGGCGCCATGGGCGGGTTCGGGCGCGGAAACCGCTGACAATGATCCCACGGACGAGCCGGGGCCCTCAGTCGGCCCCGGCTCGCCGGCTGAGCAGCCACTACGGGTGCGGAGGCGCCGACCCCGATGGGGCCATCAGAAGCGTCGAGCACTGGGCCCGCATTTCCCCGAGCCGTGATGCAGCTTCACCAGTCCGACATCTTCGGCATACGCGGTCACGACAGACCTGCCGTACATTCCAACCAAGAAGGTGATAGGGGTGAGCACGCGGCGCTCGCGCGGCTTGACTGTTCTGGTGTTCGTGCAGGTCCTGCTGGCTGCGGCTCACAGCTACCACGGCACAGGCATGCCACCGCAAGAGCAGGCTGGGGGTCCCCCAACTCCCATCCAGACTCCCGCGTGGGTTGAAGCCCCCGAACCTGATCGGTCCCGTCCGCTCGGCAAGCTCCAGGCGGGCGAGTGGGTTAGCACGGAGTGGGGTGGCGTCCGTTGCGAATACCCCGCATCGCCGCGCGCTCGGCAGATTGCCGCAACCGTGCAGGCCCGCAGCGTCGGGTACGTAGCCATCGAAGGCCGCGACATTGGCTTCGCGCTGCATGACCATTCCGCGGACGTGGTTTGCACCTTTCATCCGGACATCACGTTCGAGATGGCGAGCATCGTGAAGGTCGCCACGGTTGCCAGCCTGCTGAACCAGCGAGGTCTTGCCGGCCTCAGCGCCGCCGAACTTGACTGGGCGCGGGCTGCCATCGTTTGGTCTGACAACGATGCGCAGGACCTCCTTTGGGGCCTGACCGGCGGTGAGGAAGGCCTGCAGATGCTGGCCGCTGCTGGCGGTCTCACCCAAACGACGCCGGGCCCTGATGGTATGTGGGGCCTGGGTACAACCACCGCCGCAGATCAGCTTCGGCTGATGGACGCACTGGTGTCGGGCACGCTACTCGGCCCGGACGAGACGCAGTACCTGCTCGGCCTGATGCGCCAAGTTGTACCCGAACAAACCTGGGGAATCATCGCGCAGGCCCCTCCCAACGCCGTCATCGCCGTGAAGAACGGTTGGATGGACGTGGAACACTGGGCCCCCGACGGCAGATACCTGACCACCACCTGGACGGTGAACTCGATCGGCTACATCCAGAGTCCAGAGGTGAACTACACGCTTGCCATCCTGAGCAGCGGGCATGACAGCGAGGAGTCCGGCCGCGACCATGTCGAGCAGGTCGTGGCCCGGGTGGCGTCCGCGGTCACGGCTGACTGAACGCGCAGCCGAGAACCGTCACTTCCGCAAGTCCAAGGGCTCAGAAGGTGAGTGCCTGGGCCGAGAAGTGGTAGGCGCGAGCTGCGTTCTGACCGCGCCAGAAGAGGATGTTCAGCGCTGAAGCGGCGCGCCACTCCAGATTCGAACACGAAGCCATCGACGTTCTCTGGAGTGTGAGGAGCACCCCGACCATGGCGATCTCTGCCATGTTCAACCACGCCTTGACTCCGCAGGCAGGTCAGCACTCGAAGGGGTTGATATCGAGGCGTGGACGCCGTCGTTCAGGAAGTTGAAGCGGCTCACGCACGCCCCCAAGCACCATTTGGTCGACGCGGCCCTGGCCGCCGGTCTCGTCGGCGTCGGCAAGGCCGGGCTCCTGCGCGGCCAGGGCAGTCGCGTCCACGCTGCGACCGGCACCTGGCTGGGGGCGTTCTTCGAGTCGTTGGCCGCCTAGTCGGTGCGGGTTTACGCCGAAGCGGCCGATGCCCGGATCGGGCACCTTCGCACAAAGAACACCGACCACGAAATCGACCTGATCGTCGAGGCGGCCGACCGTTCCACGCTCGCGATCGAGGTCAAACTCACCGATACCATTAGACCGACCGACGTCGAGCACCTGAACTGGCTCCACAACCAACTGGGCGACCGCCTGGTCGATCGGATGATCCTCGACACCGGCCGACACACCTACCGCAACCCCGACGGCATCGCCGTCGTTCCGCTCGCACTTCTTGGGCCCTGAACGGGCGTCCAGATCGGCGGACGTGACCTTCAGAGCGCGGGGACAACCTTGAGCGATGCCTAGTCACAAGCACATTCCAGCTTGTGGGGCGTGTGGGGCTCGAACCCACGACCCAGGGATTATGAGTCCCTTGCTCTAACCGGCTGAGCTAACGCCCCGTGGCATCGGCCAGTCTAGTGGCCGCCACGCGGCCGACGAAACGTGGTCGTGCTCACCCGCTCTCAGTCCCGCCGGCTGGCCTTCTATCAGTCCTGGCGCCCAGTGCTCTCCCGCCAGACCACCTCGGGGCGCAGCACCAGCGGTTCGTCGTCAAGATTCGGCAGCACGATGCCCGGCGTCGGCGTCCGGCCGCGACTCCGTCACTGACACCCCCGGCTCGCTGGGCGACGGTGTGGATGGTGGGAGGTTGGCGGCTTGACGACACGCGTTTCTCCTAGCTGGCTCTGCCGTCCGCACGCTCGCTCAGCAGCCGAAGTATCGTGCGGCCCACCCCGGCGTCATTGTTGTCGCCGGCCACGGGGTAGCCGGCAGCGAGCAACGACTGGTGAGCCCGGCTCATCGTGAACGGCAACCCGGCCAGCTCAAGCATCGCGATGTCATTGGGCATGTCGCCGAACGCGATCATCCGGGACGGGTCCGATCGCAGGTCAGTCAACAGTTCGCGCAGGGCCAGAGCCTTGCTGACCCCGGGAGCCGACAACTCGAGCATGCCGGCAGCCGAGACGTGGCTGAAGGTGACTGTCAGCCGGCCGCTGACCACCTCTCCTACGGCTGCGGCCAACTCGTCGGTCGGTGTGGTCGGGTCGACGACCAGCAGTTTGATCATCGGCTCGCGTCCCAGCAGCTCGTCCAGTGGCGCGTTGAGGTGAGGCACCTCGGCAAGCCCCGAGCTGGCTGGTTCGGCGCCCCATTGGGACAGGTACTCCACCGCGAACCAGGCGTGCGGCAGCAGCCAGCGGATCTCCCCGGCCACCTCCGAGGTCACGTCGGGGGCCAGCAACCGGGCGTGCAGCACTTCGCCGCTGGCCAGATCGAGGGTCACCGCGCCGTTCGCCGCCACCGCGAACCCGTGGGTGTCGGCCAGGTCGTCGAGCACGTGGAACCAGCGCACTGGGCGTCCGGACGCGTAGATGGTGTGGATTCCCCGCTCGGCTGCCTCCCGGACCGCCTGGGCGTTGAGCGCCGGCACCTTCTTCTCGTCGGTCAGGAAAGTGCCGTCGAGGTCGGTTGCGATCACGTCGAACGGGTTCACACCCACCTCCTCACAGCTTGGTGTTGAACGGTGGCGGCGGTTGTGTGTCGGTCGCCGAGCCGCTGCCCGAGGCACCCATCGAGGGGTCCTTGGACGGGGAATCGAACCCGGCTGAACTACTGTCGTCGGGCGTGGGCGATGCGGAGGCAGAGTCCGTCTGCTCCCCAGAGGACGACCCGGACGCGGACTGGCCACCGCTGGCGCTCTGGTTGGTAGGCACCGGGGGCTGAGGCGACTCCGGGGGGGAGTTCTGGAACAGCAACACCGCGATGAGCAGTGCCAGAGCGCCCAACACGATGGTCAGCAGCCAGGAAACCGCCAGCGGAACCCACCCTGCGCGGTCGTGGCGGCCCGGCCAACCCATCGGCCACATCCGCCAGGCACCCGTGCGGGAGTCGTCCAGCCAGTGCAGCCGATAGTCCGGGCCGGCCGGTCGTCCCAACATCGGTGTGGCCGAGAGGTCGACGCTGCGCAGCAGTCGGTCCGCCTCGGCCAGCGCATCCGGGCTGGCGTCGTAGGCCAGTGCCACCCAGGGCGCGATCGGCGGATCTTCGGGGGATACGGGGTCGTCGGCCTCGCTCTGGTACAGATGGGCGAGCCGGCCGCCGTCCTGGCCGTCACCGCCACGGGCGATCACCGCCTCCTCGTGCAACTTGTTCACTTCACCGGCCAAGCGGTCGCGTGCCGCGGCGTCACGCGCGGCACCCTCGGACAACACCAGCAGCATCACGGCGGGCTGACCGTCGGCGTGGGCGATGTACCCGACCCCTGATTCACGGGCGGTCAGTCTGGCATCCAACCAGAAGTCGCCTATGCGTGGTGGGTCGCTGACCAGCAGAGGGTACGGCTGCGGCTCGCCCGGCAGTTCGTCCGAAAGCTCAGCTCGTGAGGGCGCGACGCCGTGGCCGACCTGTGCACGGGTCGGGGTGTAGCTGGAGTTGGCGGAGTCGGACATCACCGTCCATCTCATCACACCAACGCCAACAGCCGAAGCCCACCGCAGCAACCGGGTGCCCCAGCGACATGCGCTGTCGCAACCACAGAGCGGGTATCGTGACAGGGACGCCCCGGACATGGTGCCGGGGTCGGCCAGCCACAGGAGAAGCGAGTGAGCAGCACACCACAGGATCAGCGTCCGATGTCGATCACCGAGGCCGCCACGGTGGTCGGCGAGGCGATCGGTCAGGTGCAGCGCATCATCGTCGGCCAGGAGCACATGGTCGAGCAGTTGATGGTGGGACTGCTCGCCAAGGGCCACATCCTGCTGGAAGGCGTGCCCGGTACCGCGAAGACACTGGCCGTGCGGACGTTCGCCACAGTTGTTGGAGGCTCATTCGCGCGCGTGCAGTTCACGCCCGACCTTGTGCCGTCCGACATCGTCGGAACGCGGGTCTACCAAGCGTCCAAGGAAGAGTTCGACATCCAGCTCGGCCCGGTTTTCACCAACTTCGTGCTTGCCGACGAGATCAACCGCGCCCCCGCCAAGGTGCAGGCCGCCATGCTCGAGTTGATGGCCGAGAAGCAGGTCTCCATCGCAGGCACAACCTTTCCGATGAAGAAGCCGTTCATCGTCATCGCCACCCAGAACCCGATCGAGTCAGAGGGCGTCTACCCGTTGCCCGAGGCCCAGCGTGACCGCTTCCTCCTGAAGGTGGATGTGCCCTACCCGAAGGGCAACGAGGAGTTCGAGATCTTGCGACGCATGTCGGTCACCCCGCCCACCCCGCTGCCCGTGTTGAACCCCGAGCTGACACTGCAGCTGCAGGACATGGCCTCGCACGTCTTCGTGCACAACCTGGTCGCTGAGTACATCGTCCGCCTGGTGCTGGCCACCCGCAACCCTGTCGAGTTCAACATGCCTGACCTCGCCAGGGTGATCCAGGTCGGCAACTCCTCGCGCGCCACGCTGGGCCTGACGTCCGCGGCGCGCGCCCTTGCCCTGATTCACGGCCGCGACTACGTGCTGCCCACCGACATCCAGACGGTGGCCAGGGACGTCATGGGTCACCGGTTGGTGCTCAGCTTCGACGCGATCGCAGACAACATCAGTCCCCTCCAGGTGGTCGAACGGATTCTCGCGATGGTTCCGGCACCCACTCCGGTGTGGAACAGGGAACAGCGGGCGGCCAGCCACACCCAGCACCGCCACGAACCGACCTACAGCTGAGCGGTCACAGATGAGCCGGCCCACTTTCGAGTCACCGCCGACCAGCAGGCTGGCCGGGGGACAGCGGGACGTCGGCGCGGCTGCCAGCGTTCTGCGTGAGCCGACCGGCCCGACCCTGCCGCTGAACAAGCTTGCACCGGAGGCCGCGCTGCGTCGCCTGGAACTCACCGTGGTTCGCAGGCTGGAAGGCTTCCTGCAGGGCGACCACCTCGGCCTGCTGCCGGGCCCCGGCTCGGACCTCAACGACGCACGTCTCTACGTCCCCGGGCAGGACGACGTCCGCCGGATGGACTGGGCGGTCACCGCCCGCACCACCGTGCCACACGTCCGCGACACCATGGCCGACCGCGAGCTTGAGGTCTGGGCCTTGCTGGACGCCACACCGTCGATGAACTGGGGCACGGCGGGGGTCACCAAGCGCGATCTGGGCATTGCGGCGATCGCGACCCTGGGCTTCGTCAGCCAGAAGATGGGCGACCGGTTCGGCGGCATGGTGCTGCACTCCGACTCCGTGCGTCGGTTCCCGGCCCGATCGGGCCGCCAGGCGCTGTACGGACTGCTCGGCAAGATGCTGGACGACCCCATCGAGAAGGACAATCAGGGCGCCACCCTCGGTCTGGCCGAGGGCATCGAGGCGCTCACCCGCACCCAGCGGCGCCGGGGTATGCGGATAGTGGTCTCGGACTTCCTGCTACCAGGAGATCAGGAGCTCGACCCCAACACGCCACCTGATTGGGAACGGCCGCTGCGCAGACTGGCCGTTCGCAACCAGGTGCTCTGCGTCGAGGTCGTGGACGCCGGCGAGGTGGAGTTCCCCGACGTGGGCGAGTTGCTCATCCGTGACCCGGAGACCGACTTCGCGCGGTACGTGAACACCTCGGACCCCAAGGCCCGGAAATTGATCGACCAGGCATCTCAGGCCCAGCGCAACCGGGTGGCCACAGCCCTGCGCAGGGCCGGTGTCGGCCACATCCGGCTGCGCACCGACCGGGACTGGGTCGCCGACATCGCCCGGTTCGTGCTCACCTATCGACGCACCGCAGCCGTGCTGCACACTCCGCCCCAGGGAGTGAGCAGATGAACGAGGTGAGCGGCACCTTCGCTGGCATCGAGTTCTTCAACATCGACCGCCTGTGGGCGCTGGCGATCCTGCCGGTCCTGCTGCTGATCTACCTGCTGCTGCTGAGACTCAAACGCAACCGTGGCATGCGCTACACCCAGACCGGCATCGTCGGGGCGGTCCTGCAGCGCCAGTCCCAGTGGCGCAGGCACGTCGCGGTCATCATGACCCTGTGTTCCCTGGTCGCGATCACCGGGGCGTGGGCGCGTCCGGTGGGCACCGAGAAGGTGCCACGGGAACGCGCCACCGTGGTGGTGGTGCTGGACAGGTCGCTGTCGATGCAGGCCATCGACGTGCCGCCCTCGCGGATGGACGCCTCCAAGCAGGCTGCCAAAGACTTCGTCGCCGACCTGCCGCCCAGTTACAACGTGGCGATCGTCGGACTCTCCGGTGCCAGTTCGGTGCTGGCCCCACCGTCCACCGACCGTGGCATGGTCAACCGGGTGATCGATCAACTGACCATGCAGGAGGGCACCGCCATCGGTGACGCCATCAGCGCCGCCCTGGGTGCGGTGGCGATGGCCCCCGGCGAGGAGGGCAGCGACCCGGCCCCGGCCATCATCGTCCTGCTGTCCGACGGGCAGAACACCGCCGGCTCCACAGACCCGACCGCCGCGGCCGAGCGGGCCCGAGCGGCCGACATCCCGATCCACACCATCGCTTTCGGAACCATGAACGGCTACGTCGATGTGGACGGGCAGCGTGAGAACGTGGCGCCCGACATCGCTCAGCTCGAGCAGTTGTCCCAGATCACCGGGGGACGGGCGATGGACGCCAAGTCGGCCGACCAGCTCGCCGACGTCTACAAGCAGATGCGCAGCGAAGTCGGATATGAGGACGTGAAGAAGGAGGTCACCGCCCGTTGGGCGCTGTATGCCCTGGCCTTCGCGTTCGTCGCCTCCCTGGGAGCGGTCTCGATGGCAGCGAGGTGGCCGTGATGGTGCCGATGATCCAGTTCCTGCAGCCCGGTCGGCTCTGGTTGTTGCTGCTGGTGGTCGCCGTGGGCCTGCTCTACCTGGTGCTGTCCAGCCGATTCCGCGGCACCCGAAGCACACCACGTACCAGGCTCGACCTCGTGCTGCCGCGCGATTCGGCGCTCAAGCGCCACCTGTCGGTGACTGCGGCGCTGCTCGCGCTGGCGTCCCTTGTCGTGGCCTACGCGCAACCCACCGGCCTGGTGAGGGTGCCTCGGGAACGTGCCACGGTGATCATCACCATCGACGTCTCCCGTTCGATGCGCTCCCAGGACGTGGCGCCCAGCAGGATCGAGGCCGCCCAGGTGGCCGCGAAGGAGTTCGTCGACTTGCTGCCGGTGACGTTCAACATCGCCTTGGTCACCTTCTCCGGAACCACGGCGATGATGGCACCACCCACTCTGGACCGTGGCGCGGTGAAACGGGCCATCGACTCACTCGAGTTGGCACCGGCGACTGCGATCGGTGACGGCATCTACACCTCACTGGACGCGCTGCTGTACGCCCCGCCTGATCCCGACAACCCGGACGAGCCGGCGCCGGGCGCCATCATCTTGCTGTCCGACGGCTACACGAACATCGGACGGGACTCCGCGACCGCCGCCCAGGCAGCCAAGGACCAGAACGTGCCGGTGTACACCATCGCCTACGGCACGCCGGGCGGATACGTCTACGAGGAGGGCGTCCGCGTCCCGGTGCCGGTCAACCACGCCGAGCTCGCTCGAGTCGCCCAGGTCTCTGGCGGCAAGAAGTACGCCGCAGAGTCGGTCGGCGATCTGCGTGGCATCTACGAGACCCTCGCTCGCGCGGTCGGCTATGACGAGGTCGAGGTGGAGGTCACCGACCGGTACGCCCTCTACGCACTGCTCTTCACCGTGTTGGCAGGCCTGGGTGTGATTTCGTTGGCAGCGAGGTGGCCATGAGTATCGACCGATCAGCAACCGAACAGATCGCGGGCAACATTGCGGACGTGCGTGACCGCATCCGGGCAGCCTGCGAACGGGTAGGGCGTGACCACGACGAGGTGCGCCTGCTGCCGGTCAGCAAGACCCAGCCCGTCTCCGCTCTGTTGGCGGCCCAGGCCGCCGGCTGTGACCGCTTTGGTGAGAACCGGGTTCAGGAGATCGTCGCCAAGTCGTCCGAGCTCGGGTCAGGTTCCGGCATCGAGTTCGCGTTGATCGGTCCACTGCAGTCCAACAAGGCGGGACGCACAGCCGAACTGGCCGTGGAGTTCCAGGCGCTGGAGTCGCTCAAGGTCGCGGCCGCACTCGACCGCAGACTGCAGGAACTGGGACGCAGCCTGGAGGTTCTGGTTGAGGTCAACACCTCGGGTGAGGCGTCCAAGTTCGGGCTGGCGCCAGAACAGGTGCTGGCGTTCGCAGCCGAGTTGGGTGCCTACGACTCGCTGAACGTTCGAGGCCTGATGACGATCGCCGCCCCGGGTCCGGACATGACCCGGGTAGCTGCCTGTTTCGAGTTGCTGCGCGGCCTTCGAGCCAGGTTGCGTGATGACCAGGTCGCTGGTTGCCTGTGGCCCGAGCTGTCCATGGGCATGTCTGGCGACTTCGAGCTGGCGATCGAGCATGGCTCCACCTGTGTGCGAGTCGGTACCGCGATCTTCGGTGGGCGTCCGCCGGCGGGTGGTGGCTGACCCGTCACCACCCCGGGTGAGGATCAGCCGGCAGGCAGGTTGTCGATCTTCAGCGGCGGCCACACCCCAGCCGGGGTGATCCCGAAGACCCTCGTGCAGAAGGTGAACTCCGCGGCCAGAGCATCAGCCCGGGTCTGCTGTTTGCGGAAACCGTGCCCTTCGCCTTCGAAGAGAACCAGAGCCACCGGCAGGCCCCGGTCTCCAGCGGCCTGCGCCAGTGCGGTCGACTGGCTCGGCGGCACCACCTCATCGTCGGTGCCCTGCAGCACCAGAATCGGGGTGGCCAAGGCGTCGAGATTGTTGATCGGGGAGCGCGTTCGGTACAGCTGCTCAGCAGCCGGCCACGGACCGACCAACGAATCCATGTACCGTGACTCGAACTTGTGGGCGTCCAGCAGGGCCGTGAGGTCGCTCACCCCGTAGCGGCTGATCCCGGCAGCGAACCGGTTGCTGGTGGTCAGCGCCCGCAGCGCGGTGAATCCGCCGGCGCTGCCACCAGAGATCGCGACGCGCCCCGGGTCGGCAAGCCCGGCGTCGATCGCCGCCTCGGCAGCGTCTACGCAGTCATCGACATCTGCGACGCCCCACAGCCCACGCAACCGATTCCGCCACGCGCGTCCGAAACCCGCCGAACCCGAGTAGTTCACGTCGATGACAGCGATTCCGCGAGAGGTCCAGAACTGCACGACGGGGTTGTAGGCGTTGGTCGCCATGGCGGTCGGCCCGCCGTGCACGCGGAGCAGCGCCGGCGGATGCGTCCCGGCCGGCGCGTGAGCGTCGGGGTTGAGGGGCGGGTAGTACCACGCCTGCACCAGGCCGTGGCGTCCATCGAACACGAGCGAACGGGCGACGGAGGTGACCTCTGGGTCTGGGGTCGCTCCTAAGGTCCGCAGCACCTCCAGCGTCCCGTCGCCCTGGACGCGAACCAGGGCGCGGTGATCGGCCGGCCGGTCGACGATGGCATACCCGACTCCCTGCGCGCCGGCCACCGAGTCAACCGCAGCAACCCCGGCCAGCCGTCGGTTGGGCTCACCGGTGCGCGACACGATCATCAGATGACACAGCCCCACATCAAGGCGCCAGGACAGCAGCCGCTGGTCGTCCAGTTCAGCATGGACGCGGTTGTCCAGGACGAACATCGCTAGGTCGCAGTCTCCAGCGTCCGAGTGCAGTGCTCGCACCTGATGGCCATCCCACTCGTTGAGCTGGAAGTGGCCGCTGGCATCTGTGGTGAACGCCAGGGTCCCGTCGGAGTTCCAGCGGGGATGGTGCACGGCCACACCGTTAAGGCCGGCGTTCTCGAGACCAGCCACGACCGTGGTGTCGACCACGGCACGGTCCCGGGCATCGAGGCGACCCACCTTGAGCACCGTGGAATCCCAAGGCATGGCCGGGTGACGCCACTCCAGCCAAGCCAATCTCAGGTCGGGTGACAACGCGGGATTGGCGTAGAAGTCCGCTCCCCGACACAACACGGTCTGATCGCCTGGCCCGTCGCTGGTGGGCCAGTCCAATCCCACCAAAGTGGTTTCGGGCTCACCCGGCGCGCGATGGTCCTCACGGACCGCCAACACCACCGGCACCCTCGGGTGGACGCGCAGGTCGGCGAAACGTACCTGCGGATCGGCCGCGGCCAAGACCCGAGTGGTGCCATCGGGGGTGCGCAGCCGAACACTGCGATCGGAGTCGTCACAGTAGACGAGCACTCCGTCACGGACGTCGAAGGCGCCCCCGCCGTACTCGTTGACGCGGGATCGGACATTCGCCGGTGCGGGGGTCATCTCGCTCACCGTTCCGGCGTGCATGCGCATCACGGTGCCGCGACCATCCTCGTCGGCTCGGGTTTCGAGCCACCACAGGTCTGACCCGTCTGACACCAGACTCGACATGGACGCCCCGGCGGCCACCACGTCGGTCAGCTCGATGGGGGAGGGCCACGCACCGAAAGGCAGGACGACGCTCGGGTCAGCAGGGCTGCTCATGGGCTGAGGCTAGCGCAGCGTGTCTGCGAAGCATGTCCGGCACAGGGGTGGCACACGTCGCCAGGATCGGGCAGAATCGCAGTCAGACGGTACCCATTGAGGATCTCGACGCAACCGGTTGCAGGGGAAGGCACACCTGAAGCGGAAGGAGCCGAGATGGAGACCATGTCGCGTGGAGTCGTCTTCGTACACTCAGCGCCAGCCGCGCTGTGCCCTCATATCGAATGGGCGATGGGCGCGGCCCTTGGCGTCCCCGTTCATCTGGACTGGCGGCGACAGCCTGCGCAACCCGGTGCCCTTCGGAGCGAGTACTCGTGGCGGGGTCCGGTGGGTGCCTCCGCCAAGCTGGCCAGTGCGCTGCGCGGCTGCCAGCGGCTGCGTTTCGAGGTCACCGAGGACGCCAGTGCCATCGAGCAGGGTCAGCGCTACGCGTTCACACCCGAACTCGGGATCTTTCATGCCGTCACTGGCCCGCAAGGAGACATTCAGGTGAGTGAACAGCGGCTGCGCACCGCAATGGTCACCGCAACCACTGTCGGAGTCTCGCTGTCCGACGTGCTGGCAGAACTGCTGGGTGAACCGTGGGATGACGAACTCGAGGTGTTTCGCCACGCTGGTGAGGACACGCCGGTGCGTTGGCTGCACCGCGTGGGGTGAACGTCTGAGTTGAGGCCCGGTAGCTTGCCGCGGTTAGGCTGGTCGGCATGAGCGCAGCCCTGACCGTTCTCGGCCTGGTGTTGTCCGGTGTGCTGGGGTGGTCCGGTGTGGCGAAACTTCGTGAGCCGGACTCGACAGCGGCCGCCATGCGCCAACTCCGGGTTCCTTTCCCGCTGGCAGGTAGGGCCGTTCAGGTGGCGGTGCCGTGGGTGGAACTCGGTCTGGCCATGGCCCTGTTGGTGTTCGGCGGCTGGTGGTTGCGGCTCGGCTGGTTGGCGGGCGTGCTGCTGTTCGCCTGTTACCTGGGCCTCGTCGCCGCCGCGCTGCGGAGGGGCTCTGACGTTGACTGCAACTGCTTCGGCTCAGGTTCCGCCCCGGTCGACCGCTGGACGCTCGCGCGCAACCTGCTACTCGTGAGCGCTGGCGTCCTCGGTCTGATCGGTTCTTTTCAGGACAGCAGACCGCTGGTTGCCAGGGGGATTGGTGCTCCAGGCCAGTACTGGGTCAGTCTGGGCGTATCGCTCGTGGTGGTGGCGTTGGTGGCGGTGCTGGTGTGGGCGCAGCGTCCCCGGCTGGCGCCGGCGGAGGCTCCCGAGCAGAACTCCGTCGACTCGGAACTGGCGGGTGATGACGATTACGTCCGCCAACCCATCCCGGCCTCGGTGGTGGAACGCGAGCCCGGCCGACCGATGATGCTGGCCAGCCTCGCCGCACAGCGCGCGGTACTGCTGCTGAGCGTGTCGGTCACCTGTGGTTCCTGTGCCGCTGTTCTCGACCGGGTACCGGACTACATCGACCGGCTGCCGGCGCTGGACATCGTCTTGTTGATGTCTGATCGCGGGCTGGCAGCAGGGTTGCCCGAACAAATCCGTGACCGGGTGGCGGTCGACGTCGCCCAGAGCACATCCACCGCACTTCAGTTGAGGTACGTGCCCTCTGCGGTCATCCTGGGGGTCGATGGCCTGTTGGCCGGCGGACCCGTCCAGGGAGCGGACGAGGTCATGGAACTCGTCGAGGACGTCATCGCGCAGTTTGACGAGGCCGAACTGACGCCCCGGCAGTGAGGGCCGCCATGGTCAGCGGGTGCCTACCGGAGGATCCGACTTGTGGTTCTCCCAGTAGGTGGCCATGGTGTCGGTTTGCATGGCTTCGGCGAGTTCGGCCATGAACTGGGCACTGACGATGTCGATGGACTGTCCGTCGTCCGAGGTGCCGAAGCCCTGGATGGGGGCCTGCAACGAGCGCAGCGCGTCGGTGTCCGTGACCCTCATCGACAGCGCCAGCTTGGTCATCTCGCCTGCGGTGAAGCCCTCGTCCACACTGAAGTAGGGAGCCATGGTGCTGACGACATCGTTGAATCTCGCCGGGTCGGCCAGCACATCCGGTGTCACCACCTTCTTGACCACGGCCAAGGCGACGTCACGCTGCCGGCGGGCCCGGTCAAGGTCGCCGTTCGGCAGGTTGTAGCGCTCCCGGGTGTAGACGAGCCCCGATTTACCGTCCAGCTGGACCGGGCCGACCGGGAAGATGTAGCCGCCCGAGCCGGAGGCTGCGAAGTTGTTGACCTCGACGCCGCCGACGGCGTCGATGATTGCCACAAACCCTTCGAAGTCCACCAGGGCCGAGTGCTCGATGCGCGCGCCGGTCAACGACTCGACGGTCTGGACGGCCAGGGGCATTCCACCCCAGGCGTAGGCGGCATTGATCTTGGCCATGCCGTGACCGGGGACCTCCACCCACATGTCGCGGGGGAACGAGATCAGGTAGACCGACTTCCGGTCACCGCTGACGTGCGCCAGGATCATCACGTCCGAGCGGCCCTGATCGCCCGCGCCCCGGCTGTCGGTGCCCATGATCAACACGTTCATGGACGCGTTCTCGCCCTTCTCAGGGCTTGGGCTGGGGGGACGATTCGCATAGTCGGAGGGCAGCATCGAGGGCTGGCGCTGCACCTGGTCGAGGGCGTCGCTGGCCGACTTCACGTAGAAACCGATCACGACAGCGAGGCCGAGCAGGATGACGCCCAGCACCCCGGCGACGACGGCCCCAGCAGTGCGATTGCGACGCTTGCGGCGGGCGCCGAGCTCTGGGGTCTCATGCTGCTCGGGTAACAGGTATTCGCCGCTCGACCCAGCGGCAGTCCCGTCATCCACTCCGCGGCGCGGCGTTTCGTTGGCCATCTGGTTCCCCTGCTCGTGGACAGTGCCTGGTCAGTCTACCTGCAAGCGGCCGCACTGCCCCCAGGGAGCAGTGCGGCCGCTGACGAGCGTGGGGACTCTCAGGCAGTGACGTTCTCGTTGGTCAGCGCCAGGGCCACGTTGTGACCGCCAAACCCGAAGGAGTTGTTCAGGGCCGCGAGCGGTCCTGCCGGCAGCGGGGCGGCGACGTTCGCCGCGATGAAGATGCCCAGGTCCGGCTCCTGGTTCTCCAGGTTGATGGTGGGCGGCACGAGCCGCTCGCGCAGGGCCATCACGGTGGCGAAGGTCTCCAGCGCTCCCGCGGCGCCGAGCAGATGCCCGGTCATCGACTTCGTGCTGGTGACGATCACGTCGTCGGCCGCGTCACCCAGGGCGCTTCGGATCGAGTGCGCCTCGGTGATGTCGCCTTGCGGAGTCGAGGTGCCGTGGGCGTTGACGTGCTTGACGTCGGAGGGCTGCAGGTGTGCCGAGCGCAGCGCCTTGACCATCGCCGAGCGCTGGCCAGCGCCGGTGGGATCGGGCTGCACGATGTCGTGAGAGTCCGCGGAGACGCCGGATCCTGCCAGCGTGCCGTAAATGCGGGCGCCTCGGGCCAAGGCCGACTCGAGGGTCTCGATGACCATCATGACCGAGCCCTCGCCGATCACGAAGCCGTCGCGGTCGACGTCCCAGGGACGCGAGGCCCGCTCGGGCTCGTCATTGCGGCGGCTGAGAGCCTGCATCTGGGCGAAGGCGGCAATGGGCATCGCGTGGATGACGGCCTCAGAGCCGCCAACCAGAGCCATGTCGGCCTCCCCGAGGCGAAGGATGTTCGAAGCGAGTGCGATGGCCTCGTTGGCCGAGGCGCAGGCCGAGACCGGCGCGTGCACGCCGGCCTTGGCGTTGACCAGGAGCCCGACGTGGGCCGCGGGGGCGTTGGCCATCAGCATCGGCACGGTGAAGGGGCTCACCCTGCGGGTGCCTTTCGCCTTCTGGATGTCCCACTGTTCGAGGGTGGTGATCAGGCCGCCGATGCCGGAGCCCACGGAGACGGCGAGACGTTCGGGGTCGGTTGAGTTCTCCTCGCCGAGGCCCAGGCCTGCGTCCGCCCACGCCTCCCGGGCGGCAATGAGCGCCAGCTGGCTGACGCGGTCCATCCGGCGAGCGTCAACTCGGGAGATCCACGGGCTGAGGTCGGAGCGCACCGCTCCCGCGATGCGCACCGGCAGTTCCTTCGCCCACTCGGTGTCGATCAGGCGGACGCCGCTGCGTCCGGCCACCAGGGACTGCCAGGTGGTGGGGGCGTCGTCGCCGAGGGGTGTGATTGCGCCAAAGCCGGTGATGACGACGTCGGTCATGAGTAACTCCCGAGGGTTGGTGAAAGGTGGTGAGAAAACGGGGGGGCGGCGGCCCGCACGCGGGGGGTCGGCGGGCCGCCAGGGGGTGGCTCAGGCCTGGGCGCGCTCGATGTAGGTCACGGCGTCGGCGACGGTCTTGAGCGACTTCGCGTCCTCATCAGGGATCGAGACGCTGAAGGCTTCTTCGCAGGCGTAGATGATCTCGACCATCGACAGCGAGTCGACGTCCAGGTCATCCACGAAGTTCTTGTCGAGTTGCACGTCGTCCTGCTCCACGCCTGCGACGTCGTTGACGATGTCGGCCAGCTGGGCGCGGATCTCTTCGGTGGTAAGCATGTGTTCTTTCCTTCTCTTGTGTGGGTTCTGACTGTTCAATTGTGGGTTAGGGCAGAACGACGACCTGGCCGGCAAAGACCAGCCCGGCGCCGAAGCCGATGATCAGGGCAGTGTCGCCGGAGTGGGCTTCGCCCGACTCCAGCATGGCCTCCATGGCGATCGGAATGGAGGCGGCCGAGGAGTTACCCATCAACCGAATATCACGGCTGACGGCCACCGACTCGGGCAGCTTGAGGCGTCGCAACATCGAGTCGGTGATGCGATTGTTCGCCTGATGGGGAATGAAGACGTCCAGTTGGTCCGGTGTCAGCCCGGCGGCCTCAAGGGCCTCGGCGGCCTTCTCGGCGATGGCCGTGGTGGCCCAACGGAAGACCTTGCTGCCCTCCATGTGGACGACCGGCTTGTCGCCGGATTCCATGGAGTCAGTCCAGTAGTCGCTCCAGAGGACGTCGGCAGCGTGACCGTCCGAACCCCAGACGACCGGACCGATGGCGGGTACCTCGCTCGGGCCCATCACCACGGCACCCGCAGCATCGCCGAACAAGAAGGCGGTGGAGCGGTCGCTGAGGTCGGTCTGCTGGCTAAGAGTGTCGACGCCGACCAGCAACACATGGTGGGCTGCTCCGGTACGGATCAAGGAGTCGGCGAATGCCACACCGTAGGAGAAGCCAGCACAGGCAGCGTTGAGGTCAACAGCGGCCGGATCGTTCAGGTCGAGCGCTGCGGCCAGCTCAGCAGCCAACGAGGGCAGCTGACGCATGTGGGACGCGGTGGCGACCAGGACAGTGTCGATTTGCGAGGGGTCGATCCCGGAGCGCTCGACCGCCTTGCGGCCGGCCTCGATCGACAGGCTCAGGGGTGACTGCTCATCGCTCAGCCATCTGCGCTCAATGATGCCGGTGCGCTGTTGGATCCACTCGTCGGATGAGTCGATGAGCGAGGCAAGTTCGTCGTTGCTGACGACCCGTTGGCCACGGTCGCCGCCCACACTGAGGATGCGGGAGTACTGGGAGCCCTGCGAGGTCCGAATGGTGTGACTCATCTTCCTCATTTCGTGGTGGCGTGGGCAGCGCAGAACTCGCGCGCCTCGTCCAGTTGGTCGGGTGTGTTCAAGTTGAACAGTGCGACACCCTTGAGGTTGCGCTTGGCGATCCCGGTCAGTGTGCCGGCCGGGGCCAGTTCCAGCAGGCCGGTGACGCCCAGTGAGGCCATGGTCGCCATGCATAGGTCCCACCGCACCGGGTTGGTGACCTGGGCGACCATGCGTGCGAGGTAGTCGGCGCCGTCAGCAACGATCTGTCCGTCCCGGTTCGACAGCAGGCGGGTGGTCGGGGTGGCGGTGGGGATCGAGCGGGCCAGCATCGCCAACCGCGCGCTCGCTGGGGCCATATGCGTGGTGTGGAAGGCTCCGGCCACCTGCAGGGGGATGACTCGGGCCCTCGACGGGGGATTGTCAGCCAGTACTTGCAGTTGCTCCAAGGTGCCGGCCGCCACCAGTTGGCCGGAGCCGTTGTTGTTCGCGGCGGTCAGTCCGGCGGCCTCGATCGCGGCCAGTACCTCGTCCGGGTTGCCGGCGATCACCGCCGACATGCCGGTGGGCTGGACGTCCGAGGCGGCGGCCATGCCTTGGCCGCGCTCGCGGACGAAGACCATCGCAGACTCCGCACTGATCGCTCCGGTCAGTGCGGCAGCGGCGATCTCACCGACACTGTGGCCGGCGACCAGATCGGCCGACCCACACGGACCTGCGCCTTCACCGAAGAGCTCATGAGCGATCGAGATGGCCGAGGCGACCAGGAGCGGCTGGGCGATGGCGGTGTCACGGATGGTCTCCGCGTCGGCCTGCGTCCCGTAGTGGGCCAGATCGATGCCGCTGACTGCCGACAGCCACGCCAGCCGGTCGCCAAAGGAGTCGAGGTCGAGCCAGCTGCTGAGGAAGCCGGGAGTTTGGGCGCCCTGACCGGGCGAGGCAATTGCGAGCACATGTCCATCTTGCCTTCGTTGATCGGGCCGAGGCCGGGACCTGAGCAACGAATTTGGTCGGTGGACGTTGTGCGTACCCCACAATTCGCCATCTCTGCAGCGGCGGCCACCGAACGCCGGGATTCACAACCCCTGGAGGCGCCCAAGCGTGATGGCAAGCCGCAGGACGTAGGAGTCCCGTGGATTGGCAGGGGAGTAGGTCGTGACCTCGGTGATGCGCTTCAGGCGGTAGCGCACGGTGTTGGGGTGCACGAACAGCACTCGCGCGCTGGCCTCTACGGAGCCGCCCTGATCGAGGAAGCTGACACAAGTCTCGAGGAGGTCTCCGCCGGCTTTGAGGAGCGGGGTGTACACCAGCTCCACGAGTTCGTGCTGGGCCTGGGTGCTGCCGTCCATTGCTCGTTCGGGGAGCAGGTCGCGCGCGGTCAATATCCGGGGTCCCTCGGGCCAGGCCGAGGCCGCACGGGCTCCCGAGACGGCCGCCTGAGCAGACTCGTGTGCCTTCGCCAGTTCGGCCACCGGGTGGCCAACGACGATGGGTCCATCGCCGAAGTGCTCGGACAGCTGGGTGAGCCACTCCATCGCGGCATCCTGATCGGCACCCTGTCCGGTGGCCTCGGGCGACAGGACCACCACCAGTTGCCTGCCCTGCACTGCGGCCATCGCGACCAGACCGAGCCGTTCTGCGTCCTTGCGCAGCCGGCTGAGGTCTTGGTCATCAGGAGCTGCACCAACCGCCACCACCAGGGCGGACTGGCTCTGCCACCCCAGGGTGGACGCGCGCGAGAGAAGGTCCTCGTTGGAATCAGCTCGCACCACCGCGTCGACTATGAGGGCCTCCATCCGGTCGTCCCAGGTGACGCGGGACTCGGCGGCCCGGGCGTAGACCTCGGCGGAGGCGAATGCGATCTCGCGGGAGTAGTGCAGGATGGCGGTCTGCAGGATCGGTCGGTCACCGCGCGGCATCACCAGGCCGATCTGTGTTTCCACCACGTCGGTCGTGCTCCTGATGAGGTCGACGGCCTGGTGCAGGGTGATCTTTCGTGTCAACGATCGTGGAGCGACGTTGAAGATCGACACCGGATCCAGTGCTGTGTCGGCGTCGTCGGCGAACCACGTGATGAACCCGGCGATCCCGCTGTTGGCAACCATGGTCACCCACGAGCGTTCCTCGGCGCCGAGCGCCGAGTACCAGGGGTGCCGCGCTTCCATCTCCTCCACCACGGCCGAGCTCATCCGCCCCGCCTGGGCGGCGAGCCGCCTGACCATGGCAGCTCGCGTGCGGGCGGCCGGGACGAGTGCTCGTCCGGTGCCAGCCGGCGGCTTGGCGGCCATCTGACCTCCTGGCTCAAGGCGCGAGTGCGCGTGAGCCCACACTCTATCGACGGGGACGCCCGGCCGGGCAGACAGGCGTCCGCCCGGGCACGTAAGGCTGGAGGACGCAGAAGGGCGGGTGTCGCTGACGCCCGCCCTTCTGCGTTCGAGTTCTGAGGATCAGCGCTTGATGCGAGCGTTGCCTTCCCAGACCGACCAGATCTGCTCCTCGTCCGCCGGCATCGCGTAGTCGGTGAGGAAGGTGGTGGTCATGGCTCCGGAGGCCCACCCGAACTGCAGGCACCGCTCCGGGTCCCAGCCCTTGATCAAGCCGTACAGGATGCCGCCGACGGTGGAGTCGCCGCCGCCGATCCGGTCGAGCACGCCGATGTCGCGCGGCTCGGCAACGAAGAACTGGCCATCGGCCCACAGGATCGCACCCCACAGGTGGTGGTTGGCGCTGACGACCTCACGCAGGGTGGTGGCGAAGACCTCGACACCGGGGAAGCGCTCGTGGGCGGTCTCGATCATGGCCTTGAAGCCCTCGATCTTGCCTGCGATGCCCTTACCGCCGGCTTCGGGGCCCTCAAGCCCGAGGGCAAGCTGGAAGTCCTCTTCGTTGCCGATCAGGATCGAGCACTGGTTGGCGATCTCGGTGAAGCCGTCGCGCAGTTCCTGCTCGCGGCCCTTCCAGAACGATGCCCGGTGGTTGATGTCGAAGCTGACCGCGGCGCCGTGCTCCTTGGCCTTGTGGGCGATATCGAGGCAGAACTGCAATGTGCTGGGCGACAGGGCTGCGATCAGGCCTGACATGTGGACGATCTTCGCACCCTCCTCACCGAAGATGCGGTCGAGGTCGAAGTCCTGGGCGGCGAGCAGCAGGCCGACCTCACCCGCGCGGTCGTTCCACACCCGTGCGCCCCGGTTGCCGTAGCCGGAGTCGGCGATGTTGAACTGGTGGCGGTATCCCCAGGCGCCGCCCTGCTCAACGTCCGGGCCCTCGAAGGCCATGAAGCGGGAGGCCAGGTTCGACTTGATGATCATCGAGATCGGGCTGCCCTTGACGAAGTTGGTGAGGATCTTCACCGGTTCGCCCAGGTAGCTGGCGATGGATCCGACATTGCTCTCAGCCGAGGTGGCCTGCAGGCGGAAGGAGTTGGATGCCTGCACGGGCTGACCGTCGTCAGGGCAGATGCGGATTCCCATGCTGGTCGGGATGACCAACGACCACTGCGCGTCCTCGCGGAGTTTCATGGTGCTGCCTTTCATGGTGTGTCGTGGAGCGCGGCGCCCCTCGGCCCTTCGTTGGGCGAACAACCCAAGCGTAGCGAAAATGGCGTGGCTACAGTCAGGGTTGTGAACGCCGCATGGCTGGCGGAATGTCGTTGCCGCTGGCAGGGTTGGCAGCAAAGCCGCAACGCCCGCGAGATCGCGGGATGATAGTAGTCATTGGAGGCGTTCAACGAGTTGACCGCCATCACCGAAAGGACGCAGCGTGATTCCTCGCGAGCAACCGGGCCCGCTTCTCAATGGCCTGCCCACCAACCTCCCCGACACCGATCCGGAGGAGACCAGCGAGTGGCTGGAATCGCTGGACGGGCTGATCGAGGAAGGAGGGCGCAACAGGGCGCGCTTCGTCATGCTGAAGCTCAACGAACGAGCCCGCGACCAGCATGTCGGTGTGCCATCCCTGGTGTCGACCGATTTCGTGAACACCATTCCCAAGACCAAAGAGGTCGGGTACCCGGGCGACGCCGAACTGGAGCAGGACGTGCGTCACATGCTCCGCTGGAACGCGGCGGTCCAGGTGCACCGTCAGCAGCGTCCGGGCGTCGGGGTGGGTGGCCACATCGCCAGCTACGCCTCGTCGGCAACCCTCTACGAGGTTGGCCTGATGCATTTCTGGCGCGGCAAGGACCATCCCGGAGGTGGCGACCAGATCTTCTTCCAGGGCCACTCCTCGCCGGGCATGTACGCGCGGGCTTTCCTTGAGGGCCGTCTGTCGGCAGACGACATGGACGGTTTCCGTCAGGAGTACAGCCGGCCGCGCGGCGGACGGGGCCTGCCCAGCTACCCCCACCCGCGCCGGATGGAGGACTTCTGGGAGTTCCCGACCGTTTCCATGGGTCTGGGACCCATCAACGCGATCTACCAGGCATCGTTCAACAAGTACCTGGACAACCGAGGCATCAAGGACACCAGCCAGCAGCGCGTCTGGGCCTTCCTCGGCGACGGCGAGATGGACGAGGTCGAGGCACGCGGGGCCCTTCAATTGGCCGCCAATGAGCAGCTCGACAACCTGACCTTCGTGGTCAACTGCAACCTGCAGCGGCTCGACGGACCGGTCCGCGGCAACGGCAAGATCATCCAGGAGCTGGAGTCGTTCTTCCGCGGAGCCGGATGGAACGTCATCAAGCTCATCTGGGGCGCGAACTGGGATCCGTTGCTCGAGAACGATACCGATGGCGCGTTGGTCAACATCATGAACACCACACGGGACGGTGACTTCCAGACCTTCAAGGCCAACGATGGCGCCTACGTCCGCAAGCACTTCTTCGGGCGAGACCCCCGCACTGCGGCGATGGTGGACGACTGGACCGACGACGAGATCTGGGCACTGCGCCGCGGTGGACTCGACTTCACCAAGATCTACAACGCCTACAAGGCCGCCACCGAGTTCAGCGGTGCGCCGACCGTGATCCTCGCACACACGATCAAGGGCTACTTCCTGGGCAGCCACTTCGCTGGACGCAACGCCACCCACCAGATGAAGAAGCTCGCCATCGACGACCTCAAGGGCCTACGCGATCGATGCCGCATCCCGATCAGCGACGAGGTACTCGAGGAGAACCCTTACGAGCCGCCGTACTACCATCCCGGCGCAGCCAGCCCGGCCATCACCTACCTGCAGGAACGGCGCCGACAACTCGGTGGCTACGTCCCCGAGCGACGGGGCAACCACGGCAAGAAATTGCAGCTGCCTGATGACAAGGCGTACAAGGCTTCGCGCAAGGGCTCGGGCAACCAGAAGGTGGCCACCACCATGGCCTTCGTACGGTTGCTCAAGGATCTGCTGCGCGACAAGGGCCTTGCGCCGTTCATCGTGCCGATCATCCCGGACGAGGCCCGCACCTTCGGCATGGACTCGTTCTTCCCGACGATCAAGATCTACAACCCCAACGGTCAGCAGTACACCCCGGTCGACCACGATCTGATGCTGAGCTACCGGGAGGCGACGAACGGCCAGATCTTCCATGTGGGTATCAACGAGGCCGGCGCCACCGCGGCCTACACCGCTGCTGCCACCAGCTATGCAACGCATGGTCAGCCGATGGTGCCCGTCTACGTCTTCTACTCGATGTTCGGTTACCAGCGCACGGGTGATGCCTGGTGGGCCGCAGCCGACCAGTTGGCCCGCGGTTTCTACATCGGGGCGACGGCCGGCAAGACAACGCTCACCGGCGAGGGCACCCAGCACATGGACGGCCACAGCCACGTCCTGACCCTCACCAACGAGGGCATCGTCAGTTACGATCCCGCCTACGGATACGAGATCGCACGTATCGTCCAGGACGGTCTGCGGCGGATGTACGGCGATCAACCCGAGGACATCTCCTACTACCTGACGGTCTACAACGAGCCGATGGTCCAGCCGGCCGAGCCCGAGGACGCTGATGTCGAAGGCATCCTGAAGGGCATGCACCTGATCAGCGCGGGCAGCTACGAAGGGGTCGGCCCCGACGCCCGTCGTGCCCAACTGCTCGCCTCCGGTGTGGGCGTGCCGTGGGCGCTGGAAGCCCAGCGGCTGCTCAAGGACGACTTCGGAGTCGTGGCCGATGTCTGGTCGGTGACCAGTTGGAACGAGTTGCGCCGGGACGGCGTGGCCTGCGACGAGTTCAACTTCATCAATCCCGATCAGCAACCCAAGGTGGCGTTCGTCACCAAGCAGCTCCAGGGACGCCCCGGACCGGTCATCGCGGTCAGTGACTTCATGCGTGCTGTGCAGGACCAGATCCGGCAGTGGGTGCCCAGCGACTACTACACGCTGGGAGCCGATGGCTTCGGCTTCTCCGACACCAGGCAGGCAGCTCGCCGCCACCTGCTCATCGATGGGCCGTCCATCGCGGCTCGCACCCTGCAGGCGCTGGCTGACCGGGGAGAGATGCCTCGTGAGGTCGTCGGTCAGGCCATCGATCGCTACCAGTTGAGGAACGTCAACGCCGGCGCCTCGGGAGAGATCGGCGGCGAGGACTGAGCACGTTGCACCAGACAATCGCGCGTGGCGTGACTCCTCAGGGGTCGCGCCACGCGCGTCTCGTCTGGCAATCTGGTGTCAACGCCGCGGTCTGATGGCCAAAGGCACGTGTCTTGTGGTGGAGTGGAGGAATGGTGGTATCCCCGAACGGGTCCGGATCAGCTCCGGTTGGTATTGATCAGCTGGGTTTGACCGAGGGCATGGTCGTCCAGGAGTTGGGCTGGGACGAGGACGTCGACCAGGACCTGCGAGACGAAGTGATGGACATGATCGACGCAGAACTGGTCGATGAGGCCGTGGAAGCGGTCGATGTGGTGCTCTTGTGGCAGCGAGATGACACGGATGTGGCTGATACCTTGGTCGACGCGCTGCGTGACCTCTCGCTCACCGGTTGGATCTGGCTGTTGACGCCGAAAATTGGGCGCCCAGGTTACGTCGACCCGGCTGACATCAATGAGGGTGCCAACACGGCTGGGCTGGTGCTCACTTCGGCTGTTGAGGTCAGTGCCGATTGGCAGGCGCGCAAAGTCGTCCGGCCGCGTGGCGCTCGCCGCTGATCAGCCGCTGATTCCGAAGTCGCGAAGCCGACGCCGATCTCGGCGTGATGGTGAGGCTTGGAGTGCCAGCAGCTCGGCATAGATTCCCCCGCTGGTCGCCAGCGTCTCCGGCGAGCCGATCTCGTCGACGCGTCCGTCCCGAAAAGTGATGATGCGGTCGACGGTGGCGATTGTCGATAGTCGATGGGCGATGATGATGCTGGTGCGGCCCTTCATGAGTTCCTCCAGACCTGCCTGCACCAGACGCTCCGCGCGGCTGTCCAGTGCGCTCGTCGCCTCGTCAAGCACCAGGATCGGGGCATCGGCAACCAGTGCCCGAGCCACCGCGATGCGTTGCTTCTGCCCTCCGGACAGTTTCAGGCCCCGCTCACCCACCACGGTTTCATAGCCCTGCGGGAAGGTTCGAATAAAGGCGTCCGCGTTGGCACGTTGGGCCGCCTCGACCACCAGGGAGTGGGGAGCGTCCGGTCGGGCGTACGAGATGTTCTCCGTGATCGTCCCGCTGAACAGGGCGGGCTCCTGGAACACCACGGCGATCAGACGACGCAGCGCAGCCGTTCCCATGTCGGTCACCGCGTGGCCTGCCACCGCGATGCGTCCGGACGTGGGCGAATACAGCCCCAGCAAGAGCGACACCAGCGTCGACTTCCCGCCACCCGACTCGCTGACCAGGGCCACTCGCTCGCCCGGAGCCACGTCGAAGGTGATGCCGGCCAGGACTGGCTGGCCAGTTTTGTAGGCGAAGTCGACGTCGCTGAAGCGCACCATGGGCGCGTCCCTGACTGGTTCGGGCGCCTCGACAGGCCCGGCGCGGAGGATCTCTGCCGGGTCGCGTTCGGTGTCGAGTGCCATCACCTCGAAGTAGTCCCGGCTGCCGGTGATGGCCCGTTGCGCCGCGTCGACCAGGAAGCTCATCATCGTGATGGGTTGACGCACCATCGAAATCATCTGCACCAGCAACACCAACGTGCCCAGGCTGAACTTCCCCTGCAGGGTGTTGATGAAGATGATCAGGTAGATGGCGAAGAACACCAGGTTGAGAGCAGCGCGGCGAGCGATGTCCATCGCATGCCACAGCCGGCTCTGGCTGCGGGTGTGCACGATCGTTGCGTCGTATCGCTGCTCGAAGGTGGCCAATTCCCTGGCCTCCTGGACGAAGCTCTTGACGACCCGGATCTGCCCGATGGCTTCGGCGAACCGTCCGTTTGCCAGGTCGACCTCGGAGTTCTTCAATCGCTCGATTCGCTGCCAGCGCTTGCTGGTGAGGGCAGTCAGCCAGGTGTAGGTCGGCACGATGACCAGGATGAGCAGTGCAAGGGCTGGGGAATAGGTGGCGGTGACGACCAGGACGGCGACGACGGTCAGCAGCATCGGAAGAAAGTTGTTGCTGAACGTCTGAAGGAACGTGGTGGTCTCGGTGATCGACCGCGACAGCCGCCCGATGATGGTGCCGCTCAGTTCGTCATCGAAGTAGCGCTGGGGCAGGGCGAGGAGCTTTCCGAAGTAGCGGGTCGACAAGGTGGCCCGGAGCCGGGCGGTCATGGTGTCGCCCAGATATCCCCCGATGTTGCTGATGACGGTGTTGGCAAGTTCGGACGCGAGCAGCAGGCCCGCACCGATGATCATCGGACGCCAGTTGATCACCGAACCCGCAGACGCAATCTCATCCACCACTCGTTGGAGGATGAACGGGGCTGCGAGCATGGTTGCGGAGTTCAGCACCGAGCAGATGATGATGCCGAGGTACAGCGGCCGGAGTTCGCGAACATGGCTGATGATGCGGGCCAGACTGCGCATGCTGGATCCTCCTGTCGGTGCCCCAACGAGGCTACCCGAGGAGGTGTTCTCGGGGGCGTGACGCTTGTTGGGGGTGCAGATGGAGCCCTGGACTGCGTCCGCGTCGCGGAGTCCGCAACGAACTTGAGCGTGATCGACTCAAGTTGCGCGATAGGCTTGACGCACAAGTTGAGTGCGGTAGACTCAATGCTGGAACAGACGCCCGACGAGTGGCGTTGAAGAACTGAATGCGTCCATCCCGGACGCCAACGACAACTACAGGAGGCAGCGATGACCACCGTGTACAACCCCTTCCGCGACATGGATCGTGTCTTCACCCAGCTCGCCCGGACCGCGGCGTCTGAGGGACGTTCGATGCCCATGGACCTCTATCGCGACGGTGACGAGTTCATCGTCAAGATCGACCTTCCCGGCGTGAGTGCCGAGAGCATCGATATCGACGTGGATGACCGCACGCTGACCGTGCGCGCCGAACGCAGCCAGGAGGAGATGAGGACCGTCGGCGAGAACAACCGCTGGGTGAGCCGCGAGCGCAGCTACGGCTCATACGCGCGTCAGTTGACTCTCGGGCCGGGGCTCAACCTGGCCCAGATCAGTGCCGACTACGCAGACGGCGTCCTGACCCTGACGATTCCGGTTGCCGAGGAGGCCAAGCCCCGCAAGGTCAAGGTCAACCAGGGTGCGGTTGTCGGCGAAGTCGGCAGTTCCGAAGGTGCCGAGGCAATCGAGGGCGCCGAGGACGAACAACTCTGAGACATGCAACCAAGGGGGCTCTCCGCGAGGGGAGCCCCCCTTGGTTGTGTGCGGGGTTTCGTGCTGCGGGCTCGGAACTGTCACAATGGTGACTCGTCACGGCGCTCTCGGGCGCGGACGGGCGCATAGCTCAGTTGGTTAGAGCAGCTGCCTTACAAGCAGCAGGTCGTTGGTTCGAGTCCGACTGCGCCCACCGTGTTACGAAAGACCCTGCCCGTCGCGTCAATCAACCGGGGGCCCGCCACTCGGGCCTGGCGGGATGGCGGCAGGAGAAGGGTGTTCAACTTGCTCCTGCCTGAGATGGTCAGGCCGAGGCTGGCCCGGCCGGGGGTCCCGATCAGCTCAGACGCTTCTTGACCAGATCGGCGACCGCCTTGCCGTCCGCGCGTCCTGCCGCCTGCTCGTTGACTGCCCGAACGATGCCGCCCATCTGCTTCATGGTCGGACGTTGCCCCAACTCGGCCTCGATTCGGCCCATGGTGGCCTCGACGATCGCCTCGAGTTCAACGGGGGTCAACGGTTGGGGGAGATAGCGGGCCAGGAACTCGGCCTCGGCGGCCTCTTTCGCGGCCAGTTCGGGGCGTCCGGCCTCGGCGTACGTCTGGGCGGACTCGGCCCGGCTTCGCTGCTCCTTGGTGATCACCGCGACCTCCTCGGCCTGGGACAGCTCCCGAGCCTGGTCGCCGGCAACCTCGGCGTACTGCACCGCACCCAATGCCATCCGGATTGTCGACTTGGCGAACTCGTCCCGGGCCTTCATGGCCGCGGTCAGGTCCTTTCGGAGTTGATCCTTGATGATTCCCACGTTCGCTCCTTCACAGCCCATGGCCGTCGCCCGGCGCCGGGACATCAACGGCACGCCCCCGCCATTGTGGCACGGGCCGTGGCATGAGGTGATGGGCGATTGGGCGGGGTGGCAGACGGTAGAATGCCTGCTTGTGGCACTCGCAGACCTCCCCGACATCATCCACAACCTCGAGAGATCGTTGACGTCCATCGAGGTGGTTCTCGACCTCAAGGCAATGAAGGCTGAGATTGCCCAGCTCGAGGAGCAGACTGCCGCACCCGATCTTTGGAGCGATCAGGCCAATGCGCAGCGGGTGACCAGTCGCCTCTCCCGCCTGAAGTCAGAGGTTGAACGGGTCGAGACGCTGCGGCAACGACTGGACGACGTCCAGATACTGCTCGAACTGGCAGCAGAAGAGGGCGATCAGGCGAGTCAGGCCGAGTCGGAGCGTGAGGTTGTCGCGCTGCGACTCCAGATCGAAGCTCTCGAGGTGCGTACCCTGCTCAGTGGCGAGTACGACGAGCGTGACGCCCTGATCACCATCCGATCGGAGGCCGGCGGGGTCGACGCCGCCGACTTCGCGGCGATGCTGTTGCGGATGTACCAGCGCTGGGCCGAACGTCATGCTTACAGCGTGGAGGTCTACGACGTCAGCTACGCGGAGGAGGCGGGTATCAAGTCGGCCACCTTCGCAGTCAAATTGCCGTACGCCTACGGGATGCTGTCGGTTGAGCAGGGTACCCACCGTCTGGTGCGGATCAGCCCGTTCGACAACCAGGGACGCCGGCAGACGAGTTTCGCCGGTGTCGAGGTGCTGCCGGTCGTGGAGGAAACCGACCACATCGAGATCCCTGAGGCCGACATCCGCATCGACGTCTTCCGCAGCTCCGGGCCAGGGGGTCAGTCGGTGAACACTACGGACTCCGCCGTGCGGATCACGCACCTTCCGACTGGTCTGGTGGTGAGCTGCCAGAACGAGAAGAGCCAGATCCAGAACAAGGCGGCGGCTCTGCGCGTCCTGCAGGCACGGTTGCTTGAGAAGGCCCGCAAGGATCGGGAGGCCGAGATGAACGCGCTCAAGTCCGACGGCAACTCGTGGGGTTCCCAGATGCGCAGTTATGTCCTGCACCCCTATCAGATGGTCAAGGATCTCCGCACCAACTACGAGACGGGCAACATCGACGCCGTCTTCGACGGTGACATCGACGCCTTCCTCGACGCGGGCATCCGTTGGCGAATGCGAGAGGACAACGTCTGAGACCGGCGGCTGGTCTCCCGCGTGGCGTCGCCATATGGTTTGGCGCGTCGCTTACACTCGACTGAGGGCTGAGAATTTCTCAGAAAATCCCCTGTAGCCGTGGCAACCAGTAGTGCCAGCGTGGAAGTCTTGTCCCGTCCGCGCAGTGACGTGGCTGCTCGCCGGGGGGTTTTTCCAGCGGTGGGAAGCGACAAGAGGACGGTCACGTGATCACATTCGAGGACGTGTCGAAGATTTACTCGGGCCAGAGCAAGCCCGCACTTCGACACATCAACCTCCAGATCGACAAGGGCGAGTTCGTCTTCCTCGTCGGCACCTCAGGTTCCGGGAAGTCCACCTTCCTGCGCCTGATCCTTCGCGAGTACCGCCCCACGTCGGGACGCATCTTCGTGCTGGGCAAGGACTTGGGCCGGCTGCACCAGTGGAAGGTACCGGCGCTGCGGCGCCAGATCGGGGCGGTCTTCCAGGACTTCCGGCTCCTGCCCGGCAAGAACGTCTACGAGAACGTTGCGTTCGCCTTGCAGGTGCTGGGACGCCCGACTTCCGAGATCCGCACCGTGGTGCCCGAGATCATCGACCTGGTCGGGCTCGGAGGCAAGGAGAATCGTCAACCTGAGGAACTTTCCGGCGGTGAGCAGCAACGGGTGGCCATCGCCCGGGCGATCGTGAATCGCCCGAGGATCCTGATCGCCGACGAACCCACCGGCAACCTCGATCCGCAGACCAGCGTGGGAATCATGAAGTTGCTGGACCGGATCAACAAGCGCGACACCACCGTGATCATGGCTACCCATGACCAGACGATCGTTGACCAGATGCGCAGACGAGTCATCGAACTCGACCAGGGCAACCTGGTGCGTGACCAGGTCAAGGGCGTCTACGGCACGGCCTGACCCGAATCTCGAGGAGAGCACAGAAACATGCGGCACACCTTTCGCGAGACCTGGTCGGGTCTGAAACGCAATGCATCCATGACGCTGGCGGTCATCGTGACGATGACCGTCTCGCTGACGCTGTTCGGCCTGTCGGTGATGACCTTCCAGGAAGTCGACCGGGTCAAGGGCCGCTGGTACGACAAGATCGAGATCTCTGTCTTCCTCTGCACCAAGGACTCGGCAGGCACCAGCCAGTCCGGCAACTGCGAACCGGGGCAGGACACCTCCGAGGTGCAGCGCCAATACATTCAGACTCGCCTCGAACAGAACCCCGACGTCCAGGAGGTCTTCTACGAATCCAAGCAGATGGCCTACGACGACTACCAGCGCACCTACGCGGACTCGCCGCTGTTGGACTCGCTGACCGTCGACCAGATGCAGGACTCGTTCAGGATCAAGCTGAAGGACCCTGAGAACTACCAGAGCGTGGTCGCCGAGGCGGCAAGTCTGCCCGGCGTCCAGAACGTGCTCGACCTGCACCAGGTGCTCGACCCCATCTTCGCGGTGCTGAACGGGCTGAAGTGGGGGACGATGGGGATGGCCGCGCTCCTGCTGGTAGCGGCCATGCTTCAGATCGGCAACACCATTCGCATGTCGGCGTTCACCAGACGCCGCGAGATCGGGATCATGCGCCTGGTGGGTGCCTCGAACATCTACATCATGCTGCCGTTCATGCTTGAGGCACTGTTCGCCGGAGTGGTCAGCACCGTCCTGTCGGGTGCCTCGCTGCTGGGTGCCTTTGAGTTCCTCGTGGAGCGCAACGCTAAAGTCTCGATCAAGGCTTTACCTTGGATCACTTGGGCAGATGCCTGGTTCGCTGTCGGACTGGTTGCCATGGTGGCCGTTGTTCTGTCTATCGTTCCCACACTGATCACCACACGCAGGTACCTGCGTGTCTAGACAAGGATGTGGGTGAAGGTGACTCGAGATCTTCCCTGGGCCGCACACGGTCACTCGAGCAACGCCCACCAACGCCGTCGGTCACGATGGTTGGTGCGTGCGTTGAGCGGACTAGTGATCCTCGGATCAATGACCCAAGTTTCGTCACCGGCGGGCGCCGACGAGTTGGACGACCAGCAGGCGGCCCTGCAAAACCAGATCTCGCAGTCCGACCAGGCCCTGTCCGGGTACTCTTCCCAGCTGGACGCCGCCACCCAGGCGGTTGTCGAATCCCGTCGTTCGCTGGCCGATGCGCAGGCGGCGTTGGCCAAGGCGACCAGCGACCGCGACGCCGCCGCGGCAGTAGATGCGCAGCGGGCCGCCGAGCTGACGCTGGCGGAGGCGGCTCTCAGCGATGCTCAGGCGCTGGTGTCGAGTGGCAGGGACCAAGTCGCCAGTCAGTTGACCAAGGCGGTCGGCGACATGCGGACCGCCCAGCAGCAGAACACCGCGATGCTGTCCATCGGCATGTTGTTCGTTGATTATCAGGACGCCGGCGACGTCAGTTCGCGCATCCAGTGGGCGTCCACGCTGTACAACGCCAACGCAGCCGAGATGAACCGGCTGACCGAGTTGCAGCTGCAGTTACAGAACGCCCAGACGAATATGGCCGTTCTGGAGGACCGGGCCCGAGTCGTCCGTGAGGCCGCAGCCGCGCACTTGAGCGTAACCCAGGCGGCCGAGCAGGCGGCCGACGAAGCAGCCGCACTGGTGGCCAACCTGGTGGCAGCCAATCAGGCGGCCGAGGCATCGGCCGCCCAGGCGCTGGCCGGCGAGCGTGCGAACAATGTGGCTATGCAGTCCGAAATGGACGCGGTCACCGAGCGCATCGTGCAGCGCAACGCTGAGCGCGCTGCCGAGGCCGCCCGTCAGGCGGCGGCCGAAGCCGCGCGTCAGGCGGCCGAGGAGGCGGCCCGTCAGGCGGCCGCTGAAGCCGCCCGTCAGGCCGCAGCGGCCCAGCAGCAGAGCTACAGCGCCCCCGTGGCGGCCCCTGCTCCCGTTGCGGCGAAATCCGGTTTCCCGCTGGCTACACCGGCGTACGGCCCCTACACCTCTGCCTATGGTTGGCGAACCAATCCGGTTCTGGGCTACAGCGAGTTTCACGACGGTCTCGACATCGGATCGTCCTGCGGAACTCCGCTCTACGCGGCCGCCGACGGCGTGGTCACCGACATGTACTACGGCGGCGGCTGGGGTTGGCGGCTGATCGTTGACAACGGATGGATCAACGGGGTGCAGGTGAGCACCGGTTACAACCACGCCCAGAGGTACATCGTCGGCCCCGGCCAGTGGGTCAGCCGCGGTCAGGTCGTCGGCTACACCGGCACCACCGGCCTGTCGACCGGCTGCCATCTGCACTTCCACGTCTGGGTGAACGGGGCGGTCTCCAACCCGGTCAATTACATCTGAGCTTCGCGTCCCGTTCTCGCGCCTCGGCCCCATCGAGCAGCTTGCTAGGCTAGTTCGATGGGGCCTCGGCGTCCCCGTCTGTGACCAGCCGGTAGGAGAGTGCACCAATGCCACGCGAAAAGGGCCGCAAAGTGGTCGCGCAGAACAAGAAGGCGCTGCACGACTACCACATTGGCGACCGCGTCGAGGCGGGCATGGTGTTGACCGGCACCGAGGTGAAGAGCCTGCGCGCCGGTCGGGCCACCCTGACCGATGCGTTCGCGACCATCGACAATGGCGAGGTCTGGCTGCGCAACGCCAACATTCCCGAGTACGCGTTCGGCACCTTCAGCAACCACGCGGCCAAGCGCAACCGCAAACTGCTGCTGCACCGCAGCCAGATCGCCAAGCTGGAACGGCAGGTCGGCGACTCCGGACGGACGTTGGTTCCACTCGCCATCTACTTCTCGGATGGCTTCGCGAAGGTCGAGATCGCGGTGGGCACCGGCAAGAAGGACTGGGACAAACGCCAGACGATCGCCGCGCGGGACGCACGACGCGACACCGAGCGCGAACTGGCCGATCGCCTTCGTCGACGCCGCTGAGCCCTCCCTCACCCCTTCGAACCACGCTCGTGGTTGGGAATGTCTGAGGATCAGGTAGTGTTGTATCACTGACAACTCAACAGGGGGGTGACTGGTTTCGACTGGAGATGGTAGTTCCAGGAGAAGCGGGTCGAGAATCCAAGGTCAACTCGTAAATGTCCCTTGGGAACCAATAAGTGCCAACACATCGCGCACTGACTTCGCTCTCGCTGCCTGAGCAGTGACCGAAGGGTCAGCCCGGACGTAGCCTTCGGTCCGGTTCCTGGCCTCGTTTAGAAGGCTTGCTGATCAACTCCCGTCCGGAGGGTTGATCGGGACTCAAACCGGGCTGGGCCTGTCTGCAACATGCTGACGTGAGTGCAGGGGCCAAGTAGAACATCTAGTCAGCTGCACCCGGAGAATGTCTGGTGCGCCTCGTCAGGACGCGGGTTCAATTCCCGCCACCTCCACAGTGGCCGCACGGATCGAGTAGTTTTCGTCCGCGCGACCGCGAAGGCAAGGCCACACGTTGGCCGATCACCTTCACCCCCTGAGTCATCACCCGGCCTGGGCCCGCTGCATGCGGGTTCAGGCCTTTTTCTGCACGGCGCTCCGGTTTCGCGGACCTCCTCAGTGGTAGGTGGGAGAATCTACACGTGAGCACCACGCAGCCTCCTGCCGCCGGCGAGTTGCTGGTGTCAACGTCCCAAGGCAACGAGGACTACTTCGACCAGTCCGTCGTGCTGCTGCTCGACTGCGACGGGGAGGGCGCCCTGGGTGTGACCCTGAACAAGTTGTCGCATACACCGTTGGAGGCGGTCCTGCCCGAGTGGGTGGAACTGGTGGCACCCCCTCGGGTGCTGTTCGCCGGCGGCCCAGTCTCCCCGCACGGGGCGGTCTGCGTGGCCAAGGTCCAGGTTCCCTCAGAGGAGCCGCCAGGTTGGCGCCGTGTCGTGGATGACATCGGATTGCTGCACCTTGACACTCCGGTAGAGATCGCCGCCGGGGGCTACACCGCGCTGCGGATCTATGCGGGCTATTCGGGCTGGGGTCCAGGTCAGCTCGATGACGAACTGGCACGCGGTCTGTGGTACCGGGCGTCTGCGCGTGAGGAGGACATCTTCACCGCCGACCCGGCAGGTCTGTGGCGCAGAGTGCTTCGCAGGCAGGGTGGCACCGCTGCACTGCTCTCCACATGGCCCGTGGACGCACAGCTCAACTGACCGACGATGGCACCCGGCCAGAGGGTCGAGCGGCGGGGCTGGGAGCCGGTGGATAGCATGGGTGAGAGCTTTCGACCGGCGAGGGGGGCATGAGCGACACTTCCGGGCTGGGCGCCCACACTGACACGATCCTGGTGGTCGACGACGATGCTGCGTTGGCCGAGATGCTGCAGATCGTGTTGCGTCAGGAGGGTTTCTCGACTGTGTGGTGCTCGAGGGGTGACAAAGCGTTCGACTCCTTCCAGCAGTCCCAGCCCGCCTTGGTGTTACTCGACGTGATGCTGCCCGGCATGGACGGGATCAGGGTTTGCCGACTGATCCGGGAGGTCTCCGGCATCCCGATCATCATGCTGACCGCCCGCTCCGACACCACCGACGTCGTGCGGGGGCTGGAGGAGGGTGCTGACGATTATGTCGCCAAACCCTTCAAGGCCAAGGAACTGGTGGCACGAATCAGGGCTCGCCTGCGCTCCACCATGGTGGATGACGGTGGCCCGCTCCGCATCGGTGACCTGACGATTTCCGCATTGAGCCACACCGTGCGTCGTGGCGAGACGACGATCAATCTCACGCCCTTGGAGTTCGACCTCCTGGTTGCCCTGGCGAGGCATCCGCGACAAGTCCTGAGCCGTGAGGCACTGCTTGCGGACGTGTGGGGCTACCGGCACGCAGCCGACACCAGGCTGGTCAACGTGCACGTGCAGCGGCTGCGTTCCAAGATCGAACGAGACCCCGAGCGTCCTGAGATCGTGGTGACCGTTCGTGGGGTCGGATACCGGGCCGGCGAGCCCGTTCCGGACGCCGCATCCTGATGCCGCAGTCGCTTGTCAGGCTGCAGCGCCGGGTGCCGCTGGCCCTGCGCAGGGTCTGGGGCTCGTCGCTTCCGTTGCGGGTCATAGCCTCAACCCTGATCGCGTCGGTGTTCGTGGTTCTGCTCGGTGGTCAACTCTTCCTTGACCAGACCCGCCGGGGCATCGTCGAGGCCAAGAAGCAGTCCAGCGCCCTCGAGGCGTCCAGGGCGCTGCAGCGGATGCAGAACCAGTTGGACGACACCAATCTGCGCACCGAATCACTGCTGGAACGTCTTGGTCAACTGGCCGACGAGGTGGGTAGCCAGCCCGGGCAGTTCAGTGTGATCATCGAGACCGCGTCCAGTGTCTACATGTCTCGCGGCATCATGCCCGCCAGCGTGCCCCTCGCCCTTCGGGAGCAGATGGGCGCCGACTCCACGGCGCTGTACGTCACTGTCACCGAGGTTCGGTACGACGACGACAGCTTCGAGCCCGGGGTGGTGGTGGGTGGCCATTTGGTGGCTCCGTCGGGTCAACTCTTCCCGGTGTACTTCGTCTTTCCCGCCCAGAGCGAGTCGCAGACCCTTGCGGTTCTGAGGCAGGCTCTCTGGCTCACCGGCGGGCTACTGCTGATGGCACTTGCCGTCATCTCTTTCATCGTCACTCGGCAGGTGACGGTGCCGATCCGGCTGGCCCGCGACGTCGCCGGGCGGATCGCTGGAGGCGATCTGGATGAACGCATGCAGGTTCGGGGCAACGATGAGTTGGCCAGCCTGGCCCGTTCCATGAACGACATGGCCGGTGAACTGCAGCGCCAGATCCGCCAGTTGGAGGACTTGTCCCGCGTCCAACAGCAGTTCGTCTCGGACGTCAGCCATGAGCTGCGGACGCCCCTGACCACCATGCGGATGGCCACCGAGGTACTGCACGACTCCCGGTACCTCTTCACTCCTGACCTGGAACGCAGCATCGAACTGCTCTATGACCAGGAGGACCGATTCGAGTCGATGCTGGGCGACTTGCTGGAGATCTCCCGCTTTGATGCCGGGGCAGCGGTGCTGAGCCTCGACGAGGTCGACCTGGCAGATCTGGTGGACCGCGAGGTGGCGGCTCAGCAAGGGCTGGCCGCCAGCCTGTCGACCCCGATCGTCGTGCTCAAGCAGGGGTTCACGGTGGTGGAGGGTGACCCCCGCCGCCTGCGGCGGATCATTCGCAACCTGCTGAGCAACGCGCTGGGCCACTGTGAGCGGCGTCCGATCACGATCACCGTCGCCGGTGACGGAAGAGCCGTCGCCCTGACGATGCGGGACCGGGGTGTGGGTTTCTCGCCAGAGCAGTCCGAGCAGGTCTTCCGGCGATTCTGGCGGGCAGACGAGAGTCGTAACCGGATCGTGGGGGGAACGGGGTTGGGTCTGGCGATTGCTCTTGAGGACGCCCGTCTGCACCACGGCTGGTTACACGCCTGGGGACGTCTCGGTGAAGGCGCGCAATTCAGGTTGACGCTGCCACGAACCCAACAGACGACCTTGAGCTACTCGCCACTTCCGCTGGTTCCGCCGGATGTGGCGGATCACTCGTCCGGGCGGCTCTCGCCCCAGGGGGAGTCATGAAAGGCCGTTGGGTGAGCGTCCTCGCGCTGCTCATGGCGCTGGTCCTGGGCGGCTGTGCGGGGTTTCCGAGCAGCGGTCCAGTCGAAACGGTCAGCGAGGTGCGCCCGGACGGCCGGCCCCGCGGCATCGACGTGGCTGCCCAGGCGCCTGGGGTGGGGGCCAGCCCAGAGGCCATCCTGGAAGGCTTCTTCGCTGCCGCCGAATCTCCCGGGGACAGCTTCATGGTGGCACGCCAGTACCTGACCCCCGAATCGGCGGGCCTGTGGCGACCTGAGAGCGGCATCGCGGTGTATGACGCGACTGGGCAGTCGAGGGTGGTCACCGCCGACGGGGCGGCGGTGCTGCGCGCCCCGTTGGTCGGCCGCGTCGACGTGGACCACGTGTTCACCGCCGTCCATGAACCCGATTTCACGCACAACTTCCAGATGACCAAGGTCAACGGTGAGTGGCGCATCGGTGACCCGGGACCGGGCATTCTGATGTCCATCCAGAGGTTCCATCGAGCGTTCCAATCGGTACCCGTCTACTACCTGGACCCCTCCGGTCAACGGCTGGTCAGCCAGCAGGTCTTCCTCCGGCAGACCGAGCTGAACCCGAAGACCCCGGACGCCTTGGTCCGCGCGGTCATCGAGGGCCCGGGTCCCTGGCTGCGTCCATCGGTGAGCGACTCCTTGCCCACGGCGGTGCTGTCCAGCGGCACGTGGGTGGACGTGAACGGTGTCGCCCACGTCAGCCTCAGTGAGGAGATGGAGGCGCTGAGCGCAGAACAGCGCCTGCAGGCAGCTGCCCAGTTGCTGTACACGCTCCGGTACTTCGAGTCGATCGAGGCGGTTCGCATCACCGTCAACTCACGACCGCTGTCCATCGTGGGAGCCAATGCCGACGGCGTGGTGCCGCTGGCCGCTGTCGCCAGATTCTCGTCTGACGGGCGAAAGGCAGCGCCCCTGCTGGTCGGTATTCGGGGGGGATCGGTGATCACCGTCAGCGATGCACCCCGCTCGCAAGCCACACCGCTCCCGGGACCTCTGGGATCCGGCTGGGCCGATACTCCCGGGCAGGTCGCGGCGTCCTGGCAGGGCGATCAACTCGGCGTGGTCAGTGCTGATGCTCAGAGGTTGTTCACCGCATCGATGGCGGACGGCGTTCCCTGGCAGGTCTTCAGCGGGACTCAACTGGTCAAGCCACAATTCGATGCCACCGGGCAACTGTGGACGGTGGACAACTCCTCATCAGGACCCAGTGCGGTACGCGTCGGGCTGGACGGCAGCGTCGACCTGCTGCCGATGCCTGCCTTGGCCGGGTCACGTGTGCTGGCCTTTCGCCTGAGCCCTGATCTGACCCGAATGGCCGTGGTCAGCCAGTTCGGGACGGAGCAGCGGTTCGGGCTGGTCCGGTTGCGAGGGGCTGATCACCTGTTCCTCGACGAGTGGCGCGAACTGCCCCTGAACACCAGCCTGGGTCGGGTCACGCTGTTCCGCGACGTGGCCTTCGTCTCTGCCCAACGGATGCTCGTGCTCGGAGCCGGGGAACGTGACCCGCAGTTCACCGTCTATTCCCTCGACGTGGATGCGGCCCTGGTCACCTCTCAGGGGCCGATCGGCGACGTCGAGGCCACCAGCCTGACGGCCATGCCTCTGGGGACGATGGCCGCCGTGGCGGTGGTCACCGCGGCCAACCGAGGCCTGCGATACGAGGCCCAGTACCGTTGGCCGCTGCTCATCGAGGACGTCAGCGACCTGGCCTATCCCAGCTGAGCGTGGCACTTGCGTCGGCGAGTTCTCCACAGACCGAAGCAGTGACGAGTGATCGGGCAGAACGACGACCATCATTTCTGTTGTGACATCGAACGCGATGAGGACCCTTGTCGACACTGCCAGCCATCTGCTGCTGGGGGCGGTCTGCCCAGGGTGTGGCCGCCCCGGGTGGTCGATCTGTGCAGGCTGCCGTTCTCAACTTCCCACCGGAGCCCTGCCGGTGGATCGAGAGGTTGACCTCGGCTTGCCTCCAGCGGCCGTCTGCGGTTCTTACCAGGAGCCTTTGTCGCGGCTGGTGGTGGCGCACAAGGACGAGGGCGCCTGGCAGCTGTCAAGTCTGCTCGCGGGGCTGCTCGCGCAGGCGGTTGCTGGCCTGCGGTTGCCGGCTGGGTCCGTGCTGGTGCCGGTGCCCTCCGATGCAGCTGCGGTGCGTCGGCGAGGCTACGACCACGCTCGCGCTCTGGCCGCGGGGGCGGGCAGACGGCTGGGGCTTTCGATGAGGCCGCTGTTGAGGAGATGTTCAGCCACAGCCGACCAGGTGGGGCGAGACAGACTCGCCAGATGGGACGCCCAGGCCGGAACCATGGTGGCCTCACCTGGCGGCCTCACCCTCGTGGTGGTGGACGACATCATCACGACCGGGTCCACTGCCGCTGAGGCCTCCAGGGCGCTGCGGGCAGCCGGCCATCGGGTGGTCGGCCTGGCGGCCATCTGCGAAACCCCTCGCCTGTCTAAGTCGCATTTGCGCAATGGTCAACCCTCCGGTGAGTAACGTTGACATATGGCCCGATCCGGAGGATCAGCGATTCTGGGCTCGCCCCAGGCCTGCTGACTTCCGGCAGATCGTGCCTTGTTTTACCTCCGTGAAGGCCCCTGGGCCCCACACGGCTGGCCGGAGAGGCCAGCCCTTCAGGGAAGGAACGATGATGGACGTCAGTATCACTGGCAGGCACCTCACAATCAGCGACGCGACCCGGGAACAGGTGAGTGACCGGCTCGCCACGACGATTGCGAAGCTGCGCGAACGAGTGATTCGCGCCGAGGTGGAGTTCACCGCAGCCGATTCCAAGGGCGACCCTGATGGCGAGATACTGTGTGAGATCACCCTGCGTGGCAAAGGGCCAGTCATCCGGGCAACCGCCAGCGGTCAGGACAAGATGATCGCCTTCGATCGGGCCGAGGACAAACTGACCACGCAGTTGCGCAAGGCCGCAGACCGGCGCAAGCGCCATCGTGGTCTTCGGTTTGCCCGTGAACTGGCCGAGCTCGAGTTGGCCACGGCACCGAGCGCCGCTCTGGCGCCGGAGGTCGACGAGGTGCCCACCCGCCAGGTGGCGGGCCTCGAGGTCACCGGCGATGGACCACTCGTGGTACGTGAGAAGCGCTTCACCAGCGCTCCGCTCACCCTGGCCCAGGCGCTGGACGAGATGGAACTGGTGGGCCACGACTTCTTCCTGTTCGTCGACGCCGACACGCTCGAGCCCAGCGTGGTGTACCGGCGCAAGGCCTACGACTATGGGGTCCTGCACCTGGAGGTGACTCAGGAGGAGTGAGGCCGGTCAGGCTGCGGACGGCCCCATGCTGGCCCGGGGATTCTGGTCGGGTGCGCGTCACCCCGTAGGATGGGTTTGCTGCTGCGATGATTGGCGTGCACCCGGCGCGTCCGGCGGCGAGGATTCAGCAAAGGACGTAACCCGTGGGTTTCATGGACCGCCTGCTCAGTGTTGGCGAGGGTCGCACACTGAAGCGGCTGCAGAAGGTCGCCGAACAGGTCAACAGCATCGAGGATGACTATCGCGCGATGGACGACGCCGAGCTGCGTGGTCAGACGACTGACTTCCGGCAGCGGCTGGACAACGGCGAGAGTCTCGACCACCTGCTACCGGAGGCATTCGCCACCATTCGCGAGGCGTCCCGTCGAGTGCTGGGCAAGCGACCCTTTGACGTCCAGCTCGTCGGTGGTGCGGCATTGCACGAGGCCAACATTGCCGAGATGAAGACGGGCGAGGGCAAGACCATCGTCGCCCTGATGCCCAGCTACCTGAACGCTCTTGAGGGCAAAGGCGTCCACGTCGTCACGGTCAACGACTACCTGGCGCAGTACCAGTCAGAACAGATGGGACGCGTCCACCACTTCCTGGGTCTGAAGGTGGGGGTGATCCTGGCCCAGATGACACCGGCCGAGCGACGTCACGCCTACGGGGCCGACATCACCTACGGCACCAACAACGAATTCGGGTTCGACTACCTTCGCGACAACATGGCTCTCAGCCCCACAGACCTGGTGCAGCGTGGCCATCGCTTCGCGATTGTGGACGAGGTTGACTCGATCCTCGTCGATGAGGCGCGCACCCCACTCATCATCTCCGGGCCTGCCGCGGAGAACAAGCAGTGGTATCCCGTGTTTGCGCGGTTGGCTCGAAGGCTGCAGCGCGACCTCGACTACGAGGTGGACGAGAAGAAGCGCACCGTCTCGGTGCTGGCCCATGGCATCGAGACGACCGAGGACGTCCTGGGCGTCGATAACCTCTATGAGTCCGCCAACACGCCGTTGATCGGATATCTGAACAACTCGATCCGCGCCAAGGAACTCTTCCACCGCGACAAGGACTACGTGGTCGCCTCCGGGGAGGTGTTGATCGTTGACGAGCACACCGGACGTACCCTGATCGGTCGGCGCTACAACGAGGGCCTGCACCAGGCACTCGAGGCCAAAGAGGGCGTCGAGATCAAGGACGAGTATCAGACCCTGGCCACGATCACCTTGCAGAACTACTTCAGGATGTACCACAAGCTCGCTGGAATGACCGGCACGGCCAAGACGGAGGAGAGCGAGTTCCAGAAGATCTACGGCCTGAGTGTGCTGGAGATCCCGACGAACATGCCGATGATCCGCATCGACCAGACCGACCTGATCTACCGGACCGAGACGGCGAAGTTCGAGGCGATCGTGACTGATGTGGCGGGTCGCCACGAGTCCGGTCAGCCGGTCCTCATCGGTACCGCGTCGGTGAACAAGTCGGAACTGCTCAGCCAGCGGTTGAAGAAGGCGGGCATTCCCCATGAGGTGCTGAACGCCAAGCAGCATGCTCGAGAGGCCGCGATCGTCGCCATGGCCGGCCGTAAGGGAGCGGTCACGGTTGCCACCAACATGGCCGGCCGCGGGACCGACATCATGCTGGGTGGCAACCCGGAGTTCCTGGCTGACCAGGTGCTTCGTGACAGAGGTGTCGACCCCGTTGAGCATCTCGACGAGTACGAGGCGCAGTGGCCAGCGATGTTGGCTGAGCTCACTCACCAGACAGCGGGCGAGCACGACGAGGTCGTCGCTGCCGGCGGACTCTACGTGATCGGCTCGGAACGCCACGAGTCGCGGCGTATCGACAACCAGTTGCGTGGCCGTTCGGGACGCCAGGGAGATCCGGGGGAGAGCCGCTTCTACCTGTCGCTAGAGGACGACCTGCTTCGGCTGTTCAAGGCAGAGGTGATCGAGCGCGCCATGGTGTCGATGAACCTGCCCGACGACGAGCCGATCGACATGCGGATCATCACCAGGGCCATCGAGAGCGCCCAGAAGCAGGTCGAGGCGCAGAACTTCGAGATGCGCAAGAACGTCCTCAAGTACGACGACGTGATGAATCGTCAGCGACACGCCATCTACGGCGATCGCCTCAAGGTCTTGAATGGCACCCCCGTCGATCAGCAGTTGCGTGAGACCGTCGATCGAGTCGTGCGGGCCGGTGTGCAGCAGTACACCGCCGGCCTGCCTGACGACTGGGACCTCGACACCTTGTGGACAGAGATGGCCAAGCTGTACCCGGTGAGCCTGGACCAGGACGAGTGGGAGTCTGAGGGCGACCCGCAGGCTCTCGTAGACGCGTTTGCCGAGGACGCCTCGAAGGCCTATGACGCTCGTGAGGCCAGCCTGGGTGCGGAGAACATGCGGGAACTGGAACGCCAGGTGTGGCTGACCGTGCTCGACCGCAAGTGGCGCGAACACCTGTACGAGATGGACTACCTGCGCGAGGGAATTGGCCTGCGGGCCATGGCGCAGCGCGATCCGCTGGTGGAGTATCAGCGCGAGGGTGCCCAGATGTTCGACGCGATGCGGGACGGTTTTGCCGAGGAAGTCGTGGGTTACCTGTTCAACATCGATGTGCAGGTGGTTCCCAACCCGCAGGCCCCGGTGCTGAGCGCAGCCAGCGCGGCTGAGCTTGCCGTCACGATGGCCGGTTCTCAGCCGATCGAATCGGGCACCCCTGTGCCGGCCGAGCCGGCACTCGAGCCGCCGGCCTCCGAACCGAAGCCTGAGCCGACCAAGGGCGTCACCAGGCCCCCGGTGCGGATCAAGGGTGCCTCCGATCACGCCGACACCAGCAGGCTCAGCTACTCGGCGCCCGACGAGCAGGGTGGGGCCACCCGCTCCTCATCGCCACCCAAGGTCGCGGCTCGGGACCCCTACGCCGGGGTGGGGCGTAATCAGCCCTGCCCGTGCGGTTCCGGCAAGAAGTTCAAGATCTGCCACGGACGCAACCCGAACCAGGGGTGACAGACCCGGTCGCGGGGGAGAGCAGGATGCTCAGGTGCGTGCACGCCCAGCGGGCGTCTCGCTCCTGGATACAGACGGCGGCAGCCACCAGACGCTTGCCTGCGCAGTCCAGCAGAATCACCCCTTCGACGCGGTCGGCTTCCTCGGCGACCAGATGGCAGCGCAGCAGCCGCACGGGAGTGCGGTGATAGCAGCGGGCGAGGGCGGTGAATTGGTGACGGTTGTCGGGGCTGAGCAGGGCTGCGAACTGACGGGCGTCCCGCATGCCCATCATGGCCTCGGCCAGGCCACGAGCCAGCTGCTGGGCGGCCTGCCGGGCTGAGCCTGGCACGGGGCGGCGTGGGACGACGGGGTAGTCCAGGCCGGCGTCCTCAGCCTGGACGTCAGGCCAAGCGGTCGCGTGCGGCGGCAAGATTCTGTCGGAGTCGATATGGGGGTGTCGTTGCTTCACCGGTCCATCTTGACCGGGGAAACCGAACCTTGATACGTCACTCGGCTGATCTGTGGATAACTGCTGGCCGCGCAATGGTGCGGCACTGTGCCAGACTCGTGCACATGGCCGAACTGAGGAGGATCTGATGGCTGCCCGAGTCCTCGTCTGCGTCCCTGTCGGCTCCTCGGAACTCGCGCTCGTGACGAGCGGGTCAGACGTCGCTGGGCCGCTGCAGGTCTTCGCGGTGACACCCGAACTGTTGGACGGATTTGGCCTGGCGCCCACCGACGACGAGGAGGCTGAGTTCGCGGCTCTGCTGCTGGCTGGACTGTGGTCGCTGCGCGAGTACGGCAGACGCCTGGTGCTGACAGCTGTGGTGGACGACTCGGAGCTCACCGACGGACCGGAGCGATCCAACGGGGGCCGACTGCTGGCCCGCCTGCCTGCGTCCCGGGTCGAGGCCTGGTTCAGCGATGATCGTGACGCGCCCACCGCTCAGGTTTCAGCGGCGATTGCCGGACTTGATCTCGACCAGGCCTGGGATCACCCGGCCGTCCAGGCGTTGCACGCCGATCACGACCTGCTGTGGCACTCTGTCGTCGAATTGTGAAAGGACTAGCCATGCCGAGATCCACGTGGGACGGAGCGATCTCCTTCGGGCTCATCGTCATCCCGGTCAAACTGTACGCAGCCACTCAGGAGAACGACCCCTCGTTGCATCAGGTGCACGGCAAGGACGGGGGTCGCATCCGCTACAAGCGGGTCTGCGAGGTCTGCGGCGAAGAGGTCTCCTACGACCAGATCGAGAGGGGCTTCCTTGCGCCGGACGGCAGGCTGGCGATCCTGACCAAGGCTGACATGGAACAGTTGCCGCTGGCCAGCAGCAAGACGGTCGACATCGTCCGGTTCGTCGACGAGTCGGAGATCGACCCGGTCTACTTCGAGAAGACCTACCTCATCGAGGCCAATGGCGTGGGGGTCAAGCCGTACGTGCTGCTGCGTGACGCGTTGGCCAAGACAGGCAAGGCCGGGGTTGTCAAGGTGGCGCTTCGCACCCGCGAGTCGCTGGCATTGATCAGGCCGAGAGGTGATCTGCTGGTGATGGACACCATGTTGTGGCCCGATGAGGTGCGGGACGCGGGGTTTGCGGCTCCCGAGACGGGCGTCCGGGCGAGTGAGGCCGAGGTTGGAATGGCCGAGATGTTCATCGAGCAGATGTCGGGCCGCTGGCAGCCCGAGGACTACACCGACGGGTACCGAGCGGCCCTGGAAGCACTTGTGCAGGCCAAACTGTCCGGTGTCGCCGTTGCCCAGGCAGCTGCCGGCGAACAGCCAGGTGGTGAGGTCGTCGACCTCATGGCTGCTCTGCGGGCATCCGTCGACGCGGCGAAGAAGCGACGGGAAGCCGCCGCGGCGTCATCCCCCGACCCAGACCAGCAGGTCGGCGACAAACCGGCACGCAAGAAGAAGGCGGGCTGACACATGGACGAAGGACCGCCATCGGGCAGGACGGCGGTCCTTCGTCGGTAGGTTCGGCAGATCAGCTCTGGCCCTGGGCGGCCTTCATGAAGCGGCGCTGGTAGCTGATGACCTGATTGGTCGAGGTGAACCGTGCGAGGTAGCTGGGCTCGGCCGTCACCACAACCCGATCGGCCATGTCGGCGAACTCGTCGCTGGCCAGCAGGGTGTCGATGTCCGGGTAGTTCCAGTCCCCTTCCATCGAGCAGATGATCAGTCGGGTGTCGGGCAGGTTGGCATTGCGCAGTGCGCGCAGGTTGTGGCGCACGGCGTCCAGGCCGTCCGACCCCTCCTCGTCCTGGAAGTGCCGGTAGGTGAGAAGGTTGCGTGCCTTCTCAATGGCCTTCTCGACCTCGTAGTCCGTGTCGGCGCTGGACAGGTAGTCGGTGCTGACCATGTAGTCGCGCAGTTCGACCCCGGCGCCCTTGTCCCCAGCTTCGATGCGCTCGAGCAACGTCGCGAACTTCTCGGACTGAATGAGGCGGTGCCGGATGAAGGAGTTGATGAAGTACGGGCGGGCCTGCAGCGCCATCTGGGTCTGGTAGGGCTCGAACATCAAGGTGTAGTTGATGCGGTAGCCCGCCTCGGTCAGCTTGAGGGTCAGGTTGTGGCCGCGCAGGGCATCGGCTGTGGCCGGCTCCCAGTAGCGGGTGTCGAGTCGGCCGTCGCCCTCCAGCAGTTGGTGCACGTTGTTCGCGTTCACCGGGCCGGTGTGCGGCACCTTGATGACAACCCGGTCTTGGCCCAGCAGGTCCTTGAAGAAGGCGGCCTCCTCGAGGATCTTCTCAAAGTCGGGCTCGAAGGGGTTATTCAGTTCGACGCTGATATCGCATCCGGAACCGAGTATCGAACCCAGTTCGGCCATCACCTCGTCACGGGTGGTGAACTTGTTGCCGACGTTGGCCTTGGGATTGTTGATGAACAGGTCGTAGATGATGCCCGGGTTGCAGGTCAGGTTGCCCAGCAGGGGAGCGATCGGCGCGACCTCGTACGGGTTGGCGCTGTCAGCCGAGTAGATGACGTTGGTGGGACGCTTGCGACCATCGGAGTCGTAGCCGATGTCGCGCACCAGGTTGACGTTCAGCAGGCCGCCGGCCTCGAGGTCGTACTCAAAGCGGAAGCCCGCAGGGGTGTGCCCGTCGGCCGGCTTGAAGTAGTCGCAGATCCTGACGAACTCGTCGGTGACACCCAGATACTTCGCTCGGTTGGCAAGCACCGAGAGTTGGCCGGCATCGAGGGGCTGGTTCAGAACCCGGGACAGGTGATCGCTGACACCGCGGGCCGGTTCAAGACCGAGGCTGCGCAGGTAGATGTTGAGTGGGGGGTTGGAGGGCCACACGTCGTACACGATATTCTCCTTTGGTTGACCGCTATTGGTAGCTGTAGCCACGCTCTGACAGGCCGCGCTCGATAACGTGGATGGCGCGGGAGTTGCGAATGATGAGGAAGCCGAGGGGCACCAGCATGGCCGAGATGGTCAAGGCGACCGGCCCACTTGTCGGGTAGGTCCACACGGCCGCGATCGCGATGAGGACGCCGAACAGCGTGTAGCGCTGCCTGGCTCCTCGCAGCCGAGCCCTGGTGTCCAGCAGTTCCTGGAGCACAGCCCTCTTCTGCGAGGTGCTGCGCACTCCCGCCATCTCCTGGACGGTCTCCTGCCGGTGGGCAAGCTTCTCGTTCCGCGACGAAATGAAGCCGCGGATGACGTAGAAGCTGGCCACGACCATGATGACGACGGCCATCAACGGCTGGTCGCGATCGAGGAAGAGCACGGCCAGTAGCCCGCAGGAGAGGACGGTCAGGCCGTAGAAGGCCCAGCGATTCATCATGTGGTGGACTTCCGGTTGTGGTGGCGGACCAATTCCACGTTACCCAGCACCGAGCAGTTGTCCACGACCTCGAAGCTGAAACCTGGGAACTCCTGTTCCTTCAGCTTGATGAACGCTGGACCCGACAGTCCGCCGGTGAGCTTGATGACCTTGTCCATGTCCACGACCTCGGCGGCCAGCTTCACCACGTCGTACAGCACCCGGTTCATCGACTTCAACATCGCTGCGAGCATCTCGTCCCGGGTGGCGGCGAGGGTGAGCCCCCGCCAAGCCCCGGTGCGCTTCTCCAGCGACTGCCGGTCACCGGTGAGGTAGGGGTCAAAAGTGACCTCTCCGTCCTCGGCGAACTCGTCGATGCAACGTGGCAGGTACTCCTCGTTGAACGCCGTGCGGTCCATCTCACGACAGAACTGCTCGTAGAACCAGTCGATGCCGAAGCCGCCCGCCGTGGTGGCGTAGATCTGCCAGATGCCCGGCAGCGCCGAATTGCGCAGGTAGTAGCCGGGGTTCGTCACCGGCTTGTCGATCAGGATCGACACCATGTCGGAGCTGCCAGCGGTGTTCATGATTCGACCAGCCCGGTCGTTGTGGGCGCCCATCTGGGCCGATGCCATGTCGTTGGTTCCCACTGCCACCGGCACCCCGGCCGGGATGCCGAGTTCGGCAGCCACTGCCGGCAGCAGGGTGCCCAACAGTTCGCCCGGATTGTGGATCTCGCTGAACCACTCGTGCTTGAGTCCGAGAACATCCAGCAGTTCGTGCGACCAGCCACCCTGGGTGGTTGTTTCGTACAAACCCAGCATCGAGGCGTTCACCAGGTCGACCATCCACTCACCCGTAAGTCGGTGGTGCACCAACGTGGGCAGGTGACCGATCCGGTGGGTGCGCTCGAGCACCTCGGGTTGGTTCTGCTGCATCCACAGGACGGTCATGATCCCGGCACCTCCCGCGAACGGGTAGATACCGGCGATCGACAGGTACTTGTCCTTGCCGACCACCTCGTTGATGTAGTCGGTGATCGACCGGCTGCGGCGGTCCATGTGGGTGATGATGTTCGGGTAGGCGAGCGTCCCGTCCTCGGCGATGAAGACGGGCGAGGGTGAGAAGGTGTCGTAGCACAGCACACCCACCTGTGCGCGCAGGTCGGCCGGCAGTCGGTTGGCCGCCTGGGCGGTGGCCGCGAAAAGTACGTCGGGATCAATCTCGACCTTCTCGCCCGGCAGCAGGATGTAGGGGTACTCCTGCTTCTCGGAGGCCAGGACGGTGAGGTTGTCGTCCAGGATCTCCATCTTCACGGTGGAGGTGCCGAAGTCAATGGACAGGTAGTACATGGTGGACCTTTCGCGGATCAGGCTGAGAACGAGTGCAGTGCCTCGAGGCCGGCTGTCAGGGCGGTCCGAATCTCCGCGTCCTGAACGTCGGTGACGGGCTGCAGTGGGCGGCGGGGAACTCCGGCGCGGTAGCCGCGCGCGTTCATGGCAGCCTTCACACTGGCCACTCCACGCTTACCGCCGCCGGCCTTGGCGACCTTCTGCAGCAGCGAGTAGTACTTCCTGGCCACCTCAGGTGAGTGGTTGAAGTAGAGGTCCGTCAGCTTGGCGCACTCGTCGGGCAGGTAGTTGGCAGCCGAGACGACACCGCCCAGCCCGCCGAAGGCGAGCGCGGTCATGATGTTGTTCAACGAACCGGCCAGCACGTCGAACTCGTTGCGGTCACCGGCTGCCAGCATGTAGTCGACCATCATCGACGGCGACGTGTCCTTCACCCCGGCGATGTTGGGGTGTTCGGCGAGAGTGCTGAGCACGGCTGGCGGGACGACCACATCATTGGCCTGGCCCGGAATGACGTACAGCAGGATGGGCACCGGGCTGGCGTCCGCGACAGCGGTGTAGTAGTCGGTCAGCGCCTGGGCGTCCATCAGCTTGGCGAAGTAGTGGGGCGTGATGAGCGAGATGTAGTCGATCTGGTCATGCCACGGGGAGATCGAGTCGATGAACTCGATGGTGTTGCGGGTGGACTCGCGTCCGGCGCCGACGATCAGGGTTTTGTCGTCCTTGCAGCGCGCCGCAACTTCGACGACCGTGCGCGACTCATCGTCGTTGACGTTCTTGAACTCGCCGTTGGTGCCAAGGACCATGTAACCGGCGACGCCCGTGGTGTTCCACAGGCCGAAGTTGTGCTCCATGGCTGCCACGTCGACGGTCTCTTCTGCCGACGTGAACGCCGTGATGCACGGGACGATGACGCCGCGCAGTTTCTCGTTCATTGCTGTCCTCACGCGTGTGGAATGGGGGTCATGATGAAAGATGGGGGTGGCCCGTGGCGGGCCGCCCCCATCGTCGTGATCAGCCGATCAGGTCGAGTCCGAAGAACCCGAGCAGGGCGATGAAGCCCATGACCAGGAGCACTGCCGAGGAGAAGAGCACCAGAACGACCATGAAGGTCTTCATCTGGAGCCGCTCGGGCAGCATCTTCTTGTCCATGTAGACCTGCATGAAGCCCCAGATGCCCAGACCGAATACGCCACCGAGGATGCCGGCGAACGAGATGACCTGGGTGTAGCTGACGCCGGTCAGTGCCAGGATGATGGCTCCACCGAGGATGTACACCGACAGCCACAGCTTCAGCTTGCGGAAGACCAACGGGTCAGCAAGCTTCGGGAATGCCGGGGCGAATGCCTCGCGGAAGGTGTACGGGTACACCGCCGTCAGCAGGGCCTGCTGAGAGCCCCAGAACACCGAGAACAGGGACACGACGTACAGCCACATCAGTGCGGGGTTGATCTGTGTGAAGAAGTTGGCCTGGGCCTGGATGATGTTGTTGCTCGTTGGGATCTCACGAAGACCCTGGTCGCCCAGCACAACGGCGCCCAGGACCATGAAGGTGAGGGCGAACAGCGCAACGGCGGTGAAGGAGACCACGGTGTCGATCTTGACGGCCTTGAGGCCCCAAGCGCCAACCTTCATGTTCTCTTCGTCCATGGCGATCGGGATCTTGTGGCCCATGTCGAGGGACTGCAGCTTGTATTGCAGTTCGACGGTGTCGGTACGGCCCAGCATGCCCCAGCCCTTCTCGCGGAAGGTGCCGATGTAGCCGATGTAGTCGTAGACGCCGCCACCCAGCGCGCCGAGGTAGGCGATCACCTCGACGACTACAGGACGACCCCAGATACCTTCGTAGTCAGGATTGCTGGTGACCCAGTCGGGGTAAGCCAGGTTGAAGTTCGGAACCATGCCCTTGAGGACGCCCAGCCAGTCAGCACCGCTGGTGAACAGGGCAATGAGTGCGAAGAAGACCAGCAGACCGACGATGATGCCCTGAAGGCGCTCGGCGAAGCTGAAGTCCGGGACGAAGATGGTCACCCAGGCCACCATGCTGAGCAGGATGCCGACCCACAGCATGGGTTCCATACCGAACGCCCACGGGATGAGCTGGGACAGCGCCAGGATGTAGGCCACCGACCAGGCCGGGAAGCAGACGACGGACAGGATGCCCAGGAAAGTGGCGAACCAGTGCTGGGCGATGCCGCCCTTGCGTCCACCGGGAGTGATGTGCCCGAAGCGGGCGAACGGATGCTCACCGGTCAGGGCGATGTAGCGGCCGCCGGCATAGACCACGGAGGCCTTCATAAGGGCGCCGAACAGGAAGGTCCACAACAGGCCGTAACCGAAAATTGCGCCACCACGGGTGGCCTGGAAGACCTCACCGTTGCCGATGGTCACCGAGGCCATGATGAAGCCGGGGCCGACGATGGACAGCAGGTCCCAGAATCTGTTGGAGGCTAGCTTAGGGTCTTGCTCTGGGTAACGCATGGGTTCGAGCGTGGGTACGTCCTTGACAACCCCAGAACTCATGAGGATCGCTCCTTTGTCGATGTGAGTCGGTGCTGAGTGCGCCGACTCCGAGAAACCGGCCCGCCGACCAACAGTGGTGCGGGAAGAACCGGGGTGTGGATTGCGTGCCTGCCAATGGAAGCACGGATTGTGGAGTTGTGGAAGCCTGGGGCCGGCAAGGCGAAGTTTTGGTGTCGTCCAGCCCCCGGCCGTGAGAGAAATTGGACGAGACGGCTGTCCGACTGTGGTGATGGCATACCGTGCTTCCTGTACAGCTGGTGGGCGCCAGCGGTCACCCCGTTGGACCCATCTTCCTATAGGCTAGATGAGCGATGCCATCAGGTCAAGAATGGCGAGTTGGGGTGTGTTGGGCTGTCCATTACAGCCACGCGGAAAGCCGTCAGTGCCGGTGAGGGACCATGCCGGAGGGTCACCAGCGACGTGCCCGGTCTTGCTGCGGTTTGGCATGCCTATCTGGCAACACGCTCCCGACTGCTCAAACTTCCTATAGCATTGAGTTATCACCTGGTCATGGGAGACTCGGCCAGCAGTACGAACCAAGCTCGTGACCTTCACCACATCCCAGGAAGTGACCACCGGTGGCCCCTCACGACCGCCGACACTGCCCAACCGGAAGGACTACACCTTGACCATCAATACAATCGCCATCGTTGGAGCAGGTTACATGGGAGGCGGGATCGCTCAGGTTTTTGCCATCGCAGGTCACCCGGTGATCCTCGCTGATGCTGACGCCGAGGTGAGCAAGCGCAACCTTGTCCGTCTCATCGCCGAGGCCAAGGACTGGGAGGAGCGCGGTCTCTTCCTGCCCGGCCAGGCAGCCCTGGTTGAACAGAACCTCAGCGCCGCGGACAGCATCGAGCAAGCGGTTTCTGTCGCCGACTTCATCGAGGAAGCCGTACCTGAGAAGCCCGAGATCAAGGATGCCGTGCTGCGCCGTATCGAGGCAGCCGCGCGGCCGGAGGCCATCATCGCCACCAACACGTCGACGCTGCCCATCACCGACCTGGCCAAGTCGCTGTCAAAGCCCGACCGCTTCCTCGGGGTCCACTTCTCCAACCCCTCACCTTTCATCCCGGGTGTGGAGGTCATCACGCACGCCGGCACAGACGAGGCGATCGTGCCCGAGGTGGAGGCCCTTGTGAGGGAGACTGGCAAGCTGCCGGCCCGTCTGAAGGACTCACCCGGCTTCGTGCTGAACCGGCTGCAGTACGCCTTGCTCAAGGAGGCCATCAGCCTGGTGGACGACGGAGTGGCCACTGCTGAAGACGTCGACATCATCGTTCGGACGACATTTGGCTTCCGGTTGCCGTTCTTCGGTCCTTTCGCCATCGCCGACATGGCCGGGCTGGACATCTACCGCGACTGCTTCCGCACCTTCGAGGACAACTACGGTGAGCGCTTCGCCACACCCGAGGGACTCATCGAACTGGTGGAGAATGGTCACCTGGGTACCAAGTCCGGTGGCGGCTTCGTCATCCCGGCCGGTGACACCTCGGACCTCATCGCCTACCGCAATACCGCCTACGCCCGGCTGTCCCAGCTGCTGACCGAACTCGGTCAGGCTCCCGGCGTAAAGTGACCTCGGAAACAACGAAGGAGACCGAATTCATGGCTAGATACACCGCCGAAAACTGGCCCATCGCCTGCCCGATGCTGCTGTTCGGCAATCTCGATTCCAAGGGGGGTCCCATCCAGGACGCCGATCCCCAGGAGTGGTTCAAGCAGATGCGTGAAGTCTCGATGATGGGCTTCACCGAGATGGATCCGCTGGACGTATGGGTACGAGTCGGTGACCTGTCTGCCGAGCGGCTGCAGGACTTCAAGCAGGTCATGACTGACACCAACCTGACTGTTCCCGCCATCTCGACCTCTCGCAAGTCTGTGGTGGACGCCCAGCGCGGCGAAGAGTACCTGGCCTACGGCCACCGGGTGATTGACTCTGCCGTTGAACTGGGTGCCGAGATCGTGTCATTCGGTTTCTTCCAGGCCACCACTGCGGCGCAGAACGCCGCCGTCTGGTTCTGGCTTGCTGACGGATTCAAGGATTCCGATGACCCCCAGATCTACGCTCTGGCTGTCAACCGGATCCGCGAACTGGCCGAGCACGCCGAATCGGTGGGCATCCAGATCAGCCTGGAGATGTACGAGGACACCTACATCGGCAGTTCGGACGGTGCCGTCCAGTTTGTCAAGGACGTCAACCATCCGGCCTGTGGGCTCAACCCGGATCTCGGTAACCTGGTGCGGCTGCATCGCCCGCTCGAACCGATCACCGAGGCGTTCGAGAAAATGCTGCCGTACACCAACTACTGGCACATCAAGAACTACACGCGCGACTTTGATCCGGCCACCGGTGCCTACGCCACGCATCCCTCACCGCTCGGTGGTGGCTACGTGAACTACCGTCCGATCATCGCTCGCGGTCTGGAACTCGGATTCAACGGGCCTTTCATGGTCGAGCACTACGGATCCGATTCGTTGTGGAACCTGGCCCAGTCGCGGGAGTATCTGCGCTCGGTGCTGCGCACCAAGCTGGTCTGACAACTTCGATCCCGACAACAAGGCGATCGCCCCCAGCCAAAGGCTCGGGGGCCGATCTGCCATGTGTGCAGGTCGGGTGATGAGCCGTCCCCGACGTCAGTGCGCGGGTGCACCGTCGGCGAACAGGTCTCCGTTCTCGTCGAACTCCAATTCGACCGGTTCGCTCAGCTGGGTGAGCGCCGGGTTGGCGGCCACCTCGTCCAGCAACGCCTCGGACACCCAGATCTCCGCGACGTCCAGGGTGTCCTCGATCCGGACGATCCGCAGCTTGTCCAGATCAGGCTCCAGCGTGAGCCGGGCGCGCACTGGATCGCCATCTTCTGGTTGGGCATGAACGGGCGCGATCCGTGAACCCGCGACACCGTTCGACGTGACCCCGTTGGTGAACATCGCGGTGAAGTCGATCTTGTCGAACATCCGTTTGGTCGTGACGTCGGCCAACCCCAGACCTGTGGCGTTGCCGTGCGACTCCGGTGTGATGTCGAGGACCACGATCTGGTTGACGTTCATCTCGGGATTCTTGACCCCGATCACCGAACGCCCCAGGACGTTGGGATCCATACCGTCGCCGGAGATGTTCTTGCCCATCCAATCGACCACGAGCACGTCGATGTCATGGATGAGCAACTTCGGCAGGTGCTGGCGGCTCTCGGCAAGCAGCTCCGGTTCGACCTGTTCGATCTTGTCGGTCGGAATCAGCACCACATCGCGGGTCTGGTCCAGGGCGTTCTCGAGCACGGCGCAACCGAAGATGATGTTGGCCTCGCGGAACATCACCGGGGCGATCTTCTCGACCATCTCGCCCGCGCGGTGCAGGCCTCTGCTATGCGCCTGCAACGCCCCTTGATGCTTGCCCACGCCGATGGCGGCCATCTTGAAAAGGCCCGACTCGATACGTCCCACGATGTCGGTGTGCGCCTTCACGCGGTTGGTGAGGATCAGGCCATCACAGTTGAGAGCGTCGCAGGAGTACAGCACCCGCAAACCGTCCACCTGGCCAAGTTCGGTGACGTCGAGGCTGGAGACGATCTCGCAGCCGGTCACCTCTGGCGTGAAGCCCATCCCCATCAGCATCTCGAGCTGGCCCTCGGCGGTGGCCCCACCGTGGCTGCCCATCGCCGGGATGACCACCGGGGTGGCGCCCTTCGACTTCACCCAGTCGGCCAGGATGCGGACGATCAGTGGCATGTTGGCGATGCCGCGGCTGCCGGCCGTGATCCCGATCCGCTGGCCGGGCTGCACAGTGTCGCTGAACTCCGGACCGGCCAACTGCTCGTTGATCCGCGCTGGGATGTCGTCCAGGGTTGGAGCAGGCAGATGCTGTGCCACCCTGGCGAACCGGGGCAGGGCAATGTCGTCGAGAATCAGGTTGAGAGAGGTCTTCACGGTTCTCCTGTGAGTCTGGGTGGTTCAGTCGGCGTCGAAGGTACCGGCGTCGGCCAAGGCCTGCATGAGCATGCTGAATGAGATGGCGCCGGGATCCGGTACGCCGAGAGACTTCTCGCCCAGCACCCGGGACCTGCCAAGCTTGGACGTGACGTTGGCGGTCTCGTCGGCGGCCTGTCGTGCGGCCGTGGTGGCGAGCTGCCAGGCTTCGGCGAGCGGAACCCCTGCCTCGTGCTGGGCGGTGAGGGTCTGGGTGAACGGCACCAGGGCATCAACCATCGTCTTGTCGCCGGGCTTGGCTCCACCCAGACGCTGCACGGCGTCGACGGCTTCGCGTACCCCGGAAACCACTGCCGAGGCGGTGGCGTCATCCTGGTCGCCCAGCACTCCGCCAAGCGCGGTGAGCATCGAGCCCCACAGGGCTCCGGAGGTGCCTCCCGCGCTCTCGGCCCACTGGGCACCTGCGCGCACCAGCAGGGTGCCCGCGCCGGCGCCGGCCGTGGCGGCCTGGCGTGCGGTCTCCACGGCGCCGGTGGCGCCGAAGCGCATTCCCTGGCCGTGGTCGCCGTCTCCGGCGATGGCGTCCAGCCGCCCCCACTCGTTCTCCCTGTCGACGGTCGTCTGGTGGATGACCTCGAGCGCGGCCAATACCTTGGTCGCCAGCCCCTGGGACGCCTCGCTGCCCGGGACGATGGGTTCGTCGGCGTCCCGGGCGGCTTCGTGCACCTGTCGCTCGGATCGCTCGCTGACCGCACCCCTGCGCAGCGCGATCGTGTCGACCGGGTCGCCCCAGAGACTCTCGAGCTCATCGTCCAGGAAGGTGATCGTGAGTGACACCCCCGCCATGTCCAGGCTGGTCATCAGCTCTCCAACCTCGGGCAGCACCGGGGTGATGCCCGCCTCGTCGAGGCGTTCGCTGACCCGGTTCCAGGTGACGAACAACTCCTCGGGCTTGACGGTTCCCAGACCATTGAGCAGCACGATCGCGCGTCCGGAGTACCCGTCGGTGCCGATCTGAGGCGCCTCGGCCAGCACGCCGTCGACCAGCAGGTCGGCGATCTCGCCAGCCGTTCCCATCGGGACCTCGTAGACGCCCGGTTCGCCATGCACACCCAGGCCGACCGACATCTGGCCGGCGGGCACGTGGAAGAGGGGTTCGGATGCGCCGGGCAGCGTGCAGCCGTCGAACGCGACGCCCAGTGAACGGGTGCGGTCGTTGGCCCGCCAGACGATCTCCTCGACCTCGTCGAGCGTGTGGCCGCGCTCGGCCGCCGCCCCGGCGATCTTGAACACGACAACGTCGCCGCACACTCCGCGGCGCTTGCGAAGCTGATCTCGAGGAGCCGACGCGACGTCGTCAGACACCTCTATGGTGCGAACGTCGTAGCCCTCTGCCCGCAACCGCTCGGCGGCCTGACCGAAGTGCAACACGTCGCCGGCATAGTTCCCGTAGGCGATGATGATCCCGCCGCCATTGTCGGCGGCCTTGGCCACGGCGTAGGCCTGTGACGCGGACGGTGAGGCGAAAACATTGCCGCACACGGCACCGTGGGCCATTCCGGGTCCGACCCAGGCCGCGAACGCGGGGTAGTGGCCCGAGCCTCCGCCAACGACCACCGACACCTGCCCTTCAGGGCTGGCGGTCGCGCGAACGGCGCCGCCGTGCACCTGCTTGAGGTACTGCGGGTAGGCCGACGTCATTCCTGACAGGGCGTCGAGAGCGAAGTTTGACGGATCGTTGAACACACGAGTCATCGGTGACTCCTCCGGTACGGACGCAACCAGCGTCGGGTTTGGGGACTGTCAGCTGGGAGCCCGAGGCGTCGGCTGGCCGGCCGCCCGCGCGTTTGGTGATCCAGCTCGGGTATTCAAATCATACACGATCCACGCTCGAGCCGTCCGTCGAGAGGCTCAGTCCACATGCAGAGAGGGCCGCCATCCGCGGGGGACGACGGCCCTCTCAGCGGGTTGTCCGTGACATTACCGGGAGAGGAACTCCTGCACCGTGCGCGCGATGCCCGCGGCGTCCAGACCCGCGTACTCCAGGAGGCCCTGGTACGGCCCGGAGGGTGCGTAGGCGTGCGGGACGCCGAGCATTGCCATCCTGGTCGGCTGTTCGCGCGCCAGGAGTTCGGCCAGGGCGCCTCCCAGGCCCCCCGTGACGTAGTGCTCCTCGACGCTGACCACAGCCCCGGTTCGAGCCGCAGACGCGCAGATCAAGTCGGCGTCCAGATGCGACGGGGTCGGAACACCGATCAGGTCGACCGAGATGCCGCTGGCCACCAGATCCTCGACCGCCTGGACGGTCTGGATTGACACGTATCCGGTGGTGACGACGGTGACATCGGAGCCCTGTCGCAGATGGCGAGCCTTGCCGATCTTCACCGGTTCCTCGGGGAAGAGGTCCGGCAGCGGCTGGGCCCCGATGCGCAGGTAGGTCGGCCCGACGTGCTCGATCATCGCTGCGACACAGCTGCGGATCTCGCCCGGGTCGCTCGGTGCAAATACCACCAACCCGGGGATCATCCGCATGATGGCGAAATCCTCGAGAGAGTGGTGTGTGGCACCCAGATCGGAGTAGGTGAACCCGCCGTTGCGCCCGACGATCTTGGCGTTCTGGCGCATGTAGCCCAGGTCGTTGCGCACCATCTCGTAGCTGCGGCTGGTCACGAACGGGGCAATCGCGGCGAATACCGGAATCAGTCCCGTGGTCGCCAGGCCGGACGCGATGCCGGTGACACCCTGCTCCATGATGCCGAACTCGAAGTAGCGTTCGGGGTAGTTCTTGGCGAAGTCGCCGAACCCCGAGCTGTTACCGGAGTCAGCAGACAGAACGACGATCCTGTCGTCGTTCGCGGCCAGCGCGGTCACCGCGCGTCCGAACTCCTTGCGCGGGTCAGTCAGCGTGCTCATGCCAACACCTGCCCTTCCTGCTCGACGGAGGCACCGGACTGTGCGTGAACGCGACCCTCAAGCTCGGCGATGGACTGGTCGAGTTCATCAACAGCCCGCTGAAGTTCTTCGGCCGACGGCTTCCAGTAGTGGTAGGCGAGCACGTCCTCGGCAAAACTGATGCCGCGGGCCTTACGGGTGTGGGCGACGATGACGCTGGGCTTTCCAGGAGTGAAGGGAGTGGCCTTCAAGGCCTCGAGCACCTGGGTCATGTCATTGCCATCGATCTCGCGGCTGGACCAGCCGAAAGCCTCGAACTTCCCGGCGATCGGTGCCATGTTCATGACGTCGCCGACGCGACCGCTGATTTGCATGTCGTTGTTGTCGACGATCGCCACCAGCGAGTCCACCTTGTGATGGGCAGCAGCCGCCGCGGCCTCCCAGTTGGAGCCCTCGGGCAACTCGCCGTCACCCATCAGCGTGAACACCCGTGCCTTCGCCCCGGCCAGCCGTAGGCCCAGGGCCATGCCAACCGAGATGGACAGGCCATGGCCCAGGGCCCCGGTGTTGCCCTCGACTCCCGGCAACTTGTGCATGTCCGGGTGACCACCCAGCGCGGTCTTCATCGCGCCGTATGTGTCCAGGGTTGACTTGTCGAAGAACCCGCGTTCAGCAAGCACCGCGTACTGACCCATCGCCTTGTGGCCGGCGCTCAACAGGAACCTGTCACGGTCGGCCCGGTCTGGGCGGGCAGGGTCGATGTTCAGGACGTCGAAGTACAGCGCGGTGATGATGTCGATCGCCGACAGCGCCCCGCCCAGATGGCCTGAGTGGCCAGCCTCGATCATCCGGACGACGTTGCGCCGACATCGGGCAGCAACGAGCTCGAGGGTGGCTACCCGATCAGTCACAGTTGCTCGGCCTCGATCTCCTTGATGCGGGCGACCTTGGCGCCGCTGCGGGAGTTCGGATCGAAGCTGTTGGCCAGATACTGCTCAAGCAGAACCTTGGCGGACTCGACGCCCATTGTCTGGGAGCCCATGGCAATCATGTTGGCGTTGTTGCTGAGAGTAGCGCGCTGTGCTGAGTAGGCGTCCGCCAGCAGCGCGCAGTAGGCGCCCTTGACCTTGTTGGCCGAGATCGAGACGCCGATGCCGGTGCCGCACACCACGACACCACGGTCGGCCTCACCGGCGGCCACGGCACGCGCGACGTCCGCGGCGACGTTGGCGTAAATGGGGTCGTCAGAACCGAAATCGACCACCTCGTGGCCGAGGGATTCGGCCTTGGCCATCAGGGCTTGCTTGAGATCAGTCGCGTTGGGATCGCAGCCGAATGCCAGCTTCATGAGTGTTCCTCCTGGGCAGTAGAAGTTCGAGTGGACGGAGAACTGCGCACCGCCGCTCCTCCAAGATATATGATCGATCTCAGGCGCGTGGTGGCTGAAGGCGCGGAGCGTGCACGCCCAGCCTATCTGCGCAGCCCGGAAAGCAACACCGTTGGTCTGCACTGGAGTAGACCGAGATCCTGAGGAGGACATTCATGTCGGAAACCGGAAACCCCTTCCCGTCCGAGCGCACCGCGGTAGTGACCGGGTGCGGTGCCCCGTCGGGGATCGGCCGCCAGGTCGCCCGCCGGCTGGCGCAGTCCGGGTACAACGTCGCGGCGCTCGACCTGAACCCGGCCGTGGAGGGCTTCGGCCAGGAGTTGGCGGCGGAGTTCCCGACCCTGGCGATGCGGGGAATCGTCTGCGACATCGCCGATCAGGCATCGGTCAACGCCGCTTGGGCGCGCATCGACGCAGAGTTGCCTCCCGTCACCGGTCTGGCCAACGTTGCAGGGATCGCCTGCCCGACGCCGCTTCTCGAGATGACCGTCGAGGAGTTCGACAAGGTCATGGCCGTCAACGCGCGGGGCACCATGTTGATGATGCAGTCCGGGGCGCGTCGGATGATCGAGACCGGCGTGGGCCGGATGGTCAACTTCTCCTCCATCACCGCGTACGACGGTGGCGGAACCTTCAGCAAGATCGCCTACGCCGCAGCCAAGTCCGCGGTCATCGGTCTGGCCCGTGGTGGCGCCCGCGAGTTGGGTCAGTACGGGATCACGGTCAACTGCATCTGCCCCGGTCCGATCGACACCGAGATCATGGGCGGCAAGCTCACCGACGAGCGCAAGGCCGCCATGTCGGCCAACATCCCGCTTGGCAGGGTTGGACAGCCGAGTGAGATCGCGGCGGTGGTCGATTTCCTGCTCTCGGAGGGCTCCAGCTTCGTCAACGGCGCAACTTTCAACGTCGATGGCGGCAAGCACATGAAGTGAGCGGACGCGATCAGGTGAGTCTGCCCGCCAGGTAGTCGTTGCCAACGGACTGCTGGGAGTTGATGACTCGGCGAACGTAGGGAGCCGCCGCACTCTCGAGGCTTCGTCCGATGATCGGGACGTTGATGGAGAACTCAGCCTCGTAGTCGACCTCGGTACGTGGAGTTGTCAACCCCGCAGCGGGGGTCATCATCCCGGTGCCTGCCATGGAGGCGGGCATGCCGGGGATCTGGACCGTGATGCGTCCATGATGCGAGCCGTCGGGGTCGGCCGGCTGCCAAACGATGGTGAGGTCGATTGCCAGGCTGGCGCCAGTGAAACGTCGGGCCTTGTCGGGGGCGGGCAACTCGGCGTGCACGAAGCTACCTGACTCGGTGACCGACACCTCCCAGCGCTCAGCGCCGGCCTGACGGGCGACTTCGGTCAACCAGACTTCGTCGGCCATCATCGCGACGACGGCTTCCGGGGCTGCGGCGTAGCTGTGACGTGTGGTGATCTGCATGGCTTCCATTGTGCTGCACCCCGCAGCGGGGCCGGGTTAGGCTGGTCCGAGCAGAAGCCCCGGCCGTGGGAGTGTGACCAAGAAGATGAACAGCGACCCGCGTCGTCCCGGATGGCCGAATCGAGGCCGACTGCTCGACGAAGTGGTGCGGCTGGTGGCGGGACAGAGCGGTGATCTCGCGGGTCCCGACCGAGTTACTGAATTCCTGCGGCACTACTTCAAACACTCCGACGACTCCATTCTCCTGAGTCGCCCCCCGCAGCACCTCGCCCGCTCCCTGCTGCACCACCTTGATCTTGGCCGTCGACGGCGACCAGGCGAGACCCGTCTCGAACTGTTCACCCCGATCCTGCAGCGCGATGGTTGGGACGCCGGCGGGCACAGCGTGCTCACGGTCGTGACCCAGGACAAGGCGTGGCTGGTGGACACCCTGACCCTGGCGCTCACCGCTCATGACTGGGCCTTGCGGGAACTCGTCCATCCGCAGTTCCACGTCATCCGGGACGCCGATGGCGCGCTGCTCGACGTCGCGCATCGCCACGAGGGCAAGTCCACCGTCGCCGAGGCGTGGTTGTGGCTTGAGCTCTACCCCCCGCTCGGGTCGACCGCGGAAGAGGCAGCCCCGGCGCTCCTGAACACCCTTCGCGCCAATCTGGCCGATCTGGACGCTGCCACCACAGATCTCGTCGCCATGCACGACCGGCTGGTCGAGGCCGCCAGAAAGGCGGAATCCGCCAGCCACTCCGACGCCCCGGTGGTCGCCGAGATGCTGCGATGGCTTGCTGATGACCGGTTTCTGCTGCTGGGCGCACGGGATTTCGAGGTTGTCGACTCCGAGGTACCGGGAGCGCACCGTTTCGAGCCGCTCCCAGAGGGCCTGGGCATCCTGCGGGGTGACGAGCGGGCCGCTCGCTGTTTCGGGGCGACACCGCTGCACGGCGAACTGCTCATCATCACCAAGGACTCGGACCGGTCGCGGGTCAAACGTGCCAGTCATCTGGACTACCTTGGCCTGCACCTGGTGGACGTCGATGGCAGGCACGTCGAACGTCGCTTCCTGGGGCTTTTCACCTCATCGGCCCTCACCGAGAGTGTGTTGCGTGTCCCGGTGCTGCGTGGCAAAGCCCTCCAGATCGCTGATTCCATCGGCTACGATCCGAACTCCTACGGCGGGCGGGCGGTGGCTGCAGCCATCGAGGCGCACCCGCGCGAGGAACTGCTCCAGGCCAGCGTCGCCGAGCTCACGCCGATAATCGCCGAGATCGCCGACCTCGACGACCCGCGCAGGGTGATCAGCTATGTCCGACGCGGTGCGTGGGGTCGCTTTCTCACGGCGCTGATCTACTTCCCACGTGAGCGCTACAACACGACTGTGCGTCAGCGCATCGAGCGGCTGTTGCGCGAGATCACCGGTGCCGAATCGCTCCAGTGGAGCATGCAGATCGGCGAATCACCGCTGGCCAGGCTGTACGTCACACTCAAGATGCCGCCGGGTCAGGAACTGCCCGAACTGGACGACAATCGTCTGCGGCTCGCGATCGAGGAAGCCTCGCGTCACTGGGACGACCGGTTTCTTGAGATCGCCGAACGGATGGACAGCTCGCAGCGGGGCGTCGAGTGGTCGGACGGCTACAAGGAGGTTTACACTCCGGTCGATGCGATCAATGACCTGGTTGCCTTCAACCAGGTGCAGGGCCCGGCCGACATGGCCCAGATCATGTATGTGCCCAGCCCTCCTGAGAACGGCGTGGACTTTCGCTTGAAAATGGTGCGCGTCGGATCCGAGATGGTGCTCTCGCAGGTTCTGCCGCACCTGTCCAGCCTCGGTGTTGACGTGATCGACGAACGCCCCTTCGACCTGGAACTGCGTGGCGAACGTGCCCACATCTATGACTTCGGATTGCGGTTGCCCGGCGGGCTGGAGCGTCTCAACGGGTGGTCGTACGAAGCGAGGGCCCGTTTCACCTCCGCGGTCGCGGCCAGTTACGCGGGGCTCAGCGAGGCGGACGGTCTGAACAGCATGATTACCGACTCGCCGCTGACCTGGCAGCAGGTGTCGGTACTGCGGGCCATCTCCAGGTACTTGCGGCAACTCGGTACGACCTACTCCCAGCCGTACATCGCGGCCACCCTGCACAAGCACAAGGCGATCACGGCCACCCTGGTCAACCTCTTCGAGACCAAGTTCGATCCGTGGCTCGCGCCCGAGGTCGATCGCGGCGTCGAGGTTGCAGGGCTGGTCGAACGCATCCGCTCCGGGATCGACCAGGTCTCCGCACTCGATGAGGACCGCATGCTGCGCCAGTACCTGGCGGTGGTGCAGGCCATGGTGCGCACGAACTACTTCGCACTGGACACCGATCCGCTGCCGAGCGGCACCCCCCGTCCGGACCGCGGTGCCCTGGCTCTGAAGATCGCCCACGGCGACCTGGACTTCGTTACCGGACCGCAACCGAGGCACGAGATCTTCGTGTACTCCCCTCAGGTCGAGGGCGTCCACCTCCGGTATGGGCGCATCGCCAGGGGCGGAATCCGTTGGTCGGACCGCGCCGAGGACTACCGCACCGAGGTGCTCGGGCTCGTCAAGGCCCAAACGGTGAAGAACGCCATCATCGTGCCGGTGGGAGCCAAGGGCGGCTTCTACCCCCTGCGACTGGTCGGGTTGGATGCCTCCGCCAGACTCGCCGAGGCCCAGGACAGCTACTCGGCGTTCATCACCGCCCTGCTGAGCGTCACCGACTCCATGCGCGAGGGGCAGAGTCGTCGTCCCGAGCGGGTGGTGGCCTGGGACGGCGACGACCCCTATCTGGTGGTGGCCCCCGACAAGGGCACGGCGAGTTTCAGCGACCTGGCCAACAGGATCGCGGTTGAGCAGGGCTTCTGGTTGGGCGACGCATTCGCGTCCGGTGGTTCGAAGGGTTACGACCACAAGGCCTTGGGCATCACGGCGCGCGGTGCCTGGGTCTCTGCCCGACGCCACCTGGCCGAGCTGGGCATCGATGCGGACGCCGACGAGTTCAGCTGTGTCGGCATCGGTGACATGTCGGGGGACGTCTTCGGCAACGGGATGCTGCAGTCACCCACCCTGAAGCTGGTCGCCGCTTTCAACCACCGGCACATCTTCCTTGATCCGCAGCCGGACCTCGCCACTGCTCATGCGGAGCGGCAGAGGTTGTTCGGATTGGCCCGATCGGGGTGGGACGACTACGCCGGGTCGGCGATCAGTCGGGGCGGTGGGGTGTACCTGCGTACAGCCAAGTCCATCCCGATCGGTGATGAGGTTCGCCGCGTCCTGGGCATCGCGCCCGGCATCACAGCGTTGAGCCCCAACGAGGTGATCCAGGCCATTCTGCGCGCACCCGTGGACCTGATGTGGAACGGGGGCATCGGCACCTGGGTGAAGGCTACCGATGAACCGCACAGCGCGGCGGGGGACCGCGGCAACGACGCAGTCCGAGTGGACGCCGGTCAGGTGCGGGCCCGCAGCGTCGTCGAGGGCGGCAACCTCGGTTGGACTCGGGCAGCACGGGTGGAGTATGCGCTTGCTGGTGGTCGGATCAACACCGATTTCATCGACAACTCCGGTGGGGTGAGCCTCTCTGACTACGAGGTGAACATCAAGATTCTCTTGGACACCGAGGTGGGCGCTGGTCGGTTGAGCACCAACGAGCGAAATCGTCTGCTGCGGCAGGCTGCCGGCGAGGTCACCGAACTGGTGCTCGCCCAGAACGTCGCCCAGAATCGCACCATGGCCAACTCACTGCACCAGGCCTCGTCCAACGTCGGCGTGCATGAGGAAGTGATGACGTGGCTCGAAGCCTCGGGGTACCTGCACCGCGAGCAGGACGGGCTACCCACGACCTCCGAGCTTGCGGCCAGGGCGGATCGTGGCGGTGGTCTGGTGGGGCCAGAGCTGGCCATCTTGCTGGCCATGGTGAAGAACGCCATGGTGGAGGCTGTCGAGGCCTCGGATCTGCCAGATGATCCCTATCTGGCTGATCGGCTGGTGAGGTATTTTCCGGCGTCGCTGCGTGAACGCTTCGTCGAACGAATGCCCTCACACCCGCTCGCGCGCGAGATCGTCGCAACTGTGGCGGTCAACCGGTTCGTGGACTCCCAGGGCGTCAGCGCCGCTTATCGGCTTCGAGAGGACACCGGCGCCAGCACCGCGGACGTCATCCGAGCGCAGCTCGCCGCCCGCAATCTCGTGGATGCAGGTTGGCTGGAGACCACCCTGAACGCCGCTGCTGAGGTTTCCGCGTCGAACAGGACGAAGTTGCGCGTACAAATCCGCCATCTGGTCGAGCGCGCCACGCGGTGGCTGCTGCAGGAGCACCGTGACGGCATCGACATCCCGGAGGTGGTCAACGAGTTGAAGCCCGGTGCCCGAGAGGTGATCACCCGGCTGCCCGAGCTGCTCACGCCTGCCGGTCGCGGGAGCTACGAAGCCCGACTCGCCGACCTCATCGAGATGGGAGTACCCGGCGATCTTGCCGAGCGGATGGCTCTGTGGCCAGTCGCCCATCTGGCGCTTCCGATCGTCCGGGTTGCCGGTCGCCATGGCGCGGACGTGGCGACAACGGCGACGGTCTATCTGGCGCTCAGCGAGCGGTTGGGCATCGACCAGCTCCTGACCGCGTCACTGTGCCTGCCGCGAACCGGGCGTTGGGAGATCATGGCACGGGCGACGGTGCGGGACGAACTGGTCCACGCCCAGGCGGCGGTCACTGCCGCTGCCTTGGAGTTGGCGGCAGGTCGGGAGCTGACGGCGGAGCAGATCGCGGACCTCTGGTGGCGGGCCCATCCCGATGCCGAGGCGCAGCAGGAGCTGCTGGTCGAGATCAACGCGGGCGAGGCTGACCTGGCGCGGATGTCAGTGGCCGTCGGGGCGCTGCGAACCTTGCTGCCGCGCTGAGCCCTACCGTTGGCGGCAGGATCGTGGCCGAGGGGTTGCATGAGGCAGGATGGCGTCATGCGCATCGACTTGCACACCCACTCCTGGGCCTCTGACGGAACAGACAGCCCCACGCGGCTGGTCCTGAATGCGCGTGCGGCTGGTCTGGACATCATCTCGCTCACCGACCACGACACCCTTGCCGGTGTCGACGAGGCTCGGGAGGCGGGCCGGCGGGTCGGGGTCCACGTTCTTGTAGGTGTGGAACTGAGTGCCGAGGTGGATGGCCGTGAGGTTCACCTCCTGGGTTATGGGCCCAGGGCTGATGATCCGCGCCTCAACGCGGAGCTCAAGAGGATTCGGCAGGGACGCCGCAACCGACTGCCGGCGATGCTCGCCCTGCTGGCCGGGCTCGGCGTCCCCGTCACCGCCGAAGAGGTGGCCGAGCAAGGAGGCGGGGCCAGCCGGTCGCTGGGGCGCCCCCACGTCGCTGACGCCATGATCGCCCGTGGCTACGTCGCCAGCCGAGACGAGGCTTTCGCCAGGTTCCTGGACAGGGATGGACCGGCGTTCGTGCCGCGTCCCTCGGCGGAACTGGTCGCCGGGGTTGACCTGCTACACACGGCCGGGGCAGCAGTGGTGCTGGCCCATCCGGGGATCAGGGGAATCAGCCAGGTGCTGACCGGTGAGGTGGTGGAGATGCTGGCGGCCGAGCACGGGCTGGAGGGTCTGGAGGTCGACTACCCGCTGCACGACCCTTCCACTCGCGACCTCTACCACCGCCTCGGTGCTCGCCTCGACCTCGTCCGGACTGGGGCCAGCGACCACCACGGGGCAGGCAAGGTCGGTCATGAGCTGGGCAGCTTCACCACCCGCGAGCCTGCGTACCGAGAACTGATCGAACGCATCTCGGCACGCGGAGGAGTGGCGTCGTGACTCCCTGCCTGGTGAGCCTTCAGCAAGCCGGTGCCGGTGGTTGGCGCGGTTCTCGCGGGCCTCGGAAGCGGTGCCGGTGGTTGGCGCGGTTCTCGTGGGCCTCGGTAAGCTGACTGGGCTGGCACCACGCGGGGCCGCGGGAGTTGAGGAGAACCATGACCCAGGCGCAGAACGCCACCTCGGACGCTGACGTCACGGCGTCGGTGTCGGACGCGTCCTTGCGAGCCAGCCAGGAGCGCAGCACGGCCATCGAGTCAGATCTCGCCGCCCATCCCGAGCGCTATCGGATGCTGACCGGAGACCGTCCGACGGGCAGACTGCACATCGGCCACTACTTCGGATCGCTGGCCAATCGCGTCCGACTGCAGGACATCGGCATGGACACCTGGGTGCTGATCGCCGACTACCAGGTCATCTACGACCGGGACGGCGTGGGTGACCTCAAGGCCAACGTGCTCAGCGCGGTGACAGACTACTTGGCGGTGGGCATCGATCCGGCCGCCTCGACCATCTTCGCCCACTCGGCGGTGCCGGCACTCAACCAGTTGGTGCTGCCCTTCCTGTCCGTTGTCACCGACGCAGAACTTCGCCGCAATCCCACGGTCAAGGATGAGTTGGCGAACTCCGACCGGCCGATGAGCGGACTTATGTTGACCTTCCCCGTCCACCAGGCTGCCGACATCCTGTTCTGCAAGGCGAATCTTGTGCCGGTGGGCAAGGACCAGTTGCCCCACATCGAGGTGACCCGACTGATCGCCCGGCGATTCGACGAGCGCTACGGCCGTGCTACACCGGAGCAACCGGTCTTCCCTCAAGCCGACGCCCTGCTCTCTGCCGCGCCGGCCATTCTGGGCCTGGACGGCACGAAGATGAGCAAGTCGAAGGGCAACGTCATCGAGTTGGGCATGACTGCCGACGAGACCGCCGCCCTGATCAAGAGGGCCAAGACCGATGCCGATCGGCACATCACCTACGACCCGGTCAATCGCCCGGAGGTGTCCAACCTCGTGATGTTGGCTGGCCTGTGCACCGGACGCAGCCCGCAAGACGTTGCCGAGGAGATCGGCGACGGTGGTGGTGGTGGGCTGAAGAAGGCCGTCACGCATGCGCTCAACGAGCACCTTGCACCCATCCGGGCACGGCGTGCCGAACTGGCTGCCGATCGTGGATACCTGACCGAGGTCTTGCGCGAGGGCAATGCGCGGGCCAACGCCATGGCGGAGGCGACTCTGGCCGAAGTGCGCATCGCCATGCAGATGGACTACTGAACCCCAGCCCATGTCTGACGTGACCTGGACGCTCAGTCATCACCATGCCCGCATCGGCGTGCGCGAGTACGTGGCGGGGTTTGTGGACGTGCAACGCTGCAACCAGTGGTGCCGGGGATGCCCGAGTTTCGGAACCACGTGGGCCTGTCCGCCTCACGAGGTCGATCCGATGCCGGTCTGGCTTGGCTACCAGTGGCTGCACATCGAGGCGGTCCGGGTGCATTTCTCGGAGGTGGACCGGGCTCGTGAATGGTCCGCGGACGCCATGCGCGGCGCCCTGACCGCCGCCCGCGACCAGGAGAAGCGGCGTGCCACTCTGGAACTGGAGGCGCGCGTGCGGGACCTCGACGCAACACGGCTGCTCTACGGCGGCGGGCCGTGCCAGGTGTGCGCCACCTGTACACGGCCCACGGGAGGGCCGTGCCCCCTGCCCGACCAGATCCAGTACTCCATCGAGTCGCTCGGGGGAGACGTCCTGCGAACGGCGTGCGAACTGCTCGGCATCACGCTGGACTGGAGCGACGGCACGCACCTGCCGCCGTCCACGTCCGTGGTGCTGGGCGTGCTCAGTGACCACGCGCAACTGCCGGTCAGGTGAAGTAGGCCCCGCCGTTGATGTCGGTCGTGGTGCCGGTGACGAAACCGGATGCCTCGTTGCAGGCCAGCCACAGGATCGGGCCAGCCACATCGGCCGGGTAGCCGGGCTTCTTGAGTGCGATTCCCTCGATGGCCGCAGCGCGTCCCTCTGCAGTGTTGAAGAGCTCGTGGAAAGGCGTGTCCAGGATCAGGCCGGGTGCCACGGCATTGACGCGAATCCGACGAGGCGCCAGTTCCTTGGCGAGTGCCGTCGTCAGACCGATCAAGGCTGCCTTGCTGGTGGCGTACGCCGAGGCGCCCGGACCCCCGCCGTTCTGCCCGGCCAGTGAGGCGACGTTGATGATCGAACCGCCGTCAGAAAGGTGCCTGAGTGCCGCCCTGGTCACCAGGAAACAGCTCGTCAGGTTGACGTCCATCACCTGACGCCACAGCGCCAGCGGCATCTCGGCGAATCCCGAACGCTGAACCATGCCACCCGAGTTGTTGACCAGCACGTCGAGGCCACCCAACTGGTCGACCACGCCACCCACGGCCAGATCGACCTGGGCCTCGTCGGTGGCATCCAGCTGAAAGGCAATCGGAGGATGGCCCGACAGCTCAGCCAGCTCATCGAGCAGCTCGGCATCGGGTTGGTGGGTGTACCAGCTGAAGGCCACTTGCGCACCATGGGTGGCAAATGCTCGTACGACGCCCGTACCGATGCCCACGCCGCCACCGGTGACCAGAACCCGTTTGTCGCGGAAATCCAGCATCATGACTCGACGCTCCCACTGCCGGCCTCACGCTCGACGACCTCTCCGTTGCGGCGACGAAGACGCTTGCGACCAGTTCGGTCGGTGCTCTTGGTCTTTGCCGCGTCAGGGGCCTTGTCACGTCGAGGTCGACTGGCCGACGACGAGGAGCGGCCCCCGTGTTCCCGTCGAGGACGCTCGTCTGCTTCACCGGCCTTGTCAGCCTTCTTGGATTCGGCGATCCGCCCGGGGGTGCCTTCGGGAATCTGCAGTTCCTGCAGCAGATGTGGGCTGGTCGAGTAGCTCTCCAACGGGTCTGTGAAGTCGAGTTCGAGCGCCTTGTTGATCACCTTCCAACGGGTGATGTCCTTCCAGTCCACCAGAGTGACAGCTACCCCGGAGTTGCCGGCCCGGCCGGTGCGTCCGATGCGGTGCACGTACTGCTTGGCGTCGTCGGGCACCTCGTAGTTGAGCACGTGGGTCACGCCGGTCACGTCGATTCCCCGGGCGGCCACGTCGGTGGCCACCAACACCTTGGTGTCTCCGCGGCGGAACTTCTTCAAGGTGCGCTCGCGTTGGGCCTGGTTCAGGTCGCCGTGGATGGAGCCGGCCTCGAATCCTCGGTCGGTCAGGTCGTCGGCCACCCGTTGCGCCGAGCGCTTGGTGCGCGTGAACACCATCATCTTCTCGACGGCAGGTGACTGCAACAGCTTGCCGATGATCTCGGGTTTGTCCAGATCGTGTGCCTGGTAGATGAACTGGGTGGTGTCGGGGACGGTCGCCTGGGCGTCATGGCCCTCGGCGCGGACATGGACGGGCTGGTGGAGGTTGGCGCGCGCCAGCGCCACGATCTGGGCCGGCATGGTGGCGCTGAACATGAGTGTCTGACGTGACGTCGGCGTCATCCCGGTCAGTCGCTCAACGTCCGGCAGGAAACCCAGGTCGAGCATCTCGTCGGCCTCGTCAAGAACCATGATCTGGACGTGCGACAGGTCGAGGTTGCGTCGATTCGCAAGATCGAGCAATCGTCCGGGGGTTCCCACCACCACGTCCACACCGCTGCTCAGGGTGTCCAGTTGCTCGTCGTACCCGACCCCTCCGTAGATGGTGAGGATGCGGGCACCGAGGTTGCGCGCCGCGACCACGATGTCTGAGCCGACCTGAATGGCCAGTTCGCGGGTCGGGGCCATCACCAGTGCCTGGGGTTTGCCGTAATCGGAGAACTCGTCGAAGTCCTCACTGCCGGGGAGTACGAGTCGCTGCAGCAGGGGTATGCCGAATGCGAGCGTCTTGCCGGTGCCTGTACGGGCCTGACCGATCATGTCAGCGCCGGTGAGGGCGATCGGGATGGCCAACTCCTGGATGGGGAACGGATGCTCGAAGCCGACGGCGGCCAGAGCCGCGACGATCGGTTCGATGACGCCGAGGTCGGCGAAGGTGGTGTTCATGTCGGGCTGGGTCTGCTCGGTGTCGCTGTCGGTCTGTGTCATCTGGTCGTCTCTCGCGTCCACCCAGTGGGGTGGGTAGGGCACCGGGTCACCGATGCCGATGGCGCACCATCACCGGCCAGCGTCTCACGACGGCCGCCGGACCGGTACAGCGCGGGCGCACATGCGCGCCGCGTCCATCCTAGCGTCCTACCGTACAAGCGTGCCGCCACGGCCACGGCCGCCGACGGGGCTACCCTGAGCGGGTGAGCGAACCGATGGCACCTGAGCCGGCAGCCGCGCTGCTGGCGCTGTTGACATACCAGAACCTGTGTGTGGCCGAATCGTTGAACACCCGAGCTGATGGCTCAGCCGAACTGTCCGAGCGACTGGTGGTGGCCAGACTGGGCTCCGAGGCACTCAATCGGTTCACGCGCGCCTGCGATGCGATCCCGGGGGGACAGGGTGCGGCCGTGGCAGCCATGGAGCCCTTCGTCAGCGCGGTCGACGAGTTCTGGTCGATGACCAGGCCCCGGGTTGCGGCCGAACAGCGACTGCGCGTGATGGTCGTGGCAAGCCTGGAACTCGAACTGCTGCAGCGATTGGGTGAGCACCTGCCCGACACCGTCCGAGAGGCCTTGGAACCGTCCGCAGGATTGTGGCGGGCCGTTGACCACGGAGCACAGAGCACTGTTCAGGCATCAGCCGGGCGTGGCCACGGGGTGGACGAGTTGTCCCTGTATGCACGCCGGCTGCTGGGGGAGGCTGCGGTGATGGCACAGCGGGTGCTGCTGCGCCAAGAGGCCCTGCGGCAGGCGGTGGTGGGTGGCTCGGAGGTCGCCTCTATAGACTCTTCGGCCGTCCTGGATGAGGTCTTGGCCGCCGTGGCTGCCCGGGTGGGGCAGTTGGGTCTGTCAGTCTGATTCCCCGAACCCGAATCCCACGGCCCGGGCGTGCTCCTGGCCCAGGTCGAGGTATCCGACCTGGGCGGCCGGGATGAGGATTCGGCGGCCCTTGGTGGCCTGGACGACCAACAGGCCGCCGTCGGCACGCAATGCATCGCGAAGCGCCTCTTCCACCTGCTCCGCGCTCAGGTCGGTCTCAACAGCCAGTTCCCGTCCGATGTCACGGACGCCAATCTTGATCTCCACGGCCCCCAACCTACCCGCACAGTGAAAACGGGGCCGCATCCGGACGGATGCGGCCCCGAGGTGTCGGCGTGTCGGTGGGCTATCAGCCGATCACGCGGACGCCATCAGCCTGCTTGCCCTTCGGGCCTTGCGTGATGTCGAACTCGACCTTCTGTCCTTCTTCGAGCGAGCGGAAGCCCGAAGCCTCAATCGCCGAGTAGTGAACGAAGACGTCCTCATTCGATCCCTCGACTGCGATGAAACCGAAGCCCTTCTCGGCGTTGAACCATTTGACGGTTCCCTGGGCCATGTGTACTCCTTGCGTGATTCTGGGCCGTACCTCACGACCCCCTGCCGTTCCATCGTTCGTGGATGGAAGCAAGAACGGGTACAGCGGGTACTGCAACCAGACTTGCTATGGCCCTTCCAACTCTTCCACACGGAGCGACGATTTGTCAGGGGTGCACGAACGGAATTGTCGGACGCTGATGATTGCATGTCCTCATGACCCTGCGTGAGTTCCCCGGCCAGGCAGGCGGGGCACAACCTGAAGTGGTTGTGCCGGTGCTGCGGCGGGCTGCGAAGTTCCCCGAACCAGGGCCGTTGACCGCCGCCCAGCGAGGGGTGGTGGCCGCCAGTGCCACTGCGGGAGCCGCGTTGTGCGTTGTTGGGGGGCCAGGAACAGGAAAAACCACCGCCATGGTCGCCGCCGTTCTCGACCGGGTCCACGCCGGGGTGCCGCTGTCCCGGATGGTGGTGCTGGCGGGTTCACGTCCTGCGGCGCAACAGCTTCGAGCGAGGATCATCGGGGCGGTGGGCACCAGCCAGAGAGGTCTTCAGGTCACCACCGTGCATGGCTGGTGCCTGCAGGTGCTGCACAGGTTCGCTGCCGGGGAGGAGCAGACACCCCGCCTGCTGAGTGCACCCGAACAGGAATTCCGGGTGCGTGAGCTGTTGGCCGGGCGAGATTCCGCGAGTTGGCCGTCAGCGCTGGGGCCTGCGCTGTCGACTCGAGGGTTCGCCCGCCAGGTTCGCACCATCCTCGCAAGGACCAGACAACTGGGACTGGATCCCACCGAACTGGCCGCGGCCGGCCGTGCCGCGGCTCGTGACGAGTGGCAGGCCGTCGCTGACTTCTTCGGCGAGTACCTGGATGTCCTGGATGCCGAGGCGGTGATCGACTACTCGGAGTTGGTGCACCGGACCAGGCTGCAGCTTCTGGACGAGTCGGTGGCAAGGCGACTGGTGGAGGAGTCCGGGACGATCTTCTGTGACGATTTCGCCGAACTGGATCGGGGAATGATCAACCTGTTGGCCGACGCCCATCGTTGCGGGAGCACCGTTGTCTGCTTCGCAGATCCCGACACCAGCGTCTTCGGCTTCCGAGGCGCCGATCCCCGGGCAGTCCTGGATTTCCGCGATCGCTTCTCGACGGCCGGTGCTCCGGCCATCAGGATGAACCTGACCGAGAACCTGCGCAGCGCGCCAGCAGTCGAACATGTGCTGCGGGGGATCGCCGGGCGGCTGCCGCACCGTGGCATCCCCCACCCGGCGCCCCCCAGCCCCAGCCTCGTCACCTGCTCGGTCCGAGCGGAGCTGGTGGAGGATTCCGCACGTCAGGTGCGCGTGATCGCGGAGTTGCTGCGTCGGGCGCACCTGCTTGACGGCCTCTCCTGGTCCGAGATGGCAGTACTCACACCGTCGGGCCAGTCGGTTGTGTCGAATCTGGCCAGGCGGTTGGCAGCGGCAGGCGTGCCCGTTCAGGTCGCCGGGGACGAAATCGCGTTGGCCGACGAACTGCCCGTCCGGCATCTGCTCGCGTTCCTCGCAGCAGCTGTGCAACGTGCTGACGGTGGGGCTCTCGACGCCCAACAGGCGGCTCGGTTGTTGCGCAGTCCGCTCTGCGGTCTGGACGCCATGGGGCTGCGCAGGTTGGGACGCCAGTTGCGCCAGTTGGCTCGGTTGGCCGATCCCGATTCGCCTGGCTCGCCATCTGGCACCCTGGTCGCCGACGAACTCACCGGTGCCTGCTTGGTGCCGGACGAGGCCCGTGACGTGGCCAGACCCGACGCAGTCGCTCTCAGCGCAGAAGTGCGAAGTCTGATCAGGTTTCGGCGATTGTTGGCGGGAGTGTCAGACCTGATCCGACAACGGGCCGATCTGCCCACGTTGCTCTGGCGCACGTGGGCCGGAACCGACTGGCCGCAGCGATTGCAGGCTGAGGCCCTCAGCGCAAGTGATGAAGCTGCCAGGGCCCATCGCGACCTGGACGCCGTGGTGGCGCTCTTCGATCTCGCTGGTCGCGAGGCGAGTTGGGCGGGAGCCAAGGGCGTCCGCTCCCTCATCGCTGAGGTGGAGGCTCAGCAGATCCCCGCCGACACCGCCCGCGAGAGCGATCCTCGGCACGACGGGGTCTCCGTACTGACAGTGCACCGGTCCAAGGGACGGGAGTGGCGGCTGGTAGTGCTGGTGGGACTGCAGGAAGGTCAGTGGCCGAGTCGTGGAGAATCTGGTGGTCTGCTGCGTCCCGATCTGCTCGGGCCACAGGGCCTCCAACTGCCACTGTCCCCAGCCGAGCGCCTTGCTGACGAGCGGCGGGCGCTGTTGCTGGCGACCAGTAGGGCCACTGAGGTCGTGGTGGCCATCGCGATCGATGACCCCACCGGGAAAACCGACGCGCCCTCGCGATTTCTGTTCGAGTTCGGGGTGCCGGTCACCGCAGCACCCCTTCAGGAGTCTGCTGCCACGTTGACGGGGCTGGTGGCTGAACTGCGTCGGGTGACGGCCAATCCGAGCGCTGATCCCTTCTTGAGGGAGCAAGCCGCCGCGCAGTTGGCGTGGCTGGCGGAGCAGTCCGACGACGCTGGCCGGCCACTCGTGCCGGGAGCCAACCCACACCGGTGGCGCGGTTTGGTGACGATGAGCCGAGCAGCACTCCCGATCGTCCCTAAGGATCGACCGATTCGGCTGGGTGGAAGTGAGATCGAGCAGGTGTTGGCATGTGGCAGGCAATGGTTCCTCGACAGGCGGGCCCGGGGAGGTCGTCCGCCTGGAGTGAACCAGGTCTTCGGGACGCTGGTACACGCCATCATGGCCGAAGCCGCCATGACTGGTATGCCTGCTGGCGAACTCCTTGATCGTCTGGACGAGGCGTGGCCCGGGATCGCATATCCGGCACGATGGCAGAGCCGTGCCGAACTTGAATCCGCCAGACTGGCCCTGGCCAGGTATGACTCGTGGAGCCAGTCCCCGGACCACCGGCGAGTGCTGGGGGTGGAGACACGGTTCGAGCTTCCCCTGACCGTCGACGGGCAGGACGTGGTCCTGGTGGGAACGGTCGATCGCCTCGAGCTCGACGACCAGGAACGGGTGCGGGTCATCGACTTCAAGACCAGTCGGTCGGCCCCCACCAAGGAGCAGGCGGCCGGGATGGACCAGTTGGGGGTCTACCAGTTGGCCGTGAGACTGGGCGCCTTCGATGAGCTCGCCGAAGGACGCCGCCAACTCGCAGACGCACAGGTCGTCTACCTGCGAGCAGGGCAAGGCACCGCACCCGTTGAGCGTTACCAGCCTTCCCTGGATGTTCTGCCACAGCGTTCAGGCGAGCCCAGCGTGGCGGGACAGACCTGGGTGCACGACAGAGTCGCTCGGGCAGCCGCCGTCATCTCCGCGGAGGAGTTTCACGCCAGTCCGCATCCCGGCTGTCGGTACTGCGCCCACGCCCTGGGATGCCCGACCCAGCAGATGGGGGACGAGCAATGAATCATCAGGGACATCTTCGAGACCCCGCCCAGCTGAGCGACCTGCTGGGAGTGCCATTCAGTGCTGAGCAGTTGGAGGCCATCACCGCGCCCTTGACGCCCGGGGTGGTCATAGCCGGGGCTGGCACCGGCAAGACAGCCGTGATGGCGGCCAGGGTGGTCTGGCTGGTGGGTACCGCCCAGGTGCACCCCGACGAGGTACTGGGGTTGACCTTCACCCGCAAGGCCGCGGTGGAGCTCTCCCGTCGGGTGGAAGCGTCTCTGAGCCAGGCAGGGCTACGAGGCTCCAGCGACGGCGAGGACATCGGCCGACCCTACGTCAACACCTACGACGCGTTTGCCGGGCGGCTGGTGGCAGATCACGGGCTGCTGATCGGCGTCGAATCCGATCAGCTGCTCATCAGCGGTGCCACGCGTCACCGGCTCGCTGCTCGTGCGGTCGCGCGCTGGCAGGAACCACTGACAGCCCTCGCGCACTTGAGCCCCGCCACCATCGCCGAGCGGCTGCTGAAGCTGGACGCGGAGCTGCGCGCGCACCTGGTTGACAACTGTTCGGTGCACGAGCATGACGCTGAATTCGCCCGGGCACTAGACGAGATCAAGCTGTATCGTGGCCGGCCCACGCAGCTGGTCGTCGAGGCTGGTGCCACCGTCGCCAGACGCCGGGAACTGCTGGGTTTGGTCGAGGACTATCGCCGGCTCAAGCGGAGCTGCGGTCTGGTCGAATTCGCCGACCAGATGGCACAGGCGGCGGCGCTGGTGGAGAGCTGCAGTGATGTGGCGGCCGAGCTGCGGGAGCGCTTCACAGTGGTGTTGCTCGACGAGTACCAGGACACCTCGGCCGCCCAGGCACGACTGTTGCGCGGGCTGTTCTCCGGGCCCGACTCCGATCACGGCCGTGGCCATCCGGTGACGGCGGTCGGGGACCCGTTTCAGGCGATCTACGGGTGGCGAGGTGCCGCACCAAGCAACATCCTGCAGTTCGCCCAGGACTTCGCGCAGTCCAACGGTGAGCTCGCACCCACCTACCGCCTTCGGGTCAATCGGCGCAGCCAACCGGTCATTCTCGACGCCGCCAACCGGCTCGCGGAACCGCTGCGCTCGTCGCGGCAGAGCCCCGCGTCCTCGGACGCCGATGACGACCAGTTGTTGCGTCCGGCCCAGGGTGCGGTTGGGGGACGCGTCGCGGTCGCAAGTTTCGACACCGCGCCCGATGAGGTCGAGTGGTTGGCCGACCACGTCGTGGCAGCGCACGACTCGGGACTCGTCTCCGCTTGGTCACAGGTCGCAGTCTTGACAAGGGGAAACCAGGCGATCGGGGCGATCTACGCGGCGTTGGCCGAACGAGACGTGCCGGTTGAGATTGTCGGGCTGGGCGGACTGCTGCAGGTGCCTGAAGTCGCGGAGATCGTCGCGACCCTGACCCTGGTGGATGACGTCGGGGCCAACCCGGAGGTCGTCAGGCTGCTCAGCGGTCCCCGGTGGCGGATCGGGCCGAGAGACCTCGCGGTGCTCGGGGACCGGGCCCGGGAACTGGCACATCAGTCCGGGCCGCAGCCCAACCGGGGCAGTCGACTCAGCATCGTGACGATGGCCTCAGGTCTGGACGCCACCGCACAGCTGTGTCTGATGGACGCTGTCGAGGACCCGGGACATGCCCCGTTGTCATCACAGGCACGTGTTCGGTTGGCCGAGTTTGCCGAGGAGCTGAGACGGCTGCGTCGGCATCGCGACGAACCTGTCCTGGAGTTGGTTCACCGGGTGATGGATGCCAGCGGACTGGAGTTGGAACTCGACTCGGACACCGCGTGGTGGGCTGCGGGGCGCAGCCGACAGCTGGGGCAGTTCACCGAAGCGGTAGCCGGGTACGTGGACATCGACGGGGACGGTGAGCTGAGTGGGCTGCTGGCCTGGCTGAAGGCTGAGATGGACAGCGCCGAAGGCCTCGACCAGGCGGTGCCCAGCCCAGCCGACTCGGTGAAGTTGTTGACGGTGCACCGGGCCAAAGGCCTGGAATGGGACGTGGTGTTCCTGCCGGGAGTGTGCAAGGACGCATTTCCCAGCACCAGACCGCCCGACAACTGGGTGAAGAACCCTGCTGTGCTGCCGTCCCAGCTGAGGGGCGATCGCGACTGGATCCCTCAGCTCGAGCACGTCACCACCAAGCACATTCGCGACCTTTATCCCGCTGCGCTGGCTGAAGCCCAACGCCAGGGCGAGGACCGGTTGGCCTACGTTGCCATCACCAGGGCTCGAAGGCTGGTGGTTGCCAGCTGCCACCACTGGTCGCCGGGCCGGAAGTCACCCAGCGGGCCGTCCCCCTACTTCAAGGTGCTGCACAGCGTCGCCGAACTGACAGGCGATGTACTCCAGATCATCGAGCCCTCGCCCGAAAACCCGCTGACCGCCGAACACGCCTTGGTGTGGCCCTTGCCGGTGGACGAGGCCCGCCTGGCGGGCCTGCAGGAGGCTGCGGCCATGGTGCAGGAGGCCGGCCGTCGGCGGTCGGGTGAGTCCCCGCCCGGGCTGGAGGCGCATCAGCAGGCCATGGCATGGCAACGAGCCGCCGAGGCGCTGGCGGCCGAGCAACGTGCCCGGAGACGTCGACAACCCGAGGTGGTCCTGCCGGCGTCTGTGTCGGCGTCCAGCCTGATTGTGGCGCAGCACGATGTGGGAGCCTTCGTGGCACAACTGGTCCGACCCATGCCGAGGGTGACTGGACGCGAAGCAGGGGTGGGCACGCGATTCCATGCCTGGTTGGAGAAGAAGTTCGGTGTGGCCGCCCTTCTCGACATCGACGAACTCGACCCGGAGCCCCCGGAAGCCGACCTGGCAGACAGTGAGCTCGTGTTCAGGCGATTGACCGTTGCCTTTGAGCGCGGCCGCTATGCAGAACGGAAACCTGCCTGCATCGAGGAGCCTTTCATCCTGGTGCTCGATGGTCAGCAGGTCCGAGGCCGCATCGACGCCGTGTTCGTCACTCCGGACGATCCGCTGCACGACTACCAGGTGGTGGACTGGAAAACCTCCAATCGGCCCGCAGATCCGCTGCAACTGGCGCTCTACCGGTTGGCGTGGGCGCGGAGCGTCGGGGTGCCGGTGAATCGGGTCGACGCGGTGTTCTATCACGTGCTGTCAGACGAGGTTGAACGTCCCCCCAACCTGCTGGACGAGCCCGAGCTGGTCGCGCTGTTGTGGTCGCTGAGTCGCAGGTCCGACGGCTGAGCAAGGGAGCGGGTTATCGGGCTACTCCCGTTCTTGGGTAGCCTCGCCCCATGAGCTCGGACAATCTGACACCCATTGATCTTCATCCGTGGGATCTCCCGCCCCTGCTCCAACGGTCCGCCGAGTTGCGCGATGATGACGCGCTCCAGCGGATGTGGGCCAGCAGTACGTCCCGACTGCTGCTGGTGGATGCTCAGTCCCGCTTCCTGGTGGACCCCTTCGGGTCGCCGCCGGTGGGGGACTTCGACGAGAATGTGGCCTTCCTCGGAATCGTCGAGCACGTGGCGTGGTTCGCCCGCCGGGTGGAAGACATCGACGGTGGGGCCACGATCCGGGACGCCAAGCTCAGCCACATGCAGCAGCAGCTCGTCAGTGCCGCGCTTGCGGTTCTCAACTGGGTTGACGGGACGCGCTTCTGCGCTCGCTGCGGCGGTGCACTGCGTCGCACCCAGGGTGGGTTCTCGGCGGTGTGCACGCTGTGCGACCGCGCGCACTTCCCGCGCACTGACCCCGCGGTCATCGTCGCGGTGCTGGACGAGCGTGACCGCGTCTTCCTCGCCCATCAGGGGAGCTGGCCGCCAGGTCGAGCATCCATCCTGGCCGGATTCATCGAGGCGGGTGAGAGCGCCGAGAACGCCGTGTACCGGGAGGTCTATGAAGAGGCCCAACTCAAGGTTGATAGCTGTCGGTTCCTCGGATCGCAACCCTGGCCGTTCCCCCGATCCCTGATGCTCTGCTATGTCGCTCGCAGCCGGTCAGCCGGCCTCGTGGACGGGGAGGAGTTGGAATGGGGCGGCTGGTACGCACCTGAGGACGTCGAGGTGGCGGTGGCCGACGGAAGCCTCATACTTCCGGGACAGGGGTCGGTTGCTGGGCGGGTGCTGGACGCGTGGCGAGCCGGCACGCTCCCAGCTCCCTAACCGCTCGCGAGCTGACGCACCGTCGACCACTCAGCTCATCATCGGCGAATCCGCGCGGAGCCGGGCACCCAATCCCGTGGCCCGACGCGCAGGCGTGGCGATGGCCTGCGCGATCGAGTCCGCGGTTGCCACGACGCGGATGCGCAGTCGCGCTCGGGTGAGCGCCGTGTACAGGAGCTCTCGGGTCAGCAACGGTGAATCGGCGGATGGCAGAACCAGGGTGACCCCGTGGTACTCGCTGCCTTGCGACTTGTGGACAGTCAGCGCGTGCATTGTCTCGACGGAGTCCAGCAACCACGGTGAGCGTCGTCGGGCAGCGGAGGCCGACGACAAGGCCACGACCGGACCGTCGCCGCCAGCTGTGACAACCCCGGTGTCACCATTGGCGATCTGAAGGTCGGCCGAGTTCCGGGTGATCAGCACCGGGCGACCCAGATACCATTCGCCCTCACGCCCGTAGCCTGCGATGCGGCTGCGCAGCAACTGCTCGACAGCTCGCGACCAACCGCTGACACCGTAACGTCCGCGCCGGTGCGCGCAGAGGATCCGGTGGGCGTCCAGGGCAGCTAGCGCGTCCAGGTCGAGGCCCGCCACCGCTGCGGCATGCATCCGGCGACCCTGGGTCACCACATCGTCGGCCAGACCGGTGATCCTGATCAGCGCATCCGGGTCAGGGTCAACCTCAACCCACGCGAGCGCATCACCGGCCGAAGCCAGCAGGTCAAGCACGCGCTCGGAATCCGCCTGACGCACGGCGTCAGCCAACTGCTGGATTGGCCCGGAGAACCGGTGCGAATGGTCAAGCACGGTGATGGCGCTGGCAGGTTGCGCGCTGTCACCAGGAGGCACCCGCGTCACCGGCAGACCGGCTTCGACGATGTCGGCCAGCACGGCCCCGGCGTCCACCGATGCCAACTGGTGAGGGTCGCCCACCATGACCAGCCGGGTGCTGGGTCGCAGCGCCGCCAGCAGGGCCGCCATGAGGTCAAGAGACACCATCGACATCTCGTCGACCACCAACAGGTCGTATGGCAGAGGGTTGTCGGCATTACGACCAAACTTGCCGTGCGGGCGAGCGGCGAGCAGCGAGTGCAGGGTGGAAGCAGGCCTCACCTGCAGGTACTGCCAGGGGGACTGCGTCATACCCGTGGCATCCAGCGAGGCGTCAAGGGACTGCTGCATCCTGGCGGCGGCCTTGCCTGTGAAGGCGGCCAGCGCCACCGTCATGCGTCGGTCGGCGAGGTCGTCCAGCACCCTGAGCAACTGGGCGATAGTGGTGGTCTTGCCGGTCCCCGGGCCACCAGCGATGACGCTGGTCCAACTGGTGGCGGATGTCGCCACCGCGTCCTGCTGGCGTTGCGCCCGACGCGGCAAACGGCCGGAAGGCCTGCTCGATCGCCCGTTCCAGACGTGCGGCGTCCACGTCGGGCGGGGCAACCTCCAGCCTGGCCAACAATTGGGTTCGCACCTGTTCCTCGGCCTGCCAGTTCCGCTCCAGATACAACAGCCGGTTCACCAGCCGAAGGGGACGCTGGTTGGGCGCAGGCGACTCGCCGACCGCCACCAGGGGTGAGCTGGCCAGCAAGGCAAGCCACTGGTCGGCGTCGGGCCACGTCAGGCCGGGCTGCTGATCGTCGGTCGGCTCAAGTGCGAGGGTCGCTCGGTCCACGGTGTCCAACGGTAGGCAGACTGAGCCTGCATCCTGGGCACGCAAACACAGTGCGCAGGCCAGCAACACTTCCGGCTGGCTCTCGCCGCTCAACCAGCCCAGCGTCCGAGCAAGGTGGACCCCACTCCAGCCGATGGCACCCGCTGCGGCGAAGTCACCCAGCAGGCCCCCGGCGGCAATCGGAAGATCCGTGTCGGTCGGCATCATCGTCCTCCCGCCAGGATCCTTGAGGCCTCGACGACCATCTCGGGGGGAGGCAACCAGACGAAGACGCCACTGGGCATGCCGTCGATCATTGGGTTCGACTCGCCCACCATGCCGCGCACGAACAGGTAGCCGACACCGCCCAGATGCACGTCAGGTCGGTAGCCAGGCAGCCGCCAGGTCAGGTAGCGGTGCAGGGCTGCACAGTAGAGCAGCGCCTGCAGCGGATAGTGCGCTTCACGCATGGCTTCCGCCATCGCGGCCCGGTGATAGTGGCTGGCGGTCAGCGGATCATCGGCTCGGGTTGGGACCCTGTTCGTCTTGTAGTCCAGGATGACGTAGCGCGGCACCTTCGAGGGCACCTGAACCACAGCGTCGATCGATCCGGTGAGGAAGCCGGCCAGGATGCTGCCGGCGGCGGCTGAATCGAGGAGTTGGCGACCGTAGCTGTGCAGGGGGTCATCAGCGGTGAGCATCGAATCGAAGAGGTGCGCGAGATCGGACACCGTCCCCCGCTGGCCCGCGGAGCCCAGCGGCAACTCGAAGTCCAGCTCGGCCAGCCGGTGACGCGCGCCGAGATCGCGCAGACTGAGCCCGTCTGTCAGCGCTCCCAATCCGGTGGTCAAGGCCTGGTGCAGCCCCTCAACCAAGGAATCGTGATCAAGGTCAGCCACGGCAAACCGATCAGCCAGGCCGGCCAACGTTTGCCGAAGATCTCCTCGCAGGTCGTCGGCCCGTGGATCCACAACCTCGAGAACCGCGTGCACCAGACTGCCGAACTGCGCGCCGCCGGGCAGCGGCGCCATCGCCGAACTCCGCGAGCCGGGTTCGGTGCCGGCCGCTCGGTGAGGGTCGGGGGAAGCCGTGGATGCGTCCAGTTCAGCCGCCAGTTCCATCTCCTCGTGCTCGTCAGTCATCGTGGCGAAGTTGTGTGCATGCACGGCAGCGGTGAGTCCGGTGTAGGACGTTCGGGCCCAGGAACGGTCGATGTGGTCGTGGAACGTCCGCACGTCCAGAAGATGCGGTGATGACGCCCTCTCGCTTGGGGTGGGGCGTCGGTTCGTGTTGAGGGTCGAGGGATCAACGATCGTCAGGTCCACGTGCTTGCGTCGGGGCAGGTCCGAGATGTCCCCCAGCAGGTAGCCGTGGTCGGGAGCGGTCCCGGCCGTGGAGTTCTTCTTCAGGAGTCTGTGCAGCGCGGAGGTGCTGGTATTCCAGGCGGTGGGCGCCCACCAGCAGATGAGCAGGGACTGGGCTCGGGTGCAGGCCACGTAGAACGACCGGAGCGATTCGGCCAATTCCTCGTCGAGGTGGTCCTGCGCCCGATTGCCTCGCTCTCGCGGGGGCGCCACGTCGAGCACCCTTCGCCCATCGAGGTGCCCGATAATCGGTTCGTCCTTGTCAAGGTCGGGGGAGTGCCGATCGGCTGCCTGCGGCAACAGCACGATCGGGAACTGCAGTCCCTTGGCCGCGTGCACGGTCATCACGCGGATGGCGGGTCTGTCGGTGGGCAGTCGCCTTGTCCGTTCGTCGGGGCTGGTCGCGGCACGCTCGATACGGCGACGCAGCTGCTCGGTGAGCGCGGAAGGGGTCGAGTGTTGGTCGCTCTGTGCCTCGTTCAAGAACTCAGCAATGTGGCGCAGGTCAGTGACGAGCGCCTCGCCCTCGGGCTGGGACAGCAGCCGCCCGTAGAGTTCCCGTTCGGCGACCAGCGTCTCGAACACCGCGGCCACGCCCTGGTCCACCAGCAGGCGCGCGCACCGGTTCAGCAGGGCGGTCATGGTGACCAGACGGTCCTCGTCTGCGCCGGACAGATCGGCGCTGGTCCAGCCGACCAGGCTGGTCAGCGTGGCGCGCCGTAGGTGCCAGCGGTCGGGCGTTGACAACGCCTCCAGCAGGACCAGCCAGTCCCTTGCCCCCTCGGTGGTGAAGACGCTGGATTCCCCGCTGAAAACCGACGAATGCCCAGCGCTGGTCAGCATCTGGTGCACCTGTTGGCCGACTCTGTTGGCGTTGACCAGCACGACGATGTCATTGGGGCTCACCTTGCGCCAGTCGCCGCCGGGTGTGCGCAGTTCGTGCTGCCCGGCGAGCAGGTATTCCACCTGGTTGAGCAGGTCCGTCTGAACCGACGTCCGGGCGGGACCTATGGCCATCGGCTCACTGCTCGCCAAGGCACGCACCTGCACGGCCTCCGCCAGCGGACGCCCAGCCATTCTGATCCGGGGTTCAGCCTCGTGCGCGCGTACGCGCGTCATCGCGATGGGCGCTGCTCTGGACCCGAGATCCACCGGCCCGAAGAGCATCTCCACCCCTGCCACGACTGCGGCGTCGGACCTGTAGTTGACGACCAGTCGCTGGATGCGATCCGCGGACCGTTTGGCAGCGGAGTAGGTCTCGATGTCACCACCCCGGAAACGATAGATCGCCTGTTTTGGGTCGCCGATGAGCATCATCGTGGAGCGGCCGTGGAATCCCGCTCGCAGGAAAGCCCACTGCTGCGGATCGGTGTCCTGGAACTCGTCGACCAGCACGACGCGGAAGCGCTCGCTCAACGCCTGAGCCGCCGCCGGTCCGGTTCGTGAATCATTCAGGGAGTCGGCCAGCCGCCCGATCATGTCGTCATAGTCGAGGACGCGTCGGCGCCGTTTTCGGCGGTCGAACTCGAGACGCACCTGGGCGGCGAACTCGACGCGCAGGGCAGCGCTCCCGTCGGTTGGGTGGAGCAGTTCCCTGGGGTGGCGGGTGGCTGCCACTCCCAACTGGCGCGCACAGGACCACCCGAGTTGGCTCCAGCGCGCCTCAGCCAGGTAGGTGTCAGCTATCACTTCATCGGCCAGAACGTCCAGATCGGCGCCGAGGGTGATCGTGCGATCGTGATCAGCCAGCAATCCGAGCTCATCCAGCATCCTGGCGGCGAACGTGTGCAGCGTGACGATCGGTGCCGCGTCCAGATGGGCGAGTGCCGCCTCCATTCGGGTGAGGCGCTCCGCCAGCACGGTCGGCTCCGCCGAGGTGATGACCTGGTTCACGTGGTCGGCGCCAACGTCCCCGCCCTGCAGGACGCGCTGCACGGCCTGGCGGCTGGCGAGCAGCCGATCACGAATGCCGTCGCGCAGTTCGGCCGTGGCCCTCCTGCTGAAGGTCACCGCCAGGATCTCGCCCAGCGGTGTGCCGTCGGCGACGAACCGGGCCACGAGCCCTGCGATGGTGAAGGTCTTGCCGGTGCCGGCGCTGGCCTCCAACACGGTGGTGGTGCCGGGGTTGGGCAGCGGGTGGTCCCAGCGGAAGTCGTCGACGCCCATCAGTGCTGGCCCCGCTCGGGCTGCCATCGGCTCAAACGTGTGGCAATGGGGCCGAACAGCCAGCTGGCCAGCCGTTCGAATCGGCTGCCCGAGGTTGCCTCGTCCCCGGTCGAGTTCTCCGGAAGCGGGTCCGAGGGCTTGGGTCCGGGCTCGGTCAGGTCGTCGAAAGTGCTGAAGAAGTAGCTCCAGTTGTCGTCCTCCGACCGATAGGCCTGCCGGGCGCGCGCCAGCGGCTCCCCGGAGTCGAAGCAGAGCACGTCGGCGTGGGCGGCGGCAGTCCGGATCGGCAGCGGCAGCACCTGCCGGAGCCCGTCTGCACGCAGCGTGATCATGTCGCCGAGCAGCCGGCGAGCCAGGGCGGGGGCGGGCGCGGCCAGTTTGAAGCACCGCTTGCCGATCAACAGTCCCTCCAGAGTGGGCGACTGATCCTTGTGAGCCGCACTCAGCAGCACCAACCTCACCCAGCAGGCCACGGCATCGTCCGGCTTGATGTGCCCGAAGCGGGACACCACGACCCGGCCGCCGTAAAGGGCCGACCCGGCCTTGCACTCTGGAGCCGCCCACCTCGATATCGCAGTCAAGATCCTGATCGTCGCGTCGGACCGTGCGCAGGACGGCTGCGACTCGCGCAGCCGCATCCAGTTGCTCGTCGATGACGTGGGCACCGAGCGTTCCCGGCAGGACGCGGCCGCCCAGCCAGACGGAGCTGCGGGCTGCATCGGGATCATGACCGGCCGCCAGTGACTCGAACAGCGCGTTCCCCACCGCCCAGTTGGTGCGCGGATCCTGGTCAATCGGCAGGGCGACCTCGAGTTCCCGGCTGAAAGACGACCGAGTGGTGCCGGTGGATCTGCGCAGCAGGTCACGTGCTGGATGGGTGAAGAAGCTGACGAGCTGATCAAGTTCGACCACTGGTGTGATCTCCCCGGCATGGTGGAGCCGCCAGAGCGGCGCTCGCCGGGAGGGGCCCTCGTCGAGCGCACGAGCCCCGCTCAGTCCTTGACGGTCGAAGCTGGTGGGCCGCTCGCTGTCGGTTATCGAGAAATCGAGCCAGCCATGTGGGTGCAGCGGGTGCCACCGGACCAGGGCGTCGGGGCCGCCGGCCCCGCGCCACTGACCGTTTCGTCCCTCGACCGCGCAGGCGTCGAGCAGTTCGCGAATGCACAGGGGGGCCGGTCTGGGCTGCCCGGTGGCGGCGTCAGCACCCTGGGTGATCACGATGAACGACTCCTGCGCGGCGAGCAGCGCGTCAAGGAGTCGCTGACGTCGCACGTCACGGCGTCGGTCGCTCCAGTGGTCCTGGCGGCCACTGGCACCCCTGGCCAACAGGTCGTCACCGTCAACACCCGGGGCTCCCGGGAAGACGGCATCGTCCAAGCCCAGGACACAGATGACTCTCGCCTCTACGGTGGCCAGGTCATCGAGTGTGGTGAACAGCAGGGAGCCGTTGCCGTAGTTGGGGCGCCGGCTGGACGCGTTCATCCGGTCGCTCAACCACACCTCGAGATCGGCCGCGGTCAGAAGAACCTCCTGGGCGTGTGCCTGGTCCTCCAAGTCGGCCAGTTCAGCCAGAGCGTGGCTCAGCTGCCAGTGATCGCCAAAGGGCACCTCGACGAGCAGGTCGATGGCCTCCCGGAGTCTCGCGACCCACTGGGTGGCCGCGGCAGGGACATCGAATCCTTGGCAGATCTTGCGGATTCTCGACACCAGTTCGGCGAGTTGACCCACCAGTTCGGCGTCGGAAGCGCCGATCCCCGGCACCGGGGTGACCGTGGCCAGATGCACCGGGGGTTGGTCGCGCAACGCCAGGCTCAGCTCGAGCCGTTGCACGCCCGCCAGCCAGGTGGACTGCAGCACCTGCACCCCGTTGCGCCGACGCTGATCAGCATCGACCCCCCACCGGATCTCAGCGGCGGCCACCAGTTCGTGCAGCCGGTCAAGCTCCTCGGGACCGAATCCGAATCGCTGGGCGACCGGGGGGGACTGACACAGGTCGATCAGATCGACACTGGTTGCCCGACCGCCGTACAGGTCGAAGATCCTGGCCAGCACAGCCAGCACCGGATTGGCAGCGGCCAGTGTCGGCGCCGCCAGTTGGGCTCGCAACCGGTGCCCGGGGTGCAGGTCGTCGTCAGGCGCCAGCAGAACGAGGCTGCGATCAGGGGTGCGTACTGCGCGAGCGCGGGGCACAGCACCACCACGTCACGGGGTTGCAGGGATGGGTCGTCGGAGAACAGACCACACAGCACGTCCCTCAACACCTCAACCTGTCGATCGGGGCCATGGCAGGCGTGCACCTGGAAGGAGTGGTCGGCGCGATGTCGCCCCTCGGGCGCCAGGTCGTGGCGGATCTCGTGCTGCACGCGGGCCAACAGGGTTCGGGCAGGTGGTCCGGGTAGCGGCTCGAGCACCGCAGCACGGCTGGCGTGATTCCTGAGGAACGACGATCCGCAGGCGGCTGCTCGGCGAGGGATCCCCGACAGCGTGATGGTGTGCACGGTGTGGTGTTGGGCGAGGGCGTCGACGAACTGGACGTCCGCGGGTGCAGGGTCGTCCACCTGGCAGATGACGATGCGCTGGGGCAGGCCCGGAATCCGACTCGCCGCGGCCAGGCTGCGTGTCTGTTCGCGACGTTCTGCGGGATCGGGGCCCAACAACTCCCGAAGTCCTCGCCACAGGGCTGGTTGCCACAGGTCTCGCTCAGCAAGGGCCCCGTGGTCGGGTCCCGTGTCGCGTCCGGCACGCCACTGCTCGACCATCTCGGGATGTTGGCGGGCGTAGCGGCGGAACAGGTCCGCGATCCTGCTGGCCGCGGCGTGCGCGCGACCGGGGCGCGCACCCGGTGCACCAACATGGTTGGCCAACGGCTCCAGGGTGGATGCCAACCCTGGGTCCCTCAGCAGTTGGAGGATGGCCAAGCTCAGGGACGTGCCGCGCCAGTGGTCCGGCTGGAGGGAGCCGCACGCCTCGAGTCGCCCGGCCACGGTGGTGACCAACTGCGCCGCCGTGACGAAGTCCAGCCCGGCGGTGATCTGCGGACCGGGGGCTCGACTGGCCATCGCCTGCGAGAGGGATCGGCGGTGCCCGGCAGTGGGAACCACCACCATGTCCAACTCCAACGGCCCCACGGGATTGTCCTGAACCAGCCGGGCCGCCTCCTCACAAACCTCCGCCCAGCTGCAGACGGCGAGCCGGTGATCCCCGGCGGCGCGTCCAGTGGCAGGACGTGTGCTGGTGCTCATCAAGGGTCCTCTGGTCCAAGGATCGGGGGTGGGGCAGATGTGTGACGTGATCCACCATAGGACCCGGCGGTGACAGAACTGCTGCGAGGTGGGGCGGGAACGTCGGTGGGGCCATCTACAGTGTGTCAACGTGAAGACCGACCGATCACGGGCCGCCGAAGTGCTCGAGGCGCTGAACACCGAACAGCGCGCCGTGGCCACGAGTTTCGGTGCGCCCGTGGTCGTGCTCGCGGGGGCCGGGACAGGCAAGACCCGCGCGATCACTCACCGCATCGCCTACGGTGCGTTCACCGGACAGATCGATCCGAGCCGAACCCTGGCGGTCACCTTCACCAACAAGGCGGCGGGCGAACTGCGACATCGGCTCCAGGGTCTAGGGGTGCCTCGCGTCCAGGCACGAACCTTCCACTCGGCGGCGCTGCGCCAGATCACGTACTTCTGGCCAACGGTGAACGGGTCCGAGATTCCCCAGGTCACGAGCAGCACGTACGGGTTGATCGCTGAGGCGGCGCGCGGTATCGGGGCGAGCATCGAGACCCCCTTGTTGCGGGAGCTTGCCGGTGAGATCAGCTGGACCAAGGTCTCGAACATCGCGCCCGACCGGTACGCCGAACTGGCCGGACGCGCGGGACGATCTGTCAATGGGCTCGACCCCGAGCGGGTGGCCGACGTCCTGCAGAGATATGAGCAGGTAAAGAGGCGTCGGGAGGTCATCGACTTCGACGACATCCTGCTGTGTGCTATCGCCCTGTTGCACGAACACCCCGAGGTGGCTGAAAAAGTCAGGGATCAGTACCGTCACTTCACCGTGGACGAGTATCAGGACGTCAGCCCGGTGCAGCGCACGCTGCTCGATCTGTGGGTTGCCGACAACCCTGACCTGTGTGTCGTCGGTGACGTCAATCAGGCCATTCACACGTTCGCCGGGGCCAAACCGAGCTACTTGACCAACTTCTGCGACGACCACCCGGGGGCCCGCACCCTCACCCTGGAAATCAACTACCGCTCGACTCCACAGGTGATCGAAGCGGCCAACGCCTTGGTGGGACGCGGTGCCCGGCTGCGAGCCACCCGGTCCGCGGGACCTGCGGTGCTGGTGGCGCCGGCATCCGACGAGCAGAGCGAGGCCCGTGATGTGGCCACATGGTTGACCGGCCAACACGATGCTGGCCAGGGATGGAGCCAGCTCGCGGTGCTGTATCGCATCAACGCCCAGTCCCAGGTGTTGCAGGACGAGCTGTCCGCCGCCGGCGTCCCCTTCACGATCCGTGACCCGGAGGCCAGGTCGGCAGGTCGGCCCCCGGTACCCCTTGACCCAAACAGCGAGGCGGTCACCTTGTCCACTATGCACTCAGCCAAGGGTTTGGAGTGGGAGTCGGTGGCCGTGGTGGGGCTCTCGGAGAACCTGATGCCGTTCGTGCTGGCGGGCACACCGTCGGCTCAGGCCGAAGAGCGTCGCCTGCTGTACGTGGCGTTCACCAGGGCACGCACCTGGTTGCGGTTGTCCTGGGCCACACAGGGAGCATCAGGGCGAGGCAGTCGTGAACCATCTCGGTATTTGCGAAGTGCGGGGTTGGTGGAGGCCGAAACGACACCTTCACGTGCCCCGCGACAGCGGACCGCCCGCAGGCCTCGCGCGTTACCCAACTGCCACGTCTGCGGTCAGGCCATGAGCGAGACGGCCGACATCAAACTGGGGCGCCACCAGGGGTGTCCAGCCTCGTTCGACGAGGAGTTGTTCGAGAAGTTGCGTAGTTGGCGTTGGGGAGTCGCCCAGACTCAAGCGATGCCTGCCTTCGTCATCTTCACCGATGCCACCCTGCGGGCTCTGGCCGAGCAGCGGCCTGGCGACCGGCCTGGATTGCTACGCATCGCCGGAATCGGTTCGGCCAAAGCAGATCGCCACGGGGACGATGTGCTGGCCCTGATCGCAGAGCACGTCCGCGGGTGACACCTTCGACACCCTCGAGGGCAAGGAAACGGGGCGGGCAGCCTCGCGGCTGTCCACCCCGTCGGGACGCAGAGGTCAGGCCCTGCCCAGGATGCGGTTGAGGTTGGTGCTGCACACCGGGCACTTGCCCTTGGCCATCTTGGTGCCCTTGTCGTTGACCACGACGTTGCCTTTGGCCTGCCGCTTCTCCTTGCACTTGACGCAGTAGAACTCGCCTTCGTAGGTTTCCTCAGCCACAGTCTTCTCCTTGTCATGGGCCAGGTTGCTCACAGCCGGCACCGGGTGACGGATTCCAGCCGTTGTGCGGTGATTGTAGTCGCATGTCGAAGGCATCACAGCCCGTCATCCATGGGATGGGCTGAACTCGGAGTCCCTGCGGCCGAGAGCGCCGAACAGCAGCCGGACGATGAGGAAGCCCTCGGATCATCGGATCGCTCGCCTTCCCCTGCGTGCGTCTGGCCTTCCGAGGGCTCTGGTGGAGAAACTAGCGGGGCGGACCCTGAGGAGTCAAGGCGCCGTGACCCACTTAGAATGCGACCCGAAGGAGGCCGGATGCCAGGTCAGCGGTCACAGCGCCCAGCCCTCGAGCAGCTCCCCACGACCGAACTGCGCCGCCCACCGCTGCCTTCCGGCATCAGTGGCGTGCAGGTGCGACGCAGCGCTCGACGTCACCGGACGGTGTCCGCTCGCCTTGAGTCCGACCAGATCGTCGTCCTCTTGCCCGAGCACCTGTCTGCGCGCGAGGAGCAGCAGTGGGTGGACAGAATGGTCAACAGGCTCGGTGCTCGGCGGTCGCGGCCAGCGGGTTCCGATGCCGAGTTGGCTCGCCGAGCACTGGAGATCGCGACCCGTCACCTCGACGAGGCGGCCGGCCGACAACTGCGGCCCTCGTCGGTGCGGTGGGTGACGACCATGAACAAGCGTTGGGCGTCCTGCAGCACCGACACCGGCGCCATCCGGGTGAGCGATCGCCTGCAGCGGATGCCTGACTGGGTGCTCGACTACGTGCTCGCCCACGAACTGGTCCACCTGGTCGAGCCGGGCCATGGAACAGAATTCCGCGCGCTGCTGGCCGCCTACCCGCTGGCTGACCGGGCCGAGGGATACCTGCAGGGCTGGTCAGCCGCACGTGGATCGACAGAACCCACCTACCCCGACGACGTGGACTCCCAAGACCTACCCTGCGAGTGACGGGATCAGGCGGGCGACTGGTCGTCGGGTCCGCCGGACTCCTCGCGGCGCTCGCGCTCGGCCTGATCCAGCAGTTGCGAAAGCGCCCGATCCAACTCGTCGATCTCGGTGGGGTCCTGGGCCGAGGCCAGCATTCTCAGGGGGTCATCCAGGTCTTCGGCGGTCGGCATCAGGTCGGGGTGCGACCAGATGGCGTCCCTTGCCGCGACACCGCGGTCCTTGGTGATTCCCGCCCAGAGCGTGGCGGCTTCCCGCACCCTCCGGGGCCGAAGCTCGAGGCCGACCAGGGTGGCAAAGAGTTGTTGGCTGGGGTTGGTGGTCGCCCGACGCCGCCGCACGGCCTCGTCGAGCAGCGCCGCGGCGTGCGGCATCCAGGTCGTTGCGGTGCTGGTGGTCACCTCGTCCACCCAGCCCTCCACCAGCGCCAGGATGGTCTCCAGTCGCGAGAGGATCTCGACCTGTTCGGGCGTCTGGGTGGGGGAGAAGAGCCGGCCCTGCAGTTGTTCGCTCATCTCGGCGAGCCGATCGGCCGTGAGCGATTCCAGGTCCCCGACGTCGAACGTCTCGGTCAGGGCACCTACATCGATGGTGATCTGTCTGGCGTACTGCTCCAGCAACGACATGACGTGCGGGCCGAGCCAACTGACGTGCGCGAACAGACGCTGGCGCGCGTCCTCGCGCAGCGTCAGGTACAGGCGAAGGTCATCGTCGCTCACCCCCAGACCCTCCCCGAACTGGGTCACGTTGGTGGGCAGCAACACGACTCGGGGTTCCGGGAGCAGGTGCACCCCCAGTTCGCCGCCCGACAGCACCTCGCCGGCCAGGCGCCCGATGGTGCGCGCCAACTGCATGGCGTACATCGACCCGGCAGAGGCGCGCAGCATGGGAGTCAACATCGCGCCGAACTGCCCGAGTTCGGCCGGGACGCCTTCAGGGGCCCGGAACTGCTGACTGAAGGAGGTCGCCAGCGCATCGGCGATCCGGGTGGCGATCGGTTCGGCCACCGTGCGCAAGGATGCAGTCGTCCGCTCGACCCACTCGGCCCGGCTCCACGCCGATGGCTGATGGGTCAGTTGCTCAAATCCCACGTGGTCGTCGAGCCAGAGTGAGGCCAGCCGATCCGCCTCCGCCACCCGCCGTTGGTCGGTGGTGCTGGGTACCGGGTCGGGCCCCAGGGCGGCCACCACGTGGCGGGCCGCCGAGGTGGTCTGCGCCCAGTCGATGCCCGAGGCATCGGTTCGGCCCGCCATCGCGGCCATCGCCTGCTGGGCCTGGGCGAGCAGGCGCTGCAGATCGAACTGGCCGCCGCTGCCACCACCGAACTGGGACAACCACTGGGCCAGTGGATCCTCGGGCCCCGGGGTAGGGCCGTTACCAGTGGATTCGTCGTTCATCGCTCACCGCTACTTCGTCAGAGTTGTGTGTCTCCATTGTTCCGCAGCGGGCAACTGGGCGCGTGGGCGGTTGCGGACTACCGGTAGGGTGGGCAACGAGAACGGAACGCGGTTGTGGGGTGTGTTGATGACCAAGCAGGGCTGGACGGCAACGGTGTCCACGGCTCTGTTTGTCGCGCTCATTGGGATGATCTCGTTCATCCCGGTGCCGTTCGTGAGTTGGACTCCGGGAGAAGCCATCAATCTGTTGGGTACCGCCCAGGCGCCGGTGCTGAGGATAAGCGGTGCGTCCACCTATCCCACCACGGGTCAACTCCAGTTGACGACTGTGGCGGTGACCAGCCAGGACGCCCACATGAGCCTTCCGCAGGCATTCCTGGCCTACGTGCTGCCCACCCAGACGGTGCTGCCGCGCGAGGTGGTCTACCCGATCGGGCGCCCGAGCACCCAGCAGCAGGCCAACGACGACCAGCAGATGGTGACCTCTCAGCGGGACGCAGTCGTGGCCGCGCTGGTGGAGGCCGGAATCCCGGTGACGCCTCTGCCGCTGGTCACCCAGGTGTCCAGTTCGGGACCCGCGTACGGCAAGGTCGAGATCGGCGATCTGGTCTCCTCGGTCAACGGCTCCGTGGTCTCGCGACGTGCCGAGGTGCTGACCGTCCTCGAACAGGTCGAGCCGGGCACCGTCGTCCGGTTGGGGTTGATCCGGCAGAACCGGCAGATGGAGGTTTCGATCACCACCGTCGCGTCGCAGGACGACCCCAAGGTCGCCAAACTGGGACTGGATGTGGCCAACAGCTACCAGCACTCAGTCAACGTCGAGTTCGATCTGGACAACGATGTGGTGGGACCTTCAGGCGGTCTGGCATTCGCCCTTGCCTTGTATGACCAACTGACGCCGGGCTCGCTGGTCGAGGGTCGTAACCTCGCGGCCACCGGCGTCATCTCCGCCTCCGGTGAGGTGGGCAGCATCGGTGCCCTGCGACAGAAGGTGCGCAGCGCCGAGCGATCGGGGGCCGATACCATGCTCGTGCCTGCCAGCAACTGCGCCGACATCGAGGGATTTCGCACCTCGATGAGCATTGTCAAAACTACGACTCTGGGTGAGGCCATCACCAGCCTTGAACTTCTCAAGGACCCTTCGACCGCCGGACAGGTGCCCCGATGCTGAACCAGACCACCCCTTCCGCCGAGGCCCTTCTGGCGAGCCTCGTGGAGATCGAACGCTTCGTTGGCCGATCCGGCTGGGACCAGACGGCGCGGCTGTTCGCCCTCGCGCCGACCGCAGAACTGGTCGCCGCTGAGCCGAGCCTGGCCGAATCCTTGACCATCACCAGTCCGGACGCCCTGTCCTCAGTTGAGCAGGATGATTTCCGGCCCGGCACTGATCTCCTGACGGCGTTGAGCCAGATCACCTGGCCACCGACGGTGGTCGGCTGCGCGCTCGCCACCGAGCGGAGCTTCCTGCCCGCTGACCTCGAGACCGACCTACCCGATGACCCGCAACTGGCAGCCGAGTACGTGGCACATCACCCGCAGCGCTGCGATGTGCGCGTGGTGGCCGGGGCGCTGCGTTCTGCGGAAGGCCCGCTCACGCACTGCGTGGTCCGGCTGGCCTCAAATCCGGAAGACCTGTTGGTGGGCCAGGACATGGTGCCTGCCCTCACCCAAGCCGTGGCGTGGACGCTGCACGACAACGAAGGGATCTCATGAGCACCATCACCGACACCGGTGGCCGGACCGAACCGCGGGGGCGTGGAGCCTTGGCCCCGACCATTGCTGTGCTCGCTGTGCTTGTCGTGGGCTTCATGCTCTTCTCCCGCATCTGGACGGACCTGTTGTGGTTCCGCTCCGTGGACGCCTCACAGGTGTTCACCGTCCGGCTGATGAGCACCATCGGCCTGTTCGCGGTCTTCGGTCTGTTCATGGCCATCGCCGTGTGGATCAACATGGCCGTCGCATACCGGATGCGGCCCAAGGAACTCAGGGGTCAGGCGAGCTCCTCGTCCAGCACGCTGGACCGGTACCGGGAGGTGATGGACGGACGTACCCAACTGTTCTTCGCCGTACCGGCACTCGCCCTCGGAATCCTGGCCGGCACGAGTGCTGTCGTGGGCATCGACCAGTTCCTCGCCTGGCTGAACGCCACGGCGTTCGGCGTCAGCGACCCGTACTTCGGCCTCGACGCCGCATTCTTCGTCTTCGACCTGCCCTGGTGGCGCTTCGTCGTGAGCCAGATCATCTGGACGCTGATCATCTCGTTGATCGTCGCCGCTGCCGTGCACTTCATCACCGGCTCGTTGCGGTCCTCCCCGCTGCGCGTGACCGGCCAGCTTGACGGGCAGGTTCCCGAGATCAAGGTGAGCAACCCGTTCAGTGCTGCTGCCCAGGCCCACATGTCGGTGTTGATGGGTCTGATCCTGCTGGCCATCGGCGCCGACCAGTGGCTGGGTCGCTACGGCTTCGCCATCTCCGACAACGATGCGTTGTTCACCGGCATCGGCTACACCGACGACCACTCCCGCATCACCGCCAAGCTCATCATGGCCATCATCTGCCTGGTGTGCGCGGCGATCTTCTTCGTGAACGCCCGGCTGCGTCGCTGGATGCTGCCGACTTCGGCCGTGGCACTGGCCGTGGCATCCAGTCTGATCCTGCAGGGCGCCTACCCGGGCGTCGTCCAGCGCTTCGACGTACGACCGAACGAGCCAGATCGTGAACGGCCCTACATCCTCAACCAGATGGAGGCGACCAAGCACGCCTACTCCCTGACCGATGTCGAGATCACCGAGTACGCGGCGACCACAACGGTCAGCGCGGGTCAGCTCATCGAGGACGCCTCCGTGTTGCCCGGCATCCGCCTGATGGACCCGCAGGTCATTGCACCCACCTTCGACCAGTTGCAGCAGGTCCGCGGCTACTACTCGTTCCCCGACGTGCTGGACGTGGACCGCTACACCATCGACGGTCAGGAGACCGACGCCATCGTCGCAGTTCGTGAGATCGAGGTGGCCGGTCTGCCGCCGGAGAACCAGTCCTGGAACAACGTGCACACCGTCTACACGCACGGCTACGCGATGGTCGGCGCCTACGGCAACCGTCGCCAGGCGAGCGGCGAACCCGAGTGGATCGTCCGGGACATCCCGCCGATCGGGGCGCTGGAACAGAGCGAACCTCGCGTCTATTTCGGTGAGAACACCATGACCTACTCGATCGTCGGGGCAGCCGAGGGCTCAGCCCCGGTGGAACTCGACACTCCCGGCGGTAACCAGTCCGGCGGCGGAGAGACCTACACCACCTACACCGGATCCGGGGGAGTGCCGATCGGCAACCTGCTGGTGCGCTCGCTGTTCGCTGCCAGGTTCGGGGACATCAACCTGCTGCTCAGCAGCCGCGTCCACTCGGAGTCGCGGATGCTGTTCGACCGGACGCCCGCAGAGCGAGTGGCCAAGGTGGCGCCGTGGCTGAACATCGACAAGGACCCCTATCCGGCGATCGTCGACGGCCGGGTGACCTGGATCCTCGACGGTTACACGACCTCCAACAGCTACCCCAACTCGCAGCGGGTCGACCTGGCCACCGCGACCAGCGACTCGAGCAGCAGTTGGACGCCGATCGGCACCGAACGGCGCGACGTGAACTACATGCGCAACTCTGTGAAGGCCGTGGTGGACGGCTACGACGGCACCGTAACCCTCTACGCCTGGGACACCGAGGATCCGATACTGCAGACCTGGGACAAGGTCTACCCCGGCATGTTGAAGTCCGCAGATGAGATCAGCCCTGACCTGCTGGCGCACCTGCGCTACCCACAAGACATGTTCAAGGTGCAGCGTCAGGTGCTCGGTCGTTACCACATGACCGATTCGAATGCCTGGTACCAGCAGTCCGACCTGTGGCGTGTCCCGGACGACCCCCGGTTCGCCAACACCAAGGAACCGGCCTACTACCTGTCGATCAAGTGGCCGGACGAGGATCTGCCGGTCTTCAGCCAGACCGCGGTGCTGGTTCCGAACGAGCGTGAGAATCTGGGCGCCTACATGGCAGTCGTGGCCGATGCGGCCAACAAGGACTACGGGCGTATCCGGGTGCTGCGGCTGTCCGACACCCATCAGGTGCCGGGCCCCAACCAGACGTTCAATGCCATCCAGACCGACCAGCGCGTCCAGCAGGCACTGCTGCCATTCACCAGTCAGGGCGCGGCCGAACCTGTCTACGGCAACCTTCTGACCCTGCCTCTGGGCGGCGGACTGATCTACGTTGAGCCGATTTACACCCGGGGTAAGTCGACCGGTTCGTATCCGGTGCTGCGCTTCATCGTGGTGCGATTTGGTGACCACATCGGCATCGGCGAAACCCTTCAGCAGGCACTCGACATGGTCTTCCAAGGCGACGCCGGTGCCTCAACTGGTGAAGAGCCCACCACGGGTGAGGGCGGTGCCGGCGAGGGCACCACCCTGCCGCCTGCCACCGGCAGCGCTGCGGTCAAGGCCGCCCTGGAGGCGGCTGTGGTCGCCTACCAGGCCGCCGACGAAGCCCTGCGGGCCGGAAACCTGGCCGAGTACCAGCGGCAGGTCGACCTCGCTCGACAGAAGGTCGCCGAGGCGCAGGCGGCCATGGACTGACGCGAAGAGGTGGCCCAACGGCTCGGTACCGACGTGAGTGCGTCAGTGCCGGGCCGTTGGTCTGTTCACCCCTGCAGGTTCACCACCTGGGCCATGAGCCCGTGTCGGGCCAGGTCGGGGACCAGTTGGGCGGCGTCCCCACAGAGCACGACGGTCAGATCCTCTGGCCTGACCACCTCGACGAAAGCCTCGCTGGCCTGATCGGCGGTGATGGACGCGACCCGTGTCTGGTGTTCGTTGATCCAGCTGGGAGGCAGTGCGGCGCCGGCCAGGGTGGCCGCCTGGTCGGCGATGGTCTCAGCGGTTTGGTAGTGCAGTGGGGCCACTCCCAGCAAGTAGGTGCGAGCGTCGGAGACCTCCACATCTGTCAGGGGTCGGTCTGCCAGCCCCAGGAGTTCCATACCCTGGGCAGTGGCGGCTGCCGCAACATCGGTGCGACAACTGGTGCGGACCGCAAACGTGCCGGCATCCCGCAGCGGGCGGAAGCTGGCGTGGGCACCGTAGGTGTACCCCAACTCCTCGCGCAGCACGGTGTTCAGTCGGGACGAGAATGACCCGCCCACAGCACACGCGGCCACTTCCAGCGCAGGCCAGCGCGCGTCGCCGCGGTCGGGGCCGAATGTCCCGATCTGGATGTCCGCCTGCACCGAACCCGGTCGGTCAACCACCCAGACCACCGGGCCGGCGGGGTTGGGGAGGTTCTTCCGATGTGGGGCAAGCTCCCCGGTGGGCTGCCACTGGTCGAAGGCCTGGGCCACCAGCTGATCGATGTCGCCGGGCAGTGCCCCGGCAACGATGACGGTCGCCCCGTCAGGACGCCACCAGCGGCCGTGGAACGCGGAAACGTCGTCGCGGGTGATGGCTGCCACCTGCTGGTGAGAGCCCCCCGTCGGACGAGACATGCGTCCGGCCGGATCGAAGACGGCCTTCTGGAACGCCAGCTGGGCGAGGAAAGAGCTGCGGGCCATGGACTGCTCGATCTCGGCGAGACGAAGGCTCACATGGCGAGCGACGTCCTCATCGGCATGGGCGGGATGGCGGATGATCTCGGCGAGGAGCGTCAGCGCCGGAGCCAGCCGGAGGCTGGGTACCTCCAGACGGCACACGGTGGCGCCTTGATCGGCTGTTCCGGAGTAGACGGCGCCCAGGTCCTCCACCAGTTCGGCCAATTGGGCGCCGGGATGCTGGACGCTGCCCTCGTCGCTGGTCCGCACCGTCATCGTCGCCAACCCCTCGAGGCTCTCCGGTTCACAACCCACCGGTGCGTCCATCACGACCTGGGCGCTGAGCACGTGCTGACTGGGCAGGTCGTACAGCCACACCCGTACGCCGTTGTCGAGTACCGACTGCCGGGGCACCGGGAACGACCACGGGCGTCCCGGAGCGACACCCGGGCGGGGGAGTGCGCCGCTCATGGCCGGCCTCCCGACAGGTAGCGCAGGGTGGCGCGGGATGCGGGGTCGAACCATCGACGCGCCACCCGGGCGATGTCGGCGACCTCGAGACTCTCGATCTCCTCAAGTTCGGAGTTGATGCGTTGTGGGTCGTCGAAGTGGGTGGCGTAGTAGCCCAGTTGGTCGGCGCGCTCCTCGACCGGGGCCAACGCGGACAGCCACTCCCGCTCGAATCCGGCCTTGGCCCGGGCGAGTTCGGATTCGCTCGGACCGGCCTCGGCGATGTCGACCAGTGTTGCGAGGACGGGTTCGGCCAAGGCGTCCAGCTCGACACCTTCACGAGCTCTCGTGGTGATCACCGCAAGTGAGCCCCCTCGGGCCAGTCCCAAGTCGTAGCCGCCCACACCCTCGGCGAGCTGGCCGTCGCGCACCAACATCCGCTGCAGCCGCGACGACTGGTTCTCCGCGAGCAGCGTCAACAGCAGGTCGGTGGCGAGCCGGTCGGGATCGGTGAGGGAGGGGCTCCGCCAGCACAGGTGCAGAACCGGCCGAGGCACATCGCGGTGAACGACGAGTTCGGGCTGGCCGGTGTGCGGCTTCAGAGGCGGCGGGACGTCCGCTCGAGGCACGCCTACACCTGGCAGGTGGCCGAAGTACCGCTGGGCCAACTCCTGGCCCTGCCCCACGCTGATGGGGCCCGAAAGGGTGAGCACCGCGCCACCTGGCTGGTACCACTGACGGTAGAAACCCTGGACGTCGGCCAGGGTGGCGGCGTCCAGGTCGGCCATGGAGCCGATCGCCGGATGCCCGTACGGATGATCGCTGGGGAAGTTGAGTTCCAGCAACAGCCGCAGTTGGTCACCGTAGGGGACGTTGTCGTAGCGTTGCCGCTTCTCCTCCTTGACGACATCGCGCTGGGTGTCCAGATTGGTCTGATCGACCCTCAGGGTTGACATTCGATCGGACTCCAGCCACAGCGCCAACTCCAGGGCCGGTGGGCCGACTGTTTCGAAGTAGTTCGTTCGGTCGAAGCTGGTCGTCGCGTTCGCCGAGCCTCCGATCGCCTGTACGGTGGCCAGGTGCTCGCCGCTGGCGACGTTGGCCGAACCGGCGAACATCAGGTGTTCGAACAGGTGGGCAAATCCCGTGGCGCCCGGCCGCTCGTCCGCGGAGCCGACCCGGTACCACAGGTTGACCGCCACACCCGGAGCAAGCTCATCGGGATTGACCAGCACCCGCAGGCCGTTGTCGAGTCGGGAGTCCACCACCGGGTAGTGCAGCCGAAGGGTGCGCGACGGCGGGCCGGCTACGACTGGAGCGAGGGGAGACATGCCCTGCATGCTAGCCAACGCCCCCGCGGTCGGCGGTGGCTGTCTGCCTGATCGTCTGGAGAAATGCCGATGGCCCGCAGCCTTTGAGGCTGCGGGCCATCCGAATTGGTAGCGGGGAGAGGATTTGAACCTCTGACCTCTGGGTTATGAGCCCAGCGAGCTACCGAGCTGCTCCACCCCGCGTCGCTCTCATGACTATAGCCCGCACCGCGGGAACAGGCAAACCGAGTTCTCATGTGGCGATCGTCCTCGCTGGACCGTCTGGGACAGCGGAGGATCTCACCAGTAGACTCGACACGTCTTCTTCGACCAACAGGGAGCGCAGATGAAGTCCAAGGGTTTCCGGCGTGGGGTCACCGTGCTGCTCGCCCTGGTGGTGACGGCGGTCACGGCCTGCACCCCCGGCCGTGAGACCTCCGAACCGAAGGACCGACAAATCGTCGTCGGAGCCTCGGCTGCGCCCAACTCCATGGATCCTTCCACCGCGGACGCGGCGGCGATCCCCCAGGTGCTGCTGTACAACGTCTACGAGACTCTGGTGAAGATCGACGGCCAGGGGAACCTACAGCCACTGCTGGCCAGCGAATGGGCGGTGACACCGGACGCGAAAACCTACACGTTCACCCTGCGGCCCCAGGCCAAGTTCGCCAGCGGCGGCCGGGTCACCGCCGACACCGTTGTCGAGTCCATCCGGCGGGTCATCACCGACTCCGCCGTGCTTCCGGTGCTGAAGTCACAGATGTCGTCCATCGACTCGATGCGGGCGGTGGACGAGGACACCGTCGAGTTCGTGCTCAAGCACCCGTCGCACACCTGGCTCTACTCCATGGCGCAGACGGCCGGCATCATCTACGACCCCGCCGGCTTGACGACCCTGACCACCGCTCCGGCGGGGTCGGGCCCGTTCGTGTTCAGCGACTGGGTCAAGGGCGACTCGGTCGTCCTGACGCGTAACGACAGCTACTGGGGCACTCCGACCAAGCTCGCAGGGGTCACCTTCAAGTACTACAGCGACGCCGACGCGATGAACGCCGCCATGTTGGCCGGGCAACTGGACATCATCTCGAACGTGGCCGCACCACAGGCTCTCGACCAGTTCAAGGACCCGCGGTTCACCATCCTCGAGGGCGTCACCACCGGCGAGGTCGTGCTGGGGTTCAATCATCAGACTCCGGTGCTGCAGAACCTCAAGGTGCGCCAGGCGATCCTGTACGCCATTGACCGCAAGGCACTTCGGGACGCTGTCTGGGCCGGCAAGGGCCCGTTGATCGGCTCGATGGTGCCGCCGACCGATCCCTGGTACGAGGACCTCTCGGCTGCCTACCCGTTCGACCCGGCGAAGGCCCGGGCTCTGCTGGAGGAGTCCGGGGTGGGTCCGGTGAGTCTGCGCCTGCGCGTCCCGACCTTGCCCTATGCGCCGGGAGCCGCAACCTATCTCACCAGTCAGCTTGCTGAGGTGGGCATCCAGGTGACAGTGGACGAGTTGGAGTTCCCGGCCGCCTGGGTCGACCAAGTCATGCGCGAGTCCAACTACGACATGACCATCGTCGCCCACGTCGAGACTCGTGACATGGCCCTGTTCGCCGATCCGACCTACTACTGGCACTACAACAACGCAGAGTTTGCCTCGTTGATCGATCAGGCCGATGCTGCGCCCACGACGGACGAGCAGATCGCCTTGATGAAGCAGGCTGCTCGCATCCTTTCCGACGATGCTGCTGCTGGTTTCCTGTGGTTGCTGCCCAACATCGTGGTGACCAAGGCCGACGTCGCCGGGGTGGACGAGAACGCTCCCAGACTCAGTTTCGACATGACCAGCGTCACCGCCCCGCCGAACTGATCTGGGAGGGTAGGTGACCGGTCCGAGGGCGGCCCCAGGACGCCTGAGGGTGTTGGCGGGACGCTTGGCGTGGTTCGCGATCAGCATGCTGGTGGCGTCCGTGATCGTGTTCGCCCTGCTCAACTTGCTGCCCGGCGACCTCGCCGGGGTGATCCTGGGACCCAACGCCACCCCGGCCTCGATCGAGGCGATGCGGGCGGAATTGGGGCTCGACCGCCATGTCGCGCTGCGCTACGTCGACTGGCTCGCCAGCCTGGTGAGCGGGACGATGGGTGTTTCAGCGCTCACCGGTGAGGCAGTCGGCCCGGTGGTCGCGCAGAAGTTCGGGGTGACCTTCACGCTGGTCGTTTCCGGGATATCCATCGCCCTGGCCATGGCCTTGCCGCTGGGCATCTACTCGGCGTTGCGCAGGCACCAGGCCGACGGTGTGCTCGTCTCGGGGGTCTCCCAACTGGGCATGGCCGTGCCGGTCTTCGTCGTCGGCATCGGACTCAGCATGCTTCTCGGTGTTCGGTTGAGGTGGTTGCCGGCCAACGGCTACGTGTCGGCCGGGACATCGCTGCGCGACTGGTTCGCCCATCTCATCCTGCCGGCGCTGACCCTGGGCCTGGTGCAGAGTGCCGTCCTGGTTCGCTACGTGCGTTCGGCGTTCATCGACGTCCTGCACCAGGACTACTTCCGTACTGCCCGGGCCATCGGTTGGCGTCGATGGCCCGCCCTGCTGCGTCATGGACTACGCAACGCCGCCCTGCAGATCGTCACCGTGCTGGGCCTCCAGTTCGCCACCCTGTTCGTAGGCGCCATCGTGGTGGAGAGCGTCTTCGTCCTGCCGGGGCTGGGCCAGTACCTGCTGCAGATGGTCGCCAGCCGCGACCTGCCGGTCGTCCAGTCGATCGTGATGGTCCTGGTGGCCCTGGTGCTCGTGATCAATCTGCTGGTCGACCTCAGCTACGCCGTCATCGACCCTCGGCTGCGTGGCGGCGAGGAAGGTCAGGACGAGTCGTGAGAAGAAACCCGACGCTCGTCCTTGGCCTGGCCATGGTGGCTGTGGTGGTGGCACTCGCCCTGCTGTCCGTCGTCTGGACCCCATGGCCAGCCACGCAGGTCGGTCCGCAACGCCTGCTTCCTCCCAGCGGTGAACACCTGATGGGCACCGACGGGTTCGGGCAGGACATTTTCAGCCGAATCCTCATCGGTGCCCGCAGTTGCCTGCTCGTGGGGGTGGTGGCGGTGGGCATCGGTGCCTCGCTGGGCGTTCCACTGGGCATCGTCGCGGCCGTCAATCGCCGGTGGCTGGGCCGTCTCATCATGCGCTCGACCGACATCCTGTACGCCTTCCCGGCGCTGTTGCTGGCGATCCTGCTCGCCGCTGCGCGGGGTTCCGGATCGACCACCACCGCCATGGCCGCCATCGGCATCGCCTCGGTGCCGGCGTTCGCCCGGGTCGCCAGGGGCGCCGCGATCCAGGTGCTGAGCCAGGACTACATCCTCGCAGCACGGAGCGCGGGCATCGGGCGCATCGGCATCGCCAGCCACCACGTCCTGCCCAACATCGTCCCCGTCGTCCTGGTCCAGGCGTCGGTGAGTTTCGGCCTTGCCATCCTGGCAGAGGCCTCCCTCAGCTACCTCGGGCTTGGCACGCCACCCACCGTCCCCACCTGGGGCAGGATGATCTTCGAGTCGAAACCGTACCTGTACTCCGACCCGAACCTGGCCCTCTGGCCGGGGCTCTTCATCGCCCTTGCGGTGTTGGGCTTCAACCTGCTGGGTGACGGTATGCGCGAACTGCTCGACCCGACCCTGCGGGAGTTGGAACGATGACCGGGCTGTTGAGCATCCAGGACCTGACCATCCGGTTCGGTCGGTCCTCGCGTCCGGTGGTCGAGGCCCTCAGCCTGGCGATCGGCCCCGGCGAGCGGGTCGGGCTGATCGGCGAGTCGGGGTCAGGCAAGTCGGTGACGGCCCTGGGGATCATGGGCCTCTTGTCGGACAGCGCGCGATGCACCGGGTCGATCCGTTGGCATGGTCGCGAGCTCCTGGGCATGGGTGACGCCGAGTACTCCCAACTCCGCGGTCGGCAGATGTCGATGGTCTTCCAGGAACCGATGACGGCACTGGACCCCACCATGCGTACCGGCCGGCAGGTGGCCGAGGTGCTGAGACTGCACGCCAGCGCCCCGTCCGGGCAGGCCCGGCCACGTGTGCTCGAGATGCTGGCCCGGGTGGGAATCGGCGATCCAGCCCGGGTGGCCGACAGCTTCCCGCACCAGCTGTCCGGGGGGCAGCGTCAGCGCGTGCTCATCGCCATGGCCTTGATCAACACCCCCGACCTCTTGATCGCCGACGAACCTACCACCGCTCTGGACGTCACCGTTCAGGCCAGGGTGCTGGACGAGTTGGTGTCCGCCCTCGATGAGGCCGGCTCGGCACTGCTGTTCATCAGTCACGACCTGGCGGTGGTCAGTCAGGTCTGCGATCGAATAGCCGTGATGTACGGCGGACGAGTGGTGGAGCAGGGCAGCCTCGACCAGGTGCTGGACTCACCGGTCCATCCCTACACAGCCGGGCTGATAGCGACCGCGAACCTGGCGGCGGTAGCCCCCGGCGAGCGGCTGCCGGTGCTGGAGGACTTCTGGGACGAGGCCGGCCATGACCACTGAACAGCCCGTCTTCGCCGTCCGTGATCTCGTCAAGGTCTACAGCAGTGGCCAGGGCTACGTCAGGGCGGTTGACCAGGTGAGCTTCGACGTCCGGGCGGGGCAGCGGCTCGGCATCGTGGGGGAGTCCGGTTCGGGCAAGTCCACCCTGATCCGGATGATGGCCGCCTTGTCGCGTCCCACCAGCGGGCAGATCGAGTTCCAGGGTCACTCGATCGTGAATCGACGTGAGGCTGAGCTGGCAGCTCTTCGCCGCGGTGTCCAGCTCGTGTTCCAGGATCCGCGGTCATCCCTTGACCCACGGATGAGCGTGGCAGACATCATCACCGAGCCGCTGCGTTCACGCATCTGGCGAGGCACGCAGCGGCCCGATCCTCAGGCCAGGCTCGCCGAGTTGCTGCAGCAGGTGGGGCTGGACCCCGCAGAGGCGAAGCGTTATCCGCACCAGTTCAGCGGTGGGCAGCGTCAGCGCATCGCGATCGCCCGGGCCCTTGCCCCGCGACCTCAGGTGCTGATCGCTGACGAGGCCGTCTCTGCGCTGGACGTGAGCGTGCGCGCCCAGGTGCTCAATCTGATCACCGACCTGGTGGCGGAACACGCGTTGACGCTGGTCTTCGTCAGTCATGATCTGTCAGTGGTCCGTCACCTGTGCGACACCGTCATCGTGATGCGTCGCGGACGGATCGTGGAATCCGGCCCGCTGGCCCAGGTTTACGACGACCCGAGAGATCCCTACACCCGCCAACTGCTGGCCTCGGTGCCACGTCTTCGCAGGAGCGGCGATGATCGGCGCGGGCCGACATCGTCCTAGGATGAGCCTTGTGAAAGCCCTGCTGCTCGAGAGCATCCATCCTGAGGCCACCCGGCTGCTGATCGAGGCTGGCTACGAGGTCGAGAACCGCGCCGGCGCCTTGGGGGAGGATGAGCTGGCCCGGTCGTTGGACGGGGTGTCGCTGCTGGGCATTCGGTCGCGCACCAATCTGAGCGAACGCGTGTTGGCCGCCGCGCCTGATCTGCGGGCGGTGGGGGCGTTCTGCATCGGCACGAACCAGATCGATCTGGACGCCGCGGCCCGTGCGGGAATCGCATGTTTCAATGCCCCGTACAGCAACACCCGCAGCGTGGTGGAGTTGGCGATGGCCGAGATCATCGTGCTGGCCCGCCACCTCACCGACAAGAACAAGCAGATGCACGAAGGCTGCTGGGACAAGTCGGCGGCCGGCGCCCATGAGGTGCGGGGACGAACCCTTGGCCTGGTCGGCTACGGCAACATCGGCTCGCAGTTGTCGGTGCTTGCCGAGTCGTTCGGCATGCGGGTGGCCTACTACGACGTCGTCGACAAACTCGCGTTGGGCAATGCCCGCAGGGTCGAGCGCCTCGACGAACTCCTGGCCACCTGCGAGACGATCAGCGTCCACGTCGATGGCCGGGCGTCGAACAAGAACCTCTTCGGTCAGGCCGAGTTCGCCGCCATGCGTCCGCGTGCGCTGTTCCTCAACCTGTCACGAGGATTCGTCGTCGATACCTCGGCCCTGGCGGACGCACTTCGTTCCGGCCATCTGGCCGGCGCAGGAGTCGACGTCTTCCAGACCGAGCCGAAGAGCGCGGGCGACCCCTTCGTCAACGACCTGCAGGGGTTGCCGAACGTCATCCTCACTCCGCATGTCGGCGGTTCGACGCTGGAGGCACAGGTCGACATCGGCCGGTTCACCGCCGGCAAACTCATCGACTACATGGCCACCGGGTCGACCGTGATGAGCGTCAACCTGCCCCAGGTGCAGGTCTCTGCGCAACAAGGACGCCGCGTGCTGCACATCCACCGCAACGTGCCCGGCGTGCTGGCCAACCTCACCCGGGTGCTGAGCGAACATGACGCCAACATCGCCTTCCAGGCGCTGAACACCACCAACGAGGTCGGTTACGTGGTGACGGACGTCACCTATGCATCCACTGGCCTGGCAGATGAGTTGGCGCAGCTCCCGGCCACCATCCGAGTCAGGGTGATCTGAGCGTGAAGCTCTGCCCGATGCGGTGAGCGGGCTGCTCGGGCGTCATCGTGGTGCGGGGCCGGTTCAGCGAGGGGAGCGGGCACCGGGCGGGATGATGATGCCGGTGGTCTCCTCGGTTTCGAGGTCGGTCATCTGCAGTCGCTCCACGAGTTGGTCGTGCAGTGGGCCGTTGCTGGCAATCGCCCCCGGACCGTACGGGCCGTCTGTGCCGTCCAGATCGGTGAACCTGCCGCCGGCCTCGCGGACAATGATGTCGAGCGCGGCTTTGTCGTGCAGCGCCAGTTCTGGTTCGCAGGCCATGTCGACGACGCCCTCGGCGACCATCATGTAGCTCCAGAAGTCACCGAAGGCTCTGGTCCGGCCGGCGTCCCGCAGAAGGTCGACGAAGCCCTGTCCGCGTCCGCTGGAGATCCAGCCACCGATGGAGGAGTAGGACAGGAATGCGTCCTGCACTCGTGAGACCTGCGAGACCCTCAATCGGGTCGCCTTGAGTAGCGTCCTGCCGGTGAATGCTCCCTGGCCCTCGGCGGCCCACCAGCGACGTCCCAGCAGTGGCGCGCTCACCAGTCCCACCCTGACCACCCCGTCCACCACAAGGGCGATCAGCGTGGCCCAGACAGGGACGCCCCGGACGAAGTTGGCGGTTCCGTCGATGGGGTCGATGATCCATTGGCGTGGCCCGAAACCGGTGTCAGCCATCTCCTCGCCATGCACCGCGTCGCGGGGACGCACCGTGGCCAGGGTCTTGCGGATCGCCTGCTCAACGCCACGATCGGCGTCCGACACGGCCGTGCGGTCGGGCTTCGTCGTGACGCGCAGGTCCTGGGCCTTGAAGCGCATCTCGGTGAGCGAGTCGGCGTTGTCGGCCAACAGATGGGCGAGCCTCAGGTCATCGATGTAGGACACCATGGTTGACAGGCTATCGAGGTTCCGCTCAGTGTTTCTCGCCGACACCCTGCTCGACGAGGGGGCCGATGATGCGCCGGAGGGAGTCGAGCCGCTGCGGCGACAACTCGCCCCGCATGACCGCCTCGTCCAGACCGCACTCGGGTTCACCCGTGATGTGTCGGCAGCCACGTGGGCAGTCGTCGGTGTGTCGGCTCAGGTCCGCGAACGCCCCCAGCACCGAGTCCAGGGTGACGTGGCTGAGCCCGAAGCTTCGCACCCCTGGTGTGTCGATCACCCAGCCGTCACCGCCCGGAAGCCGCAACGCGATCGCCGAGGTGGAGATGTGTCGACCACGGCCGGTGACCTCGTTGACCGCCCCCGTCGAGCGGTCAGCGCCAGGGACCAACCGATTGATGAGTGTGGACTTTCCCACCCCCGAATGCCCGACCAGGACCGTCACGTGTCCGACCAGCAGGTCATCCACCTTGTCGAGCAGGGATTCCGGTTCGGTGACAACGATCGGCACGCCGAGCGGTTCGAACATCGTGCAGATTGGCTCCGGACTGGCGAGGTCCGCCTTGGTCAGGCACAGGATCGGCTCGATACCTGCGTCGTAGGCGGCGACCAGGACGCGGTCGATCATTCCGGGTCGAGGGGGTGGATCTGCCAGCGCAGTGACGATCATCAGCTGGTCAGCATTGGCCACCACCGGGCGTTCGCTGGAGTCGGTGTCATCGGCCGTGCGTCGCAAGACGGTGGTGCGCGGTTCGACCTCCACGATGCGGGCCAGTGATCCCGGCGTGCCGCTGGTGTCGCCTACCACGCGCACCACGTCCCCCACGATGACTCCCTTGCGGCCCAGCTGACGAGCCTTGGCGGCACTGATCATCTCCGCGGAGTCGAGCATCTGACAGCGGAAGCGTCCACGGTCCACAGTGATGACGCGCGCCAGGGCCGCGTCGGAGTAGTCGGGGTGGTCCTTTGTTCGCGGGCGGGTGCGTCGGGCAGGCCGACCAAAACTGTCGGGGTCGACGTTGTCATAGCTGGCGACGGTGCGCCGGGTACTGCTCATCGTCGGGCACCGGTTTGGCTGAGCATGCTCGCCCAGCGGGTGGTGAAGTCCGGCATAGTCTTGGCTACCGAGCCAATGTCGTCGACCAGGATTCCGGGGACGACCAAGCCGATCAGGGCTGCCATCTGAGCCATCCGGTGGTCGGCGTAGCTGCGGAGCACTCGGGTGGGCCGCAAACTCGTCCCCGAGGGGCCTACCCCGTCGATCACCAGTCCGTCAGCGCGTTGGTTGACCGCCACGCCCACGCTGGCTAGTTCGGCCTCGATCGCGGCGAGGCGGTCGGTCTCGTGACCACGGATGTGGGCAACTCCCGAGATGGTGGTGCGGCCCTCAGCGAAGACGGCCAGCGCCGCGACCACCGGGGTGAGTTCGCTTGCCTCGCGCAGGTCGAGGTCGGCCCCATGCAGCGGCTGGTCGTAGCGGGCCACCAGCAGGTGGCCGTCGCGCTCCGTGCGGGCCCCCATCAAGGCCAGGATCCGTCGGATGAGATCACCGGGCTGGACCGTGGACGCCGGCCAGCCGGGCACGGCAACCGAGCCTCGGCTCAGCACCCCGGCGGCCAGGAACACCGCAGCATTGGTGAGGTCGGGTTCGATGTGGGTGTCGCAGGCGCTGATGGGTCCGGGATGGACGCGCCACCTGCCCGGTTGGTCGTCATCCACGACCACCCCGCGCTCGCGCAACATGGCGACGCTCATCTCGATGTGCGGCAGGGAGGGTACCGGCCCCCCACTATGGCTGAGGTCGATGCCTGCCGGGAACCGCGCTGCCGCCAGCAGCAGCGCGGAGATGAACTGGCTGGAATTGCTGGCGTCGATCCGCACCTGCGGGCCGCCCAGGGTGACCGGGGCATCCATCGTGAAGGGCAGCCCTCGGGCGTCGATCCTCACCCCGAGCTGACCCAGGGCGTCCAGCAGGGGCCACATCGGACGCTCCCCAGCGCGAGGGTCACCTGTGAATCGGGTGCGGCCGGGCGCGAGCGCAGCCAGCGGAGGGACGAACCGCATCACTGTTCCCGCCAAACCGCAGTCGATGCCGTCGGGGGCTGGCGTGAACCGGGCTGGCGGGACGACCCGGGCAACCGAGTTTCCCGCGCTGGTGTCAGGCAGGTTCTTGATGGAAGCGCCCAACCGCGTCAAGGCGGCGATCATCAACGCTGTGTCACGAGCCTGCAGCAGACCGGTCACCTCGCTGGGGCCGTCGGCCAGCGCTGCGAGCACCAGAGCACGATTGGACTCCGACTTGGAGCCCGGCAGCGCACAGTGCGCGGCCAGCGGACTTGTGATCATCGGTGCCGGCCAACCGGCCGGGACCGGTTGCTGACCGATGGCGGTCAGTTGAGCACGTCCTTGACCATCCGGAGGGCCCTCTCGGTGGCCAGCTCGGCCTGGGTCCCAGCCTTCTCCAGGTGGACGCGGGCCAGCTTCAGGTTGCTCCCCACGGTCTTCGAGGCGAGGTGGGCCTGCCCGGTGACGGCCTTGCGGGCTTGTCTGGTCTGCCAGGCAGCCGCCTTGCCGGCGGCGTCGGTCTTGTGCTCGATCACCCGGCGGGACTGGGCGGCCCGCCACGCCAGTCCGGGGCGTCCTGCGGTGTCCTGTGTGGCCACCACGGCGGCGCCGAACAGAGCCACCTGGCCAAGCATCTCGGAGCGGTCCTGCGAAGCGGTCATCCGGGGCAGCGTCGCGGCACCGAGCAGCAGCGCTCCGGGACGTCGGGCGATCCCGGTGGCGTAGGTCACGGCACCAACGATCTGAGCCAGACCCAGAACCCTTGTCCAGGTGCGGACATCCTCGGGGACGCGATCGGCCGCGTCAGGAGGCAGGAACGACTGCACCGCTGGGACCAGTCGATCCACGGCAGGAGCGATCTTGTAGGAGTTCTGGTCGGGCTTGGTCAGCAACTTGTACCCGTCGGCGACGAAGTAGGCGGAGTAGAGCACACGACCGGAGAAGCGCAGCAATGACATGCACCATTCCTACCTGCTCGCAGAGTGCGGGCGAAGCAGTTCCGGACAATTGACTGACCCCAACGCAGCGTTGCGCTCAGCTGACCGGCCGGTGAGGTTACGGTGGGGGCATGTGCGGACGCTATGCGGCCTCAACCCATCCGGACCGGCTGATCGAGATCTTCGAGGTCGACGAGGTGAGAGACCAGGAAGCCCCTGTCGGCGCCGATGGACTGGCGCAATGGTCGCGCCCGCGGTGGAACATCGCACCGACGGACTCTGTTCCCTCGGTGCTCGAACGCGCTAGCCAGGACGGCGACGTGCGTCTGTTGACCGGCTTGAGGTGGGGACTGGTCCCCAGCTGGTCGACATCGGCGAGCCAGGCCGCCCGGTTGATCAACGCCCGCCTGGAAACCGTTGCATCCAAGCCGAGCTTCCGCAAGGCGCTTGCCGCCCGTCGATGCCTCCTACCTGCGGACGGCTACTACGAGTGGCAACCACGACGGGCCGGTTCTCGCAGCTACAAACAGCCCTTCTACATCTCGCCGGAATCCGGACTGCTGGTGATGGCAGGGCTCTACGAGTTCTGGCGGGACGCGACGTCGCCTTCGGCCGACTGGCTGGTGACGTGCGCGATCATCACCACAGCTGCTACCGACGAACTGGGCCATGTCCACGACCGAATGCCGGTCCAGGTGCCGCGTGCGAACTGGGACGCCTGGCTTGACCCTGCGATGACTGATCCGTCTGTCGCGCGGTCGCTGGTCGAGGTCCCGGCACCGGGCGGCATGTTGGTCCGACCAGTTTCCACGCGCGTCAACTCGGTGGCCAACGACGGCCCCGACCTCATCGAAGCCGTGGAGTTGCCGCCTGGTGGGGAATAGTCGGATCGGTTCACGTGTTCACATCAGCATGCAGACAACGCTCCTGAACCGTGAACGGGCTGGCGTAGCCACCCGCGGCGGACACAGCCCGGTGGCCCGGGATTCGGTAGTGTTGAACTCGATGACTATTCAAAGCTCCGATGTCCGCCTGACGGAAACCGATGCCGAGCGCGCGGCTAGGTTCGAGCGTGATGCCATGGGTTACCTCGACCAGTTGTACGGGGCTGCCCTGCGGATGACTCGCAATCCCGCGGACGCCGAGGACGTGGTGCAAGAGACCTACGCCAAGGCTTTCAGTTCCTTCGGCCAGTTCACCCCGGGCACCAACCTCAAGGCTTGGCTGTACCGCATCCTGACCAACACGTACATCAACACCTACCGCAAGGCCCAGCGTCAGCCACAGACCAGTGGTTCGGCCGATGTCGAGGACTGGCAGTTGGCGCGGGCAGCCTCGCACACCTCCAGCGGTCTGCCTTCTGCCGAGCGGGAGGCACTGGACAAGGTGGCGGACGCTGCAGTCGTGGAGGCACTCGAGTCGCTGTCCCCGGACTTCCGCCAAGCCGTGCTGCTGGCCGACGTCGAGGGTTTCTCCTACAAGGAGATCGCCGAGATCATGGGAACCCCGATCGGCACCGTGATGTCGCGACTCAATCGTGGACGCGCCCAGCTCCGCACGCTGCTGGCCGATCACGCTGCGTCTCTGGGAATCGGCAGGGAGCGCGATAATGACTGAACACTCACACCCCATGCCCGCCGACGACCAGTGCATCCTCGCAATGCGCAGCGTGCATGCCTTCTTGCACGGCGAACTCCCAGAATCCACCGCTGACGAGATCCGCCACCACCTGCTCGCCTGTGAGAGCTGCATGGACAATTTCGACGCGGAGGAGTTCATCGGGACGTTGCTGCGTCGCTGTTACGGGCCCACGGTGGCACCAGCGAACCTCCGCGTGCGGGTATCCCAGCTGTCCATCAGGTTTGACTCGGGCCCGGAGCAAGCCTGCCGCTGATCAGAGATTGGCTGTGCAGAACGGGTTCACAACGACATCGGCCCCGCAGCGCTGTGCTGTCGGGGCCAATGGTGCGACGTGTCGCTCAGGTGTTGGGCCGCTTGCCGTGGTTTGCGGCACCCTTGCGACGGGCGCGACGCTTGCGTCCACCTTTTCCCATCTCGAACCTCCTGATCTGCCCCTTCGCGGGGCGGTTGCTGCGCACTGGCAGGCAAATCACCATCATGCCAAAGCCTTGGCGACATACCCAAACTGACGCGAGGCATTGAGGTGCGGCGCCATCCGCCCAGCGACGCGTCGTCACAGTCCTGCTCTGGTGCGTCTATGGTGAGGGAATGCTGCGGTTGTCCCAATTGATGAGCGACCACACCCACCTGGCTGAGGATGATCGCGAGTGGCTCGTCGGGCTGGTGCGTGAGTGGCATCTGTTGGCCGACACCAGCTTCTCTGATCTGCTGCTGTGGCTCCAGGATGCCCATGACGAAAACGTGTTCTGGGCCGCAGCTCAAATCAGGCCGGCCACCGGCCCGACGGCGTTCATAGATGACATGGTGGGTGACCAGATCAGTTACGCGCCCGAATCGCTGGTCACCTCGGCGTGGCTGAGTCGAGAGATCGTGCACACCAGTGTCGGACGGCTTCAGGCTGACATCCCGGTGGATGTCTCGGCTATTCCCATCATCCGTCACGGTGAGTGCATAGCCGTCGTGGAGCGGCACACCAATCGCATGGGAGTCAGGGCGCGCGGAGCTCTTGAGAACACCTATCTCGAGGTCGCAGAGACTCTTTGCGAGATGCTGTGGCAAGGGGCATTCCCCTGGGATCCGCCAAGTGATCCGACGGCCAGCCCTCGAGTCGGGGATGGGCTGCTGTGGGTTGACCCCCACGGGTTGATCATCTACTCAAGCCCCAACGCCACCAGTTCACTGCGCAAGCTCGGGTACGAGGGCGACCTCCTGGGTGAGGACGTCCGGCACCTGGCGTCGGCGTTGGCCGACGAGTTCAGCAGGGAGTGGACCTCCGTCGGAGGCGATGACTCCCGACCCAGTGCTCGGGAGGTCACGGTGGAGCATTCCCAGGCCAGCGTGCGACTGCGGGTCCTGCCGCTGGTGAGTGAGGGCCAGCGGGTCTCCACGGTGATCCTCTGCCGCGACGTGACTGCACTGCGTGAACGTGAGCGGCAACTGATCACCAAGGACGCCACCATCCGTGAGATTCACCATCGGGTCAAGAACAACCTCCAGACAGTCGCGGCGCTGTTGCGGCTGCAATCTCGCCGGATGAACTCGCACGAGGGTCGTGATGCTCTGCGAGACGCCATGCGGCGTGTCCAGTCCATCGCGGCGGTGCATGAGATCCTGTCCCAGGGATTCAACGAGGACGTCGCCTTCGACGACATCGCAGATCGAATCCTGCTGATGGTGGGCGACGTGGCCTCGGCCGGAGGTCAGGTGGCTGCCCGTCGCCACGGCAGCTTCGGGCGGGTGCCGGGTGACCTGGCAACCTCGTTGGCCCTTGTGATGACCGAGTTGTGCCAGAACGCCATCGAGCACGGACTGAGGTCCTGCAGTGGTGAGGTGGCAGTGGAAGTCGAGCGTCACGGCAATGCACTGGTGTTGCAGGTCGTCGACGACGGGGTCGGGTTGCCCGAGGGGTTCGATCTTGCGACCGCGAGCAGTCTGGGGCTGTCCATCGTCTCGACGTTGATTCGTGACCTGGGTGGCGAGTTCTCCATGACGAACAACAGCGGGGTAGGTGCGACGGCTCGCGTTCAGCTGGCCTGGTCAGACGTTGAGTGAGTCCCCACCGTCGGCGGGGACTCACTCAAAAGGTGCTGGGTTCGTCAACTGTTGCGGAGCCTGGCACGAGAGGCCCGGCGCTTCATGGCGCGCCGCTCGTCCTCCGACATGCCACCCCACACCCCATGGTCCTGCCCTGCGTCAAGTGCCCACCGCAGACACTCCTCGCGCACCTCGCAACGACGACAGACCTTCTTCGCCTCTTCCACCTGGGCGAGGGCGGGCCCCGTGTTGCCGATCGGGAAGAACAATTCCGGGTCCTCGGACAAGCACGCTGCGCGATGACGCCAATCCATGGGCTGTGGCTCCTTCTCATCTGCTTACGTACACTCGCCAGACAACCTTGCCATGATAGGCCATCGTGCGGAAGGTTTCGCACCGGTTGGGCAACAACTTCTTCTACGCCAGGTCACCCATCGCAGCTGTCAGAAGTTCCTGCTGCTCCCGAAGATGGACGGCGGGAGAGCCGGTTGAGTCTGCGGCACCCATCGGTCGGGCCACCGGACGCAGCGTGAACTCCCTGCCCAGGGCTTGCGACATCTCGGGCACCAGGTGCACCTGCAGGAACTCCCAGGGGCCACGGTTCACTGGCTCTTCCTGCACCCAGCGCACGTCCGTGACCTGGGGGTAGAGGGCCAACTCCGCCACCAACTCGCTGATGGGCTTGGGGAACAGCCGCTCCAGAGTGATGATCGCCACCTGCGCCTGAAGACCGAGCCTCTCTCGTTCCTTCACCAGTTCCCAACGCACCTTGCCCGAGCACACCAGGATCCTGCGCACCTTCGAGGGGTCGGCGATGCTCGGATCGCCCAGCACTGGACGCCACTTGCTTGCGGTGAAGTCCTCCGGTCTCGACACTGCAAGTTTGTTGCGCAGCATGGACTTCGGCGTGGCGATGACCAGCGGCCGATGCCAGTTCACCTGGACGTGCTGACGCAGCAGGTGGAAGTAGCTCGCCGGGGAGGAGGGCTGGCAGATCGCCATGTTGTCGTCCGCACACATCTGCAGGAAGCGCTCGATCCGGCAGCTGGAATGGTCGGGACCGGCGCCCTCATATCCGTGGGGCAGCAGCAGAACCACACCTGACTTCTGCGTCCACTTGGCGAAGCCGGAGGCGATGAACTCGTCGATGATGACCTGGGCGCCGTTGGAGAAATCCCCGTACTGGGCCTCCCAGCAGACCAGCGCCTCCGGCGCAGCCACCGAGTACCCGTACTCGAAACCCATCGCAGCGTACTCGCTGAGGAACGAGTCGTAGATGTCGAACGCGGCTTGATCTGTTGTCAAGTGCTTGAGCGGAACCCAGGCCTCGTTGGTGACCCGGTCGACGATCGCACCGAAACGTTGTGAGAATGTTCCGCGCCGGGCATCCTGGCCAGCAAGCCGCACGGGATGGCCCTCCATCAGCAGGGTGCCGAACGCCAGCAACTCGGCTGTCGCCCAGTCGATAGGACCGTTGATGATGGCCTGAGCGCGACGTTCCAGCTGCGGGGCGACCTTGGGGTGAACATTGAACCCCTCCGGCAGGTTGGTGTAGACGGCAGCCACCTTCGCCATCTCGTCCGCGGTGGTGGCGGTACCGATCCGCATGTTCGCCTTGGTCGGGTAGACGGGCACCAGACGATACTGGTCGTCCTCCCTGGGTACCTCAGGATTGCGGACCTTGGCGAAGACCTCGTCCAGACGGCGGCGGAACTTGTTGACAGCAGTCTCGGCGTCGTCGATGGAGATGTCGCCGCGCCCGATCAGTTGCTCGGTGTACAACTTGCGGACGGAACGCTTCTGCTCGATCAGGTTGTACATCAAGGGCTGGGTGAAGCTCGGATCGTCTCCCTCGTTGTGGCCTCGCCGGCGGTAGCAGATCATGTCGATGACGACGTCCTTGCCGAACTTCTGGCGGAACTCGAAGGCGATCGAAGCCGCGGATGCGCAGGCGTCGGGGTCATCGCCGTTGACGTGGATGACCGGCGCTTGGACGGCCTTGGCCACGTCGGTCGAGTAGACCGAGCTGCGGGCGTCTGCCGGGCCGGTGGTGAAGCCCACCTGGTTGTTGACCACCAGATGGATGGTGCCGCCGTTGCGATAGGCACGCAGCTGGCTCATCTGCAGGGTCTCGTAGACCACGCCCTGACCGGCGAAGGAGGCGTCGCCGTGCATCAGCACCGGCATGACGCTGCACGCCGATGGGTCGGGCAGGCGATCGTTCTTCGCCCGTGCGATGCCCTCCACAACCGGGTCGACGGCCTCCAGGTGGGACGGGTTGGCGGCTACGGAGGTGCGTACCGTGCGGCCACTGGTCGCGGTGTACTCGCCGTCTGCGCCCAGGTGGTACTTGACGTCGCCACTGATGGCGTCGTCGTCGTCGGCCTTGTTGTCGAACTCGCGGAAGACCTGTGAGTACAACTTGCCGACGATGTTGGTGAGCACGTTCAGCCGGCCGCGGTGCGGCATGCCGATGCAGACTTCCTCGATCGTGTCATCGGCAGCCAGTTCACACAGCTCCTCCAGGATGACGATCGCAGACTCGGCACCCTCGAGGCTGAACCGGGTCTGGCCCACGTACTTCGTCTGCAGGAAGGTCTCGAAGACCTCTGCCTCCGACAACCCGTCAAGGATGCGCAGATGGTCCTCGCGCGGACGCGACGTGTGCGGTCCCTCGAGTCTCTCCTGGAACCATTGGCGCTGCTGTGGGTCATGGATGTGCATGTACTCGATGCCCATGGTGTGGGCGTAGGAGTCACGAAGGATGTCAAGGATCTGGCGCAGCGTCAGGTAGCCGTTGTCCTGGTGGGCGAACCGGCCGACCGGGAACTCACGGTCGAGGTCCCACAGCGTCAACCCGTGGGTCTCGAGGTCCAGGCTCGGGTGGGTCCGCATCCGGTACTCGAGCGGATCGGTGTCCGCCTGCAGGTGACCGTGGACGCGGTAGCCCTGAATGAGGCTGGCCACCCGCGCCTGCTTGCCCACGTGGGTGTCGCGACTGATCGGGATATCTGCGGCCCACTTGACCGGCGGGTAGGGAATCCGCAGCGCCTCGAAGATCTTTTCGTAGAACCCGCCCGCGCCAAGCAGCAGCCGATGGATTTCTCGCAGGAACTCGCCGCTCTGCGCCCCCTGGATAACCCGGTGGTCATAGGTCGAGGTCAGCGTCGTGACCTTGCTCACACCCATCTGGGTGAGGTTTACCTGGCTGGTGCCCTCGAAGTCGGCGGCGTAGTCGATAGACCCGACACCCAGGATCGTGCCCTGTCCTGGCATCAGCCTGGGCACCGACATGTTCGTCCCCAGTCCGCCCGGGTTGGTCAGAGAGACCGTGGTGCCGGACATGTCGCTGACGGTCAGCGAGTCGGTGCGCGCCTTGCGGATGACGGTCTCGTAGGCCGCGAAGAACTGGGCGAAGTTCAGGTCTTCGCAGGCCTTGATGTTGGGCACCATCAGGTGACGGGAGCCGTCCTTCTTGACCACATCGATGGCCACCCCGAGGTTGATGTCCGGATTCTCGACCAGCACCGGCTTTCCGTTGGCCTCCTCATAGCTGCAGTTCATCGCGGGCAGCGCCTTGATCGCCTGGACCATTGCGAAGCCGATGATGTGGGTGAAGCTCACCTTGCCGCCGCGGCTGCGTCGCAAGAAGTTGTTGATCGTGGCGCGGTTCTCGATGACCAGCTTCATCGGCACGGTTCGCACCGACGTCGCCGTGGGCATCACCAGCGATGACTCCATGTTGCGCGCGGTTCGCATCGGGGCACCCCGCAGAGTGATGCGGCGCGGCTCGTTGCCGGACAACTGCGGACGGACGAAGGGGTTGGGGACCTGCGGTCCGAGCCCTCCCGACGTGCCAGGCTGGCTGGGAGTCTCGGTACCCCTCTTCATCGGCTCGACGGTGGCCACTGGGGAAATCGAGTCCGCTGGGGCAGTGGCTGCAGCTCGCGTCGGCTCCACGACAGGTTGCGCCGCCAGCGGGGAGGCGGGTGCGGCGTTGGAGGCGACACTGTTCGAACCCCCGGATGGCTCGGTACCGTCCGGCTCAGCCCTGGCGGGGGTAGCTGAGGCGGCATTGGCGACGGGCTGCGCCGCAAAGTAGTGCACCCAGGCCTGGTCAACCGATGCCGGGTCATTCTGGAAGCGCTCGCGCATCTCTTCGATGAGCCAGTCATTCGCGCCAAAATCGTCGGAATTGGACATAAGTGACGCGGTCGAAGCCGCTTCGCCCCTTTCGGTGTTGGGCGGACACGTCCCCGGGTCCGAACCACACAACAGACAGTGCGTCCGACTCTAGTCGCAACCCGCCCTGAGCTGGGCACCTTGGCGGCCAGTTTCCCGGCGCAGTCCGGTCAGGGGGCCCTCGGACTGGCGTCGGGGCGCCCCACGCCCACAGCGGAGGTCACCGCGAGCACGATGGCGATAGTGGCAAGAACAACCATCAGCAGATTCCGGGTCACCAGCAGCAAGGTGGCCCGGCCCTGGGCCTCGGCGGCTATCAGGCCTGCGTAGTTCAACGGGTAGACCAGATGGGTGAGGCCTGCGCAGACCAGACCCAGCCCTGCCAGAGCATGGCCGGCCATCCGCTGGCGCCGCGTCGAGGGCAGTGCGCTCAGCACGGCCAGGGGACCCGCGAGCCAGATCATGTACTGGGGGCTGAAGGTCTTGTTGGCCACGATCATGGCGCAGATGATGGCGAGTTGGGACAGCAGGATGGCGTGTGTCCGGCGAGCGGACGCGTCCGGGTCCTGGGGCCCCGACAAGCGACGACCAGGTAGCCCGACTCCATTCAGCGCGATCAGCCAGCCCAGGGCCAGGGCCAGGATGATGGTGCCCGCCATCAGGACGTCGGCCACCCCCAACCACGCCTCGACGGCTGGTCCGTAGACCTCCCAGGCGTTGTGCTGGGAGAAATCCGTGTAGTACTCGCCGCTGGGTCCGAAGGCGTTCCGGATCATGGGCCAGGTGGCCACGATGGACTCGACCTGCAATCCTCGGTCGGACTGCCAGGTCAAGGGGGACACCGAACGCTGCCAACCGAAGGCCACGACCGACCCCAGTCCGAGAGCGCCGCCGAGCGCCACGAAGCCGGTGGTTCGGCGCCGGGCAGCCCGGTCGCCTGTCAGCATCGGGACGATCAGCAGGGCGGGCCACAGCTTGGTGGCCGCGCCCAGGGCGACGGCGATGCCTGAGGCCAGCGGCCGTCTGGTCAACCAGACCAGGCCAGCCAGCACAGCCACGGCCGGCAGCAGATCGATGCGGAACCAGACGAGTGAGCCGATAGCGAAGGTGAACAGCGCCCAGTAGACCGCCGCCCGACGACTGTAGGTTCGCCACAGCCAGACCGAGGCGGCCCCGTCGATCAGCGCCATCACCACCGCGAACCCGACCACGTAGCTGTTCTCGGTTGACCCGAAAACCAGACGCAGGGCCTCGAGCACCAAGGGGATCGGGGTTGGGTACTCCACCAGGGCTCCGGTCAGCCCGTTGTTCACCAACTGCCAGTGGTAGTAGCGCACATCACGGTCGATGAACGTCTCTCGGGCGCTCCAGAGCAACCCCATCGCCGTGCGGCTGATCAGCCAGGCCACCACGAAGGCCATGGCCATGCCCGCGGCGGACAGCGAACGCCCGTGGTGCGTGCGGCGCGGGGCGTCCGGTCTCATGGGCTGTTGCCCGGTTCAGTGGGACGCGTCCTGTCCACGGGTACGAACCCTGCCACCCACCTCGCCACCTGGACGAGCAGCAGGACGATCATCAGATTGCGTGCCGCCAGCACAAGGGTCACCGGCAGTCGAAGGTATCGGGCCATTGAGCTGTCTCGAACCAGGGGGTCGTATCCGATCGGAAAGACCACTCCGGTGGCCAAGGTTATCGCCAGGACCACCAGACAGACCCTGCGAATGCCCTGCCGGGCAATGGCAGAGGTTGCGTCGTCGGACCGGGACGCGCCCTGCAGCGCCAGCGCCGCCGCCAACGGGGCACCCAACCAGATCATGTACTGCGGTGAGAAGGTCTTGTTGGTAACGATCATGACCAGCACCACCAGCACGAAGAAGACCGCGGCCTCCTGTGGGGTGCCCCGACCACGTCGCCACCACAATCCGTAGGCGATCACCAGACCCAGCAGGCCCGCGACCATCGATACAGTGGCGGCGGTCATCCAGAACCCCACCCCGGTGCCGTAGATCTCGAAGGCCTGATACCTCGAGATGGTGACGGCATACTCGCCCAGTCCAACGGCTCGTCCGAGCATGGGAATCGTGGCCCACACCGACTCAACCTGCAGGCCCCTGCCTGACTGCCAGGTCAACGGAGACACCAACCGGTCCCAACCCGCCCACAACCAGGAGACGGCGGCGAGCAACCCACCCGTTGCCCAGAAACCGATGCTGGCCGGGATTCGTTGGCGCGGTGTGCCACCGAGCGCCGGCCACAGCAAGGCAGGCCACAGCTTGATCGCCGCGCCAACCCCCGCCAGGGCGCCGGAGGATCGCCAGGCGCCCCGGTTGAGAAGCAGCAGACTCCAACCGGCCAGTACGGAGGTGACCAGATCGAACCGCAGATAGGCGGTGGGTCCGATGAACGTGATGAACAGCGTCCAGAAGACCACGGCCTGCGTCCGCATCTGAGCACCGGCATGCCACAGGTTGAGCGAGAAGGCGATGTCGAGCCCCAGCATGAGCAGGACGAAGGCCACCACGTACCCCTGCTGGGTGCCCATCCCCAGCAGCCAGGGCAACGTGAGGAGCCAGAGCACTGGAGTGGGGTACTCGCGCATGGTCTGGGCCGCGCCGGCCCCGAACATGTGGTCGATGTGCTGGAAGTAGTAGACGACGTCGCCCTGGGTCTCAGGGGTGATGAGTCCCCAGACCAGGATGACCATCAGCCTGGCCAGCGCCCAGAAGAGCAGAAGTGTGCGGGGGGAGGCGTCCCATTCTCGGATGAGCCGCACAACCGGTGAACCAGGTGCCTGACCCAAGGTTCATCCTTCCGTGGCCCAATCAGCGCGGCGAGTCCCCGCGTCATGGCGTGGCCCACACAAAGGGCGCCCCCGAGAGGATTCGAACCTCTGCTCCCGCCTCCGGAGGGCGGTGCTCTATCCCCTGAGCTACGGGGGCAGGACCGATGTCGGCCTGCGGCAGAGTTCAGGTTAGCACCCAGCCGGGTTGGCACGAAACCGTGCGTCGCCCCGATTGGCCGCGCGTTGCGCGGTCTGGGAGAATGGCGCATTGTGACCCATATGCACGTTGCAGGGGCGATCCATGCCGACGTCTCGTTTCCCGGACCCCAGTGGCTGGAACGTCCGACAGACCTTAACGCCCTCGACCCTGCGTTGTGGAGCGACACCACCGTACGGGACGGTGAAGGCGTCATCAAGGTCGGCGGCATCGGCGTCACGGATGCTGTGGAGGAACTGGGCTCACCGGTGTACCTGCTGGATGAGGCCGACTTCCGGCGCCGTGCTCGCGACTTCCGTGCCGCCTTCGAAGGTTGGGACGTCTACTACGCGGGAAAGGCCTTCCTGACCCGGACGATCGCTCGCTGGGTGGCCGAGGAAGGTCTCAGCCTGGACGTCTGTTCGGCCGGCGAGCTGCACACCGCGCTGCGCGCCGGCTTCGAGCCCCAGCGCATCGGGATGCACGGCAACAACAAGAGCATGGCCGAACTGTCCGCCGGCCTGCGGGTGGGTGTGGGACGCATCATCGTCGACTCCCTGGATGAGATCGACCGGATCCAGCAGTTGTGCGATACCTTCGACTGGCAAGCCCGAGTTATGGTGCGCGTCACTCCCGGGGTCGAGGCACACACCCATGAGTACATTGCCACGGCTCATGAGGATCAGAAGTTCGGGTTCTCTATCACCAACGGGCAGGCACTGGTGGCGATGGTGCGCTGCCACTACAGTCCGCGGATCACCCTGCTGGGCGTGCACAGCCACATCGGATCGCAGATCTTCGACACCGGAGGCTTCGAGGTGGCCGCCCGCCGCACGATGAAGGTGATGGCCCAGTTCGCTGAGGCCACCGGCGTGCAACTGCCCGAACTCGATCTGGGGGGCGGCTTCGGCATCGCCTACACGTCCGCCGACTCGCCGTCCACCCCCGATGACTTGGCCCGAAATCTGCGCGAGATCGTGGCCATGGAGGCCCGTGCCCACGGAATGGATCTGCCGCGATTCTCCATCGAGCCTGGCCGGGCGATCGTCGGACCCAGCACCATGGCGGTGTACACGGTCGGAACCGTGAAGACGGTCGATCTTGAGGGTGGTGCCCAACGCGTCTACGTCAGTGTGGATGGTGGGATGAGTGACAACATCCGGCCCGCGCTGTATGCCGCCGAGTACTCCGCGAGCCTGGCCAACCGCGCATCGGCGGCTCATCCCATGCTTTGCCGGGTTGTCGGGATGCACTGCGAGGGCGGGGACATCCTCGTCCACGACGTCTTTCTGCCAGCCGACCTGCGCCCCGGTGACCTGCTCGCGGTGCCCGCTTCGGGAGCCTACAGCCGGGCGATGGCAAGCAATTACAACCACACGCCGCGCCCCCCGGTGGTTGGTGTTCTTGAGGGCAAGTTGACCACGATCCTGCGTCGCGAGACGCTGGACGACCTGATGGCTCTGGATGTGGGGGAATGATGATGCAGGGAGCACCGATGGAGACCCAACCGTTGAAGGTGGCACTGCTTGGCTGCGGCACCGTGGGGGCCCAGGTTGCCCGGCTGATCCTGGAGCAAGGCGATGACCTGGCGGCGCGCATCGGGCGTCGGCTGGACCTGGTGGGGGTGGCCGTCCGTGATCTGTCGCGCCCACGGCCCGGGCTGCCCGCCGACCTGCTGACCGTGGACGCCGCTGGCCTGGTGGCTGGGGGCGACCTTGACATCGTCATTGAACTGATCGGCGGGGTGGACGTTGCGGGTGACCTGATCCTGTCAGCCATCGCGCACGGCGCCTCGGTGGTGACCGCCAACAAGGCGCTGCTCGCCAGTGAGCGTGGTGAACAGATCTTCGCGGCCGCAGAGCAGGCCGGGGTGGACGTCTACTACGAGGCCGCCGTGGCCGGCGCGATCCCGATCATCCGGCCGCTGCGCGAGTCGCTGGTGGGTGACGAGATCAAGGTCGTGATGGGCATCGTCAACGGGACCACCAACTACATCCTCGACAAGATGACCACCGAGGGGCTGGACTATCAGACCGCGTTGGTGCAGGCCCAGGATCTCGGCTACGCCGAGGCCGACCCGACAGCGGATGTTGGTGGCCACGATGCCGCTGCCAAGGCCGCGATTCTGGCCAGCCTCGCCTTCCACACCAGGGTCAGTGGGGCCGAGGTGCACTGCGAGGGCATCACCAGGATCGTCCCCGATGACATCCGTGCCGCGCGCGACGTGGGCTGCGTGGTCAAGTTGCTGGCGGTCGCCAAGGTGCTGGACGACGGACGCATCAGCGTGCGTGTCCACCCGGCGCTGGTTCCCTTGAGCCACCCACTGGCCACGGTCGGTGGGGCCTACAACGCGATCTTCGTCGAGGCGTCCGCGGCAGGTCGACTGATGTTTCTCGGGCCCGGGGCAGGCGGCGCGCCCACCGCAAGCGCGGTGACCGGTGACCTGGTGACCGTGGCCCGCAACCGAGCGCGAGGGGTGGCTGGTCCCGTCCAGTCCCTCTACACCGACCGCCAGGTGGCTCCGATCGGGGCGATTCGGACTCGCTACTTCTTGCGGCTGCGGGTCGTCGACGAGCCGGGCGTGCTGGCTGCGGTGGCCGGAGTGCTGGCCAAACACCAGATCTCGGTGCAGACAGTCCAGCAGGCCCCGGCCGAGAAGTCAGGTCTGGTCGACGGTCTGACGGCAGAGCTCAGCCTGATGACCCACCTGGCGAGAGAGTCGGACCTGCTTGCCTGCGTGGCGGAGTTGAAGACCAACATCAAGGTTCGCGGTGACGTCCGCTTCCTGAGGGTGGAGGGTCTGTGATGCAGTTGGCCTGCCTCGACCTTGAGGGTGTGCTGGTACCGGAGATCTGGATTGCGGTTGCCGAGCACACCGGGATTCCCGAACTGCGATTGACGACGCGCGACATCGCCGACTACGACGAACTGATGCGCCACCGGTTGCGCGTGTTGGCCGCCCATGACCTCAGGTTGCCAGACATCCAAGCGGTCATCGCGACCCTCAGCCCGCTGCCAGGCGCTCGTGAGTTCATCGACTGGTTGCGGGAGCGCTACCAGGTCATCATCCTGTCGGACACCTTCTACCAGTTCGCCGATCCGCTGATGGTTCAGCTCGGACGTCCGACGCTGTTCTGTCACCGGCTCCAGGTGGCCGACGACGGCACCATCACCGACTACCGGTTGCGGCTGCCCGACCAGAAGAGGCAGGCCATCAAGGCGTTGCAGTCCCTCAACTTCGCCTGCATCGCGGCCGGGGACTCCTACAACGACACGTCCATGCTGGCCCAGGCCGACGTCGGCATCCTGTTCAACGCCCCGCAACGAGTGATCGATGAGTTTCCGCAGTTCCCGGTGGCTACCAGCTACGACCAGTTGCGTGCCGCGTTCACCAAGGCAAGTTCGCTGGTCACGACGAAGTGAGCCCCATTTGCATGGAATCGCCCTGCCTCACCGTGGGGAAGTCGTGGAATACCCGAGTTCTTTGGTAGCGTTGAACCAGCACGACGATCAATCGTCGACATGCGGCTGACAGATCAGGCGCATGCGCCCCGGTACATGGTTCCGGCAATCCTCATGACGCAGGGCTGACAACGCCTGCGATCGTGGTGGTGGCACGCCAGTACGTACTCGTGACGAGCACACCCGTTTTCCGCGCGACCCACCGATGGTGGACGCCTGCGGTGCATCGGGCTGCGGGGGCAGCCCAAGGAAAGGACTCCCGTGAGCGAGACTTCTTCGAGCCCGAACGCAGGGCTGTCGTCGATGCTCCTTCCAGAACTCAAGAAGGTCGCCGGCGGCCTGGGCATCAAAGGTGCTGGCGCCATGCGCAAGGCCGACCTGATATCGGCCATCAGTTCGGCGCAGCAGCCTGGCCACTCCCAGCCGACCGAGCCGACCCGTGCCCCGATGGCCGAGGAGCAGCCGACGAGCCCCCGGCGCAGCCGGCGCCAACGCGGCCAGAGCGCTTCGGCCCGGGGTCCGCAGGGGGAAAGCCCGACCGCGGACGCGACGCCCGAGCAGACCGCCTCCGAGCAGCCTGCGGAGTCAGACAGCCCCACCAGCGACGAGGTTGGCGCCCGACTGGCCGCCCTCAGCCAAGACCCCAAGGTGCGCGAGCGGCTTCGTGGTCGTGAAGGCGCACGTCCAGCGGCCGAGCAGCGAGAAGCCGCTCCGGAGGGCGGCCAGCCGCGGCAGTTCACGCCCCAGCAGTCCGGTCCTCGAGACGACGATGGTTCTGGCAGCGGGTCACGCCGCTCTCGCAACAGGCGCCAGCGCGACCGCACCACCAGGCGTCCCCGAGGCAACGGGGCCGAGCTTGACAGGGTGGATGAGTCGGTGCGCGAGGATGACGTCCTGGTTGAAGTCAGGGGCATCCTGGACGTCCTGGACAACTACGCGTTCGTGCGCACCTCCGGGTACCTGCCCGGGCCCAACGACGCCTACGTGTCGCTGGCGATGGTCCGCAAGAGCGGGCTGCGCAAGGGCGACATCATCACGGGAGCCATTCGCCAGACGCGCGAGGGCGACCGTCGCGAGAAGTACAACCCCCTGGTGCGACTGGACACCGTCAACGGGCGTGATCCAGAGGTGATGAAGGAGCGTCCGGACTTCGCCAAACTCACCCCGCTGTACCCGCAGGAGCGGCTGCGGTTGGAGACCACCGCGCAGAACATGACGGGGCGCATCATCGACCTGGTCAGCCCCATCGGCAAAGGTCAGCGTGGACTCATCGTCTCGCCACCCAAGGCCGGCAAGACCATGGTGATGCAGTCGATCGCCAACGCGATCACCGCCAACAACCCGGAGGTCCATCTGATGGTCGTGCTGGTTGACGAGCGACCCGAAGAGGTCACCGACTTCCAGCGGACGACCACCGGCGAGGTCATCGCGTCGACCTTCGACCGACCGGCCGAGGACCACACCACCATCGCCGAACTGGCCATCGAGCGCGCGAAGCGGCTTGTTGAGTTGGGACGCGACGTCGTCGTCCTGCTGGACGGCATCACCCGACTCGGCCGTGCCTACAACCTGGCCGCGCCGCCCTCCGGACGAATCCTGTCCGGCGGTGTCGACTCCGCCGCCCTCTACCCGCCCAAGCGGTTCTTCGGAGCTGCCCGCAACATCGAGAACGGCGGTTCGCTGACCATCCTGGCGACCGCCTTGGTCGAGACCGGCTCGAGGATGGACGAGGTCATCTTCGAGGAGTTCAAGGGCACCGGCAACATGGAGCTCAAACTCAGCCGTCAACTTGCCGACAAGCGCATCTTCCCCGCCATCGACGTGGACGCATCCGGCACCCGACGCGAGGAACTGCTGATGGGTCGTACGGAACTCGACATCATCTGGAAACTCCGCCGCGTGCTGTCCGGCATGGAGGACCAGCAGGCCCTCGAGATGCTGCTCAGTCGAATGCGCAAGACCAACAACAACTCTGAGTTCCTCGTCCTCATCAGCCGCACAACCCCGGGCAATGACTGAGCACCGCATTTGGGTTGACGGACTTGGCGCGGTAGAATCCCGCGTTGGCGCCGGTTCACGCCAACCACAGCCCCTGGGTACACCATCTGGGGCGGGCGACCCGGCACGACACTAGGAGACGAACATGAAGAAGGCTACTCATCCCGAGTACCACGAGGTCAAGATCGTGTGCACGTGCGGGAACCAGTTCACCAGCCGAAGCACTCACAAGGGCGATGTCATGAGCGCCGACGTATGTTCTGCGTGCCACCCGTTCTACACCGGAAAGCAGAAGATCCTCGACACCGGCGGCCGGGTGGCCCGTTTCGAGCGTCGCTACGGCAAGAGCGGCACCAAGTAGCTCTCGGACACAGGCGCTGGTCGGTGGCAGGTCCATCGTCCAGCGCCTGTTTTGTTGCCCATCAACCAGGCGAGGGAGTTGACAATGTTCGAGGCTGCCGAGGGCATGCGAACCGAGTACGCCGACCTGGAGAGGCAGATGGCCGACGCGGCGGTGCTGGCCGATGTCTCCCGCTCAAGATCGGTCGGACGCCGCTACTCGGAACTCGGCCAGATCGTGAAGGCGATGGACGAGTACGACGAGCTCACCTCTGACAGGCAAGCTGCTGTCGAGCTGATGGATGAAGACCCGTCGTTCGCGGATGAACTAGCCACAATCACCACACGCCTGGAAGCCGTCCGCGAGAAGCTGACCACGTTGCTCGCCCCGCGCGACCCGAACGACGACCGCGACGCGATCGTTGAGATCAAGTCGGGGGAGGGCGGCGAAGAGTCGGCGCTGTTCGCCGGTGACCTGCTGACGATGTACACCCGATACTGCGAGCAACGAGGGTTCGTCACCCAACTGCTGGACGCCGAGACGACCGATCTGGGGGGCATCAAGACGGCGACGGTGTCCATTCGGGCCCGCGGCTCGGTTGAACCCGGCCAGGCGCCCTACGGAATGCTGAAGTTCGAGGGTGGGGTGCACCGAGTGCAGCGCGTGCCGCTCACCGAATCGCAGGGACGCATTCACACCTCGGCAGCGGGAGTGCTGGTGATGCCCGATGTGGAGCCGGACGAGGTGCAGATTGCCGAGGACGACCTTCGCGTGGATGTCTACCGCTCCAGCGGCAAGGGGGGCCAGGGCGTCAACACCACGGACTCGGCGGTGCGCATCACCCATCTGCCCAGCGGCATTGTGGTCACCTGTCAGGACGAACGCAGCCAGTTGCAGAACAAGGACCAGGCCATGCGTATCCTGCGAGCTCGTCTGGTCGCCCAGGCCGAGGAGCAGTCGGCGCAGGCGGCGTCGGCCGCGCGCAAGTCGCAGGTGCGCACAGTCGACCGTTCCGAGCGAATCCGTACGTACAACTTCCCCGAGAACCGCATCACCGACCACCGCATCGGATTCAAGGCCCACAACCTCGACCAGGTGCTGGCGGGTGACCTCGGCCCGGTGATCGAAGCGTTGCGGGCAGCGGACCTGGCTGAGCGGCTGTCGCAGGTGGGCCGGTGAACCTGCGAGCGCGGGCGGTCCTGGCAGGTGCTGCTTCCCGCCTCGAGGCGGCCGGCGTCGCGTCTCCGGTCAGCGATGCCCGGATCCTGCTCGGCCACGTCACGGGCCTGGACGCCATCGCACTGCTCAGTGCCCCCGGGTTGGACGAGAAAACTGCCAGGAGATACGACCACCTCATCGACCAACGTTGCGCCGGAGTGCCGCTGCAGCACCTGACCGGCCGTTCCTGGTTCCGCAACGTCTCGGTTCAGGTTGGCAGGGGGGTGTTCATACCCCGGCCCGAGACGGAGCTGGTGGCGGGTGCGGCCATCGACGAGGCCCGCAGGGGATCGTCCGCCCTCGTCGTCGAGCTGTGTGCCGGCTCGGGAGCCATCAGTGCCGCGCTCGCCGAGGAGGTGCCGGGTGCCCGGGTCTTCGCGGTCGAACTCGATCGGGACGCCGCCAGGTGGCTTCGCCGCAATCTGATCGGCACCTCAGTGGAGGCAATCGAACAGGACATGGCAGAGGCCCTGCATGAACTTGATGGGCAGGTTGACGTGGTGGTGGCCAATCCGCCCTACATTCCCTGGGACGCCCGGGACGACCTCCCGGTCGAGGTGCGCGGCCACGACCCGGCCGTGGCGCTCTTCGCGGACGACAACGGGCTGGCCGCTATTCGCGGGGTGATCGCCGTGGCCCAGCGACTGCTGCACCCGAGGGGACTGGTGGTCATCGAGCACGGCGACGACCAGTCTGAGCAGGTGCTCGGTCTACTCGGGGAGGCCGGCTTCAACGCCACCACGAGTCACCGCGACCTCGCCGGGCGCGCGCGCTTCGTCACCGGCAGGCTCATGTCAGGATGGGAGCGTGAGTGAGTTGTCCAGCCCCGAGGTTCCCAGAAGTGCAGCTCGCCGGTTCGACCTGACGACCAACTCGGAGGAAGCCTTCGAGGCAGCCGAGCAGGCCTTGGGTGCCGGGGAACTCGTCGTCCTGCCCACCGACACCGTCTACGGCATCGCGGCGGACGCCTTGTCCGCGGCCGCCGTCCAACGACTGCTGGACGCCAAGCACCGAGGCCGTGACATGCCACCACCGGTGCTCATCGCAGAGCCCGCCATGCTGCGTGCCCTCGTCTCAGAGGTCCCGGTGGCGGTGGATGCCCTGATCAACCGCTTCTGGCCGGGGGCGCTGACCTTGATCATGAAGGCCCAGTCCAGTCTGCGGATGGACCTGGGGCGCACCGAGGGGACCATTGCCGTGCGGGTGCCCGATCAGCCGCAGACGCGTCGTCTGCTGCGCCGCACCGGGCCGCTGGCCGTCAGCAGCGCCAACGTCTCGGGCCGACCACCGGCCACCACCATCGATCAGGCGATCGCCCAGCTCGGGGACTCGGTGGCGGTGTACCTGGATGCGGGGCCCACCCCAGGACCGGTGGCCTCGACGATCGTCGATCTCGCGAGCACCCCGACCGGACGTATCGTCCGCGCCGGGGTCATCGGGCACTCCGAGCTCAGCGAGGTGCTCACTCACCTGGCTGATCTGCCCTCGCCTGATCCTGTGCTCGCCCTGCCCGCTTCCGAACCGCCCGACGAGGCACCGAATGCGTGAATACCTGCTGGTGATGTTGGTGGCCGCCGTCACGACGTACCTGTTCGTCGGCATCTGCCGCCTTCTCGCCATCAGGTTCGGCGTCCAGGCCGAGATCCGGGACCGGGACGTCCACACCCACCCCACTCCGTATCTGGGCGGTGTGGCCATGTTGGGCGGGGTGGCCATGGCGTTCCTGCTGGCCTCGATGATGCCCTTCCTGGGACGCCACGAGGTGGTGACCCGAGACTCGCTGGGCGTCCTGTGGGCCGCTGCGGTGATTTGTGTGGTGGGTGTCGTGGACGACGTCATCGACCTGCCGGCGATCGCCAAGGTTGCGGGACAGGTGCTGGCCGCCGGCATCGCGGTGCTCAACGGGGTGCGGATGTACTGGATCTCCTTGCCCAACCAGATCATCGCGCTCGACCAGGCGACCTCCATCATCATCACCGTCGTGTTCATCTTCGTGTGCGTCAACGCCATCAACTTCATGGACGGTCTGGACGGCTTGGCCGCCGGAGTCGTGGCGATCGGCGCGTCGGCGATGTTCACCTACACCTACGTGCTGGCCAGGGAGCAGAACTTCGTGGTCGCGACCACAGCCAGTCTCATCGCCGTCAGCACCACGGGCGTGTGCCTGGGTTTCCTGCCACACAACTTCCACCGGGCCAGGATCTTCATGGGTGACGCCGGGTCCATGCTGCTGGGGCTGTTGCTCGCGTGCTCCTCTTTGTCGTTCACCGGCCAGATCGACTCGGGCTCGCTGAACCCGGACGGGACCGGAATGCTGCCCAGTTGGCTTCCGCTCGTGCTGCCCTTCGCCATCATGGCCCTGCCATTGTTCGATCTCGTTGCGGCGTACGTCCGTCGCACATGGCACGGTCGGTGGTGGTTCGTCGCCGACAAACAACACCTGCACCACCGACTCCTGCAGCGGGGCCACTCGATGGTCAACGCCGTGCTGGTGATGTACCTGTGGACCGCGGTCATTGCCTACAGCGTGATCCTGCTGGCCCTGGTGAGCAGGCCGATCGCGCTGGGCGCCATGGCCATCGGGCTGGTGCTGTCCGTGGTGGCCATCAGGGTTCCCGGTCGCAGTCAGAGCCCGGTGGGGAACAGACCAATTCGCGACTTGGCCATCCCATCCCCACCCGAGCCGCAAGGAATGCCCTAGACTCGTCGAGACGCTGCTTCGCCTTGTGGATGACAGCATGGCAACCATCAACGAGGAGGTGCCACATGGTCAGTCAGTCCCTCGCAGTACTGCAGGAACTCGGCCGCGGTGCCCAACTTGTGAGCCTTGGCGCGAGTATCGTCTGCGCGGTCCCGGCCACCTTGCTGGACGGCGGTCGGGGACTGCTGAGTGTCGCGGTGGCAGCCGGTCTCGTGGTGGCGTACTTCGTATCGGGACAACTCGTGGAGGGTGCTGCGCTGCAGATGGCCGACCGTAACGGCATGACCCTCATGCTGGCCTCCTACGCCGGACGCGTCGGTCTGGTCGGGCTCATCTTGTGGTGGGCGATGTCGACGCCGTTGGTGTCCGGGGCCCTGTCGAGCACCTGGGTGGCGCTCGGTTCGCTGGTTGCGCTGGTGGGCTGGCTGACCGGACTTGTCATCTGGCACTCCCGGGCACGCATCCCGATCTATGACCGTCCCTACGAGGCCCCTTCGGGGTGGGACACATGAGGGCGGGAAGAATGAGCACGGCGACGTCGAGCAGGGACCGGGCCAGCACCGAGGCCGGCGGTCAGGACCACGCGATGACCATCCTGAGCTTGCTGATCGCCGGTATCGGCCTCTATGGGGGGCTGGGTTGGCTTGTGGATCGCTGGATTGGCACGTCATTCCTGATGCCAGTCGGTATGATCCTCGGGATGGCGATCAGCCTCTACATCATCATCAAACGGTACGGGAGCGGCGCATGATCCCGATGGAGGGAGGCGGGGGATACACCCCGCCGGGCCTGCAGGACTTCCAGTTCGAGCCGCTGCTGGGCACCACGTGGCTCACGAAGCCCATGTTGCAGGCGGTCATCGCTGCAGTCCTCGTCATCGCACTGTGGGCTTTCAGCGCCTATCGATTGCGGACGGTGCCGAGCAGGGGCCAGTACATCATGGAGTTCCTGTACGACTTCATCCGGAACGGAGTCGGCCGCGACGTCCTGGGCCCGGGTTTCCGCCCGTACATCGGCCTGCTCGTCGGGCTGTTCACGTACATCCTGGTGAACAACTGGTTCGGGGAATTCTTCTTCTTCATGTTCCCGACCATGTCGAACATCGGGTACGCGTGGGGCGCCGTGGTCGTTGTCCTGTTCATCTACATCTACGCGGGATTTCGCAGGCATGGTATCGGCTACCTACGCCACGCGCTCATTCCGCCCGGCGTCCCGTGGTACCTATACCCGATCATCATCCCGGTCGAGTTCATGTCAACGTTCATCACCAGGCCACTGACGCTCGGCGTCCGTCTGTTTGCCAACATGTTCGCGGGCCATCTGACCATCGTCGTGTTCGTCGTGGGGGGCACCTACTTGCTCACCCAGGCCGATGGCATCCTGCTCAAGGCCGGCGGGGCTGTTTCGTTGGCTTTCAGCATCGTCATGCTGCTCTTCGAGCTCTTCATCGGCTTCCTGCAAGCATACATTTTCACCATTCTGACCGCCCAGTACATCTCTTCGTCCATCAGCGAAGGGCACTGACCACAGTCTCCAACGGACGAGAACACCGAAAGGAACGCAGTATGACCCCCATGGAACTCAGCGGCTCGATCAATGTCATCGGGTACGCGCTGGCAACTCTTGGGCCCGCACTCGGTGTGGCCTGGATCTTCTCCTCGGTCATCAACGGCACCGCCCGCCAGCCGGAGGCCCGTGGCGCGATGATGGGCACGGCGTACATCGGCTTCGCGGTTGTTGAGGCGTTGGCGATTCTGGGCTTCGTGCTCGCATTCGTCATCCAGTGATCGGTCCCACCATGAACGGTGTGGGACTGATTCCTATGGAGAGCCCGTTGGGCCCTCTGGCGCCTGAGCACCTGTCGGAGTTCATTGTCGGCCTGGTCTTGGCCGCGGTCGTGGCTCTGGTGGTGCAGAAGGTCGTGGTGCCCCGGTTCGAGCAGATGTACAGCGACCGTGCGGCCGAGATCGAGGGCGGCATCAACCGCGCTCAGCTCATCCGCGCGGAGGCTGAGGAGGTCAAACGGCAGTACCAGGAGCAACTGGCACTGGCTCGTGAGGACTCTGCCAAGCTGCGCGAAGAGGCGCGAATTCAGGGCGCGACCATCCTTGAGGAAGCGCGGCGCGAGGCCCATCTGGAGGCCGAGCGCATCCGTGTCACAGCGGGTCAGCAGATCCTGGCAGAGCGCGAGCAGGCCCTGCAGGAGTTGCGGGCCGACGTCGGCGTCCTGGCCTCTCGACTGGCGGAGCGGATCATCGGTGAGGCGCTTACCGACACGACTCGAACGCAGCGCACCGTCGACCGCTTCCTGGCCGAATTGGACACCCAGCCGTCTCGCTTGGTGCCCGACTATCTGCCCGACACCGTGGGCTCTGCCTCGGAGGGTGGGGGATCGGGGCAGTGATGGACACCGACTCCCGCGATCACGAACTAGACGCCAAGGCCGATGAGTTGGCCATCAGCGCGCCCGACGTCAGCGATCTGTTCGCCGCCTCGGACGTATTGGGTCGCCAGTTGGGGCTGCGCAGCATGCTCAGCGACGCCTCGGTGGCCCCTGAGGTCCGTGAGCAGGTGGCACGACGGTTGTTCGCCGGGCGTATCGGCCCGGGGGCGACCGATCTTGTGGCCGCTGCGGTGTTTGGCAGTCAGGGTTCGCGGGCTTTGGTGGCAAGCATCGAACGCCAAGGCGTGCGTGCTGCACTGCTGGCGTCGGGGGCGCTGACAACTGTCCAGGACGAGGTGTTCCGATTTGCCCGCACGTTGCAGGCCAATTCCGATCTGCACCAGACCCTGACAGATCCATTGATCGAGGTGGCGGCTCGCCAGAACCTGGTGGATGACCTGCTGGGCGCCAAGGCGCGTCCCGCGACCATTCAATTGATCAAGCGGGCCATCCAGGGAAGTGGCCGCACGTTGGTGAAGACCCTCGACCATTACGTCGCCATCGCCAGCGAGGTGCGCCAGCACCGGGTGGCCAAGGTTACGGTGGCCCAGCCCATCACAGGCACCCAGCAGCAGCAGTTGCGCGACCAGTTGGCCCGCATCTACGGCGTGGCGATTGACGTCCAGGTGAACGTCGACCCGAGCGTCCTGGGCGGCGCGCGAATCGAACTCGGTGACGAACTGATTGACGGCACCATCCTGAACAGACTGAATGATGCTCGACGCCTCATCGGCTGACGAGTGACCAAGGACAACCCCGCCTTGGGCGGGGACGACCAGAAGTGGAGAGGCACGCCATGGCGGAACTGACGATTCGCCCCGACGAGATCCGTGAGGCGCTGGCCTCGTTCGTCCAGAACTACAACCCGACCCAGTCATCGCGAGAAGAGGTCGGAACGGTCACCACATCCGGTGACGGCATCGCTCGCGTGGAGGGTCTGCCCTCCGCCATGGCCAACGAGTTGTTGCGCTTCGACAACGGAACCCTCGGGATTGCGCTGAACCTCGACGCACGTGAGATCGGTGCGGTCGTATTGGGCGATTCAGCAGGCATCGCAGAGGGCTCGACGGTGCGTGGCACCGGCGAGATCCTGTCGGTGCCGGTGGGTGATGGCTACCTCGGTCGCGTGGTCGACGCGATGGGCAACCCCATCGACGGTAAGGGCCCCCTGGTCGGCGTCAACGAGCGTCGTGAGCTGGAACTCCAGGCTGCCGGCGTGATGGATCGCCAGGAAGTCAATGAGCCGCTGATGACCGGTCTCAAGGCGATCGACGCGATGATCCCGATCGGGCGTGGCCAGCGCCAGCTGATCATCGGTGACCGCAAGACCGGCAAGACCGCGATCGCGGTCGACACCATCCTCAATCAGCGTGCTGGCTGGCTGTCTGGCGATCCGGACCGTCAAGTGCTCTGCGTCTACGTGGCCATCGGGCAGAAGAACTCGACGGTGGCAGAGGTGCACGAGACCCTGCAGAAGGCCGGAGCGATGGAGTACACGGTCATCGTGAACTCGCCCGCCTCAGACCCGGCCGGCTTCAAGTACATCGCTCCCTACGCAGGCTCGGCCATTGGCCAGCACTGGATGTACCAGGGACGTCACGTCCTGATCGTCTTCGACGACCTCACCAAGCAGGCCGAGGCCTACCGGGCGATGTCGCTCCTGCTGCGCCGTCCCCCCGGCCGCGAGGCGTATCCCGGCGACGTCTTCTATCTCCACAGCCGCTTGCTGGAACGTTGTGCCAAGCTCTCCGACGCACTGGGCGGCGGTTCGATGACCGGTCTGCCGATCGTCGAGACGAAGGCGAACGATGTTTCCGCCTACATCCCGACCAACGTGATCTCGATCACTGATGGCCAGATCTTCCTGCAGTCCGACCTGTTCAACGCCAACCAGCGTCCGGCAGTGGACGTCGGCATTTCGGTCTCGCGGGTCGGCGGCGCCGCCCAGACCAAGGCCATGAAGAAGATCGCGGGCACGCTGAAGATCTCGCTTGCCCAGTACCGCGACATGCAAGCCTTCGCGATGGTGGCCTCCGACCTTGACGAGTCATCCAAACGCCAGCTTGAGCGGGGCGCCAGGTTGATGGAGGTGCTGCGCCAACCGCAGTACAGCCCGATGCCGATGGAGGAGCAGGTCGCCATCATCTGGGCCGGTACCACGGGCCAGCTCGACGAGGTTCCCGTGGAGGACGTGGGACGTTTCGCGATCGAGTTCATTGACCACATGAGGCACAACTCGTCCCTGCTGGCTTCCATCGCGCAGACCGGCCAGTTGGACGACACCGGCCTCGAGTTGGCCGCCTCCGACATGGCCCAGTTCAAGCGCACCTTCCGGACCTCGGCGGGGCTACTGCTGGGCGAGGTGGACCTCTTCGAGGTCACGGACCAGGACATCCATCAGCAGCAGATCGTCAAGCAGAATCGAGGCTGACCGATGGCGGCAACCCTCCGCGAGTTGCGGCAGCGTCGCACCTCGGTGGCCTCGACGATGAAGATCACGAAGGCCATGGAGTTGATCGCTGCCTCGCGGGTAAGTAAGGCCCAGCACAAGGCGCAGGCCTCGCAGGACTACACCTACGAGCTGCGCCGCGCGGTCAGTGCGGTGGCGACGTTCGCACGGGTGGACCATCCGCTGACCAACGAGCACCGGGAGCGCAATCGTTCGGCCGTGCTGGTGATCAGCAGCGACCGCGGGCTCGCGGGTGCCTACCCTGGCAACATCGCGCGTTCCGCGGAGGGTCTGGTGAGCCTGCTCACCTCGCAAGGCGTCGATGTGGACATCTACACGACGGGACGCAAGGCGAAGGAGTACTTCGCCTTCCGAGGGGTCGAGGTCCAGCAGTCCTGGGAGGGCTTCAGTGAGGCGCCGCATTACGAGCATGCCCAGGAGATCGGCAACGTCCTGATGGAGAGATTCCTCAAGCGTCAGGCCGAAGGTGGGGTTTCCGAACTGCACGTGGTGTACACCCACTTCATGTCCCTGGTCTCGCAGCGGGTCCGAATCGTCAGGCTGTTGCCCCTGGAGGTCGTCGAGGGGGATCCTGCCGAGCCCGATGAGCAACTCGAGCCAGGGGCAAATGTGCCCGAGTACGCGTTCGAACCAAGTCCCGAGAAGGTGCTGGACGCGGTGCTGCCGATGTACATCATCGACTCCATCAAGTTCATGTTGCGCCAGGCGGCCGCGTCGGAACTGGCATCCCGTCAGCAAGCCATGCACTCGGCCACCGACAACGCCAATGACCTGATTCGGGATCTGACACGCCAAGCCAACCAGGCCCGTCAGGCCGAGATCACGCAAGAAATCAATGAAATCGTCGGCGGCGCGGGCGCGCTGTCGGAGTCCGGACAGGAGCGCTGAACCCATGACGGCCACTGACACCTTCACCCCCACGCCTACCCCCGCCAGCGGGGCTGGTCGCGTGACCCGGGTCATCGGCTCGGTCATCGATGTCGAGTTCCCCTCGGACCAGATCCCCGACATCAACAATGCGCTCCTGGTGGATGCGGGCGTCGGTGAGTCTCGTCGTGCCATCACCTTGGAGGTGCAGTTGCAGATCGGCGGCAACGAGGTTCGCTGTATCTCACTGAAGCCCACCGATGGCGTCCGCCGTGGCTCACCGGTCCTCGACACCGGAAGCCCGATCACCGTACCGGTCGGTCAGGTCACCAAGGGTCACGTATGGAATGTGATCGGCGAGGTGCTCAACGTCGACCCGGCCACGGTTCAGGTGACGGAACGCTGGCCGATCCACCGCGATCCGCCGCCATTCGATGAACTGCAGCCCGAGACGCAGATGCTGCAAACCGGCATCAAGGTGATCGACCTGCTGACCCCGTACGTCCAGGGCGGCAAGATCGGCCTGTTCGGGGGCGCCGGCGTGGGCAAGACGGTGCTCATCCAGGAGATGATCTTCCGAATCGCCCACAACTTCGGCGGCACCTCGGTCTTCGCCGGCGTCGGTGAACGAACCCGTGAGGGTAACGACCTGATCCATGAGATGGCAGGAGCCGGCGTCCTCAAGGACACAGCGCTGGTCTTCGGGCAGATGGACGAGCCGCCGGGCACGCGCCTGCGGGTCGCCTTGTCGGCACTGACCATGGCCGAGTACTTCCGCGACGTCGAGAATCAGGACGTGCTGTTGTTCATCGACAACATCTTCCGGTTCACCCAGGCCGGGTCAGAGGTCTCGACGCTGCTCGGACGCATGCCGTCCGCGGTGGGATACCAGCCCACCCTGGCCGATGAGATGGGCCAGTTGCAGGAGCGCATCACCTCGACTCGTGGCCACTCCATCACCTCGATGCAGGCCATCTACGTGCCTGCCGACGACTACACCGACCCTGCCCCGGCCACCACCTTCGCCCATCTGGACGCGACCACCGAACTGTCACGCTCGATCGCCTCGCGAGGCATCTACCCGGCAGTTGACCCGCTGACATCGACGAGCCGCATCCTGGACGCCCAGTACATCGGCCAGGAGCACTACGACGTGGCGACTCGCGTCAAGCAGATCCTGCAGCGCAACAAGGAACTCCAGGACATCATCGCCATCCTCGGCATCGATGAACTGTCCGAGGATGACAAGATCCTGGTCAACCGGGCTCGACGGATCTCGCAGTTCCTCAGCCAGAACTTCTACGTCGCCGAGAAGTTCACTCAGGTGCCGGGTTCAACCGTTCCTGTGGAGGAGACCGTGGCCAGCTTCCGCAGGATCTGTGACGGTGAATGTGACGACATCCCTGAGCAGGCCTTCTACAATGTCGGCGGCATGGACGACGTCATGAAGAAGTGGGATCAGCTCAAGAAGGGCGCCTGAGGTGGCGAATCGTCGACTGACCGCCAAGTTCGTGGCCACTGAGGGACTCATCTGGCAGGGTGAGGCCGTCAGCGTACTGGTGCGAACGACGGAGGGCGACATCGGCATTCTGTCGGGCCACGAGCCGATGATGGCTGCTCTGGTGCCGCACGCTGCCGAGGTCGTTAGCCCAGACGGCACCCGCCACATCATCGCCATAGATTCGGGTTTCCTCTCGGTTTTTGACAATCATGTCTCGGTGTTGTCGGCCTTCGGCGACCTGGCCAGCGAGATCTCGCTGGAAGATGCCCGAATTCGGTTGGCCGCCCTGCACGACCGGGTGCAGAGCGCCGAGGCGGACGAGGCGGAGGTACGGGCTCATCGTCGACTGATCGCCCAGGTGAAGGCCGCTGAGAAGTTCAGCCAGATCAGTGGGCGAGGCGCGCGAAGTTGATCATTACGCTAACCTGCCGAACATGACGCCCGCTTGGCTCGACGCACTGGTCGCCGTCCTGTTCGTTGTGGGGCTCAGCTTCCTGTTGGCGCTGTTGGCTCGCCGGATGTGGCTGAACATGCTCGGTGGACTGTTCGACTGTGCCCTGCGTTCCCGGGGTTCGGTCAAGTGGCGTCCCGGTCTGGCCCGGTACTCGGGGGAGTACCTCGAGTGGTACCGCATCTGGCATCCTTGGCCTCGTCCCACCCGGGCATTCGTTCGAGACGAGTGGGTCTTGGCGTCCCTGCGGGATTCCGACCTGACCGAGTCGAAGCTGGGATACGCCACGGCGAAGGTCGTGGTGCTGCGTGCGCGCGGTGCCTCACGCCATTACTGGGAACTCGCTCTGAATGAGGGTTCCGCCATGGGCCTGGTCAGCTGGCTGGAGTCAGCTCCTCCTGGCCAGCAGGTGGGTTATCGAAGCCGACCCGACAGCTGAATCCCCTGAGAGGACCCTGTGATGCGAGGCGAGTACAAGGTGCGGGGCGGTAAACTGGTCGCCGTCGAGGTGGACGTGGTTGACGGCCGCCTGGCCCACGCCCACGTGTCCGGTGACTTCTTCCTTGAACCCGACAGCGCGCTGGAGGATATTGATCGGGCACTCAACGGGATGCCAGCAGACTCCTCCGCACGAGCGCTGGCCAGAGGCATCGGGGAGGCCCTGGACGACTCGGTTGCGATGATTGGATTCAATCCCGAAGCCGTCGGGATCGCCGTGCGACGGGCGTTGGGACACGCCCTTGGCTGGGATGATCTGAGGTTCGACGTCATCAGGGCGCGCGTTCTTGATCCGGCCATGCACGTGGCCCTCGACCAGGTGATCAGCGAAGACGTCGGCGCAGGACGGCGGAACCCGACCTTTCGGTTCTGGGACTGGGACGCGCCCCTGGTGGTCATCGGCTCATTCCAGTCCTACCGCAACGAGATCGACCAGGATGGTGCCGACAGGCATGGCATTCAGGTGGTGCGCCGGATTTCGGGTGGTGGGGCCATGTTCATGGAACCAGGCAACTGCATCACCTACTCACTCGTTGTGCCGGGGGCTCTGGTCGAGGGGCTGAGCTTCGAGCAGTCCTACGCCTTCCTCGACGACTGGGTGTTGGGGGCACTGGCGGAGGTGGGCGTCAACGCCCGCTACGTCCCGCTTAACGACATCGCTTCGGACAAGGGCAAGATCGGCGGGGCCGCACAGCGACGATTCAGCGATGGCACAGTCCTGCACCACGTGACCAGCGCATACGACATTGATGCGGACAAGATGCTGGAGGTGCTGCGGATCGGCCGAGAGAAGCTGTCCGACAAGGGCACGAAGAGCGCGAACAAGCGGGTGGACCCGATGCGGTCGCAAACCGGCATGACCCGCGAAGCGATCATGGCCAGCTTCCTGGACTACTTCCGAGGCCGCTATGCCTGCGTCGATTCCGGCTACAGCGACGATGACCTCGCCCGCGCCGCGACACTGGTTCGAGACAAGTTCAACACCCCTGAGTGGACCCATCGCGTCCCCTAAGGCGTGGACGCCTGTGAATTCCGTTCGCCTCCGGGAAGCCACAGCACCTCAGGTGCCTGTTCGTCCGCGTTCGCTCGGCGCGCCAGGATGAACAACAGGTCACTCAGCCTGTTGAGGTAGCGGATCGCCAGAGGATTGACCCCACCTTCAGCCGCGCTCACGTCATCCTCGGTCCCGAAATCCTCGGCCGCCTCCCAAGCCGCGCGCTCGGCCCGGCGTGCGATGGTACGGCAGATGTGCAGGTAGGCGCCGGTGGGTGATCCACCGGGAAGGATGAACGACCTGAGAGGCGGCAGCCCCGCGCCGAAGTGATCGCACCAGTGCTCGAGACGTTCGATGCTGCTGGCGATGATGCGAAGCGGCTCGTGTGGCGGTTCGGAGATCACCGGGTTGGACAGGTCAGCTCCCACGTCAAAGAGTTCATTCTGCACCAGGCTCAATGCCGCACGGATCTGGTCGTCCATCGGATACTGGGCGAGCAGCAGGCCGATGGCAGAATTGAGCTCGTCGACCTGGCCGTAAGCCTCCACCCGGGGGTCCGTCTTGGCAGTCACGGAATTGTCGGAGAGTCGCGTGTTGCCCGCATCGCCGGTGCGGGTATAGATACGGGTGAGGTGAACCATGGTTGCCAGCCTACCCGGGGCAGATCTGGCCGGGGCGGCCCCGGCCGCGCACCGAGCCGACGAAAGGACGTGACATGGGGTTGAGAGCCACCGGAAGCGCTGTGCTGGCAGTGGCGTCCGCGTTGATGATGGCGACCGGATGCGCGAGCCAACCGTTGACCAAGCCAATGCCGACCGGATCCCCGCAACAGACCACGTCTTCTCGTGGTGCGGCCAGTCCTCAGTCGGCGAGCGCCTCAGCCCAACAGCCCGCTTCAACGGCCGGGCAGGGGCTGGTGACCTGCGACTATCCGTCCAAGGGTCAGCCCGCAAAGCCCGTCGACCCGCCGCCCACGAACGATGTCGCCGCGTCCGGGACGCTGGCGGTGACGCTGAACATGACCGAGGGCCCGGTCGTCATCACCATGGATCGCTCCGCGACGCCTTGTGCGGTGAACTCGTTCGAGTCTCTGGTCAAGCAAGGCTACTTCACCGACACGTCATGCCACCGACTGGTCGACCAAGGTATCTACATCCTGCAGTGCGGCGATCCGACCGGCACCGGTCGAGGAGGCCCCGGCTACCGGATGCTCGATGAGCTCACGGGCCAGGAGGTCTATTCCGCTGGCGTGGTTGCGATGGCGAACTCCGGTCCTGACACGAGCGGGTCCCAGTTCTTCATCGTCTGGGCCGATTCGCAGCTGCCACCGGCCTACACGGTGGTGGGGACGATCGACGAGACGTCCCTGAAAGTCGTCACCACCATCGCATCGCGTGGGGTGTCGGCCGAAAGGGCACCGAACCCGATCAGTCCGGCGAGGATCGAGCAGGTCACTCTCGGTTGAGCGACGACAGGAATCGGAGCAGGGCATCGGCCACGGCACGCGGCTGGTCGGCGTGCACCCAGTGGCTCGCGTCACCGATGACCTCGAGTTGAACGCTCGGGAACAGTGCACGCATGGCCGGCACGTGCTCATCGGTGATGAAGCCTGAATGTTCACCGGCCAGCCAGAGCACCGGTCCGTCCCAGTGCCGCCCACCCTGGTCGGGCCAGTCCGACATCTGCCTCATCGAGGTGCGCAACAGGTCCAGGTTCAGCAACCAGCGCCAACCCTGCGGGCCGGTGCCGCGGTGCAGGTTCTGAAGCAGGAACGACCGGATCGAGTGCTGGGGAATAGCGGGGCGCAGAGCAGCATCCGCGTCGGCACGTGACCTGATGGCCGACAGATCCAGTTCTGCCAAGGTGTCTGCGTAGTACTCGAACTCCGCGGGATCCTCGCGGTCCACTGGTGACATGTCGATGACGACCAGGCCCTCGATGAGTTGGGGATGCGACAGCGCGAGTTGCATGGCCACCTTCCCGCCCATCGAATGGCCAATCAGCGTAACGGGTGCGGAGTCGGCCCCGAGATTCACAAGCTCCTGGGCAACGATGTCGGCGAACAGCTGGTAGTCGAACCTGTCGGTCCACTCGGATCGTCCGTGGTTGGGCAGGTCCATCAGGACACTCGTCGCGTGGTCCGCCAGGAACTTGGCAGCAGTCCCGAAGTTCTTGCCCTGTCCGAACAAGCCGTGCAGGAAGACCAGCCGATGCGGACCGTGGCCAATCGTCAGCGAACTCAGACTCGTCACGTCATCTCCTTCTTTGCCAGCACGCACTGTGGAAGTGCCGACGGTGCTCGAGGCCCGATCTGGATCCGATCGGGGGAGTGTGCGGCCAGGCGACCACGTGGGCGACTCCGACAAGGATGGGTTGGCCACATTCGGGGCAGATGTACGACTTGGTGGCGTTCTCAGGTCTGACGTGACGCACGACCCAGCGACCGTCGGACTTTTCTGCCGTCGAAGCCCCGCCAGCCACCCGCAGAGGTCGCGCGGGTCGGGTGTGTTTGCTGGGACGACGGGCCACGGTTCCACCATACCCAGTCGGTCGGGTAGGTTGGACGCCGTGCGTGTGGTGATCGCGGAATGCCAAGTGGACTACGGGGGTCGGTTGACCGCCCATCTGCCGATGGCTCGACGCCTCATCATGGTGAAGGCTGACGGGTCGGTCTCGGTGCATGCTGACGATCGTGCGTACAAGCCGCTCAACTGGATGAGCCCCCCGTGCACCTTCACGGTGCTGAGCGCCGAGGAGGCCGCCCTGGACACGCTGCTGTCTGACCCGGACGTCGGGGTCAGCCAGGTCTGGATGGTTCGGGCCAGGAATGGGGACACGCTCCAGATCAGCATCGGCCAGGTTGAACTGGACCATGCCGTTGACCTTGGGCTCGATCCGGGGCTGCGCAAGGACGGCGTCGAGGCGCACCTTCAGGCGCTGCTGGCCGAGAATCCCAGCAGCCTCGGCGCGGGCTGGAGTGTCGTGCAGCGGGAGTTCATGACGGCGATCGGGCCGGTCGATCTGCTGTGCCGAGATGAGCGCGGCGGTTATGTGGCTGTCGAGGTCAAGCGACGAGGTGAGATCGATGGGGTGGAACAGTTGACCCGCTACCTCGAGTTGATGAACCGTGACCCGTTGCTCGGAGAGGTTCGCGGGGTATTCGCCGCCCAGCTGATCAAGCCCCAGGCTCGCACCCTGGCCGCCGACCGCGGGATCGCATGTGTGGTCGTCGACTACGACGAGCTGCGCGGTCTGGACCACTCAGAGGACAGGCTCTTCTAGCCTTGCTCAGTCGCGGCCGATGACCTTCGTCGGCTCGGTGTGATCAGGGTTGATGATGGCGGTTGACTCGCTGGCGCCCTGCTCGACGGCCTGATCCTGGTGCGCCGCCACCGAGATGCGCAGTACCGCGGTGGGTTCGCCCGGCTGAGTAGACTCAGGTAGCGGGGCGGACGCCAACCACTGTGCGTCGCTGGTCAGCGTGGTTGCGCTGCTGGTCACCTCGAAGGGATCGACGTTCGGGAAATCGACGCTGGCCTGATCCGACAGATGGCGAAGGTTGCCCATCTGGGCGATGATCGCGTCCTTTCGTTGCAGCAGCACCGAGACCTCGCGTTCCAGTTGTTCCTTGCGCCAGGCAAACTGCTCCTCGAGCCGGTCCTTCATCATCGCCGCCTGCCGATGAGCCGCGGCCACCTGCGACTCGGACTCGGCCGAAGCCTGCGCACGCAGGAGCTCAGCGGTCTCCATCGCCTCGGAGCGGATGCCCCCAGCCTGCTCGGTGGCCTCAGCCAGATGCTTCACCGCGTCCGCGTGCTGAGTGCTGGCCTGTGCCAGCACGTCACGGACCTGCTGTGCGACGGTTTCGGCCTCGGCGTTCGCGGCGGCCAAGAGCCGCTGCGCCTCGTCATGTGCCCGGCTTCGGATCAGGCCGGCCTCGACCTCGGCGCCGCTCGTCAACTGTTCGGCACGCTCGCGAGCCTGGGCGAGCATGGTGTCAGCCTCGGTGCGGGCTGCCGCCCGCTGGGCTTCGACGTCCCGAGCTGCCTCTTCGGCTGCCTGTCGGGCCCGCGAATCAGCCTGATCGACGGCCAGCTTCGCGTTGTGGGCGGCCTCGTCCAGGACTGCCTGGGCCTGAGTTCGGGCAGCATCGAGGGTGGCCTGAGCGTCCCGTTGGGTCGCCTCACGCACCTGGGCGGTCTCGACGTCCAACTGCTGCCTCATGGAACGCAGGTTCCCGAGGGTCTCGACCCGGATGTCATCGGCCTCGGTCTGGGCGTTGGCGCGTAGGTCCGCAGCGACCCGACGGCCCTCCTCCTTGATGCGTTCGGCCTCCGCCGCCGCCTTGCTGACCAGATCGGTCGCCTGCGCCTCCGCAGATCGCAACAGGGATGTGGCGTGTGAACCCAATCTGGTGAAGTCGGAGTCGCCGTGCACCTGCTGAGCGTTGGCCAGTTCTCCGCGCAGGTGGCGCGTCAGTTGTCGAAGGGTGGCCACCTGTTGTTCGATGTCGCGGACGTAGTTGTCGACGGTGGGCCGGTCATAGCCGAGCATTGCGTGCGGGAAGCTGCCTGCCGCGCTCGCGCGGTCGTCGAACAGGTTGAGGCCGGTGTCCTCGGTGTATTCCTCGTGTGGCGTTGCGTTGGTCATCTAGGGCTCCTCACGTCCACATCGAGGCTAGCAACAACAGCCCAGCAGCCGGTCAAGCCGCGCGGCAACGAACATGGACAGCGAACGACGGGATGCCCCGCAGGGCACCCCGTCGCCAGTGGAATTCGGGGTGTCGTCAGTGACCGGTGCCGGGCTGGACGACCTCGATCAGAACACCCTTGCCCGACTTCGGGTGCAGGAAGTTGATCTTCGATCCGCCGGTGCCGATGCGCGGTTGGTCGTAGAGCAGCGTCAGCCCACGTTCACGCAGTGTTGCCGAGACGGCATCGATGTCGGCGACGCGCCACGCCATGTGGTGCAGGCCTGGACGGTTCTTCGTCAGCCAGACCGCCGTGGTGGCGTCGTCGCGGGTAGGGGAGATGAGCTGGATCTGGGTCATGTGCTCGGTGAGCTCGGCTGCCGGGGCAACCATGATCTCGAAGACACCCTGCTCGTCGTTGGTCTCGCGGTGCAACTCGTACCAGCCGAGCACCTCGGTGTAATGCTTGACGGCTTCCTCGGCGTCCGGGCAGACGTAGGCGACGTGGTCGATGCAGATGAAGAGGTCAGAGTTTTCCATGTGTTGATTCTCCCATATCAGGTTGTTGTCGGTGTGGGGCGAGGGGGCCAGCCATTGAGCTGACCCCCTCCGGTGTTCTCTGCGTTGCGCCAGGCGGTTCGACGTCTGGATTTCAGCCTGCCAAGGCCTCCGACACGACCTCTTTGGCGGCATTCTGGATCTCGGCCAGGTGCTCCACGCTGCGGAAGCTCTCGGCGTAGATCTTGTACTTGTCCTCGGTGCCCGACGGGCGAGCTGCGAACCAGCCCGCGTCGGTGGTGACCTTGATACCGCCGATCGCCGCGTTGTTGCCGGGAGCATGCGAGTAGACGTGGGTGATCGGGTCGCCGGCGAGTTGCTTAGCCTTGATGTCCTGCGGAGCCAAGGCCTTGAGCCGAGCCTTCTGCTCGCGGTTGGCGTCCGAGTCGATTCTGGCGTAGTGGTAGGTGCCGAACTCGTCGACCAGATCCTGGTAGTGCCGGCTTGGCGTCTTGCCGGTGACGGCGGTCATCTCGCTGGCCAGCAGGTCAAGGATCAGGCCGTCCTTGTCGGTCGACCAGGTGGCCCCGTTGAGTTCAAGGAACGACGCTCCGGCCGATTCCTCGCCGCCGAAGCCCATCTCGCCCGAGATGAGACCGGGGACGAACCACTTGAAGCCCACCGGCACCTCGACCAGCGTGCGTCCCAGCTTGGCGGCGACGTTGTCGATCATCGAACTCGACACCAGCGTCTTGCCGATCTTGGTGTCGCCCGGCCAGCCCGGACGGTTGCCGAACAGGTACTGGATGGCGGTGGCCAGGTAGTGGTTCGGGTTCATCAGGCCGGCGTCCGGGGTGACAATGCCATGGCGATCGGCGTCGGCGTCATTGCCGGTGGCAATGTCGTACTTCGACTTGTTGGCGACCAGCGAGGCCATGGCATTGGGTGATGAGCAGTCCATCCGGATCTTGCCGTCAGTGTCCAGGGTCATGAAATACCACGTCGGATCCACAACGGGGTTGACCACGGTGAGGTTCGGCAGCAGGTTCTCGGCGATGTACTGCCAGTACTGTACCGAGGCGCCACCCATGGGGTCGGCGCCGATCCGCAGGCCTGAATCCTTGATGGCGGCCATGTTGATGACCAGAGAGAGTTCCTGGCAGTAGGGCGTGCGGTAGTCGTAGCGGTTGAGTTGCGCAGCGGCCTGCTCGTAGGGGACGCGCTTGATCGACTTGTAGTCGGCCATCAGCTCGTTGGCGCGGTTGGCGATCCAGCCGGTGGCGTCGGTGTCGGCAGGTCCACCGTTCGGCGGGTTGTACTTGAAGCCGCCGTCGCGCGGAGGGTTGTGGGACGGCGTCACGACGATTCCGTCGGCAAACGGGCCGTCAGCGTGTTCGCGGTTGTAGCGGATGATCGCCCGGGAGAGCGAGGGGGTGGGGGTGTACTCATCGTCCCGCTCGGCCAGCACCTCGACGCCGGCCGCAACCAGCACCTCGATCGCGGTCTTCCAAGCGGGTAGGGACAGTCCGTGGGTGTCCTTGGCGATGAACAGCGGACCGTTGGTTCCCTGAGCGGCGCGGTACTCGATGATCGCCTGGGTGATGGCGGCGATGTGTGCCTCGTTGAAGGCGGTGTCAAGACTTGAGCCCCGGTGACCGGACGTCCCGAAAGCCACCATCTGGTCGGGATTCGTAGGATCGGGGACCAAGTCGTAGTAGGCGCCGACGACGTCGTCGACGTTGATCAAGTCTGCGGGGTCGGCCACTTGGCCTGCGCGTGGATGAGCCATGGGACCATCTTGCCGCGTCGCAGGCTGTCGCGGGGGTGTTCGCTGTCAGCTCGAGCAGGTGGAAGAATGGATGTCATGAGCGCTGATCAGTCCTTCTCGCGTCCCGGTGCCGTCGACCTGTCACGTCTGGCAGCTGCCCCATCTCCTGCCGCCACATCAACGGGCAGTTACGTGATCGAGGTGAACGAGGCCAGCTTCGAGTCCGTTGCTCAGCAGTCGATGCGCTACCCGGTGGTGATGCTGCTCACCTCGGGCCGCGATGCCGGCTCGGCGCAGGTTGCTCGCGATCTGGCGGAGCTGATCAACGCAGCCCAGGGACGTCTGCTGCTGGGAGTGGTCGATGTCGACACCCAACCGCGGATCGCCCAGGCTCTCGGCGTCCAGGCCGTCCCGACGGCCGTGGCGCTTATCGGCGGTCAGTTGGCGCCGTTGTTCCAGGGCACCCGGCAGCGTTCGGACATCGCTGCCATCATCGACCAGATCGTCCAGGTGGCGGTTGCCAACGGGCTGACCGGACGCGCGACACCGCAGGCGAGCGCCGCCACGTCAAGCGCTGCGCCGGGGGAGCCGACGGCAGATCCCCGTTTCGCAGCCGCGGACGCAGCTCTGCAGAACGGTGACTTCGCGGGCGCGGTCGCCGAGTTCGAGAAGCTGCTGAAGGCCAACCCGCGGGACGCCGAGGCGCAGGCCGGACGCGCCCAGGCCGCCCTGTTGCTGCGCAGCGTGGATCTTGACGACCAGGTCATCCAACGAGCCGACGCCGAGCCCGACGACATCGCGGCCCAGTTGGCCGCAGCCGACCTCGAGCTCATCACCGGTGATGCGGACGCCGCGTTCACCCGCTTGGTCGACCTGGTTCGACGCACGGTTGGGCCAGATCGTGAGCAGGTGCGCGTCCGGCTTGTCGAGTTGTTCGACACCATTGAGGCCGCCGACCCTGCGGTCAAGAAGGGACGGCGAGCGCTCTCCATGGCGCTGTTCTGATCCCGAAACGACCGAGGGTGCCGGCCCGCGAACAGCGGATCGGCACCCTCGTTTGACTTCAGAGCTCAGGCGCTCCCGTCAAGACACCTCAGCCCTCGTGACGCAGCCAGACCGCTCCCATCGGCGGGACGCAGACCGTCGCCCATGCCCACGAGTCAGCCTCAGGGGTGTGGGCCTGCGCGACGATGGGTTGCGGATTGTCGAACTGCCCACTCCCGTCGAATTCGGTCGCGTCGGTGTTGAGGATCTGCTGCCAGGCGCCAGCCTTGGGCAGGTTCACCGGGTAGTGCGGGTAGGGCTCGGGGGAGAAGTTCGTGATGCACGCGATCATTTCCCCGTCGCGGTCGAAACGCACGAAGCTGTAGGTGTTGTGACCCGCGTCGTCGGCGTTCATCCAGCTGAAGCCCTCGGGCTCGCAGTCCAACTGGTGCAACGCAGGATGATCGGCCTGCAGCTTGTTCATCTCTCGGATCAGTTGCCGGGTTCCGTTGTGGCCCCACAGCCCGTCCACCCACCACTCCAGGCCGGAGTCCTCGTTCCATTCCGAGCGCTGCGCGAACTCCTGGCCCATGAAGAGCAACTGCTTGCCGGGGAAGCTCCACATGAACGCGTAGTAGGCCCGCAGGGTCGAGAACTTGCGCCAGTCGTCCTGCGGGATCTTGTTGAGCATCGAGCCCTTGCCGTGCACGACCTCGTCGTGGCTGATCGGCAGGATGAAGTTCTCGGAGTACGCATACACCATCGCGAACGTCAGGTCGTTGTGGTGGTACTGCCGGAACACCGGGTCAAGACCCAGGTATCCGAGCGTGTCGTTCATCCAGCCCATGTTCCACTTGAAACCGAAGCCCAGTCCGCCCCAGTTGGTCGGCTTGGTGACACCGCCGAAGCTGGTGGACTCCTCGGCGATCATGACCACGCCCGGAGTGCGCTCGTAGATGTGCTTGTTGACGTAGCGCAGCAGGTCGATGGCCTCGAGGTTCTCGCGACCGCCGAACTGGTTGGGTACCCACTGGCCCTCTTCGCGGGAGTAGTCGAGGTAAAGCATGGAGGCCACCGCGTCCACCCGCAGGGCGTCGGCGTGGAACTGGTGGATCCAGTAGAGGGCGTTCGAGACGAGGAAGCACTTGACCTCGTTGCGTCCGAAGTTGAAGACGTAGGTGCCCCAGTCGGGTTGTTCACCCTGACGAGGGTCCGCGTGCTCGTACAGTGCCGTGCCGTCGAATCGTCCCAGTGCCCAGTCATCCTTGGGGAAGTGACCTGGCACCCAGTCGAGGATGACGCCGATGCCTTCGGCGTGCAGGGCCTCCACCAGATAGCGGAAGTCGTCCGGGCTGCCCAACCGGCCGTCCGGGGCGAAATAGCCGGTCACCTGATAGCCCCAGCTGCCCGGGAACGGGTGCGCCATCACCGGCATCAGTTCGACGTGGGTGTAGCCCTGCCACTTCGCGTAGGCGGGCAGTTGCTCTGCCAGTTGTCGGTAGGTCAGGCCCTTGCGCCAGCTGCCGAGGTGAACCTCGTAGACGCTCATCTGGGATTCGTAGACGTTGGTCTTCGCGCGCCTGTCGAGCCACACCTGCTCGCTGGGTGCCCACTCGTAGTTGGACTCCCAGACGATGGACGCATTGCCTGGGGGAGTGTCGGCGAATCGGGCGTACGGGTCGGCCTTCTCCTGCCACATACCGTCGGCGTGCTGAATCTTGTACTTGTACTGGGTGCCCTCGGCCACGTCTTCCTTCCACAGCGCCCAGACTCCGGAGCCTGGAACGAGGTGCATGTCGTCGCCCTGCCACCAGTTGAAGTCTCCGATCACCTGGACACGCTGGGCATTGGGTGCCCAGACCGCGAATCGGGTGCCACGAAGTTCTCCGCGGTCGGGGTCGTCCACCGTCACAACGTGGCTGCCCAGCCGGCGCCATGACTCGGTGTCGCCGCCGCTGTGGAAACCCTCGAAGTCCCAGCCTGCCAGGTTGCCGTAAATGTCGTGCATCGTGATCCTCGATTCTTAGTGATGCGCGTGGACGGAGAAGATGTGGGCCGGGTTGGCCGGGTCGAGGCGAACGTAATTGTGCTTGCCCCAGACGTAGTTGGAGTGGGTCAGGTCATCGTGGACCCCGATCATCTCGGCCTCCACCCCCAAGGGTTTGAGGTCGACGACGACATCGCCTGAGACCGGCTCGTGGGGATTGAGGCTGCAGACCACGATGACGGTGTCTTTTCCGTCGTTCTTGGCGAAGGCGAAGATCTGATCGTTGTCCGTCTTCAGCACGGTGGTCCTGCGTAGCTGCTGCAGTGCAGGATGGCTGCGGCGGATCTGGTTCAGCCTGCCCATCAACGGATTGAGGTTGGGCTCCGCGTCGAAATCTCGGGGACGGTACTGGTACTTCTCCGAGTTCAGGTACTCCTCACCGGAGGGCTTGAACGGCTCGAACTCGAACTGCTCAAATCCTTGGTAGATGCCCCAGTTCGGCGACATGGTCGCCGCCAGGATCATCCGGATGGCGAAGGCTGCAGGTGCTCCCGAACGGATCGACATCGGATTGATGTCGGGGGTGTTGACGAAGAAGTTCGGTCGCATGAAGTCGGCAGTCTCGCTCGCCAGTTCCGTGAGGTAGGTGGCCAGTTCCTTCTTGGTGTTTCGCCAGGTGAAGTACGTGTAACTCATGTGGAAGCCGACCTTGCCGAGGGTCTGCATCACCTCGGGTCGGCTGAAGGCCTCGGCGAAGAACAACACCTCAGGGTGGTCCTGGCGGATCTGTGTGGTCAACCAGTCCCAGAAGTTGATCGGCTTGGTGTGGGGATTGTCCACCCGGAAGATCTTCACCCCGTGCGACACCCAGAACTTGATGAGGCGCAGCACCTCGTGATAAATGCCGTCCCGGTCGTTGTCGAAGTTGATCGGATAGATGTCCTGGTACTTCTTGGGAGGGTTCTCGGCGTAGGCGATCGTGCCGTCCAGCCGGGTGGTGAACCACTCGGGATGCTCGGTGACCCACGGGTGGTCGGGTGCTGCCTGCAGGGCGAAGTCCAGGGCGACCTCCAGTCCCAGCGAGTTGGCCTTTGCGACGAACGCGTCGAAGTCCTCCAGCGTGCCCAGGTCAGGGTGCACGGCGTCGTGTCCGCCGTCGGCACTGCCGATCGCCCAAGGGGAACCCGGATCGTTGGGCCCGGCATTTAGTGAGTTGTTCGGGCCCTTGCGGAACTGGTAGCCGATGGGGTGGATCGGGGGCACATAGGCGACGTCGAAGCCCAGGGCTGCGATGTGCTCGAGCATCGGATAACAGTCGTTGAAGGTGCCTGATCGCCACGCCCCGGTCTCCGGATCCTGCCAGGCACCTTGGGAACGCGGGAAGAACTCGTACCAGGAGCCGTACAGGGCGCGCTTGCGGTCGACCTGGAGCGGATAGTCGGGGGTGGGAGTGCGCATCGGACGTCTGGCGTGGCGGGTCATCGCTTCGTCGAGGTCGGAGTCCATCGCGATCCAACGCAGATGTGCGGGATCAGCGGAAGGATCGAGGGCCTCGCTGGCACGCGAGATCAGGTCAGCATCTGTTTCGGCTCCGGCCGATCGTGCCTTCTCAATGGCATCGGCGAACAGGTCTCGACCCTCGGCGCAGACCAGGGCGACATCCATCGCGGCGTCGAGCTTGACATCGGCGTTGTGGTGCCAGGTGTGCCAGTCATCCGACCACGCCTCGATGCGGAACAGCCAGTCACCCGGCTGGTCAAGGCGCACCCAGGCCTGCCAGATGTCCAGCCCTTGCGGCCAGATCTGCGCCATGTCGACCTGCGACTCCGATCCGGACGGGTCGGTGAGGATGACCGTTGCCCCAACGGCATCGTGACCCTCACGGAATATCCGGGCCGAGATGGGGAACGCCTCGCCCTCGACGGCCTTCGCGGGATAGGCGCCATGCTCGATGACCGGCGAGACCTTGCCGATCGGGATGCGTCCGAGCTTGAACTGGGCGAACCGGTCAGCCGGGGCGGACTCGGGGGCTGTCCGGCGAGCCGCAGGCGGTGGGGAGGAAAATCCGAGGTCAGTCACGGGAACCACGCTAGCGGGGTTGACCGAGTGCGTAGGTCAGATAGTTCGAAAGCGGGTTGGAAAGCGATGGTGGGGGTGAGCCTCCCGAGGCACTGCACCCCGCTTCCTTGAGTAACGTGTGCGATGTGCGAGCGATCAGACGATACATAGTTCAACCAGTCCTTCCCGATACCCTCCGTCCGCTGGCCGAACTGGCACGGAACTTGCGCTGGAGTTGGCACGAGGAGACCATGGAGGTCTTCCGAGCGGTCGACCCCGACCTGTGGGTCGGCACCGGCGGAGACCCGCTCAAGATGCTGTCACAGGTGAGTGCTGCGAGGCTGGAGGCCCTGGCCACCGACCGCCGTTTTGTCCGGAGCCTCGAACTCGCCCACAGTGATTTGCAGGAATACCTGACGGGGGACCGCTGGTACCAGGGGTTCGCTTCTCAGCACCCGGAGGCCCCGACTTCCATCGGCTACTTCTCGGCGGAGTTCGGCATCTCCAAAGTGCTGCCGCAGTACTCGGGGGGGCTGGGCATCCTGGCGGGTGACCACCTGAAGGCCGCCTCCGACATCGGCGCCCCATTGATCGGCGTCGGTCTGCTCTACCACCACGGATACTTCATTCAGTCCCTGAACACCCAGGGTTGGCAGCAGGAGCGCTACCCGTTGCTGGATCCCAACGAGTTGCCGATCTCGATGCTCACCGACGCCGATGGCAAGCCGGTGATGATCGAGGTCGAGATCCGCGGCGTCATGGTCAAGGCTCAGCTGTGGGTGGCCAGCGTGGGTCGCGTCCCGCTGGTGCTGATGGATACGAACCTCGAGGTCAACGGCGACTCGGAGCGGCTGATCACCGACAAACTCTACGGCGGGGGTTCCGAGCACCGGCTGTCCCAGGAGGTGCTGCTGGGAGTCGGCGGCGTGCGGGCGCTACGAGAGTACTGCCGCGTCACCGGTCACCCGAGTCCGCAGGTCTACCACGCCAACGAGGGTCATGCGGTCTTCCTGGGGCTGGAGCGCATTCGCGAGTACATGACCCACGGCGACGACTTCGACACCGCGGTTGAGAAGGTGCGGGCAGGAATGCTGTTCACCACCCACACCCCTGTGCCGGCCGGAATCGACCGGTTCAGCAAGGATCAGGTCCGTGAGCAGTTCGCGTCCTTCGGGCCGTTGCCGGTCGACAAGATCCTGGACCTGGGTACCGAGACCTACGAGGGTGGCGATGCCAGTCGCTACAACATGGCGGTGGTAGGGCTGCGACTGGGGCAACGGGCGAACGGTGTCTCCATGCTGCACGGCGAGGTGAGCCGTCAGATGTTCCAGGGCTTGTGGCCCGGCTTCGATGTGAGCGAGGTGCCCATCACCTCGGTGACCAATGGAGTGCATGCACGTACCTGGTTGCACCCGGAGTTCAAGGAACTGCTGGAATCACCCACCGACTTGGAGGAGGGCAACGTCGACGGGTGGAACTGGCACGCCCTGGACCGGGTGGATGACTCGACTCTGTGGACGCTGAAGCGTCAGATGCGCGGCCAGATGATCGTGATGGCACGCGACCGGCTGGCGCGCAGCGCGGCCAATCGTGGACTCTCCAGTGACTGGGTGGCCACCGCGCTCAACCCGCACACCCTGACCATCGGTTTCGCCCGTCGCGGCGCCTCCTACAAGCGACTCACGCTGATGCTCAGCCAGCCAGACCGGCTGAAGGTACTGCTCAACCACCCGGCCACCCCTATCCAGATCGTGATCGCCGGCAAGGCGCATCCGGCCGACGACCTCGGCAAGGGTCTGATCCAGGAAATGGTGCAGTTCGCCGACGCCGAGGACGTGCGGGGCCGGATTGTCTTCCTGCCGGACTATGACATGTCACTTGCCAAACCCCTCTACCCGGGATGCGACGTGTGGCTCAACAACCCGCTGCGTCCGATGGAGGCCTGTGGCACATCCGGGATGAAGGCGGCGATGAACGGTGCCTTCAACCTGTCGATTCAGGACGGTTGGTGGGACGAGTGGTACGACGCCGCCTACGGATGGTCCATTCCCTCGTCAGAGATGATCGGCAACCAGGCCGATCGCGACGCCGCCGAGGCCGCGGCGCTGTACGAGATCATCGAGCGCGAGATCATCCCGAAGTTCTACACCCGCGATGCCAACGGCATTCCCGTCGAGTGGGTGAAGATGATGCGTGACACCATCTCTGGGCTGGGACCCAAGGTGATGGCTACCAGAATGGTCCGTGACTACGTCACCCGGTTGTACACGCCGGCAGCCGCTTCGGCAATGAGGGTTCATCGGGATGACGTCGCGGCCGGGCTCTCCGCTTGGAAGCGGAAGGTTCGGCAGGCTTGGCCCGGCGTGGCGGTCACTGGGCTGGAGACCCGGCTGTCTGATCCTGTCGAGGTTGGCTCGATGCAGACGTTCGAGACAACGGTGTGCCTCAATGGTCTGGAACCCTCTGACGTCGCGGTCGAACTGGTTTATGGCGATGTGGATGCGAGTGACGAACTGCGTAACGTGCGGATCAGCCGGTTCGAGCTCTGCGGAGACTGCCAGCCTCAGGGCGACGCGGTGGTGTTCCATCTTGACAAACTCACCACCGTGGCGGGGTTGATGGGCTTCACGGTGCGCGTCGTCCCCGACCACCCGCTGCTGGCCAGCAGGGCAGAATTGGGTCTGGCCGCCGTGGCGCGCAAGTAGCCCGGACGCCCCCGTCGTCCCTGCTCAGGTGGCCTCACCGCCTCAGGGACGCCGCGGGGGCCGAGCGCTGGGGCCCGTCGGTGAGCGGTCACCGTGCCTGATCTGGAACGAACTTGCGCCATGCCCCAGCGCACTCGCGGAGGACGGAACCTCGACGCGCATCACGGCCACCGTGCGTCCCGGGAGCATCATGACATCGCCCGGCATCAGGGTTCTCGCCGTGATCTCGCCGGGTTCAGCGGTGGTGACGAGCAGCTCATAACGCCAGCCCCAGGGTGGTGGCGGCATGGTGACCGGGACTGGGTCGGCGCCCGAGTGGAACCACGCCAGCAGCGCCTCGGTGCGGCTCGACAAATACATGCCGAGCAACCGGCGGCCGTCGTGCATCCAGTCCTGGTAACCCATTTCGCCCGAGTAACCGTTCAGCCAGGCAAGGTTGTAGCGAAGCAGCGACTCACCGCGATCGTCGAGGATCTCGCTGTGGTAAAGGAAGTCGTCGTAGTACAGCAGCCGGGATGTGGTCCTCAGCCGATTGAGAGTGGCCGTCAGGGAATGGACGTCGGCCCATTCGCCGAGCAGATCCCAGTCGACCCAGCTGGTGGCGTTGTCCTGACAGTAGGCGTTGTTGTTGCCTCGTTGAGTGCGGCCCATCTCGTCCCCGGCGGTGATCGTGGGCACCCCACGTGAGAGCAAAAGGGTGGCCATCAGGTTTCGTACCTGGCGGTGCCTCAGTCTGTTGATCCGAGCGTCATCGGTCTCGCCTTCCACTCCGCAGTTGGACGACCGGTTGTCGTCGCTGCCGTCATTGTTGTCCTCACCGTTGGCGAAGTTGTGCTTGGCGGCGTAGGACACCAGGTCGCGCAGTGTGAAGCCGTCGTGTGCGGTCACGAAGTTGACGCTCGCCGAAGGAGTCCGATTGTGATGGTCGAAGATGTCACCCGACCCGGACAACCGGGTGGCCAGTTCCTGAATGCTGCCCAGTCCCCGCCAGTAGTTCCTGACGAATCCGCGGTACCGGTCGTTCCACTCGCTCCATCCGGGCCCGAAATGACCGAGTTGGTAGCCGTGCGGGCCCAGGTCCCACGGTTCCGCGATCAACTTGATGCCTGCCAACGCCGGGTCGTTGTGGATCGCCTGTTTGAGTGCATGACTCTGGTCGACCTGGTGGTTCCTGTCGCGAAGCAGCGTGGTGGCCAGATCGAACCTGAAGCCGTCCACACCCATCTCGGTGACCCAGTAACGCATCGAATCGAGGATCAGGTTACGGGTTTGCTCGTGTGAGGTGTTCACGGAATTGCCGCAGCCGGTGACGTCCAGATCGACATACTGGTCAGGGCTGAGCCGGTAGTAGCCCGCCCGGTCAATGCCCCGGAAGCTCAGTGTCGGGCCGTCGAGGGCGCCCTCGCAGGTGTGGTTGTAGACAACGTCGAGCAGCACCTCGATGCCTGCCGAGTGAAAAGACGTGACCATCGCCTTGAACTCGTCGACCTGCTGCCCGAGGGTCCCGGCCGAACTGTAGGAACCGTGTGGGGCGAAGTAGCCCAGAGTGTTGTAGCCCCAGTAGTTCGTCAGACCTCGACGGACCAAGTCGGGCTCACTGACGAAGTGGTGGACGGGCAGCAATTGAACGGCCGTGACGCCTAGCCCCAGCAGATGCTCGATCACCGCCTGGCGGGCCAAGCCTGCGAAGGTCCCCCGAAGAGCCTCGGGAACCAAGGAGTGCATCCGGGTGTAGCCCCTGACGTGCATCTCGTAGATCACGGACCGACTCATGGGACGACGTTCGGCAACCGGTTGGGGGGCTGGGGTGCGGGCGACCACGACCGAGAGCGGGACTGAACCCAGCGAGTCGCGGGAGTCAGGCTCGTACAGCGAGCGGTCGCCGTGGTCACGGATCGGCCCCCGGTAATCCAGCTCCGCGGTGATGGCGCGTGCGTAAGGGTCGACGAGGAGTTTCGCGGGATTGGCCCGAATCCCGTGCTCGGGCCGCCACCGACCGTGCACTCGATAGCCGTAGCGCTGGCCGGCCTTGACTCCGGGGACGAAGACCTCCCAGAATCCGTCTGCGTTGGTCATCTCGACGTTGGTGGGGCTGAGGTCCGCGTCCACGAGGGTGAGGACGACGCAACTGGCCCGCGGTGCCCAGAGCCTGAACCAACAACCTCGGGATGTCAGGTGCGCGCCGGGTGACGACGCCACCCCGCGATCTTCTACGTGGTGCATGGTGCAGCTCCGTCCGTGTGACGAGCTGCTGTTGATGCTACGTCGATTAGCCTTGCTGGCATGTTCCGAGCCCCTGATCACGATCCCCAGCGGAACACATCGATGGGTGATGGTGCTCAGTCAGTGTACGCGGATCATGCCGCTTCATCGCCGTTGAGGGCGGCGAGCCTGTCAGCAATGCTGGAACAGGCTGATCTGCTGGGCAATCCTGCCGCGCTGCACGGGGGCGGAAGGAGGTCTCGTGCCCGGCTCGAGGACGCCAGGGAGGAACTCGCGGGGCTGTTGGGAGCTCATGGCGACGAGGTCATCTTCACCTCGGGGGGAAGTGAGTCCGACTCCATCGCTGTGCTTCGTTCGGCGGCCCGCTGGGCCGCTGAAAGACCTGGCGTCCTACTGGGCGCAATCGAGCATCCGGCGGTCCTCCGGGCGACGGAGGAGTTGGGTGCCCGGGTGCGCCTCGCCGGCGTCGAGGCGACCGGTCGCCTCCGGATGGCGGAGTGGGCCGAGGGACTGGACTCGCACCCGGCGGGCCTGGTCGGGTTGGCAAGCCTGATGTGGGTCAACAACGAGGTCGGTACGATTCAACCGGTGATGCAGGCCTGCGACATTGCCCATCGGTCGGGTTCCTGGTTCCACACCGACGCGGTCCAGGCGCTGGGTCATCTGGACGTCCACTTCGCAGAATCGCACGCCGATCTGATGTCGGTCTCGGCGCACAAGATCGGTGGACCGGTGGGCATCGGAGCGCTCCTGGTCCGCCGCGGTGTCCAGTTGGGCAGGTATGGGCTGGGCGGGGGACAGGAAGCCGGTCTGCGATCGGGCACCCAGCCGGTCATGTTGGCCGCCGGGTTCGCGGCGGCAGCCCGGGACGCCGTCGCCCGGCGGGCCGAACTGGCCGACCGGCTGACTCAGTTGACGACCAGGCTGCTGGAGGCAGTCTCCCGAATCCCGGGGGCCCGCGTGAATGGAACGTCGCCCATCAGCCCTGCGATCGTCAACGTGGCCTTTGAGGGCACCTCAGCCGACGACGTGATGTTTCTGCTCGACCAGCGCCACATCTGGTGCTCGACGGGATCGGCCTGCCGGGCTGGGGTGCACGGCCCGAGCGACGTTCTGTCGGCGATGGGACGCGATGACGATGCCGCGCGGGCCGGGGTGCGGTTCAGCTTCGGCTGGTCGACCACAGCGGCGGACGTCGACCGGATCGTGGCCGCGTTGCCCGAGGTGGTCGCCATGGCGCGTGGGGTGCCCCGCAGCACCCCATGAGCGCGAGGCCGGAATCTGAGGGCCAGCCGCGTCCGGGGGACGACCTGGAATCGCTGGGTACAGTTGCGATGAACCCGAACCAAGGAGTGCGATGCGAGTCCTGTCGGCGATGTCGGGCGGGGTGGACTCCGCTGTCGCCACCGCGCGACTGCTGGCTGCCGGCCACCAGGTCACCGGCGTTCACCTGGCCCTGTCTCGCAGCCCACTGGCCCAGCGCGCCGGATCGCGGGGCTGTTGCTCGCTGGCCGACGCCCACGACGCACGCAGAGTGGCCGATCGGCTGGGAATCGATTTCTACGTCTGGGACTTCTCTGCCCAGTTTGCCGAGGACGTGATCGGGGACTTCCTGGCTGAGTACGCGGCGGGCCGCACGCCGAACCCCTGCCTGCGATGCAACGAGCGCATCAAGTTCGCCGCACTGCTCGACAAGGGGCTGGCCCTCGGTTTTGACGCCGTGGCGACCGGCCACTACGCCCGCCTGGTCACCGGGCCACAAGGAGTCGAACTGAGGCGTGCCCGCGACGCCGGCAAGGACCAGTCCTACGTGCTGGGGGTGCTGGAGGCCCACCAGCTGTCCCACAGCCTCTTCCCGCTCGGGGAATCCTTGAAGCCCGATGTGCGCCGCGAGGCCGCCGGCCTGGGGCTGCTGGTTGCCGACAAGCCGGACTCCACCGACATCTGCTTCATCCCCGACGGTGACACCGCCGGGTTCCTGGCCGACAAGCTCGGGGACGCCCCTGGCGCGATCGTCGACATCACCGGCCGGCAGTTGGGCCAACACCGGGGCACGTTCCGTTACACCATCGGCCAGCGAAAGGGACTCAATCTGGGAGTCCCCACGGTTGATGGTCGGCCGAGGTACGTCGTCGACGTGGACCCGGCCACCCGTCAGGTTGTGGTGGGGGCCGCGGAGGACCTCCTGGTCGACGAACTGCACGGTGTTCGAGCGACGTGGACGGGGGCTCCCCGCTCAGAGCCGTGGCGAGGTCACGTCCAGGTGCGCGCTCACGGTGAGGCACTGCCGGCATCGTTCCATCAGCAGGGACAAGGCCTTTTGATACGGCTGGACAAGCCCTGTCGAGGGGTGGCCCCGGGCCAGTACGCGGTCAGTTATGTCGAGGACCGGGTCGTCGGCAGTTCGATTATCGCCTCGACCGGTTGCCCGTCGGCCAACCTGAGCCACACCGAGGTGGCTTCGTGAGGACGACGGGTGTGGGTTCGATGCCCGGCAGTGATTTTCGCGAGGCGACGCGGATCGTCGCCGACGTGATGCCCGACCTGCTGGCCTGGCCGGAGGTGCCGGGGCGGGACGCCTCCTCGACGATGATCGGACGGACGCTCGGGCTGCTCCCCCAACCCAGCAACCTCACCCCCGACGGCTGGCGCCTGTCCGGGGTCACGGACACCGCCCAGCAGCGGGCCGGGCGATGGTGGCGCAACGACCTGGACGACTTCGAAGAACTCACCCAACACCATGAAGGCACCGTCAAGATCGCCTTGGCTGGGCCGTGGACGCTTGCCAGTTCGGTACGGCTGGCCCATCCCACACTCAATCACGTCCTCGCCGACGAGGGGGCCTGCCGCGACGTGGCCCAGGCACTGGTCGACGCGGCAGCCGATCTGGCCGCTGTGATCCACTGGCGACTTGGGCGTCCACTCATCGTCCAGATCGACGAACCGGCCATCGGGGCGGTGCTGGCCGCAGGAATCCCCACCTTCTCGGGGCTGGGACGCTACCGAGTGCCGCAGGTCGACGAAGTACTGGCGAGTTGGCGGGGTTTGACCCAGACACTGGAGGGACTCGCCGGCGTCGAGGGTGTCTGGTTGCACACCTGCGCCCCCGGTCTGGACGTCGAGTTGGCCCGCAGGGCGGGCTTCAGCGGTCTGGCACTCGATGCCCGCCATCTCGACCCTGTCATGTTCGATGCCTGCGGTCACTGGCTGGACGAGGGCCGCAGCCTCGGGCTGGGCGTCGTGCGCACCGACCGGGTCGACGTGCCGTCGGTCGATCGACTGGTCACCGACGCTCTGGCGACACTGCGTTCGTGGGAACTCGACCCCGACCTGCTGGATGCCCACGTGGTGCTCTCCCCAGCGTGCGGCCTGGCTGGTTGGCCGGTGCTCGACGCGGGACAGGTGCTCGACCGACTCGGGCAGGCTGCGGGTCTGATCGTCGAGCAACTGCGCAGCTGATGAGGGCGACGGGGTGCGCACTACAGTGGGGCCATGCGCCGGATCTTCAGTGACCTCAACCTGAACGGTGACTCCCCGGTGCGCGTCCAGCCGGAGGTGGGGCAGTGGCCGCCGGCCCGGGTGCCCACAACGGCCCAGAAGAAGAAGGCCCGCCTGCAGGTGAGTGCTGCCTTCGCAGGCCTGACGGTGGCGCTGTTCCTGCTCGGCGACTTCTTCTACAAGACCTTGATGGGCATCACCTGATCAGAAGATCTCGTCCAGCACACCCGAGACCACCAAGGCGATCAACACGTTGCGCACGACGAAGCCCGTGCTCAGGAAGACCGAGAACATCGCGAAGTTGACCCGCGTGGTGGCAGCCAGGATGGTCGTCAGGTAGTTGGGTGGGATGCTGAGCGCTCCAGACAGGAAACAGCCGAGTGGTCCCCACCGCGGGTGCTCCACCAGCGCCACGCCCCACGCCACCAGTCGTGACCAGCGGTGGCGCCACGTTCCGGGTTCCGGTTCGGTGGACGCCCCCACGCGTCTGGCCAGCGGAAGTCGGCGGCCCTGGCGGACGGCCTGGAACAGCAGCATCTTGCCGATCCCCTGCCCCAACCCCAGACCCAGGCCGACCTCCACCGGGCCGATGAACGCAGTCGCCAGGGCGGCGACGATGAACGCCTCACCGTTGACTACGGGAAGCAGCGATCCGAACACCCCGTAGCCAATGGCGATTGCGATCTGCCACCACAAGCCGTCACTCACCTCTCCAGTCTGTCAGCCCCGACCAGGCAGTCCCACCGGTGCGGGCGGAGGGGCTTAGGATGGGGTGCTGTCATGGCTGCCGTCGGTGGCCGTTCGCGAACAGGAGGACATCGTGGCGTTGAGCGCCCAGGATGTGGCCCGGCTGGCCGATCTGGCCCGCATTGAGTTGTCGGACGACGAACTGGCCAGGCTGGCCCCGCAGTTGGACGTCATCCTCACCTCGGTGGCCAGTGTCGCCCAGGTCGCGGACGCGGATGTGCCGCCCACGTCGCACGCCGTTCCGTTGGTCAACGTCTTCCGCGCTGACGAGTTGCGTCCCAGTTGGGCGGCCCAGGACATGCTCAGGGCTGCGCCAGCGGTGGAGGACAACCAGTTCCGCGTCCCGCGGATCCTGGACGAGGAGGCCTGATGTCGAACACCATCCACGCCACGGCCGCCGAACTGGCCCGGCGGATCGCGAGCGGCGAACAGAGTTCCGAAGAGGTCACCCGTGCCCATCTCGACCGGATCGCGGCCGTCGACACTTCGGTGCACGCCTTCCTGGCCGTGGACGCCGAACGGGCCCTCGAGCAGGCACGCGCAGTCGATGCCAAGCGCGCCCATGGTGAGCAACTCGGTCCGCTCGCAGGTGTTCCGATCGCCGTCAAGGACCTTTTCTGTTACCGCGGGCTGCCCACCACCGCCGGTTCACGAATCCTGGAGGGCTGGGTGCCGCCCTACAACGCCACAGTGGTCGACCGGCTGCTGGCTCATGACCTGGTGATCCTGGGCAAGACGAATCTGGACGAGTTCGCGATGGGCTCGTCCACCGAGACCTCGGCCTACGGGCCGACCCGCAATCCGTGGGACCTGGATCGGATTCCGGGTGGATCCGGCGGCGGTTCGTCGGCCTCGCTGTCGTCCTTCGAGACCCCCCTCGCCATCGGCACCGACACGGGTGGCTCGATCCGCCAGCCGGCCTCGGTGACCGGCACCGTGGGCATCAAACCGACCTACGGTGGCGTGTCGAGGTATGGGGTTATCGCGATGGCGTCCTCCCTGGACCAGCCCGGGCCCTGTGCACGCACCGTGCTGGACGCCGCCTTGCTGCACCAGGTGATCGCCGGGCATGACCCGGCAGACTCCACCTCGATCAACGCGCCGGTGCCGGACGTGGTGGCCGCCGCCCGGCGCGCCGACGTCGCCGGGATGCGGATCGGAGTCGTGCGGGAACTCGGCGGAGAGGGCTACTCGCCCGGAGTGGAGCAGCGTTTCACCGAGGCGGTGGACCTGCTGGCCAGCCTGGGCGCCGAGATCGTCGAGGTGAGCTGCCCGCACTTCGTCCACGCGCTGGCCACGTACTACCTCATCATGCCCGCCGAGGTGTCCAGCAACCTGGCCCGCTACGACGGCATGCGGTACGGGTTGCGGGTGGGTGATGACGGCCTGGCGAGTACGGAGCAGGTGATGCGCCGCACCCGGGCGGCCGGGTTCGGCGACGAGGTCAAGCGTCGCATCATCATCGGCACCTACGCCCTGTCCGCCGGCTACTACGACGCCTACTACGGTTCGGCCCAGAGAATGCGCACCCTCATCGCCCGGGACTTCGACGCGGCCTTCCAGCAGTGCGACGTCCTTGTCTCACCGACCACCCCGACCACCGCCTTCCGGTTCGGCGAGCGGCTGACCGACCCGCTGGCGATGTACAAATCCGACCTCTGCACCATCCCGGCCAACCTGGCGGGAAACGCCGCCGGGAGCTTCCCCATCGGTCTGGCGCCAGAGGATGGTCTGCCAGTGGGCCTTCAGGTGATGGCCCCCGCGCTGGCTGACGACCGGTGCTACCTGGTAGGTGCGGCCCTGGAGGCGGCCCTGACCCAACACTGGGGAGGCTCACTCCTCGAACGCGTCCCGGCCCTTGATAAGGAGGTGTCGAGGTGAACGGCGAGCTCGACGAGTTGCTGGACTACGACGAGGTGATGGCACGCTACGACGTGGTTCTCGGACTGGAGGTGCATGTCGAGCTCGACACCGCATCGAAGATGTGGTGCGGCTGCAGCACCGACTTCGGCGGCGCGCCCAACAGCCATACCTGCCCGGTCTGCCTCGGTCTGCCTGGCTCGCTGCCGGTGGTCAACCGGACGGCTGTCGAGTCGGCCATCCGGATCGGACTCAGCCTGGGCTGCCGGATCGCCGAGTGGTGCCGGTTCGCCCGGAAGAATTACTTCTACCCCGACATGCCCAAGGACTACCAGGTCAGCCAGTACGACGAACCCCTCTGTGTCGACGGTCAGGTGGTCGTCGAGGTGGACGGCCAGTCCTACGACATCCCGATCGAGCGGGTCCACATGGAGGAGGATGCTGGCAAGACCACCCACGTGGGGGGTGCCGGACGAATTCAGGGCGCCGACTACTCGCTGCTCGACTACAACCGGGCCGGCGTGCCACTGATGGAGATCGTCACGAGGCCCGTCCTCGGCACCGGAACCAAGGCCCCCGAGGTCGCCCGGGAGTACATGGGTCTGTTGCGTGAGTTGATGCGGGCACTCGGGGTATCGCAGGCCCGGATGGAGCGTGGCAACCTTCGGTGCGACGCCAACGTCTCGCTGATGCCCAAGGGGTCGACCGTGCTGGGCACCCGCACCGAGACCAAGAACGTGAACTCGTTGAAGTCGGTCGAGGCTGCACTGCGCTACGAGATCCGTCGCCAGGGTGCGGTGCTGGCCAGTGGCGGACGGGTGAAGCAGGAGACTCGCATGTGGCACGAGGAGGGCTACACCACAGCGGGCCGATCGAAAGAGACCTCCGAGGACTACCGGTACTTCCCCGAGCCGGACCTGGTGCCGATCGCCCCCAGCCGCGAATGGGTGGCCGAACTGCGCGCCACCCTGCCCGAACCGCCGGCCGCGCGTCGAGCGCGCCTGCAGCAGGAATGGGGTTTCACCGATCTGGAGATGCGGGACGTCAAAGGCTTCGAGGGCGCCCTGGGACTGATCGATCAGACCGTGTCCGCGGGCGCCTCACCCGCCACGGCACGCAAGTGGTGGCTGGGCGACCTGGCCCGACGGGCCAACGAGGCGTCCGTGGCTCTCGAGGATGTCGGGATGACCCCTAGTCAGGTCGCTGCCCTGCAGGTGTTGGTGGACGACGGCACGCTGTCGGACACGATGGCCCGGCAGGTGATCGACGGGGTGGTGGCCGGTGAGGGTGAACCAGCCGATGTGGTTGCCGCCCGTGGTCTGGCCCTCGTCAGTGACGACGACGCTCTGTCGGCGGCCGTCGAGGAGGCGATCCTCGCCCATCCGGACGTCGCCCAGAAGGTGCGGGACGGCAAGATTCAGGCCGCCGGCGCCCTCATCGGGTCGGTGATGAAGGCGATGAAGGGTCAGGCCGATGCCGCCCGAGTGCGGGAACTCGTGCTTGAGAGGCTCGCCTGAGGGCTGGACGGCGACGGGTCGGGTTGGCCGATGCGGGACAATGGCCTCATGCCTCAGTCAGTCGCCGTTCGCCGCGGAGCCAACCGGCCCCTGAGGAGTTCCGGTGATCGATGACTCACTGATCAGCCCAGGGCTCGACGAGTTCATCGAGCAGGCCAGCCAGCGTCGGGTGATCAGCATCCACGCCCGGCTGCTCGCCGATGACCTCACCCCGGTCGCCCTGTACCACCAGCTGTGTGGACACCGCCCCGGGACCTTCCTCTTCGAATCCGCGGAGCAGGGCACCTGGTCGCGCTGGTCGTTCGTCGGCGTCAACTCGGCCGCAACGCTGGTCGGTCAGGACGGGCAGGTCAGCTGGCACGGGCGTCCGATCGTCGGGCTGCCAACGCAGGGAAGCCCGCTCGAGGTACTGGAACGGACCCTGCAACTCCTGCACACGCCACGCGATCCGAAGCTGCCACCCTTCACCTCGGGCATGGTCGGCTACCTCGGCTACGACCTGGTTCGCGAGCGGGAACGGATTCCCGAGACCAACCCCGACGACATCGGTGTGCCCGACATGGTGATGATGCTGGCCAGTGATCTGGCGGTCCTCGACCACCACACCGGCGAGATCTGGCTGATCGCCAACGCCATCAACTTCGACGCCTCGCCGCAGCGAGCCGAGCAAGCCTGGCGTGACGCCGTCGATCGGGTCAAGGCCATGGCGAACCGGCTGGCGCAACCTCGTGGCAGCATGCTGGCCAGTCAGTCCGGCAGTGAGCTGCCACTGATCCGCCGACAACGCAGCCCCCAGGGGTTCATGGCCATGGTGGAGCAGGCCAAGCGCCACATCGAGGCGGGTGACATCTTCCAGGTGGTGCCCAGCCAGCGCTTCGAAGTTGACACCCAGGCCGATGCCCTGGACATCTACCGCCAGCTCCGGTTGACCAACCCCAGCCCTTACCTCTTCCTGCTGAGGCTCACCCGCCAGGGGCAGGAGTTCGCCCTGGTGGGCTCGAGCCCCGAAGCGCTGGTCACGGTGAAGGACGGTCAGGCCACCACCCGTCCGATCGCCGGCACCCGGCCACGAGGCGACGACCCTGCCTCCGACCTGGCTCTCGAGCGTGAACTGCTGGCCGACGAGAAGGAACGCGCCGAGCACGTGATGCTGGTGGATCTGGGCCGCAACGATCTGGGACGGGTCTGCGTGCCGGGCACTGTGGCGGTCACGGAGTTCATGTCGGTGCACCGCTACAGCCACGTCATGCACCTGGAGGCCAGCGTGGTCGGCCGCGTCCAGCCCGGACGCAGTGCGCTGGACGTGACCATGGCCTGTTTCCCGGCCGGCACGCTGTCCGGCGCGCCGAAGGTGCGGGCCATGGAGATCATCGAGGCGTTGGAAGTCAGCCGTCGTGGACCCTATGGGGGAGTGGTCGGCTACTTCGACTTCACCGGTGATTCGGATGCCGCCATCGCCATTCGCACCGCCCTGATCACCGGGGGGACGGCCTACGTCCAGGCCGGTGCCGGAATCGTTGCTGACTCCGTACCCGCGAACGAGGAGCAGGAGACCCAGAACAAGGCCGCCGCGGTGCTGCGCGCGGTTGGCATGGCCGGTCAGACCACGGTCATCTCGAGGGCACCTGAGCACCTCGAGGCACAGGAGGAGGAGTCGTGAGCACTGTGCTGGATCAGATCGTCGCCGGCGTCCGGGAGGACCTCGCGGTGCGGAAGGCCGCGCTGCCGATGGATGAGGTCGTGCGGTTGGCGGCAGAGGCGTGGCCGGCCCGTGATCCGATGCCGGTCTTCGCCGGTCCCGGATTGTCGGTGATCGCCGAGGTCAAGCGCTCCAGCCCTTCCAGGGGTGCGCTCGCCCCGATCGCCCAACCTGCGGAACTGGCGTCGTCCTACGCAGCCGGTGGAGCTGCGGCGATCTCGGTTCTGACCGAGCAGCGCCGGTTCGGCGGCACCCTGGCCGACCTCGACGCGGTGCGGGCAGCGGTGAACCTGCCGATCCTGCGCAAGGACTTCGTGGTCGAGGCCTACCAGCTGTACGAGACCAGGGCCCACGGCGCCGACCTGGCTCTGCTGATCGTGGCCAGTCTGGACGACGCACAACTGTCCGGCCTGCATGCCCTGGCCCTGCAGCTGGGCCTGACCCCGCTGGTCGAGGTGCACACCCCGGACGAGGCGCGCCGCGCCCTCGAGGTGGGGGCCACCCTGATCGGGGTCAACAACCGCAACCTCAAGACCCTTGAGGTCGACCTTTCAGTGTTCGAGACCATCGCGCCGCTGCTGGGCGGCGAGGTGGTAACGGTGGCCGAATCGGGTATTCTGCGGCCGGCCGACGCCGCTCGGGTGCGGGCTGCCGGAGCGGACGTCATTCTCGTGGGTGAGGCGCTGGTCACCGACAACAATCCCCGGGCTGCGATCGCCGCGCTGATCGCCGCCGCCGACGACCAGGACAACCGATGACCCTCTCTTCTTATCCCGACGCCAGTGGCCACTTCGAGGACTTCGGTGGCGTGTTCGTCCCCGAGGCACTGTTCACCACCCTCGGCGAGTTGACCGAAGCCTTCCTGGCTTCTCAGAAAGATCCGGAGTTCGCCGCTGAACTGCGAGACCTCCAGGTCAACTACGCGGGACGCCCCAGCCCCCTGACGCAGGCTCGCCGATTCAGCCAGTACTGCGGCAACGCAACCATCCTGCTCAAGCGCGAGGACCTCAACCACACCGGTTCGCACAAGATCAACAACGTACTGGGCCAAGGCCTGCTGACCCGTCGGATGGGTAAGACCCGCGTGATCGCCGAGACCGGGGCAGGCCAGCACGGGGTGGCCACCGCCACCATCGCCGCCCTGATGGGCTTCGAGTGCCGGGTCTACATGGGCAAGGTGGACACCGAGCGTCAGGCGCTCAATGTTGCCCGGATGCAACTGCTAGGCGCCGAGGTCGTGGCGGTCGAGGCCGGCAGCCGCACCCTCAAGGACGCCATGAACGAGGCCATGCGCGACTGGGTCACCAACGCGTCCACGACGCATTACCTGATCGGCAGCGCCTCAGGTCCGCATCCGTTCCCGATGATGGTGCGCGAGTTCCAGCGCATCATCTCGACCGAGACTCGCGCACAGGTGCTGGACCGGTTCGGGCGGCTACCCGACGCCGTGTGTGCCTGCGTGGGCGGCGGCTCGAACGCGATCGGCATGTTCGCGGACTTCATTGATGACTCGGGGGTGGCCCTGTACGGGTTCGAGGCCGGCGGGGAAGGCGTGGCCACCGGCCGACATGCCGCCTCGGTCACCGGAGGCTCGATCGGCGTGCTGCACGGCACCCGCACCTACGTCCTGCAGGACGCCGATGGCCAGACCATCGAGTCGCACTCGATCTCGGCTGGACTCGACTACCCGGCCGTCGGCCCCCAGCACGCCCAACTCGCCAGAGCTGGACGGGCCCACTATGAGCCGGTCAACGACGATGAGGCGATGGACGCGTTCCGCCTGCTCAGCCAGACCGAGGGCATCATGCCGGCCATCGAGTCGGCCCACGCGCTCGCCGGAGCCAGGCGGCTGGCACTTCGGATCGCAGAGTCCGACCCCGACGCTCGTCCGCTGATCGTGGTGAACGTCTCCGGTCGCGGCGACAAGGATGTCGACACCGCCATGGCCTACTTCGGCATTCGCGGGGTAGCAGACAAGACGACAGGAGCCCTGCAGTGAGCGACCTTGATCCCCGGCTCGGAATCTCGGGCCACGTGCTTCGTCGGGCGACCGACGCCGGACGAGCGGCACTGATCGCCTACCTTCCGATCGGCTACCCCAGCGTCCCCGTTTCACTGGACGCCATGCGCGCGGTCATCGAGGGCACCGACGGGCTGGGCGCCGACCTGGTCGAGATCGGCATGCCCTACTCCGATCCGATGATGGACGGGTTGTCCATCCAGCACGCCACCACCAAGGCCTTGGAGCGTGGTGTGCGCACCAAGGACGTCTTCACCGCCGTCGAGGCGGTGGCGCAGGCCGGGGCTGTGCCGCTGGTGATGATCTACTGGAATCTCGTCGAGAAGTACGGCGTCGAGGGCTTCGCCAGAGACCTGGCCGCAGCCGGCGGTGCCGGCCTGATCACCCCCGACCTGACCCCGGACGAGGCAGGCGACTGGATCGCCGCCTCTGATGCCCATGGACTGGATCGTATCTTCCTGATCGCCCCCAGTTCGAGCGACGAGCGCATCCGGATGACGATGCAGGCCTGCCGCGGCTGGGTGTACGCCACCTCGGTGATGGGGGTGACTGGTGCCCGGACGCAGACCTCGTCAGCGGCCCCGGTGATCGTCCAGCGTGCCCGGGCAGCCGACCCCTGCCTGCCGATCGGTGTGGGACTGGGGGTCTCAAATGGCGACCAGGCAGCCGAGGTCGGTCGCTACGCCGACGCGGTGATTGTCGGGTCCGCGTTGGTGAACTGCCTGATCCGGGCCGAGGAGAGCGGCGGTGATCTGGGCGAGTTGCGCGCCACCGCGGCCGACCTGGCCGCCGGGGTCCGCAGGACCGGCCGATGACGCCACTGGAGATACCCAGCCCACCGGCGGGTGGCTTCTTCATCGGCCCGATCGAGATCCGAATCTATGCCCTGTGTGTGCTGGCGGGCATCTTCGCGGGCGCCTGGTGGGCCCGCCGCAGGTTCGTCGGGCGGGGCGGTGACGCCGACCAGTTCGACTCCATCGTCCTGGTCACGGTGATCGTGGGAATCGTCGGCGCCCGGCTCTACCACGTCATCACCGACTACCAGCTCTACTTCGCACCCGGACGCAATCCGTGGCAGGCGTTCAACATCCGAAACGGGGGCCTGGGTATCTGGGGCGGGGTCATGCTGGGTGGAGTGGCCGCCTGGGTGATGTGCCGGCGACACAATCTGCACTTCGGCTCGTTCGCCGACGTGCTGGCGCCGCCGCTGCTGGTGGCACAAGCCCTGGGACGGCTGGGCAACTGGTTCAACCAGGAGCTTTTCGGCAGGCCCACCGACGTGGCGTGGGCGCTACACGTTGACGAGGCCTACCGCCCCGCGGGCTACGAGCAGTACGCGACCTACCATCCGGCCTTCGCCTACGAAATGGCCTGGAACACCGTGGGGGCATTCGTGCTGTTGTGGGCCGAGCGGCGCTTCAACCTGGGACGCGGCAGGCTCTTCACCGGCTACGTCATCTGGTACACCTTCGGCAGGTTCTTCATCGAGGCGCTGCGCATCGACCCGGTCAACCAGGTGGGTGGCTGGCGGATCAACAGCTACGTCTCGTTGATCATCTTCGTGTCCGCGGTGCTGCTCTTCGTCTGGCAGTCGCGCAACCGCCGGGGCACCCTGCTGTGGCCGTTCGGCTTCGCGGCGCCGAACGGCGGCCTGGTCCCAGCCTCCCCTCGCAGCCGTTCTGAAAAGAGTTCGTAACACAACCCGGCTACTGTTCGGTCGTGCTCCGGACGCAGTCTGTGTCCGGGCAGGAGGGAGCCCCCATGACGTCGACCACGACTGCCCCCAGTCGCCAGGGTCTGTACGACCCGGCGTTCGAGCATGACGCCTGCGGCGTGGCGTTCGTCGCCAAGCTCGACGGTTTCCCCACCCACGACCTGGTGCGCGACGGGCTGACCGCACTGGCGAACCTTGACCACCGTGGCGCCACCGGGGCCGACGAGGCCGCTGGTGACGGTGCCGGCATCCTGGTGCAGGTTCCTGACGCGTTCCTTCGCGACGACGTCGACTTCCTGCTGCCACCGGCCGGGCAGTACGCGGTCGGAATGGCCTTCCTGCCGGTGGACGAGGCCGAGCGCGACCTGGCCATGATCTCGATCGAGAAGATCGCGCTCGAGGAACGCCTCAAGGTGCTCGGCTGGCGTGAGGTGCCCGTCCGGACCGACACCCTCAGCCCGATCTCTCGCGACGCCATGCCTCACCTGGCCATGCTCTTCGTCAGCGACCGCAAACACGCCAGCGGGATCGACCTCGACCGGCAGGTCTACGGTCTGCGACGTCGCTCGCGCTTCGAGGCCGGCGCCTACTTTGCGTCCCTGTCCTCGCGCACCCTGGTCTACAAGGGCATGCTCACCACGGCTCAACTGACCGAGGTCTACCCCGACCTGACCGACGAGCGGTTCGCCTCTGCGTTGGCGCTGGTGCACTCCCGATTCTCGACCAACACCTTCCCGTCGTGGCAGTTGGCCCACCCGTACCGGCTGATCGCGCACAACGGCGAGATCAACACGATCAAGGGCAACCGCAACTGGATGAGGGCCAGGGAGGCGCTGCTGGCCAGTGACGTGATCCCCGGCGATCTGGAGCGGCTGTTCCCGATCTGCCCCGACAACAACTCTGACTCCGCATCCTTCGACCAGGTCCTGGAGTTGCTGCACCTGGGTGGGCGCAGCCTGCCGCACGCGGTGATGATGATGGTGCCCGAGGCCTGGCAGCACAATGCCGCCCTGCCGCCCGCCCACCGGGATTTCTTCGACTACCACGCCTGCCTGATGGAACCGTGGGACGGACCGGCCTGCATCACCTTCACCGACGGGTCCCTGATCGGGGCGACGCTGGACCGCAACGGCCTGCGGCCGGCCCGCTACTGGGTGACCGACGATCGGGTGATCTTCGCGTCCGAGGCCGGCGTGCTGGGCGTCGACCCTGCTGCGATCCGGCTGAAGGGCCGACTGCAGCCCGGCCGCATGCTGCTGGTTGATCTTGAGGAGCACCGGCTCATCGACGACCGCGAGATCAAGGACCAGTTGGCTGCCGAGCACCCGTACGGCGCCTGGTTGGACGAGGGCCGGGTCTTCCTGGACGACCTGCCCGAACGGACGCACATCGTGCACGGCTCGAGTTCGGTGGCCCGGCGTCAGCAGGTGTTCGGCTACTCTCACGAGGACCTGTCGGCCATCATCGCGCCGATGGCGAACACGGGTGCCGAGGCCATCGGGTCGATGGGCTCCGATACGCCACTTCCGGTGCTGTCCGACCTGCCCCGCTCGTTGTTCGACTATTTCAGCCAACTTTTCGCCCAGGTCACCAACCCGCCGCTGGATGCCATCCGTGAGGAACTGGTGACGTCCCTGGAGGTGCGCTGCGGTCCGCAGTCCAACCTGTTGAGGCCCGGACCTGCCTCGGCTCGTCAGATGGTGATGAGCTCACCAGTGATCGACTCCGAACAACTCGCCAAGATCGTCCACCTCGGAGAGCGGGCCGACCGACCGCGCGGTCTGACCAGGGTGATCAGCTGCCTGTACGACGTCGACGGCGGACCAGGTGCGTTGCGAGAGCGTCTGGACGAGATGCGCACCGAGGCGACGGCGGCGATCGATGAGGGCGCGTTGTACATCGTCCTCAGTGATCGGCACTCCCATGACGATCTGGCGCCGATTCCCTCGCTGCTGTCCACCGCAAACATGCACCACCATCTGGTGGAACTGAAGAAGCGCGTCCAGATCGGGATGATCGTCGAGGCCGGCGACGTGCGCGAGGTGCACCATCTGGCACTGCTGATGGGCTACGGTGCGGCCGCGGTCAACCCGTACCTGCTGTTCGAGACCGCCGAAGACCTGGCCCGCCGCGAACTGCTGGTCGACGTCAGCCCCGAGCAGGCCATCAGCAACGTCATCCACGCGCTTGAACACGGCCTGCTGAAGGTCATGAGCAAGATGGGTGTCTCGACGATGGCCTCCTACCAGGGCGCCGAGATCTTCGAGGCCATTGGGCTGAACAGCGAGTTCATGGCCGAGTTCTTCAGCGGCACCGCATCGCGGATCGAGGGAATCGGGCTGAACGAACTCGCCGCTGACATCGCATCCCACCACCGGCGGGCCTACCCCAGGACCAACGCGCTGCCGCACCGCACCTTGGCGACCGGTGGGCAGTACCGATGGCGCCGGGAATCCGAACAGCATCTGTTCGACCCCGAGAGTGTCTTTCGACTGCAGCACGCCACGCGCACGGGGCGCTACGACGTGTTCAAGCGCTACACGGCACGCATCGACGACAACGGTTCGCGCCTGATGACGCTGCGCTCGCTGCTCGACTTCGCCGCCGATCGCACCCCGGTGCCCCTCGATGAGGTCGAACCGGTCAGTGAGATCGTGAAGCGCTTCAGCACCGGCGCGATGAGCTACGGCTCGATCAGTCTGGAGGCGCACGAGACGCTGGCCATCGCCATGAATCAACTGGGGGCCCGCTCCAACACCGGAGAGGGTGGTGAGGATCCCGAGCGCCTGCACGACCCACGGCGCAACTCGGCGATCAAGCAGGTCGCGTCCGGTCGGTTCGGGGTGACCTCGGAGTACCTCAGTTACGCCACTGATCTGCAGATCAAGATGGCTCAGGGGGCGAAACCTGGGGAGGGCGGCCAGTTGCCGGGCCCCAAGGTCTACCCGTGGATCGCCCGGACCCGGCACTCCACCCCCGGGGTGGGCCTGATCAGCCCGCCCCCGCACCACGACATCTACTCGATCGAGGACCTCAAGCAGCTCATCCACGACCTGAAGTGCGCCAACCCGGCGGCCCGCGTGCACGTCAAGCTGGTCAGCGAGATCGGCGTCGGGACGGTGGCCGCCGGGGTCAGCAAGGCCAAGGCGGACGTCGTGCTGATCTCGGGTCACGACGGCGGCACCGGGGCGGCACCGCTGACCTCGATCAAGCACGCCGGCGGGCCCTGGGAACTGGGGTTGGCCGAGACCCAGCAGACCCTGATGCTCAACGGCCTGCGCGACCGGATCGTCGTGCAGTGCGACGGTCAGCTGAAGACCGGCCGCGATGTCATCGTCGCGGCCCTGCTCGGAGCCGAGGAGTTCGGTTTCGCCACCACGGCCCTGGTGACCAGCGGCTGCATCATGATGCGCGTCTGCCACAAGGACACCTGCCCGGTCGGTGTGGCCACCCAGAACCCCGAACTACGCAAGACGTTCGCCGGCAAGCCGGAGTACGTCGTGAACTTCATGCAGTTCATCGCTCAGGAGGTCCGCGAGTACCTGAGCCTGCTCGGCTTCCGCAGCCTGCAGGAGGCGGTCGGACGCGTCGAGTGCCTGGAGCCTCGCCGGGCCGTCGAGCACTACAAAGCGTCCGGGCTCGACCTGAGCCCGATCCTGCACAGTGTCGATGTGCCGGTCGACGCACCGCGCCACCAGAGGATCGCTCAGGACCACGAACTCGCGTCAACGCTGGATGTGCGGCTCATCGAGGCCTCCGCAGGCGCCCTCGAGCGCGGTGAAACGGTGGACGAACGGCTGAGCATCAGCAACGTCGACCGGACCGTCGGCACGATGCTGGGGCACCGGGTCACCATGGCCACTCAGGGCGCGGGTCTGCCGGACGACACCATCCGCTTCGAGCTGGTGGGCACCGCCGGTCAGAGCTTCGGCGCCTTCCTGCCGGCTGGGGTGAGCCTGGAACTGGTCGGCGATGCGAACGACTACTTGGGCAAGGGCCTGTCGGGTGGCCGCCTCGCCGTGCGTGTCGACCCCGCGGCGAAGTTCGAGGCTGCTGAGCAGATCATCGCCGGCAACGTCGTCGGATACGGCGCCACCTCCGGGGAGATCCTGCTCAACGGTCGGGTGGGCGAGCGGTTCGCCGTGCGCAACTCCGGGGCCACCCTGGTCGTCGAGGGCACCGGGGATCATGCGTGCGAGTACATGACCGGCGGCGAGGTGCTCATCTGCGGACCAACCGGACGCAACCTGGCAGCCGGCATGTCCGGCGGGGTGGCCTGGGTGCTGGACCTGCGTCCCGAACTTCTGAACACCGAGTTCGTCGACGCGGCGCCGATGACCGAGGCCGACACCCGCCGGGTGATTGAGTTGTTGACCCGCCAGCAGAAGGTGACCGGGTCACGGCGTGCAGCCGAGTTGTTGAGCCTGGGTGCAGAGGAGCTCGCCCGGCGATTCACCCGGATCGAACCGCGGGACTACGCCCGCATCATGGCGGCCAGGGACCTCGCCGTGGGGCGCGGCCTGCCGCAGACCGAGATCACCGAGATCATGATGGAGGCAGCTCGTGGCTGATCCAACAGGCTTCATCACGACCACGCGCGAGGTGGCGGACCGGCGTCCGGTGGTCCAGCGGTTGACCGACTGGAACGAGGTGTACCCGGGCAGCCCCGGGGCGGCCCTGCTGCCGATCATCAGCAAGCAGGCCGGCCGGTGCATGGACTGCGGCATCCCCTTCTGCCACCAGGGGTGCCCGCTGGGCAACCTCATCCCCGAGTGGAACGACCTGCTGTGGCGCGACGAATGGCAGGACGCGCTGGAGCGGCTGCATGCCACGAACAACTTCCCCGAGTTCACCGGACGCCTGTGCCCGGCCCCGTGCGAGACCGCCTGCGTGGTGGGCATCAACCGGGATCCGGTGACGATCAAGAACGTCGAGGTGTCGATCATCGACAAGGGGTGGGCCGACCGGCGCGTCGTCCCGCAACTGCCTGCCTGGCACACCCTGAAGACCGTGGCGGTGGTGGGCTCGGGGCCTTCCGGCCTGGCGGTCGCCCAGCAGCTGACGAGGGCCGGCCACACGGTGGTCGTCTACGAGCGAGCCGATGCCATCGGCGGGCTGCTGCGCTACGGCATCCCGAACTTCAAGATGGAGAAGTCGGTGTTGGACCGCAGGCTGAAGCAGATGGTGCTGGAGGGCACCACCTTCAAGCCGTCCACCCGCATCGGGTCCGACATCACCGGCGAGCAGTTGCTGGAGCGCTTCGACGCAGTGGTGCTGGCCATCGGGGCCACTCGGCCCCGCGAGCTGTTGGTGCCCGGCCGAGAACTGATCGGCGTTCACCAGGCGATGGACTACCTGACCCAGGCGACCAAGGCCTTGAACGCACCCGTCGAGGGGCAGATCACGGCTGCCGGCAAGGACGTGATCGTCATCGGTGGTGGGGACACGTCCAACGACTGCCTCGGCACGGCCTTGCGTCAGGGCGCGCGGTCGGTCACTCAATTGGAGATCATGCCCCACCCGCCGGCCGCTCGACCGGACTCCCAGCCGTGGCCCACCTACCCGATGACCTATCGGGTCTCCTCGGCGAACGAGGAGGGCGGCCAGCGGGCCTACGCTGTCAACACCACCGCATTCGTGGGAACCGATGGTGTCGTGTCGGGCCTGCGTCTGGTGGACGTGGGCGGACCCCAGACCGGGTTCGCTCCGGTCGAGGGCTCCGAACGAGAGCTGCCCGCCCAGCTGGTGCTGCTGGCCATGGGCTTCCTCGGCCCCGAGGTGACCGGGGTCGTCGAGCAGTTGGGCGTCGAGCTGGACGAACGCGGCGGCATCGCGCGCGACGCCAGCTATCAGACCAGCGTGCCCGGGGTGTTCGCCTGCGGTGATGCCGGACGTGGTCAGTCGTTGATCGTGTGGGCGATCGCCGAGGGACGCAGCTGCGCGAACGGTGTTGACGCCTTCCTGACGGGGGAGCCCAGCGTGCTGCCGCGACCGATCAACCCTGCGGACCGCCAACTGCTCGCCTGAGCCGGCGGGTCGGTCGTCGTCCCGCGGTAAGGTGGCTCAGGTCATCGAGGAAGGCAGGTCGCCCATGTCGCGGGGTTTCGTCCATCTGCACAACCACACCGATTTCTCGATGCTGGACGGTGCGGCCCGCGTGGACGACCTGATGAAGGCTGCGAGCCAGCAGGGCATGCCCTGCCTGGCGATCACCGACCACGGGAACATGTTCGGTGCCTACGACTTCTACAAGGCGGCCCAGAAGTACGAGGTCAAGCCGATCATCGGGTTGGAGGCCTACCTCACCCCCGGCACCCCGCGTTGGGAACGCAAGCGCGTCCAGTTCGGCGACGGCACCGGTGACGACGTCGCCGCCAAGGGTGCCTACACCCACATGACCATCTGGAGCCAGACCCAGGCGGGCATGCACAACCTCTTCAAGCTGTCGACCCGATCCAGCCTGGAAGGGTATTTCTACAAGCCACGCGCCGACCGTGAGTTGCTCAACCAGTACCACGAGGGTCTGATCGCCACCACCGGCTGCCCGTCAGGTGAGGTGCAGACCTACCTGCGGCTCGGCATGTTCGACAAGGCGGTTGCGTCGGCCGCCGAGTTCCAGTCGATCTTCGGGAAGCAGAACTTCTACGTCGAACTGATGGACCACGGCCTGCGGATCGAGACCCAGGTGCGCAGCGACCTGCTGAAGCTCGCCAAGCAGATCGGCGCCCCATTGGTGGCCACCAACGATCTGCACTACGTGCACGCCGAGGACGCCAGGGCCCAGGACATCCTGCTGTGCGTGTCCTCCGGGTCGCGGCTCAACACCCCCGACCGGTTCAAGTTCGATGGCTCCGGCTACTACTTGAAGACCGCTGACCAGATGCGGACGCTGTTCAGCAACCATCCGGAGGCCTGCGACTCCACCCTGGAGATCGCCGAACGCTGCGAGACCAGCTTCGAGGAGGGCTCGGGCACGTTCATGCCCATCTTCCCGGTGCCCGAGGGCCACACGGAGGAGAGCTGGTTCCGGCACGAGGCTGAGGAGGGTCTGGTCCGGCGCTTCGGGCCACGACTGCCCGCCGAGGTCCGCGAGCGCGCGGACTATGAGATGGGCGTGATCCTGGCCAAGGGTTACCCCGGCTACTTCCTGATCGTGGCCGACTACATCAGCTGGGCGAAGCGGAACGGCATCCGGGTCGGCCCCGGCCGTGGCTCGGGCGCCGGCTCGATCGTTGCCTACGCGATGGGCATCACCGACCTTGACCCGTTGCCCCACGGCCTGCTGTTCGAGCGCTTCCTCAACCCGGAACGTCCGTCGCTACCCGACTTCGACGTCGACTTCGACGAGCGTCGCCGCGGGGAGGTCATCGATTACGTCTCCGGGCGGTACGGCAGCGACCACGTCGCGCAAATCGTCACCTACGGCACCATCAAGGCCAAGCAGGCCGTCAAGGACGCCGCCCGCGTGCTCGACAAGGCGTTCTCGGTGGGGGAGCGGATCACCAAGGCGATGCCGGCTGCCGTGATGGGCAAGGACGTGCCGCTGAGCCAGCTGTTCAACTCCGAGCACGAACGCTACGGCGAGGGCACCGAGTTCCGCGAGCTCTACGAGAACGACCCGGAGGTGGCCGAGGTCGTCGACACCGCACAGGGCATCGAGGGCCTGAAGCGACAGTGGGGTGTGCACGCCTGCGGGGTGATCGTCGGCTCGGTACCGCTGGCGGACGTGATCCCCTTGATGAAGCGTGAGCAGGACGGCGCCATCATCACCCAGTTCGACTACCCCAGCGCCGAGGCGCTGGGGTTGGTGAAGATGGACTTCCTGGGGCTGCGCAACCTGACCGTCATGGACGACGCCCTGCGCAACATCAGGCGCAACAAGGGCATCGAGGTGGTGCTGGAGGACCTGTCGTTGGACGATCCCGCCACCTTCGAGCTGATGCAGCGTGGCGACACCCTGGGGGTCTTCCAGCTGGACGGCGGCCCGATGCGTGCCCTGCTGCGCTCGATGCGTCCCGACAAGTTCGCCGATATCTCGGCGGTCTCGGCGCTCTACCGACCCGGCCCGATGGGTGCCGACTCGCACAACAAGTACGCCCGACGCAAGACCGGACGCGAGGAGATCACCCCGATCCACCCGGAGCTGGCGGAGCCGCTCGCCGACATCCTGGGGGAGACCTACGGATTGATCGTCTACCAGGAACAGGTGATGGCGATCGCAGCCCGCCTGGCCGGCTACACCCTGGGTGCGGCAGACGTGCTCCGCAAGGTCATGGGCAAGAAGAAGAAGAAGGAACTGGACGCCCAGTACGAGATCTTCAAGTCGGGCATGCTCGCCAATGGATACTCGGCGGAGGCGTTCCAGACCCTCTGGGACATCCTGGTCCCGTTCACCGACTATGCCTTCAACAAGGCCCACTCAGCCGCTTACGGGCTGGTCAGCTACCAGACAGCCTGGCTCAAGGCGAACCACCCGACCGAGTACATGGCCGCACTGCTGCAGTCGGTCAAGGATGAGAAGGACAAATCGGCGGTCTACCTGGCCGAGTGCCGCCGGATGGGCATCAAGGTGCTCCCGCCGGACGTCAACGAGTCGGACGGCATGTACACCGCTGTGGGACGCGACATCCGGTTCGGGCTGGGCGCCATCCGCAACGTGGGGTCCAACGTGGTGCAGGGCATCGTGTCAGCCCGCGAGGCACACAGCCCGGTACGCGACTTCCACGCTTTCCTCGACAACGTGCCGCTGGTGGTCTGCAACAAGCGGGTGATCGAGTCGCTGATCAAGGCGGGTGCGTTCGACTCGCTTGGTCATCCGCGGCGGGCGCTGATGGAGATCTACGAGAACGCCGTCGACCAGGTCGTCGAGATCAAGCGCAACGAGGAACACGGACAGGACAGCCTGCTCGGCGGTTTCGGCCTGGAATCGAGCGACGGGCTGAACACCCACGATCCCGTGCCCGCCATCGACGACTGGGACAAGCGCACTCGCCTCGCTTTCGAGCGCGAGATGCTGGGGCTGTACGTCTCCGACCACCCGCTGAACGGGCTGGAGCATGTCCTGATCTCGGAGCGGACGACAACCATCGCCGGTCTCACCGATCGGGGAGAAGGCGCCAGCGGCAGCTCCCAGCAGATCTGCGGCATGGTCACCCAGGTGCAACGTCGCCAGACCAGGCAGGGCAACGTCTGGGCGTCCGTGGTCGTCGAGGACATGGACGCGTCCATCACGGTGTCCGTCTTCCCCAAGGTGTACGAGCAGGTGGCCGGCGAGCTGGTACCCGACTCGATCGTGCGGGTGAAGGGCCGGGTGAGCGTTCGCGATGACGTGGTCGAACTGCACGCCGACTCAGTGGTGGGGCTGGACATCAGCTCGGATGACGCCCGGCCCGTCATCATCCAGGTGCGAGCCAACCGCTGCACCCCGGCGGTCGTCGAGCGCCTGAGGACGGTACTCAGCTCCCATCCGGGCGCCACGGAGGTGCGGTTGAAGCTGCTGAGTGAGCAGCGCACAACCACCTTCCAACTGGCTGACGACCTCAGGGTCACTCCGTCCCAACCGCTGATTGCCGACCTCAAGGCGCTCTTGGGCCCGTCCTGCCTGGCGGTCTAGAGTGTCGGGGTGACCCCGAACGTGCCAACCGCGGTGAAGCCTCGCACAGCCGCGCGCCTGAGAGCAGGGCGCCGGGCCATGACGCTGCCGTGGCTGGCTGGTCTGTACGTCCTCATCTCCGTGACCGCCGGCGCCGTCGCGGGCTGGGTGTGGCACAGCCTCGTCGCTCTGCCCAATTACCTGACGAGCGACGACGGTTCGGTGCAGATCACCGAGCGGGCACAGGGCCAGGTGTTCGTGACAGACGCGATCTTCGTCATGGTGGGTCTGATCGCGGGGGTGGGTCTGGGTCTGGCTGCCTGGAACTTCTTCCAGCGACTGGGCTGGCTGGTCGCGGTGATCGCGGCGAGCGGCGGGCTGCTCGCAGGTGGCGTCTGCTGGCTGGTCGGCGTCGCGCAGGGGCCACAGAATTTTGCTGAGCGGGTTGCTGCGGCCGTGCCGGGCGAGAAGGTGCCGATCGACTTCCAGTTGCACACCATCTCGGCGCTGCTGGTCTGGGCGCTGGGTGCCGTCATTCCCGTCATGCTCTATGCCAACCTCAGCCGAACCGACGAGGAATCCGAGCGCAAGTCAAGTCCTGGCGAGGTCCGCGTACGTGGCGGCAAGCAAGGAGGCGAGATCGTCCGGGGCGACCTCGACTGACAGACCGCGGCGTCCCCCGGAGACAACGACGGCGTCGAACTGACGAGCCGAGGCATCCAGGTAGACCGGCAGTTGGCGACGCTGGCCCAACGGCGAGATGCCTCCCAGCACATAGCCGGTCAGGCGTTGCGCGGCGGCCGGTTCTGCCATGGTGGCGCGCTTGGCCCCAGCGGCGTGCGCCAGTGCCTTCAGGTCGAGGTGCCCACTGACCGGGACCACCGCACAGACCACGGGCGAGCCGCCACCAACCAGGTCGACGACCAGGGTCTTGAATACCCGGGCGGCCTCGATGCCCAGAGCAGCCACCGTCTCGGCACCGAAGTGGGTGGTGAGGGGGTCATGAGCGTACTCATGGGTCACGAACGGGACGCGCGCAGCGCTCAGGGCAGCCGTCGCCGGAGTGCCCGTCCTCCTGGGTGAGGCCACCTCACACCACCAGACCCACTGCCCAGACTGCGATCGGCGCGATGAACAGGCCGGGCAGCATGTCAGCGACCCGGATGTCCTTGAGGGCCAGCAGCCGCAGCGACAGGCCGCCCAGAATTACTCCACCCGCGACCGTCAGAGCGTCGATCTGGGCAAGCGACAGCGCGTCGCCCAGCAGCCAGCCGACCAACGTGAGCGAACCCTGCAACAGCGCCACCGTGATGGCCGAGGCTGCCACTCCAATCCCGAGCGAGGCGGCGAAGGCCATCGCCGCGAAGAAGTCGAGTCCCGACTTGAGGAAGAGCTGCTCGGCACCCCGACCGAGTCCGTCATTGAGGGATCCGAGGAACGCCAGCGGACCGATGCAGAACACCAGGGACGCTGTGACGAAACCGTCGATGAAGCGCGCCTCGGCGCTGGTCTCGTCCAGGGAGCCTTCTGGTGAGGCGCGCACCAGACGATGACGCAGGAAGGCCCCGAAGTGGGCCACACGGTCCTCCAGCGACAGCGCCGAACCGATGAGGGTGCCCGCCAGCATGGCGATCATGATGACGATCATGGCCGCCGGCCCCACCGCCTCGCGCAGCGGCTCTCCAGCCAGGGGAACGATGGAGGTGCCCGCGATGACCAGCGTCAGCAGCCCCAGGGTGTCGGTGATCGTCGAGCGGGTGCGGACGTCGAAGCGGTCGCCCATCGCCATCCCCAGCCCTGCCCCGACGAGCACGGCGACGACGTTGACCATGGTGCCCATGCCGATGATGTGGACGATCACGCCTCCCATCCCACCACGGGAGGCCAGGGGCGGCCGGACGCGTCTCATCACGCGTCCCGGTGCGGGCGAGCGCGCGGGGCAGGACGCCACCCCTTAGACTCGTGGAGTGCTTTCGCTGATCGATCTGACCGGGTCACACCTTGACGACTACGCCAGCGTGCTGCCTCGCGGCAGGTTCGACGTTGACCAAGCTTTGGAGGCAGTCGCGCCTATCTGCGATGCGGTGCGCACCGAGGGGCAGGCCGCGATTCTGCGGTTCAGCGAACTGTTCGACCATGTCAGGCCGCCGCACCTGCGAGTGCCGAGCGAGGCGCTGAGCGACGCTCTGGCCGGACTAGACCATGATGTGCGGGCGGCCATTGAACTCGCGATTCAGCGGCGGCGGACGGTGTGCGAGGCCATCGAGGGTGAGGACCCCTGGCGCACCGTCGAGGTGGCCCCGGGTGCGGTCATCGGCAATGCCATCCTCCCGGTCGCTCGCGTCGGGCTCTATGTGCCCGGCGGGTTGGCCCCGCTGGCGTCCAGTGTGCTCATGAACGTCATACCCGCACAGGTGGCCGGCGTGGGGTCTCTGGCCGTCGCCACACCCCCGCAGGCCACGTTCGGTGGGCTGCCGAATCCGGTGATCCTGGCCACCTGCGCCCTGTTGGGGGTGGACGAGGTCTACGCCGTCGGTGGCGCCCAGGCGATCGCCATGTTCGCCCACGGCGTGCCAGAGTTGTGCCCGCGCGTCGACATGGTGACCGGACCGGGCAACATCTACGTCGTGGCCGCCAAGCGTTACCTGCGCGGCCTGATCGGGATCGATTCCGAGGCGGGCCCCACCGAGATCGCGGTGCTGGCCGATGACACCGCCGACCCTCGTCAGGTGGCAGCCGATCTGATCAGTCAGGCCGAACACGACCCGATGGCCGGATCGGTGCTCATCACTCCCAGCCGGGGGCTCGCCGATCAGGTGCGGGCCGAGGTGGCACGTCAGGTGGCCGGACTGGCCACCGCCGAGCGGCTGGCCGTCGCACTCTCGGGTCAGCAGTCAGCCGTGGTGCTGGTCAGTGACCTTGAGCAGGGCCTGGCAGTCGCGAATGATTACGGTGCCGAGCATCTCGAGATCCAGGTGACCGACGCCGCCGCCTGGGCCCGCCGGGTGCGCAACGCGGGCGCGATCTTCGTGGGCGCGTACTCGCCGGTGCCGTTGGGTGACTACGCGGCCGGCTCCACCCACGTGCTGCCCACCGGAGGGGCGGCCAGGTATTCCTCCGGACTGACCGTGCGCAGTTTCATGCGCTCGATCCACGTCATCGACTACAGCCGTGCGGCACTGACGGCGATCGGTGAGCACGTGATGAACTTTGCGTACGCCGAGAATCTGCCCGGGCATGCCGCGGCCATTCGGGTTCGCATGGAGGAGGAACAGTGAGCAGCCAACCCGGCAGCGAGTTGAGGCTCGCCGACCTGCCCCTGCGACCGGAACTCGTGGGAGAGGTGCCCTATGGGGCACCGCAACTCGATGTTTCCGTCGCCCTGAACGTGAACGAGAACCCGTATCCGCCCAGCGCGCGCGTCCGCCAGCAGATGGCTTCGGCCGTCCTGGAGCTCGCCCGCTCCATCAACCGTTACCCGGACCGCGAGGCCACCGCACTGCGTGTCGACCTGGCCCGCTACCTGGGATTCGGGCTGGATGCCGCGAACATCTGGGTGGCGAACGGGTCCAATGAGGTGATGACCCACCTGTTGCTGGCGTTTGGAGGGCCTGGACGCACCCTGTTGGCGTTCACGCCGACCTACTCGATGTACCCGGAGTACGCCCGCAACACCCACACCCGCTACGTCACGGTGCCGCGTCGGCGCGACTTCAGCCTTGACGCGGAACTCGTCGTCGCCGCCGTCGCCGAACACCAGCCAGACGTCCTGCTGATCTGCAGTCCCAACAATCCGACCGGCACCCAGACTCCCGTCAGCGTCATCCAGGAGATCTGCGCACAGGTCGACTGCATCGTCGTGGTGGATGAGGCATACCAGGAGTTCACCGAAGTTCCTGAGGACTCCGCGCTCGCCCTGCTGCCCAGCCACGGCAGATTGGTCGTCTCGCGGACGATGAGCAAGGCCTTCGCTTTGGCTGGGGGACGCGTCGGCTACCTCGCCGCGGCGCCGGCCGTGGTGGACGCCTGCCGCATCGTGCGACTGCCGTACCACCTGTCCTCGCAGTCCCAGGCACTGGCCAGGGTCGCGCTGGCCAACACGCGCGAGATGCTCAGCCACGTCGAAATGCTGCGTGAGCAGTGCCAACTCATCCAGCAGTGGCTGCGCAACCAGGGGATCCAGGTGATCCCGAGCCAGGCCAACTTCTGCCTCTTCGGCCGGTTCGCCGACCGGCACGCGGTCTGGGCCGACCTGCTGGAACGCGGCGTTCTGGTGCGGGAGACCGGGCCGTCCGGCTACCTCCGGGTCTCGGCCGGCACACCTGCGGAGATGGCTGCCTTCAGAGACGCGCTGTCCAAGGTGCTGCTCAACCATGACGTCGTCAGCTACAGCCAGGAGGTCAAGCGATGACACCATCGCCCCGGGTGGCACAGGTGCACCGGGTCACCAGTGAGTCGGACGTCAGCGTGTGGCTCGATCTGGACGGCACCGGCAGCTCCCAGATCAGCACCGGCGTCGGATTCTTCGACCACATGCTCACGGCCCTGGCCAAGCACTCCCTCATCGACTTGCGGATCACCACCACCGGCGACGTCGACATCGACGCCCACCACAGCGTGGAGGACACCGCGATCGCCCTGGGCCAGGCGCTGGCCACGGCCCTGGGCGACAAGCGCGGCATCAGGCGCTTCGGGGATGCCCTCGTCCCACTGGACGAGGCCCTGGCCCAGTGCGTCGTAGATGTCGCCGGTCGTCCCTATGCGGTGGTCAGCGGGGAGCCCGAGGCGCAGGTGTACGCCCGGATCGGTGGACTGGAGCCTCTTTATGCAGGCTCCATGACCGCTCACGTTGTCGAGTCGTTGGCTCTTAACGCGGGGCTGTGCGTCCATCTGCGACTCCTGGCCGGGCGTGAGCCGCACCACATCGTGGAGGCCCAGTTCAAGGCCTTGGCTCGTGCCCTGCGCTCGGCCGTCGAGCCCGACCCGCGGGTGGACTCGGTGCCCAGCACCAAGGGCGCCCTGTGACCCAACCCCGGGTGGGAGTGCTCGATTACGGCTCGGGCAACATCCACTCGGTCTGCCGGGCGCTGGAGGCTGCCGGGGCCACGGTGGTCCTGGGCCAGCGCACAGCCGACTTCGACGACCTCGACTCCCTGGTGGTGCCCGGTGTGGGCGCCTTCGCCGCCTGCATGAGCCAGCTGCGCGACATCGGGGGCGATCTCCTGATCCGCGACTGGGTGGCGTCCGGACGTCGGCTGCTCGGCATCTGCGTGGGTCACCAGGTCTTGTTCGCACACGGTGTGGAACACGGTGTACCGACTGCGGGCGTCGGGGTCTTCGACGGCACGGTCGAGCTCCTGGTCGCCCGGCGCCTGCCGCACATGGGCTGGAACAGCGTGGAGGTGCCCGGTGAACCCGGCGTGTTCCAGGGTCTGGCGGATCGGCGCTTCTACTTCGTGCACTCCTACGCGGTGCATGCATGCGACCCGACAGGTGCGCCTTCGGTGCCGGTCGATGCCCGGATCACGTGGTGCACCCATGAGTCCGACAGGTTCATCGCCGCCGTCCAGTGGCGCAGCGTGACCAGCACACAGTTTCATCCCGAGAAGTCCGGGACAGCAGGGGCCGACCTGCTGCGCAATTGGCTGATGGGTTAGGTTTGTCAGGTGTCTGTGACCAACACTGCCGAGCTGACCCCCACCCGACGACTGGTGCTGTTGCCGGCCGTGGATGTCCAGGACGGCAAGGCTGTCCAACTCGTCCAGGGTGCGGCTGGTAGTGAGCGCATCTTCGGCGATCCGCGCGAGGCAGCTGCTCGGTGGGAATCGGAGGGGGCCGAATGGCTGCACCTGGTCGACCTGGATGCCGCGTTCGGGCGCGGTGACAACGCCGAGGTGATCGCCGAGGTCGTGGCGCAGATGAGCATAGACGTGGAGCTGTCGGGCGGAATCCGTGACCACGCTTCTCTGGAGCGCGCGCTGGCCACCGGTGCGAGCCGGGTGAATGTCGGCACGGCGGCCCTGGAGAACCCTCGGTGGTGCGAGGAGATCATCGCCGAGTACGGCGATCGGGTCGCCATCGGACTGGACGTGCGGAACAACCAATTGGCCGCTCGCGGCTGGACGACCACCGGTGGGGATGTCTTCGAGACGGTTCACCGGATGACTGAGGCGGGTTGCGCCAGATTCGTGGTCACCGATGTGGCCAGCGACGGGATGCTCAGCGGGCCCAACCTCGAGCTGCTGGGTGCGGTCTGCGCACGAACCACTGCCAAGGTCGTTGCCAGCGGCGGTATCTCATCGCTCAGCGACATCCGGACGCTGTCGGGCCTGGTGCCGATAGGCGTCGAGGGTGCCATCATCGGCACGGCCCTCTACGTCGGGAACTTCACCCTGGCGCAGGCCTTGGCCGCTGCCAACGGCTGATGCTGAATGCCTGAGACGGAGCAGCGGCCGACCTGGGGTGAGGCCATCGTCGAGGGTAGCCTCACGTGGTCCTTCCTGACTCGCCAGGACCTTCCCGAGGTTGCCGAATTGTGCGCGGCGATCGAGTACTTCGACGATCCGACCCAGCACCGCGACCTGACCGGACTTGAGCGCGACTTCGACCAGCCGGCTGCCCACGCCAGCTACCACGCGGTGGTTGGCCGAGACCGGGGCGCCACGATCGTCGCCTACGCCTGGAACCACATCTCGCCGTCGGCGGACGAGCGGCCGCACGTCTGGATGGAGATCGGGGTACACCCGGCCTGGCGCCACCACAAGATCGGCTTGAAGCTGGTCGCCTGGTCGATCGACCGGGCGCGCACCTGGTACCGGCACATTCTCGAAGCCCATCCCGGGATTGGCCCACTCTGGGTGGGTTGCGCCGTTGACGAGGGTTCGCGGGTGGCCGCAGACCTGGACAAGAATGGGGTGTTGAGGCCCCAACGCTGGTTCTTCGACTCCCACCGCAGCCTCGTGAACTCCGAACTGCCACTTGTCCTGCCACCGCCCGGCATCCAGTTGCGAGCCTTTGAACGGCACATCTCCGAGGCTGTCCGACAAGCCCACAACGCAGCTTTCGCCACCCGGCATGGTTCCCACGACGTCGAATCAGCGGACTGGGAGATGTCCCTGTCCCGGCCCGACTCGCGTCCGGACTGGTCGTGGATTGCCCTGCGCACCGACGACGGCGACGGTGCGGTGGTCGGGTACGCATTGAACAGCGAGATCATCGACCCGCAGACCGGCTGGCACGAGGGTTGGACGGAGAGACTGGGGGTCGTTCCGCAGTGCCGGGGCCAAGGCCTCGGGAAGGCTCTGCTCGCCGCCTCCATGCACTCCTTCGCCGACCACGGGTGCTCGCTGGCCGGCATCGGGGTGGACACCGACCGGCCCGACAGCGCCACGCGGCTGTTCGGTGACATGGGCTACATCTTCGACGATCGCATGGTGCTGTACGGCGCCACATTCGAGGACTGAGGTCAGTCTCGACTAAGATGTCTTCGGTTCGCCGCCGGAAGTGAGGATTCGTCATGTCAGGACACTCCAAGTGGGCAACCACCAAGCACAAGAAGGCCATCATCGATGCCAAGCGAGGCAAGCTGTTCGCCAAGCTGATCAAGAACATCGAGGTTGCGGCCCGTGTCGGTGGCGGTGATCCTGGTGGCAACCCCACTCTCTACGACGCGATCCAGAAGGCCAAGAAGACCTCTGTTCCCAACGACAACATCGAACGCGCAGTCAAGCGCGGCGCGGGTGAGGGTGCTGAGGCCGTCAGTTACGAGTCCATCATGTACGAGGCGTACGGCCCGGCTGGCGTCGCGATCCTCATCGAATGCCTGACCGACAACCGCAACCGTTCGATCTCCGAGGTGCGGCTGGCAGTCACCCGCAACGGCGGGACCATGGCCGATGGCGGCTCCGTTCAGCGGCTGTTCAGCCGCAAGGGAGTGGTGAGCGTCGCCAAGGTGCAGGAGGTCGACGGTGATTCGCGCAAGCCCACCACCCGCACGATCAGCGAGGACGAACTGCTCGAGGCCACCATTGACGCGAACCTCGAGGACCTCGAGGACCAGGGCGATGTCTTCGCGCTGATCAGTGACCCCAATGACATGGTTGAGGTGCGCAGGGCGGTCCAGGCGGCCGGAATCGACTACGAATCGGCCGACGTGCAGTTCGTGGCGAGTTTCGACCAGATCGTCGACTCCGTGGAGGACGCCGAGAAGTTGGATCGCATCGTGGACGCGCTGGATGACTCGGACGACGTTCAGAACGTCTACACGAATGCCGACCTGTCCGACGAGGTGAGCGCGGCTCTCGACGCTCAGGACTGAGCGGCGAGCCTGCGAACGGAGTCGGCTGCGAGGCCCTAGAATCCGAACATGTGTTCGGATCAGCTTTCGTGGGGATGTCGTGCTCGTCCTGGGCATTGATCCTGGTCTGACCCGCTGCGGGGTCGGAGTGGTGGAAGCCAGCCCCGGGCGTCGGCCTCAGTTGGTCGACGCGGGCGTGGTGCGCACCAGCACCGACCTGGACCATGCCTACCGTCTGCTGGCGATCGAGATCGCGCTCGACGAGTGGGTTGGCAGAGTCGCCCCTGATGCCATCGCCGTCGAGCGGGTCTTCGCCCAGCACAATCTGATGTCGGTCACCGGCACCGCCCAGGCCGCGGGCATCGCCATGCTGGTCGCGGCACGTCACAACGTCCCCGTCGCCCTGCACACCCCGACCGAGGTCAAGGCCGCCATCACAGGTTCAGGCCGGGCCGACAAGGTGCAGGTCGGTATCATGGTCGCGCGCATCCTCCACCTGACGGAGGCGCCCCGACCGGCTGACGCGGCCGACGCCGTCGCCCTGGCCCTGTGTCATCTGTGGCGAGGCGGGGCCACCAACCGCTACGCGGCAGCCGCGCAGGCCCACGCGGCCAGAACAGGAGCCCGATGATCGCCCAGCTCACCGGTACAGTCGCCGTTCTGGGGCCCGCCTGGATCGTCCTCGAGGTCCAGGGAGTGGGTTTCCGGCTGGCCTGCCCGCCCGCCACTTCTGCGGGGCTCAGGCCGGCGACCCAGACCACCATGTTCACCTCGCTGGTGGTCCGTGAGGACTCGTTGACCCTGTTCGGTTTCGCAGCCGCCCTGGAGCGCGACACGTTCGAGATGCTCCAGCTCGCCTCGGGCGTGGGCCCCCGGCTGGCTCTGGCGGTGGTCTCGGTGCTCAGCCCGGCGCAGGTGGTCGCAGCCCTCCAGTCTTCTGACATCGCGACGCTCATCAAGGTGCCCGGGATCGGACGCAAGGGCGCCGAGAAAATGATCATCGAACTGCGTGACCGGGTCGCGGAGCTCGCGGCCGGAATCGGCCAGCAACCCAACTCAACCGCGGCGGCCGGCGAACAGCCGTGGCGCGAACAGGTGTCGGCCGGTCTGCAAGGGCTGGGTTGGTCGGCCAAGGATGCTGATTCCGCGACCGAGACGGTCGCACACCTGGTGGATGAGGACCCCCAGGTTCCGCTCGGTAGGCTGATGAAGTCCGCGCTGGCTTCGCTGGCCCGAGCCTGAGGAGACAGCCGTCGTGAGTCATTCCCCGGTCGACCCCTGGCCCGCACCGGATGAGGTCGCCGCCGAGGGGGCCCTGCGTCCCACGACCTTGGAGGAGTTCCAGGGTCAACCTCGCGTGGTCGACCAGTTGGGTCTGGTGCTGGCGGCGGCCAAGCACCGTGGCAGCGTGCCCGACCATGTGCTGATGTCGGGACCGCCGGGACTGGGCAAGACCACTCTGGCCATGATCATCGCCAACGAACTGGGCATGCCGCTGCGGATCACCTCCGGGCCGGCGATTCAGCATGCCGGCGACCTGGCGGCGATTCTGTCCGGACTCACCGAGGGCGAGGTACTGTTCCTCGACGAGATTCACCGGATGAGCCGCCCGGCGGAGGAGTTGCTCTATCTGGCGATGGAGGACTTCCGGGTGGACGTGGTGGTGGGCAAGGGGCCCGGTGCAACTGCGATCCCGATCGAGATCCCGCAGTTCACCCTGGTGGGAGCCACCACCCGGGCGGGGCTTCTTCCCGGACCACTGCGCGACAGGTTCGGGTTCACCGCCCAACTCGACTACTACGACGCCGCCGACCTGCAGACCATCGTTCGTCGGTCCGCTGCCAAACTGGGGCTGAGCCTCGACGAGGACAGCGCCACCGAGATCGCCGGCCGATCCCGGGGGACGCCACGCATCGCCAACCGGTTGCTGCGTCGCGTCCGGGACTTCGCCCAGGTGCACAACGAGGGGAAGGTGACTGCTTCCCTGGCCCGAGAAGCGCTGGAGTTGTACGAGGTCGATCCGCTGGGGTTGGACAGACTCGACCGGGCCGTCCTGGATGCCATCTGCCGGAAGTTCTCGGGTGGCCCGGTTGGACTCTCCACCCTCGCCATCGCGGTGGCCGAGGAGACCGAGACGGTCGAGGAGGTGGCCGAGCCGTTCCTGGTCAGACTCGGTTTCCTGATGCGGACGCCACGTGGCAGGGTCGCGACCGCGGCGGGCTGGCGCCACCTCGGACTGGAACCCCCCTCGCAGATGACATCTGGTCCTCAACCTGAGCTCTTCGACTGACCCGTGGGCCAGATGCGGCGGAATCCCTGCGAATCGGTAGTATCGGGTCGGTGCGCGCCCACAACGGGTTCGCGAGTACGTCCAGGCGAGCCCTGGTTGCCGAGTAGTGAGGTGTGAGCAATGGAGACGCTGCTGCTGATGGTCGGGTTCATCGGCCTGATGTACGTGCTGATGGTCCTGCCGCAGAAGAAGAAGCTGGACGCCCAGAAGACGATGATCAGCGCGCTGCAACCCGGCGCCCGAGTGATGCTCAACACCGGCATGTTCGGCACGATTCGGGCCACCGGTGATGCTCAGATGGTTGTGGAACTGGCCCCCGGTGTCGAGGTGACGATGCTCAAGGCGTCTGTGATGCGGGTGGTCGCCGCACATGAGGAGGAGTTCGAGTACAACGACGATGATGAGATCACCAGCCCCACCGACGACTTCACCGCCGACGAACTCACCTCCGGTGCCGACGAGCAGTGGCAGATGACGCCGAGCGCGCTGAGCCAGCCGTTTGACCTGATGACCGCCCCCAACACCGACAATCCCGACCAGGCCCTGGCCGACGACGCCGAGGAGCTTGACCCGACAGGGATCGACGACACCGACATCCGTCCGCAGGGTCGCTGACAGGAGCACATCCCTCGTGGCATCAACCAACACGTCCCGGCCGGGGCGTACCCTCATCGGTTTCGGGGTTGTCGTGGCCATGCTGCTGGCCCTGATGGCCCTGACCGGCACCTGGACACCACGGCTGGGACTCGACCTGCGCGGTGGCACCACCATCACGCTCACCGCGCGCTCCGTTGACGGCGCCACGGTGCCCCGCGAGAACCTCGAGACCGCCCGCACCATCATCCAGAACCGCGTGGACTCGCTCGGTGTGGGCGAGGCCTCGGTCGCGATCCAGGGAAATGACCAGATCGAAGTTGCCGTCCCCAACGTCAGCAGCGACGAGTTGGTCGCGCTGGTCGGTACGACGGCACGCCTCAGCTTCCGGCCGGTCATCGCCGTGCAGGCGGTCACCCCGACCACCTCACCAGGTGCTGAGCCGTCGGCGGACGCCAGCCCGGATGGCGATCCCACCACGGGTACGCCGGAGCCTGCCGCGACCACCGACCCCACGCCGGCGCCTGCCAGCAGCGCGCAGCGCCGACCCGTGCCCGGCCTGCCGACCGAGCCCCCTGCACCGCGCACCCCGCGGCCGTCCACACCCGCTGCGGTCCAGCCTGATATGGACCAGAAACTGAACTACCAGCCCAGTGCCCAGGACGTCGAGGAGTATCTGGAGTACCAGTGCGCCGACGATTTCCCCGACGTGTCCGACCAGCCGTTGTTCGCCTGCGACGAGGAGGGCAGCGCCAAGTACCTGTTGGGACCGGTCCTGCTCGGAGGTGAGCACGTCACGAACGCCACTGCCGGCATACCGCAGGGCCAACTGGGCTGGGTCGTCTCGCTCAGCTTCGACGCCGAGGGCGCCGAGTTGTTCGCGGACGCCACCGAGGGCCTGTCGCTCAAGCAGTCCCCGCAGAACCAGTTCGCCATCGTGCTCGACCGCGAGGTGGTTTCTGCCCCGAGCGTGAGCGAGCGCATCCCCGGTGGACAGGCCCAGATCAGCGGCGGGTCCATCAACGAACAAGGGGCCCGTTCCCTGGCCACCACCCTGCGCTTCGGCGCGCTGCCGATCGATCTTGAGACAAGTTCCGTCGACACCGTCTCGCCGGCCCTGGGCGGCAACCAGATGACCGCCGGCATCGTCGCCGGCATCGTCGGCCTGCTGCTGGTGGTCGTGTACAGCCTGCTCTACTACCGCGGCCTGACGCTCGTCGTGGTGGGTTCGCTGGTGGCGGCCGCCGTCGTGACCTACGCGGTGGTCGTCCTGCTCGGTTCGGCCGTCGGCTTCGCTCTGAACCTGCCGGGCATCGCCGGCGCCATCGTCGCCATCGGCGTCACGGCAGACTCCTTCATCGTCTACTTCGAACGTATTCGAGACGAGATCCGTGAGGGCCACAGCCTCCGTCACTCCATCGAGTCCGGCTGGGCCAAGGCGCGGAACACGATCCTGATGGCGGACGGGGTCCAACTGCTGGCCGCGATGGTGCTGTACGTCCTCGCGATCGGCAGCGTCAAGGGATTCGCCTTCACCCTGGGCGTCACCACGGCGATCGACCTCCTGCTGGTGATCTTCTTCACCCACCCGCTGATGACTGTGCTGGGACGAACCACGTTCTTCGGTGAGGGACACAAGGGTTCGGGCCTGGACCCCGACCACCTCGGCGTCTCCCGGGCATCCTTGCTCGGTCGAAGGGCCACCCCAGGACGACGCACTCGAAGCGCACGCCAGGCGACGACCAAGGAGGGGTCCCATGAGTGACACCAGCACCTCGACGCGTCCCACGGCGCCCAAGGCGACGTTCACCCGACGGCTGTACACCGGCGACTTCCACTTCGACTTCATCAAGCACCGCTCACGGTGGTACATCTTCAGCGCCATCGTTCTACTCATCTCCGTGTTGGCGGTGGGTTTCCGCGGCCTGAACCTGGGCATCGAGTTCGAGGGCGGTTCGGTCTTCCAGGCTCCCGTCCAGGTGACCAGCACGACGATCGACGACTACGCGCGGGCGGCGCAGAACGCCGGTGTGGCCGATCTGGAGGCTCAGGTCAGGACGGTCGGTGACTCGACCGTCCGCGTCCAGACCCGCAGCCTGACCACCGAAGAGGTGGTCGTGGTGCGCGGGGCCCTGGCCGCTGAGGCGGGGATTCCGTCGGACCAGGTGGCCTATTCCCTGATCGGCCCATCCTGGGGGCAGCAGATCACCCAACAGGCACTCATCGCGCTGGTGGTCTTCGTGGTGCTGGTCGGGGTGCTCATCTGGCTGTACTTCCGCGAGTGGAAGATGTCGGTGGCCGCGCTGGTGGCGTTGCTGCACGACCTGGTCGTGACCGTCGGGTTGTACGCGCTGGTCGGCTTCACGGTCACGCCGGCTACCGTGATCGCCGTGCTCACCATCCTGGGCTACTCGCTCTACGACACCGTCGTGGTCTTCGACATGGTCCGCGAGCAGACTCATGACATCAAGAACCAGTCACGTACCTACAGTGACGCGGCGAATGCGGCCATCAACCAGGTGCTCGTGCGGTCCATCAACACCACCATCATCGCCGTGCTGCCGGTCCTCGCGATCCTGGTGGCCGCACTGGCGGTGCTGGGAGGGGAGGGCCCGCTGGCCGATCTCGGCCTGGCGATGCTCATCGGCATGGTGTCCGGGGCCTACTCGTCGATCTTCCTGGCCACCCCGCTGCTCGCTCAGCTGCGTGAGCGAGAGCCGGCCATGGCACGCCACCGCAGGTCCTTGGAGAAGAACCAGCGGCGGGCGCGCGCCAGGGTGACCACGGCGGTGACCAACGCGGGCGATTTCACCGCGGCCGATGTGCCGTTGATGGTGATGCCCGCCACAGGGACGTTTGCCGTTGCCGAAGAGCCGGCGGTTGCCACCGGTGCATCCGCCGCCGAGGCGCCCAGGGCGGGGGAGCCGCCCACGGGGCCGACGGGACGCGTCCAGCCCCACAAGGCCCCCCGCTCGTCACGAAGGAAATGAGATGTCAGATCCTCGGGTCGCTCGTGCGGCTGCGCTGATCCGCAATGTGCCAGACTTTCCGAAGCCTGGCATCCAGTTCAAGGACATCACCCCCTTGTTGGGAGATGATGACGCCTTCCGCGATGTCATCGAGGTGCTGGCGGAACAGGCCCCCCCAGGGATCGACGTCGTCTGCGGGGTCGAGTCACGCGGTTTCATCTTCGGCACCCCCCTCGCGTTGCGGCTCGGCGTGGGCTTCGTGCCCATCCGCAAACCCGGCAAGCTGCCTGGCGCGGTGATCGAGGAGCACTTCGACCTGGAGTACGGCTCCTCGGTGCTGGCCATCCACACCGACGCCCTCCACCCTGGCCAGCGGGTCCTGGTGGTCGATGACCTGCTGGCAACCGGCGGGACCCTGCAGGCCTCCATCCGACTGGTGCAGAAGTTGCATGCTGAGGTCGCCCAGGTGCAGGTTGTCATCGAACTCGCGGGCCTCAGTGGGCGTCAGAACCTGACCTCCTTGGGCGTCTACGACGTCTACGCCATGCTCACCACCTCCTGAACAACCGGACCAAGCAATCCCGCACTGGCCGAGGGAATACACTCGGCGTTACGGAACTGGCGAGAGGGGACGCGATTGTCCCAGGAGAGCGTGTACGGACCTTACGGCACGGGTGAGGGCAAGCCTGGCGCGCCGCGCTCCGCCACTCTGGACAGAGTCGCCAGCGGTCCGGAGCAGCCTCGACTGCGGATGCGGCAGCGTCTCGCCTGGTTCGGTGCCGCCAATCGGCCACCCCAGTCAGCCGTCCTGGACCCGCTCTTCTCGGTTCTGAGGGCCAATCACCCGAAGGCGAACCTGGAACAACTGGAACGGGCCTATCACACCGCGGAGCACTACCATCGCGGTCAGACCCGCAAGAGCGGCGAACCTTACATCACCCACCCGCTGGCCGTGGCGACGATCCTCGCTGAGCTCGGCATGACCGAGTCGACGTTGTGCGCTGCACTGCTGCACGACACCGTCGAGGACACCAGCTACACCATCGAACAACTCCAGGCCGATTTCGGTGAGGAGGTCGCCCAGTTGGTTGACGGCGTCACCAAACTGGACAAGCTGACCTACGGCGAGTCGGCCAAGGCCGAGACCATCCGCAAGCTCGTGGTTGCCACGGCCCGTGACGTGCGGGTGCTGGTGATCAAACTGGCCGACAGGCTGCACAATCTGCGGACGCTCAGCTTCCTGTCCCCGGAGAAGCAGGCTCGCATCGCCCGGGACACTCTGGAGATCTTCGCCCCGCTGGCCCATCGACTGGGCATGAACGCCATCAAGTGGGAGCTTGAGGATCTCTCCTTCGCAACCCTGCAACCCAAGGTCTACGACGAGATCGCCGAACTGGTCGCCGAGGCCGCACCCCAACGCGAACGGCAATTGCGAGAGGTGATCGTGCAGGTCAAACGTGACCTCGCCGATGCAGGGATCAAGGCAACCGTCTACGGACGTCCGAAGCACTACTACTCCATCTACCAGAAGATGGTCGTGCGAGGCCGGGACTTCTCCGAGATCTACGATCTGGTCGGACTGCGCGTCCTGGTCGACTCGACTCGCGACTGCTACGGCGCGCTGGGCGTCCTGCACACCAGGTGGAACCCCCTGCCGGGGCGATTCAAGGACTTCATCGCGCTGCCCAAGTACAACATGTATCAGTCGTTGCACACCACGGTCCTGGGGCCCGACAACCGGCCGGTCGAGTTCCAGATCCGCACCCACGAGATGCACCAGCGCGCCGAGTACGGTGTCGCCGCGCACTGGAAGTACAAGGAGGATCCGCACGCCAAGGCTGGCGCCTCCAGGGGTGGAACCGCCAAGGCGGGCGAGGATTCGGGCCAGGTGGGCAACCAACTGTCATGGGTTCACCAGCTCAATCAGTGGCAGCGTGAGACGGAAGACCCGGGGGAGTTCCTGGACTCCCTTCGATTCGAATTGAACACCTCCGAGGTGTACGTCTTCACGCCCAAGGGAGACGTGCTCGCCCTGGTGCAGGGGGCCACTCCTGTCGACCTGGCCTACGCCATCCACAGCCAAGTGGGAGATCGATGCATCGGCGCCCGGGTGAACGGACGTCTGGTGCCGTTGGACAGCAAACTGGCAAACGGTGACATCTGCGAGATCCTCGTCTCCAAGTCCGAGAACGCCGGCCCCAGTCGCGACTGGCTGGGCTTCGTCGCGAGTCCCAGGGCGCGCTCCAAGATCAGGCAGCACTTCACTCGGGAACGCCGCGAGGAGTCCATCGAACAGGGCAAGGAACTGTTGTCGCGGCAGCTGCGTAAGTCGGGTCTCCCGCTGCACCGTCTGCTCACCGTGGAACACCTCACCGCAGTGGCAGACAGCTTCCGTCTCCCCGACGTCAACGCGCTGTACGGGGCGGTGGGCGAGGGCAACGTGGGGCCTCAGGGTGTCGTCCAACGGCTCCTCGAGGCCGAGGGCGGTCTGGAAGCCACTCAGAGAGAGGTTCTGGAGGACCACGCGGTCCCCCGACCCAGCCGGAGGTCACGAGGTAAGGACGACGTCGGGATCATCGTGCAGGGCGACCCCGACCTGTGGGTGAAATTGGCAAAGTGCTGTACCCCGCTGCCCGGCGACGACATCCTGGGGTTCATCACTCGCGAGAACGGCGTCTCGGTGCACCGGATGGACTGCACCAACGCGTCGAACCTGCTGAATCAGCCCGAGCGCATCGTGCCCGTGGAGTGGGCCACCACCAGCGGCGTGGGGTATCTCGTGTCGGTTCAGGTCGAGGCACTGGACCGCACCGGTCTGTTGTCCGAACTGACCCGCGCCCTCAGCGATCAGGGTGTGTCCATCACGTCGGCGCTGGTCAGCACCACCAAGGACCGGTTGGCCAAGGTGCGGCTCACGTTCGAGTGTTCCGACCCCAAACATCTCGCCCACGTGATCGCGCAGATGCGCAGGGTCTCAGGGGTGTATGACGTTTTCCGGGTGAGCCAGGGCGGCTGAGCGCGCCTCACTGCGCCCAGACACCTCTCAGGCGACACCTTTCAGGCGGAGAACTCCTCCAGGGCCCTTCTGGCCTGATCCAGCCACTCGGAGTAGGTGGCGATGGAGTCCCGGGTCTTCTGGGCCTTCTTGCGATCGCCACGCGCTTCGGCCGCATCGGCCTGCTGGGCCAGCTTCTCGATCTGCGAGGTGAACATCTCTACCGTGTCGGAGGCACGCTTGCGGGCCTCGGGATCGGTACGGCGCCACTCCAACTCCTCGGCGGTGCGAATGGCCTGCTCCAGCGCGTGAACCCTACCCTCCAGGGGGCGGATGGCGTCGCGGGGAACCTTGCCGAACTGGTTGTACTTGGCCAGGAAGTCCCGGAAGGCCTGCTTGGACGCCTTGATGTCCTTGATCGGCACGACCGTCGCCTCGGCCTCGTCCAGCAGTTGCTGTTTGGCGGCCAGGTTCTCGCGGTACTCGTTGTCCTCGGCGTCGAAGGCTGAGGAGCGGGCGTTGAAGAAGTGGTCCTGCAATCCGCGGAACTCGGCCCACAGCGCGTCGTCCACATCACGACTCGCGCCACCGGCCTCCCGCCACTGGTTCATCAGGTCGCGGAATTCCAGGGCGGTTTCCGACCAGTCCGTCGAGCCGGCGATCTCGCGAGCGCGCTCGATGAGCTTCTGCTTGGTGGTCCGGGCGGCGTCACGGCGCTCGTTCTCACCGGCGAAGCGCGCCTTTCGACGGCGCGTGTAGGTGGTCCTGGCGCTGCTGAACCGGTGCCACAGTTCGTCATCGGTGGCTCGGTCGATCCGAGGTAGCGCTTTCCACTCGTCCAGCAGGACGCGGAACCGGTTCACGCCACCACGCCAGTCGTTGCCGGCGGCCAACTTCTCGGCCTCGGCCACCATGGTCTCCTTGGCAGCGCGGGTCACCTCGTTCTGCTGGAGCCGTTCTGCCTTGCGTGCCTCTTGAGCCGCCGCCAAGTGGGGCGACAACCCGTCCAGGACGCTGATCAGGCCTTCCAGATCACCGACGGCGTTGGCCTCGCTCACCGAGGACTTCAGGTGATTGATCGACCTGCGCGCCTCTTCGGGCGAGAGTGAGCCTGATTCGAGTCGCTGCGAGAGCAGCCGTACCTCGGTCTGAAGTGACTCAAAGCGTCTGACGAAGAAGGCCAGGGCCTCAGACGGCTCGGCGTCGGGGACTTGACCGACTCGGCGTTCGCCTTGCGAGGTGACAACGTAAACCGTGCCATCGTCCTCGACGCGTCCGAAACCAGCCGGCCCTGCACTTTCACTCATGGGTCCATCTTGCCCGATAGGCTTCAATTTGTGTTCATCGAGCCTCTCGTGATTGGTCCGTGGCAGGCCAACTGTTTTGTGATATCTGCCAACGCTCCTGATGCGAGGACGCGTCAGCCGGCGATCGTCATCGATCCGGGGGTCAACGCAGTCGAGGCTGTCAACGACTCACTGGCTCGACATCACTTCGACCTGGCGGCGGTGGTGTGCACCCATGGTCACATCGACCATGTGGGGGACGCGGCCAGGATCGCCAACGAGCGTGGCGTCCCGGTGTATCTGCATCCTGCCGACACGGCGATGCTGACCGAGCCTGCCCTGGGGCTCGGGCCGGGCAGCGAGATGCTGATCGCCCAACTGCTGGGCACGACCAGGCTCCCGGCACCGGATGACCGCAGGGAGTTGGCCGAGGGCGTTGCCCTGGTGGTCGCGGGCATCGAGTTGGAGGTCGTGCATGCTCCGGGTCACTCCCCGGGATGTGTCGTCCTGCGCAGCCACGACGACGACGGGGCGGTGTTGTTCAGCGGCGACGTGTTGTTCGCAGGCAGCATCGGACGAGTCGACCTGCCCGGGGGCAGCATGGTGCAGATGCGCAGTTCCCTGCGCAGGCTGAGGGCAATGATCGATGAACGGACCGCTATTCTTCCCGGGCATGGTCCGGCCACGACGATGGCTCGAGAGCTGGTCATGAATCCCTACCTGACCGAGGAGGCACTCGCCTGATGGCTCGTCCCAAGCCGCTCTCCGGCTTCCCGGAGTTCCTGCCCGCCCAACGCATGGTCGAGCAGGCCGTTCTCGACCAGTTGCGCGAGACCTTCGAACTGCACGGGTTCGCCAACATCGAGACCCGGGCTGTCGAGCCGATGGAGGCCTTGACCCGCAAGGGCGAGATCACCAAGGAGGTCTACGTCGTCCGGCGGCTGCAGGCCGCCCCGCAGGACGCCGGCGATGACCTGGGTTTGCACTTCGACCTGACGGTACCCCTGGCCCGGTACGTTCTCGAGAACTCCGGTCAGCTCGCCTTCCCGTTCCGCCGCTACCAGATCCAGAAGGTGTGGCGTGGTGAACGGCCGCAGGAGGGGCGCTACCGGGAATTCGCCCAGGCCGACATCGACATCATTGGTGAGAACACCCTGGCCGGGCACCATGACGTGGAGGCGCCTTTGGTGATGCTCGACGCCCTGGAGAGGCTGCACGGCCGCCTCGGCCTGCCGCCGGTGCTGATGCACATCAACAACCGCAAGCTGTCCGAGGGGTTCTACCGGGGACTGGGGATCGAGGACACCGCTGCGGTGCTCCAGAGGGTCGACAAGTTCGACAAGATCGGGCCCGGTGCCGTGGCCGCGCTGCTGCGCGATGAACTGGGCCTGAGTGAGCAGGTCGCGTCCAGGTGCGTGGAATTGGCGACCATCTGCACCACCGACGACTCCTTCGTGTCCCGGGTCCGCTCCCTCGGTGTGCGCACCGAGATGCTGGACGAGGGTCTGGACGCGCTGGCCGACGTCCTGAATGCGGCCCGCGCCCACGTTCCGGGACGAATGGTGGCCGACCTCAAGATCGCCCGTGGCCTGGACTACTACACGGGCACGGTGTACGAGACCGAATTGGTGGGCCACGAGTCCCTGGGGTCGGTCAGTTCGGGTGGCAGGTACGACTCGTTGGCCTCGGACGGCAAACGGACCTATCCCGGGGTGGGGATTTCGCTGGGCTTGACCAGATTGTTGGTGCCGCTGATGGCCAGGGGAGCGATCAGCGCCTCCCGAAGCGTGCCGAGTTGTGTGTTGGTCGCGGTCGATGACGAGGCGACCCGGGGTGTCGCGATGGAGGTGGCTGCCCTGCTGCGCGGCCGGGGCATCTGCTGCGAGGTGGCGCCCCGGGCCGACAAGTTCGGCAAGCAGATCCGCTACGCCGACCGAAGGGGTATTCCCTACGTGTGGTTCGGACCGACCCTCGGCGAGGTCAAGGACATCCGCTCCGGTGAGCAGGTGGGCGCCGACGCCGCCGCCTGGTTCCCGCCCGCTGATGACCTGCGCGTGCAGATCACCAGCGACCAGACCCACTAGACTTGCCGCGGCGCTCGCACTGTCTATGCGAGGCTCACCACCGAGAGGACCAGCGTCATGATCCGCACCCACGAAGCAGGGACGCTGCAGGCGTCCACCATTGACAGCACCGTCAGGCTGGCGGGTTGGGTGGATGCCCGACGAGACCATGGCGGGGTCGTGTTCGTCGATCTTCGGGACGCCTCCGGCATCGTTCAGTGCGTCATCCGCGAAGAACTGGTCGAACGTCTCAATGCGCACAAGCTGCGCAACGAGTTCTGCATCGCGGTCTGCGGGGTCGTCGAGGCCCGCTCTGCCGAAACGGTCAATCCAGCAATGGCGACGGGCGAGGTCGAGGTCGCGGTCACTGAACTCGAGGTGCTCAATCCTTCGATCCCGCTGCCCTTCCCGATCGATGACCGCGTGAATGTGGGTGAGGACGCTCGTTTCCGCTACCGCTACCTCGACCTGCGTCGCCCCGAACCCGGTCGCCTGTTGCGGCTGCGTAGCCAGGTGAACGCTGCCGCCCGCCGGGTGCTGGCGGCGCACGACTTCGTCGAGATCGAGACGCCGACCCTGACTCGTAGCACCCCCGAGGGTGCCAGGGACTTCGTCGTCCCGGCCCGTCTGGCGCCGGGTTCGTGGTACGCGCTTCCGCAGAGCCCGCAGCTGTTCAAGCAGTTGCTGATGGTGGGCGGGATGGAGCGCTACTACCAGATCGCGCGCTGCTACCGCGACGAGGACTTCCGGGCTGACCGCCAGCCAGAGTTCACCCAGCTCGACGTCGAGATGAGCTTCGTCGACCAGGACGACGTGATGGCGCTGGCCGAGCAGGTCATCGCCGAGGTCTGGGCGTTGATCGGCTATCAGCTGCCCAGCCCGCTGCCCCGGTTGACCTTCGCAGAGGCGATGAGCCGCTATGGCTCCGACAAGCCGGACCTGCGCTTCGACCTCGAGCTCACCGAGCTCACGGACTTCTTCGCGGACACCCCGTTCCGCGTCTTCCAGGCCCCCTACGTGGGTGCGGTCGTGATGCCCGGGGGAGGCTCCCAGCCCCGTCGGACCTTCGACGCCTGGCAGGAGTGGGCCAAGCAACGCGGCGCCAAAGGGCTGGCCTACGTGACCATCGCCGAGGACGGCACCATGGGCGGGCCGGTCAGCAAGAACATCTCCGAGGACGAGCGTGCTGGACTCGCCGAGGCGACCGGCGCGAAGCCCGGGGACTGCATCTTCTTCGCGGCCGGTGCGCGTACCGCCTCCCAGAACCTGCTCGGTGCCGCCCGCAACGAGATCGCCCATCGCTGCGGATTGATCGACGAGACAGCCTGGAGCTTCCTGTGGGTCGTGGACGCGCCACTGTTCAAGCCGGTGTCCGAGGCGGTGGCCGAGGGGGACGTGGCCGTCGGCGGCGGGTCCTGGACTGCCGTGCACCACGCCTTCACCTCGCCCAAGCCCGAATGCATGGACAGCTTCGACACCGACCCCGCTTCGGCGCTGGCGTACGCCTACGACATCGTCTGCAACGGTAACGAGATCGGTGGCGGTTCGATCCGTATCCATCGCAGGGACGTGCAGGAGCGCGTGTTCACGGTGATGGGCATCGCAGCGGACGAGGCCCAGTCGAAGTTCGGCTGGCTGCTAGAGGCTTTCCAGTTCGGCGCGCCGCCGCACGGTGGCATCGCCTTCGGCTGGGATCGCATCGTTGCCCTGCTCGGCGGGGCCGAGTCGATCCGGGAGGTGATCGCGTTCCCGAAGACGGGTAATGGCTTCGACCCGCTGACCGGCGCCCCTGCGCCGATCACCGCCCAGCAGCGCAAGGAGGCCGGGGTCGACTTCAAGCCCAAGCCGCCGAAGGCCGAGGTCGCCCAGCCCGTCACAGCTGGCAGCTGAGTCCTCCACAGCGCAACCTCTCGTTCACGGACTCGTCGTCGTTGCTGGGTACGCTCAAGGGCATGACCATCGAACCCAACTGGGTGGAGTTGGACGGCGTCGTGAACATGCGCGATCTCGGCGGTCGTTCCACGACCCTGGGACGCAAGGTTCGCACCGGGGTCGTGCTGCGCTCGGACAACCTGCACGACCTGAGTGCTGCATCAGTGTCGACGCTGCTGGTGGACTACCAACTGCGCGACGTGGTCGACCTGCGGACCAACCGTGAACACGCGAGGTCGAGACACTGGCCCTTCAACGGTGAGGTCCGGGTGCACCGCATGAGTCTGTACCTCGACGACGACCCGGACGCGGCCCCTGCCACCGTGGCACGGCGAACTGGCCGTGGCCGGCCCCGATTCCGGAGGCGACCGGACACAGGTCACCGCCAGGCACTACCTGGGCTACTTCCGGACCAGGCCCGACTCCCTGGTTGGAGCGCTGCGCACCGTTGCCCGTTCGCAGGGGGCCACCATCATCAACTGCGCGGCGGGCAAGGACCGCACGGGCACCACGTGTGCTGTCCTGCTGACAGCGGTGGGCGTCCCGCAGGATCAGGTCATCGCCGACTATGCGGCCAGCAATGAGCGGCTGCCCGCGATCCTCGATCGGCTTGGGCTGGCGGCAACCGCAGGGTCTCCCGAACACGACGCGCAGGTCGCGTCGCAGTCCACGCCTCCCCGGGTGATGGAGGTGCTGCTGGAACTCGTCCAAGACGAGTTGGGTGGGCTGGGCAACTGGCTCGACCGCAACGGATGGACCGGGGATGACCAGGCCGGGCTGGAGTCTCGTCTGCTCTCCTGACGAGGTAGCCTCGGGCAGGTGAGCGAGGACCTCTTCGGCAACGTTGCCTCCAGCGAGCCGGTTGCCGGCCGGCTCGCTCGCTGCGGCCTGCTCGCACGCCGCCGCCGATCATGATGATCTGCCGCTGGCGGTCCGGATGCGTCCGCGCACCATCGACGAGATCGTCGGACAACAGCACCTGCTGGCTCCGGGCTCGCCGTTGCGCAGATTGGCTCAGGGCACCGGTGCGATGTCGGTCTTCCTGTGGGGGCCACCTGGGGTGGGCAAGACAACCATCGCGGCCGTGGTGTCGGCACAGACCAACCGCCGGTTCGTCGAGATCTCGGCGGTCACCTCCGGGGTCAGGGAGGTCCGCGCCCAGCTTGAGGCGGCCCGGCGCGAGCTGGCGCGTGGCACCTCCACCGTCCTCTTCGTCGACGAGGTCCACCGGTTCAACAAGGCACAGCAGGACGTTCTGCTGCCCGCGGTGGAGAACCGGCTGGTAACCCTGATCGCCGCGACCACCGAGAATCCCAGCTTCAGCGTCATCTCACCCCTGCTGTCCCGGTCGCTGATCCTGACGCTCAAGCCGCTCACTGCAGACGACCTCACCGTTCTTGTTGACCGGGCACTGACCAGCGAGCGGGGCCTGGCAGGCCATTACCAGCTGGCGGCCGAGGCCAGGGCGGCGATGTTGGCCATGGCCGGCGGCGACGCCCGCCGCGTCCTGACCTACCTCGAGGAGGCTGCCCGCAGCGCCGACGCGATCGGGTCGGCGGTGATCGAGCTCACGACCCTGGAGACCTCGGTGGATCGGGCCGCGGTGCGCTACGACTCGGACGGCGACCAGCACTACGACGTGATCAGTGCCTTCATCAAGTCCGTGCGGGGCTCGGACGTGGACGCCGCCCTGCACTGGTTGGCCAGGATGATCGAGGCGGGGGAGGACCCCCGCTTCATCGCCCGACGACTGATCATCTCGGCCAGCGAGGACATCGGGATGGCCGCCCCGGCCGTCCTGACGACCTGCATCGCCGCAGCCCAGGCCGTTCAGCTGATCGGTATGCCGGAGGGCAGGCTGGCGCTGGCACAGGCCACCATCGCCGCGGCCACCGCCCCGAAGTCGAACGCGGTGTACACCGCCATCGATGCGGCCATCGCCGACGTCCGCCAGGGGCACATCGGCACCGTGCCTGCCCACCTGCGCGACGCGCATTACTCCTCGGCCGGCAGCCTCGGCCACGGGGTGGGCTATCAGTACGCCCACGACCACCCGCACGGGGTGGTGACCCAGCAGTACCTGCCGGACGAGCTGGTGGGCCGGACGTACTACCAACCGACCCCGCACGGACACGAGGCACAGATCGGCGAACGGCTGGAGTTGATCCGGCGCCTGCTCGGCCGTAACCCGGATGGGAACGCCTGACGCTCAAGACTCCGAGGATTCCTCGCGGATCTCGTGACCGCGGGCGGCCAGTTTGTTCGCCTTGCGCTGCTTCTTGACGATGCCGGCGGAATCGCGGAGCTCAAGGATGGGATCGCGTTCGGCCGGTAGGCCCTTGTGCAACTGCTTCACCCGGATGACCTCCTCATCCAGGTGCGCACCGAGCAACAGGGCCACGTTGACCAGCCACAGCAACCACAGGGCGATGATGACGCCGGCCAGGGTCCCGTAGGTCTTGTCGTAGCTGCCGAAGTTGGCCGCGTAGGCGCTGAAGGCGGCCATGGACAGGATGGCCACGAGCACAGCTACCACCGAGCCGGGGCTGACCGGCTGGAACCTCGGCAGCTGCACGTTGGGTGTCCAGTGGTACAGCATGGCCACCTGCAGCACGACGACGATCAGTATCACCGGCCACCTGGCGACGTCCCACACGGTGACAGCCAGCCCACCCAACCCGATCAGGTCCCCCAGCCACCGAGCCAGCCCGCCGCTGACCACCACGGCGGTCAGCAGGAGCACGACACCCACCAGCAGGACCGCGGTCAGGGCCAACTGCTGCAACTTGAGTTTGACCGGGTTGCGGCCCTCGGCCACGTCGTGCACCCTGTTGAGCGCGCGACTGAATGCGGCGACGTAGCCACTCGCGGCCCAGGTGGCCGTCGCGACGCCGATGACCAGCGCGATGCCCGCCCCGGTCGAGGCGAAGAAGCCCTCGATGATGTCCACCAGCGTTGTCACGGTGCCCTCGTCCGGGACTGCTTGCTCGATCAGACGGGTCAGTTCCGGCACCAGCCTCTGCCCGATTCCACTCAGTTTCATCAGTGAAACTACGGCCAGAAGGCCCGGGAACAGTGCCAGGACCGTGTAGTAGGTCAAGGTCGCAGCAAGATCGGTGGCCTGGTTGCTGCTGAAGCGCTGGAACGTCGAGGTGAGGATGTACTGCCACGAGCGGCGGGGCAGTTGCACCGTTCTCGGGGTCGACGAGTGGGCATCCATGGTTGGAATCTAGTCGTCGCGCTAGTGTTGGGCGTTGGCTTGGGCGAACTGGCCCGAGCGCGAAGGTGAGGATGGATTGATGAAGGCAGCCGAGATCGGACGTAGGTTCGTGGACTTCTTCGCCGCCCGCGAGCATACCGTCGTGCCCAGCGCGTCGCTGCTGTACAACGACCCCACCCTGCTGTTCGTCAACGCGGGCATGGTGCCCTTCAAGCCGTACTTCACGGGTGCCGAGCCGGCCCCCTTCCGGCGGGCGGTCAGCATGCAGAAGTGCGTCCGAACCCTCGACATCGAGGACGTGGGCAGGACCACCCGGCACGGCACGTTCTTCCAGATGCTCGGCAACTTCAGCTTCGGCGACTACTTCAAGGCAGAGGCCATCGAGTGGGCCTGGCAGTTGGTGACCTCCAGCCAGGCCGAGGGAGGCTTCGGTTTCGATCCGGACACGATATGGGTCACCGTCCTGGGCCCAGGACTGCACCCGCAGTACCCCAACGGTGACGAGGAGGCCGTGGCGCGGTGGCGTTCGGTCGGCGTGCCCGCCGAGCGCATCCAGGCTCGTGGCCTGAAGGACAACTACTGGCACATGGGCGTGCCGGGGCCGGGCGGCCCCTGCTCGGAGATCTACGTCGACCGCGGTCCTGCCTACGGGCCCGACGGCGGCCCCGACGCGGACGAGGATCGCTTCCTCGAGATCTGGAACCTGGTATTCCAGACCGAGGACCTGTCTGCGGTGCGGGCCAAGGACGACTTCGATGTCGCTCGCCAACTGCCCAGCCAGAACATCGACACCGGCGCAGGACTTGAGAGGATCGCCTTCCTGCTCCAGGGCGTCGACAACATGTACGAGACCGACGAGGTGTTCCCCGTGATCGCCCGGGCTTCCGAGCTGACCGGCCGCCGCTACGGGGCATCCGGCGAGGACGACGTCCGGCTTCGGGTGATCGGCGATCACGTCCGTAGCTCGTTGATGCTGATGACCGACGGGGTCGCACCCGGCAATGAGGCCCGCGGATACGTCTTGAGGCGCCTGCTGCGCAGATCGATTCGCTCGATGCGCCTGCTCGGGCACCAGGGCGAGAGCCTGACCGACCTGCTGGAGGTCAGCCGTCAGGTGATGCACACCTCGTACCCCGACATCGACGACCAGTGGGCCCGGATCGTGGACATCGCCGCGGCCGAGGAGCAGAGCTTCACCCGGACGCTGCACGCGGGCACAGCCCTGTTCGACCTCGCCGCGGGCGAGACGCGGGCCGCGGACTCCGGCGTGCTGCCCGGTGACAAGGCATTCCAGCTGCACGATACCTTCGGCTTCCCCATCGACCTGACCCTGGAGATGGCCGCGGAACAAGGCTTGGCCGTCGACCAGGAGCGCTTCCGCGCCTTGATGGCCGAGCAGCGTCAGCGCGCCAAGGCGGACGCCCGCGCCAAGAAGGGTGGCGTCGTCAACACAGAGGCCTACCAGGTGCTGCGCGCTGCCGGTGAGACTGCCTTCCTGGGCTACACCGAACTGAGGGCTGAGACCCGGGTGCGCGGTCTGGTGGTCGACGGTCAGTCGGTCACCTCAGCCACTGCCGGAAGCGTCGTCGAAGTCGTTCTGGCCGAGACCCCGTTCTATGCCGAGGCCGGCGGTCAGGACTCGGACGCCGGCGTGCTGCTCACCCCGGCTGGCGAGGTGCGGGTGCTGGACGTGCAGCGTCCGGTGCCGGGGCTGATCGTCCACAAGGTCGAGGTGAGCACGGAACTGGCGGTGGGTGACGCCGTCACCGCGGTGGTGGACGGGTTCAACCGTCGTGGCGCATGCCAGGCGCACTCGGCCACCCACGTCATCCACGCTGCGCTGCGGGAGTTGGTCGGGTCAAGTGCCACCCAGGCCGGCTCGTACAACAAGCCCGGCTACCTGCGCTTCGACTTCTCCGCCACCAAGGGACTCAGCCCCCAGCTGCGTGCCGAGATCGAGGAGCGCTGCAACATCGCGATCCGCGACGACCTGGCCGTCAGCGCCAACCAGATGCGCCTCGAGGAGGCCAAGGCCCTCGGTGCCATGGCCATGTTCGGCGAGAAGTACCCGCCCGTCGTGCGGGTGGTCGAGATGGGTGGCGCGTGGAGTCGGGAGTTGTGCGGCGGCACCCACGTCGAGCACTCCAGTCAGATCGGCATGCTCACTCTATTGGGCGAGCAATCCATCGGCTCGGGGGCTCGTCGGGTGGAGGCCCTGGTCAGCACCGACGCCTTCGCCCACATGGCCGCGGAACGCGCCCTGGTCAGCCAACTCACCGACCTGCTGAAGGTGCAGCCCGACCAACTCGGTGATCGAGTCGAGTCGATGATCGCGGAGTTGAAGAGCGCCCAGAAGACCATCGCCGAACTGCGGATGGTCCAGTTGACCGCATCACTGGCCGGCATCGTCGAGCAGTCCCGCGACATCGGCGGCGTCAAGGTGGCCGCCAAGGTCGTGCCGGGTGCAGACGGCTCCGACCTGCGGACGCTGGCCATTGCGACCAGGGACCGCTTCGGAACTCAACCGGCCGCAGTGCTGCTGGTCAGCGACGGTCCCAAGCCCAGCGTGGTGGTTGCCACCACGCAGGGGGCCAGGAATCGGGGGGTGCGCGCCGGTGACCTCGTCCGGGTGGTGGCGGCGGAGTTGGGTGGCAAGGGTGGCGGCAAGGACGACCTTGCCCAGGGTGGCGGCACCGATGGGACGGCCGCCCAGCGGGCCGTCGACGCGGGGCTGCGGAGCATGGGTCAGACACTTGCCGGCTGAGTGGCGTCGGGGCGCGCGGCTGGCCATCGACTGGGGCAAGGCCCGCATCGGGGTGGCTGCGTGCGACCCGGACGGGCTGCTCGCTCATCCCGTCGAGACGGTGCCCGCCGGGGCTGGAGCGCTGGTGCGGCTCACCGAGCTGGTGGCGCTCTACGAGCCCATCGAGGTGCTGCTCGGAATGCCCGTCAACCTGGCAGGACGTCACGGGCCGGCGGCCCAGGCCATGCACGAGGTGGCCGACCAGCTGGCCGCCAGTCTGGACGTGCCCCTCAGAGTTGTCGACGAGCGGATGAGTACGGTCAGTGCGGCCCGTAAACTGGCCGCCAGTGGCCTGTCGTCGCGCCAACGGCGTGGCGTCATCGACCAGGCTGCCGCGGTCGACATTTTGGAGCAAGCGCTCGATCACGAGCGTCGGACCGGTGAACCGGCCGGTGCTGCGTGGGAATCAGGAAGGTGAGCCGACGATGAACCGTTTGGGTGAGGACGACGCCGACCATGAGGGTCTGGCCACCGATTTCTTCATGGACGACGGATCGGTTGACCACGACGACTATGCGGACGAGCCCATGCCGCCGCCCGTCAGACGACCCGGGTCGTGGCTGAAGAACCTGTTGGCCATCGGTCTGTCGTTGGGAGTGCTGCTCGGTGGCGGCTACTTCGTGGTCACCAAGGTGATGGACGGGTACCTGAGTTTCATGTCGGTGCCCGACTACCCGGGGCCAGGTGAGCAGGAGGTGATGGTCGAGATCCCGTCCGGGGCGACCCTCACGGACATCGCCGACCTGCTCGTTGAGGCCGACGTGGTGGCGTCCACCAAGGCTTTCCTGAGCGCGGCACAGGACAATTCCGGCGCCTCCGGAATCCAGCCCGGCAGCTACCAACTGATGACCAGGATGAAGGCGTCCGACGCGGTGACCGCACTGGTCAACCGGGACGCCATGGTGCGCAACCAGGTGACTATTCCCGAGGGGCTGCGCACCACGCTCGTCCTCCAGCGGCTCAGCGAGGGCACCGGCATCCCGGTGGCCGACTTCGAGGCCGCCCTGGCGGACCCTGCTGCGCTCAATCTGCCCGAATGGGCCAACGGTCAGGTCGAGGGTTTCCTGTTCCCCGAGACCTACGCGTACGACGCGACTCCAACAGCTGTGGAGATTCTCTCCCAGATGCCCATTCAGTTCACCCAGGTCACCGCGGGCATCGATTTCGTGGCCAAGGCGCAGGCACTTGGCTACTCGCCCTACGAGGCGGTGACCGTCGCGTCCATCATCGAGAAGGAGACCCGCGACCCCACGTACGGGCCAGACATCGCCCAGGTGCTCTACAACCGGCTGCGGATGGACATGCCGCTCCAGCTCGACTCGACGGTCATCTACGCGGTCAACTCGCCCGGCACCATCACCACCACCGATGAGGAACGGGCCAACGAGTCGCCGTACAACACCTACGTCCACAAGGGGCTGCCGCCCGGGGCCATCTCGAACCCGGGGCTGAACTCGCTCACCTCCGCGGTCAACCCCTCCAGCGGCACGTACATCTACTTCGTCGCCGTCAACCCCGACACCGGTGAAACCAAGTTCGCCTCGGATGCGGCGGGCCACCAGGCCAACGTCGAGGAGTTTCAGGCGTGGTGCCGGGCAAACTCGGATCGTTGTGGCTGATCTGGGATACTGGGGCCCATGCTCCGCTACCTGACCGCCGGCGAATCCCACGGACAAGCCCTCGTCGCGGTGATCGAGGGGATTCCGGCCCATGTGTCGTTGACCACCGACGACGTCGCCGGGGCACTCGCTCGTCGCAGACTGGGGGCCGGACGAGGCGCCCGCATGAAGTTCGAGGCCGATGAGGTTACCCTGCTCGCGGGGGTGCGGCACGGAATGACGATGGGTTCCCCGATCTCGATCATGATCGGCAACACCGAGTGGCCCAAGTGGCAGCAGGTGATGGCGGCCGACCCCGTGGACCACGACGTACTGGCCGGACTGGCCCGCAACGAGCCGCTGACGCGACCCCGTCCCGGCCACGCTGACCTCGCCGGCATGCAGAAGTACGACTTCGCCGAGTCACGCCCGGTGCTTGAACGGGCCAGCGCGCGAGAGACCGCCGCTCGGGTGGCCATCGGACGCGTCGCTCAGAACTTCCTCGCCCAGGCATACGGCATCACGGTGCTCAGCCACGTGGTCGAGATCGGTGGGATCGTGGCGCATCCCGAACGCCTCCCGTCGATGGCCGACCTCGCGACGATCGACGCCGACCCGGTCCGTTGCACCGACCCGGCGGCCAGTCAGGCCATGCAGGCCGAGATCGAGGAGTGCCATCGGGACGGGGACACCTTGGGTGGGGTTGTCGAGGTGGTTGCCTGGGGGTGCCCGCCCGGACTGGGCAGCTACAGCCAGGCAGATCGTCGACTGGATGCCCAACTGGCGTCCGCACTGATGGGCATCCAGGCCATCAAGGGCGTCGAACTGGGTGACGGCTTTGATCTGGCCCGGGTGCGAGGCAGCAAGGCCCACGACGAGATCGTGCTGGGCGCCAGCGGCATCGAACGGCTCACCCATCACTCGGGCGGCACCGAGGGTGGCATGTCGACCGGTGAGGTGCTGCGCGTGCGCGCGGCCATGAAGCCCATCGCCACGGTGCCCCGCGCGTTGCGCACCATTGACACCGCCACCGGGCAGCCCGCACAGGCCCACCACCAGCGTTCCGATGTCTGCGCCGTGCCTGCCGCCGGGGTGGTGGCTGAGGCCATGGTTGCCCTGGTCCTGGCCGAGGCCTGTCTGGAGAAGTTCGGAGGTGACTCGCTCGCCGAGACCCGCCGAAACCACCGTGGGTACCTGCGCCAGGTTGCCGAGCGGGGCCTGTCGATTCATGCGTGAGCCGAACCCGTGAGTACGGTGCGGGTCAGGACCGAGCGGGCCTACGACGTGGAGATCGACCATGGCGCCTTGCAGAAGCTCCCGGCCCTGGTCGATGGTGCTCGGCGGGTGGCGGTCATCTACTCCGAACCGGTCGCCGAGGTCGCCCTTGCGGTTTCTCAGCTGGTCGGGTCATCCCGGTCGTCGGTGTTGTCCATCGGCGTCCCCGACGGTGAGTCCGCCAAGACCCCCGACATTCTCGTCGATTGCTGGCGCGTCCTTGCCCGGGCCGGTTTCACCCGCTCCGACCTGATCATCGGCGTGGGCGGGGGAGCCACCACCGACCTGGCTGGCTTCGTCGCAGCCAGTTGGCTGAGGGGCGTCGGCCACATCAGCGTGCCCACCACGGTTCTGGCGATGGTTGACGCCTCGGTGGGCGGCAAGACGGGCATCGACCTGCCGGAGGGCAAGAACCTCGTCGGTGCCTTCCACGAACCCCTCGGTGTGGTCGCAGACCTCGACCTGCTGGCCACCCTGCCGGCCCGTGAGGTCAGCTCGGGTTTGGCCGAGGTGGTCAAGGCCGGCTTCGTACATGACGGGCGAATCCTCCAGCTCATCTCCGACGATCCCGCCGGCGCCCGGGACGTGGGCACGGCCCGACTGGCCGAACTCATTCGCGCAGGGGTGCAGTTCAAGGCGGACGTCGTGGCTGCCGACCTGCGTGAGGCGACCTCGGTGGGCGAGCGGATCGGACGCGAACTGCTCAACTACGGACACACGCTTGGCCACGCCATCGAGGCCTGGGAACACTTCGAGCTCCGGCACGGCGAGGCGGTGGCCTTGGGAATGATGTTCGCAGCCCACCTGTCACGTCGGCTCCTGGGACTCGGCGGCGAGGCTGTCGCGACCCACCGCGTCCTACTCACCCAGCTCGGACTGCCGACCAACTACCAGCGTGCCCCGTGGGAGGAACTGCGGGCACTGATGGCCAGGGACAAGAAGACCCGCGGAGAGCAGCTGCGCTTCGTCGGGCTGCGTGCTCTTGCCACTCCTGAGATGATCGTCGCGCCCAGCGAGCAGGTGCTGGCGCAGTGTTACGCCGAACTGGGTAGGGAGGGCTGACATGTACGTGGCCGAACAGTTTGCGATGGATCCCACCGAGGCCCTCCGAGCCGTCGCGGAGCGGGGAGTCGGTGACCTTGTCACGGTTGGCGAGCGTGGCATCGACGTCACCTATCTGCCGTTCGCCCTGGCACCCGATGATGGCGGCCCCCGCCGCCTGACGACCCACATGGCCCGCTCCAATCTGCAGTGGCAGGACGAGGGTCCGGCGGTGATGGTCGTGCACGGTCCGGACGCCTACATCAGCCCCGGCATCGTGCCCACTGCTGCCCAACCCCCGCGGTTGCCAACGGTCCCGACCTGGAACTATCTGGTGGTCCACCTGAGGGGTCGGTTGGTGGCTCACCACGACCCGGCGTGGAAGATGCAGTCCCTGCGCGACCTGACCGCCCAACACGAGCCGCGTTGGCGGCTCTCCGACGGGCCGGAGTCCGCGATCGAGGTGATGCTCCCGGCGATTGTGGGCATCGAGTTCGTCATCGACGAGGTGATTGGCAAGGCCAAGATGAGCCAGAACCGCTCGTCCGACGATCTGCAGAGCATGGCTGCCCGGCTGGCCGACGATGGCCACAGCCCCCAGACCGCGGAGCTCATGCGTCGACTGGCGTTGCCGTACATCGAGGCCAGGGAGCAGCGGGTTCGCGAGGCCAGGGAACTCAAGATTCGTCGCAGCCAACCGGGGCGTCAGGCTGATTCGGCCACCGGTGGTGCGTCCGGCTAAGATGGACGATCGCGGGTTGACCGTCTCCTGACTCCGACTGGCTCACGTCGGTCGTCCATGTCTGCCCCGAAGCGAAAGGCAAAGCGTGGCTACCACCAACGACATCAAGAACGGCACTGTGCTCGACCTCGACGGCCAGTTGTGGCAGGTGCTGTGGTTCCAGCACCACAAGCCAGGCAAGGGCAACACGGTCGTCCGCACCAAGATCAAGAACATCCTCAACGGGAAGACCGTTGACCGCACCTTCTCGGCTGACACCAAGATCGACATGGCGCAGGTTGACCGTTCCGACATGCAGTACCTTTACGAGGACGCCACCGGCTTCGTGGTCATGGACACCACCACCTACGATCAGCTGACGATCCCGGCCGAGACCTTCGGGGACGCCAAGGATTACCTGCTCGAGGGGATGACCATCACCGTCGCCACCCACAACGGCGTTCCGCTCTACATCGACCTGCCGGCCAGCGTCGAGCTTGAGATCACCTACACCGAGCCGGGCCTGCAGGGCGACCGGTCCACGGGTGGCACCAAGCCGGCAACTCTTGAGACCGGCAAGCAGATCCAGGTTCCACTGTTCATCACGAACGGTGAGAAGGTCAAGGTCTCCACCGACACGGGCGAGTACCTCGGCCGCGTCAACAACTGATGACCCAGGCCGGCGAACCGCGGTCCATCCCGCTGGCGGCCGGGGAACACCCCCCGGTGCCCGGTGCCTTCAAGGTCTCCTCCCTGGACATGGCGGGTCGTCACCATTCCGCCCGGACGAAGGCTCGCAAGGCCGCGCTGGACGTGCTCTATGAGGCCGATCTGCTCGGGACAGACCCGTTCACCTGCCTGGCTGCTCGCCTTGATGACCCGGAAGTGGTCATCCGGGAGTTCACCCGCGAACTCGTGCTGGGGGTGCGTGACAACGCCGCCCAGATCGACCGGCGCATCAGTGAGGCCACCGCCAGCCAATGGCCAATCGAGCGGATGCCGCGCGTCGACCGCAACCTGGCCCGGATAGCGGTCTACGAACTCGACCACACCTCGATCGACACTCGGGCAGCGATCAGCGAGGCGCTGGAGCTGGCCGATGAGTTGTCCACCGACGAGTCGGTGGCCTTCCTGAACGGCTTGCTGGGGAGGGCCGCACAGACCCGCTCCGGAGAGGAACACGCATGACCAGCTCTCACCCGGCCATTCTGGTTCTTGAGGACGGCCGGGTGTTCCGTGGCCAGGCCTACGGAGCGATCGGCGAGAGCTTCGGTGAAGTGGTCTTCTCCACCGGGATGTCCGGTTATCAGGAGACCCTCACCGATCCGAGCTACTACGGACAGGTCGTCGTCGCCACCGCGCCGCACATCGGCAACACCGGCTGGAACGACGAGGACGACGAGTCTGCTCGCATCTGGGTTGCGGGTTACGTGGTCCGCGATCCGGCGCGGCGGCCCAGCAACTGGCGGTCCACCCGCGGACTGGACGACGAACTCGTCGCCCAGGGCATCGTCGGCGTCCAGGGAGTGGACACCCGCGCGCTGACCCGCCACATCCGAGATCGCGGTGCCATGCGGGTGGGCATCAGTTCTGTTGAACAGGACCCGGACGCGCTCCTGGCCCGGGTATTGGCGCAACCAGTGATGGTGGGCGCGAACCTGGTCGAGCAGGTCACCTGCCGCGAGCCCTACGTGGTGGCCGCCCAGGGCATCCGGCGCTTCACCGTTGCCGCGCTGGACCTGGGCATCAAGGCCAACACTCCCCGGGAGCTGTCTGAACGCGGTGTCGAGGTGCACGTCCTGCCGGCCTCCAGCAGCTACGACGAGCTGATATCGGTGCGCCCGGACGGGGTCTTCTTCAGCAACGGCCCCGGTGATCCGGCCACCGCCGACCATGCCGTCGACCTGGCCCGCCAGGTGCTGGCAGCGAGACTGCCTGTCTTCGGGATCTGCTTCGGCCACCAGGTGATCGGCCGAGCCCTCGGATTCGAGACCTACAAGTTGAAGTACGGACACCGCGGCATCAACCAGCCGGTGCTCGAACGCGCGTCCAACCGCATCGACATCACCTCGCACAACCACGGCTTCGCCGTCGACGTGCCGCTCAACGAGCGGGTGGCGACACGATTCGGCACGGTGCATGTCAGCCACGTCTGCCTCAACGACGACGTGGTCGAGGGCCTGGAACTGACCGGGGAGGACGGGCTGCGGGGGTTCACCGTGCAGTACCATCCCGAGGCGGCCGCCGGCCCACATGACGCCGAGTACCTCTTCGACCGCTTCATCGACCTGCTGGCAGCCAACCGCGAGGGGACCCTCTGATGCCACGGCGCACCGACATCTCCTCGATCCTGGTGATCGGCTCGGGGCCCATCGTCATCGGCCAGGCAGCCGAGTTCGACTACTCGGGAACCCAGGCCTGCCGCGTCCTGCGCGAGGAGGGCTACCGGGTCATCCTGGTCAACTCCAACCCGGCGACGATCATGACCGACCCGGAGTTCGCCGATGCGACCTACCTGGAGCCGATCACCCCCGAGTACGTCGAGCGCATCATCGCTCACGAGCGTCCTGATGCGTTGCTGGCCACGCTGGGCGGTCAGACCGCCCTGAATGCGGCGGTTGCCCTGCACGAGGCAGGGGTCCTGGAGCGTTACGGGGTCGAACTGATCGGTGCCTCGGTCGCGGCCATCAAACGCGGTGAGAACCGCCAGGAGTTCAAGCAGGTCGTGGAGTCACTGCCCGACTTCCCGGGGGGCCGGGCTGAGTCCGCCCGCAGCCACATCTGCCACACGATGGACGAGATCCATGCCGCGGCGGCCGAACTCGGCTGGCCGGTGGTGCTGAGGCCCAGTTACACGATGGGGGGAGTCGGGTCGGGTTTCGCCCACGACACCGCAGAACTGGAGCGGCTGGGCCGCATCGGCCTGGAGGCGAGCCCCGTCAGCGAGGTGTTGATCGAGGAGTCCATCCTGGGGTGGAAAGAGTTCGAACTCGAGGTGATGCGCGACCGCGCCGACAATGTCGTGGTGGTGTGCTCGATCGAAAACTTCGACCCGATGGGCGTGCACACCGGGGACTCCATCACCGTGGCGCCGGCCATGACGTTGACCGACCGCGAGTACCAGCACATGCGTGACGTGGGCATCGCAATCATCCGGGCCGTTGGGGTCGACACCGGGGGATGCAACATCCAGTTCGCCATCCACCCCGACACCGGTCGCATGATCGTCATCGAGATGAACCCGCGGGTGTCGCGTTCTTCGGCGCTGGCGTCCAAGGCGACCGGATTCCCGATCGCCAAGATCGCCGCCAAGGTGGCCGTGGGTTACACCCTGGACGAGATCCCCAACGACATCACCGAGCAGACCCCGGCGTCCTTCGAACCCACCCTCGACTACGTCGTGGTCAAGGTGCCCAGGTTCGCCTTCGAGAAGTTCCCGCACGCGGACGCCACCCTGACCACCCACATGAAGTCGGTCGGTGAGGCCATGTCCATGGGACGCTGCTTCACCGAGGCGCTGGGTAAGGCCCTGCGCTCTCTGGAGGACCCCCAGGCACCGTTCGACTTCACTGGCGAACCGGAGCCACTGGAGGCCCTGCTCGGCCGGGTGCGTCACCCCCACGACGGTCGCATCCAGCTGATGATGCAGGCCCTGCGGGCAGGTGCCAGCGTGGAGCAGTTGAGCGCTGCCACCGGCGTCGACCCCTGGTTCGTCGACCAGTTGATGATGGTCAAGCAGATCGCCGACGAACTCAAGGCGGCACCCGGCATCACAACCGAACTGCTCCGGCTGTCCAAACGGCACGGCCTGTCGGACGAACAGATCGCCGCGGTGCGCAACACCAGCGCCGAGCTGATCCGCCAGCTGCGTTGGAGTCTGGGTGTGCGTCCCGTCTACAAGACCGTTGACACCTGCGCGGCCGAGTTCGCGGCCCTGACCCCCTACCACTACTCCAGCTATGACGAGGAGACCGAACTCGAGCCCCGCACCCGTCCGGCCGTCCTCATCCTGGGCAGCGGACCCAATCGCATCGGCCAGGGCATCGAGTTCGACTACTCGTGCGTCCACGCGGCCATGGTGCTGTCGGCGAACGGCTACGACTCCGTCATGGTCAACTGCAATCCCGAGACGGTATCCACCGACTACGACACCTCCGACCGGCTCTACTTCGAGCCCCTCACGCTCGAGGACGTGCTGGAGATCTACCATGCCGAGCTGCAACTCGGCCCGGTGGCCGGCGTCATCGTCCAACTCGGCGGCCAGACGCCCTTGAAACTGGCCCGCCAACTGGAGGCAGCCGGGGTGCGGATCGTGGGTACCAGTCCGGCCGCGATCGACCTGGCGGAGGAGCGGGGAGCGTTCGGACGCGTCCTGGCCCGGGCGGGGCTGCGGTCTCCGAAACACGGCATGGCGGAGAGCTATGAACAGGCCCGCCAGATCGCCGCGGACATCGGCTACCCGGTGCTCGTGCGACCGAGCTACGTCCTGGGTGGACGCGGGATGGAGATCGTCTACAACGACGACGCCCTGCGCACCTACATCGACAATTCCGCGCTGATCAGCCCCGACATGCCGGTTCTTGTCGACCGGTTCCTCGACGACGCCATCGAGATCGACGTGGACGCCCTGTACGACGGACACGAGTTGTACCTGGGCGGGGTGATGGAACACATCGAGGAGGCCGGCGTCCACTCTGGCGATTCGGCCTGTTCCCTGCCGCCGGCCACCCTCGGTGGTGCCGTCATAGACCAGATCCGCACCTCCACCGAGGCGATCGCCCGAGGCGTCGGAGTGCAGGGCCTGATCAACATCCAGTTCGCGCTGGCGGGCGACACCCTCTACGTGCTGGAGGCGAACCCGCGGGCATCGCGCACCGTCCCGTTCGTCAGCAAGGCCACCGACACCCAGTTGGCCAAGGCTGCCACCCTGCTCATGATGGGTGGCACGATCGCCGGCCTGCGGGCCAGCGGAGTGCTGCGGTCGGTTGGCGACGGGGCCGACACCTGGCCCGGCATGCCGATCGCCATCAAGGAGGCGGTGATGCCGTTCAACAGGTTCCACACTCAGGAGGGCGCCTCGATCGACTCCTTGCTGGGGCCAGAGATGCGTTCGACCGGAGAGGTGATGGGACTGTCGGGCAGCTTCGGGATGTCCTTCGCCAAGGCCCAGATTGCGGCCACCGGCCACCTGCCCACCCGCGGCACGGTGTTCGTCTCGGTCGCCAACCGTGACAAGCGCAACGTCATCTTCCCGATCAAGCGACTGGCCGACCTCGGGTTCACCGTCCTGGCCACCGAGGGCACCGCCGACATGCTGGGACTGCATGGGGTGGACGCCCGGACGGTACGCAAGCACTCCCAGGGGCGTGGGCCCAACGGTGAGCCCACCATCGTCGAGCTGATCAACTCCGGGGCGGTGGACCTGATCTTCAACACCCCGAGCGGAGAGACGGCCGGGGGCTCGCCACGAGCAGATGGTTATGAGATCCGTACCGCAGCAGTCCTGCACCAGGTGCCCTTGATCACCACGGTGCAGGGCCTGGAGGCTGCGGTGCAGGGCATCGAGGCCGTCCAGCAAGGGCAGATCGAGGTTCGCTCCCTGCAGGAGTGGGCCGCAAAGATTCTCGCCGCGCGCGCGTCCCGGTTGGCCTGATGCTGTCGTGTGACACGGCAGAATGAGGAGCGGTCGGGCAGCGCGCCCCGGCGGATGCGCACGGAAGGGATTGTGACGATGGTCACCAATGACGAACTGGTCGTCCGGCTGCTGCTGACCGGCTATCGGGGACTGGTCCGGCCGGCCATGTTCAGCTCGGGCGGTGGTGACCCGGAGGTGATCCATCACCAGATGATCACGGTGCTCGGCGGACTGCCGGACACGGTGCTCGAGCGAGTCCAGAGGATGATCGGGCAGCGACGCAACCCCGTGGATGTGGCCGGCATCAGGTTCCCGGGCCGGGTCGGGGTGGCTGCCGGCCTCGACAAGGACGGGGCGGCGGCGCGCGCCTGGGGTGCCCTGGGCTTCGGATTTGCCGAACTGGGCACCGTCACCTCGCGCGCCCAACCTGGAAATCGCCAGCCACGCCTGTTCCGCCTGCCGCACAGCCACGCCATCATCAACCGGATGGGCTTCAACAATGCCGGCGTCGACGCGCTGGCCGCCCGACTCGCCCAGTGGGGGGTGCGGCGCGGAGCGAACGTGCTGGGCTACCCGCTGGGGGTCTCCATCGGCAAGACCAAGGCGACGCCACTGGAGTCGGCAACCCAGGACTATGTGTACTCGTTACGCACGATTGCGCCCTACGCCGACTATGTCGCGATCAACGTGTCCAGCCCGAACACCCCCGGGCTGCGCAGCCTGCAGGACCGGGATGCCATCGCTGAGCTCGCCACGACGCTCGTGGTCACCGCCCGGGAGCTGGACGCGGCGCGTCCCATGCCGATCTTCGTGAAGGTGGCCCCCGACCTGTCGTCGGGCGACCTGGCCGCGCTCATCGAGGTCTGCGAGGACGCCGGCATCTCCGGGCTGATCGCCACGAACACCACCACTGCCAGGGACTTCCTGCACCCGTCCGAACTGCACCTGGCGACCCAGGCCGGCGGGCTCTCGGGGGCCCCGCTGACCCGCAAGTCGCTGCGGATGGTCGAGGCGATAGCGGCGCGCACGGATCTGCCGATCATGGGTTCGGGCGGGGTCATGACGCCCGCGGACGCCCAGTCCTTCTTCGATGCCGGGGCCGCGCTCGTGCAGGTGTACACCGGCTTCATCTACGCCGGCCCGGCGTTGGTGCTCGGCATCAACACCTTGACCCAACCCGACCGGAGGGTTCGATGATCCAACTGCACTACCGGGCCAGGCTCACCCGACTGGTTGCCGAGCGAGGCAACCTGTGCGTCGGGGTCGACCCGCACGAATCGCTGGTCAGGGCCTGGGGCAAGGACTACGACATCGCCGGGGTGGAGTCGGTCAGCCGCGATCTGGTGGCAGCAGTGGGCGACAAGGTGGCGGTCTTCAAACCCCAGTCGGCGTTCTTCGAGTGCTTCGGGTCGGCCGGGCTGCAGGTGTTGGCGCGCGTGCTGGCTGACATCGCAGCTGCCGGTGCGTTGTCCATCCTGGACGTGAAGAGGGGTGACATCGGGTCAACCATGTCGGCCTATGCTCGCGCCTACCTCTCCGGTGACACCGACTTGAGCAGCGACGCGATCACGGTGAGTCCCTACCTGGGCTTCGGATCGCTGGCCCCGGCCCTCGATCTGGCGCACGCGACAGGTCGTGGGCTGTACGTGCTGTGCCGCACGAGCAACCCTGAGGGTGGCCAGGTGCAGTTGGCCAGCACTGCTGGACGCAGCGTCGCCCAACAGATCGTCGACGACGCGCGCGCCGCCAACCAGGCGTCCGGCCAGGATGGCGTCGGTCTGGTCATCGGCGGCACCCTTGATCGGTTGGATCTGGACTTCTCGGATTTCGAGGGCTCGATCCTCGTCCCTGGGATCGGGGCGCAGGGCGGCAGTATCGAGGCCCTCGCAGGACTGTTCGGGTCGGCGGCCCGCCACACGCTGCCCAGCGCCTCGCGACAGATCATGCAGGCTGGGCCGGGGGTGGACGCGCTCAGGTCCACGATTGACGCGCTTGTGGACCCGGGTCACGGGGGCTTGGTACATTCTATATGATCTGTCTGTGCTTGGTCGTTGAAGCGATTCAAGTTTGAGTGCCTGTCGACATGAACGGAGAATGAAACGTGGCAATTCCCACTTTGTCCCCTGAGCAGCTTCAGGCCGCCAGGGCAGCTGCCACCGAATCCCGACGGGTTCGAGCTGCCCTCAAGAACGCGGTCCGCGATGGCTCCACGTCGTTCTCTGCGGCTCTGGACGAGTGCAGCAACGACGATGTGCTGGCGCACATCAGGGTGCTCGACCTGCTGAAGGCCGTCCCGCGGATCGGCGAGAAGCGGGCAACCGAGATAATGGCGAAGTATGACATCGCCGCCAATCGTCGGGTCCGCGGACTCGGACGCCACCAGCTCGCCGGTCTCAAGGCCGAGTTCAACTGAACGTATGTCTGACGGGGTAGGCGCGTACGTCATTTCTGGACCGACCGCAGTGGGCAAGGGCACCGTGGTTGCTGCCCTGAAGGCACGACACCCGCAGCTCTACGTGTCCATCTCGGTGACGACGCGCCCCCCTCGTCCGGGCGAGATCGAAGGCCTGCACTACTTCTTCGTGTCCGACGTCGAGTTCGACGAACTCATCGCCACCAACGGCCTGCTCGAATGGGCGGTGGTGCACGGCACCCACCGCTACGGCACGCCGCGTCAGCCGGTCATCGACGCGCTTGCCTCCGGCCGCCCGACCATCCTTGAGATCGACCTGCAGGGTGCCCGCCAGGTGCGGCACACCCTGCCCGAGGCGGTGCAACTGTTCATCGCCCCGCCCAGTTGGGAGGAGTTGGTCTGCCGGCTCCGCGGTCGTGGCACCGAGACTGCCGACCAGATGGCCCGGAGGCTGGTGACCGCGCGCCAGGAGTTGGCCGCGGCTCAGGAGTTCGACCACGTCATCCCCAATGTGACCGTCGAGCAGACGGTGGACCAGCTGGTAAGCTTGATCGGTCTGTGACACCCGATCACCTTCCGCTAGGACATATCTTGAGCACACACATTCCTGAGGGCATCACCTACCCGCCGATGGACGACCTGATGGATCAGGTCGACTCCAAGTACCGGCTGGTCCTGTTCGCAGCCAAGCGTGCCCGGCAGATCAGCGCCTACTACGCCCAACTCGGCGAGGGACTGCTGGAATCGGTGGGTCCGTTGGTGGAGACCGTCCCGCAGGAGAAGGCGTTGTCGATCGCGCTGCGTGAGGCCCTGGCCGGTCACCTGGAGTACACCCAGATCGATCCGGAGGCAGAGGCCGCCGCGCGCGCCGAGGCCTTCAGCGATCCGGAGTTCAGCCTCGCTGACCCGTTCGGCGATCTCGACCCGGCCTGATCCGTGACGAGACTGTTCACCTCGGAATCCGTTACCGAAGGTCACCCCGACAAGGTCGCGGACGCGATCTCGGACGCAGTCCTGGACGCGATGCTGGCCGAGGACCCGAGTTCACGGAGCGCCGTCGAGACCCTGGTCGCCAATGGTGTCGTGGTGGTGACCGGGGAGGCCACCACCGAGGCCTACGTCGACATCCAGAAACTGACGCGAGACCGGCTGCTGCAGATCGGCTTCGACTCCGCGGACAAGGGCATTGACGGCGGCTCCTGCGGGGTGATGGTGACGCTGAACAATCAGTCACCAGACATCGCCCGGGGCGTCGACGGGTCGTGGGAGCAACGCCATGGCGAGGCACTCGACGATTTCGATCGGCAGGGTGCCGGCGACCAGGGCCTGATGTTCGGCTACGCCTGCGATGAGACCCCCGAACTGATGCCACTGCCGATCCGGATGGCCCACCGGCTCGCGGAGCAGCTCACGGCCGTACGTCGCGACGAGGTGCTCGACTACCTGCGCCCGGACGGCAAGACCCAGGTCACGATCGACTACGACGATCAGGGCCACCCCATCTCGGTTGACACCATCGTGGTCTCGGCCCAGCATCGCGCAGACGTAGACGTCGAGTCGGTGCTCATCCCCGATATCCAGCGCGAGGTGATCGCCCCTGTGCTGGCCGAGTACGGGTTCGAGAACGCGCACCCACGCATGTTGATCAACCCCACGGGGCGGTTCGTCACCGGGGGGCCGGCCGGTGATGCCGGGCTGACGGGTCGCAAGATCATCGTTGACACCTACGGCGGCATGGCCCGGCACGGCGGAGGTGCGTTCAGCGGCAAGGATCCGAGCAAGGTCGACCGGTCGGCGGCCTACGCGGTGCGCTGGATAGCCAAGAATGTCGTGGCAGCCGGACTCGCCAGGCGTTGTGAGGTGCAGGTGAGCTACGCGATCGGCACCGCCAAACCCACCAGCTTGTACGTCGATACCTTCGGCACCGGTGCGGTGCCCGATCGCGACATCGAGCAGGCCGTCCGGGCGGTCTTCGACCTTCGACCGGCCGCCATCGTGGCCGAACTCGACCTGCGACGTCCGATCTACTCGTCGTTCACCTGTTACGGGCATTTCGGCCGCGAACTGCCCGGCATGAGCTGGGAGCTCACCAACCGGGCCGACGAGCTGGCGCGGCGCGTCCGGGGCTAGGGATGAGCTGATGTTCGCCCGGGTGGCGGTGGACATCCCACTGCCGCACCTCGACCGGCTGTTCGACTACGCCATCGCTGACGAGATGGCCGAACAGGCCGTGGTGGGGGCCCGGGTGCGCGTCCGGTTCGCCGGACGCCAACGCAACGGATTCATCGTCGAACTGGCAGCGCAGACCGAGGTCACCGGCACCGTGGCCCCGCTCGCCAAGGTGGTCTCCGAGGAACCCGTGCTCAGTGCCGCCCAGGCCCGGCTGCTGAGGGCCGTGGCCGATCACTACGCCGGCACCTTCAGCGACGTCGTCCGGTTGGCGGTCCCGTCGCGGCACGCCACCACCGAGAGGGCAGACCAACGAGTCTGGCCCGAGCCCGCCGTGGATCGCATGCCCGATGGGCGGGCTGCTGGGATATCCGGACGGCGCGAGCTTCCTTGGATCGCTCGAGGCTGCTTCCCGCACCCGGGCATACTGGCAGGTTGCCCCGCGCTTTGTGGCTGACCAGAACGGGCTGGACGACTGGACCCGCGGGTTCGTCCAGGCGAGCGTCGCCACCCTGCGTGGCGGTCGGGGAGTCATCATCGTCGTCCCGGACGCGCGGGACTGCCGGCGGGTGCGGGATGCGCTGGCTGAGGTCATCGGCATCGGAGCGATAGCCGAACTGCACGCCGACCTGGGTCAGGCTGCCCGGTACCGCAACTACCTTGCCGTCAGCAGGGGACAGGCTCGGGTGGTGGTCGGCACCCGTTCCGCCGTCTACGCCCCGATGGCGAATCTTGGTCTGGTCTGCCTGTGGGACGACGGTGACGACCTGCACGCCGACCTGCACGCGCCTTATCCCCATGCCCGCGATGTCGCGGCGCTGCGGGTGGCCAGCGAGCACAGTGCGTTGTTGTTGGCCGGGCATGGACGCACCGCTGAGGTGCAGGCCTGGCTGGATCGTGACTGGTTGGGCCTCATCGCGTTGGAAACCGGTGAACGGCGACGGCTGTGCGCAGCGGTGCGGGCGGTGGGGGACTCCGACATCGCCCTGGAACGGGACCCCCGCGCCCGGATCAGCCGGCTGCCCGGGGTGGCTTTCGAGACGATTCGGACCGGATTGGCCCGCGGTCCGGTACTCGTTCAGGTGCCGCGCGCAGGATACCTGCCGGTACTCAGCTGCCAGAGCTGCCGAACCCCGGTGCGGTGCCCGGCCTGCAGTGGCCCGGTCACGTTGCGTCGGTCAGCGTCCGGTCGTCGGATGGACTGCGAGTGGTGCGGTCGCATGATCACCGACTGGAGTTGCGGGGTCTGCCGTGGCGCCGAACTGCGTGCCCCGGTGGTGGGATCGACGCGCACGGTTGAAGAGCTCGGTCGCGCCTTTCCGGGGATCCGCGTGCAGGAGAGCTCCGGGGAGAGGGTCCTGGAGGCGGTCGGTGATCAGCCGGCGCTGATCGTGGCCACCCCTGGCGCCGAACCGTCTGCCAGTCACGGCTACTCGGCCGCTGTGCTGCTGGACGCCCACCTGCTGATCGAGCGTCCCGATCTTCGAGCGGCCGAGGAGGCGCTGCGACGTTGGATGAATGCCGTCGCCTTGGTGCGTCCGGGCTCTGAGGGTGGCACGGTCTGCGTGGTCGGGGCCTCCCAACTTCGGCCGGTTCAGGGGCTGGTCCGGCTGGACGCCGGCGGGCACGCCGAGCGCGAACTGGCTGATCGGGTGGCGGCCGGTTACCCACCGGCGGTGCGGTTCATCACCGTCGAGGGCCCCGTCTCAGCGGTGAACGAGTTCGTCGAGTTGCTGCCCGAGGTTGCCGGGCTGGAGGTCCTCGGGCCGGTCGAGCTGCCCGGCCCGTTGGCGGTCGGACAGGAGGAGCCCCTGTGGCAGGTCTCGCTGCGCGTCCCACTGGCGGAGTCTGCGCGGTTGGTGGCCGGGGTCAAGGGCGCAGTTGCGGTGCGGTCGGCGCGCAAACTTGAGGGACCGCTGCGCGTCCGAGTCGACCCGGCTCGGCTGTGAGGGCTTCGGCGCCTACTCTTGACCGAGTGAGAATCCTGTTTGCCGGAACCCCTGACGTGGCGCTGCCCAGTCTGCGGGCCATCACGGACGCCGGCCATGAGGTGGTGGCCGTGCTCACCCGCCCGGACGCCCCGGCCGGTCGCGGCAAGAAGCTGACCGGCTCACCGGTCGCCCAGCTGGCCGCGGAACTGGGTCTTCCGATCATCAAGGCGGCCCGAGCCGATGACGAGCTGAGGGCCATGGTCACGGCGCTGCGCCCCGATGTCGCAGCGGTGGTGGCCTTCGGCATTCTGTTGCCCCAGTCGCTGCTGGACGCGGTACCCGGAGGCTGGATCAACCTGCACTTCTCGCTGCTGCCCCGCTGGCGCGGCGCGGCCCCCGTGCAGCGTGCCATCCTCGCCGGGGACGCCTGCACCGGCGCCACCACCTTCCGGATCGTGCGCGAGCTGGACGCCGGGCCCATCTACCGGAGGCTCACCGTGCCGATCGAGGAGCACGAGACCAGCGGGCAGCTGCTGGGACGACTGGCCGAGTTGGGCGCTGGGTTGCTGCTCGACTCGCTGGCCGACATCGAGGCCGGCCGGCAGCCGAGCCCGCAACCAACCGACGGCATGACCCTGGCACCCAAGATCCACCCCGACGACGTGCGCATCGACTGGACGTCGAACCACGAGCAGATCGACCGACTGGTCAGGGCGGCGAACCCCGTGCCCGGGGCATGGACGATGCTGGCGGGCGAACGGTTCCAGGTGCTACGGGTCGGCCCCAGCGACCGGCAGCCCGCTCTGGCTCCCGGCGAGCTGGCCGCAGACCGTCGATCGGTCTGGGTGGGCACCGGTTCGACCAATCTGGAACTCCTTGAGGTCAAGGCATTCGGGCGCAAGCCCATGTCGGGGGCCGACTGGGCGCGGGGGCGACAGGGCGGTCTCGAGCAGGGGCTGTGCTTCCGTGGCTGAGCAGCGAGGCGGGCGTCCCGGACGCCGCAGCATCGATCGTCCCCGGCATGATCGCCTGGCAGGCGCTGCGGCGGATCAACGGTGAGGGTGGCTACGCCAACCTCGTCACCGCCGAGCTGACGGTCGGGCTGGCCCCGAGGGACGCCGGCTTCGTCATCGAGCTGGTGCACGGCACCTGCCGCTTGCAGGGCACCTACGACCGGATCATCGAGGCGGCCTCCGGACGCAGCCTCGGCACCCTGCAGCCCGCCGTTGTCGACGTGCTGCGCCTGGCCAGTCACCAGTTGTTCGGTATGCGGGTCCCCACGCACGCAGCAGTGGCCGCCAGCGTCGACCTGGCCGGTGTGGCCGTCGCCGAGCGGGTCACGGGGGTGGTCAACGCCATCGTTCGCAAGATGGCGGCCCGCCCCCTCGATGACTGGCTCGACCAGCTGTGTCGAGGTGTTTCGCCCAGAACTGCCCTGGGGTTGCGCCACGGCCACCCGCGATGGATCGTGGACGCCATGGCCGACGCGCTGGCCGGCGGCGACGACGAACTGGCGGCCTTGCTGGCCGCAGACAACATGCCGCCCGTGCCCATGCTCGCGGTCCGTCCGGGACTCGCGGAACGCCAGGAGTTGCTCGACGAGCACGGTGAGCTCGCGCGCTGGTCGCCATGGGGTGTGCAGCGTCCGGGCAACCCCTCCGACCTGCGGGCTGTCCGGCAGGGCCATGGCGGGTGTCCAGGACGAGGGCAGCCAACTCGTCATCCAGGCCGCCACCAGCGTCGCGCTGCCGGCTGGACCATGGCTCGACCTGTGCGCGGGGCCGGGTGGCAAGACCGCCCTGCTGCGTGGCCTGGCACCGGGATTCCTGGTCGCCGCGGAGCTGCTGGAGCACCGGGCCCATCTCGTGGCGGCCGCGTTGCGCGCCTACCCGCTCAACGCCCCCGACGGCCGCGGACATCAGGTGGTGATCGCCGACGGGCGAGAACCGGCCTGGCGCGCCCACGGGTTCGCCCTCACGGTCGCGGACGTCCCCTGCAGTGGACTGGGGGCACTGCGCCGACGTCCGGAGTCGAGATGGCGCCGCGAACCTGCCGTCATCGACGAACTGGTCGACCTGCAGAGCGCCCTGCTCGCCCAGGCCATCGCCTCGACCGCGCCAGGTGGCGTCATCGCCTACATCACCTGCTCGCCACACCGTCGCGAGACCGTCGACGTGGTCGCCCAGGCTGCCGGGGTGGTTGTGCTGCGCGCGCCGGAGATGCTGCCGGAGGTGCCGGAGGCCGCCAGCAGATTGGACGACCGGTTCATCCAGCTGTGGCCGCACATTCACGGCACCGACGCGATGTTCTGCGCGCTGCTACGGCGCACCTAGCGGCGCCAACACCCCACGACGGTTATGCTCAGGACGTGGCCATTCGCATCACTCCCAGCATCCTGAACGCCGACCTCGCCAACCTCGCTGCCGAGGTGGCCAAGGTTCCCAGCTCCGACATGTTGCACTTCGACGTCATGGACAATCACTTCGTTCCCAACCTGACCCTCGGTCTGCCGGTGGTGGAATCGCTCATGGCCTACACCGACCTGCCGATGGACATCCACCTGATGATCGAGGACGCCGACGTCTGGGCGCCCCAGTACGCCGAGGCCGGCTGCTACTCCGTGACGTTCCACGTGGAGGCGGCGAAGGCGCCGATCCGGCTGGCACGCGAGCTTCGCAGGCTGGGGTCGCGCGCTGCCATGGCCCTCAAACCGGCCACTCCGATCGAGCCGTACGCCGACATGCTGACCGAACTCGACACGGTGCTGCTGATGACTGTTGAGCCAGGCTTCGGGGGTCAGAAGTTCCTCGACGTCGTGCTGCCCAAGATCCGCCGCACCCGCGAGTTGGTCAAGGCCACCGGCCAGGAGATCTGGATCCAGGTGGATGGGGGCGTCTCGTTGGAGACCATCGAACGTGCCGCTGACGCAGGGGCTGACGTCTTCGTCGCAGGCACGGCGGTCTACCGCGCCGAGCACCCGGACGAGATGGTCAAGGCGCTGCGCGACAGGGCAATCAAGGCTTGCCACTGAGCGTCAGGCGGGCGCCTGACCGTCGGTGTAGAACTGACCGGCCACCGGCGTGCCGATGATCTGGTCCACGGTGACCAAGGTGTAGCCCTGCCCCTGAAGGCCGTCGATGAGGGCAGGAGCAGCGTCCACGGTCCACTGGTAGGTGTCGTGCATGAGAATGATTGCTCCCGGACGCACCCGGGCCAGGGTCAGCTGGGTCACGGTGGCGGCGTCCGTGTTCTCCCAGTCCGCCGGACCGTCGGTCCAGTTGATCACCGCGAGCCCCTGCTGACCCGCAATGGCCGCCACGTTGGCATCCGTGTCCCCATGCGGCGGACGCAGCAACGTCGGATACTCGCCGGTGATGGCGAAGATGCGCTGCTGAGTGTCGCTGATCTCCATGGCGATCTGGTCGGGGCTCAGCTGCGTCAACTGCGGGTGGTTGGTGGTGTGGTTGGCGATCTGCATGCCCAACTGGCGGGTCCGCAGCACGGTCGTCGGGTCGTTGCTGGCGTACCGGCCGTTCAGGAAGAAGGTGGCAACAGCCCCCCTCGCCGTGAATGTGTCGAGCAGTTGGTTCGTCAGCGGCGACGGCCCATCGTCGTAGGTGAGGGCCACGCACCTTGCCACTGAGCAGTCGACCGGCGTGGGCGTTGGGGAGGCCTCGACCGAACCGGTGGCAGGCGGCGTGCTCACCGGAGCAGTGGACGGGGGTGCTGCGGTGCTCGGGTCTGCTCCGGTGACCGTCGAAACGCTGCCCACGGGCTGGGCGGGCGCCGCCGCGCAACCGGGCAGGAGCAGCGCCAGGCAACCGGCGCCGACGATCAGGCAGCGATGACGCCTCGCGGACACGCGGGCGTAGGTGCGGGGGGTCACGATCCGATGGTAGGCGAGGCCCTGACGTCCAGCCCGATCGGCGCGCCTACTGGCCCTGTCCACGTCGGCGCAGGTAGCGCTCGAACTCGGCGGCGATCTCCTCGCCGCTGGCCTGAGGGATCTCGGTCTCGTCCTGTTGTGCCTCGAGGGACTCGATGTAGTCGCTGATCTCGGAATCCTCGGCGGCCAGTTCGTCGACCCCTTGTTGCCAGGCGCGTGCCAGTTCCGGCAGGTCGTCCAGTTCGAGGGCGGTGTCCAGCAGGTCCTCCACGCGCGACAGCAGCGCCAGGGTGGCCTTGGGGTTGGGTGGGGCGGCGACGTAGTGCGGTACCGAGGCCCACAGCGAAACCACGCGCTGTCCCGCGCGTCGGCAGGCGTCTGCCAGCACGCCGGTGATCCCGGTGGGTCCTTCGTAGGTGGACGCCTCGAGGCCCAGGGTGCGGGCCAGTGCCTCGTCGCTCGTGGTGGCCGTGACCGGCAGCGGACGGGAGTGCGGCGCGTCCGTCAGCATGGCACCGAGCATGATCACCATCTCGGGCTCGAAGCTGCGGAACGCCGAGACCAGCGCGGTGCAGAACGGTCGCCAGCGCAGGTTGGGTTCGGGGCCACTGACCAGGATGACGTCGCGATCAGCCAGATGGGCCACGCTCACCGTGGTGGTCGGCCAGCTGATCTCTCGTCCCTCACCACCGTCGAACACCCGGGGTCGGACGATCTGGTAGTCGTAGTAGTCGTCGGAGTCGATTTCGAAGATGACCTCCGACGGGTAACTGGTGATCAGGTGGTCGATCACCGCCGTGGCCGAGTCGGCAGCGTCGTTCCAGCCCTCGAAGGCAGCAACGACCACCGGTCGTCTGAACTTCGCTCGTCCTGCCATGTCTCGAGCCTAGCCCGATGGTCAACGCCCGGCTGGTTCAGCGGGCCCGGCTATCGTTGCACGCATGCCTGCAGCCATCCGCGACCTCCTGAACCGTCGAGTCCTCATCGCCGACGGGGCGATGGGCACGATGTTGCAGGGGTTCGACCTGGGTCTTGACGACTTCGAGGGCTACGAGGGCTGCAACGAGGTGCTCAACCGGACGCGTCCCGATGTCGTGGCAGCCATCCATCGGGCCTACCTCGAGGCGGGGGCGGACTGCGTGGAGACCAACACCTTCGGCGCCAATCTGGCCGCGCTGGGGGAGTACGACATCGCCGCTCAGGTCGGCGAACTGGCCGAGGCCGGGGCGCGGATCGCCCGCTCGGTCGCCGACGAATTCAGCACCGCCGATCGTCCGAGGTTCGTGCTCGGCAGCGTCGGGCCGGGCACCAAGCTGCCCACGCTGGGACACATCGAGGCCACCACCATTCGTGACGGCTACCAGATACAGATCGAGGCGATGATCCGCGGCGGCATCGACGCCGTGCAGATCGAGACGTGTCAGGACCTTCAGCAGGCGAAGGCCGCGGTCATCGCGGCCAAGCGGGCCCGCCGCGCACTGGGGGTCGACCTGCCCATCTTCGTCTCCATCACCGTGGAGACGACCGGATCGATGCTGCTGGGCAGTGAGACCGGCGCCGCGCTGGCCACCCTGGCCCCGTTGGGTGTCGACGTCATCGGTCTGAACTGCGCCACCGGGCCTGCCGAGATGGCCGAGCACCTGCGCTACCTGTCAAGGCACGCGCGGGTCGGTCTGTCGGCCATGCCCAACGCAGGGCTGCCCGAACTCACTCCTGATGGTGCCCGCTACCCGCTGCAACCCGCCGAGTTGGCGTCCGCGATGAGCGAGTACGTCGCCAACTTCGGTCTGTCGCTGGTGGGAGGTTGCTGCGGCACCACCCCCGAGCACATTCGAGCCTTGGCACAGGCCATCGGCGACGATCGTCGCGTACCGGTGCGGAGGACCGAGGTGACGAACTCGGTGGCCTCGCTCTACTCGGATGTGGCCCTCAAGCAGGACACCAGCTACCTGGCCATCGGCGAGCGCACCAACGCGAACGGGTCGAAGGCATTCCGCGAGGCGATGCTCGAGGGACGCTGGGACGACTGCGTCCAGATCGGACGTGACCAGTCACGCTCCGGGGCGCACGTCCTCGATCTGTGCATCGACTACGTGGGACGCGACGGCGTGGCCGACATGGCCGAACTGGCGCAGCGGTTCGCCGGCGCTGTCACGCTACCGGTGATGCTCGACTCCACGGAACCCGAGGTCATCGAGGCCGGGCTCAACCACCTGCCGGGGCGGGCCATCATCAACTCGGTCAACTTCGAGGACGGTGATGGTCCGGGCTCACGGTTCCAGCGGGTCATGCCGCTGGTGGCCGAGCACGGTGCCGCAGTTGTCGCGCTGACCATCGATGAGCAGGGCCAGGCGCGCACCGCCGAATGGAAGGTGCAGGTGGCGCAGCGCCTGATCGACACCTTGGTGAACCAGTGGGGCATGGACGAGGGCGACATCCTGGTCGACTGCCTCACCTTCCCGATCGCGACCGGCCAGGAGGAGACCCGCCGCGACGGCATCGCGACTCTCGAGGCGATCCGCCTGCTCAAGGCGGCCCACCCGCGCGTCCTGACGACGCTGGGGGTCTCCAACATCAGCTTCGGGCTCAACCCGGCCGCGCGGGTCGTGCTGAACAGCGTCTTCCTCGACGAGTGCGTCAAGGCCGGCCTGGACTCGGCCATCGTCAGTGTGGCCAAGATCATGCCGGTCGACCGGATCCCCGAGGAACGGTACCGGGTGGCCCTCGACCTGGTGTATGACCGGCGCAGCGGCGACTACGACCCGCTGTCGAGCTTCCTCGAGTTGTTCGAGGGGGTGACGGCGTCCTCGCTGCGCGAGCAACGGGAGGCGGAGCTGGTGTCATTGCCGCTCGCCGAGAGGTTGTCGCGGCGCATCATCGACGGCAACGACAAGGGTCTGGACGCCGACCTGGACGAGGCGCTGAGCGACAAACCGGCGCTTGACATCATCAACGAGGATCTGCTGGCCGGAATGAAGACGGTGGGGGAGCTGTTCGGCTCGGGCAAGATGCAGTTGCCGTTCGTGTTGCAGAGTGCCGAGACGATGAAGAAGGCCGTTGCCCACCTGGAGCCGCACATCGACTCTGTGGACGCCGGTGCCGGCAAGGGGACTCTGGTGCTGGCCACGGTGAAGGGTGACGTCCACGACATCGGCAAGAATCTGGTCGACATCATCGTCTCGAACAACGGCTACACGGTGGTGAATCTGGGCATCAAGCAGCCGGTCTCGGCCATCCTCGAGGCCGCCGAGGCCAACCAGGCCGACGCCATCGGCATGTCGGGGCTGCTGGTCAAGTCGACAATGGTCATGAAGGACAACCTGCTCGAGCTCAACGCCCGCGGCATGGCGCAGCGTTACCCCGTGCTGCTGGGTGGCGCCGCCCTTACCAGGGCATTCGTCGACCACGACCTGGCGCAGGTGTACGACGGGACGGTGCGATACGCCCGCGACGCCTTCGAGGGCCTTGAACTGATGGACGCCATCATGGCCGTGAAACGCGGTGAGCCGGGTGCCGAACTGCCCGCGGTGAAGCCTCGCCGGGTCACCGCCCGGACGCGCGAACTGCCGGAACTCGTCGAGGTGTCGCGCTCCGACGTGGCGCGCCGTATCGACGTGCCCGCACCACCCTTCTGGGGGACCAGGGTCAGCAAGGGCGTCACCTTGGCCGAGATCGTCAGCTGGCTGGACGAGCGGGCGCTGTTCATGGGCCAGTGGGGCCTGCGCGGGGTGCGGGATGGCGAGAGTTACGAGGAGCTCGTCGAGACCGAGGGACGCCCCCGGCTGAGGTACTGGTTGGACAGGGTCCAGTCCGACGGTCTGGGTCAGTTCGCGGTGGTGCACGGCTACTTCCCGTGTCACTCTGCGGGCAACGCGATCGTCGTCGGTGAGCCGGACGACCCGGGACGCGAGGTGGCGCGCTTCGAGTTCCCGCGCCAACCTCGGGACCGCCGACTGTGCCTGGCGGACTTCTTCAGGGACGCCGAGGAGGCCGCCGAACTGGGAGGCGACACGCTGGGCCTGCAGTTGGTCACGATGGGGTCGCGGGTGTCACAGGAGACCCAGCGGTTGTTCGAGGCGCACGCCTACCGTGACTACCTTGAGCTGCACGGACTCTCGGTGCAGTTGACCGAGGCGCTCGCCGAGTTGTGGCACCAACGCGTACGCGCGGAACTGGGCCTGGCCGCCGATGATGGCCCGGTCGAGGAGCAGATCAGGGGCCAGGCCTACCGGGGCAGCCGGTACAGCTTCGGTTACCCGGCCTGCCCCGACCTCGAGATGCGCGCACCGCTGTGCGACCTGCTGCGTCCCGAACGGATCGGCGTCGAGTTGTCCGAGGAGTTCCAGTTGCATCCCGAGCAGTCCACCGACGCGTTGATCGTCCACCACCCGGAGGCCAAATACTTCAACGCCCGCTGAGGGTTCAGTCGCCGCAAACCGTGGTGAAGTCGCCGGCGAAGGCCAGCAACGTGGGAGCACCGACACAGATCTGGCTCGTTGGCGTCGAACCCTCGGTGGTGCTGAGCGGGACGTTGTGCCCGGGGATGCGCGCCTGCGCACCGAGAAGCTGGGCGAATCCACTGGGCATCGCCGGTGAGACGACCTTGGTGTCCTCCGGGTCGACCCCGTTGAGTTCGGCCGCGGCGCGGAAGGCGTCCGGGCGTCCGGCGATCTGGTCGACCAGACCCTTCTCGATGGCGGTCGTCGGGTCGAACATGAACGCCCCGAGGTCGTTGCGAATGGTGTCTGCCGAGATCTGCCGGTGCTCGGCGACGAAGTCCACGAACTGGGCGTACTCCACCTCCAGGCCCCGGGTGTAGACCGAGCGCTCCAGCTCGGTCATGTCACGGAAGGGGTTGCCGAAGTCCTTGCCGGTGCCCTGGGTCAGGTACTCCACGGTGATACCGCCGGTGGTCAGCACCCCCGACGTGAGGATGTTGCCCGTCAGACCGGTGACGTCGCGGTACCGCTCGAACGGCCCGAAGATGACTCCGATGCTGCCGACCATGGTGCCGTAGTCCGAAATGATCAGGTCAGCCGGGGCCATCGCGTACATGCCGCCGGACGCCGACATCGACTGCACGTAGGCGACCACCTTCTTGCCGGTGCGCTCCTGGTAGCGCACCACCGCCTCGGCGATCGCCTTGGACCCGTAGATGCTGCCACCTGGGGTGTCCATCAGCAGCACGACGCCGGCGTAGTCGTCGGACTCCAGCGCGTCCAACTGGTCGGCGATCTCGTAGCCGAAGGTGCCGGTGGCGAACATCGTGCCCCCGGCACCGTCAATGGCGCCCGAGATGTTCAGTGCGAGCATGGTGGTGGATGCGTTCGTCGGCCCCCAGACGTGCGAGGTCGTGTCGGGCAAGCTGCGCCCACCCATGAGAAGGGCGGACGACGCCAGACCCAACACGCTGACCAGGGTGAGGGCAAGGCCAACGATGCCGGCTCCCAGCGCCACTCCCATCCCGATGCCGAACCCTCGAGCGAACGGCTTGTCCTCCGCGGTCGCCCGGACAACGGGACGGGGTCGGGCGCCGGCGGGTGGCATGGGCGCTGGCAGCGGCGGGGGCACAGGCATCGGCGTGCTCATCGACAGGTCGGGAGCCGGAGACTCGGGATTGGTCTGCTGGGGGTTGCTCACGAGATGTCCCTTTCCAGGCGCTTCGTCGGTCATGCTGCCAGTATTCCAGCCCGGCGGTCCACCACCGCGGGTTGGTCGATGCCCTGCTGGGCTGAGACAATTCCACAGTGGCAACCGAGACCAGACCAAGCGCTGTCCTGTGGGACTTCGACGGCACCATGCTCGACACCGAGAAAGTGTGGATCGCCAGCGAGATCCAGGTGATGGCCGACTACGGCGCCCAGTGGACCTACGAGCGGGGTCTGGCGTTGTGCGGGTCCGCGGCAGCGGTCAGCAGCCGACTGCTGCACGACGAGATCACCGCCCAGCTGGGCAGGCCACCCAAGGAAAGCCCGGAGTCGCTCTGGGAACGGGTCTACCTGCGCGTGAAGCGTTACCTCGAGGACGAGGGGCTGCCCTGGCTGCCGGGGGCGCGGGAGCTCGTGGAGTCGTTGTCCGAGCTCGATGTCCCGATGGCGGTGGTGTCGGCGAGTCCTCCCGACCTGATCGGGGCGGGACTCGACCAGATGCCCGCACATTGGTTCCGGACGGTCGTGAGTGGGCCGGAGATGCCGCGCGGCAAGCCCGCACCAGACAGCTACCTGATGGCCGCCGATCGACTCGGGGTGCCGTCACCGGACTGCATCGTCATCGAGGACTCGGTGCCCGGGACGACCGCGGGGCGGGCCGCAGGCGCCGTGGTCATCGCCGTGCCCTGCATGCATCCACTGCCCACGGCCGAGGGCCAGGTCAACCTGGACTCCCTCGCAGGTCTCGGCCCCGAGGACCTCACCCGCATCTGGTATGAGGTGCGCGGGCGATGAGTGAACTCGATCCGGCACGCTACTCGGGCGTCCACACCGGCGTCCTGCAGGCGGGGGAGTGGGTCTCGATGACCGACCCCAAGGCCCACCGCAAGTCGCTGCTGCTGGAGGCCGGCAAGACCTTTCACACCACCAAGGGCGCCCTGGCCCACGACGACATCATCGGGCAGCCGGAGGGGGTGGTGGTCAGCACCGTCGGTGGCCTCACGTACCTGGTCTTCCGTCCGCTGCTCAACGAGTTCATGGTGTCGATGCCGCGGGAGGCTGCGGTCATCTACCCGAAGGACGCCGCCCAGATCCTGATGCGAGCCGACGTCTTCCCCGGTGCCCGGGTGTTGGAGGCCGGCGTCGGTTCGGGGGCGCTCAGTCTCGCGCTGCTGCGGGCTATCGGCCCCACCGGCAGGTTGCACAGTTACGAACGTCGCGCCGAGTTCGCTCAGATTGCCATCGCCAACGTCGAGCAGTTCGTCGGCGGCAGTCATCCGGCCTGGACGGTGACCGTCGGTGACCTCGTCGAAGCCATCGCTGACGAGCCAGTCGACCGCGCTGTCCTCGACATGCTGGCCCCGTGGGATTGTCTGGATGCGGTCGGTGACGTCCTGGTGCCAGGAGGGGTGCTGTGCTGCTACGTGGCGACCACGACCCAGCTGGGACGGGTGATGGACACCATGCGCGCCCACGGCGGTTTCACGGAGCCCACCGGCACGGAGGTCTCGGTGCGCGACTGGCACGCCGAGGGACTGGCCATCCGTCCCGGACACTCGACTACAGCACACACCGGGTTCCTGGTGATGACCCGCCGCCTGGCCCCCGGCGTGCAGGCACCGTTCCGCAAGCGACGCCCGGCTCCGGGTGCCTACGGATCCGACTACCACGGGCCGGTGCCGCGCAACGTGCGGGCCGAGCACATCGAGGCCAACCGGGTGCGCGCCGAGAAGCTGGCATAGGCGTTGGTCAGTGGCGCCGACGCCTGAAGGGCACGCCCAGAATGCGTCCGCGAAGGGCGGCGCGAGCGATGAACGGCTGTTGCCAGGTGCGGCTGTCGCTGGAGGCGTCGCGGTTGTCTCCCAACACGAAGTAGTGCCCGGCGGGCACCTGGTACTCGTCGGTGAACACAGATGGGCTGGCGTAAGGCTCTGCCAGCGGGCGCCCGTCGACGCTGACCAGCCCATGTCTCAGCGCGACGTGCTCGCCGGGCACCCCGATGATCCGCTTGACGACGTGCCGATCCGGCGTGACGGTGCCGATGACCACCACGTCCCCTCGTCGAACCCGGTCGGCCGGCCAGAGTCTACGGGTGAGCGCCAGTTGGCCGTCTCTCAGTTCCGGGGCCATGGAACTCGACCGGACGAGGGTCAGCCACAGCATCAGTGAGCATGCCCGTGCTGGTGCTCATCCTCGCCGTGATGGCCGTGGTGGCCGTGGTGGTGCTCGTGATCCTCGCCCTCGGCGAACTTGAAGAACGACACATAGGCATGGACGTAGGCTCGGGCGGCCGTCAGATCGTCCTCATCGAAGTCCTTCAGTTCCAGGGCCTTCTCGAACCGGCGTTCCAACTCAGGCCACCGCGCATCGTCGATCAGCCCGCGCAAGGGGTCGATCGTTCCCTGTTCGAGGGCCGCGTCTGCAGCCACGACCTGCGCGGGCAGGTGTGTCCCGGTTGGCTTGATGCCGTCGAAGCCGGCGCCCTCTCCGGCCCGGTGCACGCGAACGAGGCTCTCGAGGAACCAGCGCTCGGCCAGCGCTGCTGCCTCGCCGCCCAACGCCCGGACCCTGCCGGCGCGTTCGAAGGCGTCCCGGATCTCGGACTCGCCCTCAGGTTGCACCCACTTCAGGGCGATGTTGACGTTGCCGGTCTGCAGCGCCCGGATACCGTCGACCACGGCTGGTCCGTCCTCGGTGTCGCAGTGCGCGAACGCCTGCCTGACCAGTCGCCTCCCAAGGGCGGCCGCGCTCGTCTGAAGAATCTGACTGATGTCCATGCGCTGTCTCCTTCGCGTGAGGTCCGTGAGTGGGCATGGTAGGCACGATCGGTGCCCGTCCGCAGGCACTTCTGCGATGAGGTGACGCGCGGGCAGCGGGTAGGCTGAACTGACCATGAACACCTCAGCCGTCCCCGAGTTGGCCAGTTCGTTCGCGCAGTACGTGGCTCGTGTGGCTCCGGAAGCCCTGCCGACGCTCGAGGGTGGCGCACCTCTGATGCCGCACGGCACCACGATCGTGGCTGCGACCTTCGTCGGTGGCGTGGTGATGGCGGGGGACCGTCGGGCCACCATGGGCAACCTCATCGCTCAGCGTGACATCGAGAAGGTCTTCGGCGCGGATGAGCACAGCATCGTCGGAATCGCTGGTGTGGCCGGCATCGCCATCGAGGTGGTGCGGCTCTTCCAGGTCGAGCTGCAGCACTACGAGAAGATCGAGGGCACGCCGCTGAGCCTTGATGGCAAGGCCAACCGCCTGGGCGCGCTGGTGCGTGGCAACCTGCAGTACGCCATGCAGGGCATGGTGGCCATCCCGATGCTCGCCGGTTGGGACCTCGAACGCCGGCAGGGGCGGATCTTCAGCTACGACGCCACCGGTGGTCGATACGAGGAGACCGGCTTCCACGCGGTGGGCTCGGGCGCGGCGTTCGCCCGCGGCTCCCTGAAGAAGACCCACCTGCCCAACCAGGACGAGGACGCGGCGATCGCAGCAGTCATCCGTTCGCTCTACGACGCCGCAGACGACGATGCGGCCACCGGCGGACCCGACCTGGCGAGGGCGATCTTCCCGCTGGTCATGACGGCCACCGCTGCCGGCGTGCGGTCGTTGCCCTCCGACGAGGTCGCCGAACTGACCACCCGAGTGCTGGAGATGCTGTGAGCATGCCGTTCTACGTGGCCCCCGAGCAACAGATGAAGGACCGCGCCGACTTCGCCCGCAAGGGCATCGCCCGGGGAAGGTCGGTGGTTGTGCTGCGTTACCGCGACGGGATCGCCTTCGTCGCCGAGAACCCGAGCGCCACCCTCCACAAGGTCAGTGAGATCTACGACCGCATCGGCTTCGCCGCGGTGGGGCGCTACAACGAGTTCGAGAGCCTGAGGATCGCCGGCATCCGCTACGCCGACCTGCGGGGCTACTCCTATGACCGTCGCGACGTGACCGGTCGCGGCCTGGTCAACACCTACGCCCAGCAACTCGGAACGGCCTTCAGCTCAGGTGTGGACAAACCGCTCGAGGTTGAGCTGGTTGTTGCTGAGGTCGGCTCAACAAGTTCGGGCGACCAGATCTTCCGCCTGGGATTTGACGGCACGGTCAGCGATGAGCCGAACTTCGCGGTCATCGGTGGGGCCACCGAGGTCGTGCGCGCGACCGTGGCCACCAGTTACGACGAGGAGGCCGACCTCGACCAAGCCCTGCGTTCGGCGTCCCGTGCGTTCGGCAACGGAACGGCTCTGGAGGTCGCGGTGCTCGATAGACAGCGTCCTCAGGCGCGTAAGTTCCGGCGCCTCAGCAGCTCAGAACTGGCCGCGATCCGGGGGGACGCCTGAGGTGGGCATCGACAACATCAGCCCCACGGTCATCATCGGGACCGGACTGATCGGCGCATCGATCGGGTGTGCCCTCACCGAGGCCGGTGTGGTGGTGCACCTGCGTGACCGGGTGCACTCCCATGCCGTCGTGGCTGCCGGACGTGGCGCAGGGAGGCTGGACCAGCCCGACCCCAACGAGGTGAGGCTGGTCATCGTCGCCGTGCCGCCCGCCGCGATCGCCCAAGTGGTGGCATCCGCTCTGGACAGGTACCCGCACGCGGCGGTAACAGATGTGGGTTCGGTCAAGGGACGCATCGCCAGCGACCTCGAGGGCCTGCGCACCAACCTCGCCCGGTACATCGGGGGTCATCCCATGGCCGGTTCCCAACACGCGGGTCCACTGACCGCGGTTGGCGAGATGTTCGTCGACCGCACTTGGGTGATCACCCCACGCTCGGAGAGCTCCGGATGGGCGCTCGAGAGGGTTCGCACGCTCGTGGCCACCTGCCAGGCGCGGCCGCTCGAGATGGATGCCGCCCAGCACGACCGCGCGGTCGCCGAAGTCAGCCATTTTCCGCAGCTGGTCAGCAGCCTCACTGCGGCCCGACTGTCCGAAGTGCCTGCCGACGACCTGCGGCTGGCTGGTCAGGGCGTCCGAGACGTCACCCGTATCGCAGCCTCTGACGTGGGGCTGTGGCGACAGATCGTCGCGGCGAACGTCTCGCCGATCCGCGAACAACTGGTCGGGCTGCGAGCAGACCTCGACCGATTGATCGATGCCCTGGACGACCCCCGGGTCGTGGGTGAACTGATGAGCCGGGGCAACGCAGGCGTCCGGGCGCTGCCGTCCAAGCGAGGCAAGAGCCTGGACGAGGTCGTGGCAGTCGTCGTCGAGATCCCGGACGCGCCCGGTGCGCTGGCTCAACTGTTCTCCGACATCACGACGAACGGCATCAACATCGAGGACCTGTCGCTCGAACACGATCCTGAACGGCAGGCCGGTTACCTGTCCATCGAGGTGGCGCGCGAACGCTCTGACGGACTGCGCCAGATGATCCGCGAGCATGGCTGGGGCCTGCGTTCCTGATGCGCCCGCCAAGCCTTCCAGAAAGGGGAACCCCGGCATGAGTGACGTGCTGCAGCCGACGCTGGTGATCGCTGTGGACGGCCCGAGCGGTTCGGGCAAGTCATCAACGTCGCGAGCGGTCGCGAAGCGACTGGGCTGCGACTATCTCGACACCGGATCCATGTACCGGGCGCTGGCCACCTGGTGCGCCTCGCACCTGATCGACGCGCAGGATGCCGAGGCGGTGACGCACGCGGCGTCCAACCTGCCGCTCGAGATCGACACGTTCCCGGCGGACTTCAAAGTGCTGCTCGACGGCCAGGACGTCACCGTTGCGCTGCACACCCCGGAGGTCTCGGGCATCGTCTCCGGATACGCCGCGGTTCCGGGTGCACGTGCGGCGCTGAACGCCCGAATGCGCGAGATCATCGCGCGGCGTGGGCGCATCGTGGTCGAGGGACGCGACATCACCACGGTGGTGGCCCCCGATGCTGATGTCCGGGTGCTGCTGCAGGCCGATCCGGATCGCAGGATCGCCCGCCGCGTCCGGCAACTCGAGGGTGCCGCCGACCACCAGACCGTCACCGAACAGGTGATCGGACGTGACGCCACCGACTCGGCATCCAGTCAGTTCGAGACCCCCGCCCCAGGCGTGCACCTGATCGACTCAACCGAGCTTGACTTCGACGAGGTGGTTGCGCAAGTGATCGCCCTCGTCCCTTCCGAACGTCGATCAACGCGAGGGGGATTGTGATGCCTTCTCGGGTCAGGCTTGTTGTGCTGATGATGGCTGCGGTCCTGGCGATGGCCGCATGTACGACGAACGGCAACGACAACAACGACGACGGCACTCGGCTCGCCTTCGGGCTGCACGAGATGACGGACGGTACCGTGGTGGGCCTCGGCGTCCTGGAGTGGGTCGAGCTCGAGGGCGGCTTCTACGCCCTGACGGGCGCGCCCGAGCACGGCGGCAACATCGCGGTGATCGCCAATCCCGAGCAGTTCGAGGCCGAACTGAGGGCATTGAAGGGGGCCACCGTCCAGGTGACCGGAACCCTGTTCGAGGGCGCATCGACCCGGATGGCGGGCCCGGAGATCATCATCGACTCGATCGAGGAGATCACCGACACCCCCGGGCCGGCGGACTAGCCGCCCCTGCGGAGATTGTCGACTACGCGCCGAGGTGGTCGAGCCCCACGTCCAGCACGCGTGACGAATGGGTCAGCGCTCCCGACGAGATGAGGTCGACGCCGGCCTCGGCAAGGGCGGCTACTGTCTCGATGGTGATCCGGCCAGACGCCTCGGTCAGCGCGCGTCCGTCGACGAGGCGCAGTCGCGGTTCCATCTGCGTGGCGGCGGAGTCATCGCAGCGCGTCCTCCCAGGGAAGCACCTCGTACCACGGCAGCCACGGATCCTCGACCCAGGCGCGCACCGCCACCTGTAGCGAGCGGTGACCCTCCAACAGCGGCCCGGACGGCAGTCGCGGAGCGTCCTTCACCGTCAGGACGCAGGGCTCACCGTCGACAAGGGAGACGACAACGGCCACCACATCGGCGGAGATCGGCGGGCTTCTGGAGTCATGACCCCAGTCTGCCGCCCCTGGCACTCGGGGATCGCTAGGCTCGGCACAAGGCGAGGGAGAACCGATGACAATTCCCGACAATGTGATCCCGTTCCCGGGCGGTGGGCGAGGCCTCGACAAGAACGACATGCAGGCGCTCGCGAACGATCTGATCGATCAGACCGGTGGCCCGCACGAGGCGCTTGCTGCCCTCATGGGTGTCTTTGGCGTCCCACCAGACGCCGATTCGTTCGCTGGACGGCGTCCGGTGCTGCTTCCGCGCAGGGACGAGAAGCTTGGCTACGTCGTTCGCGTCGACCTGGATGGCGCGAAGCCTCCGATCTGGCGCAGGCTCCGGCTGGTCAGCGACCTGACGCTGGCCCAACTGCATGGCATCCTCCAGGTTGCGATGGGCTGGACGGACTCCCATCTGCACCACTTCCTGATGGGTCCGAAGACCAGGGACTGGCGCGTTGAGCCATTTCTGAGCAGCTACGACGTGATGGAAGGAGAGCCTGGAATCCCGGAGACGGACGTCCGTCTGGATGAGGTCATCGCCGTGACGGGGGACCGGCTGTTTTATGAGTACGACTTCGGCGATTCCTGGCACCACACCATCAAGCTGGAGAAGGTCGTGCCCTGGTCAAACGGTGACCCGGAGGCGGTCTGTCTTGACGGACGCCGACGCTGCCCTCCCGAGGATGTGGGGGGCATCGGGGGCTACCACGAACTGCTGGAGGCGCTCGCCGGCCACGTGGACCCTGACCAGGCAGAGTGGATGGCTGAGCGACTCGCCTGGCTGCCGGACGACTTCGACCCGGCAGCATTCTCCGTTGCCGAGACCAATGAACTTCTGGTCACCGGTCCGCTGCCTGACCTGGCCAACTGGCATCCCGCTGTCGGCAACCTGATCGATCGCGCAGGCGGCTCAGTCCTGTCACCGATCGCCGCCGTGATCACGCGTGCGACCGCTGGGCCGTGGCACCTGGACGACGCCCAGGTCGAGTCCGCGGTCCATCGCTATCGATACCTGCTGGCAACGATCGGCTCCGGCATCAAACTCACCGCCGCTGGGTACCTGCCGCCGCGCATCGTCGAGACCCTCTATCGAGACCTTGGCATGGACGATGGCTGGTGGGGCAAGGGGAATCGCGAGGACCAGACGTACCCCGTCATGGCACTGCGTGAATCGGCCACAGCGATCGGCCTGCTACGCAAGTCCCGGGGCCAGTTGCTGCCCACCAAGATCGGCCAGCAACTCATCGACGACCCGCGCGGGATGCTGGGCCACATCGCGTCCAGACTGCCGCTGGGACGTGCCCACGAGAAGGACGCCGGTCTGCTGGCCCTGCTGTCAACCGCTGCGGGAATCGTGGGGGACGTCGCGCGCGCCGAGGCAGCCGAGGCCATGGCCGACATCGGTTGGCGTGTGCTGGACGACAACACCGAGTGGGCGACTTACCGCTGGGCGCGACCGACGATGGAGGTGTTCGACAATCTCGTCGGCGAACACGACCCACTTGATCACCGGTCTCTTGTCGCCCGAGCGCTGCTCCACCGCCCCTGAGACAAGGGCAGACCCTGCATCCAGGGAAACAATGACCCCATGACAGCTTTGTCATCGCTGGGCGTCGAGAGTCTGCGAGAACCGTGCGTGCTCGCAGACATCGAGTTCGAGACCAGCCTGGAGATCGCCGACCTTCAAGCACCTGACCCAGGCTCACCCACCGCTCTGTTTGCGGCCGGCCAGACGTACCGGGATCTGTCGTGACCCGAAGTGCCCCGGTTGCGGATCGAAGCGTCCGGCGATCGAGGTCCCGCAGGCGGGGCAGCGGCCGTCAGGGGTGAGCCGGTAGCTGAGGATGGTGTACCAGTCCCGGACGATCAGTTCGGTTCGGCAGTTCGGGCAGAAGGTGGTGTCGCCCGCGGTGTTGTGGACGTTGCCCGTGTAGACGTAGTTCAGCCCTTCCTCCATCGCGATCTCGCGTGCCCGCACGAGGGTCGACCGAGGTGTGGCGGGGGTGTCCTGCATGCGCCAGTCAGGGTGGAAGGCGGAGAAGTGCAGGGGGACGTCGGGCCCGAGCTCGTTCCTGATCCACCGCGACATGGCGTGCAGCTCGTCGTCCCTGTCGTTCATGCCGGGGATCAGCAGTGTGGTGATCTCGACCCACACCGAGGTCTCCTGGGCGAGGTAGACAAAGGTGTCGAGCACGGTCTGCAGGTGCGCGCCGGTCTGTTGCTCGTAGAACTCCTCGGTGAAGCCCTTCAGGTCGACGTTGGCGGCGTCCATCGGAGCGAAGAAGTCCTTGCGGGCCTGGCCCTGGATGTATCCGGCGGTGACCGCGACCGTCTTGATGCCACGCTCGTGGCAGGCGACGGCGGTGTCGATGGCGTACTCGGCGAAGATCACCGGATCGTTGTACGTGAACGCGACGCTGCGGCAGCCGAACCGCTCCGCAGCGATGGCGAGTTCGACAGGCGAGGCCTGGTCCATCAGCCGGTCCATCTCGCGAGATTTGCTGATGTCCCAGTTCTGGCAGAACTTGCAGCCGAGGTTGCAGCCCGCCGTCCCGAACGAGAGCACGGAGGTGCCCGGGTAGAAGTGGTTGAGCGGCTTCTTCTCGATAGGGTCGATGCAGAAGCCGGAGGAACGTCCATACGTGGTCAGAACGATCTGGTCGCCCTCGCGCATCCGCACGAAGCAGAAGCCCCGCTGCCCGTCCCGCAGGTGGCATTCGCGGGGGCACAGGTCACACTGCAGGCGGTCATCGTCCAACTGATGCCAGTAGCGGGCCGGGTAGGACGCCGCGTTGCTGGGACTGGTCATGACACGGTCCTCCCTGTCTCAAGGCTGGACCTGCTCGTGGCAGCAGACCCGCCTGAGCTATGGGCAGAATGGTACGCTCGCGACGGCGTCCCTGCTGAGGTGCTCGATCAGGTCAGACCTCCGCGGCCTCCAACGCGGCGAGGGTGGACAGGACGGCCTCAGCCGCCTCACGCCCCTTGTTCTCGGGGGAGGAAGGCAGTCCTGCGCGGGCGATCGCCTGCTCGTCGGTGTCGCAGGTGAGGACGCCGAAGCCCACGGGCTTCCCCGTCTTGATCATCACCTCGACGATGCCCTGGGTGGCCCCCATGCAGACGTAGTCGAAGTGCGGCGTCCCCCCGCGGATGACCACTCCGAGGGCCACCAACCCATCGAAGCGGTCGGCCAGCCGGGCACAGGCAACCGGCAGTTCGAAGGTACCCGGGACGCGCACTACCGTGACCAGGGCACCGGACTGCTGCAGCGTCTCGACCGCATTGGAGACCAGTGAGTCCATCACGAGCCCATGCCAGGACGAGGCGACCACCCCGATGCGTCGGGGTCGACCGTCCCTGCCCCGACCGTCCACGCTGAGCTGGGGTGATCCGGAGCCGGACATCAGGCCTCCTGGGCGAGGGCGTGGGGGACGGGCAGGAAGTGGCCCATCCGCTCTCGCTTGGTGGCCAGATAGAAGCTGTTGTCGGAGTTCGGCTCCACGATGAGCGGGCGCAGGCCTGCGACCTCGATGCCGGCGGAGCGCAATCCGTCGGCCTTGGCGGGGTTGTTGGTGAGCAGCTCGGCCCGCATCACCCCTTCAGCGGCGAGGATGGCGGCGGCCGCGCCGTATTCGCGGGCGTCGATCGGAAGACCCAGCTGGATCTGGGCGTCGACGGTGTCAGCTCCGGCGTCCTGGAGGGCGTACGCCGAGAGTTTCGCGAGCAGGCCCACCCCGCGGCCTTCGTGGCCGCGGACGTAGACGAGGGCGCCGCCTTGACGGGCGATGACGGCCAGCGAGTCGTCGAGTTGGCGTCCGCAGTCGCATCGTCGGGAACCGAACGTGTCCCCGGTGAGGCACTCGGAGTGGACGCGGACCAGCGGCGCCTGGCCGGCCGTGATCAGGCCGCGTGGGCTGATCAGGGCGAGGTGCTCGTCGCCGGTGCGCAGGTCGAGATACCCGTGCAATGCGAACGCTCCGTACGCCGTGGGCAGGGTGGTCACCGCGGTCAGCTCGACGCGATCGTGCAGGTCGCGCCAGACGACGAGGTCGCCGATGGTGATGACGAGCAGCCCCTCAGCCTCGCCGAGGGCGAGGACGTCGGGCGTCCGCATGACCTCGCCCGAGTCGTGGACGATCTCGCCGATCGCCCCGACGGGCGGCAGACCGGCCAGCCGGCACAGGTCGACGGTCGCCTCGGTGTGACCGCGGCGTTCGAAGACCCCGCCCGGCTTGGCGCGCAGCGGCAGCACGTGGCCTGGCCGGATCAAGTCGGACGCGGTGGCGTTCGGGTCACCGAGAACGCGCAACGTGGTGGCTCGATCGGACGCCGAGATGCCGGTCGTCACGCCGGACGCCGCGTCGACGCTGACGGTGTAGGCGGTGCGGAGGGGGTCAGCGTTGTTCGAAACCATCAGAGGCAGGCCCAAACGGTCGGCCCAGTCGGTGGGCATGGGCGCGCACAGGTAGCCGGAGGTGTGCCGCACCATCCAGCCGACCCACTCGGGCGACGCAGTTGCGGCCGCCAGGATGGCGTCCCCTTCGTTCTCGCGGTCGTCATCATCGAGGACCAGCACCGGACGGCCGGCGCGCAACGCGGCAAGCGCCTCGGGAATCGTGGCGAACTCAGACATGTGCGGTCTCCTTCAGGTTGTCGAGCCCCAACTGGTCAAGGTGGGCCACGATGTATTTTCCGAGGATGTCGGCCTCCAGATTGACTACTGCTCCAACGGCGGCGGCGCCGAGGGTTGTCACGGCAAGCGTGGTGGGGATCAGCGAGACCGTGAAGCGGCCGGGCCTGATGTCGAAGACGGTGAGTGAGACTCCGTCGATGGTGACCGAGCCCTTCTCGACCAGATAGCGCTGCACCTGCGGTGGGCAGGAGATCTCGACCATCTCCCACTTGTCGCCCGGCGTGCGGGACAGGATGCGGCCCGTGCCGTCGACGTGGCCCTGGACGACGTGGCCCCCGAAACGGCCGTTGGCCGGCATCGCGCGCTCCAGATTCACCCGGTCGCCGGGGTCGAGGTCACCCAGCGAGGTGCGATGCAGCGTTTCTGCCATGACGTCGACGCTGAAGGTGTCGGCGTCCAGTTCTGTCACCGTCAGGCAGACGCCGTTGACGGCGATCGAGGCGCCGTGGGTGGCGTCCGACGTGACGAGCGGCCCACGAACCCTCAGGACAGCCGAGTCCTCCAGGTGACGGATCTCAACGATCTCGCCGAGTTCCTCGATGATGCCGGTGAACATGATCACTCCTTGCCGGTGTTCGGTTGGTGGGGTTCGGAAGAACTCAGGAGCGGGCGGAGCGTCAGCCGCATGTCGTCGCCCAGTCGGGTGACGTCACCCAGAGCGAAGCGGCGGGCATCCGCGATGGTGGCGACGCCGAGGTCGGCGACCAGCGGCGCGCCGGATCCCAGCAGGGCAGGGGCGATGTAGACAACGATCTCGTCGACCAGGCCCGCGGTGAGGAACGCTGCGGCGAGGGTGGCACCGCCCTCCAGCCAGGCATGGTGGACGCCCCGGTGGTGGAGCTGCGTCAGGACCCCGGCGGGGGCATCCTGCGTCAGCAACGTGGGGGCCTCGGACGACAGGACGCGGGCACCGGCGGGGATGGCGCGGCGCCCCACGACCACTCGGAGGGGCTGGCGGGGAGCGTTCGTACCGTCCGGGAGTCGGACGGTGAGGTGCGGATCGTCGGCGAGCACCGTGCCAGTGCCGACGATGATTGCCCCGCAGTGGGAGCGCAATCGCTGGACGTCGGCGCGGGCCTGCGGCCCCGTGATCCACGCAGACGTGCCGTCTGCAGCCGCCGTCCGACCGTCCAAGGTACCGGCGACCTTCCAGCTGACGAAGGGGCGGCCGTGTGTCACAGAGAACGTCCAGGCCTCGTTGAGGCGGGCCGCATCATCCGCCCGCACGCCGCCGAGTGCCGCCACGCCGCTCTCGGCCAAGGTCCGCGCACCACCGGACGCCGAAGGGTTGGGGTCAGCCTGGGCGAACACCACGCGACGGACGCCGGCGCGCAGCAGCGCCTGGGTGCAGGGACCGGTGCGGCCGTGGTGGTTGCAGGGCTCCAGGGTGACGTAGGCAGTGGCGCCCGAAGCGGACGAACCTGCGGCGTCGAGGGCCTCGACCTCTGCGTGGGAGGTTCCGGCGCCGTGGTGCCAACCCTCGCCGACGACGCGTCCGTCGTGGTCGACCAGAACGCAGCCGACGCGTGGGTTCGGGTCGCCCAGCGGGGAACGGGCGGCCAGAGCCAGCGCACGACCCATGAAGGCGCTGTCGACCGATTGTGGCTCGTACGCCATTGTCGGACTCATCTGCCCCTCCGTCGTCTGTCGGGACGACTCCGGGGGCAGGCAGTGCAGAGGCTCCATGGATACGACGAACACGCCAACGACGAATCGCCGGTGTGTGACGATGCCACAAACCGCGTGCGCCTCCCATCCGGACTTTAACCGTCGGTACCGGAGTTTCACCGGTTCAACCATTGGCTCGCGAGGAGCCGCAGGGTCGCGGACTATAACCGCCGGTTCGGACTTTCACCGACCCCGGAGCACGTTCTTGTCGGCGACGTTAGCATCGGGCTCCTACTGAGGCAAGTGCTCGCGTCCTTGGGCTCCTCACTACGCTGGATGCAGCGGAGCCTGGAGGTCGGACGTCTGAGACCGGGAGGTGTGTGCGATGGGCGGGAGCATCCGACTTGGTCGGATCGCGGGGATCGAGATCAAACTCAGCTGGAGTGTGCTGGTCATCTTCCTGCTGATCACCTGGAGCCTTGCCACCGGCGGACTCTCGGGGGCTCGCCCGGGGGGCACCGTGGCCGAATGGACGGCAGGCGCCGTCGCGTCCGTGCTGTTCTTCGCCGGACTGCTCGCCCACGAGTTGGGGCATGCGGTGCTGGCCAAGCTGAAGGGCGTGGAGGTCGAGGACATCACGTTGTGGGTGTTCGGAGGTGTCTCGACTCTGAAGGGCGAGACGCACGACGCGTCCGACGAGTTTCGCATCGCCCTGGTCGGCCCGCTGGTGAGTCTCGGGGTTGCCGTGCTGAGCTACGGCGTCGCAGTGGGCCTGGCAGGCCTGGGCGCGCCGGCACTCGTGGTCGCCGTGCCCCAGTGGCTGGCCATCACGAACGCCATGCTGGCGGTCTTCAACATGCTGCCAGCCTTCCCGCTGGACGGCGGGCGGGTGCTGCGGGCCTGGCTGTGGAAGCGTCGGGGAAACCGGGCATCGGCCACCCGGACGGCGGCGGCAGCCGGGCGTGGTTTCGGCGTGGGAATGGCGGGGCTTGGACTGCTGCTGTTCGTGGCCGGGGCTTCACTCAACGGCTTGTGGTTCGTGGTGCTGGGCTGGTTCCTGTTCGGGGCGGCCCGGGCAGAGGAGTCGCACGTCTTGTTGTGGGGTGCGCTGCGCGACATCAGGGTGCGCCAGGTGATGAGCGGCGACCCAGTCGTGCTCCCGGCGACCATGATCGTGCAGGACTACATCGCCCAGGCCATGGAATCGCGGTTCACGAGTTTCCCGGTGGTCGATGCCGAAGGTGGCGTGGTCGGTCTGGTGACGCTGCGCCGAATCAAGGCCGCGATAGCGCGAGGTGAGGGGCAGGCCCCCCTGGAGCAGATCGCGGTTCCGCTCGATCAGGTGCCCGTCCTGTCGCCGGAGGACAGGGCCTCCCGCCTCCTCGAGCAATTGCAGACGACACCTGAGGGTCGTGCTCTGGTGTTCGACAAAGGCGCGCTCGTCGGCATCGTCTCGCCCTCCGACCTGCAACGGATGCTGGACCTCGCCTCGCTGCGCTGAGACTTCCAGTCGTCCTCACTGCCTATCGTGGTAGACCCGCAGCCCTTCGGCGGGCACGCGTCCAGCTTGCCGGCGTTGAAGTCATTGATGGTCGCGACGATCTCTTCCCTGGTGTTCATCATGAAAGGCCCGTACTGCACGACAGGATCCCCGATCGGCGCCCCGCCGAGCAGGAGCACATCGAGGTCGTGGCCCGGGGATGCAGCAAGCGTGAGACTGTCGCCGGCGCCCATCAGGGCCAGCTGACCTTCGCGAATCGCGCGTTCCTGCGCACCGACCGCGCCGGTGCCGAGCAGCGCGTAGACCAGGCAGGTGTAGTCGGGCTGCCACGGCAGCGTCACGGTGGCGCCGGCCTGCACGGTCACGTGGGCCATCGTGCGCAGGATGAACGGGTCAAGATCGGTCGAGCTGACTCCCGCAAACGCGCGGCGGACCGGGAAGCCGTCGCGCAGACGGGACATCATCGCTGACCCGAGCCTACTGCCGCGCCACCCGGCGACTCGGTGTGTACGGCGGGACGCGGCCTGATCGACGTGGTGGGATGGGCAACACAGATCGAAGGAGGTGCCGTGGCCACCCAAAAGGCGTCCCAGATCGTCGTCGACGGCCACGCCATCAAGGTCACCAACCTTGACAAGGTGATGTACCCGGCCACCGGCACGACCAAGGGTGAGGTGATCGCCTACTACCAGGCGGTGGCGTCCTGGTTCGTCCCGCACGCGGCCGGGCGTCCCGCCACCCGCAAGCGTTGGCCGAACGGCGTCGGCACGCCCGAGCATCCGCAGAAGCCGTTCTTCCACAAGGATCTCGACCTCACGTCAACCCCCGAATGGGTGCGGACCTTCACGATCGATCACTCCGATGGGCCCAAGACCTACCCGCTGGTCGACGACGCAGCCACCCTGGTGTGGCTGGCCCAACAGGCGTCCCTGGAGTTCCACGTGCCCCAGTGGCGCGTCGGCGCCGATGGCCGTCCACAGCACCCGAATCGCCTCGTGCTCGACCTCGACCCAGGCGAGGGCGTCGGCCTCGCGCAGTGTGTCGAGCTCGCCCACCTGGTGCGCGAGGTGCTCGACGGCGTCGGGTTCGCCTCGTTCCCGGTGACCAGCGGCAGCAAAGGCATCCACCTGTACACCGCCCTCGACGGTTCGATGACTTCGGACGACGCGTCGGCCTGGGCCCGCGACCTGGCCATCTCCCTGGAGTCGCTGCGTCCAGACCTGGTGGTCAGCGACATGAAGAAGGCGCTGCGCCACGGCAAGGTGCTGCTCGACTGGAGCCAGAACAACGGCGCAAAGACGACCGTCGCACCCTACTCGTTGCGCGGCCGCGAACACCCGACGGTCGCAGCTCCCCGCAGCTGGGACGAGATCACCCCTGAGCTGCGCCAACTCGAGTTCCACGAGGTCATCGACCGGCTCCACGCCATCGGCGACCCCCTCGCAGGGCTGGACGCCTCCGCCCAGGTGAGCGTACCGACCGCGGCGGGTGACCGGCTGCGCACGTACCGCAGCATGCGAGACGCCGCCCGCACCCCGGAGCCCGTGCCGCAAGAACCTCCGCAACCCAGACCGGACGGCAACTCGTTCGTCATCCAGGAGCACCACGCCCGACGGTTGCACTTCGACTTCCGGCTCGAGCGAGACGGCGTCCTGGTGTCGTGGGCTATCCCCAAGGGCCCACCGACCGATCCATGCCTCCAACCATCTGGCCGTCCAGACCGAGGACCACCCGCTCGACTACGGCGGTTTCGCAGGCGAGATACCGAAGGGCCAGTACGGTGCCGGCACCGTGAGCATCTGGGACTCCGGCACCTACGAGGCCGCCAAGTGGGTCGAGGGACGCGAGGTGATCGCGACCCTGACCGGCAGCCCGAACGGCGGACTCGGCGGGGTACCCCGCACCTTCGCGCTCATCCACACCGGGCACGGCGAGGACGAGCAGAACTGGCTCATCCACCTGATGGCCGACGAGCCCCGACCGGCGGTGGAGTTGCCCGTCATCGAACCCATGCTGGCCACTCCGGGCAGCCGGGCGGACGTCACCGGCGACGACTGGGTTTTCGAGGTCAAATGGGACGGTTACCGCGCTGTGGCGAGCGTGAGTGGCGGGGGTGCCAGGTTCAGGAGTCGCGGTGGGATCGACCTGACGGGCGGCTACCCCGAACTCATCGAACTGGCTCGCCTGTTGGCCGGACGCGAGGCAGTGCTCGACGGCGAGATCGTCGCCCTCGACGAGAGTGGTCGGCCGAGCTTCGAACTGCTCCAGAACCACGCACGCTCACCGGGGCGCGCGCACTACATGGTGTTCGACCTGCTGCACGTGGATGGGGTCTCGCTGGTCCGGCGCCCTTATCGTGATCGCCGCGCGGCCCTGCGCGACCTGCTGGGGGCAGGCGGGGTGCACGTGCACGTGCCGGACGACCTGGGCACGGAAGCCGAGGTGGCCTTGGCCGCCAGCGCCGAACTGGGCCTGGAAGGGGTGGTGGCGAAGCGAGCCACCAGCGTCTACCAACCCGGCCGTCGCGCCCGGACGTGGGTGAAGATCAAACACATCCAGAGCCAGGACGTCGTGGTCGTCGGTTGGGCGCCCGGCGAGAATGCCCGCGCCCGGTCGGTCGGTTCGCTGCTGGTCGCCGTTCCCGATGGTGACCGGCTCGTCTACGTCGGACGCGTCGGCAGCGGTTTCACCGAGCAGGGCTTGCGCGAGGCGCGGGAGGTGCTGGGCGAGATCGAGACAACCGAGCCGCCGGTGACCGGCCTGCCGCGTGCCGAGGCCCAGGGCGTCCACTGGGTGGAGCCGCTGCTGGTGGGGGAGGTGAGCTACGCCGAGGCGACCGGAGTCGGACGGCTGCGCCACCCGGTCTGGAAGGGCTGGCGTCCGGACCGGAAACCCGAGGACGTCATCTGGGAGGGCAGCCCCGCCTCGCTTTGACGGCGTAGCGTTGGTGATCTCGGCCGGACGCGCCGGGTCTGACATCGCCGCAGGAGGCGACCGCTATGAGCACCAAGACGACTGACCCTGGTCCTGCGCGGATCGTGGTGGGAGTGGACGGGTCGGCATCGGGCATCGACGCCCTGCGTTGGGCGGCCCGCCTGGCACCTGCCCTGGGGGCGGCTATCGAGGTCGTGAGCGCCTGGCAGTATCCGGTGGAGTACACGTTCAGTGGCCCGACCATTCCGTTGGTCGACCTGGACTGGGAGAAACTCAGCAGTGAAGCCGTCGACGAGAGTGTCGCCGCGGTCTTCGGCGACACCCTGCCGGACGGACTCATCACGACGGTTGAGCACGGCCACCCCGCGCGCACCTTGGTGAGCATCGCTCGCGGCGCGACCATGGTCATCGTCGGCAGCCGAGGCCTGGGCGGGTTCACCGGACTCCTGCTAGGTTCGGTCAGTCGGTACGTCGCCGAGCACGCGACCTGCCCGGTGCTGGTCATCCGGGAAGCCCCCGGCGACCAGGGGTGAGTCGCGGGGGGCACGCGGGACTGGGCTGGGCCTGAGGCCCACGTCGGAACACACGGACGCCGACGGGACTGTGCACGGAACAACGCTACCCGCGTGCTCGAGGTGGCGGCAGCACCGGTTTCGGCGGCTTCATTCGCTCGGCACTCTGAGGGTAGAGGAGAGATGATCCCTGGTCGGTTCATCGGTGGAGTAGATGCCCACGCCGAGCATGCCCCGGGTCAACAACACCTTGTAGACGTTGCGAACCAGGACGTCGAACTCCTGGTCACTCACGCGTTTCGGGTTCCGGAAGTCGGGGTCCTTGTTGCCTGACCGGACTGTCTGCCAATGATCATCGCGCCACACGAGATCCGGCCCGATGATGACACCGGCATAGTCGTACTCGAAACCTTGCGCCGTGTAGACGCACCCGACTTGGTCGAAGCCTGCCGGGTCTGTCGCCCACAGGGCCGCAGCGGGCGCACCACCGACGGATCGTTCGCCCTTCAGGTTCCATGGTCTCCGCCAATCGCCCACCTGCACGTCCGAGACGAGCCGTCCGTCCGGTGTCGGGTCGCTCCATCCCCAGCAGTAGCCAGCAGCCAGGCGCGCGCCGTAACCTGCGTCCCGGCGCCCGCGCAGCCACGACTCCAGGGCTGCCGGGTCGTCAAAGACCCGCACCTCGAAGCCGGGGTCACCCGCCCAGGTCAGGGGGCCGCCCGCCTCGAGTCCAAGCAACCGCTTGACCCACCCGAGATACGCCTCCGATCCTCCGCAGCGGAATTGGGCGTCGAGTTCAATCCTCTCGACGCTCATCCCCTGCTGACGTGCAGCAACCTCAATGTCCTCGACGGTTCCAAGCTCGCCCGGACGGACCACCTGGTTCTCGTCCAGAAGGAAAACCGGGACGCGTGAGGCCGCCAGCAGCTCCTCGATCTGGGGGCGTCCCGTGCGGTACGCAGCCCGCGTCCAGCGATTGGCAGACGTCTCGCGAATACGATGCGCCTCGTCCAGGATGAGGCATTCGAGATCATTGGGCTCTGCAGCCATGAACGAGTTGAAATACATGAAGGCCCGAGCCGCCTGCCGATTGCCGCGCGCGGCCACCTTCCGTAGGGTCAGTGTGAAGGACCGCGACCCGGTCGCATGCACGACGGAGCGTCCTTGGCGGGCCAATTCGCCCAGCAACGACAAAGCGATGACGCTCTTGCCGCTGCCAGGGCCTCCAGACACGATGACGGCGGTCTTGACGCTCGACCGCCGCGCTCGTTCGACGGCGTGCAGGACGTAGTTGAAGGCGTCTCGCTGCTCGTCCAGCAGGACGAACATCTCGCGACGTTGCACCTCTTCGGCAGCCACCGCAAGCAACTGTCTCGACGGTGCGGTCCGGCTGGCGAGCAACCGGTCTGCTGCCAGCGCGCCACCCTCACCAGAGAATTGCGACTTCAGGTACTCGATGAAATCCCCGCGGCGCTGCCCGGTGTACATCCGGCCGAGCGGGCCCGTCGGCCGTGCCAGCAGGTCGTGGACGCTGAGGTCAGTCGCATTGTGAAGGTATGCCACCCCATGGAGTGACTCGGGAGCTTCAGCGAGCACGGTGTTGAAGTCCAGGAGATACTCGCAGTAGTCGCTCACCTGCTCGACTGGGTGTGACTTCACGCCGTAACCGGGAATGCTCACCAGATCGGGGTTGCCCTCGTAGCTGGTGGCCTTGCTCCACTGCTTGAGTTCGACGACCAGATAGTTCGGCTGGCCGGTTGCGGGATGCACCCCCGCGAGCACCGCGTCCGCGCGTTTGCTGGACAGCGGCAGGCGGTATTCCAGCAGTACTTCAACACCGCCCAGGCCCGCGTCCCGAAGGTCAGCCATCAGCACGGGCACGCTTCGATCCCACGAGTTCTGCTCGCCCATCGACGGACTGCGACCCACCTGTCGGCGCATGTTCTCGGCCAACATCTCGCTGAGGCGCTGCTCGACGAACGAGAAGTTCGCGGCAGACACGCGATGTAAGGACGACAAGGTACCGGCTCCCGGGCAGCGCTGGAAAGCGCGGGGGAGCGTGTCTGCGCACAGAAGCTCGTCGATCCGCTGTTGGTTGGATCATAGCCGCCAGCCGGTGCCGGTGGGAGCCAACGAGGTCTGCCGAGCGCCCCGGATGGGGGCTCCTGTCAAGCCGGAGCTGCCAACTGGCGCAGCACCTCAGTGTCGACCTTGCCCGCCGCTCCATGCGGCAACTGCGGCAGGACGACAAGGCTGCGCGGCAACTTGTAGCGGGTGAGTCGTCCCGCCAGGGAATCCGTCGTAGCTGGTGAAACATCTTGGGTGGCTTGATGCGCGTCAAGGAAACCGGGCTCGGTTCCTCGTAGGTTCTACGTGTCAAGGCGATAGTGCGCTTGTCGTGATCTCGAAGCAAGGAAAGAACCCGTGAACACAATTCAGGTGTGGCTTCACAGCCGCTGGGCGATCCCGGTTGTCTCCGGAAGCCTGATCCTGGCGTCGCTCGCCACCGCCAACCTGATCGGCGACGGGCGCGCGGGCGATGGGTTGATGTTCGCTGCGGCCGTGGTGGCTGGCCTGCCGATCGCCGCTTCTGCTATTCGGGCACTCCTGGCCAGGGTGGTCAGCATCGACCTGCTGGTCACTGTCGCAGCTGTCGGTGCGATGATCGTGGGCGACTTCTGGGAGGCAGCTGCGGTGTGCTTCCTGTTCGCGATCGGAGGTGCGCTCGAGAACGCCACCCTCAGCAAGACCCGGTCGGCGCTCGCCGAACTCGTCGCGGTGGCTCCCGACACGGCGGTCGTCCTGCGTGACGGACAGCAGGTCGAGGTCTCGGCCGCATCCGTCGAGCCCGGCGCGACGGTGCTGGTGAAGAACGGCGCCAAGGTGCCCGTCGACGGCCTGGTCGTGGGCGGCATGGGCGCTGTCAACGAGGCCTCCATCACCGGTGAGTCGATGCCGGCCGAGAAGACCACCGGCGACCGGGTGTTCGCCGGCACGATCTCGACCGGCGGTTTCCTGCAGGTGCAGGCCACCGGCGTGGGGGCAGACACCACGTTGGCCCGCATCATCCACCGCGTTGAAGAGGCCCAGGATGCCAAGGCCAAGACACAGAAGTTCATGGACCGCTTCGCTCGCTGGTACACCCCCGGCATCATGCTGCTGGCGTTCGTCGTCGGACTGGTCACCAGAAACACCCACCTCGCGCTGACTCTGCTGGTCATCGGGTGCCCCGGTGCCCTGGTGATCTCGATCCCGGTCTCGATCGTGGCCGGCATCGGACGAGGTGCCCGCGACGGCATCCTCATCAAGGGCGGGGAGTTCCTGGAGACCTCGGCCAGAATTTCGGCGGTCGCGCTCGACAAGACCGGCACCCTGACAGAGGGCCGGCCGAAGCTGACCGACGTCGTAGTGCTGGTCGACGGCATGGACGCCAACCAGGTACTGGCCATCGCCGCTCGCGCCGAGGCCGGTTCCGAGCACCCGCTGGCCCGCCCGATCATGGATGCCGCCGCCGCCAGGAATCTCGACGTGCAGGGACTGCCGACCAACACCGAACCCGTCCCGGGCAAGGGGATCATCGCCACGCTCGACGGGCAGCGCGTCATAGTAGGCAACCCGGCCCTGCTGGATGTCGAGGGAATCGACTCCACGACGGCGACTGTGATCGTCGATCAGCTCGCCGCAGCCGGCCGGACGGCCATGATCGTGGCGTTCGATGGCACCGTGATCGGCGTGGTCGCGGTTGCGGACAGGATCCGTGAAGACGCCGCCGAGATGGTGCGCCAGCTGCACGCCAACGGCGTCGCGAAGGTCGTCATGCTGACCGGCGACAATCAGCGGGTGGCCGAGGCCGTCGCCGCGCAGGTGGGCGTCGACGAGGTGTACGCCGGCCTGCTGCCCGAGGACAAGCTGGCTGTCGTCGCCGAGCTCCAGGCGCAGGGCCACGTGGTGGCCATGGTGGGCGACGGCGTGAACGATGCGCCCGCGCTGGCCACCGCGAACATCGGTGTCGCCATGGGCGCGGCAGGCACGGGTGTCGCGATCGAGACCGCCGACATCGCCCTGATGAAGGATGATCTGCTCAAGCTGCCGCAGGCGGTTCGGCTCGCCCGCCGCACGGTCAACAACATGCGACAGAACATCGGCATCGCGCTGGTCGTCGTGGCCACACTCCTGGCAGGCGTGCTGTTCGGTGGAGTCACCATGGCGATCGGCATGCTGGTGCATGAGGCATCCGTGCTCGTCGTCATCCTCAATGCCATGCGACTGCTGAAGCCCGAGAAGCACCGGCGCGCGTCGTCCCCAACCAGACCTGACGTGGATAGACAACAAACACCGGAGAAAGTGATGCAGAGATGATGTCGAAGGTATTCGTGTTCACCCAGTACGGCGGCCCCGAGTTCCAGGAAATCGTCGAGCGCGAGATTCCCCAGCCAGGCGTCGGGGAACTGCTCGTCGAGGTCAAGGCAGCAGGTGTCAACCCGTTCGACTGGAAGCTCCGGTCCGGGCTTCTGGGCACGAACCTGCCACTCCCGGCCGGCCTCGGATCGGAAGTGTCTGGTCTGGTGGCCGCCATCGGCGAGGGCGTCGAGGGCTTCGGCGTCGGGGACGCGGTGCTCGCGGTGGTGCCGGCGGGCAACGGCGGTATCGCCGAGCACGTCGTCGTCAAGGCGGCCGACGCCGTCGCCAAGCCCGACAACCTCAGCTTCACGGTGGCCGCCGCGATCCCGGTCGCCGCGACCACCGCTTATGACGTGACCCACACGATCGAGCTCGACCCCGGGCAGACGGCCTTGGTGCTCGGGGCGGGCGGCGGCGTCGGCCTGATGGCCGCGCAGATCGGAAGGGTGCACAGGTTCACGGTGATCGGCGTGGCGAGCGAGGCCAAGCGCGAACTGGTCGAATCTACCGGGGCGAGGTTCGTGGCCTCCGGGCCCGGGTTCGCAGACTGCGTCAGAGAACTAGCCCCCGATGGAGTCGACCTCGTCATCGACCTCGTCGGCGGGGACGCCCTACGTGCGGCCGCGCCGCTTGCCATGAGCCCGGATCGGGTGATCTCAGTGGCCGACCCGTCGGTGGTCGAGCTCGGCGGTGCCACCAGGACGCTCAACCCAGAAGCCCTCGAGAAGATCACCGCCGTCATCAGCTACGGCCTGGTCGACCCCCACGTCACCGCGACCTACCCCCTTGAGCGCGCGGCCGAGGCGCTGGCGCAGGTCGAGGCCGGCCACGCGACGGGCAAGACCGTCATCGAGGTTGCGTGACATGCGCCACCGAGTCGGGTCGCCAGTATCCCTGAAGTCAAAGACAAGATGAATCCGAGATAGGACCAGACATGAGCACCGATATCCAGAACCCCATCCACACCATCCTTCGCACCGAGGGCTTCTCCTGCCCCTCCTGCGTCTCCAAGATCGAGAAACAGATCGGTCGCCTCGATGGCGTCGAGAAGGTCACCGTGCACTTCGCCTCCTCGCGCATCGAGATCGACCACGATGCGCAGCGCCAGAGCGTCGACGATCTCATTGCGGCCGTCGCCAAGGCGGGGTACAAGGCGAAGGCGTCCGCCTTCTGACCAAAGTCGGCTCACGAGTTGCCTTCGCCGGGCTATCCGCCACGGTGTGCGTGACAAAGGCCCTATCGATTCGAGGGACGGTGTCCTGGATGCCTGTCCGACTGGCGTCCCGGGCCTTGCGACCGCCTCTTGGAGCGAAAGGTCAGGATCATCGTCACGCCAAAGGGTGGTTGGGTAAGGCGACGTAGGTGCAGCGTCTCGGAAAGCAGGCGCAGCGGCCTGACAATGGCTCGAGCCTACGAATCCGGCTCCGCCAGCAACTCGAGTGCTTCGGGGTCGAGCAGTTCCACCGCCGGGCCGTCCACGCGGATGGCCCCCTGCTTCTTCAGTCGGTCGAGGGCTCGGCTGAGCGATTCGGGTGTGGTTCCCAGATAGGACGCGACGTCCTTCTTCGGCCAGGGCAGCCGGACGCTGATGCTGTCGCCGCCACTGGTGGGAAGGCTCCAGCAGGAAGCTGGCAAGCCGGGCGGGGAGATCGATCCTCGTCTGCGTCAGGCGACGTTCGACGTCAGCGAGCCGTTCGCTGAGGGAACGCAGCATGCCCACCGCTATCCCCGGGTAGTCCGCGACGAGTCGGGTGAGGTCGGTGGACGTGAAGGCGCAGACCCGGGCGTCCTCCAGGGCCTCCACCTCGTAGCCGGGCGGCTCGCCGGTGAGGAAGGCATGCTCGCCCACCACGTCGCCCGGCCCGGCCACCCGCAGCAACCGCTGGTGACCGCTGGGGGAGGTGTAGGTGATCTTGAGCCGCCCCTGGTGCACGACGAACAGCGCCCGCGTCGCCTCACCCGCTCGGTGCAGCAAGGAGCCGGACCCGACGTCGACGGGGCGGGCGAAGGCTGCGACGGCGTCCTGCTGCTCCGGGGTCAGCCGCGCGAAGATCGGCACCTGCCGGACGCAGGAGCCGTGCGACTGGTTGTCGATGATGGGCAGCAGTCGAGGCATGCCGACATCCTCGCACGGGTCCGCAGCCGCGACTTGACGCAAGTCAAGGACCCCCCAACGCTGCTCCTGACTGAGGAACCGATGATCCTGCGACCCCATCACCGGAGTGCGTCCTCTGACGCGGCCGCGCTGGGCGGTGTCGGGTAGCGTTGAGCGATGTGAGTGAGCCCTCAGATGTCGAAGTCCCCGCCGAGCGTCCCATCGTGGCGGTGGTTGGACGTCCCAATGTGGGCAAGTCAACCCTCGTCAACCGCATCCTCGGACGCCGCGAAGCCGTCGTCCAGGACGTGCCAGGCGTCACCCGGGACCGGGTGAGCTATGACGCCGACTGGGCGGGCCGCGAGTTCGTGCTGGTCGACACCGGCGGGTGGATCTCCGACGCCACCGGGCTGGCCGCCCAGATCGCCGAGCAGGCCGAGATCGCGATCCAGCTGGCCGACGCGGTGATCTTCGTGGTGGACGCCACCGTCGGGTCCACGGACGAGGACGAGGGCGTCGTCCAGGTGCTGCGCCGCAGCCGAAAGCCGGTCGTGCTGGCAGCCAACAAGGTCGACGACCTGCGCCGCGAGGCCGACGCGGCCACCATGTGGAACCTCGGGTTGGGGGAGCCTTTCCCGGTGTCGGCCCTGCACGGCCGAGGCATCGGCGACATGCTGGACGCGCTGCTCGAGGTGCTGCCCGACAGCGACGCCCTGCATCCCGAGGCATTGGGTGGCCCCAGGCGGGTGGCCATCGTCGGCAAACCGAACGTGGGCAAGTCGTCCCTGCTCAACAAGCTGGCGGGGGAGACCAGAGCCGTGGTCTCCGACATCTCGGGCACCACTGTCGACCCGGTGGACGAGTTGGTCACCATCGGCGGCGAGGCGTACCGGTTGATCGACACTGCAGGCATCCGCAAGCGGGTCAAGGAGTCCTCCGGCAGCGAGTACTACGCCTGGCTGCGCACCCAGGGGGCGATCGAGCGCGCCGAGTGCTGCGTCGTGGTGATCGACGCGTCCGAACCCGTCTCGGAGCAGGACCTCAAGATCCTCTCGAAGGTCGAGGAGGCCGGCAAGTCGCTGGTGATCGCCTTCAACAAGTGGGACCTCACCGACGAGGAGCGACGTCGCTACCTCGACCGCGAGATCGAGCGCGACCTCAACGTGTGGGCCTGGGCACCGCACGTCAACATCTCGGCACTGACCGGGCGCAACGTCGACAAACTGTCCAGGGCGATCGAGCTGGCACTCAAGGGCTGGGAGACGCGGATCAGCACGGGTCAGCTGAACGCCTTCCTGGGACGCGTGGTCGCCTCCCACCCGCATCCGGTGCGCGGCGGCAAGCAGCCCCGGATTCTGTTCGGGACGCAGGCCCACGCCAGCCCGCCCACCTTCGCGCTGTTCACCTCTGGCGACATGGACGCGCAGTACGTGCGCTTCGTGGAGCGCCGACTGCGCGAGGAGTTCGGCTTCGAGGGCACCCCGGTGCACATCGACGTCCGAGCGCGGGCCAAGCGCAAGGACCGCTGAGCCCGGAGGTCATCACCCTCAGAGTTCACGGCGTCCGAACACCACGATCGCCGCGACCACCAGCAGCAGGGTCGTGAGCAGCGCGGTGCCCATCGGCCAGGCCACCGACGCGTCCTGCCCTGCGGCGAGCTTGCCGATGACCTCTGGGAGCCCGACGAAGGAGTACGTCCGGGCGGGCTGCCACAGGGCTGCCACGCTGAGCAGCAGGTAGCCGCCGAAGCCGATGCCGAACGCCGCGATGGTGCTCGACACCAGGCAGGACGTCACCAGGGTGACGGCGACCAACAGGATCGCCAAGCTGACCCACGCGCCGACCGCTCGCCAGATCGGGCCGAGATCCGCCCCGCCGAACAGCGCGACGGTCATGGCGTTGGCCAGCGCCGTCCCGATGATGACCGCCGTCACCACCAGCAGCACCACGGCGGTGAACTTGGCCAGCACGAACGAGGCCCGGGAGACCGGTTTGGTCAGCGTCAGGACCGCAGTGCCGGAAGACGCCTCGGAAGCCACCGAACCCGCAGCGACCACCAGCACGATCACCAGCAGCGTTTGAGAGAGGTCCTTGGTCCACTGGGCCCAGGAGTCCAGCCAGGTCGCCTCGGGCAGGGTGATCGGCAACTGGTCGCCGACCACGGAGCCGATGATCTGCTTCATGAACCTCGCCAGCACCGGGTCGATGATCCCGAACAGGGCGAAAACCCCGACGACCAGCCAGATCCGCCAGGTGCGGACGATCTCCAGCAGTTCCTTGCGCAACAGCGGCAGGTAGCCGGTCATCGCGTCGCCCCCTGAGACGAGACAAGGTGGACGAAGATGTCCTCCAGGCTGGCCACCTGCGGTTCGAGACGTGTGATACCCCAGCCCTGATCGGCGGCGATGCGCACAAGGCGGTGTTGGGCGGCCGGGGCGTCCGCCACCCCCAGCAGCCAACCCGAACCCTGGCGCTCGACCCTGGTGAGCCATGGCTCACCGGCCAGCGCTTCCGGGACGTCGGCATGGCGTTCGCTCAACTCAAGCAGCAGCCGGTTGGTTCCCCCGAACCTGGCCCGCAGTGCCTGACTGGTCTCGGAAGCGACCACGCGTCCGTGGGCCAGCACGGCGACGTGGTCGCAGACCCGGTCGACGTCCGAGAGGATGTGGGTCGAGAAGAACACCGTCGTGTGCCCACGCAGCCGATCGATGAGCCAGAGCACCTCGTGGCGTCCCATCGGGTCGAGCGCTGAGGTCGGCTCGTCCAGGATCAACACCCGGGGGGCGTTGACCATGGCCTGGGCGATGCCGAGACGCTGCTTCATTCCGCGGGAGAACCCCCCGATCGGGGTGCGGACGCCAGTGAGCCCGGTCATGTCGAGCAACATCGCCAACCGGCCGGCATGCGCCTTCACGTCCATGCCGTGCAGGGACGCTGCGAAGCGCAGGTACTCGTCGGCGCGCATCCACGGGTGATAGGCGGGGACGTCCGGCAGGAAGCCGACCTCGCGGTTGGTGCGGGTGGGGTCGGCAAGGCAGTTCATCCCGAGGATGCGGGCGGCGCCGGACGTCGGCCGGGCCAGACCCAGCAGGATGCGGATGGTGGTCGTCTTGCCCGCTCCGTTGGGGCCGAGGAAGCCGAACACACTGCCGGCGGGCACCTGCAGGTCGACGCCGTCCAGGGCCCGGTGACCCTTGAACTGCTTGACCAAGTGCTCCACCTCGATGGCTGGAGAACTCATCGCAGGTTCCGGCCGTAGAGCTCATCGACGACCTGCTCGACCGTGGCCGACTGCGGGCTGCGACGTTGATCAGCCTGTGGCGCGGGCTTACGTCCGAGAAGAAGGAAAGTGATGGGGCCGACGAACTGGACGAAGCAGACCAGCAGCCAGACCGGCCGTGGCGCGGTCAGACGAGCGGTGGGGGTGCGGAAGAGGATCACCAGGGCGATGACCATCAGCGTGACCTGGACGACGATCAGTGCAGCGATGAGCGCCATCTGGGGGCCGGTCATCTCAGGCATCGGGCGCCTCCTGCTCGTGGTGAGGCTGTGCCGACCAGTCGTCGCGCAGAGCGGAGCGCACCGGCAGGTAGCTGAGCGCCAGATTCAACGGAGCGGCGAGCAGCAGAGAGGCCAGCACGATGGACTGGCCCTTCGGTCGGTAGGCCAGTTGCGTGCTGGAGCCGGCAGCGAGCAGTCCGAGGGTGGCGGCGAGCGCCGGCATGGTGAGGCGTTGTCCCGAGGGGATCTGCGGATTGACCGAGGCGCTCAGGAGTGCGGCTGCGGCGAGGGGGATGAGGGCGCCGAAGGCCAGGTTCATGCCCTGGTTTCTGCCGGTGAGTCTCGCGACGGCGTGGCGGCGTCGCCACAACAGGATGGCGGCGGCAGCGGCGAGCGCGATGGGGCCGCTGGCGACCAGTTGCGACGTCGCCAAATGGTCGTCGGCGGCGGCGTCAAGCACCTCGTCGTCGATGTCGTCGGGACGCAGCAGTCCCAGCCGCACCGCCACGGCGCCCATGTTGAGCGTCCAGCCCGCGCCGAGGACGCGCGGGACCAGCAGGCGTTCGTCCGTCGGGTTGAAGGTGCCCGCCATCCGTCGGCCGATGCCCCGAGTGAACGAGTTGGGCATCCCGGCGATGGTACGGAAGGCGCCCTCGGTGGTACCGAACTGCTCGTCGAGGGACGCTGCGTAGTCGGTGGCCCGGCCTGCGAAGCCAAGAGCGTCGTCGACCGCGTCGGAGGCTTCGGCGAGGGCCTCGCGCAGGTCGTCCAGGGCCTGTTGGCGGGCCGCGCCCCGAAGCTTGAGATGCCGGGAGACCTGGTCAACGTAGTCATCAATGGGGGAGTGGTTCATCGGGAGACCTCCGTGAGCAGGTCGTTCATGGCAGAGCTGAGCCGAGACCAGGCCATCCGAAGCGAGCGCAACTGGTCACGACCGGAAGGGGTGAGCGAGTAGTACTTGCGGGGTGGTCCGGAGGGGGACTCCTGCCACGTGGTGTGCACAAGGCCGGAGTTCTTCAAACGGGTCAGCAGGGGGTAGATGGTTCCGCTCGAGGCCTCAAGGCCCGGGCGCGCCGCCAAGTTGTCCACGATCTCGACACCGTAGCGTGGCTCTCCCGCCAACAAGGCGAGCACCGCCAACTCCAGGGAGCCCTTTCGGAGCTGCGTACTGTCATCCATGAGTCAAGTGTAATACCTACTAGTAGGTTGTACAAGGTAGTTGGCGAAGCCCTGAAAGGCTATTGCGACCGATCGCTTCGGTTCTTCGCGAGGTGATCGGTCGCAACGTTGACGGCGAGATCGCTGGTTAGCGCTGGCGCGGTAGATCCGGTATGGTTTCTCACTGGTTCGGTCGTTGACCGGATCGGCGGGCTGTAGCGCAGCTTGGTAGCGCACTTGACTGGGGGTCAAGGGGTCGCAGGTTCAAATCCTGTCAGCCCGACCGTTTTGACTAGGGGAAATGCTCTAGAGAAGGCAAACGTGCCAGATACGTGCCAGATACTCTGGCAACATCGGTGACGTTTCTGGCACGAGGATCGTTGTGTGCTCGTCGAGATTCCGGTCTGGTGGCCCCCTGCGGTCGAACCAAGACGTGCAGAAGCGCCCCCAGCCACTGGCTGGGGGCGCTTCTTCTTGCCTCTGGACGCCCCGGATGAGCGGGAGACGACCTCCCCTTCAGAGCCCTGCGGTGCGAAGCGGTCGCAGGAGCTTGTCGACGTCCGTGGGATCCACGCGGAGGATCTTGGGGCCATCGCGGTAGGCGCGGAGCTTGCCGGCGGCGATGCGCCGGCGCAGATGGCGGGCGATGCGCCACCACAAGGCGGCTGCGGCGTGGTCCTCGGGCAGGTCGCCCTCACCAGCCGCGGTGCGCAGCAGGGTGCGGGCGTTGAGCCCGGACGCCGCCAGTTTCGCGAGCCTGGCCGCAAGAGTGGGGGTGAAGTCGTCCCCGGCGAGGCGGGGTTCGAGGCGCCGAAGGAGGGGTCCCCACTGGGCCATCGCGGGCTGTCGATCACGGGTCAGTCGACGCTCGAGGTGGCGTTGCCAGCGTGCGGTGGCCTTCGGGAACTGCAGCTCCCCGGTGGGGCGCAGGTCGGCATCCGGGACGCCCAAAGCGGCCCGCCAAACAGTGAGGTCAGCGATCGTCTGCCCGGTTGGCTGCCCGGTTGGCTGCCCGAGCGTGGACGCGAGCCAGGCTGGCGTGCGCCCTGTGGTGATCGCCTGCTGGTGGACCGTGTCGGCCAGCTCGGCGACCAAGCGGGCGCGGGCGTCCAGGTAAGGGCCCCACTCGGAGTGTTCACGCAACCGGCTCGGGACCGCAGGGATCCACGGCAGGCGTCCATGAAGTGACTGTGTCACCGGTGCCGTCATCAGGTCGGGTTCAGTTTCTAACTGGCATTAGATAGGGTGTATCTGTAAGCATTAAGGAGGATCCGTGGCGGGACCAGTTCTGACGCTCGCAAGCGCGGCTCACGCCGGGCTGCGCAAGGACCAGATCTACGCGCTGGTCGCGGCCGGCGAGCTCGAGCGGATCGGGCGTGGGGTCTTCGTCGATCCCGGCCGGGTTGACCCAGCCTGGGCATCGCTGGCTGCGGCGTCCGCGCTCAAGCCGGCCGCCACCCTCTGTCTGACCAGCGCGCTGGTTCACCACGACCTCAGCGATGCCATCCCGTTCGGCACAGACATCGCACTTCCGCGCGGCGTCCGGCATCCGGCGGGCTTCGATCGGGTGACCTGGCATTCATTCGACCCGGACACCTTCGAGGTGGGCAGGACGCTGCTCGCGCAGGACGGCCTCAGCGTGGCCATCTACTCCGCCGAGCGGACGATCATCGACTGCTTCCGCCTCGCCCACCGGGAAGGGACGGACCAGGCCTACGAGGCCCTTCGGCGTTGGGTTGGCAAGCGCGGCAACCAGCCGTCCAGCCTTCTCGACCTGGCCACGGCGTTCCCGAAGGCCAAGCCCCGCATCCGCCAAGCCCTCGAGGTACTCCTGTGACGCCGACACCAACACCGTCGCACGCCTGCGGGAGCTGCCTACAACGACCTGCGCAACCTCGCGCGCCGGCACGATCGCGATGTCGCCGAGTACCTGACGCTCTACGCCCTTGAAGGACTGCTCGCTCGGCTGGAAGCCTCTTCCCAGGCCACCGACTTCGTCCTCAAGGGCGGCGTGCTGATGGCCGCGTTCGCCGCTCGCCGGCCGACCCGCGACATCGACTTGCGGGCGTCCGGCTTCCCCAACGACGTCGCAGAGTGCGAGCGACGCATCCGCGACATCGTGGCCGTCCAACTGGTCGACGGCCTGTCCTTCGACCCATCGTCGGTCAGGGGCGAGGCCATCCGTGACGAGAGCGACTACACCGGCGTCCGCGTGCACCTGGAAGCGACGCTGGCCAGTGCGCGGATCACGATCCACGTCGATATCAACTTCGGCGACCCGATCTGGCCGGCGCCGGAACCGACACAGCTGCCCCGGCTTCTCGGCGGATTCGTGCTCCTACTCGGCTACCCCGACCACATGGTGCTGGCCGAGAAGATCGTCACCGCCATCCAGCGTGGCGTGGCCAACACGCGTTGGCGGGACTTCGTCGATATCGAGTCCATCACCCGCCACCGCGCCATCGCCGCGGACGATCTGTCCCGAGCACTGACAACTGTTGCCGATCACCGGCAAGCGAACCTGCGGTCCCTTGCCGAGGCGCTCGAGGGCATGGCAGAGACCGCGCAACCGAAGTGGCTGGCGTGGCGTCGCAGACAGCGTCATGGCCGACACGACACCCGAGCGCTTCCAGGACCTGCTCGGTCTCTGCGCCACGTTCGCCGACCCTGTGCTGTCCGGCGACGCACGCGGGCTGACCTGGAACCCGGAAACTCATCACTGGTCGTAGCCAGCGCCGCGCGTCCTTGCCGCTCGCGAGGACCTACCAGACCCCTACGAGGATGAGCGCCAGATCCCGGGCGGCCGCGCCGATGAGCACCTACCGGCCGGGGGCGTCGACGAGGGCATCCAGCAGTTCGCCGGGGACGGGAAGGTCGCCGTCAGCCAAGGGTGCGAAGGTGCGCATCGTTCCTCCTGAGATTGGTGGCGATGTCGAGGGAACGGGCGTCGCCGTCGCGGAGTAGGTCACCGTAGATCAGCACCGAGGGAACCAAGCCGGGCTGCGGCGAGGGCAAGTCGTCTCCCCAGAAGCGTTCCCGCACGTCGATGCGGAACGGGGAGGGGGTGGACGTGAGGCGCAGCATGGTCACGGCGCTACCCTGCCTGTTCCCTTCACCCGTGTGGTCCCGACAACCGAAACCCGACACTCCGACAACTCGGTTGCGAGTTCAACTATTCCCGGGTGGAGCCGCGATCAGCACGGCGGGGGAGCCGCGATCAGCACGGCCTCCTACTGGTCGAGGAGGCGGAGGGTGACGGTGACCTGGTCGCCGTCGTCGAGGTCCTCGGCGTGTCGGACGGCTTTCTTGACGGGCAGGACGTAGCTGCCGCGGTGGGAGTCGGGGAACACCGAGGTCCGCCACGTGGTGGCGCCGACGGTGGCCTCGACGCGCACGGAGCCGAACCCGCGGGGAGGACCGGCGCTCAGGCGGATGGCGTCGGTCAGGTCGGCCGGGACGGTGACGAACCGCCACGCGTCCTGCGCATCCCAGCGCCCCAGGGGACTGGTGAACGTCAGGTCCTCCATCGGCGTCCCTCTCCCCTCACCTGCGCGCCGATCGCGCACCGCGCTGACTCCACCGTACGAGGTGGGGCGGTCGGCGTCCCGGGTCGGGTCAGGACGAGGGGAGCCAGGTGCTGCTCAAGCGGGCGGCGTGGTAGACGTGCGCCACCAGGTCGGGTCCGAGGATCTCGGGGCAGGATCGCAGGTAGTCGTTGAGTCGGGAGCGGTTGATGACGTGGACGTCGGCGGGCTGGTTCTTGACGGTGAACGCGGTCGCGTCGACCGGGACGACGATGCCCTGGACGTTGACCGTCTCGCCGGTGGCGCGGGTCAGCAACCGGGACGCCTTGCGGGCCTCGTGCCGGCTGTTACGAACGTAGGGCTGTCGGGTGCCGTTGACCATGAGCGTGTCGCCGCCCACCCAGATCCGCGCTCCACGGTGGTACTTGGCGTTGATCGTGAACACCCCGCCCGGACCGACGGCGAACACGTCGATGTCGACCTCGTCGCTCACGGGGATCGAGTTGATGAAACCCCAGCGGGGATCGGTCTGGGCCAGTCGGGACAGTTGCTCGGCGACCAGCCGTTCCCCGATAGTTCCGCGTTCCCAGGTCGAGAAGGCGTTCTTGCTCAACCAGAAGCGTCGCCACAACGTCGGCCGCTCGCCTGCCTCGCGGGCCGCCGCGACCTTGTCGGCCAGTTGCTCACCCGGACGGTTGTAGGCCAGGTCGGTGACCGGGGCCCCTGCGGCGGCGGGAACGCGAGTGGGGCCACCACCTCCTCGACGGGCCCGGGCCAGACCAGATCGGACCCGGACGGTCCCGAATCGGGGGGCAGGAAGTCGGGGCCACGGACCGGGTCAGGGGTCGGCTCGGGGATCGAGGCGGGCTCCCGGATGGCCGGCGGTGGGCCCGGCTCGGTGGTGGACCATGAGGCGGTAGCGCGGGGGCATGGCGTTGGCGATGGTCTCCAGCTCGGCCAACGTGGCCGGGCGGATCGGGCGGGAGCTGCGGTGCACTCCGGCTCCGCGGATGTGGCACGGGTTGTCGGCGAGGAGCTCCTCGTCGACGGCCGCGTTCAGGATGGTCCGCAGCAGGCTGTAGGCGTGCACCCGGGCGGTCTTCCGGGTCGTTCCGAAGGCCGCGTGCCACGACCGAACCTGGGCGGCGGTGATCTCGTCGAGCACGACGTCACCGAACGTCTCCTTCAGCCCGGTGAGGACTCGCTTGTACTCGGATCGGGTCCGCGGCTTCAGGTCGCGGCGTTCGAGCCACTGGTCGGCATAGGTGCCGAAGGTGGGCAGGGGTTCCTTCGGCGGGGGAGCGGGCTTCCAGCGCGACTCCGTGATGGCCGCGGACTGCATCGCCAACCAGGTCTGCGCGTCGCCCTTGGTGTCGAAGGTGATGGGCGCCCGATGCTCCTGGCCGTCGGGGCCCGTGTAGCGTGCCTGGAGGCGGCCGGAGGGCAGCTTTCGGACGTTGCCGAACCGCTGTCGGGTGCCACGTGTGTTTCCTCCGCCAGTGTGTTCTTCCGGGTCAGAATCTGGCACGCTAACTGGCACGGCGTGTTCGGCGTGGTGCTCCAACCGGCTGACAGGGTCCGTCACGGCCCCTCCTTTCGCCTCCAAGACCCCAGTATGGCGTGCCAGATTCGTGCCAGAAAGGATGTCCGGAATCGGGCGCGTCTGGCCGTCGTGAGCCTCGTGTCGCCGCCTCCGCAATGCTCAGTTGACAAGGCCGAACGGTGCGAACGGGCCAGTCAGGCACCACTCGCCTGAGGCGTCCTGTACATGTTCAAATCCTGTCAGCCCGACACGCATACATGTGCTTGTCAAACGACCAGTAGCAGAGCCGTGCAGGCGGCAGAGATGCCGCGGCTCACGTTCCGGTGCCCAGCAGGAATGGACATCTTTCCTTGCTGTCTGCTCAATGTGCAACGATTCTTCGCGCGCCACGTTGTCGATTGGCCCACGAGGAGACCCAGATGACCAAGCTCAGCCCGGTCGATGTCAGGCCGACAACCGGGGAGAACCAACTACACCGAAACCTCACGCTTCGGCAGATCAATCTGATCGCGATCGGTGGTGCCATCGGGACGGGTCTGTTCGTGGCGACGGGTGCTTCGGTGAGTTCCGCCGGCCCCGGCGGGGCAGTGCTGTCCTACGCCGTGATCGGGCTGGCCGTCTACTTCGTGATGACCGCCCTGGGCGAGATGGCGACGCACCGGCCGGTGCCCGGCGCCTTCGAGGCGTACTCCAGGGACTACGTCGACCCGGCATTCGGATTCATGATGGGCTGGAACTACTGGTATGCGAGCGCGATGACCATCGCGGTGGAGTTGGTGGCGACCTCCATCGTCATGAAGTTCTGGTTCCCCGACAGCAATTCCGCGCTGTGGAGTGCCATCTCGCTGCTCCTCCTGCTCGGGTTGAACCTCTTCTCGGCTCGCATCTTCGGCGAGTCGGAGTTCTGGTTCGCCGGGATCAAGGTCGTGACCATCGTCATCTTCATCATCCTGGGCCTGGCGATGATCTTCGGCATCATGGGTGGCGAAGCCGTTGGCTTCAAGAACTGGACGGTGGACGGCGGCCCGTTCGTGGGTGGCGCCCTCGGCACACTCAGCATCCTCATGGTTGCCGGGTTCTCGTTCATCGGCGTCGAGGCCACGGCTATCACCGCTGGTGAGGCGCAGAACCCGACCAAGACCATGCCCAAGGCCATCAACTCGGTGTTCTGGCGCATCCTCATCTTCTACATCGGGGCCATCGTCGTCATGGCGACCCTGATCCCCCACACCGACCCCAATCTGCTCGCCGCCGCCGAGGACAACGTCGCCGCGAGTCCCTTCACGCTGATCTTCGAGCGAGCCGGGTTGGCCGCGGCCGCGTCCGTCATGAACCTGGTGATTCTCACCTCGGTGCTCTCGGCCGGCAACTCCACGCTCTACAGCGGGTCGCGCCTGGTGTATTCGATGGCCAGGAACGGCTCAGCCCCTCGGGCGCTCGGCGGGGTCAGCAGGCACGGCGTCCCGGTGCCGGCGGTGGTCTTCACCGCCGTCATGTCCAGCTTCGCGTTCCTGACCAGCCAGGTCGGCGACAGCATCGTCTACACGTGGCTGTACAACGCAACGGGGCTGAGCGGCTTCATCGCCTGGTTCGGTATCTGTGTCGCCCACCTCAGGTTCCGCGCGGCCTACAAGGCTCAGCGGCGCCCGCTGTCGGAACTCACCTACCAGGCTCGGCTCTTCCCGTACGGCACGTGGTACGCCCTCATCGTCTGCGTCGTGGTCATCGTGGGCCAGGGCTACTTCGCGTTCTCCGCAGAGAGCATCGATTGGCTCGGCATCGTCGTCGCCTACATGGGCCTTCCTCTGACCGTCGCGATCTACGTGGCTTTCAAGGTCTTCCGGCGCACCCGGATCGTCCCCTTGACCGAGATGGACCTCGAACCCCACGAGGATCACCGCCGGGCGCCGCAGCCAGAGACCGAACGGGTCTGATGGTGCGGGCAGGGGACCTCAGCGCGGCGCACGTCCGCGTCCTGGACGCACTGGACCGCCAAGCCATCGTGGACGACATCGTCACCATGGTTCAAACGCCGAGCGTGACCGGAACCGATGCCGAATCCGAGTTGCAGAACCGGATGGCCACGAGGCTGGCTGCACTCGGCATGGACGTCGACCTGTGGAAGTTCGACCTCGACGCCTTGCGGGCCGACCCCGACTATCCTGGCGTCGAGGCGGATCGCTCAGAAGGCTACGGCGCTCGTCGCCACCAGCGGAACTGGTGAACCCGCCCTCGTCCTGCAGGGCCACGCTGATGTCGTGCCGGTGGGCGATCCGGCCAGGTGGCACCAGGATGCCCCGTTCAGCGGCGCCGTCCGTGGGGACACGATCTTCGGGCGGGGCACGGTCGACATGAAGGCCGGCATCGCCGCCAACCTCGCCGTGGCGAAGGCCCTGCTCACCTCGGGCATCACGCTGGAACGCCCCTTCGCCATCCACCAGGTGGTGAGCGAGGAGGACGGCGGCCTGGGTGCCTTCGCCACGATGAGACGTGGTCATCGCGGCGAGGTGGCGGTCATCACCGAGCCGACCAGTGGTCGCCTGCTGATCGCCAACGCGGGGGCTTTGACGTTCGTCCTGAGCGTTCCCGGGCGCGCGGCCCACGGCAGTACGCGACTCGAAGGGGTTTCCGCCTACGAGGCCTTCGCTCCGCTGTACCGCGCCATCCAGGAACTCGAAGCCGAACGCAACGCCGACGCGAGCCCGCTGTTCCGGGACTATCGCATGCCCTACGGGATTTCGGTGGGCAAGATCTCCGCGGGGGACTGGGCGAGTTCCGTACCCGACCTGCTCGTCGCCGAAGGTCGGATGGGCGTCATCCTCGACGAGGACGTGACCCACGCCCGTGCCGCCTTCGAAACGGCGATTGCGAGCGCGGCTTCGAAGGACGCCTGGTTGCGGGACCACCCCCCGACGATCGCCTGGAGTGGAGGCCAGTTCGCCTCCGGTCGGCTGGACGAGACGCATCCGCTCATCGGGGAAGTCGCCGACGCCGTCGCCACGGTGCAGGGCAGCCGTCCGGACATCGGCGCTGCTCCCTATGGCTCGGACCTGCGCCTGTACAAAGGCATCGGCGGGATCCCCACCCTGCAGTACGGGCCCGGGGATGTACGGTATGCACACGCCCCTCGCGAGCAGGTCAGCATCACCGAGACCCTGGAAGTCACCCAGGCGCTGGCCATCATGGCCGTGACGCGCCTCGGAGGCCACCTCTGATGACCACATTCCACCAGGAGGCAACCATGACAGACACCTTCTCCGTCCACTCGATGTCCGCCCGGCTGCGACGCGTGGCCGTCCGGACTCCCACCCTCGAGGGTGACTTCGCCGCCGCGGGCTGGCGGGCCAACCCGACCGCGGCGATCCTCGATGAGCACCGGTCGTTCGTCGAGACGTTGCGGCGACTCGGCGCGCAGGTCGACGTCCTCAACCCTGTCGCGGGGCAAGTGGACGCTGTTTTCGCCTACGACTCGACATTCGTCACCTCGGCCGGGGCCGTCATCTTCAACCAGATCAAGCCCGCCCGCGCCCCGGAGCCTCCAGTCATGGCCATGGACCTGCAACGGATCGGCGTCCCGATCATCGGCCACCTGAGCGCTGAGGCCCACGCCGACGGCGGCGACATGTTCTGGATCGACGATGCCACCCTCGCCATCGGACGCGGTTTCCGAACCAACGCCAAGGCACACGAGGAGATGGCCGCCATCCTGGCAAAGGAGGGGATCAGGACTGTTTCCTACGACATGGCCGTGGGCCCGGGTCGCGACCACGTCACCCACCTCCTGTCGTTCATCTCGCCCGTTGCCCCCGACAAGGCCGTCGTCCACCTCCCCTCGCTGCCGGTGGCGCTGTTCGAACTGCTCGAGGAGCGCGGCTGGACCCTGATTCCGTGTGATGACGACGAGTACGACACCCAAGGCTGCAACGTCCTGGCGGTGGCCCCCAATGTCGTGGTCATCTTCGACAGTGCCCCGAAGGTTGCTGCCCGGATGCGCGCCGCCGGCGTCGAGGTTCACCAGGTGCACGCTCCCAACATTGCCCTTGGTGATGGTGGCCCCACGTGCATCACCCGGCCGCTGTGGCGGGAGGACTGACATCGGGCCCGTCTGGTTGAAGGACGTCGTGCTCGGCGAGGGTCGAGCGAAGGTGATCGTACCCATCACGGGACGCACGGCAAAGGAGTTGCAGGCGCAGGCGTCCGATCTGGGGTCGCACGACCTCGACGTCGTCGAATGGCGAGTGGACTTCTTCGACGACGTCCTCGACACGGACGCGGTCCTGGCAGTGGCCGAGCAGATTGTGGTGGCTCTGGGAGGTCGGCCGTTGGTGTTCACGTTCCGCACGGTGGGGGAGGGTGGCGCGAAGCCCATCGAGCCGGAGGCGTACGTGGCCCTGAACACCGCGCTCATCGAATCCGGGCTGATCGACGCCGTTGACGTCGAGCACGGCTTCGATCGTGCCGGGTGTGACACCGTCATCGCCTCGGCCAAGGCTCACGGCGTGGCGGTCGTGGGCAGTTTCCACGACTTCTGCGCGACACCGCCTGCCGACGTCATCGTGTCCCACCTGGTCGCGATGCAGGAACGGGGGTGCGACATCGCCAAGGCGGCCTTCATGCCGGTGAACCCCGGGGACGTGCTCGCATTGTTGAATGCCACCTGGACGATGACCAACGAGCACCCCTCCACGCCGGTGCTGACGATGTCGATGGCAGGAATGGGGCTGATCACTCGAATGGCTGCCCAGGTGGTCGGCTCCTGCGCGACGTTCGCAACCGTGGGTCTGCCTTCGGCCCCCGGTCAGGTGCCGGTCGAGCAGCTACAACCGATTCTGGATCTGCTGGACGAGAACCTCGCGGCCGATGGGTGCGGCGTGGCGCCCGCAGACGGGGGGTCGGGGCTGAGGTGAGCGCCATCGCACTTATCGGACTGTCGGGATCCGGCAAGTCCACCGTCGGCCCCCTGCTGGCCCGACGGTTGGGGTTGCCATATCACGACGTCGACCTCGACCTCGAGCGCCGCGAAGGGCGCACGATTCGCGACATCTTCGACCAGGACGGGGAAGCGCACTTCCGGACGCTGGAGCGTGACCTCACCATCGAACTGCTCCGGGGCGACGGCGTCCTCAGCCTGGGCGGAGGCGCCCCGATGACACCAGCCATTGCCCGAGCGCTTGCCGGGCATCCGGTGGTCTGGTTGCGAGTGGACCCGCAGAGCGCCGCCCGACGTATCGGGCAGGACGAGGGCCGGCCACTGCTTGCCGGTCAGGACACGGCTGCCAGACTGCGCAGGATGCTCGCGGAGCGAGGATCGACGTACGCCGAGCTCGCCAGCCTGACCCTCGACACGGACTGCGTCGACGTGGACTCGGTGATGGAGGCCATCGCAGCGCATGTGGCGGCCTTCGATTCGCCATTTGGGGTGCCGGGCTGGTAGCCTAAAGGAGTTGTCGTTGGGTGAAGTTTTCGTTTGCTTGTCTGGTAGAACCATCGGTTTTCCGGTGTGTGGTCCTTGCGGGAAGCGTTCATTGCAGCTGCATCATCAGAGTTCCGCAACCGCGGATTCTCAGCTTCTCAAAAAGGAGAAACATTATGGCTACCGGTACCGTCAAGTGGTTCAACGCCGACAAGGGCTTCGGCTTCATCGCTCCCGAGGATGGCTCGGCCGACGTGTTCGCCCATTACTCGGCGATCAATTCGAATGGCTTCCGCTCCCTCGAAGAGGGCGCTCGCGTGTCCTTCGACACCGAGAAGGGCCCCAAGGGTCTGCAGGCGTCGAACATCACCGTTCTGTGAGTATCTAAGACCAAGACAAGGAAGGGCCCCGCTCATCGAGCGGGGCCCTTCCTGCATGTCAGGGCGTCACCGGACGATGGCGATGCCGGTGGCCTGCGAAGCCTGCTGCAGAGACCCCAGGTCGGTGACGGCGGTGAAGCCCGCATCGGCCATCAGGGCTGCGGCCTTCGCCGAGCGATTACCTGACCGGCAGTAGACGAAGTACGTCGCCTCCGGGTCGAGGTTGGGCAGTTCAGCGGCCAACTGGCCGCTGGTGACGTCGAGCAGTGTGGCGCCCTCGAGGTGGCCGTCGGCGTACTCCTGGGTCGAGCGCACATCGATGATGATGGCCTCCGGCGGGACGCTCACGCCCTCAGACGTCCCGGTTGAACATCCGGCGAGGGACGCGATCATGACGAGGCCGGCCATCATGGCGGTCAGTGTGCGGAACATGGTTACTCCTTGGGTGGAAGGTCAGTTCGGACGATCGCAGGTGTCGCCCGGGCAGTACTGGGGAGCCGTCGTGGTGAGGAGGCGCTGCAACGAACAGCCGACGCAGATGCCGAATGCCGTCTCGAGGTAGAGCAGTGTCAAACAGGTGCCGCACAATGCCAGAGTCACCCATAGCGGTGCGCTGAACACTCCCATACTCGAGCACGCAGCCAGGGCCATCCCGAAGCCGAGCCACCAGGCGAACTGCTTCTGTGAGGCACCCACCCACTCCGGGCGCTGCCGGGCGACGATGAGTCGTCCCAGTGCAAGCGTGGGAGACCACCTGTCACCGAGCGTCACCCGCGCGAGCATGTCGAACATGACGTACATGCCGAACGGCTGCAGCGGACGCTGCGTCCCGCCGGCCAGGGCCAAACCGAAGGCCACCGATCCACCGAGAAGGAGTAGGCCCGCCCCGGCCCTGACCGCTCGCTCGTTGACCACGGGCACCTCATAGCCGGTGACCAGTGAACCCAGTCTCGGCGGCGTCAGCGTGCTGCTCAAGATTTCTTCCTTCTCAATCGTGGGGATGTTCACGTTTCTCAGGTTCAGGTCAGCAGGCCGATGGCCCGGGGCAGTTCCTGGACGAGGACAACCGCTCCCATCACCAGCACGAAATACCCAAAGCCCTTGCGCAAGGCCGTCTCCGGGATTCTGCCGGCGAATCTGGACCCGATGAAGGATCCTGCAATGGCCACGCCCGTGAACCCCAGGACGAGGGGCCACTGAATGCTCACCGTGAACAGGTAGCCGGCCAGCCCAGCGAAGGACTTCATCACGATCACCAGCAGAGAGGTCCCCACCGCGACCGCGATGGGCAACCCCCCGAGCAGGTTGAGCGCCGGGACGATCAAGAAGCCACCCCCAGCACCAACCAGGCCAGTGGCCAGCCCGACCAGAAACCCGTCTACCATGATCCGGCTCACCCGGCGGGTGCGCTGTTCACCGGTGGTGGCCGAGTGTCCGGCGCGGCCCCTGATCATGGCCGCCGCGGTGGCGAGCATCATGCCCGCGAACAGGACCATCAGGACGGTGCCGGGGACGAACCCGCCGATCAGACCGCCGATGAAGGCCCCGACCATGCCTGCGGCGCCGAAGATCGCCCCCGTGCGCCAACGCACTCGTCCTGCCCGGGCGTGCGACAGCACGCTGAAGGCACTGGTCGCCCCAACGATGAACAGTGAGGAGGCGATGGCCTCCTTGGCACCCATCCCGACCACGTACGTCAGGATCGGCACCGTGAGGATGGAGCCGCCACCACCCAGGAGCCCAAGAGAGAACCCGACGAACACGGCGAGAAGGAGGGCGACGACTACAGCTGCCTCAACGCTCACCGCTGGGTGACCAAATCTGGGCTGTCACCGTCTTCACGCACCGGCTGATGGCCGGGTGTGGCCACCCACCCTTGGTACGAACCATCGAGTTCGGTGACGTCGAAGCCCTGCCGTCGAAGGGCGCTGGCCACGACGCTGTTGCGCACACCGGTCCGACAGTATGTGACGATCGTGCCTTCGCGGGGCAGTTGATGCAGCGACCACAGGATGCGTCCACCACTCAGGTGCTTGGCGCCGGGCAGATGTCCGTCGTCGAACTCCGTCTTGTTGCGCACATCGAGGAGCAGCACGTGCTCAAGATCCGCCAGTTCGCGCGGACCGACCAGTGAGGGATTGACCAGGTCGAGACCCTCAAGCGAGGGCAGATAGCCCTTCACCGAATCGATACCCACGCGCATCAGGTGGTCGCGCATCTCGCGCGCCCCGTCCGCGTCCTCGGCCAACACGATCAAAGGGCGCAGCTCGGTCTCGGGGTCGTAGACCCACGCGCCGTAAGTGGCGGCCTTGGCGGGCCCGGGGATGTTGAGCGAACGCTCGACGCTGCCTTGGTGGACCAGGCTGTGGTGGCGGGTGTCGACCAGAATAGCCTCGTCGGCAGCCAGTTCGGCCCGCAGTTGGTCGGCGGAGTACTCCTCCAGTTCGTCCAGCTCGCCCATGACTGCCGGGCCGACCCTGTTCTGCACCTTCATGCGGGCGAAGTAGGCGGGGGCGTCGGGTTGGCCGCTCAGCAATTCCTCGACGAAGCCCTGCTCATCCCCGCTTGTGAGGTACGTGCTCCACCATGAGAAGGCGCGTTCGTAACCTACCGTCGAATTGGGGATGGCCCCCAACGCCTTGCCGCAGGCGCTGCCCGCGCCGTGGGCCGGCAGCACCTGCACGTAGTCGGGGAGGGTGAGGAACCGGTCCCGCAGGCTGGCGAAGATGTCTTTGGCGCCCTGGAAGCGGGTGTCGTGTCCACCGGCCGCCTCGTCCAGCAGGTCCGGTCGTCCCAGGTCGCCCACGAACACGAAGTCGCCGGTCAACATGAATCCGGGCGCGTCGGCCTGCGCGCCGTCGGTGATGAGGAAGGACATGTGCTCGGGAGTGTGGCCAGGGGTGTGCACGGCCTGCACGGTGATGTTGCCCAGGGTGATCTGGTGGCCGTCCTTCATGCGAACGGCACCGTCGAAGGCCGGTCCGTAGAGCCAGTCCGGACCACCCTCGTCCGAGACGTGGATGGTGGCACCGGTGCGGGCCGCCAGTTCCCGGGTGCCCGACAAGTAGTCGGCGTGGATGTGGGTCTCGGCGACCGCGGTGATGGTCATGCCGTTCTTACGCGCGATCCGCAGATACACGTCGAGGTCGCGGCGCGGGTCGACGACCAAGGCCTTCCCCATGGCTTGGCAGCCGATCAAATAGCTGGCCTGCGCAAGATCCTCGTCATAGATGCGTTCCAACAACATGGCTACTCCTTGAGGTCAAGGTGGGTGGTGCCTCACGCGTCGGCTGTGGCGCCCTGTTGCTCGGCGATCTGGCGACGGACGTCGTCCATGTCGAGAGCGCGAGCCCCCTCGATCAACTGATCCAACTGGGACGCCTGGAGTGCGCCGGGCTGGGCGTAGACGAGGATGCCGTCACGGAACACCATCAGCGTAGGGATGGACGTGATGCGGAAGCTCGCTGCGAGGTCTTGTTCCGCCTCGGTGTCGACCTTGCCGAACACGATGTCGGTGTTTGCGTGGGACGCGTTCTCGAACACCGGCGCGAAGGCACGGCACGGGCGGCACCAGTCGGCCCAGAAATCCACGAACACGATGCCGTCTGCTGAGGTCGTCTGCTCGAAGTTCTCGAGCGTCAGTGCCGTGGTTGTCATGGCGCTTTCCTCCTAGCGGCCGAAGAAGCCAGAGAACGCGCCCCCGCGGTTCGACCGGGCGGCGGCCAGTTCGGCCTGAGTGTGCTGGCCGCCGCACCAGTTGGATGCGGGCACTCGCTGCTTCACCGACTCGACGTGCTGGCCGCAACCAGCCCACGTGGTCTTGCCGCAAACACTGCAGGAGACTGCACTACACATGACTTTCCCATTCCTGTCGTTGAGTTCTCGTATCCGAGGGTTATGACTAGAAGATACCCCAGGGGGTATTATGGTTTCAAGTCGACTAACCCAGGGGGGCTCACATGTCAGGAACATCCGATTCGCCGGCGCTCCACGATGTCGTTGCCCGGCGCAAGGTCGTCAATCGATTGAAGCGAGCCCACGGGCAACTGGCGGCAGTCATCACGGCGGTGGAGGCCGAGGCCGACTGCCGCGACGTCGTCCAGCAGTTGAGCGCCGTCTCGAAGGCGCTGGACCGGGCGGGCTTCCTGGTGATCTCGTCGGCGCTGAAGGAGTGCCTGACCGACCCCGACGCCGCTGGAAAGCCCCAACCGGAGGAGTTGGAGAAGCTCTTCCTGACCCTCGCCTGACAACCGAGAATAGGGGTTGAACCGGTCCTCAGCCTAGAATGGCCTCGTGAATCGCAGACTCTCAACGAAAGCGGAGTGGGCTCTGTGGGTGCTGTTCGGTCTCGTGGTGCTCCTGGGCAGCACGACCGCAGCCTACGCGGCGTACTTCTCGAGCCACGCCCTTCCAGGCGTGTCGATAGCCGGCACCTCCGTGACTGGCCAGACCGAACAGGAGGTCGCGAGCACCGTGGCCGACCGCGCTGGGCAAGTAGTGGTCGATGTCGCGCTCGATGGGAGGTCCTCGCAGCTCAGCCTGGCTGAGCTCGGTGTCACGGTGGACGCGGAAGCGACCGCAGCGCAAGCGTTCGCCCCCAACGGAGAAGTCGGAGCCAGGGTGAGTGCCCTCGCCAACTCCCGCGACGTCCCGGTGGTGGTCGTCCAGGACGACTCGGTCGCCCAGGAGGTTGTCGCCAGACTCGTGGCTGACGTCGGTGTGCCTGCCCAGAACGCTCGCGTCTCACTGTCGCAGGACGCAACCTCGTTCGTCGTCACCGCGTCGGTGGCGGGACGCTCGGTCGATCCAGAAGCCCTGCTCGTGGCGGCCGTCCGCGCCGCTGAGACGCTGACATCCCAGGACGTAATCCTCAGCACCGCCCAGATCGAGCCCACAGTGACCACCGAGCAGGCGCAGCGCGTCGCAGACGCGGCCAACTCCCTGGTGAGCCTCGACATCTCGATCATCGGACGCGAGGCGACCCACGCTCCGACGCCGGCCGAGAAGGTCCGGTGGTTGAGTATCCCCGCAGACGACTCGGGTATCGGGGAGCCGGTCATCGACCGGGCCACGGTGAGCGCCTGGGTGAGTGCGGTGAGTGAGTCGACCACCGTCGAGCCGGTGCCAGGTGTGCGCAACGTGAACTCTCGTGGCGACGTGGTCTCGACTCCCGTTGAGGGCGTCAAGGGCTGGCGGGTCAACAACGCAGCCGCCCTCGACGAGGCGCTGGCCAACGCCCTCCAGTCCGGAACCGCTTTCAGCGGAGAATTCCGCTACGACGAGATCGAACCGACCTATGAGACGCGAGTGATCGCGACCGGCGCGGAGAATCTCGTCTACCAGGCCGCCCCGAACCAGAAGTGGATCGACCTCAACCTGTCGAACAACACCGTGACGTCCTATGTTGGTGCCACTGTTGCCGCGGGACCGGTGTACATCGTCCCCGGTATGCCCGGCATGGAGACTCCGACCGGCACCTTCAACGTCTATCTCAAGTACCAGATGCAGACGATGCGGGGCACGAACCTAGACGGCACACCATATGTGGCCCCTGACATCCCATGGGTGACCTACTTCACCGGCTCCATCGCCTTCCACGGTGCGCCGTGGCGTGACTCGTTCGGTTGGAGCGGCCCGGGCGGCTCGCACGGCTGTGTGAACATGCCCAGCGACGCCGCGAAGTTCATCTATGACTGGGCACCGATGGGCACGGTGGTGGTCAGTCACTACTGATCACCGGCAGGTCGTCGACCGCCGCCAGCGGCTCCATGCTGATCCGATACGATATTTTTCGGGAGGTTGGGGCTTATGCCGGGGGAGCAGCGCGAATGTGAGGCTGAGCGCTCCATCGAAGGCCTCGAGCCCCGTCGCAAGTTGCGTTCGAGTGGTTCTGCTCGATACCTCGCTGTTGCTGCGGGGGCCGTGTGCGCGATGATCGCCGCCGGCATCGTGCTCAGCGGCCTGTCGATGTTCACCGACCCGATCATGGCCGAGCTCTGGCCCAACGGCGAGATCTCCCGGGCCCGGGTGCAGACCTACTTCACGGTGTTGCTGATGGTGTCCATTGCGGTCATGCCCGTTGCCGGACGCGTCATCGGTCGGCTGGGTGGTCGGGTGCTGCTCACCACCGGGGGGATCATCGGCGGGCTCGGCCTTGCCGGTCTGTCCACCGTTCAGGGGATGACGGGGTTGTACGTTTTCGGCGCCCTGACAGGGGCCGGATTCGGCATGTCGGTGAATTTCGTGCCGATCATTCTGGTGAACAACTGGTTCGACCGCCACCGGGGGCTGGTGATGGGTCTGGTCATGGCTGGCACCGGGCTGGGCGGCATCCTGTCCTCGGTGGTCTTCTCCAACCTCGCGCCACCGGTGGAGGCCGGTGGCATCGGCTGGCGGGCGACCATGCTGATCGCGGCGGGGCTGTTCGCGTCCTTCGCCGTCATTCCGGCGCTTCTGCTGGTCGTCAACCGGCCAGAGGACGTCGGTCTACCCATGTACGGGCAAGAGGCACCGCTCGCCGGCTGGGTGACGACCAGCCAGCCACCCGAGGCGCGGGTCACCAGACTCACGGGGTTGTCTTTCGCCGAGACGATGCGCAGCGGCTGGTTCTGGCTGCTGTACCTGATGCTCATCCTGCTCGGCGTCTACTACGCCATGGGCCAGATCACCCAACCATTCTTCGTCAATCAGCAGACCGATCCGGGATCGCAGATGACCCCCGCGCTGGTGGGCATCCTGATGAGCATGCAGATGGTCGGACTCATCATCGCCAAGCCGGTGCTCGGCACGCTGATCGAACGGTTCGGCATCATCAAGGCCATGGCGGTCTTCATGGCGGTGCACGCAGTGGCGGGTTACCTGTTGGGGGTCATCCGCTACCCGGCACCCGGCTACATCCTGCTGGTCATCGGTCTGGTCGGTGCCGGCTTCGCCACCGGATCCCTGACGGCGCCACTGGCCTGTTCACTGGCCTTCGGGCAGCGCGCGTATGCGGCTGTCTACGGCGTCCTCGGCACCGCCTACATGCTCGGGCTGGCCGTGGGCGCGGTGCTATGGAGCAGCGCTGGCAGCCTGGGTGCCGATCCCAGCCAACCGTGGCAGCTCTACCGGGTGGCCATGCAGTGGAGTTGGGTGATCTCGATCGTCGTGCTGATCGGCTATCTGCTGGCCATCCGTGGTGGACGCGCGAGGCAGCGCGTTCTGCATCCCGACACCGACGTGCCGGCCGTCCGGCTCTGAGTGCGCGGATTCACCGGCGGACCCTTTCGGGTTGGGCGACAATGGCCGAAAGGAGGCAGACATGAACGCTGAACAAGCCGGACGAATGCGCAACGACAAGGGATTCGTCGCCGCCCTTGACCAGAGCGGGGGCAGCACTCCGAAGGCACTCAAGCTCTACGGCATCGCCGAGGACGCCTACTCCGGCGACGCCGAGATGTTCGACCTGGTCCACGAGATGCGCAGCCGCATCATCACCAGCCCGTCCTTCACCGGCGAGAAGGTGTTGGCAGCGATCCTGTTCGAGATGACGATGGATCGGCAGATCGATGGCGTCGACACCGCCGAGTACCTGTGGACGCGGAAGAGAATCGTTCCGATCCTGAAGGTGGACAAGGGCCTGGCCGACGAGGTCGACGGTGCGAAGCTCATGAAGCCGATGCCTGATCTTGACGCGCTCCTTGCATCGCGCCCTCGTCAAAGGCATCTTCGGCACCAAGATGCGCTCGTTGATCAGCTGCCGCCAATCCGGCAGGCATCACGGCAGTGGTCGACCAGCAGTTCGAGATCGGCCAGCACATCGTCGACGCCGGACTCGTCCCGATCCTCGAACCAGAGGTGGACATCAAGGCCGCCGACAAGGCGCAGATCGAGGACGAACTCAAGGCCCAACTCCTGGCCCACCTCGACGCCGCTGCCGCACTCGAGCGAGGTCATGCTGAAGCTCACGATTCCCACGGTCGACAACCTGTACGCCGAGCTCATCGCCCATCCGAGGGTGCTGCGGGTGGTCGCCCTGTCCGGCGGCTACAGCCGCGCCGAGGCCAACGCCCTGCTGGCGCGCAACCACGGCCTGATCGCCAGTTTCTCGCGGGCCCTGACCGAGGGACTCAGCGTCCACCAGAGCGACGAGGAGTTCGACGCCATGCTCGCTACATCCATCGACTCGATCTACCAGGCCTCCATCACCTGACGTACCGGGAGGTTACTGGCCCCCTGTCCCGCTAGCGTGGGGGTCATGACCGCACGGGAACCGAGCTGAGCGATGCCAGCGGCACCCGTTCGTGACAGTCCCCTCCACCACCGCCAACGCTGGTGGGCCCTGGTCGTCTTGTCGTGCGGGTTGTTCATGGCCAGCCTCGACAACACCATCCTCAACGTCGCGCTGCCCACCTTGGCCCGAGAACTTCAGGCGTCCACCGACGAACTGCAGTGGACGGTGGACGCCTATCAGGTCACGTACGCGGGGCTCCTGCTGGTGGCGGGCGCACTGGTGGACCGCTGGGGCAAGTCCAGGACTTTCCTGGTGGGTGCAGTAGTTTTCGGTTGCTTCTCGCTGATGGCGGGGTTCGCGGGCAGCATCGGAGTGCTCATCACTGCCCGGGCACTGATGGGCGTCGGGGCCGCGCTGCTGGCCCCGTCCACCCTCGCCCTGGTCTCAACGATGTTCACGAAACCAAGCGAGCGGACGATGGCGTTCGCCCTGTGGTCCGGGGCCATCGGGGCCGGGGGAGCGGCCGGCCCCCTGCTGTCCGGGATGCTGCTGGAGCACTTCTGGTGGGGCTCGATCTTCCTCATCAACGTGCCCATCGCGATCGTCATCACTCTGGTGGGAATCTTCGCACTCCCGCACACCCAGCCGCACCAGGTCCCCGGTGGTGTCGACGTCCCCGGTGCGGTCGCCTCCACCCTTGCCCTCACGGTCGTCTGCTGGGCGGTCATCTCGGCTCCCGGACTGGGGATCGGCTCACCCCTGGTGGTGGGTGCCTTCCTCACCGGCCTGGGTCTGCTGGCCGTCTTCGTCCTGTGGGAGGCCAGAGCGGCCAACCCCATCATGCGGCTGTCACTGTTCCAGATTCGGCGCTTCAGCGTCGCTGTCAGCGTGGCCGGCATGGTGACCGGCGGTGGTGCGGGTGCGCTCTTCGTCGTCACCCAGCACCTGCAGTTCTCGCTGGGCTACTCCCCGCTGCAGACCGGCATCCGGATCGTTCCGCTCGGTGCGGCGCTGTTGCTGGGCTCGGTGACGGCTCCTCGTCTGGCTCACCATGTGGGACTCAAGAGGACCGTGCTCCTTGGGCTCGCCCTGGTGGTCGCCGGCTTCGGTTGGCTGGCGAGCACCAACGCGGCGTCCACCTTCGCCCACCTGCTGGTCGGTGCGCTGCTGTTCGGCCTTGGCGCCGGTCTGCTCGTCCCAGCAGCGACGCAGGCGGTGATGGATTCGCTCCCCAGCGACGCGAGCGGCGCAGGTTCGGCGACCAACACCGCCATCATGCAGGTGGGCAGCGCGCTGGGGGTGGCCATCATCGGCGCGATCCTTGCGGCCAGGTACCGGCACGTCCTGATGGCCAGCGAGATCTGGGTCGACCTCGGTCCGTGGCAGTCCACGGTGCTGGACTCGGTGGCGGGGGCCCTGCGAGCCGCCGAACAGCTGCCCAACCCGCAGGCCGCCCGACTGATCGAGGTGGCTCATCAGGGCTTCCTCTCCGGCATGCGGGTATCGCTGCTGGCCAGCGCCATCAGCGTGCTCGTGCCGTTGGTGGTGGTCGCCGTCTTCTACCCCCGCGACCGACTGCGCTGATCCTCCTCGGAGGGCTGTCCGGGGCCGCTGGTATAGTGCCGACGATGGCCCAGCTCCGACGAAGCGCCCCCCTGGGGTTGCGCCTTGTCGCGCCTGTGGTCGCAGCCGTCCTGCTGATCGGCGGCTGGGCGGCGACGGCGCACTCCGGCACCATTCCCCGTAACCTGCTGCCGACCCCCGGGTCCGTCGTCGTGCGACTGGTCACCGACGGGGCCGCTGGACGGCTCTGGCCACCGACTCTGGTGACCATCACCGAGTCCCTGCTGGGTTGCTTGTTGGCCCTGACGATCGCATTGCCCATCGCCTATCTGATCTCTCATGTCCAGGTGGCCGAGGCCACCGTCGCCCCCTACCTCGCAGCCTCTCAGGCTGTTCCGTCGGTGGCCGTCGCACCTCTGCTGGTCATCTGGGTGGGCTACGGCATGCTCCCGGTGGTGTTGCTGTGCGCGATCATGGTCTTCTTTCCCATGGTGCTGGCCACGGCGCTCGGCCTGCGCAGCATCGATCGTGATGTCATTGACGCCGCACGGGTCGACGGAGCCGGGCCCAACCAGCTGGCGCGCTGGATCGAGTGGCCACTGGCGCTGCCGGCCACCCTCACCGGACTGCGGAACGGCTTCACGCTGTCCATCACCGGCGCGGTCGTCGGCGAACTGGTGATGGGTGGCGACGGGCTCGGCCAGCGACTCGCCGTCCAAGCGCAGTCCAGCGATACGACCGGGCTGTTCACTACGTTGGTGGTGCTGTGTGTCCTCGCCATCGCCATCTACCTCGCCATGACCGGCATCGAATGGCTGGCCAACCCGTTCGCGTCCTCAGCTAGGAGAAGAAGATGTCGACCGTGACCCGTCGAACCCTGATCGGCGCAGCCTTGCTCACCGGGCTGGCTGCCTGCACGCCGGACGACGGGGCGCCCGGATCGTCCGCCATCCCCTCGCCGAGTTCCCCAGCCCCTGCATCGAAACTCACCGTCGGTCTGACGTATGTGCCCGACATCCAGTTCGCCCCGCTCTACGTGGCCCACCACTTCGGTTGGTTCACCGAGGAGGGCCTTGACGTGACCCTGCGCCACCACGGCGCCCAGGAGAAGCTGCTCGGCGCTTTGCAGACCGGTGACGAGGACGTCGTCTTCGCCGGCGGTGGTGAGATGTTGCAGGGTCGCAGCCAGCAGATCCCCGTCCGCAGCTTCGCCACCGTCTACCAGCAGTACCCGGTGGCCCTCATCGTACCGGCCGATTCGGCGATCCAGTCGTTCGCCGACCTCAAAGGTCACACCATCGGCCTGCCCGGCCAGTACGGCGAGAACTGGTTCTTCCTTCTGGCGGCGCTGGCCGAGGCAGGGCTGACACCCGCGGACGTGGACATCAAGTCCATCGGCTACACGCAATACGCCGGCCTGACCGAGGCGCAGGTCGACTCCGTCGTGGGGTTCCTCAACAACGACGTGGTGCGTTTCGCTGAAGGCGGCTTCGCGATCCGCACCCTCACGCTGGCCGACCCGCCGCTGGTCAGCGTCGGATTCGGCGCACTGGACGTCACTGTTGATGCGCGCCCCGAAGACCTGAGGGCCATGGTTCGGGCCGCCGCCCGGGGTGCCCAGCTGTGTGTCTCCGACCCCGAGCAGGCCGTCCAGATCGCCGTCGCATACGTCCCCACCCTGACCGGTCCCGAACAGCAGTCCCACGCTCTGGCGGTGCTCAAGGCGACCACGAAGTTGTTCGGCGACCAGTTCGGAAGCCAGGACCGGCTGCGTTGGGAGGCCATGGCGGCGTTCTTCGTCGAGCATGAACTGGTCTCCTCGCCGGTACCGGCCCGCGAGGCGTTCACGGCGGACATCACTGGTTGAGTGAGCGGGCTTGGGTAGCCTAGGTGAGACCTGCCCAGGACTGACACAAGAGTGAGCACCGAATGTCCGATAGCCCGAAATACCAGCTCGAGACGCTCGCCGTGCACGCCGGCCAAGAGCAGTCCGACCCTGCCACGAACGCCCGGGCGGTGCCGATCTACCAGACGGTCGCCTACACGTTCGATGACTCGCAACATGCGGCCGACCTGTTCGCCCTTGCCACTCCGGGAAACATCTACACCCGCCTGATGAACCCCACCCAGGATGTCTACGAGAAGCGGATCGCCGCACTCGAGGGAGGACTGGCGGCGCTGGCCACCGCGACCGGGGCGGCTGCCGTCACCTATTCGGTCCTCAACCTGACAGGCACCGGTGACAATATCGTCGCCCTGTCCACCCTTTACGGGGGGACGTTCGCGCTGTTCACCCACACCCTCAGACAATTCGGTATCGAGTGCCGTTTGATCGATCCCGACAACCCCGCTGGCTTGGCTGATCTGGTGGACGAGCGCACCCGGCTGGTCTTCGGTGAGACCATCTGCAATCCCAATCTCAACGTTATCGACGTCGCGGCCTGGGCTACCGAGGCACACGCTCTCGGGCTGCCGCTCATTGTCGACAACACCGTTCCCACCCCCTACCTGTGCCGGCCCATCGAGCTTGGGGCCGACGTCGTGGTGCACTCGACCACCAAGTACATGGGCGGACACGGCACGTCCATGGGCGGGGCAATTGTCGATGCCGGGACCTTCGACTGGGACTCCCACGCCGAACGCTTCGGCATGCTGGCCGGGCCGGACGCGTCCTACCATGACGTGGTGTGGACACAGGCCGCCGGGCCGGCCGCTTACATCATGCGGGCGAGGACGGTGCTGATGCGCAACACCGGTGCCACGATCTCGCCGATGAACGCCTGGATCATTCTGCAGGGCATCGAGAGCCTGCACGTCCGGATGGACAGGCACTGCCAGAATGCGCTCGCCGTGGCCCAGTATCTACGCAACCACGAGCAGGTCGCCTGGGTGAACTATCCGGGACTTGACGACAGCCCCTATCGTGCGGTCAGCGACAGGGTGCTGACCGGCAAGGGTTACGGCGGTCTGGTCAGCTTCGGGCTCACGTCCGGACGCGACGCGGGCAGCACCTTCGTCGAGGCCCTGCAGCTGTTCAGCCATCTGGCCAACATCGGTGATGCCAAGTCCCTGGTCATCCACAGCGCCTCCACCACCCATTCGCAGCTTAACGACGAGGAACTGAAGGCAGCCGGGGTGGCACCAGAGATGGTGCGGCTGTCGATCGGCATCGAGAACATCGACGACATCATCGCCGATCTCGATCAGGCCCTCGCCGCCACCGCCCGTTGATGGCCCGGTTCGGCGACGGCGTCGGGGTGGTCAGCACCCACAGCGTCCAGCTCTTCGACGCCAGGCGACCCCTGGTGCTGGCCAGCGGCGAGCGCCTGGACGACGTGGTGGTGGCCTACGAGACCTACGGCACACTGAACGCCGATCGCAGCAACGCGATCTACATCTGCCACGCCCTGACCGGCGACGCCCACGCAGCCGGCTGGCACCAGGGCGAGCCTCGTCCGGGCTGGTGGGACACCATGATCGGGCCCGGCAAGGCCGTCGACACCAACCGTTGGTTCGTCATCTCGTCCAACTTGCTGGGGGGATGTCAGGGCACCACTGGACCGAGCTCGATCAAGGCGTCCACGGGGCAGGCCTGGGGACTGGACTTCCCACTGCTGGACATGGCGGACTTCGTCACCGTGCACCGGGCACTGCTCAAGCACCTGGGGGTGCCCCGGCTGCACGCCGCGGTGGGAGGCTCGCTGGGGGGCATGCAGGTCTTGCAGTGGGCACTGAGCCATCCCGCCGACCTTGACAACGCCGTCGTGATCGCCGCATCGAGCCGCTTGACGGCCCAGAACATCGCCTTCTCTGCCGTCGGACGCCAAGCCATCATGCGCGACGAGCACTTCTTTGACGGACGTTTCGCGGCCCATGACGTCAATCCGAACGTGGGACTGGCGATCGCCAGGATGATGGCGCACATCACCTACACCTCCGAGGAGGGCTTCCAGTCCAAGTTCGGACGCGCCACCCAACGCGAGGAGTCGTCACCTGGCTTCGGTGTCGACTTCGCGGTCGAGGGATACCTCGAGCACCAGGGGAAGGTCTTCCTGGACCGCTTCGATGCCTTGTCCTACCTCTACCTGACCAGGGTGATGGACTATTTCGATCCGTTCGCCGCCGACCAGGCGCTCGAATTGGTGAGCAGCGACCCTGTCCGCTTCCTGGTGCTGAGCTTCGACTCGGACTGGCGGTTCTCGACATCGCACAGCCGCCGGATCGTGCGACACCTGGTGTCGGCGGAACTCCCGGTCACCTTCCGCGACATCCGTTCACCCTGGGGCCACGATTCCTTCCTGCTCACCATCGACACCTACCTGGACACGGTGCGCGCCTTCCTGGAGGCGCCCGTCGACCACAAAGCCACCGTCTGGGGGCGGTCATGACCAACGCCATCGTCCTTCGCGAGGACCTCCGGGTGGTCGCGCGCCAGATCCACGCCAGGTCAAGGGTTCTCGATCTAGGTTGTGGGGACGGCGAATTGCTGAACTGGCTCATCCACCGGCGCGAATGCACGGGCACAGGGGTGGAGCGTGAGCCGGAGGCGGTGCTCGCAGCCATCGGACGTGGGGTGCCCCTGATCGAGCTGGACCTCGATTCGCAACTGGATCTGTTCGGCCCCGACTCCTACGACGTGGTCGTCCTGAGCCGAACCCTGCAGGCGGTTCTGCGTCCTGACCTGGCACTCGCCCAGATGCGCACGATCGCACCACGCATCATCGTCTCGATGCCCAACTTCGGCTACTGGCGGCACCGACTGCGCCTGCTCGGGGGGCACATGCCTCGCTCTCGCGACCTGCCTTACAGCTGGTACGCGACCCCCAACCTGCACCACGCAACCCTGGTCGACCTCGAACCGCTGTTCGCCCACACCGGCCTGGTCATCGAGAGTCGGATCCCGCTGACCCCGCGTGGCCGACCTCGGGCCCTCGGTCAGTCCGGAGCCAACCTGCTGGCCAGCTCAGCCATCTACGTGTTGGCCCGAGACGACGCCCAGTGACCTCAGCAGTCTGTCCATCGGTCCGCGAACGTTGTGCTGCACGGCCAGCTCAGCGCATCGTCCCAGGTCGGCTCGTCCTGAGCATTGACCCGCGTCCCAGTCACCCAGGTCGACATCGGCGGTGCTGACTACCTGACGCGCCCGCGCCAGGTAGTCGCTGGCGTCCAACAACCGCAGACGTTGCTTGAGGGTCATGCCAGAGGAGGGATCGGCTGCCGCCGCCAGCACCCCGTCCAGGTCGTGATAGCTGGCCAGCAGGGTCGTCGCGGTCTTCTCCCCAATTCCTGCCACCCCGGGCAAGCCGTCGGAGGAGTCGCCGCGCAGCGTCGCCAAATCAGCGTACTGCGCGCCCACCACGCCGTGCCTTGCCACCAACCAGGCGTCATCCACCAACTCGTGACGGGCCACGCCCCGAGCGATGTAGGCCACCTGCACGTGCTCGCCCACCAGTTGGAAAAGGTCTCGATCGCCCGTGACGATGACCGCCCGTCCTCCAGCGGCGGCCACCTGATGAGCGATCGTGCCCGCCACATCATCGGCCTCGTAGTCGGCCACTCCGATCACGCACAGGCCCGCCGCGATCAGACAGTCGGCGATCCAGGGCACCTGCGCGGCCAGGGCGTCCTCCACGGCTTCCTCCTGGATTGAGGCGGGGGCCAGTCGATGGGTCTTGTAGCTCGGCACCAGGTCCACCCGCCACTGCGGACGCCAGTCGTCGTCCCACGCGCAGACCACGGCGGTGGGGGAGTACTGGTCAATCAACCGGGACAGCATGTCGAGCAGTCCGTACACGGCATTGACCGGTCGGCCGAGCGCATCCGTCAGGGTGGTGGGGACACCGTAGTACGCGCGGAAGTAGAGCGAGGCGGTATCCACGATGAGGATTGGTGTGTCAGGCACAATCCACATGGTGCCACCATGACCACATGGAGCAGACCGACCAGCAGATCCTCGCCCTGTTGTCGCGCGACGGCAGGATGTCGTTCACTGAACTGGGACGCCAGGTTGGGCTCTCCACGTCAGCGACCCAGCAGCGGGTCCGGCGACTTGAGAAGAGCGGTTTCATCACCGGGTATCGCGCTGACATCAACGCCGCTAAGGTGGGGCGGGCTCTGACAGCGTTCATCGAGATCCAGCCCCTCGGCGCCGAGCAAGAAGACCGGGCGCCAGAACTGCTGGCCAGCCTGCCGCAGATCACGTCGTGCTACTCGGTGGCTGGCAACGCCTCCTATCTCTGTCTGGCCCAGGTGGGTTCCGCGGAGGAACTCGACGGACTGCTCAACACGATCAGACGCGACCTGTCAGTCACCACCGTCACCACCATCGTGCTGCGCACCGCCTTCAAACACCGCCCACTGGTGAGCTGAGCGCTCCCGGGTTCACGGCGTCTTCCAGCGGACTAGACTCCGCCCCATGGCAGAGCGCATGAACCCCCTGGACCGAGTCCTGGTGATCACCCCCACCTACAACGAGGCCGAGAACATCGAGCCGATCATCACCCGACTCAAGCAGGCGGTGCCCACAGCGCAGGTGCTGATCGTCGACGACAACTCTCCCGACGGAACCGGTGCCATCGCCGACCGGCTGGCCGCAACCGACCCCTCCATCCACGTGCTGCATCGGCCCGGCAAGGGGGGCCTCGCCGCCGCGTACCTGGCCGGCTTCGAGTGGGGACTGCTGTACGGCTTCGACGTGCTGATCCAGATGGACGCCGATGGTTCCCACCAGCCCGAGGTCATCTACGACATGCTGGCTGCCATGAGGCGGCAGGGTGCGGACATGGTCAAGGGTTCGCGGTGGATCAAGGGCGGATCAACTACCCAGTCGAAGTCGCGTGAACTGCTCAGCCGGTCGGCCAACCTGTGGATTCAGTTGGTGATGGATCTGCCCGTCCGTGACTCGACGGGTGGCTTCAACGCCTTCCGCGCCCCCATCCTGCGGGCGATCGACCTCAGCAATGTGGCCTCGAAGGGCTACACCTTCCAGGTGGACATCACGCGCCGGGTCCTCGAGGCCGGCGGCAAGGTGGTGGAGGTGCCGATCCACTTCCCCGATCGTGAGGCGGGGGTGTCGAAGATGAGCGGGTCCATCATCGGTGAGGCGCTCATGCGCACCACTGAATGGGGTATTGACAAGCGGCGGACCCAACTCAAGGGCGTCGGTGCCGCTGTCAAAAGGCAGTACGCCAAGGTCAAGGACATCGCCAAGAGGTCGTGACTCCGCCCGGCGGCTCAGTAGTGCGGGGTTCGCCTGACCTCTTCGAGCCGCTCGGCGAGCAGTTCCTCAAGTTCGGGGATGGAGCGACGCTCCAGCAGCATGTCCCAGTGAGTGCGGGGTGGCTTGACGTCCTTCTCCTCGGCGCGGGTGCCATCACTCCTCAGGGCGGGCGAGCCGCAACGCGGGCACTCCCACGCTGCCGGCAGTTCGGCTTCGACCGAGAACGTCATCTCGAAGTGGTGGCCGTTGTCGCAGTCGAACCCGAGGGTGCGACGAGCCGCGAACTCGATGCCTTCCTCGTCCTCGAAGCTCTTGGCGCCCAACCCCATGCCGCGTAGTGCACGATCCGCCATCGTCCCGCCTCCCTCCACCTGGTCATGAACTGTTCGAACAACACCAGCGCACCACAGTTTCTTCCCGTACGGGGTGAAAACGGAGGTTCTCAGCTCGTCCACAGCCCCCGCTCGAGCGCCACAGCACGCAGCAGGTCGATCCGGTCGACGATCAGTCCGTCGACCCCCAGATCGATCAATTCGCGCATCTGCTCGGCATCGTTGACCGTCCACACGTGCACCCGGACGTCGTGCGCCCGGGCAGTAGCCATCAGCCCGGCGGTGAGCACCTGGAGGCGCCGGCCACGAATGCGCTGGGTGATCGGCACCTGGAAGACCTGTCCCGACAATGGCAGCCTGCTCGGCAGCAGCGGCACATAGGCGGCCCACGCCACCGACGGTGTCGCGATTCCGGTTGCCACCCGGGCTCGCGTCAGACGGCGGAATCGTTGCAGGCGAGCCGCACTGAAGGAGGCCACGCACACCCGGTCCTCGGCACCATGGGCGCGCAGCGTCCTGACCAACGGCTCGATGGCCCCCGCTGCCTTGATGTCGATGTTGAGTCGAACCTCGGGGAAGCTCTCCAGCACGGAGTCAAGCGTGGGGATCTCGTCGCGGCCATCGATCCGGGCCTCCAGCACGGCGTCCAGCGGCAGTTCGGCCACCACTCCGGTCGCGTCCGTGACCCGATCGAGAACCTCATCGTGGAACGCGATCAGGTGACCATCGGCCGTGGAGTGCACGTCGGTCTCCAGATAGTGGTATCCCGCTTGGACGGCGCGACCGAAGGCGTACAGACTGTTCTCGCGCCCGGCATCGTCGGGCTCCAAGTACCCGCCGCGGTGGGCCATCAGGGCGAACGGCTCATCGAAGTAGGCGTAGCTGCTGGCTCCCAGGCTCACGCGGGCCAGTCTACGTCCGCCCCGACGATTCAATCCACGCCCGGCAAGTACGTCAGGGGCGTCACGGCCCATTGAGGCACCCACCCTGGAATCCCCGCGATGGCCAGGTAGGTCCATTGGAGGATGCCCAGGGTGGCGAAGGCGCAGAACCAGAACAGCCGCTGGCGCCTGGGCGTCCACGACAGGTAGGCCCGCACGTAGCGCCACAGCCAGTCGCGGAACCGCTTGGCCCAGAGGAACTCGGTCGACAGCACGGCCAGCCCGGCAAGGAACAACGGAATGCCCCCGGGCCCGGGCAGCCAGCCGGTCAGCGGCGCCGCCACGATCAGCGTCACCCCGATGACGGCCACCCCGATTCTGAACCACACCCGGGTCGTTGGGTTCGACTTGAGCCGCACCCGCCAGGCAATCCGGTCAGGGGGTTCGTGGGGGGCCCGTGTTGCCCCATGAACCTTGACCCGATCCGTCATGGCTCAACTCTGCCATGGCTACCCGCCCCACCTAAACTGTGGCGGTGGCTCAAATCCTGTCTATCCAGTCTGCGGTGTCCTATGGTTTCGCTGGCAACTCCGTGGCGTCCTTCACCCTGCGCCGCGCCGGCATCGACGTCTGGCCGGTCTACACCGTCAACTTCTCGAACCACACCGGCTATGGCGCGTGGCGGGGACAGGTGATGACCCCCGAGCAGGTGGCCGAGGTGGTCCAGGGCATCGATGAACGGGGAGCGCTGGCTGAGATCGACGCCGTGTTGTCGGGCTACCAGGGTGCCCCCCAGATGGGTCGAACCATCCTGGAGGCGGTAGAGCTGACCCGCACACGCAGTCCGCAGGCGATCTACTGCTGTGATCCGGTGATGGGCGATGTGGACCGGGGCTTCTACGCAGCCCCGGGCATCCCCGAGTTCCTGCGCGACCACGTGGTGCCGCAGGCCACGATCATGAGCCCCAACATGTTCGAGTTGGAGTTCCTGACGTCGCGGCGAACCTCAACCATCGCTGAAGTGCTGGCTGCGGCGTCCGACCTGCGCAGCCGCGGTCCGCAGACCGTGCTGGTGACCTCGGTGGTCGGTCTGGACGCTGACGACTCGGTGATGCGGATGATCGCCCAGGATGCCACGGGTAGCTGGCAGGTGGAAACCCCGATGATCGACCGCAAGTTCACCGGATCTGGCGACCTGACGACGGCTGTCTTCCTGGCCGGCCTGCTGGCATCCGGGGGTGACCTGGCGTACTCGCTGTCCAGGACCGCGTCGGTGGTCTACTCGGTGCTGTTGCGCACCCACGAGTTGGGCCGCAGAGAACTCGCCCTGGTCCAGGCCCAGGACGAGATCGTGGTTCCAACTCAGCGATTCGTGGCCACCGAGTTGTGAGGGCGGGAATTACTGGGTGAAGGCGGTGATCCTGGCGCCCAGCTTGTTGAGCCGGGTGGAGAGATCCTCGTAGCCCCGATTGATGACGTAGACATCGCGCAGCACAGACTCTCCGCGCGCCGCGAGCATGGCGAGCAGGATGCAGACTGCGGGGCGAAGCGCAGGGGGAGAGATCATCTCGCGGGCCCGCCAACGGGTGGGGCCGACCACGTTCAGCCGATGGGGGTCGAGCAGCTGAATGTTGGCGCCCAGCTTGTTGAGTTCGAGCAGGTGGATCGCTCGATTCTCGTAGACCCAGTCGTGGATCATGGTCTGGCCGTGAGCGGTTGCCGCAATGACCGCGAAGAACGGCAGGTTGTCGATGTTGAGGCCCGGGAAGGGCATCGGGTGAATCTTGTCCTGGTGGGCGTACAGCTGCGAGGGCTCCACCGTGATGTCGACCAGTCGGGTGAAGTCGTTGCCGGAGTGGTATTCGGGCCCGATCGACAGCTTGAGCCCCATCTCGTGGAGAATGGCCAACTCGATCTCAAGGAATTCGATGGGCGCCCTGGTGATCGTCAGCTCCGAGTGGGTCACCACGGCGGCGGTGATCAGGCTCATCGCCTCGATCGGGTCCTCTGAGATGCTGTAGGTGACGTCGGCGTTGATGTCCCGCTTGCCGTGAATGTGCAGCGTCGTCGTCCCGATGCCCTCGATCTCGACGCCGAGCATGGTCAGGAACACGCACAGGTCCTGCACCATGTAGTTCGGCGAGGCGTTGCGCAGCACGGTCTCGCCTGGAGTCATCGCCGCAGCCATCAAGGCGTTCTCGGTGACCGTGTCACCACGCTCGGTCAGCACGACCGAGCGTTGACGCGCATCTGACGGTGACGTGACTGCACGGTAGAAACCGTCAGTCGCCTGCACGTCGAGGCCGAAGGCTCGCAACGCCTGCATGTGCGGTTCAACGGTGCGTGCCCCCAACTGGCAACCACCGGCATAGGGCAGCATGAACTCGTCCTGCAGGTGCATCAGCGGCCCGAGGAACATGATGACGCTGCGGGTGCGGCGCGCCGCGGCGGCGTTCATGTTCGCCAGGTCGAGCACCTCGGGCCGTACCAGGGTCAGGTCGGCCTCATCGGCCGACCACGTCACCTCGACGCCGATGCTTTGCAGCACCTCGATCAGCCGGTTGACCTCCTCGATGTGGGCGATGCCTTTCAGCACGGTGCGGCCACGGTTCAACAGGCTCGCACACAACAGGGCAACCGCCGCGTTCTTGGAAGATCTGGTCTCGATCGAACCTGACAGCGAGGTCTCCCCGACGATGCTGAGGTTCAACGAGTTGCGGCCACGGGGAACAATCAAGGGAGACTCCAGTGCGTTGGCGATGCGGTTGATCATCTCGAGTGAGAGGTTCTGATTACCCGATTCGATGCGGTGGATAGCACTCTGGCTGGTGCTCAGTAAAGAGGCCAGCTCGCTCTGGGTGAGCCCGCGTTGCTTGCGCGCGTCACGCACGAGACGCCCGATGCTTTCCGGGGACGTGGTTTGATTCACACGTGAAGGTTAACTCACATGTGAGATGCCTGCAATTCTTCTGACAACTTGGTGTCACGTCCCGCCGCCGAGTGGCGTCCTGTGCAGGCGTGTCATGGCTAGACTGCCGAGCATGAGCGCACATTTCGACGTTGTCGTCCTTGGTGCGGGACCAGGCGGCTACGTGGCCGCCATCCGCGCAGCCCAACTCGGCCTGAAGGCCGCCGTCATCGAGAAGCAGTGGTGGGGAGGGGTCTGCCTCAATGTCGGGTGCATTCCCACCAAATCCTTGCTGCGCAACGCCGAGATCGCCAACATCGTGCTGAGGGAGGCCGACAAGTTCGGCATCTCCGGAGACATCTCGGTTGACTACGGCAAGGCATTCACCCGCAGTCGTGCGGTCGCCGACCGGATGGTCAAGGGCGTCCACTTCCTGATGAAGAAGAACAAGATCACCGAGATCCATGGCTGGGGGCGATTCACTGACGCCAGCACCATCGAGGTCGCCGACGACGCCGGTTCGACTCAGCAGGTCACCTTCGACAACTGCATCATCGCCACCGGCTCCACGGTCAAGCTGCTGCCCGGTACCCAGACGTCGGCCAATGTGATGACCTACCTCGAGTTGATCCTGTCGTCCGACCTGCCGAAATCCCTGATCATCGGCGGGTCAGGGGCGATCGGTACCGAGTTCGCCTACGTGATGAACAGTTACGGCGTCAACGTCACCATCGTCGAGTACCTCGATCGCATGGTGCCGACCGAGGACGCCGAGATCAGCGCCGAATTGTTGAAGGCCTACAAGAAGCTCGGCATCAAGGTGCTCACCAGCACGGCCGTCAAGAGCGTCGAGGACACCGGTTCGGGCGTCCGGGTGACAGTCGAGCCTGCCAAGGGCGGCGCGCAACAGGTGCTGGAGGCCGACAGGATGCTGCAGGCGCTCGGATTCGCTCCCCGCGTGCAGGGCTACAATCTGGAGGCCACCGGCGTCGAACTCACTGACCGTGGTGCCATCAAGATCGACGACTTCGGCCGCACCAACGTCAAGGGCATCTACGCGATCGGCGACGTCACCGCCAAGATGATGCTCGCCCACACGGCAGAAGCCATGGGTGTGGTGGCTGCAGAGACCATCGCTGGGGCCGAGACCATGCCGATCAACTTCACGATGATTCCACGTGCCACGTACTGCCAACCGCAGATCGCCACGTTCGGCCTGTCCGAGCAGCAGGCGAAAGACGCAGGCTACGACGTGAAGGTTGCCAAGTTCCCCTTCTCCGCCAACGGCAAGGCCTGGGGTCTCGGCGAGGCCACCGGCTTCGTCAAGGTGGTGGCCGAGGCGAAGTACAACGAAATCCTCGGGCTTACCATGATCGGCCCGGACGTCACCGAACTGCTGCCCGAACTACAACTGGCCCAGCAGTGGGACCTCACCGCGGACGAGGTCGCCCGCGTCGTGCATGCGCACCCCACCCTCTCGGAGGCCGTCAAGGAAGCCGTCGAGGGGATCGCTGGCCACATGATCAACCTCTGACAGATTCATTCGGTGCCAGCCCCGGCCCCACAGCGCTCTCGGCCGGGGCTGGCACCGTCCTTTGAGGAGAGCCGATGGCCGCCGTGGTGCTCATCGCGATCGGGTCGCGGGGCGACGTCCAGCCGATGGCGGTGCTTGGTGGGGCACTGCAGGCTGCCGGCGTCCAGACCAGGGTCGTGGCACTGAAGGACTACGCGGGTCTCATCCACGACCTGGGTGCCGAGCCGGTGGTGATCCCCGCCAGGCTGTCCGACGCCATCGACCTCACCAAGCGACGCGGGGCGCGCGTCATCCTGCGGCATGAAACAGCCCAGGGGTTGCTGCTGCACCACTGGATGGGTGAGATCAGCCCACTCGTGCTCGCTGCAGTAGAGGGCGCCGTGGGCGCCGGTGACACCGTGCTCAGCGGCGTCCTCAGCCGCGACCTGGCTGTCGCGCTGGCCGAGGACCGGGGGTGCCGGGCGGCCACCGTCCTGTTCACCGGGCAACTGCCCACACTGCAGCGCTCGAGCAACTACTTCGCGTCCTGGTTCCGTTCGTGGGACGCCTACAACCGCTGGGGCAGTGCCACCAACTGGACGATCGTCTCAAGCATCGGGTTGCCCCTGTCCACGCCCTTCAGACGAATCCACGGGTTGAGGATTCGGCGTCCACGGGAGGCCACCCGAGCCGCCGACCAGTTCCCGACGATCCTGGCCGTCAACCCGACCCTCGTCCCACCGGCGCCAGACTGGCCCGCCAACGCGCACCAGACGGGTTTTCTGGCGATGCCCCGGACTCCCGGCCTGCCACCCCTTGATCTGGTGGAGTTCCTGGCCGAGGGCCCGCCGCCGGTCTACGTCGGTTTCGGCAGCATGAGCGGCACACCGGGTTTCAACGACGCCGGGCTCTTGATCGACGCCGCCAGACTCGCCGGATGCCGGATCGTGACCCCTGCCGGTGTTGGGCTTCGACCCGGTCGCGCCGACGACCGGGTACTTGCCATCCCGGCCACGCCGCACGGCTGGCTCTTCCCCCGGATGGCGGGAATTGTGCACCATGGGGGTGCCGGGACGACCCAGGACGGCTTGGCGGCGGGAGTGCCCTCGGTGGCCACCCCCTTCGGGATCGACCAGCCTTATCACGCGGATCGCCTGTACGCCCTCGGCGTGGGGCCGGCCCCCATCCGCATCCTGAGGCTGACCCCCCCGATCTTGGCCGGACTGATCCACGAACTGACCTCGGGACGCTATGACCAGCGCGCCGCCGAGGTGGGACGCCAGTCCCGGTCGGTCGATGGCGTCGCCGAGACGATCAGGGTGCTCAGCGAACTCGGCCTGCTGCCCGCCCCAACCAGAGCCTGACGACGGAGATACTCTCAGCGCCCTTGGTCATGGTCTCCAGCGAGGGAACATTCTCGTTGAACGGCACGGTGTACGGGGTGGTGGAGACGCCGCTGCGGGCCTGCTGCAGGGTGGTGGCCGTCTGGGCGATCCCGAACACGCGGTCGGGGGTCTCACCGGCGGTCAGAGCCTCCGACGAGATCGCACCGGCGGCCTTGCCGAGGGCCAGCGCACGCTCGGAGATGTTCTCGACGGGGTTACCCTCGGCGTCCACGCCGATGCCTGCGTTGTAGGTCTCGTACCCGGTGGCCATCGCGGTGCCGGCCGCGGGGGACGCGTCGTGCGTTCCCCTGGAACCGAATTCCTTCCCCATGACACCTTCGCTCACTCCTCGTGAGCCTGGGGTTAACGCGCGGCCAACTCCTGCCCACACCGGGTTGATCCTTGACCTAGGTTGGAGCTGTGAACCCAGCACCTGACAGAGATCCGGCCCGGACTCCAGCCCTGGACGTGGTGGCTGCCGTGGGTTCGGATCCCGAACAGGGCCTCAGCACGCAGGAGGCGTCCCGCCGGTTGACCCAGTACGGGCCCAACGAACTGGCGGGCAGGCCGCCCGTGCCCCCCTGGCGTCGCTTCGTAGCCCAGTTCAACTCGCCACTGATCTACCTGCTGATGGTGGCGATCGTCATCTCGGTGGTGGCCTGGTCGTTGGACAGCGCACACGACAAGGAGCCGGTGCCCGTCGACGCCATCGTCATCGCTGCCATCGTGCTGCTCAATGCTGTGATGGGTTACCTGCAGGAATCCAAGGCGGCCGACGCGGTGGCGGCCCTGCAGAAGATGACCAGAGCACGTTCGGTCGTCCTGCGCGACGGGGAGCGCCTCGACATCACCTCGTCAGACCTGGTGCCCGGCGACATCCTCGTGCTCGGTGAGGGTGACGAGGTCGGCGCCGACGGACGTCTCGTCTTCTCGTCCGCCCTGCGCATCTCCGAGTCCTCGCTGACCGGAGAATCCGAGCCGGTGGAGAAGGAACCGCACGTGCTGACCGGGGACCTGCCGATCGGTGACCGTTCGAACATGGTGTTCAAGGGCACCGCCGTGACCCAGGGCGTGGGACGAGCAGTCATCACCAGCACCGGCATGGCGACCGAGATGGGGGCGATCGCCACCATGCTCGATCAGACTCAGGCTGAACCCACACCACTGACCCGGGAGATCAACCACCTCGGCAAGGTGCTGGGCGTCGGCGTGATCATCATCGCGGCCGTGGTGATGGCGACGGCCATCTGGATGTCTCCCACCCGGGACACCAACGCGATCATCGACGCACTGATTCTCGCCGTCTCTCTGGCGGTGGCCGCTGTTCCGGAGGGCCTGGCCGCGATCCTGACGGTCGTGCTCGCGCTCGGCGTCCAACGGATGGCCAAGCGCAACGCCATCGTCAAAGATCTCAGCTCCGTCGAGACGCTCGGCTCGGCGTCCGTCATCGCCTCCGACAAGACCGGCACCCTGACCCGCAACGAGATGATGATCCAGAAGGTCGTCACCAGCTCCGGTGTGGTCGACATCAGCGGCATCGGCTACTCGCCCGAAGGTGGGGTGGCACAGTCCGGCAAGCCCCTCGACCAGCGAGTGCTGCTGGAGGTGCGCAAGACCCTGAGCGGGGGAGCCACCGCCAATGACGCCGCGATCCACCTCGACCCTCAGGGCACCTGGACGATCCAGGGAGACCCGACCGAGGCCGCCTTCATTGTCGCGGCCCACAAGGTCGAGGGTGTCCTGGACGACATCCGTGCGTACGAACGTCTGGGCGAGGTGCCGTTCACCAGCGCCCGCAAGATGATGTCGGTGGTCGGGGAGACCACTCGGGAAGGCACCGTGCTCTACACCAAGGGAGCTCCGGACGTGCTGCTGGGCAATTGCAGCGCGGTGCTGGTCGGCGAGCAGCAGGTCCCGCTGGACGACCAGCGGCGTCAGGAGATCCTGGCTCGCACCGAGAAGCTCGCAGGACAGGCGTACCGCACGCTGGCCGTGGCTTTTCGCAACCTGACAAGCGTCGACGACCTGGGCGAGGAGTTCGACGAGGACGACGAGCAAGACCTCTGCTTCGCCGGGATCGCCGCCATGATCGACCCACCTCGTGGCGAGGCGGAGGAGTCCATTGCCGAGGCTCGGCGCGCCGGAATCAGAATCATGATGATCACCGGGGACCACCCAGCGACTGCGGGCAGGATCGCCAGCGACCTGGGCATCGTCGAGCCGGGTTCGGCGGCCCTGACCGGAGCCGAGATCGACGCCATGGACGACTCCGAGTTCGACGCCGCGGTCCGCAGCACCTCGGTGTTCGCGCGGGTGGCGCCCAAGCACAAGATGCGCATCGTCGACACCCTGCAGTCGCAGGGCGAGATCGTGGCCATGACCGGCGACGGGGTCAACGACGCCCCCGCGCTCAAGACGGCCGACATCGGCGTCGCGATGGGTATCACCGGAACCGAGGTGACCAAGGAGGCGTCCGCGATGATCCTCGCGGACGACAACTTCGCCACCATCGTGAAGGCCGTCAAGCAGGGCCGGATGATCTTCGACAACATCCGCAAGTTCCTGAGGTTCCTGCTCAGCTCCAACATGGGAGAGGTGTTCACGGTCTTCGGTGGCACCGTGCTGGCCGGCGTGCTCGGACTGCGAACCGCCGACGGTGCGATGATCGCGCCACTGCTCGCCACCCAGATCCTGTGGATCAACCTGCTCACGGACTCTGCGCCCGCCCTGGCGATGGGTGTGGACCCTTCCGTGGACGACGTGATGGCCCGCAGGCCTAGAAGGATGACCGATCGAGTGATCTCGTCGAAGATGTGGGTGCGCATCGTGCTTCTAGGGCTGGTCATGGGGGCCATCACACTGGGCACGTTCGACTGGTTCCTGCCGGGCGGCCTGTTCCCGGGCAGCGACTCCGTGGAGGTTGGCCGGACGGCAGCGTTCACCACCCTGGTGCTTGCCCAACTCTTCAACGCTTTCAACTCGCGTTCCGCGGTTGCCAGCGCATTCACCCGACTGTTCAACAACGTCTGGCTGTGGGCCGCGATCGGCCTGGCGGTGGTGCTGCAAATGGCGGTGGTCTACCTGCCGTTCATGCAACGTGCCTTCAGCACCGCGGCCCTGGATCTGGAGCACTGGCTGTTCTGCATTGCGGCGGCCTCGATGGTGCTGTGGGTCGAGGAGATTCGTAAGCTGATCACCCGAGGCACCCACCACGAGGACTCGGCGGAATAGGGAAGTCGGCTGCAGGTCACAATCTGGTTGCGACCTTCGGGGCGCCGTTGAGACGGCACCTGCGCGGGGCGAACAAAGTAATAGTGTGCGGGTCACTGTGGATCGTTCGATCGAAAGAGGTTTGTCCATGAAGCGCAGCTTCGCCGCGATAGCGGCTGCGGCTCTGTCGCTGTCGTTGTTCACCGCATGTGGCGGCTCGAGCACCGACGGCAACGTCATCAAGATCGGTGTCAACTACGAGTTGTCCGGCGCAGTAGCCACCTATGGTGATGCGAGCGTCAAGGGCATCGAGATGGCCGTCGAGGAGATCAACGCCGCCGGAGGCATCGACGGCAAGAACATCGAACTGGTGAAGTACGACAACAAGTCCGAGCCGGCCGAGGCCACCACCCTGGCCACCAAGCTGATGACCCAGGACGATGTCGTCGCCATCATCGGCCCGGCAACCTCGGGGTCGTTCAAGGCCACCATCCCGGTCGCCAACCAGAACAAGGTGCCGGTGGTTTCGGGCTCTGCCACGGCTGAGGACGTCACCGTGAGCAACGGGAAGCTGCAGGAGTACGCCTTCCGTACCTGTTTCTCCGACTCCTACCAGGGCACCGCGATGGCGAACTTCGCCACCAAGAATCGCTCGGCGAAGACCGCGGTCATCCTCAAGGACACCTCGTCCGACTACGCCAAGGGCCTCGCCGAGAACTTCGCGAAGACGTTCACGGCCAACGGTGGCACCATCGTCGGTGAGGAGGGCTACATCGCCGGTGAGACCAACTTCAACACCGTGCTCACCCGGATCAAGAGCCTGGACTTCGACGTGATGTACGTGCCCGGCTACTACGAGGAGGTCGGCCTGATCATCAAGCAGGCCCGTGACCAGAACATCATGCAGCCGGTCCTCGGTGGCGACGGGTTCGACTCCCCGGTGCTCCTCGAGAAAGCGGGCGCCGCGGCATTGACCGACGTGTTCTACACCAACCACTACTCCTCTCTCGACAAGGACGCCAAGGTCCAGGACTTCATCAAGAACTACAAGACCAAGTACGGCGAGGAGCCGAACGCGTTCAACGCGCTGGGATACGACACCGCGTACTTCGTTGCCGACGCCATCGGTCGCGCGAGGTGAGTTGACCGGTGAGTCGGTGCAGCAGGCCATGGCCTCGACCACTGACTTCTCCGGTGTCACGGGAACCTTCAGCATCGATCCGAAGACCCACGAGCCGGTCAAGACCGCTGTCGTCGTCGAACTGCAGAATGGCGTCCTGGTATCGGCTGAGAAGTCCGCTCTCTGAACGTATTCTGGCGCGGGGTGGGGGACCACGTCCCCCACCCCATCGTCCATGTTCTGACCAGGAAGCAGAGATGGAACAGATACTCCAGCAACTGATCAACGGATTGTCGATCGGCAGCATCTACGCCCTCATCGCGCTGGGCTACACGATGGTGTACGGCATCATCCAGCTCATCAACTTCGCCCACGGCGACGTGTACATGGTGGGCGCCTACGTCGGCTACGCCACCATGACGTTCCTCGGACTGGACTTCTTCACCTCCTTGTTGCTCGCGATGGCGGTCTGCGCCCTGCTCGGGGTAGTCATCGAACGGGTGGCCTACAAACCGCTGAGGAACTCCACCCGCATCGCCGTCCTGATCACCGCCATCGGCGTCTCGCTGCTGCTGGAGTACGTGATGATGTACGTCGTCGGTGCCCAGAGCCGCGCCTACCCCGCGCTCCCCGGATACCTGACCCGCACCTTCGTGCTCGGCCCGGTCACCGTCACCTCGATGCAGATCATGATCGTCGCCATCTCGGTGCTGCTGATGATCGTGTTGCAGTTCATCGTCCAGCGCACTCGGCTGGGCAAGGCGATGCGGGCCGTCTCGCAGGACCGCGACGCCGCTCAGTTGATGGGAATCAGCGTCGACAACACCATCTCGTTCACCTTCGCGCTCGGCTCGGCACTGGCCGGAGCTGCCGGAGTGCTGGTGGGTGTGTACTACAACTCCATCAACCCGCTGATGGGCATCCTGCCAGGTCTGAAAGCCTTCGTCGCCGCGGTGCTTGGTGGTATCGGGCTGATTCCTGGCGCTCTGCTCGGCGGCTACGTCATCGGGGCCACCGAGACAGCAGTCTCAGCGTTCGGCTTCTCGATGCTGCGGGACGCAGTGGTCTTCGCGCTGCTGATCCTGGTGCTGATCGTCAAACCCAGCGGGCTGCTGGGCAAGAACGTCCGGGAGAAGGTGTGATGAGCGAGCGCACCCGATCCATCCTCGTCAAGGCAGCCGCCCTGGCCGGGGTATACCTCGGTGTCCTGCTGCTGATTCAGGTCGGCATCATCGACCCCTATCTGCAGGCCACGATGGTCACCATCTGCGTCAACATCATCCTGGCGGTCAGCCTCAACCTGGTCACCGGCTTCACCGGCCAGTTCTCGCTGGGCCACGCCGGATTCATGGCGATCGGGGCCTACTCGACAGCCCTGATCACGATGTCAATCCCCACGGTCCTTGGCTTCGTCCTCGGACTCATCGTGGGGGCCGTGCTCGCAGCCCTGGTCGGATTCCTCATCGGACTGCCGACCCTGCGACTGCGCGGCGACTACCTGGCCATCGCCACCCTGGGCATGGCCGAGATCATTCGAGTCCTGTTGTTGAACTTCGAATTCAGCAACGGTGCGGCCGGGCTGTCAGGCATCCCGCAGTTCGTCAACTGGAGCTGGCTGTTCGTGCTGACCGCCGGCACCGTGGTGCTGATCAGCAACTTCCTCAACTCCCGCCACGGCCGGGACTGCATCTCGATCCGTGAGGACGAGATCGCCGCCGAGTCGATCGGGGTGCGCTCCACCCAGGCCAAGACGCTGGCCTTCACGGTGGGCGCCTTCTTCGGAGCGATCGCCGGCGGGGTCTACGCGTCCTACTTCTACTTCATCAAGCCCGACCTGTTCGGCTTCATGCAGTCGATCAACATCCTCGTCATCGTGGTCCTCGGCGGCCTGGGCAGCATCTCCGGCTCCATCATCGCGGCGATCCTGCTGGCCGTGGTCTCCACGGTGCTGCAGCCGTTCCCCGAGATCCGGATGATCCTGTACTCCCTGGTGCTGGTGGTGGTGATGGTATTCAGGCCACAGGGCTTGATGGGCTCGCGTGAGGTGTCGTTGGCCACCTTCGGCCGCCTGCTGCCGAGACGCCCTCACCGGGCGACGACACCGGAGGAGGCATCATGACCCCGATCCTGGAGGTCACCGACCTGACCCGCAACTTCGGCGGTCTGGCAGCCTTGAGCAACGTCGACATCACCCTTGAGCACGGTGAATTGGTTGGCCTGATCGGCCCGAACGGGGCCGGCAAGACCACCGTGTTCAACCTGTTGACGGGGGTTTATGCCCCGTCCGCCGGGGCAATCACCTTCACTCCGGATGGCCAGCCGATCAATCTGGGCGGACGCAAGCCCTATGACATCTGTCGGGCCGGAGTCGGACGGACGTTCCAGAACATCCGATTGTTCAAGGACCTCAGCGTGCTGGACAACGTCGTGATCGCCATGGAGCAGGCGGAGCGCTACGGGCTGCTAGCCTCCTTCTTCCACACTCCGGCATGGTCGCGCTCCCACGCGGGCGTGCTCGAGCGCAGCCACGAGTTCCTTCGGCTGCTCGAACTCGAGGGCAAGGCGGACGAACTGGCCCGCAACCTGTCCTACGGTGACCAGCGGCACCTGGAGATCGCCCGTGCGCTGGCCACCAACCCGAGGCTGCTGCTGCTCGACGAACCGGCTGCCGGGATGAACCCGGCCGAGACCGCCCAGTTGACCGAACTGATCCGTTGGATCCGGGAGAACTACAACCTCACGATCCTGCTCATCGAGCACGACATGAGCCTGGTGATGGCCATCTGCGAACGGATCTACGTGCTCGACCATGGTGTGGTCATCGCCGCGGGTACTCCCGATGAGGTGCAGCACAACCCGAAGGTGATCGAGGCCTACCTGGGCGAGGAGGTCAGTGATGTTTGAGATCAAGGATCTGGCGGTCAACTTCGGCGGCATCCACGCGCTCAAGGGCATCTCACTCCAGGTGCAGGCCGGTGAGATCGTCACCCTGATCGGTGCCAACGGTGCGGGCAAGACCACCACCCTGCGTACCGCCTCGGGGCTTGAACGTCCCGCGTCCGGATCAATCTGGCTGGACGGGGTGGACATCACCAAGACATCGCCGCAGGACAGGGTCAAGCACGGACTGGTTCACGTTCCCGAAGGACGCCGGGTCTTCCCGCAGATGAGCGTGCTGGAAAATCTCGAGTTGGGCGCCTTCCTGCGGCGCGACCGGGCAGGTGTGTCAGCCGACATGAAGCAGGTCTTCGAGCGCTTTCCGGTGCTCGCCGATCGCCGGCAACAGAACGCCGGGACGCTGTCGGGTGGCGAACAGCAGATGCTCGCCATGGGACGCGCACTGATGGCGTCCCCCAAGGTTCTGCTGCTGGACGAGCCCTCGATGGGCCTGGCCCCCCTGTTCGTCCAGGAAATCTTCAACATCATCGCCAGCATCAACGAAACCGGAACCACCATCCTGTTGGTGGAGCAGAATGCCAACATGGCGCTGCAGGTCGCCAGCCGGGCCTACGTCATGGAAACCGGCAGCATCGTGCTCAGCGGCGCTGCATCGGAGATGTTGGCCACCGAAGAAGTACGTCGCGCCTATCTGGGAGGTTGAACCATGTTCGTGAAATGGCGGATGACGGCCAACCCGTTCACCATCGGTCCCGACGCGACGGTGCCTGAAGCCGTCGAGCTGATGCAGAAGCACAAGGTGCGCAAGCTGCCGGTGCTGAGCGAGGGCAAGCTGGTGGGCGTGGTGTCGCAGTCCGACATCGACCGGGCGTCCCCCTCGATGGCCACGTCCTTCAGCGCGGGTGAGGTCGCCTACCTGTTCGGCAAGCTGAAGATTGCCAAGGTGATGACCCGCAATCCCGTCACCATCAGCCCTGAAGCACTTCTGGAGGAGGCCGCGATCCTCATGCGGGACCGCAGAATTGAGATGCTTCCGGTGATGGAAGGGGATCGACTGGTGGGGGTGATCACCGAGAGCGACCTACTGGACGCCTTCATCGAGCTCAACGGTGCCCGCGAGAACGGCACGAGGCTGGTCATCGAGGCGGACGATCAGCCGGGCGTGCTGGCCCGGCTGACCACCATTGCACGTGAGCACGAGACGAACATCACCCATGTGGCGGTCTACCGAGGCAACCTTGACCGCAGTCTGGTGGTGCTCGGGTTGAACACCCTGAACACCGAGGAACTGGAACGTCGGATCACCGAGGAGGGCTTCACCCTCAAGTATCGACTCAGCAACTCTTGACCTTGGATCAGCACCGTCATGATGAGAGGGGTTGCAGTGCGGCGTGAACGCAAACTGATCATCGCAGCCCTGGCGGGCATGACCTTGCTCGCCGGCTGCGATGGATCTGCCGGCTCGCAAAGGCATCTCGGGGACACCATCCGGATCGGGTTGAATCTCGAGTCGAGCGGGGCCCATCGGTCCTACGGCGACGCGGCACTCAAGGGCGCTCAGACGGCCGTCAACATGGTGAATCAGGCCGGCGGGATCAACGGCAAGCAGATCGAGGTCGTCGCGGTGGACAACGGCTCATCCCCGGGACGGGCGACAGCACTCAGCACCCAACTGATGACCCAGAATAGGGCGCTCGCCGTGCTGGGCCCGATCACCGAGCCCCTGTTCACCACCACCACGTCCATCGCCGACAAGCAGCAGATCGTGTCGGTGGCCTCCCTTGCCTGCGGCAGGGACGCCCTGATGCGGAATGCCGAGGCGGTGCATGAGTATGCCTTCCGCAGCTGCCTGGGGCACGACCAGCACGGCGCCGCCATGGCCCGCTTCGCTGCCACCGAACTGTCGGCGAAGACGGCGATGATCGTCCGGCTGAGCGACAGTTGGGCGGCGGACTACTCGGACGCTTTCATTGGGGAGTTCGAGGCCCAGGGTGGCAAGGTGGTGATCCGGGAGACCTTCGGCTGGGAAGAGACCGACTTCTCCCGATACGTCACCGGCCTGCGAGCCACGCCCGCCGACGTCATCTACCTCGCCGGCCCAGCCACCGAGGCGGGCCATGTCATCCGGACGCTGCGGGACGCGGGCCTGAACCAGCCCGTTCTCGGCTCAGATGAGCTTGCCTCGCCTGCCTTGGCCGAAGTAGCCGGCAACTGGACGCTCACCGCGGTCTACCTCACCGCGGCCTTCAGCCCGCTGGACACCGGGAACCCTCGCACCCAACAGTTCATCGACGCCTATCGGGCTGACTGGAATGGGGCGGAACCCTACCAGCACGAGGCCCTCGCCCACGACGCAGCCCTGCTGATCATGGACGCGATCACCCGGGCCGACGAGCCCACGGGGGTGGCTGTGCAGAAGGCCATGGCGGCCACCAGCAATCTGGAGGGCGCCACCGGGCGGTTCAGCATCGGGCCCAATCATCAGGTGATCAAAGATGCCTTGGTCGTCGAACTCCTCGAGGGCAGCCCGGTGTCGGTGACCCACGTCGCACCCTGATCGGCGAACACTCAGCTCAGCAGCTCCACGGCCAGGGCTTTGGCGTCCGCGGCGTTGCGCGCTCGAACAACCTGATGGGCCGCGTCCTCGCACTGTGAGAGCGTCACCTTGGCCAGCTGAACTCCGACGGCCGGGATCGCATTGGTGGCCATCGACAGCGAAGTGACACCGAGCCCCACCAGCACGCACGCCAGAAGTGGGTCCGCCGCAGCCTCGCCGCAGACCCCCACCGGCTTGGCCACCTTCTTGCCCGCATCGGCGGCCATCTGGATGAGCCGCAGCACGGCCGGCTGCCACGGGTTGGTGAGAGCGGCCAACGGAGATGACATGCGGTCGGCAGCCATCGTGTACTGCGTCAGGTCGTTGGTACCGATGGAGAAGAAGTCGACCTCGGCGAGGAACGCGTCGGCGAGGAGCGCCACCGACGGCACCTCAACCATGACGCCCGGGGAGAGACTGCGGTCGCGGCACTTGGCGGCGAACTCGAACGCCTCGTCGACGGTGGCGACCATGGGCGCCATGACCCACGGCTTGGTGACGAAGTTGTCCTCGGCGGCGGCCGCGATGGCGTCCAGCTGCCGGTCGACGAGGCCGGGGTTCGTCCAGCCGAGGCGGATGCCGCGGACCCCGAGCGCCGGGTTCTCCTCCTCCTCGTGATGTGCGAACGGCACGGGCTTGTCGGAGCCGGCGTCGAGGGTCCGGACGACCACCTTGCGGCCGGGGAAGGCTGCGAACACCTCGCCGTAGATTCGGGCCTGCTCCTCGACCGAGGGCTCGGTCTGCGCCGACAAGAAGCAGAGTTCGGTGCGGAACAGCCCGACGCCGCGCGCCTCGCTGTCAGACGCCTTGCGAGCGGCCGCGCCGTCCTGGACGTTGGCGAGCAGGTCGACCTCGACACCGTCGGCGGTGCGTCCGGGACCCCTCCAGGTGCGGATGGCCTCGCGGCGCGCGGCGTCGGAGTCCACGAGTTGGCGCGCCTCGAGCGGGTCGAGCCCGGCCGTGACGGTGCCCTTGATGCCGTCGACGAGGACGACCGTGCCCTCGGGGATGTCGCGAAGGTGGTAGGCGGCGACCACGCAGGGAATGCCCAACTGGCGGGCGATGATCGCGGTGTGGCTGGTGGGTCCGCCCAAGCGGGTGCACAGCGCGACGACCAGCCTTGGATCGAGGCCGGCGGTGTCGGCGGGGGCGAGGTCGTCGGCCAGCAGGACGATCGGCGAGTCGGGGGTCGGGATGCCCGGCTCTGGCTGGCCCATCAGCTCAGCTACGACACGGTCGCGGATGTCGCGCAGGTCGGTGGTGCGTTCAGCCATCAGGCCGCCGAGCTTCTCGAACTGCTCAACGAACTGGGCGGTGGCCCCCATGGTCGCCATCTCGGCCGTCGAGCCGGCGTTCACGAGCTTCACCGCCGCCCTGATCCAGCCGCGGTCTCGCGCAAGCTGACTGGTGGCGGCGAGTACCTCGGCGGACACGCCGGTCGCGGCGGAGGCCCGCGTGGCGAACCGGTCGGCCACGACCGACGCCGCGGTCTTGAACCGCGCTGCCTCGGCCTCGCGCTCCTGCTCGGCGACGACGCGGTTGTCGGCCGGCGGGACGGGGCGCGCCTTCGTCCACGCCGCAGGGGCATAGGCGAAGCCCGGGACGACGCCGGTTCCAGTGACGGCGAGGGGGTCGATCATGAGATCCTCCGATGTGGGTTTGGTTGCGTTTATGGCTCAAGATTCTCAACATACGGCTTGCATGTCAACACAAACACGTGTAAAACTTGGAAACCAAAGATTCCCTCTGGGACTCACCGACCAACGAACCACAGAAGGCGCCCTCGTGAACATGTACGCGGAGGAGAGGCAGCACGAGATCGGGCTGCTGGCGAAGCAGCACGGGCGGGTGTCTGTCTCCGACCTGGCCGAGCGCTACGACGTCACGCCCGAAACGATCCGCCGCGACCTGGACGCCCTGGCCGCCCTCGGCATCCTCAGCCGCGTCCATGGCGGGGCGGTGCCGGCCGAAAAGGTGCGACTGATCGAGCACGCCGTTCCCTTCCGGGAGGGGTCCGCTGCGGCGGAGAAGAGGCGGATCGCCACGCGCGCCCTCGCCTATCTGCCAAGGACCGCCACCCCGAACGTCATCCTGGATGCCGGCACCACGGTCGCGAGGCTCGCCGAACTCATCCCGCCCGGCCAGGTGCAGAACGTCGTCACCAACTCCCTCACGTCGGCCGCCATCGCCTCGAGCCGTGGCGTGGCCGACGTGCACCTCGTGGGCGGGCGTGTCCGTGGGCTCACGCAGGCCACCGTCGGCGCGAGTTCCATCGAGGAACTGCGTCGCGTCAAGGTCGACGTCGCCTTCCTGGGCACCAACGGCTTCAGCGTCGACCACGGCTTCTCGACCCCCGACCCGGCCGAGGCCGACGTCAAGCGAGCCATGACCGGGGCAGCGCGGTTGGTCGTCGTTCTCGCGGACTCCTCCAAGTTCAACTCCGACTATCTCGTCAGTTTCGCGCGCATCGCAGACGCCGACGTCCTCATCACCGACTCCGCCCTGACCGAGGAAGCCACCCAGGCCCTCACCGACCAAGGAATCGAGGTTGTCCTCGCATGATCGTCACCTTCACCGCCAACCCCAGCATCGACCGCACCATCGTCCTTGACGAGCCGCTCGCCCGAGGTGAGGTGCAGCGCGCCTCCTTCGTCACCACCCAGGCGGGCGGCAAGGGTGTCAATGTGGCCACGGTCATCGACCGGGCGGGGGTCGAAACCCTCGCCGTGCTGTCGTTCCTCGACCCCTCCTTCATGCCACTGGTCGCCGAGATAGGCCTGGACGCCGTAGGCGTCAGTGTCGACGGCCCGTACCGCGTCCGCACCAACACGACCATCACCGAGCCGGATGGCACGACGACCAAGCTCAACGAGCCGGGCCCCGTGCTGACCGAGGCGCAGGTGACCGCCACGAGGGACCTCCTGCTCAAGCACGCCCGTGGCGCGGACTGGGTCGTCCTGTCGGGCTCCCTGCCCCCCGGCGCCCCCACCGACTGGTATGCCACGCTGGTGCGGGCCCTCAAGCCGCTGGGCTGCAAGGTGGCCATCGACACCTCGGACGCCGCCCTGGACGCTGTCATCGCGGCCCTGCCGGACGCGTCCTTCGACCTGATCAAGCCCAATGCCGACGAATTGGCCCAGCTTACCGGCGGCGACGCCGCCGCTTTCGAGGCCTCCGCCAGAGCCGGCGACCTGACCGGCATCGCGGACGCCGCCCGCCAACTCCACTCCCGCGGGATCGCTCACGTCCTCGTCACCCTGGGGGGCGCCGGGGCTGTCCTCGTCAACGCCGCGGGCGCGTGGTATGCCACCGCACCTCAGGTGAAGGTGCTCAGCACCGTGGGCGCCGGCGACTCGTCGGTGGCCGGCTTCGTCCTCGCGGACGTCGCGGGCCTCGCCCCCGACCGCTGCCTCGCCACCGCAGCCGCCTATGGCTCCGCAGCCGCCAGCCTCCCCGGAACCACCCTGCCCGGACCCACGGACATCCATCCTCAGGACGCCCATGTGGTCCCCGTCCCGTGACCGCCCACAAGAACCCCGACCCGACAACCCTGAAATCCTGACCCGAGAGGACTCGAAGAAGCCCATGAGACTGATCACCACCGAACTGGTGGCACTGGATGCCGACCTCGGCCACACCAAGGCCGACGTCATCGCATCGCTCGCCCAGCTTGTAGCCGATGCCGGACGCGCGGACGCCGCCGGTCTGACCGCAGACGTGATGGACCGCGAGTCCAAGGCCTCCACCGGCCTTCCCGGCGGCTTCGCCATTCCCCATTGCCGCTCGGCAGCAGTCTCGCAGGCGTCGCTGGCGTTTGCGCGCCTCAATCCGGCCGTCGACTTCGGCGCCAAGGATGGCCCTGCTGACCTGGTGTTCCTGATCGCCGCGGCTGCGGACGGCGACGCCGACCACCTCAAGCTCCTCACCCAGCTCGCCCGCGCGCTGGTCAAGAAGGACTTCCTCGCGGCGTTGCGCAACGCGTCCACCCCGGAGGAGATCGTGGCACTGGTCGAGGGCGTCCTGGCGCCCGCGGCTCCGAAACAGGCCGTCGCCCCGGTCGCCGCCGCTGCCCCCGTGGTTGCTGCTGCTGCCGCGAGCGCTGCGAAGCCGGTCATCGTGGCGGTCACCGCCTGCCCCACCGGGATTGCGCACACCTACATGGCCGCCGACCATCTGGTCGCCGCGGGCGAGGAGGCAGGGGTCGACGTTCAGGTCGAGACCCAGGGCTCCGGCGCGGTGACGCCATTGCCGGCCGACCTCATCCGCAACGCCGTGGCAGTCATCTTCGCGACCGACGTGGGCGTCCGCGACCGGGAGCGGTTCGCAGGGCTACCGGTCATCGAGTCTGGCGTGAAACGGGCCATCAGTGAGCCCGCCAAGATGATCGCCGAGGCGATCGCCGCCTCGCAGAACCCGAATGCTCGCAAGGTGAGCGGCGATGCTGCGTCGGCCTCGGCTTCCGAGGGTGAGGGTGCGAAACTCGGCTGGGGCAAGCGCATCCAGCAGGCGCTGATGACTGGCGTCTCGTACATGATCCCGTTCGTCGCAGCGGGCGGCCTCCTGATTGCTCTGGCCTTCCTCTTCGGTGGCTACGACGTCGATCCCGCGGCGGCCGTGAACAACACCCTGTTCGACCTGCCCGAACAGGGACTCCTGTACTACATCGGTGCGGTGATGATGGCCACCGGAAAGGCGGCCTTCGCCTTCCTCGTGCCCGCCCTGTCCGGCTACATCGCCTTCGCGCTCGCTGGGCGCCCAGGCATCGCCCCCGGCTTTGTTGGTGGCGCCATCGCAGGCGCGGTGGGTGCAGGCTTCCTCGGCGGCATCGTGACCGGCCTCATCGCCGGCCTCATCGCCCTGTGGATCGGCTCGCTGGTCGTGCCCCGCTGGCTTCGCGGCCTCATGCCGGTTGTGATCATCCCACTCGTCGCCACGCTGCTCACCGGTGGCCTGATGTACCTGCTGCTCGGCAGGCCGCTGGCCGCCCTCACCACCGCCCTCTACGACGGGCTGAGCAGCCTGTCCGGCGGCTCTGCGATCCTCCTCGGCATCGTGCTGGGCCTGATGATGTGCTTCGACCTCGGCGGCCCCGTCAATAAGGCTGCGTACCTGTTCGCCACGGCGGGCCTCGCGGCGAACTCGACGGCATCATTCCAGGTCATGGCCGCCGTTATGGCCGCCGGTATGGTGCCCCCGCTGGCCCTCGCCCTTGCCACCACCGTCCGGTCGAAGCTCTTCACCGAGCCTGAGATCGAGAACGGCCGGTCGGCCTGGCTGCTGGGCGCGTCCTTCATCTCCGAGGGGGCCATCCCCTTCGCAGCAGCCGACCCGTTGCGTGTCATCCCGTCCATGATGCTGGGCGGCGCCGTCACCGGAGCCCTGTCGATGGCCCTTGAGGTCGGTTCGCGGGCCCCCCACGGTGGCATCTTCGTCCTGTTCGCGATCCAGAACGTGTTCGGATTCCTCCTGTCCATCATCGCAGGCATGGTTGTGGCCGCCGGGGCCGTTATCATCGCCAAGCAAGTGGGCTCGAAGAAGCAGCAGCCGCAGTCCATCACCGTCTGATCCGCCACACAACCCGAAGGAGAACTCTTATGGCCAGCAAGACCGTAATCGTCGGCTCCGCCGTCGGACTGCACGCACGTCCCGCCGCCCTGATCTCGCAGGCCGCCGGCGAGTACGACGAGGAAATCCTCCTCAGCATGGCAGGCTCCGACCCGGTCGACGCCGCGTCCGCCCTGATGATCATGACCCTGGGCGCCGAGCGGGGCGCCGAGGTCCTGGTCGAGTCCGACAACCCCGCAGCCGTCGAGGAGATCGCGAACCTCATCGCGAAGGACCTCGACGCGGAGTAACCACCAGCAAGACCGCGGACGCGCCGTTCCCACGTCGGGGCGGCGCGTCCGCGTCATGTCCCGTCAGCCGCGATCCAGCCAGTAGGTGCCGACCAGCACGGGTACGGCGCGTCCAGAGGTGAGCCGGGCCAAGTGGTCCACCATGGCCCGAATCTCGACGGGGTCATCGGGTACTGCGACTGTCAGGTTCGCACCCTGCGCTGCGTAGCCGGTTGGCGCCAGGTGGTGGCCTTGGCCGCGCAACGTGGTCTCCACGCGACCGGCCTCGGCCATCGGCAGCACCACCCCGAGCCGCGCCATCCGCTGCCTGGTCGTCATCGGCGCTGCGTCCAGGGTGGCCGCCGCCGTGTCGGAATAGGCCTGCACCAGCCCACCGGCTCCCAGCTTGATGCCGCCAAAGTACCGGACCACCGCCACGACTACGTCCGACAGATCGGTGACGCCGGGCGAGGTCTCGCGTCCGACGATGGCCTTGAGGATGGGCATGCCGGCGGTTCCAGCCGGCTCCCCGTCGTCGCTTGACCGCTGGATGTCGCGGCCCGGCCTGACCACGAACCCGTGGCAGATGTGGCGGGCCTGACGGTGGGCCTGCCGCAGTTCGCCGAGGAAGGCGCGCGCCTCGTCCTCGGACTCGACCCGGGCGGCGAATCCCACGAAACGAGACCTCTTGATGTCGAACTCGACGTTCGGTCGGGCGCCGGCCCGCAGGACTCGATAGCTGGTGGTGGACTCAGCCATGACCCTGGGCGCGCACGTAGACCGGGACGTGTCGGGTCGAGTGCTGCTCGTCGAAGCGGTAGCCCGACTCGTCGAAGTCCCGCAGCTTGCGCACCGAGCGCACCCGGTTCGTCACCACCCATCCGGCCATCTCGCCCCGGGCACGCTTCGCGAAGAATGACACCATGCGTCGCTTCCCGGTGGGGTTGACCTCCTCGAACCTGGGGGAGAGGACATCGACGCCCAGCACCTCCGGGTTGACGACCCCGAAGTACTCCTGGGACGCCAGGTTCAGCACCAATGCCGGGCCCGGTGCTGCGGCCAGGTCGGCCTTGAGCACCTCGGAGACCCGGTCGCCCCAGAACTCGTACAGGTTCTTCCCCTTGTCAGTTGCCAATGGAGTGCCCATCTCCAGGCGGTAGGCCTGGATGAGGTCGAGCGGGCGCAGCACCCCGTATAGGCCCGACAGGATCCGGATCGTCTTCTGAGCCTCGGTGAAATCACGCTCATCGAACCGGCGGGCCGCGTCGAGGCCCACATAAACGTCGCCGGCGAAGGCGAGGATGGCAGGGCGGGCGTTCCTGGGTGTGAACGGTGTTTCGAAGTCGCGGTAGCGCTGGGCGTTGAGCACTGCCAACTCGTCCGACACACCCATCAGGGACGCGAGTTCCTCCGGGGACTTCTCGACCAGGACGTCGATCAGCTGCTGGGAACCCTCCAGCAGCCGGGGCTCGGAATGCTTGCCAGTGGGCAGTCGGCTGGCATAGTCGAGCGTCTTGGCGGGGGAGAGCAGCACCAGCATGTCTCCACGGTAGCGTGGACGAACCATGGACGACTTCGCTGCCAAGCCCGACGGCGTGCACCCCGCCGACCGCCATGACACGATCCGGGTGCAGGGCGCCCGGGTCAACAACCTCAAGAACGTGTCTGTCGAGATCCCCAAGCGCCGCCTGACCGTCTTCACGGGCATCTCCGGTTCCGGCAAGAGTTCGCTGGTCTTCGACACCATTGCAGCCGAGTCCCAGCGGATGATCAACGAGACCTACTCGAGCTTCGTGCAGGGCTTCATGCCGAGGCTGGATCGCCCGGATGTGGACGTGCTGGCTGGCCTGACACCCGCCATCCTGGTCAGTCAGGAGCGCATGACCCCGAACGTCCGTTCAACAGTGGGCACCGTGACCGACGCCAACGCGATGTTGAGGATTCTGTTCAGCCGGCTCGGGAATCCGCACATCGGTTCACCTCAGGCGTTCTCGTTCAACGTGCCCTCGGTCACCGGCGGTGGCGCCGTCAGGATTGACAAGGGTGCCGGTCAGGTGGCCGTCAGGAAGCACGTCACCGTGCTGGGCGGCATGTGTCCACGCTGCGAGGGGACCGGGAGTGTGAAAGACATCGTCCTGGCCGAATTGTACGACGACTCCAAGTCGCTGCGTCAGGGGCCGTTCAAGGTGCCCGGATACTCGATGGACGGCTGGTACGGGCGGATGTTCATCGGTTCCGGCCTCTTCGAACCCGATAAACCACTCCGCGACTACGGCAAACGCGAGCTCCACGACCTTCTCCACAAGGAGCCGACCAAGATCAGGGTGGACGGCATCAACCTCACGTACGAGGGCCTGATCCCCAAGATCAGCAAGTCGATGTTGGCCAAGGACCTGGACGCGATGCAGCCGCACGTTCGGGCGTTCGTCGAGCGGGCGGTCACGTTCCAGACCTGCCCCGACTGTGGCGGCACCAGGCTGGCGGCAGGCGCCCGCTCGTCCAGAATCAAGGGCATCAACATCGCCGATGCCTGCCGGATGCAGATCAGTGATCTGGCCGGCTGGATTCGGGGGATCGACGACCATTCGGTGGCGCCGCTGATCGCCAACCTCTCGCACCTGCTCGACTCGTTCGTGGAGATCGGGCTGGGCTACCTGAGTCTGGAGCGTCCCTCGGGAACCCTGAGTGGGGGAGAGGCACAGCGAACAAAGATGATCCGGCATCTTGGATCATCCCTGACCGACATCACCTACGTCTTCGACGAGCCGAGCGTCGGTCTGCATCCGCACGACATCGATCGCATGAACGAACTTCTGCTGGCATTGCGCGACAAGGGCAACACGGTGCTCGTGGTCGAGCACAAGACTGAGGTGATGGCCATCGCCGATCACATCGTCGACCTTGGACCGCTGGCCGGCAGCGGGGGAGGCGAGGTGGTCTACGTCGGAAGTGTGGAGGGGCTCCGAAGGGCCGATACTGTCACCGGGCGCCATCTGGACGACCGGGCGTCCCTGAAGGCATCGGTCCGCACCCCGACCGGTCGGCTCGGGATCAGGGGAGCCAGCGCCCACAACCTGCAGGACGTGGACGTCGACATCCCACTCGGGGTGCTGGTGGTGATCACCGGCGTGGCCGGGTCGGGCAAGAGTTCGCTGATCAACGGGTCGGTGAGCGTCCTGGACGATGTGGTGACCGTCGACCAGGGGGCGATCAAGGGATCACGACGCAGCAATCCCGCGACCTACACGGGCCTGCTGGACCCGATCCGCAAAGCGTTCGCGAAGGCAAACGGCGTCAGGCCTGCCCTGTTCAGCGCCAACTCCGAGGGCGCATGCCCGGTCTGCAACGGCAATGGCATGGTGTACACGGAGCTCGGGTTCATGGAAACTGTGTCGAGTACCTGCGAGGAGTGCAACGGAAGGCGCTTTCTTGCCTCCGTGCTGGAGTACAAGCTGGGGGGTCTCGACATCAGCGAGGTGCTGGCCATGCCGGTGGACGAGGCCCGGGAGTTCTTCGGTTCCGGGCAGGCCAACACACCCGCTGCAAGGGCGATCCTGAATCGACTGGTAGACGTAGGACTTGGTTATGTCACTTTGGGTCAGCCGCTGACGACGCTGTCGGGAGGCGAGCGCCAACGGCTCAAGTTGGCGACCCAGATGGCCGGCAAGGCACGTACCTACGTGCTGGACGAGCCGACCAGCGGCCTGCACCTTGCCGATGTGGCGCAACTCCTCGGCCTGCTGGACCGGCTGGTCGACGCCGGTCGGACAGTGATCGTCATCGAGCACCACCAAGCCGTGATGGCCCATGCGGACTGGATCATCGACCTGGGCCCAGGCGCTGGTCACGATGGTGGACGCGTCATCTTCGAAGGGACGCCGACCCAGTTGGTCACTGCGCCCACCACGCTGACTGGCCAGCACCTGGCCCGATACGTCGGCTCAGATCAACGACTGAGGTGAACCGTGTCGCGGGCGGCTGTGTAACGGCCGATGACGGTGGTGCCGAGTTTGCTGAAACCAGCGGCCGCCTGGTCAAGCCAGGCCTTGTGCCTGGCCGGTTGACCGGACTGGGCGTGTGAGCTTGCCAACAGCAAGGTGTTGCAGCCGAAGCCCTGGGACACATGCGACCACAGCTCAATCAGCGGCTCTGGGCCTTGGTCCCACTCGACGTCGGAAATCATGATGGGAGGCGGCATCGGGACACCGTCGCAGGTGCACGGCAACAGCAGCACGCTGTTGTGGTCACGGTCGCGTTCGGCCATCACGAGATCGACGACGTTCGCGGCGTGTGCGGGGTTGAGGAGCGGCAGTTGGCTCCAATTCGGGGGCAGGTCTTGGTAACTCATGAGCCCAGTCTGCGGGTCCGCCCTGAGGGTTCCGGTACTTTCCACAGCCCCACAACCCGGCAGCAATCCTGCTGTGAACTGACGATGGTCAGCGGGCAGCTGTGGTATCAGTGCGCGCGCCGACTGCGGTGCTGGTCCGGCACCCCTCTTGGGGCCAGTCTCGCTATTGTCCGATAAGCTACATTATGTCATTCAGCGGGGGGTGGACGACGCTGACGGCAAGCAAGAAGAATGGACGTCATGTTGCTCCAGCAGTTGGCGGACGCCTCAGCAGCGGTCGCTGCCACCAGGTCACGTCTCACAAAGGTGTCGGTGCTGGCTGAGGCCCTGCGCGCGGCATCCGGCCCTGAGGTCGAGATCGCCGCGTCCTACCTGGGCGGCTCAGTGCGGCAGCGGCGCACCGGGCTCGGGTATCGCTCAATGGCGGGACTGCCCCAGCCAGCGTCGGCGCCCGGGCTGACGGTCTGCGAAGTCGACGAAACCCTTGAGATGCTCGGCACGCTGAGCGGCCCCGGTTCCCAGACGCGACGAACCCAGATCTTCGCCGACTTGATGGCCAGAGCCACCGCGTCCGAGCAGCAATACCTTGCGGCACTCATGACCGGGCAGCTTCGACAGGGCGCCCTGGACGGGCTGCTGCTCGAGGCGGTGGCCGCCGCATCCGGCGTGCCCGCCCAGGTCGTCCGCCGGGCGTCCATGCTGGCCGGCTCCACCCCGTCCATCGCCCGGACGGCGCTGACGGGCGGAGCAACTGCGCTCGCGGCCTTCGACCTCACCGTCGGTGTGGCGGTCCGTCCGATGCTCGCGTCCTCAGCGCCGACGGTGGCCCAGGCACTCCTGAAGGCCTCCCCCGACGGCGCCGCAGTGGCGGTGGAGGCGAAGCTGGACGGAATTCGAATCCAGGCGCACAAGTCGGGTGAGGAGGTGAGTCTTTTCAGCCGATCGCTGGACGACCTGACGCCGCGACTCCCCCACGTGGCAGCCCTCGTGCGGGCCCTGCCGGTCGAGACCGCAATCTTGGACGGTGAGGCGCTGTCGATCGACGAGACGGGCCGCCCGCGGCTGTTCCAGGAGACCGCGTCAAGCTCGGCCACGCACACAGAAGCGGCTTGGGCGCTGACCCCGTGGTTCTTCGATGCCCTGCTGCTGGACGGCGTTCCGCTCATCGATCGCCCCTACTCCGAGCGGCGAGAGGGTCTCGCGCGTGTCGTGGCGCCACAGTACGTCGTCGAAGGGATCGTCACCTCGGATTTCCTGAGGGCAGACGAGTTCGCCAAGCACGTGCTGGACCAGGGACACGAAGGAGTCGTGGTCAAGAGCCTGGCGGCGCACTACGCGGCAGGACGCCGGGGCGCCGACTGGGTGAAGGTGAAGCCCATGCACACCCTCGACCTGGTGGTGCTGGCAGCCGAATGGGGCAGCGGACGACGCCGTGGCCGGCTGTCCAACATCCACCTGGGCGCCCGCGATCCCGACACGGGAGGATTCGTGATGCTGGGCAAGACGTTCAAGGGCATGACCGACGAGATGCTGGCCTGGCAGACCGATCGGTTCAACGAATTGGCCAACCAGCACGACGCGTACACCGTGCACCTGCGCCCCGAGCAGGTCGTTGAGATCGCCTTCGACGGGCTTCAGCGCTCCACCCGCTATCCCGGTGGGGTCGCTCTCCGGTTCGCCCGAGTGGTCCGCTACCGCGACGACAAATCAGCCGCCCAGGCGGACACCATTCAGACCGTCCGCGCCCTCGCCCACCGGCACTGACGTACTAGTGCGGCTCGGCTCCCCCGGCCAACAGGCGACGTCGCGTCCGCAACACCATGGTCACGGCGAACAGCCAAGGGACGATCTGGGTCGCCATCGCTGCGCGGAATGCGTTCGGCGCGGGGTCCCGGCCGCCCACAACGGACAACACTGCTCCAATGACGGCGATCTCGACCAGCGCAGCCAGAAACCCCCCGACGATGACGAGCCCCGAACCTGCGCCCATCCGGTGTGCCGGAACGAAGGTGCGGTTCATGTCGAAGGCAATGTTGGACGCCGGGAAGCAGGCGGCCAGGCACACCACCAGCACCCCCAACAGCCCGATGGGAGCCGAACCCGGCCAGGTGAGCACCGCCGCCCACGCCACGACGGCGAGAGCCGAGGCACTGAGCGCCAGGTAGGTGCGACGCTGGGGGAAGCGCTGAGTCAGGACGCCCATGAGCGGCCCGATGAGGATCCCCGCCGCGACGAAGACGGTGAACAGCTGACCTGCCCGCTCGTCCGAGAGGCCCTGCCCCCGGGTGAGAAATGGGAATCCCCACATGAAGCTGAAGATCAACGGGAAGTAGCTGGTCGACATGTGGAGGAAGAACCCGAGTTGAGCTCCCGGCATCGAGATCACCTCGCGCAGCCCAGCCAGGCCGCCTGGCCCCGAACCGACGATCGGAGCCGCCCCGGGCGGCGCGTCCCGCACGAAGAGCAGGTTGAGCACGGTGCCAACTGCGCAGGCGCCCGCCACCGTCAGGAAGGCCGGCGTCCAGCCGGCGTTGGTGAGAATCCGGACCAGTGGCACCGCGGAGGCCCATTGCCCCAACTGGCCCGATACCGAACTGATCTGGGTCAACAGCGGAACGTGGCCAGGGGCGAACCATGCCGGGATCAGCCTGATGGCGGAGATCCAGATCATCGCGTCTCCCCCACCGATGAGGATGCGGGCGGCCAGGCCAACCGGGAAGCTTGCTGCGAGCGCGAGCACCACCTGGCCCGCGGCCATGATCGCCGTCCCGATGGCGATGGTCTTCCGGCTGCCCAGTCGATCGAGCAGCAGGCCCGCCGGCAGCTGCATGCCGGCGTAGACGACCATCTGGACGATGACGAACACGCTCATCACGGCAACGGGGCTGCCGAACCGCTCGGCCGCGGCCAGCCCAGCAACCCCGAACGAGGTACGTGAGAACATCGCCGCCGAGAAGGCCAAGGTGCCTGCGATCCAGACCACCCATGGACGCACACCTCCGACCGGGCTGGTCGTCCGGTTCATCAGGCACCGTCCTTGTCCTGGGTTCTCGGTGCCTGACTATAGCCGCTGGCGGGGCCAGCCCCGTCGGGGTGACTGGACGGCGAACAGTCGCTGCACGGGTTCTTTCAGGTGCCGCAGTAGGTGACATGCGCGGGAGCGTCGGCTGGCGCAGGCGCGGCCAGATCCTCGAGGCCCTCTCGAGCCTCGAAAGGACGCCTCAAAGCATCCACCAGGTGGGTCAGTCCGGTGAGATCACCCTCGGTGGCGCGAGCCAGGACGTTCTCGACGACGTGATTGCGTGGGATGTAGAGCGGATTGGCCCGGTTCATGGCCTCGGCGAGTCCGGATCGGTCGACCGGCAGCAGTGGCTCGCGACGTTCCAGCCAGGCCCGGAGAGGCGCCGGGTCCCAGAACAGCGCTTCGGCGGTACCGGCTGCCAGCGCCCGGAAGAAGCCGGTGAAGTCGACCCGCTGCACCTCGAGCAACCTCAGCAGATCGGCGATCAGGGGTCGATCGGGACCCACCAGCCCGAGTTTGATGGCCATCTGCAGGTTCAGCGCTTCGTCGTAGCGCGATACGAATCCCTGCACGACATCGGTGGCCGGTTCGATGGCGGCTTCGGGGTCTTCGGCGATAAGGGGCAAGAGCGTCTCGGCGAGGCGGGCCAGGTTCCAGATGGCCACCGCGGGCTGGTTGCCGTAGGCGTAGCGTCCCTGCCTGTCGATCGAACTGAAGACGGTGTCGGGGCTGTAGGCGTCCAGGAACGCGCACGGCCCGAAGTCGATCGACTCCCCCGAGATCGTCATGTTGTCGGTGTTCATGCACCCCGTGGATGAATCCGACGTTCATCCAGGCTGCCACAAGGGACGCCTGGGCGGCCACGACGTCGGCGAGGAACTGCAGGTAGGGGTTCTCGGCGTCTGCGCAAGTCGGGAAGTGACGCTGGATCGCGTGGTCGGCCAATCGCCTGACGAGGGCCACGTCGCCGCGGGCAGCCGCGTACTGGAAGGTCCCCACCCGCAGGTGGCTGGCTGCCACCCGGCAGAGCACCGCGCCGGGTAAGGGTTCGCCTTCTCGCCAGACCGGCTCGCCGGTCGAGACGACAGCCAGCGCCCTGGTGGTGGGTATGCCCAGGGCGTGCAGCCCCTCACCGATGATGAACTCACGCATCATGGGCCCGAGCGCCGCCTTGCCGTCACCGGCCCTGGCGAAGGGGGTGCGTCCCGACCCCTTGAGGTGCAGATCGTGGCGCTTGCCCGCGGGCGTCGACGACCTCCCCGAGCAGCAGGGCCCGTCCGTCACCAAGGCGTGGGACGAACCCCCCGAACTGGTGGCCGGCGTAGGCCAGCGCGACAGTAGGCACTTCGTCGGGGGCCTGGCCCACCAGCAGCTCGAGTGCCTCCGGGCCAGCCAACCGGTCCACATCGAGGCCCAGCTCGGTGGCCAGCGGCTCGTTGATGGCGAGGATGCGGGCAGCTCGGACGCTGTCGCCCCGCCAGGGAACCGCGAGTTCTGGGAGGGCGCGGGCGAACGAGTCGTCGAGGCTGATTCCCAAGGCGTCCAGATGCACCATGGACTGAGCCTAGGTGGGCCAGTCAACGCCTGGGTAGGCCCAGGTGGCCGGTCAACCGTCAACGCTTCTTGTAGAGCGCCTTCGACTGATAGATGGGCTCGCTGGTGACCTGTACGCCGAGGTTGCGGAAGATACCCTCGTCCACGGAGCCGAGGATGACGGTGGTGTGCACGTCGCAGCCTCGCAGTCGGTGAAGCTCGGCCAGCGCGCGGCGGGCGTTCTCGTCGGCGTTGGCGCTGACCGACAGGGCGATGAGCACCTCATCGGTGTGCAGGCGGGGGTTGCGACTGCCAAGGTGTTTGGTCTTCAAGGTCTGGATCGGCCCGATGGCCTCGGGGGCGAGAAGTTTCACCTCATCGTCGATCCCGGCCAGCGCCTTGAGGGCGTCCAGGAGCATCGCCGAACAGGCACCCAGCAGCGCCGACGTCTTGCCGGTGATGATCTGCCCGTCGGGCAACTCGATCGCAGCAGCCGGCGCCTTGGTGCGTCGCTCCAACTCGAGGGCGGGACCCACCACTGGTCGGTCCTGGCTGCTGACCCCGAGGCTGCTCATCAGCAGGGCGATCCGGTCGGACTGGGCGGGCTCCAATTCCTCGCGTCGCTCCATCACCAGGGCCTTGTAGTAGCGCCTGATGACTTCCTGCTTGGAGGCAGACCGACAGACCTCGTCGTCGCTGATGCAGTAGCCGACCATGTTGACGCCCATGTCCGTGGGCGACCTGTAGGGCGAGTGCCCGAGGATCTGCTCGAACAGGCGGTTGAGGACAGGAAAGACCTCGACGTCACGGTTGTAGTTGACGACCTGCTGACCGTAGGCGGCCAGGTGGAAGGGGTCGATCACATTGACGTCGTCAAGGTCGGCGGTGGCCGCCTCGTAGGCCACGTTGACGGGGTGGTCAAGCGGCAGGTTCCAGATCGGGAAGGTCTCGAACTTCGCATAACCCGAGGTGATCCCCCGCTTGTAGTCGTGGTACAGCTGCGAGAGGCAGGCCGCCATCTTTCCGCTGCCCGGGCCCGGAGCAGTCACCACCACCAGGTCGCGGGTTGTCTCGATGTACTCGTTGCGCCCGTATCCCTCGTCACTGACGATCAGCGAGACGTTGTTCGGATATCCCTTGATCGGGAAGTGGCGGTAGACCTTCAGCCCGAGGCGCTCCAGTTTGCGTTTGAAGTTGCGGGCCTGCCGGTTGTCCTCGGTGATCTGGCTGATGACCACACTGCCGACGAACAATCCGTAGGAGCGGAAGGCGTCGATCAGGCGCAACACGTCGGCGTCGTAGGGGATGCCGAGGTCGGCGCGCACCTTGTTGTTGGCCAGGTCGAGGGCACTGATCACCACCACGACCTCAACCTCATGGGCCAGCTTCTCGAGCATGACGATCTTGTTGTCCGGTGTGAAGCCGGGCAGCACCCGGGCCGCGTGCATGTCGTCGAAGAGCTTGCCACCGAACTCCAGATACAGCTTGCCGCCGAACTGTCGGCGACGCGCGAGGATTTGTTCGGTCTGGAGGTTGATGTACTTGTCTCGGTCGAACCCGATCTGTGGCATCAGTCCTCCTGATTTGGGTGTCGCAGGGATCATAGCCGCCCGTGACCACCAGTCCGACACGTTCTTCTGTTCGTCAGGCGAGCACGGGCAGGTTGGCCACGACCAGACTGATCGTCACCAGGCTGACCACCGTTGACACCGCCACCACGCTCGCCACCGTCTCGGCGTCCTGACGGAACTCCAGCGCCAGCAGGAAGACATTGACGGCGGTGGGCATCGACAACGCCAACACGATCGACTGCAGTTCCAGCCCGCGCAGGCCAACCAGCAGACCGATTCCCCAGCCCATGAGGGGCACGATGACCAGGCGCAGCACGACGGCGGTCACTACGGTCGCGTTGACGAGCACCCGTCGGGCGTAACCGAGCTGAATGCCCAGGGCGATGAGAATCATCGGCACCGAGGCCTGGCCCATCATGTCGACCCCGGTGGTGATTCCTGGGGGTGGCTCGAAGTCCAGCATTCGCAACGTGACAGCCAACACCATCGCCCAGATCACCGGCAAGCGCATGATACTCACCAGCACCCCTCGCGTGGACAGGGCTGCCCCGAACAGAGCTGGACCCACCGTCCACAGCATGGCGATCGCGAACATGAAGATGACGATCGCCTGGTCCAGTCCAGGCTGGCCCAAGGCGAGCAGCGCGATCGGCAGCCCGAAGTTGCCGTTGTTGCCCAGCATCACCGAGGCGATCACCCCACGGCGGACGGCAGTGGGCAGCAACCGCGCCACCAGTGCCGCCAACCCTCCGGCGGCAATCGTGACGATGAAGTAGCCCGCGGCCAACTGGGCGACATCCGCAGATCTGCACCGTGGTGCGCATGATCGAGCTGTACGCCAGGGCAGGAGTCAACGCGTAGAGCTGAACCTTGTTGAGGCTCAACTGGTCGATGGTGAAGCTGCGAGCGAGCACGAAGCCGACGGCGACCACCAGGAAAACCGGCAGCATGACCACCAGCAGGGCGTTGAGCATGGGCCCCACCATAAGGGCTCGACCAGGGGCTCCCCCAACGGGAGGACAATCAAGGGTGTGATCACCATCGCCAGAATCCGCAGCGAGTTCCCCGCCAAATTCGGCGTCCCTCGCCAATCCGGCCTGGTGCCCGAGTTGCGGGCCTCAGTGGTCTTCGAACCCGAGTTCCGCAATCCGGACATGGTGCGCGGGCTGGACGGCTTCAGTCATCTGTGGTTGATCTGGCAGTTCTCCGCGCACCGTCGACCAGGGCTGGTCGCCCAACAGTCCGTCCGCCTCGGCTGGGTGGTGAAACCAGGATGGGCGTGTTCGCCACGAGGTCACCGTTCAGGCCCAACCCGATCGGGTTGTCCTGCGTCCGGCTGCTGGAGGTGGACGTGCGGCCAGAACTTGGGCCGGTCCTGATGGTGGGCGGGGCTGACCTGATGGACGGCACTCCGATTCTTGACATCAAGCCCTATGTGGGCGCCGACCTGCACCCTGATGTCACCGCCGGGTTCACCGCCACCAACCCGAACTACCGGGTCGAGGTCCAGATACCTGACGATGTGCTGGAGCGCATTCCTGCTGATCGTCGTGGCGCACTGCTGGGAGTTCTGGCCGAGGACCCTCGCCCGGCCTACCAGGACGATCCCAACCGCGTCTACGGCATGGGTTTCGCCGGTCTCAACGTCCGTTTCACGGTCACCGGCCGGGTGCTGTCGGTGGTCGAGGTGCAGCAGGTCGGCTGAGGTTCAGGAGCTTGTCGCCGCAATGACGGCCGCCTGCCTGGCCGCGATCACGTCGTGCATGGCCTTGACCACCCAGTCCCGTTTCTGCAGCCGGCTCCTCGCCACCACGCGTTGCCGCCACGTGAGCTCGGGCGCCAGTTCCTTCGCCAGCTCCAACTGCGCGGCGAGCCCGCCCAGACAGGCCACCCGGGCCGGGACGCCGTCCGGGTCACGCAGTGCCGCGGACGCAGCCTGCCGGGCCCGCTCGAGACGCTCGGTGTCCACCACCTGATAGCGAGGGCCCAGGGGGCCGGCCGACGGGGTCATCGTGACCCAACCGTTGGTGACCAGTTCACTGAGCGCTTGATTGAGATAGACCTTGCGTGCCGCATTCAGCACCCGCGTCGGACGCTGACCGGGCTTCTCCGCCAGCACCCGCAGCATGATGTCCAGCAGAGGGTCCTCGGTCGGTCGGGGATCGTGAACCTGAACCCGCTTGTCGATCAGGCTGACTCGCTCCTGCAGGGCCAACTCGGCCAGGGCACCTCCGGCGGTGGCCAGTGCAAGGTCTGTTCGCCGGCGAACGCGACCGCTCTCGGGGTTGATGGCCAGCAAAGCAACGTGGTGTGACATGTTGTCCCAAGACTCCATGGCGCCACGCTAGCTCAGCCGCGGGTCAACACGGTGAATCCTGACGCCGCGACGCCAACTGCTAGGGTCAGCTGCCAACGCTGAGGAGAACGCCATGAGGATCGCACGCATCGACACCTACATCCCACGAGTTGAGCTGGGGTCACGGACGTTCTACTCCTCGCAGGCGCCGTTCCCTGCGCGCAACAGCCTGCTCGTGCGCATCGAGACCACCGACGGAGCAGTGGGCTGGGGCGAGGGAGGCCAGTACGGGCCACCCACCCCCGTCGCCACCGTTGTCACTGACGTCCTGACGCCGATTCTGACCGCGATGGGCGAGCTCTACCCCACGGCCGCCTGGGAGAAGATGTACGCGATGACTCGGGACTTCGGTCAGAAGGGCACGTACGTCGAGGCGATCAGCGCCGTTGACAACGCCTTGTGGGACGCCTACGGCCACACGGTGGGCCGTCCCGTTCACGAGTTGCTGGGTGGAGCCATGCGCGAGCGAGTGCTGGCCTACGCCACAGGTGGCTACTACCGACAGACCACCCACAGCCAAGCCCAGCAGGACGAGTTGATCGCCCAGTTCGAAGGCTTCTTCGACGCCGGATTCACCGCGGCCAAGATGAAGGTCGGACTGCTGACTGTCGCCCAGGACGCCGACCGCGTCCGGGCCGTCAGGTCGGCCATCGGCCACGAACCCGAACTCATGGTCGATGCGAATCATGCCTACAACCTGCCCACGGCACTGCAGATCGGTCGGGTTCTGGAGGAGTGCCGGATCGGCTGGTTCGAGGAGCCGGTGGTCCCCGAGGACCTGTACGGCTATCGGGAACTGACGCGCCGGCTGAGCGTGCCGATCGCCGGCGGGGAGGCGGAGTTCACCCGGTTCGGGTTCGACCGGTTCATCTGTGAGGGCCGACCCGCCATCATCCAGCCCGATATCTCGTGCTGCGGTGGGTTGTCGGAATTCACCAAGATCCTCGCCTTGGCCACCGCCCGTGGTGTGCGCGTCGTGCCTCATGTCTGGGGATCCGCCGTGGCGCTGGCGACCGCACTCCAGGGGATCGCAATCATCCCGCCGATCCCCTACACCCACGTCAGTCACCCGCTGGTCAACGACCCGGCGCTTGAGTACGACCAGTCCCCCAACCCGTTGCGTCAGGAGATCTCCGACCAGCAGTTCGCCCTTGTCGACGGACACCTGCCCATCCCACAGTCACCGGGCCTGGGACTGACGGTGGACGAGAATGCGGTGCTCAGCTTCTGCGACTAGGAGCTCAGCCGGTCTGATCGTACTTGGCACGCTCCTGGGCGTACTTCTGGTCGTCCTGTCTCGGGGTCATGGCAGTGCCCCCGCGGCTCGTGGGCAGCCACCAGGCGCCGGCCTCCAGCGGGTGCTGGTAGGTGTCGATGGCAAGGTCGACACCGGCCTGCAGCCGGGCCCGCAACTGCTCGGAGGCGGCTTTGACGTCGTCGTCCGGCGAGACCCGGAAGGGTTCTCCGATGTGGACGCGCACCGGGGCCCGCCACAATTCGCGCAGCCGTACTTTTCGGCCGCGAGTGATCAAGCGGTGGGCTCCGAAGACCGAGACCGGGATGATCGGCACACCGGTTGTGGCCGCGATCCGCACAGCCCCGGACTTGATAGGACGCACCTGGAAGCTGAGGTTGGTCGAGCCTTCCGCGAAGATACCGACGTAGTCACCTCGCCTGGCTTTGGCGATGCCGTCCAGCAGGGCCCCCTCGCCCCGAGCCCGGTCGACCACGATGTGGTCACATAACTGGACGACCGCCTGCATGAATAGATTGCCGGCCCTCTTGCGGGTGATCATGAACCTGATGTGGGCCCGGTTGCCCTTGAAAACAGCCAACTCGGCGAAGACGAAGTCGACCAGACCGAAATGGTTCATGGCCACCACCGCGCCGGTACCGGGGGCAACCACGCGGTACCCGTGCCGAGTCTCCTCCTCCGGGAGGTTCTCCACTCCGGTGATCTCAACCCGCAGCCGCAGAAGCCATCGGGCGAGAATCCCGGTGCGAACCACGAGCCGGTAGAAGCGATCACTAGGTGCCAGTTGCATGACGTCAGCCTAACGATCGAGGGTTCGCTGCACGGCCATTACCGCGCTGCGACGTCCCGATCCCCGGCTCATATCGCCCCGCCAGCCCATCCAATAACGGTATTGTGGAATGATTGAAATCGTGACCACAGTCGTATTCCTGCACGCGCACCCCGATGACGAGGCCAGTCAGACCTCCGGGACCATGGCCCGACTTGTCCAGGAGGGGCACCGGGTCGTGGCCGTTTTCGCCACCAACGGTGAACACGGCACCGTGCCCGACGACCTGGCCCCCGGCGAATCGGTGATCGACCGCCGCAAGGCCGAGGCATTGGCCGCCGCGGCGATCATCGGCATCGCCCGAGTGGAGTTCCTGGGTTACCAGGATTCGGGCATGACTGGGTGGGAGCAGAACGCCCACCCCGAGTGCTTCGTCCAGGCCGACGTGGACGAGGCCGCCGGGAGGCTCGTTGCGATCCTCGACGATGAGTCGGCCGAGGTCGTGGTGGGCTACGACTGGCACGGGAACTACGGCCATCCCGACCACATAGCTGTGCACAATGTCGTCCACCGGGCGGCGGAGTTGGCAGCGCGGCGTCCCCGGGTGCTCGAACAGACCACGAATCAGGACGACGCCCAACGGATGGCTGCCAGGGCAGTCGCCGCAGGGCTCGCACTCGAGGAGATGGAGATGGTGGGTGATGACGGGCTGCCCATGGGCCTGCCCGAGTCTGATTTGCACTGGAGGGTGGACGTCACCGACTACCTGGAACTCAAACGTGCGGCGCTGGCCGCCCATGGGAGCCAGTCGGACACCCAGTGGATGCTCTCGGTGCCCGAACAGGGGTTCAGGGATTGGTTGGGTTTCGAGCACTACCGCGAACCAGGTCGATCGGGGCCGATGGTCACGGCCTGGCCCTTCGCAGATTCACAGCCAACTGACAGCTTGGGCAGGGCCTGCTGACAAGCTGGCGCGGTGAACTGGTAGTAGACCAGAACGGTCCACCAGAAAGGGACACTATGAAGACCAGTCACAAGATCGGAGTCGGGGCCGCCGCCGGCATCATCAGCGTGGGCAGCCTGCTCGGAGTCGCGCTGGCCCAGGCGGATCCGACGGACAGCCCGAGCTCGAGCAGCAGCGCTGCAGCCCAGGATTCCAGCGAGATGTCTGCCGGCATGGGCGGACGACACCACGGCAGGGTCGGCATGAACCCTCAGGCCTCGGCCGCCGCGTTGGCCGAGAAGCTGGGTCTCGACGAGACGAGCGTTGCAGACGCGATGCAGGCCGCCCGTGAGGCGACTCGTCCCGAGCGGCCTGCTGAGGCCACGGAGCCCACAGAGACTGACAGATCAGCTCAGCAGGCGGCTTTCGTCAAGGAATTGGCCAGCCAGCTGGGTGTTGAAGAGGCCGACGTCACCCAGGCGCTGGACGAACTTCGCGCGGCGGCCGACGCCGAGCGCCAGGCCAGCTTCCAGACGCGGCTTGATGCGGCGGTGACCGACGGCACGCTCACCCAGTCGGAGGCGGACGCCGTGATGAAGGCGGCGAAGGCCGGCATCATCGGGTTCGGTGGCGGTCGGCACTGACACCTTCCACCGGGGTGCGTGAACCATCACAGGTTTGCGCACCCCTCTGCTCTGCTTGCGTGCTGTGCGTGCGTCCTCAGGTGCACTGCCAGTCGGTCGCTGCCACTTCGATCGTGATGGTGACACTGCCCTGACCCCACCGGGTGGTCAGGCAGGCGTCCAGTGCCGGGTTGGCCGAAATCAGCAGAAGCCCTCCCCCATCGTCCTCCAAGGGCGCGCTGACCGGCTGGAAGCCGTGGCCGGACAGCGCCTCGTTGCTCGCCTTCAGCCACGACTCGCTGCGGGTGGTGGACGCCGATGTGGTGCCGGTGACGTGCAGCGACGGTACCGAGCTGTCGTTCATCGAACGCCGGTACAGAAACGCCGGTTCCGACAGCCAGTCAACCTTGCCGAAGGCGGCCTCCGTGGCTCGCTGCTGGGCCGACATCATCGGCATCAGCGCGGCGCGCACGCTGAACTCGTCCGGGCCCGTATAGACCGCACCACCCGACACGTCGGGCTGGACGCCGATGGCCGGGCCAGTCTGCGCGCGACTGCTCGGAGCAGCTGGGGGTTCCGGTGATGATCCGGCGGAGCACCCTGTCGAGCCGAGCGTCACGACGAGGACGAGCGAACTGGCGACGCGCAGGTTCATGGCCACCACCAGAGAATAGTGCCGCCCGCGGCTCAGCTGGTGATGTCCTTGCGCAGGAAGCGAGCCCAGGACGCCAGTGCGAAGACGACGACGTAGCCCAGGGCCAAGTACAGTCCCCGCATCACCTGCGTGGTCATCATGGGGTCGCTGAGCAATTCGGTGAAGTTGAGCGTCCAGTTCGACAGCAACCAGGGGTGCAGCCAGGCCAGCTGCTCGACGGCGATCGCGATCCAGCCGAGGATGTTGATGACCATGATGGCCACGGCGGCCGCCAGCGGCTGGTCGGTCAACGTCGAGACGAACAGGCCAACAGCGGCCAGACCCGCCAGCAGCGCGGCGACGTAGAGGTACATCAACACGACCCGCCCGATGCCTTCCCAGAAGCCGATCTGGCTGCCCGACATGGTGTACATCGGGCCGGCACCCAACAGTGCGACTCCCGCGACCGTGCCTGTCACGCCCACCACCGCCACGCCGGTCAGGCAGCCGATCAACAGGGAACACAGCTTCACCAGCAGCAATCTGGTTCGGCCGGCAGGCACCGTGAGCAGGTAGCGCAGCGTCCCCTGGTTGGCCTCCCCCGCCACCGCGTCCCCCGCGAGCATGGCGATCGCCAGCGGCAGGAAGAACGGCGCCTCCGCTATCAGAGCAGTCACCGGCACGATCAGCCCGTTGCCCGACAGCAATCCGCCGGCCATCCCATGGGAGGACGACCGCATGGCCACGGCCATCACCAGGGGCACCGCGGCCAGGACCAGCAGCCCCATCTGGTTGCGCCGCCGCCCGAACACGAGTACCAGCTCGGACGAGAGAAATCTCGAGAAACCCGCCCACGCGTGAGGTTCAGGCACCGACATCGAAACCCTCCCCGGTGAGGCCCACGAACAGGTCCTCCAATGTGGGGGTGGTCACGTTGAACGCCGCCACCCGAACCTGGTGGGCGACCAGCGCTGCCACGACGTTCTCCGGCGGCAGGGAGCCCGGTGAGAACCAGACCGAACGATCGCTCACGCGGGCATCGGTCACTCCGAGGTGCACGAGCACACCGAGCGCCTGCTCTGCGTCCGGGGTCTGCAACTCGATCCGGACGCTGGCAGCCGAGCGCAGCGAACCGAGCTTGTCCTGGGCGACCAGCTTCCCCCTGTTCATCACCCCGACGTGGGTGCACACCTGCTCGACCTCACTGAGCAAGTGGCTGCTGATCAGCACAGTCGCGCCGCCCTCGGCGAGGGAGGCCACCAGGTGGCGCACCTCTCGAGTGCCTTGCGGATCCAACCCGTTTGTCGGCTCGTCCAGAATCAGCAGTTCGCGAGGCTGAAGCAGGCAGGCCGCGATCGCCAGCCGCTGCTTCATGCCAAGTGAGTAGGCCCGAAAGGTCTTGGACGCTGCAGCCGACAGGCCGACCCGCTCAAGTGCCGAGGCGACGCGTGATCTGACGGTGCGCGCATCTGAGTAGCGGTCGGCGCTGTCCAACCTGACCAGGTTCGCCCGACCTGACAGGTAGGGGTGGAAGGCCGGACCTTCGACCAGCGCCCCGATCCTGGGCAGGACCTTGTCAACCTCGAGAGGCACGGGACGCCCCAGGACGGTGCTGCTGCCGTCGGTCGCTCGAATCAGTCCAAGCAGCATCCTGATGGTCGTGGTCTTGCCCGAGCCGTTGGGGCCGAGAAACCCGTAGATGGCCCCTCGAGGCACGACCAGGTCGATGTTGTCGACGACAACCTGATGTCCGAACGCCTTGGTGAGACCCGCCGATGCGATGGCGAGATCGGTCACCGCGCCAGGGCCTGGTACAGGGTTTCCGGTGCGACGGCTCCAAAGGCCATCCTGCCGTCATCAGCGATCACGACACTGATCAAGGTTCCGTCCAGGACCACTCCACTGCCCCAGTCACCCGACACCTTGGGCAACAACTCTGTCAACGAGTTCTCGAGTGGCGCTGTGGTGGCACTGGGATCGGCGACCTGGCTGATGGGCGCGGTTACGGTGACCTGCGCCCAGCCCTCGCCGATCGTCACGTGGTCGCCATGTCCGGCGGGTTCGAGTCCGGCAGTTTCGACCACCTCGGCGGAGGATTCCGCAGCGTGAGGAAGCCCCGAGGGCGCACCGGTGTTATCGTCCCGCGTGGGCTCGGGCAGCGGGTAGCTGCTGTCCTGAGCGTGCTCGATGATCTCGGCACCTGGCGGTGGCGTGAATTCGAAGACCGACGAGTTGGGGGTGGTGAAGTTCACTTTGGTGAAGCCGATCTCGACTGCAGGGGCCTGTGAAGTTGTCGAGAAGATCTGCAGGCGTAACGGCAGGGCCGTCTCGGCGTCCACGGCGATGCGAGCCTGCGCGACACGCGTGCCCGGTTGGGACGGGATGACGACGACCTCGTAGGCTGCCCGACCGGCCACCCTGACGTTGGCGTCGGTGGAAACTGAGCTGTCCTGCTCAAGTTCGCGAAGCAGCTCTTGGGCGGCCTGTTGCGGTGAGGAGGTGGGGACGGGTCGCGGGTCGGGGCTGGTCGACTCGATCTGGGTTCGCACAGCCGTCTGCGACTGGCTCGACCAGGCCCACACCACCGAGCCGTTGCTGATGAGGTCTGACTCGGACTGTCCACGAATGATCGCCACCCGGTAGGAACGGTCCCCGTCGTACCACAACCGCCAGGTGTTGGTACCTGATACCAGCGACCACAGCGCGTCAGGGCTACTGAGATCGACGCCCGACTGGCCCGGCATCTCGGGCAACCCCAGGTTCATCTGCTGGCTCACCTCACCTGTGAACGCCACCGGATAGGCGGCGAGGACCTCGGCGATGATGTCGTCGGCGCTCTTGGGCGGAAGGGCGGGCTCCGCCTGGGCCACCCCAGTCAGGAAGGCGGGGCCGGCGATGACGAGTCCGGCTGCGGCGGCGGGGGCTATCCAGCGAACGGTTGACTTCGACGCCTGAGTGATCACTTCGCCAATCTACGTTGGCCCCGTTGTTCGGCTCATCACACCGTGGTAGCGATCGACCCCGATCTGTCTACACCTGCTTACCGCAATTCGCGCGTCGTTCTTGGGACAGTCCGACGTAGTCAACTCGAAGCAGAGTGCCTCGTGGTGCAGACCGCGAGTCGCCAGAGGGCTACGTTGTCTGGCCGAATCCGAGCAGGAGAACCATGGGACGCGAATCACGTGAGACATTTATCAGGGCACTTCGCACGATGTACAGCCTGTTCTCGGTGGAGGACAAGGTGGTCCTCATCACCGGAGCCGGGCAGGGCATGGGCGCTGCCACGGCGGAGTTGTTCGCCGAGGCCGGCGCCAAGGTCATCATCGCGGACTTCAACGAGAAGACCGGCACAGCTGAGATGGAGAAGATCCGGGCCGACCACGGTGAGGCCAGCTTCTTCAAGGTGGACGTCTCGAATGAGGAGCAGGTCAAGGCCCTGATCGACTTTGCGGTGGAGACCTATGGGCGCCTTGACGTGGCGATCAACAATGCTGCGCGGACTCCCGATGACAAGGCCATTGCCGACATGGACATCGATGAGTTCGATGCCATCATGCGCGTCGACCTCCGCGGTGTGGCACTCTGCCTGAAGTACGAGATCATGCAGATGATGAAGCAGAACGAGGGTGGCTCCATCGTCAACACCTCCTCGGTCAGTGGCCTTCGCCCGCAGCCATTGACGCCTGCCTATGTCACCGCCAAGCACGGAGTCATCGGTCTGACCAAGCAGGCCGCGCTTGACTACTCGCAGTACAACATCCGGATCAACTCGGTGGCTCCCGGCGCGATCGACACCCCGATGCTGCGTGGTGCTCTCGAGCAGTTCGGCTTCAACCCTGATGACTACGCCAGGCAACTCAGCATGCTGGTCCGGTTTGGCCAGGCGGAGGAGATCGCCAAGGCTTACCTCTGGCTGGCCTCCGACCTCTCCTCCTTCGTCACGGGCACCTGTCTCGAGGTCGACGGCGGGTACTCCAACAAGTAGTAAGCAGTAATTGGGCACACCGAACGACGAGGATGGGACTGCGACGAAGCGGCCTCTCCTCGTCCGGTCTCAACTGGCGGACGTCCAGGTGGGGGTGAGGAATATGCCGATGTCGCACCGACGTTGTTGGGGCAGGACTTGTTTGCCCGACGCGTCCAACGCGGCTGGGCGACAGATTTGGTGGGTAAGCCCAATGGCAGTGTCTGCCGGTTGTGGCCCAGCCATCGACAAGACAAGCACGAGCAATGCGACAGGAGACGACGATGACCGATCATTCCACCGGTTCGACGACACAGGCGGGAATCCCCGCGGTCAGCGACCGCAACTCGCTGACCGTCGGTCCCGACGGCCCGATCGTGCTGCACGACCACCACCTGGTCGAGACCCTGGCCCACTTCAACCGGATGAACGTGCCCGAGCGCGCCCGCACGCCAAGGGCGCCGGCGCCTTCGGCGAGTTCGAGACCACCGAGGACGTCTCGGCGCTACACCAAGGCCGCGCTGTTCCAGCCCGGCGTCAAGACCCGGATGCTGGCCCGGTTCTCCACGGTCGCCGGCGAGCTCGGCTCCCCCGACACCTGGCGCGACGTGCGCGGCTTCGCGCTGAAGTTCTACACCACCGAGGGCAACTTCGACCTCGTCGGCAACAACACCCCGGTCTTCTTCGTGCGCGACCCGATGAAGTTCCCGCACTTCATCCGCTCCCAGAAGCGGCTGCCCGACTCCGGGCCTGCGCGACGCCACCATGCAGTGGGACTTCTGGACGCTGAACCCCGAGTCCGCCCACCAGGTCACCTACCTGATGGGTGACCGCGGCCTGCCGACGACGCTGGCGCCACATGAACGGCTACTCCTCGCACACCTACCTGTGGGTCAACGAGGCCGGCGAGAAGTTCTGGGTGAAGTACCACTTCCAGACCCAGCAGGGCGTGGAGAACTTCACGGACGACCGAGGCGGAGCGGCTGGCCGGCGCCGGACGCCGACTTCCACCGCCGCGACCTGTTCGAGGCCATCGAGGCCGGCGACTTCCCCACGTGGGACCTGTACGTGCAGATCATGCCGTACGACGACGCGGCCACCTACCGGTTCAACCCGTTCGACCTGACCAAGATGTGGTCGCACAAGGACTACCCGCGGATCAAGGTCGGCACCATGACCCTCAACGAGAACCCGGAGAACTTCTTCGCCCAGATCGAGCAGGCCGCCTTCTCGCCGGCCAACATGGTGCCGGGCATCGGCAACTCACCCGACAAGATGCTGCTGGGTCGCATCTTCGCCTACGCCGACGCCCAGCGCTACCGCATCGGCACCAACTTCCACCAGCTCCCGGTCAACCGGCCGGTCGTCGAGGTGCACACCTACAACTTCGACGGCAACATGACCTACCAGCACCGTGGCGACGCCAGCCAGTCTACGCCCCGAACTCCTTCGGTGACTCCTGGTCTGACCAGACCGGCCCGGTGGACAACGGCTGGGAGGCGGACGGCGAACTGGTGCGTCAGGCCTACACCCTGCACGCGGAGGACGACGACTTCGGTCAGGCCGGCACGCTGTACCGCGAGGTGTTCGACGACGCCGCCCGGGATCGCTTCCTGGACACCCTGACAGGTCAGGGTAAGGCCATCGCCAACGACACGGTGCTGGAGAACTTCTTCGGCTACTGGTCGACTGTGGACGCCGACCTCGGAGCGAAGCTCCGCGCGGCCGTCCAAGGCTGAACTGTCAGCTGACAAGCAGCGACGGCTCGGACCCCATGGTCCGGGCCGTCGCCGTCTCTGCTACCGGATCAGGCTGCGTCAGGGTCGGGCTGGTGGATGCCGAACACGTTGCCCTCGGTGTCGAGGTAATAGCCTTGCCAGGCCATCCCGGTGAGCGCGGACTTCGGCAGGGCCACAGCACCACCCGCGGCCATGATCTTCTCGTGGTCCGCGTCGTAATCGGCCGAACCGAAGGTCAGGACGGCTCCGTTGACCTGCGCACCAGGACCGCCGCCCGGCACCGGGCGCAGGAGCATTCCGCCGTTGATTCCAGGCTCATCGTCTGGACCGGTGATGACACCGAAGTAGGGAGAACCGGTGAAGGCACCGTAGTCCTCAAAGGTCCAGCCGAAGACGTCTGAGTAGAACGTCTTGGCTCGCTCGAGGTCATCACAGTGGATCTCGAAATGGATCGGTCGACTCACGAGGCAAACTCCTCTGCAATCGTCGTTGGCCCCGCCGTGGGCTTGATCACATGGTCCCAGCACCGCCACTGGTCGTGCACCGGTTGTGTCGAATCGATGACGATGGCGCGAGCAGCTAGCCTTCCTCCATGGCCAAGCAACCACGCATCACCGTCCTGCAGCCAGGCCCGGACGCGTCCCTGGGCAGGTTCGACGCCTGGCTTCGGGATGCCGGGGTCAGGGTGGGAGTGCTCGGGTTGTGGGAGAAGGACGTCCCCCAGCTGGCTTCGGCCGGTGAGGGACTACTGGTGCTTGGTGGGCCGATGTCTGTCGATGACGACCGGACCCACCCCTGGCTCAACCCGCTCAGGGACCTCTTGGCCGATGCGCTCGACATCCAGCTGCCCATCCTGGCCATCTGCCTGGGCCATCAGGTGCTGGCCCAGGCTCTGGGCGGAAGGGTTGTCGTGGACGATCCGGCCGGCGGTGAGCGTGGGGTGGTGGCCATCGACTGGACGGCGTCCGCTCTGAATGACCCCGTGTTCGGGGCCCTGGCCTGCTCAGGCCCCACGCTGGTCAACCAGTCGCACCATGACGTGGTCGCCGACCTGCCCCCCGGCGCCAACGAACTGGCCCGCTCGGCGACCTACCCCAACCAGGTCTTCCGGCTGGGTAGCGCCTGGGGTGTGCAGTTCCATCCCGAGAAGACCCCCCAGATGTTGGCCCGATACGTTGCAGACACCCCGGACGAGCGACTCCGACTGATCAGCGAACTGACGCAGGCAGACGACCAGATCCGACCAGCCGGACACCTGGTGGCTTCAGGTTTTGCGAGATTCGTCCGCCAGAACTGACCCAGAATCTGTTCGCCCCAAGAAGAATTCGGTCCACATTTCGGATATTAATTGACGTCGTGAGAATGTCTTCATAAGATGACTCCAACATCCAACCACGGGAGCCCACATGCGCCAGTCTGCGACCCTGACCTCAATGGTCTCGCCTCGCCGTAGCGCGTGTTGTTGCTGTCGTTGCTGCTGACCGTCGCTTTCGACCAGTAAGCCTCCACCGCAGACCGTAGCCCGAACCGGGCTCTTCTGCTGCGTCCGAGAATCCCTCGACGCCTCCCGCTGATTCAGCAGATCAATTCAGCGACTCGTGCCTTGGCGGAACAATTCATCTGCCCCGACGCGCCCAATATTCGGAATCTCTTTCCTTCATGCCCAGAAAGTGGACAAGTCATGCCCAGATTCACCAAGATATCCGCCATCGCCGCCCTCGCCTCAGTCGCCCTGTTGAGTGCCTGCTCGGCCTCCGCCGACACCGCCGGCTCGTCGTCCAGCAACGCCCCTGAGACCATCTACTTCGGTGTTTCCGGCCCGGTCACCGGGCCGAGCGCCGAGTACGGCCAGTACTGGCGAGACGGCTTCGACCTCGCCCTTGAGGAGATCAACGCCGACGGCGGCATCGACGGCGTCCCGCTGGAACTGAAATGGGAGGACTCCCAGTCCGACCCCAAGCAGTCCGTCCCGATCGCGCAGAAGTTCGTTGCGGACACCTCCATCATTGCCGAGCTCGGTGACTTCACCTCCCCCGCGTCCATGGCCGCCTCGGCCACCTACCAGCAGGCCGGTCTGGTGCAGTTCGGCTTCACCAACTCCAACGCGAAGTTCACCCAAGGCGGGGACAAGATGTGGACAACCTCCTTGACGCAGGCCTACTACCAGACCCAGAGCGCCCAGCGGGTCGCCCAGGAACACACGTTGGTCTCGGTGGTCTACCTGCAGTCCGACTGGGGCAAGACCTCCTTCGACGCGTTCAAGGCCGAGGCGCAGCGCCAGGGTCTCAAGATCGCCTACGAGTCGGCCATCCAGCCCGACTCCGAGGACTACCGTCCCGTGCTGATCAAGGCACGCGATGCCCAACCCGAAGCCGTGGTGCACCTTGGCTACGTCCCGGACGGGGCTCGGGTGGTCCGCCAACTTCGTGAACTCGGCTTCACCGGCCAGTTCTACGGCGGCCAGAACACCCCGCAGTTCCTCGAGGCCGCCGGCGAGGCCGCCGAGGGCACGATCATCAACGAGAACTTCCTGATCGGCAACGACGAACCGCGGATCGTCGCATTCAACGAGAAGTTCGAGGACAGGTACGGTCACGCTCCCAGCAGCTTCTCGGCCTATGCCTATGACGCCGTTCACGTGCTGGCCGAGGCCGCCGAGCGTGGCGGAGCCACCCGTGAGGGCATCTTCAACGCGCTGAGCGAGGGCAAGCCGTTCACCTCGGTCCAGTTCGGCGAGTTCACCTTCGGTGCGGACCGCCGCCCCAATGACGTGCCGATCGTGCCGGTCATCGTCCGCGATGGCACGTACGAGAAGCTCTGATCCTGACTCATGCTTGACACGCTCATCTCGGGACTTGTCCACGGCAACGTCTACGCCCTTGTTGCCGTGGGCATCTCCCTCATCTTCGGAGTGACCAACGTGGTCAACTTCGCTCAAGGCTCCGTGGTGGGGTTCGGGGCGATGCTGGGCTGGTGGTTCATCGGTGTGCTCGGCTGGCCCTGGTGGCTTGGCATCATCGCTGTGGCAGCAACCAGTGTGGTGATCGGCTACATCATCAACCTGACCACAGTCCGCCCCTTGATCAAGGCACCACCGATCGCCGCACTGTTGGCGACATTTGCCGCGTCCATGGTGCTCGACAACCTGAGCCAGATCATCTTCTCCCCCGACACCCGCGCCTACCCCGAGCCGCTGCCCACCAACAACATCCCGGTCGCCGGGGTGCTGTTGGGCACCAGCGACGTGGTCGCCTTCGGGTTCACGCTGCTTGCCATGACCGGACTGTGGATCTGGCTGCGATTCGGACGCGACGGCCAGGCCATCCGGGCCACGGCCGCCGACCCGGACGCCGCCCAGCAGATGGGCGTGCCCGTGGCTCGTATCCAGAACCTGTCATTTCTGCTCGCCAGCGCGCTCGGTGGGGTGGGCGGGGTCTTCTTCGGCATGTTCTCCGGAGTGATCTCACCGTTCTCGGCCGCGTTCACCGGCACGGTTGGCTTCATCGCCGCCGCGGTGGGCGGGCTCGGTTCGATCATCGGGGCCGTGGCAGGGGGCTTCCTGCTCGGCCTGTTGGAGGCGATCGGGGTCTACCAGTTCGGTGACGGGTTCCGTGACCTGTTCATCTTCGGTCTGCTCCTGTTGGTGCTGTTGGTGCGTCCGCACGGCCTGTTCGGCGCCCGCCAGGGGTTGGCCCACGAACCGATGACGGGCACCTTCCTGGGTGCCGGAAGGCCGATCCCGCTGAAGTGGTGGCACTGGCTGGTGCTCGCCGCGTTGGCGGCGGTGGCCGTCCCCACGCTTGGCGGCCCGGTGCTCAGCGCGGTTGGTACCCAGGTGGCGATCTACGCGATCATGGCGGTCCCGATGACGCTGCTGGCGGGTTCGACCGGTCAGGTGTCGCTGGGGCAGGCCGCGCCGGTGGCGATCGGCGCGTACGCGTCCGCGCTGTTCGTGATGCGCCTCGACATGCCGTTCCTTCTGGCGGTGCTGCTCGGTGGCGTGCTCGCTGCCGGGGTCGCCACCTTCATCACCTTGCCGATCTGGCGGCTCGGTGGCCACTACGTCTCGCTGGCCACACTCGCGCTCGGTTTCGTGATACTGGCCGTGATCCGCAACTGGGACCCGGTCACCCAGGGTGCCTACGGACTCACGGGCATCCCGGCGCCCAGTGTCCTCGGGAAACCGCTCCTGACCTCGCAGGGCCATTACCTGCTCGACCTGGCGATCCTCGCGGTCACCCTGGCGGTGACGCTCCGGATTCGCTCGTCCCATCTGGGCACGGTGCTGTCGTCGGTCGGCTCGGACGAGGTGGCCGCGCGTTCGCTTGGCGTCCACACCCGGGACTACAAGGCGCTGGCTTATGCGATCTCGGCGTTCTTCGCCGGCATCGCAGGTTCGTTGCTGGCCCACCAGTACAACTACCTCGACCCAACGGTCTTCCCGATCCAGATGTCGGTGCTGGTGTTGACCATCATCGTGCTGGGCGGCTTGAACTCTCCGTTCGGCGCCGTGTTGGGCGCGATCGTGCTTGTCGGGCTACCAGAGGCGCTGCGGGTGGCCCCGGAGGGCCGGATCCTGCTGTACGGCGTGATCATGATCGCGGTGATCCGGTTCCGACCGCAGGGACTGTGGACCAGGAGGACGTCATGAGCGAACCAGTGCTGAAGGTGCGCAACCTGCATCGCCGCTTCAGCGGCCTGCGGGCGGTCGACGGCATCGATCTGGAGGTGAGGCGAGGGCAGACCGTGGCGATCATCGGGCCCAACGGGTCCGGCAAGACGACCACCCTGAACCTTGTCAGCGGGGTACTGCGTCCGGACGAGGGCGATATCACCATCAACGGTGGCCCGATCGCGGCCCGGCGTCCCGAGCAGGTGGCCGAGGCCGGCGTCTTCCGAACCTTCCAGAACGGCCGGGTCTTCGGCAACCTGAGCGTCGCCGAGAACATCGAGGTCGGAATGCATCACGCGCTGTCGGCGCACCGACCGTTCAAGCGGTTCGCCGGCAACATGCTGATGGCATGGCTACCCATGGCGGCCGAGGTGCTCGCCGCCCTCCTGCCGCTTGCCGCGGTACGCGGGGAGAGGGAGCAGATCATCGAGCACGTCAACGCCCAGATTGATCGATTCCCCGAGCGGTTGGGGCCGCGCCGCGACCACCTGTCCTACACCCTCAGCTACGCCAACCGGCGACGCACCGAGATCGCCCGGGCGCTCGGTGCCGTGCCCACGCTGCTGGTCCTGGACGAGCCGACCGCGGGCATGAACCAGTCGGAGACAGCGGAGATGCTCACCCAGTTGCTGGCACTGAAGGCCGCCGGCCAGACGATCCTGCTGGTCGAGCACAAGCTCGACCTGGTGATGACGATCTCCGACTGGGTGTACGTGATGGACGAGGGCAGGGTCATCTCGGCCGGACCACCCGCGGTGGTGCGCAACGACCCCGTCGTGATCGACGCCTATCTGGGCAGCGTGGTGCGCCCACGACGTCTCCACACCGGCGCAGGAGGCAAGGATGAGTGACAACCTTCTTGAGTTGAGGAGCATCGACGTCCGCTACGTGGCCGCCAAGGCCCTGGACGACGTCAGCCTGGTGGTACCAGCGGGCAGGATCGTCTCGCTGCTGGGCGGAAACGCGTCCGGGAAGTCGACGACCATGAAGACGATCCTCGGCCTGGTGCCGCCCACCGCAGGCACCGTGACCTGGGACGGCACCGACATCACCGGCTGGCCGACCCCTCGCAGGATCTCCGCGGGCATCGCCTCGGTGCCTGAGGCCAGACGGGTGTTCGCCCCGATGACGGTGGAGGAGAACCTCATCCTGGGCGCCTACACTCGAGCGGATCGCGAGCAGATCCGGGCTGACCTGGACGCGCAGTACGAACGTTTCCCCAGGTTGGCCCAACGGCGTGCCCAGCAGGCCGGCACCTTGTCGGGAGGCGAACAGCAGATGCTCGCCTTCGCCCGGGCGTTGATGAGCCGGCCCCGGCTGGTCTGCATGGACGAGCCAACGATGGGCCTGTCCCCCAAGCTGGTCGACGAGGTGCTGGCCACCATCGTCGCGTTGAACTCCGAACTGGGGATGGCGATCCTGATGGTCGAACAACAGGCGGAACTTGCGCTGTCCATCGCACACCACGGTTATGTCCTTGCCGCCGGTCAATTGGTGCTGGATGGCCCCGCCGATGAACTACTCAACAACCCACGAGTCCAGGAAGCGTACCTGGGCAGGACGATGACGAATGGAGAACCCCATGACAACAAGGCGTGAACGGTTTATCGCCGCAGCCCACGGTCAGCCGACCGACCGACCCCCGGTGGGTGCGTGGATTCACTACGGGTCGTCCTTCTGGACACCCGAGCAGGTCGCAGAGGCCCATCTGCGCTTCTACCGGCAGTACGACTGGGACTACATCAAGGTGATGGACGACTTCCGGCTGGAGGTGCCCGAAGACCTGACCGAGATCATCGATCCCACGCAGCTGGAGCTGGTCGTCCCGGATCCGGACGCCGAGCTTTCCAACTACACCAAGCAGGCCCAGGTGCTCACGATCCTGCGTGAGCAGGCCCCTGATGCGGCGATCATCGAGACGATCTTCTCGCCCACCCAGACTCTCGTCCGGGCGCTGGGCGTCAATGTGATCGAGTACTTCCGGGCTGACCCCGACCTTGCCCACCGAACCATCGGACGGGTGGCCAGGGCGCTGTCGACGTGGGCGGCCGGACTGGGCGAACTGGGGGTGGACGGGGTCTTCTTCGCCATCAACGGCGCCAGCGCCGACGCCACCAGCTACGGCCTGGGCAGGGCGGAGTTCGCCGACTGGATCGCGCCCTACGACAAACAGGTCCTGGCCGCAGCGCAGGGCCTGGTGCGCATCGGGCACCTGCACGGTGAGGGAGCCGATCCAGAACTGATCCGCGACTACCCGTTCGAGGTACTGAACTGGTCGGACGAGGTCTCGGCGCCCACTATCGAACAGGCGCAGAACCGGTACGGCTGGGTGCCGATGCTCGGGCTCAACGAAATCACCAGCCTCTACTGGACGCCCAGCCAGACCCGCGAGGCGGTCTTGCGGGCCCGTCGTGAGGCCGGGGACCGATTGATCGTCGCCCCGAACTGCACGCTGCACTCAGACGGTTCGCCGTTGGTCCTTCGGGCGCTGCGTGACTCGGCGGGACTTCCGCTCGACTGAGCCCCGGTTCAGAGCACACCCTGCTCGGGGGTGCCCGCACCGACGTTGCGCAGGAAGACGATGCGGGGCGGCTCGGCCATCATGGCCCGCCGCGTCTGTGCGCCATCGACGATGTGCGGCTTCTTGCCGTGCTCGTCGAGGGCTTGTCGACTCGCCCATTTCTCGACCCAGGCCAGGTCGCACGGGTCGTCGATGCCCTGCTGTAGCGCGTACAGCAGGCAGCCAGCGTCGTTCCTGTGGGTCTCCTCAGCCATCTTCACAAGCGCGGACTTGAGCTCGTCCAGCTTCTCGGGCCTTGCTTTGAACAAGGCGAGAACAGTCACTTCGGACACGGCAGTTCCTTTCGCAGGATTCTTGTCGACACCAGTCTCACTCGATCACTCTGAAGCCCACCGGGCTGGCTGCTTCAACGGTCCGCGAAACGGTGCAGTCGCGCTCGTGAGAGGCCCTGACCGCGGACGGGATGCGTGCGCGCGCCTCGTCCCCTGCGGGGCCATCGGGGAAAGCCAGCCGGAACGTGACCGTCAGGTCCTCGAAGTGGTTGCCACCCTCGGTGGCCTTCACCCCCGAGCCGGTGACCACGAAGGCCGACGGTTCGGCACGTCTACTGGTCATCACATCGACGTCCACCGCGGCGCACCCCGCGAGGGCAGCCAGGAACAGCTCGCCCGGAGTGAAGGCGTCACCTGTCACCCCGAACTCCACAATGGCGCCATTCGCATTGCGGGCCTCGTACCGCCCCTTGGCGAGTCTGGTGAGGCTGACCTCGGTTGGCCGGCGTTCATCGGTCATGCAGCCATCCTGTCATCCTTCGCGGCAGGAATACCCGGGTGGTGCCGTGACGTTATACACATCGACATCGAGTCCGACAGCGGAGGTGAGACCATGCTCGATCCCAGAAGCCTGTTCAGCTTGTCGCCGCATGTGGAGGGCCTGGACTTCGCCCAACGCGCAGACGAGAGGCCGACCCTGCTGGTGACCCTTGGCAGCTACGGTGACGCCGGCGAGGCCCAGGAACTCATCAACGATCACCTGTTGGAGCGACTGTCCAACCACAAGGTCGCGACCTTCGATGTCGATCAACTTTTTGACTACACCGGACGCCGACCCCCGATCGTTTACGACCACGACCACTTCCGCCAGTACCAGACGCCCGAGATTGCACTGCACCAGCTGTTCGACCGAGGCGACCAGCGGTTCCTCTTGCTGAAGGGACCCGAACCGTCCCTGCAGTGGGAGCGGATGGTGGCCGCAGTGGAGAGCGTCATCGATCACTTCGGCGTGGATCGGACGATCATCCTGCAGTCGATGCCGGCCCCGACCCCACACACCCGTCCGGTGCACGTCTCCGGGTACGCGTCCGACCCCACCCTGCTCGGAGATCGGGGCGGCATCCCCGGCACCTTCCAGATGGGTGCCTCGTTCCTCAGCCTGCTGACGCTGCGTCTGGGCGAGCATGGCAAGGACGTGATAGGACTCGTCGCGCACGTCCCGCACTACCTGGCTGACAACGAGTATCCCGACGCGGCCATCGCGCTGCTGGACCAGGCCGGTCCCGTTGCAGGTCTCGACCTGCCCACGGACGGACGGCTGGGCCAGGCTGCCGCAGTGACCCGTCGGTTGATCGAGACCCAGGTGTCCCAATCCGAGGAGGCCCAACAGGTGGTCGCCCGGCTCGAGGAACAGTACGACCAGTTCATGGAGCACCGGGCGCTCAACCCCCGCACCGAGGTGCCAACCGCCGATCAGATCGGGGCCGAGGTCGAGGAGTTCCTCAAGGGCCTGCCAGAGGGTGGTTCGCAGACCGAGTGACGCTCGGCTGCCGACCGCCATCCCGGGATCGCGGCTAAGCTTGCGCGGGTGCCCACCCCTGACTCGTCGCCCGCTCGGGCTCGTTGGGGAGTGTCGCTGAGTTTCCTCACCAATGGGCTGATGATGCATCTGCTGCCCCGGCTGCCCGAGATCAAGTTGTCCTTCGACCTGGGTGATGGCCTTTACGGCATCGTGGTTGCGGCCATGGGGGTGGGCGCCATCGCAGCGGGTCCCCTGCCGGCCAAACTGATGGCGCGGCACGGAGCACCGCGGGTCTTCGTGATGTGCACCGTTGCGGCGGCTGGTTTCATGACGGTGGCTGGTTTCGCCCCGCACGCCGCCATCTTCGCGGGCGCCTTCTTCATGGTCGGCATCCTGGACTCCTGTATCGATGCCGCCCAGAACACCCAGGGTGTGGCGGTGGAGCTCTGGACGGGGCGCACGATCATCAACTCCCTGCATGGCACCTGGTCGATCGGTGCGGTGATCGCCGGGGTCATCGGGGCGGCCTGCGCCGGACTCGGGGTCCCGATCGGGCTGCAGAGCGTGGGTATGAGCGTGCTGATCGCACTGCTGGGTGTCGTCAGCTTCCGGCTGAGCCACATCCCGGAGCACGTCCACCTCCAGCAGTCCGCCGCCAAGGCCCAACGCGACCACCGCGCGCCCACTCGTTGGCGTCGGTTGCTCCCGGCGATGCCACTGGCGGTGATCGGGCTCGCCGGGATCATCCCGGAGGACGTCGCCAACAACTGGGGCGCGGTCTACCTGGTCAGCGAGTTCGGGATGGGCTTCTCGGTGGCCGGCCTGGCCATGGTGGCCATGTTGGCCGCCCAGATAGTCGGACGATTCACCGCCGACGCGCTCAGTGACCGGTTCGGTGCCTGGACCCTGGCGACCGCGGGCGGACTGCTCGTCGGACTTGGCAGCCTGCTGGTCGTCCTGACCCCAGCACCGGAACTGGTCTACGTCGGTTTCGCCCTCACCGGCTTCGGGTGCGCATCCCTGATCCCCACTGCCTACGCCGCCTCAGGTCGCATCCCTGGTCTTGCGCCGGGTAGCGGAATCACCATGGTGAGCTTCGCGATGCGTATCGGTCTGGCCGCCAGTTCGCCGGTCATCGGTGGCATCGCCGAACTCGACGGACTGCGGACGGCACTGGGGATCGCGGCGGTCGCGGGACTGATCGCGGCCGCGCTGTGCTGGCGAGCCCGACCACCGGCAGAGTCGAAGCCACCCGCGGGGTAGCACTACTGTGGCTGGTGTCACCTTCCCCGGTGACCCAGGTGCAACAGGGAGAATGCGATGAAGGTTCTTGTTCTGGGTGGCGACGGATTCTGCGGCTGGCCCGCGTCCCTTCACCTTTCGGCCCGCGGCGACGACGTGATCATTGTTGACAACTTCTCCCGGCGGCGCATCGACGAGGAGTTGGGCGTCCAGTCGCTCACTCCGATCCGGTCGATGGTGGAGCGGCGGGCCGCCTGGCGCGAGCTCTCAGGTCACGACATCGAAGTGGTCGAACTCGACATCGCACAGGACTACCACGGGTTGCTCGAGTTGCTCGAGAGCCAGCGGCCGGACGCCATCATCCACTTCGCCGAGCAGCGGGCCGCCCCCTATTCCATGAAGTCCGGCAAGCACAAGCGCTACACCATCGACAACAACGTCAACGCGACCCACAACGTGCTGTGCGCGATCGTGGAATCCGGTCAGGACATTCACCTGGTCCATCTCGGCACGATGGGTGTGTATGGCTACGGCACCGCCGGGATGGCCATTCCCGAGGGCTACCTGAACATCCAGGTGCCCTCGGAGCAGGGCGTTGTCGAGACCGAGATCCTCTACCCGACCAATCCTGGGTCGATTTACCACATGACCAAGGTGCTCGACCAGAACCTGTTCGCCTACTACGCCAAGAACGACGAGCTGCGGATCACCGACCTGCACCAGGGCATCATCTGGGGCACCAACACCCGAGAGACCAGCCTGGACGAGCGACTGATCAACCGCTTCGACTACGACGGCGACTACGGCACGGTGCTCAACCGCTTCCTCATGCAGGCAGCCGTCGGTTACCCGCTCACCGTGCACGGTACCGGCGGCCAGACTCGGGCTTTCATCCACATCCAGGACATGGTGCGCTGCGTCGAGATCGCCCTGGACAATCCGCCGGCCACTGGTGAGCGGGTGATGATCTTCAACCAGATGACCGAAACCCACCGGGTACGCGATCTGGCCGAACTCGTGGCCCGGATGACCGGGGCCAAGCTCGAGATGGTGCCCGACCCACGCAAGGAAGCCCTGGAGAACGACCTGGTGGTCCGCAATGACCACTTCCTGGCCCTGGGGCTCGACCCGATCACCCTGGACGAGGGCCTGCTGCGCGAGATCAATGAGACGGCCGGACGCTACGCCGACCGGGCCGACAGCACCCGCATTCCGGCGACCTCGGTGTGGACGCGGAATCAGCAGGCCGGCCTCCCCTCGTCGGTCGTCGGCACGTCGTAGGGAATCGTTTCTCGATGCGCATAGCGATGTTCACCGAGGTCTTCCTCCCGAAGATCGACGGTGTGGTCACCAGAGTGCTGCGCACCCTCGACGAACTGGCCGCGCTAGGCCACGACGTGCTGGTTTTCGCGCCGGGTGACCCACCGTCGACCTACGCGGGCTTCGATGTGGTGAGGGTGCGGTCGGTGGGGTTCCGCCCCTGGTACCCGGAGATCAAGGTGGGCCTGCCCACACCGAAGATCGCCGAGCAGATGATCGACTTCCGACCCGACGTGGTGCACGCGGTGAACCCGGCCTGGCTGGCGGCATACGGGGTCCTGTCGGCCAGACATCGTGACGTGGCGCTCTTGGCGTCGTACCACACCCAGTTGACCAGTTACGTGCAGAAACTCCATCTGGGGTGGTTGACCGACGTCACCGGCTGGTGGACGACGACTCTGCACAACCAGGCCGAGGTGAACCTGTGTACCTCGCCGCAGATGGTCGACGCGGCCCTCGCCAGCGGGGTGCGGCGGGTGGATCTGTGGCCGAAAGCCGTCGACACCCTCACGTATCACCCCAAGGCCCGTACCAAGCGGATGCGGCGCCGCCTCAGCGACGGGCATCCCGACCAACCATTGGCCATCTATGTCGGGCGGCTCTCCCACGAGAAGAACATTGAGGATCTGCTGGAGCCGGTCAGGCGCCTGCCCGGCATCCGGTTCGCCATCGTCGGGTCCGGTCCGGCTGCCGACCAGTTGAAGAGCGCGTTCTCGGGGACCAACACGGTGTTCACCGGATACCTCCGCGGCCACGAACTGGCCGAGGCCTACGCCAGCGCAGACATCTTCTGTTTCCCCTCCACCACCGAGACCCTGGGCTTCGCAGGTCTTGAGGCCATGGCCTCGGGGGTTCCGGTGATCGGCGCAAACGCCGGCGGTATCCCGCACCTGTTCACCGAAGGCGTGGAAGGCTTCCTCGTAGAACCACACAACCCCGACGACATGGTGGCCAGGATCAGTCTGCTGGCCGGCAACCCTGAACTGCGCGAGCGGATGGGCAGGGCCGCCCGGCACGAGGCAGAGCAGCACAGTTGGCGTGCCTCGACCGAGGCCCTGGTGGGATTCTACGAACTGGCGGTCCAGCGCCACAGGTCCAGGCACAGGCATCAGCGCTGAAACCCTCCGGCTGTGGAACCGCGTACGCTCGCTGGCGGGCTCACCCGCTGCGCACCAATGAGCCGTGATAACTTGTTGCCCAGCGCTCCAAGTGGCGCTCAATCCTGCTACAGCGAGGTGACAATGACTGACACCGTGACGCCAGAGCAATCGTCAGCAGACCATTTGACGACGCTGCGCCACATGCGCGAGAAGGCTCTCCAAGGTGGAGGACCCAAGCGCATAGAAGCCCAACACGCCAAGGGCAAGATGACCGCACGTGAGCGGCTGTCGATTCTCATGGATGAGGGCACCTTCCAGGAACTCGGCGCGCTCGCCACTCACAACCTGACCGACTTCGGTATGGGCGACCAGAGATTCCCTGGCGACGGTGTGATCACCGGCTTCGGGAAGATCAACGGCCGCCGAGTGGCCGTCTACGCCCAGGACTTCACCGTCCTCGGTGGATCATTCAGCCAGGTGCAAGCCCAGAAGATCAACAGGATCCAGGATCTCGCTCTCGACAGCGGCATCCCGATCGTCGGCTTGAACGACTCCGGTGGCGCCCGCGTGCAGGAGGGCGTCCGCAGCCTGGCCGCTTACGGCGAGGTCTTCCAGCGCAACGTCGCGGCATCCGGAGTGATCCCCCAGATCAGCCTGATCATGGGGCCGTGCGCCGGCGGAGCGGTGTACTCCCCCGCCCTGACTGATTTCACGATCATGGTTGACCAGACGTCGAACATGTTCCTGACCGGGCCCAACATCGTCGCCTCGGTGACCGGCGAACAGGTCACTGCCGAGGAACTGGGCGGTGCAGCCGTGCACGCCGGGCGTAGTGGCGTGGCGCAGTTCGAGGCCAAGTCCGAACTGCAGGCCCTGGAGTTGACCAAGTTGTTGCTGAGCTATCTGCCGGCCAACACGTCCGAGGACGCCCCCAGCCTGATCAGCGACGACTCGCCGGATCGCATGTCGGAGTCGCTCAACTCGGTCGTCCCCGACGATGACCGCAAGGCCTACGACATGCGCCGGGGGGTCCTTGACGAGATCTTCGACACCGACTCGATCCTCGAGGTGCACGAGGCCTTCGCGCCCAACGCGATCTGCGCCTTCGCCCGCCTTGACGGACGCCCGGTGGGCATCGTCGCCAACCAGCCGACGGTGATGTCCGGGGTTCTCGACATCGACTCGTCCGACAAGATCAGCCGCTTCATCAGGATCTGCGACGTGTACTCGATCCCGGTGATCACGTTCGTCGACTGCCCTGGTTATCTGCCGGGCGTCGAGCAGGAGTACAACGGCGTGATCCGTCACGGCGCGAAGATCATCTATGCCTACTGCCAGGCGACGGTCCCCAAGATCTCGATCGTGACCCGCAAGGCGATCGGCGGCTCGTACGTGGCCCTCAGCTCCAAGCAGATGGGCTCGGACGTGGCTTTCGCCTGGCCCACCGCCCAGATCGCGGTGATGGGGCCGGACGGCGCCGCCCGCCTGCTGCACGGCAAGTCCATCGCGCAGGCCGCTGACCCGGCCAAGGCCGAGGCCGAGTTCATTGCCGAGTACCGTGAGCGGTTCTTCAACCCTTACCGCGCCGCTGACCTCGGGCAGATCGACGAGGTCATCGAGCCTCGCGAGACGCGTCCTCGTCTGGTACGCGCTCTTGAGGTTCTGCAGACCAAAGTCGCTACCACCGTGCCCAAGAAGCACGGATTGTTCCCGGTGTGATGGCGATGGAGAACCTTGGTTGGGGCTTCACAATGCTGGTGTTTGGCATGGGAACGGTGTTCCTGATGCTCTTCGTCCTGATGTTCACCCTGATGCTCCTGAATCGCACCGACAAAGAACCTGCGCTCACACCGGCCATCACCGAGGCGCCGGAGACACCTGCACTTACCGAGGGCGAGGAGGCTGCGGCGCCGGAGGAGGACCCGAACGCATGGATGACCATCTCGGACACCTCCGGACTGACCCCCGAACAGATAGCAGCGATCTCGGTCGCCGTGGCTGTCCACGCTGACGTTCGACGTAAGCAGGCGGCCCCTGTCCACCGCGTCCATGCTCCCGGTTCGCGCCTTTGGGCGAGCCGCTGGGTGTCTATGGGTCGCAGTTCCCAGATGCACAACACCCAGAGGAGATGACCGTGCGTCGCTACCAACTCACTGTCAACAACAACGAATACGAGATCGACGTCGACGAGGTCTCGGCCACCGAGTTCCAGGTGCAGATCGACGGCAAGCTTGTCGAGGTCACCCTGAGCTCACAGGCCGATGCCGCTGACGCGGTGATCGCCCCGCAGATAGCGACCGCCAGCCGGGCGGCCGGTGCCGCACCTTCGTTCAGCGAAGGCCAACCGGTCGCACGCGCTCCGAAGGTGCCGGCTGCGATGCGCTCCGCGCAGCCTCGCACTCCGTCCCCGGCTGTGGCCGGCGGAACCGATCTCGCCTACTCGATGAGTGCCCCGATGCCCGGAGTGATCCTGGAGATCAGCGTCGCCGCCGGCGACCAGATCAACAAGGGTGACGTGGTGATGGTGCTCGAGGCCATGAAGATGAAGAACGATCTTCATGCCAGCCGCACCGGCACTGTGGAGTCGATCGACGTCAAGCCGAGCGATCAGGTCAAGTACGGCCAGGTGCTGCTGCGTTTCGCGAAGGATTGACATGGACGCATCCACAATCGAAAGCCTCATGTCAGGCATCCTGAACGTTCAGTGGCAGGGCCTGGTGATGATCGGCGTCGGCATCCTGCTGATCTACCTGGCGATCGCCAAGGAGTACGAGCCACTCCTGCTTTTGCCGATCGGTGCGGGCTGCATGCTGGCCAATCTGCCGGTCTCGATGCTGCTGGGTTCACCCGAAGAGCCCGGCATGCTGCAGTTCTTCTACGACATCGGTGTCGGAAACGAGTTGTTTCCGCTGCTGATCTTCATCGGCATCGGGGCGATGACCGACTTCGGTCCGCTGCTGGAGAACCCCAAGATGGTGCTTCTCGGCGCTGCCGGCCAGTTCGGCATCTTCCTGACGCTGATCCTGGCCCTGCTGCTCGGCTTCACCCAGACCGAGGCCGCCTCGATCGGCATCATCGGTGCCATCGACGGTCCCACGTCGATCATCGTCGCCTCCCAGCGGGCACCGCACCTGCTCGGGCCCATCACAGTGGCTGCCTACAGCTACATGTCGCTGGTGCCGATCATCATGCCTCCGATCATGCGACTGCTGACCACGAAGAAGGAACGCTCCATCCGGATGCCGTACTCCCAACGCGAGATCAGCCAGCGGACCAGGCTCATCTTCCCGGTGCTGGTCACCATTCTGGTGGGCATTCTGGTGCCGTTCGCGCTGCCGCTGGTCGGCACGTTGATGCTGGGTAACCTGATGCGCGAGTCGAAGGTTGTCCAGCGCCTGACGGGCGCCGCCGAGAACGAGTTGAACAACATCGTCACGCTCTTCCTGGGTCTGGCGATCGGTTCGACCATGGTCGGCACCCAGTTCATCAACGTACGCACCCTGTTCATTCTGGTGCTGGGGCTGTTCGCCTTCGGACTGGATACCGCAGCCGGCGTACTCATGGGCAAGTTGATGAACGTCTTCAGCGGTGGCAAGTTCAACCCACTGATCGGTGCGGCCGGCATCTCGGCTTTCCCGATGGCCGCGCGCGTGGTTCAGAAGGAAGCCTCCCGCGAGGACAACGGCAACTTCGTGCTCATGCATGCGATGGGCGCCAACGCGGCTGGTCAGATCGCCTCGGCGATGGCTGGCGGCGTGCTGCTGGCCCTGACGGCCAACCTTGTCTGAATAGCACAACCGAACACCACGCGAGGGTCGGGTCCCACGGGATCCGGCCCTCGTTCATCTGTTGGCCCAGAACGGTAGGCTGCCCCCTATGCATTTGGGCGTAGATTTTGGCACCACCCGTTCCGTTGTTGCGTACGCCGACCGCGGGAACTTCCCCGTCGTGGCGTTCACCGATGACACGGGAGACGCGCACGAATACCAGCCCACACTCGTTGCGCTGACTGATGAGGGTCTTGTCTGCGGTTTCGCGGCCCGACGCGCCCGCGAGGCCGGTTTCCCGGCGCTGCGCTCGGTGAAACGAGTGCTGGCTTCTCCGATGGTCAACACCGACACGATCGTGCGGATCGGGGACCAGAAGGTTCGTCTGCTCGACGTGTTGGTGACCTACCTGACGCACCTCAAGACCATGCTGGAGACCTCCTCAACCATCTCGCAGCACCTTCAGCGAGATCCCATCACCAGCGTGGTGGTGGCCGTCCCGGCTCATGCCAACAGCGCACAGCGCTTCTTGACACTGGAGGCCTTCCGACAAGCAGGCTTCCCGGTCACCGCGATGATGAACGAACCCTCCGCAGCGGGGTTCGAGTACACCCACCGACTCGCCGGGGCTCCCAGCGCGAGGCGGAGCCGGCTGGTCGTCTATGACCTGGGGGGTGGCACCTTCGACGCCTCCCTGGTCTCGATCCATGACCGCAGCCACGCCGTGATCGAGTCGGTGGGCATCAATCGGTTGGGCGGAGACGACTTCGACCTGGTGCTGGCTGACCTGGCGTGTGAGCGCGCCGGCATCAGCGGTGATGCCCTCGGCCTGGACGGCTACTTCCAGCTGCTCAACGAGGCACAGTCGGTCAAGGAACAACTGGCGCCACAGTCGCGCCGCATCGTGCTGGAGGTCGCCGACCGTACCGTCACTGTGCCGGTGGCGGATTTCTACGACGCGGTCACGCCACTGGTCGAGCAGTCGATTCGCGCGATGGGACCACTCGTCGACGGACTCGATGACGGAGAGCCCGATCTGAGCCAGATCGCGGGCCTGTATCTGGTGGGTGGGGCCAGCGTGCTGCCGCTTGTGCCGAGAATGCTGCGAGAACAGTTCGGACGCAGGGTCTACCGGTCCCCTTACCCCGCTGCCTCGACGGCCATCGGTCTGGCCATCGCCGCTGACCCGGATTCCGGCTACACACTGTCTGATCGCTTGTCGCGTGGGTTCGGCGTCTTCCGCGAGGATGAGGGCGGCCAACGGCTACGATTCGACTCGGTCTTCCACCGCGACCAGTCGCTGAGCGGCACCGAAGAGGTGCGCATCGAGCGGCACTACCGCGCGGCCCACAACGTGGGATGGTACCGGTTCGCCGAGTTTGCCGAGTTGGTCGATGGCCAGCCTGCCGGTGACATCGTGCCCTATGACGACGTCATCGTCCCCTTCACGACAGAACTCCAGGAAGTGGGTGTCGACCTCACGGCTGTTGAGGTGATCCGCACCCCGGAAGCGCACCTGATCGAGGAGTCCTACGTGGTGGACCAGCACGGCATTGTCTCGGTGACCATCACCGATCTGGACACCGGTTACCGGCACACGCACCAGCTGGGTCTCAACTGACCCGGGAACAAAAGTGCCGGCTCCGCGGTTCTAGTAGTTGAACATTTGACTACTTTGGAGCCATGATGAGCAACCCCGTACAGATCGGCGTCTTCAGCGTCAGCGACATCACCGTTGACCCCACCAACGCCCGGATGCCGTCCGAGCACGAACGCATCAAGGCGTCCATCGCCATCGCCCGGAAGTCCGAGGAGATCGGGTTGGACGTCTACGCCATCGGCGAGCACCACAACCCGCCCTTCTTCAGTTCGTCGCCGACCACCACGCTGGCCTACATCGCCGCCCAGACCGAGCGCATCGTCCTGTCGACGGCGACGACACTGATCACCACGAACGACCCGGTGAAGATCGCCGAGGACTTCGCGATGCTGCAACACCTCTCTGACGGTCGCGTCGACATCATGCTCGGGCGCGGCAACACCGGCCCGGTCTACCCCTGGTTCGGCCAGGACATCCGCAACGGCATCAACCTGGCACTCGAGAACTACGCCCTGCTGCGCAGGCTGTGGCGTGAGACCGACGTCGACTGGCAGGGCCGATACCGCAGCCCGCTCGCCGGGTTCACGTCCACCCCCCGGCCTCTGGACGACGTGGCCCCGTTCGTCTGGCACGGCTCGATTCGCAGCCCCGAGATCGCCGAACAGGCGGCCTACTACGGTGACGGCTTCTTCCACAACAACATCTTCTGGACCATGAGCCACACCAGGAAGATGATCGACCTGTACCGCCGCAGGTACGAGCATTACGGGCATGGGGCCTACCATCAGGCGATCGTCGGACTCGGTGGCCAGTTCTTCATGCGACCGCACTCTCAGGATGCCGTGCGCGAGTTCCGGCCCTATTTCGACAACGCTCCGGTTTACGGCCACGGCCCGAGTCTGGAGGAGTTCAGTCGCCAGACCCCGTTGACGGTGGGCAGCCCCCAGCAAGTGCTGGAGCGCACCTTGTCCTTCAAGGGCTCGGTGGGTCATTACCAGCGCCAGCTGTTCCTTCTCGACCACGCCGGCCTGCCGTTGAAGACCGTCCTTGAGCAGCTGGATCTGCTGGGCGAGATCCTGCCCGCGATGCGTGCCGGCTTCGCCGAAGGGCGTCCCGCGGATGTGCCCGACGCGCCCACACACGCCTCCTTGGTAGCTGCCGCCGGCGGACCCCGGGACTCGACCGTCCACGCGGCCGGCGACACCGTCACCGGGCGCGCGGTGGAGTACCGATGAGGCGGGTGGTGGTCGTCAGCGCGGGAGCCGGCAGCCCTTCGTCCACCCGGAAGCTGGCCGACCGGCTGCGGTCGGCGGTTGAGAGCAGACTTCCCGGGACGCAGAGCTCGGTGCTCGACCTTCGCGAGATCGGGCAGGACCTGCTCACCGCCACCACGTCGGGGTTGCGCAGTGAGCAGGTCGACGAGGCGATCGATCTGGTGTCGAACGCCGACGCCCTGATCGCTGTTACGCCGGTGTTCAACGGATCGTTCTCGGGGCTGTTCAAGCTCTTCTTCGACGTGTTGGACGAAGGCACTCTGCGTGACGTCCCGGTCCTGCTCGGGGCCACCGGCGGAACCGCGCGACACTCACTGGCGATCGACCAGGCGATGGTTCCGCTCTTCTTCTACCTTCGCGCGCGCCCGCTGCCGTGGCCGGTCTACGCCGCGACCGAGGACTGGGCTGATCCTCGAGGCCTCGACACCCGCGTCATGCAGGCCGCAGATGCCTTGGTGAGCGCCCTGACCGCGGCAGACCAACCCTCCGGTGGACGAGCTCGCACCCTGCCGTCCGACGATTTCACCCTGACCAGCAACCTGGAACAGATGCTGGCCGACCTGGGGACGGCCACGAGCTGATCAGGTTGGGCGGTGGGGCTCGGTTAGTCTGGGTGAATGGACGATCCGTACGCTGCCGGCGAGAACCAGTGGCCTGACTTCATCCCGCCGGACTTCGAGCGGTCGATCCCGGCTGGCCCCCACGAGCCCGCCGCACTACGGCCCGACCCCACGTTCAGCGGCCCGGTTCTGCCCCCTGCCGGTCGGCCCGCACCCAGACGACGTCCGGCTGGTTCCAGTGATCGCTGGTTCTCTCGCCCCTCTTCTGCCCGCAGTGACTCCGCATCCCTGTGGAGACCGGCGGGCCGCGCAGTGGTGACGAGTGCCTTGATCGCCATCTGCCTGGTGGTCTGGGTGCTGCAGAACCTGTCCTACCCCTTCAACGACCTCGTCATGCTCGTCCCCTCGCTCGGCGCCTCGGAGCCGTGGAGGTTCCTCACCTCCGCGTTCTCCCACATGCCGCGGTCCCTGACCCACATCGGATTCAACATGCTCACGTTGTGGCTGATCGGCAGCTTCCTGGAGCCGATCCTGGGACGAGCGAGGTTCCTTGCGGTGTACCTCATTTCCGCCCTGGGAGGAGGAGTCCTGTTCGTGGTGCTGGCCTTCCCGCGGGGTCAGGGCCCGGGGTGGTTGCAGACGAGCTGGAACTCGGGGGTGCTGGGAGCGTCCGGCGCGGTGTTCGGACTGTTCGGTGCCTACATGGTGATCGCGTGGCTGCAACGCATCCCGCTCACCTCGGTGTGGATACTCCTGGGGTTGAACGTGGTCGTCACGGTGCTGTTCCCGGGCATCGCCTGGCAGGCCCATCTTGGGGGTTTCCTGGCCGGCGCAGCTGCCACCGGCGCCGCCACCTGGGGACTCACGCGGCGCCATCCGGGCGGCAGCAGCGCGACCACGTGGTTGGGCATGGCTCTCGTGTTGGCCGCGTTGGTGGCGATGGTGGCGCTGAAGTACGCGTGGACGCTCTGAGTCGCCCCTGCACCGAGTCTCAACTCTCTACCTCAGTGTTGCGCGCAGGCGCACCCCACGCACTATCGTCGTGACGTGCTCCCGACAACGCCACACCGGCTGCTGGTGGGTGCACGCTCCGACATCGGTCCTCGGCGCAAGGACAACCAGGACTCGGGATTCGCGGCCGACCACCTGGCGGTGGTCGCCGACGGGGTGGCCGGTGGCCCTGCCGGCGGCCTGGCCTCCGCGTTGGCCGTCCGCACGCTCGCCCGCTCGCTGGCCGATCTGACCGACTGCTCCGAAGCCGTCTTGCGTCATCTGATGGCCCGCACGAACGCCCGGCTCAGTCTCGAGGTTCGTGGTGACCCCGAACTGCGCGGCATGGCCACCACCCTGACGGGCCTGTTCGTGGCGGCAGACCGAGGTTACGTGCTGCATGTCGGCGATTCGCGGGCCTACCGTTGGCGTGCCGGTGACCTGCATCAGCTGACCACCGACCAGTCGTGGATTCAGATGCTGCTGGACGAGGGCCAGATCTCCCCCAGCGAGGCCCGGCAGCACCCGATGCGCAACATGCTGCTCCATTCCTTGTCGGGCTCGCTGGCCGATCCCGAAGCGGTGCAGATCATCCCGGTCGACCTTCGCATCGGCGACCGCTGGCTGGTGGCCACCGACGGCCTGACGAGCTACCTGCCAGTTGAGATCATGCGCGGTCTGATCGAGGAGATCGATGAGCCCCAAGAACTCGCCGAGGCCCTGGTGGACCGGAGCTGGTCGCGCAGTCGCGACAACATCACCGTTGTCGTCGCAGACGTCACGGCTGGGGAGCCCGGCCGCCGAGGCCGCTTCATAGGAGCCGCCGAGGGTCCAGCGCGCGAGGCGCGGTGCGCGGTCTGAGCTGGAGCCGGTATAACTTCTGGGGTGAATGACGTCCGCGCGCTTCGCCGCACCCTTGCCTGGGTGGTTGGCCTCAATCTGGGTTACTTCTTCATCGAGGTACTCATCGCGGTAGGGATCGGCTCGGTGTCGCTGTTCGCCGACAGCATCGACTTCCTCGAGGACACAGCGGTGAACACGCTGATCCTGCTCGCACTTGGCTGGCCCCTGGCGCGACGTGCCAGGGTCGGAAAACTCATGGCGATCATCATCTGTGCTCCCGCGGTGGCCGCGCTCGTCATGGCAGCGGTCAAGTTCAGTGACCCCGAACCCCCCGACTTCTGGTCACTGCTGGTCACGGCGGGCGGGGCCATCGTGGTCAACACGCTCTGCACCTGGTTGCTCGCCAGGTATCGGAACGAGGGCGGATCGCTGACGAGGGCCGCCTTCCTGGCTGCCCGCAACGACATCATCGCCAACGCGGCCATCATCGCGATGGCCTTCGTGACCCTGGCCTCTCGCAGCGGTTGGCCCGACATCGTCCTCGGGCTCATGATCCTGGTGTTGAACCTGGGGGCTGCCAAGGAGGTCTGGGAAGTTGCTGGCGCCGAAGAGCTTGCCGCCAAGGCGCTGGCCGGCGAGGACTTCGACGACGACTGAGCCAGCCTCCGCGAGTTCAGGCCTCGAACAGCGAGGGGTCTCCCCCGCCGAGGCGCACGATCTCGGGTTCATCGGTCGTCAGGTCGACCACCGTCGTGGGTGTACTGCCGGCGTCCCCGGAGTCAAGCACCAGGTCAACGAGGTGGCCGAGTTCCTCGCTGACCACCCAGCCGTCGGACAGGGGTTCGTCCTGACCCGCCAGAATCAGGCTGGTTGAGACAAGAGGCTCGCCCAGCCGGTCCAGCAGTGCCAGGACGGTGGTGTGTTGGGGCACCCGTACACCGATGGTGCGCTTCTTGGGATGCTGCATGGCCCTGGGGACCTCGCGCGTCGCAGGCAGGATGAACGTGTAAAGGCCAGGGGTGGCGGCCTTCACGGCCCGGAACACCCAGTTGTCCATCTGCACGTAGTGTCCCAGCTGGGCGAATTCGCTGACTACCACCGTCAGGTGGTGACGATCGTCGAGACCCCGAATCGCCCTCATCCGCTCGACCCCGGCGTGGTTGCCGATCAACGCGCCGAGCGCGAAGCCGGAGTCGGTCGGGTAGGCGATCACACCCCCGTCGCGCAACACCGAGATGGCTTGATCGAGCGCGCGCAACTGCGGGTTGTCGGGGTGTACGGCGAGGTAGCGGGCCATTGACCCAGCCTAGAACCCTGCCCTGGCTGGCACCGAGTCGAGGTGCCGAATCAGCGGACGCGCAACTCGACGGTGGCGGAACCGCGCCCTGTCACGTGGTCAAGCCCGGCCAGCCCGAGGAACACCGTCGGCACCGCCGTCGAGGTGCTCACCCGCAGGCTGCCGTCCGGCGCGATGGCTGCCTGCCCGGCGACGGGTGCATGAGCGGCGATCACCTGCTCGGCTGCCAGCACCGCCACCACTTCTGCCGACCCCGATCCGCTGACCAGCAGCGGCGCAGCCGCATCCATCCCGGCCCGAGCCGCCTGGGCGGCCACCGCCTCGGCCCTACGGTCGGCCGCCGTCTTTGCCGAACCGTCGACCGCCAGTCCGGCACACATCAGCAGCACCGGGATGAGCAGGCTCACCAGCACCGACATGCTCAAACCGCGCGAGTTGCCCAGCGAACCGCGCAGTACCGACGAACGGCGAGGGCAGACAACAGCCATGAGCGACTCCTGGGGTGGGATGCGGGGGTGGATCCCGAAACCAGTGTGTCACGGCTGGGCGGTTCCCGGCCGGGTTGTCCACAGGTAGGCTTGGGGCACCGCATGAACGAGGAGAGAGGTTCTCAAAGATGGTCAACAAGGTTGCGCTGCTCACCGCTGGCGGCTTCGCACCGTGCCTGTCATCGGCAGTTGCAGGTCTCATCAAGCGCTACACAGAGGTGGCACCCGACGTCGAGATCATCGCCTACCGCTACGGATACGAAGGCCTCTTGAAGGGCGACTGGATTCCTGTCACCCAGGAGGTTCGCGACAACGCCGAGCGGCTCTACGCCTTCGGCGGTTCGCCCCTCGGAAACTCCCGGGTCAAGCTCACCAACGTGAAGGACTGCGTGAAGCGTGGCCTGGTGCAGGAGGGCCAGGACCCGCTCGAGGTGGCGGCTCGGCAGTTGGTCACCGACGGCGTGGACATCCTTCACACCATCGGCGGCGACGACACGAACACCACGGCCGCCGATCTGGCTGCCTTCCTTGCCCGCAACGACTTCAACCTGACGGTCGTCGGACTGCCGAAGACCATCGACAACGACATCGTCCCGATCCGTCAGTCCTTGGGCGCCTGGACCGCTGCCGATCACGCCGCGAACTTCGCCAAGAACGTGATCGCCGAGCACAACGCCTCTCCGCGTGAGTTGATCATCCACGAGATCATGGGACGCAGCTGTGGCTACCTCGCCGCCGAGACCACGCGGCGCTACCGTGCCTGGCTCGACGAGCAGGCCTGGCTTCCCGAGATCGGGCTGTCCAGGCAAGCGTGGGACGTCCACGCGGTCTACCTGCCCGAGGCCCAGCTCGACATCGCCGCCGAGGCGCAGCGCCTCAGCAGGATCATGGATGAGGTCGGCAACGTCAACATCTTCCTGTCGGAGGGCGCTGGTGTGGCCGAGATAGTTGAGCAGATGGAGGCCGCCGGTCAGGAAGTTCCCCGCGACGCGTTCGGGCACGTCCAGATCGACAAGGTCAACCCCGGCGAGTGGTTCGGCCAGCAGTTCAGCAAGCTGGTGGGCGCCCAGAAGACCATGGTGCAGAAGTCGGGCTACTACAGCCGTTCTGCCCCCTCCAACGCCGAGGATCTCGACCTCATCGGACGCACCTGTTTGATGGCGGTGGACGCGGCACTGGCCGGTACGCCCGGGGTGGTTGGGCTCGACGAGGAGAACGACGACCAGCTCTCGGTCATCGCCTTCCCGCGGATCGCTGGCCACAAGCCGTTCGACGTCACCCAGGACTGGTTCGTCGAGCTCAGTCACCAGATCGGCATGCCTGCCCCGCGGCCCGTCCAGCACTGAGCGGGACGCCCTACCTGCGACGCCCCACCGGGCTGGCACCTGTGCGGATCCGCACCGCCGGCCCGGTGGTCTCGATCAGGTGCTCGGTGCGCGCCAGCACCCGCACCGGTCGTGCCTGGCGCACCTGATCGGCCTCGGCAGCCTCCCAGTGACGCTCTACCGCGACCGTGGTCGAGCGCTCGCGCAGGATCGCGTCCGCCCGGTTGTAACGCCTGGGAATCGCCGGCTGGTTCCAGGTGGCGATCCAGGCGGTGAAGAAGAGGATCAACTGCGCGAAGATGTTGATGAAGATCATCGCCACGATGACCGGCCCGAACAGCTGGGTCGCACGTCCCGCGCTGAGCAGTCCGGTCAACCAGCTGGCTCCCGCTTGAAGCGCCACGAAACAGACCGCGGCCCCGACCGACCCGCGGACGATGGCGACGTGCGGGGAGCGCTCCTCGGGCAGGAACCGGAAGATGAGCCAGAACAGCGCGGTGGCCCCGACCAGTGACAGGCTGAACGAACTCATTCTCACCAAGGTCTGCGTCACGATGACGTTCCCCAGCTCCAGCCACGACACGATCGCCCCGGCCAGTTGCGTCCCGACGACCGTGGCGGTGAACGTGATGGCGATGAGCGCCATGAACACCAGCAGCAGCATCACGTTGATCACGGGCTCGAGCAGAGCGCTGTGACGCCGATGGGTCAGGTCGAAATCGGGACGCCCCATCCCCCGGATCGCCCCCTTGAGGTTGGCCACCCAGCTGGAACCCACGAACAAGGCCACGAGCAGGGCGACCAGGCCGACACTGCGCCAGTTGTAGAGGTACTCCGACAGCAGGATCAGCACCTGGTCCTGCAGTGGGCCTGCCGAGAGGTTCTCGACGATGAACATCTGCACCTGACTCATCAGCGCGGGACGGATCACGGTGAGAGTGAATCCCACCGCCGAGAAGGCGAACATCAGCACCGGAACCAGGGCGAGCATACTGAAGAAGGCGATAGAGCCGGCCAACTGGTTGCCGAGCCGGTTGAAGTACCGATGCCAGGCCCTCAGCAGGTGGGATCCGGCCGGACTGGCCGCAATCCGATCCCCTACTGTGTGCGTCGCGGCCATGGGGTCAGTATCCCAGCCGTCCACCGGATCGTCAGTGCGGCTCTCCGGAGCAGCGTCGGCTACGTCGCGAGGCCAGGTTCGGCCAACTGGCCAGCCCCGGCGTCATCGGCGTAAGCCTCCATCGGCGGACACGTGCACACCAGGTTCCGGTCACCGTAGGCGTTGTCGATGCGCGCCGACGCCGGCCAGTACTTGTCGCCATCCCCGGCACCGACCTGGCCGAAACTGCGACCGGCCGGGAAGGCTGCCGTGGTGCGCGAGTATGGATGCGTCCACTCGGACGCGGTGACGCGGGCCAACGTGTGGGGGGCGTTGACCAGTGGGTTATCGTCCTTCGTCCAGTGGCCGCCAGCGATCACCTGGTCGATCTCGTCCTTGATCGCCATCATCGCATCGCAGAACCGGTCGAGTTCGCGCTGGTCCTCGCTCTCGGTCGGCTCGATCATCAGCGTTCCGGCCACCGGGAAACTCATCGTCGGTGCATGGAACCCGTAGTCGATGAGCCGCTTCGCGATGTCGTCGATGCTTATGCCGGCCTGCTTGCAGATCGCCCGGGGGTCGATGATGCACTCGTGGGCCACCAGGTCGTCGCGTCCGGAGTAGAGCACCGGGAAGTGCTCGTTGAGGCGACGGGCCACATAGTTGGCATTCAGCAGCGCCACCTGACTGGCCTGCCGAAGACCCTCGGGGCCCATCAGCGCAATGTAGGCGTAGGTAATGGGCAGCACCCCGGGCGAACCGAACGGTGCCGCAGCCACGGTGCCACCTGGCTCAAGGCCAGAACCCACGTCCACCAGGGGGTGATCGGGCAGGTAGGCCGCCAGATGGGCGCGCACGGCCACCGGGCCGACCCCTGGGCCGCCTCCGCCGTGCGGGATCGCGAAGGTCTTGTGCAGATTGAGGTGGCTGACGTCGGCGCCGAAACGTCCCGGCTGGGCGAGGCCCACCAGTGCGTTCATGTTCGCCCCATCGACGTAGACCTGACCACCGGCGTCGTGCACCAGGACGCACGCCTCGACGATGGTGTCCTCGAACACGCCGTGAGTGGACGGGTAGGTCATCATGATCGCGGCCAACCGATCGGCGTGGGTGGTCACCTTGGTGCGCAGGTCGTCGAGATCGATCGACCCGTCGTCGGTGGCCTTCACCACGACCACCCTCAGCCCCGCCAAGGCGGCGGAGGCTGCGTTGGTGCCGTGCGCCGAGGACGGGATGAGGCAGACGTCCCGCTGATTCTCACCGCGTCCCTCGTGGTAGCGCCGGATCGCCACCAGGCCGGCGAACTCGCCCTGGGCACCGGAATTCGGTTGCAGCGAAATGCTGTCGTAGCCGGTGATCTCGACCAGCCAGCCTGACAGTTCGTCGATGAGTTCACGCATGCCCTGGGCGTCGGCAGTCGGGACGAAGGGATGCAAGTTCGCAAATCCCGGGTAGCTGATGGGCTCCATCTCGACAGCGGAGTTCAGCTTCATGGTGCAACTGCCCAACGGGATCATCCCGCGGTCGAGCGCGAAGTCACGGGCGGCAAGGGTGGCCAGGTAGCGCATCATGCGGGTCTCGCTGTGGTGGGCACCGAAGACCGGATGAGTCAGGAAATCGCTGGTGCGTTCATCGGCGCCCAGCCCGCCCCAGACGCCGTCACCCAGTTCGGCGCCGAAGGCCCGGGCGACCACGGCCAGATCCTCCTGGCCGGCGTCCTCGCCCACCGAGACGCCGACATGGGACGCGTCCACCTGACGCAGGTGGACACCCCCCTCACGGGCAGCCCTGACCACCGAGGCGGCGTCGCTGACCTCGACCAGCAAGGTGTCGAAGAAGGACGCGTACGTCGGTGTCAGACCCACGGCGACCAGGGAGGCAGCCAGCCTTCTGGCCCCGTCGTGGACCTCGCGCGCGATCTCGCGCAGGCCCTGTGGGCCGTGGTAGACCGCATAGCACGCGGCAACAACGGCGAGCAGCACCTGGGCGGTGCAGATGTTCGAGGTGGCCTTCTCACGGCGAATGTGCTGTTCGCGGGTCTGCAGCGTCAGACGTAGGGCCGGAGCGAAGTCCGCGTCTGTGGACAGGCCGACCAGTCGACCGGGCAACTGCCGTTCCGTGCCACTTCGGGAGGCGATGTAGCCGGCGTGCGGACCTCCGAAGAACAACGGAACCCCGAAGCGCTGAGTGCTGCCGACGGCGATGTCTGCGCCCCACTCCCCCGGCGGACTCACCAACGTGAGCATCAGCAGATCGGCTGCGGCCACCACCTGCGCGCCGACGGCATGCGCTGCCGCTGCAGTCGCTGCCAGCTCTTGGGTTGACGGCGCACGCCCGTCGCCGGCAGGGCTCTGCACAACCACGCAGAACGCCCGGGCAAGATTCGGGTCCTCGGCGATCGAATCGCCGGCAACGACCACCTCGATGCCCAGCGACCGCATTCGGGTCTGCAGCACCGCCAGTGACTGGGGAAGCAGCCCGGCGGCCACCAGCACGATCTCGCCCGACCGGGTGATCCGGCGGGCCATGGCCACGCCCTCGGCGACCGCGGTGGCCTCGTCCAGCAGGCTCGCCCCCGCGATCGGAAGACCGGTCAGGTCACTGACCACGGTCTGGAAGTTCAGCAGCATCTCGAGTCGGCCCTGGCTGATCTCGGGCTGGTACGGCGTGTAGGCGGTGTACCACGCTGGGTTCTCGAGGACGTTGCGCCTGATCACGGCCGGGGTGACGGTGCCGTGGTACCCCAGCCCGATCATGGACCGGCCCGGGAAGTTGCGGGAGGCCAACTCGGCGAGCCGCGCCTGCACCTGGTGCTCATCGATTGCCGGTGGCAGATCCAGCGCCCCGCACCTGATGGCCTCCGGCATGGCGCGGTCGGACAATTCGTCCAGGCTTGTCAGCCCGAGAAAGTCGAGCATCTGCCGCTGCTGGTGGGCATCGGGACCGAGGTGACGAGACAGGAACGAGGACACGACACTCACCACTTTCTGCGACTAAGGCGTGCCAAGCCTAGTGCCTCAGATCGCGTGCCGTTGCAGCCGCCTTTGGGACAACTCATCGGTGGTGGCCGGCGGCGCCTCGCGAGCGGATTCGCGTGGCAGGGTGAGCAGCGCACCCTCGATGTCGCGCCAGACGCCTCCCAGGGCGATGGCGAACATGCCCTGACCGCCGCGCAGCAGGTCGACAACCTCAAGATCGCTGGTGCACTCGTACACCGAGGCACCGTCGCTCATCAAGGTGACCTGGGAAAGGTCCTGGACACCACGCGAGCGCAAGTGGTCGATGGCCGTGCGGATCTGCTGCAGCGAGATGCCGGCGTCCAGCAACTTCTTGACGACCTTCAACATGAGGATGTCGCGGAACGAGTAGAGCCGCTGGGTGCCCGAACCTTCGGCGCCCCGAATCTCGGGGATGACCAGGCCGGTGCGTGCCCAGTAGTCGAGTTGGCGGTAGGTGATGCCGGCCACGTTGCAGGCCACCGGTCCCCGGAAAGCGAGGTCTTCGGGCAGTGGTCCGAAGTCACCGTCGAACAACGCTTCCTGCATGCCCGACGCAAGCTGGGCCTCGACCTGGGGACTGCTCACTGCGATTCTCCTCACGTGCCGACTGGGCACCTGCCGTACCGCTATGACAGCAGTGTAACTTCACCGCTGTGATCAGACGTTAAGTGCCGCACCGGGAGTGGGCAACCATCGAGGCGCCGACGGTTCGGCGTGTCGCAGCCGCTTGCGGTCCCCACAACTTCGGCCAAGTACCGGCTGACTATGGGTGTCAGTGTTCAAAGTCGTCCGGGGAGATGTTGTCGAGGAACTCGCGGAACTTCTCCACCTCATCCTCGGCTGCCTCGAAAAGCTCAACCCCAACTTGATCCAGCAGTTCGGGCGGGCAGCTCACCGTGAAACCCGAGCGCAGCGCGAGCGCCACCACATCCGAGGGCCGCGCGTCGATCGCTCGACCGTGCACCACCAGTTCGGCGTGGAAGGTGCCATCGACCACGCTGGTGATGCGTCCCACCACCTGCCCGTGACCCAACTCCGCCAGCAGGTCGGCCATCAGGTCATGGGTCATCGGCCGGGGGGGCACGATCCCCTCCAGGGCGTTCACGATCGCGGACGCCTCGGCGGCACCGATCCAGATCGGCAGGTAACGCTGCCCGCCGGACTCCTTCAAGAGCAGCATCGGGGCATTTGAGGGAACCTCGACGCGGATTCCCATGATGTCGAGTTCGATCATCCCATCCACTTCACACCTCCTGACCCGGGCTCATGATGCTCAGCCCTCAAGAAGCGTGTACATCATCGCCGCATGCGCGTGGACGACCAATTGACTGACGTCGTGCAGGGTCTCCGCCGGATTGGAGCTTCGCATCAGGTGGGGACGCACGGCCTGCTCGACCAGCCCCGCCTCACGTTCCGCTGCCTGCTTGATGGCTCTCAGGTGTCGGGTGTCCATGCCGTAGGACTGCAGCTTGCGCGTTACCACACACAGGGTCAGGGCCTCGCGTCCGTAGTAGATGGAGCCCCGCCGGGGCGCCAGCATCTGCTGGCGTTCGAGCTCGATCAGGGTGGCTTCGGAGAGACCGCTGACCTGCAGTAGTTCTCGGCGCGTCAGTTTCATCGGCCGACGCGGTGTCGACGACGAGGTCGGCTCTGGGGTGTTCGTCGGTGACGGTGCGGGTGGCGTCGATGTCGCCGGCGATTCGACGCTCGGCGGTTCAAGACCCCGGTCCATCAGCGCAAGGTTCTCGCGGATCACCTTGAGGGGAAGATAGTGGTCTCGCTGCATGCGAAGGATGTAGCGCAGCCGCTCGACGTCCGCTTCTGCGTACCGGCGATACCCTGAAGCGGCTCGCTCAGGGGCCACCAGTCCCTCGGTCTCCAAGAACCTGATCTTGGAGATCGAGATGTCCGGAAACTCGCTCTTGAGTAGCGGGAGGACCTGGCCGATACTGCGCTTCGCCGCTGGCGGCATCAGTGCAGCCCGTGCTCGCTCACGAAGAAGAGCATCCGGAACTTGCCGATCTGAACCTCGTCACCAGGGCGCAGAACCGCCGCCTGGTCGACAAGCGTGCGGTTCACGTAGGTGCCGTTGAGACTGCCCTTGTCCACCAGGGTGACCCTGCCCTCGCGCATCACGAATTCCGCGTGGTGGCGTGAGACGGTGATGTCGTCCAGGAAGATCTCGGATTTGGGGCTGCGGCCGGCAGTCACGATCTCTTGGTCGAGCAGGTGGCGAGCGCCTACGTCTGGGCCCCGGGTGACGATCAGCATCGCGTTGCCCGCAGGCAGGTGGCTGAGGGCGTCGGCGTCCTCGGCGCTGATCTCCAGGGTGCGAGGGTCCTCCTCTGGAGAGACGATCAAACCGGTCGTCTCGGAGGCCGATCCGACGGGAGCCAGAGCGCTGCCGCACTTGGAGCAGAAGTTACTGCCCACCGGGTTCGAATGACCGCACTGGCTGCAATCGATCATGGTCGGAGGCTTCCTTGTCGTCGTGTCACCCGGCATCGCTGCCGGAGAAGTATGAGCCTAGTTTAGTTGACCACCCTGTCAGCCATTCGAGGTGCAGGCAATCGGGGCAGTGCTGCGGGCTACGGCTCGATCAGCTCCGCATATCCGTCAGCATCGAGCAGGGCATCAAGTTCTGCGCTGTCTGACATCTCGACGTCGAACAGCCAGCCATCACCGTAGGGGTCGTCCCCGATGGACTCGGGTTCCTCCATGGCCGCCTGGTTGACCGACGTCACGACACCGGAGACCGGGGCGAAGATGTCCGACACCGACTTGGTGGATTCCAGCTCCCCGCATGCATCCCCAGCGACAACCGAGGAGCCGACGGTCGGCAGCGACACGTATACGATGTCCCCCAATTCGGACGTGGCGTAAGCCGTGACGCCCACCCGGGCCACGGACGAGTTGTCCACTCGCACCCATTCGTGTTCGGCGCTGAACCGAAGTTCATCAGGCAAGTCGATCATGCTTCCTCCGCTGGTTGCTCGACAGTTCGACAGCCACACGCTATCGCCCCGGGCCGCGACGCGCTACGCAGGCTGGGCGTGGCGTGGTGCTCTGGTCTGGTGCAGGCTGGTGATGCTCACCTCGTCCAACTCCTCGATGGCCACCGAACCCCCAACCTTCTGGCTCTCCACCTGACTGACCAGGCCCCCGCGGAACCTGGCTCCCTCGGCCAGCGAATGCGAGTCGCCGATTGCTTCGATGACGAGCGGCAGCTCCACCCGCTGGTCATCGATGACCAGCCCCTGCGCCGAGTCACCGACCCAACTCTGGGCGACGATCCGGATGGAGTCGTTGATCTCGATCACTTCGGCGCCGGCGTCCCGCAACTCCTGGATGGCATCCAGCATGAGGTCGACGGTGATCCGGCCGGCCGGGGCCGAGATGGTGATGCGGACCCCCGGTCCCACCGCCGGGGCGGTACCGGCCAGGATCGCCAAACCGTCGGCCCGCCGACGAGCCTCCTCACGCGCCACCTGCTCGGCGTCGGCGCCCGACTCGAGGGCGTCGCGCGTGCGCTGCAGCTCAACCACCTCGGCCGCCAGTCGCTCGGACTCCTCGGTGAGTCCGTCGAGCAGCTGGACGAGGTCGTCGCGTCGCATGCCCGAGTACCGGTCACCCGCCTGCGTGGATTGCACCTGGATGACGATGGCCATCGCGACCAGGCTGAGCGCCAGCGCCCAGACGAGCTGGGTCCTGCTCGGTCTGATCAACCAGACCAGGAATCGCACCCCGGCGGAGCGCTGGGTCACGGGTGGCGCACCGGCAGCGCGCTCAGGCATGCAGCACCTTCCGGCGGATCACCGCGGCGTTGGTGAAGATGCGGATGCCCAGCACGACCAGCACGGCGGTGGACAGCTGCGATCCCACCCCGATGATGTCGCCCAACCACACGATCAGTGCTGCGATGGCCACGTTGGACACGAACGAAACCGCGAACACCCGGTCTGAGAAGGTGTGCTCCAGGCTGGCGCGGGCCGCTCCCACCAAGGCGTCCAGTGCAGCGACGATCATGATGGGAAGGTACGGCTGCAGCCACCCGGGCATCTCGGGCCGCAGGACCAGAGCCAGGACCACGCCCAGGATCAAACCGATGATGGCCAGCATGGCTGCCTCCTGTCGTTGCCGGTCACGGTACACCAGCCTGCTTGACACCCAGACCCGCGTCGGCGCCCAGCTGCAGCTCCGCTCGCCGCTCCAGCGTCCATTTCACCCCGTAGTTGCCCTTGAGGAACGCGAGCCAGGCACCACCCGAGTTGTCGGTCAACCCCAGGGTCAGCTGGTCGGGGTCCCCGATCGCCTCGACACGGTAGGGAGTGGTCATGGACCGGTAGTCGACGGTGACTGCCGAACCCGCCTGGCGGATCGCGGTGCGGGCGCTCAACCGGTGACCGTTGATGGCCATGGCCTCTGCCCCGGCAAGCCACAGTCCGTTGACCACTTGGCGCAGGTCCTGGTCGACGATGATTCCGTTGGCGTCCAGCGGGTTGTCGGTGATGGTGAGCAGCACCCCCGGCCCGCTCACCGCGCCGGCTCCCGACCAGACAGCCACGCCAGTGTCGATTTGGTACTCCGCGCCGAGGCGCGTCTGCTCCAGCGCCTCGATCTCGGCGGTCAACTGGTCAACTTGGCCGCGGACCTCCCGGTTGCGCTGATCGGCCTGGGCGATCCGGGCGATCAAATCGGCCCGTTCACTGGCCACGGTGTCTGTGCCGCGGCCCGCCCCCAGCCCCGAGGTGGTGAACATCAGTCCCGCCAGCACGCAGACCACCAACAGCAGCACCGGAGCCCGGCTGGGGCCCGAACGACGACCGGCGGCGTGCTCGGCGTACTCGGGGTCGAGGGTGTCTCGTTGAATGGTGTTCAGTAGCTCCATGGACGCGTCCGGCATGCGTTGCGGTGACGTCGGTGGCTGTGACATGAGGGTCAGTCGGCGTTGGCCTGCAGGGCAGGGCTGGTCGCGATCAGCTGGCGGGTCTGGTGGACGTACATCAGACATGACCACCAGTAGAGGAAGGCACCCCAGATCGCGAACGCCCAACCGAAGGTGCGGGCGGTTGGCGAGATCGTCCACGGGCCGTCTCCGAGAAGAACCAGGGGTAGCGCGTACAGCAGGCAGAACGTCGCGGCCTTGCCGATGAAGTGCACCGGCAGGCTGGTGTATCCGCGCGACTTGAGGGCCGGCACCAGTAGGGCCATGACCACGTCGCGTCCGACGAGGACGGCCAACAACCACCACGGGATGATGCCCCTCATCGCCAGCCCAATGACGGTGGCGAAGATGTAGAGACGGTCGGCGGCCGGATCGAGCACCTGACCGAGTTGCGACATCTGGTTGAAGCGTCGGGCTATGCGTCCGTCGATCAGGTCGGTGATACTGGCGATGGCGAGCAGCACCACCGCGGCGATGTCGTGGTGGCCCAGGATCAGGACAAGGAAGAAGGGGACTCCCACCAATCGCAGGAAGCTGAGCACATTCGGAATGGTCCAGATCCGATTGCTGATCTCGGCGACGCCAAGAGCCGGCACCGGTGCGGGTGCCGTGTTGTTGCTCGCGTCGTTCACTGCCACAGCCCTAGGGTATCGGCCGCCGGGTACGGCCTCGGGCTTCATCGATGGCGAGGTAGCGGTTCTCAGCGGCCAGCTTGTACATCGCCACCACCTGAGGGCCGATGACCGACCAGTCGAACTGGGCGGCGCGGGCTCGTCCTCGGTCGAGCCGGAGGTCGCGTGGCTCGTTCAGGCTCCTGATGACGGCCTTGGCCAGCGTCTGGGGGTTGCCGGTCTTGAACAGGTGCCCGGCCACCCCGTCCTCGTCCGAGAGCACCTCGCTGAACGCCGGCAGCGAGGAGGCGACCACCGGGGCCCCGCAGGCCAGCGCCTCGATCAGGACGATGCCGAAGCTCTCCCGCCCGGTCTGAGGTGCGATGTAGACGTCGCTGACGCCCAGCCAACGGTTGCGTTCGGCGTCGTTCACCCCGCCCACGAAGGTGACGCCCTCAATGGACATCGGACGGCCGTGGCCGATGACGACCACCTCGACGTCGGGGAACTCCTGGCGGATCAGCGGCAGCGCTGCGGTGAGCACCTGGAAGCCCTTGCGAGGCTCTTCGTAGCGGCCCAGGAAAGTGACGCGGGGATGGTCTCCGCCTCGCCAGCGCCCGGTTGTGGGTGCCAGCGGGTAGTCGTCGATGGCCAGCCCGTTGCCGATCACCACCGGCACCACCCCGGTGTGACCCTTGGCGACCTTGGCGGCAACTGAGGAAACCGCGATCGCCGCGTCCAGTCGATTGACGGCCCTTGGCAGCGCCTGATTGATGCGCTTGATGCTCTTGATGATCGGCGCATTGGTGTGGAACGTGGCCGTCACCGGCCGGTCGGTCAGCCACAGGGTGAGCAGGCACAGACTGGGCGTGATCGGCTCGTGCAGGTGCACCACGTCGAAGTCGCCGGAGTCCAACCACTCCTTGGCCTTGAGCGCTGGGCCGACGCCGAAGTTGATGCGCGCCACCGACCCGTTGGCCTTCAAGGGGACGGCCTTGCCGCCGGTGGTGTACTCGGAGCCGGCCAGGCCGTAGCTGGCCAGCATGCCGGCTGGCGGCTGCCCGGGGGCGAGCACCGACACCCGATGGCCCTGCGACTTCAGCCAGGAGGCCAGCCCCAGTACGTGGTTCTGGACGCCGCCGGGTCGGCGGAACGAGTAGGGGCAGACCAGTCCGACCTTCATGCGACCTCTCCAGGGAAGAGCTTCTGCATCATGTGCCAGTCAGCGGGGCTGGCGGCGACGTTCGTGGCGAAGAACTCCGCAAGTTCCTGCGCCATCTTCTCGGCACCCTCGCGGCCGGGCCGAAGTGCGATCTCGTCACCGATGGTGATGTGCATCCGCGGCCCATCGTAGCGACAGGCGATGCCGACCAACGCCGCGCCGGTCTGCTGGGCGATGACCACCGGTCCGGCCGGCAGCGTGAGGTCGCGGCCACCGTCGGGAGTCGGCCAGCGCACCGGCAGTCCCCGCCGACCGAAGTCGCGGTCAGCCACCAGACAGACAACTCGGCCGCGCTGCAGGTCCTGGCAGAGTGTGGGAACGAGGTTGGGGGCATCGAAGGGGTGGATCTCGAACCCCAGCGCCGAGCGCAAGTCGCGGAAGTACTCGAACTGACCGGCCGGCAGCCGTTCGGCGACCGAGGTCACTGGCAGACCGACGATGCAGCTGTAGGCACCTGCCAGGTCCCAGCTGCCCATGTGCGGCGTCGCGAACACCAGGCCCCGCTCGGCGTGCACCTCCTTGAGCGCAGCAGCTCGGCTGAGATCGACGTCGACCGCAGCCCTGATCCGTTCGGGCGACCAGCGCCCCAACTGCAGCGAGCCGATCGTGTTGCGCAGCCACGAGAACTGGGCGGCCCGGCGTCCCCGCACGCCTTGCGGCTGGCCCGTGGCGATGGTTGCGTTGATTTCCCACTGCCTCAGGGGTCGGGGCGGACGCGCGGCGAGCACCAGGCTGGCCAGCCTGGCGAGCGGCCACCACACCGGGGTAGGGATCCGCGAGGCGGCCTTGAGCAGCCGCAGGTTGTTCTCCGCGCTCGGCACCTTCACGCCCTGGTCACCGGTTCATCGATGGTCTGGTGCAGGGCTCGGTGGACGATGCTCATCCGCTGTCCGACCGTGATCGCCCCGCCCACCAGGAGGGCAGCCATGGCCGACGGAAGTGCCCAGCTCAGACCCAGGCCGGTCAGCAGTGCGCCGAGCAGCCCGAGGAACAGCCGGTCGGCGCGTCCGACCAGTCCCCCGTTCACCACGACCCCCAACGACTCACCTCGTGCCTTGCTGTAAGAGGTGACCTGACCCAGGACCAGCGCGCCTATCGTGACCCCGGCCCACAGCAGCGAGTCGGTGTGCCCGACGAAGTACAGTGCCAGACCACCGAAAACGGCACCGTCGGCGATCCGGTCGAGGGTGCTGTCGAGGAAGGCTCCCCACGTCGAACTGCTCCCGGACTCGCGGGCCATCGTGCCGTCCAGCGAGTCGGAGAAGATGAACGCCAGCATCACCAGGGCGCCCTGCCAGAGCCAACCCTGCGGGAAGAAGACCAGCGCGACCAGGACGGTGGCGATGGTTCCACCCCAGGTGACCATGTCGGGGGTGATGCCGATGCGCAGCAGGCCCCGGCACAGCGGTCGAATCAGCGAAGTCCAGCGCGACCGGAGCCGTTCAAGCATCCGGACCCTCCGCGGTGGAGCCGAACAGGTCCTGCCAGCCCTGGGCGAACAGGTCGCGGGTGTCCGCGAGGAACATCGGCAGTGCCTTGGTGCGCCCGATGACCGGCAGGAAGTTCGCGTCGCCCCGCCAACGCGGCACGATGTGCTGGTGCAGGTGGGACGCGATGCCCGCCCCGGCAACCACCCCCTGGTTCATTCCCAGGTTGAACCCCGCAGGGGCGGAGACGTGGCTGATCATCCGGATCGACTTCTGGGTGAGTTCGGCGACCTCGTGCGTCTCGTCCTCGGTGAGGGCGATGTAGTCAGATACGTGCCGGTACGTGCAGACCAGCAGGTGCCCCGGGTTGTATGGATACAGGTTGCAGATCACGTAGGCGGTGCGGCCGCGGTGGACGATCAGTGCGTCCTCGTCGACCCTTCTCGGCGCACGACAGAAGGGACAGTCCTGCTCCGAGGAGTTGGTCGGCTTGTGGGCCCCGTCGATGTACACCATCCGATAGGGCGTCCACAGCCGCTGCAGGGCATCGGGCAGACCCGGCTGGTCCATGGGGTCCACCAGCTCCGGGCCGCTCGTCTCGGTCATCTCACACCTCCGCACGTGGGTCGTCGTTGCGCCGCGAGGCCACCCAGTCGGTGATGAAAGCGACGGCTTCGGCGACCGGGACACCGTTGCGCTGGGAGCCGTCCCGGAAACGGAACGACACCGAGCCAGCCTCGGCGTCCTGCTCGCCGGCGATCAGCATGAACGGGATCTTCTGCTTCTGGGCGTTTCGGATCTTCTTCTGCATCCGGTCGTCCGAGTGGTCCAGTTCAGCACGGATGCCCCGCGAGCCGAGCGTGTCACAAACCTCGGCCAGATAGCCGTTGAAACTGGAGGCCACCGGGATGCCGACCACCTGGACGGGTGCCAGCCAGACCGGAAACGCTCCCGCGTAGTGCTCGATCAGCACCCCCATGAACCGTTCGATCGAGCCGAACTTGGCGGAGTGGATCATCACCGGTTGCTGGTGGCTGCCGTCGGACGCGACGTACTCCAGGCCGAAGCGCTCGGGCTGATTGAAGTCGTACTGGATCGTCGACATCTGCCAGGTGCGCCCGATCGCATCCTTGGCCTGGATCGAGATCTTCGGGCCATAATAGGCCGCGCCACCCGGATCGTCCACTACCGTCAGCCCGGAGTCGGCGGCGATCTCGGCCAGCACTGCGGTGGCCTTGGCCCACTGCTCGTCCGAGCCGATGAACTTGTCCTTCTTCTTGCCGTCCTCGTCACGGGTGGACAGTTCCAGCGCCACGTCACCCATCCCGAAGTCGGTGAGGAGGCTGAGCACGAAGCGCAGCAGGTGCCGGACCTCGTCGGGGGCCTGCTCAGGGGTGCAGTACGAGTGAGAGTCGTCCTGGGTGATCGAGCGGACCCGGGTCAGTCCCTGCACCACACCCGACTTCTCGTTGCGATAGACGGTGCCGAACTCGAAGAACCGCAACGGCAGCTCACGGTAGGAGCGTCCCCGTGAGGCGAAGATCAGGTTGTGCATCGGGCAGTTCATCGCCTTGAGGCGATAGGCCTGGCCCTCGTCGTCAAGCGCCGGGAACATGGCCTCGCCGTAGTAGGGCAGATGCCCGGAGGTGTAGAAGAGGTCCTCCTTGGCGATGTGGGGAGTGCCGACGTACTGGAATCCTTCGGCGATGTGCCGGGCGCGGACGTAGTCCTCCATCTCGCGCTTGATGACCCCGCCCTTGGGGTGGAACAGCGGGAGCCCTGAGCCGACCTGCTCGTGGAAGCTGAACAGGTCGAGTTCGGCTCCGAGCTTGCGGTGGTCGCGCTTGGCGGCCTCGGCCATCCGGTGCTGGTAGTCCTTGAGGTCATCGCGGGTGGCCCACGCGGTGCCGTAGATGCGCTGCAGTTGCGGGTTGCGCTGGTCACCGCGCCAATACGCGGCCGAGGTCTTGGTGAGGGCCACCGCGTTGATGTAGCCGGTGTGCGGCACGTGCGGGCCGCGGCACAGGTCGGTCCAGGCCACCTCGCCGGTGCGGCGCACGTTGTCGTACATCGTCAACTCGCCGGCGCCAACCTCGACGGAACTGCCGTCGTCGGCGCTCGCTTTCCCCTTGTCATGCACTAGTTCGAGTTTGAAGGGCTCGTTGGCCTCCTCGGCCAGGGCGTCTGCGTCGCTGATCGCGCGGCGGACGAAGCGCTGGCGTTCCTTGATGATCGCCTGCATCTTCTTCTCGATGCCGGCCAGCTCATCGGGGCCCAACGGCGCCATCTGGAAGTCGTAGTAGAAGCCGTCCACGATGGGCGGGCCGATGCCCAGCTTCGCCTCGGGGTAGATCTGCTGCACGGCCTGGGCCGTCACGTGGGCGGCAGAGTGCCGCACGATGGACAGACCCTCCTGCGAGGTCATCAGCACTGGAATGACTTGATCGCCCTCGCGCAGCACGGTGGCCAGATCGACGGTGGCACCGTTCACGGCCATCGCGACGATGGTTCGGTCGTCGCCGAACAGGTCGAGCCCAGTCGTGCCTGATTCCACCGTCGCGGGCTCAGGAGTTCCGTCGCGGGAGATGACGACAGTGAGTGACACCGGATCTTCCTTTCGGCGGCATACCTGGCCGCCAGAGTCGTCGGTGCGCAGGCGCACACCGCGTCCTATTCTGCCCGAACGGCTCGCCTCGACCGAACCGGGCACCGGGAGGGCTGCTCGCGGGGTCAGGACGTTGGCTGGCACCGCGGGCACCACCAGATGACGCGTTCCTGGCCTGCCTGCGGGTCGGCGACGCTGGTGGCCCCACCCTGCGTCCCAGCCATGACGGCAGTGCCGCAGCGTCGGCACGGCTGGTTCGCACGTCCGAAGACGAAGCTGGTGTGCCCGGGACGATGGTCCCCGGTGAAGGTGCGCACCGGGCTGGCGAGGTTTCCGCGCATCACCCGCCCCACCAGGTCGACAATGGCGCCCGGGTCGGTCTCGGCGACCGGGGTGACGGGGTGCACCCCGGTGAGGAAGCAGATCTCGGCGCGGTACTCGTTGCCCACCCCCGCGATGATGCGCTGGTCGAGCAGCGCCTCGCCGATGCTGCGACTGGCGGCCGCCTGCAATCGCGCGACGGCCTCGTCGCGTCCGCTGGGCAGCCAGCGTCCCGGCATCTGCCAGTCGTCCGCCAATGGATCGGGCCCCAGGTAGGCAGTTCGGGCGTCGAACTGGCCGGCGGGCCACAGTTCCACCAGACCGAGGTCGTGACCCACCAGTTCGATGCCCCCAGTCACCTGGATCACCACGCGCGCGGTGTGGGCGGGCAGACTCCACCTGGCCCCCACCTGATGGATTCGCCAGGTGCCGTCCATCCGCAGGTGGGTGTGCAGGATCTGGTCGTCGCACGCCCAGAACAGGTGCTTGCCGTGTGCCCACACGCGGGTCACCGAGGCGCCGGTGAGGCTCGCGGTGGCGAGTTGGGGCAGCCTGAACCGGCTGTGCTCGATGGTTCGGCCGACCAGGGGCTGCAACCGCCCGGAGAGCCGCCAGACCGAGTCGCCCTCAGGCACGTCCGGCCTCGAGCACCACGCCCCGTGGTGAGATCTGGGCCCCGGCCGAGCGCATCGCCGCCTCCAGGCCGGACGCGTACACGGGTTCGCCGTCGATCTCATCGATCTTCAGTCGCTGCATGCGTCCTTGCCGGACGGCGGACATCAGGGCTGTGGTGACCAGTGCCACCCGCTCGGCGCGGGTGGCAGGATCACCGAACAGGGTCAGCACCCGGCCGCCACGGGTGAGGTGGGCCAGGCACAGTCCGTCGGCCAGCACCACGAGCGCCCCCGCCGCGCGGGATGGGTGGGCACTGCGATGCTCGGGCCACGGCAGGATGCTGCCGTAAGGGTTGGCCGGGTCGAGGGCGGCAAGCACGATCGGTGCGGGATGCTGCACCCCGGACGGCCACTTCGTGCGGTCCGGCGAGTCGGCGAATGACCTGACCTGCTCGAGGACGTCTCGGGTCGTGAACTGGGCTCCTCCCAACCCTTCGACGACATAGCCGCGCAGCACGGTGCCGGCCGACTCCAGTTCCGACAGCAGCCGGTAGGCGGCCGCGAACCCACCCGCTGTGCCGTCTGCGGTGACCCCGCCGCGGGTGACGAGGCCGTGGCGCTCGAGCCACGACGAGACCAGGGCGATAGCCGCCTCTGCGGGCGGCAGTTCCGGGTCGCGGACGCGGTACCAGCGTCCACTCACCGATGGCTGTGAGATCGTCAGCCCATGGGTGAGCCCGATGCGGGACGGTCGTGGCAGTCGCGCCCGTCGTCTGGGCGCGGGACGAGCCGCGCGGTGTGCGGCGCGGGTGCTGCCCCCGATGCGGGCACGGACCGGCGCCATCGAGGCCGGCGCGACGGCGCCCGCTTCCGCAGCCTGCCACAGCAGGTCAGCAAGCTCGGTGGTCGAGCCGCCCAGTTGGCCGTGCAGCGCGGCGAAGGTGCCGTCGCCCTCGGCGAGAGCCGCAGCTACCACCAGCGCCTCCCCCGTCGCAGGGCCGTCGAGCGGGCCGAGCAGGTCGAGGTCACCCGCGGGCACGAGGGCGATGAGCGGATCATTCGGCCCCGCCGACCCGCGAACCCGGATGAGGACCTCGGACTCGGCGAGCAGGGCGTCAAGGTGTGACGGTGAGTAACCGGCGAGTCTGACTGGCAACACGTGGGTCTCCCAGGCACTGGCCGGCAGAACGGCCCCCGCCAGCCGCTGAAGCGCCAGCAGCACCTCGTCGGGAGTCGAGGTGGGCCGGTCGTCGAGCTGGTGGCTGGTGGCGAGGAATCGTGCATAGGCGCTCTGCGACACTGGCTGGAGTTCGCGGCGCGCGGCTGCCAGGCTGCGGGTGCGCAGTCTCCGCAGGATCTCTGGGTCGATGAACTCGGGGTCGCTCACCCCTGATGTGAATCGGCCGGCGGTGAGCCGACGGCCTGCGACCTCACGGTCGAGCACCAACATCACAGTGGCGACTCCCAGACCGAAAGCAGCGGCCACCCGCGATGCGGTGAAGGGGCCGTTGCCACGGGCGAAACGGGCGACGAGCTGGGTGAGCGGATCGCGGCCCTCAATGGCCGACGCCGCGCTGTGGCCGGGGGGTACCGGGATGCCCAACGCGTCCCGGAGCAGCCCCAGGTCTGCTGCCGACACCAGGTGGGCTTCGCCGGCCAGGCGCACGATCGACACCCGTCCACCCAGTGACCTCAGCGCCGCGTCAAGGTCGGTCAGGGTGGTGCGATCCGGCAGTTGGGCCAGCGGAATCGGACCCAGCATTCGCGGCAGTTCGGCGAGGTCGTCGGGCGTGGTGGCCCTGCGATCTGCCGCGGTGTGCTGCAGTTCGGCGACAACCGCGTTCACCACGTCGGGGTCCAGCAGTTCGCGCAGGTCGAGCGTCCCGAGGGCGGCCGCCAGCAGCTCGGGATCCATCGACAGCATCGCCGCGCGCCGCTCCGCCAGCGGGGTGTCGCCGTCGTACAGGAACGCACCGGTGTAACGGAACAGCAGGCTGGCCGCGAAAGGGCTCGGCTGATCGGTGACGACCTCGACGAGTCTGACCCCGCCCGACCGCAGTCCGCGCATCAGGTCGATCAGGCCGGGCAGGTCGTAGACGTCCTGGGTGACCTCGCGGACCGTCTCGATGATGATGGGAAACCGCGGATGGTGGCGCGCGACCTCGAGCAGCTGGGACGCCCGTTGGCGTTGCTGCCACAGCGGCGCACGGCGTCCCGGGTTTCGGCGGGGCAGCAACAATGCTCGCGCCGCGCACTCCCGGAAACGGCCCGCGAACAACGCGGTTCCGCCCACCTGCTCGGTCACGATGCCCACCACCTCATCGGGATCGACGACCAGCAGCTCCGGCAGGCGGTCGGCCGCGTCGCAGTCCGGAAGCCGGAACACCACGCCGTCATCGGAGACCACCGGCACGACGTCGACGCCGGCGGCGCGGGACAGCGCCTCGGCGATCACCAGCGACCAAGCGCCCAACAGCCGACGGCCCAGGGGCGAGTGCACCACGATGCGCCAGTCGCCCAACTCGTCACGGAACCGCTCGATGACCACCGTGGCGTCGTCGGGCAGCACGCCGGTGGCGCTGCGCTGCTCAGTGGTGTAAGCGGTCAGGTTGTTCTGGGTGTTGGCGTCCAGTTGAGGACGCGCCAGCCGGGCGGGGTCGCGGACGATCTCGCGGAAGAGCCGCCCGATCTGACGCCCCAGCTCTGCGGGACGTCCCTCGTCGTCACCTCGCCAGAAGGGCAGCCGCCCGGTGCGTCCGGGAGCGGGTGTGACGCGCACCTGGTCGCGAGTGATCTCCTCTATCCGCCAGGCTGAGGCACCGAGGGTGAACACGTCACCGACGCGTGACTCATACACCATTTCCTCGTCGAGTTCACCCACCCGGCGGGAGCCTTGCTCGTCGGTGGCCAGGAATACCCCGAACATGCCCCGATCAGGGATGGTGCCGCCGCTGGTCACGGCCAGGCGCAGCGCCCCGGGCAGCGGGCGCAGCCGCCCGTCGGCGCCCAGCACCAGCCGTGCGCGCAACTCCCCGAAGTCGGCCGACGGGTAGCTCCCGGTCGCCAACTCGATGACCGACTCCAGCAGGCCGCGGTCCAGCCGAGCGTAGGGGTGCGACCTGGTCACCGCCGTGAACCAGGCGTCGACGTCAAGGCCTGCGTCCCCGGACGCGGCGACGGCGGCGACAGTCTGCTGGGCGAGCACGTCGAGGGGATGCAGGGGTATCCGCAGTTCCTCGATCTGGCCGGCCAGCAGGCGCTCGGTTGTCACGACGGCGGGCGCCAGGTCGCCCCGGTGCAGCGGGTAGACGTCTCCGCGGGAAACCGCCCCGACCACGTGGCCGGCCCGCCCAATCCGCTGCAGGGCGCTGGCCACCGACGGCGGGGCACCCACCTGGATGACGCGATCCACCGCCCCCATGTCGATGCCCAGTTCCAGCGAACTGGTGGCCACCACGCAGCGGAGTTCGCCGGACTTCAGGGCGGCCTCGATCTCGGCGCGGGCCTCCTTGCTGACCGATCCGTGGTGGGCACGCGCAATCACCAGCGGCGCGCCTCGCACCACGTCGGCCGCGGCCATCAGCTGTGCGGGGAGTCTGTCGGGGGCATCGGGCAAAGTCTCGGGGGCGTGCTCCGCGGCCCACAATTCATTGAGTCGCCCGGTGAGCCGCTCCGCCACGCGACGCGAGTTGGTGAACACCAGCGTGGAGCGGCCCCGCAGGACGGTGTCGTACACCTGCTGCTCGATGTGGGGCCACAGCGACGAGCCGGAAGCGGCGTCCACGGCCAAGGTGTCGGTGCCCGGCCTGGCGAGCAGCGGGTCTGTCGGGAACTGGCCGCCCGGCGCGGGACCCGGGCTGGTGATGTCGGCGACCGGCAGCCGGACGCTGACATCCCACTGCTTGTGGGACGGGGGTGCCACGACGGTGACCGGCCGGTCGCCGCCCAGGAACTGGGCGACGCGTTCGATGGGCCGCACGGTGGCGGACAGCGCGACTCGCTGCACATCGCGTCCGACCAGCGCGTCCAGCCGCTCGAGGCTGAGCGCCAGGTGACTGCCACGCTTGGTGCCGGCGACGGCGTGGATCTCGTCGATGATCACCGTCTGCACCTGTGTGAGCGTCGCTCTGGCCGAACTGGTCAGCATGAGGTACAGCGATTCGGGAGTCGTGATGAGGATGTCCGGCGGCCGGCGAATCAGCATGGCCCGTTCGCGCGACGTGGTGTCCCCGCTGCGTACCCCTACCGTGATGTCGGTCATGGGGACTCCGAGGCGTTCGGCGGTCAGCCGCATGCCGGTCAGAGGGGCCCGCAGATTGCGTTCGATGTCGACGCCGAGGGCCTTCAGCGGCGAGATGTAGACCACCGTGGTGCCCGGTGTGCGGGGTCGCGAGGCCAGCCGGTCGAGCGCCCAGAGGAACGCTGCCAGGGTCTTGCCTGATCCGGTCGGTGCGACGACCAGGGCGTGCTCGCCCCTGGCGATGGCGGCCCAGGCCTCGGTCTGGACTGGTGTCGGCGCCTCGAACACACCACGGAACCACTCCCCCGTCGGTGCGAAGAAGTCGGCCAGGGCGTCTGTCATGTCGGCAAGTCTGCCACCGGCCACGAGCCGGCCGGTGGCCGCCGATTACTGCCCGCCGCTGGCCGCCGGCGCCCGCTTGCCGGCCGCCAGCATCTCGATGATGCGGTCGACGTCATAGACGCAGCCACCCCAGGTGCCGCCCGAGGCGTCCTGCAGCGCCGCCCACAGCCTGGTGTCGTCCGGTAGGTCGGGATTCGGGGCGAGCCCCGGATGCGGTTCGCGGGACGCCAGCACCGCCGCGCCCTCCTCGTGCGTGACCGGCGAGTCGGGCGTGCCGATGAAGTTGAGCGAGCCGGTCAGGTTGAGGGTGTCGACCACGATCTCGATGAGGTCACCGTCCCGCAACTTGCCGATGGGCCCCTCCGCCAGCGCCTCCGGCCCGACGTGACCGAAGCAGGCGCCGGTCGAGACCCCGGAGAACCGGGCATCGGTGATCAATGAGACGTGCTTGCCGAATGGCAGCTTCTTCAACGCCGAGGTGAGCTGGTAGGTCTCCTCCATGCCGGTGCCCTGCGGGCCGGCACCGGCGACGACCATGATGTCGCCCTCCCGGATGCGGGCCTGCCTGATGGCCGTGATAGCGGCGCGTTCACTGGTGAACACCTTCGCCTGCCCGGTGTGGCGGAAGACGCCATCGGCGTCCACCACCTGGGGGTCGATGGCGGTCGATTTCACCACCGAACCCTCGGGGGCGATGTTGCCCTTGGGGAAGGTGACCGTCGAGGTCATGGCCTTGGCCCGAGCCCCCGCAGGAGACAGGATGACGTCGTCCGGGTCGACGCCATCGCGTTCCAGGAGCTGGCGACGCAGCAGGGCACGCCGATCGCTGGTCGCCCACCAGTCGAGGTTCGCGTCCAGGGTCTCGCCGGTGACCGTCAGCACGTCACCGTGCAGCAGGCCGAGTGACCGCAGGTGCAGCATCACCTCGGGCACGCCCCCGGCCAGGAAGACCATCGAGGTCGGATAGTGCACCGGCCCCAATGGCAGGACGCTGACCAGCCTTGGAACCGCGGCGTTGATGCGGGCCCAGTCATCGACCGTCGGGACGTGGCAGCCCGCGGCATGTGCGATGGCCGGCAGGTGCAGCAGCAAGTTGGTCGACCCACCGAACGCCGCATGCAGCACCATGGCGTTCTCTACGGCGTGGTCGGTGAGGATGTCGCGGGTCATCACCTTGTGCCGCTTCAGTTCGAGCAGGGCGTGCGCCGAGGCTCGGCCCAGGTCGTGCCAGATGGGTTCTCCCGAGGGGGCCAGCGCCGAATGGGTGAGCGCCATACCGAGCGCCTCGCCGATCACCTGGCTGGTGGCTCCCGTGCCGAAGAACTGGCATGACCCCCCGGGGGATGCGCAAGCCCGGCAACCGGCCTCGGCGGCGTCGTCATGGCTCAACTCGCCGGCGGTGTAGCGCACCCCGATCGTCTGCACCGAGCCCAGGTCATCACCGTCGGTGGCCAGCAGAGTGCTGCCGCCTGGCACCAGGATGGTGGGGTCGTTGTGCATGGACGCGAGTGCCATCATCATCGCCGGCAGGCCCTTGTCACAGCTGGCGACACCCATCACCGCGCGCCTGGTGGGCAGGGATCGGATGAGTCGCCTCATCACGATGGCCGCATCGTTGCGGTAGGGCACCGAGTCGAACATGCCGAACGTTCCCTGCGAGCGGCCGTCGCAGGAATCCGAGACATAGGTGGCGTACGGCAGCGCGCCCTGCGCGGCGACCTCACGGGCGGCCGACTCGACCAGCATCCCGAGTTGGTAGTGACCCGTGTGCAGCCCGAGGGCGATCGGATTGCCCGCTGCGTCCGTGGCGCCGCCCTTTGTGCTGACGATCATGACGCCGTCACGATTGAGGTCGTCGGGATTCCAGCCCATGCCGGCGTTCATCGTCATGCCGAAGATGTCGCCGCTCGGGGCCTCCCGCAACTGCTGCGGGGTGACGGGCAGGCGTCCCCTCGGGCCGGCGGTCTGGGTGCGCACCTCGAACAGTGTCGGGTCGGTGGAGGGGTAGATGTCGGCCAAAGCCATGACGGCTCCTGAGTCTCACGTTGCCCTACTGGACGGCTGACCATCCGAAACAATGCGGTCGCCTCGTGGGAATCCGTCCAGAAGACAGATATCCTCCACGATCGCGGAGGTGGGTCGCCGGGTATCAGCCTCGGAAGTCATCCGGGTCGACGCTGTCGAGGAACTCGCTGAACGCCTCGATCTCGGACTCCTCGTCCTGCTCTGGCTGGTGTTCCTGCAGCACCCCCGCCTCGGCCAGCACGTCTGGGGCGACGTAGATCGGGGCGTGTGTCCGCATGGCCAGGGCGATCGAGTCGGAGGGCCGGGCGTCGAGCACCTGGCGTCCGGTCGGGGTATCCAGGGAGATCTCGGCGAAGAAGGTGCCCTGCTCGAGGCGGGTCACGGCCACCTGAACGACGGTGCCGCCCAAGGCGTCCAACAGTCGCCAGCATCTCGATCCTGCCCTCGTCAAGGAGCTGGTGGTTGAATTGGGTGGTCATCACCCGCAGCGCCACGAATCCAGGTGCACCGATGAGCGGTTTCAAGAGGGACGTCGAGGCCCCCTGGAGTGTGGAGGCCGACGACCTGCTCGTCGCCCTGGGCAGCACGTCTGAGGGGCTGACGCCCGTGGACGCCCGGGAGCGGCTGCAACAGGTCGGGCCCAACGTGCTGGGGGCCAGGAGGCAGGACTCGGCCCTGCAGATCCTGCTCGGCCAGTTCCGCAGCCCGCTGGTACTGATCCTGGTTTTCGCCGCCGTCATCTCCGCCATCGCGGCCCAGTGGGCAGACACCGGGATCGTCCTGGCCATCGTGCTGGCCAGCGCCGTCCTGGGCTTCACGCAGGAGTACTCGGCCAGCCATGCCGTCGAACGGCTCACCGCCCAGATGACGCTGCGCGCCGACGTTCTGAGGGATGCGACAGCCACGTCGGTGCCCGTGGCCGAGGTGGTGCCCGGCGACGTCGTGCTGTTGTCTGCCGGGAGTCTCATCCCGGCGGACGCCGTCGTGCTCGAGGCGAGGGACTTCTTCGTGAACCAGGCGGTGCTCACCGGCGAGACCTTCCCTGTGGAGAAGACCAGCCTCAGCGTCGATGCGGCGGCCGGACTGGCCCAGCGGTCGAACGTCGTGTACATGGGCACCAGTGCCCGCAGCGGCACCGCGCGCGCCCTGGTCGTCACCACTGGGGCCGGGACCGCCTACGGGCAGATCGCAGACAGGCTCAGTCGGCGTCCCCCCGAGACCGAGTTCGAGCGCGGTATCCGGCGCTTCGGACAGATGCTCACGTGGATCATGACGGTCCTGGTGGTGGGCGTGTTCTCGGTCAACGTCGTGCTGAACAAGCCGCCAATCGACTCGCTGTTGTTCGCGATCGCGCTCGCGGTTGGCATCGCACCCGAACTGCTCCCGGCGATCATCAACGTCAACCTGGCCAGGGGCGCCCAGAACATGGCCAAACGCGACGTCATCGTTCGAAGGCTGAATGCCATCGAGAATCTGGGCAGCATGGACACGCTGTGCACCGACAAGACCGGCACTTTGACACTCGGCGTGGTGAGCCTTGATGGTGCACTCGATGTCGAGGGACAGCCCAGCGGCGACGTGTTGCGGTGGGCCTACCTCAACGCGGCCTTCCAGACGGGGCTGGCCAACCCGCTGGACGAGGCAATCCTTGCCCAATCGCGTCCCGACATCACGGGCATGGACAAGCTCGAGGAGATTCCCTACGACTTCACCCGCAAACGCCTGACGGTGGTCATCGACTCCGATCCGGGCACCGACCTCGCCCCGATGCTCATTACCAAAGGGGCGTTGGACAACGTGCTCGCGGTGTGTCAATCCGTACGCGTGGACGGCCTTGCGCAGCCTCTGGACGCGCACCGGCGGGCGGGCGTGGGCGGGCGTTTCGCGGGCTGGAGTGAGCAAGGTTTCCGCGTTCTGGGGGTGGCTGTGCGCCAGGTGCCTCGTCAGGAGCACTACACGGTCATCGACGAGGCCGGTATGGAGTTCGTCGGTTTCCTGCTCTTCTTCGACCCGCCGAAGCCGGGGGTCAAACAGACTCTGGACTCCCTGGCAAGCCTCGGCGTGGACGTGAAGATCATCACCGGCGACAACCGGCTGGTGGCCCGGCACCTGGCCGAGACGCTGGGGCTGCCATCCGACCGGATCCTGCCTGCCTGCGAGATGGCCGCGATGCCCGGTGAGGCGTTCTGGCACGTGGCCGAACGGACGACCATCTTCGCCGAGGTCGATCCGAACCAGAAGGAACAGATCATCCGGGCCTTGCAGCGCACCGGCCATGTCGTCGGCTACCTGGGTGACGGCATCAACGACGCACCCGCCCTGCACGCAGCTGACGTGGGCATCTCCGTCGACCAGGCGGTCGACGTCGCCAAACAGGCCGCCGACATCGTCCTGCTGCAACATGACCTCGGCGTACTACGGGCCGGGATCGAGGAAGGACGCATCACCTTCGCGAACACCCTGAAGTACATCTTCACCACCACGAGCGCGAACTTCGGGAACATGGTGAGCATGGCCGGCGCGTCGCTCTTCCTGCCCTTCCTGCCGCTGCTGGCCAAGCAGATCCTGTTGAACAACTTCGCCTCCGACATCCCCGCCCTCGGAATCGCCCGCGACAACGTGGACGCCGAGATGGTCACCCGCCCGCACCGCTGGGACATCCGGATGATCCGTAGCTTCATGGTGGTCTTCGGGCTGGTCAGTTCGCTGTTTGACTTCGCCACCTTCGCGCTGCTGCTGCTCGTCGTCAAGGCCGACGAGGCCCAGTTCCAGACAGGTTGGTTCATCGAGTCGCTGCTCACCGAATTGGCGGTTGCCCTGGTGGTGCGTACCCGCAAGCCGTTCTTTCGAAGTCGACCCGGAACGCTGCTGTGGATCTCGACCCTGGTGGTGGCGGCTGCGGCGATCGCCCTGCCCTACCTGCCCTTCGCGGCCGCACTGGGATTCACCCCGCTGCCGGCGTGGGTGACGACTGCCCTGGTGGGACTGACCGGGGTGTACCTGATCGTCGCGGAAATCACCAAGGCGGCGTTCTACCGAAGGTTCGCGTGGTGAAGACCCTGTCACTTGGGTCTGGGGCGCAGGATTGACAGGTGAAGATGATCAAGGACGAGTCCGTCGAACAGGACCCCCGGTTGCGAACCGAAATGGAGAGCCTGACCGCTCTGGGGTTGAGCCCGGACGAGGCGTTCCTGGTGGCCGCCCACCGGCTGGGCACCCATGCCCCCGAGTCAGCCGAACCGACCGCCGAGCCGGGCTTGACGCGGGCCGGATGGGTGGCGATGCTCGGGTTCGCCGTGATTGCCGGGCTGGGCGTGAAGATCCCCTTCGGGCTGGCCCTTCAGAACGAATCTTCGTCGACGCCGTTCGGGTATCTGGTGGTGGCGTTGCTCGCCCTGGCAGCGGTGCTGGCCTTCTACCTGTCCTGGCTGAGGCGCCCGATTGTTCCAGGCGTGGTCGCAGGCATCACCGTGGTGCTCGTCGCGTTCGGTCTTTCCCAGTGGCTCTATCCGTTCACGTCCCCAAGCGACACCCAGGTGCTCGGTCTGCTGCACGTCCCGATCGCGCTGGCCGTGCTGCTGGGCAGCGCCTACCTGGGACGCGACTGGCGCCTCGCGGACCGCTGGCTCGACTATGTGCGTTTCCTGGGCGAACTGTTCATCTACTACGTGTTGATCGCGCTGGGCGGCGGCGTCTTCATGGGGTTGACCGTCGGTGTCTTCGAACTGGTGGGCCTCTCCTCGGAGTCGCTGGTGCAGGAGTGGGTGCTGCCACTCGGGGTAGGCGGTGCTGCGGTGGTGGCGATCTGGCTCGTGGTGACCAGGCAGCACGTCGCGGAGAACATGGCCCCGGTGCTGTCGTTGGTGTTCACCCCGCTGTTCAGCCTGCTCTTGCTGGTGTTCCTGGGAGTGCTTCTGACGTCGGGCCAACTCGGCGACCTTGACCGCAACCTGCTCATCGTGGTGGACCTCGTGCTGGCCGTGGTCCTCGGGCTGCACCTGTTCTCGGTGTCGGCCCGGCCACCCGACGCTCCCTCAGGTTGGTTCGACCGGCTGCAACTGCTGTTGGTGGTCGCCGCACTCGCCATCGACGTGGTGGTTCTGGTCGCGATGGCCGGACGCATCGGCGAGTTCGGCGCCAGTCCGAACAAACTCGCTGCCCTGGGAGAGAACCTGGTGCTGGCCGGCAACCTGGCCGGTGCGGCGTGGCTGATGGCCGGGTTCGTGCGCGGCAGGCGTCCGTTCTCAGCCGTACAGCGCTGGCAGTGCCGCTACCTTCCGATCATCGGGGGATGGGCGGGCCTGGTTGTCCTGGTGTTCCCCCTGGTGTTTGGGTTCCGCTGATCGGTGTGATCGTCACGATGGTGACGCCCGACGGTTCACCAGCCGGTGCTACCGGGAATCCCCTTGAAGGGCCCGGTGACCCGGGACGTGATCCAGCCCCCGTAGAACCCGCCGGGTTGCGGCGTGACCCGCTCACCGGCCACCCGGCACTCGTCCATGGCCGCTGCGTACAGTGCCACATGGCCCGCCAACTCGGCGAACCGTGGCGGGGGCTTCGGGTAGTACCAGCCGGCGCCGGACGCGGTGCGTCCACCCCCCGAGATGTCGAGGTAGCGCGCCGCCCCCTTCCACTCGCAGAAGGAGGCTCCTGACGTGGGCCACAACGAGCCCGCCACGAAGCTGTCCCGGGGAAGGTAGTAGGTCGGCGGGTGGCTGGTCTCGAGCACCTGCCAGGACTCTTTCGTCTCGCAGATCACCTGACCTCCGAGGATCACCGTGATGGGAAGCGTGCACCTGCGCAGCGCCGGTGGTCTCGGGTAGTCCCAGACGGACTCCTGACCGCTGGAGGTGGGGTCAGGGAGGGGACGCCGGGCAAGTCCTGCCACGTCACCGTTCCCCTGTCGTCATGGTCGAAAGGCTACTCGCGTCCCTGAGTGCTCAAGGCCCGGTTGCGATGCCCAACACGGCGGTTGTCCTCAACAGCCAACCGGAAGCGCGTCCAGACGCGATGATGGCTGTGTCCCACTCAAGGAAGAAGGAACTGCAATGGACTACCTGGCTGACATCAAGAAATACGCCGACAAGGTCGACGCCGACGTGGTGGCAAGCATGGAGAAGACCTACCGGCTCGTCCTTTCCAGGCAGGACACCGCTGTGGTCGCCTTCAGCGACGAACAGGAGAGGAAGACCGTACGGGAGAACTTCCTGAAGAAGAAGCTGGGACTCACTCATCCAGACGACGAGCTGGACGCAGCCATCGAGGCCATCGGGGCGAAGATGAAGGGCGCTACTCGCAAGAGCCGCCTCACGTTCTATTACCTGCTGGCCGACCGCTTCAACAAGTTGGACGTTTTCAAGCAGTGAACCTCTGATCGGTCAGGGCGGGCCCTGTTGTTGCACGAAAGCCGGCGCAACGACGAAGGCCCGCCCTGACCGTTCTTGTTGTCATCCGCCAGACACGAGACCACTTCCCGACGCCTCGGAGTGCGGGTCACAGCCGGTTCAGGTGAGGAGCCTGTGAGGCGCCCTAGGCTTGTGGGATGAGGATCGCTCTGGTCCGGCCGAGCATGTCGGGCGCGCGCGCCGGGGATGCCATGCAGCCCCTGATTTTCGCGCTCCTCGCCACGCTGACGCCACCCCAGGTGCGGCTCAGCTTCCACGACGAGCTGGTCGAGGACCTGCCCGACCTGGCGGACGTCGACGCGGTCGGCCTCACAGTGGAGACGTTCGCGGCTCGCCGGGCCTACGAGCTCGCCGACGGCTGGCGGGGGCGAGGCATCCCGGTGGTCATGGGCGGCTTCCACCCCAGCATGTGCCCGGACGAGGCCGCGCGGCACGCGGACGCGGTAGTGGTGGGAGAGGCCGAGGACACCTGGCCGCGGCTCCTGGCCGACCTCGCCGCTGGACGCCTGGCGCCACGCTACGACTCAACCTGCTCGGTCGGGCTGGACGGCCTCCGGTTCGACCGGTCGGCGTTCGCCGGCAAGCGGTACGCACCGCTCGGGTTGGTGCAGTTCGGCCGCGGTTGCCGATTTGCGTGTGACTTCTGCTCCATCCACGCGTTCCACGGCTCCCGGGTGCGGACGCGGCCGGTCGCCGACGTCGTCGCGGAGATCGCCGGGCAAGGCGAACGGTTCCTCTTCTTCGTCGACGACAACCTGTTCGCAGACCCGGCGGCCGCCCGGGAACTGCTCGAGGCACTCGTCCCACTGAGGCGCCACTTCGCCTGCCAGATCTCCATGGACGTCGCCCGCGACCCCGCGCTCCTGCCGCCTGCTGCGCCGGGCCGGCTGCCGGGTGGTCATCGTGGGCTTCGAGTCGACCTCGACCGACACCCTCAAGGCGATCGGCAAGGGCGCGAACCTCCACGCCGACTACGAGCGGGTGATTCAGGCGTTCTACGCCGCCCACCTCATGATCTACGGCACCTTCGTGATCGGCTACGACGCCGACACCCCCGCCACCGCGCGCGACGCCCTCGACTTCGCCACCCGGCACCACTTCGCCATCGCCAACTTCAACCCGCTGATGCCAATGCCGGGCACGCGCCTGTACGACCGTCTCGCCGCCGACGGCCGCCTGCGCCACGACCGGTGGTGGGTCGACCCCGGCTACCGGTACGGCGACGCCATGCTCGTGCCGGGCGGGATGTCACCGAACGACCTGACCGAGGGCTGCCGCGAGGCGCGGTTCGCGTTCAACACCGCCGGCTGCATCGCCCGGCGGTTCGCCCACCCGGCTGCCAACGCCCATTCGCCGGGCAACGCGGCGCTGTTCCTGGCGGCCAACCTGGTGTCGCGGCGCGAGATCAAGGCCAAGCAGGGTCGCCAGCTGGGGGCGTCCGCATGAGAATCACCCTGATCAAGCCCAACCTGGGCCGCATGGTCGGGCGGCGGGGATTCGTCCGCTACGTCGACTCCGGGCGGATGGAACCTCTGCAGCTCGGCGTCCTGGCTGGCATGACCCCGCCCGGGGTCGAGGTGGTGCTCCACGACGATCGGATGGAGGACATCCCGTACGACGCCCACACCGACCTCGTAGCAATCACCGTCGAGACCTTCACCGCCAAGCGGGCCTACGAGATCGCTGCGGAGTACCGGAGCCGCGGCGTCAGGGTCGTGATGGGCGGGATGCACCCGACGCTGGTCCCGGACGAGGTCGCTGGTCACGCGGACAGCGTCGTCACCGGCGACGCGGAGTCGGTGTGGGGGCAAATCGTCGCCGATGCGGCCACCGGAGGGCTGTTGCCCCGATACCACGGGGGCACGACCGGGGTGCCACAGTCGGGTGTGCGTCCCCGGCGAGACCTTTTCGCCGGCAAGGGTTACCTGCCCATCACCCTGACCCAGTTCTCGCGTGGGTGCCCCTACCGGTGCAGCTACTGCGCCTCGAGTGTGTTCTTCCACGCTTCGCACCGGCATCGGCCGGTCGACGAGGTCGGCGGAGGAGATCCGCGCCCAGCGGCGTCGCTACGTGTTCTTTGTGGACGACAACATCACCGCCGACCACGACGCCGCCAAGGAGCTGTTCGCGGCTTTGATCCCGCTGCGGGTGCGCTGGGTGTCGCAGGCATCCCTCGACATGCTGGCCGACCGCGAGCTGATGGAGCTCATGGTGCGATCCGGCTGCCAGGGGCACGTGATCGGATTCGAGTCGCTGTCGCTCGACAGCCTGCGCAGCATGCGCAAGCCCCTGAACCGGGCGCAGGCGTCCGACGAGTACGCCTCGACCGTCGAGAAGCTGCGCGGGTACGGACTGCAGACCTGGGCGGCGTTCACGCTCGGCCACGACTCCGACACCCTGGAGTCGATCCGGGCGACGGCCGACTTCGCGATCGCCAACAAGTTCACCTTTGCGGCTTTCAACATCCTCATGCCGTACCCCGGCACGCCGCTGCACGCCGCTTGGCCGAGGAGGGGCGGCTGCTGTACGACGGACGCTGGTGGCTGCACCCCGACTACCGCTTCAACCACGCCGCCTTCGTCCCGGCCCGGATGACGCCCGACGAACTGACCGCGGCCTCGTTCGAATGCCGTGCGCGCACGAACTCGGCGCGCTCCATCGCGTGGCGCCTGCTCGAGCCGCGGACCAACCTGCGGACGCCCCTGGCGGCCCTCCACTATCTGGCCTACAACCCGTTGTTCCGCACCGAGGTGTACAAAAAGCAGGACATGGCACTGGGCCACCGGAACGAGGTCTCACCGTGACCGACCTGCACGCCTACGTCGTGGCGTCCGACGCCCTTACCGGAAGCGACCGCGACGCCATGTTCGCGCTCATGGACCTGGTGTACGAGGGCATGGCGAGGGCCGTCTTCGAGGCTGACCTCGCCACCAAGGACACCGTCATCGTCCTGCGGGCCCCGGACGGCACCCTGGCCGGGTTCAGCACGCAGCGCACGATGAGCGTCCGCGTCGCAGACTCCACGGCGCAAGGGGTGTTCTCGGGCGACACGGTGATCAACCCTGCCCACTGGGGCAGCCCGGCGCTGTCTCCAGGCATTCTCCCGCCACTACATCGTCGAACGCGACGAGCCCTTCTGGTGGTTCCTGGTCAGCAAGGGGCATCGTACGTACCGGATTCCTGACCACCTTCTTCACCACCTTCTGGCCCGACCGGCGCTCCCCCACGCCCGTCGCCGCGAAGGCGATCATGGACGCCTACGCCACGGCTCTGTTCCCGGACGACTACGACCCCGCCCGCGGCGTCCTGGCGTACCGGCACCAGAAGGACCGGCTGCGTCCCGGAGTGGCAGGCGTGGGCGAGCGCGACCTGCGCAACCCCGACGTGGCGTTCTTCGTCGAGAGCCAACCCGGGCCACGCGCTGGGCCATGACCTGGTCTGCCTCTGCGACCTGGCGCCGGGTAATCTCAAGCCACACCTGCGACCCTTCCTGCTGGGCCGGACGTGCGCCTGACGACAGCGGCCGCGAACGCCGCAATGGCGGCCGCGTACGCCCCCGACCACGCGCGGCTGCTGGCCCTGGCGTCCGGCAACGCCGGCGACCTACGGCGCACCCAGGCCCGCGTGCTGCAGCGCATCGTCGCGCGCAACGCCGACAGCGAGTTCGGCCGGGAGCACGGCTTCAGTCTTCTGCGCGGTCCCGAGGAGTTCGCGCGGGCGGTGCCGGTCTCCACCTGGGACGACTACGCGGACGCCGTCGCGCGCGTCCGCGGCGGCGAGCGGGGGGTCCTGACAACCGAGCGGGTCGTGCTGCTGGAGCCGTCCTCCGGGTCGACCGCAGCGACCAAGCTGGTGCCCTACACCGCCGGGCTGCGGGCCGACTTCGCGCGAGGCCTCCGGCCCTGGCTGCACGACCTGTACCGCTCGTTCCCGGCCCTGCTGGCGGGCCGGGCCTACTGGTCGGTCACGCCGGTCACGTCGCGGCCGCCCGGTGACACTGCCGTCCCGATCGGGTTCGAGGAGGACGCCGACTACCTCGGCCCGCTCGCCCGGCGGTTGATGGGGGCGGTGTTCGCCGTCCCCGGCGACGTGGCCGGCGCCGCGACGATGGACGAGTTCCGCGCCCGCACCCTGACGGCCCTGCTCGCCGCCGACGATCTGACGCTGGTATCGGTGTGGAACCCCACCTTCCTGACCCTCCTGCTGGACTGGGCCGCCGAGCACGCCGCCGACCTTGTGCCGCTCCTGGCCGAGCACCGGCAGGCCGTCGCGCCTGCGGTCCGCTCGGGTGACTGGGCGCGCGTCTGGCCGCGGCTTGCGGTGGTGTCGTGCTGGGCCGACGCGCAGGCAGCGTCGGCGGCGTCCGAGTTGGCGCAGCGGCTGCCGCAGGCCCGCCTGCAGCCGAAGGGTCTGCTGGCCACGGAGTGCTGTGTGTCGGTGCCGATCGAGCGTGCGGGCGGGGCGGTGCTCAGCGCGCGTTCCCACTATCTTCGAGTTCGTGCCCGAGGGGGGCGACCCGATGCCGGCGCACAAGGTCGAGGTGGGCGGACGCTACGTCGTCGTCGTCACCACGTCCGGGGGCCTGTACCGCTATCGGCTGGGCGACCTCGTCGAAGTCACCGGGCATCTCGGGGCGTTGCCGGTGCTTCGGTTCCTCGGCCGCGCCGACCGGGTCAGCGACCTGGTGGGCGAGAAGCTGTCCGAGGCCTTCGTAGCCACCGCTCTCACCGCGGCCGGGGCGTCCGGGTTCACGGTGCTGGCCCCCCACGGGTCGCGGGGCTACGTCCTCGTGACAGACTCGCCCGCCCCCGGGCTCGCCGAACGGGTCGAGGCCGCGCTGTGCGCCAACTTCCACTACGCCTACGCGCGTCGGCTGGGCCAGCTTGACCCCGTGCAGCCTCTGGTCGCCGGGCCGGACGCGGCGGTCCACTACCTCGAGGCGTGCGTGCTGCGCGGCCAGCGGTTGGGAGACGTCAAGGTGCCCGCCCTGGAGGTGCGTGGGCTCTGGTTCGACCCACCCGCCTGGCGAACGACCGGAGCGTAGGCTCGATCCACCTACCGACGACGGGAGGCACCATGAAGATCGCATTCCTCGCCCCAGCCGGCGCGATGCACCGCCACCACGGCAGCTTCGGGTTGGGCATCCACTACGCCCCGCTCACCCTCACCACCCTGGCCGCCCTCGTCCCGCACGACCTCGGCGCTGAGGTGAGCATCCACGACGAGACCGCAGGCGCCCATCCCCCTCGACCTCGACGCCGACCTGGTGTGCATCACGGCGATCACCGGGACGGCGTCACGCGCCTACGCGTTCGCGGACTACTTCCGGGCGCTGGGACAGCACGGTCGTGCTGGGCGGCGTCCACCCGACGATGCTGCCCGACGAGGCCGCCACCGCACGCGGACGCCGTTGTCACCGGCTTCTCCGAGCAGACCTTCCCGCGTCTGCTGCGCGACTACGCCGTAGGCGATCTTCAGCCCCGCTACGGCAGAACCCCGACTACACGATCGTCGGCAAGCCCTGGCCGCGGCGCGACCTGCTCGACAAGCGCCGCTACATCACCACGAACACCGTCGAGGTCGTGCGCGGCTGCGCGCTGGGCTGCACGTTCTGCGCCTACCCGCGGCGTTCGGGAGCACGGTGCACCGACGCCCGGTCGCCGAGGCCATCGCCGAGATCGAGGCGCTGCCCGGCCGCCACGTCGTGATCCCCGACATCAACCTCCTGACCGGCCGCGAGTGGACCACCGAGTTCTTCAACGCCCTCGCCACCCTGAACAAGAGGTGGTTCGGGCTGGTCACCTCGGCGATCGGCCAGGACGACGAGCTGATCGGCCTGTTCGAGAAGTCCGGGTGCGCGGGGCTGCTCATCGGGTTCGAATCGATCAACGCCGAGTCGCAGAAGTTCTTCCACAAGCGGGTGAACAAGGTGGGCGGCTACCCGGCGCTGATGCGCAAGCTGCACGACGCGGGCATCGTCGTGCAGGGCTGCTTCGCGTTCGGCGGCGACGACGAGGACGCCACCGTGTTCGAACGCACCGTCGAGCTGGTCGCCGAGACCAAGATCGACCTGCCGCGGTACTCGATCCTGACACCGTTCCCGAACACCGCCTTCTACCGGCAACTCGAGGCGCAGAGCCGGATCTTCGAGCGCGACTGGGCCTTGTACGACGTCGAGCACGTCGTGTTCCAGCCGGCGAAGATGACCGAGGAGCAGCTCTACGAGGGCATCACGTGGGCGTGGGACCAGACCTACACGCTGCCCGCGATAGCGAAGCGGCTGTCCCCCTTCGACCGGGCGCTGTTGCCTTCGCTGATGACGAACCTGTTCGGCTACCGCGGATATGCGAAGAAGTTCCGCCAGTTCCCGCGGGAACGGATGATCGACAACTCCGACATCCCGCGCATCGACCGGCCCGCCGGAGTGCGCTCGTGAAGGTCACGTTCGTCGTCCCGGCGATCGGCAAGAAGCCAGGCCAGCGCTACATCGGCACCTGGAAGATGGAACCGCTGACGATCGCCGCGCTGCAGACACTCACCCCGCCGTCGGTCGCCACCGAGCTGTTCGACGACCGTATCGAGCTCGTCGACTACGACACTGACACCGACCTGGTCGCCACTCCCGGTCGAGACCTACACCGCCCGTCGCGCGTACGACATCGCTGCGAGGTTCCGAGCCCGCGGCGTCCGGGTGGTGATGGGTGGCTATCACGCGACGCTCGCCCCGGACGAGGCCGCCCAGCACGCGGACGCCGTCGTCGTCGGCAACGCCGAGCACGTCTGGGCCGGGCTGCTGGACGATGCCGCGGCCGGACGCCTCCGGCCGCGCTACGCCGGGGCGCCCGATGCGCGGCGCCGCCCGCCCCCGACAAGAGCGATCTTCGCGGGCAAGAAGCTATCTGCCGGTGGGGCTGGTCGAGACCGGACGTGGCTGCCAGCACGTGCTGCGAGTTCTGCGCCATCACGGGCTACTACGGGCCCGCTACCACCCGCGTCCCGTGGCGCCGACGTGGTCGCCGACCTCGAGGCGTCGCCGCACCGCTACCACTTCCTCGTCGACGACAACCTGATGGCCGACCGGGCGCACCTGCGCGGAGCTGTGCCGAGCGCATCACGCCGCTGCGGACGACGTGGGCCGGTGCAGGGCACCCTCGACGATCGCCCGGCACCCCGACCTGCTCGCCAAGCTGAAGCGTTCGGGTTGCGAGCTGATCCTGATCGGTTTCGAGTCGGTCGAGCCGGCCTCGCTGCGGCAGATGCGCAAGCCGCTGGAATGCAGCGCACTGGGTGAGCGCGGCGACGCTGGTGCGCCGCATCCACGACGCCGGGCATCGGCATCTACGCCACCTTCGTGTTCGGCTACGACGGCGACACCTCGCGAGACCTTCGAGCGGACCCTGGAGTTCGCCGAGGAATCCCGCTTCTTCACCGCCGCCTTCAACCACCTGCTGCCCTTCCCCGGGACGCCGCTGTATGACCGGCTGCAGCGCGCGGGGCGCCTGCTGCACGACCGCTGGTGGCTGGCCGAGGACTACCACTACGGGCAGCTCGCCTTCCGCCCCGCCCGGATGGGCGCCGATGAGGTGGCTGTCCGCTGCCGCGATGCCCGCAAGCGGTTCGCCGCCCCGCACAACCTGCTGCGGCGAGGCGTGGCGTCGATGCGGCGCTCGTCGCCTGCCATGTGGCCCCTGTTCTGGGCGATGAACACCCGGCTCGGCGAGGAGGTGGACGAGAAGATGAACGTCCCGCTGGCGGCCAACCTCGACGAGTGGCCGAAGTGACCGAGGACGGTCGGTGGGGCGTCCGGCTCGCCACGGACGCCGACGCGACGGCGCTGCTGCACCTCTACGAGTGCGACGCCAGTGAGGGGGATCTGGCGGTGCTGACCACGCGGCGGCCGAACCCGCTCGCGTCCCTGCGCACCGAGGGCGACCGGGTGGTGTTCCCGGTCGTCACCGACAACTTGACGGGCGCGGTCATCGGCGGCGGTGCGTGCGTCGTGCGGCGTGCCCCCGTGGGTGGGACTCCGCGCACCGTCGGCTACCTGACCGGCTTGAAGCTGCTGCCCGCCTACCGGAGGCAGGTGCCGCTGTTCGCCCAGGTGTACGGCTTCTGTCGCGAGCAGACGTGCGACGTCGAGCTCTACTACACCACGATCATGGCCGACAACGTCGTGGCCCAACGCCTGCTGGGACGCCGCCGGCGAGGCATGCCCGAGTACCGGGCGGCCGGTGCCTACACGACGTGGTGTTTCCGGACGCCGCCGCTCTCGCCCGCCACGCGCGGGTTCCGGCTGGAGCGCGGGAACTCGTCCGACCTCGTCGCGACCGGGTTCGACCTGGAGCCGATGCGGGCGCTCACCCCCCAGGTCTGGCGACTGCGCGACCGAGCGGGCGATGTCGTCGCCAGCGCCGGCCTGTGGGACCAGCGGGCTCACCGGCAGCACATCGTCACGCGTTACGGCGGGCCCTACGAGCGGCTGCGCCGCCTGCCCACCGGGCTGCTCGGGTACCCGCGCCTGCCTGCACCGAACGCCGTGGCCGGGCAGGCGTCGATCACACAACTGTGGGTACGCGGGTGGGACGCGCGGGTGGCGCGGGGGTTCCTCGCGGCCCTCTCCCGACAACACGGCGCCTTGGACTATCTCCTATGGGGCGCTCACGAGAGCCACCCGCTGGTACCGACGCTCTCATCGCTGCGCGCCGTCCGGCTGCGAAGCCTGTTATACACCGTCCACTGGGACGACACGTGCCTGGGGTTGTCCGGAGGTCCCGTCGCGCTCGACGTGGCGCTCCTCTGACCCCAGCGCGACGGCGTCCTCCCAAGCAGGGCTGGCCGCCTCGACCTGGTGAGCACGGGCCGCGAGAGACCACGACAACGCGAGTCTCATGCCGTCCAGCGTGCAGCACCCACCGCTGCGGCCGGCAGACCGTGGGTGCCGGCGCGCAGTTCACCGCGTGAGCACTCGCGGGTGAGGACTGCTGGGAGGTGCACAAAGGGGCGAGACTGTTGAAAAGTGCGAACGCCAACGGGACTCTGGGCCAATCGTCCAGCAGCTTTCGCTGAACCAGCGTCTTCCCTTGTCAAACGCAAACTGACTAGTGGGCGATACTGGGATTGAACCAGTGACCTCTTCCGTGTCAAGGAAGCGCGCTACCGCTGCGCCAACCGCCCGATGTTCATGCCCGAAGGCAATTGTCCGTGGAGAGCCAGCGAGGTGGGTACCGGATTTGAACCGGTGTGGACGGATTTGCAGTCCGTTGCCTCGCCTCTCGGCCAACCCACCACGCGAGAGCAATTTCGCGTGAGAGCCGAGGCCTTGTACGCGAGACCCTCTCCGAGCGGACGACGGGATTCGAACCCGCGACCCTCACCTTGGCAAGGTGATGCTCTACCAACTGAGCCACGTCCGCAAGCCATCTCGAGGTAGTGCCTCGTTCAGGTGCATGGATCACCTTAGCCGAAGCCTCGCGGGAGGGCAAAATCCCGCCAAGGACGGCACCACGGGCAAGTCCGAGCGACCTCCCCCACAGCGCTGATTGGCGCCAGTCGCGGAAGATCGGCTAACATAATCCATCGCAGGGGCGATTGGCGCAGCGGTAGCGCGCTTCGTTCACACCGAAGAGGTCACTGGTTCGATCCCAGTATCGCCCACCCTGTTGACTTGGATAAATACCCACGATGGGTCTCGGAGCGGTGGTGGGGCTCGCCCGGCGTCGTCCTGCGGCTGCCCCCGTCGCGCCAATGGCGTCCCCGCTTCATACATTCGGGCTGCTGCGGGTTGGGGATCTCTTGGCGCGAGACACCGAGTGCAGCCCGGCCGAGCGTGCGGCGTTCGCCGAGTTGGCGCCCCCGCCCGGGGCGACCATCGAGCTTCGCGGTGTCGTAGCTTTCGACGTGCACCCAGATGCCGTTCTTGGTGGCGACGGTGTCCGGCCCCGCAGGTACTGGCTGCCAGCCATGGGCGGCGAACTCGCGCTCGTAGTGGGCCGCAACCTCGGCACCCGATAGGGAGGTATCGAACCGGGCGATGCACCCGTTCGCCATCTCGAGGCAAACCGCCGCGGTGATGCCAACGCTGTCCTTGTGGTCTAAGGTCGTCTCCGTGGTAGGCCAGGTGGATCGTCGGGGTCGCGAGCTCGACAACAGCCTTGGCGACAGCTCGGCCGCCGATCTGCTGCGCGGGCTGGGGGCAGAACGGGCTGCTCCAGTCCTCGCCGGCGTGGCCCGCCTGGCGGTCAGCCGGTTCGTCGCGGACTTGACGGACATGGACGCCGCCATCGCGCGCGGCGGCCTGGCCGCCGCCGCCGATGTGCTGCTACCCCGGTACGCCGGCACCGTGACGATCCGCGGCACCGAATGCGTGCCCCCCACCGGCCCGCTGATTGTCGCCGCCAACCACGCGGGCACGGTCGACGCCCCGGCCCTCTGGCGGCTGCTCGCTGCCCGCGACGACCTGCGGATCATCGCGCTCGACCGGCCCGTCCTGCGTCCGGTGCCCCACCTCGCGTCCCGGCTGCTGTTGCTGACGACGGACGCAGCCGGGCGCACCGGGTTGGTCCGCCAAGTGACCGAGCACCTGCGATCGGGGGGCGCGGTACTTACCTTCCCCGCCGGGACGATCGAACCCGACCCCGTGTTGCGGCTCCGAGATGCCCTGGCCTCGCTGGCCACCTGGGGGCGCGGTGTCGAACTCTTCGTCCGGCTCGTGCCGGGAACGGCCGTGCTCCCGGTCGCGGTGTCGGGGGTGATCTCGCAGCGCATGCTGCTGAACCCGCTCGCCCGCTGGAGGGCGACGCCCGAGGACCGCGAGTTGGCCGCCGCGACTCTTCAGGTGCTCGCGCGCGACCGGTCGATCAACCCCGTCCTATCCGCGGGTGAACCGTTGCGGGGCACTCCCCGTCCAGGCGAGCTCAGGTCGGCGATGACGGGTCTGCTGCACGACTGTGTCAGCCGGTGAGCGGTTCTGAGGTGGGGACGGATGCGATGATGGCGCGACGGGTCGGCTTCGCGCGCTGGCGCAGCGAATTCGCGAGCGGTGGCAACAGGTACGACGACGAGCTGGCGACCGGCCTCCGCGCGCTGGGCCTCAACCTCCGCGAGTACGAGGTCACCGGGCCCTGGCCGCTTCCGGAGCAGCACGACCGCCAGCGGCTCAACGAGCTGCTGACTGCCGAGCAGGACTGGCTGATCGACAACATCGTCGGCTCGGCGGCCCCCGAGGCGCTCAGCACTGTCACCGGCGCCGGAGGTAGGGTCACCATGCTGATTCACTACTTCCCCGCCGACGAAGAGAGCCTGACGACGTCCGAGCGCGAGCGGCTGTGGGCGACCGAGGCAGAGGCGATCACCGTCGCGACCACCATCGTGGCGAACAGCGCCTGGACGGCCGGGGAGGTGGCCAGGCGGTATGGCCGGCACGACGCGATCGTCGCCGTCCCGGGGGTCGAACCGGCCCCACACTCCCCCGGCTCGTCACTGGGTGGCCATCCCCCCATGCTGCTGTGGCTGGCCAGGGTGACACCCACCAAGGACCCGCTCACCTTCGTCGACGCGCTCATCTCACTGCAGCGTCTTCGATGGACCGCCCGGCTCGTGGGGCCCGACCGGGTGGACGAGGACCTGAGCCGACAGGTGAGGAATCGCATCGAAAAGGCCGGCCTGGCCGGTCGCGTCGAGGTGGCGGGGGAACGGTGCGGCAAGCCCCTGGAGTCGTTCTGGGACGATACGGACCTCCTGGTGCACACCGCCCGTGTCGAGCCCTACGGCATGGTGGTCAGCGAGGCGCTGGCTCACGGCATCCCGTCGATCGTGGGTTCCGGCACCGGCGCCGTCGAGGCCCAGGGCGTCGGTGCCGAGTTCCGACCAGGTGACGCCGACGCCCTGGCTAACGCCCTGCGCGCCTGGCTGACCGACCCACAACTTCGGCAACGTTGGCGAACCGAGGCGGCGAGCCTGAGGTTGCGCCAACCGACCTGGCAGAACACCGCCCACATCGTCGCGTCGGCGCTCCCCCGGTGACCTGATCTCACCAGCGCGTCTGCTCCGGCGCCAGCACGGCCAACACGCGCCGCTCGACGAACTCGACCAGGGCGTACGCCACCAGAGCGATCAGGGTGACGACCACGACAGTGGACCACAGGGAGGTGTACCGGCTCGTCGCGGCATCCACGGCCATCATGTTGCCCAGGCCGGTGCCGGTGGCCAACCACTCCGCGACGGTGGCGGCAAGCAGGGCGGTCGGCGCGGCGATCCGGGCGGAGGCGAAAAAGGCCGGCGCCATCGCCGGCAGCCGGCCGAGCAGCAGCACGCGCGTCGCGGGAGTGGCGTAGGTCGCGAACACGTCGGCCACCTGCCCGGGCAGCTGCCCGAGCCCGTACAGGCACGACACCAGGCTGGGGAAGAACGTCATGATCGCCACCACGACGGCGGTCCCGAAGGGCCCGCGGCCGAGCGCGGCGACGAGCAGCGGAGCGATCGCGATGACGGGCACGCAGCGCAACGCGACCGCGACCGGCGTCAACGCCTGACGCACCCGGGACGACAGCGAGAACACCGCAGCCAGGGCCACCCCCAGCAACAGCCCGGCGAAGTATCCGGGGATGGCGACCACCGCCGTCTCGAGCATCGCCGTGGCCAACACTTTGCGATGCTCCGGCGCTGCAGAGGACGCAACAAGCCAGGCCCATACGTCCCACGGGCGCTTGGCGAAGTAGGCGTCGAGCCCGAGCAACGCGAACAACCCGATCCACGCAGCGACGACGATCAGGGCCGCAAGCAGCACGCCTCCGTAGCCCCGCACCCAGCGTGACCAGGCCGGACGACGCGGGTCGGATCCCGGAGGACTGAGCAGCACCGTCGGTTGGTCGGGGGCCAGTCGACGAGCGACCACCGAGACAATCCCGTAGCCGACCAGCGACGCGGCGGTGCTGAGGAGCATGAGCGCCCACAGACCGTCGGTGTCGAGACTCCGGAGCGCCAGGATCGACAAGACGCCGACCCCGCGCTCGGCGCCGGTGAACTCACCAACCAGGGCGCCGAGGAAGGCCGCGGGTACCGAGGCCTGCATACCGGCCATCAAGTACGGCAACGCCGCCCGCGCCCGGACGGTGACCAAGGTCGTCCAGCGTCCCCGCCCATAGGTGGCGGTCAGGTCGAGCCACGAACTGGGCACCGCGCGCAGCCCGACGAGCAACGGGACGAGGCTCAGGTAGTAGACCGCCAAGGCGGCCAGGGTGATCTGGGGACCGTCGCCGAACCCGTACACCAGCCGCAGCAGCGGCCCCAGCGCGACCAGCGGAAGGCAGTAGACGACCAACGCAACCCGAAGGACCATCCGCTCCAAGCCCGGCAGCAGCACCACCAGCAACGCGAGCGCCACCGCGGCCAGGGTGCCCAGAAGGTAGCCGGGCACCGCCTCGCGGGTGGTGAACCACAGCCCGCGGCCGTATACCTCGGCGTTCTCCACGATCTTGACCACGATGCCGGAGGGGACGCCGATCAGGTGGCGGCCCGCCAGCACAGTCCGTCCCACCAGTTCCCACAGGGCGACCACCAGCACCCACCCAAGGGCGGCGCGCAGCGCGGCGGGGCGGTTCGGCACCTTGCTCCCCACCATGTCAGCGCTGGCCGTCAACGTACTGGCCGACCCCCAGCAACGCGCCGATACGCTCGACGAGTTGGGTGAAGACCGCGCTGTGCAATTGAGACAAGTGACGCGGCCGCTCGAGGTCGACGGGTAGGTCGGCGATGATCGATCCGGGTCGCGGCGACATCACCAGCACCCGGTCGGCCAGCAGAACCGCCTCCTGGATCGAGTGGGTGACGAGCACCGTGGTGGTGACGGTGCCCGACCACAGCGGCGGGAGTTCGATGTTGAGGCGCCTGCGGGTGAGCTCGTCGACCGCGCCGAACGGCTCGTCAAGCAGCAGGAGCCGCGGCTCGGTGATGAGGCAGCGCGCGATCGCCGCCCGCTGCCGCATCCCTCCGGACAATTGCGCCGGGCGTGACTTCTCGAATCCCGCCAACCCGACCTTCCGGAGTAGCTCAGCCACCCGTTCGTGGTCGACCGGCTTGCCGGCGAGTGTTTGAGCCAGGGCGACGTTGCTGGCGGCCGTCCGCCAGGGCAGCAGGGAGGCGTCCTGAAACGCGATGGCCAATTCGCCACGGCGGCGGACCGACAGGGGCTCGTCGCCGCCGATCCGCACGGATCCGCCTGGGTTGGGCCGTTCGAGTCCGGCGATGATCCGCAGCAGCGTCGACTTCCCGCACCCCGAGGGTCCCACGAGCGCGGTGACCGAGCCGGGTTCGAGAGTCAGGTCGAGGGGTTCGAGGGCCACCAGTGGAGCGGCCGCTGCGGGAAAGGTCTTTCCCACCGCGGTGCAGACGACCTCAGGGGCGGTCCGCTCCGCCGTCGTGCCGGTCACGCCGTAGGTCCGTCCTTGTACACCTCGTCGAGGATGGAGTGGTCCCACAGCTCGCGTGTGCCGCCGCTGATGCCCAGCAGAGCGAACAGCTTGAGGTTCTCCTCGATCTGCTCGTCGGTGAACCACCCGAACCCGAACCGGTCCGTCGTCGCGGAGTACATGAGGTCAAGCTGGACGTCGGCCTGCTTCCGCTGGGTCTCAAGGTCGAGGCCCGCGTCCGGGTAGGCCTTGACCGTGAGTTCGGCCGCGGCCTGCGGATCGTCCTTGTACAGCTGCCAGCCCTGGGCGTCGCCGCGGAACAGCCGGACTATCTGGTCACGCCGCTGCTCGTCTCCCAGGCTGGACCGCCGTACGGCGTACGTCTGGCTCATCGGGTTGTAGCCGAAGTCGGCCAGGAGCATCGAGTGACCCTCGATGCCCCGGACGGCCAGCGCCACCGGCAGGTCGTTGTAGAAGCAGTAGAGCCCGTCCACCTGACCGGCCGTGAGCACGGCGGGGTCGTACTGGCTGGGCACGAACGTCACCTGGTCCTTGCCCAGGCCGTTGATGGCCAGGAAGGCCGACAGCCCGGGGGTGTCGGTGCCCGCGACGCCGATCTTCTTGCCGACGATGTCCTCAGGCTCCTGCAGCGGAGCCTTCGCCAGCGAAAGGATCGTGGCCGGGCTCTTCTGATACTGGGCGCCGATCACGACCAGGTCGGCCCCCTCTGCGTTGGACCGGGCCACACCGTCGGCCACCGAGATGTTCATCAGGGCCGCACCGCTCACCGTGTTGGCGTCTCCGGCCACGTTCGGCCCGCCCGCGGCCAGTCTGACGTCTAGACCGAGTCCCTCGAACAGGCCCCGGTCAAGGGCGAGGTAGGTGCCGCCGAACTGCACGGAGTGCGTCCACGACAACTGGTAGGTGACCTGGGCGGCGGCGCCGGACGACGCGGGGCCACGGCTGCAGCCGGCCAGGCCGGCCAGCGTGAGCGCACCGAACCCGCCGATCATCGCGCGGCGAGTGAAGACAGGCGTGACCATGTGACCTCCCGTGAGCGGAACCAGTCCACCACAACCTAGGCGGTCAATCGTTGTGCCTCCAACTCCTCACCGTCCCACGCTCAGGCGTCGGACGGTTCCGGAGTGGCCGCTTCTTCAGTCTCGTGGGCCCACGATGAACGGAAGTGAGCGCGTCCCGGGATCAAGACCAGCAGTGCGAGCGTCAGCGCCGAGGCAATGCCGTAGAACCAGAAGAGGTTCACGAAGCCCATGTTCAGCTCGTGCTGGAAGGTGGCCTCCAGAGCGGCCCCATTGGCCCGAAGCTGGGCAACGTAGTCGAGCTTCGCCTGAGCGAAGGCGTCCGGGATCGCCGCCGAGAGCTCCTGCAACTGGGCGACGGTCGTCTGGATCTCGGCGCGAGCCGCCTCCAGAGCAGCCGTGGGCGCGCCCGTTCGCCTCATGGTGGTGATCTGGGCGTCCAACAAGGCGCCCTGCTCCCCGAGGGCGCTGATCGCGGTGCCCACCCCGGACTGGATCTGGCTGACCCGTTCCGGGCTCTGCTGGTCGAACATGTACTGGGCCACCTGGGCGGAGCGGTCGACAATGGTGGTCACGTCGGCGTTCCGCAGCAACAGTTGCAGATCGGGCGGCAGAGACCCCGACGGTGCGCCCATGTCGATGTCAATGGTCGTGGCGGTGAGGTCGGGAATCTCCAGACCCGCCATCTCGTCAGCCATCGCCGGGTTGGTCTTCATCTGGTCGAACTTCGCCTGCAACTCGGCAGCGTGTGGCAGTGCACCGATGCTGATCTGTCGTGGCATCTGCGCCATCAGGGTCGCGGGCATCCCGGCCAGCGAATTGGCGAGCAGACCGACGAGGATGGCCGGAGCCAGCGTGGTGCCGACCGCACGCACCAGCGACAAGGTGGCCAGGGCGGACGTCGCCTCGCGATCAGGTACGGAATGCAGCATCAGGTAGTTGATGGGCGAACCGATCAGGAAGCCCAGCCCAAGGCCCATCAGCACGAGGGCGATGACCACCGATGCGGTGCCGGGATGCGGTGCGGTCCAGAAGACCAGCGTGAGGGCTGCGGCCACCGAGATCAGGGCTCCGAGGCCGAGCACTGCTCGCGGCCCGATCTGGTCGGTGAGCCGACCGCTCAGCGGGGCCCCGACGCCTGATGCCAGCCCGAGAATCACCACCAGGTAGCCGCCCGAGCCGGTGGGCATCCGCAGCGAGTTCTCGGCGAACTGGGGAATGAAGATGATCGACATCAACACCACGCCAGTCAACGCGGCGATGAGCAGGGTCACACCGATCGTGCGATCAGTGAAGTAATGCAGGTTGAGCACCGGGTCTGCAGCGCGCCACTCGATCGCAATGAGAACAACCGCCAGAACGATGGCAGCGAGCAGGAACGGGTAGACGTCCAGATCGCGAATGGACGCGCCCAGGTCGAAGAAGTCGAGATTCCTCAGCCCGTAGAGCAGCGAGAGAATCAGCAGGACAAGCACGGTGATGCCGGCCAGATCTACTCGGCGTTCGCTCGCCGACCTGCCGACGGGCAGGAACTTCGCGCCGACGACGATGATGGCGATCGCGATGGGAACGTTGATGTAGAAGATCCACTGCCAGTTCGCAGTGCCGGCGATGTCGAGGATCAGGCTGCCTGCCGAGGCGCCGAAGACGTTGGCGATGCCGTAGACGCCGCCTACCAGGCCGAGGGCCATACCCCGCTTTCCGGGCGGCACCGAGGTTCCCACTTCGGCGGTCGCGATCGGGACGATGCCTCCACCGCCAATCGCCTGGATAACTCGGGCGACGATGAGCAGCGCGAAACTGCCCGTGTCCTGCGACAGGCCGCACAGCAGCGACCCGGCACCGAACAGCGCGATCGCGAAGAGATAGAGCGGCTTGCGACCGATGCGGTCGGCGAGCTTGCCCATCACCGGGATCGCTGCCGCGTAGGCCAAGGTGTACACGGTTATCATCCAGATGCCCTTCTTCTCGGTTACCCCGAGGTCGGACTGGATGACGGTTCGGGCCGGTGTGACGATGCCGGTGTCGAGGGCGCCCATGAACAGGCCCAGCAGATAGAGGGTGAGCACCAACACCCAACGGGTAGCCGTGGCGGTGGCGGGCGGGGCGGTGGTCTCAGACACGAGGGGTACCTGTCGGGTTGTCGAGGTCGATTCTGGTCATGGCCTCGGTAAGGTCGTGCAGCATGTCGGCGAACAGGGCGACGTCCGCGTCCGAGCGTTCCGCCAATGCGTTCCCGAGCCAGTCACCGAGCGGACTCAGGTATCCGTGGCTGATGAGGCCTCCATTGGTGGAGAGCCGCACGTGGGTCTGCCGACGGTCGTGCGGATCGGGGACGCGTTCGACGTAGCCGCGATCGACCAGGCGGTCGACGAGGTAGGTGACTGCCGAGGGCGTCACATTGAGGTGGCCTGCCAGTTGGGACGCGGTCACCGATCGGGCCTCGGTTGAGGCTTCCCAGACGTGGAGCAGAGCCGCTAGGTCGCTCGGGTTCAGTCCGGTGGCCGAAGCGTAGCGATGGGCGATTCTGCCTGATGCCGCCACCATTCTGTGAAGGTGCAGCGCCAACCGGTTCTCGAGCTCTGGTCGTTCATTCACGAATGTTGATAATATGTATAGTCAAATGATTCAAGCAAACGCAGCGGGCTTGTGTCACCGCTGAGACGAGCCGGCTGTCAGGACGGCTGACGATGCCAGCCGCCTCGCTACGCTGCTTGCTGTGACCTTGTCCACGAAGAGCCTGATCGCTGCCCGGCTTGAGTCGGTGGCGTGATGCCGCCCCGATCTCCGCTACCCCAGCGGCACGGGTTGGACGCGGCCTGGGTTCGCACCCCCGACAATCTCCCAGACACCAACACTCGCTGGGCCACGCTGCGCGAGTTCCTCGTCGACCGCCTCGCAGCCATGGCCCCGATCGCGGAGATGCTGGCAGCCGGCGAGTTCGTCGACCAGGCCGGCCGTACCTTGACCGGCGAGGAGCCCTACCGGCCCAACACGTTCGTGTGGTTCCACCGAGCGCTGCCTCCCGAGCCGGTCGTGCCATTTCCCGTGGCGGTGATGTACGCGGACGAACGCATCGCCGTCGTCGACAAGCCGCACTTCCTGGCCACCACACCGCGTGGGACGCACGTCCGCGAATCTGTTCTGGCCAGACTGCGCAGCCAACTGGACGTGCCCGACCTCGCTCCCGCGCACCGGCTCGACCGGCTGACTGCCGGCGTGCTGGTGCTCACCACCGACCGGCGCCACAGGGCCGCCTACGCCGACCTCTTCCAGTCAGGCCGTGCGCACAAGACCTACGAAGCGCTGGCCCCAGTAGACCCGACTCTCGAGTTCCCCCGCCGGCTGAGTAGCCGCATCGAGAAGCGGAGAGGCAATCTGCAGGCCGAGGTCGTGGCCGGCGAGCCCAACGCAGAGACCCTGGTCGAGCTCATCGAGACCCGGGGCAGTTGCGGGCGGTACCGGTTGACGCCCTTCACCGGCAAGACCCACCAGTTGCGAGTGCAGATGGCTGGGCTGGGGCTGCCCATCGTGGGCGACCCGTTGTACCCAAGAGTCCTGAACGTCGCCGGTGACGACTTCTCGACGCCGCTGCAGCTGGTCGCCCGCCGACTGCGCTTCACCGACCCGCTCGACCAGACCCCGCGCGTCTACACGAGCCGGTTTGCCCTCGACTGGCCCGAGCAGGAGCAGTGAGAGGATGACCGCCATGACCCGTCCCCTGCGCCTGCTGTTCGACTCACCGCGCATCCCGAACAACACGGGGGCGACCATGCGGCTGGCTGCGGTGACCGGTGCCGAACTGCACCTCGCGCGTCCGCTGGGGTTCGACATGGACGACGCCAAGCTGCGCCGGGCAGCGGTCGACTATCGCGACCAGGCAGCCACCTTCGTGCATGACTCGCTGTCCGCCGCATACGACGCTCTGCTGCCTGCGCGGCTGTTCGCCTTCACCGCGCACGCCCGGGTCGCACACTCGGACATCACGTACCTTCCGGGCGATGTCCTGCTCTTCGGCCCGGAGCCCACCGGACTGGACGCCGAGGTACTGGCCGATGCTCGCGTCACCGAGCGCGTGTGCATCCCGATGAGACCCGGCATGCGCTCACTCAACCTCGCCAGCGCTGCCGCGATCGCCCTCTACGAGGCGTGGCGCCAGCTGGGCTACCCCGGGGCCGGGCAACCAAGAGGCTAGGCGGCCAGCAACTCGCGGATGTCGTCCTCGATCGCCGACGGAACAACAGTCGGCGCGTACCGCCGCACGACCTGGCCCTGGCGATCGACGAGGAACTTCGTGAAGTTCCACTTGATGGACCCGCCCAGCACTCCCCCGGCCTGACCTCGCAGCCACTCGTACAGCGGGTGGGCAGCCTTGCCGTTGACGTCGATCTTCGCGAACATCGGGAACGTGACGCCGTAGTTGAGTTGGCAGAACTCGGCGGTCTTCGTCGGCGTCGTCGTACTCCTGATTCGCGAACTGGTCACTGGGGAAGCCGAGCACGACCAGACCGGCTTCCTCGTGCTTCTGATATAGCTCCTCCAGACCACCGAACTGGGGGGCGAACCCGCACTTGGAAGCGGTGTTCACCACCAGGACGACCTTCCCCTGGTACTCGGACAGTGAGGTCTGCTTACCGGCAAGCGTGTTGGCGGTGAAGTCGTACAGCGTGGTCATGGCGCTCCTTGGTGGTGTGATGCGGATGGTCTGTCGGGTGGGTCAGGACGGGCTTGGCGCCCGGCCGGACTCGATGGAACTGGTCAGGCGCTGGGCGAGGGATCGCAGCAGCACGAGTTCGTCGGGATTCATGTCGAGCCCTTCCAGGAGTGCGCACTGGATGTCCTCAGCCGCGGATCGCAGCACTTGGCCATCGTTGGTGAGGTGGACGACGACGCGGCGCGCATCCCGGTCGGGACGCGACCGCGCGACAAGGCCTGCGGTCTCGAGCCTGCTGAGCAACGGTGAGAGCGTTCCCGAATCGAGGTGCAGCCGCTGGCCGAGTTCACCGACGCTGAGCCCGTCGTCCTCCCACAGCGCCAACATCACCAAGTACTGAGGGTAGGTGAGCCCGGCCTTGGTGAGAGCGTCGCGGTAGGCCCCCGTGGTGGCTCTCGAGGCAGCGTAGAGGGCGAAGCAAAGTTGGTGGTTTAGGCGCAGGTCAGGAAGCACACCCATAACTATTGCGCACAATCTAGTTGTGCGCAATAGTTATGGCATGGCCACCTCACCCCGCCCCGTCTACGAGCCTGATCGTGCTGGTCGCTCGGACTTCGCCCTGAGCAGCCAGGCATCCCAGCCGGGCAAAGAACATCGCCCGCTCGTGAGGGCCAGGACGCTGGGACGCGTACTGCTCGGGGGAGCCCTGCTCGCCACCGGCAGCGGCCACCTGACCACGCTGCGCCAGGAGTTCCAGGCACAGGTGCCGGCTTGGCTCCCATTGGACCCCGATCTGGTCGTTGTCGCCTCCGGCGTCGTCGAACTCGGTCTTGGAGCCGCACTGATACTGGCCCCACTGAGCCTGCTTCCAGCGGTCGGTTGGGTGACGGCCGCCTTCTTCGTGGCGATCTTCCCGGGCAACATAGGCCAGTACGTGTCGGGCACCGACGCGTTCGGGCTCGACAGCGACAGCTCACGGCTGGTGCGGTTGTTCTTCCAGCCGGTGCTGGTGGCCTGGGCGCTGTGGTCGACCGGGGCCTGGCGGGCCTGGAGCCAGCGCTCACGCTGACCCTCTCCAGGAGGCCGGCCTTGTCGAGGAGGCTGACCGGACGGGCTTGAGGGTCCGCCAGTTGACGGCTCGCGAGGTCACCGAACTGTTTCAGGTGCGCCTGGCGCTCGAGAAGGAGGCGCTGGTCGGGATCCTGGCCCTTGACAACGCCCAGGAACTCGTTGACGAACTCGAGGCGGCTTTGCCGGACGAGCCCGAGGGCGGCTTCAGTGTGAGCGATCGACTGGACGCAGACCTGGCGTTCCACGAGAAGCTCTGCGAACTCGGTGGCAACAGCATGCTGCTGTCGATGTGGTGCCAACTCAAAGACCTCATCCGGGTGGTCGTCCTGAGCGACGCTGAGGGACGCAACGAATCACTCATGAAGCGTGCCTACCACCTGCCGATCATCGACGGATTGCGCTCGGGCGACCCCGTCCTGGCCAAGACCGCCATGCGTCAGCACATGGACGCGGCCTCCGCCCGCTGGGCCGAATGGGCCGCCCCCGCTCACTGATCACGGCGGCATTCTTCGAGCGGCAGTCCCTCAGACCGGGCGCGCTGCTCGCATCTTGGCTTCCCCGTTGAAATCAGCCATGCTGTGCCGTTTTCGTGCCCCCCTGCACGCTTTCGGTCTCGATGAAAGACTGTTGACACGATACATATCTACGCCATCTTCGGGTCGCTGAGGATGGGCGAGCAGATCCGTCAGTCGATCTGCTACCCGAATCTGAACGTGAAGATCGCCTGCAGTCATGGCGGACTCACCCCCGGCAACGACGGCGGCAGCCATCAGGCCATCGAGGACATGGGCGTGCTGCGCACCTTCCCCGGAATGACCGTCGTGATGCCCGCCGACTACAACTCCACTCGCAAGCTGGTGCGCGCGGCAGCCGACTATGTGGGCCCGATGTTCCTGCGCTTCACCCGTGACGCCGTGCCGTTCATCTACGACGAGGACGAGGAGTTCGTGATCGGCAAGGCCAAGGTGCTGCGAGAGGGCACCGACGTGGCCATCATCGCCAACGGCGACACGCTGCGACTCGGGATTGCGGCCGCCGATCTATTGCAGGCCGACGGCGTATCGGTTCGGCTCGTCGACATGCACACCATCAAGCCGATCGACCGTGCCGAGGTGCTCGAAAGCATCAAGACCGGCCGCATCGTCACCGTCGAGGACCACAACATCATCAACGGACTCGGCAGCGCGGTCAGCGAGATCGTGGCCGAGCAGGGTGGTGCGAAGGTCCGCCGGGTCGGCGTCCAGGACCAGTTCGGGCAGTCGGCGACCTACGAGGAACTGCTCGAGATGAACGGGATCACCGTCGAGAACATCGTGGCCCAGGCACGGCAACTGCTGGCCTGAGTGACAGCTCCCTGCTTGAGCGAAAACCAGAGGGGGCGCGGACCGGAAGGTCCCGCCCCCTCTGGCGTTGCGTCAGCGTTGGTCAGCTGAGCCCAGCGTCCGCAAGGATCTTCAGCGCCACCTCGGCCGGCTCCAGTTTCATGATCATGAGTGAGCACGTCCCGACGCCCTTGAGGTCGGCGTACATGTACTCCACGCTCACCTGAGCGTCGAACAACGCCAGGACGTGGGCCAGCCCGCCCGGCCGGTCAGGCACCTGGATGCCGTACACCGTCGTCACCCGGGACGCGAAGCCAGCCTCCCTCAGCACGGTCAATGCCCGGTCCGTGTCGTCGGCGATCAGACGCACGATGCCGAATCGCTCAGTCTCCGCGATGGTGAGGGCGCGCAGGTCGATGCCGGCGCCGGCCAGCATCGTGGCCAACTCGGCCAGGTTGCCGGGTCGGTTCTCCAGGAACACCGAGATCTGCCTGAGTTCCAGGACGTGCTGGTCAACCGGGCAATCCTCAGAAGCGTGATCAGACATGGGTCCTCACCTCTCGACGATCGATCACACGAACGACCTTTCCTGTCTCGGCGCGCTCCACGCTCTTCGGGTTCACCAACGCGCACGTGACCATGATGCCCAGCGCCGACTTCAGGTCAGCCTCGATTCGACGTTCGAGGGCCAGGATGTCGCCGACGTCGTCCGAGAAGGCCTCCATCGTCATCTCCACCTCGACGAGCAGTGTGTCCATGCTGCCGTGGCGGTCGACGACCAGGCGGTAGTGCGGCGCGACCGCCTGGGCCCGCAGCAGAACCTCCTCGATCTGCTGGGGGAAGATGTTGACCCCGCGGATGATCAGCATGTCGTCGGTGCGGCCCATCAGCCGGTGGATCCGGCGAGACGTGCGTCCACACGGGCACGGCTCGTCGATCAGGTAGGTGACGTCGCGGGTGCGGTAGCGCAGCAAAGGTGTCCCCTCCCGCGTCAGCGTGGTCAACACCAGTTCACCCTCGGTGCCGTCGGGAACCGCGACACCGGTGTCGGGGTCGACCACCTCCGGGTAGAAGTGGTCCTCGAAGACGTGCAGGCCGTCGTGCTCGGAGCACTCGGCGCCGACGCCCGGCCCGATGATCTCGGTGAGTCCATAGATGTCGAAGGCCTCGATGTCCCAGTCGTCCTCGATCTGTTGGCGCATCGCCTCGCTCCACGGTTCGGCCCCGAAGAAGCCCCGCCGCAAGCCGAGTACCCGAGGATCAATCCCCTGCTCACGGGCGTATTCGGCCAGGTACAGCGCGTAAGACGGCGTGCAGGTGAGCGTGGTCGTCCCGAAGTCCACCATGGTCTCAAGTTGGCGACGGGTGTTGCCCGAGGAGATCGGCACGACGAGGGCCCCCAGCGTCTCGGCTCCGTAATGCACGCCGAAGCCGCCGGTGAACAGCCCGTATCCGAACGAGTTCTGGACGATGTCGCCGGGACCAACCCCACCCATGTCGAGCGTGCGTCCCATCAGGTCACCCCACAGGGCCAGATCACCACGGGTGTAGGCGTCTACCACGGGTTTGCCGGTGCTGCCCGAGGACATGTGCACCTCGACCAGCTCGGTGCGGGGCACCGCACTCAGTCCGAAGGGGAAGCCCTCTCTCAGGTGGGCCTTGGCCGTGAAGGGCAGCCGAGCGAGATCATTCAGCGACCGGATGGCACCCGGCTCGACCCCGGCCTGGCTCATCCGCTCCCGGTACCACGGGACGTGGGCGCGGACGCGTTCGACCTGGGTCTGCAGCCTGTGGAGTTGTTCGGCGCGAAGCTGTTCGCGGGGCAGGCGCTGGGCCGCGTCATTCCACATCGGCACGCTCCTGTCGGGCGGACCTCTGAATCACCGCAGCACTGATCTCGCGTCCCACCGCGAAGGCCGCCGCGTTCTCGTCGAAAGTCCCGGCCGGCACACGGCTGGCCATCGCGGTCAGGAAAGCCTCCTGCTCGATCGGCACCAGCAGGGAGACGGCGCCCAGCACTGCGGTGTTGCTGGTCTTGTCGGATACCCGACCCTTGAGGTCGTGCTCGTCAAACCGGACCGTCGTGGCGAACAGCCGCGCAATCTCGTCGTCAACCCCCGGGTCGTAGGCCCTGACACCCTGCGGGTGCATATCGTGGCCGAGGTAACACACGGCCGCACCAGGCCGGGCCATGCTGGCCCAGCGCAGCGCCTCCATCCGTTCCAGCGACGCCAGCACGTCGGCCTCGCCCGGCGCGATCGTCGGAGAGTGCACCTTCCGCCCGAACCGCACGTGGCTGAAGACCGAACCGCCACGCTGAGACATGCCGTGGATCTCGGACTTCTTGACGTCGTAGCCGGCTTCCAGGGCCGCACCGGCCAGGATATCGCTGGCCAGCACCACGCCCTGGCCACCGACGCCGACCAGCAGAACGTTCCACACCTTGTCCGGGGCCTGGCCCACGAGGGTGACATCAGCCACGGGAGTGCTCCTTCACCACAGTGAGTTCCAACTGGCGTGCGTCGCGCTTGCCGACGAACTTGTCGATCTTCTTGAGGTCCTTGATCTCGATGATGCAGAAGCCGATCACGGCGAGCAGTCGAACGCCGGAGCGTCCGGCCAGCTCGTCGATAGCCGCCGTGACTGCCTTGCGGTTCTTGGCATCGACCGCCGCGAAGTTCTCGTCCGGAATGCCGAAGGCCCGGGCAAGGTAGCCGTAGTCGAGGTGCATGGAGTCCTCGTGGCCAATGCGCTCGCCGCTGAGCGGGTTGGGCTGGCCGCCGGTCATGGCGGTGGTGCCGTTGTCGAGCACGATGTACAGGCAGTCCCGCTTGTTCCACACGGCGTTGAGCAGGCCGGTCAGCCCCGAGTGCGCGAATGTCGAGTCCCCGATCACCGCGGCGATCGGTGGACGCGGTGGCTCACCCTCCTTGACGGGCTCGGCGCTGAGCACCGCGTCCATGCCGTGGGCCATGGTCAGCGAGGCGCCCATGTCGAGCAGGGTGTCCATCGCGCTGTACGGCGGCATGACCCCGAGGCTGTAGCAGCCGATGTCACCGGAGACGATCATCCCGCGATCACGCAGCGCGTTGTACACGTGCGCGTGTGGGCAGCCGACGCACAGGGCTGGATAGCGCGGCGGCACGGGCAACGCGGGAGTCTCGATGGCTGCCGGTTGCGGAAGGCCGAATGCGGCCCGCACCGTTGCAGGGCTGAACTCGCCGATGCTCGGGAAGACGTCCTTGCCGTGGCACTCGATGCCCCAGGCGGCCACCTGGGTCTCGATCAACGGATCCAGTTCCTCGACCACGTAGACCCTCGAGTACTGCTTCGCGAAGTCCTCGATCATCTGTCGCGGCAGCGGGTGGACGATGCCGAGCTTGAGGATGCCTGCCTCGGGCAGCACCTCCTTGACGTACTGGTAGGGCACCCCCGAGGTGATGACGCCGATGTCACCGGTGCCGGGCTCGACCCGGTTGGCTGGGTGCGTCTCGACGGCCTGGCTCAACCGCTCCCAACGGGCCGCGATGTCGAGGCGTCGACGCTTCGCGTTGCCCGGGACCATCACGTACTTGGATGGTTGCCGGATGAAGCCCAACGAGTGGCGCCTCGGGGTGGGCGCGTCCTCGTCGACGTCCACCACGCAGGTGGCGTGGGACAGCCTGGTGGTCGAGCGCAGCAGCACCGGGGTGTCGAACTCCTCCGACAAATCGAAGGCGGCGCGGGTGAAGTCGCGCGCCTCGGCGGCGTCTGCTGGCTCGAGCATCGGGAGCTTCGCGGCCACCGCGTAGTTTCGGTTGTCCTGTTCGTTCTGCGAGGAGTGCATGGACGGGTCGTCAGCCGTCACCACCACCAGACCCGCGTTCACGCCGGTGTAGGCGGAGGTGAACAGCGGGTCAGCGGCAACGTTCAGCCCGACGTGCTTCATCGTCACCAGCGCTCGTCCACCCGCCAGGGCGGCCCCCAGGCCGACTTCGTAGGCGACCTTCTCGTTCACCGACCACTCGGTGTAGACGTCGGATCTCTCGGCCAGGGACTCGATGATCTCGGTGGACGGCGTCCCGGGGTACCCGCACCCCAACGCCAAACCCGCCTCATAGGCCCCGAGGGCGATCGCCTCATTGCCTGATAACAGCAGCCTCGTTGCCACGTCCACAGCCTTTCGTCGCAGTCGCGGCCAAATCTACGTGGGCGGCTGCTCGGCGGGCTGACGTGCCCACTCACCGAGAGGGACGAGAACCCTCAGAACGGCACCCCACACCGCAGGATGACGTTCGCGTACGGTGAGGCCTCCCCCGTCCTGATGAACAGCCGGGCGCCCGAGGACAACTTCTTGAACTCCTCGTGCCGAACCTGGCCCGGTTGGACGAAAAGCGTAGCCACCAAGTCGATGACCCCTGGATTGGCGGTGGACGCCTCGGTCGCGACCGTTGCCGCCTCGACGACCATTTCATCGGCGAGCACGCGCATGACCTGCTCGAAGCTGGGGACACCGGCCACCAGGGCCAGGTCGACGACCGGGACGCCGGCTGGTCTGGGCAGTCCGCAGTCCCCCACGACGACGGGGTCGGTGTGGCCCAGCTGCGCCAGAGCCATCGCCAGGTGTGCGTTCAGGACGCCTGCTCGTTTCATGCCCGCTGACCTTCCTGAGTGGTGAGTTCGCCGGGACGCGGATAGGACGCCTGGGCGCCCATCCCCTGTACGGCGTGGGACGCGATCCTGGTGCCCAACGCCAGTCCTGCGGCGAGGTCTCCCCCGGCGGCCAGCACGGTGGCCAGTCCGCCGACGAACGCGTCCCCGGCCCCCGTCGTGTCGACGGCCCTCACCCGCAGGGCCGGCTGACGCACCACCTCGTCGCCGGTCAGCGCGATCGACCCGGCCGACCCCAGCGTCACCACCACACTGGCCGGTCCCGAGGCGAGCAGTCGCTCACCCAGATCTTCAGGGTCATCCTCGGAACCGTCCCCCAACAGGAACAGCGCCTCGCTCTCGTTGACCACCAGAGGATCACAGGCAGCCAGCACCTCGGGAGATAGGTGAGCTGCGGGTGCCGCGTTCAACAGGAATCGGATGTTGCGGCGGCGACACTCCGCAGCCATGAACTCCACCGTCTCGATGGGCACCTCCAGTTGCATGACCACCAGGGCTGCGTCCGCCCAGGTGCTCTCGCAACTTCGCAACAACTCCGGCGTGACGAACCGGTTGGCTCCGGGTGCGACGACGATCGAGTTCTCACCGTCGGGGGTGATGGTGACGATCGCTACGCCGGTGGCCACGTCGGCCCGCGACAGCGAGCTCACATCCACCCCGGCCGCGGTCAGCGAACCCCGCAGCATCTGACCATGGTCCTCGCGTCCCACACACCCGACGAAACTCACCTGAGCGCCCAGCACGCCGGCGGCGACAGCCTGGTTCGCGCCCTTGCCACCAGGGGTGACCAGCAGGTCCGAGCCGTGCACGGTCTCCCCGCCCACCGGGCGCCGCTCGACGTGCACCACCAGATCGGCGTTCGCCGACCCTACGACAACAATCTTGTTGCCCATGTCTGTCCTGTTCGCTTGAGGATGGGCGCCTCGGCGACGAGGCATCTTCGGATCATCCTAGTGAGCCGAGCAGCTGCGGGCGGTGGTTCGCGACCCGTCCCTCTTGACGACGCGCCCCAAGTGGCGAGCAGCCCCTATAACGATTCAGCCAAGCTGGCCAACTTTCAGATCCCCGTTCCGCTCGCGGGTGACTCTCCGGTCCTATGCTTCCCTCAAAGCCAATGACGGGCGCAGTGGTGCGCCCAACACAGGAGGATTCCGGTGAACGCAGACATTCAGATCCCCGAGACCATGAAGGCTGTCATGGTGTACGCGCCCGGCGACTACCGTCTCGAGGAGATCCCGGTCCCAACCCGTGGCCCGGGCGAACTGCTCGTCAAGGTCGAGGCCGTCGGCATCTGTGCGAGCGACCTCAAGGCCTACCACGGAGCCGCCAAGTTCTGGGGTGACCCGGCCACCGGACGCCCCGCCTGGGCAGAGTCGATGGTCGTCCCCGGCCACGAGATCACCGGCGCAGTCGTCCAACTCGACGACGAGGCGAAGGCCCACTGGGGCGTCGACGTGGGCGACCGCGTGGTCGTCGAGCAGATCGTGCCGTGCTGGGACTGCCTGTACTGCGACAACGGCAACTACCACATGTGCGCGCCCCACAAGATGTACGGCTTCACCCGCGGCAACAACGGCGGCATGGAGGAGTACATGGTCATGACCACTGACTCGCTGGTCCACAAGATCCGCAACGACATTCCCCCGGCCCACGCCGCCTTCGCCGAGCCACTGTCGTGCGCACTGCACGCCGTCGAGCGCGCCCAGATCCTGTTCGACGACGTCGTCGTCGTCGCTGGCTGCGGGCCCATCGGGCTGAGCATGATTGCCGGTGCCGCGGCCAAGTTCCCGCGCGAGATCATCGCGCTCGACATGGACCAACGGAAGCTCGACATTGCCCTGAAGACCGGCGCCACCAAGGCCATCAACATCGCCACCGAGGACGCTGTCGCCATCATCAAGGCAATGACGGGCGGCTACGGCGCCGACGTCTACCTGGAGGGCTCGGGGCATCCGTCCGCGGTCCTGCAGGGACTCACCGTGCTGCGCAAGCTCGGCCGGTTCATCGAGTACTCGGTGTTCAAGGAAGACGTGAAGGTCGACTGGTCGATCATCAGCGACGACAAGGAACTGGACGTGCGAGGCGCGCACCTCGGCCCGCACTGCTGGCCGGCTGCCATCCGGATGATCGAGTCGGGTCGGCTCCCGATGGACGAGATCTGCACCCACCAACTGCCGTTGGCCGACTTCCAGAAGGGACTCGACCTGGTTGCCTCCGGCAAGGAGTCCATCAAGGTCTCCCTCATTCCGTGAGGCCCTTCCCATCCCTGTGACGAACGCGAACGAAGGGAACAGGCGCATGTCGCCCAATACAGATGTTGCGGAGAAGCCGGCCACCAAGGCTGGCCCAAAGCGATCCGGGACCGCGTCCAAGTTGCCCCGCCTGGTTGCGCTTGGCGTAGCGGTGGTCCTGCTGATCGCCATGGCCTTCAGCACCAAGTGGCTCACCCCGGAGGAGGAGGCTGCACTCATCCCCGAGAAGTTCAACGCCGCAACCTTCGCGGCCGAAGCCTTCTCGGAAATCACCGACAAGGTGAAGGCCAATGCGGTTGACATCACCGAACTTGCGCCCGCCGTGGCCTCGAACATGAATACGGCCGGCAAGCAGTACGGAGTGGATTCCGGTGGCAAGTACACGGTTCCCGTGAAGATCACGGCACCCGTGGAGTCCGTCGACGCCAACTTCATCACGTTGTCGACTCCGGAAATCGAGGGGTTCGTGGTCAGGATCCCCATCGCAGCGGCCTTGAACGGCACCGCGGTACGTGACGTGACCGGTGAATACACCTTCGGCGACTTCATCGACCAGACCGCCTACCAGGCAGTGGCGAACGAGTTGAAGTTGGTCATGCAGCGCAGGATCATCGACCCGCTGGACAAGGCCACACTCCCGGGCAAGACCGTCACCGTCTACGGCGCGTGGGTGACCGGCGGGCAGCCAGGCACCTTCGTCATTCAGCCGCTCCAACTGGAGGTACAGGGATGACTGCGCTGGTGGCGGAACCCCTCACGTCCGGGGCCGCTTCTGACGTGGTCATCCGGGCGGTGGACATCGTCAAGACCTACGGGGTGACCCGAGCCCTCAAGGGCGTCAACTTCGACGTCCGACGGGGCAAGGTCACCGTCCTCTTCGGTGAGAACGGTGCTGGAAAGTCCACCCTGATGAAGATCCTGGCCGGGGTGGAGCAGCCCACCTCAGGGCAGCTGATTCTGGACGGTTCACCGGTCGAGCTCAAGTCGACCACCGACGCGCTCGGCAAGGGCATCGCCATCATCCACCAGGAACTGAACCTCTGCCCCAACCTCAGCATCCGGGACAACATCTTCATCGGCCGGGAGATTAAGACGAGCTACGGGGCTGTCGACTACAAGACCGAGGACGAGATCACCAAGACAGCTGATGACCCGCCTGGAGGAGACCCTCGACCCCGGCACCATGGTCGAGACCCTGCGTCTGGGCCAGCAGCAGGTCGTCGAGATCGCCCGTGCTCTTGAGGCGGAGGCACGCATCCTGATCATGGATGAGCCCACGTCGGCCCTGAGCTCGGCCGAGGTCGAAGTCCTGTTCAAGGTGATCCGTGAACTGCAGGACGATGGTGTGGCCATCATCTACATCTCCCATCACCTGGAGGAAGCACTCGAGATCGCCGACTACGCGGTCGTCTTCCGGGACGGCGAACTGGTGGCCACGGCAGACGCCAAGGACATCGATCTTCCGTGGGTGGTCGGCAAGATGGTCGGTCGGGAGGCCGAGTACGACTTCCGCGATCAGGAGCGGAAGTACGGTGACGTCGTCCTCGACATCGACAACGTCACGGTGGCCACCCCCGAAGGCGGCGGCAAGGTGGTGGTCGACGGGGTCTCCATCAAAGTCCGAGCCGGCGAGATCGTCTGTCTCTACGGGCTGATGGGCGCTGGCCGTACCGAACTCATGGAGGCGCTCGCTGGCCGCGACGATATCCAGACCGGCGACATCAAGGTTGGCGGCCAGAGCATCAAAGACATGACGGTCCAGGAACGAATCGCCTTCGGAGTCGGACTGGTTCCCGAGAACCGGCAGCGTGATGGACTCGTCCAGAGCACCACGGTGGGCAGAAACCTGGTGCTGGCCAGCATGAACAGGGTTGCCAACAACCTCTTCCTGTCCAAGACAAGCGAAGCGGAACTGGTTGCTGAGAAGATCCGCGAGGTCCGGGTGAAGACCCAGTCCCCCGACTCGATGATCACCTCCCTGTCTGGCGGAAACCAGCAGAAGGTTGTCATCGGCAAGGTGCTCATGACCCAACCCAGGGTCATCCTCCTTGACGAGCCGACCCGCGGTATCGACGTCGGGGCAAAGGGCGAGATCTTCGCGCTGCTGTTCGAGCAGGCGAAGTCTGGCCTGGCCGTGCTCTACGTCACGTCCGAGGTCGGCGAGGCCTTGACCGCCTCGCACCGCATCATCGTCATGAACAAGGGGCGGATTGTCCGGGAGTTCGATCCCCGCATCGCCAAACGAGAAGACGTCATGGCCGCTTCCGGTGAAGCCGTTATTGACAGTCACGCAGACCAAGAGAAGGGGGGCGTTCAGTGAGCGCCACTGGTACCGCAACGCAGCCCGCTGCCCCGTCAGTGGCAAACAAGCCGGAGGGCAAGAAGTTCAACTGGAACACGCTCCTGGTCGAGGGTCGCGCTCTCATCGGCCTGGTCGCTGTCATCGCGATCTTCTCGTTGCTCAGCTCCAACTTCCTGCAGCCCGACAACCTGATCGTCATGACCAGACACGTCGCCATGAACGCGCTCCTTGCGACCGGCATGCTGCTCGTGGTGCTCAACGGAGGAATCGACCTGTCTGTCGGCTCCATCGTCGGCCTCTCTGGGGTGATGGCGGGCTACCTGCTCAGAGGATGGAAGGTGCCGTTCACCGAGATGACCGCCTACCCGCCCGTGTGGGTTGTCGTCATCATCGCTGTGGCAACCGGCGCTCTCATCGGATGGATCAACGGCCTTCTGGTGACGAAGCTACGGGTGGCACCGTTCATCGCCACACTGGGCATGCTGTACGTTGCGCGAGGCGCGGCACTCCTGATGACAGGTGGCATCCCGATCACCAATGAACTCTTCGGAGTGCCGGAGATCGGCAACACCGGTTTCGTGAAATGGATGGGCAGTGCACCGTTGGGCATCCCGCTTCCCGTATGGGTGATGGTGGCCGTAGCCATAGTGATGTCGATCCTGCTCAACAAGACGCCCTTCGGCCGCTGGCTGTACGCCATGGGTGGCAACTTGCGGGCGGCCGAGCTGTCCGGCGTGCCCACCAAGAAGGTCGGCGCGTGGATCTACGTGATCTCGGGACTGTGCGCAGGCATCGTCGGCGTCCTGCTCACCGCAGATCTGCCTTCGGCAACTCCCAGAGCTGGTGAGTCGTACGAACTGAACGCCATCGCTGCCGTGGTCATCGGCGGCGCGGCTCTCTCCGGAGGGCGCGGCCACATCCGCGGGACGATGATCGGCGCATTCCTGGTCGGCTTCCTGGTTGACGGTCTGGTCATCGTCGGGGTCTCCGACTTCTGGCAGCAGATCATCAAGGGCTCCGTGATCATTCTCGCGGTCGCTCTCGATCAGGTGCAGCAGCGCGGTCAGAACAAGGGGGCGGTCAAGCGCGCAGTCGCCACGTCCAAAGCAGGGCGAGCCGCCGCTGGGGCGGCGAACGCAGGTCCCGCCCGAGCCGCCACCAGTGCGGCTGGGTAATTACACCAACACAGCAAGTCACAGAAAATCAATGAAGCGAAAGGTGTTCACATGCTGAAGAAGTTCAGTCCCATTCTCCTGGCAGGCGCATTTGCGATGACCCTGTCAGCCTGTGGCGGCGGATCAACCACACCCGCGGCGTCCGGTGCAGCATCGGGCGGAACTGCGGGAGCGATCGCCATGATCACTGTCGACATCGCGAACCCCTACTGGAAGGCCTCAGCTGAGACCGCCCAGAAGGTCGGCAAGGAACTTGGCTACAGCGTGACGGTGGACGCCCACCTGAACGATCCTGACAAGCAGAACCAGTTCGTCGACGGTGCCATCTCCAAGAAGGTCAAGGCCATCATCCTCGACCCAGCCGGTGCCGATGAATCGATCGGTGCTGTGCGCAAGGCCACCGATGCCGGCATTCCGGTGTTCCTGGTCAACGCCGAGATCACCGAGCAAGGGATCGCGAAGTCCCAGATCGTCTCCAACAACGCCCAGGGTGCCACTCTGGGCGCTGAGGAGTGGGTCAAGGCCGTCAACTACAAGGGTGAGTACGTCGAGCTGTTCGGTCAACCGACCGACAACAACGCCCGCGTGCGCTCCGATGCCTACAAGGGTGTTCTGAGCCAGTACCCCGACCTCGTGCTCGTCCAGACCGAGGTCGCGAACTGGGACCGCGTCGAAGGCAAGACCAAGATGGAAATCATGCTCGCGGCTCATCCCAACATCGTCGGAGTGGTCTCGGGTAACGACGAGATGGCCCTCGGCGCCATTGAGGCCATCCGGGCCGTTGGCAAGCTCGATCAGATCAAGGTCCTCGGGTTTGACGGCAACCAGGACGCTGTCGATTCCGTCAAGAAGGGCGAAATGGTCGCCACCGTGCTGCAGCCCATCGTTGATGGCACCACACTGGCTGTTCAGCAGGCTGACACCTACCTGAAGACCGGCAAGACGGGCGCGGCCACCGAGAAGCAGTCCATCGACTGCATCCTGATCACCCCGGAGAACGCCGACCAGTTCAACAACTTCGTCCAGACGAAGTGACCCTGTGCTGTGCCCTGGCTGCGCTCGCAGCCAGGGCACAGCCCTTTGTTCCCAACCCAGGCCCAGCTCTCAGCTCAGCGATCGAGGACAACGATGACCCACCTGTATGACGATCCCAAGACCTTCATGGAAGACATGCTTGTCGGCTTCCTGGACGCCAACCAGCGCTACGTCGTCGGCGTGCCCGGTGGCGTCGTTCGCGCCACCGAGACCCCTGCCGGCAAGGTGGCCGTGGTGGTCGGTGGCGGATCCGGCCATTATCCGGCTTTCTGCGGGATCGTCGGGCCGGGCTTCGCCGATGGCGCCGTGGTTGGGAACATTTTCACCTCCCCGTCAACAGACGACGCCTACCATGTCGGCAAGGCTGCCGCCAACGGCGGAGGCTTGATCTTCAGCACCGGCAACTACGCCGGTGACGTGATGAACTTCAATTTGGCCCGTGACAGGCTGACCGCTGAGGGGATCGAGACCCGCAACGTGTACGTGACCGACGATGTGGCCAGCGCCCCGGTCGCGGAGGCCCACAAGCGCCGCGGCATCGCTGGGGACTTTGTGGTGTTCAAGGTGGCCGGTGCGGCCGCCGACGCCGGGCTCTCACTGGACGAGGTCGAGCGCCTCGCAGTCAAGGCGAACGCCCGCACCCGGACGATGGGTGTGGGACTGGATGGCTGCACGATGCCCGGCGCATCTGACCGACTGTTCCATGTGCCCCCCGGCAAGATGGGGGTAGGTCTGGGTATCCACGGCGAGCCCGGTATCGCTGAGGAGGATCTCCCCCCGGCCGCGGATCTCGCCGTTCTGCTGGTCGACAAGGTGCTCGCCGAAGAACCTGCTGACTCGAACAAGCGCGTCGGCGCCATCCTCAACGGTTTGGGCGCGACCAAGTACGAAGAACTCTTCGTCGTCTGGAAGACCGTCTCCAGGCTTCTGCGCGACAAGGGGTACACGGTCGTCGACCCCGAGGTGGGCGAACTCGTCACCAGCCTCGACATGGCCGGCATCTCCCTGACCCTCGTCTATCTGGACGAGGAACTTGAGACCTACTGGACGGCTCCGGCAGACACCCCCGCCTACAAGAAGGGCGCAGCCGTCGCGGCACAAGGGCCCCTGCGCGAGTCGGGCATCGAAGCGGAGGAGGCCGAAGCGGTGACCGCAGGCTCTGCCGCATCTCAGAAGGCGGCGTCCCTCGTCCTGGCTGGGCTGGAGAAGATGGCGGAAGCCATCCGCGACGCCGAGGATGAACTCGCCCGCATCGACTCGATCGCCGGAGACGGCGACCACGGCCGCGGGATGGTCAAGGGCGTGACCTTTGCCCTCGAGGCCGCGCGTCCGATGGCTGAGGCCCATGCGGGCGTCGCCACGCTGCTGGCTGCAGCAGGCGATGCCTGGGCGGCGAAGGCGGGCGGAACCTCCGGCGTCCTGTGGGGTCAGGCACTGCGCGCCGCGGGTGCGGTGGTCGGTGACCAGACCGAATCGGTCGACGACGCCACCATCGCCGCTGCGGTCCGCGCTGGTGCCGACATGATGCAGACACTCGGCAAGGCCAGCCTCGGCGACAAGACGATGCTCGACGCCCTGCTGCCGTTCTGCGATGCGCTCGAAGCCGCCGTAGCGGCCGGGACGCCCCTGACCCAAGCCTGGGGACAGGCAGCCGACGTGGCCGAGAAGGCTGCCCAGGCGACGGCCGAACTGAGGCCGAAGGTGGGCCGGGCACGCCCGTTGGCCGAGCGCAGCGTGGGAACACCTGATCCGGGTGCCATCTCGCTCGCCATGTGCGCGCGCGTCGTCGCCCCTGCTGCCAAGTGAGGCATGAAACGGGTCCCCGGCCCTGCGAGGCTGGGGACCCGTTTTATGCCCGGACCACCTGCTGGCGCGTTAGCGTGGTCGCTGACAACCGTTGCACCATGAAGAGGAACCATGCCCCAACTCGCGGTCAGTCTGAAGCTCTACTTCGACCATCAGCGCACTGTTGAATATGTCCGAGCCGCAGCAGCGCTGGCCCTGGACCTGCCGGGGGTGCGCGAGGGGCGAGTCAGCCTCGCTGTTCTGCCGTCGTTCCTGTCCATCCCGGCCGCAGCCGAGATCGTCAAAGGCACCCGGGTGATGCTGGGAGCCCAGGACTTGAGCCCGCAGGACCGAGGCCCTTACACCGGCGAGGTGAGCGGCACCGATCTGCGCGCCTTCGGCTGTTCCTTGGTCGAGGTCGGGCACGCCGAACGTCGTAGCCTCTTCGGCGAGGACGACGCCATGGTCGCGGCGAAGGTGGCGGCCGCGCTGCGCAATGACCTCATCCCGTTGCTGTGTGTCGGCGAGGACTCCCTCATCTCGTCCGAGGACGCGGCCCAGCGCTGCGCAGAGCAGATCCTCGCAGCCACCGCCGGCGGCACCGAACGCGAGATGTGGATCGGCTACGAACCGATCTGGGCGATCGGTGCAGCGCAGCCCGCCTCACCAGACCACGTCCGAGCGGTGTGTGGACATCTGCGGGCCCTGGTCACCGACCGGGTACCGAACCTCACGATCCTGTACGGTGGCAGCGCCGGTCCCGGGCTGCTGCCTGAGCTGGGCGAAGCCGTGGACGGGCTGTTCCTGGGACGTTTCGCCCACGACCCCAGGGCGCTCGAACAGGTGCTCATCGAGGCAGGCGCAGGCCATGGTTCGGCCAGCGGACCCACGAACTGACAACACAAGGAGAAAACCGATGATCATCATCAACGTACGCTTCGACGTCCTGCCAGACCAGGCAGACAACTGGCTCGACGTCACCGAGAAGTTGACCAGCGGCAGCCGTGCGGAGCCGGGGTGCCTGTGGTACGACTGGGCGCGCAGTGTCGATGACCCCAACCAGTTCCACCTGCAGGAGGCCTGGGCCGACCAAGCGGCCGTGGACGCCCACAACGTCGCACCGCATCACACCGGATCGTGGCCGGCGATGCGTCAGGTGCTGGCGAAGACTCCGCAGTTGGTCATCATCGAGGGCGACTCCCCCGGCTGGCAGCCGATCGCCGTCCTGGCTCCCTGACAACGCGTCACAGGTAGACCGGGACCCCCCGGCCAGCCAGATACTCCTTCACCTGCCGCACACTGAACGTGCGGAAGTGGAAGACAGACGCCGCCAGCACGGCTGAGGCGCCCGCTTGGTCGACGACATCGAAGAAGTGTTCCAGCGTCCCCGCACCACCGGACGCGATCACCGGCACCGAGACCGCGTCCACGATGGCCTTGGTGAAGGCGATGTCGTAGCCGGCCAGGGTGCCGTCCCCGTCCATGCTGGTCGGCAGGATGGCTCCCGCGCCGAGTTCCTGGCAACGCGCCGCCCATTGCGCGCAGTCCTCTCCGGTCCCCTGCTGACCGCCGCTGACCACAACCTCGAAACCGGAGGCCATCTCGGGGTTCCGTCGGCCGTCGACTGCCACCACGAGGCGCTCCGCCCCGAACGCCGCAAACGCCTCGGCCACCAACTCCGGACGCCGCACCGCCGCGCTGTTCACCGACACCCTGCTGACGCCCACGTCGAACAGGGCCGCCATGTCGTCCACGCTGGAGATGCCCCCGCCCACCGTCAACGGAATGTCGATCACGGCCGCCACGTTGCGTGCCCACTCGATGCGGGTCGCGCGTCCCTCAACCGTCGCCGCGATGTCCAGCATCGTGAGCTCGTCCGCCCCCTCCTGGGAGTAGAACCGCGCGTTTTCGACGGGGTCGCCGGCATCGCGCAGTGCCACGAAGTTCACTCCCTTGACGACGCGACCGTCCTTCATGTCCAGGCACGGGATGACCTTCACCGGTTCCATTGGGGTCCCTTTCTCGGTTGACTCCCACACAGTAGCGAGGCAGCGCCCGCGTCCCGAGCCGCGTTCACCAGAGCCGACAAACACCGGGTCCTCACATAAGCTCGAGGCCATGCCCTCGTATCGCGTCGACCTCGAAATCGGGGCACTGCGGCCTGGCAGACGGCCGCAGGCAGTGCTGGACGCGGCCGTGGCCAGCCTCGCTGGCTGGCACGTGGACGCCACTGACATCGACGTGATCGACGGCATCCCTCGGGTTCTGGTGCGATTCGCGGTACCGCCGTCCAGCAGGACCGAGGAGGACGCGACGGCCATGACAGCGAGCCGCTCCGTCATTGCGTCGGTCGGCCTCGTGGCCGGCACCCGGCGCTGCTGGGTCAGGCGACGAAGGGCCGGGCGCTGGCTGCCGATCGGCTGACCTACCGCAACAGATCGTCCACACTGGTGATGTGTCGCCCACACTGAGTGAAGCCTTCGCAGCCGTCCCACGGGTCGACTTCTTGCCGCCTGACCAGCAGGCGTTCGCGCACCTCGACGAGCCCCTACCGATCGGTCACCAGGCCACCAACTCCCAGCCGTGGACGGTCCGGTTCATGCTGGCGCACCTCGATGTCCAACCCGGTGACCGAGTGCTCGACGTCGGCTGTGGCTCAGGCTGGACCAGCGCACTTCTGGGCTACTTGGCAGGGCCCACCGGCGAGGTCATCGCCGTGGATATCGTCGACGAACTGGTGGCGACCGCCAGAGCCAACCTGGCTGGCCGCTTCGGGTGGGTGCGGTGTGAAACCGCCGAACCGGGCGTGCTCGGCTGGCCACCGGCGGCACCGTTCGACAGAATCCTCGTCTCGGCCGACGGCGGACGCGTCCCACCCGAACTGGAGGACCAACTCGCACCCGGCGGCCGCATGATCCTGCCCGCTGCTCACCACATGATGGCCGTGGAGCGCAGCGACGTCGGGTCACCTGACCCGAACGCGCCTGGACGGACTGTTCAGTTTCGTCCCGCTTCGCTGACTGCGTCCCCGATCGGCAGTCTGCCGTGGACGTCCTGCCCCGGAACCGCCCTGCCGCGTGCCTTGGGGCTGCGGCGCATCGGGCACCTTGGGTTGGCTGATGGCTCGGGCGGCGTCCGGAGTCAGCACGACACGATCACCGGGCGCGAGCTCAGCTAGAACGCGACTGTCTGCCTCGGCGATGGTCGGCTTGATGCCGGCCTTGCTCATCATCTGACGCACCTCGACGCGCTGATCGGGGGTCACCAAGGTGACGACGGTGCCCGACAGTCCCGCGCGAGCGGTGCGTCCCGAACGATGCAGGTAAGCCTTGTGCTCGGTCGGGCGGGTCGGCGTGGACAACCAGGGCGACCTCATCGACGTGGATTCCTCGTGCCGCGATGTCGGTGGCCACCAGGGTGCCCACCGCTCCTGACTCGAACGCGGCAAGGTTGCGGGTTCGTGCGTTCTGCGACAGGTTGCCGTGCAGGTCAACGGCCGGAATGCCCTGGTCAACCAACTGCTTGGCGAGCCTCTTGGCGCCATGCTTGGTGCGGGTGAACAGGATCGTCCGCCCGGGCGCGGACGCCAGATCCGCCAGAACGGACGCCCTTGCGGCGTTGTCGAGCCGCAGGACGATGTGCTCCATCGTCGTGACGGGCGCCTGCAGGGAGTCGGCCTGGTGTGTCGCCGGCTGGTGCAGGTAGCGCTTCACCAGCACGTCGATTCCGTTGTCGAGAGTTGCCGAGAACATCATTCGCTGACCGGCCTCGGGCGTGCGATCCAGGATCTTGCGAACCATCGGCAGGAAGCCCATGTCGGCCATGTGGTCTGCCTCGTCGATCACGGTGATCTCGATCTTGGACAGCGACACTGCGCCCTGCCCCATCAGATCGAGCAGTCGGCCGGGGCAGGCGACCAGGATGTCGACACCGTCGGCCAGCGCCTTGACCTGCGGGCCCTGACGGACACCGCCGAAGATCGTGTGACTCGTCAGGCCGACGACCGAGGCGAGCGGCTTGAGCGCCTCCTCGATCTGGGTGGCAAGCTCGCGGGTCGGGGCCAGCACGAGTGCCCGCGGGAAGGTGGGGCGACTGCGAACCGGTGCGGCAGCCAGCCGTGCCACGGTGGGCAAGAGGAAGGCGTAAGTCTTGCCCGACCCTGTGCGACCGCGGCCGAGCACGTCGCGCCCGGCAAGGGAGTCCGGCAGGGTGGCCGTCTGGATCGGGGTGGGAGTGGTGATGTCGCGCCGAACGAGGACGTCGGCGAGAGCGGTGGGCACGCCGAGGCGCACGAAAGCTGAATTCAAGGAACTTCCTTCACAGGTGTCTCGCCGGGGTATGCATGACCCACTGGGACAGACACGACGCGTCATCGGGAAGGAATTCCCGGGCGCCAAGCGGCCCGGGGCAAGACTGGCGGGCCAACTCCTTCACCCTACAGGGCCGGGAAGCCAGGGCCAAGACCACGGCAACCCATTGTTGCCAACGGCCTGCCGCTGGCTACCCGTCCGGCCAGCCCCCGCTCGGGTAATCTGACCGCCATGGACCCCGCGCCCGACCCGACGACCCTTGAGTTGCACGGGTTGGCGTCGCGGCTCACGTTGACTCTGGTCGGCGCCCGCGCGGCCGAGCTGCGTCAGGCTCTGGAGACCGCCTGGACGCGCTGTCTGGCCCCCTTCGGCCCGGAGTCACGCGCCGAAGGCCTCACCATCCGGCTACGGGACGAAGGTGAGGAGGCGTCCCTCGAACGGGTCGATCTGGATGGGACGCGGCTTGACGTCCTGCTCCAGCAGACCACCCAATTGGTCACCAGGGCATTCATCACCGCGCAGACTGGTCGCCTGCTGATGTTCCATGCCGGCGCGTGCGCTCACCCGGTGACCGGCGACTCCGTCGTCTACGTGGCCCCGGGCCGGACCGGAAAGACAACGTTGTCGCGGGTGCTTGGTCGAACGATGGGATACCTCACCGACGAGACAGTGGGGGTGGGCGTCGACGGGGTGATCAGCCCCTACCCCAAGCCCCTCTCGATCAGGGACGAGGGCGTCGAGTGGCCCAAACGCGAGACCTCACCCGATGACCTGCACCTGCTACACCCCCCTGCCAGCCCACGAGTCGCCCGAATCGTCCTGCTCGACCGGGTGGACCGAGCCGCAACCACACCGTCGCTGACCGAACTCGACCTGGCCGACGCGATTGTGGCATTGGCCCCAGAGACCTCGGCGCTGAGCGCCCTGCCTCGACCGCTGCACCTGCTCGCCGACCTGCTCGAGGCCAACGGGCCCGTGTTGCGCTGCACGTACACCGACGCCGACGAACTCGCCCCCGCCCTCGAGGCGATGCTGGGGCCAGCGACATGAGCGTCTCACCGGCCCGGACGACTGAAAGGGTGGTGCGCGTCGAGCCTGTCGACTCGCTGCCAGTGGACGACGGTCTCCTGCTCCTGTACGAGCGCGAGGTCATCAAGGTCGCGACCTTGGGCCAGGTGATCTTCGACTACTGTGATGAGCCCCGAACTGCGTCCCAGGTGGCGGCTGAGCTGGCCAGGGAATTCGGCGAGCCTCCGGACGCCGAACTGGAGGCCGCCACCCGCACCATCCTGGACGATCTGCTGTCATCCGGCGTCCTGCGCAGTGCCACTGCCGGCCCAGTCGACTGACCGGTGTGCGGCCCCATAGCACGTCGGCCACCCAACGTGTGACCGGTCCAGCCGGCATCTGACCACGGACCGATCCCCCGGCGGCAACAGGTACGGGAACGTAGGGGAGCCCGAAGAATCTCCTGTCGCCAGGCCCGGGCCAATCGATGGCTCGGCCCGTTTGGCGGGTACATTTGCGGCAGACACATCTCACATGGTGGGACTCGATTTGCCTTTTCAGCACGAACAACCGAAAGTGGCGGGGGTGACACGGCAAGTGCGCCCACACCGTGAACTGACGACTGGAAAGGCAGGCGGCTGATGAGCGCTCCAGCGTTGATCCTCCTGGCGCAGGGCACGATGGACCCGCGCGTCGAGCAGGTGTACCACACCATTCGTCATGAACTGCAGTCGCAGCGTCCTGCGCTGTCCATCCACCTCGCCTTCGCCGACTCCTGCCCACCGACCGGGCCGCAGGTCGTCGGGACGCTGGCCCACCGCGGGGTCACCGAGGTGGTGCTGGTCCCCCTGGACGTGTGCAGCGTCTGCGACTCCAGCGCGACCATGCAGAGCGTCCTGCACGCGGTGCGGCACCATCGACCCGAGATCAGGGTCACCATGGCCAGCCCGGTGGGGCCCGCCGTCGAACTGCTGAACATCCTCGACGTCCGGCTGCGCAACGCACTGGCGTCCACCCATGCAACCGAACTCGACGGATTGGTGCTGTTGACGCCCACCTGGGGTGACACCCGCGGTGCAGGACTGCTGGCACGGAGGGCCCGCCAATGGGCGGCCCACCATCGTCTGCCGGTGCTCGTGGCGCACGGGGACGGGTCCGGGCCAGATGTGGCTGCAGCAATCGCCAGCCAGAGGCAGGTGGGACGACGCAACATCGCGGTGGGTTCGTTGTACATCGCACCCACCGAGGGCTACCGACAGCAGTCCGAACTCGCCATGTCGGCGGGGGCGATCGCGGTAAGCGCACCCATCGGCGCCGACCCTCGACTCTGTGAACTCGCGATGGCACGCTACGCCTTCGCTGCCATGGACCTGCTGGAGGACGACTCCACCCAAGCCATGCCCAGCCAAGCCCTCTGAGGCTGACCTCACTGCGCGGGCAGCGCCTGCACGCGCGCGCGTTCGGCCTCGACATCGAACTGAGCACCCGGCCAGCCCAACTGAAGGTCTTCCAAGGTCTCCAGCAAGAGTTGTGCCACCGCCCAGTTGCGGTACCACTTGTCGTCCGAGGGCACCACGTACCACGGCGCCACGTCCGTGTTGCACCTGGTCAGCGCGATATTGAACGCCTCCATGTACTCGTCGAACTTCCACGCGGTGTCGACATCGCCGGGGTTGTACTTGTAGTACTTCTCCGGGTCGCCCAGTCGCGCCAAGAGCCTCTGGCGCTGCTCGCCCCTGGAGATGTGCAGATAGCACTTGATGATGTGGATCCCGCTGGCTACGACCTCGGCCTCGAAATCGTTGATCGCCCGATAGCGCCGCTCGATCTCCTCGGGTGTCGCCAGCTTCTCGACTCGCTGCACCAGCACGTCCTCGTAGTGAGAACGGTCAAAGATGCCGATGTCGCCCGGGCCGGGCAGGGCATTGCGAACCCGCCACAGAAAGTCGTGCGTCAACTCCTCGGGAGTGGGTTTCTTGAAGGAGTGGATCTTCACCCCCTGCGGATCGATCATGCCGATGACGTGCCGGATGACCCCGCCCTTGCCGGCGGTGTCCAGCCCCTGGAGCACCAGAAGGATGCTGGGGGCACCCTCGGGGTTCCGCAACCCTTCGGCATACATCTGCTCCTGCCGATAGTCGATCTCAGGATCGAGTTCGTCCGCCAGCTCGTCGACGTCGTCCTTGCCCATGCCCTTCGGGAACCCCGGGTTGGCGCCAGGATCGAAGTCCCGCAACACATCCACCTGCCCAACCGGCACACGCAGAAGGTGGCGGATGGACCCGTCTTTCTTGCTCATCTGGTCAGTATGGCAAGCCCGGGCCTCACTCCACAGCAGGTGACGAATACTCATCGTCGCGACGAGTCTGCCTGCTCGGCTGCACGCGGGGCGGTTCGCCTGGCATCTTCGGGTACTCGGGAGGGTAGGGCATCTCGCCCTGACCAGCGGCAACATCGCGGTCGTAGAGCTCAACCGCCGCCTGCAGACTCGAGGCGGCGGACGAGTACAGCGGCGCCCACACGTCCCCGCGTTCGCGGTACCGCTGGGTCATGGTGAGGACGGTGAAGTCGTCCGGGTGAACGGTCGGCACCTCGTCCCAGGTCAGCGGAGCAGAGACCCGAGCCTGCGGGACCGGCCTGATGGAATAGGGGCTGGCCATCAGCCGGTCGCGGGCCATCTGGTTGAAGTCGATGAACACCCGCTCGCCACGCAACTCCTTCCACCACTCCACCGTCACCGTCTCCGGCATCCGGCGGGCCAACTCACGTCCGATCGCTATCGCCGCATGCCTGGCGTCCACGAAGGTCGCGGGGATGATCCGCGCGTAGACGTGCAGGCCCCGACCGCCGCTGCTCTTCGGGTAGGGCTCCAACCCCAATTCCCCCATCACCCTGCGCAACTCGAGAGCCCCGGCAACCACGTCGGTGAAATCGGTGCCGGGTTGCGGGTCGAGGTCGATGCGTAGCTGGTCGACCAGATCCACCTCGGGTGCGGTGACCGGCCACGGATGGAAGCGCAGCGTCCCCAGGTTGACTGCCCACACCAGCGTGGCCAGGTTGGTGGGGGTGATAGCCGAGGCGGTTCGCCCGGAAGGGAAGGTGATCTCGGCGACGTCCACCCATTCGGGACGCTTGTCCGGCGCCCGCTTCTGGAAGAAGGCGTCACCCTTGCTGTCGCTGCGGGTCGTCAACCGCGTACCCTCCTGCACTCCCCCGGGCCAGCGTTCCAGCGTGGTGGGACGCCCGCGCAGCCCGGCGAGCATTCCCTGCCCCACGCAGATCACGTAATCGACCAGGTCGCGCTTGGTGATGCCGGTTTGGGGGAAGTAGACCTTGTCGGGGCTGGAAACCCTGACCTGGATGCCGTCAACGTCCACGTGGATCGCTGGGTTCGCCATGGGCCCAAGGGTAGGCTGGGGCGCGCCGAAAGGAGACGAAATGACGACCTCGATGCCCGGAGCCGGCAGTTTCCGGCTCAGCGATGACCAGTGGCGGGCCAGGCTCAACCCCGAAGAGTTCCGAGTGCTGCGCCGAGCCGGGACCGAGGCACCCTTCGTCGGCGAGTACACCGACTCCGACACCGAGGGCGTCTACCGTTGTCGTGCCTGTGGTGCCGAACTCTTCCGCAGCACCAGCAAGTTCCATTCGCATTGCGGCTGGCCCAGCTTCTACTCCCCGCTGGCCGAGGACCGGGTGCGCTACGTGGAGGACGCGTCCCTGCCCGGGCGGCCCCGCGTCGAAGTTCGCTGCGCCAACTGCGACTCCCACCTCGGCCATGTCTTCGCCGGCGAGGGCTACGACACCCCGACCGATCTGCGTTACTGCATCAACTCCATCAGTCTGACGCTTGACGCCTCCGACGATTAGCTGCCGGGCCACCCCCGAGGCGGGCCGGCTGCGGCGCGTCTACCGACGTGCGTCGGAGCCGGTGCGTAGGCTCGGGCATGTGCAAGGGGAGGTCAAGACGCTGATGACAGGCTCTTTCGATCGCATCCAGAATGCGATCGAAGCGTTTCGATGGCGCCCGGAACTCAGCGTCGATCAGATTCCGGCACCCCAGCGAATCGCACCGCATGCCTACGCGATCGAGGCGACCGTCGTGACCATCGCGGACGTCGAGATCGGTACAGGTCGACTGATCATCCTGCACGACCCACTTGGCAACTCCGCCTGGAACGGCACGTACCGCTGCGTCAGCTACGCCCGTGCCGACGTGGACGTTGAAATGGTCACCGACCCGCTGCTGGCGGAGGTCGGCTGGACGTGGCTCACCGACGCCCTGGACGCAGCGGCCGCCGATTACCACGATGCTTCCGGGACCGTCACGGCCGTGTCGAGCCGCAGTTTCGGCGCGTTGTCTGACGAGGCGGATCGGGCCGAGATCGAGATCCGAGCTTCCTGGACACCCCAATTGTCGCCCGAGCCCGACATCACTGCGCACCTGTCGGCGTGGCAGACCCTGCTGTGCACCACAGCCGGTCTGCCCCCGCTCCCCGAGGGCGTCGTGGCCTTGACGTCGCGGCTGGATCGTTGATGACTGATCAGCCCGATCTTCAGCTACCGGTTCTGAATACACCCACCGATGGCGTGCCGGCCGTTGTCGACAGCGCACAGGCACGCCTCGACGCGCTTGAGGCACTCACCCTCGGGCGGGGGCCCGTCGCTGTCGACGTGGAGCGTGCCCAGAGCTACCGATACTCATCCAAGGCCTACCTCGTGCAGCTGCGCCGGCCCGGATCGGGCACCCTGCTGATCGACCCGATCGCCTTCGAGGCCGAGGGCACGGAGGTCGCCCACTTCGCCGCGCTGCAGGAGTTGATCGGCGATGAGGAGTGGATCGTTCACGCGGCCACCCAAGACCTGCCCAACCTGGTTCTGCTCGGGCTGCGCCCCACCAGACTGTTCGACACCGAACTTGCCGGCCGGCTGTTGGGGCTTCCACGAGTCAGCCTGGGGGCGATGGCTGAACGGTTCTGTGGTGTCCGGCTGCTGAAGGAACACTCGGCGGTCGACTGGTCCACCAGACCGATCCCCCACGACTGGTTGAACTACGCCGCACTGGACGTGGAACTGCTGCACGAACTTCGCGAGCACCTGCTGGCCGAACTGGTGGCCACAGACAAACAGGAGTGGGCCCGGCAGGAGTTCGACTGGCTGTGCCGTTGGGCAATGCTGCCACCCGCCCTGCGGCCGGATCGCTGGCGGCGAACCTCGGGATCCCATCAGGTGCGGACCCCGCGTGGAATGGCGGTGGTCCGGGAGTTGTGGCTCGCCCGCGACGAGATCGCCCGCGCCAACGACCGCGCCCCTGGCAGAATCGTGCCTGACGCGGCCATCGCGGAGTTGGGGGCTCTGGTCACCCGTCAGCAGCCCCGGGTACCTACCGAGGCCGAACTCCGAAGTGTCAACGGCTTCAAGCGACGTACCGCCCGCGAGCACCTGTCGGAATGGTTGGCAGCGCTCGACAGGGTTTCCGCGATGCCCACCCACCAACTGCCGCCGGTACGCCTGGCCAGCACCGGTATCCCCATGCCACGAAATTGGGAGAACGCCAAGCCAGCTGCCTGGCAGCGCTGGAACCAGGTGCGTCCGGCTGTCCTTTCGCTGGCCGAAGACCTGCAGCTTCCGGTGGAGAATCTCGTCTCACCGGAGGCGCTGCGCCAGTTGCTCTGGGAACCCCGCGAACCGCTGGACGTGAACAGCATCGCCCAGCAGTTGGCCGACCTGGAAGCCCGGGCCTGGCAGCGCGACTTGATCGCACCGCTGGTGGCCGAACTGCTCGGCTGACGATCAGCGCGCGTGGACCTGGCGCGAAGGGGCGTCGCCGGCCATGCCGGATACCGTCTCGATGATCTTGCGCGCGACGGCTTGCGGCGTCAGTCCGATGTCGGCCAGCACCTCGTCACGGCTGGCAGCGTCCAGGTAACGCTGCGGGACGCCGAACTGGCGCATCGGCACCTCGACCCCGGCCGCGTCCATGGCGAGCTCAAGATGCGAGCCGAGGCCCCCGATGACGAGATTGTCCTCGATGGTGACAACCAATGAATGGTTGCTGGCCAGTTCGACCAGAGCAGGGCTGATCGGCAGGCCCCACAAGGGGTCCACCACACTGGCGGCAATGCCCTGGGCGCGCAGCAATTCGGCGACACGCAACCCTGTCCCGCACATCGAACCCCAGACCACCAGGAGCACCTGAGCGTTCGGGTCGATCTCGAGCATGTCCAGTCCGTCCCGATGGCTGACAGCCGGCATCGGGTTGGGAAGTTTCTCCTTGCTGTAGCGAATGACGGTGGGGGCGTTGTCGATGTCGAGGGACCGGCGTAGAGCCTCGTGCAGTCGTTGCTGGTCGCGGGGACTGCAGAGCATCAGCCCGGGCACAAGTCCTGCGATCGAGACGTCCCACACGCCGTTGTGGCTGGGCCCGTCCGGCCCGGTGATGCCCGCCCTGTCGAGGACGACGGTGACGCCCAGCCGGTGCAGCCCGACGTCCATCAGGAGTTGGTCGAAGGCACGGTTGAGGAAGGTCGAGTACACCGCCACGACGGGGTGCAGCCCGGCGCGGGCCATGCCGGCGGCGGAGGCAACAGCGTGTTGCTCGGCGATGCCGACGTCGAACACTCTGTCGGGATGGGCTGCGGCGAACCTGGCCAGCCCCACGGGGTGCAACATGGCCGCAGTGAGGGCGACAACATCTGGACGCTCGTCACCGATTTCCACCATCTCCTGGGCGAAGGCGTCGGTCCAGGTGGTCTGGACGGCTGCGCTGAGCGGTTCCCCCGTGGTGGCATCGATACGTCCGACTGCGTGAAAGTGGTCGGCCTTGTGCTGCTCGGCAGCGCGAAACCCCCGCCCCTTCTGGGTGACGGCGTGCACGATCACCGGGCCCCGGAACCGCTTGGCATGGGTGAGCGCATCGGTGAGTGCCCCGATGTCGTGCCCGTCGAACGGCCCCAGATACTTCAGGCCGAGGTCGCCGAAGAGTTCCTGAGGAGCCAGGACGTCCTTGATGCCTGCCTTCATGCCGTGCAGCAGGTCATAGGCCTGACGCCCCAGCGGCGCCCGACGCACCTGCGTCTTCACGGCCTCCAGTGCCTGTTCGTACCGCGGATCCGCCCGGATCAACGACAGTTGACGTGACAGGCCACCCACGGTCGGTGCGTAGGAACGTCCGTTGTCGTTCACGACGATGACCATCGGCAGGTCGTCATCAACAGCGATGTTGTTGAGCGCCTCCCAGGCCATGCCACCGGTCAGGGCGCCGTCGCCCACCACTGCGACCACGGTGCGGTCGGTCTCGCCACGCAACCGGAAACCGCGCGCCAGGCCCTCGGCCCAGCTGAGTGCGGTGGAGGCGTGAGAGTTCTCTATCCAGTCGTGTTCCGACTCGGCCCGCGAAGGGTAGCCGGACAGCCCATCCTTCTGCCGAAGGGACGCGAACTCGGTGCGCCGTCCGGTAATGATCTTGTGCACGTAGCTCTGGTGACCGGTGTCGAAGACGATCGGGTCGTGCGGTGACTCGAAGACCCGGTGCAGGGCAATAGTCAGCTCGACCACACCAAGATTGGGACCGAGGTGTCCCCCCGTGCGGCTGACGTTCGAGATGAGGAACTGCCGGATCTCGACCGCGAGTTCGTCCAGCTGTTTGGGGCTCATCCGACGCAGGTCGCTGGGCTGGTCAATCGAATCCAACAAGGCCATGGATAGACTTTACCGGCCAGACCATGAAAGTCGCGAAGGCCACGGTTCTCAGCCTGTCGCTGCGGGCTGCAACGCCGATCGTCCATCCCTCACATGCTCAGAGCTTGCGGATGAAGATCTTCCCTCGCAGCGCCTCCTCCACCAGAGCGACTGACCGACGCACACGCACCAGTCGGGCTTCCTCAGCCTCGAGCATCTCGGTGGCGCTGTCGAGGACCTGGACCTCCACGTAGCCGTTGAGGCTGACGCGCGCCTGGGACAGGGCTTGACGGCTCGACCGGATCTGACCCTCCACGAAATCGGCGGCGAATCGCGCCAGCACCACAGGGTGACGGCGCAGCACCGGGTAACCCCGGTAATCGGCTGGGCAGCAGTCGAGAAGCCAACTGCTGGCACTCTCCTCCCACTCCGGGGCGCCAGGCGCCAGCACGGCCTCCGGCCATCCCGGTGGGACGTAAATCTGTCCCAACTGGGCGCTGGCCCGCAGCCCTGCGTCATCCCGGTTGACCGATCGGGTGGCTCCCCCGGCTTGGTGGGACGACGCAACACCCGTCCGCTCGGGTCGATGACGGGGGTACTGGCGGAAGACCTCGCCCGATCCTGCCTCGTCTGCGGTTGCACGTCGGTGCGCTACTGCGGTCATGGCATCCTCCTGGCGACATCATTCGAACATGTGTTCGAATTGACTCCAGTCTGCACCCTCCCACTGACAAAATCCAGACCCTCCGGCACGTCACTCCGGGACGCGGGCAGAACAGTTCCCGCCCGGAACTTCGGCGCTGCGCCACACTGGGGGCATGGATGTCTTCGACCAGATCATCGCTGGCCAGGTACCTGCCGAGGTGATCGTGCGCACCGAGGCGGCGATCGCATTCCTCGACAACCACCCGTTGTTCCCGGGACACGCACTGGTCTGCCCGGTCGAGCCCTACCGGACCCTTTACGACCTTCCCGAGCCGCTGCTGCCCGAGCTGCTGAAGGTGGCCCGTCAGGTGGGTGCGGCCCAATGCCTGGCCCTGGAAGCAGAAGGCACCTTCCTCGCCAACAACAACGTCATCAGCCAGTCGGTGCCGCACTTCCACCTGCACGTGGTCCCCCGCCGAAAGGGTGACGGACTCAAGGGCTTCTTCTGGCCGCGCACTCACCCGAGCGCCGACCAACTCCATGTCGTCGCTGACCGCCTGCGCGCCGCCATCGATGCCGGAGGTGCGTCATGAGCGAGTTCGTCAACATCTTCATGCCGGGCGCCCGCCACTGGGACGAGGTCAGAAGGGCGGAGAAGATGCTCGTCGTCGACACGTTGCAGAGCGGGTCGGGCCCGGCTCAACTCGACCTGGATTCTGGACACATGGTGCTGCGCGACCTCACCGGCAACGCCACCGAGGCCTTGACAGACAGAGGCAACCCCAGTCAGCATCGTCCGACGCGCCCGACCCAGGACAGGCGTACGACCGCGGCCGATGACATCTCCCAGACGCCACCGGCCGCGGACCAGACCGACTGATCAGCCGTTCTTCAGGCTGCGCAGCACGTACTGCATGATGCCACCGTTGAGGTAGTAGCTGCGCTCTCCAGGGGTGTCGATGCGCAACACCGCCTCGAACTCGGTGACCCGCCCACCCGGCGCTGTCGCAGTGACGGTGACCGTCTTCGGGGTGATGCCCTGATTGAGTTCGGTGACCCCGGCGAAGTCGAAGACCTCCTCGCCGGTCAGCCCCAGTGAGTCAACATCAGTACCCGCCGGGAACTGCAGCGGGAGCACCCCCATGCCGATCAGATTGCTGCGGTGGATGCGCTCATAGCTCTGGGCGATCACCGCCCTCACGCCCAGCAACATGGTGCCCTTGGCGGCCCAGTCACGAGAACTCCCCGAGCCGTACTCCCTTCCGGCCAGCACGACCAACGGAATGCCCGCAGCCTGGTAGTTCACCGACGCATCGTAGATCGTCGTGACGGGCGCTCCCGGAATCGTGAAGTCGCGGGTGAAACCGCCCTCGGTACCCGGGGCGATCTGGTTGCGCAGCCGGATGTTGGCGAACGTGCCGCGGATCATCACCTCGTGGTTGCCTCGGCGGCTGCCGTAGGAGTTGAAGTCCTTGCGCTCCACCCCGTGCTGCGTGAGGTACTTCCCCGCCGGCGAGTCGGCCTTGATCGCCCCGGCCGGGCTGATGTGGTCGGTGGTCACCGAGTCCCCCAGTTTCAGCAGGACGCGCGCCCCGGAGATGTCGGTGACCGGCGAAGGGTCCTGCGCCATGCCGTCGAAGTACGGTGGCTTGCGCACGTAGGTGGAACTCTGGTCCCACTCGAACACATCACCAACGGGGGTCGGCAGGTTCTGCCAGCGCTCGTCGCCCGCGAAGACGTCCGCATACGAACGTGCATACATCTGGGCACTGATGCAGGATGCGACGACCTCGTCCACCTCGGCAGGACTGGGCCAGATATCGCTGAGGTAGACGTCGTTGCCGTCCGCGTCCTGACCCAGCGCCTCACGCGTGATGTCGAGGCCCATGGTGCCCGCCACCGCATAGGCCACGACAAGCGGTGGGGACGCCAGGTAGTTCATCTTGACGTCAGGGTTGATGCGGCCTTCGAAGTTCCGGTTTCCCGACAACACCGAGACAACTGCGACATCCTCGTTGGCGGCCTTGCTGACCTCAGGGATCAGCGGACCGGAGTTGCCGATGCACGTGGTGCAGCCGTAGCCGACAACGTCGAAGTCGAGCTGGTTCAGGTAGGCGTCCAGGCCGGCCTGCTGCAGGTAACTGGTCACGACCTGGGAGCCGGGAGCCAAGGTGGTCTTCACCCACGGTTTGCGCGTCAGGCCCTTCTCGACGGCCTTCTTGGCGACCAGCCCGGCGGCCACCATGACGCTGGGGTTGGACGTGTTCGTGCATGACGTGATGGCAGCCACACCCACGATGCCGCTGGACAGCGACACTTCGGAACCGTCGATTCTTGCGTGCACCGTCGTCGTGGTGTCGCTGACATAGCCGGGCAGCGCGGTACGGAACGCCTCCTTCGCCTCGGACAGCGCGATCCGGTCCTGGGGACGCTTGGGCCCGGCGATGGACGGCACGACGGTGGCCAGGTCGAGTTCGAGGTATTCGGAGTACTCGGGTGCGGCGTCCGGGTCGAACCACAGGCCCTGCGTCCTGGCGTACGCCTCCACGAGCGCGACCTGCTGTTCGTCTCGCCCGGTGAGCCTCAGATAGTCCACGGTCTGCTGGTCGATCGGGAAGACGGCGATTGTTGAGCCGTACTCAGGGCTCATGTTGCCGATGGTTGCGCGGTTGGCCAGGGGCACCTGGCTGACCCCTGGCCCGTAGAACTCCACGAACTTGCCCACCACACCATGGCGTCGCAGCAGATCGGTGATGGTCAACACGAGGTCGGTGGCCGTGGTCCCCTCGGGCAGCCTGCCCCTGAGTTTGAAGCCCACGACGCGCGGGATGAGCATCGAGACTGGCTGGCCGAGCATGGCCGCCTCGGCCTCGATACCTCCGACTCCCCAGCCGACCACGCCAAGACCGTTGACCATGGTGGTGTGCGAGTCAGTGCCGACGCAGGTGTCGGGGTAGGCGGTCAGTTCGCCGTTCACCTCGCGCGGAAAAACCACGCGGGCCAGGTGCTCGATGTTGACCTGGTGGACGATGCCGGTGCCCGGCGGGACGACCTTGAAGTCGTCAAAGGCGGTCTGGCCCCAACGCAGGAACTGGTAGCGCTCACGGTTGCGTTCGTACTCCAGGTCGGTGTTGATCCGCAGCGCGCTCCGGGTGCCGAAGGCGTCCGCGATGACGGAGTGGTCGATGACCATCTCGGCCGGGGACAAGGGGTTGATCCTGGCAGGGTCTCCCCCGAGGTCGGCCATCGCCTCGCGCATCGTGGCCAGGTCGACCACACATGGGACGCCGGTGAAGTCCTGCATGATGACCCTGGCAGGAGTGAACTGGATCTCGTGGTCAGGCTCGGCCGCCGCATCCCACTTGCCCAAGAACGCGATGTCCTCGTGGGTGATGTTGGCGCCGTCCTCGGTGCGCAGCAGGTTCTCCAACAGCACCTTGAGGCTGAATGGCAGGCGCTCGTGGCCTGGAACCTTGTCGAGTCGGTAGTAGGCATAGCTCGTGCCGTTGACCTCGAGGGTGTCCTTGGCGCCAAAGCTGTCGTTGCTCATGCGTGCTCCCCTGCTCCAAACGTATCTTGATGTCAAGATACCATCTTGGCTGATGTCTGCCATCCTCCCAAAGGACGCCCGCCTGCGCCGCCGATGCGGCCAATGACCCTCGGCTCCGACGCCCGACGCGGGGCGACCGGTACAATCTCGACAAAGTAGTCGGGGCGGCAGAAGGTGCTCGATGAGTACCGAACTCGAGATCAATGAACGGATCGTCGTAGGCACTGACCGCTCCGAATCGCGCAGGCCGGTGATCGTAACCAGGGAGAAGCCATGATCGTCCAGACACAGGCCGTCGGCCGGATCGTCGTCGGTACCGACGGGTCGCAGCGGTCCGAGAAGGCGGTGACGTGGGCCGCTGAGCGTGCCGTGGCGCGCAAGCTGCCGCTGTTGGTGCTATTCGTCGTACCCGAGCCCTCCAGCGCGGCTCTCAACATGGTCCCGGACACCACCGACCAGGAGCGCCAGAGGCGCGAGGAGGCCAAGCTGACGCTCAACGCCGTGGTCGACCAGGTGAGAGCCGCCCACCCAGACCTGAGCGTCAACGGCGTTGTGGTCGAGGGCAATCCGGCCTTCGTGCTCGCGGAATGGTCGAAGGACGCCGAGTTGGTCGTTGTGGGGGCCCGCGGACAGACCGCACCACTGTCGGTGCGCCTGCTGGGCGGGGTTTCTGATGCCGTCGTGGCGCACGGACGTGGCCCGATCGCAATTGTCAGCGACGACGCCGTGGATAACCCGGGTGGACCAGTGGTCCTGGGCGTTGACGACTCCGCAGAAGCCAGGGCCGCGGCCAGGCTCGCCTTCGAGGCCGCAGAGGTTCGCGGGGTGCCGGTGGTGGCCATCCACGCCTACGAGCACGGACCTCGCGAATCGCCATCGGACTCAGCCGTGTGGACCCAGGCTGTGGCAAGCTTCAAGGAGGACCTGAGGATGTCGGTCGAGGACATCCTCGCCGAGGTGCGGGATGCGCACCCGCACGTGCCAGTCGAGATCAGAGCCGTGCGGGCCCGACCCCAGGACGCGTTGGTCGAAGCCTCGCAAGAAGCCGGGCTGGTTGTCGTCGGTTCCCGCGGACGCGGAGGCTTCGCAGGACTGCTGCTGGGATCGACAAGCAAGCACATCCTTCGTGAGGCCCACTCACCGGTCATCGTCACCCGTGGGCAGGGTGCCGCTGGCGAGGAACTGTAACGCGTGGGCCCTTGGCACAAACGACGAGGCCCCGACAACCGGATCTTCGGTTGCCGGGGCCTCGTCGTTTGTGTCACCCGGTTGGGGTCGATCGGATCAGACGCTGCGACTCAGGGGGTCCGGCTCAACCGGAGAGCTCTGCAACTCGGCCACGATCGGCTCCGGCTCCATGTTCCCGACCACAGACTCGAGCCTGTCGAGTTCGTGGCGCAGCCTGGGATCCAGCTCCTCGTCGCCGAGGAAGTCGAGCCACGCGTCCAGTCGAGGCAGTTCGTCCGCCCACTCGTGATCGCGGTAGCCGACGATCTCGCGGAGTTCTTGCTCGTCCAGGGTCAGACCGCTGACGTCGATGTCCTCAGGCCTGGGCAGCAGGCCGATGGGGGTCTCGACTGCGTCCACCTTGCCCTCGAGCCGCTCGATCATCCACTTGAGCGCGCGCAGGTTGTCGCCGAAGCCCGGCCACATGAACCTGCCGTCAGCGTCCTTGCGGAACCAGTTGACGTAGAAGATCTTCGGGAGCTTGTCGGGGTCGGGAGCCTTCTCACCGATGCTGAACCAGTGGCGGAAATAGTCGTTGGCGCTGTACCCGATGAAGGGCAGCATCGCCATCGGATCACGGCGAACCTGGCCAACCGCTCCCACCGCGGCCGCGGTTGTCTCGGACGAGCACGTCGCCCCCAGGAAGACGCCGTGCTCCCAGTCCCGGGCCTGGTTGACCAGCGGGATGGTGTTCTGGCGCCGGCCACCGAACACGATGAGGTCGATCGGGACACCCTGTGGGTCCTCGTACTCCTCGGCCAGGATCGGGCACTGGTCGATCGGGACGCAGAACCGGCTGTTCGGGTGCGCGGCCTTCTCGTTGGGACGCCCGCCCTCCGGTCCGTTCACCGGATCCCAGCTGCGTCCCAGCCAGTCGGTCAGGTGCTGGGGCGGGGTCTTGGTCATGCCCTCCCACCAGACGTCGCCATCGTCGGTCAGCGCCGTGTTGGTGAAGATCGCGTTGCCGGCTTCCGCCGTGATCATGGCGTTCGGGTTGGTCTCGATGCTGGTGCCCGGCGCCACCCCGAAGAAACCTGCCTCAGGGTTGGTTGCGTACAGCCTGCCGTCGGCGCCGAACCGCAACCAGGCGATGTCATCTCCCAGAGTCTCGGCCTTCCAGCCCGGCAGGGTGGGCTGCAGCATGGCCATGTTCGTCTTGCCGCAGGCGCTCGGGAAGGCCGCGCAGATGTTGTAGCTCTTGCCCTCGGGATTGGTCAGCTTGAGGATGAGCATGTGCTCAGCAAGCCAGCCCTCGTCTCTGGCCATCACCGATGCGATGCGCAGGGCGTAGCACTTCTTGCCCAGCAAGGCGTTGCCGCCGTACCCGGATCCATAGCTCCAGATCTCGCGGGTGTCGGGGAAGTGTGAGATGTACTTGGTGTCGCTGCACGGCCAGGGGACGTCCTTCGCGCCTGGTGCGAGCGGCAGTCCCACCGAGTGCAGGCAGTGCACGAAGTCCGCGTCCCTCTTGATCATCTCGGCGACCACCTGCTCGCCCATCCTGGTCATGATGCGCATGCTCACGGCCACGTATGGCGAGTCGGAGATCTCGATCCCGAACTTCGGATCCTCGGCATCCAGGGGGCCCATGCAGAAGGGGATGACGTACAGGGTGCGTCCGGCCATCGAGCCCTGGTACAGGTCGCGCATGGTCTTCTTCATGTCCCGCGGGTGGATCCAGTTGTTGGTCGGGCCGGCCTCCTCCTCGTTCTCGGAGCAGATGAAGGTGAAGTTCTCCACCCGGGCCACATCATTGGGGTCGCTGCGTACGTAGATAGAGTTGGGCTTGCGCGCCTCATTCAACCGGACGGCGGTGCCGCTGGCGACCATGATGTCGATCAGCTTCTGGTATTCCTCGGCCGAACCGTCCAGGTAGTGGATTTCGGCCGGCTCGGTGATCTCGGCCACTCGGTTGACCCAGTCGGTGATGACGCTGTGGTCATACACATTTCCGATGATGGGGATCTCGCGCGGTTCTGGATTCTGGTCGTCGACCGACATTACTTTCCTCCTTGGACTTCACTGTCTGCAGCCGGGCCTGGCGGGTAACAATCGCACACTATCCCACGCCCGACTCGGTACTTCTTGGGTTCGCCATTCGGGTTGGCGACCCAGGGCGCCGTCATCGGCACCCCTGGGATGTCCCCAACAGATGCCGGCGGGGATGCCGGATGGGCCCGGAGGTTGCTACCGTTCGAGTCATGGTCCAAGACAAGTACCGCGCCGACGGCAGTCGGCCCTTCAACGAGAAGATCGAGGTGGCCGCCGGACAACTGATGGCCACCATCAAGTCCCTGACGTCCGACGCCAGCGTGCGACGGGTCATCATTCGCAACGCCGAGGGACGCCAGTTGGTGAGCTTCCCACTCACCGTCGGCATCGCCGGTGGCGCAGTGGCCCTGTTGATGGCCCCCGTGCTGTCCGCGGTGGCCGTGCTCGGTGGTGCGGCCGCCAAGCTCAAGGTCGAGATCATCCGTAACAACGGCAATCCCCCGACCGCCTGAAAACAACCCACGACTCCGACCCGACTCACTGCGGTTCGGAGTCGTCCTGTTTCCCGGGGGCCTCCCGTCGGGCGCGGCGCTGGCGACGGTCGTTGACGTACAGCTCGCGTAGCTCCTCGTCGTCCATCACCAGGTAGACCAGACCACAGTCCTGCGGCCCAGTCGCACCGGGTTGGCACAGGCTGCATGGATCATCAGGCCTCAGTGGGCAACCGGGCATCACGAATCGCTGGCGGGTCATAGCAGTTTCAAGTATGTCACCACCCTGCGAACTGCTCAGGACGTGGTCCAGCCCCCATCGACGGGGATCATCTGCCCGGTCACGTAACTCGATGCGTCGCTGGCGAGGAACAGGGCCACCGAGGCCATCTCACGGGGTTCGGCAAGGCGACCCATCGGAATCCGCGAGCGAATGGCCTGGGACTTCAACGGGTCGGCGAACAGGCTCTCGGTCAACTCGGTGCGCACCCAGCCCGGCGCCACTCCGTTGCAGCGGATCCCGCTGCCCGCCCACTCCTTGCTGAAGGCGCGCATCACCCCACCTACACCCGACTTGGCGGCGGCGTACGCCGGGATGTCCGGCACCACCGACTGCCAGTTGTTCAGCGATCCGATGAAGACGTGGCTGCCCGGGCGTCCGGCCGCCAACTGCCGGCGGCCCAGTTCCTGGCTGATCCTGAACGGGGCGGTCAGGTGCACCGAGATCAACCGCTCCCACTGCTCCAGGGGGTAGGCCACGGATGGCTGGCGGTGCTGGAACCCCGCCGCGTGAACCACGATGTCGATCGGCCCGCCCATCGCGCGCTCGCAGTCGTCGATCAGTGCTGCCGCATCGACGCTCATCACATCGGCCGGCACGGCCACCGCGTTGGGCACCACCTGGGCCGCTGTGCGCAACTGATCGGGCGTGCGAGACACCAGCGCCACCTGGGCCCCCGCCTCCCCCAAAGCCTGAGCGATGGCCTGACCGATGCCTCGACCGCCACCGGTGACGATCGCCCGGCGTCCCGTCAGCCGAAACAGATCCAACACTGCCCCATGCAGGTCAGTCATTGACACTCCTTCTCATTTCGGAATCACGTGACCAGAGGATCTCGCCGTAGCTGGACAGGTCCACTCTGGTGCGATGAATGTGCAGTCTGACCAGCGCAGACGCGGCGTCCACGTCACGGCGTCTCATCGCGTCCACGATCAGCATGTGCTCGGCACACGTCGACGCGAAGGACTCCTCGGGCATCTGGCGCACCAGTTCGCGGCGATAGGGCTGGGTGGTGTTCCAGAGCCGGGTCACCAACTCGGTAAGGAAGGGGTAGGTGGCTCCCGAGTAGGTGAGCAGGTGGAACTCGCGGTCCAGACGCATGAAGTCGCGAAGGCCCCGCGCGCCGCCGGTGTCCTCGATCAATTCCGCCAGGTGACCGGCGAGCTCAACCTGGGAGTCGTTGAGGTGCGGGATCGACTCGGCGATCACCATCGGTTCGACCACCTCGCGAAGCTTGTAGCACTGGTCGAACTCCTCCTCGTCCAGACCGGACACCCAGGCTCCGGTGTGCGCCTTCACTGTCACCAGCCCCTCGGCCTCCAGCGCCCGCAAGGCTTCCCGGATCGGCATCCGAGAGGCCCCGAACTCAGCCGCCAAGAGCTCCTGCCCCAGCCGGGAACCGGGCTCACGGTCTCCGTTGAGGATCTGCTCACGCAACTCAACGACGATCCGCTCGGCTTGCAGGGTGCGGACGCCGGCCAGCGGCTCAAGCGGGGTGGGAAACGGGCTCACAGCTGGGGACGGGTCGGATTCCACAGGTGCCTCTGGCGATCGGCCTCGTACGCTTTCCCGTTGGGGTAGCTGACCAGTTCCATCTGCATTCCCCAGGGAGACAGGAAGTAGACCCACCGCTGGCCCTTCGCCGGGCCGCTGCTCGGGGTCGGCTCCCCCAGTACCCGAATCCCCTGCGAGGCGAGATGGTCGATGGCGGCGTCGAGATCATCGACGTAGAAGGCCAGATGGTGACCACCCACGTCACTGTTGCGCGGCTGAGCGTCATTTCTGCCTTCGAGCTCGTACTCGAAGATCTCGAAGTTCGACCCATGGCCACAGCGGTAGTGCCGGTTGCGGAATCGGGCTCGGTCGTCGACGTTGACGTGTTCGGACAACCAGGTTCCCCCGTTCGAACCGAACGGGCCCAGTTCGAAGAAGTACTCACAGCCCAGCACGTCGACGAAGAAGTCGTGTGCCTGCTCGAGATCGGGGACCGTGAACCCCACATGGTCCATGCCACGGATTCCTGGGACTGCCATTGTCAACTCCTCGGGTCGATGAGCACCTTCATGGTGCTGCCATCACTGATCGCGGCCAAGGCTCTCTTCCACTGCTCCAGCGGGAAGATCGTCCCCACACAGGGAGCCAGATCGAGTTGCTCACGGGCCATCAGGTCGATGGCGATGTCCCAGGCCTTCGGCGAGTGTGAGAACCCCGCGGTCATGGTCAGTTCGCGCAGGATCAACGTGTCCAGCGGCACGGTTACGTCACGTCCGAAGATGCCGACCTGGACGTAGGCCCCGCCCCGCTTGACCGCCCGCATGGCGTTGGACGCACCCGGGCCCGACCCCGAACACTCGATGGCAACGTCGTAGCTCATTTCGCCCGGGGTGTCGGTTGTGGTGATGATGCCCTCCCCGGCCAGCCTGGCCAGCCTGCCGGCGTCCTTGGGGATGCCGGCCAGGACGACGTGTGCCCCGCTCGCCCTGGCGACCTGCGCCGACAGGTAGCCCATCGGACCCGGGCCGGTGACCAGCACCCTCTGACCGGCCTTGATCTGGCTGCGCAGGATCAAGGCGTGGCAGGCGCAGGCCAGCGGCTCGGCGAGGGCCGCGATCTCGTCGGGGACGTTGTCGGGCACCGCATGCAGGTTGAGCACCGGAATGACCAACTGCTCGGCGAAGCCGCCGTCGCGGAACGAGCCGATCGACTCGCGCTGCTCACACATGTTTCGCCGACCGGACCGACACATCTCGCATCGCTCACAGCAGCTGAAGAACGTCTCCATGACGACCCGTTGGCCCACCCAGGCGGCATCCTGTGGTGAGCCTACGGCCAGGACGCGCCCCAGCACCTCGTGGCCCATGATCACCGGAGGGTTGACCTTGTACTCGTCGTGCATGACGTGCACGTCGGTGCCACACACCCCCGTGTAGATCACCTCGATCAGCGCTTGTCGGTCGCCGGGGGTGGGCTCCGGGACCTCCCGAAGCTCCACGTTCGCAGCACCATGCGCGAACTTCACCACCGCTCTCATCGCGTCCCCCTCACAGCGCCAACAGGACGGGGTTCTCAAGGCGCGCCTTGAGCGCCTGCATGAACTCGGCACCCACTGCCCCATCGATCACCCGGTGATCGCACGACAGGGTCATGGTCATCACCGTGGCCACCCCAAGTGCCCCGTGCACAACCACCGGACGCTGTTGGGCGGCGCCAACGGCCAGGATGCCCGACTGCGGCGGGTTGAGGATGGCGGAGAACTCCCGGATCCCGTACATCCCCATGTTGCTGATCGAGAACGAGCCGCCCTCGAGCTCGGACTGCTTCAGCTTGCCGTTGCGGGCGCGAACGATGAGATCGGCAGTCGTGGTGGCCAATGCCACCAGGCCAAGCTTCTCCACGCCTCGCACGACCGGGGTGACCAGTCCGCCGTCGGTGGAGACGGCCACCGAGATGTCGGCGGTGGCGTACTGACGGATAGAGTCGCCGTTCCACACCGCGTTGGCGGCGGGGACGGCCTGCAGGGCGCTGGCGATGGCCTTGACGAGCAGGTCGTTGACGCTGATCTTCACCGGGCTGGCCTCGTTGAGTTGCTTGCGGTAGCCCAACAGCGCGTCCATCTGGGCGTCGAGCGTGACGTAGAAATGTGGCACCGAACTCTTGGACTCGGTGAGTCGACGAGCGATCATCGACCGCATCCTTGTCAATGGGACGTCGGTGTAGTTGCCGTCGGCCTGGGGCGCGGGTTCGGACGTGACCGCCTGTGCCCGAGGGGCACCTGCCACGACGGGCTGCTTCGACGTGGTTGGCGCCGCGGGCTGGGCGGGCGTGACCTCCGTCGACATGGCTGGACCGGACTGCAGGGCCGCCTCCACGTCGGCGCGCACCACGCGTCCCCGCGGGCCGCGGCCTGCGATCTGTGAGAGGTCCAGACCGTGCTCGGCGGCGATGCGACGGGCCAGCGGCGAGGCGAAGACCCGACCGATCACCGCCGGCGACTCCGCAGCATCGGCGGCGCCTGGCTCAGGGTCAGCGGGCGGGGCAAGGTGCCTGGACGGGGACTCCTCGCCCAACGCGGCATCGACTGCCGAAGGGCTCTCACCCGGCGCCAGCAGGACGCAGATCGGCGCCCCCACCGCTACCCGCTCAGCCGGCTCAACCAGCAGCCGTCCGACCACTCCTGCGGCGGCGGCCTCAACCTCGACGTTCGCCTTGTCGGTCTCGATCTCGGCCAACGGCTGGCCCTTGGTGACGGTGTCGCCCTCGGCAACCAGCCAACTGGTCAGGACGGCGTCCTCGGCATCGGCCACGACGGCCGGCATCTGAATGACGGTAGCCACGTTCGTCTCCTCTCAGGCCTGCTGGCCAAGGTTGGCGCGAACCCGGGCGATGCCGGCTTCGATCTCGGGCTCGTAGGCGAGTGCGGCCCGCTCGAGCACCTTGGAGATGGTGGGCGTCGACTGCGAGCCGTAGACCCGCTGCACAGGCTGGTCGAGGTAGTCGAAGAAGCGTTCGGTGATCTCGGTGGCGATACGGCTCGTGTAGCCGGGCCCGGGTGAACCCTGCTCCACGAGCAGCACGTTGTTGGTCTTCCTGATGGACTCCCCGATCGTCTCCCAGTCCATGGAAGCGGTGTCGAGCCAGCGCAGGTCGATGACCTCGGCGTCGATCCCGGTCGCCTCAACTGCCTTGAGCGACAGTTCCACCATGTTGAGGTAGGCCAGGATGGTCACCTCTGAACCCTGCCGGCGGATCTTGGCGGTGCCGGGGGCGATGATGTAGTCGAGATCGCCCTCGGGGACTCGGTCCATCTTCTCGTACAGGTCGACGTGCTCGATCACCATCACCGGGTCCTCCAGGGCCAGCGCGGCGTTCATCAGGCCGATGTAGTCGAACGCATTCGAGGGTGCCACGATCCGCCAGCCCGGATGGGCGGCGTAGACACCCGCCGGGTCCATGGAGTGCTGGGAACCATACCCGGCACCCATCGCGGACTTGGACCTCAACACCAAGGGGACGCCGTGCTCGCCGCCGAACATGTGGCGAGCCTTCCCGATCTGGTTGAAGACCTGGTCTGCGGCCACCCACATGAAGTCGGAGTACATGAACTCGATGATCGGGCGGTAGCGACCGTCCATCGCGATACCCCCGGCGAGCCCGGCGAACCCGTTCTCGCAGATTGGGGTTCCCAGGATTCGGTCACCGAACTCCGCCTTGAGGCCGCGGGTGACACCGTTGGTGCCGCCCTTGAGCTTGTGCACGTCCTCGCCCATGGTGACGTAGCGTGAGTCGGTCTGCATGCGCCGCTGCATGAGGTCGGCCGCAGCATCGGCGAACTTGACCTCACGCCAAGTGGTCACCTGGTCGTCCTCGAGGACCCGCAGCGAGTCAAGTTCGGACGCGTCCCCACGGATGCCGTAGTCGACGAACGATGGGTCGGGCCACAGTTCGGGGCGGATGCGCTTCTTCGGGCGCTTCGACTCGGGGTCGCGCTCGGTGAACTCGTCCATCAAGGAGTTCATCACCTGGTCAATGGTGGCGACCATGTTGTCGAACACCTGGTGGGTGAGGTTGTCGCGCGAGATCAACTCATCAGCGACGCGCTGGATGGCGTCCCGGTCACGCCACTGCTTCTCCTCCTCCTTGCTGCGGTAGCCGAACGCACTACCGGGGAAGGGACCGTTCTGGTGGAAGTATCGGTAGACCTCGGCCTCCACGACCACTGCGCCCTTGCCTGCGCGCATGTGTTCGGTGGCCTTGGCCATGGCCAGGTGCACTGCCAGCGGATCCATGCCGTCCACCCGCCAGGCAGGCATGCCGAAGCCGGACGCGCGAGCCGACAGCCGGGGCTCGTTGGTGGCCTCGAAAACCGTGGTGGAGACCGCGTACATGTTGTTCTCGATGAAGAAGCACAGCGGCAGCTTCCAGGCCGCCGCCAGGTTCATGGTCTCCAACGTCGAACCGATGTTGGACGCACCGTCGCCGAAGTAGGTGACGGTGACGTCGGAACCGCCTTGGGTCGGGTGCTCGGCCTGGGCGTACTTCTGGCAGAATGCCGAGCCGTTGGCCAGCGGGACGCCGCCGCCGACGATGGCGTTGGTGCCCAGATTGCCGGCCTCTTTCCACTGCAGATGCATGGATCCACCTCGGCCATGGCTGAAGCCCTGGTCAAGGCCGAGGATCTCGGCGAGGGTCTTCTTGACGAAGGCGTGCACGTCGTCGTCGATCGGGTTCTCGGGATCGAAATTGGTGCCCTTGAGGTAATTGAGCCCCTTGGCGAGGAACTGGTGGTGACCACGGTGGGTGCCGTTGACCGCATCGCTGGGACGCAGCCCGATGATCGAGCCCACGGCCCCACCCTCCTGACCGATGCTGGAGTGCGCGGGCCCGTGCAGCGCACCCTCGGCCGCGAGCTTGAGCGCCACCTCCTCGAAGGACCGGATGATCTGCATCTGCACGAGCATGGCGCGCAGCAGTTGGGGGTCAGCAGCGTCCCAGTCGGATTTCGTGGTGCTGATCTGCTTCCAGGGGGCAGACGGGACCAGATCTTCCTCGTGACTCATAAACTCTCCAAGATGTGTGGTGACGACGTCGAGACGTGCACGCAGAACCTATGCGGTGCTTGGATTGTATCCAATCAATCGGTATCATAGCAACGAAACAACCAAGAAACTGGCTGCGAACGGTTAGGATGGATCCATGAGGCGAGGAGGCCTGGCTCGATGAAGTGGGATTTGAACGGACGCCGAGCAGTCGTTACGGGTGCCGCCAACGGCATCGGGCGCGCGACGTCCCTCGTGCTGGCCGCGGAGGGTGCTCGACTGGTGATTGTCGACCTCGATCAGGAGCGACTGGCCCAGACCCGCCAGGAGTGTCTGGTGGCGGGCGCAGCTCAGGTCGAGACGGTCCCCGCTGACTTGACCAAGACCGAGGACCTCCACCGGCTGCGAGACGTCGTTTCCGACAGCATGCAAGGAGTTGACCTGCTGATTCCGGCTGCCGGCATCATCGGCCGCAGCCCCATCGACGAGATGAGCGACGAGCACTGGGACCGGGTGATGAACGTCAATGTCCGCGCGGTCTTTCAGATCACCCGCGAACTGTTGCCCACGATGGCTGACGGAGGTGCGATCGTGCTCTTCTCCTCCGACGCCGGCCGACGCGGCAGCCCCGGCAAGGCCGCCTACGCGACGTCCAAGGCGGCCATTGTGGGGCTGGCCAGAAGCATCGTCGGGGAGGTGGGCAGCCGCCGGATCCGGGTGAACGTCGTGACCCCGGGTTTCATCGAGACCCAGATGAACACCGAAACCTTCGCCGAGAAGGGCGACGCGTTGGCCGCAGAAACCCCCCTTGGTCGCCATGGCCGCCCCGACGAGGTCGCCCAGGTGGTGGCCTTCCTGTGTTCGGACGCCTCATCCTTCGTCAACGGCGTGGTTCTGCCGATCAACGGCGGCCACTACATGGCCGGCTGACCGGCCCTCAGACTCCACCACACCCGGACCCGACAAACCAGGAGACAGCCAATGTCCGCAAGCATCGCGCAACTCGAGAAGAAGGTCCTCGACGCCCTTCCCAAGGGACTGTTCATCGGCGGTGAATGGATCGAGACCTCCAACACGATCCCCGTCGAGAACCCCGCCAAGGGCGAGGCCTTCGCCGAGGTCGGCGACGCCAGCCCAGAGCAGGCCATCCAGGCGCTGGACGCCGCCTGTGACGCCGCCGCAGACTGGGCCGCCACCAAGCCGCGTGAGCGCGCCGAGCTGCTGCGTCGTGCGTTCGACATGATCGAGCAGCGCAAGGACGTCTTCGCCGCCCTGATGACCATGGAGATGGGTAAGACCTACAACGAGGCGCTCGGTGAGGTCGCCTACGGCAACGAATACGTCCGCTGGTTCTCGGAGCAGACCTGCCGCATCGAGGGCTACAACGCCATCGCCCCCAGTTCGGGCAAGCGAATCCTGACCGAGAAGGTGCCCGTCGGCCCGGTGCTGGCGATCACCCCGTGGAACTTCCCGCTCGCCATGGCCACCCGCAAGATCGCCCCGGCGCTGGCTGCCGGGTGCACCGTTGTCGTGAAGCCGGCCAAGCTCACCCCGCTCAGCACGCTGTTGTTCGGCAAGGTGCTGCAGGAGGCCGGCTTGCCCGCCGGCGTGGTGAACATCATCACCACCAACCGCTCTGGTGCGACCACCGGGCCACTGATCTCCGATCCCCGGATGCGCAAGATCACGTTCACCGGCTCGACCGAGGTGGGCGTGGGCCTGCTGCGCCAGGCGGCTGACCGGGTGCTGCGCAGTTCGATGGAACTGGGTGGCAACGCCCCCCTGGTCGTGCTGGCCGATGCTGATCTCGACGTGGCCGTGCAGGGTGCCATGGAGGCCAAGATGCGCAACCTCGGCGAGGCCTGCACCGCCGCCAACCGGCTCATCGTGCACGAGTCGGTCGCTGAGGAGTTCACCAAGCGCTTCACCGCGCGGATGGCCGCCCAGAAGGTCGGTTACGGCCTTGACTCGACGGTCGATGTCGGACCCCTGATTGACGAGGACCAGCGTTCCAAGGTGCTGGAACTCATCCAGGACGCCGTCGACAAGGGCGGCAAGGTGACCACCGGTGGCAACAAGATCGACGGCGCCGGTTACTTCCTGCAGCCGACCGTGGTCTCCGGCATCCAGCCGGGCACCCGGATCCTCAGCGAGGAGATATTCGGGCCGTTCGCGCCGATCATCACCTTCTCGACCGAGCAGGAGGCGCTGGACATCGCCAACGGCACCGACTACGGTCTTGCGGCCTACGTCTTCTCCCAGGACCTGCGTACCGCGATGCGCGTCGGCGAGGGGATCGAGACTGGCATGGTGGGCATCAACACGGGCGTCGTCTCCGACGCGGCTGCCCCCTTCGGGGGCGTCAAGATGTCGGGGCTCGGACGCGAGGGCTCCCAGGTGGGCATCGAGGAGTTCCTCGAGACCAAGTACTACGCCATGCCGCTGTGAGCCTGACGAGCTGAATCGGGAGGCCCCGGCGCCGTGGTGACCGGGGCCTCCTGGCGTCCAGGGAGGAATCTCAACTCAGGCGCGGGCCAGAATGGCCACGCACTCCACGTGGTGGGTCATCGGGAAGGAGTCGAACGCTCTCAGCGACGCCAAGGTGTATCCCTGGCCGGCGAACGTGGCCACATCCCGGGCCAGTGCGGCAGGATCACAGGCGACGTAGGCGATCCGTCGGGCCGCCAGACCAGCCACCCGCCGCACCACAGCAGCGCCCGCGCCGCTGCGAGGCGGGTCGAGGACGACCAGCTCACAGCGGGCCGGCAGTCGGTGCCCGACACGCTCCATCCTTCCTGCGTGGAACCGGGCCTCCGGCACGTTGACCCTGGCCAGGCCGACCGCCGTCCGGTCGGCCTCGATGCCGACCACCTGGCAGCCCGCGTCCACCAGCGCCCCGGCGAACAGTCCCACGCCGCAGTAGAGGTCAACCGCCCGATCACCGACCTGTGGTACCAACCCGTCGATCACCGCCTCGGTGAACGCCCCGGCAGCTCCCGGGTGAACCTGCCAGAAGCCGTCCGCGCGAACCCGGTAGCTGCGGCCCCCGCAGGTCTGGACGACGTCGACGGACCCCTGAAGCGGATGGCCGTCCTCGTCGAGCACACTCACCGAATCGGAGGAGACAATGACGCTCAACTCGCCGTCGACCTCCGCGAACCGGCGCAGGTCGACCGGGCCCGCGGGGTGGGCGATCCGGCAGCCCCCCTCGGGCAGGTCGACCAGTTCGTCCGATCGCCAGGCACGAAGTCCAACCCGACCAGCCCTGACGAGGTAGCGCATTCGGGTGCGCCACCCCAAACCGTGGTCATCGCCGGGCACGGGTTCGACGACCACGTCAATGTCCAAGCCGGCGAGCCGCTGGAGTTGTTCGGCGATGACAGATGCCTTCAGCTCGCGCTGGGCCCCAAGGTCCACGTGCTGGAAGTCGCATCCGCCACACCGTCCGGCCACCGGGCAGGGAGGAGCCACCCGATCGGCAGAGGCCCGAATGACCTCGCTGACCTCACCCCACCAGAAGCGCGGCTTGGAGTCATCGGTGATCCGGACGCGCACCACCTCTCCGGGCAGTCCGTGTCGGACGAAAACCACCCTGCCCTCGATGCGCCCGACACAGTGACCACCGTGGGCGATCGGTCCCAGTTCGACAGGGCCGACGTCATGTGCCCCCTGGTCTGGAGTTGACTCAGCGTCCACGGCGGGCGGCTCGCTGGGCATGCTCGTCCTTCATCTGCTGCTCGGCCTGGGCAACCCGCTGGGCTTCGGCGCGGCTGGCACCCAACTGGTAGGGCACGGAGGTCACCATCACCCCCGCCATGAAGTGCAAACGGGTTCGAATGAGCAACGCGGTCTGGTTGTGTAGCAGGGACTCGTACCAGTGCCCTACCACGTACTCAGGGATGTAGATGCAAACCACGTCGCGGGGATTGTCGCTTCGGATCTGTTTGACGTAGTCGACGAAGGGCTGGGTGACCTGACGGAAGGGCGAGTCGATCACCCTCAGCCTGATCGGCAGGTCTTCGGCGTCCCAGTCGGCCATCAGCCTGGCAGTCTCCTCGGGGTCGACCGCCACGGTGATCGCCTCGACTGTGCTGGGCATCGTGGCCCGCGCGAACTGGACGGCCCTGACTGTCGGCTTGTTGACCGCATTGACCAGGACGAGGGCCCGTACGCGGCTGGGCAACGACCGATCGGAATCCTGATCCAGCGTTGTCTCGCGGGCGACCGCGGCGTAGTGCCGGTGGATCAGCTTCATCAATGCGAACGCCACCATCATCGCCAGGATCGCCATCCAGGCACCGTGCACGAACTTGCTGAGCAGCACCACCACCAGCACCGATCCGGTGGCTACCAGGCCGATGGTGTTGACGATCCGCGAGCGCTGCATGCCGCTGCGCAGGACGGGGTCGGTCTCGGCGGCCAGTCTGCGTGTCCAGTGCCGCAGCATGCCGGTCTGGCTGAGAGTGAAGGACACGAAAACCCCCACCACGTACATCTGGATCAGCATGGTGACCGATGCGTTGAACACCAGCACCAGCGCGATCGCCCCGCCGGCCAGCATCAGGATGCCGTTGCTGAACGCCAGTCGGTCACCGCGGGAGTGCAACTGGTGGGGCAGCCAGCCGTCTTTGGCAAGGATGGAGGCCAGAGTCGGGAAGCCGTTGAAAGCGGTGTTCGCGGCCAGGAAGAGGATGACCACCGTGACGGTGATCAGCACGTAGAAGCCGGGACGAAACGACTCGTAGAAGATCGCGTGGCCCAACTGGCCCATGACGGTGGTGGCCTCCTCATGGATCTGGGTGCCGTCCGGGGTCACGAAGTAGACGCCATCGCGCGCGTCCAGCATCTTGACACCGGTGAGCCGGGCCATCGCCACGATCCCGAGCAACATGCTGACCGCGATCGTCCCCAGCAGCAACAGCGTGGTCGCAGCGTTCTTGGACTTGGGTTTCTCGAAGTTGGGCACGCCGTTGCTGATGGCCTCAACTCCCGTCAGCGCGGCGCAGCCCGATGAGAAAGTCCTGGCCAGCAGTGCCACCATCACGAAACCCGCCAGCGGCTGGTAGCGCTGGGGCCCGACGACGGTGTAGTTGGCGGTCTCGGCCTGCAGGTCACGGCCCAGCACCACGATCTGCACCAACCCCCATGTCACCATCACGGCCACGCTGACCATGAAGGCGTAGGTCGGGATGGCGAAGATGCTGCCGGATTCACGCACCCCGCGGAGGTTGATCAGCATGATGAGCAGGATGACGACCGCCGCGAACTGGCCCTCGTGTCCCGTGATGGACGGCACCATCGCCTTGAGGTTCTGAATGCCTGAGCTCACCGACACGGCCACCGTCAGCACGTAGTCGACCAGCAGTGCGCTGGCCACCGTCAGGCCGGCATTCGCCCCCAGGTTGACGGTGGCCACCTCGTAGTCACCACCGCCGGAGGGGTAGGCGTGCACGATCTGACGGTACGATGCCACCACTATCAGCATCACGAACCCGACCATCAAGGCGATCGGCCACGAGAACGCGAATCCAGCCATGCCTGCCAGCGACAAGGTGATGAGGATCTCGTCCGGGGCGTAGGCCACCGAACTCAGCGCATCCGAGGCGAAAACCGGCAGCGCGATGCGCTTGGGCAACAGAGTCTCGCCCAATCTGGCGCTGGCGAGCTTGCGCCCAACCAGGAACCGCTTGGCGGCGTCCCACACGTTCACGTCGGCATACTGTACGCCTGCCCGGAAGACCACACGGACCTGCGTGCGATTCGGGTGTAGCGTCATCCCTGCACTGGAACTTGCCGGGAGGTGTCGTGCACATCGTGATCATGGGCTGCGGCCGGGTGGGGTCGTCGCTGGCGCGCGGCCTGCAGGCCCGCAACCACACAGTTTCGGTGATCGACGTGGACGCGGAGGCTTTCCGTCGACTCGGCCCTGACTTCACCGGTCGCACCGTCAAGGGGGTCGGTTTCGACAAGGACGTGCTCGTCAAGGCCGGTATCGCCAACGCTGACGGCTTCGCTGCGGTCTCCAGCGGGGACAACTCGAACATCCTGGCCGCCCGGGTGGTGCGCGAGACGTTCGGCGTCACCAACGTCGTCGCCCGCATCTACGACCAGGGACGCGCCGAGGTCTACGAGAAACTGGGCATCCCCACGGTCGCCACTGTCCGTTGGGCCTCGAGCCAGGTGATGCTGAAGCTCCTGCCCCAGGACGCCGAACCCGCCTGGTTGGATCCCTCGCAGACCACCTGCCTGATCCCGATGGCCTATTCGGACGCCTGGGTGGGCCTCGCATTGCCCCAGGTGGAGAAACAGCTCGAGGCGCGGGTGCCGTTCATGATGCGCCGCGGACGCGGGTTCTGCCCAGACCCCGCGACTGTCCTGCAGTCCGACGACCAGATCTGGGTCGCCACCGAGACCGCCCGGCTGGGCCTCGTGCGCGGGCTGCTGGCCGGTGAACCAACGAGACTCTAGGAGCGAAGATGCGAGTGTGCATCGTCGGTGCAGGCAATGTGGGCAGATCGATCGCCCGAGAGCTGATCTCGAACGGTCACGAGGTGTTGCTGATCGAGCGCGACCCGCATGCCATCAAGTCCGACAGCGTCCCCGAGGCCGAGTGGCTGCTGGCTGACGCCTGCGAGATGGACTCGCTGAATGAGGCTGATCTGCACACCTGCGACGTGTCGATTGCTGCCACGGGCGACGACAAGGCGAATCTGGTGCACACCCTGCTCGCCAAGACCGAGTTCGGGGTTCCCCGCACGGTGGCCCGGGTGAATCACCCCGGCAACGAATGGATGTTTGACGAGCAGTGGGGAGTCGACGTCGCCGTCTCGACGCCGCGCATCATGTCGGCCCTTGTCGAGGAGGCTGTCAGCGTCGGCGAGATCGTCCGGCTGCTGACGTTCCGCAAGGGCAGCTCAAGCCTGGTGGAATTGACCCTGCCGGACGATTCCCCGGTGGCGGGCCACCGCATCCGTGACGTCGAATTGCCGCTGGGCGTGGTGCTGGTTGCCATTGTCCGCGACGGACTGCCGCGCGCACCTGAGCCGGACGCCGCACTTGAGTCGGATGACGAATTGCTGTTCATCTGCTCACCCGACGCCGAGGGACCGCTGCGTCGGATGCTGGCCGGCGACGCTCCTTCACACGGGCCCCGTCGCCAGAGTTGACGGCCTGCTGGGTAGTGCGGGTCAACGCTCAGACGAGCAGTTCGTAGGCGGGGTTGAAGATTGCCAACCGCCCGTCGTCGACAGTGATGCGGCCGTGCACGCGCAGCTTGGCGCCAGCGACGATTCCTGGAATCACTCGGCGCCCCATCCAGATCAACGTGAGGGTTCCCGTGCCGTCGTGCAGGTCCGCCTCCAACCATGCACTCCCGGTGCGCGGGTTGATGGTGACGATGGCCAGGGTGCCCTGGACGGTGCCCACGCCACGTACGGTCAGTTCGCTGATCACAGTGGCGCCGGATCCGACAGCCTCCTGGACGAGTTCGGCATCCACCAGTTGCTGGTGCGAGGACAGCAGTCGCCTCAGGTGTTGGATTGGTGAGAACCGAACCCTGCCGGCGGCTCGGGCCTCAGGCATCGGTCCCGGTGTCACCAACTGAGCCCGGCGCAGAGGTCGCCAGCGCTCCGGGCATGGCCATCGGAATAAGGTCTCCCGGAACCCGCGGTTGATGGTCGCGGCGCACCACGGTGTTGCTGAAGAACTCGTAGAGGAGTTCGGAGACCCCCTCGACACCCTCGGCCTGGCCCGCCTCACCCATCACGACGCCGCGCAACAGCCACTTGGGTCCCTGGGCGAACCAGGTCCGCGAGATGTGGAAGACACGGTTGCCCTTGGGGTCGGTCATCGGTACGACCCGACGGACCTCGGTCCCGAACGGGCCCCCCGCCAGGCTCACCCGGCCACCAGCCTTCTCGGTGGCGGCGATCATCTCTTCGCGGATCTCGGCAACCATGGACGACTGGGCGGGTGCTGCGAAGAGTGCGATCTCGATCGCCGAGGCGCCCGCCAGCACCAGGGCGGCCTGCACCTTCTGAGTGCGCTGGTCAACCTGGAGCTGCATCTGCATGCCATCGAAAGGCGTCAGCACCACACAGCCGAAGTCCAAACGCTCGACCTCGTCGGCATCCAGGTCGACCTCACTGATGTCGAAGGGGCCGTCCTCGCGCCAGTTGCGGCTGGCGTCCAGTCTCTGCCACTGGTCCAGGTCGTCGTCCTGAAGATCCGTCGCGTCCCGACCCGGGCGCAGGCCGGCCGACTCGTCGTCAAACTCCGAGCCCTCGTCAGACTCAGAGTCCTCGTCAAATTCAGAGTCCTTGTCGAGCCCCGAGACGTCGTCGAGGGCCACCTCGTCGCGCTCGTCGTCAGTGCGCTTGAATCTCCCAAAGATCACGTCTGGTCCCCTTCTTTGATCGTGGCAAGCCTAGCTGGCGTGTTTCGATCCGCCTCATCGCCGGCCCATGACTGGACGCCGCCCGTGGAACCGTGCCCACCCGTGCCTCGGACACTGGGAGGCAGTTCGTCCACTCTGGTGAACTTCGCCGCCAGCACGGGCTGGATGACGAGTTGGGCGATCAGGTCACCTCGATGAAGGATGATCGGGGTGCGTAGATCGGTGTTGTGCAGGCAGACCATGATCTCACCGCGGTAGCCGGAGTCCACTGTGCCCGGGGCATTCACGATGGTCAGCCCGTTGCGGGCGGCCAGGCCGGAACGCGGGTGCACGAACCCGCCGTAGCCCGAAGGCAGGGCGATGGCCACTCCGGTGGGTACCAGGACACGTTCCCCGGGGGCGATCACCACGTCGGCAGCGCACGCAAGATCCGCGCCGGCGTCCCCCGGACGGGCGTAACTGGGCATCGGCAGGCCTTCGTCGAGCATGCGGACCTCGACTACCAGGTCGTCTGGACTCACGCCAGCAAGACTAGTGCGCCCCGTCGACCCGCGGCACCGCATAGGATGGCTCACGTGACCGACACAGCTCATCAGGAGAACCCGATGCAGAACATGGAGTCCAAAATCGCCGCGGCCGTCATGGGCGCCCTTGCCACGTTCGCAGTGCAGAAACTGATCCGCGGCAGTTGGAAGCAGATCACCGGCCAGGAGCCGCCGAACCCAACCGATCCCAACGCCTCGACAGCCTCCGCGGTTGCCTGGGTGGCCGCGAGCGCGGTCGGAGTGGCGGTGGTGCAGGTGCTGACACAAAGGTTCGCCGTGGGCCGGTACTCCAGGCTCGCGAAACGCACCTGAGCTTCCTCGCCCGAAACGGAACCCTCGCCCCAGCTCGGGACGAGGGTTCTGCTGTGTGTGGCTGTTCACTTGGGCGCTGAGCGCGTCCCAGCTGCCGGACGCTGATGCCGGTGTCCAATCAGATGAGCCGCCGCTCAGACGCAGTCGACGCAGTATTCGAGCCCGTTTCGCGTCTCAGCGACCTGGCTGCGGTGCTTCACCAGGAAACAGGACGAGCACGTGAACTCGTCGGCCTGCCTGGGCAGGACTCGAACGGTCAGTTCCTCGTGTGACAGATCGGCGCCAGGCAGCTCGAACGCTTCAGCCGCCTCCACCTCGTCCTCGTCGACCTGGCCAGACGCCTTGTCGTTGCGGCGACTCTTGAGCTCTTCGAGGGAATCCTCGCTCATCTCCTCGTCGGTCTTGCGGGGAGCGTCGTAGTCGGTTGCCATCGTGCCCTTTCAGAGAAGCTGTGCATCCGTGGTGCCGGCGGTGACCCGCTCGGCACGTCGAAGCATGTTGTACCATACCCGCACGCAGTGTGCAGCAGCGGCCTGCCCCTTGGCCGGGCTGTCGCCCCTCGGCGCGGCAGCCCGGCGGGTCTGGGCGCTGAGGGGTAGGTTACCTGTCAGGACGATCAGGCCCAAGCATCGTCGTCACAACGGCCCGCACTCAAGCAGCAGGAGACCGGCAGATGGAAAGCGCACTGACTCCGCGCGAGATTCAGGCCAGGATTCGCGGTGGCGAGTCGTTGGCCGACGTCGCGGCTGCCGCGGGTGTGCCGGTCGAGAAGATCGACGCATACGCCGGACCGGTCATCGCCGAACGGGAACACGCCGCGATGATGGCCCGAACCAGCCAAGTGCGTCGACGCGGCGAGTCCAGCGCACAGCGCCACCTCGGCGATGTGGTGGCTGATGCCCTGGCCCGGCGCGGGATCGACGCGGCGCAGCTCCTCTGGGATGCGTGGCGCGGTGAGGACCGGCGCTGGACCGTGCAAGTGAGCTGGACGCAGCAGGATCAGGAACGCCGGGCGCGCTTCGACTTCGACCAGCGCGGGCGATACTCCCTCGCTGGTGATGAGTCCGCCCGGGCACTGATTGACGAACGGCCTCCCGTGGTCAGCCGGTCAACTGACCCGGACGCCGAACCGACCATCGACCTCAACGACGAACTGGCGATCGTCCGGGTGGTGCAGGACGATGCACCCCCGCCCGCGGTGCTGCCCGACGTGCCTGCCGCCCGGATCATGAAGTTGCCCGGCGCCGTGGCCACTACGGGTACCGAGACCGAACCCGACGACTACTTACCCGCTGAACTGGAGCAGGTCGACGGGGTCTACGACATCATCCCCAACCTGCGCAGCGACATGGACGTGCTGTACGACATGCTGGCCGGCTTCAACGAGGACTCCGTGCGGATCTACGCCGGGCTGGCCCAGCCGGTCAGCGCGACCCCCAAGCCGGCCACTCCACCCCCGGAATCTTCATCACCACAACAGGAGCCAGGCAACACGCCCGAACCCGAACAGCCCGAGCAATCCGCAATACCTGCGCCATCCCAGCCTGAGTCATCCCAGGAGCTTCGAAGTTCTGCTGACGCGCAGGTGGTGAAACAGGAACCACTGGTCGTCGAGCCAGCGCCACCGGCGCCCGCGCGGCCTACGAAGCGCCGCAAGCGCGCCTCCGTGCCCACCTGGGACGAGATCATGTTCGGCGGGCCGACACCGTCCAAGTGAGTGGTGGGTCAGACGAAGCAGTCGACCAGCAGCGGGACTCGCATCTCCTCGGGAGTCAGGGATCCGTGTTGCCCGACCAGCGTCAACTCACGCGGCAGGGTCAGCGTCATGACCGCCCAGTTGCCGAGCATCGCCACCAGGACGTCGCCGATCCGCTGACTGACATCGGCGTTCACGGGGCCGAACCAGCCCTCCTCAATGGCTTCGTCGCGCAGTCTGACGACGGCCCGCTCCCCCAGCCGGCGCTGCCACGAGCGTGCCACGTCGAGGGGATGATCGGTGTACAGCTGCCGTAACCGGCCCTCACCGCCGACCATCCCCAAACCGCTGGCCAGACCCGGGGTGTCCTCAAGCACGATCTGGTGGTTGCTAGGCACGTCCACCATGCCGTGGTCACCGGTGATCACCAGACAGGTGTCGGGGTCCAGAGCGCTGCGCAGATGCTCCAGCCAACCGTCGATGCCGTCCAGGGCCTCACGCCAGGCGTGCGAGGTGCAGCCCTGCCCGTGGCCGGTGTGGTCAAGACGGCGCTCGTAGGCGTACACCAGGGATCGTTCGCTGCGGCGCGAGGCCGCCACCACTCGCTCGATGCGCAGGTCGTCGTCGAACTCGTCGTCCAGTCCGACGAACTGAGGCCCCCGCAGGGCGGCCAGAGTCAGACCCGAGCTCTCGAAATCCGCAAGGGAGACGGTGCTCACCGACACCCCGGTGCCAGCCAGCGAGCACAGCCAGGTCGGTTGGGGCTGGAAGGTCAGGGGGTCGACGCGATCGTCCCAGGTCAGTGCGTTGAAGATCCCGTCCATCGCCCTGAAGGAGTACCCGACGATGCCATGGACCCCCGGCCCGACGCCGGTGCCCAGCGTCGCCAGGGATGTGGCGGTGGTTGAGGGCACCGCGCTGGTCAGCGTGCTGGAGTCGTCCAGCAGGCCTGCCAGGTAGGGAGCTCGCAACCGGTCGCGTTCCAGCAGCTCGGACCCGAGGCCGTCCACCATGACCACCACGTAGCGCCGGGCTGCCGGCAGCCCCAGCACGTCGATGGCCCCCGGTAAGCCGGGCGCCAGATGGGCCGCGATCGCCGGCAGCAACTCGGCCAGGGTGGTGCGCCCGTAATCGGGTAGGAGCAGGCTGGCCATCTCAGTGCACTCGTTGCTGCAGGGCGGTGCCGAAGCGAACCAGTCGCGCCACCTGATCGGCGCCGTCGGCCGCAGGGCTCATCCTGATGACCATGTCCTCGCCCATGACGGTCCCGGAGAAGCCATGGTCGGCCTCGCAGGTGGGGTCACCACAGGTGGCCGGCTCGATGTCGATCTTCCGCATGGCGTTCCAGCTGAGGGTCAGCCAGGTTTCAACGACCTCTGCGGCCTTGGTTCCGAAGCGTTCGGGGTTGGCCACCACCCTGCTCAGCGCCACTGCTCCCAGCAACCGAAGGGGCACCGATTCGGTGGAACTGATCGCGGTGCCACCCTTGGGGTCGTCGGCGTGCTCGTCGGTGTGGCTGACCAGCAACCGGGTCGGCGTGACCACGAGTACGGACAGATGACGGCCGATGCCTTCGTGGGCGAAGGTGGCCTCGTGGTGCACAAGATGAGCATCGATAGGCTCGTCGCCGATGGCCAGGGCGACCGAGTCGACCACCAGTTGCGGAAAGAAACCGCAGGCGTTGATCTCAGCGGTCAGCGCTGCAGGCAGTGCGCCGCGGCCAGTCAGGGAATCGTGCTTCACCCCACCATCCTGCCAGCTGCGCTGGCCACGGGTTGCACGTCGCTAGGCTTGCGTCCATGAAGTCCCGCCAGTTCGTCGGCCTGCGCATCGACGACTTCATCACGCGTCACGTCGTGCGATCACTTCGCCGGCGTGGCTGGCGTGAGGTCATCGTGCCGTTCACCGGCTACGGCACCGACGACCACGTCCGTGTCCTGGGACGCCTGACTCTGCGGCCTGCCAAACCCCGCAGCTACCTGGGGCTTTACGCCGAGACGTTCCTCAACCAGCGGGGTTGGCGCAACTTCGTCAACGCGCCGGTGCCGAGGCGTCCGGTCACCGTCAAGGTGGCCGACAAGGAACTCGACATCGTCACCGACCGCGGCGGCTACATCGACGTGACCATCCGCACCTCGGGGATACCTGCGGGCTGGCAGCAAGTGACGTTGTTCACCGAGGAAGCGCCACCCACCTGCGCACCGGTGCAGGTCGTGCCCGCTGACCAGAAGTTCGGCCTGATCAGCGACATCGACGACACCATCTTGTCCACCTGGCTGCCCCGGGTGTTCCTGGCCGCGTGGAACTCCTTCTTCCTCACCGAAGGCAACCGGGTGGCGGTGCCCGGCATGGCCAGGATGTACCAGCAGTTGCTCGACCGGCACCCCGGCGCCCCCATCGTCTACGTCTCCACCGGGTCGTGGAACACCCTGCCATTCCTCAACCGGTTCATGAAACGGCATGGCTTTCCCAAGGGACCCATGTTGCTGACCGACTTCGGCCCCACCCAGACCGGCTGGTTCCGCAGCGGACGCGACCACAAGCGCCGCTCGCTGTCAGAACTGGCGCGCGACTTCCCCCACATCACGTGGTTGCTCATCGGTGACGATGGCCAGCACGACCCCGCCATCTACCGGGAGTTCGCCGAACTGCGTCCCGATCACGTCCGCGCCATCGCCATCCGGCAGTTGTCACCCACCGAACAGATCCTGGCGCACGGCACGACAACGGTGCTGCGCGACAACGCAGAGCTACGGTGGGAGCCCCCCGTGGTCGCCGAACTGGCTGGCGAGGACGGCGACGAACTGGCCGTCGAGATCGCCAAGGTCATCGAATCGCAGGCTTGATCGGGTGTCGCGGGCCCGCCGTGGCATGATCGAGCGGCACAATGCGTTGAGGGCCAACGCGCCCCGATGAATTCAGGAGAGACCGTCGCCCCATGGCCAGGACACCACCGGTTGTCGAGGAGTTCGAGGAACGAATCATCGACGTCGACGTCTCGTCGGAGATGGAGACAAGCTTCCTCGAGTATGCCTATTCGGTCATCTACTCCCGCGCACTGCCGGACGCCCGCGACGGACTGAAGCCGGTGCAGCGCCGCATCCTGTACACGATGCACGACATGGGCCTGCGTCCTGACAAGCCGCACGTCAAGTGTGCCCGCGTCGTCGGCCAGGTGATGGGTCAGCTGCACCCCCACGGCGACACCGCGATCTACGACGCGCTGGTTCGACTCGGCCAGCCCTGGTCGATGCGGCTGCCGACGATCGACGGCCACGGCAACTTCGGTTCCCTGGACGCCGGGCCGGCAGCGTATCGCTACACCGAGTGCCGGCTCGCCCCGGCCGCGATGGCGATGGTCGAGGACCTGGACTCCGACACCGTGGACTTCCGGCCGAACTACGACGGCAAGGAACTCGAACCATCGGTGCTGCCGGCGGCCTTCCCCCATCTGCTGGTCAACGGGGCCACCGGTATCGCTGTGGGCATGGCGACCAACATCGCACCGCACAACCTGATCGAGGTGATCGGAGCGCTCAAGCACCTGCTGGCAAACCCGGACGCTGGACTCGAGGCCATCATGCGGTTCATCCCGGGGCCCGACTTCCCCACCGGTGGAACGATCATCGGGTTGAGTGGCATCAAGGACGCCTACGCGAACGGCCGAGGCTCGTTCCGGCTCAGGTCCACCGTCCGGATCGAGCAGACCAGCCCCCGGCGGCGCGGAATGGTTGCCACCGAACTGCCCTACGGCGTGGGCCCCGAACGCATCATCGAGCAGATCAAAGACTTGGTGGGCCGCAAGAAGATCGCCGGAGTCGCCGACGTCAAGGACCTCACCGACCTGACACACGGCACTCGACTGGTCATCGAGGCCAAGAACGGCATCAACCCTGAGGCGCTGCTGGAGCAGCTCTACAAGCTGACGAAACTCGAGGACTCCTTCGCCGTCAATGCCGTCGCCCTGGTGGACGGCCAGCCCCGAACACTCGGTCTGGTCGAGATGCTTCAGGTCTATCTCGATCACCGCCTCGAGGTGACCACGAGGCGGACCCGCCACTTGCTGGCCCGCGCCTCCGACCGGCTGCACCTGGTCGAGGGACTGTTGTTGGCGATGCTCGACATCGACGACGTGATCGCCATCATCCGAAGTTCGGACGACGTTGCCCAGGCCCGAGCCCGGTTGATGGAGGCATTCGAGCTCTCCGAGGTGCAGACCACCTATATCCTCGACCTGCAACTGCGCAGGCTCACCCGATTGAGCCGCATCGAACTCGAGGCGGAGCGCGACGACCTGACTGCGCGGATCGCGCACCTCAACGAGATCCTCTCCAAGCCCGAGGTGTTGCACCAACTGGTCAGCGACGAACTGAACGACATCGCGAAACGGTACGGCACGCCGCGGCGAACCGTCCTGCTGGCGGATTCCGGCGTGGCAGCCAGCACGGCCGCTCCGCTGGAGATCCCGGACGCAGCCTGCTGGGTGATGCTCAGCTCGGCCGGATTGATCGCGCGTCTCGACAACGTGACTGATCTGCCCACCCTCGCCGATGGTCACCGTTCGCGTCACGACGCCGTCGTCTCGGCCATCCGCACCACCGCTCACTCGGAGTACGGGATTCTGACCTCGAGGGGACGGCTGATCAAGGCCAAGGCCATCGAACTGCCGTCGCTGCCGCCCAACGCCACCTCACCGAACCTGCAGGGCGGTACGCGGATCACCGAACTTGTGGCACTTGACAAGGCGGAGCGCATCCTTGGCCTGACGTCGCTGAATGCCGATTCGCTGGGCCTCGTGTTGGGCACCAGGGCCGGTGTGGTGAAGCGGGTGAACCCCGAGGTTCTGACCAGCAAGGACTCCTGGGAGGTGGTGAAGCTGGCCGACGGTGACGAGGTGGTGGGTGCACTCGAACTGGGCAGTGAGGATGACGAGTTGGTGTTCATCAGCTCCGACGCCCAGTTGCTGCACTTCCCCGCCTCCGTCGTGCGTCCACAAGGGCGTACAGGTGCCGGGATCGCCGGTATCAAGCTCGCCCGGGAGGCCCAGGTCGTCTGGTTCGGAGCCACCCGTAGCGAGGACGCCCTCGTGGTGACGGTGTCGGGCAGTTCGGCTTCGCTACCGGGCACCGAGTCGGGCAGCGTCAAGGTCACAAGTTTCGAGGAGTATCCCGGCAAGGGCAGAGGAACCGGCGGGGTCCGCTGCCACCGATTCCTCCGGGGTGAGGACGTGCTGCTGCTGGGGTGGGTCGGCTCGCCTCCGGTCATCGCCGCGGCCGCGTCCGGCTCACCGATCGACCTGCCCCCGGCCACCGGTAGACGGGACGGCTCCGGGACGCCGGCCCCCCAACCGATAGCCGCGGTCACCACCGGGCGGCTGAGGTAGATCGTGGGTGGGACCGGTTCCTCTTACACTTGAGACGTGCCCTTCTCTGACGTGCTTTCGGCCAACACCGCCTACGCGGCTACCTTCGATGACCACAACTTCGACGGCAAGGCCCGGGCCGGCATCCTGATGCTGACCTGTATGGACTCGCGCATCGAACCGCTGGCCATGATCGGGCTGGGCATCGGGGACGCCAAGATCCTGCGCACCCCGGGCGCACACCTCACCCCCGACGCCCTGATCGGCTGCATCCTCGGCGTTCACGCCTTGGCCGTCGAACGCATCATGGTCGTGGCCCACACGCGGTGTGCGATGGCGAGTTCGGACGCAGCCCTTCGCCAGACAGTGGCGGCCTCGAGCGGGGCCAGAGTCGATGGGCAGACCTTCGGCGCCGACCCTGACAGGCTCGGGCGACTGGCCGCCGACGTGGCGGCACTGCGGGCCCACGGACTGGTGGGGCCGTTCGCCGAAGTTGGCGGGTTCGACTACGACGTGGACAGCGGGCACCTCACCCAGGTGAGCTGAGCCGCCCACAGGTAGTATCAACCGGGGCCACGACGAAGGACGAGGATGAACCAGCAGACCAGTGAGCGATACCAGACGAACCACTCGCACTACCTGGACGCTCCTGAGAGCGTGTGGGCATGGCTGACCAGGCTCGTCAAGGGGATACTGGTGGGCATCGGGTTCATCCTGCCGGGACTGTCCGGCGGCGTGCTGGCGGTGATCTTCCGGATCTACGATCCGATCATCAGGTTCCTGGCCAAGCCCCAGCACCGGTTCCTCAAGAACGTCCTCTACTTCATCCCGGTCGGGATCGGAGCGTCGATCGGCGTCGTCCTGTTCTCGGTGGTGGTGGACGCGGCCTTCGGACGCTTCGCCGCCCAGTTCATCTGCCTGTTCATCGGCTTCGTGGTGGGCACCTTCCCGTCGCTGTTCCGGCAGGCCGGTCGTCAAGGTCGTCGACCATTGCACTGGGGCATCCTGGCCGCCTCGGGGGTGGTGATCTTCGTCATCATGCTGGTGGGCGGACAGTCGATGGTGAGTGTCGCCCCCAGTCTGCCGGCATGGATCATCTCGGGTGCGCTGATCGGGCTCGGCGTGATCGTGCCGGGCATGAGCCCGTCCAACTTCCTCATCTATTTCGGCCTCTACGACAAGATGGCCGAGGGCATCAAGGACTTCGACATCGGGGTGATCCTTCCCCTGATCATCGGGTTGGTCGCCTGTGTGCTGCTGTTCGCCAAGGCTGCAGCCTGGGCCTTCGACAACTACTACGCCGGCATGTACCACTTCATCCTGGGCATGGTGGTGGGCTCGTCGGCGGCCATCTTCCCCACCGTGGTCTTCCCGTCCTTCTCTGAGGCGGGGTTGGCCGACGCGAAGCTCAGTCTGTGGGTCGCCGTAGGGTTCGCCGTCGCGATGTTCGTGTGCGGCACGATCGTGTCCTGGCTGTTCAGCCAGGTGGAGGACAAGGTGGCGGTGCAGCGCGAGACGCTCGAGGCGGCCGCCAGCGGCGTCGACGAACTCATCGACGAGGTTGCCGACTTGGGCGACGCCACCGAGCAACAGGACTCCCGCTGATCAGTGCGCAGGCCTGTCAGTGCATCGTGGCGTGCTCGGTGTGTTCCTTGACCGGGATCATGACGCCCAGACCGGCGATCAGCACCACCACGATGCCCAGGATGCCCCAGTACTGGGTGTTCTCCTCACCCGTCACTGCTGCCCCGATCGAGATGGCCACGCCGAAGAACATCGGTGACAGGAACGACACCACGCGTCCGGTGGTCGCGTACAGGCCGAACACCTCGCCTGACTTGCCCGCCGGGATCAAGCGCGCCAGGAAGCTGCGGGACGCCGACTGCGCCGGCCCCACGAACATCGTCATGATCAGGCCGCACACCCAGAAGACCGTGGAGCCCCGGTCGTGCAGCAGGAAGATCAGCACGCCCATGGCAACGAGGCTGACCAGCGAGAGCAGGATGACCTTCTTGGGTCCGATTCGGTCATCCAGCAGCCCGAACGCCATGGTTGACAACCCAGCGACGATGTTCGCCGCCGCACCGAAGATGATGACGTCGCCCCCGCTGAACCCGAACGTCGTCGCTGCGATGACCGCGCCGAACGCGAACACGCCGGCGAGGCCGTCACGGAACAGCGCGGAGGCGAACAGGAAGTAGACGGTGTGCCGACTGACCGCCCACAGTCGGCGGATGGTCGCCACCAGTTCGACATAGGACGCCACCACCGGCGCCAGCCAGCTCCAGATGAACGCCGGACGGCGTGCCCGCCAGGCCTGGACACCCGGTATCGGCGCCCGGGTGGAGGCTGGCCGGTCCTTCAGGTTCACGAAGGTGGGGATGGTGAACAGTAGCGTCCACAACCCGCACACCACCATCGAGACCCGGATGTCCAGGCCGTCGTCGCTGGTCACCCCGAACAGGCCAACCTCCGGGGCGATGAAGGCGAAGTAGATGACCAGCAGCACCACGATGCCGCCCAGATAGCCCATCCCCCAGCCGAAGCCGGAGACCCGGCCGACGTTCGCCTGACCCGCCACGTCGTCGAGCAGCGAGTTGTAGTTGACCCCGGCGATCTCGCTGATCACCGAGCCGACACCGAGCAGACCGAGGCCGAGCCACAGGTACGTGGGGTCCGGCTTGACGAAGAACAACGACGCCGAGAGCGCCGCCAACACCCAGGTGAGGATGCGCAGCACGGTTGACTGCCCGGCCGCTGCGGTCGGCGTGTCTGGCCCAGCACCGGGGCCAGCCAGGGCGACGAACAGCCCTGCCACGGTGGTGGACAGCGCCAGCGCCTGGGCGGTGGCGTTGCCCGAGCCGAACGCCGAACTCGTGATGTACACGCTGAAGACGAAGGTGGTGATGACGGTGTTGAACGGCTGGGTCCCCCAGTCCCACATCGCCCAGCTGATGATCTTCTTGCGCGAGATCTCCTTCGGCCTCGACAGGGCGGTCTCGGACGGGACGGATGAAGTGACTTGGCTCACGATGGGCACCGTATAGCCATTTGGTGAACGTGTGACCAACTGCCGACTGCCGGACGCCTCGCGAGCCCGCTCAGGCGTCGATGCGGTCGTCGTCCAGTTGGTAGGCGCCCTGGATGATGAACTCCTTGCGCGGCCCGACCTCGTTGCCCATCAGCATCTCGAAGGTGGCCTCGGCGGCCTCGGCATCGTCCACCGTGATGCGACGCAGGAGTCGGTGGCGCTTGTTCATGGTGGTGTCCGCCAACTGATCGGCGTCCATCTCACCCAGACCCTTGTAGCGCTGGGGTTCCTTGAAAGCCTGGCCCTTCTTGGTCAGTTCGGCGAGCTTCCGCTGGTACTCGGCATCGGAGTAGGTGTAGATGTACTTCTCCACCCCCTTCTTGGGGTTGATCAGCTCGAACCGGTGGAGCGGCGGCACGGCCGAGTACACCCGGCCCGGCCTCCACCATCGGGCGCATGTACCGGAAGAACAGCGTGGCCAGCAGGCAGCGGATGTGCGATCCGTCGGAGTCGGCGTCCGCCATGAAGATGACCTTGCCGTAGCGGGCGTTGTCCAGATCGAAGGTGCGCCCGAGCCGGCGCCGACCACCTGGATGATGGCCGCGCACTCGGCGTTCTTCAGCATGTCGCCGACGCTGGCCTTCTGCACGTTGAGGATCTTGCCGCGGATCGGCAGCAACGCCTGGAACTCCGAGTTCCGGGCCAGGTTGGCGGTGCCCAGTGCCGAGTCACCCTCGACGATGAACAGTTCGCTCTGCTCCATCGAGGTGCTGCGGCAGTCCTTCAGCTTGGGCGGCAGACTGGAGGACTCCAGCGCGGTCTTGCGTCGTTGGTTCTCCTTGTGGACCCGGGCTGCAACCCTGGTGCGGGACGCGTTGACCACCTTCTCCATCAGCAGGCGGGCCGCAGGACGCTCGGAGGCCTTCGTCGAGTTGAGGAACCTCCCGAGTTCGGACTCGACCACGCCGGCGACCAGTCTGGTGACCGGTGGGGTGCCCAGCACCTCCTTGGTCTGGCCCTCGAACTGGGGTTCCGGAAGTCGGACGGTGACGACGGCAGTCAGGCCTTCAAGGATGTCGTCCTTGATGATCTCGTCGCCGCTCTTGAGCAGTCGGGTGCCCTCCAGTCCGCTGAGGAAGGCCTTGAGCAGTCCCCGCTCGAAGCCCTGGACGTGGGTGCCCCCCTTGGGGGTTGCGACGATGTTGACGAAGGAGCGCTCCAGGGTGTCGTAGCCGGTGCCCCAGCGCACGGCTATGTCGATGTCGAGGTCGCGCTCGACGTCGGTCGCCGTCATGGCTCCGTGGTCATCCAGCATGGGCACCGTCTCGGTGAACCGTTCGCTGCCCTGCAGCCGGATCACATCGGTGACGGCAGGGTCCTTGGCAAGGAACTCGACGAACTCCGCGATGCCGCCGTTGTGCTGGAAGTTCTCGCTGATCACCTCGGGGGCTCGCGCGTCGGTGACCTGCAACTCAAGGCCAGGCACCAGGAAGCTGGTCTGGCGGGCACGGTCGAGCAAGTGGCTGAGGGAGAGTTGGGCGTCCTTCAGGAAGACCTGACGGTCGGGCCAGTAGCGCACCCGGGTTCCGGTGACTCCCCTGGCCACCTTGCCGGTCTTGCGCAGCCCGTGCTGAGGGGTGAAATCGGCATCGGGACCAGGGCCGGCGAACACCCCGGGCACCCCTCGCCGAAAGCTCATCGACCACGTGGCACCGTTGCGGTCGACCTCGACATCCAGCCGAGAGCTCAGGGCGTTGACGACGGACGCCCCGACGCCGTGCAGGCCTCCGCTGGCGGCGTAGTTGCCGGTGCCGAACTTCCCGCCGGCGTGCAGCTTGGTGTACACGACCTCGACGCCGACCAGCCCCGTGCGTGGCTCGACGTCCACCGGGATTCCTCGGCCGTGGTCGGCGACGAAGATCGAGCCGTTGGCCTCCAGCCGCACATCGATGTAATCTCCGAAACCCGACAGCGCCTCATCGACCGAGTTGTCGATGATCTCCCACAGGCAGTGCATGAGACCCCGGGTGTCGGTGGAGCCGATGTACATGGCGGGACGCTTGCGGACGGCCTCCAGACCCTCGAGTACGAGCAGGTTCTTCGCCTCGTAGCCGCGGTTGGAGGCGTTCGTGGTCTCGGTGTTCGTCCTGGGTGGCACGGCGTGAAGCCTACCCGGGTGCACTCACCAGCCATGCGCCGAAACACCCACTGGCGGTCAAGACCGGTTCTCACGATCATGTCCCGGAACCGAAATCTGATCGTGACGTGGCTTCGGTTGGCTTGTCGGTGCCAGCGGGTAGGCTGCAAGCAAGGGAACAAAGCGCCGGCTGCCCGTGTTGAGCAGACGAACCGGTCGAACCCCCGGATGTGAGGAGACGATGATGAACGCGACTGTGATGGAGAACCAGCACTTGACGGCGGCCGACCGCTGCGATCGCTGCGGGGCTCAGGCGTACCTTCGCGTCACCCTGGCTTCGGGAGGCGAGTTGATGTTCTGCGCACACCACGCACGCAAGCACTCCGACAAGCTCAAGCAGGTGGCGTTGCGCATCCATGATGAGACCCATCGAATCAGCTGATCCACCAGACCCAGTCACGCGGCCTGACTCCATCGAGTCAGGCCGCTGCTGTTTGTGTCCCGAGCTTCGACCTGTGTTTTTCTTCCGACGCATCAATCGGCGGTACGCCACTCCAGGACGCCCAGGACGCCCGCTGCGGCGCCAACCGCTACACTCGCCGCCACAATGGGCGACCACCTGGGCAGCGCCAGCCCGGACAGGGCAGCTGCCGCGCTGAACACCAGGCCGGCCAGTAGCATCCAGAAGCCCACGAGCCGGGCCACCCGTTGGTGACCGGGCGAGTCATTGGCCGCGCCGAAGGACGGCACGAAGGTCCACAGCACACACACGGCCAGCCACACCGCCCACAGCAGGGTGCCGATACCTGCGGACTCGCCGGCCCGCCACAAAGAGACCGTGAACGCGGTCTCGCCGAGCAGGAAGAGTGCGAACACCACCAGGAATCGCCCCCGCTTCGAGCCCGGCAGGTTGGTCCGCGGTCGGAAGACCGAATCGAGTTGCCGGCTCCAGTCGTTGCGTGGACGTGGATCAGATACCATCAGCCGAGCCTCACCAGACGTACCTCGATGGGCGCGACGATGCCGTCGCGGCCCTGCGTCACATGATCGGCCACTCGTGCCACCCCGTCGAGAGCGAAGCCGTGCTTGCGGTAGAAGCCGATGGCCCGGTCGTTGCCGCTGAACGTCCACAAATGGGCAGGCGCATCGCCGATCGAGGTCTGCAGCAGGGCGTCGGCCAACCCCGATCCCTTGACGTCTTCGAGTGCGAACAGCATCTTGAGTTCCAATGGTGTGGGCGCATCAGCCTCGGTCGAGACGTCGGCGAAGGCCATCGCCAAGGTTCGTCCGTCCTGGGCGTGCTGGGCGAGCCACAGATGGGCCCCGTCGAGCGTGGCACGCCACCATTGCTCGACGCGAGCCACGATCAACTCATCCCCGGTCAGAATCTGGAAGACCTGCGGTGAGACGAGATCCTCATAGGACTCGCGCACGGCGGCAGCCACCACCCGTGCTGCGGCCTCGATCTCGGTCGGGCTCTCGGCCCGCTTGATCCGGTACTGCCGTGCCACCAGCTGCTCACCTCGCTCATCGTGTCACCGCCAAAGGTACCGCAGGTTGCGGTCTTGTCCGTCGCAGATCACGTTCGTCCGGTTTGCAGCCTGCCAGGTCTCAAGCCTCAGAGGAATCGGCGAGTGCGAGGCGGCTGGGAGTCAGGTCGATACGACGCAGTAGCTGGGCGTTGAGCGCCACCACGATGGTGGAGGCCGACATCAGGATGGCACCCACGGCAGGAGACAGCAGTACGCCCAGCGGAGCGAGCACGCCAGCGGCCAGCGGCACTGCGACAACGTTGTAGCCCGCCGCCCACACGAGGTTCTGGATCATCTTTCGGTAACTTGCTCGTGACAGGTCGATCATCGAGAGCACCGCGCGGGGATCGTTGCCGGCCAGCACGACGTCAGCCGACTCAATCGCCACGTCGGTGCCCGCCCCGATCGCTATTCCGACCTCCGCCCGAGCCAGTGCGGGTGCGTCGTTGACTCCGTCGCCAACCATCGCCACGCGTAGTCCGCGACTCTGAAGTTCGCTCACCTTGGTGTCCTTGTCCTGCGGGAGCACCTCGGCGAACACCTCGTCGATGCCGAGTTCTGCGCCCACCGACTCCGCCACCTGCCGGGAGTCACCGGTGACCAGCGCGACCTTGACACCCCGGTCCTGCAGGGCCCGCACCGCCGCCCGTGACTCAGGACGCACCGTGTCCTCGACGGCCAGGGCGCCGATGATCCTGCCGTCGCGAATGACGTGCAGGACTCCCGCTCCGCGCTCGGACCAGATCGCCGTCTGTTCCGAGATCTGCGAGGACGGCGTCAGAGCCAGTTCGCGCAGCAGGTTGGGCCCGCCCACCTGGATGACGACGCCGTCGACGCTGGCTCGTACGCCACGTCCGGTGGCTGCGATGAAGTCGCTGGCCTGACGAGGTCGATCCAGAACCTCGGGGTGCTCGGCCGCCGCGGAGATGATGGCACGAGCGACCGGGTGCTCGCTGTCGGCCTCGGCGGCTGCGGCCAGCCCCAGGAGCTCTGCCTCAGCCACGCCCGGCACGTGGGCCGTGTCGGTCACGGAATGCGCGCCCTGGGTGAGGGTGCCGGTCTTGTCGAAAAGGACGACGTCGATGGTCCGCATCTTCTCAAGTGCTCTGCGGTCCTTGATCAGCACTCCGCTCCTGGCGGCACGCTCGGTGGAAATCGCGATGACCAGCGGGATCGCCAGTCCCAGGGCATGCGGGCAGGCGATGACCAACACCGTGACAGTCCGAACGACTGCCTCGTCCGGGCTGCCCTGCCACGTCCAGGCAATGGCCGTCAGCAGTGCCGCAGCGAGTGCGAACCAGAACAACAGTGCCGCGGCCCGGTCGGCCAGAGTCTGAGCTCGCGAGGACGACTGTTGCGCATCCGCCACCATCTTCTGGATACCGGCGAGCGCGGTGTCCTGGCCCGTCGCCTCAACCCTCAGCCGCACCGTGTTGTCAGTGGCGACGGTGCCTGCGACCACGCGGTCGCCCGTGCCTCGAGTGACCGGTTGGGACTCCCCGGTGATCATCGACTCGTCGAACTCCGCTCGCCCATCGATGATCGTCCCGTCGGCGGGCACCCGGGCACCGGCTCTCACAAGCACCACGTCAGCGACCACCAGCGCCTCGATCGGCACCTTCACGGTTCCGGCGGCGGTTACCTTCTCGGCCTCACTGGGCAATAACTCGGCCAGGGCGTCGAGAGCCGAGGAAGCCGCGCCCAGCGCCCGCATCTCCATCCAGTGTCCGAGCAGCATGATGGTCACCAGCAGCGCCAGTTCCCACCAAAAGTCGAGCTCGAATCCCCCGATTCCAAGCGTGGTGACCCAGGATGCTCCAAAAGCCACCGTGATGGCCATCGTTATCAGCAGCATCATCCCTGGCCGGCGATCGGTGAATTCCTGCCATCCTCCCTTGATGAACGGCAGGCCACCGTACAGATAGACGACCGTGCCCAGGATCGGCGCCACCCAGACCGAGCCAGGGAACACCGGAAGGTGATAGCCGAGCAGGTGGGCCGCCATCGGGCTGAAGATCACCACCGGGATCGTGAGGGCCAGCGACAGCCAGAATCTGTTCTTGAACATGACGGTGCTGTGGCCGGCATGTTCACCGTGGGTGTGGACGCGGTGCGGATCGTCCGCCTTGCCGGTGTGATCCGCCGCGTGCTGGTCGGAAGCCTGGTCGGTGTGATCCGGCGCGTGCTGGTGGACAGCCTGGTCGGTGTGATTCGCCGCGTGTTGGGCGTGATCGTCAGGGAGATGCTGGTGTCCGGCGTGGTCCATGACATCCATAGAAGTACCCCGAGGGGGTATTGGTCAAGATGCCCGAAGCGTCGCTTGGTTCGGAGCAGCGACGAGCATGTGTCGGGCGCGCACCAGCCTCGGCGCAGCGGGTCCCGACACGGGCTTCATCGTCGCGGAATCGGCGGCGGTCGTCTCACTCGAGGTAGTCCCGCAGGATTTGCGAGCGGGACGGGTGACGCAGCTTGCTCATCGTCTTCGACTCGATCTGGCGGATGCGCTCCCGGGTCACCCCGTACACCTTGCCGATCTCATCAAGGGTCTTGGGCTGTCCGTCGGTCAGACCGAACCGCATCGACACGACCCCGGCCTCACGCTCCGACAGGGTGTCGAGCACGTCATGCAATTGCTCCTGAAGCAGGGTGAAGTTCACCGCGTCGGCCGGCACGATCGCCTCGGAGTCCTCGATCAGATCGCCGAACTCGGAGTCGCCGTCCTCACCCAGCGGCGTGTGCAGCGAGATCGGCTCACGGCCGTACTTCTGAACCTCGACGACCTTCTCAGGGGTCATGTCGAGTTCCCTGGCGAGTTCCTCAGGCAGCGGTTCGCGTCCCAGATCCTGCAACATCTGGCGCTGGACGCGGGCCAACTTGTTGATGACCTCGACCATGTGCACGGGGATGCGGATCGTGCGCGCCTGATCGGCCATGGCGCGGGTGATGGCCTGCTTGATCCACCAGGTGGCGTAGGTGGAGAACTTGTAACCCTTGGAGTAGTCGAACTTCTCCACCGCACGGATCAGGCCCAGATTGCCCTCCTGGATGAGGTCGAGGAAGAGCATGCCGCGCCCTGTGTAGCGCTTGGCCAACGAGACCACCAATCGCAGGTTCGCCTCGAGCAGATGGTTCTTGGCGCGTCGGCCATCCTCGATGATCCAGTCGTAGTCCTCGACGTCCTTGGCCTTCACATGGCCCTCGGTCAACTGCTCCTCGGCGAACAGGCCCGCCTCGATGCGCTTGGCCAGATCCACCTCCTGCTCGGCGTTGAGCAGGGCAACCTTGCCGATCTGCTTGAGGTAGTCCTTCACGGGGTCGGCTGTTGCTCCCGCCGAGACAACCTGCTGCTCCGGCTCGTCGGCGTCATCAGAATCAGACAGGTTGAACCCGCCGTCCTCCACGAGTGTCGCCTCTTCCTTCGCGACTTCCTGGGGTTCGAACTTCGTCTCGTCAACATCGTCGAGGTTGCGTTTCTTGCCCCCCACGGTCAGCACCACGTCATCACCGTCCCGCAGCACCGTGATGTCGACGACCTGTTCGGCAACCTCTGCTGCGGCAACCTCAGCAACGGCGGGCTGCGCCGCTTGAGCAACAGTCCGGGAGCGGGTTCCCGGCTTGGCAGCGGTCCTCATGGGCGCCCGCTGTTTCGGCAAGGCCGCAGCGGTGTCGCTGACCTCGCCAGCCGGCTCAGCCGCGGGGCTGCTCGGCGCGGCTGCAGCGGCCGCCACGTCAGCCGCCGGCCTGGCAGCGGTGCGAGTCGTCCTGGGAGCGGCCGTCCGGGTGCGGCGAGTGGGGGCCTTCGCGGCCACCTGCGCTTGCCTGGCGGTGTCCTCCCCGGTCGTCTCGGGCTGTTCAACCGCCTTGGTCCTTCTGGTGCGAGGTGCCGTCTCCGACGTGGAGGCAGCCTTGTCGCTGGTGCTGGGCGTCACAGATGACCTTTCGGGAGCAGTCCGTTGCGAGGTGCACTCAACACCGCGAGTGTCAAGGGCGCCTCTGCCCATTTTGCCACGTCCGGCCAACAGGTCGAACACCGCCTCCGGACGGCGTGTCCCCCTGGAGGGGGCCGTTGCGGGTAAAGTGTCCGACTTCGGTCGCAGATCACCCCCATTGCGACCGGTTTCACCAGATACCTGCGATCCGATGAAAGAAATCCACAGGTTCGTGCGTTACACCTTCGTTGAAAGAAAGGCAGCGCTCATGGATACCAAGTCTCGTTTTCGCACCAACGACGGCATCGACGGCAAGGACTCTGTTGGACTGTACCTCGACTCCATCGCCAAGACCCCGTTGCTGAACGCCGAGCAAGAGGTGGAACTGGCCCGGCTGATCGAGGCCGGGCAGTTCGCCCAGGCCGTCCTCGATGGACGTGCACCCCTGACAACCGAGGCCTCCGTCGAGGAACTCGAACTCATCGCCCAGCAGGGCGAGGAAGCGATGCAGCACTTCGTACGTGCCAACCTTCGCCTGGTCGTCTCGGTCGCCCGTAAGTACGGCCGCTCGCAGATGCCGTTGCTCGACCTGGTGCAGGAGGGTAACACCGGACTCATCCGCGCCGTCGAGAAGTTCGACTACGCCAAGGGGTTCAAGTTCTCGACCTACGCCACGTGGTGGGTGCGACAGGCGATCAGTCGTGGCATCGCCCAGCAGGGACGCATCGTGCGACTGCCTGTGCACGTCGCAGAACAGGTCAACCAGATTTCGGCGGTGCGGCGCAACCTGGAACGGACTCTGGGACGCGAACCGGAGGTCAGCGAGATCGCCCGAGAACTCGACGTCACCGAGGACAAGGTGGTGGACCTCATCCGGTACGGACGCGAACACGTCAGCCTGGACGCCCCGGTCGAGGAGAACGGCGACACCTCACTGGGAGACCTGATCGCCCGGGAGACCTCGCCGGGTCCCGATGAGGTGGTGCTCAGTCAGGAGGATCGGGACCGCTTGGACGCCATGCTGGACGGGCTCGACCAGCGTTCAGCCGATGTCGTGCGCCGCCGTTACGGGCTGCTTGACGGCCGGCAGGCCAAATTGGCCGACATTGGCCAGGTCTGGGGTATCACCGCCGAGCGTGTCCGCCAGATCGAGCGCGCGGCTCTGGTGGTGCTCCGGGAACGCAGTGCGGTGGCGGTCGCCTGACGAGTCAGGCGCTCCGCACCAACCCGCCCTTGGTCGAATCCTCACGAAGCACTCTGATGAGGCCCTCCTGGGAGGCTGACCCGATCATCACCTCGTTCTGAAACAGTCGTCCGGTCGAGTACCCGAGCGACATCGACGCCGACGGTGAGATCTGGTCATAGAGCATCCAGTCGTCAGCGCGGAAGGGTCGGTGGAACCACATGCTGTGGGTGATCGAGCGGACCATCATCCGAGATGACGTGAAGTTCACCTCGTGCGGGACCGTGCTCACACTGAGCAGGGTGATGTCAGACAAGTAGGCCATCACAGCATGGTGAATCCGATGGTCATCCGGCAGCCGCCCGGTGGTCCGAACCCAGACTCGCATGTGAGCACTGTGGTTGCCTCTGGGGATCTGATGGGAGGCACCGGAGTCACCGGCGAAGCGGACGTCGAGCGCGTTCCACTCATCCCAGAGCTCAGAGTGGCCGAAGCGCGCGTTCATCACATCAGCCAGCGGTGGGCATTCCTGGGGCCATGGAGCGTACAAGGGCACGACATCGGAATGCTCCAGGCCGTCCTCAATCATGTGGAAGGACGCGAACAGCGAGAAGATGACCGTGTCGCCCTGGACGGCCCGCACCATCCGGGTGGCGAATGACCGGCCGTCCAGGACGCGATCGACGATGTACTCAATGTCCTGAGTCGTCACTCCCGCCTTCAGGAAGTAGCCGGCCAGAGAATGCGCGATCTGGTCTTCACGAACGGTCCCGTAGGCGGCCATGAGTGCCTGCGCCATGACCTGGCCGCCGAAGGTCCGCTGCAGACGAGTATTCGGATGCGCCCCGATGAACAGGTCTGTGTCGGCTTGCTTGACTCTCAGAAGGTCAACGAGTGCGTTTGCGGTGGCGACCATGGTCACACTGTGCCAGTTCAGCGGCACGGGTCGGCCGCTGTTCCAATACTCAGCTCAGGGCCTGTCGCTGATCGACCTGCCTGATCAGGCCCTCCTGGGCGGTGGACGCCACCAGTCGTCCTTCCTGAAAAAGGCGACCCGAGGAATAACCCAGAGCATGCGACGCGGAGGGCGAGTACATGTCGTAGAGCAGCCACTGATCGGCGCGGAACTCCCGGTGGAACCACATGACATGGTCGAGAGACGCAGTCTGCAACTGACTGGACACGTAGGCCACCGGGTGTGGCACGATGCTGACGCTCAACAAGGTGAGGTCCGACAAGTACGCGAGTACCGCGTGATGGACCCGCACGTCATCGGGCAGGGGTTCCTGGGTACGCACCCAGATCCGCATGCTGGCGACGTGGCGTCCCGGCGGGATACTGCCGCCAGGCGACGAGTCCCCGACGAACCGCACGTCCAGAGCATCCCACTCCCGCCAGATGGGGTGCGCGCCGAACCGGGCGTCCATCACATCGGCCAGCGTCGGGCAGTCCAGGGGCGCCGGCACGTTGGTGGGCATCGGATCAGCGTGCTCCAGACCGGGTTCCAAGCGGTGAAAGGACGCCGACATGCTGAAGATCTCGTCGTCCTGTTCGGCGCTCACTCGCCGAGTGCTGAAAGTGTTGCCGTCGCGGGCCGCATCGACGGCGTACGAAATGGTCGAGTCCACCGACCCTGGACGCAGAAAGTAGGCGTGCAAGGAGTGCACCACCCGGTCTTCGGGAACCGTTTGGTAGGCGGCCTGGAGCGCCTGGGCGAGCACCTGGCCGCCGTAGGAGCGTTGCATGATGGTCTTCGGATGTCGCCCCGTGAACACCGAGTCGTTCTCGCGGTGCAGCTTGAGCAGATCGACAAGTTCGGCGGTGGTCGCAGGCACGCTCCAACGATGCCACACCAACAGAGGCCGGACGCTGAGTCACGCGTGGCGCAGTGAGCGGGCAAGCAGATGGGGTGGGGCTTCTTCGGGCCCCACCCCATCAACAACTTGCTCGAGAACTCAGTTGATCTGCTCGTCGTCAAGAACCGTGAGCTCGGCGGCGTCGATCTGCTCGCTGGCCTTGGTCGCGGTCTGCGACAGGTCCTCGGCAGCATCACTCACGACGTCGGCAGCCTCACCCTTGGCCGAGATGAAGGCCGACTTGAACTCGGTGAGCTTGTCGCCCAGATCGGACTTCAAACCGACGAACTTGTCGTCAAGATCGGCGTCGTCGTACTTGGACTTCACAGTCTCGGAGACCTCGTGGTATTTCTCACCGATCGATTGGGTGAAACCGTGGAACTTCTCGTCCAGATCGACCTCATCGATCTTGCCCTTGACCGAACCTGCGAACTCGTTGTACCGCTCGGTCACGTCCTGCTTGAAGGCTGCCACCTTGTCGTCCAGATCGGCGTCCTCGTACTTCTCCTTCACCGTGTCGACGAATCCGTGAACCTTCTCTTGCGCCTCCTTGGCCAATGCCTGGAGTCGTTCTGCGAAATCCATGCCTTCTCCCTTCCCTGTGGGGTGATGGCTCCACGCTACTGACTCGCCGCGGCACGCGGGTGTGCTGCGCCGAGAAAGCCCGGGATGCCTCAGGGCTATCGTCGGCGCGAGTAGTTTGGAAGGGTCTTGTCCCCGACAGTGAGGCCAACGCGAACGTGAGCCAGATCGCCCATCTCCCCGCCCCAGCCCCCGCCGACGCTCTCGCCGAGGCCAGCACCCACCTGCCGTCCATCGGTCGGCGCACGCCGGTGTCGACCTACCGGCTGCAGCTGGGACCCGACCTGAACTTCGATCAGGCGGCAGAGCACCTGGGCTACCTGGCGGATCTTGGCGTGACCGACCTCTACCTCAGCCCCATCCTGCAATCCGCACCCGGCAGCACCCACGGCTATGACGTGGTCGACCACTCCCGCATCAGTGACGTGATGGGCGGTCGGCCCGGTTTCGAACGTCTCGCCACCGAGGCCCACCGACGCGACATGGGTGTCTTCGTCGATGTGGTACCCAACCACATGGGGGTGCCCAGCCCGATCTACCACAACAAGGCGATCTGGTCGGTCCTCAAACACGGCTCTGAATCCCCGTACGCCAAGTGGTTCGACGGGACCGACTCCGGAGACGGCATGCTGATGCCCTTCCTCGGCGCCCGGATCGGCACCGTGTTGAACGCCGGCGAGATCAGCGTGGAGCGGCGCGTCATCCCGGGGCTGGAGGACGAGGGGCCCCAGCCGGTACTGGTCTACTTCGACCACCTGTTCCCGGTGCGGGCGGGCACCGAGAACCTACCGCTCCCGATGTGTCTGGCAGAGCAGCACTATCGACTGGCGTTCTGGAAGGTGGCGGCCGAGGAACTGAACTTCCGGCGCTTCTTCGACGTCGACACCCTGCTCGCTGTCCGGGTGGAGGATCCGGCCGTCTTCGACGCCACTCACGCTCTGCTGCTGGAACTGTTCACCGCTGGGCACATCGACGGATTCCGGATCGATCACCCCGACGGTCTGGCTGATCCACGTGGCTACATGCGCCGATTGTCGATGGCCACCGGCGGGGCCTGGATCACCGCCGAGAAGATCCTGGAGTCCGACGAGCAGATGCCCGACGACTGGCCTGTCGCCGGCACCACGGGCTACGACGCGGCCTGGCGCATCTCCGCTCTGCAGTGCGACCCCAACGGATATGGCGAACTCGCGTCCACCGCCCACACGATCGCCGGTGACATCCCGGGCAGCCTCGACGAGGTGATCGCCACCGCCAAGCGTGAGATCACCACCACGTCGCTGTTCGCCGAGGTGCATCGCATCGCCTCGCTGGCCTATCAGATCTGCCGCGACGACATCATGTTGCGCGACCACACCCAGACCTGGATCACCCGCTGCCTGACCGAGACTGGTGATCGCCTTCCCGCGGTACCGCGCCTACGTGGTGCCCGGCGAGGACGCTCCCGCCGAAGCGGTCGAACTGATCGAGCAGACCGCCGCGAAGGCTCGCCTGGTGCTCGACCCAGACCTGCACGACACCCTCGACGTGGTCGCCGACCTGGTTCTGGGACGCGAGGTCGGCTCGCACGGGACGCGTCCAGCGCGAACAACGCGACGAACTGGTCGTGCGATTCCAGCAGGTGTGTGGTGCGGTCACCGCCAAGGGTGTCGAGGACACCGCCTTCTACCGCTGGACCCATCTGGTGGCCCTCAACGAGGTGGGCGGCTCCCCCGCCACCTGGGCCTTGACACCGGACGAGTTCCACCGCTGGTGCGCCGACATGGCCAACCGCTGGCCGGCGACCATGACCTGCGGCACCACCCACGACACCAAGCGTTCCGAGGACGTGCGTAGCCGCATCACCGTCATCTCGCAGTACGCCAGCGAGTGGCGAGCGCTGCTGACCAAGCTCGCACCCGTTCGCCGTCCGGCCTCGAGGGCCACACCGAGAACCTGCTGTGGCAGGTGCTGGCCGGCACCTGGACCGACGACGGCCCGATCGAACTGGACAGGCTGACCCGCTACCTGATCAAGGCAGCCCGCGAGCAGAAGCTGTGGACCTCGTGGACCAACCCCGACAACGCCGCCGAGGACGCCCTGGTCGGCCACCATCACCGAGCTGTACGCCGACGAGGACCTGATGGGAGCCTTCGCCGACTGGTTCGAGTTCACCCGTGAGGCCGGCCGGGAGGCGATCCTGTCCAGCAAGGCCATCCAACTGACCTGCCTGGGCGTGGCCGACTGCTACCAGTCATGCGAAACCGTTCAGAACTACCTCGTCGACCCCGACAACCGGCGTCCGGCCGACTTTGCCGGACTGGCGGCCACCAACAAGGCACTGGCGAGCCGCGAACCTGCATCACTGGCCGAGGAGAAGCTGCATCTCACCCGGGCGATCCTGCGACTGCGCAGGCGGCGGGCCGAGGCGTTCGTCGGGCCAAAGGCCACCTACCGTCCGCTGCCCAGTTCGTCGGGGCACGTGTTGAGCTTCGCTCGGGGCGCCGACTCCGAGGTGGTGGTGGTGGCGAGCCGATTGGCCAGCCCGAACGCCGCGCACGGAGGCTTCTCAGGGCACACCGTCGTCCTGCCCGAAGGGCGCTGGTTCGACGTACTGACCGGCCAGGAGTACGACGGCGGGCCGGTGGAACTCACCTCGCTGCTGCGCGCCTTCCCGTGCGCCGTGCTCGAGGAGGTCTCTGAGAGCGAACCGACCACCACACTGCGGGCCGTGACCGGCGCCGCGCGCCCGGCATCACGGGCACCCCAGACCACCGATCAGGCGGGCAGCGACGCGTCCGGCCTGCTCGGCTGGCTGACCAGAAAACTGTCCGGCGGCCACCAGCGAGTGAGGACCAGACAATGCTGCAACGACTGCCCGTCAGGCTCTGGGCTCCCCTGGCCACCACCGCCGAAGCGGTGGTCGACGGCAAACGACTGGCGATGGCCGTTGACGGGCCGGAACACTGGATCATCGACCTCCCGGTCGGCACCGACTACCTGCTGTCGGTCGACGGCGGCGAACCGCGTCCCGACCCGCGCAGCGCACTGCCAGCCTGCGCGGGGTCCATGGTCCGTCACGGGTCTTCGACACCGCCGCGCACCAGTGGGCGCGACGGCGACTGGGCCGGGCATCGACGTGCTCGGGTCGGTTTTCTACGAACTGCACGTCGGTACGTTCACCGACGCCGGGCACCCTGGACGCCGCGATCGCGCGACTCGACCATCTGGTCGAACCTTGGCGTCCAGACCGTCGAACTGATGCCGCGTCGTGCCGTTCCCCGGTGATCGCGGTTGGGGCTACGACGGGGTATCGCTGTACGCGGTGCACGAGTCCTACGGCGGGCCGGCAGCCCTGCAACGCTTCGTTGACGCCGCGCACGCGCAGGGGATTGGCCGTCTGCCTGGACGTCGTCTACAACCACTTCGGCCCGGCCGGCAACTACGCGCCGGTTTTCGCCCCGTACTTCACCACCAAGCACTCCACACCCTTGGGGCGATGCCATCAACCTGGACGACGAGCACGCCCACGGCGTCCGGGATTTCATCTGCGACAACGCCATTCGCTGGCTTCGCGAGTTCCACGTGGACGCCTTGCGGCTGGACGCGGTACACGCCCTGCACGACGACTCCCGAGGTCCACATCCTCGCGGAGCTGTCGGACGCGGGTCGATCAGGTTCGGCCGGAGTTGGGACGTCGGGTTGCGCTGATCGCCGAGTCCGACCTCAACCAGGCCTCGCTGCTGGCGCCCAGAGCGGAAGGAGGGCTCGGTATCGACGGCCAGTGGGCCGACGACGTGCATCACGCCCTGCACGCCTACCTGACCGATGAGACCTTCGGCTACTACGTCGACTTCGGCTCGGCCGAGGTGCTGACCAAGGCCCTGCAAGCAGGTTTTCGTACACGACGGCTCGTTCTCGACCTTCCGCGGGCAACCGTGGGGGGCGCCAGTGCCCGACGATATCGAACGACGCCGCTTCGTCGTCTTCACCCAGAACCACGACCAGGTCGGCAACCGGGGTCTGGGAGACCGACCGGACGCGTCCCTGCCTGCCGGTGCCGTGGCGGGCGGGGCTGCCGTGTTGCTGCTGTCGCCCTACACCCCCCTGCTGTTCCAGGGTCAGGAGTGGGGCACGCGACGGCCGTTCCAGTTCTTCACCGACCACGACGAGCAGCTGGGCGTCGCGGTCACCGAGGGACGCCTGGCCGAATTCGACTCGCATGACTGGCACGTCGTCTACGGGCCCGACCCGGCGATTCCCGATCCGCAGGCAGAATCAACCTTCCAGGCCAGCACGCTCGACTGGCACGAACGTGATCACCCACCGAACGCCCGGATGCTGGCCTGGTATCGCAGCCTGATCAGGTTGCGTAGGGACAAACTGATTGGGCAGGACCAGGTCGTCGTGTGCGATCACGGCGAAGACTGGTTCCGAATGGTGCATGGTCCTCTCACCGTGATCATCTGCCCGGGCCCGCGACCAGTTGTCGTGGAGGAAACGCGCACGAGCCTCGCCGCCGCCTGGGGCGAGATCTGCCTCAACGCCGGACGGGTGCACATGCCTGCCCACTCGGTGGTCGTGCTGAGCTGATCGGCCTTCTCCTTCCCCCATCTGCCTGGATCGTCCGTCCTTGCTACCGTGCGGGCGAAAGTCCCGGACTTTGCGACCTCAGAGGCTGACGCCGGACGCTGGGCGACACCCTCATGGCTGCTTGGCCAAGGCGATCGCGAGAAGATCATGTTGGTACCTCCGACCCGGGTGAATCTCGGAAACCTGGTCACCGACGGAACTGTCGCCGAAGCGATGCGCCCTCGACCAGTCACGCCACTGACCCTGCGTCCGGTAAACATCGACGGTTCCTGGCAGTTGGAGCTGACCTGAGCAGCTTCAGGCCGAGCGCACCTGTGCGATTGCCTTGGCGATCCGCTTGACCGAGACCGTCACCGAGGTGCCCAGCGTCTGGGCGAACGTCTGGACGCGCAGCTCCTCGATGAGGAAGCCGATGTCGTCGACGGCGTTGGGCAGACGTCCCGGTGGTTGGGCAGCACACAGCTGGTCGTATTCGGCCGACAGCGCGTCGATGGAGGCGGCCAACTGGGCGTCCCGCCCGGGGTTGGCTCGTGCCGAAGCGAGTCGGGCCACCATTGCCCGGCAGTAGCGGGGCAACTGGTCATACCAGGGGTCGCGGATGAACGAGATGAATCCGTCGAAGACTAGATTGTCCAGCTGGTCGAGCACCTCGGCGCCGACGGGCGAGTGGGCGGCTTCCTCGCTCACCTGTCGGGCCAGTTGACAGACCAGCGCCGCCACGGAGACAACCCGACGCATCTGGTCGGCCTGCTCCTGGCGAACTGCGAGGGCGAGCCTGGCGAAGTCGTCCTCGTCGCGCACCCGCGAGGGGTCTGCGTGCCTGGCAGCGCACTGCTCTGCGGACTTCAGTCTGGCGTCCGCCAGCAGGTCCGGAACCGAGCGGTAGGGACTGGTCGGCAGCGCGAGCTTCTCGGCGTTGCTCAGGTGCGACACGGTCCACCGGGTCGGGTCGGGATTGGTCAGCACCAATAGTCTGCGCAGCCCCAGCCGGTGGGTGACTGCCTGCTGGTGCTCGGTCTCGGCCATCACCACCCCCACGGCACTGCCCAGGTCCTTCAGCGCCGGATAGCCGACCGCGGTGATGCCGGCGCGTCGGATGCTCACCTTCTGCTCCAGCGTGCCGAAGGCCCAGGACGTCGAGGCCTGCACCTTGGGCGCGGCTCTGGTGATCGTCCTGCTCACCTGTGCGGACAACTCCTGACGGAGCTCGGTCAGGTCGCGGCTGAAGCGCGGCGGTTTGCCCGGCTGAGTGACCTCGAACCCCACCTGCAGGTGCGCGGGTACCTGGTCTGGGCTCCAGTCCGCGGCGTCCACCACCTCACCGGTGATCCCGGTCAGCGCTCGGCCGATTTCGTCGCAGAACCGGCGTGAGTGGTCGGGTTCATGGGCGTTCAGCCAGACCAGGGCCTCGCGGGCGTGGTCGGGGGCGGGCACGAATCTCGTCCTCACCTGCTTGGGAAGATGGCGGATGAGCTCGGTGGCCAACTCAAGGCGAAGCCCCGGCACCTGCCAGCTGAACGGCTCCGGGGTCAGCTGGTTCAACTGGGCCAGCGGCACGCGGACGGTGGCCCCGTCGCGTCCTTCTCCCGGCTCGAAGACGTAGCTGACCGGCAGGTTCAGCCCAACGATCTGCCACCGGTCCGGGTATGCCGCCCGGGCCTCGTCCAGGTCGTCGGTGTCGGTGAGCAGGTCGAGGTCGAACTCGAGGAACGTGGGGTCCGGGTGGCTGCGCCACCAGGCGTCGAAGGCCGCCCCACTGGTGACGTGCGAGGGCAACCGCACGTCATAGAAGTCGAAGACCTGCTGGTCGTCGATCAGCACGCCGCGCCGGCGCGTGCGATCGGCCACCTCATCGGCCTCGCGCAGCACCTCGGCGTTGTGCCGCAGGAAGTCGTGGTTCGCGTGGGTGTCGACCGGGTGCCATTGGCCTTCGACCAGACCTGACCGGATGAAGATCTGCCGGGCGGTCGGCTCGTCGATGCTCGCGTAATTGACCAGCCGATCCGCGATGATCGGCACCCCCAGCAGGGTGACCTTCTCGTGGGCGAGCACACTGGCCGAGCTGGACGACCAGTGCGGCTCGGAATGGCTGCGCCTCAGCAGGTGCGCACCCACCTGTTCGATCCACTCGGGTTCGACACCGGCGACCGTGCGGGCCCACAACCGGGACGTCTCGACCAGTTCGACGGCCATCACCAACTGTGGTGGACGCCGGGCCAGCGCCGATCCGGGTTGAATGGCGAACCGGGCCCCACGCGCTCCCATGAACTCGGTCATCGGACGTCGCTGCCGACCGCGCGAGGACGGGTCACGTGGGGGCGGCGGCAACTGCAGACCGACGTGGCTGAGCAGACCGGCGAGCACTGCGGTCATCACCTGATCGTTGGCGGCTTCTTGCGCATTTCGGTGCATGTCGAGGTCCTTGCACACCTGCTTGAGTTGGGTGTGCAGGTCCTGCCATTCCCGGATGCGCAGAGAGTTGAGGTACTCGTCGCGGCACAGCCGACGGAACTGGTTGCCCGACAACTCTCGACGTTTGACCTGCAGGTAGCGCCAGAGTCGGACGATCGCGAGGATGTCGCCTCCCGGGTCACTGGCCACGGCCGCGGCGATGGGTTGCTCACCCCGCACTCCCCTGGCGCGGGCCGTCTTGGAGGTGTGCGGGGTGTGCCGCAGGGGTTGCGCGCTGGCTGTCTGCCCAGCCGGTCGGCTCTGGGGCGCAGGCCGGCTCGTGTGGGGGGTGTAGCGCGCCGGATGTTGCTGGTCGAAGACCGCGAGGGCCGTCGGCGTCGGCTCCAGGGCCGCCTCGGAGAAGAACCGGGCGTGCAGCCGGTCCGCGTCCTCACGGTGATCAGCCGGCCGCTCGCGCACGTCCTGGATGGCAAGGAAGGATGCGATGACCAGCACCTCACGCAGACATCCCCGGGTGTGCGCCTCGATGAGCATCCTTGCCAGCCGAGGATCGATGGGCAGTTCGGCCAGGCTGTTGCCCACCGGGGTGAGCCTGATCGGGGAACGTGACCGGAGCGCACCCAACTCGTCCAGCAGCCGCAGCCCATCACCGATCTGGGCGGCGTCCGGGGCCTCGACGAACGGGAAACCGGCGATGTCACCGAGCCTTGCCTTGGCCATCTGCAGGATGACCGATGCCAGATTGGTGCGCAGGATCTCTGGTTCGGTGAACTCGGGACGCGAGAGGTAGTCGTCCTCGCTGTACAACCGGATCGCGACACCCGGTGCCACGCGTCCGCAGCGACCAGCCCGTTGGTTGGCACTGGCCCGACTGATTGGCTCGATGGGAAGCCGCTGTACCTTGGTGCGGGTCGAGTAGCGCGAGATGCGCGCGGTTCCTGCATCAACCACATAGCGGATGCCGGGGACGGTGAGCGAGGTCTCGGCGATGTTGGTGGCCAGCACGATCCGGCGTCCGGTGTGGGCGGCGAAGATGCGGTGTTGCTCGGCGGCCGACAGCCTGGCGTGCAACGGCAGGATCTCGGTGTCCGGCAGTTTCTGGGCGGCCAGCGCCTCTGCGGCGTCCCTGATCTCACGCTCCCCCGAACAGAACACCAGGACATCGCCGGCACCCTGGGCGCGCACCTCATCGACCGCGGCCACGATGCCGTCGGCCTGCTCGAGACTGTCGTCGGGGCGGTCGGGGTCGACCAGCGGCCGGTAGCGGACCTCCACCGGGAAACTTCGCCCAGAGACCTCGACGACCGGCGCGTCGTTGAAGTGCTCGGAGAAGCGGGCGGTGTCGATGGTTGCCGAGGTGATGATCACCTTGAGGTCGGGGCGGCGGGGTAGCAACTGCTTGAGGTAACCGAGCAGGAAGTCGACGTTGAGGCTGCGCTCGTGCGCCTCGTCGATGATGATCGTGTCGTAGTGGCGAAGCTCGCGGTCGCGGGTGATCTCGGCCAGCAGGATGCCGTCGGTCATCAGCTTGACCTGGGTCTGTCGTCCCGCCTGGCGGGTGAAGCGCACCTGGTAGCCGACCAGTTCGCCGAGTTGGACGCCCATCTCGTCGGCGATGCGCTCCGCGACGCTGCGGGCCGCGATCCGGCGGGGCTGGGTGTGCCCGATGCGCTGGCGGCCGGCCAACAGGCAGATCTTCGGCAGCTGGGTGGTCTTGCCCGAACCGGTCTCCCCCGCCACCACGACGACCTGATGGGTCCTGACCAGTTCGGTGATCTGTTCGACGTGCGCTGTGATGGGCAGCCCCGCATCGAACTCGATGCGGGCTGGGGCACTGGCGGCTGGTTGGCTCATCTCGCAGGCAAGCCTAGGGCCCCGGCCAAGACGGCGGAACGCCGCTACCAGGCTGGGGTCTCCCCAACCTGGCAGCGGCGTCCGAGATGGAGCGGCGGCCGCTGATCAGCGCTCGGGCAACGGCGGACGCGGCACGTGCGCCTCCGACCTGTCTGAACGGGCGGCGAGATCGGGGGCCTCGAAGAGGCCGAGTTGCCAGTCCCGAACCTCGGGCAGGTCCTCCAGATTCTCAACGATGTACTCGCGGTGAGCAGACAGCATGTCCTCGCACCAGCGGTACAACTGAATGCCACCCTCGGGCACGTTGCGGGCGTTGTTGAGGATGTCCATGACCAGGTGGTACCGGTCGACCTCGTTGCGAACCACCATGTCGAACGGCGTGGTGGTGGTGCCCTGCTCGCGGAACCCGCGGGCCCGGAACCGGTCGACGTCCGGTCGCCCGTGCACGAGCTGATGGATCGCGCCGGGGTAGCCGTGGAAGGCGAAGATCACGTCCGCGTCGTCGGTGAAGGTATCGGTGAACTGCCTGGCGCTCATGCCGTGCGGGTGGTCCTTCGGGCGATACAGCGCCATCAGGTCGACCACGTTGACGAAACGAATCTTCAGGTCGGGCAGCGTCGTCTTGACGATCTCGACAGCCGCGACGGTCTCCATCGTCACCACGTCACCGGCGCAGGCCACCACGATGTCTGGCTGCTCGTCTCCCAGCCCTTCGGTGCCGGCCCAGTCCCAGATTCCGAAGCCGCGAGTGCAGTGCTCGACGGCCTCATCCATGCTCAGCCACTGGGGCTGCGGCTGCTTGTCCTGGATGATCAGGTTGACGTAGTTGCGCGACTTGAAGCAGTGGTCGGCGACCTCGACCAGGCAGTTGGCGTCCGGCGGCAGGTAGATGCGAGCCACGTCTCCGCGGAGGTTCAACACGACCTGGAGCAGTTCGGGCGACTGGTGGGAGAAGCCGTTGTGGTCGTTGCGCCAGCAGGTGGAGCTCAGCAGGATGTTGGTGCTGGGCACCTTGGCGCGCCACTCGAGGTGGTTGGCCTCTTGCAGCCACTTGGCCTGCTGCATCGTCATGGACGCACTCACCATGCCGAACGCCTCGTAGGACGCGAACATCCCGTGCCGTCCGGTGAGGTTGTAGCCGTCGAGCCAGCCGTGGCAGTTGTGCTCGCTCAGCACCTCCATGACCCGGCCGTGGCGACTCAGCTTCTCGTCGATGACGGTTGTGCGCTCCATGAACGCGCGATCCGAGACCTCGAAGACCGCGCCGAGGCGGTTCGAGTTGGTCTCGTCGGGGCAGAAGAGCCGGAAGTTCTTGGGGTTCTTCGAATAGATGTCACGCATGAACTCGCCGAGCTTGCGGGTCGACTCGGCACGTTCGGTGCCGCGGCCCTCGGGGTTCACCTCGATGGCGTAATCCCGGTAGTTCGGCAGGTCGAGGTCGACGGTCAGCCGCCCACCGTTCGCGTACGGATTGGCGGTCATCCGCTTGTCGCCGACAGGGTTGTTGGACGCGACCAGCTCGGTGATGGAGCCGTCGGAATTGAACAGCTCGTCGATCTTGTATGACCGCATCCAGTCCTCGAGCATCGCCAGGTGCGCAGGGTCTGCCTTGACACCCGACAGCGGCACCTGATGCGAGCGCCACGTGCCCTCGACGGTCTTGCCGTCCACGTCGTGCGGACCGGTCCAGCCCTTCGGGGTGCGCAGGATGATCATCGGCCAGGTGGGACGCTCGCCGTCCCAGGTGCCGTTGCGGGCCTCTTCCTGGATCTTGCGGATGCGCTCATAGCAGTACGTGAGGGCCTCGGCGAAGCGCTCGTGGATCCAGGGCAGGTCCTGACCCTCGACCCACACCACGTCATAGCCGTGGCCGGCGAAGAGCGCGGTCACCTCGTCGGGATCCTTACGAGCCAGCACCGTGGGGCCGGCGATCTTTCCGCCGTTGAGATGCAGGATCGGCAGGACGGCACCGTCGTGCACGGGGTTCAGGAAGCTGATGCCCTTCCAGCCGCCCTCGAGCGGGCCGGTCTCGGCCTCACCGTCACCGACCACCGCGGCGACCAGCAGGTCGGGGTTGTCAAAGGCGGCACCGAAGGCGTGTGACAGCGCATAGCCGAGTTCGCCACCCTCGTGGATGGAACCGGGCGTGGTGACCGAGGCGTGGGAGGGGATGCCGCCGGGGGCACTGAACTGGCGGAATAGCTGCCGTAGACCGTTGGCGTCCTGAGTGACCTTGGGGAAGACCTCGGAGTAGTAGCCCTCGAGGTACCCGGCAGCCACCAAGGCAGGACCACCGTGACCTGGGCCGGCGATGTAGACGACGTCCTGGTCGGTGTGGCGGATGAGGCGGTTCAAATGCGAGTAGATGAAGCTCAGGCCGGTGCTGGTGCCCCAGTGGCCCAGCAGGCGCGGTTTGATGTCCTCAGCGCTCAACGGCCGGGCCAGCAGGGGGTTCTCCTGAAGGTAGATCTGGCCGACGATGAGGTAGTTGGCGGCACGCCACCAGGCGTCCACACTGTCGAGTTCGTCCTTGGTCAGGGAGGGTACCAATGTCATGGCTTGACGCTACTCCGCCAGCGAACCGCCTGCCACGCAGACGTCAACAGTCAGCCTGGCTGTTGCTAGCGGGTGCCCGACGGGGTCAGATCGAGTGCACCAGGGCGGCCAGAGCGGTGACTGCGGGGATCGCTGCGAACGAGGTGATGAAGATGGAATCTCGCGCCAGTTGCACCGCTTCCTCGCCGCGCATCGCGAAGACGAAGACGTTCTGTGCGGTCGGCAGGCCGGCCAGCACGGTAACCGCCAGCGTGGTCTGCGCGTCCAGTCCGAACAGGCGTGCCAGTGCGAATGCCACCGCCGGCATCACGATCACCTTGAGGACGCTGATGGTGAGCGTCTCGGCGAGATTGCCCTGACCTGGCAGCGGCCCCAGCCGCAGCGAGATGCCGAACGCGATCAGCATGGCCGGCACCGCGATGCCACCGATCAGCCCGGCCGTGTCGAGCAACACCGCAGGCAGCCGCAGTTCGGCCATGTTCACCACCAGCCCGGCCAGCACGCCGATCGTCATCGGGTTACGCATCGGAAGGGTGGCGTTGACCAGCCAGGATGGCTCGCGACCCTCGCGCCGGGCGGCCAGCCCGTCCAGGATCGACAGCCCCAAGGGCTGCAGGAAGATCACCTGGATCAACAGAATCGGCGCCACCCAGGTGGTGTCGCCCAGCACGTAGGCCGCAATCGGCAGGCCCATGTTGTTGGCGTTCACGTAGCAGGACGCGAACCCGCCGATCACCTTGTGGCCCGGACTGCGTTTCCAGATCGTACCTGTCAGCACCAGGTAGATCGCCAGGGTGATCGCGATGGCGAGGATCGACACGATCACGTGGGACGAGAAGACCCTGGCGACATCGGCGTTCACCATGCTGCTGAACAGCAGCGCCGGCACGCCAACATAGAACGACACCCGGGACAGGACACCCTGAGCGGTGACGTCGAGCACCTTCAGCTGGGCCATCAGCCAGCCGACCGCGATGACAGCCCAGATCGTGAAGAAACCTGCCAGTACTCCGCCCACAAAGGCGCAGCCTATCTGCTGGGCGCCGCCGCTCCCCAAGTGGGCCGCCTACTGGCCGATGACGACCCGCTGGCGCACCCGCCCACCCGGTAAGGTGGACGAATCAACCGATTGGAGGTGGCTGTGAACCCGCTGGCTTGGGACGCCCCGCGACTCGTTGTCTACGCCGCGCTGTTCTGTATCGTCTTCGCCCGGGCCAGCGCCACCTACGCGATCGGCCGCGGGCTGATCGCCGGCGTCTCGCGGACCAGGTTCGCAGCCCGCATGCAGGGTCCACGCTTCGCCCGGGCAAGAGAACTGGTCGCCCGCTACGGCGCCCCCGTGGTGGCGATCTGCTTCCTGACCGTCGGCTTCCAGACCATGGTTCTCCTGGCGGCCGGAACGTTGAGAATGCCTCTTCGACGCTTCATCCCCGCCCTTGTCACCGGCGCAACCCTGTGGTCCCTGCTGTACGGCACCGTCGGCTTCGTCGGCGTCGAGCTGTGGCTCGCCCTGTACCGCGTCTCCCCCGTCCTGGCGATAGTGGGCACCGCAGCGCTGATCTCGGCGTTGGTCGGATTCGTGCTGTGGCGTCGCATTCGGGCCCAGGAGAGCAGCCCCTCCGCGGCCACCTCGGCGGCCGAGCCAGCCGCCCGGTGACCCGCCCATCGGGCAGCCCCGCCGTCCGGATGGGCCTGTCGGTGTCCATCGCCACCGGGCTCTACGGCATCTCATTCGGGGCCTTGGCGGTCGCGGCGGGGCTCGACCGGCTTCAAACCCAAGCACTCAGCGCGGTCATGTTCACCGGCGGTTCGCAGTTCGCCTTCGTCGGAACGCTGGGCGGCGGCGGGGCTGCCGCGCTGGCCGCGGCCAGCCTGCTGGGCGTCCGGAACGCCGTCTACGGTGCGCAATTGAATTCGGTACTCTCCCCTGTCGGTGTGATGAAACCCCTGATGGCCCACCTGTCGATCGACGAGTCATTCGCCACCTCGATGGCCCAGGACGACCCGCGCGAGCGCCGCATCGGCTTCTGGACCGCCGGAGTGGGGGTGTGGACCCTGTGGAACCTGTTCACCTTCGTCGGCGCGTGGGCGGGGGACGCCATGGGTGACCCGCGGACGTGGGGGTTGGACGGGGCCGCGGTGGCCGCATTTCTCGGTCTGCTGTGGCCGCGGCTGCGCAGCTGGGACGCGGCCGGCCTGGCCGTCGCCTGCGCCCTGGTGACGGTGATCGCCGTGCCGTTCGCCCCTCCGGGGATCCCGCTGCTGGCGGCCGGGTTGGTGGCGGTCGTGCTGCACTGGCGGAAGCGGCCCGCATGAGCCTGTGGGGTTGGATCATCGTGGCCAGTCTGGTGGCGTTCGTGACCAAGTTGGCCGGCTACCTGGTGCCGCACTCGCTGCTGGAGTCGGAAGGTTTCCAGCGCGTCAGCCGAGCCATGACGATCGGTCTGCTGGCCGCATTGGTGGCCACCAACGCCTTCGCATCCGGTCAGTCGCTGGCGCTCGACTCCCGCGCGCTGTCGTTGGTCGCGGCCGGCTTGGCGCTGTGGCTCAGGGCGCCGTTCCTGCTGGTGGTGATCATCGGTGCCGCGGTGGCGGCGTTGGGTCGGCTCGCAGGGCTGCCGTGACGCGCGCCGGGTCAGCCCCGCGGGTCGTGGATGGCGGCGTTGAACAGGTCGACGCCGGTATACGTCTCCTGGACGACGAAACCGAACGGACGATCCACGACGAACTGCTTCGACGACACTTCGGCGGTGGTGTCGACTCCGATCTCGGTGACCGCCGCGGCGATGGTGCCCTGCTCGTCGACCACCAGGACGCCCTGCTGGACGGCCTGACCGACCACCACGGCTTGATCGGTGATGCCGGGCAGGGAGGTGTCGTCATCGAAGATGAGGGTCAGCCCCATCGCCCTCAGCGGGTCGGTCAGGTCGAGTCTGGATGCGATGTCGAGCTTCGGCAGGGCGATCTGGACGGCGTCGGTTCGGCTGTTGGCGAGCTGGTCGCGGAGGTCGTGGCGGGTCTGCTTGGAGATCGTGGCCGGGTCTGTGCCCAGCGGAGGCAACAGCACAACTGCCTCGAAGCCGGTCGTGTAGGGCAGAACGACGGCCGCCCAGCCGTCCGCCTGCGCGTAGCGCAGCCACATGGTGGCGTGCATGGTGTCAACCTGCACAGGCCCACCGGGGGTGGTGAACTCGGCCGGGAACGTCTGGGCCGCCTCGAATGGCGCCGCCCAGGACGCCCCGAAGAGGATCGCGCTCTGCAGTACCAGTTGCAGGTCAGGGTCGGGCTCGATCGCGCTCTGCTTGATGAGCTCGGCGGTGTGGTACTTCACCCAGTCGTCCAACACCTTCTTGCCCGCGGCACCGCTGAGGTCGGCCTGGTAAGAGGAGGCGTCGTACCACTCATGCAGCGCAATCAGGTAGTCGTTGTGCACCGGGAAACCCTCATTGACCACCACGTTGTTGGCGATGTGTACGAAAGGCACCTCAGGCGGCTTCTTCGCATCGAACTTCTTCGGGTCGCCGTCGTAGCGGACGACAAGGGAACTCAGCGCGTTGACGGCCTCGGTGCGGTCCTGACCTGCTGCCCCCAGGAGCACCGCCAGTTCGGCATCAGCATCGGGGCTCATGGCCTCACCCAACATGCTCAGCGCGATGGCAAGGGACAGCGGTGAGGTCACCTGGTTCTCGTCGGGCGGCGCCCCGGACAGCAGTGCGAAACCGACTTCGTCGATGGCGGTGACGACCTCGTCGAAATGCTGCACCTGGGACGCGTCCAGCCGTTGCACCCGGGGAAGCTGCCCGCTTGGCTTCAGGAGCCCGTGCGTCGGGGTGCCGGACGAGCAGGCCGCGATGAGCAAAGTGGCTAGCAGCACCGCGAAGGGTTTGCCAATGCGCGGAACCGTCATGGCCGTCAGGCTACCGTGGAGCGAGTCGTGCGGGGGCGCTAGAGCACCTTGCCGAAGAAGTCCTGGGTACGGCTCTGCTTTGGATGGTCGATGACCTGGGTAGCCGAGCCCCGCTCAACGACCATGCCATCGTCCATGAAGACGACCTGGTCGGCCACCTCTCGGGCGAAGCCCACCTCGTGGGTGACCACGATCATGGTCATGCCGCTGGCAGCGAGGTCACGCATGACACTCAGCACCTCGCCGACAAGCTCAGGGTCGAGCGCCGACGTAGGTTCATCGAACAGCATGAGGTCCGGCTCCATGGCCAACGCGCGGGCGATCGCGACTCGTTGCTGCTGGCCACCCGACAACTGCGCCGGGTAATGGTCGGCGCGATCGGTCAGACCGACCTTGGCCAACTGAGCTCTGGCGAGGGCCTCCGCGTCCGTCTTCGAGTGCCCCTTGACCTGACGCGGGGCCTCCATCACGTTCTGGAGGGCAGTCATGTGCGGGAACAGGTTGAAGCGCTGGAAGACCATGCCGATCCTGGACCGCTGACGGGCGACCTCTGAATCACCCAACCGGTGCAGAACGGTGCGTCCATTCGCGGTCACCTCGCGCAGGCCCATCAACTCACCATCGACGTACAGGCGTCCCGCGTTGATCTGCTCCATCTCGTGGATGCAGCGGATCAGGGTCGACTTGCCCGACCCGGACGGGCCCAGCAGGACGCACACCTCACCACGCTGTACCACCAGGTCGATGCCCTTCAGCACGTGCAGTTCACCGAAGAACTTGTGGACGTCCTTGACCTCGACCATGGGCACATTCGTCGCGTGCTGCCCGCCAGCAGGTGTGCTCACGGCGTCACGTCCAGATTCGGGGTCTCGTGAATCGTCCCTGCTGCCATGATCGCCTGCTGACGCCGGGAGACCCCGCGTAAACGACCCGGGGTGGTCTGCTCGCCGTCGAAGCCTCGCCCGTAGTACCTCTCGAGGTAGTGCTGGCCGACCATCAGGATCGAGGTGATGGTGAGGTAGTAGATCGCGGCGACCAGCAGCAGAGGAACCGGCAGGAAGTTCTTGTTGCCGATCGCGTTGGTGACGAATGTCAACTCCATCGTGAACGGCACCGCGAGCACCAACGACGTCGTCTTCAGCATCGAGATCGTCTCGTTGCCGGTGGGCGGCACGATGACCCGCATGGCCTGGGGAATGATGATGCGCCGCAGCACCGTGCTCCGCTTCATGCCCAGGGCGGTCGCCGCCTCCCATTGGCCCTTGTCGACCGAGTTCAACCCGGACCGCACGATCTCGGACAGGTAGGCGCCCTCGTTCAGGCCCAGGCCCAGCACGGCCCCCACACTGGCGTTGATCACGTCCTGCGTGGTGAAGACAAGGAATTCGGGGCCGAACGGCACCCCGAGACTCAGGCGGGGGTACAGCACCGGCAGCAGGCCCCAGAACACCAGTTGGGTGTAGATGGGAGTCCCGCGGAAGAACCAGATGTAGACCCAGGAGACCCCGCGCAAGATGGGGTTGGTGCCCATCCGCATGATCGCGCTGGTCACAGCCAGGGTGATCCCCAAGGCCATCGCCGCCACCGTCAGCAACAGGGTCCAGCCCAGGCCGCTGAACACCCGCGAGTCGAACAGGAATTGCGCGACGACGTCCCAACGGTAGTTGGGGTTGGTGAGCAGTCCATGCACGAGCATCGCCGCAAGGACGACGATCACGCCCGCCCAGATCCACAGATCGAGTCTGAAGACCGGGCGAGCGTTGATCAGCTCGGGTGCCTCAGAGGCCACGGCGCCGTCACGCCTTCGGGTTCAGCTCGGCCTTGGTTAGCGCCGCATCCTCACTGACGCCCCAGCTCGCCAGGATCTCGACCCACACCCCGTCATCCATCAGCTTCTGCATGGCGCCTTGCACGGCTTGGGTCAGCTCCTGGTTGTCCTTCGACACGACGATGCCCTGCGGGGCCGCGTCGCGCACTCCCCCGATGACCTCAAGTTGGTCGTTGGTGAGGGCCACGGAGTAGTCGGCGACGGTGGAGTCCGCGTAGAAGGCCGCGATCTTGCCGCCGGCCAAGTTCGTGGTCACATCGGACTGGACGCCGTAGCTGAGGATTTCGATGGCTTCCTTGCCCCCGTCGGTGCACTGCTTCGAGAACCCCTCCAGTTCGGTCTCCTGGTAGGTGCCGGTCTGGACGCCGATCATCTGGCCGCAGACGTCGTCGGGGTTGAAGCCCTTCGGGTTACCCTTCTGCACCGCGTACGACGAGCCCACCATGATGTAGGAGATCATGTTGTAGTTCGCCATCCGCTCTTCGGTGATGGTGAACGATGAGATGCCGATGTCGTACTTGGACCCCATGCCGGGCAGCAGGGATGCGAACTCGGCTGCGCTGACCTCGGTCTCGACGCCCAGCACCTTGCCAAGAGCCTTGCCCATGTCGACGTCATAGCCGATGGCGGTCTGCAGGTCGTCGGCGCGGAACTCCGCCGGCGCGTAGTCGATGGCTGCGCCGATGACCAGCACGCCTTCACTACGGATCTCCTCAGGCAACATCGCGGCGATGGCCTCGTCCTTCTGTACTGCCGTGACGTCATAGCTCAGGTCGGTCTCGGAGCTCGAGGGGGATGAGGTGGACTGACCGCCGCAGGCAGTCAGGGTGAGCGCGGCCAGCAGGCCCGCAGCCACAATTCGGCGCATGATGTTCCTCTCACAGTTCTTGCAGACCCCTGATTGTATGGCAGTCGAGTCGCCCAGCCGTTCCGGCCCCAGTGCGTGGGCACTGGGGCCGGAAGCCACGGGCAAACGTCCGCCTCTATCCAGCGGCTGCGTTCAGCTGCAGCCGCTGGTCGAGCCGCAGCCCTCGCAGACGTAGCAGCTGCCCGAGGGCCGCATCTTCGTGCCGCAGGTCAGGCACAGCGGCGCGTCCACGGCCAGCCCGGTGATCGCCTCCATCAGCTCGCTGGTGGTGTGCGGCTGGGCGTCGATCAGACTGGGCTGCAACGGCCCGCCCGCGTCAACCCGGAGGTTGTCCCCGGCGTCGTTCTTGAGCTGTTGCGACTCTGGCATCTGCGCCTCGTCCTCCTCGGACAAGTAGCTGCCGGTCTCCACGTAGCGGGCCCGTTCTGCCGCGGTGTAGATGCCCAGCTCGGCGCGCTCGTCGTAGCTGAGGTAGTCCAGAGCAAGACGACGGAAGATGTAGTCCATGATCGACTGGGCGATCCGGATGTCCGGGTCGTCGGTCATGCCGGCCGGCTCGAACTTGAGGTTGGTGAACTTCTGCACGAAGCTCTCCAGCGGCACGCCGTACTGCAGGCCGATCGAGACCGCGATCGAGAAGGCGTCCATCACGCCGGACAACGTGGAACCCTGCTTGCCGAGTTTGAGGAAGACCTCGCCCAGGCGTCCATCAACGTAGGCACCCGAGGTCATGTAACCCTCGGCACCCCCGACCGAGAAGCTGGTGGTGCGCCCCGACCGGGACTTCGGCAGACGAAGTCGCCGCGGCCGGTATTCGATACGCACCTCGGGGGCTGGTGCTTCTGTCTTGGTGTCAGGCGTCTTGGCCTTGGCGTCACTGAGCGGCTGGCCAACCTTGCAGTTGTCCCGGTAGACCGCGATCGCCTTGAGCCCCAGACGCCAGCCCTCCATGTAGACGTCGGCGATGTCCTCGACGCCGGCAGACTCAGGCAGGTTGACCGTCTTGCTGATCGCTCCCGACAGGAAGGGTTGAACCGCCGCCATCATCCGGACGTGGCCCATCGGCTTGATCGAGCGCACACCCATGGCGGTGTCGAAGACGTCATAATGCTCGGCCTTGAGCTCGGGGGCACCCAGGATGTTGCCGTGCTCGCTGATGAAGGTGACGATCGCCTCCACCTGATCGGGCCGGTAACCCAAGTTGCGCAGCGCCCGCGGAACCGTGTTGTTGACGATCTGCATCGACCCGCCGCCGACGAGCTTCTTGAACTTGACCAGCGAGAAGTCCGGCTCGATACCGGTGGTGTCGCAGTCCATCATGAAGCCGATGGTGCCGGTGGGCGCCAGCAGGGACGCCTGGGCGTTGCGGAAGCCATTCTGCTCACCCAGTCGGACCACCTGGCGCCACTGCTCGGAAGCTGCCCGGCGAACGTCCGAGTCGATCGAGTGGACGGTCCGCAAGTCGTCGGTAGCGGTCTGGTGCTTGCGCATCACCCGCTTGTGGGCGTCTGCGTTGCGCGCGTAACCCGAGTATGTGCCCACCACGGCAGCAAGTTCGGCGCTACGCCGGTACGCGACACCGGTCATCAGCGAGGTGATGGCTGCCGCCAGCGCGCGTCCACCGTCAGAGTCGTAGCCCCGGCCCAGGGCCATCAGCAACGCGCCGAGGTTGGCGTAGCCGATGCCCAACTGTCGGTAGTCGCGGGTGGTCTGGGTGATCGCCTCGGTCGGGAAGTCGGCGAAAGTGATCGAGATGTCCATCGCGGTGATGATCAGTTCGACGGCCTTGGTGAAACGGGCCACGTCGAAGGTGTCGTCGTCCTTCAGGAACTTCAAAAGGTTGAGGCTCGCGAGGTTGCACGAGGAATTGTCCAGGCTCATGTACTCCGAGCACGGGTTGGACGCGGTGATGCGCCCGGACTCCGGATTGGTGTGCCAGTCGTTGATCGTGTCGTCGTACTGCATCCCCGGGTCTGCACACGCCCAAGCAGCCTCGGCGATCTTGTTGAAGAGGCCACGGGCATCCACCCTGTCGATGACCTCACCGGTCGTCCGGGCGCGCAGCCCGAAGCTCTCACCATCAACGACGGCCTGCATGAACTCGTCACTGACGCGCACCGAGTTGTTGGCGTTCTGGTACTGCACCGACGTGATGTCCTTGCCGTCCAGGTCCATGTCGAAGCCGGCGTCACGAAGGGCGCGGATCTTCCGTTCCTCGCGTGCCTTGGTCTCGACGAACTCCTCGATGTCGGGGTGGTCGACGTCCAGCACGACCATCTTGGCCGCACGCCGGGTGGCGCCACCGGACTTGATGGTGCCCGCCGAGGCGTCGGCGCCGCGCATGAAGCTGACCGGCCCGGACGCAGTGCCTCCCGATGAGCGCAGCAACTCCTTCGAGGAGCGAATCCGGGACAGGTTCAGCCCGGCACCCGAGCCACCCTTGAAGATCATTCCCTCTTCGCGGTACCAGTTGAGGATCGACTCCATCGAGTCGTCGACCGACAGGATGAAACACGCGCTGACCTGCTGCGGGGCGTCGGTGCCCACGTTGAACCACACCGGCGAGTTGAAGCTGAAGAACTGGTTGAGCAGCAGCCAGGTGAGTTCGTCGGCGAACACCTGGGCGTCGTGCGCAGAGGCGAAGTAGCCGGCCTCCAGCCCGGTCTTGCAGTACATGCCGACCACCCGATCGATCAGGGTCTTCAGGCTGGCCTCACGCTGGGCGCTGCCCGGCGCCCCTCGGAAGTACTTGGTGGTGACGATGGTGGACGCGTTGAGGCTCCAGAAGCTGGGGAACTCGACCCCACGCTGCTCGAAAACGGTCTCGCCGGTCTTCCAGTTGGTCTGCACGACGTCGCGCAGTTCCCAGGTGACCTCGTCGTAGGGGTGGACGCCCTCGGACGTGAAGACCCGCTCGATTCGCAGGCCGCGATCGGCGGCAGGCTCAGCGTCGGGCTTGGGGTCGTAGGTCGTGTCGGTCACGGTGTTCTCCTGGTCGTGGTCGATGGCTGCAAGCGATGGGTGCCGTGCGTGGATGATTCAGTGTGCGAGGGCGGTCTGACAATCTGGCTGATCAGCTGACACGTCATCGCGCGGGGCTTCGGTGGCGCGCATCAGGGCGATCTCGTGGACGAAGTCGTCGACGCTGCTGTAGTGCTTGTAGATCGAGGCGAACCTCAGATAGGCAACGGGGTCAAGTTCGCTGAGCGGGCCCAAGATGGCCACACCCACCTCCTCGGTGGGCACCTCCGCCTGTCCCGAGGCGCGCAACGCCTCCTCCACGCGCTGCCCCAGCTTGGCCAGCTGGGCCTCGGTGACCGGACGGCCCTTGCACGCCTTGCGAACACCGGTGATCACCTTGTCGCGGTTGAACGGTTCGACCACGCCGGACTTCTTGACCACGGCGAGTTGGGTCTGCTCGATGGTGGTGAACCTGCGTTCGCAGGCCGGGCACTGGCGACGACGGCGAATGCTCGCGCCATCCTCAGTCACCCGGGAATCGAGCACCCGGGAGTCGCAGTGCCGACAGTACGGACAGTGCACGGAATCCCCCTCTCACGCCTGGCTGTGGATGCATCTGTGGAGAAAAACCACAATCTGTGGACAAACAACAGCTCTGTAACTACTAGATGTGGGAACAGTACACCGTGAGAGCAGACGAGCAAACCGTCGGCCGTCATCAGGCGCACCCATCGGCGTGTCGTTCCGCGCGACTGCCGGGGGGCCGAGCAGATCAGCTGAGGTTGCGCACCAGCATGAAGATCGCGGCCACGACGCCCACCACCAGGTAGATGCGCTTCTGGGTGAGGGGACGAAGCCAGCGCGGCGGCCGCAGCGACGGCCCGCCTGCTACTTCGACCAGCCACGCGCTCGAACACAGTGCCAGGACGACCAGTCCCACGACGAGCAGTCCGTTGTAAGTCCAAGCGGCAGCGACATCGCCACGCGCCAGGGCGCCCGCAGCCCTGGTGGAACCACAGAACGGACACTGGACGCCCGTCAGAGCCAGCAGGGGGCACGGTATCCCGACCCCTAGGCCCAGGTGGGCCGCGGTCACGATCGTCCCCACCACGCCGAACGCTGCGACACGCTGCAGCGCCACGTGGGCGGAAAACGCCGACCCGAATTGGTGCACCTGTGCCACGACGTCCATTATCCCGGCGCGGCCAATCGCATGAACCCCAGGGGCACGTAGGATCGGACCAGTCACGCAACGCGATTGGAGAAAACCGTGAGCAACGACTACTGGGGCCGCCCCACTGACCCAGACAACAACCCTGAGCCTGCAGACGGCTCGGATCAGGCAGACAACGCCAGCGAACTCGGCGACCAGCCACCCGCTGGCAGTGACCAACCGACGTACGGTGCCCCCGTCTACGGCCAGCAGCCAGCGTCCACCCAGCCCCCCAGCGTGGGCACGCCCCTCTACGGGCAGTCCAGCTACGATCAGGCCGGCTACTCCCAGCCGGGCGGCTATCCCCCTGCCGCCAACACTGTGAATGCCTACGGGCAGAACCTCTTCGGGCCTCCGCAACCAGCACCCCCCGCCGAAGCCCCCGCAGTCTCCCCCCACCGGCTTATGACCAACCTGTTCCGCCTGCCCCGGCGTCCTATGGCCAGGGTTACGGGCAACCCGCCCAACCGGCTTACGGCCAACCTGTCCCGCCTCCCCCGCCGTCCGTTGGCCAGGGTTACGGGCAACCCGCCCAGCCGACTTATGGCCAACCTGCTGCGCCGTCCTATGGCCAGGGTTACGGGCAACCCGCCCCCCAGCCCTACGGTCAGAGAGTCCCCGGGCCGGACGATGCGTCCCCACTCGGTCCCGCGACCGGATACGCCCCAGCGCCGGAGCCCCAGGACCAGTACGGCTTCGAGTACGGCTATGGACAGCAGAACACCTCGGGCGCCCTGTACGGTCCAGTCTCGCCCGTCTCCCCGGTGGGAGCCCCCTACGCGTCATGGAGTCAGCGAGCAATCGGTGGGCTTATCGACTACGTGGCTCCCTCCTTCGTCCTGGGCGTCGTCGGGTCCGTGCTCGGGACAATCACCGGTAACACCGATCTCTCCTCTGTCGTGCAGTCCTTGGCCGGTCTTGCCTGGTTGCTGTACAACACGGTCTACCTGGGCGGCACGACCGGTCAGTCGTGGGGCCGCAAGATCGCGAAGGTACGGCTGCTGTCGGAGGCCACCGGTAAGCCGATCGGGCCAGGCATGGCGTTCATCCGGCAGATCGCCCACATCATTGACACCATGATCTGCTACGTCGGCTGGCTGTTCCCCCTGTGGGACGCCAAGCGCCAAACGCTGGCCGACAAGATCACCAGCACGATCGTGGTGGACGAGTCCGGCAGCGTTCCCGGCCAAGTGGGACAGCCCTACACCTACTGAACGAGCGAATACCCCACGAGTGCGGGTGGGGCGGCTGTCTTGGGGCTGCCGCCCCACCCTGCTGTTCTTTCTCAGACGGTTCTTCTCAGCCGACAACTCCGAGGGCCAGGTACTGCTGGACGACGACGACCGCGCCCAGGAGGATCGCCAGCGCGAAGCCGATCATCATGACGACCAGACCGCGTTCGCTCAGCGTCCACCGGTCACTGGAGTGATCAGTGGTGGCGGATCTCACGGCGTATGCCGGGATCGCAGCACCACCACACGCGACGCTGTACAAAGGACCCGCCGGCTGCAGAGGGCGACCGCCTGGAGCACCCGGGCGCCACATTTGGGCCGCAGGAGAATGTCCGACGTACCTCCGGGCGCCCACGCCGGGACGCAACGTGCGCTCCTGGCGGATTCGTGCTCGTTGTGCCTTGCTGACAACAGTGGTGCTCATGTCTCCTCCATCCGTCCGGCCATCCGCCGGGACGCCCCACAGAGTTCGAACGTGTGTTCGATCACAACAGTAGACCCAACCGGTCACTCGATCAAGTGTTCGAGTCTGGCAGGTCCTCTGCCCGTGAAAAGCACATCAGAGGGCACCGACACTTCTCGCGGACGCGCGACACGCTCGAACAGGTGTTTGAATCGGTCAGGCCCCTGCCCTAGCGTTGAGCCATGATCACAGTCAGGCGTCCGGACCCCCAAGGGAACCGACGAGCCGGGCGTCCCACCAACCAGGCCATTGCCCGAACCATGGGCACGGTCACGGAGTTGCCGGACAGTCCCGACGATGATTCCGACCTGACCCGCCGCCAACGGGGGATTCTTGAGTTCATCCGGCAGACCGTCGAGACTCGCGGCTATCCGCCGAGCATCCGCGAGATGGGCGAAGCTGTGGGGTTGGCCAGCCCATCCAGCGTGTCGCACCAACTGAAGGCCCTGGAGTCGAAGGGCTACCTGCGTCGAGACCCTAATCGGCCGCGCGCCCTGGAGGTCATCCTGCCGGACTCACCAGGTCGTCTCGCCGGCCCGAGCACCCCCACTGTCGAGCTTGACCCCACGCTCATCCGCGACGCCTATCCCACGGCTGTCCATGTCCCGGTCTTGGGACGCATCGCAGCTGGTGCCCCCATCCTGGCCGACGAGCAGGTTGATCATGTCATGCCGCTGCCTCGCGAACTGGTCGGCGAGGGGACCCTGTTCTCCCTGGAGGTCCGCGGTGACTCGATGATCGACGCCGCCATCTGCGACGGCGACTACGTGGTTGTGCGCCAGCAACCGAGCGCGAACAACGGCGACATCGTGGCCGCTCTGCTTGACGGTGAGGCCACCGTCAAGACCCTGCGGCGAACTCCAGGCCAGGTCTGGTTGATGCCGCACAATCCGGCCTACCAGCCGATCGACGGCAACGACGCCACGATTCTCGGCAAAGTGGTTGCCGTTCTGCGCCGGGTCTAGCGTCCAGCGAGTCGCTGCAGGGCCTGGACGGCCACTTCTGAGTCGGTCGTCATCCAGAAGGGCGGCATCGATGCCCGCAGGAAGCTGCCGTACCTGGCCTTGACCAGTCGCGGGTCGAGCACCGCGACCACTCCCCGATCAGAGTCACGCCTGATCAGCCGACCCGTCCCCTGTGCCAGCAGCAAGGCGGCGTGGGTCGCCGCCACCTGCATGAACCCGTTGCCGCCCGCCTCGGCAACGGCCTGCTGACGGGCCTGCATCAGCGGGTCATCCGGCCGAGGAAACGGGATCTTGTCGATGACCACCAACCGGCAGGTGTCTCCGGGAACGTCGATCCCCTGCCACAGCGACAGCGTGCCGAACAGGCAGGACCGCTCATCGGCCACAAACGTTCGCGTCAGTTCGCTCAGTTGTGCCTCACCCTGGCACAGGACGGTGAGGGTCGGCAGCTGCGCCCGGACGTGATCGGCAGCAAGTTCTGCCGAACGTTGCGAGGCGAACAGACCCAGAGTCCGGCCTTCAGCCGCCCAGATCAGTTCGGCGAGTTCGGCCAACGCGTCCGAGGCGATCCCGTCACGGCCAGGATTGGCCAGCCCCGTCGCCACGTACAGGATCCCCTGTCGGGAGTAGTCGAAGGGCGAACCGACGTCCAGACCACGCCACTGGAAGCCATCGCAGGGTTCACCGTCCGTGTCGATCCGGTCGTCGCGGCGCAGCCCGACGCTGCCGGCCATCGCTTCGAACGATCCGCCGATGGTGAGGGTGGCCGAGGTGAGGATGGTCGTGCGCTCCCCCAGCACCTTGTCCCGCATCAAGCCTGCGACCGATAGCGGCGCCACATGGAGTTGGCGGCCAAAACGCTCGCTGTCACTCAGCCAGACCACGTCGTGCTCGCTGAGCTTGGCCAGGCGCTCGGCGATGTCGAAGACCTCCTTCACCGCGGCGGCCGCCTGCGCCCGTTCGGGCTCGGTCGGCTGACCGCTGGGGGACGCCATGGCCGACACGGCACGGCGGGTGGCCTCCCGCACCAGTTCGGCGGCGCTGATGGCAGCTGAGCCCGCCTCGGTGATCCGCCCGGGCGCGGCTTCGGCGAGTGCCGCCTCGAAGCTGTCAGCCATCTCTGACAGCTCAACGGCCAGGTCATCGTCCAGCCACCCGGACACCCGTCTGGCCACCCGCGCTATCAGTTGGGCCGAGAGTTCGTCGCTGGCGGCCCCCGTCACCCGGTTGGCCAGTTCATGCGCCTCGTCGATGATGACCGCGGCGTGCTCGGGCAGCGAGGTTCCGCCGTGCATGGCGTTGATGGCCAGCAAGGCGTGATTGGTGACCACCAGATCGGCCTGCCTGGCCCGAGCGCGTGACTCCTCGACGAAGCACTCGGTTCCATAGGGGCACTTGGTGGCACCGAGACACTCCCGTACCGGCACCGACACCTGCTGCCAGGCCCGCGGTGAGTGGCTGGGCGCGTCATCACGATCCGCCAGACCACCGGACACCGCCTGGGACTCCGCCCATTCTCGCAGGGCGAGCACCTCCGCACCCAAGAGCGACGACGCGTCTGCACCCGAGTCCCGCACCGCGCTCACCAACTCGGTACCGCCCAGCAGGGCCTCCTGATCCGCGGCGACCTGGTCTCGAACGCGCAGCAGACAGGCGTAGTTGGAGCGTCCCTTCAGGATCTCGGTGCGCGGTTCTCGGCCCAGCACGCCGGCAACTGCCCTGGCCGCGACGGGAATGTCGTTGGTGGCCAACTGCGCCTGCAGCGCGAGGGTGGCCGTGGCGACCAGCACAGTCTGATTGGTTCGCAGGGCCCACACCAGCGCCGGCGCCAGATAGCCCAGCGACTTCCCGGTGCCGGTACCCGCCTGGACGAGCAGATGGGCCCCGTCGTCCAGGCTGCGGGCGATCTGGTCGCACATCACCTGTTGGCCCGGCCGAGGGCTGCCGCCGATGGCGGCAACCGCGCCCGCGAGCACGTCCGCGGCCTGCCGGGGCTCCTCGCTCACTGCTCTGATCCGGTCACCTGCTCGTACGCACTGAGGTGGCCGGCGAGGTCGGAATGGACGCGTGCCTGCACCAGAGTCCCGTTGGCGCGGTGCTCGAGGTTCACCAGTTCGCCCTCTCGGTGGATGCGGTCGAGCAGGTCACCACGATCCCAGGGCAACAGCACGCTGACCTCTGATTGAGGGGTGGGCAGCCGGCGCTCGATGACCGCTCGAAGTTCATCCAGCCCCTGCCCGGTGCGTGCCGAGACGAAGATGGCGTCCGGGAACTGGCTGGCGAGGACCCGTAGAACATCCTCGTCGGCCCGATCGATCTTGTTGACGACCAACTGCTCGGCCCGGTCGCCGGCACCGACATCATTCAGAACTTCGTGGACGGCCGCAATCTGACCGAGCGGGTCGGCGTCAGAGCCATCGACGACATGCACCAGCAGGTCGGCGTCCATGGTCTCCTCGAGAGTCGACCGGAACGCTTCCACAAGGTCGGTGGGCAGATGTCTGACGAATCCGACAGTGTCGGTCAGGGTGTAGACCCGACCGTCGGCGGCGGTAGCCCGTCTGGTGGTGGGATCCAGCGTGGCGAACAGCGCGTCCTCGACCAGGACTCCGGCGTGGGTGAGCCGGTTCAGCAGGGACGACTTGCCGGCGTTCGTATAACCGACGATGGCCACCGAGGCAATCCTGTGCCGTTGCCGATCGGCCCGCTTGGTGGCTCGGGTGCCCTCCATCTCGCGCAGCCTGCCACGCAGGATGGAGATGCGGTGGCTGATGCGGCGCCGATCTGTCTCGATCTTGGTCTCGCCGGGGCCTCTGCCGCCGATGCCCACCCCCGAGGACGCGCGGCCGCCCACCTGGCGCGACAGGCTGGCTCCCCAGCCGCGCAAGCGCTGTTTGAGGTAGTTGAGCTGGGCCAGTTCCACCTGCGCCTTGCCTTCCACGCTCTTGGCGTGCTGAGCGAAGATGTCGAGGATCAGGGCGGTGCGATCCACCACCTTCACCCCCACCCGGTCCTCCAGCGTGCGCAGTTGGGCGGGGCTCAGTTCGCCGTCGCAGATGACGGTGTCCGCGCCGGTGGCCTGGACGACCTCACGCAGTTCCTCCACCTTCCCACGTCCGACGTAGGTGGCCGGGTCGGGGTAACGGCGACGCTGGATGAGTCCCTCAAGAACCTGCGAGCCGGCCGTCTCAGCCAGCGCCTTGAGCTCGAACATCGCGTTGTCCGCGTCCGCCTGGGTGCCGGAGGTCCACACGCTGACCAACACGACACGCTCCAGGCGAAGTTGCCGGTACTCCACCTCGGAGACGTCCTCGAGCTCCGTGGACAGGCCAGGGACCCTGCGCATCGAGTGGCGCTGGGCAAGATCGAGTTGGCCCGGGCCCGGTTCCTCCTCGTCCCAGTCACCGGTGTCGTCCACGTCCTGACCGACGGTCAGGTCGTCGAGGTCGTCGAGGTCGTCAAGCTCGTCGAGTAGGTCATCTGGCGCGCCAGCGCGCGTGGGGTCTTCGTCAGTCATCGTCTGTCAAGCCTATGCGACCGGGTCGAGTTCAGTCGGGCAGGACAACGCTGCCGTGGGCCACGACCACAGCCGGCCCGCACAAGTAGGCCTGGTCCTCGTCGATCTGGACGTCCAGGAGCCCCCCGGGCACCTCGACCTCGACGTGTCCGGTGAGTTGTCCCGTGCGCACCAGGTGGGCCGCGGCCGTGGCGACGATCCCGGTGCCACACGACATGGTCTCTCCCACCCCACGTTCGTGAACCCTCATCGCAAGGCGCTGCCGACTCGACGCAACCACGAACTCGACGTTCACGCCGGCGGGGTAGAGCCCGGCGTCGAACGACGGCGCACGAGACAGGTCGAGGGCCGCCAGTTCTGCCTCATCGTCGAGAACGACGACAGCATGCGGATTGCCCACGTCAACGGTGGTTGCCGGGTGGCGGCGTCCGTCCAGCTCCACCCAGGTGGGCTCGGGCGAGACACGTGCTGCCCCCATGCTGACCTTGATTCGTCCGTCGTCCTGTGGCCATGCCGTGCGCAGGCCGGCCCGAGTGGCGATGTCGAGCCGGCCCTGATCGACCAGGCCTTGCTCCCACAGATGCCGGACGAACACCCGCAGGCCATTGCCACACATCTCGGCGATCGATCCGTCGCCGTTGCGGTAGTCCATGAACCACAGCTCTGGATCGCCTGCCCAATCGGTGATGAACCCGGCCCGCACGGCACGCAGCAAGCCGTCACCACCGATACCTGCACGGCGATCACAGAGCATGCGAACCTGATCGGCATCGATCGGGCGTCGGTCGTCAGGGTCGACCAGAATCACGAAGTCATTGAGGGTGCCGTGGCCCTTGGCGAAGTTCAGCGATGGCATTCACCCAGTCTGTCACCGAGGTGAGCAGAACCCCAGCTCACCCGCGATGGTCTGCGCGACATCAGGCGAATCAGCCTGCAGCCACCTGATCCGGGGGTCACGGGCGAACCAACCCAGCTGCTTGCGAGCGAATCTCCTCGTGGCGTCGATGGTCATCTGACGCGCCTCATCCTGCGACACCTCGCCGGCCAGGAAGGCGAGCACCTGCTGGTAGCCGAGCCCACGCGAGGCCGTCAGGCCGTCCCGCAGCCCCGCCTCGGCCAGAGCGCGCACCTCATCGACCAGCCCTGCCGCCCACATCTGGTCGACGCGTCTGGCGATCCGTTCATCCATCCGCGAACGCTCCAGGCCCAAGCCGAACTGACGGACGACCGGCAGGGCGTAGACCGGCTCGGGGAGTTTTGCAGAGAAGTCCCCGGTCAGTTCGATGACCTCGAGCGCGCGAACGATGCGGCGGCCGTTACCGGGCAGGATGGCCTCGGCGGCCAGCGGGTGTCGCTCGGCGAGCACCCGATGTAGCTCGGCAGGGCCGATGCGATCGAGTTCGTCCTGCCACTTCTGACGGATGACCGGGTCGGTACCCGGGAAGTCGAATCGGTCGACGATGGCCCTGATGTACAGGCTGCTGCCACCCACCAGGATCGGCACCACTCCTCGCGCCCGCAGTTCGGTGATGACCGAGCGGGCCATGGCCTGGAAGTCCGCGACCGAGGCGGTCTGGGTGACCTCAAGCACATCGACCAGGTGATGGGTCACCCGGGCGCGTTCCTCGGGGCTGGGCTTGGCGGTCCCGATGTCCATCCCCCGGTAGACCAGCATCGAGTCGGCGTTGACGACGTCGGCGGGCTGTCCCACGGACGCCAAGAGCTCGGCGAGCTCGATCGCCAACGAGGACTTCCCGCTCGCGGTCGGGCCGATCAGGACGACCAGCGGCAGCATGTCAGCGGCCCGGAACCACCGGCAGGCCCAGTCCCACACCAACCGGGGCTGGTTCCCGGCCGGCCTGCCAGGCGTCCCCACCGCGTGTTCGACGCAGGTTGCGGATCGGGGAGTCGGCCACCAGGTGGTGCGGGGCGGCCTGGGTGATCACCACCTCGGCGATGTCACCGGGACGCGGCCGGTCCTCGGCCTGCTCCGGCAGGGCAACGTGGACGAGCCGGTTGTCGCGAGCCCTGCCCGACATGCGCGACGTGCGTTGGTCCTTGCGTCCCTCCCCGGTGGCGAACAACACTTCCACGCTCTGCCCTACGAGCGCCTTGTTCTGGTCCCAGGCGATCTGTTCGACCACCTCGACCAGTCGCTCATAGCGGTCCTGGACCACCTCGGCGGGCACCTGGTCGGCCATGGTGGCTGCCGGCGTCCCCGGACGGATCGAGTACTGGAAGGTGAAAGCCGCGCTGAAGCGGGACCGACGAACCACCTCAAGGGTCTGCTGGAAGTCGTCCTCGGTCTCGCCGGGGAATCCGACGATGACGTCGGTGGTGATGGCTGCCTGCGGCATCACGTGGCGCACCTTGTCAAGAATCTCAAGGAATCTGGCACTGCGGTAACTGCGCCGCATGTCGCGAAGAACCTTGTCGGAACCTGATTGCAGGGGCATGTGCAGACTCGGCATGACGTTGGGTGTGGACGCCATCGCCTCGATCACGTCATCGGTGAATGACGCGGGATGAGGGCTGGTGAATCGGACGCGCTCAAGTCCGGCCACCTCACCGCACGACCTCAACAACTGTGCGAACGCCGCACGGTTGGAGAACTCGACACCGTAGGTGTTCACGTTCTGGCCGAGCAAGGTGATCTCCTGGACCCCCTCGGCCACGAGCATCTCGATCTCACGCAAGATGTCACCCGGACGGCGGTCGATCTCCTTGCCCCGCAGGCTGGGCACGATGCAGAAGGTGCAGGTGTTGTTGCAGCCCACGCTGATCGACACCCAGGCCGCGTAGGCCGAGTCACGTCGCGTCGGCAGGTTGGAAGGAAAGGTCTCCAGCGCCTCGGCGATCTCGACCTGAGCAGCCTGTTCGACCCGTGCGCGCTCCAGAAGCACCGGAAGCGACCCGATGTTGTTGGTGCCGAACACCACGTCAACCCATGGTGCCTTCTCGGTGATCAATGCCCGGTCCTTCTGGGCCATGCACCCCCCGACCGCGATTTGCATCCCCGGACGCCTGCGCTTGAGCTTGGCCATGTGACCGAGGTTGCCGTAGAGCCGGTTGTCGGCGTTCTCGCGAACGGCGCAGGTGTTGAACACCACGACGTCTGCGTCGGCGAGTTCGCCCACCGGCTCGGGCGCAGCCACCAGACCGGACTGCTCCAGCAGCCCGGCGATGCGTTCGGAGTCGTGCACGTTCATCTGGCAGCCGTAGGTGATGACCTGGTAAGTGCGCGGCTGAGAGGATTCGGTCTGCGTCGTAGTCATGGCCCATCCACTGTAGTGGTCGCGCGCAGGAGGCCAGCCCTTCGTCCGGCTAGGGCCCGGGCTCTGCTACTGGGCTACCTCGACCGTCCGGGTCTCCCGGATGACGGTGACCTTGATGCGGCCGGGGTAGGCCAACTCGGCCTCTATACTGTCGGCAATCTCGCGGGCCATCTGCCGGGACGCGGTGTCGTCCACGATCTCAGGCACGACCATCACGCGAATTTCCCGGCCGGCCTGCAGCGCGAAAGCCTTCTCGACACCCTCATGCCGGGTGGCCAACTCCTCCAGGCGCTCCAGACGCTTGACGTAGGCGTCGTAGCTCTCGCGGCGAGCCCCGAGTCGTGAACTGGAGATCGCGTCTGCAGCCTGGGTCAGGACGGCCACCGCAGTCTGCGGCGCCACCTCGTTGTGGTGGGCGGCAATGGCATGGACGACCTCGTCAGGCTGACCGAGCCGGCGCGCCAACTCCGCACCCTCCAAGGCATGCGACCCCTCACCGTGGGTGATGACTGCCTTGCCCAGGTCGTGCAGGAACGCCGCCCGGCGACACACGTCAGTGTCCAGGCCAATCTCGGCAGCCATTGCTCCGGCCAGCCGGGCGCACTCCACACTGTGCTCCAGGACATTCTGGCCGTAGCTGGTGCGGTAACCGAGGGCTCCGATGGTCGGCAGCAGACCTCGATCGATGCCCTGCAGCCCAAGATCGTCGATCGCCCGCTGGGCGGCGGCGACACAACTCACCTCGACATCGCGGGACGCAGCCTCGTGCGCCTCCTCGATGCGAGCAGGGTCGATGCGTCCATCAGAGACCAGACCGGTCAGGGTGAGCCGGCCCACCTCACGTCGTACCGGGTCGAAACAGCTCAGCAACACCACGCCGGGGGTGTCGTCCACCACCAAGGTGACTCCGGTGACCTGTTCGAAGGCCCGAATGTTGCGCCCCTCACGGCCGATGATGCGGCCCTTCATGTCTTCCGACGGCAACTCGACCGTCGAGATGACGGCCTCGGAAGACTGCCGGACCGCGATTCGCTCGATGGCTGTCGTGATGATTCGCCGAGCGCCGGCCTCGGCGCCTCCGACAGCCTCTTCGGTGATCTCTCGCGCCAGTTGTTGAGCGCGCTTCTTGACGGAGATCTCCGCTTTGGCCAGGACTTCTGCCTGGGCCTGGGCAGCGGAGATGCCCGCCAACCGCTCCAGTTGTTTCTCCGACTCTGTGACCAGTCGGTTCAGTTCGGCCTTGGCAACCTCATGACCGGCTCGATCCTCGGCCAGACGCTCCCGGTCGCGTTGCAGGCCGGAAGCCAGTTCACTGAGGCGTTCCTCTCGGACGACGAGGCGCTCCTCGCGCTGTGTGTAACGCGACCGCTGGGCCACGAGTTCGTCACGCTCACCTGCCAGCTGAATCCCCAGGGCCCTCAGCCGCTCACGTTCGCCGGCCAACTGCTCTCGTTCTGCGGCCAGCTTGCCACGATCACCCGACAATCGGTCTCGTTCCGCGGCCAACTGCTCCCGTTCACCAGCCATCCGCTCACGTTCGACGGCCAGTTCGTCACGCTCCACGTCGAGCAGGTCAGAGCCGACGACCCGAAGTTCCTGTTCAGCCGGCACAGAGACCGCTCGGGCTCGGGGCCGTGAAGCGACACCCTGCACGATGAGTGCTCCGACGGCCAGCACTGCCACGATCCCGAGCAGAACCTCCATCGTCACCCCTGTTCGCGCGTCAACTGTCCCCGCAGACTACTCCGGGCCCCAGCCCTGCGGCTCACGGCCCACGCCCGCGGGATCGTCGCGCTCCGCCAGCACGTCCTTGGCTGTCGACCAGGCCAGCTCGCCGTTGAAACCGCGTCGCCCGAGCATGCCCACGAGCCGACGCAACGCCGTATCGGGTGGCAGCCCTGCGACAGACCCTGCCTTGGCCTCCGCCAGGTCGCGAGCCGCACGGGCCTCAGCCTCCTGGTCGACGACGGAGACGGCCCGGTTGATGACGTCCTCTTCGAGGCCTTTGCGTCGCAACTCGGCCACCAAGGCTCGCCGGGGAAGCCGACGAACGCGGTGACGAGACTCCACCCACTGGCTGGCGAAGGCACCGTCATCGATGAGACCAACTTCCTCGAAACGGTCCAGGACCCGGCCGATGACGTCCACGGCTGCTCCTTTGCGTGCCAGGTAGTCCCCCAACTCCGCCCGGGCGTATGCCCGGCGATCCAGCGCCTTCAAGGCGATTTCTCGGGTCACGGAATAGGGGTCTGGGTCAGCGTCACGCCTATCCGATGTCACGGGGGCCTCCCTGCTCAGAAGTCAACCTCACCTGTTACCGGGTCGACACCCTCAGGGACCACGACCTCTCCCATACCCATCGCGACGCGGATCTTGGCGTCGATCTCGCTGGCGACGTCAGGATTGGCCAGCAGGTAGTTCCGGGAATTCTCCTTGCCCTGTCCCAGTTGGTCATCACCGTAGGTGAACCAGGAGCCGGCCTTGCGGACGACCCCGACGTCCACGCCCATGTCGATCAGGCTGCCTTCCCGCGAGATGCCCTTCCCGTACATGATGTCGAACTCGGCCTGCTTGAACGGCGGCGCCACCTTGTTCTTCACGACCTTCACGCGGGTGCGGTTGCCGACGATTTCGTTGCCGTCCTTGAGGGACTCGATGCGACGCACGTCGAGCCGCACCGACGAGTAGAACTTCAGAGCTCGGCCACCCGTGGTCGTCTCAGGGTTGCCGAACATCACGCCGATCTTCTCGCGCAACTGGTTGATGAAGATGGCAGTGGTGTTGGCATTGCTCAACGCGCCAGTGATCTTGCGCAGCGCCTGGCTCATCAGTCGCGCCTGGAGACCCATGTGGGAGTCGCCCATCTCACCCTCGATCTCCGCGCGCGGGGTCAGAGCCGCGACGGAGTCGATGACGATCAGGGCGAGCGCGCCCGAACGGATGAGCATGTCAGCGATCTCGAGTGCCTGTTCACCGTTGTCGGGCTGGCTGACCAGGAGCGCGTCGGTGTTGACTCCGAGGGCGGCGGCATACGAGGGGTCAAGGGCATGCTCCGCGTCGATGAACGCACAGATGCCACCCTCCGCCTGCGCGTTGGCGATGGCGTGCAGGGCCACCGTGGTCTTGCCACTGGACTCCGGGCCGTAGATCTCGACGATCCGCCCGCGCGGCAGTCCACCGATGCCGAGCGCCACGTCGAGAGCGATGCAACCGGTGGGAATGACTTCGATCTGGGAGTGAGTCGTATCCCCCAGTCGCATGATGGAGCCCTTGCCGTGCTGTTTCTCAATCTGGGCGAGTGCGGCCTCGAGTGCCTTCTCGCGGTCTGCGACAGCCATCTGATCGTCCTCTCTGTGCCAGGGAAGTCCTGGAAGTTCCGGGGTTGGGGTGCTGTACCGGAAATGTAGGCGGACGGACCGACAATTCGTCATCTTCGTCACGGCCTGTGGACAACCCGGTTACGGCAACCCGACGACCCCAACTTTATCCGAACACCTGTTCGATACCAGTCCTTCGCTGGCGTGTCGCGAAATCGCGGATCACCTGTCTTTGGCGGGCAGTTCCAGCTGTGCCCAGACCGCCCGCCAGATGGCCTTGCAGGCCAGGCCCGCCACCAACGCCTCGCGCACTGTCCGTCCGCCGAGTTCTGCGAGGACGGTCTGTTCTGCCCACACCCGGGAGCGAGCAACACCCAGATGCGTCTCCAGTCGGTGCCACAACTCGGCTTCACGCATGACCCAAACCTACGGGTCGCAAACAAGTGACCCATCACCCGATCAGCGTTGTCCTGGGCAACATCGACCGGCGGGGCCGCGCAAGAGCAGCGACCCCGCCGGTGACCAAAGACGGTTCAGCCGACCGTCAGCACGCTGCTGAACGGAGTGTCCTCACTGGAGGTTCCCACGAACACCGTGTAGTCGCCGGGCTTGACGGCCCAGCCCCTGGAGCAGTAGTCCCAGACGCTGAACGGGTGGTTCGAGGCAGCCGGGTCGATGACGATCTCGAAGTCGGCTGACTCACCGGCCTCGAGGGGGACCTTCTGGAAGCCCACCAGGCGCTTCGGAGGCTGTCCGTCGACCGGGATACCCAGGTAGACCTGCACCACCTCGGCCCCGGCACGCTCGCCGGTGTTGGCCACCCGGCCACGCACCACGACGGGCTGGCTGCCATCGAAGCCAGCCGCGTCGACCTCGACGTCGGACACCTCGAAGGTGGTGTAGGAGAGTCCGTACCCGAAGCAGAACAGCGGGTCGATGCCCTGGGACTGGAACCAGCGGTAGCCCATCGCCAGGCCCTCGCTGTAGCGGATGACCGGATAGCCGGCACCCTCATCGGTGCCCGGGTAGCGCTCCACGTGATGGGCGTACAGGGTGTCGTCGGCGCTGCGCGGATAGGTGGTGGGCACCTTGCCCGAGGGGTTGACCAGACCGAAGAGCAGGTCCGCGACGACGTGGCCGTCCTCGGTGCCCTGGTTCCAGACTTCAAGAACGGTCGGGGCCTTGTCGATCCATGGCATCAGCACCGGAGCCGAGTTCTTCAGCACCAGCACAGTGTTGGGGTTGACCTCGAGCAGTTCGTCGAGCATGCCGTTCTGATTGTTGATCATGTTCGCGTCGGGCATGTCGGCGCCTTCGGTGGCCACCAGGCCGGCCATCAGCACGACCAGGTCGGCCGCACCGGCAGCCTTCTGAGCCTCGGCGAGGTTCGACAGGTCATTTTCGACCACGAAGAGGTCAACCTCGGCATCCGACTCGAGTTGGGCGAGGACATCACGCATGCCCGTCAGTGGCGCAACCGTGTACAGCGGGTCGACCTTCGACGAGCCGCCGCCACCCTGGCAGGCGTGCTCGGCGTACTTCGACTGACCGATGATGAGCACTCGACCCGTCGGAGCGGCGAGTGGCAACAGTTGCTTGTCGTTCTTCAACAGGACGGCCATCTGGCCGCCCAACTCGCGCGAGACAGCGCCGTGACCGGCCGCGTCGATCTCGCCCGGGGCGTACGGACGCTCGAACTGTCCGAACCGGAACATTTGGGTGTAACGCGCTGATCAACGCCCGGTCGACGGTCTTCATCTCCAGGCTCGTGTCGTTCAGCGCGTTCTTGACGTTGGTTTCGTTCAGCCACTTCGCGTCCGGCATCTCGTGGTCAAGCCCGGCGTTCAACGAGGGGGCGGCAGAGCGTGTCGACCAGAAGTCGGACTGGACGTAGCCCTCGAAGCCCCAGTCGTCGCGCAACACGTCGTGCAGGGTGTGCCGGTACTCCGTGGCATAGACGCCCCGGACACGGTTGTAGGCGCTCATCATGGCGGCGACCTTCCCGTCCTTGACGAGCATCTCGAAGGGCAGCAGGTAGAGCTCGCGGAGCACGTGCTCGTCCACCTCGACGCTGGTGCGGAACCGCTCGTACTCCTGGTCGTTGACGACGTAGTGCTTGCCCATCGCGATGACGTCATGCGACTGGATCGCCTTGGTGACCTCGACGCCCATCACACCCGACAGGTAGGGGTCCTCGGAGAAGTACTCGAAGTTGCGGCCGGCGATGGTGGTTCGGTGCAGGCAGACCGCGGGGCCCTCCAGCACGTGCTGGCCCAGCGTTGCGGTCTCCGAGCCGATGATGTCGCCGTAGGTGTAGGCCAGCTTGGGGTCGAAGGACGCCGCGACGCCGATGGTCATGGGCAGTGCGGTGGCCGGCGGGCTGGGCGTTCCGTCACCCATGCCAACACCGACCGGTCCGTTGGTGATGCGGAAACGTGGGATGCCGAGTTCGTCGATGGCAGGGACGTGGCGTTCGATCCGGATCTGGGCTGCCAACTGATCCATGTCTTCGCCGCTGGAGACATCGTTGGACAGCGAGTAGATGTCGATAGTGGCCATGGCACCGTGCAACTGGGCGATCTTCTGCTCCAGCGTCATGGCGTCGACGAGCAGTTCGGCGCGCTCACGGGGAGACTTGGAGGTGTCCTGCCAGGGGCGGGGACTGGGAACGGTCATCTGGAACTCCTGTGATCAAGGGGTGTCGCAGCCGTGCGAGGACCCTCTCATCCTAGAAGAGCGCCAACAGATTGGGTCCGATTCGGGTTCACAAGGCCCCAGAGAGAAACCGTCAGGCAGCCAGGGCCGTCCGCCGCGCCTCGGCCTCGGCGAACAACTGGGACATCGAGGCGTAGACCGTGGACAACGACAGGCCCAGGGCCTGACTGATCGAGTGCAGCAGTTCGCTGGAGGCTTCCTTCTGGCCTCGCTCCACCTCTGACAGGTAACCGAGGCTCACCCTGGCCGCGAGCGACACCTCACGCAACGTACGGCCTTGCCGCATCCGCTCGGTACGCAAAACCTCGCCAAGCAGTTCACGAGCCAGCACGGCCATGTCGTCTCCCCCTTGACTGCCGCCCCGGTTGGACGACCACACCTGCCCAACGCGGCACGATCTGCCCTTTATTCCGGCCTGGTCACAGGACGCAGTTCACCCGGCGGTGCTTTCACCCAGGCAGTCGATGAGCCAGGCCAGCGCCGCATCGATGGTCTGGCTCCTGATCTGGGCCCGGTCGCCGGACAGGTGGAGTGGTCGGGCTCGACGTCGGTCGACGTAGCAGGCAGGCAGAGCCAGACCCAACCAGACGGTGCCCGGGGTGTGTCCGTCCTCGCAGTCCGGGCCGGCCACACCCGTCGCGGACAGGCCAACATCGGCTCGACAGCGACCGGCCGCCCCCCGAGCCATGTCCTTGGCGGTGTGTTCGTTGATCACCCCGTTAAGCCGGACGAACTCCGCGTCCACCCCGGCCAGGCTCACCTTCAGATCCCGGGCGTAGGTGATCAGTCCGCCGCGGAAGACCGCAGAGGAACCCGGCACCGAGGTGATCGTCGCACCGATTCCGCCACCGGTCAGCGACTCGCAGGTGGCGATCGTCCAGCCGGATTGCAGGAGCAGCCTGATCGCCTCGGCTGCGGCAGGTGACGGCCCGTCAGGCTGTGGGGTCACTCGCTGCCCCGGTGATGTCGACCGGATGACCGGCCGCCAGGGACGCCTTGCGAAGCCGGTAAGCCTCACGCAGGTAGTCAACGCCGGTGAACACGGTCAGTGCGAAAGCCAGCCACATCAGCGTCCATCTGAGGACCACGAACCACGTCCCCAGATCGGGCAACCACATGAGGAATGCGATGAGCGCGAACGACTGGACGAGGGTCTTGAGCTTTCCGCCACGGTTGGCTGCCATCACGCCGTACTTGAGGACGGCGAACCGCAGACCGGTGATCCCCCACTCCCGGATGAGGATGATGATGGTCATCCACCACGGCAGTTCGCCGACGATCGACAGCAGCACGAACGCCATACCGGTCAGGGCCTTGTCGGCGATCGAGTCCCAGATCTTGCCGAAGTTGGTGACCAGGTCGTACTTGCGGGCGATGTGACCGTCCAGGCTGTCGGTCAGGATGGCGACCACGAACACCGCAGTGGCAGCCAACCGCCACCCCTGATCGTCGGGATGCGCCAGGAATACCCACATGAAGACCGGGACGAGCACCATGCGGATGATGGTCAGGATGTTCGGAATGTTCCAGGTGAAACCAAGGAGCTTCTCGGGCTGTCCGTCACGTTCAACGTGGCTCATCACGTGCTCCTCACCCCTGGCTGGGCGCCTGGGTCGTTGGGTTCACTCTAGCGGCGCGGCCACCGCCACCACTTGCGCCACGAGATCGACCCCGATGCTGCCGACGACCTGCGCGTCCACCAAATCACCCACAGTCAACGGATTCCTGAGGGGAAGGCTCGTGGTTCCGTCAACCTCGGGGCCCTGATGAGCGGCTCGGCCGACGGCCTCGCCGTGGGCCACCGACTCGATGAGCACCCGGACGCGTTCACCGACTCGGTCCTCGGCCCGCTGGTTGCACAGCTCGTCGACCAGTTCGCTGACGTGCTCGAGCCGGGCGGTGATCTCCTGGGGCTCGATGTGGGCGGCCAGGGACGCACCCTCGGTGCCCTCTTCGTCCGAGTACCCGAACACCCCCACAACGTCCATCCGGGCCTCTGTGAGAAAGTCGCACAGCGTCTGGACGTCAGCCTGGGTCTCGCCAGGAAAACCGACGATGACGTTGCTGCGGATGCCAGCATCGGGCGAAAGCGCCCGCACCCGGCCGATCAGATCGAGGAAGCTGTCCGGATCACCGAAACGTCTCATTCGGCGCAGCACCGCTGCCGACGCGTGCTGGAAGGACAGGTCGAAGTAGGGCACGACCTTGGGCGTGGTCGCGAGCGCCTCCAGCATGCCCGGGGTGATCTCGGCAGGCTGCAGGTAGCTCACCCTGATCCAGTCCAACCCCTCCACCGCTGACAGTTGCATCAGCAGCCTGGCCAGTGCCGTCCTGTCGCCCAGGTCTTTGCCGTAGGACGAGGAGTTCTCGCTGACCAGCATGATCTCCCGGACGCCCTGATCGACCAGCCAGCGCGCCTCAGTCACCACCTCGTCCAGCGGTCTGGACAGGTACGCGCCACGAAACGACGGGATCGCACAGAACGCGCACCGACGGTCACACCCGGACGCGATCTTCACAGGCGCGAACGGACCAGCGTGCAGCCGTCGACGCAGCACCCGCGGGCCGGACGCCGGAGCCACCCCCGGCGGCAGATCCAATGACCACCCGACTCCACGCCGACCAGGCCTTGAGTCACGGCTACGTGGCCCGGGACCACCAGATGAGCGTCCTGCCGTGCGACGGGCATCAACGGCAGCAGGGTTCGCCGGTCGGTGGGCACGTGTGAGGTGAGATGCGCCCCTCCCAACAGGGCCTGCAGCCGGCTGGCGATCTGCGGGTAGTCGTCGAAGCCCAGCACCGCATCCGCCTCTGGCAGCGCATCGGCAAGTTCGCGGCCGTAGCGCTCGGCCATGCATCCAACGGCCACCACCACCTTGGTCTGGCCGGTCTGCTTGTGATCCGCAGCGGCCAGCAGCGTGTCGATCGAGTCCTTCTTGGCCTGCTCGATGAAGCCGCAGGTGTTGACCATGATGACGTCGGCCGCATCCGGGTCGGCCACCAACCGAAACCCCTCGGCGTCCAGACGACCCGCCAGTTCCTCGGAATCGACGTCATTGCGCGAGCAGCCCAGGCTCACCAGATGCACCGAAGTCGTCATGATCCCCCTGCCAGACTGGCCAGCACCTCGTCCAGGGCTTCGGGTGTGACGAGAACCTCGCGCGGTTTGCTGCCCTCCGATGGACCCACGACTCCCCGGTTCTCCAGGATGTCCATGATGCGTCCCGCCTTGGCGAAACCGATCCGCAGCTTGCGTTGCAGCATCGAGGTCGAGCCGAGCTGCAGTTCGATGACGTGCCGGGCGGCGTCCAGCACCAACTCCAGGTCGTCGCCGATGTCCTCGGCCACCTTCGGGGCCTGCTCGGTGGCCTCGGAGACGTCCTCGCGGTACTGCGGAGCGAGTTGGGCCTTGACGAACTCGACGACGTCGCGGATCTCGGCCTCGGTCACCCACGCACCCTGCACACGCATGGGCTTGGACGCACCCATCGGTAGGAACAGACCGTCGCCCTGGCCCACCAGTTTCTCGGCGCCCGGCTGGTCGAGGATGACCCGTGAGTCGGTCATCGAACTGGTGGCGAACGCCAGTCGGGATGGCACGTTGGCCTTGATGAGGCCGGTCACCACGTCGATCGAGGGACGCTGGGTCGCCAGCACCAGATGGATGCCGGCTGCACGGGCGAGCTGGGTGATCCGCACGATGGAGTCCTCGACGTCGCGGGGGGCGACCATCATCAGGTCGGCCAACTCGTCGACGACCACCATCAGGTAGGGATAGGGCGTCAGCACTCGTTCGCTGCCCGGTGGGAGTCTCACCTGCCCGGCGCGGATCGCCTTGTTGAAGTCGTCCACGTGACGGAACCCGAAGGCGGCCAGGTCGTCGTAGCGCTGGTCCATCTCGCGCACCACCCACTGCAGCGCGTCCGCGGCCTTCTTCGGGTTGGTGATGATCGGCGTGACAAGGTGCGGGATGCCCTCGTAGTGATTGAGTTCCACCCGCTTGGGGTCGACCAGCATCATCCGCACCTCGTCGGGTGTGGAGCGCATCATCACCGAGGTGATCAGCGAGTTGATGAAGCTTGACTTGCCCGAGCCGGTGGCGCCGGCGACCAGCAGGTGAGGCATCTTGGCCACGTTGGCGACGACGTAGCCGCCCTCGACGTCCTTGCCCAGCCCCACGGTCAGTGGGTGGTGGTCGTTCCGGGCCTTCTGGCTGCGGAGCACATCACCCAGCGAGACAACCTCCTTGTCCCGGTTCGGGATCTCGATACCGATGGCGGAACGTCCCGGGATGGGGCTGAGGATGCGCACGTCCGGTGAGGCGACGGCGTAGGCGATGTTCTTGCTCAGCGCGGTGACCTTCTCAACCTTGACCCCGGTACCGACCTCGATCTGGTACCGGGTGACGGTCGGGCCGCGGGTGTAGCCGGTGACCCGAGCGTCGATGTCGAATTCGGAGAAGACGTCCTGCAGTTTGCCGACGATGGCGTCCGACGCCTCGGTGCGCGCCTTGGGCACGCTGCCCGGCCGCAGCAGGGCGGAATCTGGCAGCGTATAGACGATGTCCCCGGACAGCGCCAACTGCTCCACCCGCTGCGGGGCGGACGTGTGTGGCGGGGCCTCGAGTTCCGGCTCACGGGCGGGCCGGCCCGTGCGCACCTTGGCCTTGGGGCCCGGCAGTGGGGGTTGTTCGGGTTCGCTGACCTGCTGGGAGTGTGCGTCGGTGCCCGCCTCGAGCGCCAGCGCCGGTTCGGCCGCCTCGAGCTCGTGCTCCTCGACCAACGGGGTGTCGTAAGCCTGGTCGACACCGAATCGCAGTCGCTCCGCTCTGGCCTCACGGCGGGCCTCAATCCTGGCGGTAGTCCAGTCGATGACGCCCCTGAAGAGCTCGACCCACTCGTTGATGGGTTTGCCGATGATGATGATGAGCCCGAACAACCCGATCAGCGCGAGCACGAACGCCGCCAACCAGACCGGCAACAGCTGGCTCATCATCGAACTGGCGACGTAACCGACGATACCCCCGTGGCTGCGCATGAGTTCGGGGTCGGACGGCGCCGGCAGCGGTATGTGAGTGAGGTTGACGATGCCCTGGAGGCCGAACAGGAAGACGGTCCAGCCGACCACCTGCCGCCCGGCCGGCCCGTTGTTCAAGGGGTTGCGCAGCGTGCGGAAGCTCATCGCGAGCAGGAGGACGGGCACCGCGTAGGAGGTCAACCCGACCAGGGAGGCCACGCCGAGCCTCAGCCACTCCCCCATCAGGCCAGGCATCGAGAACCAGAACGACGCTGCCACCAGGACCGCCAAGCAGAACAGTCCCAGTCCCACACCGTCTCGGCGAACCGCCGGGTCGATGCTCTGCACGCTGCCGCCCAGACCGCGTGCCAGCCCGCCCAGACCGCGCGCCAGCCCCCGCCAGATACTGGCGGCGGTCCTGACCACCACGTTGGGACGAGTCGGCGAGGTCCTCGTCCGGCTCACCTGACGAGGCTTGGATGTGGTTGAACTTCCAGACGCGCGCGAACTCGACGGCTTCGTCGCACTGAGGCGAGACGAAGAACTACGAGGCCGCGCCGGGGAAGACGCGCGGGTCGCCATGGGGGCAGATTACCTCAGCGGATGGACCCGACCGGATCGACCACGCCGGGGCGACGGTGATCACCGTGCTCAGCGCTTGCCCCGGAAGTGCGTCCAGCCGCTCTGCCCCTCCCACGGCCGCCCGTCGACCAGCACCTGCGGACCTGCCTGCGGATCGGCATCGACGACCCGCCCCACGACGTCCCAGTCGCCGGGCACGGTCCCGGCCTCGAACGTGGCGGCCAGCGCATGGTCCTCGCCCCCGGCGAGGACGAAGCCCAGCGGGTCGGCGTTGATGGCAGCAGCCACCGCCTTGACAGGCTCGGCGAGAGTGAACCTCGCCGACTCGAGGTCGATGCTGACACCGCTGGCGTCGACGATATGACCAAGATCGGCCAGCAACCCGTCCGAGACGTCGATCATGGCGCTGGCGCCGGCGCGAGCCGCCTGGCGTCCAGCACCGTAGGGGACCTGCGGAACGCGCTGAGCATCCACGGCGGCTCGCGGCGACCGGAAGCCTCGTCCCAGTGCTGCCAGTCCGGCGCCGGCCCAGCCGAGCCTGCCGCGCACGGCCACCACCTGGCCGGCCCGCGCGCCGGAGCGAAGCACCGGAGGCCGACCGCCGGTCTCACCGATCACCGTCACCGAGATCGTCACGTCCCTGGCGGTGCTCATGTCGCCCCCCACCAGCGCCACCCCGGCCAGTTCAGCCTCTTCGCGCACGCCGGTCATGAACTCCTTGACCCAGCTGAAGGGAAGATCCGATGGAAGCCCGAGGGCGATGACCATGGCGACCGGAGTCGCCCCCATGGCCTCCAGATCCGACACGTTGACCGCCACCGCCTTGTCGGCCCACGTCCTCTGCACTTGACCAGTCCCGCCTGAAGTGCACCCCCTCGACGAGCATGTCGACACTGGTGACGGCCGATCCGTTGACGAGGAAGACCGCGGCGTCGTCACCGGGCCCGACCGAGACCGAGGTGGGCAGGCTCAGGCGGCGGGTGAGATGACCGATGAGGCCGAACTCCCCCGCCTCACCAACAGTGCGCGGCTCCGGGGCCGAGGGTGTCATGCTCGTCTCGCTAACGAACGACGCTGTTCGGACGGTTCAGCGCCTGTTCGATGAGGTCGGTGATCAGGCCGCGGTAGTCCAGACCGGTGACCTGCCACAGGCTCGGGAACATCGAGAGCTCGGTGAAACCCGGCATCGTGTTCACCTCGTTGACGAACACCTCACCCTGCGGGGTCACGAAGGTGTCGACGCGCGACAGGCCCTCGGCCTCCAGCGCCCGGAAACTCGCACTGGCCATCGCCTGCACGGACGCGGTGAGATCGGCGTCCAGGTCTGCGGGAATGCGGAGGTCGACCTGCCCCGCCGATGGCAGGTATTTCGCCTCGAAGTCGTAGAAGCCGGTCTCGGTGTGCACCACGATCTCACCGGGCAAGGAGACCCGCGGCGTCGACGAATCACGCGTCGGTCCAAGGACGGCGCACTCGATCTCCCGAGCACCCACGAATCCTTGCTCGACGATCACCTTGGGGTCGAATGTGCGGGCCAGTTCGACGGCAGCGACCAGAGTGTCAGGATCGGTGACGCGCACGATGCCGACCGACGAACCGCCGCGTGCCGGCTTGACGAAAACGGGGTAGGTCAGGTTTCGGGTGACCCGCTCGCAGCAGGCCTCGGCGTCCTGCTCCCACATCCACGGAGCGATCACCTCGTAGGGCCCGGTCGGGATGCCGGCGGCCGACAGCGCCACCTTCATCAGGTGTTTGTCCATGCCGATCGCGCTCGCCGCCACTCCCGATCCGACATACGGCAGCCCGAGCATCTCGAAGTAGCCCTGGATGGTGCCGTCCTCACCGTACGGTCCATGCAGCACCGACAACGCGACATCCAGTCCGGTGGCGTCGACCAGCCGTCCGTCGTCGTGGGTGACCAGTTCGATGCCGTCGCTGTCGCGAAGCAGGGACGCCCGAGGCCGGTTGTCGTCCAGGTGGGGTAGGACGCGAGACTCGGTGTGCATGGCAGCGATGTCGGACAGGCTCATCCGGTGCCAGGTGCCTGCCTGCGAGATGCCGATGCCGTGCACGTCGAACCGTTCGGTGTCGATGGCCTTGGCTACGCCCGCCGCGGTCAGACAGGAGATCTGGTGTTCCGTGCTCTGGCCCCCGAAAACGAGCGCGACGCGTGGGCGGTGTGCTGCCATTGTCTTCCTCTCCGACGTTCGGGTTCACCCTACAACCCCTCCGGACGCCGGCTTTGCCGGTCATCCGCCGGGCCTCAGCGGATGGCCTCGGCGCGCGGCACTCGCCTCGCCAGAGCCGGGTGCCACCTGTCAGCGGGCGCGGATTCGCCCCTGGCCTGCTCGGTCACGGCGGTGATCGCGTCCATGATGCGGAGCGTCGCCTCACTGACCGCAGCCTTGTCACTCCAAGCCTGACCCAGGTCGGACAGGTCAACCGGTCGACCGCAGATGAGGGTGGCCGTGGCGCGACGTGGCCGCAGCGGGCGGATCTTGCGCGGCGGCAGGACGAGACTGGCACCCCACTGTCCGATGGGTACTACGGGAGCCCCGGTGCGCAGTGCCAGCCGGGCCGCCCCGGTGTGGCCGGCCATCGGCCACTCCTGGGGGTCGAAGGTGATGGTTCCCTCGGGGTAGATGACCAGGGCCCGCCCCTGCGCCAGGGCGGCGTCGGCCGCGACGAGGGCCTCCCGGGCCTGTGTACTGCCCCGGTACACCGGGATCTGGTCGGCGTTGCGCAGCAGACGACCGACGATCGGCACGTCGAACAGGTTCGCCCGGGCCAGGAAGTGCGGCCACCGTCCCTGATAGGCCAGGGCCACCCCCACCACAGGGGGATCGAGGGAACTGATGTGGTTGGGTACGAAGATCACCGGCCCACTTCGGGGGATGTTCTCGCCACCCCGCACCTCCGCCGTGATGACCAGTCTCAGAACGTGGCGCAACACCACCGCGAGCCACCTGAGGGTCCTCGACGTGGGCTCGGTGTTGTGACGTCCGAGTTCACCCCGGTAGCGCTTCGGGTTGTCGATGGTCCCGGGACTGGTCTCGGGCCGCATCGCTCAGTCAGCAACCCTCATGGGCAGGGTGGTGGGCTTGAAGCTGGGGCGGCGCGCCTCGAAGGCAGCGATCTCGTCTGCGTGCCTCAGGGTCGAGCCGATGTCGTCCAACCCCTCGAGCAGCCGACTGGCCGTGTAGTCGTCGATCTGGAATCCGAAGCTGCGCTCACCGGCTGTGATCGTGCGGCTGGGCAGGTCGACGGTCAACTGACGGCCCGGCTCGGCCTCGATGTAGTCCCACAAGGCCTCGACGTCGTCCTGACTCACCAGCGCGATGAGCAACCCGGCCTTGCCGGAGTTGCCACGGAAGATGTCTGCGAAGCGCGAGCCGATGACGACCTTGAAGCCGTAGTTCTGCAGCGCCCAGACCGCGTGCTCCCGAGACGATCCGGTGCCGAAGTCCGGGCCAACGACCAGCACGGAGCCGCCTTGGTAAGCGGGCTGGTTGAGCACGAAGTCCGGGTCCTTTCGCCAAGCGGCGAACAGGCCGTCCTCGAAGCCCGTGCGGGTGATGCGCTTGAGGTAGACCGCCGGGATGATCTGGTCGGTGTCCACGTTGCTGCGACGCATGGGCACAGCGATGCCGGTGTGGTTGATGAACTTGTCCATGGTCAGTTCCTTCTCACAGGTCCGAGGGTGCCGACAGGTGACCGGTCACCGCGGTTGCCGCAGCCACGGCGGGGCTGACCAGATGGGTGCGTCCACCCTTGCCCTGGCGGCCCTCGAAGTTCCGGTTGCTGGTGGAGGCGCTGCGCTCCCCCGGGGCGAGTTGGTCAGGGTTCATGCCCAGACACATCGAGCACCCGGCCTGACGCCACTGGGCCCCGGCGTCGATGAAGACCCGGTCGAGACCCTCGGCCATCGCCTGCTCGCGGACGCGGGCCGATCCCGGCACCACGAGCATCCGGACACCCTCGGCAATCCTGCGTCCCTTGAGAATCCCGGCGGCCAACCTCAGGTCCTCGATGCGACCGTTGGTGCAACTGCCCAGGAAGACCGTGTCGATCGTGATCTCGCGCAGCGGGGTGCCCGCCTTCAGGTCCATGTACACCAGCGCGCGTTCGGCCGCGGAACGAGCGACCTCGTCGGAGATATCCGCGGGGTCAGGCACGACATCTCCAAGACCGACACCCTGACCCGGGTTGGTACCCCAGGTGACGAAGGGGGTCAGCTGCGTTGCATCGATGAACACCTCGGTGTCGAAGACCGCGTCCTCATCGGTGTGCAGGGTCTTCCAGTAGGCCAGTGCCGCGTCCCAGTCTGCGCCCTGGGGCGCGTGCGGACGACCGGCAAGGTAGTCCAGAGTGGTCTGGTCGGGGGCGATCATGCCCGCCTTGGCGCCCCACTCGATGGACATGTTGCAGATGGTCATGCGACCCTCCATCGACATCCTCTCGATGGTTGAGCCACGGTACTCGGCGATGTAGCCCTGGCCGCCGCCGGTGCCCACCTTGGCGATGAGCGCGAGCACGACATCCTTGGGCGTGACGTCGACGGGCAGATCGCCCTCGATGGTCACGGCCATCGTCCTGGGACGGGCCTGTTGCAGGGTCTGCGTCGCCAGGACGTGCTCGACCTCGGAGGTGCCGATGCCGAAGGCGAGCGCGCCGAACGCGCCATGGGTGGAGGTGTGCGAGTCGCCACACACGATCGTCATCCCGGGTTGGGTGAGCCCCAACTGGGGCCCGATGATGTGGACGACACCTTGGTCGCGGTCACCGAGGGAGTGAATCGGCACCCCGAAGTCGGCGACGTTGCGACGCAAGGTCTCGATCTGGGTGCGGCTGGTGAGGTCGACGATCGGCTTGTCGATGTCGGTCGTCGGGGTGTTGTGGTCCTCGGTGGCGATGGTGAGATCGGGACGCCTCACCTGCCGGCCGGCCATCCGCAGGCCCTCGAAAGCCTGTGGGCTGGTGACCTCGTGGACCAACTGCAGATCGATGTAGAGCAGGTCAGGTTCACCGGTGCTGGAGCGCACGACGTGATCGTCCCAAACCTTCTCGCTCAGAGTTCTTCCCATGGGCAACATGATGGCATTGCCGCTCAAATGGCGAGATGATAATCTCACCTTATGGACGAAACTTCTGGTGTGGGTGTCCTCGACAAGGCGGCCCTTGTTCTGGCCGCACTCGAGTCGGGCCCGACGACTTTGGCCGGCCTCGTTCAGTCGACCGGTCTGGCCCGACCGACGGCCCACCGACTGGCCGTCGCCCTGGAACACCACAGATTGGTGGGTCGCGACCTGCAGGGACGATTCGTGCTCGGGCCGCGACTCGCCGAGCTGGCTGCAGCAGCAGGCGAGGACCGCCTGCTGGTCACCGCCGGACCGATTCTGACCCGGCTGCGCGACATCACCGGCGAGTCGGCGCAACTCTTCCGACGACAGGGGGACGTCCGGGTCTGCGTGGCCGCCGCAGACCGTCCCAGCGGACTACGGGATTCCATCCCGGTCGGCAGCCAACTGTCCATGAGCGCCGGCTCCGCCGCCCAGGTGCTGCTCGCCTGGGAGGAGCCTGATCGCCTGCAGCGCGGCTTGACCGAAGCCAACTTCTCAGCCGTGGCCCTCACCTCGGTGCGCCGTCGAGGCTGGGCACAATCGGTTGCCGAGCGCGAGTCGGGGGTCGCATCGGTGAGCGCACCCGTACGCTCACCCGGCGGCAAGGTGATAGCTGCGGTCTCGGTCTCGGGGCCCATCGAACGCCTGACTCGCCAGCCCGGACGACTGCACGCCCCGGCAGTGATGGCCGCCGCCGAGCGGCTCAGCGAGGTGCTGCGCCGCTCGGGCACCGACGACTGAGATTGCCGTCAGACCGACCTTCCTGCTCAGTTGGCCTTCGGCTCTTGCTCCTCAATGAACTTCTGCACGATCGCGGTGTCCTGCCAGCCCCAGCCGGCGTCCACGACGCCCTGGAACGCGTCCAGCAGTCGGTCGCCCTGCACGGTGGCGGTGCCGGTCCGGCCGGCCTCGTCGAGGTAGGCCAACAGGTCCTTGATCCAGAAGATCGCAGCCCCTGAGACCGAGTAGTCCTTGGCTGCGAACCGCGGCCCCTTGTCGGCCATGATCTTGCTGCCCGCGTAACCGCCCTGCATCAACTCGAACAGCTTGGCGACATCCAGCCCAGCCCGCTCGGCCACGACTGCAGCTTCGGCGTTGGCGACGATGTTGGCCGCGCAGATCAGCTGATTGCAGGCCTTGGCCACCTCTCCTGCTCCGGTCGGTCCCAGATGCACAGGGTTTCCGGTCAGCGCCAGGTAGGGCATCGCCTGTGACACCAGTTCGTCAGGCCCGCCGACCATGATCGACAGGGTGCCGGCCTTCGCCCCCACCTCACCACCCGAGACCGGGGCGTCGATGACCCTGGCCTTCCCATTGGTGGCTGCGCTCACCTCGGCGTCCAGTCGGCGAATCGCGTCAGGTGCGACCGTGGAGCAGACCACCAACACGATGTCGCCCTTGATGCCTGCCAGCAAACCGTCCGGACCATCGAGGACCGCCTGCACCTGCGGGATGTCGGGCACCATGAAGAAGACGACATCCACCAGGCCGGCGAGTTCGCGGGCGGTACTGGCCCAGACCGCGCCACCATCCAGCAGGTCGGTGACACGCTCAGAACTGATGTCGTTGAGGACCATCGTGTCGCCCTCGGGCAGTCGCGCGAACATGTGGCCGGCCATGGGTCGTCCCATGGTTCCCAAACCGATGAAGCCAATTGTCGTCATCTTGATCTCCTGGATAGCGGACTGGTCGTCCGCAGCCAGCCTAGGCGACGACCGCTACGGCAGGTAGCCTTCATCATTCGGCAGCGTCGGAACAGTCGTGGACGGTTGCGTCACCTGGGACGGCTCTGGTTCGTACACGATGTCAGGAGTCACGGTGGGCTCCGGCTGCAACGACTCCTGTGGAGTCTGTAATGGCAACGGTTCTTGGGGAGTCTGGGTTGGCTCCGGCTCGTAGCTGGAAGCCGCCACTGACTCTGCGGTCTGTCCATCGGTGGGTGTGGCCTGCGTGGTCTGCCCAAGGCTTGGGTCGGTCGACGGCGTGGCGCTGCTGCTGGACGCAAGCGATTCGTTGGTCGCGACGGGGGTCTGACTGCTCGACGGAGTGGTCGACGGACTGGGGGACTCGCTGGTCGGCAGCGGCGTCGGACAGGGCGACTCGCTGGATCCCACGCTCGGCTCGACCGGTATCAGGCCACCGGACTCCAGGGCCTCCTGCGGATCATTCGAGATGCCACAGGGGTCTTCCGGCACAGTCGGCGTGGGACTGGCGGAGGAGCTGGGCGCCACCGAGGTCGGCAGGGGCGCCGCGGCGACGGTGGCGTTGCCGAACACCGTGGGGTTGGCGACAGGGTTGCCCATCAGGTAAGGCATCGGGTCGGCGAACCCGCCGTTGACCATGATCTCGAAGTGCAGGTGGCACCCGGTGGATCGTCCCGTCGTCCCCACCATGCCGACCAGCCCCGCCATTCCCACGCTCGCTCCCACCGGCACGGAGATCTCCTGCAGGTGACTGTAAGAGCTGGAGATCCCGGCACCGTGGTCAATCACAACCCGGTAGCCGTATCCACCAGCGGCGCCCGCGAACGTCACGGTGCCTGGCCTGGTGGCTCCGACCAGCGCCCCGCAGGCCGCACCAAAATCTGTGCCGGAGTGGAACGCTCCCCCACCGGTGATGGGGTCGGCCCGATACCCGAAGCCTGAGGTGATCAACTGCGAACTCGTCGGCCACAACCACGTCCCGTTGTCAGCCACCGAACCGCTGGCCGCCGACGGCGCCGCACTTGACTCAACAGCTGCGGCCGCAGCCTCCGCGACAGTCGGGTTTGACCGAGGCCCCCCTTGACGGCCCGCTGCGGCTCGGGCAGCCTCGGAGTACTCGGGGCTGGGGGATGGCTCACGGACGGGGGCCAGGGCGAGGATCGCGACGTCTTGTCCGGCGCTGCCCGATTGGAGAGTCGGCAGGCTGATGAGGGCCGCTGCGCACAGCAAAGCCGACAACATCCGTCCCGTACTGTTCATGGCCTCTTCCCACGAGTGCTGTCGAGCGCTGACCGCGATTTCACGATAACTCAGCAGGACGAGAAAGAACACCCCCCTGGGACTCGTTTGTGCTGCACACCTGGGCAGTCCACCATGGCCCGACCAGCGCAGACACGACCAGCCAAGACAACGAAGCGCCCCACCCGATGACGGGTGAGGCGCTTCCAGATGTAGCCCCGAGCGGATTCGAACCGCCGTTACAGCCTTGAGAGGGCCGCGTGCTAGGCCACTACACTACGGGGCCGTGCCTGACATCCCGCAGGATGTCGGACGCGAACTGTTCACTTGTCGAGCCGGGCCGGCAACTCCCGGGCTCCAGCAGCCTAGCGGAAAGCCGTCTGTCACCAAACTGGCTCTCCGACCTGCTGCGTTGGGGTACTAGGACTCGAACCTAGACTGACGGAACCAGAATCCGGAGGGCTGCCAATTACCCCATACCCCAGCGTTGCACCGTGAGGCGCAACGACTGACAAAGTTACCGGATGAGGCCATCAGATGCCAAACTGGGGGTGCGGGTTGCCACCTTCATCCGTCGGCCCACCAGCCAGGCGCCCACCGCCACCAGCCCGTAGGCCAGCAGATTCCAGCTGGTGGTGGCCCAGGTGGACTCCTGCAGACCCCTGACGTTCCCGACCCCGCCGAAGGCCGCCGCATAGCTGAACGCGAACACGTTGTTGACCACGTGGGCGGCGATCGCCGCCTCGAGCCCACCGGTGAAAATCACCAGCGCACCGGCCAGTAGGCCGAAACCCAGCCGGTCGACCATGAGCGGCACGTTCTGCGTCCCGTGCAGACCGGTGAAGACCACCGCCGAGACCGCCACAGCCAGCCAGGGACTGCGTCCCACCGCCCCGGCGGCCTGCAGGAGGTAGCCGCGGAAGAGGAACTCCTCCCCCGCTGCCTGCAGGGGTGCGGTCAGGGCGATAGCCAGGAGCCACCAGCCGAGGTTCTCGTCGGGGTCCCAGACGGGCAGGTTGCCGAACCTGGAGATCCAGTAGACACCGTTGAGTCCCACGACTGCGACCAATCCGGAGGCGAACGCGTAACGCCAGCGGAACCCCGGCTGAACAGAGCAGAGCCATCGGGGATGGACATGGTGGACGCGGCGCACCACCACCATGGTGAGCACGATCAGCGAGGCGATGGCAAGGTGACTGGCCACCAGCCCCTCGATGTTCTCGAAGTGCAGGGAGGCCGTGCGGTATTCGGCGAACGTCTGAGGCATCCCGCGGACCAGCCAGGTGGCTCCGAGCAGCAGCCAGGCGATGATGGGCAGGAACAGCGCATATCCTGCCAGTGCTGCCAGCACACCCCCGATGGCCTGCAGAAAACTGGTCGACACGGGTTCGATGCGCAGCACACCGGAGTAGGGCACCCTGGGGGCCGGGTCCTCCAGTTCGATGCTGTCATCGCCCCACAGCGCGAGCTTCACCGGCCCTCGGACGGCACGTCGTCCACTTCGTCGTCGATCACCGGGTTGGTGAGCGCGCCGATGCCGTCGATCTCGACGCTGACCTGCTGGCCGGCGACCAACGGCCCGACACCGGCCGGGGTGCCCGTCAGGATCACGTCCCCGGGCAACAGCGTGGTGAACGCGGTGATGTAGGCGATGAGTTCGGCGATCGGGTAGAGCATCTGGCTGGTGTTGGCGTCCTGCTTGACCACCCCGTCCACGCTGGTCACCAGTGAGAGGTCGCCGGCCTCGTCCAACCCGAGGTGGGTGACGATCCAGGGCCCGAGCGGGCAGAAGGTGTCGAAGCCCTTGGCGCGCGACCACTGGCCGTCGCTGCGCTGCAGGTCACGCGCCGTGACGTCGTTGGCGACGGTGTACCCGAAGATCACCTCGGCAGCACGTTCGACAGGCACCTTGCGACAGATGCGTCCGATAACGACCGCCAACTCGCCCTCGAAGTGCACGTTGGACGACAGCGACGGACGCACGATCGGCTCCCCGGGGCCGATCACCGAGGTGTTGGGCTTGAGGAAGATGAGCGGTTCGGGGGGCACTACACCGTCGAACTCGGCCACGTGGGCGGCGTAGTTCTTGCCGACGGCCACGACCTTGCTGCGCGGAATGACCGGAGCCAGCAATCTGACGTCCTCAAGTGCCAGTCGTTCGCCGGTGTACTTGACCGGGCCGGCCAGCGGGTCGGCGTCAATGACCGCCACGGTGTCGGGGAACTGGCCGCCATCGGCCTCCAATTCGACGATTCCGAAGCGAGGATCGGCTCCTGCCGAGGCGAAACGGGCGATACGCATGCCGCGAGTCTAGTGGCCGAGACCATACTGATTGCCATGGGTGCCTTCAGTGCGGTGGAGCTGATCAGGGCGAAGACGGGACGGTCGCGCGCTGGATGGGGCGGCCATCCGGTGGCTGCTGCGGGCCTACACCGACTCTCAGGTGGCCGACGAGCAGATGTCGGCCATGGCGATGGCCATCTACTTCCAAGGTATGACCGACGAGGAGCTGTCGGCCTGGACCACCGCGATGATCGAGACCGGTGAACGGCTGCACTACCCGAACCTGGGGCGTCCCACCGTCGACAAGCACTCCACGGGTGGGGTGGGCGACAAGATAACCCTGCCGCTGGCTCCATTGGTCGCGGCGTGCGGGGCCGCGGTGCCGCAGCTGTCGGGACGCGGGCTCGGGCACACGGGCGGCACCCTCGACAAGCTGGAGTCGATCCCCGGCTGGCGGGCTGCCCTCAGCAACGACGAGGTCTGGACGCAGCTCAAGCAGGTGGGGGCCGTCATCTGCGCCGCCGGCAGCGGGCTCGCCCCGGCCGATCGCAAGCTCTACGCTCTGCGCGATGTCACCGGCACCGTGGAGTCGATCCCGCTGATCGCCAGTTCGATCATGAGCAAGAAGATCGCCGAGGGTGCCGACGCCCTCGTACTTGACGTCAAAGTCGGCACAGGCGCCTTCATGAAGAACCTTGTCGACGCCCGTGAACTCGCCCTACGGATGGTGCGCCTCGGTGAGGCCGCGGGTGTGAACATGGTGGCCCTGCTCACCGACATGAGCACCCCGCTGGGACTGACCGTGGGCAACGCCCTGGAGGTACGCGAGTCGGTCGAGGTGCTGGCCGGCGGTGGACCAGCTGACGTGGTCGCGCTCACCGTCGCGCTGGCGAACGAGATGGTCCAGCTGGCCGGGCTGGACGCCGACCCCGGGCAGGTGCTGTCATCCGGCAAGGCCATGGACAGCTGGCGTCGAATGATCAGCGCCCAGGGTGGCGACCCCGACGCACCGCTGCCGGTCGCCAGGCACAACGACGTCCTCACCGCTGAACGAGGCGGCGTGGTCGCCGGCATGGACGCGATGTCGATAGGTCTGGCGTCCTGGCGGTTGGGCGCAGGCCGGGCGCGCAAGGATGACGCGGTGCAGGCAGGCGCGGGCATCGAATTGCTCGTCCGGCCGGGTGACCGGGTCGTCATGGGACAGTTCTTGCTGCGCCTGCACACCGACACCCCGGACGCGTTCGCCTCCGCGCGGGAGGCGCTGGTCGCTGGCATCACCATCGCAGACGAGGCGCCCTGCCCCACGCCCCTGATCATCGACCGGCTGGAAGGGGGCGCCGGGCGTCCTCGTCGCTCTCAGGCCTGAGCGGCCCCGTAACCCTTGATCAGCCCATACAGGTACGCTTCGGACAGGGCCTCCCACGAGGCCTCGATGACGTTGGTACCGACCCCGACCGTCGTCCAGCCGTGCTCGCCGTCGCTGGTGTCGATCAGGACGCGGACGGTGGCGTCGGTGCCGCGTCCCTCGTCCAGGATCCGCACCCGGTAGTCGGTCAGCTCGTAGCCAACCACCTGCGGGTAGACCGGAGTCAAAGCCCTCACCAGCGCATCACCCAGCGCGTTCACCGGGCCGTTGCCCTCACCGATGACACCGAACTTCTCGCCCTTGGCGATCAGTTTGACGGTGGCCTCGGAGTTGTCCGCCGATGGCTGCCCCACCACGTCCTCGGTGAAGACCCGCCAGCTGAGCACCTTGAACGGCTCCGCCAACTCCCCGTTCAGCGAGCGCACCAGCAGCTCGAAGGACGCGTCCGCGGCCTCGAAGGAGTACCCCTCCGCCTCGCGCTGCTTGATCACATCGGTGACCTGACCTGCGAAGTCACGATCGCTCAGGTCGAGACCGAGCTGGTCGCCCTTGATCTGGACGCTGGCCCGGCCCGCCATGTTGCTGATCAGCATCCGCATGTCGTTGCCGACGAGCTGCGGGCGGATGTGCTGGTACAGGTCTTCGTTCACCCGGATGGCGCTGGCGTGCAGGCCGGCCTTGTGCGCGAACGCGGAGCCTCCGACGTACGGCTGGCGGGCCTGATGGGGCTGGTTGGCCCGATCAGCCACCGCGTAACTGATTCTGGTGAGTTCGCCCAGCTGCTCGGGTGCCAGCAGCGGCCAACCGTACTTGAGCTGCAGGTCGGCGATCATCGTCGTGAGGTCCATGTTGCCGGTGCGCTCGCCGTAGCCGTTGATGGTGCCCTGGACGTGCATCACGCCCGCGTCGATGGCGGCCAGCGAGTTGGCGATCGCGCAGCCCGAATCGTTGTGGCAGTGCACCCCCAGATCGACACCGATCTGGGCTGCCGACGACACCACGTCCGCCATCCAGCTGGGCACCATGCCGCCGTTGGTGTCACACAGGATGACCACCTCGGCGCCGGCCTCAGCTGCGGTCCTGATGACGTCGAGCGCGTAGCCGGGATTGGCGCGGTAGCCGTCGAAGAAGTGCTCGCAGTCGACGAAGACCCGTTTGCCGAGCGACACCAGATAGCTGACCGTGTCCTCGATCATCGCCAGATTCTCTTCGAGGGTGGTCTTCAGCGCCTCGAACACGTGAGCGTCGTGCGACTTGGCAACCAGACAGATGTAGTCGGTGCCGGCGTCCACCAGCCCCTTCACCTGCGGATCTGCCGCCGCCCGGTCCCCCACCTTGCGGGTCGCCCCGAAAGCCACCAGACGAGCACGGTCGAGGTGGAGTTCGTCTCGGGCACGGGCGAAGAACTCGGTATCGGCCGGGTTGGCTCCCGGCCAGCCACCTTCGATGAAGGTGACACCGAGTTCGTCGAGATAGCGGGCGATGCGGAGCTTGTCGTCGACCGACAGGTGAATGCCCTCCTGCTGGGCCCCGTCACGCAGGGTCGTGTCATACAGGTGGAACTGCTCGGGCATCACCGGCATCGCGGGCATGTGACCTCCAAAACTCGGCCGCGGCTGGCGTGCCGTGCGCACGCCCCTCGTCCATCGTCGCTGAAACAGCGGCCGATCTTGGTGGGGTCTCGTCCGTTGGACGCCGACCGCAGCGCTCAGCAGACCCGTTGCATCCAACCGTTGGAGTCGGAGATGCGGCCGTACTGGATGTCGAGCAGCCGGTTGCGCATCGGGATGGTGTGGGTGGACCGTTGAACGTCGAGTTCGTAGTGCCGATCGCCGAGCTTCAACGATCCGATCGGTGTGATGACCGCCGCCGTCCCGCAGGCGAACAACTCGCGGATGGAGCCGTCCTCGATACCGGCCAGCACCTCGCTCGAGGGCAATCGGACGTTCGATCGGCTCCAGGCCCATCTCGGGGGCGACGGTGAGCACCGAGTCGCGGGTGACGCCGGGCAGGATGTTGCCGTTGAGTTCGGGGGTGACCAACTGGTCGTCGGCGGTGATCATGAAGAAGTTCATGCCACCAAGTTCTTCGACCCAACGCCGCTCTGCGGCGTCCACGAACAGCACCTGGCTGCAGCCCTGCTGGTAGGCAAGTTCCTGGGGCAGCAGGGACGCGGCGTAGTTGCCGCCGCACTTGGCCGATCCGGTGCCGCCATTGGCGACCCGGCTGTACTCGGTGCTCACCCAGATGTTCACCGGGGCGACCCCACCCGAGAAGTAGGCGCCGACCGGGCTGGCGATCAGGCAGTAGACCACCGAGTGGGCCGGACGCACACCGAGGAAGTTCTCGCTGGCCATCATGAACGGGCGCAGGTAGAGGCTCTGCTCCTCACCGCCGGGCACCCAGCGCTCGTCCACGCTCACCAGTTGACGCACGGACGTGACGAAGTCCTCTGTGGGCAGTTCGGGCAGCGCCAGTCGGTGGGCCGAGCGCTGGAAGCGAGCCGCGTTGGCTTCGGGCCGGAACAGCCACACCGAGCCGTCGGCGTGCCGGTAGGCCTTGAGTCCCTCGAAGATCTCCTGCGCGTAGTGGTAGACGGCCCCGGCCGGGTCCATCGAGATCGGCGCGTAGTTGACCAGCCGGTCGTTGTGCCAGCCGGACTGCTTGTCCCAGCTCGCCACCGCCATGTGGTCGGTGAAGTAGTTGCCGAAGCCGGGGTCCTGCCAGATACCGGCGATGACGTCGGCACCCAGGTAGCTCGGATTCTCAGGACGATCGAAGGTCAGCGCCATGCCGACAACCTTAGTGCCGGTCCTCCCCTGTGCCGGGTCAGGGGCACATCGTGAGCCCGCCCAGGGTGATGAGACCAGACCGGGCTCCGGCCCTTCAACCGATATGGTTCCGCCCATGACTGCTGAGCCCGTTCGCCCCTCCATCGCCGTCATCCCCGGGGACGGCATCGGCCCCGAAGTCGTGGCAGAGGCACTCAAGGTGCTCACCGCGACCATCGGAGCGGACGCCTTCGGTTTCACCCACTACTCCCTCGGCGCAGAGCACTGGTTGGCCACCGGCGAGGTGCTCAACGATGACACGCTGGCCGAACTTGGCCGGCCACGACGCCATCATCCTCGGAGCGGTCGGGGCTGCCCCCGGCAGCACCACGATCCCCAGCGGGTTGCTGGAACGCGGCCTGCTGCTGAAGCTGCGTTTCGCGTTCGACCAGGACGTCAACCTGCGTCCCTCGCGGATCTATCCCGGGGTTCGTAGCCCGCTGGCCGACTGGGTCACCGAGGGCAAGCAGGTCGACTTCGTCGTCGTCCGCGAAGGCACCGAGGGCCTGTACGCCGGCAACGGGGGGACGCTGCGCAAGGGCACCGCGGACGAGGTGGCCACCGAGGTGAGCGTCAACACCGCGATGGGTGTGGAGCGCGTGGTGCGTTACGCCTTCGAGTTGGCGATGCACCGCCGCCACAAGCTGACGCTGCTGCACAAGCACAACGTGCTGGTCAACGCCGGCGGACTGTGGAACCGGGTGTTCAACCAGGTCGCCGTGGAGTTTCCCGAGGTCGCCACCGACTACCTGCACATCGACGCCGCAACCATTCACCTGGTGACCGATCCGGCGCGTTTCGACGTGATCGTCACCGACAACCTGTTCGGCGACATCATCACCGACGAGGCTGCCGCGGTCACCGGTGGCATCGGGCTGGCGCCGAGCGCCAACATCAACACCGCGCGCACGTTCCCGTCCATGTTCGAGCCGGTGCACGGCTCGGCGCCCGATATCGCCGGTCAGGGAATCGCCGACCCGACCGCGGCGATCTCGTCCATGGCGCTGCTGCTGGAGCACCTGGGACGCCACGAGGACGCCGCCCGCATCGAGGGGGCGGTCACCGCCGACATCTCGCGAGCGCGGTGCGGCCAGGCGCTCGACCAGCGAGATCGGTGACGCCATCGCGGCGCGCCTGGCTGGCTGACCGCCGGCTCCGGCGTCCGCGCTACGTGGATGCCTTCCCCCTCCCGCTCCCAAAAGGACCAGCCGCTCCCGATTGTTCGGGAGCGGCTGGTCTCTTTGGGAGCGGCTGGTGGCCCGACGTGGCAGGCCACTCAGGTGGCGAAGGGTGCCGGGTCGCAGAAGTCGTTGGACGCGTCGCAGCCCACCTGCAGCCAGTTCCAGAAGGGTTCTGGTTGCCCAGTGATCGCGCAGCGCACGTTCGGCGTCATGCCAGCCTGCTGGGCCGTCGTGGTGAGCTGGGCGAGCAGCGCAGCGCTGCCACACGACGTGCTGGGGCGGGTAACAGCGCCAGCGGACGCGCACCCTGGCCATGGTCCGGACTGGGACAGACACAGTCGTCTGGGTTGGCCGCGCGACCCACCTCCACAGCACCGCCTCTCGATCATGCCGAGCAACCAAGCGTCCGCGCAGGAAAGTCGGCACGATCGTTTCGGGTCGCCCAGAGGTGCCGTATCCTCTGGGGTAGGTAGTCTTCCGAATCGAAAGGTGCACACCATGGGCCTGATGGACAAACTCCGTGGCGAACTCGTCGACATCATCGAGTGGCTCGAGGACTCCCGCACCCTGCTGGCCTGGCGGTTCCCCCGCTACCAGAACGAGATCAAGCAGGGCGCCCAGCTCATCGTGCGCGAGGGCCAGATGGCCATCTTCGTGCACCAAGGCCAACTGGCAGACACGTTCGGGCCCGGCACCTACACCCTGAACACCCAGAACCTGCCGATCATGTCGACCCTTCAGGGCTGGCAGTTCGGCTTCAACAGCCCCTTCCGTTCGGAGGTGTACTTCGTCAACACCCGCCCGGTCACCGACCTGCGGTGGGGCACCCCGAACCCGATCACCATCCGCGACCCAGACTTCGGCATGGTGCAGGTGCGGGCCAACGGCCTGTGCGTCGTGCGGGTGTTCGACCCGGTCATCTTCCTGCGCCAGGTCATCGGCACCGACTCCAATGTCGGGGTCGAGGAGATCACCGAACTGCTGCGTCGCGAGATCAGCCAGGCCTTCTCCGACATGATCATGCAGACCGGCCTGGGTGCCATCGAGCTGCAGGGCAAACAGGCCGAGCTGTCCGAGAAGCTACGCTCGGTGGTGGCACCGAGGGTGGACGACGAGTTCGGCCTGGCCATCCAGTCGATCACCATGAACGTCTCGCTGCCCGACGAGATCACCCAGGCGATGACACGAGGTGTCGCCAAGGGTGTCGAGGAGGCGGGCTGGATGAACCAGCTCAACGACCTCGACCGCTACCAGCGCGCCAAGCAGGCTGACGCGATGACCGCGGCCGCCAACAACCCGTCCGGCAGCGGCATGGGCGACATGATGGGCGCCGGCATGGGCTGGGCGATGGCCCAGCAGATGACGAACCAGGCCAATCAGGCCAACCAGCAGGCCCAGCAGACCCCACCGCCGCTGCTGCAGGACAGCCAGACGTTCCACATCGAGATCGGTGGGTCAGCGGCAGGTCCGTACAACCTAGGTCAGCTGCGCGGCATGGTCGAGAACGGTCAGCTCACCACCCACACGCTGGTCTGGAGCGCTGGCCAGGCAGGCTGGATGCCCGCGGCCCAGGTGCCGGCCCTGCGGATGCTGTTCGTCTCCCCGCCGCCACTGCCCGGCCAGGCCGGCGTGACCCCCGCACCATCCGACTCGGACAACGCCTAGCCAGCCATGTCACACGAGCCCCTCCCAGCCAATGGTGACGGGCGGGCACGGTTCCCGCTGCCTGGCAAGGGCGGCGGGGACGAGGCTTGGTCAGGCGTCCCCGGGCCCTTGCCCGACCCTGGTCCACTGCCCGATCCGGCCATGCTGCACGTCACCGAGCAGACCCGGACCTACCCGTGCCCGTCCTGCGGTGGTGTTCTGGCCTTTGACGCCGATACCCAGGCGCTCAAGTGCCTGAGCTGCGGCACCGTTGTCCCCATCGCCTCCGAGGTGGCCCAACCGACACCCATACCCAAGCGTGATCTGAGTTCGGCCATGGCCGAACTCGCCGAGCTCCAGGCCAACGCGAGCACCCAGGTGTCGGGAGACAAGGAGATTGTCTGCCAGAACTGCGGCGGCCACACCGTCTTCTCCGGCACGTTGACCGCCCTGCGTTGCCCCTACTGCAACACCCCGATCCAGCGCGACGACGTCCACGACGCACCCACTCGCCTGCCGATCGACGGGCTGCTGCCCCTGCGGGTCAGCCGGTCGACGGCCGAGCAACGGATCGAGCAGTGGATCAACAGTCGTCGATTCGCCCCGAACGCGTTCAAGAAGTACCGCGAAGTCGGCAGCTTCACCAGCATCTACCTGCCCTACTTCAGCTACGACGCGGCCACCACGACGAGGTACACGGGTCTGCGCGGTATTCACCGCACCGAGACCTATCGGACCTCGGACGGCAAGATCGCCACCCGCATCGTGACCGACTGGTACCCGGCCGCCGGAGTGGTCAACAACAGCTTTGAGGACGTCACCGGCCACGCCAGTGACGGCCTCGACGATGACAAGATCACCCAGCTGGAACCCTGGCCGATGGAGTACACCCACCAGTACTCACCCCAGTTCGTGGCCGGCCACCTGAGCCGCACCTATGACTCGGACGCCGAGCAGGTCTTCCGTGACCGGGTCGTCCCGCGTATGGAGGACGTGATCGACTCCACGATCAGGGCCGACATCGGCGGCAATGCCCAACAGATCACCTCGCGCCAGATCTCCTGGCTGATGGTGCGGTTCAGCCAACTCGTCCTGCCGGTCTGGATGCTCACCGTCACCTACAAGGCCAAGCCCTTCCAGGTCGTCATCAACGGTGTCACCGGCGAGGTCCAGGGTCAGCGTCCCTGGAGCGTCGTCAAGATCACTTTCGCCGTAGCTACTGGGGCTACTGCTGGTCGCCCTGATCTACTGGCTCTACCTCGCAGTACGGAGGCCAGGCCTGAACCGACGTCGGCGCCCGAGCCGCCAGGCCCGATCCGGGCTTCGGCCTCGACGCTTCCGGAGCAGAGCTGTGTGCGTCTGGCCTGGGAGCGTGGTCCCGGCTGACGCGCCGCGTTGCTGACGTAGCGGCTCGCCAACTGCGCTCAGGTCGATGCCGGCGGCGTCCTTGAGCAGCTGGAAGGTCTGGACGACTGCCGTTGGTCACCTGCTTCGGCAATTGTCCGGCACCGTCGGTGGAGATCACGGTGAGCGTGTCGATCGCGCTCATCGGAGCGGCCACCTTCTCGGCCATCAGCGGCAGCACCGAAACCAGCATCTCGATGACTGCGGCGTCGTTGTAGTGGGCAGTAGGCGTCGGCCTTCTTGTTCATCGCCTCGGCCTCGGCCTGCCCGGTGGCCAGGATCGCGGCGGCCTTCGCCTCGCCTTCGGCGCGCGACGGCGTCTGCTTCGGCGACTCGGCGGGCCTTCTCGGCCTCACCTCGACGAGCACCCTCGATGGCCTCGGCCTCGGCGAGCGCGGTACGACGAGACTTCTCACCGACGCCGACGAGTCGTGCCTTCTCGGCCTCGCCCTCGGCCCGGGCGATCGCGGCGACCTTCTCGGCGTTCGCCTGGAAGATCGCGGAGTTCTTGCGCGCCTCGGCCTCGGTCTCCAGCCGGTATCGGGCGGCGTCGGCCGGCTTGCGGACCTCGGTGTCGAGCTGGCGGTCCTTCAGTGCAGCCTGCCTGATGGCGACCTTCTCCTGCTCGGTGAGGATCGCCTGGTCGCGATCGGCCTGGGCGAGCGGCCCGGCCGCTGCAGCCTGAGCGTTGGCGGCGTCGGTCTCGGCCTTGATCTCGGCCTGCTTGAGCAGCAGTTCGCGCTCGCGGATGGCGATCAACTGCTGGGCGTTGATGCGGGCGTTCTCTGCCTCCTGGCGTGCCACCGCCTCGGCGACGGCAGCGGTCTGCTGAATTCGAGCCGCCTCCGGGCGTCCCAGGTCGTTCAGGTACGTGCCGTCATCGGTGATGTCCTGAATCTGGAACGTGTCGAGCACCAGACCCTGACCGGTCAGCGAGGCCTCCGCCTCGTCGGCGACTCGCTGAGCGAACGCCGCCCGGTCACGGATGATCTGCTCAACGCTCAACGATCCGACGATCGAGCGCAGCGAACCGGCGAGGGTCTCCTGGGTGAAGGTCTCGATCTCGTCCTGCTGGCTGAGGAAGCGCTGCGCAGCCGCGCGGATCGAGTCCTCGTTGCCACCCACCTTGACGATGGCCACGCCCTCCACGTTGAGCTTGATTCCCTGTCCTGAGACAGCGCCACGGATTGTCACCGAGATCCGCCTGCTGGACAGGTCCATGATGAACAGCCGCTGGATGAACGGGATGACAAAAACGCCACCACCCATCACGACCTTCTGGCCCGGAGAGATCGCTGGACATCTCGCCGGTCTCCGGGTTGCGCACCTCCTTGCCCTTGCGCCCGGTGACAATGAAGGCCTCGTTTGGGCCGGCGACCTTGTACCGGCTGGCAACCAGCAGACCGATGAGAACGACGAGAACGACCAAGCCGATGATCGCGACGATGACGGGGTTCATCAGACAGAGCTCCTAAGTTCGTGGGTTCGTGACGACCAGCCTACCGGGGCGGGAAACACGTCGCCTCGACGATGGCCGCGCGCAGATCCCCGGTGCGGGGGACCTCACACGTCGATGGCCGCAGGACGCGTCCCGCCGCCCAACGCGTCCACCGGCAGGACCTCGACCGACGTCGCCGACAGGACGCCAGAGATCCACACCCGTGAGCCCGCGTCCAGCGGCGACGGGGGCCTTGGCGTTGAGGGTGTAGGTGTGCCCACCATGACGAAGTCGCACCTGCCCGTAGCCGCCGTCGGGCACCGCGGTGATGACGTGCGCCTCGAGACCGATCAGGGCGCTGGTGTTGGGTGCGACGTCTGAGCCCTGACGGCGCAGCACCCGGGTGAGCTTGCCCGCCATCCAGCCCAGTGCGATGCCGGTCACCAGCCCGGCGATGATGGCCACCAGCATGCTCCCCGTGGTGACCAGGCCGATGGCCCCCGCAAAACCGAAACCCCCCAACAGGCCGGCGATGCCAGCTGTGGAGAACAGATCCGAGTCGAGCGCGTTCAGGGAGTCGATGCCGTCGAAGCCCAGCGCACCCTCCAGCACGTCGCCCACGAACAGGGCGACGAGCAGCAGCGTTATGCCGATGCCGCCGATCACGAAGAAGACCGTCATCACACCCCACCCGCCTTCCGGATTCACTCCATCCTAGAAGTCATCCCCCAACGCCCGACGGCCCCGGGGAAGTCTCCCCAGGGCCGTCGAAGCGTGAGCGGTGGTCTCAGCGAGCCGCGCTGCCCTCGACGTAGTCGGAGTCGGCGTTCTTCAGCCAGCTGAACATCTTGCGCAGTTCGCGTCCGGTGGCCTCGATCGGGTGACCGGCCTCGGCTTCGCGGAGACTGTTGAACTCGGGGGCTCCGGCGTCCTGGTCTTCGATGAAGCGCTTGGCGAAGGCGCCGGTCTGAATGTCATCCAGCACCGCCTTGAGGTTCTGCTTGACGTGGGCGTCGATGATCCGCGGGCCCGAGACGTAGTCGCCGTACTCGGCGGTGTCCGAGATGCTCCAGCGCTGCTTGGAGATACCGCCCTCGATCATCAGGTCGACGATCATCTTGAGCTCGTGCAGGCACTCGAAATAGGCCATCTCGGGCTGGTAGCCGGCCTCGACGAGGGTCTCGAATCCGGCCTGCACCAGGTGAGACATGCCGCCACACAGCACAGCCTGCTCGCCGAAGAGGTCAGTCTCGGTCTCCTCAGTGAAGGTGGTCTTGATTCCGCCCGCGCGCAGACCGCCGATGGCCTTGGCATAACTCTTGGCGAGCTCCCACGCGTCGCCCGAGGCGTCCTGCTCGACGCAGACCAGCACCGGGACACCGCGTCCGTCGCTGAACTCCCGACGCACGATGTGACCAGGCCCCTTGGGGGCGACCATGCAGACGTCGACCCCTTCGGGTGCGGTGATGTAGCCATAACGGATGTTGAAGCCGTGCGCGAAGAAGATGGCGTCCCCGGGCTTGAGGTTGGGGGCGATCTCGTCGGCGTAGACGTGGCGCTGCACCTGGTCCGGAACCAGGATCATGATGACGTCAGCCTCGGCAGCAGCCTGGGCCGGTGTGACCACTCGCAGACCCTCGGCCTCTGCCTTGGCGCGCGACTTGCTGTTCTCGGCCAGCCCAACGCGCACGTCCACGCCTGAGTCGCGCAGGTTGAGCGCATGAGCGTGGCCCTGCGAGCCGTAGCCGATGACGGCAACACTGCGGTCCTGGATGACAGCCAGATCGGCGTCGTCCTCGTAGAACATCTCTGCCATGGGAACTCCTTCGTTGCTCAGTGCGCCCGCAGGGCGGGACGGTTCTTCTCGTTGATTGACTTGTTGCCGCGGCCGAGTGCGACCTGACCCGACTTCACGAGTTCGATGATTCCATAAGGTTCGAGCATGGTGACCAGTGCCGCCAGCTTGTCGGTGCTGCCGGTCGCTTCAACCGTTACCGAGTCGGGGCCAACATCGACGGCCTTACCTCGGAAGAGGCCGACAACGTCGATGACCGCACTGCGATTGTGGTCGTTGCAGCGAACCTTGATGAGAATCAGTTCTCGCTGCACCGAGTTGGGCTCCAACTCGAGGATCTTGTACACCTCGAGAAGCTTGTTCAACTGCTTGACAAGCTGCTCCAGGGTGCGGGGATCGTCAACAGTGGTCACCAGCGTGACACGTGAGATGTCGGAGCGCTCTGTCGGGCCGACAGCCAGTGACTCGATGTTGAACCCGCGCCGGCTGAACAGGCTCGAGATCCGCGCCAGGACACCTGGATTGTTCTCGACAAGGACGCTCAGGGTATGAGTGCTCACAGGTCCTCCTCCTCCCACGCCGGCGCCATGTCGCGGGCGATCTTGATGTCGTCGTTGCTGGTGCCAGCTGCCACCATCGGCCACACCATGGCGTCCTTGTGGCAGACGAACTCGACAACCACCGGACGATCGTTGATCGCCATGGCCTGGTTGATGACGTCATCCACCTCCTCGGGCCGGGTGGCCCGCAGCCCGACGCACCCCATTGCCTCAGCCAGCAACGGGAAGTTCGGCAGCCGGTCGCTCTGCAGGCTGGTGTTGGAGTACCGCTCGCCGTAGAACAGCGTCTGCCACTGGCGAACCATGCCGAGCACGTTGTTGTTGATGATCGCAATCTTGATCGGGATGTTGTTGAGGGCGCAGGTGACGAGTTCCTGGTTGGTCATCTGGAAACAGCCGTCGCCGTCAATACCCCAGACCACCTGCTCAGGGGCCCCGACCTTGGCGCCCATGGCCGCAGGAACGCAGTATCCCATCGTCCCGGCGCCTCCCGAGGTCAGCCACTTGGCCGGACGATCGAACGGCAGGAAGTGGGAGGACCACATCTGGTGCTGCCCGACGCCAGTCACGTAGATCGCATCCGGGCCGACGATCTCGCCGAGCCGCTTGATGACGTGCTGCGGGGTGAGCTTGCCATCATCAGGCTCAGTCCAGCCCACCGCGTAGCGCTTCTTGAGGCCCTGGAGATAGTCGCCCCAGCCCGGCCAGTCAGGCACCTGCTCGTGACGCAAGGCCTCGATCAGCCCACTGAGGAAGACCTTGGCGTCACCGACGATCGGGATGTCGACCGCACGGTTCTTGCCGATCTCTGCCGGATCGATGTCGGCGTGGATCACCTTCGCATCTGGTGCAAACGTGGACAGCTTGCCGGTCACACGATCGTCGAAGCGGGTGCCCACCGCGATGAGCAGATCTGACTTCTGCAGCGCGCCCACCGCTGCCACAGTTCCGTGCATCCCGGGCATTCCCATATTCATCGGATGAGCGTCCGGGATCGCACCTCGAGCCATCAACGTGGTGACCACGGGGATGTCGGTGAGCTCGACCAGGTCGGCCAACTCCTGCCAGGCGCGAGCCTTGATGACGCCCCCGCCGATGTAGAGCACCGGCCGCTTGGCCTGGCAGATCAACTTCGCCGCCTGCCTGATCTGGCGGCTGTGCGGCTGCGCAGTCGGCTTGTATCCAGGCAACGAGATCTCGTCGTCGTAGTCGAACGGTGCGCTGCCTGCCAGGGCGTCCTTGGCGATGTCGACGAGCACGGGGCCGGGTCGCCCCGTTGCGGCGATGTGGAAGGCGGCCTTGATCGCCTCAGGGATGTCCTCGGTGCGCTTGATCAGGAAGTTGTGCTTGGTGATGGGCATCGTGATGCCGCGGATGTCAGCCTCCTGGAAGGCGTCGGTGCCGATGAAGCTGGAGTTGACCTGACCGGTGATGGCCACGATCGGCACGGAGTCCAGATAGGCATCGGCGATCGCGGTCACCAGGTTCGTCGCACCCGGCCCAGAGGTGGCTATGCAGACCCCGACGCGTCCCGTAGCCGTCGCGTAGCCCTCGGCGGCATGCCCGGCGCCCTGCTCGTGGCGGACCAGGATGTGTCGGATCGACGAGTCGAACAAGGGGTCGTAGAGCGGGAGAATGGCTCCGCCGGGGATTCCGAAGGCCACCTCTACCCCGCAGCGCTCCAACGAGGCCACGAGCGCTTGAGCGCCCGTCATGATCGGCAGATCCGTTGGCTGCTTGACCATCGGCGAATCCTTTCAGTGTTGTAGGAATAACAGGTTCTGCAGCAACAAAAAACCCCCGCTGCCATGGAGTTGGCAGGCGAGGGAGCGCTCCGTCGTGATGCTGACGAAGCGCTTAGCCAATTACGAGTCCCTGTCGGATGAACACGCGGCAATCATGACACGTGAACCCAACGGGTGGCCAACGCTGTCCCACCATGTGGGACGACCGGTGGGCCGCTGTTTGTTCAGCTGAACCTTGGTCAGCGGAACCGAACAGGGAAGCCGGCCTCTGCCAGGGCCTGCTTGACCGCCCCGATGGTCAGCGTGCCGAAATGGAAGACACTGGCCGCCAGCACGGCATCTGCTCCTGCTCTGGCAGCGTCAACGAAGTGATCGGCTGTTCCGGCACCGCCCGAGGCGATCAGCGGGACGTCGACGACGGCGCGAACCGCTTCGATCATCTCGAGGTCGAAGCCGTCCGTGGTCCCGTCGGCGTCCATCGAGTTGAGCAACACCTCCCCGACCCCGCGATCGACGGCTTCCCGTCGCCCAGGCCAGCGCGTCCAGACCGGCGGACCGCTGGCCGCCGTGGGTGGTGACCCCGAAACCCGACGGCATCCCCATCTCACGGCGCGCGTCGAGGCTGAGCACCAGCACCTGGTTGCCGAAGCGTCCGGTGATCTCGTTGATGGATTCGGGACGCGCGATCGCGCCGGTGTTGATGCCGACCTTGTCTGCCCCGCAGCGCAACAGCGCGTCGACGTCGGCGACGTCGCGTACCCCTCCTCCGACCGTCAACGGGATGAAGACCGTCTCGGCGCAGCGGGTGACGACCTCACGGGTGGTCTGCCGACCCCGGGCCGAGGCGGAAATGTCGAGGAAGGTGATCTCGTCGGCGCCCTCCTCGTTGTAGCGCGCGGCGAACTCCACCGGGTCACCGGCGTCACGCAGGTTGGCGAAGTTCACGCCCTTGACCACCCGTCCATCGGTCACGTCAAGACACGGGATCACCCGGATGGCCACAGTCACGGCTCAAGGATAGTGGCACCACAGGGTTGGGGCCGGTCCTGGTTCTGTCAGGCGTTCTGGCGGCGCTGATCGGGATTCTGGCCCTCCAGATGACGGTGGCGGCCTCGATTGCTCGCCTGAGCCGATCTGGCGTGCCATTTTCCCGATTGTCAGGCGGCCACTTGTCCTCGACGGAGTCGCAGCGCCCCCCGCAGTCGGCGCAGGAAGCCGTCGAGATCGCCCGTGAGTTGAGCCCACGTGACGCGGATGACCACCCAGCCCTGTGCGATCAGTGTCTGGTCACGCAACCGGTCGCTCTGGAACTGGGCAGGGCCAGAGTGAAACTCGTAGCCATCAACCTCCAGGATGACGCGTTCATGTGGCCAGGCGATGTCGGCAACGTAGTCGCCGATCGGGACGTTGGTCCGCCAACCGCTGATCCCGGCCTTCCGGAGGATCTGATGCGCAAGTCTTTCGGCTGCGCTCCATGGCTCATCGCGGGATTCCGTTAGCAGTTGGTGCCTGATCGGATTCCCCTTCCGGGCCGGCATGTCAGCGAAGGCCCGCCAGAGGTTCTCCAACCCGACCCCGCAGCGCAGTGCGGTGTCGAGGATGGCGCTGTCCCCCCGGCCACAGATATCCACTGCTGTCCAAGCGGGGTGGGTGATGCGCAAGGCGCCGGCCTCGCAGATCCACTCCGGCGGGATCGACCCGCGATGCCAGAACACCGGTCCTCTCGCCCTGACCGGGTTGCGGTGAGCTGCCTCGACCCGGCGGACAGGACGATCTGGCGCGAAGCTCAGCGCGGCTGCAACGTCGCCGGTGACCACAGCGTCCTCCAGGTATGCACAGGCGGCCAGGGCGGCAATCCGCCAAGCGATCGGGTCGGTGCTTGCGGCACAGTAGATCCCGGGCATGACCTGCCGCAGTTCGCCGCGGGTCAAGGCGTGGTCGATCGATCGGGCCAGTTGTAGCGGCAGATCTCTTCTGATCAGGAGGGGCTGGGTGGCAAGCAGTTCGACAAGCTGGGGTTGCATGGAGGGAGTCTGCACGCTTCGGCGGACCACACCCGCGAGTTATCCACAGGGGTGCGGTGAGGCTTCGTCCGTCCGGGCCGGTGGCGCTGGCAGGAGATGGGGAATCTGGCACGCCAGCTGGTTTATCCGGGGGCTTGAGTGCCGGTGAACACGATCTGACGTGCTGCATTCCCGTTCCTCGTCGGCGCGCCCTGAGTCAGTCCTCGTCGGGATCGAATGACACGATGTCGCGGCGCATGGCGGCAACCAATTGCCGACACGTGCGCGACAGCGTCCCCACCCCTGGGGCCTGGGCGATCTGGCCGGCCAGGTCTATCACCTGGCGTACCCATCGGACGAAATCACCTGCCGGCAAGGGGGTGCGCTCAAGCACCACCGCCAGACCCAGGCCGGACGCCCAGTCGAACGCCGCCTCGGCGAATCCGATGTCGGGGGCGGGACTGCGGTCAACCCGGTTGTCGCGCTCCACCTGGCCGATGTCGCGCCAGATGGTCCGGACCCGCGACTGGGCGGCTTCGCTCGCCCTATCCGGCATCCGGTGAAGTTGGCCTGCCATCGTCGCTCGGGACTCGTACACCAGGGACGACAGCACCGCGGCCAACTGCGGGACGCCCAGATCGTCCAGGACGCCGTTGCGGATGCACTCGGCCACCACCAGGTCGAGTTCGTTGTAGATGCGCGCGAGCATCGCACCCTCGGGGGTGACCCGATCGCCGGACAAGTAGCCCAGCGAATCCAGCACCGCACAGATCCGCTCGAAACGGGTGGCTATCGACTGGGTGCGGGCCCTCGCCCGCACCCTGAGCTGCTGATTGTCTCGACCCAGCCTCAGCGCCTGCTCGGCCACCCGTGCGTGCTCCTCACGGTCGGGGCAGTCGTGGCAGGGATGGGCCCGTAACCGCGCGCGAGCAGCGGCGATCTGCTCGGTGAGTTCGGCATCGGGACGCGGACGCGAACCCCTGGGCGGCTGGTTGCCCAACGCGTCCAGGCGTCCGGCCAGTGCGTTGCCCAGTTGGCGGCGGTCAACACCCGAGTGCACGTTGAACTTCTTGGGCATCCGGACCCGCGAGATCGCCCGCACGGGCTGGTCGACGTCTCGCTCGGCCAGCTGGACGATCTGGCGGTCGGCCGTCATCACCCGGGGCTCGGGGGCCGACGCCGCTCCGACCGCGATGACCGCGGCCCACCCCAGGTGTTTGCCCGCGGGTACCCAGATCACGTCACCCGGCACCAGTTCGAGCATCGAGTCGACAACCTCGCCGCGCTGGTCACGCTTACGCAACCGCGACACCTCGGCCTCCAGCTGGGAGATCTGCTCCCGAAGTTCGGCGTACTCGCGGAAGTCGCCTCGCTCACACTGCGCGGCCGCCCAGTAGCCGGCGGCCTGGTCTTCATCGCGACTGGCCTGACGGGCCATGGCGACCACGCGCCGGTCGGTCTGGAACTGCGCGAAACTCTGCTCCAGCAGCGCCCGGGCGCGGTCACGGCCCACCGTACCGACCAGGTTCACCGCCATGTTGTAGTTAGGGGCGAAGCTCGACCTCAGCGGGTACGTGCGCCGAGAGGCGAGTCCGGCCAGCGCTCGGGGGTCCAGACCGGGCTGCCAGAAGACCACCGCGTGCCCCTCGACGTCGATGCCACGCCGCCCGGCCCGACCGGTCAACTGCGTGTACTCCCCCGGGGTGATCTCGGCATGGGTCTCGCCGTTGTACTTGACCAGCTTCTCCAGGGCAACGGTCCGGGCCGGCATGTTGATGCCCAGCGCGAGGGTCTCGGTGGCGAACACCACCTTGATCAGCCCCTGCACGAAACCCTCCTCGACGATCGCCTTGAACGAGGGCAGCAGACCGGCGTGGTGCGCGGCGATGCCCCTGCCCAATGCCTCGATGAAGGTGTCCCACTCCAACGCCTTCTTGTCTGCGGAGGCCAGCGCCCCGGCGTGCCGGTCGGCGATCACCAGCAGCCGGTCGTGCTCTGCTCTGGTGGTCAGGCGCAGACCCGAGCCCAGCAACTGGCGCACCGCCTGGTCGCAGCCCTGCCGGCTGAAGATGAAGAAGATGGCCGGCAGCAGGTCGCGCTCGGCCAGCACCTCGACCGCGCCGTCCCTACGCGGCGGACGCAGCCCCGATCGCGGGCTGTCCCGTCCCTCGGCGCGCTGCCGCGACTCGATCTTGCCCCGCAGGCCGCGTCCCCTGGGCCGACGGCTGTCATCGCGAACCGTGCGGGACTCCTCGTGGGCGATCCGCAGCAGGTCGGGGTTGACGTCGGCGCGAGTGGTGGGCAGCGGTGCGGCCGTCGGCCCCTGGTCGGCGAACAGGTCGTAGAGCCGGCGGCCCACCAGGACGTGCTGGTACAGCGGCACCGGACGCCGTTCGCTGACCACGACGTCCACCTCCGAGCGCACCTCGTCGAGCCACTCGCCGAACTCCTCGGCGTTGCTGACGGTCGCCGACAACGCCACCAGCGCCACGCTGTCAGCCAGCCCGAGGATGACCTCCTCCCAGACCGCCCCACGGAACCGGTCGGCGAGGTAGTGCACCTCGTCCATCACCACGAACCCCAGGCCCGACAAGGTGTCCGACTGGGCGTAGATCATGTTCCGAAGCACCTCGGTGGTCATCACGACCACCTGCGCCTCGGGGTTGACCGAGGTGTCGCCGGTCAGCAGACCCACTCGATCGACTCCGTGCCGCTCGACCAGATCGTGGAACTTCTGGTTGCTCAGGGCCTTGATGGGTGTGGTGTAGAAGCACTTGCGTCCGCTGCGCAGGGCGAGCCAGACGGCGAACTCCCCCACGACCGTCTTGCCCGAACCGGTGGGCGCGGCCACCAGCACGCTGTGCCCGGCGGCCAGCCGCTCACACGCCTCGACCTGGAACGGGTCGAACGCGAACTCGTACCCTGCGGCGAACTCGCGAACATGCTCACTCGCCATCTTCAGCACCCACCAGGACCTCGACGACGCCGGGCTCGCAGGTCAACAACAGCGGGGTGGCGCCCAGGTCCTCGCCGTCGGCCATGGGTACCAGACCCTCGCCGTCGAGCAGCACCTCGCGCGCCCTCAGGTGGCTGATCGCCGGGTGGTTGATGAAGTCCCCCTTGAACAGCAGAGGGAACAGTCTGACCAGCGTCCATCGGCTCACCGGTCCGATGATGGTGATGTCGAGCAGCCCGTCCGAGGGGTCGGCCCTGGGGCACAGGTGGATTCCACCGCCCACGAAACCGGCGTTACCTACGGCAACCAGAATCGCCTGTTCGTGGCGGTGCTGGCCGTCGATCCTCAACCGGTATTCGAGCGGTCTGAGTCGGGCGATCTCCAGCAGCACCGCCATGGCGTATGACGCTGAGCCCAGGTTGATGCGGGCGTGGTTGACCCGGTGGTTGACCAGCGCGTCGTATCCGGAGGAGACCACCGAGCCGACGTAGCGTCTCTGAGAGCCGTCCGCGATCCGTCCGACAGCGAGGGTGAGGTCGACGCGGCGGGCTCGTCCCGCGGCGATCGCCCTCGCCGCGGCCAGGGGGTGGCGAGGAATGCCCACACCGCGGGCGAAGTCGTCGCCGGTGCCGGCCGGGATGACCCCCAGCTGCAGGTGGGTTCCGGCGCAGGCATTGAGACCGATGCTGGCCATCCCGTCGCCACCCATCATGACCAGCACGTCGGGACGCCGGCCAGGGTCCGGGGGACGCGAGGCTGTAGCGACAACCAGGGCTTGGTCCTTGGCGTCCGGGTAGTTCCGCGTGCGCACCACTCGCACCTCGGAATCGGGCAGAGCGTCGCTGAGCGCCTTCGTCACGCGGGGCAACAGGCGAGCGGCGCGCCCGTGACCTGAGCGTGGGTTGACGATGATGGTCACCACGTGCTGTCGCGGCTGCAGGGACGCCATGCCACCGGACTCTACCGGCCGGTCGCACGCCGGGAGGCACACGCAGCGAGGGGCCCGCTCGGAGCCGCCATGGGCAGCGTCGCGCTGCCGAGCCTCGTCGGGGTACGTTGCTCACGTGAGGAGTCTGCAGGCTCACCCCGAGCACATCGCCCCGGCACCGGCGCCCAGACGGATGATCGTCACCGATCTGGAGGTGATCACCGTCACGCCGACCAGCGCGGTCATCAGTTGGATCACCCGGGCGTCTCGACGGGGCGCGGGGGTGCCGATGCCGGTCACCGCCGGCACGGAGCTGGCGATCGGGCCGCTCAACGGAGCGCTGCACATGGTGCACGACGATGCCACTCCCCGCGCATTCCACGTGGTTGAGGTCACCGGCCTTGAACCGGGACGCAGCTACCGGTTCAAGGCCTCGTCCAACGGCCAGCAAGCTCAGGCGGCTCTGCTGCCCACCCGGCGGGCCGGCAGCAGTGAACGCGTCGGAGAGTTCACCACCCTGGTGCCACCACCCGGTGATTACCTGACCTCGATCGCGTTGACCAACGACATCCACATCGGTGAGCAACGTCAGGGCATCGTGCTCGGCCCGTTGCCCACCTCGGTGCGGCCGAGTCCAGGCCAGGTGGACTACCCGCGGGTGATGTTCTCGCGAACGCTGGCCGACCTGGCGACCCGGCACGGGCGTCCCACCCTGCTGGTGAACGGTGACCTCACGTACGCGAACCTGCCCGACGAGGTCAGCCTGGCTCGCGAACTCCTCGACGGCTACGGCATCCAGCGCAGCACGTGGGTGGCCACCCGCGGCAACCACGACCACCCGCGGCGCGACGATGATCCGTTCGGCGACGCCTTCGTCGGCTACCAGCAGTCGCAGGTAATGACCGAGGCCAGCGGACTGCGCATCCTGGCCATCGACTCCACGCGTGGCTCCGGTGGTGGGTGGATCATGGGCGAGCAGTACTCGCAGATCATGTCCGAGTTGCAGACCGACCCACACCGCCCAACCCTGGCCGCCGCCCATCACCCGACCACCAACGAGGCGGCCCGCTCGTCCATCTCCGGCCCCCAGTTCATGCTCAGGGCCCGCGACCGGTTACGCCTGCAACTCATCCAGCGCCAGACCCCGGGGGTGTTTCTGCACGTCGCCGGCCACACCCACCGAATGCGACGCGGCCGTGCTGACCTGCTCAACGCCCACACCGAGTACCTGGAGAATGCCGCCTGCGCCGCCTACCCGGGCGGGTTCAGCCTGCTGCACCTGTACAGCGGCGGCTACCTGGTGAACTTCTGGCGACCCAGCGACCCGGACGCGTTGGACTGGCTGTTCCGCAGCCGGTGGCAGGCACTCGGCGTGGGGGCACACCTGATGCTGGGCAGTACCGACGACCGCAACCACGTCGTGCATGCCGACCTTTCGGGACTGCAGCGCACCAACCGGGCGGTCCCGATCGAGCTGCGGGTCTGAGGTCGGGTCAGAGGCCGGCGAGAACCACCAGCGCCTGCAGTTGGGCGAGCGCGACAATTCCGGCGGTGGACGTGCGCAACACGCCATCGCCCAGGCTCACCAGTTGTGCCCCGGCGGCTGTGAACCTCGCCAACTCCTCGGGGCTGATGCCGCCCTCGGGCCCCACGACGATGACGACCTCCCCGGTGGCCGGTAGCGCCACGCCGGCCAGGGGGCGGTCAGCATCCTCGTGGGCCACCAGCGCCAGATCGGCACCCCCCAGCACGGCGGCGAGGCGCTCGGTGGAGGCGTAGGAGACCTCGGGGACGACGAAGCGACGCGACTGCTTGGTCGACTCGCGGGCCGTGGCCTGCCACTTGGCGACCCCCTTGTCGGCCTTGCCGGCCTCGTCCCAGCGCACCACCGAGCGGGCGGCCTGCCAGGCGATGATCCGGGTGGCTCCCAGTTCGGTCAGCGACTCGACGGCGATGTCGGACCGGTCGCCCTTGGCCAGCGCCTGCACGGCCGTCCAGCGATGCGCGGCGGGCGCGCTCGTCAGGCACTCGTCGACCTGAACGCTGATGCCCTGCTTGCCGACCTCGGTCACCGGACCGCGGATGGCGCGACCGCGACCGTCCGCGACGAGCACCACCTCACCGACCCGGGTGCGCTTGACGACGGCGGCATGCCGCCCCTCCTCACCGGCCACCTGGACGACATCGCCCACCGACGGCGCGCCCAACTCGGCGAGGTAGCAGGGGTCGGTCATGCGTTGAACGCGTCCTTCAGACGGTCGAAGAAGCGCTTCTCCTCATGCTTGGACTGCACCTCACCAGCCGCCTCGCCGCGTAGTTGGGCGAGCCTGGCCAGCAACTCCCGTTGCTCGGAGTCGAGCTTCGTCGGGGTCTGGACGAGCAGCGTGACGCCCAGATCACCGCGTGCCGTCTCACCTCGGCGGTTGGCCCGCAGGCTGGGCACGCCGTGACCCTTGACGACCAGCCGGGTGCCGGACTGGGTACCGGCCGGGACGTCGAGGTGGACGAGGCGACGATCCTCGGGGCAGTCCGGCAGTTCGGACTCGAGGGTGTCGATGTCGACATCGGTACCGAGCGCCGCCAGGCTCATCGGCAGCTTGACGACCATCTCGAGGTTGTCGTGGTCGCGGCGGAAGACCTCGTGCGGTTGCACCTGAATCTCGACGTACAGATCCCCGGCCGGCCCCCCACCGGGACCGACCTCGGCCTGTCCCTGCAGGTGGACGCGGTTGCCGGTGTCCACCCCGCCGGGAATCTTCACGTTGACCGTCCGGGAATGCGGGACCCGCCCCTGACCCGAGCACTCCGTGCACGGTTCGGGAATGACGTTGCCGTAGCCCTGGCAGGCGGGGCACGGCTGCGCCGTGCGGATCTCCCCCAGGATCGAGCGCTGCGACACGACGACCTCGCCCCGGCCATGACATTGGGTACACGTGACCGGTTCGCGGTTGCTGGCTGCTCCCCCACCATTGCACGCGACACAGACCACGTAGGTGTCGAACTTCACCGGCTTGGTTACTCCGAACACGGCTTCCGACAGCGTCAGCCGGGCACGCACCAACTGATCCTGGCCCCGCCGCACGCGAGACTTCGGTCCACGGCCGGCGGACTGAGCCCCGAACATCGCCCCGAACAAGTCGCCGATGTCGAAGCCCTGACCCGTGAACGATCCGAACCCGCCGAACCCTCCCATGTTGCCGAACGGGTCACCGGCTCCGGACCCCATCGGGTCGCCGCCGCGATCGAAAATCGACTTCTTGTTGGGGTCACTCAAGACCTCATAGGCCTCGTTGACCTTCTTGAACTTCTCCTCGGCGTCCGGGTCGGTGGCCACGTCGGGATGAACCTTCATGGCCATCCGGCGGTAGGCCTTCTTGATCTGGTCGGCGCTGGCGTCCCGGGGCACGCCGAGGATCTCGTAGTAGTCAGGGGCACTCATTGTTGGTCTTCGTTCATCCTTCTGCCAGAAAACGGCCGAGGTAGCGCGCTACTGCACGCACGGCCGCAATGGTGGACGGGTAGTCCATGTAGGTGGGGCCGACCACCCCGAGCGAGGCCCACGCCTCGTCCGGACCATAGCCGCTGGCCACCAACGAGGTGGTGTGCAACGGCGCGTAGGGGTTCTCCTGCCCGATTCGGACAGCCACGTCACCGGGACGTTCGGACACCGCGTCCCCCAGCAGCTTCAACAGCACAACCTGCTCCTCGAGGGCCTCCAGAACCGGGCGGATCGCGCCTTGGTAGGACGCGCCGTAGCGCGTCAGGTTGGGCACGCCAGCCACCAGAACCTCCGAGGAGCGATCGGACTCCAGCATGGCCCGAACCGCTCCGATCACCCGTGACGATCGGTCCGGATCAAGCCCCGTCTCGTCGATCGAACTGAGGGCTGCGTCGGCTTCCCGGTGGGTCCGTCCGAGGACTCGCGCATTCAGTCGCGCACGCCAGCCGTCCAGTTCGGCGTCCGTGTGCTCGGGTAGCACCAGCGAACGCTGGTCGATGCGTCCGGTGGAGTCGATGAGGATCACCAACACCCGGTCGGCGTTGAGGCTGACCAGTTCGACGTGTCGCAGGGTGGTCGAGCGAACCATGGGGTACTGGACGATCGCCACCTGGCGGGTGAGTTGGGCCAACAGTCTGACTGTCCGGTGCACGATCTCGTCGATGTCGGCCGCACCCGCCAGGAAGGTCGAGATTGCCTGTCGTTCGGCGGTAGAAAGGGGTTTGACCATGGCCAACCGGTCGACGAAGAGCCGGTACCCCTTGTCGGTCGGCACCCGACCGGCTGAGGTGTGCGGCTGGATGAGGTACCCCTCCTCCTCCAGGGCAGCCATGTCGTTGCGGATGGTCGCCGGCGAAACGTCGAGGCGGTGCCTCTCCACCAAGGCCTTTGATCCGACCGGCTCCTGAGTGGAAACGTAGTCGGTGACGATGGCGCGCAGTACCTCCAGCTTGCGATCGTCCACGACTCCCCCCTCACCATCGATTCTGGCACTCAGAGTTTCCGAGTGCCAATCCTACCCGCTGCCTGCGGCGGAGTCTCAACCGCGGGGCGCAGGACGCCAGAAGCCGGCCACCTGCCGGGCGAGCTCCGGAGAACTGGCGGTGATGATGGTGGCCTCGGCCCCGGTGGACGGCCCGTAGGGCTGACCCTGCGCGTCGATGCTCGCGCCACCGATTTCGTCGAGCATCAGCGATCCGGGCAGGTGGTCCCACGGTTTCGGCCTCAGGTAAGTGAAGTAGTCCACCTCGCCGTCCACCAGTTGCGAGTAGTCAAAACCGGCACAGTAGTTGGTGTCCAGCACGGGGTCGAGTTGTCCGAAGGACTCGAAGTGTCGCCAGGACCGGCGAGTGGTGGCGCCCCGAGGCGGCAGCGGTGCGTCGGGGCGGCTGACGCGCACTTCGTTGCGGTAGAGCCCGGCACCACGCTCCGCCACGTAGGCCACCTGCATCTCCGGCTGCCAGATCCATGACCTGGTCACCTCGCCCCGACGCAGTTCGGCCACCATCACCGCATAGCGCGGCGAACCCCTGACGAAGTTGGTGGTGCCATCGACCGGGTCAACGGTGTAGGCGTGCTCGGCAGAGGCGAGCCCCCTGACAAGTCCCGGATCGGCGTGCGCGGCTTCCTCCCCCACGACCAGAGCGCGCGGCGACCTCGCCAACAGCGCTGCGGTGATGAGCACCTCGGCCTCACGGTCGGCCACCGTGACATAGTCCCCCGGAGACTTCTCGTCGATCTCGGCGGCACCCAGAGCCCGGAAGCGCGGCGTGATCACTTGAGCCGCAACCTCGGTGATGAGCTGGAGCAGCTCGTCGGTCTGCATGTGAGCCATCCTGTCAGTCCTGCACAACAGAGTCGAAACGCGCGTCGTGGAACAGCGGCGAGGTCTCTGAGGCTGCGGCCAGGACAGTGATCGACCACGGTTCGACCGTGTACTCACCTGCCACCACCTTGCCGTCGGCCGGCGCCCAGGAGTTGTTGTGCGGCTCGGCCCAAGGGGCGGTGTCGATGATGCGGTGCCACCTGAGGGTGGGGCGCTGGATATCGGCGACGTCAGGGATGCGGAACACCGCCCGATGCGTGTACATGTTCACCATCACCAGATAGTCGGTGCCGCCTATGCCGGTGCCGTTGATGAGCACGGTGAGCAGCCGGTCGGAAGGCCCGGGCGGACCGTTGAGGTCGGGCTTGTAATAGAGGTAGCTCACGTTGTCGCTGTCGAGTTTGCCGTCGCCCCAGGCCTTCTGGCGCAGAGTCGGGTCGAGTTCTCGCAGCCTCGCGACATACTGGGCGAACCTGAACAGCGGGTTGACCGTGGGTTCAGAGTCGCAGACCCCCACCACGTCGTAATAGGTTGGTCCGTCCGGGTCGTCAGGGTCAACGGGTAGCCGGGTGGGGGTGTTGGACGCCAGTTGGGCCCAGTTGTTCCACATGCCAATGGTGTTGAGGTTCCACGGGTTGTTGTTGCCGTTCTGGGTGCGGCCGTACTCATCACCACTGACCACCATGGGCACACCCCTGGCCATCATCGTGATCAACCAGTTGTTGCGCCAGCGCGTCCGTCTCAGCGCGTGGTTGCCGTCCGAGTCCCAGGAAACGTTGTAGTCGGTTCCGCCGTCCGACGGTCCGAAGGGGTGGGGCTGGGCGTTGTCCTTCTGGGTGAAGCTGACCAGGTCGAACATCGTGAAACCGTCGTGCGCCGTGAGGAAGTTGATGGACTTCTGCGGGCCGGAGTTGTCGTTGAAATGCAGCCAGTCGCCGTTGAGCAGTTCGATGAAGGCACGGGTGTTCCCGTCGCCCTTGAGGTAGTGGCGCATCGCGTCCCTGAAACGCCCGTTCCACTCGCCCCATCCTGAGGGGAAGTTACCTACCTCGTAACCCCAGAGATCCCACGCCTCCGCGATGACCTCAATGTCACGCTCTTCGGCCAGATCGACCACCTCCCGCAACAGGGGGTGGGCGTTGAAGAAGCGCCTGCGGGCGGCCATGTCGTCCTTGTCGGCGGCGTCCGGGAAGCGTCCCAGCACGGTGGCGAGGTCGAAGCGAAACCCGTCCACTCCCATCAGGGTGTGCCAGTAACTCAGCGAACTCATCACCAGATCGCACATCGTCCGGTGCGAGAAGTTGGTCTGGTTCGCGGAACCAGTCGCACCGTCGACGATCCGACCGTCCGAGGTGAGGTCGTAGTACATCGTCGTCGCGAAGCCGCCGAAGCTGGTGAGAGCGACCGTGTCCGGATCTCCGCCCCAGTTGCCACCCTCAGCGGTGTGGTTGTAGACGACGTCCAGATAGACCTCGATGCCGTGCTCATGGAACGCCCGCACCATCTCCTTGAACTCGCGGGTTGGCCCGCCGGGACTCTTGTCGTGGGCGTAATCACGATTGGGCGCGAAGAAGCCGACCGTCTGGTAGCCCCAGTGATTGGTCTCTCCGCTTGCGGCGCCCACTTGATCAGAGTCGGTCTCGTGAACGGGCAACAATTCGATGGTCGTGAACCCGAGTCCCTTCAGATACGGAGCCAGGTAGGCGGCACCTGCGTAGGTGCCGCGGAGCTCAGCGGGGACGTTGCGCACCTCGTCGAACATCGCTTCCCCCGCCAACAGGTCTCCCAGCCTGCTCGCCGAGGGGTGCATGGTCAGGTTCTTGACGTGCGCCTCGTAGATGGTGACGTCCTGGGCCGGGCGATCCGGAGGCGCGCCGGTGCTCGTGTTGTCGTGAATGACCACGCCCTTGGGGGCGAAGGGTCCGGAGTCGACGGTCCGGCATGGCTGCCCACGGTAGTCGCCGCCTCCGGTGGCGAACACCGCGTGGTCGGCTCCCGCCTGGGTGACCAACGGGCTCAGAGGGACGTGACTGACTTCGCGGGTGTAGGGGTCGAGCAGCACCTTGTTGGGGTTGAAGTGGTTGCCGTCGACGTCGCGATCCGACAGGAAACCGAGCAGCGTCCCCGGTTCCCACTGCGGGTCGACCTCCCAGTTGCGTCCCCAACAACGGTAGGCGTACAGATCGCCCGGGCCGACCCCCAGCAGTTGGGCACGCCAGATGCCACCCTTGGAGCGAACCGCATCGATGCGGTAGTTCGCATCCTCACCCACCGCCGCCGGATACAGCTCGAGAAGCACCCGCGTGGCAGCGGGAGCGTAGACGGCAAACGAGGTGAGGTGCTTCTGCAGGTCGTGCGAGGCCCCCAGGGGCCACCCGCCCAAGGCCCACAGTTCGGGTGCAAGCGGGGTGACGGGGTCGCCCGGACTGTGTTTGATCATGCGGACGAGGATAACCCATGGGCGAGGAACTGCTCGTCTCCGGCAACCCGCCGTGGACGGTGAGGTGTCTGCGGCAGTCCGAGGACAGCCGCCGCCCGCCGCCTCACTCGAGCTCGGTCAGGTGATCCTGGGTGACGAAGTCGATGAGCTTCTCGACCTCACGGATGAGGTCCGGGTCCAGATCGCGGAAGGTCCGCACCCGGGCCAGCATCGACTGCCAGGCCCTGGCGATGTCGGCCTGATCCTTGTGTGGCAGACCCAGAGCGGCCAACGTGCCCTTCTTGAAATCCACGTCCTTCGGTACCTGGGGCCACATCTTGATGCCCAGCACCTCAGGACGGATCGCCTGCCAGATGTCGATGAACCGGTGACCGGCGATCCGCACCACGTCCCCGTAGCCACCACGGGCCACGTCGACTGCGATCCGCTGTTCCTTGCTGCCGGTGACCAGGTGATCGACCAGTACGCCCAGCCGACGTCCGGGTTCTGGACGGAACTCGGCCACGATGCCGACCAGATCGTCCACACCGCCCAGGTACTCCACCACGACCCCGACGTGGCGCAGGTCGGAGCCCCAGATCTTCTCGACCAGTTCGGCGTCGTGTCGACCCTCGACGTAGATGCGACTGGGCAATGCGACCCTGGCCGGACGCTGTGAGCCCACCCGCGAACCTGAGGCGGTGTAATGCCGGGTCGAGCCGGTGCGAGGCGGGATGCGAAGGGCGACGGGTTTGCCGTCCAGCCAGAACCCGGGGCCGACCGGGAAGGTCCGACGCTTGCCGCGGCGATCCTCCAGGATCACCACACCGTTCTCCCAGCCCATGATCTCACCGACGAAACCGGAGGCGGGATCCTCGACCACCATGCCGAGCTCCATTGGGACGTCAACGGTGGTGGGACGCGAACGCTGCGCCGTTCGTGGGTCCAGGACGTCACGGCCGTAGCGGTCAACTGGTCGGTTGGTCACTTGGTGAAGGGTACCGGGTGCCTCCGATTCGCTGGGGCCTCAGTCCAGCAGATCCCGAATCACCGCGTCAGCGAGCAGCCGCCCCTGCAGTGTCAGCCGGGCATGGCCATCTGAGATCAGGACGAGGCCTCGGTCGATGAAGTAAGTGAGGCGTGAGCGCTCCGAGGTGGTCAGCACCCCCAGTGGCAGGCCCTCGGCGATCCGCAACTCCAGCAGAACTCTCTCCACGCGGCGCTCAGAGGAGGTCAGCACCTCACGGGCCTGGGCGGGGCTGACGCCGGACGCCAGCGCTGCGGCGTATCCAACGGGGTGTTTGCGGTTCCACCACCGGACTCCGCCGACGTGCGAATGAGCACCCGGACCGATCCCCCACCAGTTGGCCCCCTGCCAGTAGGCGAGGTTGTGACGCGAACGGTTGTCGGGGCCCAGGCACCAGTTGCTGACCTCGTAGTTGGTGAATCCGGCGGCCACCAAGTGGCGTTCGGCCGCCAGGTAACGGTCGGCCTGGACGTCCTCATCGACGCCGTCGAGCTGGCCACGGGCCACCTTGCGGCTCATCGCGGTGCCCGGTTCGATCACCAGCGCGTAGGCGGACACGTGGTCGACATCGGCCGAGGTGACCGCGTCGAGGCTGGCCTGCCAGTCGGGCTCGGCCTCACCGGGGGTTCCGTAGATGAGGTCGAGGCTGACGTGCTCGAAACCCGCAGCCCTGGCCTGCGCCACCACCTCGAGGGCCCTGCCCGGCGTGTGGCTCCGGTCGAGGGTGGCGAGCACACGTGGCACCGCCGACTGCATGCCGAGACTCAACCGGTTGATGCCACCGGCCCGCAAACCGGCCAGTTCCTGGGGCCCCACGGTCTCGGGGTTGGCCTCTGTGGTCACCTCGGCGTGCTCGAGGAGCCCGAAGGAACTGCCGATGTGAGCAACCAGCTCGCCCAACTGAGCTGGGCTCATCAGCGTCGGCGTGCCCCCACCGAAGAAGATCGTCGACACCGCAGGCGCGCCAGGGCCCAACGCCCGGGCGGCCAGGTCGACCTCGGCGTGTGCCGCGACCAGCCAGTCCTGGCGTCCTCCACCGGGACCCAACTGGCCGGCCGTGTAGGTGTTGAAGTCGCAGTAGCCGCACCGCACCCGGCAGAACGGCACGTGGACGTAGAAGCCGAGAGTGGTGGCCGCCAGGGCGTCCAGCGCCGACGCCGGCAGGGACCCGTCACGAGGTGCTGGCGCACCGTCGGGTAGCGGACCTGACATCGGCTACTTCTTGTCCTTGCCGGTCTCCCCGGTCGACAGGGCAGCAACGAAGGCCTCCTGCGGGACCTCCACGCGTCCCACCATCTTCATGCGCTTCTTGCCCTCCTTCTGCTTCTCGAGCAGCTTGCGCTTGCGGGTGATGTCTCCCCCGTAGCACTTGGCGAGGACATCCTTGCGCATCGCCCGGATGGTCTCGCGGGCGATCACCCGGGCACCCACCGCGGCCTGCACGGGAACCTCGAACTGCTGGCGTGGGATGAGTTCCTTGAGCTTTGAGGCCATGGCCACCCCGTAGGCGTAGGCCTTGTCCTTGTGGACGATCGAACTGAACGCGTCGACCGGCTCACCGTGCAACAGGATGTCCACCTTGACCAGGTCGGCGACCTGGGAGCCGGCCTCGTTGTAGTCGAGGGACGCGTAGCCCTTGGTGCGGGACTTCAAGGCGTCGAAGAAGTCGAAGACGATCTCGGCAAGCGGGAGTTCGTAGCGCAGTTCGACCCGGTCCTCCGACAGGTAGTCGAGGCCCTGCTGGACGCCTCGGCGAGCCTGACACAGTTCCATGATCGTGCCGATGTACTCTGCCGGGGCGAGGATGGTGGCCTTGACGACGGGCTCGTGCACCTCCGCGACCTTGCCATCGGGGAACTCGGAGGGATTGGTCACCTCGTGCTCGGTGCCGTCCTCCATCACCACCTTGTAGTGCACGTTCGGTGCGGTGCTGATCAGGTCAAGGTTGAACTCCCGCTCCAGGCGCTCCCGGACGATCTCCATGTGCAACAGGCCGAGGAACCCGATCCGGAAACCGAACCCGAGGGCAGCCGATGTCTCCGGGTCGAAGGTCAGCGCGGCGTCGTTGAGCTGCAGCTTCTCCAGCGCCTCGCGCAACTCGGGGAAGTCGTCGCCGTCGATCGGGTAGATACCGGCGTACACCATCGGCTGAGGGTGCCGGTATCCGGCCAGCATCTGGGTGGCCGGTCGACTGCTCAGCGTCACCGTGTCGCCGACCCGGGACTGCCGAACGTCCTTGACACCGGTGATGAGGTAGCCAACCTCCCCGACCCCCAACCCCGCAGCCTTAACCGGTTCGGGCGAGATGACCCCGACCTCCAGGACCTCGTGGGTGGCGTTGGTGGACATCATCAGGATGCGCTGGCGATGGTTGATCGCACCGTCCTTGACCCTGATGTAGGTGACGACACCGCGATACGCGTCGTAGACCGAGTCGAAGATGAGCGCGCGGGCCGAGGCGGCAGGGTCGCCCACCGGCGCCGGTACCTGGCGGACGATCTGATCGAGCAGGGCTGCGACACCCTCGCCCGTCTTGGCGCTGACCCGCAGCACCTCATCCGGGTCGCACCCGATGATGGACGCCAACTCCCGGCCGTACTTGTCCGGCAGCGCCCCGGGCAGATCGATCTTGTTGAGCACCGGAATGATGGCCAGATCCGCCTCCAGCGCCAGATACAGGTTGGCCAACGTCTGGGCCTCAATACCCTGGGCTGCGTCCACGATCAACAGCGCTCCCTCGCAGGCCGCCAGCGAACGGGAAACCTCGTAGGTGAAGTCCACGTGACCGGGGGTGTCGATCATGTTCAGGACGTAGTCCTGGCCGTTGGCGACCCACGGCATCCTGACGGCTTGCGACTTGATGGTGATGCCACGTTCGCGCTCGATGTCCATCCGGTCCAGGTACTGCGCGCGCATGGTCCGCTCGTTCAGCACCCCGGTGTACTGCAACATCCGATCAGCCAGCGTTGACTTGCCATGATCAATGTGGGCGATGATGCTGAAGTTTCGGATGCTTGCAGGGTCGGTACTGCCGGGCGAAGGAGCAGGCATTCACAATCCAGTCGGTCTCGGTGAGGGGCTGGCGACGACGAGCGCCAGCGTCCATCTTCGCATGACTGGAGCGGCACCCCAACTCATCGCCTGGCATGCCCGCGAGCGATGCCAGGGGCTAGGAGTCGCGTCCCCGGGGCAGGAAACCCACGGCGGCGAGCACTCCTCCCAGACCGATGAACACCCCGCCCGCCATCCGGGCCACCATCCCGACGAGCCACCAGCCGTAGGCGTTCAACAACATGCCACGAATCGAATTGCCCATGAAGAAGTTGTCGGAGCGCAACTCCTGCAACTGGTTGATGGTTCGCGCGAGGTCGTAATCGGTCTCTGGATCACCGACCTCAGCCTTCGCCAAGTGCGCGATCTCAGCGGGAGACATGTCGGGGTACTGCGAGGCCAGCTCGGCCTTCAGTTCGCGAGTCTTGTCATTGGCGAGGTCACCCACCCCTGCGTAGGTGGCCTTGTTATCGGGCACCCCGGCCCGTCTGGCGGCAACCTTCATGTGAGCCAGCACGTAGTTGTCGGCGTAGATGCGCGCCTGCGGGCCGGTTGCCAAGGTGAGGCCGGCGTGCGAGCGAAGGGACTCGGCGTCAGAGGCCGAGAGCAGACCGAGCTCGCGTTCGCGGTCGATCGCCGCGGCGTCCGGCATGGTGATGTCCTCGGCCTTCAACTGCTGGGCCACGAACTTGTGGGCGAAGCCGCCACCGAGCAGCGCGCCGACACCGACAACAGGGAGCACACTGCCGAAAACTCGGGCAAAAGCCTGGTAGATCTGGTCTGCCATCGGTTCCTCCGCTTACTAGGTGCGCCGGACTGCTGCGGCAGTTGGCATTCTAGGGGTGCAGGGAGCACCGACGGCGTCGGGTGGGTGACACAGGACGGCGCGAGGTCACAACAGAAAGCGGCGGCCCCGCAAGGGGCCGCCGCAGGTGCTGCTCGCCAGAGGTGCTCAGACGCTGACAGCGGTGTCTCGGGTGGTCTCGACGGCCTTGGGCTTGAGGACGAAGCCGAGGGCCAGCAGCCCGGCGCCAACGACGATCAGAACCCAGCCGGCCGCCTGGGCAATGGTGCCCACGAGCCACCAGCCGTAGGCATTGAGCAGCATGCCTCGCAACGTGTTGCCGTCCAGGAAGGTGTCCATCCGCAGGGCCTGAAGCTTGGCCGCATCCTTGGCGGTCTGGTACTCGCTGCCCGGGTTTGCGATCTCAGCGTTGGCCAGGCCAGTGAGCTCCTGCTCGGACTTGTTCGAGTTCTCCGGAAGAGCCTTCAGTTCAGCCTTGAGCGCGTTTGTCTTCTCGGTCACCAGCGAGCCGATGCCGCTGTACGACGCCTTGTCGTCGGGCACTCCAGCACCCTTCGCGGCGGCCTTCATGTGAGCAGCGATGTAGTGGTCGGCGAAAGCCTGAGCCTGCGGTCCGGTCGACATGATCTCACCGGCGAACGGACGCAGGGCCTTGGCGTCATCCTCGGAGATTCGGCCGGACGTGACCTGCGCATCGATCGCCTGCTCGGCGGGCATGCTGATCGCCTGCTGCTTCAACTGGTCGCTCACAAAGCCATGGGCGAAGTTGGCGCCGAAGAGTGCCGCCACGCCGAGGACGAGAAGCACTGCTCCCACGATCCTGGAGAGTGTCTTGTAGACCTGAGTTGCCATTAGTTTCCTTCAATCTGCGATAACGAGGACGACCGGCTGCCCGAGTCGATCGCTCGAGAACTGGATGTCAAGGAGCATGTTGTCTCGACTCTCAAGATGTTTATCTCTCAACGACTACAGTTTATTCCGCAACTGATGAGCGATCAACTCTTGCCCCGGCCGGAGGAGCTGCATCGGCACCAAGCCGTTGCTCTCACCCGCCTTTGGGGAGCGACGGTTCGCTGTGGTAACGTGGCCTGTCGCGCGTCGGCTGAGACTTCATGCCGGGCGCAACCCAGTGACCATCGATCTCAAAGAGGCTTACCCAGTGGCGAACATCAAGTCGCAGAAGAAGCGCATCCTGACCAACGCGAAGGCCACGGCCCGCAACAAGGCCGTCAAGTCAGCCTTGCGCACCCACATCCGCAAGTTCCGCGATGCTGTCGAAGCCGGTGACGTCGAGAAGGCGCAGCAATACGCCAAGGTCGCCACGCGCGCCCTCGACAAGGCCGCATCCAAGGGTGTCATCCACGCCAACCAGGCCGCGAATCGCAAGTCCGGCATTTCGGCTCGCGCCGCAGCTCTCTGATTCCCTCCTGATCACTTAACAAGCGCCCTGACCCACTGGGTGGTCAGGGCGCTTGTTGTGTTGCCAATCCAGGTCAGTGCTGCGGGTCAGGCTTGCGGTCCGTCATCGGCGGACGTCGGCTGAACTGACCACTCGGCCGGTTCATCGTCGGTGTCGACTTCGGCGATCTCCTTGGTCTGCTGCACCTTGCCCGGCTTGTGGTGGGCGGGGGCGTAGATCGAGTAGAGCTTGAGCGGCTCGTCGCCAGCATTGGTGACGTTGTGCCACTTCCCAGCCGGGATGATGACCACGAAGTCGTCCTCGATGCGCTGTTCGGAGTCGAGATGGTCCTTGTCATCGCCCAGCAGGGCAAGACCCTTGCCCTGCTCCACCCGGAGGAACTGGTCGGTCTCGGGGTGGATCTCCAGACCGATCTCGCCGCCGACCGGGATGGACATCAGGGTCACCTGGAGGTACTTCCCGCTCCAGGCCACCGTCCGGTAGGCCTCGTTCGCGGTGGTCTCCTCCTCGATGTCGAAAACAATCGGCTGGGGGCCGATGTCCTTGATCGTCATGTTGCCCTCCTGAAGTTGATGGTCATCACGATCCTATTCCCGATCCACACCGACGACTGAAAGCCCAACAGCGAAGCCAGCTCAACGCTGTCGCGACTGCTCGCGTGCCGCGCCGATGGTCAACAGCAACTGCTCAAGGGCGAAGCCTGGGTTGGTTGCGGCGCCCTTGACCTGCTCATCGGCCTTGGCGACCGCCCGGATGGCCACCGAGACAGCCCCGCTCGACCAGTCGCGCGACAGCCTGGACAGTTCCTTGAGCTTCCACACCGGGACGCCGGCTTGCCGGGCCACCTCGGGCTCAGGCAGCCGCGCCGAGCGCAGTTCAAGGTACTTGCCCAAGCCTCGCAGCGAGTTGGCCAGCGCACTAGTCACCAGAACGGGCGCCACACCCGTCGACAATGCCCATCGCAGCTTCTCCAGCGCGGCAGCGGATCGCCCGGCCAGGACGTCGTCTGCCACCGCGAAACTGCTGACCTCGGCTCGGCCGCCGAAGTAACGTCCGACCATGGCGGCACTGACCTGCTGGCCTTCGTAGTCGGCCGACAGTTGACGAAGCGCGCCCGAGATCGCTCGCAAGTCGCTGCCCACGGCGTCGACGACGGCCTGCCCGGTCTGGTCGTCCATTCTCATGCGCAATCCCCGGGCCTCACCAGCCACGAACGTCGCAAGCTCCCACTGCTTGAGCGGATCTGCTCGCACCACGGGCACCTTGGCCTTCTTGAGCGCATCCACCAAGGCCTTGCCCTTGACCCCGCCAGCGTGCACCAAAATCAGGCACAGTTCCGGAGGGGGTGCGAGAGCCGTCTGCCTGACCAGGGGCAGCGCCTCTTCGGGCAGGTTGGCCAGGTCGTTGAGCACCACGATGCTGTGAGTCGCGAACAAGCTGCCACCGATGAGGTCGCCGAATTGCCCGTCCGCCAACTCTCCGGCCGCCACCTCATACAGTTCTGCATCGAGTTGCTCCCGCCGGGCCCGGCTCACCTGGGACTTCACCGCACGTTCGGCCAGCAGCGGCTCCGCGCCCTGGACGAGCACCGTGCTGCCGAAAACCGAAGGAGTCACCACCTCTCCATCCTGCCAGTTGTTGGCCGGCCAGCAGGCACGCGGGCGAAGCCCCGCTCGGGGTGCGCAGCCGTCCGCGGTCACTTTCGCGCAGGGGGCCGAGAAGTATGAGCAGTGGGCCTATGGTTCCAGGTATGGAGGACCTGACACCAAAGACGACGAGGAGCCACCCATGACGATCGGCAAGTACTCCCTGGGCACCGGTGATCGATTCGGCAAGGAAGGCGTTGCCCAACTCGCCGCCTTCGAGAAGATCAGGGACGACGGCGTCGATGTCGACATCGTCTGGAACAAGAGCAACCGGGAGCACACGACCATCGGCACCACCCCGGCAGACCAACGCAAGGCTGCCGACGACGCTGTCGCAGCCCTCGGGTGGACCGGTCAGTACTTCGTGGACGCCGACCACATCGGACTTGGCAACGTGGACGCCTTCATCCATGCGTGCGACTTCTTCACGATCGATGTCACCGACTGCATCGGCAAGCCAACCACACCGGAGTCAGCCGCGGCGTTCCTGGAGAAGGCCGTCGTGCTGGTGGGAGAGCTGAACGTGCCAGGCTTCGACGGGCCGATCGCCATCACCGACGAGGTGTTGCACACTGTCGCGGACCGCTACCTGTTCGCGGTGGAGGAGGCCAAACGAATCCATGATCGCGTCGTCGAGGGCGGGGGTCACCCGCGGCACGTCGAGGTCTCGATGGACGAATCCCCCGAGACCCAGGGCCCGGCCGAGTTGTACGTCATTCTCTTCGCGATCAAGCAGGCCGGCATCCCGATCGACACGGTCGCCGTCAAGTTTCAAGGCCGGTTCAACAAGGGCGTCGACTACGTGGGCGACGTGGCCGCCTTCCTGTCGGAGTTCCGCGCCGATGTGGCTGTGATCAAGCACGCCTCCAAGGTGTTCGGACTCCACGACAACCTCAAGATCTCGGTTCACACCGGCAGTGACAAGTTCTCGTTGTACCCCGGCATCGGCGCGATCATCCGCGAACTGGACGCGGGACTGCACCTGAAGACCGCCGGCACGAGCTGGCTTGAGGAACTCGTTGGGCTGGCCGAGGCCGGCGGCGCGGGCCTGGACATCGCCAAGGAGGTCTACCGCAGTGCCTACGGAAAGTACGACGAGCTGGTGGCACCGTATGCTGACGTCATCGACATCGACCAAGCGGCGCTTCCCTCGCCTGACGCGGTGGACGGCTGGACCAGTCAGCAGTTCGCGTCCGCGCTGAGACACGATCAGTCGAACCCGGCCTACGACCCGAACGTTCGCCAACTCCTGCATGTGGGCTACAAGATCGCTGCAAAGATGGGCCAGAGATATCTGGACGCCCTTGAGACTCACAGAATAGATGTTGCCCGCAACGTGACTGAGAACATCTACGAACGACACCTCAAGCCGCTGTTCCTGGCGAGGTGAGGTAGTCGTCAACGTTGGGTGAGAACCGTGCGGCCGCCGACCAGCACCGCTACGGCGCCGTGTCGGTCGGTACGGAAAACGGTGGCGCCGCTGGCTTCCAGCATGCGCACGGTTGAGGCAGCCGGATGCCCGTAGTCGTTGTCCTCGCCCACCTGGATCAACGCCACGGACGCTCCGACAGCTCTGATGAAGCCTTGGTCCTGCCGCGCTGAACCGTGGTGCGGGACGATCAGCACATCAGCCTGCAGCCCGGGGGCGGCCCCCAGCACCGCTTGCTGGCCGAGCACCTCAAGGTCGCCCGTGACGAGCACCCTGAGCTGACGGCTCTCGATCATCCCCACCACGCCGGCGTCGTTCTCGCTGGGGTCCTCCACCCCGGTGGCAGGCAGCGACCCGGCCACCGGACCGGCGGCAAGAGTGGTCCAGCGCACGTCGCCCACGTGGACCACGTCACCTGGGGTGGTGACAACCGCACCAAGGCGCCGCAGCCACGCGGGTGTGTGCTCGTCGGAGGTCGTGGGGCTCGGTCCCACCAGCACCATCCCGCCGGCCAGGCGGTCAACGACGGCGTCGATACCCCCGACGTGGTCGGCGTGTTGGTGAGTGATCACCAACAAGGGGATGTCGGTCACTCCCAGACTGCTCAGGCAGGCGCGCAGTGCGGTCGGGTCGGGTCCGGCGTCCACGAGGATGGCGGAGTCGCGATCCACCCTGATGATCTGGGCCCCGCCCTGCCCCACGTCGCACGCGACCACGACCCAGTCCCCGGGCCAACCTGGCTGCGGAGGCTGTCGCGTGACGCCCAGAGGCAGACTCAGCAGGAGCAGCGCCGTGATGGCTCTGCGAGCCAGAATCCACGGCAGAACCACCTGGGCCAGAAGCCAGCAACCCACCGCGAGCAACCCAATCGCCGATGCAGTGGGTGGCCAGCGCCAGGACGCCGCCGGCAGGTCCGCGCCGACGCTGGCCACGAGCAGGATCGGTTGGACGCACCAGCCGGCCACCCAACCCAGCGCCAGGGCCAGTGGTGGGCTGATCACCGATGAGAGCGCGGCAGCCAGCCCGAGAACGGTGACCGGCCCCACGAAGGGACCGCAGGCGACGTTGGCCACCAGACCCACCGCACTGATCTGGCCCGACAGGTGGGTGATGAGGGGTTGCGTGGCGAGTTGGGCCGCCATCGGGATGGCCAGCGACTCCGCCAGCCACCCGGGGGCCCACCTGCCCATCAGGGTCTGCCATCGAGTTCCCCACCACAGGATGCCCGCCGACGCGCAGACAGACAGAGAGAACCCCCAGGAGCGAGCCAGCCACGGGTCGACCAGGACCAGCACCAGTACGGCCAGGCAGAGCGCCCGGAGGCCGCGGCGGCGGTCCCGAGCAAAGCCGGTGGCTGCCAGGGCGACAAGGCCCATGGCGGCGGCCCGAAGGACACTCGGCTCCGCCCGACAAACCACGACGAACCCCAGCACGACGACCAACCCGGTGACCCTCAACCACCAGCCTCGGACGCCCACCTGCCGGGCCAGGCCCAGACAGAAGGCCAACATCAGCGTCAGGTTGGTGCCACTGACCGCAGTCAGATGGCTGAGGCCGGTGGTCTTGAAGTCCTGCTCCACCTCAGGAGGTAGGGCCGACACGTCACCAACGACGAGGGATGGCACCAGACCTTCCTGCGCTCCGGTGGACAGCGCCATCGCATCACGTAGACCCGACCGCACCTTGTTGGCCAGTGCAGCCGCCGGCTTGGGTTCAGCGACCCTGACAACCGCGCTCCGCAATGCCAGAGCGGCAACCGAGCGCTCCCCCGGTTTCGGCGGCTTGGCGAGAGCCAAGAGACTGACGGTCGCCCCAACGGGCTGGTCGAGCGCCTCCAGTGCCGCTCCGCTTGCGAAAACGCTGGCCGGCAGATCACCTTGCCACACCTGGCCGCGGGCCGACATCCGTTCCACCTGGACGCTCAGAACGCCGCCGCTGGGCTGACCCGCTCGAGGCTTCCAGCGGTGCACGTCCGATGCGACCCGTGCGCGAACATCGACCACCGCTCCCTGCGCGGCCCATGTTGCCGGGACGGAGGAACTCAATCCGATCGACCACCCCCAGGCGACGACTCCTGCTGCCAACAGCGCGGCGCTCACCGCGCAGGACGTCCAGGCTCGCCACCGCCAGCCGGCGACAGCACCCAGGAACCCCAGGCCGATCGCCAGCCCGGCCCAGCGTCCCCCTGAGATGCCGATACCTGCACCGGCCCAAGCGGCCGCGGCAGGAAACAGCAGGCGCAGATCGACCGGCGGGCCGTCGTCCTCAGACATGGACGAGCGGTGCGAGCTGAGCGTAGGTCTTCGGGCCTATACCGTCCACCTCCTGCAGTTCCTCCACGCGGGTGAACCCGCCGTTGGTCTGACGCCAGGTCAGAATGCGTTGCGCCGTCACCGGACCAACTCCCGGCAAGGACTCCAACTGCTCGACGGTGGCCGTGTTGAGGTCGAGCGTCAGTGAGCCCGGCACCGCACCGAGGCCGCCGACCGACTGCCCGGGGGATGAGCCGGTTCGCAACTCCCCGCGGGGCACCGAGAGGGTGCCGATGACGATCTGCGCACCATCGGGGACGACCGCGGCCAAATTGAGCTCAGCACACTGCGCCTCAGCGGTGAGTCCTCCGGCGGCCAGGATCGCGTCGGATACCCGGGAACCTTCGGGCACCGTGACCACACCGGGACTCACGACTGCACCGAGGACGTGCACTCGCACAGGTGGGCGAGTGGGAACCGCCGGGGTACTGGGGGCCGACGCGGCGGGTGTGAGCACCGCGCTCGGCGTCCCGCCGGGCACCTCGTGTCCCTGTGCCGACATCAACCGTGTTCCTGCCAGCACGACGGCGATCACCAGCACCACACCCAAAGTCCCGGCGTGCGTCCGGCCCAGAGCGATCAGACCCCGCCATGCGACGCCAGAGGGGTTCGTCGACAGGTCGACCTCCGGGTCCTCGTCGGGAGCAGGAGACCCAACCGCTCTCTGGGCGCCTCCAGCGTTCGAGGGGGCTGCGGCAGGCCGGGGAGCCGGCTGCTGGGCTTGTGGTTGGGCAGCGACTTCGGGGCACCGCCTGGCCAGACCAGAGAGGATCTCGCTGGCCGCGGCAGCCCGCTCGACCGGCCCGGCAGCAGCCCGCTTCGGCAGCCCGGGAGGCGGCCCCTCCCCCAACACCGCACGAAGCCGACTGCCCGGGCTCTGAACGGGGGTGTGCTGGGCCGTCGATCTCACCATCCAAGGATGGGCAGCCGAGGCTCCCGTTGGTCAGCTTGGTGCTCGGCTGTGGACATCTCCGCAGATGGAGACCGTGGCCGGGCAGTCAGCGGAGGCTTCCCGAGGGGCTCAGCCCTGGGGAACGATGCTCACCATCTTCGGCACACGCGTGATGACTTTCGCGATGTCGCGTCCGTCGAGGGCCCGCTGGACGTTGGCGTCCCCAACCGCCAGAGCGGTCGCATCCTCCTCGCTGATGTCGGGCGAGACCTCGAGCTTGGCGCGCACCTTGCCCTGCACCTGCACCACCATCGTCACAGATTCGTTGACCAGGAGCTCGGGCTCGGCGATCGGCCAGGTGGAGTTGGCGATCGACGGCGCCTCCCCGAGGGTCTCCCAGATCTCCTCCGCAAGGTAAGGGGCGACCAGGCTCAGAGCCTGACCCACGAACATCACTGACTCCCGCACCGCGGGGTCAGCAGCACCGCAGCCGGAGTCGATGGCCTTGCGGGTGGCATTGACCAACTCCATGACGCGGGCGATGGCGACATTGAACCTGCCCAGCCCCACCAGTTCGGTCACTTCGCGAATGCACTTGTGGGTTGCCCGCCGCAGCGACGTGTCTCCGGTGGCGATGTCGACCTCGCGCGGGCTGGACACCTCGGTGGCCAGCCGGTAGGCACGCTGCAGGAACTTGAGCGAACTGGCCGGCGACAGGTCGGCCCAGTCGATGTCGTCCTCGGGCGGGCCGGCGAAGACCACCGTCAACCGCACGGCGTCGACGCCGAACAAATCGATCTGTTGCCCCAGGTCGACGCCATTGCCGAGCGACTTGCTCATGGCGCTGCCCTCGTTGATGACCTGTCCCTGGTTGAGCAGTCGCTGCATCGGCTCATCGAAGTCGATCAACCCCATGTCGTGGATGACCTTGGCGAAGAATCGCATGTAGAGCAGGTGCAGGATGGCGTGCTCGACGCCGCCCACATACTGCTGGACGGGCATCCAGCGCGCCACGTCCTCGACCCTGAACGGTCCCTCGGTGAACGCAGGGCTGCAGTAGCGATAGAAGTACCAGGAGCTGTCCACGAAGGTGTCCATGGTGTCGGTGTCGCGCTGGGCCGGGCCACCGCACGAAGGGCAGGCGACGTTGCGCCAGGCCGCGGCAGCTTCACCAGCCAGCGGGGACACCCCCCTGGGCGCCAGATCGGCCCCCCGCAGGTCGGGGAGTTCCACCGGCAGTTGGTCATCGGGCACCGGCACCTCACCGCAGTCAGGGCAGTGAATGATCGGGATAGGGCAGCCCCAGAAGCGCTGCCGACTGAGCAGCCAGTCGCGCAGCCGGAAGGTGATGGCCGCCTTGCCGGTGCCCCGGGCCTCGAGCTCGGCGATTGTCCGGCTGACGCCGGCCCGCTTGCCGACCAGACCATCGAGCGGGCCGGAGTTGACGTAGGCGCCGTCCCCGGACGTGGCCACGCCGGACTGCTCAGGGTCGGGCTCCGCGGTGTCGATCACCACCCGCACCGGCAGATCGAACTTCCGCGCAAACTCCAGGTCGCGCTGGTCGTGCGCGGGCACGGCCATGATAGCGCCGGTTCCGTAGTCACTCAGGACGTAGTCGGCGGCCCACATCGGGATCCGCTCGCCGTTGACCGGGTTGATGGCATGGACGCCGAGGAACACGCCGGTCTTTTCACGCAGCGTCGACTGGCGCTCGATCTCGGTGGCCTTCTTGACCTGGTCCACGTAGGCGTCGAACACGGGGCGTTGCTGGTCAGTGACCAGTTGGCCGGCCAACTCGGAGTCAGGGGCCACCACCATGAAGGTTGCACCGTAAAGGGTGTCCGGACGGGTGGTGAACACGGTGATCGGGTCGTCACGTCCCTCGACCGTGAAGTCGACGTAGGCACCCTCGGAGCGACCGATCCAGTTCCGCTGCATCGCCAGCACCCGGTCGGGCCAGCCGCCCTCAAGCTGCGACATGTCGTCGAGCAGCCGCTGGGCATAATCGGTGATCTTGAAGTACCACTGGTTGAGCTTGCGCTTGGTGACCGGAGTGTGGCACCGTTCACACTCACCGTTGACCACCTGCTCGTTGGCCAGGACCGTCTGGTCCTTGGGGCACCAGTTGACGAAGGAATCCTTGCGGTAGGCCAGCCCGCGGTCGAAGAACCGCAGGAAGAGCCACTGCGTCCACCGGTAGTACTCGGCGTCGCTGGTGTGCAACTCGCGCGACCAGTCCAGGCTGAGGCCGTAGCGCTTGAACGAGGTCTTCTGGGTATCAATGTTGCGGTAGGTCCACTCCGCGGGATGAGTGTTGTTCTTGATGGCTGCGTTCTCAGCCGGCAGACCGAACGAGTCCCACCCGATCGGATGCAACACCTCGTTGCCCTGCATCCGCCACAACCTGGCGAGCACGTCGCCCATGGCGTAGGCCTCGGCGTGACCCATGTGCAGGTCACCTGAAGGATAGGGGAACATGTCGAGCACGTAGCGACGCGGCTTGGTGGAATCGTCACGGGCGACGAAGGTCTGGTCCTGGGCCCAGAACTGCTGCCACTTCTCCTGCGCCGTGGATGCGTCGTAGCCGATTCTGTCGGACGCCTCGCTGGTCTGGCTCACCGTTCGTGTCTCCTTGTCAACTGACATCTTCGTTGCCCACCGCCGCCGCATGAAAAAACCCCGAGGCCCAAGGGCATCAGGGCTAGCACGGTCAAGTCTAGCGGATCGCCGACTGAGCGCAGCCTTGCCTGAGGCCGGCTCAGAAGCAGTTGGCCCGGCGCAGGTGTAGGTCGAGGATGGAGTCATGAGCCAGGACACTGCTACAGAACCCACTCATCTGGCCGACAAGCTGAACTGGCTACGTGCTGGGGTCCTCGGGGCCAACGACGGCATCGTGTCGGTGGCGGGTCTCGTCATGGGCGTGGCAGGCGCCCAAGTCTCGGTCCGCGCCCTGCTGATCGCCGGCATGGCCGGATTGGTGTCGGGCGCCCTGTCGATGGCTGGCGGCGAGTATGTATCGGTGAGCACCCAGGCCGACACTGAGCGAGCCGCTCTAGACTCCCAACTCGTCCGGCTGCAGGAGCACCCCAATCGTGAACGAGCAAAGTTGGCCGATGAGTACCGGCATCGCGGTCTGTCGCCAGCATTGGCCGACCAGGTGGCGGACGAGCTGAGCGAGCACAACGCCCTCGCGGCGCACGCCGAGACCCGGCTGGGAATCCGTCACGACGAGGTGACCAGCGCGTGGACGGCGGCGATAGCGTCCTTCTTCGCCTTTGCGCTCGGCGCGCTGATTCCCCTCGTTCTGATGCTGGCCTCGCCGACACAAGTCCGGGTGCGGGCCACACTCATCGGTGTCGAATTGGCCCTGATGCTGACCGGGTACACCAGCGCCCGCCTGGGATGTGCGCCTCCGTGGCGAGCGGTTGGCCGAAACATGCTGGTGGGCAGCCTGGGCATGGGCGTGACCTATCTGGTCGGATCGCTGTTCGCCGGGTGAGTGCCTGGTTTCGTTACTGGCAACGAACTGGTTCGCTGCCGAGAGGAGTCACCACTATCCCCCGCAAGCTGAGCCCTCACCGAACATCTCCTCCAGCAGTTCATCCCACAGGGCGGGGGGTGCCGCCGTGCGGTTGGCCTCGTCCAGTAACCGAAGCAGAGGGTGTTCCGGAGCCAGCTTCCGGCCGCGTTCCAGACACACCACCTGCATCGCGCCGTCCCCGCTGATCCAGCAGGCCAGCCCCAGCATCGCCAGCGCGGACGCCTGGTCATCACGAGCGGTGGCCTGAACGATCGACTGCCACAACTCCACCTGAGTGTGAGCCGTCGTGCTCGTCATGCGTCTGAAGGCCAGGTCACGCAGCCAGGGGTAGTGAACACACGCCGTCATCATTGCGAGATCGTCGCTGCTCAGAGCGGCAGGATCGGACGCGCCTCGCTGCAAGAGACGCTCGAAGGCCTTCTCGGTGGCTTCGTGACCCTGCTGGCGGATGGTGGCGAAGGCGTCGTCGAGCCTGATTCGGGCGCGTCGGGCTGTCCAGCCCCGAGGTGGACGGATCCGGTCGAGCAGGTCCTCCCTGCGGTCCAGCGCCGTCAATCCGGCGACCACCGCCCGGAGGGCTGCCGGCGATGTGCTCGCATCATAAGGGCGGCCTTCCTGGGGACAGCACCCCGGCTGCGCGCAGGTCAGGGACCAGAAGCGACCCTCATCGATGTATAGGGCATCGACCACCGCATCGTGGCCCAGCAGCGCGGACACGAGCTCGATCGCGTCGCTCACCCGTTCCCGGTCGTGTCCGTAGCCGGCAAGGATCCACCGCCCGCCGGGGACCCGCTGGGCCATCGTGGCCAGGGTCTCGTCGAGTTCGAGAGGAAGGTCGCACAGCTCAAGGGGCAGCCGTGCCGTCATGACGAGGCGACGATCCGCACATACGAGTGCCACGACGGATTCCACCGGGTGGAACCCGAGCAGGTAGGGGATGGCAGAGGCCACGTCCTCGCCGCCACCGAGCCGAAGTGGCCCATCGAGATCGAGGGATTCCGGCAGCGTGGCGAACTCACAGAAGGGTGTGAGGGGGACTGGGTTCGGTTCTTCTGGATTCACACCGTGAGTGTGGGCAACCGCGCGCCGGGTCACCAGATTGGCGAGAACCTGTGGACAACTCCCGCTCCAGACCGAACGGTAGGCTGGTTCTCATCATGAGCGGACGACCCACCATCGAGCCAGACCCATCGAGCCGCGACCACGCGCCTGGGCCGGGATGGGGCAGGACGAATCCTGCGTGGAATCAGTCGCCAAGCAGACCCAAGAGGGTTGCGGGCAGCCCTGCCGCAGCCCAGTCTCTCCCCCAAGGCCCACCCTCCGACCCGGGGGCAGCGCCCTTGTCCGCTGTCCAGTCGCCCGCAGTGAGCCTGCAGCAGTTCACCCTGAAGCGCAACCGAACCGCACCGGTGGCGCTGGTCCTCATTGCTGTGACGCTCTTCACCGCCATCCTGTACTTCGGGACCCGTCCGGACGCACCGGGCAGCCCCACCCCGACAACCACACCCACCGCTCCGCGTACCATCCCCAGCCTCCCCACCGGGGGCGCCTTCGCGAGCTCGATCCGCTTCGAGTCGGACGCCGTGGCAGGAACCTTTTCTGTCAACGAGGCGCACTGGGACGGCTCGACCCTGGTCGTCGACGTTACCGTGCAAGTCGACAGGGGGTCGTTGAGCTATCAGTTCCTGGCCATGGACATCGCGTCGGGCGACATCACGGAACCCCTGCCGCCCTCACGGCCCGGTGATCTTCCAGAGGGCACCGTCACCACCGGTCAACAGCAGTCAGGCACCATCCGGGTCACCAAGGAACGTGGGGACACCCAGATCTTGTTGGGTGAGGTCAGCGGACGAAACCTGACGATGTTGGCCGTCAAGGGCTGAGGGCACACGGCGAAGAGCGGGACACGTCGGTTTGGCAAGGCCTCGATCGTGCGCTAATCTAGCTGGGTCCCCGCGGGTGGGGGCACCCGAAACGGGGCTATGGCGCAGTTGGTAGCGCGCTTCCATGGCATGGAAGAGGCCAGGGGTTCGAATCCCCTTAGCTCCACCGCAGCATCCTGCTTTGTACACAACATTCCCGTTGCTTCGTAGATGCAAACCGTGACGAACCGGGGGCATGTCCTGCGAGGCTGACTCAGGTCAGCGGAGATGCTGCCACCTGGTTCCAGCTCACCAGCTTCCAGTCACCCGTCGCCCGCGCAACCAGCACCGTCCAGGCGCAGTTGTGCATGCTGGCCAAGGTCGTGGAGACCGGGTAGTCCCACCCCAGCACGTTGGCGACGCCCATCCTGATTGCCAAGCCATGGCATCCGAGCACCACCGTTTCTGCTGGGTGGCTAGCAGCGATGTCGCGGATCGCCGCGCCTACCCGGAGGCCGACCTCCACAGCGGTCTCCCCCTGAGGTGAGCGGCGCGCGTCGCGTCCGTCCCTCAGCGCTTCCGAGAAGTCGGGGTGCAGCCGATACACCTCGTCGGCCAGCATGCCCTCCCATGAACCGACGCTGATCTCCATCAGTCGTTCGTCGAGGTTGACCGGCAGGTCGAGGCTGCTCGCGAGTGTTTCCACCGTGGCCACGGCCCGACTCAGGGGCGAGGTGACAAGAGCGTCCACCGACATTCGCGCCAGAATTCCGGCCGCCTCATGGGCCTGGGCCAGCCCTGTCTCGTTGAGCGGGACGTCCGCCTGGCCCTGGAAGCGGTTCTCGAGGTTGTAGTCGGTCTGGCCGTGGCGCCACAGAATGATCCGGGTGCGCCGCCCGGTCACTGATCCTCCTCGTCGACCGCCTCACCGCTCAGGTCGGGATCGGCGAGGGCCAGGTCGATGCGCGGGCAATCCTTCCACAGCCGCTCCAGGGAGTACAGGGTGCGCTCGTCGGCGTGCTGGACGTGCACCACGAGGTCGATGTAGTCGAGCAGCACCCACCGGTTCTCCCGGTCGCCCTCGCGGCGCGTCGGGCGGACGCTGGCCTCGGCGATCAGCCGCTCCTCGATGGCGTCCACGATCGCACCCACCAGACGCTCGTTGTTGGCGCTCACGATGAGGAAGACATCGGTGATGCCGAGATGCTCGGACACGTCAAAAGCGACGATGTCCAGGCCCTTCTTCTCGTTGGCGGCCTGGGCGGCCAGCCTGGTCAGGTTCAGTGCTTCTTGTGTGGCGGTCAATTCAATTTTCCAGACTGATCGGGGTTGTTGGAGTCTTGCTCAACAGGTTCGGCCACCAGCACCCTCCCTGCGTTCACGGGAGTGTACAGGCCTCGCTTGGCCACGTACTGGACCACACCGTCGGGCACGAGGTACCACAACGGCAAGCCCTCCGAGACCCGCTTGCGGCACTCGGTGGAACTGATGGCCAGGGCCGGGACTTCCAGGCGGGTGACCTTGTCAGGCGGTAGATGGCTGATGTCGCGGGCACTGAGGTCGACGCCGGGTCGCGACACTCCGACGAAGTTGGCGAGGTCGAACAGTTCCCCGGCCCCACGCCAGGTGAGGATGGAGGCCAGCGCGTCCGCCCCGGTGATGAAGAACAGGTCGACGTCCGAGCCTCGTTCGGCCTGGACGTCCTTGAGGGTGTCCACTGTGTACGTGTTACCTCCCCGGTCGATGTCCACCCTGGACACCGAGAACCGCGGGTTGGACGCGGTTGCCACCACGGTCATCAGGTAGCGGTCCTCACGGCCACTCACCCGCCGCCCGGACTTCTGCCACGGCGTGCCCGTGGGGACGAAGACCACCTCGTCCAGTCGGAATCTGGCTGCAACCTCGCTGGCCGCGACCAGATGGCCGTGATGGATGGGGTCGAACGTACCGCCCATGACTCCCAGGCGGTACCGCCGTTTGCTGTCCCGAACCCTGGCCAGACCCAGGTTGAACGAGACGCTCCCGTGGGACGGAACTGCCGGCGTCCCCTGGTTCATGACCGGACCTGCCCTGCGCCGGTCACCACGTACTTGGTCGAGGTCATCTCCGGCAGGGCCATCGGGCCTCGGGCATGGGTCTTCTGGGTGGAGATTCCGATCTCTGCCCCGAACCCGAACTCCCCGCCGTCAACGAAACGGCTGGAGGCATTCACCAGCACCGCGGCTGCATCCACCTCGTTGACGAAGCGCCGCTGGGCCCTGACGTCGTTGGTGATGATCGTCTCCGAGTGACCGGTGGTGTGGTCGCGGATGTGGTCAAGTGCGGCATCCAGATCGGGAACCACCTTGACGGCAAGATCCAGCGAAAGGTACTCGGCATCGTACTCGTCGTCGGTGGCCGGCACGATCCGGGCATCGATCAGGCGGGAAGCCGGATCCCCGTGCAGGGTTACTCCGGCCGCACCGAGCATGTCGACGACCTGCGGCAGGAATACCTCGGCAACCTGACGATGCACCAGCAGCGTCTCCAAGGCGTTGCAGACGCTGGGGCGTTGGGTCTTGGCATTCAGGATGATGGCAAGCGCCATCTGCTGGTCGGCGGCCTCATCCACGAAGAGATGACAGTTGCCCGTGCCGGTCTCGATCACCGGCACCTGGGATCCGGTGACCACCGCATTGATCAGCCCCGCTCCGCCACGCGGGATCAGGACGTCGATCAGTCCGCGAGCCTGCATCATCTCGGTGGTGGTCTCGTGGCCCCCTTCAACCAGACTGACAGCAGCCTCGGGCAGACCGGCCGACACGAGCCCGGTGCGCAGTGCGGTGACGATCGCCCGGTTCGAGTCGACCGCGCTCGAACTGCCTCGCAGCAGACTGGCGTTGCCCGATTTCAGGCAGATCCCAGCGGCGTCTGCAGTCACATTGGGGCGCGCCTCGTAGATGATGCCGATCACCCCCAGCGGCACACGCACCTGATCGATGTGCACGCCGTTGGCCAGCTGCCAGCCGCGCACCACCTCGCCGATCGGGTCAGGCAGGCTCGCCAGAGAGCGCAGCCCGCTGACCATGCCGTCTATCCGCGACTGGTTCAGACTCAACCGGTCGATGAGCGCCTCAGGGGTGCCCGCCTGACGCGCACGCTCGACGTCTGAGGCGTTGGCGGCCAGTACCTCAACCGAGGACGCGGCCAGCGCGTCAGCCATCGCTGTCAATGCCGCATCCTTGTGCGCTCGATCCAGCACGGCAAGCTGCCGTGCGGCGATGCGAGCGGCCCGGGCGAGTCCAGCGACGTCGGTCATGGGCCAACACTAATCGCCGGACGCGCGCTCACCCAAGAACCCCACCGGTTCGGGTGGCGACTATGACAGGCCACCGCCATGGCTGAGGACGATCAGCGCATCCTTGTGGACGACCTCCCGCTCGTACTGAACGCCCAGTTCAACGGCCAGATCATGGGAGTTGCGACCCAGCATGCGTGGTAGATCGGCGCTGTCGAAATTGACCAGACCGCGCGCGATGGCGCGCCCACCCGGGCCCACCAGGTCGACAGGCTCGCCTGCCACGAAGTCCCCCTCCACTCGGGTGACGCCGGCAGCCAACAGGGAGGCGTTGTTCTGGGTGACGGCGCGTACGGCTCCCGCGTCGATGTGGAGTTGACCGCGAGCCACCGATGCGTGGGCCAGCCACAGCAGCCGTCGTGGCCGCCGTCGGTCGATGGGCGAGAAGGTGGTGCCGACCTGCTTGCCCGCGAGCACGTCGGAAAAGGCGGAGGCCTGGGCCAGGACGACGGGGATGCCTGCACTGGTGGCGATCTGAGCGGCCTGCAGTTTGGTCGTCATGCCCCCGCTGCCGACGGCCGAACCCACCCGATGGGTGTCAACCTGCAGCGCCTCCACGTCCGGAACGAAGGTGATGGGCTCGGAATCCGGTTCGTCGGGGTGAGCGGTGTACAGGCTGTCCACGTCCGACAGCAGGACGAGCGCATCCGCCCGGACCAACTGGGCCACCAGGGCGGCCAACCTGTCGTTGTCACCGAACCGGATCTCGTGGGTGGCCACCGCGTCGTTCTCGTTGATGACCGGCACCACACCCATCCGCAGCAGCGTCCCGAGTGTTCGCAGGGCGTTGGAGTAGGTGGACTGGCGGGTGACATCCTCCACGGTGAGCAGCACCTGGCCCACCAGGATTCCACGGTCGAGGAACAATTGGGTGTATCGCTGCACGAGCAACCCCTGGCCCACCGCTGCCGCGGCCTGCTGGTGCGCCAGGTCGCGCGGTCGGCGCCGTAGCCCGAGCGGGGACAGTCCGGCCGCGATCGCCCCTGAGCTGATGAGCACGATGTCGCGGCCCTCGTCGTGCGCGGTGGCCAGGGTGTCCACGAGGGCCGCCACCCGTTCATCGTTGATGCCCTCACTGGTACTGCTCAAAGACGATGAGCCGACCTTGACGACCAGCCGTCGTCCCTCTGCCACCTCGCTCCTGACCTCTTCCTCGGTCAGGGCGCCATCAAAATCGGGGCTCATCGCTCACTCGACTTCCTCGTCAAAGTCACTGGACAACGATTCTGCCAGTGACCGCCGATGCACCTCGCGCCAGTGGGCGTCGCGATCGTTGCCCAGCAACTCGTCGCGGGACGCGTGATACTCGGCATCCCGCTCACGACGTCGTTGCACCGCGGGACGTGGCTCGTCAAGGCGCGCATCCTCCCCGCGCCGAGACAGCAACTCGGCACCGCTCTCCATCTGAGGGGCGAAGTCGAAGACAACGGGGTGCTCCCCCGCTCCGATGGCCACCGCGTCACCAGGTTGGGCACCGAGTTCGACCAGCTTCGCCTCGATGCCGATGCGGTTCAGCCGATCGGCCAAGTAGCCCACCGCCTCTGCGTTGGCGAAGTCCGTCTGACGCACCCAGCGCTCGGGCTTGGCACCCTTCACCCGCCAGACCTGACCGCCCTCACCGTCGCCCTGCCGCTTGATCGTGAACTCCTCCCTCGCGCTCAGCGGCTCAGGACGGATGACGATGCGCCGAGCGACGACGCCGGTGTTCAGCGCCCTCCGCTCCCGCACGATGTCGGCCATGGCGAACGTCAGGGCCGTGATCCCTTCACCAGTCTTGGTTGAAATCGGGAACACCTGCAAGCCACGCGCCTCGAGATCTGGTCGGACGATCTCGGCCAGCTCTCGACCGTCAGGCACGTCGATCTTGTTCAGTGCCACCAGTCTGGGTCGGTCCTCCAGCCCACCATGGTTGGCCAACTCCTTCTCGATGATGTCCAGGTCGCCCACCGGTTCGCGCCCGGTCTCCCAGGTCGCGCAGTCGATGACGTGCACGATGGCCTGGCACCGCTCGATGTGTCGCAGGAAGTCGAATCCCAGCCCGCGTCCCTCACTGGCCCCCTCGATCAGGCCGGGCACATCGGCAACGGTGAATGTCGTCTCGCCGGCTACGACGACCCCGAGATTGGGCACCAAGGTGGTGAAAGGGTAGTCGGCGATCTTGGGTTTGGCGGCCGAAATGGCGGCGATCAGGCTCGATTTGCCGGCGCTCGGGAAGCCCACCAGCCCGACGTCCGCCATGACCTTCAGCTCGAGCAGGACAACTCTTTGGTCGCCCTCCTCACCGAGCAGGGCGAATCCGGGCGCCTTGCGGGCGGCCGACGCCAGCGCGGAGTTGCCGAGCCCACCCTTGCCGCCCAGTGCCACGACAACCTCGTCGACCTCACCGAGATCGGCAAGCACCTCGCCGGTGCTCTCGTCGGTCACGACGGTACCCGGCGGCACCGGCAGGATGATGTCTTCCCCTCGGGCCCCGTTTCGGTAGTCGCCCATGCCGGGTTGTCCGTTGGCTGCCTTGCGCTGGGACTGGCGGTGGTAGTCGACCAGCGTGGTCAACCCGGGATCGACCCGCAGGATCACCGACCCGCCGTCACCACCGTTGCCGCCGTCCGGGCCGCCCAGCGGCTTGAATTTCTCGCGGTGGATGGACGCGCAGCCATGCCCACCGTTGCCGGCACTCACCGTGAGTCGGGCCCGGTCGACGAATGAGGGTATGGCCATCTGGTGAACTCCAAGGTTGCGGGCAGGCGCTGGAACAAGCGCTCGGTGGCGTCCTTTGGACGCACTCCACCAGTCTACCGGGGTACTGCGTCCACTCCTGACGGGTGCTCCCGGCAGCGTGCCCCGGTAGCTTTCACCGAACGTGAGATATCCTCCGCGGAGGGCCACGTCGCAGACTCTCGCGACCGGCGCTCCCCGCCGAGGAGGCAGATGGACATCACGATCGCCAACGTGGCGCTGCTGCTCGCAGCCGGCATCGCCTCAGGACTGGTCGGCTATCTGGCCGGACTCGCGTCCCTGATCAGCTATCCCGCCTTGCTCGCCGTCGGACTTCCGCCGTTGGCCGCCAACGTCACAAACACCCTTGGGCTGGTGGGCGCCGGATCGGGTGCCGCACTACGAGCGGGGCATCTGGTGATGGCCTCCGGTCGGAAGCAGGCCTGGCAGCAGTTCGCTGTCAGCTCCGGCGGAGGTGGGCTCGGTGCGACGCTGCTGCTGCTCAGTGGCGAGGAGGTCTTCGCCGCCGTGGTCCCCTGGCTGATCGCTTTTGCGGCCGTGATGCTGCTGGTCAGCCCACGCATCAAACGGCTCGGCGGTTCGACCGAGCGCTGGCCCCTCTATCTGGTCGTGCTGTTCACCATCTGTGTCTACGGCGGATATTTCGGGGCCGGGGCCGGTGTGGTGTACCTCGCTGTCGTCCTGATTCTCACGCAGTATGAGTGGCCGCGCGCGGTACTGATGAAGACGATCCTGCTGAGTGTGTCCAATCTGACCGCCTCGATCATCTTCATCGCATTCGCTCCGTTCGACCTGCTGGCTGCCGCCCTGATGTTTGTCGGCAACCTCATCGGCGGCAACGCCGGACCGGTGGTTCAGCGCTACATACCTGAGCGTGCCAGCCGGCTGGTCATCGCGCTGGGCGGGTTCTACCTGGCTTGGCGACTGGCCCGGTGACCACGGTCGCACGCCGATAGAGTCACACCAACCACTGGAACAGAAGGAGCCGATATGCCTGAGGTCCTCGCCTACGCCACAGATGACGAACACTGCCAGTTCCATCGCACCACCATCACGCGCCGTGATCCTGGGCCGACCGAGGTCTACTTCGAGGTGAAGTACGCAGGTATCTGTCACTCCGACATCCACACTGCCCGCGGCGAGTGGGGCAAGGCCTTGTACCCGCTGGTTCCCGGTCATGAACTCGCCGGAGTGGTCACGCAGGTGGGCGACCTTGTCACCAAGTTCCAGCTCGGCGACAAGGTCGGTGTTGGCTGTTTCGTCGACTCCTGCGGCCAGTGTGAACAGTGCCAGGCCGGTTCCGAACAGTTCTGCCTCAGCTCTGAGAGGCCCACGGTGTGGACGTACAACTCCATCGGACGTGACGGCCTACCGACCGCGGGTGGCTACTCGCAGGGCATCACGGTGGAGCAGGACTACGCGTGCACCATCCCGGACGAGATCCCCTTCGACAAGGTCGCTCCCCTGCTGTGTGCCGGCATCACCCTGTACTCACCGCTCAAGCGTTGGGGTGCCGGCCCAGGCAAGAAGGTCGCCATCGCCGGCATGGGCGGGCTGGGACACGTCGGCGTGCAAATCGCCTCGAAGATGGGTGCAGAGGTCAGCGTGATCAGCCAGACCATGTCCAAGAAGGACGACGGCCTGCGGTTCGGCGCGACCCACTACTTCGCGATGAATGACCCCGCCTCGTTGAAGCCACTGCGTGGCACCCTCGACCTGATCGTCTCGACCGTCGCCTCTGTCACCGATCTGGACGCGCTGCTGCGACTCCTCAAGCCGGGCGGTGTACTCGTGGACGTCGGTCTGCCCGAGCACGCCAGCTCCATTCGGCTGTCGAGCCTCACAGGCGGGAACAAGGTGCTGGCAGGCTCCCAGATCGGCGGCATCGCCGAGACCCAGGAGATGCTGAACTTCTGCGCCGAACATGGGGTGGTGCCGCAGGTCGAGATCATCACCGGCGAGGACATCACTGCGGCCTACGACCGAGTGGTCAACTCCCAGGTCCGATACCGCTACGTGATTGACACCTCGACCTTCTGAGCCCGAGCACACGGAGAGGGACGCCGAAACGGCGTCCCTCTCCGTAAGTCTGCGGTGCTCAGACCCGAGTGGTCTGCGGTGCTCAGACCTGACTGGGTTCGATGTTGACCACCCGGCGCCCGCGACGGGTGCCGAACTGCACCTTGCCTGCGATCAGAGCGAAGAGAGTGTCGTCGCCTCCGCGACCGACACCCTCGCCCGGATGGAAGTGAGTGCCGCGCTGGCGGACGAGGATCTCGCCGGCGTTGACCTCCTGGCCACCGAAACGCTTGACGCCGAGCCGTTGGGCGTTGGAGTCACGACCGTTGCGCGAACTGGACGCGCCTTTCTTGTGTGCCATCTGTCTGCCTCAGCCTTCGATTCCGGTGACCTTGACCTGGGTGTACTTCTGACGGTGCCCCTGGCGCTTCCTGTATCCGGTCTTGTTCTTGAACTTGAGGATCCTGATCTTGGGACCCTTGGTCTCGCCGAGAACCTCGGCGGTGACCGAAACCTTGTCCAGCTTGTCCTGGGCGGTGGTAATGTCATCGCCGTCGACCAGCATGAGGGGTTGCAGGGGAATGCTGCTGCCGACCTTGTCGCTGATCCGATCGATCTCGACGACATCACCCACGGCCACCTTGTGCTGGCGGCCGCCACTGCGCACGATCGCGTACACGCCTGACCCACTCTCGCTCAACCATCCCCATCAACACAGGGATAGAACCATCGTTCGTTTGATGTTCCGGCGCCACGACCTGCCATCTGTTGACTGGCCACTGCACCCAACGCCCACGGTGCCCTGACCGACGTGATCTGCCAGCCGGGGACGCACCGAAGATCTATGTTACGTCCGGGCGCCCAACCGGTCAAACCGACGACTTGACTCACGAAAGATGATCGCGAACGGGAGCGCTTGCCTCAAATCTGGATGATCGCGAAACGCGGGTGCGTGTCGCGGCGGTGGGAGGGGGGCGCTCCGGTTCGCTCACGTTCGTGAGGGAGTTGTCGATGGCGACCAGGCGGGATCTGACCAAGGCCTATGCGCGGGAGTACCAGCGGGCAGGCAAGAAGGCCAAGGGGGTGATGTTGGACGAGTTGTGCGCAGCGACCGGCTGGTCGCGGGTGAACGCCCGCCGCGCGATCCGCCAAGCCGCCAACCGGAAAGGGCCCGCTGGTCAGGTCAAACGGAAACCGCGGCAGCGGAAGTACTCCTACGACGCGTTGAAGGTCCTGGAACAGGTGTGGACGCTGGACGGTGAGCCGTGCGGGAAATACCTCGCCCCGGTCATGGACGACACCCTGGAACGGCTGGTCCGGTTCCGTGAGCTCGGCAAAGTCGCCGACCGGATCACCGAGGATGTGCTGGCCGAGGTGCGGGCGATGTCGCCGGCCACGATC